>NZ_CAHLAR010000004.1 GCF_903652925.1 Achromobacter anxifer | reverse complement strand
AGGCCGGCGCGCGGCCCGGTCCGGCCGCGGCTCCCTGTGGCGCGCCTTCAGGCGCGGCGTTCGACGAAGAAGCGGCGTTCATTGAATTCGCCTTGTTTGCCGGTGTTGAAGGAAGCGACGGGGCGGTGATAGCCCATGACGCGGGTCCAGATCTCGCAGCGCACGCGCTGGCTGTCGTCCAGCTGCGGCGCAGGGGCGGCGGTGACTTCAGGGGCGGTCAAGGTTTGCATGGCGATTCCTCTAGGAGTGGATGCCGGGCATGGGCCCGGCGGATCGGTCCGGGGCTGTCCTGCGACAGGCCCTAGGCCGGGGTGCAGCATGCCGATTGCTTTGCCAGCAATTCGGCATCGCACTTCGGGCAGAACTCGTGGTGCCCCGCCAGATAACCGTGGTTGGGGCAGATGGAGAAGGTCGGCGTGACCGTTATGTAGGGCAGCCGGAAATTCGACAGCGCGCGCCGCACCAGCTGCTTGCACGCGCCGGCCGACGACACCGCCTCGTTCATGTACAGGTGCAGCACGGTGCCGCCGGTGTACTTGCCTTGCAGCGTTTCCTGCAGCTCCAGCGCGTGGAAGGGATCGTCGGTGTGGCCCACCGGCAGCTGGCTGGAGTTGGTGTAGTAGGGCTGCGCCTCGGTGCCTGCCTGCAGGATGGTCGGATAGCGCTTCCTGTCCTCGCGGGCGAAGCGGTAGGTCGTGCCTTCGGCGGGCGTGGCCTCCAGGTTGTACAGGTGGCCGGTCTGTTCCTGGAATTCGGTCATGCGGTCGCGCACGCGGTCCAGCAGGCGCACCGCCAGGGCGTGGCCGGCGGCCGTGGTGACGTCCTCGGCGTCGTCGGTGAAGTTGCGGATCATCTCGTTGATGCCGTTCACGCCCAGCGTGCTGAAGTGGTTGCGCAAGGTGCCAAGGTAGCGGCGGGTGTAGGGGTAAAGGCCCTGGTCGATATAGCGCTGCACCACCTTGCGCTTGGTCTCCAGCACGTCGCGGCCCAGTTCCAGCAGATGGTCCAGGCGCGCCATCAGTTGCGGCTCGTCGCCGCGGCAGGTGTGGCCCAGGCGGGCGCAGTTGACCGTGACCACGCCCACGGAGCCGGTCTGTTCGGCCGAACCGAACAGGCCGTTGCCGCGCTTGAGCAGTTCGCGCAGGTCCAGCTGCAGGCGGCAGCACATGGAACGCACCATGTGCGGCTCCAGGTCCGAATTCAGGAAGTTCTGGAAATAGGGCAGGCCGTAGCGCGCCGTCATTTCGAACAGGCGCTCGGTGTTGGGGTGGTCCCAGTCGAAGTCGGGCGTGATGTTGTAGGTCGGGATCGGGAAGGTGAACACGCGGCCCTTGGCATCGCCGGCCATCATGACTTCGATGTAGGCGCGGTTGATCATGTCCATCTCGGCCTGCAGCTCGCCGTAGGAGAACGGCATTTCCTCGCCGCCGATGTACGGGATCTGGTCCTTCAGGTCCGGCGGGCAGGTCCAGTCGAAGGTGAGGTTGGTGAAGGGCGTCTGCGTGCCCCAGCGGCTGGGCACGTTGAGGTTGTAGATGAGTTCCTGCATCGCCTGCTTCACGTCGCCGTAGGTCATGGCGTCGCGCCGGATGAAGGGCGCCATGTAGGTGTCGAAGGAGCTGAAGGCCTGCGCGCCGGCCCACTCGTTCTGCAGGGTGCCCAGGAAATTGACGATCTGGCCGATGGCCGCCGACATGTGGCGCGGCGGCGTGGCTTCGACCTTGCCGGGTATGCCGTTGAAGCCTTCGGTCAGCAGCTGGCGCAGGGACCAGCCGGCGCAATAGCCGCTCAGCATGTCCAGGTCATGGATGTGGATGTCGCCTTCGCGGTGGGCGCGGCCCGCCTCGGGCGCGAACACGTTGGACAGCCAGTAGTTGGCGGTGACCTTGCCCGCCACGTTCAGAATCAGGCCGCCCAGGCTGTAGCCCTGGTTGGCGTTGGCGTTGACGCGCCAGTCGCGCTGCTCCAGGTATTCCTCCATCGCGCTTTCCACGTCCACCAGCGTGTGGCGCAGCGAGCGCAGGCGGGCATGCTGTTCGCGGTGCACGATGTAGGCGCGCGCGGTGCGCCAGTAGCCGGCCTGGACCAGGGCTTCCTCGACGCGGTTCTGGATGGTCTCGACGCCGGGGCAGGGATTGCCCGCCAGCGCGGCGATGACGGTATCGGTCAGGGCCCGCGCGCCCGCCAGGTCCAGTTCTCCCGTGCTGTTGCCCGCGGCCGCCATGGCCTGGGCGATCTTGTCGCGGTCGAACGACACGACTCGGCCGTCGCGCTTGAGGATGTGCTGGATATGCATGGCTGGCACCATATGTAGTAGGGTGTGAAAACTCTACCACCACATATGGTGCGGATATCGGCCCGCCGGCTGTGGATGTCAGGCTTGCTTGATGCGCGTCAAACGCGGGCTTCAGAAGCCGATGCCGACTCCGGCAAGCGAAATCGCCAGCGCCAGCGCGGCGCTACGGGCCGCCGGCCGGGGCGCCCGCGACAGCATGCCGGCGCATAGCAGGGCGCCCGCGCATAGCCAGCCCAGCCACGCCAGCACGCCGATGGCGTTGCCCCACAGACCGACGCAGGGCAGCAGGGCCAGCATCAGCAGCAGCATGCCGGCGCCGCGCAGCACGCGCGAATGGCCGGAGCAGGGGCCGCGTCCCCAGACCTGTTCGTAATGGCTCGGCCGGGCCAGGCTCAGGCAGGCCATGCCCGAATAGGTCAGCAGCAGCGCCATGGCGACGGCGTACAGGTCGTTGGTATTCATGCGGCTGCCTCTGCGTCACACGGGATTGCGCGGGAAGGGCGCGCTGGCGGACGTGGTCCGCCCAGCCCTCCATCCAGGCCGATAGTACGCCGAATCCGCATGCGGGCCGTTCCAGGCACGGGAATTGCTGGGTTCGCGGATCCATCGGCAGGTCCGCCGCGGCGGCGGGCATGCGATGCCATCCCGACATAGGAGCGCGCAATGAAACGCACAGCCGGAAATGCCCCGCAGATAAAGGAATTGCTTTACCAGGCCCTGGAAACGGAGATCGGCGGCCTGCTTGTCTACGAGACCGCGGTGTCCTGCGCCGTGAACCAGGATTTGAAAAAGGAATGGGCGGACTACCTGGAGGAAACGCGCACGCACCGGCGCGTGCTGCTGACCGTGTTCGAGCAATTGGGACTGGATCCGGCGGCGCAGCCTCCCGGCCGGGAGGTGGTGCGCCACATCGGAGAGTCGCTGGTCAAGGCCATGAAGATGGCGATCAGCGCGGGCGATCCGGACGCTGCCCAACTGGTGGCGACCGAATGCGTGGTGCTGGCGGAGACGAAGGACCATGCGAACTGGCAACTGATCGGGCTCATCGCGCAACAGCACAGCGGCGACGAAGCCAAGGTGCTCAAGCAAGCGTACGACGCGGTGGCTAGCGATGAAGACCACCACCTGTATCACACGCAGGGCTGGTCGCGCGAGTTGTGGATCGAAGCGCTGGGCTTTCCTGCCGTATTGCCGCCACCGGAAGAGGTCAAGCAGGTGGAAACCGCAATCGGCGCGTCGCGGGCCGAGCAGGCGCGCGACAAGATGCTGAATCACTAGGAGATTTCAATGCCAGGCAAGAAAACTTCCGCCAAGGGCGGCGCCGGCGCTGCCGTGGACAGCGCCTACATGAATACGGACAGCGGTCCGGCCTCGGGCCCGGCGGGCAAGCCGCGCCACCCCGCGCTGAAACGCGCGGCGGCCGTGGAGGCCACGGCCGCCGCCATTCCCCACAACGCCGGCAAGGCGGGCGAGTATGGCGAGGAAGGGGCGCGCTGCCCCCATGCCGGCGCCCACGCCGCCGCGGCGGATGCCGGAGCGACGGCCAGTTCCCTGTCGGAACGTGAATCGTCGCCCAAGACGGGCGGCGCGGCGGCGGCGGGCGTGAACGCGGCCGACGGACGGCTGGAGCGCGTGCGCGCGGATTCGACCGGACAGATGCTGACCACCAACCAGGGCGTGCGCGTCAGCGACAACCAGCATTCGCTGAAGGCGGGCCTGCGCGGGCCGGCCCTGCTCAAGGATTTCATCCTGCGCGAGAAGATCACGCATTTCGACCATGAGCGTATTCCCGAGCGCATCGTGCATGCGCGCGGCTCGGCGGCGCATGGGTACTTCGAATGCTACAAGCCGCTGACGGAACTCACCGCCGCGTCGCTGTTCGCGGCGGCGGGCAAACGCACGCCGGTCTTCGTGCGGTTCTCGACCGTGGCGGGAGAGCGGGGCTCCAAGGACACGGCGCGGGATGTGCGGGGCTTTGCCGTGAAGTTCTACACGGACGAGGGCAACTGGGACCTGGTCGGCAACAACATGCCCGTGTTCTTCATCCAGGATGCGATGAAGTTTCCCGACCTGGTGCATGCCGTCAAGCCCGAACCCCATCACGGCATGCCGCAGGCCGCGTCCGCGCACGATACGTTCTGGGACTTCGTGTCGCTGATGCCCGAATCCACCCACATGCTGATGTGGTTGATGTCGGATCGCGCCATTCCGCGCAGCTACAGGATGATGCAGGGGTTCGGCGTGCATACCTTCCGCTTCGTCAACGCCGCCGGCGAATCGCGCCTGGTGAAGTTCCACTGGAATCCGCTGCTGGGCACGCATTCGCAGGTCTGGGACGAGGCCGTCAAGGTGTCGGGCGCCGATCCCGACTTTCATCGCCGCGACCTCTGGGAGGCCATTGACGCAGGCCATGGGCCGCAATGGGAGCTCGGCGTGCAGGTATTCACGCAAGAGCAGGCGGAAGCATTCAGTTTCGACGTGCTGGACGCTACCAAGATCGTGCCCGAGGAACTGGTGCCGGTGGTGCCGGTGGGCAGGATGGTGCTGGACCGCAATCCCGACAACTTTTTTGCCGAGACCGAGCAGGTCGCGTTCTGCGCCGCGCATATCGTGCCGGGCCTGGACTTCACCAACGATCCGCTGCTGGCCGGACGCATCCACTCCTACGTGGACACGCAGATATCGCGGCTGGGCGGCCCGAATTTCCATGAACTGCCCATCAACGCGCCGCTGGCTCCCGTCCACAACAATCAGCGCGACGGCATGCATCGGCAGGCCATACACCGGGGGCGCGTGGCCTACGAGCCCAACTCGCTGGCGGCAGGCTGCCCGTTCCAGGCCGGCATGGCCGGCTTCGTGTCTTTCCCGGAGCCCGTTACCGGCGACGAACTGCGTGGCCACCCGGAAAAGTTCGCCGAACACTACAACCAGGCGACGCTGTTCTACGACAGCCAGACAGAATGGGAGAAGCGTCACATCGCGTCCGCATTCGCTTTCGAACTGAGCAAGGTGACCGTGCCCGCCATCCGGCAACGCATGGTGGCCACCTTGCGCAACGTCTCCGATGGTCTGGCGGGGGCCGTGGCCGGCCAGCTGGGCCTGGATCTGCCGCCGCCATTGCCGCGCGCGACCGACAAGCCGCCCAAACCCGAGGTGGACCTGTCTCCCTCGCTATCGCTCAGCGCTCGTCCGGGCGAAGGCGGCGTGGCGACGCGCAAGGTCGCCATTCTGGTGGCCGAAGGGGTGGACGGCGGCGCGGTATCGGCGCTGGCTGGCGCGTTGCTCAAGGCCGGCGCGGTCGCGCGGCTGGTGGGGCAGCGTATCGGACCGGTTGCTGCCGATGGCGGCGCGATGCTGGATGCGGACGCGTCGCTGGACAACCAGCCCTCGGGACTGTTCGACGGGGCGATCGTGGCGGGCGGGGAGACCGCCGTGGCGCGGCTGCGGGAAGACGGGCGCGCGCTGGAGTTCCTGCGCGACGCCTATCGCCATGGCAAGACATTGATGGGCGTGGGCACAGGGGCCGAGCTGCTTGCGGCTGCGGGCATCGTGCCGGATGAGGCCGATGGCGGCCTGCTGGTGGTGAGCGCGGCGACGCCGGACAAGAGCGCCGCCGGCTTCATCGAGGCGCTGTCCCGGCATCGCCACCCCGAACGGGAGACGCTGCCGCCTTCAATCTAGCGTGATGCCGGCGCGCGCCGCCACGTCCGAGAACGTGCGCAGCTCCTGCGCGATCTGGGCCTTGAAGGCCGGGGCGGGCAGGTAGACCGGGTCCAGCGCCAGGTCGGCGACGGATTTGCGCACCTGCGGATCCTGCATGATTTCCTCGATCGCGCGGCTCAGCGTGTCGACGACCGGCGCCGGGGTGCGCGCGGGCGCGACCAGCGCGTACCAGCCGACAAAGGACACGTCCGGCATGCCGGCTTCGGCGAAGGTGGGGACGTCCGGCAGTTGCGGCATGCGGCGCTCGCCGGTGACGGCCAGCGCGCGGATCTTGCCGGCGCGCACGTGCGGCGCGGCGGACGACACGGTGTCCACGCCCAGGTCGACTTCGCCGCCTATCATGGCCGTGACCAGCTGCGCGCTGCCCTTGTAGGGCACCGGCATCATCTTCGCGCCGGCGGCCTCGGCAAACATCTCGCCGGCCAGATGCGGGGCGGAACCGGGGCCGAAGGTGCCGTACATCAGGCCGCCCTTGGCGCTGTGCTGCTTGGCCAGCGCCGCCGCTTCCTGGGCGGTGGCGGCCGGCAGGCCGTTCTTGGCCAGCAGCACCACGGGCGCCATGGCGACGATGGCGATGTGCTCGTAGCTCTTCTGCGGATCGTAGGGCAGGCCGGGTTTGAGCGCGGGCAGCACGGTATAGGTGGTGCTGCCGGACAGCATCAGCGTGTAGCCGTCGGGCTGGGCGCGCGCCGCCGCTTCCGCGCCGATCACGGTGGATGCGCCCGGCCGGTTCTCCACGATCACGGCCTGGCCGAACCTGGCGGACAGCTTGTTGGCCAGCAGCCGCGCCACGGAGTCGGTGGCGCCGCCCGGCGTGAACGGCACGACGATCTTGATCGGCTGTTCGGGATAGGCGGCATGGACGCCGCCGGCATGCGCGCAGGCGGCAAGGCTGAAGGCCGCCACGGCGGCGCGGAGTGTGAGGGTCATGACGGAGATCCCGATCAGTTGGAGTTGGAAGACGCGGCCGCCTGCCGCAGGGCCTCGCCCTGGTCGCCCAGGTCCCAGAACAGGCCGGCCATGATGGCCAGGCCTTCGCGGGCGACGCTACCCAGCAGATGTTCGTTGGGCGCGTGCTGGGCGCAGGCGGGATAGGAATGCGGCACCCACAAGGTGGGCAGGCCCAGCAGGTCGGCGAAGATGTCGTTGGGCAACGAGCCGCCCAGGTTGGGCAGCAGCGCCGGCCGCTTGCCGGTGCTGCGTTCCAGCGAGGCCGCGGCCCAGCGCACCCAGGGGTTGTCGGGCGACAGGCGGGTGGCGCCGGCCTGCATGCCGATGCGCACCTGCACGTCCTCGAAGCCGCCGGCGCGCAGGTGTTCCCGCACGTGAGTCTCCAGCGCGCGCCAGTCCGTGCCCACCACGAAGCGCAGCTGGCACCAGGCCACGGCTTCGGGCGGAATGGCGTTGACCGGCTTGGCCGGATCGCCCGCGCCGAAGGTGAGGACGTCCAGGCTGTTCCAGCCGAACACTTTCTCCGGCGCGCTCAGGCCGGGCTCGCCCCACCAGGCGTTGATGTCGGGATCGTCCTCGCCGCCGCCGACCTCCAGCTCAGCCAGGGCCTGGGCCACCGCCTGGGGAATGGGGGGCGGACGCAGGCCGGGCACGGTGATGCGGCCGCGCGCGTCCACCAGCGTGGCGATGGCATGCGCCAGCACGATGGCGGGATTGGCCAGCAGGCCGCCCCAATTGCCCGAGTGGTAGCCGCGTTCGCGCGCTCGCAGCTTCAGTTCGAAATTCACCGCGCCGCGCGAGCCCATGAAGAGCGTGGGGCGCTGCGCATTGAGGCGCGGCCCGTCGCTGGCAATGAATACGTCCGCGGCCAGCGCCTCGCGCTGCGCCTCGCAGAAGGCGGCCAGCCCGGGCGAGCCCGCTTCCTCGCCGGTCTCGATCAGCCAGACCGTGTTGAAGCCCAGCGCGCCGCCGCGCGCGGCGATGACCTGGCGCAGGGCTTCCAGGTTGATGCTGTGCTGGCCCTTGTTGTCGGCGGTGCCGCGGCCATACCAGCGGTCGCCCTCGACTTGCAGCTTCCAGGGATCGCGGCCGGCTTCCCAGCGCGCGGCGTTGCCGCGCACCACATCGCCGTGGCCGTACATCAGCACGGTCGGCAGCCCGGCTTGCTCGATGCGGCGCGCCACCAGGATGGGCAGGTCGGCGCCGCAGGGATTGGGGTGCACCTCACAGGCAAAGCCCAGTTCCGTCAGTTGCGGCGCCAGTTCCTGGTTCAGGTAGGCGTGCTGGGCCGGGGCCTGTTCCGGCACCTCGCTTTCCGTCGCGTAGGCGACGCGGCGGGCCAGGGCGGCCTGCAGGTCGCCATTGTCATAGGCTTGAATGGCTTGGAGCAGGGCTTGTTCGCGTGTCACTTCGGTGCCTGGGAGGGTGAGGGAGGCACAAAGTTATTACGCTTCGCCACATGCCACAATTAGATAATTAGCATTCTTCCTTTGCCATAAAGGCATGGATTGGGGACGCCATGATTTCATTGGGCCTGAGATACTTCCTGGAGGTTGCGCGCTGCGGCTCGATTGCGGGCGCCGCGGCCGCGCAGCATGTCGCGGCGTCCGCTGTCAGCCGCCAGATCGCCAAGCTGGAGGACGGCCTGGGCATTGCGCTGTTCGAGCGCCAGGCGCGCGGCATGGAACTGAGCGAAGCCGGCCGCCAGCTGGCCGCCTACGCCAACGCCGCGGCGCTGGAGGCCGAGCGCGTCACCACCGAGATCCGCCAGCGCAGCCACCTGGGCGACGTGACCATACGCCTGGCCTGCACCGAGGGTTTCGCCCATCGCTTCCTGCCCATGTGCATGGCGGAGTTCAAGCGCGTGCGGCCCGAAGCCCGTTTCCATCTGCACGTCGAGCGGCCGGAGGAGGTCAGCCGCCAGATCCTGGAGGGCCTGTCGCAGCTGGCGTTGCGCTACAGCACGGCGCAGGACGAGCGGCTCAAGACCGAATTGCTGGTGCGCGCGCCGGTCTACGCGGTCATGTGCCGGCATCATCCGCTGGCCGGACGGCGCAGCCTGGGCGTGCGCGACCTGACGAAAGTGCCGCTGTCGCTGGGCGACCAGGGCACCACGGTGCGGCAGCTGTTCGACGCGGCCTGCGCCAATGCCGGGCTGCACATCGAACCCGCCTACGTGTCCAACCATTCCGCCGCTTTCCTGCCCATGCTGCCGGGCAGCGACATCGTGGCCTTGTCGGGCTATCTGACCCTGCTGGGGCAGCGCGACGGCGAGGGCCTCGTGGCGGTGCCGTTCAGCAATCCGGAGATGCGGCAGCGGAGCATCCAGGTGCTGACCCTGCAGGGCCGGACGTTGCCGGCCCTGGCCAGGGAGTTCCTGGAATTCATGGCGCAGCGCTTGACGGCCGCGCCCAAGGCGCCGGAGGCTGAACGCTAGCGGCGGCAAGCCCCCGCCGCGCCTAGTCCAGCGAGATCCTGGCCTGCTTGACCACGGCCGCGAAGCGCTCCGAGTCGGCGTCGCGGGCCTGCGCCAGCGCGGCGCCATCCGCCGGCCAGGCGTCAAAGCCATAGGTCTCGAAGCGCTTGCGCACGGCGGGCGTGACCACGGCCTCGGCGATGGCGGCGTTCAGGCGCTTGACGATGGCATCGGGCGTGCCCTTGGGCGCGAAGGCGGCGACCCAGGTCTTGAGCTCGAAGTCCTTGGGTCCGCCGGCCTCGCTGACAGTGGGCACGTCGGCGTAGGAACCCAGGCGCGAAGGCGCTGCCAGCGCCAGCAGCTTGACGCGCTTGGCCTGGTAAAGGTTCTGCACCGTGGCGGCGGTGCCGAAGGCCCAGTCCACTTCGCCGTTGGCCACCGCCGTGTAGAGCTGCGCCAGGTCCTTGAAGGGCACGTGCGTCATGCTGGTCTGCGTGGCGGTCTGGAACATGGACGTGCCCACGTGCGCCACGCTGCCCATGCCCCAGGTGCCGTAGGTCAGCTTGTCGGGCTGGGCGCGGGCCGCGGCGATCAGGTCGGAGACGCTGTTCCACGGAGACGAGGCCGACACCACCATGAAGAAATGCGTGGTGTAGATCGGCGCCACCGGCACGAAATCCTTGACCGGATCGAAGGGCAGGCTGCGGTACAGGTGCGGCTGCAACGTCATGTGGGTGTTGTCGACGATGGCCAGCGAGTAGCCGTCGGGCGTGGCGCGCTTGATTTCGCCGATGGCCAGCCAGCCGTTGGCGCCGGGCTTGTTCTCCACGATGAAGGGTTGCTTCCATGCCGCGGTGATCTGTTCACCCAGCATGCGGGCGACGGCGTCGGGGCCGCTGCCCACCGAGTACGGCAGCACCACGCGCACCGGCCGTTCGGGAAACTTGTCGGATTGGGCTTGCGCCGAGGCGCAGGCCAGGGCGCTTGCCAGCGCCAGGCACCAGAGGGTTTTTCTCATGTCTCCTCCACTTTCCATGGATGGTTGCGGTCCTTGCGGTTCCGCTTATCGTTGCGGCCGCGCATCGCGCGGCCGGGTACTTCAGAAACGTCAGGTGATCGGTTTGACCGCTCAGGCCGCGGTGGCAGCCTCGGGATGCAGCGCCTCGTAAGCCGCGGCGAAGCCCGGATCGCGCTGGCGCAGATCGTCGTGGCTGACCTGGCCGGTGCGGCGCATGTAGTCGTAGACGAAGGACACCGGATCGAGCTGCATCTTGTCGGCCACGTTCTCGTACCAGTCCAGGCTGCGCGCGGCGGCGGCCTGGAAGCTGGCGGAGGCGGGCCGGCGCTGCGTCTCGAAGTAGGCGAAGGCGGCCTGCGCATCGTCCGGGTGTTGGGTCAAGCCCTGGTGCAGCGCGATCGCGTCCTGCATCGCCATCCGCGTGCCGGAGCCCAGCGAGAAATGCACCGTGCGCAGCGCGTCGCCCAGCAGGACGATGTTGCGGTGCGACCAGCGCTCGTTGCGCACGATGTTGGCCTCGAACCAGAGCGAGCGGTTGCTCAGCAGTTCGTTGCAGCCCAGGTCCGCGCGGAACACTTCGGCGCAATAGCGCCGGCTTTCGTCTTCGCTGGCCGTGTCCAGGCCGGCGCGCAGCCAGGTGTCGGGATCCACTTCGACCAGGAAGGTGCTGAGGTCCTTGCTGTACTGGTAGCTGTGCGCGATGAAAATGCCATGGCCGGTTTCGCGGAAGATCAGCGATACCGGATGGAAGCGCTGGCGCGTGCCGTACCAGGCGAACTTGTTGCGGCGGCGCTCGAAGCTGGGTTGGAAGTGTTCGCTGAACTGCTTGCGCACGGCGCTGTTGCTGCCGTCGGCGGCAACCACCATGTCGACCTCGCCGGCCAGCCGCTCGACGTCATCGATGCGCTGCTCGTGCAGGATCTTCACGCCTGCCTCCAGGCAGGCCTTTTCCAGCACTTCCAGCATGTCGATGCGGGCAGTGCGCGAGAAATGGTTGCCGTGGACCTGGACCCGCGCGCCCTGGTGGATGATTTCCATATAGTCGCAGCGTTCGTGGTGCGCCACGAAGGCCTTGAAGAATTCCGGGTCGGCCTCGCGCAGGAAGGACAGGCCGATGTCCGAGAACACCACGCCCCAGCCATAGGTGGCGCCGCGCGGGTTCTGTTCGTAGACGGTGATTTCGTGCTCCGGCGCGTGCTTCTTGGCCAGGAGGGAAAAGTACAGGCCGGCGGGGCCGGCTCCGATGACGGCGATCTTCATTTTGCTTGACTCCAGTTTGCTTCGGCCTGCGCGCAGGCTTCCTGATAGGTCTGCAGCGCGCCGCGCAGCGCGGCGGGCAGTTCGATGGCGCGCCGTTCGCCGCGGGCCACGCAGATCGGGGTCAGCATGGCGTCGAACGCGGGCTTTCCGCGCACGCTGCCCGCGACGCGCAGGGTGTAGGTGCGGGTGCGGATTTCCTCGACCGAGACGCGCATGTCGAATTCCTCGTCCGGCCACAGCGACGCCTGGAAATCGAATGAGAGGGCGCGGGTCGGCGTGCCGAAACCGTGTTCGTCCTTGATCCGCTGCGGCGTGCCGTTGAACAGATGGCCGTAGAAGAGCTCGGCAGCCGACAGCACGTACTCGCCGAAGGTGACGGTGTAGACCACGCCCGCGGGGTCGCAATCGCCCCATTTGACGCGCCGGCGCACGATGAACGGGGTCTCGCTCACCACGTATTCAGTGCTGGTCATCGGCGTTCTCCCTGGCCTGGGCGGCCTCCTGGTTGAGCATCTCCGCCACCGTCTGGCGTAGGGCGGCCTTGTCCAGCTTGCCGACCTTGGTGACGGGGAATACCTCGATCTGTTCGATGCGTTCCGGGCATTTGTATTTGGCGAGGCCCTGCGCGGTGAGGAAGTCCGCCAGTTCCGCCACCCCCGGAGCCGTGTGGCCCGGCCTGACGATGATGAAGATGCAGCCCTTCTCGCCATAGAACGGGTCGGGCATTGCCACCAGGCGCGCCTCGGAAACCGCCGGATGCGCTCCCACCAGGGCCTCGACTTCCTCGCAGCCGATCTTCTCGCCGCCGCGGTTGATGTTGTCGCGCAGGCGGCCTTCGAAGGCGTAGCAGGTGTGGCCGTCCACCACGCGCGCGGTCATCATGTCGCCGGTGCGGTAGTAGCCGTCGGAGGTGTAGGCGCTGGCGTTGGCCGCGGGCGCGTCGAAGAAGCCGGGCAGCGTGGCTGGGCCGCGGAAGCAGAGCTCGCCCATCTGCCCCGGCGCCACGGGCTCCTCGGTGCCGGGGGCCAGCAGGCGGATATCGTCCTCGGGACAGCCCGAGCGGCCTTGCGTGTGGTGCCGTTCGTATTCGGAGGCGCTGGCGGGCGAGCCCAGCAGCAGGCCTTCGGTGATGCCGAAGAGGTTGGAGCAGGGCACGTTCAGATGGGCTTCGAGCCGGTCCGCCGCGCTCATGGTGATGAACAGGCGCAGCGTGGACAGGTCGTAGCGCGCCAGGTCGGCAAAGGCCATGATCTGCGGCGCTATGGGTCCGATGGACATGGCGCGCGTGACGCGGTGGCGTTCGATCAGTTCCAGCATGCGCGGCACGTCCACGCGTGGCATCAGCACCGCGGACAGGCCCATGGCGATCACGGGGATCAGCACATAGACCTGGGCGGCGTTGTGCAGCAGGGGCAGGGCCCAGATGATGCGGTCGTCGTCCTGCATCTGGTAGCGCCGCGCGCAGGCCAGGGAATGGCCCAGGTATTCGGCATGGAAGCGCGGGATGATCTTGGGCATGCCGGTGGTGCCGCCCGAGAGCTGGAAGCTCAGCACGTCCTCGCAGCCCGGACCCTGGTCCGCCAGCAGGCGGCGCGCCTCGGCCAGCGGCATGGCGTCTATCAGCGCGCGCAGGGACGCGCCATGCGGACTGTCGCCGCGCGCCACGATCAGGTGCTCCAGCGTGTCGCTTGCGGCCAGCATGCCGACGGCGAAGGCGGGCAGGTCGAACTTGCCGAAATCCGCCTGCACGAAGTAGCCGCGCGCCCGGGTCTGGCGCGCGAGCTGGCCGATCTCCAGTTCGCGGTGCTGCGGCAGCGAACAGACGGGCACGATCCCCGCCTTGTAGCAGGCCAGCAGGGCCAGCGCGGTCTCCAGCGTCGTGCCCATCTGGAAGATGGCGCGGTCGGCGGGCGCCAGGCCCAGCGTCAGCAAGGCGGCGGCCAGCCTGTCGGTCTGCTCGTCCAGTTCCCGGAAACTGATGCTGCCTTCGTCGATGATCAGCGCCGTGCGTTCGGGGCAGCGCCGGGCCGTGGCGCGCAGCGCGTCGCCCACGGTCGAGCGTTCCCAGGCGCCGCTGGCGAAGTACTGGCGGGCCCGTTCGGGGTGGTGGTAGATCACGCCCTCTATGGGGTGGCGTATATCTCGCATGGTTGTCTCCTCCTGGCCCGCGTGTCAGTGGCGCGCGGACGAGATCCGCACGCGGTCCCGGTCCAGCAGGTCGATGGTGCCGCTGACGCCTCCGGTGAAGAGGCCATACCAGACGGCGGGCTTGAGCCCCAGGGCCTTGCGCTGGAATTCCACCGGGCCGTCGGCGACGATGCAGTCGAAATGCTCGCCGGGCACGACGGTGCAGTTCTCGCGTCCCGAGGCGTCCTGCACCAATGAAGAGAACTCCTCGACACGCGGCACGAAGATCCGCACTTGCGGCTGAGCGCCATCGGCCATGTCCAGGCGCTGTTCCAGCAGCGCGGCCTTGCGCGCCCAGATGTCGTCGATTTGCTGGATGCGGCCGCCGGCGGCCTCGGCGTCGGCTTCGGCCTGCATTGCCGCCTGCAGCGTCAGGTCGGCGTCGACTGCGTCGACCTGGCCCAGCGGGCGCAGCTTGCGCGTGAATTCGATGAAGTAGCCGTTCGGGTCGCGCACATAGATGGATTCGATCACCTCGTGGCGGGTCTCGACGGAAACGTCCAGTCCGGCGTCCTGCAGCTTCTGCTTCCAGGCCTTGAGCTCGTCTTCGCTGTCTACCAGCCAGGCGGTGTGGGTGGCGTCGAACACGTGGTCCTCGGGCAGCGGACGCATGCCGCTGCGGCCTTGCAGCGCCTCGGGCTCGTCCGAGCCCAGGTAGTAGAAGAAGGCGATCGTGCTGCCGTTGCCGCTATCGAAGAAGAAGTGCAGGAAATCGGGGTGCGTCGCCGGGCCCCAGCCGCGCGCCGAGATCACGTGGATCAGCGGCAGGCCGAGTATGTCGCGATAGAAGGCGACGGTCTCGCGCAGGCGCCAGGTGGGCCGCGCCGTGTGGTCCACGCCGTGCAGGCGCAGGGGGGCGGGAGTGTTGGGGGTTGCAGTCATGGCTTGCTCCGTCGGCTTGCGGATTACTGGAAACGGCTGCGCAGCCAGGCGGCCAGTTCGCGGCCGGCCAGGTAGCGGCCGGGCTCGTCGCCTTCGGCCAGGGCGCGGCCATGGTGGTCGCCGCGGATGCGCAGATGGGTCTTGTCCGGCGCGGGAATGGCGTCATGGATGGCGCGCACGTCGGAAGGGAAACAGGCCTGGTCGCCGGTGTATTCGATGATCAGGGTGGGCTGGACGATGCCGCCCGCGGTGCGCGCCATGCTGGCGTTGGACGACAGGCCGGACCAGGTCGACAGCCAGCTCTCGGGCGTGCAGAAGCGGGCGAAGCCGACGGCGCCGTAGTTCGACGCATAGGGATCCTTGCCCCACAGCGAGCCCGGGTGGCGGTCGGACGGGTCCAGGCTGAGGTCCAGGCAGCGCAGGTCGGCGTCGGTGCGCCAGACCACCAGCACCGGCGTGTGCGCCGCCTGGCGCCGGCGTTCGGCCGAGGCGTCGGCGCCGCTCTTGACGTCGGCGCGGGCCGCCAGGCGGTCGGCGATCATCTGCCGCGCCTGCGCGTCCAGGCGGTCGATGCGGTCGCGCTGCGCCTGGCGGTAGCGGGCGACGAATTCCGGCGTGTAACGCGCCTGGCCCTTGGGGCGGTAGCCGTTTTCAGGCGCCAGCGGATCGAGTTCCGACGCGACCGACAGGGCGTCGTTCTCGTCGGCCACGGACGGGTCGATGCAGTTCAGCAGCAGCGAGCCCTGGCCGGGGTGCGGGCCCACCAGCACCAGCCCGTGCACTTGCGGCATGTCCAGCTCGTCCAGTCCGCTGGACTTGCCGCCGGGCGTGCGCGTGGCGCGCGCGGCGGCCGGCAGGCCAGCCTGCTGCGCGTAAAAGGCGTACAGCCCGGCGCCGCCGGAATTGCCCAGCAGCACGATCTTCTTGAAGCCCTGGTCGCGCAGGAAACGCAGTCCGGCCGCGACGTCCTGCAGCGCCAGTTCATGTTCCAGCCTGAGGTCGTTGCCCACCGAGCGGGCGCCTTGCGACCAGGCGGCAAGGCCGGCGCCGACGATGTCGGGGATCAGGTAATGGCAGGCCATGAATTCGCGCGGGTGCATGACGCAGACCACGGTGTCCGGGCGCGCACCTTCGGGCTGGTAGAGCGATCCGGAGGTGGCGGCGCCGTCCGCGGTGCGCAGCACCACGTTGCGGGTCGACGCGCCGGCGGGCAGGTCGCGCGGATTCCAATCGGTGTTGAGAAAGCCGGCGGTGACCTGGCTGGAAGGGGCGGCGGTAGTCACATTCGTCTCCTGTTGCGATGGTCCGTGGCCATCGATTTGACGTATTAGACGAATATTTGACTTTGGTGTCAATTAAATTTAAAAAATTGACAGTAGCGTCAAATATGAGGGGCTTACCAGGGTGAAAGCGATGGCGGGCGCGGCCAGACGGCGGAATCGCGCATGCCATAATTTCGGGACGGGGCCGTCCCGGACGGCCTATTCGAGGAACATCGCAACGTGAACGACGCAAGCACCAAGGGAGCGCTGAAGGGCGAAGCGCTGCGCACCGCCATACTCGACGCCGCGGCCACGCTATTCATCAAGCGCGGCACCGGCGGCACCAGCATCCAGGACATCGCGGAATCGCTGGGCCTGAGCCGCACCGCCGTCTATTACTACTTCAAGAGCAAGGACGCGATCCTGAAGTCCTTGACCGAGGAAGTGCTGAGCGCAGCCAAGAAAATGGCGGGCGAAACCGCCACGCGCGAGGACCTGGATCCGGTCGAGGCGCTGCGCGCCCTGGTCACGCAGCACGCCGACCTGATCCTGTCGCGCAGCGCCGAATTCCGCGTGGCCGACCGGACCGAGGCCGACATGGCGCCCAAGCAGCGCGCGGCCATGCAGGCCTCGCGCCGCAATGTGCTGGAGAACTTCAGCCGCGTCATCGAAAACGGCATCCGCGACGGCCAGTTCCGCATGGTGGATCCGCACGTCGCCGCGTTCAGCCTCATCGGCATGTGCAACTGGTCCGCCTGGTGGTACAAGCCGGACGGCCGGCTGAGCCGTGCGGAAGTGGCGGCCATCATGGCGGACATGGCGGTGCAATCGCTGCTGCGCGACGCTTCGCGGCGCCCCAGGTCGCCGGACGTGAGCGAGTCCTTGCGGCTGGTGCGCGAGGACCTGGATTATCTGGAGAAGCTGGTGCTGCCTGGCGGACAGCAGCCCTGATTTCCAATGCGTTGGTTTCAGCCCCGTCCATGGGCAGATGCCGTGAGCCGGTGGCCGGACGGAGGGATCCGAAGCGCAGCCCCACCGGGGCGAGCATCGGAATCCCGCAGTCCGGACGGCGGCGGCTCAAGAACCTAGCCTCATAAAACCGAAGCGGTAGGCTTCGAGCTCGCAGATGTCAGGGTTCTTTAACCGCCAAGGCAGCCCTGCGCCATTCCGATGCTCGCCCCGGTGGGGCTGTGCTTCGGATGGCTCCGGGCCGCCTCGGCTGGCAGTCGCCTGATGCGTTGGTTTCGGATCCCGTTCATGGGCAGATGCCGTGAGCCGGTGGCCGGACGGAGGGATCCGAAGCGCAGCCCCACTGGGGCGAGCATCGGAATCCCGCAGTCTGGACGCCGGCGGCTCAAGAACTCTACCTCATCAGTTCCGCCGGGCTACGAGCTTGCGGATGTCGGGGTTCTTTAGGCGCCGAGGCTGCCCTGCGTCATTCCGATGCTCGCCCCGGTGGGGCTGCGCTTCGGATGACTCCGGGGTCCTCGGCTGGCAGTCGCCTAATGCGTCGGTTTCGGACCCCGTTCATGGGCAGATGCCGTGAGCCGGTGGCCGGACGGAGGGATCCGAAGCGCAGCCCCACCGGGGCGAGCATCGGAATCCCGCAGTCTGGACGCCGGCGGCTCAAGAACCCAGCGTACTGCCTGGCCGCAGCAGCGCTGGCCGTGCCCGGGTCCGCTAACCGACTTTCCCAGTCAGGCGCCGCGCCGCCTCCTGCACCGCCGCCAGGTGATTGGCGACGTAGCGGTGGACGGGCGCCGTGAGCGTCACTGCGGCCGCGATCTCGCCGTTGAGCAGGAACACCGGCGCGGAAATGCCGGCCACTTCCGACAGGCGGTCGCCCATGGCGGCGAAATAGCCGTCGGCGCGGATGCGGGCATATAGCTCCTGGTCCGGCCCGGGCGCGTGGCCCAGCACCGGATCGTAGGCCGTGAGCACGCGGCCGCCGCTGCCGCGGTCCAGCGGCAGCAGATCGCCGGCGCGGATGTGGTCGCGCACGGGATGCGGCGAATCCACGCGGTACAGGCACAGGCGCGCATCGCCCTGGCGCACGTGATAGGCCGCGCTTTCGCCGGTCGCGGCGACCAGGTCGCGCAATACCGGCATCACCACCTGTTCCAGCGAGAACGAGGCGGCGTAGAGGCCGTGCAGGCGCGCGATTTCTCCGCCCAGCGCGTAGCGGCCGTCATCCAGGCGCTGGATCCAGCGGGCATGCTCCAGCGAGGCTAGCAGGCGCAACACCGTGCTCTTGTACAGGCGGGTGCGCTCGGCCAGCTCGCCCAGCGACAGGGCCTTGTCGCCGGGCCCGAATACGGACATCAGGCTCAGCGCGCGGTCCACCGCGGCAACGCCGCCCTCGGCGGCATCGGTGTCGGCCAGCGATTCCGTGGCGGCTTTACGCGGCATGGTCGCCTCCGCGGCATCGATGCATGTTTGCGGCCATATTCCATCCTTTAGAACGAATCGTCGGCATTGTAGGCGCTGTTTCGGGCGGCTCTCGTCGTTTTCCCTGGGAACCCCGGCCTTGACAGCAGGAATCCGCAGGTTTAATAATTCTATTGTAGAGAATATAGTTCTATAAGATAGAATTTTCAAGGAATCCCGCCATGCCGCTATCCCATGCCCAGACGCCCGACGTGCTCATCAGCGAAGTCGGTCCGCGCGATGGCCTGCAGTCCGTCAAGGCCACCATGGCCACCGCCGACAAGCTGCACTGGATCGATGCGCTGGCCGCGGCCGGCGTGCGCGAGATCGAGGTGGCGTCCTTCGTCCCGGCGCGGCTGCTGCCGCAGATGGCCGACGCCGCCGAGGTGGTGCGCCACGCGGCGGGCCTGGCGGGCGTCACGGTCATGGCCCTGGTCCCCAATCTGCGCGGCGCCGAGGCGGCGCTGCGGGCGGGCGTCCACAAGCTGACCATGCCGGTCTCCGCAAGCCGCGCGCATTCGCTGGCCAATGTGCGCAAGACGCCCGAGGAAATGGTGGAGGAGGTGCGCGCGATCGCGCGGCTGCGCGACGAGCTGGCGCCCGGGGTGAAGCTGGAGGCCGGCATTTCGACGGCCTTCGGCTGCACGCTGCAGGGCCTGGTGCCGGAAGACGAGGTCATCCGCCTGGCCGCGCTGTGCGTGGCGGCCGGCGCCGATGAATCGGGGCTGTCGGACACCGTGGGCTATGCCAATCCGGCGCAGGTGCGCCGGCTGTTCCGCCGCCTGCGCGCCGAGCTGGGCGACAGCGCCGGCGCGGCGCACATGCACAACACGCGCGGCCTGGGCCTGGCCAATTGCCTGGCCGCCTGGGAAGAGGGCGTGCGCACGTTCGACAGTTCGCTGGGCGGGTTGGGCGGATGCCCGTATGCGCCGGGCGCGTCCGGCAACGTCGTGACAGAGGACCTGGTGTTCATGTTCGAGGCCATGGGCGTGCGCACCGGGATCGACCTGGAGCGCATCGTCGCCGCGCGCGCGCCGCTGGCAGCCGGCCTGCCGGGCGAGCCGCTCTATGGCATGACGCCGGACGCCGGCCTGCCCAAGGGATATACCCAGCTGCGTTGAAGGCGTCGCGCCGCGGACCGGCCGGCCCGATCCACGCGGCCACGCCGCAAGTCGCACGAGACCCATAGAAAGAAGACCCATAGAAGAGCCACACCCATGTCCAGCCACGCCACTCCGCGCCTGCCCTACGAACACATCCGCGTCGTCGAATTCACCCACATGGTCATGGGCCCCACCTGCGGCATGCTGCTGGCGGACCTGGGCGCCGAAGTCATCAAGGTCGAACCCATGGGCGGCGACAGCACGCGCCGCCTGCTGGGATCGGGCGCGGGCTTCTTCCCCATGTTCAACCGCAACAAGAAGAGCATCGCCCTGGACCTGAAGCAGCCCGAGGGGATAGAGGCGGCGTTGCGCCTGATCGACTCGGCCGACATCGTGAGCGAGAACTTCAAGGCCGGCGTGATGCAGAAGCTGGGCCTGGATTACGCCACGTTGAAGCAGCGCAATCCGCGCCTCATCTACGTGAGCCACAAGGGCTTTCTGCCCGGGCCCTACGAGCACCGCACGGCGCTGGACGAGGTGGTGCAGATGATGGGCGGGCTGGCCTACATGACGGGGCGGCCCGGCGATCCGCTGCGCGCCGGCGCCAGCGTCAACGACATCATGGGCGGCATGTTCGGCGCCATGGGCGCCATGGCCGCGCTGGCGCAGCGCGAACGGACGGGCGAGGGCACGGAGGTGCAGGCCTCGCTGTTCGAGAACAACGTCTTCCTGGTGGGGCAGCACATGATGCAGTACGCCGCCACCGGCCGCGCCGCCGCGCCCATGCCCAGCCGCATCTCGGCCTGGGCCATCTACGACGTGTTCACCGTCAAGGGCGGCGAACAGATCTTCCTGGCGGTGGTGAGCGACAAGCAGTGGGGCATCTTCTGCCGCGCCTTCAGCCTGGCCGAACTGCTGGCCGACCCGCGCCTGGCCACCAACAACGACCGCGTGCAGGCGCGCGACTGGCTGATGCCGCAGCTGCGCTCGCATCTGGCGGACCGCAGCGCGGCCGAACTCGCGGCGGTGTTCGAGCGCGAGGGGCTGCCTTTCGCGCCCATCACGCGGCCGGAGCAGCTGTTCGACGATCCCCATCTGGCGGCCACCGGCGGCCTTGCGTCCATCACGCTGGAAGACGGGCGCGAGTCCAAGGTGCCGCTGGCGCCTTTCACGCTGGGCGGCGCCCAGCCCGGCATACGCCTGCAGCCGCCGGCGGTGGGCGAACACACCGACGCGCTGCTGCGCGGCGTCGGATATAGCGACGATGAAATCGCGGCCTTGAAGGCAAGGCAAATCACACAAGGAGACTAACTATGTTCACGCTATCCCGCCGCGCCTTCATGGGCGCGGCGCTATGCGCCGCGGCCTTGCCGCTGCGCGCCCAGACCGCGGGCGCCTATCCCAACGGCCGGCCGGTGCGCCTCATCGTCCCGTATACGCCGGGCGGCGGCACGGACTCCGTGGCCCGCGCCATCGCGGCCAAGGTCACGGCGGCGACAGGCTGGTCGGTCGTGGTTGAAAACCGCCCGGGGGCGGGCGGCAACATCGGGATGGACTTCGTGGCCAAGGCCAAGCCGGACGGCTTCATGCTGGGCCTGGGCCAGACCGCCAACCTGGCCATCAACCCCGCGCTGATGCCGCAGATTCCCTTTGACGCGGCCAAGGATTTCGCGGCGGTCTCGATGATCGCGTCGCTGCCCGTCGTGCTGGTGGTCAAGGCCAATGCGCGCTGGCAGACGCTGGCCGATCTGGTGAAGGACGCGAAGGCGGAACCGGGCGCCCTCAAGCAGGCCCTGGCGGGTTCGGGCACGGTGGGTCATCTGGCGGGCGAGCTGCTCGCCTACCAGGGCAAGTTCCAGGTCCTGAACGTGCCGTACCGCGGCGCGGCGCCGGCGCTCAATGACCTGCTGGGCGGCAGCACCGACTACATGTTCGCCACTCCGCAGGCGGCGCAGGAAATGCTCAAGGGCAATGTGCTGCGGGCGCTGGCCGTCACCGCGCGAGCGCGGCTGGCGATCCTGCCGGATGTGCCCACCGTGGCCGAATCCGGCTACGAGGGTTTCGAGGCGCTGGACTGGAAGGCGCTGGTCGCGCCGGCCGGCACTCCGCCGGAAGTGGTCCAGGCCGTCAACGCGGTGGTGGAGAAGGTGCTGGCCGATCCGGCCACCATCGCCATGTTCACCGCCGAAGGCAGCACCGCCATGGGCGGCTCTCCCGAGGCCGCGCAGCGCTACATCCTGGAAGAACAGAAGAAGTGGGCGCGCCTGATACGCGAAGCCGGCATCCAGACCGCTGCCTGAGCGCGCGTCCACCGTCCACAGAGGAGACAGAAGCATGAAATCGCTCGCATCCGCGGCCGCGCTCGCCTGCGCCCTGGCGGGGCCCGCCGCCCAGGCCCAGACGGCGGCGCAATGGCCCGAACGCCCCATCCGGCTGGTCGTCCCGTTCCCCGCGGGCGGCCCGACGGACATCGCCGCGAGGGTGATGGGTAAGGCGCTGGCCGACCGCCTGGGCACGCCCTTCGTCATCGAGAACAAGGCCGGCGCGCACGGCTTCATCGGCGCGGGCGACGTCGCGCGCAGCAAGCCCGACGGGTACACGCTGATGATGGCCAGCATCGGCACCATGGCGATCAACCCCGGGCTCTATCCCGACATACCCTATGACGCGAACAAGGATTTCACGCCGCTGGCGCTGGTCCTCACGGTGCCCATCGCGGTCGTGATCAATCCGCAGCAGATGCCGGTGCAGACCGTGCCCGAGCTGGTGCAGTACCTGAAGGCCCATCCCGACCGCGTGAACTACGGCTCAGCGGGCAATGGCGGCTCGTCGCACCTGGTGCCGGAGTACTTCAAGTTCAAGACCGGCGCGTCCATGACCCACATTCCCTACAAGGGTTCGAGTCCCGCCGTCACCGATCTGGTGGCGGGGCAGATCCAGATCATGTTCGACACGCTGCTGACCAGCACCCCCTTCGTGAAGGCCGGCAAATTGCGCATGCTGGCCGTCACCACGGCGCAGCGCCTGCCCGACTATCCGCAGGTGCCGACCATGGCCGAAGCGCTGGGCGCGCCGGACTTCGAGGCGTCGTCCTGGTTTGCCATGTACGCGCCGGCGGACACGCCGGAACCGGTGCAGAAAAAGTTGTCGCTGGCCATCAACCAGGCCCTGAGCGATGCGGACGTGAAGCGGCGCCTGGCCGAACTGGGTGCGATTCCGGCCGGCGGCACGCCCGCCGAACTGGCGGCATTCCAGCTGGCCGAACAACGCAAGTGGGGGCAGGTGATCAAGGCCGCCGGCATCGCGCCGGACTAGGCGCGGCTCGGGGCGGAGTCGCGATACGCCACCGCATACATCGCCATGACGACAAACAGGACCGGCATGCAAAGCACGGCAGCCAGCACGCCTTGCGCCATGCCGACCTCGGGGTACTCATAGATCTGCGTGCGCAGGGCATAGCCGGCGTAGCCCGCCAGCGCCGTCAGCAGCAACAGCGCCAGCATCAGCGGCCAGCATGGATAGGGCGCCGCGGCGCGCAGGCCGCGCAAGCCGTATTCGCCCGTCGCCGCGACGCGCGGCAGGGCCTGGCCGTACAGGGCAAGCGCGTACAGCACCGGCAGCCAGACCAGCATCAGCGCCGCGGCCAATGCGATCCAGAACAGATGGTCGCCCGATCCGTTCGTCAGCACATAGACCAGGAAGGGCAGGTCGCCGGTGGCGCGCGCCAGGGCGGCGACCGCCAGGACCAGGAGGCCGAGCAGCGCCAGGTGGCGGGCCTCGGCGGTGCCGCCGCGGGCGTCAGCGGCGCCTGCCGGACCTTGCAGCCCGATGACGCGATGCCAGGCAAACGTCATGCGCGCAAGGGCGATCAGGTTGACGAGCGCCAGCGCAAGCAGCGGCCAGCCCGCGTAGGGGAACAGGTTGGCGCTCATCAAGGCGACGGGCAGCGTCAGCATGAACGCAGCCAGCGACCACGGCGCCGACGCCAGCATGGCGCGACCCTGCCCGCGGATGGCGCTGGCTGTCGCCGCGAAGAAACGGCGCGCTCCGAGTTTGTGCGACAAGGCGGCCTCTGCTTATTTGCTGCGGTAGTTGTTGGCTTCGCGTTCGCCCGCCCACTTGCGCAGCGCGGCGATGAACTCGGGGCAGACGTTGCCGTCGACCTGGGTGTCGATGATGATGCTGTTCTGCATGCGCATGACCACGCTGCATTCATAGACCTTCATGCGGTTGTTGTAATAGCCGCTATTGTTCTGCTGGAACACCGGCGTGGCGGCGGTGGTGGCCGTGGCCGGGATCATGCCCACCACCTGTTGCGACGAGCCGGTGGATACCCATTCGGTATAGGGCGCGGTCTGGTAGTCGGACCAGATCATCTCCATGGTGTTGCCGACGCCGCGCTTCTTCGACGGCTCGCCCAGCGCCGTGATCGCGTCGGCGACGGGACGGCCCTTCATGTTCTTGGCGACGTTGACGCTGGGAGACAGCGACAGGCCGGACGAGAAGATATTGGTGAGCGACGGTAGCGTGGAGCTGCCGCCCGTGGGCATCGGCGCGCAGCCCGCCAGCGCGGCCAGGGCCAGCGACACCGGCAGGGCGCGGCCCAGCCACCAGGTCGAACGGAGTCGCGATGTATTCATGGTGCGCTAGGTGCTCCCTCAAAGATCCGGCGTGCCGCAACATAATTCAGCGAACGCAAGATTTTGTCTTGTTTTAGTTTCGTTTCGTGACAAGCTGTTTCCCGGCGGCAAGGCTGGCGCCAGGGCCGGCGTGCCGCGCATCGGCCCGAGTTGCGCCGTGACGAGAGCGTCCGATGTTACCGAAAAAATAGTGGCGCATCATGCGCGGCGCACGCCGATTGCGGTAAGGAATTCGTTACGTAATACCCGGAAACGTGGAAAAACGCGTTGCTGAAGACAAACTGTAACGTGCTACGATCCGCGCGTTCCACGCCCCGGCACGTCCCGGCCCGCCTTCGGATCATGGCGTATCGAGGGCTGCGCCGCGCCACATCTACTGGATATTGCATAACAATGAAGCTCGCGCGATTGCTCGTTCAGTTCCGTTCAACCGCTGCCGCGCTGGCCGCCGCAGGCGCGCTGGCCCTGGGCCTTGCGGCCGCGCCGGCGGCTCACGCCGACACGCTGTACGGCGCCGTGGCCACCGACGAGGCGCACGCCAAGCTGTATTGGGTCATGCCCGAGACTTCCGCCAAGGAAGCGCAGGACGCCGCGCTGGCCAAGTGCAACAAGGCCGGGGGCAAGGGCTGCAAGAGCGTCACCTCGTTCTCCGACAGCTGCGTGGCGTTCTCGCGCAACTCCCGCAACGACCTGTTCTGGGGCGCCAGCGTCTCGTCCGAGGTCGCGGCGAAAAAAGCGATCCGCACCTGCACCAACGACAGCGCCGACGGCAAGTGCAAGCTCGCCGTCATGCCGCTGTGTGTAGGCCCCGGCTACAGCGAAGCGGATCTCAAGGCGCCCGATACCGCCACGCCGGCCCAGCTGGAAGCCTTGTCGGCCAAGCTGGACTCGCGCGGCTACTGGGGTTCGGTGGCCGAAAAGGAATCGGGCGACCTGACCTACGCCGACGGCTATCCGAGCGAGAAGGAAGCGGTCGACGCCTTGCTCAAGTGGGAAGACTGCGTGGGCTGCCGCACGGTGCTGACCTATACCGATACCTGCGTGGGCATGGCCTGGATCAAGGGCGGCGAGAAGGGCCGCGGCACCAGCTTCACCGCCAAGAATCCGGACTCCGTGGCCGCGCGCAACGAAGCGCGCGCCGCCTGCACCGCCAAGACCGGCAGCGCGAGCTGCGTGGCGTTCGTGCGTTGCTCGGGGCGCGCCTACATCAGCGGCTACAAGGGCGAGGACGAGAAGGCGAACTGAGCGCGGCCTCGCGGCCTTCAGGCCACGATCCGCGCCGGGGCCGGAGCCAGCGCCCGGCTGAGCTTGGCCCAGTCCTGCCGGCCCAGATGGGGCCGCACCGCCTCCAGCACCGCGGAAAACACCGGCGCCGGCGCGGCGGCCTGGATGCCGCCCAGCAGTTCGGCGCGCTCGGCGGGCGTCATGGCCGGGATCATCCAGCGCATGATGAGCAGATTCTCGGCGGGCGGCAACGAGGCCACGATGGCGCCTTCCAGCGCGCGCAGTTCCTCGTCGCCATAGCAGGACCACAACACCTGGTTGTGCTGCGTTTCCTCGATGTGCATGTGGGTGAAGTTCTCGCCCACGAACAGCGCCAGCTGCCGGTACAGCCGCAGCGCGGCGCCGGCCTGGCTGGCGGCACAGCCGGCGGCGCCCAGCGCGTCCACCGCCCCGCGCAGCTGCGCAATCGCGGCCTGGTGCTCGACGTGTTCCGCGGCGATGCGGCCGCTGGATCCCGGGCGGCGCGCCTCCATGGCGGCATGGACGAAATCGTTTTCATGTCCGAGATGGCTGGCGCAGAGGTCGGCCAGTTCCTGCACGCGGTCGCAGGTTGATTGCGTTTCGGCGGGGTCGTGCACGTCGAGGCGGCCCACCGCCTGCAGCGTGTCCAGCATCATGGCGCGCAGCGCCTTGTGGATGCCTACGTAGATGTCCATGCGCGGGGCGGCGGCGGATTGGGGGAAAGACAGGGCTTCGGTATTGCAGTTCATGGGGTGGACCTTGAAAGTGAAATGGCGATGCGCTTGCAGGGACCCGATAACGGCCGGATTCGGACCGGAAACCAGGCAAGGAAAGTGTAGGAACGCCGCCGCGACGGCGTTGCTAAGAGTTTGTTAAGCCGCTGCTAAAAAAACGCTAAGCCGCATGCGATTCCGCGCGGGACCTTGGGCTATCATTTCTGACACCGTTGCGCTTCAGCTGCTTTGTGGGGTATTCGCCGTGCCCTTGCTTCCTGCCGAATGGAGCCTCAGCCTGCCCGCGCTGCCATCGCTGCGCCTGGGCGGCTGTGACCGCGACGGCAATCCCCATGTCTGCCGGGCCCTGGCCGCCGATGTGCTGCCGGATGGCCGCATGCTGGTGTTGCTGGCCGAGCGCGCCGCGCCCCGCGTGGTCGCGGCCCTGCGCGAGACGGCCCAGGTCGCCATGCTGGCCACCTCTCCGCGCAGCAACCGCACTCTGCACGTCAAGGGCAGCGACGCCCGCGTCGAGCCCGCCTTGCCGTCCCATGCCGGCCTGCTGGCGCTGCGGCGTCATACGCTGACGCTGGAGCTGGCCGACGTCGATGGCTTTGCCGGCGCGCCTTTCCTGGAACACTGGTATGGCGTCGAGGTGTCGGAGCTGGTGGCCGTCCGCTACAGCGTGACTGGCGCCTGGAACCAGACGCCCGGTCCGAGTGCCGGGCAGGCGTTGGAACTGGAACCCGGGCCATGAGCGCGCTGAGCTTGCTCGCGATCCGCCGGGTCCTGGACGGCGGCATTCCGCCGACGCTGTGCAGTGTGTCGGCCGATGGCGTGCCGCACGTCAACCTGTTGTCGCACGTGGAGTACGTGGATACCAGCCACGTGGCGCTGACCTTCCAGTTCTTCAATCACAGCCGCGAGAACATCCTCTCCACCAAACGGGCCAGTCTGATGGTGGAGGACCCTTGCACCGGCGGCAGCCTGTGCTTGCAGCTGCGCTACCTGCGCACCGAGACCGAAGGGCCGATATTCGAGCGCCTGCGCGCCAAGCTGGCGGGCATCGCCGCGCACTCCGGCATGGAACACGTGTTCCGCCTGCGCGGCGCCGACATCTACGAGGTGCGGGACATCGCGGCCATGCAGGAAGGCGCGCCCATGGCCACGCTGCAGCCCCGCTGCGATCTGGCGGGCGGGGCGCGCGCGGTGTCGGCGCGGCTGGCCGAATGCGGCGATCTGGCGCAATTGCCGCAGGTCGCCATGGACGGCTTGCGGCACGACCTGGCGGTGCACCATGCGATTCTGTGGCTGCTGGACGAGCAGCGGCAAAGCCTCTATGCGCTGGCCAGCATGGGCTACACGCAGCAGGGCATAGGCGCCGAACTGCCGCTGGCCGCGGCCGGCCTGGTGGGCGTGGCCGTGCGCCAGGGCGTGGCGCTGCGCATAGGCCATATGGCGCGCATGTACCGGTACGGGCGCACGCTGCACCAGCTGGCCTGTGACCAGGGCCTGGCCGGCGGCGAGCCCATTGCGCTGCCGGGCCTGGCCACGCCGTGCAGCCAGCTGGCCGTGCCGCTGCGCGCGCGCGGCCGCACCGTGGGCGCGCTGCTGGTGGAAAGCGAAAGCGACCAGTTCTTCGGCTACGACGACGAGGATGCCCTGGCCGTGCTGGGCGCGCAGCTGGCGCAGGCACTGCTGGCGTTGCAAAGCGCCGAACTGGAAGCCAGCCAGGCGCCGCAGGAGGATGCCGCCGCCACGCCGCCAGCCGAGCCGGGCGCGCCCTTGCACCTGCGCTACTTCCCGCGCGACGGCACGGTGTTCATCGACGGGCAGTACCTGATCAAAGGCGTGGCGGGCGCCATACTCTGGCGCATCGCGAGCGACGCGCAGCGCCACGGGCGCTGGGGTTTCTCGACGCGGGAACTGAGGCTGGCCGGCAATGCCCTGGGCCTGCCCGACGTGCAGGACAACCTGGGCGTGCGCCTGCTGCTGTTGCAGCGCCGCCTGGCCGATTGGGGCGGGCCGCTGCAGATCCGCAAGCTGCGCCGGGGCTGCTATGAACTGGTGTCGGGACGGACCTTGCAGCTGGAGTCCGCCGACTGCGCATCGGCCTGATCCGAACTCCGGGAGATGCCCATGTCGCTCATCATCCGACCCGCGCGTGCCGACGATCTGGCGCCGGCCCAGGAACTGGTGGCCCGCAGCATCAACGAACTGACCCTGCGCCATGGCTTCGGCGCGATCGCCACGGCGCGTTCGCCGGATTTCCAGGCATTCTGCCTGCGCGACGATCCGCGCGGACTGTGGGTGGCCGAGGACGGGGGCCAGTTGGCCGGCTACGCCCTGAGCTGGGTCTGCGGGCAACTCTGGTTCCTGGCGGAGCTGTTCGTCGCGCCGGGCCGCCAGGGGCAAGGCATAGGCGGGCAACTGCTGGCCCGCACGCTGGAACACGCGGTCCAGGCCGGTGCGGCCGAACGCTGCCTGATCACCTTCGCCTTCAATCTCGTGTCCCAGTCGCTATACGCGCGCCACGGCCTGCTGCCGCGGGTGCCCATCCATCTATGCAGCGCCGCGCCCGAGTCGCTGGCGGGCCGGACGCCGCATTCCGCGCTGCGCGCCACGCCGATCCAGGATTCGGTCGACGACCTGGATGCGCTGCGCCGGATCGACCTGGCAAGCCTGGGCGTGCCCAGGGAGAAACATCACCGCTATCTGCTGGCGGTCCCGGGCATGCAAGGCGTGTTCCTGGATGACTCGGACGAGCGCGTGGGCTATGCGTACGTCGCGCCCACGGGCCATATCGGTCCGCTGGCCGTCGTGCATGCGCAGGCCATGCCCGCCGCATTCCACGCGGCGCTGACCCTGGCCGCGGCGGGAGAGGGCGAACAGGTTTCCGTGTTCGTGCCGGGAACCAGCGAGGCCTTGGCGGCCGCGGCCCGGCTGGGCTTGCGCTTCGCGCTGCCCATGGTGCTGATGTCCGAACATGATTTCGGCGACTGGCGGCGGTATCTCCCGCGCAATCCTGGCTTCATGTAGGACCGCGGCCGGCGGCGCAAATCAGGGCTGCCGTTGCGACGACTCGATCCGTAGGCAGGGCGTCGCGCGACAAGAGCGCCGTGCCTCTGACGGGAGTCAAATTGAAGCGCGCCTGGCGGGTATCGATGGCCGCGACCAGATATCCGCTGTAATTGCTGAGGCCGCGATAGAAAAGCACAAGCGTGCCGGCCTGCTCCAGGTAGAGGAAGCTTGCCTGCCTTTGCAGGTACGCGCCTTGCAGCAGGTCGCGGTCGGGGTCCTTGCTACGGCCATGCCTCAGCGTGAGTTCGTAGCCGCTTCTCGCGCCGTTGCTGGTGTAGCTCGTCTCGGGGGCCACCTGCAGCGCGTATCCGCTGAAGTCATAGCGCTCAAGCCGTTCGGTCTTCGGGCCGCTGTCCGACAGGGCCAGGGCCAGCGTGTCGCATCCGGTCAACAGGGGCAGGGCGGCGCAGCCCTGCAGCAGGTGGAGGAGGCCGCGCTTTCAAGGGCTGCTCGCGAGGCGGGTGGCAAGGCGCGAGTATACGTTTAGCTACCAGCATTCCCCGCCACAGCCAACCGCACTTGCATCAACTCCAGCAAGGCCCGCACCCGCGCCGTCACCGAATGCCGGTGGCTGTAGGCGCCCAGCAATTGCAGCGGCGCCGGCCGCAGGTCCAGCGGCACTTCCACCAGGCGTCCCGCGGCCAGATCCTCCTGGCAGGCAAAGGCCGCCAATATCGCGAAACCTATGCCTTGCAGCGCGCCAGCCCCCGCCAGTTCGCCGCTGTTGACGCGGTAGCGGCTGCGGACCGGCACCTTGACGATCTCGCCGGCCGCGTCCAGGAATTGCCAGGGTTGGCCTTTCAGCGCGCTCAGCGTGGTGATGCAGGGCAGGGACTTGAGTTCGCGCGCGTGGCGCGGCGTGCCGGTTTTGGCCAGCAGGGAGGGCGCCGCGACCACGATGCTGGGCAGCGTGGCCAGTTCGCGGGTGATGAAGGCGCTGTCGTCCTGCCGGCCGCGATGGAACACGATGGCGAGGTCCATGTCTTCCTCCCGCAGCGATTCCAGGCCGGTCATGCGCGTATCGCATTCCAGTTCGACGCCGGGATGCAGGCTGCAGAACTCGGCGAGTATGGGGGCAAGCAGGCGCGGCGCTTCGCCGGGCATGCACATTCTCAAGGGGCCGCGCAGCTCGCGCCGTACCGCGCCCAGCTCTTCCTCGGTGGCGAGCAGGGCGTCGAGCAGCGGCTTGGCGCGTTCGTACAGCAGCCGGCCCGCTTCCGTCATGTGCAGGTGGCGGGTGCTGCGTTCCAGCAGGCGCACGCCCAGCCTGCGCTCCAGCGTGGCGACGTGGCGGCTGACATTGGATGAGGGCAGGGCCAGCAGCCGGGCCGCCCCTGCGAAGCTCTGTTCATCGACGACCGCCGCGTAGACGCGGACGGTGTTCAGGTCGAGCGCATCGCGCATGATTATCCCGATTAAGGTATGAAACCTAACCATTTTTACATACTAGTTCTCCTGAATGGCGGAATATAAGATGCCCGCAGCGTCCAGGGTGCTGCGTACGGCGGCGTCCGGGGACGATCTGCACGGGAGAGCTTCAGCATGGAAATTGGAATATTGGGCGGCGGCATTGCGGGCCTGAGCGTGGCGCTGGCCTTGCGCAAGCTGGGGCACCGGCCCCGGGTGTATGAGCGCGGCGCCGCCGCGACGACCATGGGCGCGGGCGTGACGCTCTGGCCCAATGCCGGCTTCGTGCTGAAGGAAATGGGACTGCTGCTGGATGTGGCGGCCGTGGGCGGGCGGCCGGCGGCCATGCGGCGCCAGGACGCGGCGGGCAATCCGCTGGGAGGGCTTGATATCGGTTTGCTGGACCGGACGATGGGCTACCCGACCCATACGATTCTGCGGCGCGATCTGCTGGCGGTATTGCTGGACCACGCGGTGCGCGCCGGGATCGAAGTCGTGTACGGCCACCGCGCGGTGGCGCTCGAACTGGATGCGGACGGCCGGGCCGTGGCGCGCTTCGAGAACGGCCTCTGCATCCGTCCCGACCTGCTGATCGGCGCCGACGGCCGCATGGATTCCGTGGCGCGCCGCTTCGTCGCGGGCGACAACGCGCCGGTCTATCAAGGCTTCGTGAACTGGATCGGAGTGGCGCAGGCCGATGATGCGCTGGTCGGCGACATCGCCATCCAGGACTTTTGGGGCGCGGGCGAGCGCTTTGGCCTGGTGCCGGTGCAGCCCGGCCTGGTGTATTGGGCGGCGGCGCAGGCGCGGCCCTTGGCCGGCGCCGGGCCGGCGGCGGATCCGCGCAGGGAAGTGGAACGGTTGTTCGGTGGATGGCCCGATCCGGTGGCCCGCATCATCCAGGCCACCCCGGTGCACGCGCTGCGGCTGATCGAGGTGCACGATCTGGAACCGCTGCGCACGTGGAGCCGGGCCAATGTGCTGCTGGTCGGGGATGCCGCGCACGCGCCCTTGCCCACGTCGGGACAGGGCGCCTGCCAAGCGCTGGAAGACGCCTGGCATCTGGCCCGCTGCCTGGAGGACGCGGACGGATGCCTGGACGCCGCCTTGCCGCGCTTCACGGAACTGCGCGTGCCCAAGACCTCGCAGCTGATAGAGCAAGCCCGGTTCTTCGCGCGCGGCCTCTTCGCCACCGATCCCGAAGCCTGCCGCATCCGCAATCAGCGCGCCAAGGACGCCGATCCCCTGCGTGATGTGCAGGCCCTGGCGGCTGGCTGGTCGCAGGGACTGCCCATGCCCGGCCAGGCGGACGCGGACAGCGCCGGCCAGGCAGGCTTTGGCAGCTTGTTCCGCGCCTGAGCCTGGCAGCGGGCACGCGACTTGCTGAGGCTGATCTCCCGGTTGGACTGGAAGCATCACCATGCCGAGCATTAGCGTTCCAAGGCGGCAGCCACCCCGCAAGCGGTCTCACCGCGCCGCAAACGCCGGTCACGCCAATCCGATATCGAGATTCTTCGACCACTTCGCCGCGCATGTGACACGGTGGGTAGGCTCGCCGATCGCATTCGGGCTGGCGCTGATTGCGGTGATCGTGTGGGCGGCGTCCGGCCCGGCTTTCGGGTATTCCGAGATTTGGCAGCTGGTGATCAATACCGGGACCACGATCGTGACCTTCCTGATGGTGTTCCTGATCCAGCAGAGCCAGAACAAGGACAGCGAGGCGCTGCATTTGAAGCTGGATGAGCTGCTTATCGCGCTCAAGGGGGCGGACGAAGGGCTGGTCGACGCCGAGCGCCTGGACGAGGACAAGCTGCTTGCGCTGGCCGCGGCCTGCACGGCTCGCGTCAGGCGGGAACGCCGCCGCCGGCGCTCGCGCGCGGCCGGGTCGCAGTAGCATGTAAGTTCGATCTACAGGAGGCCTTATGGAAAACGCCAAATGGGATTTCCAGCTTGAGCGCCCGGTCGAGGACCAGGGCAGCTGGAGCATAGGATACGTGCTGGTTTCGCTGGTGGCGGGAGTGCCTGATGAACGGGTAGCCGTCGAGGAGCGGTTCGCTTCGGCCCAGGTCGCCATCGACGAAGCGACGCGGCTTGCCCAGATCCAGGTCGCGGACCTGAACGGCGATACGGCGTCGTTTGAAAAGCCGACGGACGAGGAGGTCCCGTTCGGCAAAAACCCGCGGTTCTGACGGGCCTTGCGCCCGGCCCGGGCATGGCATTTGCTGGAAACACGCCGCGGCGGCCTTCGCCGTGCTTCCGTACAGGTGCAGCCATGCCCGAGATCCATTCCGATTCGATTCCGCGCCCGGCCTCGATGACGTCCCCACCGCAGCCGGGACCCGCGGACCACCGCCCGCCGCCGGTCAACCCGGACGACGCCGGCGACAGCGCGCTGGGCGACGAAGTGCCCGACGAGGACATCGAACCCGCGGATACGACCGCGGAGGAAGATGAGGACGGGGGCGGGGCGCACTCGCCGGGAAAGCGCGGCTGAGCGCCTGGGCTGCGGGCGGCGCGATCAAGCGCGTCTAAAATGGCGCTCCGATCATTTCGCGGCGCGCATCGCGCCGCTCTCCCAGGCCCCCATGCAAGAAAACACGCCCGCCGCGCAGCCGGCATCCGGAATGCCCACGCAACGCCAGAAATTCGAATCGCTCGCGCGCACGCTGGAGCAGGAGCGTGCCCGGCTGCGCCTGTGGCAGACGGTGGAGCCGCAATACCAGAAGAAGTACGAGGACGTGCTGGCTCCGTTGGAAACGGTCGAGGTCGAGCTGAAGGCCAAGCTGGTGTTCTGCTTCGACCACGCTTGCAAGCAGAAGGAGCTGACCAAGGCCGAGCGCGCGCTGGCCTCGGAGATCGCGGCGCAGCTGGCGCAGGAGACGCTGGATGCCATCGTGCTGGACGGCACGCCGGCGGAATGCGATGCGGACCGGTTGAAGGCGCTGTACCTGAAGCACGGCGGTTCGGATTACGACGCCGAGCTGGAGGACGAAGAGGACGAGGCCGGCGAGGCCGCGGCGCCCACCGTGGCTGCGGACGCGGTCGCAGTAGCGCCGGAGCTGGCAGCGGAAATCGAGGCGCTGGCGGCCGCGGGCGCGGACCAGCAGGCCAAGGTCGGCGAGGACCGCTACACGCAATATAACCAGGCGCTGGAGAGTCTGATCGCGGCCGTGGCGGCGCAGCTCGTGGCGGTGGAGGATGCCTTCAAGGCCCGCTACCACTTCGATCCCGCGCAATCCATAGACCCGTCCGACCTGATGGAGGACCTGGACGCCGAGATCGAGGACGCCCAGGAATACATCGGCGAGCTGGAGTTCGAGCTGTCGCAGTTCGTGGACATGCAGCAGGTCAAGGCCTGGCTCAAGGCCATGAAAAAGCAGCTGGCTGCGCCGAAGCGGCGCGGCTGAACGCGCCAGGCAGTCCGGCGCTCAGGAGGCCGGACGCCGCGCCGCCTGCACGACCTTCATCACCGGCGCGGCGCTCTTGCCCGCATCCGCCCGCGGCCGGATCATCAGCGGGAAGAAGCGCCACAGGTACAGGCCGAAGGCCAGGGCCCAGGCGGTGGCCGAGGCATGCAGGAAACCCAAGGTGGCGGCGGTCGGGAGCAGGGCGGCCAGGCGCAGCAGGGCCGCCAGGATCATCAGCGCATAGCTCAGTACCATGCTGCGGTCGGTCTGCAGCGGCCGGCCCAGGTGGCCGAGCGCGGTGCGCGTGACCATGCCCAGGATCAGCACCGAAAAGCCGGCCACGCCGATCACGTGCGCGGGCCAGGCCAGCCGCAGCACGTAGCCGGCCAGCTGCGCCGCGCCGACCAGCAGGCCTATGCCCAGGCCGCCGTAGCCCGCGTACAGAATCCATAGCAGCGGCACCTTGCGCACGGCCCAGGGCTTCCAGGAGATCCATTGCGCCAGGGCGATCAGCCCGGTCGCGGCCAAGGCCAGCGCGGCGGCCTGCGGCTGGCCCGCCAGCAGGCAGGCGATGGCGGCGATGCCCGTGCCCAGCTGCCAGTGGCCGCTGCGGGTGTGAGGGGGTATGTCCAGCCCGGCCACGGCGCGCTTGGCGAAGAAGGGGATGACGCGGCGCGCGATCAGCAGCGTCAGCACCGCCATGCACAGCAGGCCGGCGTTGAAGTAGCGCATCAACGCGAAATAGTCGCCCTGGACCGAGGCCCAGAGGTAGAGCGCATTGGTGGCGGCCAGGCCCAGCAGCAGGAAGGGAACGCCGTAGTTGCGCTGATTGCGCGTGACGGCGACGGCGCGGCCCAGCGCGCCGGCGGCCCAGACGAAAAACAGCAGGTCCGCCGCGGCGGCAATCACGAAGGCCGGCCGTCCCGGCAGCAGATAGCCCGCGCGCGCCACGATCCACACCGCGCACAAGATGGCCAGCGGCGTGCCGCGCAAGGGATTCTTGCCGGTCCAGTTGGCGCCTGCCGTCAGCAGGAAGCCCACGGCGATGGTGGCGACGAAGCCCCACAGCATCTCGTGCGCATGCCAGGGCATGCCGTTGAGCACGCCGGTCAGGCGCGCCGGCGCATGCACCCACAGCAGCACGGACGCCAGCGCCCAGAAGCAGCCGGCCAGGTACAGCGGCCGGAAGCCCATTTCGGTGAAGGCGCTCCATTGGGGCCTTGCGCGGCGCGGGGCTGCGGCCGGTTCTTCGATGCTAAGCAGCGTGCTCATGAGGGTCTGCGCGGCGCCGTTTCGGCCTCGCGTTTAAAGGTGTATTTGAAATGCATATTAATGCGTTGGCGGCCTGCCCGCCAGCGCGGCAATTTGATCCAGCGCAAGCCGGGCCGCCAAGAAGGGGGTGACTAGTCACATCGGCAAGGGGCTTCTGGTCGGCTGGCGAATGGTCCGGAATGCCCGCGATCCCTAGGCTAGCCACATGTCTTCGTGAGTAAAGCGAGAGTAACCATGGCAGCAAGTCAACCTTCCGCCGGCGCGCCGATGCGGGTCCTGATTTCAAGCACATTCGCCTTCACCATCTGTTTCGCGGTGTGGATGATCTTCGCGGTGCTGGGCATCCCCATCAAGCAGCAGCTGGGCCTGTCCGAAACCGAATTCGGCCTCTTGGCCGCCATGCCGGTGCTGACCGGTTCCCTGGTGCGCGTGCCCCTGGGCATCTGGACCGACCGCTACGGCGGCCGGCCGGTGTTCTTCATCCTGATGCTGTTGGCGGTGGTGCCGATCTGGCTGCTGTCCTATGCCACCGAGTACTGGCAGTTCCTGGTGCTTGCGCTGTTCGTTGGCCTGACGGGCGGCTCGTTCTCGGTGGGCACGCCCTATGTGGCGCGCTGGTTCCCGCGCAACAAGCAGGGTCTGGCGATGGGGGTGTTCGGCGCCGGCAACTCGGGTTCGGCCATCACCAAGTTCGTCGCTCCCGCCCTGATCGCGGCGGCGGGCGGCGCCTGGGTCATCGTGCCCCAGGTCTACGCCGTGGCGCTGCTGGTCACCGCCATCCTGTTCTGGCTGTTCTCCTCTTCAAACCCCGCTCATCGCGTGAAGAGCGGCGCCAGCCTGTCGGCGCAGATGGCCATGCTGAAGGACCCGCGCGTCTGGCGCTATTGCCAGTACTACTCGGTGGTGTTCGGCGGCTACGTGGCGCTGGCGCTGTGGATGACCAAGTACTACATCGGCGAATACGGCTTCGACATGAAGCTGGCCGCGCTGCTGGCGGCGTGCTTTTCCCTGCCGGGCGGCGTGCTGCGCGCGGTGGGCGGCTGGATCTCGGACCGCTACGGCGCCTACAAGACCACCTGGTGGGTGATGTGGGTGTGCTGGGTGGCGTTCTTCCTGCTGAGCTACCCGCAGACGGAATTCACCATCACGACGGCCAACGGCCCGCGCACCTTCGGCATCGCGCTCGGTCCGGTCACCTTCACGGTCCTGCTGTTCGTGGTCGGCATCGCCATGGCCATCGGCAAGGCCTCGGTCTTCAAGTTCATCTCGGACGAGTTCGGCGAAAACATCGGCGCCGTGTCCGGCATCGTCGGCCTGGCCGGCGGCCTGGGCGGCTTCGTGCTGCCGATCATGTTCGGGATCCTGCTGGACCTCACGGGCATCCGCTCCAGCGCCTTCATGCTGCTGTACGGCACCGTCTGCGTCTCGCTCATCTTCATGCACTTCAGTTTCCGGCCGGAAAGCGCGGCCATCGCCCGGCAACACGCTGCGGCTCCTTCCACCACCTCCTGAGAGTATCCCTATGTCTTCCACTCAAGTCCTTGCGCGCTGGGAGCCGGATAATCCCGGCTTCTGGAAGCAGACCGGCGCCCGCGTCGCCAACCGCAACCTCTGGATCTCCATTCCGGCGCTGATGCTGGCGTTCAGCATCTGGATGCTGTGGAGCGTGGTGGTGGTCAACCTGGACCGCGCCGGCTTCATGCTGTCCAAGAACCAGATGTTCTGGCTGACGGCGCTGCCCGCGCTGTCGGGCGCGACCCTGCGCATCTTCTATTCCTTCCTGGTGCCCGTATTTGGCGGGCGCAAGTGGACGGCCATCTCCACGGCCTCGTTGCTGATCCCGGCGCTGGGCATGGGTTTCGCCCTGCGCGATCCGACCACCTCGTTTCCGACCCTGCTGATCCTGGCGCTGCTGTGCGGTCTGGGCGGCGGCAACTTCAGCTCCAGCATGGCCAACATCAGCTTCTTCTTCCCCAAGGAGAAGAAGGGCCTGGCCACCGGGCTGAACGCCGGCATCGGCAACCTGGGCGTGTCCCTGGTGCAGTTCGTGGTGCCCGTGGTCATTTCCATCGGCGTGTTCGGCGTGGCAGGCGGCGAGCCCCAGGTCATCAACGCCAATGGCGCGCAGCAGAACCTGTGGCTGCAGAACGCCGGCTTCATCTGGGTGATTCCGATTGCGCTGGCGTCGATCGCCGCCTGGTTCGGCATGAACGACATCGCTGATGCCCGCGCCTCGTTCGCGGACCAGGCCGTGATCTTCAAGCGCAAGCACAACTGGCTGATGTGCTGGCTGTACGTAGGCACGTTCGGCTCCTTCATCGGGTTTTCGGCCGGCTTCGCCATGCTGACCAAGACGCTGTTCCCGCAGGTCGATCCCATGGCCTATGCCTTCCTGGGGCCGCTGGTGGGCTCGCTGACTCGGCCTTTCGGCGGCTGGGTGTCGGACAAGCTCGGCGGCGCGCGGGTCACGCTGTTCACCTTCGCCGGCATGATCGCGGCGGTGCTGGGCGTGGTGACGTTCCTGCCGGTCGCCGGGCAGGCGGGCAACTTCAACGGGTTCCTGGCCATGTTCATCGTGCTGTTCGCGCTGACGGGCGTGGGCAACGGTTCGACCTTCCGCATGATTCCCGTGATCTTCCTGCGTGAACGCACGCAGGCGGCTGAAGGGAAGGGCGCCGCAGCGCAGAAGCAGGCCCAGGCGGACGCGGCCAAGGAGTCGGCCGCGGTGCTGGGCTTCTCGGGCGCGATCGGCGCCTACGGCGGCTTCTTCATCCCGCGCAGCTTCGGCACTTCGCTGGAGATGACGGGCAGCGTGCAGGCCGCCCTGTATTGCTTCATCGGCTTCTACGCCACCTGCATGCTGATCACTTGGTGGTACTACGCCCGCCGCAATGCGCCCGTGCCTTGCTGAGGCGTCGGGCGGCGGCCGGAGTGACTAGTCATTCTGCCGCGCCCGGCCTGTGCCACCGGCGAATGGTCGGCAAGGCGGGCCGCGCCCACAATGGTTTCAACAGCATCGATTGCAGTACGCGCCGGCCGGACCGGCGCCTTTGGAGAATAGAGAATGAGCCATTTCCTGGACCGCTTGAAGTTCATGTCGCGGGTGAAGTCCACCTTCGCGGACGGCCACGGCGAGACGGTCAACGAGGACCGCAAGTGGGAAAACGCCTACCGCGCCCGCTGGCAGCACGACAAGGTCGTGCGCTCGACCCACGGCGTGAACTGCACGGGCTCCTGCTCGTGGAAGGTCTACGTCAAGAACGGCCTGATCACCTGGGAGACGCAGCAGACGGACTATCCGCGCACGCGGCCCGACCTGCCCAACCATGAGCCCCGCGGCTGTCCGCGAGGCGCTTCCTACAGCTGGTACGTCTATTCGGCGCAGCGCGTGAAGTATCCGATGATCCGCGGCCGCCTCATGGAAATGTGGCGCGAGGCCCGCAAGACCATGGACCCGATAGCGGCCTGGGAATGGATCAGCCAGGACCCGGCGCGCGCCAAGCGCTACAAGGCCGTGCGCGGCCTGGGCGGCTTCGTGCGCGCCGACTGGGACACGGCGATGGAGATCGTCGCCGCCGCCAACGCCTTCACCATCAAGAAGTTCGGCCCTGACCGCCTGATCGGCTTCTCGCCGATTCCGGCCATGTCCATGGTCAGCTACGCCGCAGGCGCGCGCTACCTGAGCCTGCTGGGCGGCGCCTGCCTGAGCTTCTATGACTGGTACTGCGACCTGCCGCCCGCCAGCCCGCAGATCTGGGGCGAACAGACCGACGTGCCGGAATCGGCCGACTGGTACAACTCGACCTATCTGATGGTGTGGGGCTCCAACGTGCCCCAGACCCGTACGCCCGATGCGCACTTCTACACCGAGGTCCGCTACAAGGGCACCAAGACCGTGGCCGTGTCCAGCGACTTCGGCGAAATGGTCAAGTTCGGCGACATCTGGCTGGCGCCCAAGCAAGGCACCGATGCCGCCCTGGCCATGGCCATGGGCCATGTGATCCTGAAGGAATTCCACCTGTCCGGCGCTTCGGACTACTTCCGCGACTACGTGCGGCGCTACACCGACATGCCCATGCTGGTGCTGCTGAAGGAGCGCGACGGCTTCTACGCGCCGGATCACTTCCTGCGTGCCTCGCACCTGGATGGCGCGCTGGGCGAGCAGAACAACCCCGACTGGAAGACGCTGGTTCTGGACGCCAAGACCGGCGACCTGGTCGCGCCCAATGGCAGCATTGGTTTCCGCTGGGGCGAGGGCGCGGTCAACGGCGGCGAGAAGGTCGGCCGCTGGAACCTGGAATCCAGGGACGGCGGCAGTGGCCGCGAGATCGAGCCCGCGCTGAGCCTGCTGGACCAGTCCGACGCCGTGGTCGGCGTGGGCTTCCCGTACTTCGGCAGCGAGCATGGCGAGCTGCAGGTGCGCAACGTGCCTGCGCGCCGCATCCGCCTGGCCGACGGCAGCGAGGCCCTGGTGGCCACGGTGTACGACCTGCAGATGGCCAACTACGGCCTGGACCGCGGCCTGGGCGGCGGCAATGTCGCCAGCTCCTATGACGACGACGTGCCTTACACGCCCGCCTGGCAGGAAAAGCACACCGGCGTGCCGCGCGCGCAGGTGATCCAGGTGGCGCGCGAGTTCGCGCAGAACGCCCACGACACCGAAGGCAAGTCCATGGTCATCGTCGGCGCCGGCCTGAACCACTGGTACCACATGGACATGATCTACCGCGGCATCATCAACATGCTGATGATGTGCGGCTGCGTGGGCAAGAGCGGCGGCGGCTGGGCGCACTACGTGGGCCAGGAAAAGCTGCGCCCGCAGTTCGGCTGGGCCCCGCTGGCGTTCGCCGCGGACTGGGTCCGTCCTCCGCGCCAGATGAACGGCACGTCCTTCTTCTACGCACACACCAGCCAGTGGCGCCATGAAAAGCTCAACGTCCAGGAAGTCCTGGGCCCCACCGCCGACCGCGGCCGCTACGGCGATCTCAGCATGATCGACCTGAACGCCCGCGCCGAACGCATGGGCTGGCTGCCGTCGGCGCCGCAGCTGCGCACCAATCCGCTGGACGTGGTGGCGCAGGCGGAAAGCCAGGGCAAGGACCCGGTGGCTTACGTGGCCGAACAGCTGAAGTCGGGCGAATTGCGCATGTCCTGCGAGAACCCGGACGATCCGGCCAACTTCCCGCGCAATATGTTCGTGTGGCGCTCCAACATCCTGGGCTCCAGCGGCAAGGGCCACGAATACTTCCTGAAGTACCTGCTGGGCACGCAGAACGCGGTGTTCGGCGACGAGGCCGAAGCCATCAAGCCTACTGAAGTGACCTATCAGGAAGACGCGGCCGAAGGCAAGCTGGACCTGCTGACGGTGCTGGACTTCCGCATGAGCACCACCTGCCTGTACGGCGACATCGTGCTGCCCACGGCCACCTGGTACGAAAAGGACGACCTCAACACCTCGGACATGCACCCGTTCATCCACCCGCTGAGCGAAGCCGTGCAGCCCCTGTGGGAAAGCAAGACCGACTGGGAGATCTACAAGCTGCTGGCCAAGAAGTTCAGCGAGATCGGCGGCCCCTACCTGGGCAAGCGCCGCGACGTGGTGCTGACCCCGCTGATGCACGACACCCCGGGAGAGCTGGGCCAGGCGTTCGAGCCCAAGGACTGGAAGCTGGGCGAATGCGAGCTGATCCCCGGCAAGACCGCGCCCAACATGACCGTGGTCGAACGCGACTACAACGACATCTACCGCAAGTTCACCTCGGTGGGGCCGCTGCTGGACAAGCTGGGCAACGGCGGCAAGGGCATCAACTGGAACACCGAGCACGAGGTGCACGAGCTGGCCGGCATCAACGAAAGCGTGGCCGAACCGGGCGTGAGCCAGGGCCGGCCGCGGCTGGACACCGCCATCGACGCGGCCGAGATGATCCTTACCTTCGCGCCCGAGACCAACGGCCACGTGTCGGTCAAGGCCTGGGAGGCGCTGGGCAAGATCACCGGACGCGACCACACGCACCTGGCGGTCGGGCGCGAGCACGACAAGATCCGCTTCCGCGACATCCAGGCCCAGCCGCGCAAGATCATTTCCGCGCCCACCTGGTCGGGCCTGGAAAGCGAAGAAGTCAGCTACAACGCCGGCTACACCAACGTGCACGAGCTGATTCCATGGCGCACGCTGACCGGCCGCCAGCAGTTCTACCAGGACCACCGCTGGATGCTCGACTTCGGCGAAGGCTCCTGCGTGTACAAGCCGGCCATCGACACCAAGACGGTCGCGCCCATGCTGGGCCGCTATCCGAACGGCGAGAAGGAACTGGTCCTGAACTGGCTGACTCCGCACCAGAAGTGGGGCATCCACAGCACGTATTCGGACAACCTGCGCATGCTCACCCTGAGCCGCGGCGGCCCCCATGTGTGGATTTCGGAAACCGAGGCCAAGCAGGCCGGCCTCGTCGACAACGACTGGGTCGAGGTCTTCAACGTCAACGGCACCTTGACCGCGCGCGTCGTCGTCAGCCAGCGCGTGCCGGCGGGCATGTGCCTGATGTACCACGCGCAGGAAAAGATTGTGAACGTGCCTGGCGCGGAAACCAGCGGCAAGCGCGGCGGCATCCACAACTCGGTCACGCGCACGGTGCTCAAGCCCACGCACATGATCGGCGGCTACGCCCAGCAGGCCTACGGTTTCAACTACTACGGCACGGTCGGCGCCAACCGCGACGAGTTCGTGGTGCTGCGCAAGATGAAGAAGGTGGACTGGCTGGAAGGCCCGCTGGTCGAAGACGCCAACACGCAACAAGAAGAGAAGCAATCATGAGGATACGCGCCCAAATCGGCATGGTGCTGAACCTGGACAAGTGCATCGGCTGCCACACTTGCTCGGTCACCTGCAAGAACGTCTGGACCAGCCGCGACGGCGTCGAGTACGCCTGGTTCAACAACGTGGAAACCAAGCCCGGCATCGGCTATCCCAAGGAATGGGAGAATCAGGACAAATGGAAGGGCGGCTGGAAGCGCACCGCCGCCGGCAAGCTGGAGCCGCGCCAGGGGGGCAAGCTGCGCATCCTGGCCAATCTCTTCGCCAACCCGAACCTGCCGCAGATCGACGACTACTACGAGCCGTTCACCTTCGATTACGAGCACCTGCAGAAGGCGCCGCTGTCGCAGACCCCGCCCACCGCGCGTCCGGTGTCGGTGCTGACCGGCAAGAAGATGGACAAGATCCATTGGGGCCCGAACTGGGAGGACGACCTGGGCGGAGAATTCAGCGCGCGCAGCCGCGACGCGCTGTTCGAGGGCGTGCAGAAGGAGATGTACTCGACCTTCGAGAACACCTTCATGATGTACCTGCCGCGCCTGTGCGAACACTGCCTGAACCCGGCCTGTGTCGCCAGCTGCCCGTCCGGCTCGATCTACAAGCGTGAAGATGACGGCATCGTGCTGGTGGACCAGGACAAGTGCCGCGGCTGGCGCATGTGCATCTCCGGCTGCCCATACAAGAAGATCTACTACAACTGGAGCAGCGGCAAGGCCGAGAAGTGCACCTTCTGCTATCCGCGCATCGAGGCCGGCCAGCCCACGGTGTGCTCGGAAACCTGCGTGGGCCGCATCCGCTACCTGGGCGTGATGCTGTATGACGCCGACCAGATCGAGCAGGCCGCGTCCACCGCCAGCGAGCAGGACCTGTACCAGTCGCAGCTCGACCTGTTCCTGGACCCGCATTCGCCCGAGGTGATCGCCGCGGCGCGCGAGCAGGGCATTCCGGAATCCTGGCTGGAAGCCGCGCGCAAGTCGCCGGTCTACAAGATGGCGGTGCAATGGCGCGTCGCCTTCCCGCTGCATCCGGAATACCGCACCTTGCCCATGGTCTGGTACATCCCGCCGCTGTCGCCGATCCAGACGGCGGCCGAGTCCGGCCAGATGCCGAGCCGCACGGTGGGCAAGAACGCCATGATTCCTGACGTGTCCAGCCTGCGCATTCCCGTGCGCTACCTGGCCAACCTGCTGACGGCGGGCAAGGAAGCGCCGGTGTTGCAGGCGCTGGAACGCATGCTGGCCATGCGCGCCTACAAGCGCTCCGAGACCGTGCACGGCGAACGCGACACGGCGCTGCTGGAGCAGGTCGGCCTGAGCGAGGCGACCGTGCAGGACATGTACAAGATCATGGCCATCGCCGACTACGAAGACCGCTTCGTGGTGCCCAGCAGCCACAAGGAAGTGGTCGAGGACAGCTTCAACGAGAAGGGCAGCTGCGGCTTCACCTTCGGCAACGGCTGCTCGGGCGGGGTGTCGGAAGGCACCTTGTTCGGACGCAAGCCCCAGGGCAGCGAGATCTTCATCGAGATGCCGAAATCCCGCAAGAAGGCCGCCGCGGCCTAGGAAAGGAGAAAACCATGAGTCTGTACCGCCTGCTTTCCGCCTTGCTGTGCTATCCCGAGCCCGAGCTGCTGGACGCGTTGGGCGAGGTCGAAACCGCCTTGTCCGACCATCCCGACGCCGAGGAAGCCCTGCAACCCTTGATCGGCTACCTGGCCACCAACGACCTGATCGCGCTGCAAGAGAACTACGTCGCCACCTTTGACCGCAACCGCTCGCATTCGCTGCACCTGTTCGAGCACGTGCACGGCGAAAGCCGCGACCGCGGCCAGGCCATGGTGGACCTGCTGGACACCTACCGCGAGCATGGCTTCGAACCGGTGGTGTCCGAGCTGCCGGACCACGTGCCGCTGTTCCTGGAGTTCCTGGGCGTGATCGATCCCGCCCAGGCCCAGGACCTGCTGGACGACGCCATCCACGTGCTGGCCGCTATCGGCGCGCGCCTGGCCAAGGGCGACAGCCCCTACGCCGGCATCTTCGCCGTGCTGCGCGCCCAGTCCCGCGTGATTCCGCGCGAGCAGACCGAAGCGCCCGTGCGCGACATGGATGATGCGATGGAAACGTTCGGCATCGGGCCGGACGGCGTGGAACCGCTGCTGCGGCCGTTCTCGGGCGAGGGCGCGCAGACCGTGCGCTTCTATCCCCGCGCGCCCGCGGCTCATTAATCTTCAGGACGACGCATCATGAACTCCCTGAATCAGTTCTTCTTCGGCATCTACCCCTACATCGCGCTGACGATCTTTCTGCTGGGCAGCCTGGCGCGCTTCGAGCGCGAGCAGTACACCTGGAAGTCGGACAGCTCGCAGCTGCTGCACCGCGGCCAATTGCGCCTGGGCAATATCCTGTTCCACGTCGGCATCCTGGGCCTGTTCTTCGGGCACCTGGCGGGCCTGTTGACGCCCGTGGTGGTGTGGGACACGCTGGGCGTGTCGCACACGCTCAAACAGACCGTGGCCATGGTGGCCGGCGGCGTCATGGGCGGGCTGTGCCTGATCGGCCTGCTGATCCTGATCCACCGCCGCCTGAGCGACCCGCGCATCCGCGCCACCACGCGGCCCGGCGACAAGCTGTTGCTGCTGTGGATCCTGGTCACCTTGCTGCTGGGCCTGTCGACCATCGCGCTGTCGGCCGGTCACATGGACGGCGAGATGATGGTGCGCCTGATGACCTGGGCGCAGCACATCGTCACCTTCCAGGGTGACGCCGCCAGCCATATCGCCGACGTGCCGCTGCTGTTCAAGGCGCACCTGTTCATGGGCCTCACGCTGTTCGTGATCTTCCCGTTCACCCGCCTGGTCCACGTCTGGAGCGGCTTTGCCTCGGTGACCTATCTGGGCCGCGCCTGGCAGCTGGTCCGTCCGCGTTGATCGCCATTCCTGGGAGCAGACCATGCCTGTCATCGTCAATGGCGTCGAACTGAACGACGCGGACCTGGAACGCGAACTGCCGCTGCATGCCGAAGCCGGCAACCCCATGCGTGACGCGATCACCACCCTGGTGCTGCGCCGCGTGCTGCTGGACGAGGCCGGCCGGCTGGGGGTGGACGCTGCCGACGAGGAGGGCATCATCGACGCCTTGCTGGCCCGCGAGGCGGCCGCGCCCGAAGCCGACGAGGCTGCCTGCCGCCGCTACTACCAGATGCATCCGCAACGCTTCATGGTGGGCGAACTGGTCGAGGCCGACCACATCCTGTTCCAGGTCACGCCGGGCGTGAACCTGGACATGCTGCGGGCGCACGCCAACGTGGTGCTGGCCGAGCTGCTGGAGGATCCCTCGCGCTTCGCCGAGGTGGCGCGGGAGCAATCCAATTGCCCGTCCGCCGCCCTGGGCGGCAGCCTGGGGCAATTGGGGCGGGGCGACACGGTGCCGGAATTCGAGCGCGCGGTCTTCGCGCTGCCCGCGGGCGGCCTGCTGCCGCAACTGCTGGAAACCCGCCACGGCCTGCACATCGTGCGGGTGACGCGGCGCATCGAGGGCCGCATGCAGCCCTACGAGCACGTGGCGGGGCAGATCGCCGCCGCGCTGTCGGCCACGAGCCGCGACACCGCCTGGCGCCAGTACACCCGGCTGCTGGTCGAGCGCGCCGATATCCAGGGCATAGACCTGCAGGGCGAAGAGCCGGAGCGCGTCTACGGCGGGAGCGCTGCATGATGGAAGAGCCGGCTGCGGGACCCCTGGTGGACGGCCACGGCCGCCGCATCGATTATCTGCGCGTATCCGTCACGGACCGCTGCGACCTGCGTTGCAGCTACTGCCTGCCCAAGGACTTCAAGGGCTTTGAAACCCCCGCCAATTGGCTGCGCCACGAGGAGATGGCGCGGCTGGTGGAGTTGTTCGTCGGGCTGGGCGTGAGCAAGGTCCGGTTGACCGGCGGCGAGCCCCTGTTGCGCCGCGGCCTGGCGGGACTAGCGGGCGCCATCGCCGCCATGCCCGGGCTGAAGGATCTTTCCGTATCGACCAACGGCACCCAATTGGCCCGCCATGCGCAGGATTTGCGCGCGGCCGGGGTCGACCGCCTGAACATCAGCCTGGACACGCTGGATGCCGCCGCCTTCAGCCAGATCACCGGCCGGGATTGCCTGGATGCGGTGCTGGCGGGGCTGGCCGCGGCCAGGGACGCGGGCTTTGCGCCCATCAAGCTCAACAGCGTGGTGCACGCGGCCACGCCCGAGGCCGAGGTGCGCAGGCTGCTGGATTACGCCGTGGCGCAGGGTTTCGTGCTGCGCCTGATCGAGCCCATGCCCATGGGCAGCTGCGGCCAGGGCTTTGCGCATACCGACCTGAACGCCATGGGCTCGCGGCTGGCCGTGGAGGCCGGCCTGGTGCCGGCCCTGGGCGGGACGGGCGCGGGTCCGGCGCGCTACTGGACCACGGGCCATGGCGCGCCCGTGCTGGGCGTGATCACCCCCATGTCGCGCCATTTCTGCGCCAGCTGCAACCGCGTCCGCCTGGGCGTGGACGGCACCCTGTACCTGTGCCTGGGCCAGGAAGACCAGGTGCCGTTGGGGCGTCTGCTACGGCAGGGCGCAAGCGATGCCGAACTGGTTCGCGCGATCCAGGCCGGCATCGCCGTCAAGCCGGAGCGCCACGACTTCCTGGCGCGTCCGGAACGCATCGTGCGCTTCATGGCGCAGACGGGAGGCTGACATGCGCGACATCGAAAGGCTGGTCGACGGCTTCCAGCGCTTCCAGCAACAGTATTACGAGGACGCGCCAACGCTGTACCGCAATCTGTGCGAAGGCCAACACCCCAGCACGCTGCTGGTGGGCTGCTGCGATTCGCGGGTCGATCCGGCCATGCTGCTGGGCTGCGATCCGGGCGACATCTTCACCGTGCGCAACGTGGCCAACCTGGTGCCGCCGGCGAGCACGGACCGGGGCTTGCAGGGCGTGCTGGCCGCGATACAGTTCGCGGTGGAGCAGCTGCAGGTCAGCCGCATCATCGTGCTGGGCCACGCCCATTGCGGCGGCATCCGCGCGCTGATGGACCGGCGCACCCGCGGCGACGGCGAGACCGACTACCTGGAACGCTGGATGGACATTGCCGAACCGGCGCGCAGGCAGGTGCTGCAGCAGATGCCGCAGGCCTCGGCCGCCGAGCGCCGGCGCGCCTGCGAGCAGGCGTCCATCCTGATTTCGCTGCGCAACCTGGAGGAACTGCCGTTCGTCCGCCGCGCGGTCGACGCGGGCGGCCTAACCCTGCACGGCTGGTATTTCGACCTGGTGGCGGGCGCTTTGCTGGCATACTCGGCGCGGGCGGACGCATTCCTGCCCATCGTCTGCCCATTGTTCACGGAGCTTGCATGACCCCAGTTTTCGGCATCGCCGGCCGTTCCGGCAGCGGCAAGACCACCCTGATCGAGGCCATGCTGCCGCTGCTGGGCGCGCGCGGCCTGAAGGTCAGCGTCATCAAGCACAGCCACCACGATTTCGAGATGGAGCCGCCCGGCAAGGACAGCGCCCGCTTCCGGCAGGCGGGCGCGCTGGAGGTGATGGTGGCCTCGCCGTACCGCTACGCCATCGTCCATGAACTGCGGGACGCGCCCGAGCCGACGCTGGAAGAACAGCTGGAGCGCCTGGCGCCGGCCGACCTGGTGCTGGTCGAGGGCTTCAAGCAGGCCGCGATCCCGCGCATCGAGGTATACCGGCCAGCCCTGGGCAAGCCGCCCCTGCACGCGGACGACGGCAGCTTCCTGGCGGTGGTCACCGACGCGCCGCTGGCGGCGGGCTTGCCCTGCCTGCCTCTGAACGAGCCGGCCCGGGTCGCGGACTTCATCTGCCGCACCCTCGGACTGGGGTGAGGGGCCGCCGCTGTAACGAGAGGCGCAGCGGCTACACTGGAAGCCGCCGCATTACCCGAGCAAGACCGCGTTGAAAGCCATGAAGCCCACCGATACCGCCGCCGAGTCCGACGGCCTGCCTTCGCCCCGGCATCGCCTGTCCACGCGCATCATCATCAGCTCGCTGGTGGCGCTGGTGGTGGTCCTGTCCATGGTCAGCTGGACGCTGTGGCTGTCGTGGCAGCTGGAAGGCGCGGGCGCCGCCATCAACGACACCGGCAGCCTGCGCATGCGGGCGAACCGGGTGGCGGTGGAACTGATGCGGCCGCAGGCGGGACGGGAGTTCCGCACCAACGAGCAGATCCAGCTCATGGACGACACCATCGCGCGGCTGGCGCGCGGCAATCCGGCGCGGCCGCTGTTCATCCCGAACGACGCAGCCATCCGCAAGCAGTGGCAGGACGTGGCCGCGTACTGGTACGACATCATGAAGCCCGCCGCCCGGCGCGCCCTGGCGCAGCCGGATTCCGCCGCCTACCTGGAGACCTTGCCGGAATTCGTGTCCCGGGCCGACTCGCTGGTGCGCATGATCGAACAGGACAATGCCGGCAAGACCACCTCGCTGCGCCTGTCGCAGGGAGTGCTGGCGGCGATTGCCAGCGCCGGCACGCTGGCAATGATCTACCTGCTGTATCTGTGGATCATTTCGCCGGTGCTGCGCCTGCGCGACGGCCTGCAACGCATGGCGTCCCGCGAATTCAGCACCCGCCTGCCGGTGGAAAGCAAGGACGAGTTCGGCGTGCTGGCGCGCGGCTACAACCGCATGGCCGACGAATTGCAGGACCTGTACACCGGCCTGGAACGCCGGGTGGAAGAGAAGACCGCGCAGCTGGCCGCGCAGAACCGCGATATCGGCGCGCTCTACGACATGGCTGCCTTCCTCAACCAGCCCAACGAGATCGAGGCCCTGTGCGACGGCTTCCTGCGCCGGGTGATGCTGCAGTTCGACGCGGAAGGCGGCAGCATCCGCGCGCTCGATCCCAACAACGAAAAGCTCAACCTGATGGTGTCGGTGGGTTTGTCCGACGAGCTGGTGGAGGCCGAGCATTGCATGCGGGTGGACGACTGCTATTGCGGCGTCGCCACGCGCCAGGCCGGCGTCATCGTCATCCAGGATTTCCGCCAGTCGCCGCCGGCGCCGGAGCTGAACTGCCAGCGCGAGGGTTTCGCCAGCGTGGCGGTGTTCCGCATCGTCACGCGCGACGAGGTGCTGGGCTCGTATTCGCTGCATTTCCGCCAGCAGCGCAAGCTGGCGCCGGCGGAGTCGCAGCTGCTGGAAACGCTGGGCCAGCATCTGGGCGTGGCCCTGGACAACCGGCGCCTGAGCGCCCAGACGCGTCAGCTGGCGGTGGAGCGGGAACGCGGGCTGGTGGCGCAGGGACTGCACGACAGCCTGGCGCAGGGCCTGAATTTCCTGAACCTGCAATTGCAGATGCTGGACGCCGCGGTCAAGCGCGGCGACGAGGCGGAGATCGAAGAGATCCTGCCGCTGCTGCGAACCGGCGTGGACGAAAGCTACCAGGACGTGCGCGAGCTGCTGACCAACTTCCGCACCAAGCTGTCGCAGGGCGACTTGCAAGCCGCCATCGAAGACACCGTGGCGCGCTTCCGGCGCCAGACCGGCATCGAGACCGAATTGCGCTTTGCGCCGGGCCAGGGCGCGCCGCTGCCGCCCGACGAGCAATTGCAGGTGCTGTTCGTCCTGCAAGAGGCGTTGTCCAACGTGCGCAAGCATTCCGAGGCCAGCCACGTGCGCGTCGAGGTCGCCAATGACCGCGACTTCAGCTTGCTCATCGCGGACGACGGCCAGGGCTACGATCCGGCCGAGGTCGCCGAGCGCGGCGAATCCCATGTGGGCCTACATATCATGCGCGAGCGCGCCGCCCGCATGCGCGCCATGATAAAACTCGAATCGCAGCCCGGCGCCGGCACCCGCGTCGCGCTGACCCTGCCTGGCAGCGAACGCCAGGCCGCTTGAATATTACGACCATGCCCATCCGCATCCTCCTCGTCGACGACCACACCCTGTTCCGTTCGGGCGTGCGCCTGCTGCTGCAACGCCAGCCCGATTTCGAGGTCGTGGCCGAGGCCGGTGACGGCGTCGAGGGCCTGAAGCGCGCCAAGGAGCTCAAGCCCGACGTGGTCCTGCTGGACCTGAACCTGCCGGGCCTGTCCGGGCTGGAAACGCTGCAGCTGCTGACGCAGGAGCTGCCTTCCTGCGCGGTCATCATCCTGACGGTTTCCGAAGAGGCCGACGAGCTGGGGCAGGCGCTGCGCGACGGCGCCCGCGGCTACCTGGTCAAGAACATCGACGCCGACGCGCTGACCGCGGCCATCCGCCGGGCGGCGGGCGGCGAGCCGGTCATCGCCGACAGCATGACGGCCAAGCTGGTCGAGCAGTTCCGCGGCCAGGCCAGCCTTGCGGCGCAGGCGCCGCAGACGGCCGGCGGCGCCGAGCGCCATCGCCTTACCGCACGCGAAACTCAGATCGTGCAATGGCTGGCGCGCGGCGCCAGCAACAAGGTCATTGCGCGCGAGCTGGACGTGAGCGAAAGCACGGTCAAGATCCACGTGCAGAACGTGTTGAAAAAACTCAACCTGACCAGCCGCGTGCAGGTCGCCGTCTACGCCGTGGAACACGGGCTGTACACGGAAGAATAGGCTGTGCGCGGCGTTCGGCATGCGCCGTCTTGATCTGCGACAAGGCCCGGGGAGCGGCGGCCCCATAGACTGGCCGGCATGGAAACTCGAACCTCTCCCATGGAGCTCGTGGCCCCCGCCGGCAGCCTGGCCGCGCTGAAGGCCGCCATCGATGCCGGCGCCGACACTGTCTACCTCGGGCTCAAGAACGCCACCAATGCCCGCAATTTCGCCGGGCTCAACTTCACCGAAAGCGACATCCGCGCAGGCGTGGAACTGGCGCACAGCCGCGGGCGGCAGGTGTTGTTCGCCATCAACACCTTCGTGCAGGCGGGCAGGGCGCCCGAGTGGCGCGCCGCGGTCGACGCCGCGCACGGGCTGGGCGCGGACGCCGTCATCATGGCCGACGCGGGCCTGCTGGCCTACGCCAGCGACCGCTATCCCGATCTGCGCCTGCACCTGTCGGTGCAGGGTTCCGCCACCCACACCGACGCCATCGAACTGATGAAGGAACAGTTCGGCATCCGCCGCGTGGTGCTGCCGCGCGTGCTGACCGTGGCCGAGATCGGACGCATCTGTGCCAACGTCAGCGTCGAAGTCGAAGTGTTCGGCTTTGGCAGCCTGTGCGTCATGGCCGAAGGGCGCTGCCTGCTGTCGTCCTATGCCACCGGTGATTCCCCGAACAACAAGGGCGTCTGTTCGCCGGCGCACGCGGTGCGCTGGTCGGAAGAGAACGGCCGCATGGACGCGCGCCTGAACGGCATCCTGATCGACCGCTACGAACCCGGCGAGCCCGCCGCCTATCCCACCTTGTGCAAGGGCCGCTTCGAGGTCGACGGACAGTCGGACCATGCGCTTGAAGAGCCCACCAGCCTGAATGCCATCGGCCTGTTGCCGCGCCTGGCGGAAATGGGCGTGTCCGCCATCAAGATCGAAGGCCGGCAGCGCAGCCCGGCCTATGTCACCCAGGTGGTGTCGACCCTGCGCGCGGCCCTGGACGGCGCGCATGCCGACGCTTCCCGCTTTTCTCCTCGTCCTGAATGGAACGCCATGCTGGCGCGCCATTCCGAAGGTTCCCAAGTCACCCAAGGCGCATTCGAACGTCCATGGAAATGAATCCGAGCGCATACCAGATATCAGTCGGGCCGCTGCAATACTACTGGCCGCGCCAGCACACGCTGGACTTCTATGCGGCGCTGGCCGACAGTCCCGCCGACATCATCTATGTGGGCGAAACCGTCTGTAGCCGCCGCCACGAGCTGCGCGCCGAGGACTGGATGGAGTTGGCGCGCGACCTGCGCGCCGCGGGCAAGCAGGTGGTGCTGTCGGGCCGCACGCTGATCGAAACCGGGGCCGAGGCCAGCGCGCTGAAAAAGCTCTGCGGCCAGGACGACTTCATGGTCGAGGCGGGCGAGCTGGGCGCGGTGCGGCACCTGAACGGCCGCGCCTTCGTGGCGGGGCCCCACGTCAACGCCTATCACGGCGGCACCCTGGAATGGCTGGCCCGACGCGGGGCCGCGCGTTTCGTCGCGCCGCTGGAAATGGATGGCCAGACCTTGGCCCTCTTGATGGCCGAGAGGCCCGCCGGCCTGGAGGCGGAAGTCATGGTGTGGGGCCGCATGGCGCTGGCGTTCTCCGCGCGCTGCTTCACCGCGCGGCACTTCCGCCTGAAGAAGGACGACTGCGGCTTTCGCTGCATCGAGCATCCGGACGGGCTGGACATGCGCACTCGGGAATCGAGCGATTTCCTGGCGATCAACGGCATCCAGGTGCAGTCCGGGGCCTGTCTGGACCTGCTGTTGCAAGCGTCGGAACTGGCGGCCATGGGGGTGGAGGTCCTGCGGGTGAGTCCGCAATCGGCCGGCACGCTGGAGGCGATCGCCGCGCTGGATGCCACGCGGCGCGGCCTCGCGCCGGTGGACGCGCAGCCGCCGGCGGGCATGGCCCGCTGCAACGGCTATTTCCACGGCAAACCCGGCATCGACCTGTTGGAGGTGGCATGAGCGCGGCTATCCAGGTGCCTGGCCTGTTCGCCAGGCTGGGCCGGCGTCTGCCCGGGCCGTTCGTCTCCCTGCATTTCACGGCCGGGCTGGAGCTGGCGCGACGGCTGAAGTGGCTGTCACCGCCCTCGGAGCTGGAAGGCCGCAGCTTCGCCATCACGGTCGAGGACCTGGGCTTGCGCAGCAGCTTCGCGCTGCGGCAGGGCGCCTTCCGGCCGCTATGGAACGGCGCGGCCGCCGAACTGGAGCTGGGCGCGAAGCTGGCCGACCTGCTGGCGCTGATGCGTTCGGAGACGGACGCCGATACCTTGTTCTTCCAGCGCAGGCTGCGCATTTCGGGCGATACCGAGCTGGGACTGATCGTCAAGAACTGGCTGGATGCCGCGCCCAGGCCGGCGTGGCTGCAAGGCGCGGGGCCGGTGCGCTGAGGCCCGCTCAAGGCCCGCCGCGGCCTGCGGGCTTTGCGGGAATCCGGAGCGGACCATGCTATACCGGCGTCGTTGCCGCAAGGGCGCGCCTGGCCGCGCATCCCGGCGTAGTTGAACGGAGACGGATATGCGGGTCATGGTGGTGGGCGCGAGCAAGGGGCTGGGCAGGGCATTCGTGGAGGGCTTGAGCCAGGACGCAAGCTTGATCGCCGGCGTGGCGCGCCGCGCGCCCGCGGACGTCCGCTCGGCGCCTGGCTGCGAGCTGCGCTGGATCGAGGCGGATCTGTCGCAGCCGCAGGCCGCCGTCGATCAGATCGCCGCGCAGGCGCCGAATGACCTCGACGTCATCCTCTACAACCTGGGCGTGTGGGAGGAGCGCGCATTCAGCGAAGGCTATGACTTCCTGACCGATTCCCCGCAGGAACTCGCGCGCATGGTCGACATCAACGTCACCGCGACCATCCTGTTGCTGCAATGCCTGATTCCGCGCGTGCTGGGTTCGCGCAAGCCGCAGGTAATCCTGACCGGTTCGACTTCGGCGCTGCCCGGCAGCGGTCGCCCCGAAGTGACGTTCGCGGCCTCCAAGTTCGCGCTGCGCGGCATCGCCGACGCCCTGCGCGAGAGCTTCAGGGACCGCCGGCTGGCGGTGACCTGCCTGCAACTGGGCTACCTGAATACGGAAGACGGAATGGACGTGCCGCGGGACACGGCCAGCCAGCGCGGAGAGGGCGGCCTGATCCCCGTGCATGACGTGGTGGCGATGACGCGCGCGCTGCTGCACCTGTCCGATGCGTCGTTCGTGCGGGAACTCGTGATGCCGGCGCTGATGGACCAGCGCTTCTGAGCGGCGGCGCCATATGGCATATGGTTATGTGAGCGTAGCGGTATCCATATCCCGTTCGCATAACTACAATCCGGCCTGGACCGCATACAAAGCTACCGGCAATCAACAAGGAGACACCCATGAGCCAATCGAACAAGCCTTGGCGGCTTGAGACCATCGCCGTGCATGGCGGCTATCGCCCCGATCCCACCACGCGCGCCGTGGCCGTGCCCATCTACCAGACCGTGGCCTACGCGTTCGACGACACGCAGCATGGCGCCGACCTGTTCGACCTCAAGGTGCCGGGCAACATCTATACCCGCATCATGAACCCGACCACGGACGTGCTGGAGCAGCGCGTGGCGGCCCTGGAAGGCGGCATCGCCGCGTTGGCGCTGGCCTCGGGCCAGGCCGCGGTGACCTACGCCATCCTGACCATCGCCGAAGCGGGCGACAACATCGTTTCGTCCAGCACGCTGTATGGCGGCACCTACAACCTGTTCGCGCATACGCTGCCGCAGTACGGCATCAGCACGCGCTTCGCCAATCCTTCCGACCTGGCCGCGTTCGAGGCGCAGATCGACGACCGCACCAAGGCCATCTTCGCGGAGTCGGTCGGCAACCCGCTGGGCAACATCACCGACATCGCCGCGCTGGCCGAACTGGCGCATCGCCACGGCCTGCCGCTGATCGTCGACAACACCGTGCCTTCGCCGTACCTGCTGCGCCCCATCGAGCACGGCGCCGACATCGTGGTGCAGTCGCTGACCAAGTACCTGGGCGGCCATGGCACCAGTCTGGGCGGCGCCATCATCGATTCGGGCAAGTTCCCGTGGGCGGAACACAAAGAACGCTTCAAGCGCCTGAATACGCCGGACGTGAGCTACCACGGCGTGGTCTACACCGAAGCCTTCGGCCCGGCCGCCTACATCGGCCGCGCCCGCGTGGTGCCGCTGCGCAATACCGGCGCGGCGATCTCGCCCTTCAACTCGTTCCAGATCCTGCAGGGCATCGAGACCCTGGCGCTGCGCGTGGACCGCATCGTCGAGAACACCGTGAAGATCGCCAACTACCTGCGCGAGCACCCGAAGGTCGAATGGGTCAACTATGCCGGCCTGCCGGATCATCCCGACCACGCGCTGGCGCAGAAGTACCTGGGCGGCAAGGCCCCCGGTCTGTTCACGTTCGGCGTGAAGGGCGGCCGCGAAGCCGGCGCGCGCTTCCAGGACGCGCTGCAGCTGTTTACGCGCCTGGTCAATATCGGCGATTCCAAGTCGCTGGCCACGCATCCCGCATCCACCACGCACCGCCAGCTCAATCCCGAAGAGCTGCAAAAGGCCGGCGTGCGCGAGGAAACCGTGCGCCTGTCCATCGGCATCGAGCACATCGACGACCTGCTGGCCGATCTGGACCAGGCATTGGCGCAGGTGTAAGCGGCATGACGATGCTTCCCCGCAGAACCTTGTTGAAGCTTGCCGCGGGCTTGCCCGCGCTGGCAGCCGCGGGAGCGGCCGGGGCGGCAGCTCCGGCTGCCCCGGCCGCCAAGGCCCGCAATTACGTCCTGGCCCACGGTTCCTGGCATGGCGGCTGGTGCTGGCGCCCGGTGGCGGACCGGCTGCAAGCCGCCGGCCACCGGGTGTACGCGCCCAGCTATACCGGCATGGGCGACCGGGCCCACCTGCTGAGCAAGAGCATTGGCATCGATACCTTCGTCGAGGACCTGATTCAGGTCATCGAGGCCGAGGAACTCAAGGATGTGATCCTGGTGGGCCACAGCTTTGGCGGCATTCCGATCACGGGAGTGGCTGACCGCATTCCGCAACGGCTGGCGCACCTGGTCTACTTTGACGCCATCGTGCTGCAAAGCGGCCAGAACGCGTTTTCGGTCTATCCGAAGGCGGACGCCGATGCGCGCATTGCCGCGGCCTCCAAGGCCACCGGCGGATTGGCCGTGCCGGTTCCCGATCCCTTGCCCGCGCCCTGGGGGTTTACGCCGGGCAGCGCGGATTACGAGTGGGTCAGGCGGCGCCTGACCGCGCATCCATTGGCCAGCTACACCACGCCGCTCACGCTGAAACATCCCATCGGCAATGGCGTTGAGCGCACATACATCCACTGCACCGAGCCCGAGCTGGCGGTGCTGGAGGATTCGCGCAGGCTGGTGCAGTCGCAATCCGGCTGGAACTGGATGGACATCGCCGCGCCGCACGAAGCGCACATCACGCATCCGGCCTTGCTGGCCGACCTGTTGCTGCGTCTGGGCTGAGCGCTATGCGCCGCCGCCATGGGCGCCCAGGCGGCGGCGCAAGGTGGACGGCGCGACGCCTTCGGTGCGCTGGAACGCGCGGCTGAAGGCTGCCTGCGACTGGTAGCCGACCCGTTCGGCGGCATCCTGGATGCCCATGCCGCGCTCCAGGTGCCGCCTGGCCACCCGCATGCGCAGCAATTGCAGCAGCTGCGCGGGCGTGGTGCCGCTTTGCAGCGTGAAGCGGCGGTGAAAGGTGGCCTTGGACATATGCATGTGCTCGGCCATGTCCTGCATGCTCCAGTTCCTGGCGGGCTCGGCCAGGATGGCTTGCAGTAGTCCGGCCATGGCGGGGTCGCGGGCCAGCACGAACAGGCCGCAAGCCTGGCGGTCGTGTATGGCCAGGTGGCGCAGCATGAAGAAGATCAGCAGATCGGTCAGCCGTTCCAGCACCACCGAAGATGCGCCCGGCTCGCGGGCCGTTTCTCCAAGGATCAGCTGGAACACGCCGCGCGCGGTGCCAAAGCGTTCGTCGCCGGCGCGCAGGACCAGGAAGTCGGGCAGGGCGTCGGCTAGCAGATCGGCCAGTCCAGGCCGGAATTGGAAAAAGCCGCAGGCCAGGCCCGTGCTGTCGGCGCGCCGGGGCAACAGGGGCTCCATCGCCGCTTGCCGGGCGTCTGGCGCAGCGGGTTCCAGCGGCGTCAGCGCATGCGCAATGTCGCGCAGGAAGAAAATGCCGTCGCCCGCGTCCAGCGTGAACGTTTCGTGGCCGCCGTGCACGCCGACCTGGCAGCGGCCGTGCAGAATCAGGTGAAAGCTTGCGCGCGCGCGCCCGCTGGTGCTGGCAGACCAATTGCCGCAATACTGCCCCAGGTGGTAGAGGCTGGATTGGACTTCCAGGCTGGACAACAGCAGGGCGTCGACAGCGGCTTGGTCGACGGCTGATATGGTCGCCGGACCGGTGCAGTTTGCGGGCATCATCGGGAGTACACGTCTGGTTATAAGTGCATAGCTGAAAGTCGATAAGATCGAGCATCAAGTTGCGATCTTCGCGCATTGTCGCTTGCCGTCCGGAGCAAGCACAATCATGTCTTCAACGATAGCCCGAAGGAGATCTTCATGTCCCGTCTGCCCGTCCACACCGCGCAAAGCGCTCCCGAACCGACGCGCGCCGCGCTGGCGGCCGCCGAGCAGGGCGCAGGTTACCTCTCCAATCTGCTGGGCGTGCTGGCGAATGCGCCCGTGGCGCTCGAGGCATATCAGACGCTCTCCCAGATCAATGCGCGCGCCGGCCTGACCTTGCAAGAGCGCGAGGTGGTGCAACTGGTAGCGGGCACGCGCCACGGCTGCACGTTCTGCGTGGCCGGGCATACCGCGCTGGCGCGCAACAAGGCCAAGCTCTCGCCTGAAGTGGTGGAAGCGCTGCGCGCACAGGGAGTCCTGCCCGATGAACGCCTGCAAGCGCTGGCGGCCTTCACCGAAGCCGTGATCCAGACGCGGGGCCGCGTCAGCGACGAGGCCTTGCAGGGCTTGCGCGCCGCGGGCTACACGGACGGCAATGCGCTGGAAGTCATCGTCGGCGTGGGGCTGGCCACCATCTGCAACTTCGGCAACAACCTGGCGCAGACGCCGCTGAACGAACAGCTGCGCGACTACGCATGGAGCGGCGCGCAATGACGGCGGCATCCGCGGCATCGGCGCTGCCCGCCGATCTGAGGGCGTGGCTGGAGCAGCATGCGGACGCGCTGGACGACGGCAGCCTGGATGGCGCCACGGTGCTGCCGCGGTTGGCCGCGGCCGGCGTGTTCCGCCATGGCGTGCCTGCCGCGCAGGGCGGGCTGGCCGGCACGGACATCGGCGATGCCATCGAGGCGGTCTCTCAAGTGGCCGAACTGTCGGTCGCCAGCGCCTTCGTGGCGTGGGGGCAGCGCGTCTTCATCGAATACCTGTTGCGCAGCCCGAACACGGCTCTGGCTGACGCATGGCTGGGGCCCTTGCTCGAAGGCAGGCAGGCGGGCGCGACCGCGTTGTCGAACGCCATGAAGTTCCTGAGCGGGATCGAATCGCTGCAGATCTCCGCGCGGGCCGGGGACGGCCTGTGGGTGCTGGATGGCCGCATGCCTTGGGTGACGAATCTGCGGGTCCAGGGGTTCCTGGTGGCCGCCGCGGTGACCGCGCCCGACGGCACGCCGGCCGTGGTGGCGCTGCCGCACGATATCGCCGGACTGACTCGCAGCCCGGACCTGTCATTGCTGGCCCTGCAATCGAGCAATACCGCTGCGCTGGACGTGCGCGGTGTGCGCATCGGCCCCGAATGGCTTATTCATGCGGACGCGCGCCAGTATTTGCCGCAGGCCAGGCCGGCGTTCGCCGGCTTGCAATGCGGCCTGTCCATCGGCCTGGCGCGGCGCGCGTTGCGGGCGGCGGAACAAGCGGGCCAGGGACAGGCGTCGCGCGGCATCCTGGGCCAGCCGCTGGAGGCTTTGCGGGCGCAGGTGGAAACATTGGCCGAGCACCTGATTTCAGGGGTGCGCAGCGAACGCTTCGTGGCCGAGCCCTGGCGCCTGTTCGAGATCCGCATCGCATTGGCCGAGGCTGCCCAGGAGGCGGTGCAGCTGGAGCTGCAGGCTAGCGGCGGCGCGGCCTACCTCAAGCCTGCGGGCGCGGGTTTTGCCCGGCGCTGGCGGGAAGCGGCGTTCCTGCCCATCGTGACGCCCAGCCTGGTGCAGCTGAAGACCGAACTGGCCAAGCGCCAGTCGCGACTGGCCGCAGGTGCCGCCGCATGACGGCGGGTCCGCAAGCCGTGCTGCAGGCCCGGGGCCTGGCGCTCAGCTATCCAGGGAGCAGCGGCGCGGTGTTTCAAGACGTGGACCTGGCGCTGGAGCGGGGCGAGGTGGTTGCCGTGCTGGGAGCCAGCGGCGCGGGCAAATCCAGCCTGCTGCGGGTGTTGGCCGGCCTGCAGCCCGCCAGCGCGGGGTCGTTGCTGATGGAGGGCGCGCCGCTCTCGGGCGTGCACCCCCGCGTCGCGGTGGCGTTTCAGGATCCGAGCCTGTTGCCTTGGCTGTCGCTGGAGCGCAACGTGGCCTTCGGCCTGGACTTCAAGCACCAGCCGGCGCTGAGCGACGCGCAACGCCGAGCCAGGGTGGACCAGGCCATCGATGAAGTGGGCCTGGCGCATGCCCGCCACTTGCGTCCGGCGCAGCTGTCGGGCGGCATGGCGCAGCGCGCGGCCCTGGCTCGCTGCCTGGCGCGCCGGCCTGCGGTGCTGTTGCTCGACGAGCCCTTCGGCGCGCTGGACGAGGTCACCCGAAGCGAGATGCAGGCGCTGCTGCGCAAGGTGGTGGCGGATTTCGATACGGCCGCCTTGCTGATCACGCACGATATCGACGAGGCGCTGGTGCTGGCCGACCGCATCGTGCTGCTGGGCGGTGCGCCGGGGCGCATTCTGGGGGTGTGGCGGGTGGACCTGCCGCAGCCGCGCGCCGATCTGTTGCCGGAAATGGGCGCGCTGCGCCTGGAGATTCTTACCCGCTTGCGCAGCGCGCTGCGGGCTGTCCGCGGCATGGCCGCGCCTGCCTGAACAGGAGAGCCAGCCTGTGGCTCTCCATGTATGAACTGACCCTGCTAGGAGTGCTTTGATGTGCCTTGAACACATGTCGCGTCGCGACTGGTTGAAACTCTCGGCCCTGCTGACTGCGGGCGGCGCGGCATCCTTGTTGTCGGCGTTCAACGCCCGCGCGCAAAGCGATCCCGACGCGCCGGTGCGCATCGGCTATCTGCCCATCACGGACGCGGCGCCGTTGCTGGTGGCGCATAACAACGGCCTGTTCGAGCAGGCTGGCGTGAAGGCGGAAAAGCCCACGCTGCTGCGCAGTTGGGCCCAGGTGATCGAGGCCTTCATTTCCGGCCAGGTCAATGTGGTGCACCTGCTGTCGCCCATGACCGTCTGGGCGCGCTTTGGCAGCAAGGTGCCGGCCAAGGTGGTGGCCTGGAACCACGTGGGCGGTTCGGGACTGACGGTGGCGCCTTCCATAGACAATGTCAAGCAACTGGGCGGCAAGACTGTCGCCATTCCATTCTGGTATTCCATTCACAACGTCGTGCTGCAGCATCTGCTGCGCGAAAACGGCTTGGCGCCGGTGGCGCGCAGGGATGGGGCGGTCGCTCCCAATGAAGTGAATCTGGTGGTGATGGCGCCGGCCGACATGCCTCCGGCGCTGGCGCAGGACCGCATCGCGGGCTATATCGTGGCCGAGCCCTTCAATGCGGTGGCGGAGACGCTGGGCGTGGGCAAGGTGCTGCGGTTCACGGGAGACGTCTGGCGCAATCACGCGTGCTGCGTGGTCTTCATGCATGAGCGCGACCTGGAACAGCGTCCGCAGTGGTCGCAAAAGGTGGTGGACGCCATCGTGCAGGCGCAACTGTGGATCCGCGACAACCGGGCCGAGACCGCGCGCTTGCTGTCCAAGGAAGGCATCAACCGCTACACGCCGCACACTTTGCCGGCGCTATCCAAAGTGCTGGCGCCGCCGCCGTCCGACCGCGAGCACTACCTGGCCAGCGGAGCCATCCGGCATGCCGATTGGGACGAGCGCCGTATCGACTTCCAGCCCTATCCGTTTCCCAGCTACACCGAGGAACTGGTGCGCCGCTTGCGCGATACGCTGATCGAAGCGGACCGTGGTTTTCTGGCGGACCTGGACCCGGCGCGGGCCGCTTCCGAACTGGTGGACGACCGCTACGTCAAGCGCGCCATCGAGGCGGCGGGCGGCTTGAGCCGCTTCGGTTTTCCCGACCAGTACAACCGGATCGAGACGGTGCAGGCGTGACGGCTCCCGAGTCTGTCGCCGAAGCCCCCGCCGTTGTGGCGGCTGCCCCGAGACCAGGCGCCGGCCCCCGGCGCACCAGCCCGCGCCTGGCGGCGCGCTGCGCGTTGGGTGCGGGGGGCCTCATGGCGCTGCTGGCGCTATGGTGGCTGAGCACGGACGTGCTGTCGCCCGCGGGCAGCATGGCGCGGCGCTTTTCGCCTGGCGCCACCTTCGGCAGCCTGGCCTCGCTGCTGATGGGGTCCGACTTGCCCTTTCATGTCCTGGTCAGTCTGCGTCGCGTCGCCGTCGGTCTGGGTTTTGCGCTGGCCATAGGCGTGCCGCTGGGGCTGGCGATTGGCAGCTACCGCCGGCTGGAAGCCGCCGTGTCTCCAGCCATGCAGTTTCTGCGCATGATTTCGCCCTTGTCCTGGATGCCGATCGCGGTGATGGCGTTCGGGGTGGGGGACGATCCGGTCTATTTCCTGCTGGCCTTCGCGGCAGTCTGGCCCATCGTCCTGAACACGGCCGCGGGCGTGCAGCAGCTGGACCCGCGCTGGCTGCAGCTGGCGCAAAGCGTCGCGGCCACCCGTTGGGAGACGCTGCGCAGCGTCATCCTGCCTGGTGTGCTGGGCCATATCCTGACGGGCGTGCGCCTGGCCATCGGAATCCTGTGGATCGTGCTCGTCCCCTGCGAGATGTTGGGGGTGTCGGCCGGGATGGGCTACTTCATCCTGGATACGCGCGACCGGCTGGCGTACTCGGAGCTGATGGCCATGGTCTTGATGATAGGCGTGCTGGGCTTTGCGCTGGACGCCGCCGCGCGCGGCTTGTACCGCTATTGGAAGGGATAGCCAGGCCCTACTTGCGCATGCTCTTGCCGTCGGCCGGGCAGATGACCCCGCGCAGCGTGCGCTGCACGGGATCCTGCGCGACCGGCGCGTTGCGGATATTGGCGGAGGGCAGGGACTCGACGATGTGGCCGGTGGCGTTTTCGCCGGCATAGTGCACGATCTGGTTCACCGTATAGGTGTTGGCGCTGCAGTTCATCGTCACGGGCTGGGCCACCGAGCGGTACGGCTGGCCGTTGGCCTCGGACATCCTGGGCTGGGCATAGAACCAGGCCACATTCACCGCCATCACGGCGGGACGCTCCGATATCACTTTGACCGACGCGCTGTCGTAGAACACGCCCGGCATGGCCTGTGGGTCCACCGGCACCCAGTCCGGCTCGCCGGACAGCATGCCGCCGGGGCCGGGGTCGCGCGGCACGATGTTCACGGCGCAGGCGCCGGCGGGCACCGGATCGCCTTCGCGGACCGTGACGGTCTTGCAGGTTTCGGGAGGGGCGGCTTGCGCGGGGTGGATCCAGGCGGCTGCGGCCAGCGCGATCAGGGATGCGTGCCTTGCGGTCATTGGTGTTTTCCGGTGGTGGCGCGGCGCGCCGTCGCCCGGCTCGTGGCCGTGGCGTGTACCGATCATACCGGGTGGCAGGCCCACGCGCGCCGCCAATCCGGTCTAGGACCTGTCGCTCCCGAAAGAGCGGTATGCCCGCTCAGGCCGCCAGCACGTAATCGGGGTAGCGCTTGCAGATCTCGGCCACCTGGCTGAGGGTGCCGGACAGGTGCTCGCGCAGCACGCGCTGAGCCGCTTGCGGGTCCTGCGCCACGATGGCGTCGAGCAGCCGCTGGTGGTCGTCCAGGATGCGTTCGGCCTTGCCGGATTCCGGCAGGTGCAGGCGGCGCAGCCGGTCCAGGTGGCCGCTGTAGCGCTGCGCCAGTTCCCACAGCCGGATCACGCCGGCGGCGTCGTGCATGTCGCGGTGGAAGGCCTGGTCGGCGTCGATGAAGCGCTGGTACTGGCCGCTGGCATGGCTGGCGCGCTGCAGGTCTATGCTGGCCTGCAGGCGCTTGAACAGCACGGGGTCGGGACGCTGCGCCAGCATCTGCACGATTTCCAATTCCAGCGAGCGGCGCAGGAAATGCGCTTCGCGCGCGGCGGCGACGTCGATGCGGCTGACCACCGTGGTGTGCTGGGGATAGATCTCGACCAGCGCTTCCTCGGCCAGCCGCATCAGGGCGTCGCGGATCGGGGTCTGGCTCAGGCCGTAGGTTTCCGCCAGGGTCACGCGCGACAGGGATGCGCCCGGAGCAAGTTCCAGGGACAGGATCTGTTCGCGTAGGTGTTCGAAGACCTGGGGCGCGGCGTGGCGCGAACGGTCCAGTCTGAGCTTGGTGCTTTGCATCGGGTCGCGTGCGGAGTCGGGCCTGAAGAGTACCGGAGTTTAGCGGGTTTTTACCAAGCTGACGCACTAATGTATTAGTGTTTAAATGGCCCGGTCGCCATTACGAAACACCGCCGCACCCCTATGAAACGTTCCTACGAAAGCCTGCGCAGCGCCGCCTGGATGGCCAAGGACGACCTGCGTTCCTTCGGCCACCGTTCCCGCATGATGCAGATGGGCTATGGCCCCGACGACTGGGCGGGGCGCCCGATCATCGCCATCATCAACACCTGGTCCGACCTCAATCCCTGCCACAGCCACTTCAAGCAGCGCGTCGAGGACGTCAAGCGCGGCGTGTTCCAGGCGGGCGGCTTTCCTGTGGAACTGCCGGCGATCTCGGTGTCGGAATCCTTCGTCAAGCCGACCACCATGCTGTACCGCAACTTCCTGGCCATGGAGACCGAGGAGCTGCTGCGCAGCCATCCGGTCGACGGCGCGGTGCTCATGGGCGGCTGCGACAAGACCACGCCGGGCCTCATCATGGGCGCCGTCAGCGCCGGACTGCCTTGCGTCTACGTGCCCGCCGGCCCCATGCTGCGCGGCAACTGGAAGGGCAAGATCCTGGGCTCCGGCTCGGACGCCTGGAAGCTCTGGGACGAGCGCCGCGCCGGCAAGATCACGCAGGAACAGTGGACCGAGGTCGAAGGCGGCATCGCCCGCAGTTACGGCACCTGCATGACCATGGGCACGGCCAGCACCATGACCGCCATCGCGGAGGCCATCGGCATGACCCTGCCGGGCGCGTCCTCGATACCCGCGGCGGACGTCAACCACATGCGCTTGTCGGCCGAGTGCGGCCGGCGCGTGGTGGAGATGGTCTGGGAAGACCTGACGCCGCAGCGCATCCTGAGCCTGGCTTCGTTCAAGAACGCGATCAACGTGGCCATGGCCATGGGCTGTTCCACCAACGCCATCGTGCACCTGGTGGCCATGTCGCGCCGCGCCGGCTGCGCGGTGGGCCTGGACGACTTCGACGCCGCCAGCCGCAAGGTGCCGGTGATCGCCAATATCCGTCCCAGCGGCGACACCTACCTGATGGAAGACTTCTTCTACGCGGGCGGGCTGCCGGCGCTGATGTCGCGGCTGCGCGGCCACCTGGATCCTTCCGCCATGACCGTCACCGGCAAGACGCTGGGCGAGAACATCGCCGGCGCCGAGGTCTACAACGACGACGTGATCCGTCCGCTGGACCAGGCCATCTACGACGAGGGCGCGCTGGCCGTGCTGCGCGGCAATATCGCGCCGGACGGCTGCGTCATCAAGCCCAGCGCCTGCGCGCAGCAGTATCTGCGCCATACCGGCCCGGCCCTGGTGTTCGACGACTATCCCAGCATGAAGGCCGCCGTGGACGACGAAAGCCTGGACGTCACCGCCGACCACATCATGATCCTGCGCAATGCCGGGCCGCAGGGCGGTCCGGGCATGCCGGAGTGGGGCATGCTGCCGATCCCGACCAAGCTGGTGAAGCAGGGCGTGCGCGACATGCTGCGCCTGTCGGACGCCCGCATGAGCGGCACCAGCTACGGCGCCTGCATCCTGCACGTGGCGCCGGAAAGCTATATCGGCGGCCCGCTGGCCCTGGTGAAGACGGGCGACCTGATCACCGTGGACGTGCCCGCGCGCAGCATCCACCTGAACGTCAGCGACGAGGAACTGGCCGCGCGCCGAGCCGCCTGGACGCCGCCGCCCAAGCGCTACGAGCGCGGCTATGGCTGGATGTATTCGAAGCACATCCTGCAGGCCAACGACGGCTGCGATTTCGATTTCCTGGAAACCGGCTTCGGCGCGCCCGTGCCCGAACCCGAGATCTTCTAGTTGCGGCCGCTGGCCGAACCCTGCCTCACATTGCCTTCAACACCCGGAGCCATCGTGTCCCAAATGAATCCCGAAACCCGCGCCCGCCTGGCCGGCGTCAGCACCGCGACCTTGTGCACGGCCTTGTTCAAGCGCGGCCTGCGCAACCAGTTCATCCAGGACGTGCGTCCGCTGAACGCCACGCTGCCCAATATGGTCGGGCCGGCCTTTACCCTGCGCTACATCCCGGCGCGCGAGGATCTCAACACCATCAAGGTGTTCGAGGACCGCGCGCATCCGCAACGCGCCGCCGTCGAGACCTGCCCGGAAGGCGCGGTGCTGGTGATGGACAGCCGCAAGGACGCGCGCGCCGCCTCGGCCGGATCCATCCTGGTCACGCGGCTGATGAAGCGCGGCGTGGCCGGGGTGGTGACGGACGGCGGCTTTCGCGATTCGCCGGAGATCGCGGAGCTGGGTTTCGCGGCCTATCACCAGCGGCCTTCGGCGCCGACCAACCTGACCCTGCACCAGGCGCTGGACATCAACGCGCCCATCGGCTGCGGCGACGTGGCGGTGTGGCCCGGCGACATCGTCGTTGGCGACCGCGAGGGCGTGGTGGTGATACCCGCCCACCTGGCCGACGAGATCGCCGTCGAGGCCGTGGAGATGACCGCCTTCGAGGACTTCGTGACCAGCGAGGTGCAGCAGGGCGCGTCCATCCTGGGGCTGTATCCGCCCACCGATCCGGGCACCAAGGACAAGTTCGCCGCCTGGCGCAAGCAGCAGGGCCGTTGAGCCCCGGCGCCGGCAATCCACCACCACAAAACAATGAAAGGCAGGAGACAAACATGAAGATGCAAGGACGCGGCGCGCTCGCCGCGCTGCTGGCGGCCGCGGCGCTGGGCGCGCTGGCCATGCCGGCCCAGGCCGCCGACTGGCCGGCGCAGAAGCCGATTTCCTACGTGGTGCCGTTTACCGTGGGCGGCTCGACCGACGTGGTGGGCCGCGTGCTGGCCCAGAAGCTTGCCGACCGCCTGCACCAGAACGTCATCGTCGAGAACAAGCCCGGCGCGGCGGGCGGCATAGGCGCGACCTATGTGGCCAAGGCGCCGCCCGACGGCTACACGCTGTTCGGCGGCACCATCAGCACGCATGCCATCAACGCCAGCCTGTACAAGAACCTGAAGTACGACCCCGTCAAGGATTTCGAGCCGGTGTCGCTGATCGCCTATCTGCCCAACGTGCTGCTGGTGGATCCCAACCTGGGCGTGAATTCCGTGGCCGACCTGATCGCGCTGTTGAAGCGCGACCCGACCAAGCGCACGTTCGCGTCCTCGGGCGCGGGCACATCCACGCACCTGGCCGGGGAGCTGTTCGCCAGCATGATAGGCGTGCCGCTGACGCACGTGCCCTACAAGGGCACGCCGCCCGCCATGGTGGACGTGTCCTCCGGCGCGGTGACCTTCATGTTCGACCAGATGACGGCGGCCTTGCCGCTGCTGCAGAACGGCAAGCTCAAGCTGCTGGCCGTGACCACCAAGGACCGCATCGCGCTGGCGCCCGAGGTGCCGACCATGCAGGAGGCCGGCGTGCCGGGCTTCCAGATGGCGTCGTGGCAGGCGGTGTACGCGCCCAAGGGCACGCCCAAGCCCATCCTCGACAAGCTGGCGCAGGAGATTGCCGTGATCGTGAAGGAGCCGGACGTGCAGGAGAAGCTGGGCAAGACCATGGGCATGGAACTGGTCGGCAGCACGCCCGAGCAGCTGCGCGACCTGATGGCGACCGAAATCCCGCGCTGGGCGGAAGTCGTGAAGAAGTCGGGCGCAACGGTCGAATAGGCGCGCCGGCTTTCCGGGCGCGGCCTGTGAGCGCCGCGCCCGCCGCAGTCCGGGACTTCGGACCGCGCGTTTCAGGCCCGGGGTCTTAAGCCCGGGGTCTCAAGCCCGGGGCTTCAAGACTCAGGGCTTCAGATTCAGCTTCGGCACCAGCGTCTTGAACGCTTCTTCCTGCCGCGCCACGTCGGCCGTGAATTGCGGCTGGTCGGCATAGGAGGGCGTCAGGCTCTGCTTGCGCATCAGGGCCTGGAAGTCCGGGGACTGCGCCACCTGGCGGGCCGCGGCCCGCCATTTTTCGACCACATTGGCGGGCGTGGCCTTGGGCACGCCGATGCCGCGCCAGACGCTGAATTGCAGGTCCGCGCCTTTTTCCTTCATCGTTGGCACGTTGGGCAGATTGTCCAGCCGCTTGGGCGCCATCACCGCCAGCGTGCGCAACTTGCCGGTTTCCACGTGTTGCTGCAGTTCGGCGTACGCCACCGTGGTGGCCTGCACGTCGCCCGCCAGCAGGCCCATGATGGCGGGCGCCGACCCCTGGTAGGGCACGTGCACGAACTTCACGCCGGTCTGCTCGCCCAGCGCCGCCGCCGCCATGTGCGGCACGGTGCCGATGCCGGCATTGGAGACGGCGACGCGCTCGGGATTCTTGCGGGCGTCGGCCAGGAATTCCTCGACCGTCTTCCACGGCGCGTCGGCGCGCACCGTGACCGATGATGGGTCGTCGGTGAAGCGGGCGACGGGCTGGAAGTCGCCGACCGTGGTCTTGCCGATGCCCATCAAGGGCACCACCAGCATCTCCGGCGTCATCAAGACCAGCTTGTAGCCGTCGGGCTGGGCATTGGCGACATAGGCCCAGCCGATGGAACCGCTGGCGCCGGGCTTGTTGATCACCACCGTGGGCTGCGCCAGCATGGGCGGGCGCACCGCCTCGGCGATGGCGCGCGCGGTGTTGTCGCTGCCGCCGCCGGGCTGGTAGGCGACCACCAGTTCCATCGAGCGGGCGGGGTAGTCCGCGGCGTGCGCGGCGGACAGGACGGAAACTGCGGACAGGGCGCTGATGGCCAGCGCGGACAGGCGGTAGGGGCGCATGGTGGCGGCTCCGGTATCAGTAGCCCAGGGCGGAAAGGTCCGCGAGCGTTTGTTTGGTGATGGCGATGGTGCGTTCGCGTTCGGCGCCGGCCAGGTCCAGGCGCGGCGGCTTCACGGTTTCGGCGCTGCCGGTGATCAGGTGCTCGGCCAGCTTGATGTGCTGCACCAGCTTGACCACGGTGTCCAGGTGGAACAGCGGCGTCAGCGCGGCATAGAGCTTGCGGGCCCGGACGAAGTCGCCTTCGACCGCCAGCTTCAGCAGGTCCACCGAAGCCTTGGGCACGGCGTTGGCCATGCCCGAGACCCAGGCGGTCACGCCCAGCGCGGCGCTTTCCAGAATCAGGTCGTCCACGCCGCAGACCACGGCCAGCCGGTCGCCGAAGCGCGTGATCAGATCGGTGACCCGGGTGGTGTCGTAGGACTCCTCCTTGATGGCGACGATGGTCGGCTCTTCCAGCAGCTCGGCCACCAGGTCCGGTGTCAGGTCCACGCAGTAGCCGCGCGGATTGTTGTAGAGCAGGATGGGCAGGGCGCTGGCGCGCGCCACCTCGCGATAGAAGGCCACGGTCTCGCGGCCGTCGGATTTGTAGGTCAGGCCGGGGAACACCATCAAGCCGTTCACGCCGATGCGCGCGGCTTCCTGGGCGAAGGCGGCGGCGCGCGCGGTGCCGGTCTCGGCCACACCGGAAATCACCGGGACCCGTCCGTTCACGGTCCGCACGGCGGTGCGCAACACCTCCAGTTTCTCTTCGGGCGAGAGCTGGGCGTTTTCGCCCACCATGCCCATCATCACCACGCCGCCGACGCCGTTCTGGATCAGGCGTTCCAGGCCCTGGCGGATGGCGTCCAGGTCCAGCGAAAAGTCGGGTTTCAGCTTGGTGGTGACGGCGGGGAATACGCCTTGCCATTGAATGCTCATGCTGCGGCTCCTGATGCGTGGTCCGCCCGGGCTGACTGGGTCGGATATTGGTTATTGGATATTGGATCCAAAAATACGGGACTTAAAAAAACGAGGCTGGGGCCTCGGACCGCGGCTGGTGGAGCTGCGGCTTGAACTGGATCATGGATCCAATATACTCGCATTAAAAGGGCTGCGTGCGCCGGCTGTCTCTCGGGGTTTTCCTGGGCATGGCGGCTCCCGTTCCGGTGGCCCGATGCCGCGCGGCGACCGCCAGACGGCCCAACCAGGCAGGTTTACGTGTCCCAGAATTCTTCGATTTCCGCTACCTCTCCCTCCCGTTCCCAGGCTGGTTCCGCCGGCCGCCTCGTCCGCAAGACCGCCGTCGAACTGGTGGTCGACGAGCTGCGCGACCGCATCCTGTCGGGCGCGATTCCTCCCGGTTCCGCGCTGCGCCAGGAATTGTTCGCCGAGGAGCTGGGCGTGAGCCGCCTGCCCGTGCGCGAGGCCATCCGCCAGCTCAGCGCCGAAGGCCTGATCGACATGATTCCGCATCGCGGCGCCTATGTGTCCATGCTGTCGCGCGCCGAGGTGCAGGAATTCTTCGACATCCGCCTGCGGTTGGAGCCCTGGCTGTTGCGCCTGGCCGTGCAGCAGCGCGAGGCGCAAGACCTGGATCTGGCCAGCGGCGTGGTGGCGCAGATGGACAGCGCCGAGCCCGAACAGTGGGGGCGCCTGAACTGGCAGTTGCACGAGCTGCTGTACCGCTCGGCGCAACGGCCCGCCGCGCTGGCCATGGTGCGCGCGCTGCACGAAAAGTCCGAACGCTATTTCCGCTTCCAGATCGTCAACGCGCCCATCCGCCAGCAGGCCCACGACGAGCACAGCGAACTGATCGCGCTTGCGCGCCAGGGCCGGGCCGAAGAGGCCGAGGCCGCGCTGGAGCGGCATATCGGCGAGGCGGCCGAACAGATACTCGCCATCGTCGATCATCTGCTGGATGCGTCGGCGTTGCAGGAACCGGCCTAGCGTCCCGGCGCCGCATGCGCGGGACGGCGCGCCTAGACATCCAGCTCCAGCGTGCCGCAACCCCGCGACACGCAAACCATCATGCTGCGGTTGGCGGCCCGTTCCTCGTCGCTGAGCACGTAATCGCGATGCTCGACCTCGCCGGACAATACGCCGGCCTCGCAGCTGCGGCACAGGCCTTCGCGGCATGAATACGGCCAGGCGACCCCGGCGGCCTCCAGCACGTCCAGCACGGACTTGTCCGCGGGCACCTCATGGCAGCCGCCGCTGCGGGCGAGCCGGACCTTGAAGGGTGCGCCGGGTTCGGAAGACGTGGGCGGGCTGGCCGTGAAACGCTCGAAATGCACGCGGGGCGCGGCGATGCCTGCGCGTTCGCAGGCCGAAGCCACCGCGTCCATCAACGCGCCGGGCCCACAGCAATACACATGCCGGCCCGGCGCCTGGCGCTCGGCCAGATAGGCATCCAGGTCGCAACGCGCGCCGCCTTGTTCGCAGTCGATGTGCAGGCGCACGCGGTCGCCGTGGGGAAGCAACTCGGACAGGTAGGCCGCGGCGTCGCGGTCGCGCGCGCAATACAGCAGCTGCCAGGGTTCGCCGCGCAAGGCGCAGGCATGGATCATGCTCAGGATCGGCGTGATGCCGATGCCGCCCGCGATGAAGAGATGGCTGTCGGCCTGCGCATGCAGCCCGAACAGCTGCCTGGGTTCGCTGACGTCGACCCGCGCGCCCGCTTGCAGCTGCTCATGGATGTAGCGCGAGCCGCCGCGCGAATCCGGCGCCAGGCCGACGCCCAGCCGGTAGCAGTCGCGCTCTGCCGGACTGCCGCAAAGCGAGTACTGCCTGAGCAGGCCGTTGCCCAGCGCCAGGTCCACGTGCGCGCCGGCTTCGAAGGCGGGCAGCATGGCGCCGTCGGGGTCGCGCAGTTCCAGGCCGACGACGCCGCGCGCTTCGCGCACGACGCGGCTGATCACGAGCGTCCTCATGTCAGGCCGCCGCCTGCGCCGCGCGCGCGCCGGTTGCCGCGGACGCGGCCTGCTGCTCTTCGTCGACGCGGCGCGCCACGACCCAGCGGAACTGCGACAGCGCGGCGTCGATGGACAGCGGCACCATCTTGAAATCCGGCGCCAGGGACAGCGAGCGCTGCTGCGCTGTGATGATGTCGCGGTCCTCGTCGAAGGCTTCGACCACGCTCTGGTGGATGGACGCGGTGACCTCGGGCCGGTCGATGGAGAAGTTGTGCGGATGGGCGAAGAAGTAGTGCGTCGACGTGGCGGTCTCCGGCGTCAGCGCCTGGCAGCCGCGGAACTCGATGGCGCCTTCCCGATTGCCTTCCTGCGCGCCGTTGCCGGCCGGCGCCATGCCCGAGTCCATCAGCAGGATGCCGGGCAGCGTGAAGTTGTAGATGTTCCAGCGGTCCACCAGGCCGGGCCACTCGCGGACCTTTTGCGCGAAGGCGGGCGCCTCGGTGTTCAGCGTCCAGCGCGTGATGCGCACGCCGTCGGGCAGCCGGTCGACCTTGGGCGATACCGTGGCGTAGTCCTCGCTGCCGCCCAGCGTGGTCGGGTGGACGAAGGGCAGGTGCGAGAAGTCCAGCAGGTTGTCGGCGATCAGCAGGTAGTTGACGTCGTAGTGGATGTAGCCGTCCTGGCTGCGCCAGTCGGGATGGTCCAGCCATTGCGTGTCTGGGATCAGGGCGGGATCGGCGCGCTCGGGATCGCCCATCCAGATCCAGATCCAGCGGTGCCGCTCCACCACCGGGAAGGTGCGGACCCGGGCCTGCGGCGGAATGCGCGCCTGCGCCGGCGCCTCGACACAGGCGCCGCCGGGATCGAACTTCAGGCCGTGGTACATGCAGCGCACGCAGTCGCCTTCGCGCCGCCCCACCGACAGGGGCGCGCCGCGGTGGCAGCAGCGGTCCTCCAGCGCCACCAGCCGGCCGCCGCTGTCGCGGTACATCAGCACCGGCACGCCGATGATGGTGCGCGAGAACAGGCCGTCGGCGCTGACTTCCTGGTCCCAGGCGGCGACGTACCAGGTGTTTTTGATGAACATGGCTTGCTCCTTGGTTTACTTGACGTAGCGCCAGGCGCCGTCCTTGATCTGCACCATGACAGCGGCGCGCTCGTCATAGCCCACGTGGTCGGCGGACGACATGGTGGATACGCCCTGCGAGGTCACCGCGTCGCGGGTCGCTTCCAGCGCGTCGCGCAGGCCCGCGCGGAATTCCGGCGTGCCCGGCTTGGCCGCGGGCAGCGTTGCCTTCAGGGCCTGTTGCAGCACGATGCCGGCATCCCAGGCGTTGGCCGCGAATACCGACATGGAATCCTTGCCGTGGGCGGCTTCGTAACGCTGCGTCAGGTCCATGGCGACCGCGCGTATCGGGTTGGCTTCGTCCAGCTGGCTGGCGACCACCACCGGGCCCACGGCGAACAGCGCGCCCTCGGCGTCCTTGCCGGCGATGCGCAGGAACTCGCGGTTGGCGATGCCGTAGGTCTGGTAGATGCGGCCGGCATAGCCGCGTTCGCGCAGGGATTTCTGCGGCAGCGCGCCGGGCGTGCCGGAGGCCGCCACGATGACGGCGTCGGGCTTGGCGGCCAGCAGCTTCAGCGTCTGCGCCGTGACGCTGGTGTCGGTCTTGACGTAGCGCTCGGTGGCAACCAGCTTGATGCCGGCGCGCTCGGCCTGGGCGGAGACTTCCGCCAGCCAGCTGTCGCCATAGGCGTCCGCGAAGCCGACGAAGCCCAACGTCTTCACGCCGGCGGCCTGCATGTGGGCGACGGTGCTGGCCACCATCAGGTTTTCGTTCTGCACCACCTTGAACACCCAGTGGCGCTGCGCGTCCATGGGCTCGACCAGCTTGGCGCCGGCCGCCAGGCTCATCAAGGGCACCTTCTTTTCCTGGGCGATGGGCAGCAGGGTCAGGGTCGCGGGCGTGACCGAGGTGCCCAGCACCACGTCCACATTGTGCTCGTCGACCAGCCGGCGGAAGGCGCGCGCGGCGCCAGTGGCGTCCGATGCGTCGTCCAGCACGATGTAGCGGATGGGCTCGCCCGCGACTTCGCGCGGCAGCAGATCGATGGCGTTCTTGGCCGGGCCGCCCAGCGAGGCGGCGGGGCCGGTGAGGGACAGGATGACGCCTACGCCGACATCGGCCGAGGCGGCGCTACAGGACAGCAGGGCGCACGAAACCAGCACCGCGCGCACGGGGTGTAGAAGGGGTTTCAAGATGTTGTCTCCTTGTGGAAACGCCGGTCTGCGCGGCGTTTGACAAGAAGATAGAGAGCGGCGGAATATGCGTCAATGTCATGTGGCTGATTCTGAAAATGCACGATATGCATAACGAGAAACTGGACCTGAACCTGCTGGCCGTATTCGACAGCCTGATGCGCGAACGCAGCGTGACCCGCGCCGGCGAACAGCTGGGCCTGTCGCAAAGCGCCATGAGCCACGCCGTGAACCGCCTGCGCAGCTTTTTCGACGATCCGCTGTTCGTGAAGACCGGGCAGGGCATGCAACCCACGCCCAAGTCCGAGAGCCTGGCGCCCACCATCCTGGCGCTGATGGCGACCATACGCGGGCAGGTGCTGTCGCAGGCGCAATTCGATCCGGCCTCGGCCATGCGCGTGTTCACGCTGTGCATGACGGACATGGGCGAGCTGGTGTTCCTGCCGCCGCTGATCAAGCGCCTGCGCGAACTGGCGCCGCACTGCACGCTGCGCACCCGCCAGGTGCCGCTGCCGCAGGTCGAGCCGCTGCTGGCGTCGGGCGAGGTGGACCTGGCGCTGGGCTCGCTGCGCGCCGCGCCACAGGGCTTGTTCCAGCAGCAGCTGTTCATGCACCGCTTCGTGACGCTGGTCAGCGTGAAGAACAAGGAAGTCGGCGACGAGATGACGCTGGAGCAATTCCAGCGCATGCCGCACATCGTGGTCACCTTGGCGGGCAGGTCGTCGGAAGCCTATGACAGCGCGCTGGAGGAGCAGGGCGTCAAGCGCAACATCTTCCTGTCCACGCCGCACTTCCTGGTGGTGCCGCTGCTGCTGGATCAGCATCCGGACCTGATCGCCACGGTGCCGCAGGAACTGGGCAATGTGTTCGGCGGCTACGGCGTGGTCAAGGTGCTGGAACCGCCGCTGCCGCTGCCGTCCTTCGCGCTGCGCCAGCATTGGCATCCGCGCTTTCATCAGGATCCCGCCATCATCTGGTTGCGGGAACTGGTGAAGGAAACGTTCGATGGTTATCCGTGGGATGGAGCGCGAGCTTGGCGCTAAGCTACGAAGTTTCGGCGTATCAAAAGCTCTGCCGCCCGCATGCAACCTCAGGAATCGATCCATGACCGAGCCTCGCCTGATTTTCCTGGACCAGAACGAGTGGGAGATCTGGTTGACCGAGAACGGCGGCACGTCGGCCGGGATATGGATGCGCCTGGCCAAGAAAGGGGCGGCGCAGTCGACCGTGACTTACGCGCAGGCGGTGGAAAGCGCGCTCTGCCATGGCTGGATAGATGGCCAGAAGCAGGCCGAGAGCGAAGCGTATTGGTTGCAGCGTTTCACCCGGCGATCCGCAAAGAGCATCTGGTCCAGGCTCAACACGGAGCGGGCCGAAGCGCTGATCGCCGCGGGCAGAATGCTGCCTGCGGGCATGCGGGAAATAGAAAGAGCCAAACAGGACGGCCGCTGGGCCGCCGCCTATGCATCTCCCGGCAACTCGGTCGTGCCGGACGACCTGCAGGCCGCGCTCGATACCAATCCCGAGGCCCGGACGTTCTTTGCGACACTGAATGGCAGCAACCGCTACGCCATCCTGTTCCGGATACACAACGCCAAGAAACCCGCCACGCGTGCGCGCAAGATCGAGGAGTTCATCGGCATGCTCACGCGCGGTGAAACCATACATCCCCAGGCCAGGAAGTCCGGCGGCCGATGAAAGCTGCCGGATGAAGGCGTGTTCAACCCAGGAGAATCAGCATGGCCGTATTTCAGATCAAGCGCCTGGACCATGTGGTCCTCAGGGTTCAGGACATGGCGCGCAGCGTGGAGTTCTATACGAAGGTACTGGGCTGTTCCATCAAGAAGAAGAACGACAAGCTCGCCATGATCCATCTGGGCGCCGGCGTATCCATGATCGATCTGATCGACGTGCAAGGCCCCTTGGGCGCCGCGGGCGGCGCCGCGCCGGAAAAAGAGCGGCGCAATGTCGATCACTTTTGCCTGCGGGTCGATCCGTTCGACGAAACGGCCATCCTCGATCATCTGCGGGCTTTCGGCGTCACGGCAGACAAGGCCGTGATGCGATACGGCGCGGAAGGCGAGGGGCCTTCGATCTATTGCTTCGATCCCGACGGCAATCAGATCGAACTGAAGGGGCCCGCGGTCTAGGGCGCGAGCATCCAGCGCGCGGCCCTCGCATCGTTCAGCCGCTGCTATGGCTGGACGACCATCCAGGCGACGATCCGGCGCACTACGGGCAGCAGGAGCAGCAGGCTTGGAAAGGCGACGATCCAGGAAGCGCCCCAGCCCCCCGGCCAGTGCATGATGAAATCGGGACCCAGGCCAACCCTGGCGGCAGTCGCCACCGCTGAAACGATGGCCGACATGAAAATGGACAGGATCAGCGGCATCAGGATAGGGGCATAGCGCTGCGGGATCTTCTTCAAGGCGGATCTGGGCGGGTTCTTCGTCATCTCAATGCTCCTTGCGGGCGCGCCGGGTTTTGTTCGCGGCGACCAGGTCCTGGATGTATGCGCGCAGTGAACTCGGCTCCCTTCCGAGCGCGGCCCGCAGCGCAAGGCTGTTTCCTCCGAGGCCATAGGCTCGATAGTGCGCGTGGACTTTCGACAGCAGCCGCAACTGCTGTTCGTCATATGGCAGGCCCGCGCTTTCCGCCCATGCGCTGAAATCGGGCGTCAATGCGGCGACGGGATGCCCCAGTTCATCGGACAAGGCCGTCACGATATCCCTGCGGCTGTACATGCCGGCGCACAACTCCAGGGTCGCGTAGGCGAGCCTGTCTCCGGTCAAGGCGATTGCCGCGGTCTCCGCGACATCCCGATAATCCACGCGAGCGATTCTCGTGTCTTCGGGGAAGGGTTCGCCAAAGCTGCGATGGTCGCGGATCGAGGACCAGGCCAGGCCTATGTTCTGCATGAAGTTCGCGGGATGCAGGATCGTGTATTCCAGCCGCGACGAGTACAGCGCGTCCTCCACCGGAATCTTGCTGGCGTGATTGGCCAGGCGCGTGTTGGTGGGCTGGATCACCGACGAAAAGACGAACTTCCGCACGCCGCTACGCTGCGCGGCTTCGACCAGGGCCACGCCCATTGCCGCTTCGTCGGACGCGAACGCGGGGCCGATATGAAAGACGCCGTCCACGCCTTGCGTGGCCGCCGCCAGGCTGTCGGGGTCGCGAAGATCCCCGGTGATGGTCTCCATCGCGCCCTGCGCGCGGGCCAGGGCGGCGCGCGCTTCGTCGCGTACGAGCGCCCGGACCGCGACCTTGCGCCGCTGTAATTCAGGGATCACCAGGCTTGCGAATTTGCCGGTGGCACCGACGACCAGAACGATCGGGGGAGTGTTATCCAAGGGGTGCTCCTTCATGTGGGCGTATCGATGAAGGCAGTGTATTTTCTCCCGATTGGTGGAACAATACTCATGGATGGTGAATCTTAATCACGAATTTCGATATAAAAAATGAGCCGCCTGGAAGACCTTGAAGCCTTCATCCACATCGCCGAAGCGGGCAGCCTGACCCAGGCAGCGCGCCGCCTCAGCCGCTCGCTGCAAGCCGTCAGCCGTTCGCTTGCTGCACTGGAAGAGGACGTCGGCGTGCAGCTGGTCCACCGCAGCACGCGGCATCTGGCGCTCAGCGAAGCCGGCGAGGCATTCTTCCGGAGGGTCAAGCCGGCGATAGCGGAAATCGGCGAGGCCAGGCTGGAGGTCGCCGAGCGCCGGGCCGCGCCGTCGGGCATATTGCGCATCGGCGCACCGATACTGTTCGGCCCGGACTTCCTGGTTCCGATCATCGCGGAATACATGCGCGCCTATCCGCAGGTCGAAGTCGAGCTGCAACTGACGGACTCCTTCGTCGACCTATCCGCCGAAGGCCTGGATCTCGTCGTGCGCATCGCCGACCTGCCGGATTCCGGTTTGCAAGGGCGGCGATTGGGCGCATTGCGCCGGGTCGTCTTTGGCGCGCCGTCCTATTTCCGGCAGCATGGCCGTCCGGCGCATCCTGCGGAATTGCGCCAGCACGCCTGCATCGTCAGGACCGCCGATCAGCGGCCGGGGCAGTGGGCGTTTCAGATAGACGGAAAGCGGCGCACGGTCGGGGTCCAGGGACCGTTCCGGACCAATACCATGACGGCGATCTATTCCGCCGTCAGCGCCGGACTCGGCATCGGCTATTCGCCGCTGTGGCAGATCAGACACCTGCTGGATGCGGGGCAGGTCGAGCTCATACTCGAAGATTTCGAGCCCAGGCCGGTGCCCATACACGTGCTATGGCAAGAGAACAGGCTTCCGCCTGCCAAGGTGCGGGCCTTCGTCGATCAGCTGGCGGCGCGGCTGAATCTCAACCGGTTCTAGCTTTCCTGTCGACTCCCATGAATCTGCTGCTGCTCAAACTGGTCCTGTCGCCGCTGCTGCTGTTGATGGCGACCCTTGCCGTGCGGCGTTGGGGCGCCGCCGTGGGCGGACTGCTGGTCGGGCTGCCGCTGACCTCGGGGCCTGTTTCCATCTTTCTGGCGTTGGAGCGGGGGCCCGATTTTGCGTTCAATGCGACCTCGGGCTCGCTCGCCGCGACCACGGGCCAGGTGGCGTTTGCCCTCGCTTATTCGGCGCTCGCCGGCAGGGGTTGGATGGCGGCAATGTCCAGCGCCGGAGTTGCCTTTCTTGCCGTCTCGGCATGTCTGCAATACAGCGGATTCAATCAGTCCATCCTGTTCCTGATTGCGGTCCTGGCGGCGCTGCTGTCCTTGAGGCTGATTCCACCTGGCCCTGCCGCAATCAGGCCGGCGCGTGCGCCCTGGTGGGATCTTCCTGCGCGCATCGTGATCATGGCGGCCTTGGTGGTCGGCGTCACGTCGGCGGCGGGCCATATCGGCCCCGGGCCTGCCGGCGTCATTGCATCCTTTCCCTTCATGGCCGCGGTGCTGGGCGGGTTCGCCCATCACGCCGAGGGCGCCCATGCCGCCAGGCTGGTGATGCGAGGCTTGTGCGCGGGTCTTCTGGGCTTCGCGGTCTTCTTCTACATCGTCAGCCTGACTGTCCAGACTCAGCCCTACAGTCTTGTGTATGGCGGGGCGATACTTTGCGCGTTGATTTCGCAAGCGATGGCGCTGCGGCTGATCCGCGTCGCACGGTAGATTCCTGCGCAGAATATGTACTTTTCGTACAGGCGCGAGCCTCTGGTTCTGGCTGTTGCTTAGCGAGGCCGCAGAGATGACAGGAGGCCTATGCTGCCCCTGGCATCTTCCACGCCACGGGCAGATTCGGAAAATGTCCCCAGTGCGACCATGAAGCGGCCGCCTGCCCCTCGGGCCGGGACGCCAGCCCCCATTCCGGCGGATCCGGAAAACCATGCCAGGTATTCTGGATCAGGATCAGGTCTTCGCCGTCGATGGTGGCGTAGTAGGCAATGTCATTCGAGACGAACCAGTCGCGGTCGCGCCCAAAAATACCCGACTCAGGGAAGTCCTGCCACGGGGCGCGCGTCCAAAGCACCGGCTTCATGGCGCGTTCGTGAAACCCCAGTTCCTGCGCGTCGGCGGCCGCGCCTGTCATGTCCCAGGGGACCGGCTCCCATTCGGGAAACACGTCGTTTCGGCGGTAGATGCTCATGGAAGTCGAGGAAAAAGGGCGGAACTACAATTTCGATCGTACGCGGACCAGCTTGGTCCTGGCCGCGCCAACGACGTTTACCTTAACAGGGAGCAAAGCATGCCCACCAGCCTGCGTGCCATCCGTTCAGACATTACCAAGCTGCATGTGGACGCCATCGTCAATGCGGCGAATTCCTCATTGCTGGGGGGCGGCGGAGTCGATGGCGCCATTCATCGCGCGGCGGGCCCGGACCTGGTGCACGAGTGCAGGCTGCTGGGCGGCTGCAAGACGGGCGATGCGAAGGTGACCAAGGCCTATCGGCTTTCGGCCCGGTACATCATTCACACGGTGGGGCCGGTATGGCGCGGCGGAGAGAACGGGGAGCCGGAATTGCTGGCCAGTTGCTATCGCCGCTGCATCGAGCTGGCGGAAGAGAGCGCTGCCGGGTCGATTGCGTTTCCGAGCATTAGCACGGGCATCTACGGCTATCCCATGGCATTGGCGGCGGAGGTGGCAATCGAGACGGTGCGTGCAAGCCTGGCCGGGGATTCGTCGATTCAAGAGGTGATCTTCTGCTGCTTTTCGCAGGAGGACCTGCTTCAGTATGAGGACATATTGAACAGGCCGCCCGCATGATTCGACGCAGGCGGCCTTCAATGCGCAAGCATGGCCTGCTTGCTGGACTTGTCGCGGACGCAGGCTTCGGCACAGGCGGCGCGAACGCCGGCGACAAGAGGTTCAGGCGCCGCGTCGGGCCGCGGTGATCGCCAGCATCAGCGTCAGGCTGACGCTGACCGCCACGGAGGCCATGGCCATGCCTTCACCCACCGAGCCCTGCTCGAACTGCCGCCATACGAATACCGACACCGTCTGCACGCCGGCCGGCGCCAGCAGCAACGAGGTGACCAGTTCGCGCGAGGCCACGGCGAACACCATCAGCATGGATGCCGCCAGGCCCGGCAGAACCAGCGGCAGCACGATGCGGCGCAAGGCCACCGCCGCGCTGGCGCCGTGCACCCGCGCCGCCGCTTCGAGATTGGCGCCGATCTGGGCCAGCGCGGCGCCGACGTAGCGCACCGGGTAAGGCAGCAGCAGGCAGGTGTACGACAGCAGCAGGATGCCCCAGGTGCCGTAGGGCGTGGCGGGCCAGAACGGCTGGTTCCACGCCAGGATCAGCCCGACGCCGACCACCACCCCAGGCAGGGCCGCAGGCAGCAGCGCCAGCGCGTCGATGGCGGCCGCGCCCGGCACGTGGCGGCCGGCCACGCACCAGGCTGCCAGCAGGCCGACCGTGCCCGCCGCCAGCGCGGTGCCGGTGGCCAGCATCAGGCTGGTCGATAGCGCCTCCCAGGCTTCGCCGCGGGTTTGGAACAGGGCGGCGAAGTTGTCCAGGGTCAGGTTGCCCAGCGACAAGCCGGCCGACACGTGGCGCGTCAGCGCCGCCGCCAGCATCGACGACAGCGGCGCGGCGACGGCGACCAGCGCGACTGCCGCGAACAGGCCCAGCACCGGCCAGCGCCAGGGGCCGAGCCGGCCGCGCGCCAGCGGCGCGGGCTTGCCTGTGGTGGTCTCGAAGCCGCGGCCGGCGATCAGCGCGCGTTGCACCGCGTAGGCGGTCAGCGCCAGCGCCACGAGTACGAGCGACAGCAGCGCCGCGCCGGGCAGGTCGATGGGCCAGTCCGCCAGGCGCCGCTCGATGGCGGTGGTCATGACGTTGACGCCGGCCTGCGATCCCAGCGCCGCCGGCACGCCGTATTCCTCGATCGCCAAGGTGAAGGCCAGCAGCAGGCTGGCCGCGATGGCGGGCAACGCGAGCGGCAGCGTCACGCGCAGGAATGCGCGCCAGGGGCCAGCGCCGAACACGCGCGCCACGTCGGCCAGCCGCGCGCCCGTGGCGGCCATGCTGCGCGAGACGGCGAAGTACACCACGGGAAAGATCGCCAGCCCCATCGCCAAGGTTACGCCGGCGGGCGAGAACAGCAGCGGGCCGAGGTGGAAGCCGGCCAGCTGCTCCAGGTAGCCGCGCGGCTGCAAGGCCATGGTCCAGGACAGCGCCGCGATATAGGGCGGCAACAGGAATGGCACCAGGAACAGCAGGTCCCACAGCCGCGCAAGCGGCACCTGGAACAGGCCGCGCAGCGCGCCCAGCGGAATGCCGATCAGCGCGCTGACGGCCGCCACGCCCAGGCCGAGCTTGAGCGTGCCGCCGATCAAGGTCAGCGCGGCCGGCGTGGCCAGGGTGGAAGACCAGGCCCCGAAGGGATTGCGCAGCGAGCCTTCGGCCAGGTGCGGGAAAACGGCCTGCAGGACGACGAAGGCCACTGGTAGTGCGACGAGCACGGCCAGCGCGGCCAAGGCGATGGCCGCCAGGATGAATACGCTTTTCATGGTTGGGGAAAGGATGCCGGGCGCGCCGGCATCCTGGCCTGTCAGTGTTGGCCGAACAGGCGCGCGAACCGCGCCAGCACCTCGGCGCGCGAGGCGCCGGGCGCGGTCTCGGGTAGCAGCGCCAGGTCCTTGAACAGCGGCCGCTTGCCGGCCACGTCCTGGCGCGCGGGCATCAGCCAGGCGTCGGCGACGGCGCGCTGGCCGTCCTCGGACAGCACGTAGTCGATGAACTGGCGGGCCTGGTCCGGCGCCTTGCTGGTCTTCAGGATCATCATCGGGCGCGGCGCGATGGCGGTGCCGCTGGCGGGGAAGATGACCTTGATCGATTCGCCTTTTTCGACGCTGGCGTAGGACACGTAGTCGACCGCGCCGAACACCGCCGCCTTGGCGCCTTGCAGCACCGGCGTCAGCGCCTGGGCGTTGGGGCCGGAAATCGTCATGCCGTTGTCGCGCAACGTCTCGAACAGCTTCCAGGCGGCCTCGCCCTGGGCTCCCTGCAGTCCCAGCAGCAGGTCCAGCGATGCGCCCGACAGGGCCGGGTCGGGCGTGGTGACCTTCTGCTTGAACTGCGGGCCGGTCAGGTCGGACCAGTCGCGCGGTTCGGGCGTGCCGCTGTTCGTGTTCCAGACAATGCCCAGCGCCGAGATGCCCTGCGCCACGTAGGTCGGGGTCTTGAAGCGGGCCGGCACCTGGGCCGCGTTGGGGCTGTCATAGGCCAGCAGCCAGCCGCGCTGGTCCAGGTCCTGGGCGGTGTCCCACGAGGCGGAGATCAGCACGTCGGCGCGCGGGTTGGCGGCTTCGGCTTCGAGCCGGGCCAGGACCTTGCCGGTGGTGGCCTGGAAGACGTCGACCTTGATGCCGGTCTTTTCCTGGAATCCCGCGGCCAGTTGCTTGATCAGGCCGCCGGGGCCCGCGGTGTAGACAGTCAGCGCCTTGGCCTGGCCCGAGGCCAATCCGAACGAAAGCGTCATGAGGAACGTGGCAAGTAGTTTTGAAATGGGTGCGTTGGACATTTTAGGCAGAGTCCTGATGTTTGGACATCACGAGGCCGGCGATGCGGCCGTGCTCCATGCGGGCGATGGTGTGCGCCAGGGCATGGGCTTCCTCGTGGTCGTGGGTGACGTAGACGGCGGTGGTGCCGAGCCGGCGCAGCAGCGCGCCGATCTCGACGCAGAGCGATTCGCGCAAGGCCCGGTCCAGGTTGGACAAGGGTTCGTCGAACAGCAGCACGCGGGGCCGCGCCACGATGGCGCGGGCCAGCGCGACGCGCTGCTGCTGGCCGCCGGACAACTCCGACGGGCGGCGCGCGGCATGCTCGCCCAGGCCGACCAGCGCCAGGGCCTCCTGCACGCGCTGCGGACGTTCGCGCCGCGCGACGCCGCGCATTTCCAGCGGAAAGGCGACGTTGCCTGCCACGCTCATGTGCGGCCACAGCGCGTAGTCCTGGAACACCATGCCCAGGCTGCGCTGTTCCGGCGGCTCGTGGCGCCGGGCGTCGCAGACGACGGCATCGCCGAAGGCGATGCTGCCAGCCTGCGGCCGCAGCAGTCCGGCCAGCGACTTGAGCAGCGTGCTCTTGCCGCAGCCGGACGGACCCAGCAGCGCCAGGACGGTGCCCGCGGGCACGTCCAGGTCCACGCCATCCAGTACGGTGTGGCCATTGAAGGCGTGGCGCAGGCCGCGCACGGCGATCGCCGTGCCGCCCGCGGAGGATTCAAGCGCGTTCAAAACCGGTGCCGCAGGCCGACGTTCAGGCCGAACTGGTTCTTGCCCGGCTCGACGTTGGCGCCGTACTTGCCGCCGATCACGCTCTGCGCCGACTTGTCGTCGTTGACCGCGTAGGCCGCGACGGCATAGACGGTGGTGCGCTTGGACAGGTCGTACTCGTTGCCCAGGACGAACATGGTGGACTTCTGGCCGGTGCCCGCGGCTTGCGCGGCGGGGCAGACGGCGTTGTTCATGTCGTCGCAGACCGAGTCGTTCAGGTGGTACACGGCGAACGACAGGCGGTTGTTCTGCACCGGCAGGTAGGTCACGCCCAGCCAGGTCAGGTTGTTCTTGTAGTTGCGTTGCGTCAGCTTCTGCTCGAGCCAGCGGTAGCCGGCGTAGACCTTGACGCCCTCGAAGTCATACGACAAGCCCGCGACGATGCGGTCTTCGCGATTGTCGCTGGTGGCGCCCTTGGCCGGCTTGTCGGCATGCTTGGAGTGGTAGAGCAGGCCAGCGTCCAAGCCACCCGACTGGTAACGCACGCCGCCGCCGATCATGCGCCCCAACGTCTTGTCGTCGAACGACTGCTCGTTGTTCCAGCCGAAGCTGTAGTAGCCGCCCACGGACACGGGGCCGAACTTGCCGACGTACATCACCGCGTTGTCGGTGCGGTCGGAGAACGCCGCGTCGGGACGCTTGATCGAGAAGTTGGCGTTGTCGAACGGGTTGTACTTGCTCATCCAGTCGATCATGAGCGTGTTGTGGCGGCCCAGCGTCAGGCGGCCCAGGCTCTTGCTGGACAGGCCCACATAGGCCTGGCGGCCGAACAGGCGGCCGCCCTGCATGGTGGTGCCGTTGTCGGAGTCGAAGCCGTTTTCCAGCACGAACACGGTGGACAGGCCATCGCCCAGGTCCTCGCTGCCGCGCAAGCCCCAGCGCGAGCCGCTGAGGTTGCCGGTGCTCATGCCGGTCTTGCTGTTGCCGCCGGGGCCGTTGTTGACGTATTGCAGGCCGGTGTCGATCAGGCCATAGAGCTGGACCGAACTGGTGGCGGGCGTCGCCGCGAGGGCGGGGGAGAGTGCGGAGACGGACAGGCAGGCGCCAGCCGCCGCGATGCGGAGTGTCGATTTCATAACAGGAAGTCCTCTTTGGGATTCAATCGGAATCGACACTATATTTTTGGGTCGCTACATCTTCATGACACTCCTAGGGGGCATTCTTCCGCTCGCGGCCAGCATCGCAAGGGCGGCCGCACGCTCCGACATTGCTTGGGCGGGATCAAGCCCTACAGGCGCTGCCCTCCGGTTGCGTCAATGCTCTGTCCGGTAATCCAGCGCCCCTCGTGAGACGCGAGGAACGCGACGATGTCCGCGATGTCCTCGGGCTGCCCCACGCGTCCCAGCGCAATGGTCTTCGCGATGACCTTGCTCTGTTCCGGATCGCGCGCCCGGGCGTTGAGGTCTGTGGCCGTGGCGCCGGGCAGCACGGCGTTGATGGTGATGCCGCGTTCGCCCAGCTCGCCGGCCAGCAGCAGGGTCAACGCTTCCAGCCCGGCCTTGGCGGGCGCGTAGACGCTCATTTCGGGATAGGCGGCGCGCGTGCCCATGGACGAGATGTTGACGATGCGGCCGTGGTCGCGCAGGAAGGGCAGGGTCTGCTGGATCAGGAAGAAGGGCGTCTTCAGGTTGACTTGCAGCACGCGGTCGAAGGCTTCGGGCGTGACCTCCGGCAGGCGCGCGCGCAGGCCCACGCCGGCGTTGTTGACCAGGATGTCCAGGCCGTCGTCGGCGTAGCGTTCCTTGAGCGAGGCGCGCAGATCGCTCGCCAAGGCCGCCGCAGCGTTGGCTTGCGACAGGTCGGCTTGCAAGGCCCAGGCCTCGCCGCCTGCGGCCTCGATCTGGCTGATGACTTCGTCGGCGGCATCGCTGGCGGCGTTGTAGTGCACGGCGACGCGCGCGCCGCGCCGGCCCAGGGTTAGCGCGATGGCGCGGCCGATGCCGCGGCTGGCGCCGGTGACCAGGGCGGTCTTGCCGGCCAGGCTGTCGGGGGATTCAGTGGCGCTCATGCTGTTTCCGTTTCGGGTTGGGTCCACGCATGCTGCGCTTCCAGTTCGCGCGCGGCAAGCAGCAGCGCGTTGCGGTCGATCTTGTTGGTGCCGGCCCAGGGCAGTTCGTCCACGAAACGGATGCGCCGCGGGTGCTGGTAGGCCGGACCGTGCTCGAGCGCATGGCGCTTGAGCGCGTCGGCGTGCAACTGGCTGCCTGCGCGCCGCACGACGAAGGCGACGGGAATATGGCCGCGCTCCTCGTCGGCCAGCGGCACCACGCAGCTCTGCCGCACGTCGGGATGGGATTCCAGCAGCTTCTCGACTTCGACGGGATAGATGTTCTCGCCGGAGCAGACGAACATGTCGTCGGCGCGGCCCACGAAGTAATAGAAGCCGTCGGCGTCGCGCCTCAACACGTCGCCGCTGTAGTACCAGCCGTCGCGCAGCGCCTGAGCGCTCTTCTCGGGCAGGTTGTGATAGCCCGCCAGCACGGCGGGATTCTTCATCAGCAGCACGCCCTGGTCGGGGCCGGGACCATCCACCAGGCGCACCTGCGCGGGATCCAGCGGGTAGCCCAGCGCCAGCGCGGGCGTGGGCAGGCCGTCCGGATGCGGACCGAACACGGCGGGACCGGCCTCGGTGGTGCCGTAGCCATGCGTCACGCGCACGCCGGGCAAGGCGCGCTGGATGCGTTCCAGCAGCGCCACGGTCATGGGCGCGGAGCCCAGCATGACGCGGGTCAGCGCGGACAGGTCGCGTCCTTGCAGCAGCACAGGGTCCTTCACCAGGCGGGCGAACATGGTCGGCACGGCGGTCAGGACGGAGATGCGGTAGCGCTCCAGCGCGTCGGCATAGGCGGCGACGTCGAACGACGGCTGGATCACCAGCAGGCTGTTGCTGGCGAAGGCGCGCTTGGCCATGAACAGGCCGTTCATGTGGAACAGCGGCTGGGCCAGCAGATAGCGTTCCTGCGTGCCGGCGCGGGAGACGACGGCGGCGGAGGTGGCGGCCAGCGCCCATAGCTGGCCCCGGTGCGTCAGCGGCACGCCCTTGGGCTTGCCGGTTGAGCCTGACGTGTACAGCATCTGCGCGATGTCGTCGGCCTGCGGCGTGACGTAGCCGAAATCGGTGGGCGCGATCTGCGCCGCAAAGCCTTGCGGGCCGGTATCGTCGAAGTCCAGCACCGGCACCTTGGCCTCGAAGGCCGCCCGGCGCGGGCCGTCCACCAGGGCCAGCGCGATGCCGGCATCGCGCAGCACGTAGTCGGTGTTCTCCTGCGATTGCTTGATGTTGATGGGCACGGCCACGTAGCCGGCCCGCATGATGCCGAAGTAGGCGATCAGGTACTCGGCCCGGTTGAGCGCGGCGATGGCGACGCGCGACCCGGGCGGCAGGCCGCGCGCGGACAGCCAGGCGGCGACGCCGCCGGCCAGCAGGCGGACCTGTTCGTGGGTGTAGTGCAGGGGCGCGCCGGGCAGGCGCAGGTCGATGATGGCGGGCAGATCGGCGGGTTGCGCCGGATCGGCCAGGTGGCCCAGGTTGAGCAGGGAATGCGTCATGGGGATTTCCGAGGAGTGTGCGGCTCAGCGCTTTTGCAGCTTGGGATTGAGCGCGTCGTTCAGGCCGTCGCCGACCAGATTCAGCGACAGCACGGCAAGCATGATGGCCACGCCGGGCACGGCGCAGATGTACCAGGAGGAGCGGATCAGGCTGCGGCCTTCGCCGACCAGCCGGCCCCAGCTGGCGATGTTGGGATCGCCCAGGCCCAGGAAGGACACGACCGATTCGTAGAGGATGGCGCCGGCCACCACCAGCGAGGACATAACAATGACGGGCGGCAGCGCATTGGGCAGGATTTCGGCGGCGACGATGCGCAGCGGACTCATGCCCAGCGCGCGGCAGGCCTGCACGAACTCGCGTTCCTTGAAGGACAGGAACTCGGCGCGGGTCAGGCGCGCGATGGGCGGCCAGGACACCAGTCCCACGGCCAGCGTGATGTGCTCGATGCGCGGCCCCAGGATGGACACCACGGTCAGCACGAACACCACGTTGGGAATGATCTGGAACAGTTCGGCCACGCGCATCAGGCCTTCGTCGATCCAGCCGCCGGCCCAGGCGGCGGCCGCGCCCACGCTTACGCCGATCAGCGTGGCGGTGGCCGCGGCCACCAGGCCGATCAGCAGCGTGGCGCGTGCGCCGTGGGCGATCATGGCGGCGATGTCGCGGCCCATGGAGTCGGTGCCCAGCGGATGGCGCCAGGACTCGAACGGCCAGATCTCCGGGGCGCCGACGATGCGCAGCGGGTCGGCGGGGTACAGCCAGCCCGCGCCGGCAGCCAACAAGACCACTAGCGCCAGCAACGCGGCGCCGGCGACCGCGCCGCGGTTGCGGGAAAAGCGGGCGGCAAATGAGTCGCGGCGGCGGGTAGGCGCCGCGGGAAGTGAGGAAGCAAGAGCAGGGGATGCGGACATGTCAGGCAGCCTTGATGCGCGGGTCCAGCCGCGTGTAGATCAGGTCGACGGCGATATTGGCGAGGATCACCACGAAGGAGCTGAGCACCAGGATGCCCAGGACGACGGGATAGTGGCGGCTCATGACGCTGTCGAACAGCACCGCGCCGATGCCGGGCCAGCTGAACACGGCCTCGACCACGATGCTGCCGCCCAGCACCGCGCCCAGTTGCAGGCCCAGCAGCGTGACGATGGGCAGGAAGGCGTTGCGCAGCACGTGACGCAGCACCACGGCGCTGCGCGTCAGGCCCTTGGCGTAGGCGGTGCGCACGAAGTCCATGCGGCTGACCTCCAGCATCGACGCGCGCATGACTCGGGCGTAGGCGGCGGAATAGAACAGCCCCAGCGCCAGCGCCGGCAAGGCCAGGTGGTGCAGCACGTCCAGCGCCTGGCGCCAGGCGCCGCCGGCCAGCCCGATGGTGACCATGCCGCCCACCGGGAACCAGCCCAGCTTCACCGAGAACAGCACGATCAGCATGATGCCCAGCCAGAAGCTGGGCGCGGCGAAGCACAGCACCACGAATACCGACACGGCGCTGTCCCACCAGGTGTTGACCTTGACGGCGGAGACGATGCCGGCCGCCATGCCCACCAGCACCGCGATGGCCAGGCTGGCGCTCATCAGCAGCAGCGTCGCCGGCAGGTGCGCCAGGATCACGTCCAGCACCGGCAGGTTATGCCGGTACGAATAGCCCAGGTCGCCGCGCGCCACCGAGCCTATGTACTTCAGCAGTTGGACTGCGGGCGGCTGGTCCATGCCGTAGGTCACGCGCAGGCGCTCGATGAGCGCCGGATCGGTGACCTGCTGTTCGGCCGTCATCACGTCCAGGAAGGTGCCGGGCACGGATTGGATGAGCGCGAAGTTCAGCACCACCACGCCCAGCAGCAATGGCACGGCCTGGAGCAGGCGGCGCAGTATCAGTCGGATCGGCATGCGCGCCTCAGGCCTGCAGCCAGACGTCGGCCAGGGTCTCGCCCTGGACGTTGGCGCCGGTGGTGAAATTGCGCACGTTCTTGCCGGCCAGGGTAAAGGACTGGATCTCCACCAGCGGCACATGGGGCACGTCGGTGGACGCCAGCCGGGCGAACTGGTGCGCCAGCGCGCGGCGCGCGTCGGGAGCGGTCTCCTGGGTCAGCTTGGCCACCAGCGCGTCCATCTCGGGGTTGGAGTAGCCCGTGGCGTTGCGGAAGGCGGCGCCCTTGACGATGCCGTCCGTGGTGTAGAACTGCGTGACCGTGGGCACCAGCTCCAGCGGCGAGGTGAAGTTGGAGACGGCAATGTCGTAGTCGTAGTCGCCATAGATGCGCTTGAGCGCGGTGGCGCGGTCCACCGAGTCCAGCTTGACCTCGATGCCCACGTCCTGGAGCGCCTGCTTCAGGTACTGGCCGAGCTTGGCGTTTTCCTCGAACCAGGCGGCGGCCACCAGGTTCACGCTGAAACGCTTGCCGTCCTTGAGCGGCAGGCCGGCGGCGTCCAGCAGCGCGGCGGCCTTCTTCGGGTCGAACGGGTAGCGCGGCACGTCCTCGGTGTAGAACAGCGGATTGCTGCTGAAGACCGGCGCGATGGCGGGCTTGCCGCGGCCGTAGTAGATGGTGTCGACGATGAACTGGCGGTCGATGGCGTGCAGGATGGCCTGGCGCACCTCGCGGCGGTTGACGATGTCGCGGCGTTGGTTGAACTCGGCGGTCACGGTCCAGGCCGAGTTCTGGTAGCCGCGGGTATCGACGACCACCTTGCCGGTCTTGACCAGGCGGTCGATGTCGCGGGCGGGCACGGGATTGGAATAGGCCAGGCCCAGCTCGCCGGTCTCCAGCGCGGCGCCGCGCGTGGCGGGGTCGGCCCACCAGCGGATGATGAGGCGGTCCAGATTGGGCTGGCCCGCGTTCCAGTAGCTGTCGTTGCGCAGGTACTCGACATGGCTGCCGCGTACCCACTTGCCGTACTTCCAGGGGCCGGTGCCGACCGGCGTGTTGTTCAGCGGGTTGGTGATGATGTCGCGGCCTTCATACAGGTGCTTGGGCACCAGCAGCTGGAACTGGCCGGCCAGCGTGGACTTCAGGAAGAACTCCGGCACCGGCGCGTCGAAACTCAGCACCACGGTGAGCGGATCGGTCGCAGTGGCGCCGGTCAGTGACTTGAGCGCGATGCCCGCCGAGACCGGCTTCCAGTGCTGCAGCACGTTGTAGACCACGTCGGCGGAGGTGAAGGGCGCGCCGTCATGCCAGGTGACGCCTTCGCGCAGCTTGATGGTGTAGCTGCGGAAGTCGGCGGCCGGGGTGACGGACAGGGCCAGGGCGGGCTGGAACTTCAGGTCGGCGTCCAGCTTGAGCAGGCGTTCCAGGATCTTGGTGGCGGTCTGGAACGGGCTGGACCCGCCGCCGCCGGGCACGAACAGGGCCTGAGGCTCCAGGCCCCCCCAGCTGGCGACCAGGGTGCCGCCCTTGCGGGCGGGGCCGGCGTCGGCGCCGGGCTGGGAAGTCGCGGCCAGCAAGGCCTGGGGCGCGATGCCCAGGCTGGCGGCCAGGCCGCCCGCGGCGCTACGGGTCAGGAAGGCGCGCCGTCCGGGGCGCTGCGCGGTGGTCATGATGATGTCCTTGTAGTGAGGGTCCGCTCAGCCCTGGCTGAGCGTGGCGTAGGTGGCGCGGCCGATGGCGATCAGCGCGCCTTGCTCGTTGTAGAGGTCCACGTCGGCCACGCCGACGCTGCGGCCGTTGCGCCGTACGCGGGCCACGGCGGTCAGCGCGGTGTTGACTGCAGGGCGCAGGTAGTCGACGCGGAAGTTGATGGTCGGCAGACCGCGGCCCAGCAACATGCCCACGGCGAAATCGCCCACCGTGTCGATCACGGCGGCCAGCGGCCCGCCATGCCATTGGCCGCTGGCCGCGCCGCGCTCGAATTCCGGGCGCATGGGCGCCAGCACCGTCAGCACGCCTTGTTCGTGGTTCACCTCGCGCACCGACAGGCCGAGCCAGGCGATGAAGGGGGAATCATCGAACCGGGCCTGGATGGCGGCGGCATCGAGGGTCTGGGTCTTCGGATCCGCGCTCATGCCGTCACCAGCACTTTGCCGACGATCTTGCGATCCTCCAGCGAGGCCAGCGCCTGCGCGCCTTGTTCCAGCGGCCATTTGCGGTTCACCTGGACGCGCAGCCGACCGTCGCGCACCAGCGCCAGCAATTCGTGCAGGTCCTCGCGTTCCCAGCCGTTGGAGCCGCGGATCTGCAGCTCGAAGGTCCAGATGTAGCGCAGGTCTTCCTTGGGATCGAAGCCCGCGGTGGCGCCGCAGGTCAGCAGCCGTCCGCCCAGGCGCAGGCAGCGCAGCGACTTGACCCAGGTGTCGCCGCCCGTGAAGTTCACCACCACGTCCACGCCGCCGGGCTTGCCGGAGCGGCGGCGCGACGGCTTGCCGAAACGCTCCTGCACCGCCTTGAGGAAGTCTTCTTCGGTGTAGAGAATGACGTGGTCCGCGCCCAGAGCGCGCAACGCCTCGGCCTTTTCGGGGCTGCCGGCGCAGGCGATGACCTCGGCGCCGGCCAGCTTGGCCAGTTGCACCGCGCACACGCCCACGCCGCCGCTGGCGCCCAGGATCAGGACTTTCTCGCCCGGCTGGACCTGGCCGATCCGGTTCATCATGCGCAGGGCGGTGCCATAGGCCACCGGCAGCGCGGCCGCCTGCTCGAAGCTCACTTCGTCGGGCAGGCGCAGCAGCTGGTGCGCCGGCACGCGGCACAGTTCGGCCAGGCCGCCATGGATGGTTTCGCCCACCAATCCGCCATCGACCCGGTCTATCGGATCGACCAGGACGCGGTCGCCGGCCTTCCAGTCGCGCACGTTGGCGCCCGTCTGTTCGACGACGCCGGACACGTCCAGGCCGATGATCACGGGAAAGGGCAGCTTGATGCCGGGCATGCCGCGGCGGGTAAACACGTCGTGGTAGTTCAGGGACGACGCCTGGACGCGGATGACCACGTCGTCGGGACCGGCGACGGGATCGGGGAATTCGGTTTCCAGGCGCAGCTTGTCGCTGCCGCCGTGTTCACGCAAAACAATGGCTTTCATGAGTTTCTTTGGAATGGGTAAATGAAGAATCACCACGCGGCCAGGCCGGCGATGGCCTGGCGCGTGATCTGCAAACCGTGCGCCACCACATGGCGGCGCCATACGCTGGAGACCGGCACGAAGGCATCGACCAGGTCGGCGCGCAACTGCGCGTCGCGCGCGGGGTCGGGGGAGGCCGGCGCCTGGAAGCGCAGCCATTGGTCCAGCCGCAGCGCGGCGCGCATCTGCAGCCCGCGGGTGCCGAACTCGACCACCGCGCCCGCCAGTCGCCGTCCGCCCAGCGCCTGCTCCACGCCGCGGAACACCAGGCCTTGATAGTCGGGGCGGGCCAGGCCATGCGGCCTCTGGCCCAGCACGCGGTCGGAGCCCCACCAGGCGGCGGCTTGCGTCTGTTCCTCGCTGCCTTCGGGGTTGAAGCACAGGAAGAAGGGCTTGCCGTAATCGCCGATGCCGGTGTGCCAGTCGATGAAGGCCACGCGCTCGCTCGCGCCCAGGTGCTCGTCGACGATGCGGCGCAGCGTGCGGTTGGACCATTCGGGACCGTTGCCGCCATAGACCAGCCCGTCCGGGTGCGTGTACTGGCCGCTGGCCGTTACGTTGAACAGCGTGTCGGCGCCATGTTCCTCGCGGAAACGATCCAGCGCCTCGGCCCCGGCGTCGAGCGCGTCCGCCGTCCACAATCGTGGAATCAGGTGCGGATGCAGGGCGGCGTAATGCGGATTGGAGGGCGCGGGCAGGGTGTGGTCGATGAAGTTGCGGTTCAGGTCGACGTTGTTCTCGGTCGTGCGCGTGTCATGGGCATAGCCATAGGGATTGAGCGCATGCACCAGCACCACGTTGACGTCTGGCGGCAGGGGCAGGCCGCCGTCGGTCAGCAGCCAGGCCAGTTGCACGGCGGAGCCGGCCGCGCCTTCCAGGCCGTGGGTGCCGCTGATGGCCAGATGGGTGCGGGCGGCGCCGGGGCGGCCCAGCACCGCCACGTCTACCGTCAAGGGCTGGCCCTGCCGGTCGCGCGCCGTGGGATGCTCATGGCGCGAGAGCGCGGCGCCGCGCGCGGTGGCGGCGGCCACGAAGGCCTCGCGCGCCGCCACGTAGTCGGTGGAGAAGCAGGTCCAGTAGTCAGGCAGGGGTTGGCCCATCATGCCTCCTGCACGAAGACCTGCAGCGCGCCCGCGGCATGCTCGGGCGCCACCGCCAGTTCGCCTTGAACGTTGGCGCGGTAGGCGACCTTGTTGGCGTCGAGCCACGCGCGCGTCTGCGCGATGTCGCGCACGCCGATGACGGAGCCCGCGAACCAGCCTCCCTGGCTGCTGGCGGGCAGGCCCGCAGGCACGCGCACATGGGGGAAGCGCTGCTCGAAAGTGGTGGGCGACAGGAAATCGATGCGCAGGCTGCCGCGCCGCACTTGCAGGCCCCGGTCCGGCAGGTCGCTGATGGCGATGGCGCCCAGCGCGCGTTCGTAGGCGGCGCGCAAGGCGCGCGGCTCGGGATGCACGACGATCAGGGATTCGATGCGGCGGGCGCCGTTGGCGTGGTCCTGCCATTCGGGGCGGTACACCAGGTGGCGCGTGAGGTGGCCGCAGGTGAAGAAGTCCGGCACTGTGAAGAGACCCGCGGGGAACTGGGTGTTGTTCCAGGCCGCGTCCTCGCTGCCTTCGGGCAGGTGCACCGGCCGGCCGCCGCGCTGGGGCGGTTCGGCGTCTATGCCCAGGCGCGCCAGTTCCGCGTGCACGGCGCTGCTATCGGTGGTCTGCAGCGCGACGGACACGGGGCCTTCGTAGGCGTCGTCGAAGCCGGCAAAGCGCGACTGGTCCAGCAGCTCGGGCGGAAAGGCCAGCAGCTCCAGGTAGTTGGCGTCCAGGATCAGCGTCTGGTTGCGCGTGCCGCGATGGTGCCGGCCTTGCGGCGCCAGGGCGAAGCCCAGCTTCTGGTATTGCTCGGTTGCGGCCTGCAGGTCGCGCACCCGGATGATGTAGTGGTCCAGTCCGGTGACTGAGGGGAGAGACATCGCGTTTCCTGAATGTGCTTGAAGGAAACGGGCAGTCTGGCCGAGGCGGGGCCGCGCTAGAACGATTGAATTCGCATGTGGATATTTGTTTTCTGATCGCGCGTCATGGGGCGAGCGGCCGCATATCGATATCTGAAAGTGGCTGTGAGGGAGGAGCGGACGGGACGCTTGGCATCAAACTGGGACGCCGCGTCCGCCTATCTTGGATCGCTGGCCGACGCTTTCCGGACATATGCAAATGAGCGTCAAGCCTTAGGGTTTCAGGCTATGTAGAAGGAACGGATACCTCTTTGTCCGCGCGGGTGTGGCGACACTAGAATTTGCGCTGTTCCATGGTTGGCGGCAGGGCATGTCTACTATTTTTTCTATTGGTTCGGTGCAGCTTTCCTTTCTGGCGGGTCGTCAGGACGTGGTCCGCGAGTTCTACGGGCAGGTCATCGGCTTGCAGGAAGTGGCGGGCGCGGGCGATCAGCGGCTGCAGTTCGCGCTGGACGATGCGATCCTGTCGCTGTCGCCGGTGGAAGAGGTCAGCCGCGAGGTCAGGCCCGACTATCTGGCCTTCAAGACCCGCGCCTATGACGAGGTGCTGGAGCGACTGCGGCTGGCGGGCTTCCACCCCGTCTGTTCACTGCCAGGCTCGGCGCCACGCGTGATGTACGTGAAGGATCCTTCCGGCAACCAGTTGGCCTTTTTGGGCTGAGGCGCGCCATGAACTTCCAGCAGCTGCGTTCCGTGCGCGAAGCCGTGAGGCAGGACTTCAACCTGACCGACGTGTCCGAGAGCTTGCATACGTCGCAACCCGGTGTCAGCCGGCAGATCCGCGAGCTCGAGGAGGAGGTGGGCGTGGACATCTTCGTGCGTTCGGGCAAGCGGCTCATCGGACTGACGCCTCCGGGCAAACTGATCCTGCCCCTGGTCGAGCAGATCCTTCAATGCGCGGACAACATCCGCCATGCGGGGGCGGAGTATGCCGACAGCCGGACCGGCGTGCTGTCCATCGCGGCCACCCACTCGCAGGCGCGCTATGCCTTGCCCCCGGTCATCAAGGAGTTCCGCGAACGCTATCCCGAAGTGGTGCTGCACCTGCATCAGGGCTCGCCCAGGCAGGTGTCGGAAATGCTGCTGGAAGGCGAGGCCGACATCGGCGTGGCGACGGAGGCGGTGGCCGAGTATCCGGGGCTGGTCAACCTGCCTTGCTACCGCTGGAGCCACAGCATCATCGTGCCTCGCGGCCATTCGCTGGAGCGCCAGCAGGACGGCGTCACCCTGTCGCAGCTGTCGCGCTATCCCATCATTACCTATGGACGCGGCTACACCGGGCGAGCGCATATCGACGAGGCCTTCGCGCGCGCCGGCATCGCGCCCGACATCGTCATGACCGCGATGGACGCGGACGTGATCAAGACCTATGTCGAACTGGAATTGGGCGTGGGCATCGTGGCCTCCGTGGCCTGGGACGCGGAACGCGACACGCGCCTGTGCGCCATCGAAGCGCGCCATCTGTTCGAGATCAATCTGACGCGCTTGGCGATACGGCGCGGCGCCTGGCTGCGCGGCTACGCCTTCCACTTCATCGAGATGTTCGTGCCGACGTTGACGCGCGCCATTGTGGAACGGGAGCTCAAGGGCGAAGCTTGATCGCTGCCATCAAGTCATCCGGGTGCACCATCAGTTCGCGCGCCTGGCACAGCGTCGGATACTGCTGCAGCACGCTGGTCCATTGCGCCGATTCCAGCAGCAGATGCCAGACCGGCTCCAGCGTCTGCGCCGCCGCGTCCAGGCCTTGCGCCAGCCGGCCGGCGAATTCCAGGCTGGGCTGGGCGGACAGCAGCTGCATGCGGCTGGCGGCGCTCAGCAGGCGCGGGATGGCGTCGGCGGGGCCGTCGCAGAAATAGAGTACGGTGGTTTCGAGCTTAGGGCCGTCGGCGGGCAGCGCCCGCAGCGACTCGCCGCGCAGGGGACAGACGCCTTGCCGCGTGCTGAAGGCGTAGCGGACGCCGGGCTCGGCGTGCGCCAGCAGGCGCAGGCCGCGCTGCAAGCGCGGAAAGTCGGTGGCCACCGCGTCGGCGGAGGCCTTGGCTTCAAGCAGCAGGCACAGGTCCCACGCCGGCGTCGGGTCGTCGCCGGCCGCGCGCCGCAGCAAGGCGCCGTCCCATTCGCTCTTGGCGCGGTCGGCATTGGCGGGGATGGAGGGCGGCACGCGCATCGAGGACACGGCGCGATAGATGGTTTCGTCCTGCGCGTCGTTGAGGCTGCGGGCCAGGGCTTCCAGCGCTTGCAAGGCCAGCGCCTCGACGGCGGCGCCGCGCTGGCGCGAGGCGTTGCCCTGGGCATATGCGGTGGCGCTGCCCGGACGCGGGCCCTGCTGGTCCCACAGCGCGCGGTAGCGGCGCACGTCGGCGTCGGCGAGCAGGGCGTCCAGCCGTTGCAGGCGGGCCAGCGCGGGATTGCCAAGCAGGCGGTCGAGCGCCGCGGACGAAGGCGCCCCGTTGGCCTGTGGGTCCGCGGGCAGGTTCAGAAGGAGGCGCGCGGCGTCGGGCAGCGCGGTCCAGGCCTCGGAGGCCGAGGCCGTCTGCAAGGCGGCCATGGCATCGCGCGCCGGGCCGGCGGGCATGCGTTCGACCTTGGCGGGATGGGCGATGGCGTTGGCGGCGGCGATGATCTCGCGCCGGTCCTGGGCGGCTGCCGCGGATAGCGACGCATACTCGCGCACAGGAGCCAGCCTGTGGCGCAGCAGCATGGCCTGGAAGACGGGATCGCCGTCGGACTCGCTCAGGGCGTCGCGGATCAGGCGGGCCAGCGCGTCGAGAAAGGTCTGTTTGAGCGTGTCCGGTGGCGCGCTGCCCGCTATGAGCGCCAGGCGGGCCTGTTCGATGGCCACTGCCAGCGCCGTCGCGGGCATGGCGTCGTCGACGGGTATCCGGGAGATGGCCGGCACGCGGTAGCGGCGGGCGGCGCGGCGCAACGTGGCGCCGAGCAGGGCATGGGGAGGCGGCAGGGGCATGGCGCAGCTAGGCTACCGCGATGCCGCGGGCGCGGCAAATGCGCCGGCCCCCAATATGACCGCCGCTTACTTGAACAGCGCGGCGTTTTCTTCCAGCGCGGCGTCGGCGCATTGCGCGTCCAGGTTGCCGCCCGGCGCGCCTGCCACGCCGATGGCGCCGATCACGGCGGAGCCGGCCTTGACCGGCACGCCGCCGCCCAGCACCAGGAAGCCCGGGATGTCGGGCAGGGTGGCCGCGGCCGGGTTCTTCTGCACGTTTTCCAGCATGGTCAGCGTCGGGGTCTTGGCCGAAGCGGCGGTGTAGGCCTTGGCGCGGCTGGCTTCGATGGTGTGCGGGCCGGCGTTGTCGGAGCGGGCGAAAGCCTTGAGCAGGCCGGCGCGGTCCACGACCGAGGCGCTGACGTTATAGCCCTTGGCCTGGCAGGCGGCCACGGTGGCCGTTGCCAGCTTCTGCGCATCGGCCATGGACAGATTGCTTTCGCTGAGCACGGCGGCATTGGCGGCGCCGGCGCAGGCGAACAGGGTGGCGAAAGCGAGGAGTTTGGGCGACATGTCTGTGTCCTTTTTGGAGTCGGTGACAGGAGCAGACAGATTAAAGAGCGCGGCCGAAAGGCGGTATTCGGTCGGCTACGCTGGGTCCTCCGTAGCGCTACGGAGGACGGCGCCCGGGCTAGGCGTGAACGGGGCTCAGCCCAGCAGGCCAGCGTACTCGCGGATCAGGCCGGCCAGGTTGTCCGCTTCGAGCTTGGCGAAGACGTTGGCGCGGTAGGTTTCGACCGTGCGCGGCGACAGGTCGAATTCGCGCGCGATTTCCTTGTTGGATAGGCCCTGCACGATGCGCTCCAGCACGTCGCGTTCGCGGCCCGACAGCTTGTCGAGCCGTTCCTGCGCGGCCTGGGTCACCGCGAGCTTTTCGCGGCTGGCGATGTGGGTGCGCACGGCGGCCTGCACGGCGTCCAGGAACACGTCGTCGTCCACGGGCTTTTGCAGGAACTCCATGGCGCCGCCCTTGAAGGCGCGGCGGCACAAGTCGACGTTGGCGTGGCCGGTCAGCATGACCACCGGCAGGTCCGACTGTTCGGCCAGCCGGCTCAGCACGTCCAGGCCGCTGATGCCCGGCATGCGGATGTCCAGCACCACGCAGCCTATGGATTGCGGCGGCAATTGCGCCAGGAACGCCAGCGGATCGGCGTAGCCCGCGCTGCGCAGGCCGACGCTGCGCAGCAGCAGCGCCAGGCCGTCGCGCACTGCGTCGTCATCGTCGACCAGGTAGACCAGCGGGGATTGTTCGAGCATGGGAGCGTCCGGCGTCGTCATGTGGGGGCGGCAAGCGGCAGGCTGACCGTGAAGCAGGCGCCCGTGGGGCTGAGGTTGCGCGCGGCGATGCGGCCGTCCATGGAGCCGGCCAGGGTGTCGCACAAGGCCAGGCCCAGGCCCATGCCTTGCGGCCGCGTGGTGTAGAAGGGGGCGAACAGGCGCGGCAAGGCGTCGGCGGCAATGCCGGGGCCGGTGTCGCTGACGCTGAACAGGTAGCCGGCGCCGTCGGCGCGGCCTTCCAGCGCGATCTGGCGCGGCCCGGAGACCTCGGCGAGCGCGTCGGCCGCGTTCTGCACCAGGTTGTGCAGGATCTGTTCCAGCGCCACGCGGTCGCCCAGCGGGCGGGCGCCGGGACTGGCGTTGTGCCAGCTCAGCCGCACGCCCAGCCTGGCCAGTTCGGGTTCGCGCAGAAAGCGCAGCGACGCCACCAGCGCGTCGGGATCCAGCGCTTCGCGCCGGGCGGGCGAGCTGGGCTGCACCAGGGCGCGCATGCGGCTGATGATGTCGGCGGCGCGCTTGGCCTGTTCGGCGCTGGCCAGCAGCGCGTGGCGCACGGCGGGGCGTTCTTCTTCGTCGTCCAGCAGCCGCGCGGCGGCGCGGGTCTGGGCCAGGATGGCGGTCAGCGGCTGATTCAGTTCGTGGGCGATGCCGGCGGCCATTTCGCCCAGGGTGCTCAGGCGCGCCATGGCGCCCAGCCGCAGCTGTTCCTGCTGGCGCCTGGCCTGGGCGCGCGAACGCTGCCAGGCCGCGGCGCCGGCCACCAGCAGCGCGCTGGCCAGGCCCCAGGCCAGCCAGGTGGGCCAGGGCCAGGCGTCCGGCGTCAGCCGGCGGGCGCTGCGCATCTGGAAGGGCTGGCTGGCCGCGCCCAGCGGCTTTTGCAGGACCAGCGGCCAGCCGGGAGCGCCGTGGTCGGGCTGCTTGTCCAGCAGCGCCAGCGGCGTCTGGTCGATCGTCAGGGTCAGCCTGGCAAGGCCGGGCGGGAAGTCGGAGGCGGGCACCAGCTGGCTGGCGTCCAGCAGCAGGCTCCAGCCGGAGGGCGCCACCAGCCAGTAGCGGGCGGCGTCCAGCGGCAGCGTCACCGGCCGGCCCAGGCCGCGCGCGCGTTCGACGGCCGCGGGCAGGCCGGGCGGCTCGGCCACGCTGCCGCTCCAGGCGCCGTCGGGCAGATAGCCCAGCCCCAGCAGTTGCGGCATGGCGGGCCGCAGGCTGGGATACAGGCGTTCGGGAGCGGGCGGGTGGGACAGCGCGGCCAGGGTCGCCAGCACGGCTTCATGCTGCACCGTCTTCTGGCTCAGCATGCGCTGCGCCACGCTGGTGCTCTGGGTGAAGCGTTCGTACTGGTCCACGTAGTCCTGCCGCCCGATCCATAGGGCGCCCAGGGCGAACAGGACCAGCCAGCAGAAGAAGGCGCGAGCGCGCGATAGGGGATTCACGCCTCAAATTATGCCTTGCGGCCTGCGCGGACAGGAATCCGTAGGGCTACGGAGGGGCTCAGGCCGCGAGCCGCTGGGCGTCCGGGTCCGGCGCCTGCGAGCTGGCCGCGAGCGCGATCTGGTACAGCGCCGCCACCAGGTCCGATTGCGTCACCAGCCCGACCAGGTCGCGCGCTTCGTCCAGCACCGGCACGCAATGCAGGCTGTCCGACATGGGCCGGGCCAGCTCGATGACGGGTAGCCCCGGGGTCGCGAACGGCACTTCGCTGCGCATGCAGTCGGCCACCAGCAGGTCCGGCGGGGCGTCGGCGTCGGCGGCGACCGCCGCCAGCCGGGTCCTGCGCGCCAGCACGTCGCCCTGGCTGAGCATGCCGGCGTAGCGTCCGGCGGCGTCCAGCACCGGCAGCGCCTGCAGGCGGTGCCTGTCGAACAGGCGGACCGCGTAGTCCAGCGGATCCTGGGCCTGCACCGTGACCACGTCGCGCGACATGATGTCGGCGCAATGCACGTCGCCGAAGCGGCGCACGCTGGCCCGCATTTCCGCGGCCAGCACGATTTCTTCCAGGTCTTCCTTGCTGATGTCCAACAGTTCGCCGCGCTGCGTGAGCGCGGCATCCAGGTCGGCCGGGCTGAACCCGAGGCGCGCGCTCGGGGCCAGGTCCCGGGTATTGTGGCCGGCGGCCGGGTCGGCGTGGCGGCGCGGGTAGTTGCGCTTGAGCGCGCCGTTGAAGACCACGGCGATGCACAGCAGGATCAGGGAGTTCAGCGCCACGGGCCAGAGGGCGAAGCCGTAGCCCAGGCTGGCGACAGGCGGGCCGCCCAGCACGGCCGTCAGCGCCACCGCGCCGCTGGGCGGATGCAGGCAGCGCAGCGAAAACATGGCGCCGATGGCAAGCGCCACCGCAACCGCCGCGGCTACCCCCGGCACGGGGATGAACTGGGCGCAGAACACGCCGATCAGGGCCGAGACGAGATTGCCCGCCATGATGGACCAGGGCTGCGCCAGCGGGCTGGCGGGGGCGGCGAACAGCAGCACGGCGGACGCGCCCATGGGGGCGATGAACCAGGGGCTGGCGTCGCCCAGCGCGTGGCGGCCGACCCATTCCGTGCAGAACAGGCCAAGCAGCGCGCCCAGCACGCCGTAGATTTTCTCGCGTCCGTTGACGCCCACCGGCGCTGGCGCGAACGAGCCCAGCCAGCGCTTGATTGCCACACCCAAAACGATCTCCTCGCGCCCTTGAAATATGTCGCGGGGCGACAATTTATCACGCGAGACCAAGCTGCGCCGCATAAGCTTATGCGGCAAAGGCGGGATCAGGCGTCGCCGGCTTCGCCGCCGATGCGTGCCAGTAGCAGCGTGAGCAGCGGGCGCAGGGCGCGCAATTCTTCCAGATGCGAGGCCGACAAATCTTCCAGCATGCGCTCGGCGCGGGCGGTCAGCACCACCTCGACGCGGCGGCCGTCCTCGGGGTCGGCTTCGCGGCTGACCAGGTCCAGGCGCGCCAGCCGTCCCACCAGTTCGGCCGCGGTATGCGGGCGGATCAAGAGGCGCTCGGCAATTTCGCCCACGTACAGGCCGCGGCGGCCGGGCGCGCTCTTGCGGGTGCCCTTGATGGCGAGCAGGGCCTGGTGCTGCTGCGGCATGAGGTCCAGGGCGGCGGCGGCGTTTTCGCTGAAGGCGGCGAAGCGGCGCAGCGCATAGCGGAAATCGGCCAGCAGTTCGTAGTCCGTGGCGGACAGTCGGGGAGGGGAAGAGGGCTGTTTCACCCGGGCGATTCTAATATATGTCGTGATACGATATAAATGACATTGCGCAATTCCCTGCGCGATTCTTCTTCCTTCGAACATGCCTCCTACTTCCTCCTCTGCCCGGGCCGGACTGCGCCTGGGCGACTTCACCACGGACAAGCGCGTGGTCCTCCTGATGGGCCTGGCCATTCCGGTGGGCCTGGCCAGCGTGGCCGCCGCCTGGGCCTTGCTGCGCCTGATTGCGTTGTGCACGAACCTGGCCTATCACCACCTGTTCTCGTTCGCGGACCTGCCGATCACCACCGAAAAGCTGGGGCTCGCGTCCGTCGCCATCCCGGTCGTGGGGTGCCTGATCATCGGCCTGATGGCGCGCTACGGCTCGGAAAAGATCCGCGGCCACGGCATCCCGGAGGCCATGGAAGCCATCCTGATTGGCAAGAGCCGGATTCAGCCCAAGGTCGCGGTGTTGAAGCCGGTCTCTTCGGCCATCTCCATCGGCACGGGCGGCCCGTTCGGCGCCGAAGGCCCCATCATCATGACGGGCGGCGCCATCGGTTCGCTGCTGGCGCAGACCATCCACCTGGACGACGGCGAACGCAAGACGCTGCTGGTGGCGGGCGCGGCCGCGGGCATGACGGCGATCTTTTCCACGCCACTGGCGGCGGTGCTGCTGGCGGTCGAACTGCTGCTGTTCGAATGGAAGCCGCGCAGCTTCCTGCCCGTGGCGATGGCCGCGCTGGTGGCCGCCGCCGCGCGCGCCTTCGTGCTGGATGCCGGGCCGATATTCGCCTATTCAGGTTCGCTGCCGTTCACGCCCGCGCATCTGCTGGCCTGCGCCGCCATCGGCGTGCTGGCCGGCCTGGGCTCCGGCGTGCTGACTTTCATGGTCTACGCCGCCGAGGACCTGTTCGAAAAGCTACCGGTGCACTGGATGTGGTGGCCGGCCTTCGGCGGCCTGGCTATCGGCATAGGCGGGCTGATCGAGCCGGCGGCGCTGGGCGTGGGCTATGACAACATCCGCCATCTGCTGGCGGGCGACCTGGCTTTCCAGGCGGTATTGCTGCTGCTGGTGGTCAAGGTCGTCATCTGGTCGGTCGCGCTGGGCTCGGGCACCTCGGGCGGGGTGCTGGCGCCGCTGCTGATCTTCGGCGGCGCGTTGGGCGCGCTGGCCACGCCGCTGTTGCCGCAGGCGGATACGGGCTTCTGGGCCTTGCTGGGCATGGCCGCCATGATGGGCGGCACCATGCGGGCGCCGCTGACCGCCACCCTGTTCGCGGTGGAGCTGACCGGCAACATGGGCGCGTTGCTGCCGGTGCTGTCGGCATGCGTGTTCGCCTACGGCGTGACGGTGCTGCTGTTGAAGCGCTCCATCCTGACCGAGAAGATCGCGCGGCGCGGCCACCATATCAGCCGCGAGTACCGGGTGGATCCGTTCGACCTGCTGCGGGCCAGCCAGGTCATGACCTCGCCGGTCGAGACCCTGCCGGCGGATTGGACGGTGACGCAGGCGATTGCTCATTTCACGACGGCGCAGCCGGTGCACACCAGCTATCCGGTGCTGGACGCCCAGGGCAAGGTGGTGGGCGAAGTCACCCGCGCCGACACCCTGGCTTGGGCCATCGACGACGAGCAGGGCGGGCGCACGCTGGCCGAGGCCCTGCAGGGGCGCGAGCTGATCTATGGCCATCCCGAGGAGCTTGCCAGCCAGATCGCCGACCGCATGGCGCTGTCCGGCGCGGGCCGCCTGCCGATACTGGACCGGGCCAACGGCCGGCTGGTCGGCATCGTCGGGCGCAAGGACCTGTTCCGCTCGCGCGCCCGGCGGCTGCGCGAAGAGAGCCAGCGCACCGCGTACTTCCGTCGCAAGCCCGCAGTGGATGGACCCGTGGGTGGACCTGTGGGTGGACCGGCGGGTGGACCAACCAGCGGATCAGCGGGCGGCTGAGGCCCGCAACTCCCACAGCACGTCCAGCACGTGGCGGGTGGCCTGTTCAACCTGCCCGGCGCGGTGCGCGATGCCCAGCGGCCGCCAGAGCGCGGGCCGCAGCGGGCGCATTTCGATGCGCGGATCGGGTTGGGGCGCGGTGGCTTCGTGCGGCAGCAGGGTGGCGCCGTAGCCGGCGGCCACCAGGCTCTTGATGGCATCGTTGTAGTTCAGCTGGATGCGCGCGCGCGGATGCAGGCCGGCCGCGGCGAACCATTCTCCCGTCAGCCGCGACAGCCGCGTGCTGGCGTCATTCAGGATCAGCGGCTTTTCGGCCAGCCAGGCAGGGCTCAGGCGCGCGGGCGCCTGCCAGCCGGCGGGCAGGAAGGCCATCACCGGGTCGCGGCGCCAGGGCCGCAGCACCAGCCCTTCCAGCGGTGGCTGGGGCAGGGCCACCAGGCCCACGTCCAGCGAGCCGTCCGCCAGCCGCTGCAAGGTTTCCTGCGACGTCAGCACGGCCACCTGGACGTCGATGCCGGGGTGGTCGCGGCCCAGCGTTTCCAGGGCTTGCGGCAACAGATGGGCGATGGCGCCGGTCGAGGCGCCCAGGCGCACGCGCCCGGCCAGCCCCTGTACCTGCCGCTGCACGTCGTCCAGCGCCTGGTCGGCGTCGGCCAGCAGGCGCCGCGCGCGTTCCAGCAGGGTTTCGCCGATGGCCGTAGGCCGGACCTGGCCGCGCCTGCGCGTGAGCAGCGGCGCGCCGATGCGTTCCTCCAGGTCGGCCACGTGCAGGCTGACGGTGGGCGGCGCCAGGTGCAGGGCGCGGGCCGCATCCGCGAACGAGCCCAGGTCGGCGATGGCGACCAGGGTGCGCAGGCGGTCCAGGCTGATTTCACGCATGGCGGTCTCGTTCAGGAAAGCTGAATTGGATAGTCATGATATTCGACTTTTGTTATCTACGATCCCGGCCGATGATGGAGTCCGCGCCAGGAACGTTCCGGCGCTCCCTTTGATCCAGGACATACGCGCCATGACCCAAGCTCTAGTTTTTATCGACGGCGACCAGGGCACCACCGGCCTGCAGATCCACGAACGCCTGCACGGGCGCACGGATCTGCGGCTGTTGACGCTGCCCGCGGCGGAACGCAAGGACCCGCAGCGCCGCGCCGAGGCGATCAACGCCTGCGACATCGCCATCCTCTGCCTGCCGGACGAACCGGCGCGCCAGGCGGCTGCGTCCATCGTCAACCCGGCGGTGCGGGTCATAGACGCCAGTTCCGCGCATCGCACGGCGCCGGGCTGGGTCTACGGTTTTCCGGAAATGAACGCGGAGCAGGCCGGGCTGATCGCCCGGGCCGCGCGCGTCAGCAACCCGGGCTGCTATCCCACGGGCGCGATCGCCTTGCTCGGGCCGCTGCTGCGGGCGGGGCTGGTGCCGGCCGACTATCCCGTGGCGATCCATGCCGTGTCGGGCTATTCGGGCGGCGGGCGCGCTGCCGTGGATGCCTACGAGGCGGCTGACGGCGCGGCGGGACCGGCGTTCCAACTCTATGGGCTGGGCCTGGCACACAAGCACACGCCGGAAATCGAACGCCATGCGGGCCTGACGCAACGGCCACTGTTCGTGCCCGCCTACGGCGCCTATCGCCAGGGCATTGTGCTGACCGTGCCGTTGCAGCTGCGGCTGCTGCCGGCGGGCGTGGACATGCAGCGCCTGCATGCCTGCCTGCAGCAGCACTACGAAGGCGCGCGCCACGTGCAGGTGGTGGCGCCGCAGGACGCCGCCGCCCATACCCATCTGGACCCGCAGGCGCTCAACGGCACCAACGACCTGCGCCTGGCGGTCTACGGCAATGCCGAGCACGGCCAGGTGCTGCTGGCGGCGGTGTTCGACAACCTGGGCAAGGGCGCGTCGGGGGCGGCGGTGCAGAACCTGGACCTGATGCTGGCGGCGTTGCGCTAGCCGAAGGTCGAAGCCGCAGCTTCACGCCGGATCCGGATCCGCCAGCGTCTCCACCACCAGCCGGCGCAGCCAGGAAGTCCCCGGGTCGCTCTCGAAGCGCGCATGCCAGTGCACCGTTACGGACAAGGGCGGCAGCGCGATCGGCAGCGGACGGATCTGGAAGGCGTCATCGTGGTTGAACCAGAGCGCGGCCCGCAGCGGCAGGGTCATGGTGAGATCGGTGCGCCGCACGATCTCGGCCGCCGCGGAGAAATGCGGCAGGGTCAGGTAGGGCCGGCGCGGCAGGCCGGCCTCGCTCAGCACGTCGTCCAGCAAGCGGTGGGCGCTGGCCCGCGAGGCCACCAGGATGTGGTCCAGGCGCTTGTACTGGCTGCGCGTCAGGCCGGCGGACAGCACCGGATGCCCGCGCCGGCCCATGCAGGTATAGCGCTCGCTGAACAGTTCGGCATGGCAGGTTTCGCTGCCCAGCCCGGCCAGGTTGCCGATGGCGAGATCGACCTCGCCCTCCTTGAGCGCCTGCGGCAGCCGTTCCAGCGGAATCTCCAGCACCTCGACCTGCAGGCGCGGCGCCAGCGCGTGCACGCGTTCCATCAGCGACGGCAGGAACACCATTTCGCCGATATCCGACATCGACAGGCGGAAGCGCCGGGCGCTGCTGGCCGGGTCGAAGCGCTGCCGCAGGTTGACGGCTTCCGCGAAGCTGTTCATGCCGCGTTCTATCGGTTCGGCCAGCGCAAACGCGACCGGCGTGGGCTGCATGCCGGACGCGGTGCGCGCGAACAAGGGGTCGTCGAACTTCTCCCGCAGGCGCGCCAGCGCATAGCTCACGGCAGGTTGCGTCAGGTTCAGGCGTTGCGCCGCCCGCGTGACGCTGCGCTCGTGCAGCACGGTCAGGAAAACCCGCATGAGGTTCAGGTCGAAGTCCATGCATGCCCCTCATATCAGTCAGACTTATAAGATAAATAATACCTATAAATTTGACATATAAATAGTTGATTCCTAGACTAATTTCACAGGGCTGGGCAACGCTTGCCGAAGGCCGCGACACTTAGGGGAAGCATCGCCATGCATGCGTTGACACTGCCGTCGTTGTTGCTGGAGCAGGGGGCCCGCTGGGGCGAGCGCACATGGGTGCAGGCGCCGGGCGGCGCGCTGCGTTACGGCGATGCCGCCGGACATGCGGCGGACTGGGCCGCGCGCCTGGCCTCTGTCGGCGTCGCCCGCGGCGACCGGGTCGGGCTGATGGCCGGCAACCGGCATGAATTCCTGTCCATCGTGCTGGGCTGCGGCTGGCTGGGCGCGGTGGTGGTGCCGATCAATACGGCATCGCGCGGCATGCAGCTGCAGCACATCCTGGCCAACAGCGGTTGCAGGCTGCTGGTGGCCGACGCGGCATCTTGCGCCGCGCTGGCGGCGCTGGACACGCAGTCCCTGGCCCTGGAACGCATCTGGCTGCTGGACGCGCAGGGCGACGCGCCGGCGCTGCCGGTCCACGCCAGCGCGCCGCCGCCTGCGCCGGAGGCGCCGCTGCCGCAGGCGGCCGACGTCGGGCCGGGCGACACGCTGGCCATCCTGTACACCTCCGGCACGTCGGGCCTGTCGAAAGGCGTGTGCTGTCCGCACGCGCAGTTCTATTGGTGGGGCAGGATCGCCGCCCGCAACCTGGAGATCGGCGCCAGCGACGTGCTCCACACCAGCCTGCCGCTGTTTCACACCAATGCCTTGAACGCTTGTTTCCAGGCGCTGGTCACGGGCGCCACCATCGTCTGCGACGAACGTTTTTCGGTCAGCCGCTATTTCGACCGGCTGGAAGCGACGGGCGCCACGGTGACCTATCTGCTGGGCGCCATGGTGCCGATGCTGCTGGCGCAGACGCCCGCGCCGGCCGAACGGCGCCACCGCGCGAGGATCGCGCTGGCTCCGGGAGTCCCCGAACGTTTCCACGCGGCCTTCGCCGAACGCACGGGCATCGCCTTGCTGGAAGGCTACGGCTCCACTGAAACCAACTTCGCGCTGGGCGGCACGCTGGCTGAACAGCGCGCCGGGACCATGGGCCGCGCCGCGCCCGAGTTCGATGCGATGGCGGCCGACGAGCACGACGCGGCGGTGCCTGACGGCACGCCGGGCGAGCTGCTGCTGCGCGCCCGCATGCCTTACGCCATCGCCACCGGCTATTTCGGCATGGACGACAAGACGGTGCAGGCCTGGCGCAACCTCTGGTTCCACACGGGCGACCGGGTCGTGCGCGACGCGGACGGCTACTACCGGTTCCTGGACCGCACGAAGGACGCGATCCGCCGGCGCGGCGAGAACATTTCCTCGTACGAGGTGGAGCAGGTGCTGCTGGCGCATCCCGCCGTTGCCTCCGTGGCGGTCTATGCGGTGCGTTCCGAGCTGGCCGAGGACGAGGTCATGGCCGCGCTGGTCTACAAGACCGGCCAGGCCATCGCGCCCGAGGCGCTGCTTGATTTCTGCCAGCCTCGCATGCCGTATTTCGCCGTGCCGCGCTATCTGCGCGTGCTGGACGATCTGCCGCGCACCGAGAACGGCAAGATCCGCAAGTTCCACTTGCGGGATGAGGGCATTACCGGCGACGCCTGGGACCGCGACGCCGCCGGCTATCGCGTGGCGCGCTGAGCGCCACGGGTCCATTCAAACAGACAAGGGGCGGCAATGACGATGGCATACAAGGGGGCGGCCGCGGCCGCTGGCGACGACGCGCGCAGACAGCGCACGCGGCGCGTGGTGATGGCGTCCGTCGCGGGCAACGCGATGGAATGGTATGACTTCTTCATCTACGGCACGGCGGCGGCGCTGGTGTTCGGAGAATTGTTCTTTCCCAAGGGCACCGACCCGCTCCTGGGCACCATGGGGGCCTTTGCCGGCTTTGCCGTGGGCTTCCTGGCGCGGCCGCTGGGCGGCGTAATCTTCGGCCATATCGGCGACCGCTATGGCCGCAAGCTGGCGCTGGAGTGGACCCTGGGCCTGATGGGAGCGGCCACCTTCCTGATCGGATTGCTGCCCACCTATGACCAGGTCGGCTTCTGGGCGCCGGTGGCCATGGTCGTGCTGCGCATACTGCAAGGCGCGGCCGCGGGCGGAGAGTGGGGCGGCGGCGTGCTGCTGATCAGCGAGGCGGTCGGCGGCAAGCGGCGCGGCTACTTCTCGTCGTTCAGCCAGCTGGGCGTGGCGGGCGGCTTCGTGCTGTCTTCTGGCGTCTTCATGCTGGCGCAACAGCTGCCGCAGGACGCCTTCATGAGCTGGGGCTGGCGCCTGCCGTTCCTGCTGAGCGTGCTGATCTTCGGCGTGGGCCTCTACATCCGCAAGCACATCCCGGAAAGCGAGGAATTCGTGCAGGCGACCAAGACCGCCAAGCGCGGCATGCCCGCGGTGGAAGTGTTCCGCCGCTATCCGCGCCAGGTCTTCACGGCGATGGGATTGCGCGTGGCCGAGAACGGCGGGTCGTACATCTTCCTGGCGTTCGCGCTGGCCTATGGCAAGTTCCTCGGCATCTCCAACGACGTCATGCTGGGCGGCGTGCTGCTGTCGATGTTCATCGAGCTGGGGACCCTGGTCTGGTTCGGCCACCTGTCCGACCGCATCGGCCGGCGCGCGGTGTACCTGATAGGCTCGGCCGGCCTGGTGCTGGTGGCGTTTCCGTTCTTCTGGCTGGTGCAGACCAAGGAGCCGGTGTGGATCTTCCTGGCCTTCTTCCTGGGCAACACGATCTGCCACGCGGCGATGATAGGCACCCAGCCGGCGTACTTCGCCGAACTCTTTCCGCCCGAGGTCCGCTACACCGGCCTGGCGCTGGGACACGAGCTTGCGTCGGTGTTCGCCGGCGGCCTGTCGCCCCTGATCGCCATGGCGCTGCTGCGCAAGTATGAATCGGCCACGCCGGTGGCCTGGTTCCTGGTCGGCATGGCCGCGATCACCGTGATCACCTTGCTGCTGACGCGCGAACCCGCGCGCCAGGCCTCGACATGAGCGCGCCCCGCGGCCCGGGCATCGTGGGCGTGGGCGAAACGCCCGCCTTGCGCCATCCGGCCGCCGACACCAGCACGGCCGGCCTGATGGCCGAGGCGATCGCCCAGGCGCTGCGCGGCGCGGGACTGGCGCCGCAGGATGTGGACGGACTGGGCGTGGCCTCGTTCACGCTGCGCCCCGACCGCGCCATCGATCTGGCGTGGCGGCTGGGATTGCGGCTCGATTGGTGCATGCAGGACGAGATGGGCGGCGCCAGCGCCATCAATCTGCTGCGCCAGGCCTGGCTGGCCCTGGAAGCCGGGCAGGCCAGGACCATCGTGCTGGTGGCGGGGGACCATTTCACTGGAGCCGATTTCGCCGGACTGGTGCGCGGCTACAACCGCAGCGCGCAGGACTATCTCAGCCCCCTGGGCTGCGAAGGGCCGAATCCGCTGTTCGCCATGCTCACGCAGCGGCAGATGGCGCGGAGCGGACTCCGGCGCGAGGATTACGGCGCGCTGTGCGTGGCGCAGCGCCTGTGGGCGGGCGGCAATCCCAATGCGGCGTATCGCCAGCCCCTGAGCCTGGAACAGTACCTGGCCGCGCCCATGGTCGCGCCTCCCCTGGGGCGCCTGGACTGCGTGCCGGTGGTCAGCGGCGCCTGCGCGCTGGTCCTGAGCGCGCGTCCGGCGGGCATCAGCGTGCGCCTGCTGGCCAGCGATGGCCGCTACAACTTCGATCAGCAGGAGGGCGACGGATTGCAGACCGGCATCGCGGCGTTCGCGCCCGCGCTGTGGCAGCGCGCGGGTCTAGGGCCGGAAGAGATGGACGTGGTCAGCGTCTATGACGACTATCCCGCCATGGCGCTGGCGCAGCTGTGCGACCTGGGCTACGTCCGGGCCGACGATCTGCCCGGCTTTATCGCGCAGCGCATTGCCACGCGCGACTTGCCGGTCAACACCGCGGGCGGCCAGTTGTCCGCGGGGCAGGCGGGCACGGCGGGAGGCATGCATGGCCTGGTTGAAGTGGCGCGCCAGTTGCTGGGCCAGGCCGGCGAGCGGCAGGTGCGCGGCGCGCGCCATGGCGTGGCGACCGGCTATGGCATGGTGCAACTGCGTTACGGCATGTGCGCCAACGCCGCCGTGCTGGCCCGGGAGGAAGCATGAGCATCCATGTCAGCGAGTGTTGCCGTTGCGGCCATCGGGTCTATCCCGCGCGGTTGTGGTGCCCGGCCTGCGGCCATGGGCAGGCACGGACGGCGCAGGTGGAGCAGGCGGAATTGCAGGCCTGGACCGAGCTGCCGTCCAAGGACGGCGCGCCCGCCAGAATCATCGCCACCGTCCGGGCGCTGCCTGCCGGGCCGGTCCTGGTGGCGCGCCTGGAAGCGCCGCCTGCCGGCGAGGGCCAACGCCTGCGGCTGTTTGAACGCGACATGCAGGGGCATTCCTTGCCCTGGGCCCGCGTCCTGGACGCAGGCGAAGCCTGAAGCGCAGCTTGCGTCAATCGCCGGCCGGCGCCTGGATCGCGTCCAGGCGCTGGGCCAGCGAGGCGGCGGACAATTCGCCTACCCGCAGGTCCACCAGCCGCCCCTGGGCATCCAGGAACAGCGTGGCCGGCAGGCCGCGGTTGCTCATCTGGCGCGACGCGTCGCCCGCGGGATCGAGCAGCACGTTGCGCAGCGACGGCGCGTGCTGTTGCAGGAACTGTGTGACGTCCGGGGGCGCCTCGGCCTGGTTCAGGAACACGAAGTTCACATCGGGATTCGCGGCCTGCGCCGCGGCGAACGCGGGCATTTCGCGGCGGCAGGGCGGGCACCAGCTGGCCCACAGATTGATGACTGTCGGTTTGCCCTGGAAGGCGGCAAGGCCGGCCGGCGCGCCGTCGAGCTGGCGCAAGGCCAGGGCGGCCAGTTCGGGCTGGGCCTGCGGCGCAGGCGCCAGCCAGCGTCCGCCGCCGATCCAGACCGCGCTGGCCAGCGTCAGCGCAAGCAACAGCGCGGGCCGCGGCGCGCGGCGGCGCAAGGCCGCGTACAGCGTGTAGATCCAGGCCGCGCCGAGTCCGGCCATGCCGGCCCAGCCGCCGTCGCGCAGGTCCAGGATTCTGAGCGGATTTTCAATGAAATGCGCCTGGTACTGCCAGACGAAGCCGAGCCGGGCGACGACCAGGCCGATGAGCAGCGCGCGCGACAGCACGGCGCCCGTGTCGGGCGGCGCGCTGCCGTCCGCCTGCCTGCGGCTGAGCAGCCGGGCGGCCAGCAGCCCGACGGCCGCGGCGGCGATGAGGACCAGCAGGTCCGAGGGAAATACGAGCGGGCCTAGGCGGATGGCGGGCGTCATGCGTGAACCTGCTCCGATCAGGCCGCTTGTTGCAGCTTGGCCGGCGCCTGGGCGATGCGGCGGGTGATTTCCGCGGCCGCGCGGCAGATCAGCCCGGCCAGATAGTCCTCGCGGAAGGCCGCGAAGGCGTCCTGCATGCCGATCAGCGTGATGCTGCCCAGCACGTGGTTCTCTTCATCGAAGATCGGCGCGGCGATCCCGGTCTTGCCCGAATCCAGCTCTCCGCGGGAGATGCAGTACCCAGCCTTGCGCACTTGCAGCATGGCGCGGGAAAAGGCTTTCCAGTCCTGGCCCAGCCGCTGCATGTCGGGCGTATCGGCATGTTCGTCGTAGACGCGCCGCAGCGGGCGCGGCCCCAGGTTGGCCAGGATCACGCGGGCGGTCGCGCTGCGCAGCAGCGGCATGTGGCGGCCGCGGCCGAAGTTCAGGGCCTGGGTATTGCGCCCCGCCCGCTGGTGCACGTTGATCACCTTGTCGTCGTAGCGCTCGCTCAGCAGCACGTCCAGGCCGGTCTGACTGGCCAGCTCCTCGATCAGGTCGCGGCTGACGGTCAGCATGGGGTCGTATTCCCGCATCTGCAGGTCCAGCGCAATGATGCGCGGCCCCAGCGCGTAGCCGGCCGGCAGGCGCACCAGCAGACCGCAGGCGCACAGCTCCCGTACGTAGCGGTAGGCGGTGGCTGGCGCGTAGCCGCGCAATTGGCAGATGGCGTCCACGTCCAGGACCGGCCTGTCAGGCTGAAAAAGGTCCAGGACATCGAGCATGCGGCGAAGACTGTTCATGGCTATGAGGCGTTGGAAGGCTGACGTGCTGCGAGGGTGCACCAAGGGGCGCGGATTGGCAAATCGCTGCTGCGCGCGCGGCACGCACGCGTGCGTATAGGAGATCTCTGCAGAACTATCAAATAGATAATTCTAATAAATTATCAGACATTAATCTGCCAAAAGAAATTGCACATTTATCAAATTACGATAAAGTGGCAAAAAAGGAGGCGGTAATCATGAGCGGAGCGAGTGCCTTGTTGAAGGCCCTGTGCAAGCAGGGCGTGGAAGTGTGTTTCGCCAATCCCGGCACCACCGAGCTGGATCTGGTGCGGGCGATGGAGGCGGTGCCCGGCATGCGCTGCGTGGTCGGCCTCCAGGAGAACGTCTGCACCGGCGCGGCGGACGGCTATGGCCGCCTGGCGGGAAAGCCGGCGTCGACCCTGCTGCACCTGGGCCCGGGCTTCGCCAACGGCATCGCCAACCTGCACAACGCGCGCCGCGCCCGCACGCCCATCGTCAACATCATCGGCGACCACGCCAGCTGGCATCTGGAGTGCGATGCGCCCCTGACCTCGGACATCGAATCGCTGGCGCGTCCGGTGTCGGGCTGGGTCGAGCGCATCGATTCGGCGCAGGCCGCGGCCGGCGCGGCGCGCGCCGCCGTGCAGGCCAGCCTGAGCAACGGCGGCCAGGGCGCCACGCTGATCTTTCCGGCGGACTTCCAGGCGGAAGACGTGGCCGATGACGTGGCGGACAGCGCGGCATCCGAAGCCGGCGCCGGGGCCGGGGCCGAACCCGAAGCCTTCGACGCCGCTGCCGCCTGGCAGCGCCTGAGCCGCGCGCAGCGGCCGCTGTTCCTGCTGGGCGGCGGCGGGCCGGCCAGCGGCCTGGGCCGCCGCGCGCAGATTGCCGCGGCGCGCCTGTGCGCCGCCCTGGGCGGCAAGGCCTATGCCGAGACCTTTCCCGCCCGCTCGGAACGCGGCCAGGGTTTGCCGGACTTCGACCGCTTGCCGTATTTCCCGGAACCGGCGCGCGCCGCGCTGGATGCGGCCGACCTGGTGGTGCTGGTGGGCGCGTTGCCGCCCGTGACCTACTTCGGTTATGCGGGCCATCCCAGCCGGTTGGTGCCGGCCGAACGCCTGCTGGAGCTGGCCGCGCCCGGGCAAGACGCCGCCTCGCGCCTGGAAGCGCTGGCCGAACTGGCCGGCGCGCCCGCGTTCGAGCCGGTGACGGCGGCGCTGCCCGTGCCGGCGGCCGGCGCCCTGACGCCGCAGTCCATCGCCGCCGTGGTGGCGCGCGCGCTGCCCGACCAGGCCATCGTGTCGGTGGAAGGCGGCACTTGCGGCTATCCCCTGTACGCCGCGTCCGCGGGGGCCGCGCCGCACACGGTGCTGACCAATACCGGCGGCGCCATCGGGCAGGGCCTGCCCGTCGCCATGGGCGCCGCCATTGCCTGCCCGGACCGCCGCGTGGTGGCCGTGCTGTCAGACGGCAGCACCCAGTACACGATCCAGACGCTGTGGTCGCTGGCGCATGAAAACCTGCCGGTCACGGTGCTGATCGCCGCCAACCACCAGTACGCCATCCTGCGCAACGAACTGCGCCGCGGCAACGCCGCGCTGGGCGCGCGCGCCGCCGAGCTGACCGCGCTGGACCGTCCGCGCATCGACTGGGTCGGCCTTGCGGCCAGCTACGGCGTGCAGGCCAGCCGCGCTACTACCTCGGAAGAACTGGCCGCGCAGCTGGAATCCGCGCTGCGGCAGCCGGGTCCCGTCCTGATCGAGATGGCGCTGTAGGCGCCGCCATATACATACAAGGAGCATCAAAGCATGGACTTGCAACTCAAGGGGAAAGTGGCCGTGGTCACCGGCGGCAGCCTGGGCATCGGCCGCGCCGTGACGGAAGCGCTGGCGGCCGAGGGCGTGCGCGTGGCGATCGTGGCGCGCCGCCAGGCGCAGCTGGACGAGGTGGCCGCCGAGATCACCAAGGCCACGGGCGTGGAGGTGCTGGGCGTGGCGGCCGACGTGTCGGACACGGCCCAGGTCAACGCCATGATGCAGCGCGTGGCAGAGCATTTCGGCCGCGTCGACATCCTGGTCAATGGCGCGGCCCATCCGGGCGGGCTGGTGCGTAGCGAGATCGACGAGGCCGATCCCGAGGGCCTGCTGGAAGACATCAACATCAAGGTGGTCGGCTATATGCGTTGCGCCAAGGCGGCCGCGCCGCACATGCGCCGCGGCGGCTTTGGCCGCATCGTCAACATCGGCGGCCTGACCGGGCGCGGCAGCAAGCAGCTGTCGGGCATGCGCAACGTGGCCATCTGCCACATGACCAAGACCCTGTCGGACCAGCTGGGTCCGCACGGAATCACCGTCAACGTGATCCATCCGGGCGTGGTCGAAACCCCGCACATCCATGAACTGTACGCAAAGGAAGCGGCCAAGCAGGGCCTGACCGCGGCCCAGGTCGAGGCCAACTACGCCAAGGCCACGCCGATACGCCGCGTGCTGCAGCCGGCCGAGATCGCCGATGCCGTGTTGTTCCTGGCGTCGCCGCGGGCGGGCGCCATCACCGGCGAATCGCTGGGCGTGGATGGCGGCATCACGCGCGGCATCTTTCTTTGAACCGCTGACCTCGATACGGGAGTCTGGATATGCAAGGCACGATACTGGTCGGCACGGCCGGCCAAGGCATACTGCGCAGCGTGGATGACGGCGCCACCTGGCACCGCCTGGGGCTGAAGGAAGCCATCGAGTTCGACGGCACGGTGCGCAGCCTGGCCGTGGACCCGGCGGACCCGCGCCGCGTCTTCGCCGGCGCCGACGCCGGCATGTGCGTCAGCACGGACGGCGGCGCGCATTTCTCGCGGGTCGACAGCCCCATGAACGGCATGACCGTCTGGGCCATGGCCATCGACCCCAAGGATCCGCGGCGCATGTATGCGGGCACCGGCGCGCCGTCGCGCGCCGCCATGTTCCGCTCGGTCGACGGCGGCGCCCACTGGGAACGGCTGTCGCCGGAGCTGCCGGAGTTCTGCCGCGGCGTGAATCGCCCGCGCATCCTGTCGGTGTGCGTGGACCCCGATGACGGCCGCGAAGTCTGGTTCGGGGTCGAGGAAGGAGGCCTCTGGCGCAGCCGCGATGGCGGCGATACCTGGTCGCGCGAGGACGAGGAAGGCAATGCCGACGCCATCTCCAACCCCGACATCCATTGCGTCGCGGTGCTGCCGGCCACGGCCGCCGCGCCCAAGACGGCCATGGCGCTGACCGTGAACTCGGTCTACCTCAGCGAGGACGACGGCCGGCGCTGGCAAGGCGTGGCGTCCAAGTCGCGCTTCGACGGCATGTATTACACCCGTTCGGTGCAGGCGCTGCCGCACGACCCCGACACGCTGCTGCTGGCCATCGGCGACGGCACGCCGGGCACGCGCAGCAAGATCTACCGTTCGACCGACCGCGGCCGAAACTGGCAGCCGGCCTTGCTGCACACGGCGCCGAACTCCACCTTCTGGGCCTTCGGCGTGCACGCCGCCGATCCGCAGCTTGCGTTCGCCGGCACCAAGTACGGCCATCTGTTCCGCTCTACCGACGGCGGTTGCAGCTGGTTCAAGGAATGGCGCGACTTCAGCGAAATCACCGCCGTGGCCTGGACGCCGTACGTCGCGCCCGTGACCGCGCATCCCCAGTCCATCAACTGATCCCCAGCCCGAGACCGCCATGTCCACGACTTCCACGCTTGCGCCGGCAGACCGCCGGCCGCGCATCGCGCGCACCCACCTGGCCCTGTTCGTGCGGGATCCCTTCGCGTCGGCGCCCTGGTACGAATCCGTGCTGGGCATGCAGGAGACCGCGCGCGGAGAGCAGTGGGTATTCCTGTCCTTCGGCCGCAAGCACCACGACATCGCCCTGATCCGCGCTGCCGAGGGCGAGCCCGCCCGCGGCCCGGTCAACATGCAGCACTACGGCCTGGAGATCGAGGGCGACGTGGACGAGCTGCGCCGCCTCTACGGCATGTTGTTGGCCAAGGGCGTGGAGGTGGTGAAGATCACCGACCACAAGGTGGGCTACGGCCTGTACTTCACCGATCCCGACGGCCACCGCTTTGAATTCTTCTGCGAAACCGTGCACGGCGACGAAGAGGGCAAGCAGGTCCTGCATGACCACAACGCGCCCAGCATCCCCATGACGCTGGACCCGCTTTGACCGCCCGCGCGGCGCATCCATTTCCGATCCGACATTTTCTGGAGCATCCATGAGCAACCCCAACTTCGGCCCTTACCGCATCCGCAAATGGTATTTGCAGATCGACGACACCCTGGCCACCGAAACCGGCGAACCGGCCGACGGCGAACCGCTGCGCAAGATCGTCATCGCGGCCGCGCTGCACAACCCCTACGCCGGCCGCTTCGAGCGCGACCTGTCCGCCTATGTGGAACCCTCGGGCATGCTGGGCGAGGAATTCGGCCGCCGCATCATCGCGGCAGCCGGCGGCCAGCCGCTGGAAAGCTATGGCAAGGCCTGCGTGGTGGGCACGGACGGCGAGTACGAGCACGGCAACGCGCTCCTGACCACCATCTTCGCCGAACCCGTGCGCGCCGCCCTCGGCGGCGGCAAGGCCTGGGTGCCGTCGACCGGCAAGCGCGGCGGGCCCGGCACCGTCATCGACATCCCGCTGGCGCACAAGGACGCGCTCTATGTCCGTTCGCACTACGACAGCGTGACCGCGCTGTTCGGCGACGCGCCCAACCGCGACGAAGTGCTGATCGCCTTCGCCTTCGCCACCCGCGGCCGCCTGCATGCGCGCCTGGGCGGCATCGCCGCCAGCGAAATCCAGGGCAAAGACGGACTCTGCTGAGGAAAGCCGCCATGCAACGCCGCGACACCGATATCGCCGTCAATGGCATGACCCTGCATCTGACGGAATGGGGCCCGCGGGATGGACGTCCGTTGTTCATGCTGCACGGCATCCGCGGCTACGCCGAGACCTTCGCCGGCATCGCGCAGGCGTTGCAACCGGACTTCCGGGTGCTGGCCTACGACCAGCGCGGCCGTGGCGCCAGCAGTTGGGACCCGCAACGCAATTACTACACCGATGCCTATGCGGACGACCTGGCGGGCATGGCCGATGCGCTGGGCCTGGACAGCTTCGACCTGCTGGGGCATTCGATGGGCGGCATGGCCGCCATCGCCTTCGCCGCCGTGCATCCGCGGCGGGTGCGGCGCCTGATCGTGGAAGACGCCGGGCCCGCCGCCTTCGAGGGCAGCGCGGGCGCGGCGCGCATCCAGCGCGAACTGCGCGAGACGCCCGAGTCCTTTGCCGACATTGCGGCGGCGCGCGATTACCTGCGGGCGCTGCGGCCCAGCGTGACCGAGGCCGCCCGCGAGGAACGGCTGCGGCACATGCTGAAGGAAGACGGGAAGGGCGGCTGGACCTGGCGCCATGACCACGCCGGCATTGCCGCCACCCGGCTGGACCCGGATCCGTCGCGGGTGCTGGACCTGTGGCCGCTGGTTTCGGCGCTGGCCTGTCCGACCCTGGTCGTGCGCGGTGGGCGTTCGGACTACCTGCAGGCGCAGACCGCCCGGGAGATGGCGGCGCGCAATCCAAACATCGAGTGGATCGAGATCGCCGGCGCCGGCCACTACATCCACGACGACCAGCCGGCGGCCTTCGAGCAGGCCGTGGGCGGCTTCCTGCGGCGCGCCTGAGCCGGCATCCGCAGGGAAAAACAAGAATCCAAGGGAGAGCCGAGATGGCGCATATCGTAGAAGTGCCGGCGCTGGTGGTGGGCGCCGGGCCGGTCGGCGTGACGCTGGCCAATCTGCTGGGCAGCTATGGCGTGCAGACGCTGGTGCTGGAGCGCAACCTGGACGTGCTGGACTATCCGCGCGCGGTGGGCCTGGACGACGAGGCCATGCGCACCTTCCAGAGCGCGGGCCTGGCCGACGAAATGCTGCGCGACATGATCCAGAACGTGCCCATGCGCATGTATACGCGGACCAAGCGCTGCTTTGCCGAGATCCTGCCTGCCACGCGCGAGTTCGGCTGGTATCGCCGCAACCTGTTTTCGCAGCCGCTGGGCGAGCGCGCGCTGCGCGCCGGCCTGGCGCGCTTTCCCCATGTGACGCTGGAGCTGGGCAGCGAGCTGCTGGCGCTGGAGCAGGACGAACGCGGCGTCACGGTGCGCGTGCGCCAGGCCGACGGCGCCGAACGCGAGATCCGCGCCCAATACCTGCTGGCCGCCGACGGCGGGCGCAGCACGGTGCGCGAACGCCTCCTGCAATTACCGTTCGACGGCAACACGCATCCGCGCAAATGGGTGGTCATCGAGTGCGACCAGGATCCGCTGGACGCGCCTTACACGGCGCTGCATTGCGAGCCGCGCCGCCCCTATGTCTGCCTGCGCCTGCCTTACGGCCTGCGGCGCTGGGAGTTCATGCTGTTCCCGGGCGAGGACGGCGAGCAGATGCTGCAACCGGAAAAGGTCCAGGAGCTGCTGCGCCACCACGTGGCCGATCCGGCCCGGCTCAACGTCATCCGCGCCCGCGTCTACACCCACAATTCGCGGGTCGCGCGCAGCTTCGTCACGGGCCGGGTCTGCCTGGCGGGCGACGCCGCGCACCTGACCCCGCCCTGGATCGGCCAGGGCCTGAACGCCGGCCTGCGCGACGCCTACAACCTGGCCTGGAAGGTGGCGTGGATCGTTCAGGGCCGGTTGGAGCCGGCCGCCTTGCAGAGCTATCACGACGAGCGCCACAGCCACGCGCGCGCCATGATCTCGCTGGCCGACATGTTCGGCGCCATGTTGTCGCAGACCAATCCCGTGCTGGCGGCGCTGCGGGATACGTTCTTCATGTCGATCCGGAATATTCCGAAAATCCGCGACTACGTGCTGCAAATGAAGTTCAAGCCCATGCCGCGCTACAGCCGCGGAGTGGTGGGCGACAGCCCGGACAAGGCCCAGCGCGAACGCATCGGCCGCATGTTCATCCAGCCGCTGGTGGAATGCGAGGACGGCGTCACGCAGCGCCTGGACGAGGCGCTGGGCGCGGGCTTCGCCCTGATAGGCTGGCGCCGCGATCCGCGGGCCGGCCTGCCGCCGGCCTTGCGCGCGCAGCTGGACAAGCTGGGCTGCCGCTACGTGGCGGCGCAGCGCGCACGCAGCGGCTGTGCGCCCGACGAGTTGCAGGACGGCATCCTGCCGGTGTTGCAGGATACCGAGAACGCGCTGCATTTCTGGTTCCAGCGCACCGGCGCCGACTGGGTCCTGCTGCGGCCGGACCGCTATGTCGCCGCGCTGGGCCGGCGCGAGGACGCGGCCGATGCCTTGGGACGCTTCGCCGCGCGTTTCGTGCCGGGCGCGGCCCCGTCGGCCAGCCAGCCGGCGGCGCAGGTCGGAGGCAGCGCTCACGTTCCCGGCGCGATCCTGAACGGAGCCCGGCCATGAACGCGCCCGCCCAGGAGAGCCGCGGGCCGGTCCGCAACGTGCTGTTCATCATGTGCGACCAGCTGCGCGCGGACCATCTGTCCTGTTATGGCGGGGCGGGCGCCTTGCGCACGCCCAATATCGACCGGCTGGCGCGCATGGGCGTGCAGTATGACCGGGCCTACGTCACCTCGGCGGTTTGCGGGCCGTCGCGGGCGTCCTACTACACCGGTCGCTATCCGCTCTCGCACCGCGTGACCTGGAACCGCGTGCCGCATCCGGTGGACGAATGGTGCCTGGGCGAATACCTGGCCCAGGCCGGACTGCCGCTGCACCTGCTGGGCAAGACGCACTTCGTGCCCGACCGCGCCGGCCTGCGCGCCAAGGGCTACGCGGTCGCGGACGAGCAGCGCTTCCTGCAGGGCGGATTCGTGCCCATCGAGCGCTACGACGGCCATTTCGAGCTGGCCCAGGACAGCCCCTACCGGCGCTTCCTGCGCGAACGGGGCTACGACAGCGAACGGCCCTGGGAGGACTATGTGGTCGGCAGCCTGGCCGCCGACGGCAGCATCGCCAGCGGCTGGCTGATGCGCAACGCGCCGCTGCCCGCCAGGGTGGACGCGGCCGATTCAGAGACGGCCTATCTCACCGACCGCGCGCTGGACTTCATGCGGGACCAGGGCGACAAGCCCTGGGCGCTGCATCTTTCCTACATCAAGCCGCATTGGCCCTACAAGGCGCCGGCGCCGTACCACGCCATGTACGGCGCGCAAGACTGCGCGCCGCCGGTGCGTTCGCAGGCGGAACGGGAACGGCCGCATCCGGTGCACGGCGCCTACCAGCGGCTGGAAGAATCGGAATCCTTTGCCCGCGACGAGGTCTGGCGCAGCATACGGCCGGTCTACATGGGACTGGTCAAGCAGATCGACGATCAGGTCGGCCGGGTGCTGGATTTTCTGGAGCGCAGCGGCCGGCTGAAGGACACGTTGATCCTGTTCACCTCGGACCATGGCGACCACCTGGGCGACCACTGGCTGGGCGAAAAGGAATACTTCTACGAGAGCGCGATGCGGGTGCCTTGCCTGGTCTACGACCCGGCGTCCGCCGCCGACGCGACACGCGGCAGCCGCAGCGACGCCTTCGTCGAGTGCATAGACATTGTTCCCACCGTGCTGGACGCGCTGGACCTGCCGGCGCAGGCGCACCGCATCGAAGGCCGGTCGCTCCTGCCCGGCATCCGCGGCGATCGCGGCGCGGCTGCGCCCGACCGCGAGTACGTGGTGGGCAGCCTGGACTACGCCTACCGCGAGGCGCGCCTGTTCCTGGGGCGCGGAGAACGCGAATGCACCGGCCTGATGGTGCGCGACGAACGATACAAGTACCTGCACTGGCAGGGCTATCCGGGACAGTTGTTCGACCTGCGCGAGGACCCCGGCGAACTGCGCGACCTGGGCGCCGATCCGGGCATGGCGCCGGTGATCGCGCGGATGCGATCGGCGCTGCTGGACTGGCACGAAGGCCTCAAGCGCCGCGCCACCGAAACCGACGAGGAGGTGCGCGCCCGCACGCATGCGCATGAACGGATGATGGGCATTCTGATCGGCCGCTGGTGAAGCGGACCGGTCCTGATCTGGATTTCCAGCCCTGCGGGTCCGTCCTGGCCCGCAGCGGCAAATCAGTCGCCGGAAACTTCCGGAACGACACATACAAGGGGAAGTACCATGCGATCGCCGTACCGTTGCTGTTTTCAACCTGTATTGTGGGCCGCGCTGGCGCTGCTGCCGGCCGCCCAGGCGGCAGCCCAGGCCTGGCCGTCGGACACCGTGAAGATCGTGGTCCCGTATCCGCCCGGGACCGAGCCCGACGTGCTGGCGCGCGACCTGGGCAGCCGCCTCTTCAAGGAAAGCGGCAAGACCGTGGTGGTGGAGAACCGCCCGGGCGCCAATGCCATCATCGGCAGCGACTACGTCGCCAAGGCGGCCGGCGACGGCAACACCCTGCTGATGGTGGACCGCCTGGCGCTGGAGACCAATCCCTTCCTGTACGCCAAGGTGCCGTACCGCTGGCAGGAAGACTTCAAGCCCGTCAGCGACCTGGGGCAGGTGCAGCTGTACGTGGCGGTCAGCAATGCCTTTCCGGCCAAGACCTATAAGGAATTCATCGATTACGCGCGCGCCAATCCGCAGCGCATCAACGTGGGCACGGGCGGCCAGGGGCACGTGAACCACCTGGGCATGGCCATGCTGGCCAGCGCCGAAGGGGTGCAGTTCACCTACGTGCCGTTCAAGGGCGTGGCGCCGGCCATGACGGCGGCGATGGCCGGCGACGTGGACAGCGTCATGGCGGGCGGCCTGGCGGTGTCGGAACAGTACAAGGCCGGCAAGATCCGCGTGCTGGTGGCCGGCGCCTCGCAGCGGGCGGCCATGATGCCGGACGTGCCGACCCTGGCCGAGGCGGGCGGCAAGGCCGGCAGTATTCCGTCCACGGTGTTCACGCTGTTCGCCCCGGGCAAGACACCCGACGCCCTGGTGGCGCGCATCAACCAGGCGGTGACCGCCGTCACCGCGGACCCCGCGTTCCGCCAGACCTACGAGGCCCGCGGCCTGCTGGTGCGCGGCTCCACCCCCGAGGCGACCCGGGCGGCGATGAAGGAAGAGGCCGCCCGCTATGAAACCCTGATCAAGAGCGCCGGCATCAAGCCGGATTGAAAGAGGACGTCCGGGCGCGGCGAAGGGCGGGGCCAGGGTCATGGCGCCGCTGCGCCGAACGCGATCGGGCAGAGAGCGGGCGGCTGCGTCCCGGCTGCGTGGGGCCTGGCGCTCCCGCCTCAGCCGGGGATGACCGCGGTGACGTCGATCTCGACCAGCCACTCCGGCCGCGCCAGGGCCGACACCACGATCCCGGTGGAAACGGGGAATACGCCCTTGAGCCACCGGCCGACCACGTTGTAGACCTCCTCGCGGTAACGCACGTCGACCAGGTAGACGGTGAGCTTGCAGATGTGCGCGAGTTCGCTGCCGCACTCCTGCAGCAGCATGGCCACGTTGGCCATGGCCTTTTCGGCCTGGGCGGCCACGTCGCCCACTCCTATGGATTCCCGGCTGTCCAGGTCCTGGCCGATCTGGCCGCGCAGGAAGACCGTGTTGCCGGCGACGACGGCCTGGCAGAGGTCGTTGTCCAGCCGTTGTTCGGGATAGGTTTCGCGGGTATTGAATTTGCGGATGCGGGTGTGGGCCATGTCTGGTTCCTGTGCGTGGCGGACGGCGCTGGGGCCGCCCGGCAATCAATGGGGAAGGATCTTGGAGAGAAAGCGCCGGGCCTGCGGGCTGGCGGCGTCGCGGAAGAAGCGGTCAGTGGGGCTGTCCTCGATGATGGCGCCGTCCTCCATGAAGACGACGCGGTTGGCCACCCGGCGCGCGAAGCCCATTTCGTGCGTGACGACCATCATGGTCATGCCTTCCTCGGCCAGCTCCACCATGACATCCAGCACTTCGTTGACCATCTCGGGGTCCAGCGCGGAAGTCGGCTCGTCGAAGAGCATGGCCATCGGATCCATGGAAAGCGCGCGGGCGATGGCCACGCGCTGCTGCTGGCCGCCCGACAACTGGCCCGGATGCTTGCCGGCGTGGGCGGACAGCCCGACGCGTTCGAGCAGCGCGCCGGCCTTGGCGCGGGCGGCGCCGATGTTGCGGCCCAGCACGATCTGCTGCGCCAGGGTCAGGTTGCGCATGATGTCCAGGTGGGGAAACAGCTCGAAATGCTGGAACACCATGCCGACCTTGGTGCGCAGCTTGGGCAGGTCCGTGGCCCCCGTCACCGAGGCGCCGTCTATCAGGATATCGCCGGCCTGGATCGGCTCCAGCGCGTTGACCGTCTTGATGAGCGTGGACTTGCCGGAGCCGGACGGCCCGCAGACCACCACGATCTCGCCCTTGTTGACGCGCGTCGAGCATTGCTTGAGCACGTGGTGGCTGCCGTAGTACTTGTCGACGCCGCGGATCTCGATGATGGGGGCGGGCGCGTTCATTTGTCGTAGTGCCCCGCGCGGATGGACGCGCCGATGAGGTTCAGGATCAGCCGGCCGGCCGTGATGCAGGAGATCTGGTTCAGGTCTTTCTCAGGCTGGATCTCGACGATGTCCATGCCCACCACGCGCCCCTTGCGCACCAGACCGTGGATCAGCTTGCGCGCCTGCACGAAGGTGACCCCGCCGGGCGCCGGTCCGGCCACGGCCGGCATGGTGGACGGGTCCATGCCGTCGGCGTCGATGGTCAGGTAGTAGTTGCCGCCGTCCGGAATGCGCGCGAGCACGGCTTCCATGCCGATTTCATGCAGCTCATAGGCGGTGACCAGTTCGGCGCCATAGGCGCGGGCCGCCTGCAGTTCCTCGGGGCGGCCGCTGCCCTGGGCGCGCAGGCCGATCTGGATGATGCGGTCCACGTGCGCCATTTCCGAAGCGCGGCGTATCGGGCTGGACAGGCCGTCGCGCACGCCGTTGACGTCGTCGCGCCAGTCCAGGTGGGCGTCGATGTGCACCAGCGTGATGGGGCCTTGCTGGTCCAGGCCGCGCAGGATGGGCGTGGTGATGCCGTGGTCGCCGCCCAGCACGATGGGGACCGCGCCTGCGGCGGCGATGCGGCGCACGGCCGCTTCGGCGCGTTCGTAGTGTTCGCCGCGGGGTTTGGACAGGTCGGGGATGATGTCGCCGCAATCGACGAAGCGGATGTCGTCGCGGCCTTGCAGCAACGGGCCGTCGATGTCGAAATCGTAGTGGCCCGGGCGGCGCACCACGCGGTCGGTGGCCTGGCGGATGGCCGTCGGCGCATTGGTCTGGTCGTTGCTGAAGTCCGCGGCGGAATAGGGCGAGCCGTAGGGCATGCCCAGGACGGCGATGTCGGCCTGCAGATTGTCCAGGTCCAGCGCCAGCGTGGAGTACAGCAGGGTGGGATGGCCGGTGCGGGGAGGGACCGTGTAGGTGCTCATGTCTTCGTTTCCTTGGGTGGTGGAGGGTCAGGCCTGGCGCGCGTTGCGGCGCACCAGGGTTTCCAGGCGGCGGCCCGCGCCGGCCATCAGCACGCTGCACACCCAATAGATGAGGGCGGTGGTGCCCAGCACTTCGAGGTAGGCGAAGGTGTTGGCCGTGAGCAGGTTGCTCTGGTAGGTCATTTCCGGCAGGCTCATCACCGAGAAGATCGCCGAGTCCTTGAACATCATGATGACCAGGCTGGTGGTGGGCGGGATGAGAAAGCCGAACAGCTGGGGCACGACGATGTGGCGCTGCGTCTGCCAATAGGTCATGCCCAGCGACAGTGCGGCGCTGCTCTGTCCGCGCGGCACGCTTTTCAGCGCGGCGCGCAGCACCTCGCAGAAGTACCCGCCGGTGTAGAAGGCGGTACAGCCGATGGCCACCGACATGGCGGAGGCCGGCACCCCGAGCTTGGGCAGGCCGAAGAACGACAGGTACACGAGGATCAGGTACGGGATGTTGCGCACCAGTTCCACGTAGGCCAGCGCCACCGGGCGCAGCAGCGTGCGCGACTGCGCGGCATAGGCCGCGATCGTGCCGATGAGGATGCCCAGCGGAATGCCGATGAGGCTGACCAGGGCCGTGATCCGCAAGCCCTTGAGCAGGACGGGGACGGACTGCCCGACGAGTGAGAAATCAATGGGCATTGGGCAGCATCCTGGACACGCGGCGTTCGCACAGGCGCGAGACGGCCGACAGGCAGAAAAGAATGATGAAGTACACGGCGGCCGTCACGGTGAACACCTGCAGGGGAAGGTCGCTTTGCAGCGTGGCGTTGCGCGCCACCGTGGCCAGCTCCGGCACGGCGATGATGGACATCAGGGACGACGCCTTGAGCAATATGGTGAGTTCGCTCGTCAGCGGCGGGATCGCGCGGTAGAACACCTGCGGCAGCAGCACGTACCGCCAGATCTGCCGGTGGCGCATGCCCAGGGCGCGCGCCGCCGCCACCTGGCCGCCCGACAGCGTGCCCAGCGCCCCGCGCAGGATCTCCACGATGTAGGCGCTGGTGTTGCAGGCCAGCGCGCCGATGCCGGCCGCGAGCGGCGAGACCGAGATGCCCAGCAAGGGCGGCACCACGTAGTAGGCGATCAGCATGTGGATGAGCGCGGGCGTGCCGCGTATGGCGCTGACCCAGAGCATGACCAGCCCGCGCAGGGGCGCATAGGGGGACAGGCGCGCCAGCAGCAACGCCACCCCCAGGCCGATGCCGATGGCGAACGCGGCCACCGAGGCGGCGAGGGTGATGGCCGTGCCCGAGACGACGCCGTGCAGGAACGGCGCGAGGGCGCCGTTCTGATTCAACCAATCCAGCATGGGAGGTCCGCCTAGATGGCGCCGTCAGGCAGGTAATTGCTGCGCGGCGTGTCCATGGGAGCGCCGAACCATTTCTTCTGCAATTCCTGCAGCTGGTTGCTGGCGCGCAGCTCGTCGAACGTGTCGTTGATGAACTGGCGGATCTCCAGGTCCTTGGGGTTGGCCACCCAGGCCAGCAGCTTGGGCTGGCCGATCTCGGCGGCGATGCGGAAGGCGCCGGGCTGCTTGCGCATCTGGACGGCCGCGATGTTCGAGGGCATCAACGCCACGTCCACGGTCTTGTTGGCCAGCGCGTTGGACACGTCGGGGTAGGCCTGGAACAGCTTGGTGTCGGCATAGCCCTTGCCGCTCTGTTCCTTCAGCCGCTTTTCGAATTCCTCCGCCACCGGCTGGGAGGACGATCCCATCTGGGTGCCGATGATCTTGCCGGCGATGTCCGCGTCCTGCTTGATGGAGGCGTCGTCCACCCGCACCATCAGCACCGAGCGGACCACGCCCACCGGCTGCGTGAAGGCGAAACGCCTGGCGCGTTCCGGCGTGATGCCCACGCTGGTCGCGACGAAATCGAACTTGCGCGACATGAGGCCGGGCAGCAGTCCCTGGAACGGCAGGTTCATCTGTTCCAGCTGCACGCCGAGCTTGGCCGCCATGAGCTGGAGCACGTCGTGGCCATAGCCCACCACCTTGCCGTTTTCGACGAACTCGAACGGCTCGTAGGCGGCTTCGGTGCCCACGGTCAGCTTGCCGCGCTTCTTGATGTCGGCCAGCGATCCGCCCTCGGCGAATGACAGCGAGGGCAGGGCCAGCGCGGCCCCGGCTGCGAGCGAGGTCGCGACAAAACGCCTTCTGGACAGGTTCTGCATGATTTTTCCCTTGTGTGTCGTCATGGTTGCCGCACCGGGCTGGCGGAGTTCCGTGTTGCGGTTGCCGGGGTCTGAGCCCCTAGGCGCCGATGCTGAGGAAACTGTATGCGTGGGCCTGGGTTGTGAAAAATGATTTTTTTAGTGGTATGGTTTCAAAAAACGAGACCTTTCCAGGGCAGCCTCCATGTCCCGTCCCGAGTTCACCGAACGCGACCTGCGCTCGCTGCGCATTTTCTGCGCCGTGGCCCAGGCCAACGGCTTTGCCGCGGCGGAAAAGCAGCTGCATATGTCCAAGGCGTCCATCAGCCGCCATGTGCGCGAGGTCGAGGAAACCCTGGGCGTGCGCCTGTGCGACCGCGGTCCTTCGGGTTTCGAGCTGACCCAGGCGGGCAAGGTCGCGCTGGAGCTGGCGCGAGACGCCCTGAAATCGCTGGAACGCATCCGTCCCGAAATCGACGCGGTGCGGGGCGTGCTGTCGGGGACCTTGTCCATCGGCATGGTCGAGCATGTCATCACCGACGCCGATTGCCGCATCCCCGAGGCGCTGACGGCCCTGCGGGAAGAAGCGCCCGACGTCAAGGTGGAGCTCACCGTCATGACCTTCAACGACCTGGACCAGGCGCTGCGGGAAAGACGGGTCCAGATCGCCATCCGCGGCATGTACCGGCGGGAGAGCGGCTTCAACTACCAGCGCCTGTTCATCGAACGTCACCAGATCTTCGTGGCGCGCGGCAGCGTGCGCCGCGCGCGCGACCTGCCGCTGGCATACCGCTCCCATCCCTTCGTGCACGACGCGCTGGGCGCCTACGGCTTCGCCCGGGGGCCGGAGGCTTCCGGCCTGGAGGCCATCGCCATGCTGGTCTCGTCGGGCTACTGCGTGGGCCTGCTGCCTGCCCACTACGCCGATTCGGTGTCGCGGCGGTACGCCCTGACCCGCCTGCCGGGCGGGCCCATGTACGAGAACACGATCTGCGCGATTACCGAGGTCTCGCGGCCCGGTTCCCGCGCGGTGGAGCTGTTCCTGCGCCTGCTGGAGCGTTTTCACCCGGCCCAATAGCGCGCTCCGGGAGGGGCCAATGCCCGGTATCGGCAGGGACGCTAAAATACCGGCTCGCGGCTTTTTGTCTGGCCAATCCGGCATTCTTCATTCTTGCGCCTGGCGCATCCATAACTATGAAAAAACTGACAGCTGTACTCCTCGTGTCCGCTACCGCGCTGCTCACTGCCTGCGGCCCCAGCGACAAACCGACCGCCGGCGCGCAGGCGCCCGCCGCCTCCAAGAAGGTCGTGGTCGGCCTGGACGACAACTTCCCGCCCATGGGTTTTCGCGATTCGAACAACCAGATCGTCGGCTTTGACGTCGACATGGCCAAGGAAGCCAGCAAGCGCCTGGGCCTGGAAGTCGAATTCAAGCCCATCGACTGGAGCGCCAAGGAAGCCGAACTCAACGGCAAGCGCGTCGACGTGCTGTGGAACGGCCTGACCATCACCGAAGAGCGCAAGAAGAACATCAGCTTCACCTCGCCCTACATGGCCAACCACCAGATCATCATCGTGGGCACCGAGTCGCCCGTGAAGGTCAAGGCCGACCTGGCCGGCAAGGTCGTGGGCGCCCAGGACGGCAGCAGCGCCACCGACGCCATCGCCAAAGACCCGGTCGCGGCCCAGATCAAGGAAGTCAAGAAGTTCGGCGACAACGTCACCGCGCTGATGGACCTGGCTGCCGGCCGCCTGGACGCCATCGTGGTGGACGAAGTGGTGGGCCGCTACCTGATCAGCAAGCGCGCCGGCGAATACCGCGTGCTGGACGAGAACTTCGGCACGGAAGACTACGGCGTCGGCGTGCGCAAGGACGACACCGAACTGCTGGGCAAGCTGAACCAGACCCTGGATTCGATGAAGCAGGACGGCACCGCCGGCCGCATCGCCACCCAGTGGTTCGGCGCCAACATCATCAAGTAAGCAGCAGGGGACGCCCGTGGCCATCCAGCCCGGGCGCCTGGCCCTGTAATCCTCAGCCCGCCGCAGCGCCCAGGCGCCAGGCGGGCTGACTCATGAAACGATCTTGCCCTGGCGCCTGCCTCAGGCCCTGACGGCGCGAACCCACTGCATGGACTACGTACTCTCCCTATTGGGACCATTGGCGCAAGGCGCGAAAGTCACCTTGACGCTGTTTTTCATCACGCTGGCGCTGGCGGTCCCCCTGGGGTTGGCGCTGGCGCTGGTGCGGATCTCGAAATGGCGGCTGGCCAGCAGCCTGGTCAATGGCTACATCTGGCTCATGCGCGGCACGCCGCTGATGCTGCAGATGCTGTTCATCTACTTCGCGCTGCCGTTCGTGCCCGTCATCGGGGTGCGGTTGCCCGATTTTCCCGCCGCCGTGGTGGCTTTCGCGCTGAACTACGCGGCTTATTTCGCGGAGATCTTCCGCGCCGGCATCCAGTCGGTGGACCGCGGCCAGTACGAGGGCAGCAAGGTCCTGGGCATGACCTACCTGCAGACCCTGCGCCGCATCGTGCTGCCGCAGATGGTGCAGCGGGTGTTGCCGCCCATGAGCAACGAGACCATCACGCTGGTCAAGGACACCTCGCTCATCTACGTGCTGGCGCTCAACGACATCCTGCGCACGGCGCGCGGCATCGTGCAGCGCGATTTCACGACCACGCCGTTCCTGGTCGCGGCCGCCTTCTATCTCATCATGACGCTGGTCCTGACGTGGTTCTTCCAGCACCTGGAAAAGCGCTATGCCAAATATGACCAGTAATTCCCCGTCCGGGCGTCCCGTCATGATCGAGGCCCGCGACATCACCAAGTCGTTCGGCTCCAACCGCGTGCTGGACCGGGTGTCGCTCAGCCTGGGCCAGGGCGAGGTGGTGGCGGTGATCGGGCCGTCGGGCTCGGGCAAGAGCACCTTCCTGCGCTGCCTGAACCACCTTGAAACCATAGACGAAGGCAGCATCGAGGTCGAAGGCGAAGCGATGGTCCGGGCGGTGCCCGGCGGCCACCGCCAGTACGCCAGCGACGCCGATGTGCGCCGCATCTGCCGCAAGATGGGCATGGTGTTTCAGTCGTTCAACCTGTTCCCGCACATGACCGTGCTGCAGAACATCATCGAGGCGCCCATCATCGTCAAGGGCATGTCGCGCGCCCAGATCATTCCCAAGGCGGAAGAACTGCTGCGCAAGGTCGGCCTGCTGAACAAGCGCGACAACTATCCGACGCGCCTGTCCGGCGGCCAGAAGCAGCGCGTGGCGATCGCCCGCGCGCTGGCCATGGAGCCGGACATCATGCTGTTCGACGAGCCGACCTCGGCGCTGGATCCCGAGCTGACCGGCGAAGTCCTGCGCACCATGAAGCAGCTGGCCGACGAGCGCATGACCATGCTGGTCGTGACCCATGAAATGGGCTTTGCGCGCGAAGTGGCGCACCGGGTCATCTTCATGGACGAAGGCCGCATCATCGAGGAAGCGCCCTCGGCGGACTTCTTCCGCGCGCCGCAAGAGGCCCGCAGCCGCGAGTTCCTGGCGCACATGCTCTGACACGCTGGCGTTGCAGCAAAAAGCCCGCTTCGGCGGGCTTTTTCATTTCCAGGCGGTTTCCGTCACTGCCGGGTGATGTCCAGGGCGGATTGGACGGTCTGCGCAATGAGGGCAAAGGGCAGCTTCTGGGCGCTGCGCGGGAGCTTGGCGGAATTGAAGCCGTCGGCCAGCCAGCCCCGCAAGGCCTGGTCCGGGCGCTCTTGCGTGGCGGCCGCCGCCACCGCCTGGGGCACGGAGATGGCAAGCAGCAAGGACTCCTTCTTCGCGTAGTACTTGGCGGTGGAAGAAAAGCCGTCCGGTCCGTAGTCGGTGATGCTGCCGCCGATCCACAATTCGACATCGATGGTTCGCAGGCCGTCGACGGACAGGTCCGCCAGCGCGGACTTCAGCTTCGGTCGAAGCTGGACGATGCCGGCGAGCCAGGCGACTCCGGCCTCGGGGCCGCCCATTCTTCCACCCAGGGAGACTTCCATCGATACTCCTGAAAGAATAGCGCGCGGGTCGCGGCGCCCGGGCGCTGCCGGGCTCCACGGCAGGCGGGCCGAATGGCGCTCCCTGGTCAGTACTGCGCGCGGAGCGTCAGCATAACGTTGCGGGGCGCCCCCCACCAGCCCTGGCTGAAGAAGCCGATCTGGTCGTAGTACTTCTTGTCGAACAGGTTGTTGACGTTGACGGTGGCCGAGAGCTGCTTGCTGAACTCGTAGCGCGCCATCAGGTTCACCAGCATGTAGCTGCCTTGCTCCACGTCGACATTGCCGCGCGGGCTGGCGGCGGACTGGTACATGCGGCTTTGCCAGTCCATGCCGCCGCCCACCGTCAGCCGGTTCAGGTCGCCGGGCAGGCGGTAGGTGGTGTAGAGCTTGAACAGGCTGCGCGGATGGCTGGTGTTGATAGGCTTGCCGTCGGCGTCCTTGGCGGTGAAGTGGGTGTAGCTGGCCGCGATGTTCCAGTTGGGCATGATCTGCCCGGTGGTTTCCAGCTCGAAGCCTTCGACCTTGGCGCCCGACGCGGCGCGGTAGGCCTGCGTGCCGGGCAGGCCGATGACCGACTCGCCGGGAATGGCCTGCGCCAGGTTGTTCTGGCGGGTCTGGTACAGCGACACGGCGGCGTCGAGCAGGCCGTCCAGGTAGGACGCCTTCAGGCCGATCTCGTAGCTCTTGCCGTCGATGGGCGGCAGGATGGAGCCGCTGGGCGTGCGCGCATTCTGCGGCTGGAAGATCTCGGTGTAGCTGGCGTAGGCGGTGTAGGTCTTGTCGATGTCGTAGATCAGGCCGGCGTAGGGCGTGAACTGGTCGTTGATCTTGTATTGGCGCTTGCTGCCGAAGTAGGTCTGGTTCGTCTCCCAGTTGCTCCAGCGTCCGCCCACGATCAGGTGCAGCGGATCGGCCAACGAGAAGCGGCCCACGGCATAGGTGCCGGTCTGCTTGACGCGCATGTCGTCGGCGGGCGTCTTGCGGCTGGACCACGCGGGTTCGGCGATATGGTCCTGGCGCCAGTCGAAGAAGCTGCCGATGGCGGGCTTGGCGCCCGTCTGGAGGTACTGACCGATGTCGCTGTGGTCGTCCACGCTCATCCAGCCCAGGGCCAGTTCGTGCTTGCGGCCGAACAGCTGGAACGGTCCGGACAACGTCAGGTTGATGTCGTCGCGCTTGCGGTCGCCGTCGTAATTGTTGAAGCTGCTGCTCATCCCGGCGCCCGTCACGCGGTCCGGATAGCCGCCGCGGTAGAGCTGCTTCATGCGGTATTCGCCGTCGTTGTGGCTGTAGGCGGCGCGCACCTTCCAGTCATTGGCGAAGCGATGGCTCAGGTCGACGAAGGTCGTGGTCGATTCCGTATCGATGCGCGCCCAGGGCGTGTTGTTGGCCACGGAACGGTTGAAGCTGGTGCGCGAGCCGTCCGAGTAGAACAGCGGAAAGCCGCTGCCGAAGCCATGGCTTTGGTTGCGCAGATATTCCACGCCGGCGGTGAGCAGCGTGTCGGGCGTGAGGTCCGCGCTGATGACGCCGTACAGCGTGCGCTTGCGGGAGTCCAGGAAGGTGACGTAGTCGTCGCCCTGGCTGTAGGCGGCCACGACGCGCGAACGGATGCGGCCGTTTTCGGTCAACGGCACGGACAGGTCCACGTCGCCGCGCACATTGTCCCAGCTGCCGGCGCTGGCGCTGCCGGACAGCGCGAATTCCCGCAGCGGCTTCTTGCGGATGAAGTTGACCGCAGCGGATGGGTTGCCCGAACCGGTCATCAAGCCGGTGGCGCCGCGCACGATTTCCACCCGGTCGTAGATGGCGGCGTCCATGTCGGTGGAGCCGTAGTTCCATTGGCTCAGGATGGGCGCGTTCAGGCCGTCGAACTGGAAATTGTCGATGGCGAAGCCGCGCGCCGAGAACGACAGGCGGTTGCTGTCGCTGCGCGTGACGGAGATGCCGGGCGCGCTGGCCAGAATGGAGCCGGTGTCCTGCAGCCCCTGGTCCTCGATCTGCTGGCGCGTGACCACGCTGACCGATTGCGGCGTTTCCTTCGGCGACAGCGTCAGGCCCGTCGCGGTGCTCATGGCCTCGGTGTTGTAGGCATGCGTGCCTTCGGTGGTGCCAGGAATGCCGGTCCCGCTGACCGTTACGGCGGGGAGTTCGGCTGCCTCTTCGGAGCTGGCGGAGGCGCCGGCGGCGGATTGGGCGCTGGCGGCGTGGTGAGCCAGGGCAGAGCACAGCAGTGCTGCCTGGACGGCCAGGGTGAGCGGGTTCGCCCGGCGCGGCAGCGCACGGGGCGGGGGAAGAACGGACGACATGAAGACAAGCTCCGGCTGAAAAATCTGGTAATGAGAATTATTGATTTTTGCGGAGACTTGAACGTATGCCGGAGGATGCAATGCGTATGCGGGACGCCGCCGAAAGCCGGAGGTGGGAACCTCAGCGGAGCCCGCGGTCAGTTCAGTTCGCTGGGCGCGACGCCGTAGCGTTCGCGGAACGCGGTGGCGAAGTTGGTGGCATGCCGGTAGCCCGCGTCATGGGCCGCCTGCTGCACGCTGCAGCCGCGCGCCAACTGCTCGCGGGCGAGCTCCAGCCGGCGTTCGCGCAGCCAGCCGAAGACGGAGCATTGATAGGCGGCGCGGAATTTCGCGCGCAGGGTGCTGGGACTCATGCAGGCCAGTTTCGCCAGCGCGTCCAGGGTGTGCTCTTCGCCCGGCGCGCTGTGCAGCCGTTCGCGCACCCGCTCCAGCAACTGGCGGTCGCGCTGCGACACCGTTCCGACTTCGGGCTCCCGCTGCTCCGGCGCCGCCAGCGCATGCGCCAGCAGCTGGGCGGCGACACCTTCGCGCAGCATCGATCGCAGCGGATCGTCCCATCGGCATTGCAGCAGGTGTTCGATCGCCTGCACCAGATGCGGCTGGACCTGCCAGCGGCGCAGCCGGACGCCCGGCGCGCGCAGCGCCCGGCGGATCCGGTCGCTGATCGGATCATCGGCAGCGTCGTCCGGTTCGGACAGCGACAGATTGACGCTGCGCAGCCGCTGGCCCGCGTGGTGGATGCCGGTCATGGCGGCGGTATCGCCATATGCGGCGCTGAAGCCGCTTCCGGCGACCAGCGGCATGTCGTCATGGCGTCCGACGCGGGCCTGCGCCTGTCCCTGCAGCATGACGATGGCCGAGAAGCGCGGCGTCATGACGGAAGTCGATTCGTAGTGATGCCGCACCAGGACGTCGGACATGACAAGTGTCAGGCCGGGACGTATCGCGTGCTCTTCGACTTGACCCTCGGCAATGCAGACGGTTTCCAGATTGCCGTCGGCGGCGCCGAATGCAGGCAAGCGGTAGCGGAACCCGGTGTGCCGGCCCAGGCGGTCGAAATCGGCGACGGAGAATCGGACGGTGGGGAGGGGCGGGTTCAAAGGCGTCACTCGCGCTGCGGGCTTGGCCTCGGGACGTCAGGCTGGGGAGGCGGTTGGGCTCAGATGAGAATAGCAGATATTCTCATTGAGGCGATGGCGATGGATCGCGTCCCGACACGGTCCGGGGGCGCTTTCGTCCGGCACAGCATGAAAATGCGGCAAATGCCGGTCTAATATCTCTACCCATGCCGAACACCACATCCGACCCGCAGCCCTTGCTCAGGCTGCGCGGAATATATAGCGAGCGTCTGTCGCCCGTGAGCCTGGACCTGGCCGCCGGCGAATGCGCGGCCATCATGGGGCCTTCGGGCTCGGGCAAATCCCTGTTGTTGCGCCAGGTCGCCGACCTGGACCCGGGACATGGCGAGGCCGAACTCGACGGCCGGCCGCGCTCGGGCATGCGCGGTTACGCCTGGCGCCGCCAAGTCATGTATTGCCAGGCCGAGGCCGGCTGGTGGGACGATCTGGTAGCGCCGCATTTCGCGGACCTGGCCAAGGCCGCGGCCATCATGGAGCGCCTGGGCCTGTCGCGCGACAAGCTGGACGCGCAGGTGCATGAACTGTCCACCGGCGAACGCCAGCGGCTCGGGCTGGTGCGGGCGCTGGCGCTGGAGCCGCGCGCGCTGCTGCTGGACGAGCCCACCGCCGCGCTGGACCAGGCGGCCACCGACAAGGTCGAAGCGGAATTGCGGCGCTACCTGGACGGCGGCGCGGCGGTGCTGATGGTGACGCACAGCCCGGCGCAGGCCGAGCGGCTGGCGCGCCGTTCCTGGCGCATGGAGCAGGGCAGGCTGGAGCCGCTATGGACGTGATCAAACTGCAGGCCACGGATCTGGCCATTGCCTCCTTGCTGGTGCTGCTCAGCGCGGGCATCTCCTTCGCCTTGCGGCTCAACCTGCAGCGCCAGGTGCTGTGGGCGGCGGTGCGCACCGTGGTGCAGCTGCTGCTGGTGGGCCACATCCTGCGCATCGTATTCGCGCACGCCGCGCCCTGGCTGACGGCGCTGGTGGTGGCGGTGATGATGGCGCTGGCGGCGCGCGAAGTGGCCGCGCGCCCCCGGGCCAGGCTGACGGGCCGCGGAAATGGCTGGGTCGGCGCGATGGCGGTGGCGGGGACGACCGTCATCACAGTGCTGTTCATCCTGAACACGGCGCTGCGTCCGGAGCCTTGGTACGACCCGCGCTACACCATCGCGCTGATCGGCATCGTGCTGGGCAGCGTGCTCAATGCCGCCAGCCTGGCGCTGGACGGCGTGCTGTCGGGCGCGCGCCGCGAGAAGCTGGCGATCGAAGCCCGGCTGGCGCTGGGCGGGACCGTGCGCGAGGCGTTTTCGTCCCTGCTGCGCGAATCCGTGAGGCGCGGCATCGTGCCCAGCATCAACCAGATGTCGGCGGCCGGCATCATCACGCTGCCGGGCATCATGACCGGGCAGATCATCGCCGGCATGGACCCGATCGAGGCGGCCAAGTATCAGATCCTGCTGATGTTTTTGCTGTGCGGCGCCAGCGGCATGGCGGCGATCGCGGCGGCCTACGGCGCCATGCGCCGTCTCACGGACGAGCGCGGGCGGCTCAGGCTGGACAGGCTGCTGCCGGCCTGAGGCCCAGGGAAAAGGCGTCTTACTCCCCCGGATCGGCCCGGGGGCGTTTAAAAAATACCGTCTTTTCTTCACAAATTTCATGAGAGCTTGACGCGCATTTGGTCATACTGCGCTGAATCTTGCATTTTCCTGAACCTTTTTCCGGACTCTCATGCCGTTTGAGCCTAGTTTTGTCGTACCGCAGCATCGCCTTGCTGCCCCTCTGCGCAGCCTTGGGGCGCGCGCGATCCAGGAGCGCCAGGCATGAGCGTTTCCATGGCTGCTTCCGTGAATCAGCAGGCGCGCCGCGAGGCGTGGCCGGGCTGGCTGGTGCTGTTGTGCCTGGCCTTGTGGTTTGGCGCGCTGGCCTGGGCCCGCTGGCTGACCCTGCCCGATGAAGGCCGTTATGCCGGGGTGGCCTGGGAGATGCTGCGCAGCGGCTCGCCCATGGTGCCCCTGCTTGACGGCATGCCGTACTTCCACAAGCCGCCGCTTTACTACTGGCTGGCCCAGATCAGCTATGCGCTGTTCGGCGTGCATGAATTCAGCGCGCGCTTGCCGTCGCTGCTGGGCGCCTGGAGCGCGGGCGCCGCGCTCTACGCCTTCATGGCGCGCTACCGCAATGCGGCGCAGGCGCGCTGGGCCGTGGTGATCCTGGGCCTGATGCCGCTGTTCTTCGGCGCGGCTCAGTTCGCCAATATGGACATGCTGGTGGCCAGCATGATCACGCTGTGCGTGCTGGCCGCGGCCGACACCGCCTTGCGCCGCGCCGCGGGACGGCCGTTCCGCGCCATGTCGGTGGCCACGGGCGTGCTGGCCGCGCTGGCGGTGTTGGCCAAGGGCTTGATCGGACTGGCGCTGCCGGGCGCCATCGTGCTGGCCTGGCTGGTGCTGCGCCGCGACTGGCCGGGCGTGCGCGCCTTGCTGTGGGTGCCGGCCCTGCTGGCCTTCGCGGTGGTGGCGGTGCCGTGGTTCTGGCTGATGGAGCTGCGTTATCCCGGCTTCAACCAGTATTTCTTCGTCTACCAGCAGTTCGAGCGCTTCTCGCAGGGCGGCTTCAACAACGCGCAGCCGTTCTGGTTCTACCTGCCCATCGTGGCCGGGCTGGCCTTGCCCTGGTCGATCTGGGGCGCGGCGATCTTCAAGCCCTCGTTCTGGCGCGAGGCCGACCCGCAAGGCCTGCGGCGTCTGGCGGCCATCTGGATGGCGGTCGTGATCGTGTTCTTCTCGATCCCGCATTCCAAGCTGATCGGCTATGTGCTGCCGGTGTTCCCGGCGCTGGCTTTGCTCGTCAGCGAGCGGGTCGCACCCGCTTGGGCGGCCGGCAAACGGCGGGGCGCCTGGATCGCCGTCGGAGTTTCGGCGGTGCTGTGCCTGACCGCGGTCATTGTCGCGGCGACCAATCCTCGTGGCAGCGCCGGCCCGGTGGCCAAGGAGCTGCGCCAGGAAATGCAGCCGCAGGACATCCACATGGCGCTGCATACCTTGCCCTTCGACCTGGGTTTCTATACCCAGGCCCGCGAACCCGCCTGGATCGTCGACGACTGGCAGAATCCCGAAATTCCCAAGCGCGACAACTGGCGCAAGGAACTGTACGACGCGGCCCAGTTCGATCCCGTCGTGGGCAAGCGCGTGCTGATCAGCGCGGAAGACATGCGCGTGCGCATGTGCGAGGCCGGCGACGGAGCGCGCTTCTGGCTGTGGGGCCAGAAGGAAGACGGAGACCGCTATCCGGTGCTGCATGGCGTTGCGCCGCGGCTGACGATAGAGAAGCGGGTGATGTGGCGCATCGATGTCGATGCGGCGTTCCGCCAACGCGCGTGCGCCGGCCTGCCTGCCGCGCCGGCCGCGGCCAAACCCTGAGTCCATGCCGGGGCCGAACCGCGTTCGCTCCCGGCATGACGCAAGCAAACCAGATTCCAAGATCCGATCATGAGCATTACTGAAGTGTTTTCCTGGCTGACCAGCGAGCAGGGCCTGATGGCCGTGCTGGCGCAGAACTGGGTGCTGGGCACCGCCATCATCGCCGCGGTCATCTTCGTGGAGACGGGCCTGGTGGTGATGCCGTTCCTGCCGGGCGACTCGCTGCTGTTCGCCGCCGGCGCGTTCCTGGGGCTGGCGGGCATCGATCCGGCCATCTCGCTGGCCGCCATCGTCGCCGCCGCCATCGCGGGCGACGCGCTGAACTACACCATCGGGTCTTCCTCATGGGGCCAGCGGCTTGCGCACAGCCGATGGGTCAAGCCCGAGCACATGGAGCGCGCCCGCGCATACTTCGCCCGCTACGGCGCAATGACGATTACCGTGGCGCGCTTCGTGCCCATCGTGCGGACCCTGGTGCCGTTCGTCGCCGGCCTGTCGCAGATGCCGCGCCGTACGTTCTATGCCTATAACGTGATCGGCGGCGTACTGTGGTGTTCGAGCATGCTGCTGGCCGGCTACTGGCTGGGTTCGATCCCGTGGGTGCGGGCGAACCTGCATTGGGTGTCGGTCATCATCATCGGCCTGTCGCTGATCCCCGTCGTGCTGCAATATTTGCAGGTGCGCCAGTTGCGGCACCGCGAGGCGCAGCGCTAGCCGGCGCGCAGGCGAAAAAAAAGGCCGGCAGCCCTGAGGCTGCCGGCCTTTTCATTTGCCGCGGCGCTGCGCGGCGCAGGCGCTTAGCCGATCGAGGCCAGGGCCTGGTTCAGCGTGGCGCTCGGGCGCATGGCCTGGCTGGCGAGGGCTTCGTTGGGCTGGTAGTAGCCGCCGATGTCGACGGGCTTGCCCTGGGCAGCCTTCAGTTCGGCCAGGATCTTGTCCTCGCCGTCAGCCAGCGCGCGGGCCGGGGCGGCGAACAGGGTAGCCAGTTCGCGGTCGTCGGTCTGCGCGGCCACGGCCTGGGCCCAGTACAGGGCCAGGTAGTAGTGGCTGCCGCGGTTGTCCAGGCCGCCGACCTTGCGCTCGGGCGACTTGTTCTCGTCCAGGAACTTGGCGGTGGCCAGGTCCAGGGTCTTGGCCAGCACTTGGGCGCGGGCGTTGCCGTAGCTGCGGCCCAGATGCTCCAGCGAAGCGGCCAGGGCCATGAACTCGCCCAGCGAGTCCCAGCGCAGGAAGCCTTCTTCCAGGAACTGCTGCACGTGCTTGGGCGCGGAGCCGCCGGCGCCGGTTTCAAACAGGCCGCCGCCGGCCACCAGCGGCACGATGGACAGCATCTTGGCGCTGGTGCCCAGTTCCATGATGGGGAACAGGTCGGTCAGGTAGTCGCGCAGCACGTTGCCGGTCACCGAGATGGTGTCCAGGCCTTCGCGGATGCGCTTGAGCGAGAACTTGGTGGCTTCGACCGGGCTCAGGATGCGCAGGTCCAGACCGCTGGTGTCGTGGTCCTGCAGGTACTGCTTGACCTTGGCGATGATCTGGGCGTCGTGGGCGCGGTTCTCGTCCAGCCAGAACACGGCGGGCGTGCTGGTGGCGCGGGCGCGGGCCACGGCCAGCTTGACCCAATCCTGCACCGCGGCGTCCTTGGTCTGGCACATGCGCCAGAGGTCGCCGGCTTCGACGGCCTGTTCCAGCAGGACCTTGCCCGAGGCGTCGGTGACGCGCACGGTGCCGGCTGCGGGAATGACGAAGGTCTTGTTGTGCGAACCGTATTCCTCGGCGGCCTGGGCCATCAGGCCGACGTTGGGCACGCTGCCCATCGTGACCGGATTGAAGGCGCCGTTGCGCTTGCAGTCTTCGATCACGGCCTGGTAGACGCCGGCGTAGCTGCGGTCGGGGATCACGGCCTTGGTGTCCTGCAGATTGCCTTCCGCGTTCCACATCTTGCCGGAGTCGCGGATCATGGCGGGCATGGACGCGTCGACGATGACGTCGCTGGGCACGTGCAGGTTGGTGATGCCGCGGTCGGAATTCACCATGGCCAGCTGCGGCAGGGTCTTGTAGGCTGCATCGATGTCGGCGGTGATCTCGGCCTGCTTGTCGGCGGGCAGGGACTGGATCTTGGCGTACAGGTCGCCGATGCCGTTGTTGGGATCGAAGCCGGCCTGCTTGAGCACGTCGGCGTGCTTGGCCAGCACGTCCTTGTAGAACACGGACACGACCAGGCCGAAGATGACTGGGTCGGAGACCTTCATCATCGTGGCCTTCAGGTGCACCGAGAACAGCACGCCGGTGGCGCGGGCGTCGTCGATCTGCGCTTGCAGGAAGGACTTCAGCTTGGCGGCCGACATCACGGCGGCGTCGATGATTTCGCCGGCCTTGACCGGGGTCTTTTCCTTCAGGACGGTCTTGGAGCCGTCGGCGGCGGTCAGTTCGATCTTGACGTCGCCGGCTTCGGCGATCAGCGCCGATTTTTCGGTGCCGTAGAAATCGCCTTCGCTCATGTGAGCCACGTGCGACTTGGAGTCAGCCGACCAGGCGCCCATCTTGTGCGGGTGCTTGCGGGCGTAGTTCTTGACCGACAGCGGGGCGCGGCGGTCGGAGTTGCCTTCGCGCAGGACCGGGTTCACGGCGCTGCCCTTGACCTTGTCGTAGCGCGCCTTGACGTCGCGTTCGGTGTCGTTGGCGGGGGCGTCCGGGTAGTCGGGCAGCTTGTAGCCTTGGTCCTGCAGTTCCTTGATGGCAGCCTTCAGCTGGGGCATCGAGGCGCTGATGTTGGGCAGCTTGATGATGTTGGCTTCGGGCTGGACGGCGAGGGCGCCGAGTTCCGACAGCGCGTCGCCCAGCTTCTGGCTGTCTTCGAGGTAGTCGGGGAAGACCGAGATGATGCGGCCTGCCAGCGAGATGTCGCGGGTCTCGACCGTGATGCCTGCGGGCTTGGCGAAAGCCTGGACGATGGGCAGCAGCGAACGGGTTGCAAGCGCCGGAGCTTCATCGGTGAGGGTATAGATAATCTTCGGAGTAAGAGACATGATCCTTGAATCTGTTCGGCAGGCGCTAGGCGCAAACCCGAACATGCTATGCGGCGCGAGGCCGGTAGATGTTGTCGGAGAGTGGGTTCGTATGGGCAGGCGCGCGACCGGGACTGGACGCGTTCGCTTTGCCGTCCAGGGTCTGAGCAAATGACGAGGCGGGCGGCTAAGCGGACGCGCCCGGAGGAAATGGTCGGTAAGCGTCTGCCCAACATGGCCGGCGCCTGCCCCTATTTTTATGGCCGGCCTGGGCGTCCGCGCCGGCGTTGCCGGCAGGATCCTGGGCCGCCTGGGGAAGTGCGACTGCCACGAACCTTCCATTGTAATACCGGGCTACGCCTGCTGCGCAGCAAAAACCCGCGGATTGGGCCGGGATATAACCATAATGGCGCCAAATTAAACGGGGACATATTAAAGAAGGCGTTTCGCGGCCTATTCGCCGTTTGACAAAGCTCTGCACAAGGAGGAAAGTACGTCCCCATGAATTTCCGCGCCGTCCGCATTTCGCTGATTATTACCATCATTCCTGGAATGGTGGGTTAGCGCGCGACCGCAACAGTCACAGCCACCCGCCCCACGAGGCGGGTTTTTTGTGGCCGCCTCTGCCGGGCAAGCACACCGAAGCAGAGAGCCAGATGCACCACACCCCGCAAGCCACGCAAGCCACGCAAGTCACGCAAGCGCAGCCGCAGACCGCCGCCTTCCAGGACGGTAAGGCCTCGCCGATGGAATACCTGAGGCAGATCCTGACCGCCCGGATCTACGACATCGCCCGCGAAACCGAGCTGGATCCCGCCCGCGGCCTGTCGGCCAGGCTGGGCAACCCGGTGTTCTTCAAGCGCGAAGACAACCAGCCGGTGTTTTCATTCAAGGTGCGCGGCGCTTACAACAAAATGCGCAACACGCCGCAGGCGGCGCTGGACCGGGGCGTGATCACCGCGTCGGCCGGCAACCACGCCCAGGGCGTGGCGATCTCGGCCGCCAAGATGGGGGTGCGCGCCATCATCGTGGTGCCGCAGACCACCCCGCAGGTCAAGGTGGATGCCGTGAAGGCGCATGGCGGGCCGACCGTCACGGTGGTGCAGGCGGGCGATTCGTACAGCGATGCCTTTGCCCATGCGCAGAACCTGGCGCGTGCGCAGGACCTGACCTTCATCCCCGCCTTCGACGATCCCTATGTGATCGCGGGCCAGGGCACGGTGGGCATGGAGATCCTGCGCCAGCATGCCGGTCCGCTGCACGCGGTGTTCGTGCCGATCGGCGGCGGCGGGCTGGCGGCGGGGATCGCGACCTACATCAAGGCGGTGGACCCCGGCGTCAAGGTCATCGGCGTGCAGACCGAGGATTCCTGCGCCATGTCCCTGTCCATGCAGGTGGGTGAGCGCGTCAATCTGCCGGAGGTGGGCCTGTTTTCGGACGGCACGGCCGTCAAGCTGGTGGGCGAGGAAACCTTCCGTCTGTGCCGCGAATACCTGGACGAGATCATCCTGGTGGACACGGACGCGGTCTGCGCGGCGATCAAGGACGTGTTCCTGGATACCCGCAGCGTGCTGGAACCGGCGGGCGCGCTGGCGGTGGCCGGACTGAAGAAGTACGTCGAGCGCGACGGCGTGCAGGGACGGCCCATGGTGGCGGTGACCTCGGGCGCGAACATGAACTTCGATCGCCTGCGCTTCGTGGCGGACCGTGCCGAGGTCGGCGAGGCCCGCGAGGCGGTCTTCGCTGTGACGGTGCCTGAGGAACGCGGTAGTTTCCGCCGCTTTTGCAGCGTGATCGGCCAGCGCAGCGTGACCGAATTCAATTACCGCATCGCCGATGCCCGCACCGCCCACATCTTCGTCAGCATGCAGATTTCGCGGCGCGGCGACGCGGCGGAAATCATGACGGCCTTGCAGGAGCAGGGCTTCTCGGTCGGCGACCTGAGCAACAACGAAGTATCCAAGCAGCACATCCGCTACATGGTGGGCGGACGTTCGCCGCTGGCCGCGGGCGAGCGCCTGTTCCGCTTCGAGTTCCCCGAGCGTCCCGGCGCGCTGATGAAATTCCTGTCGGAAATGGCGCCCAACTGGAACATCAGCCTGTTCCATTACCGCAACCAGGGCACGGAATTCAGCTCGGCCCTGGTCGGCATCCAGGCGCCGCTGGCCGACAGCGCCGCGCTGGACGCGTTCCTGCGGCAGCTGGGCTACTCGCATAGCGAGGAAACCGGCAACGAGGCCTACCGCCAGTTCCTGATCTGAGCGCGCGCCGGGTTCCAGCCGGCGAGACTTCAGCCTGACTTCAGCCCGGCGCGCAGTTGGGCTTGCGTGGCAGGGCCACGCCGGGCTGCAGGCGCAGCGCGGCGCGGTCCTGCGTCAGCTGCACGGTGGCGGCGCGCCAGGCCGGCACGTCGTCGAAGGCCACGTCGGGCGTGGCCGAGGACTTGGACAGCGCGTCCGGCCGGTCGAACTGAATGGCCGGTAGCTGCACGCAGCGGTCCTTGAAATCCAGGCGCGCCAGCTCGCGGCCGTCGCTCATGCGCACCGCGCGGAAGGCCAGCGGCGTGTCCACGAACTTGGTGATGGCGGGCACGATCTGCAGGTAGCCGTCGGCGTCCTTGACGCGCTTGGTGGGCTCGATCTCGACCACGTCGCGGCCGGGAGGGACGGCCAGGTAGGCCACGCCGTCCGCCACGTCCAGCAGCTTGCCCGGGCCCAGGTTCAGGGCGGCCAGCGGCGCGTGGCGGATCATCACGGTCTCGTTCCAGGACGTGTAGACCCGCGTCCAGCCTGGCAGACGGGCGTCTTCGAATCGAGTGGTCGAAATGCGGTCGCGGTCGGGCTTGGCGGACAGGGCCAGGCGCTCCACGCGCAGCGCGCCATTGGCGACGCGCAGGTGCGCCAGCACGGTGTCGGCGCTGGAACTGGTGAAGTAGGCCAGCACGGCATCCGTTTCCAGCGCCTTGGCCGTGGACGCGCAGAAAAAGGCGCGGGCCTCGATGCTTTGACCGCCGGGATAGAGCAGGGGGCCGACATCCTTGCCGCACAAGGGCTGGCCTTGATAGGTGATGGTGGTGGCGCGGGTGGTCTGGCGCTGGCCGGTGTTCCAGTCGTTGCGGCTGCCGGCGGCGGTGTCGACCACCAGGCCATGGTTGTCGTAGATGACGTCCGCGCCCGCGGGTGCGGCAAGCATGCAAAGCAGAAACGCGAGGCTGCGTCGACTCGCCATCGGCGGCTCCCTGGTGTGGATGGACGGGTCTATATATACCATCGCAGCCTGGTCCGGACCGGCTGTGTGGAATCTATGCCGCCGCCCGCCCAGAAGGCCGGCAGTGTGTGCGGGACCTATGCCGCAGCCCGCCCACAGGGCGGGCTGCGCAGGCCTACTGCGGCCCGAGCTTGCGGATCAACGCATCCAGCATTTCCAGCTCGTCGGGCCGCAGATCCGTCAGGGGCGCGCGCACCGGCCCGGCGTCGTGCCCGACCAGCTTGGCGCCGGCCTTGACGATGCTGACCGCATACCCCGGCACGCGGTTGCGGATGTCCAGGTAGGGCAGGAAGAACTCGTCCAGCAGCCGGTTGACGGTGTCGTGGTCGCCCGCGGCAATGGCGCGGTAGAACGTCATCGCCGTGCGCGGCACGAAGTTGAACACGGCCGACGAATACACCGGCACGCCCAGCGCGCGGTAGGCGGCGGCATAGACCTCGGCGGTGGGCAGGCCGCCCAGGTAGGAAAAGCGGTCGCCCAGCTTGCGGCGGATGCGCACCATGGCTTCGATGTCGCCCACGCCGTCCTTGAAGCCCACCAGGTTGGGGCAGCGCTCGGCCAGTTGCGCCAGGCTGTCGGCAGACAGGCGCGACTGCGCGCGGTTGTAGACGATGACGCCGATATCCACGGACTTGCACACCTGCTCGACGTGCGCGGCGATGCCTTGCTGCGAGGCTTCGGTGAGGTAATGCGGCAGCAGCAATATGCCCTTGGCGCCCAGCCTCTCGGCCTCGCGGGCGTAGGCGATGGCCGTGCGGGTGGGGCCGCCCGCGCCGGCCAGGATGGGCACCTTGCCGGCGCAGGTCTGCACCGCGGTGCGGATGACGTCCGAATACTCCTCGGGCGCCAGCGAGAAGAACTCGCCCGTGCCGCCGGCCGCGAACAGGGCGGTTGCGCCATAGGGCGCCAGCCACTCCAGGCGCTGCGCGTAGCTTCTGGCGTTGAAGTCGCCGTTACTGTCGAAATCGGTGACGGGAAAAGACAGCAAGCCTTCCGAAACGATCTGCTTGAGTTCCTGCGGGGTGGTCATGTTGCGTTGATCCGTAGAGGGCGCCATCGAACGCGGAGTCTGCCGGCAGCCAGATTTATGGGTAAGTCATCGTACAACATGGAATAGGCCTACTCAAGACGAAATTACCTTGCAACTATGGGGTAATAGGTGCATACCCGATGCGCAAAAATTATGCTTTCCAAGAATATTTTTATAGTTGTACGATGACTTCCTCAAAAAAGCAGACGAGATCAAGGCCGCGGGTGAGAGCAGGCATCCTCAAGAGGTTGCCGCAGCGCGCCGACGCCGGCGGCCGCCCGCCAGATACTCCAGAGGAGACTCCATGAATCCGAGCAAGAGACAGTTCCTGGGCGGCGCCGCGGCGCTTTGCCTGTCGCCATGGCTGCCGGCATGGGCGCAGTCAGGCGACTGGCCCACGCGCCCGGTCCGCATCATCGTGCCTTACCCGCCCGGCGGCTCGTCGGACATCATCGCGCGCATCCTGGCGCCGCGTCTGGCCGACGCCTTGAAACAGACCGTGGTGGTCGAGAACAAGCCCGGCGCCAACGGCAACCTGGGCGCTGGCCTGGTGGTGCAGGCGGCGCAGGAAGGCCACACGGTGTTGCTGTGCGACGTGGGGGCGCTGGCGATCAGCCCGTCCGTCTACACCAAGCTTTCCTTCGATCCTTCCACCGACCTGCGCGCGGTCGGCATGCTGGCCTATTCGCCGCATGTGCTGGCGGTGCATCCGGACGTGCCGGCCAGGACGGTGCCCGAGCTGGTGGCCTTGTCCAAGCAGCAGCGCCTGAACTTCGCCGTGACAGCCATCGGCAGCGCACCACACCTGGCCGCCGTCGCCGTGCAACAGGCCACGGGCGCGAAGTGGGAATACGTGCCCTATAAGGGCGGTTCGCAGGCCGTCACGGACACCATAGGCGGACAGACCCAGGTCATCATGAACGGCCTGCTGGCCACGCTGCCCCACATCAAGGCCGGCAAGCTGCGGCCGATCGCGATCTCCAAGCGCGAACGCATGCAGCTGGTGCTGGACATTCCGACCATCTCCGAGCAGGGCGTGGCCGGTTTCGAGTCGGGCACGTGGCAGGGGGTGATGGCGCCCGTGACGACGACCGATCCCGTCGCCATGCGCCTGTCGGAACTGATGGCGCGGATCGTCAACCAGCCGGACGTGAAGGCGCAGTTGAACGAACAGGGTGCGGAAATCGTCACCCGCAATCCGGCCGAACTGACTCAGTTCTTCAACAGCGAACGCGCACGCTGGGCCGCGGTCGTGAAAAGCGCGGACATCCGGCTGGATTGACGCCGGACCCGCCTGGACAGGCCGGCAGGCGCGGGGGCACACTGGAACCATCCCGCGCCCGCTCAGGCCCCGGCGCGACGCGGGCCCGGGCCGCGAACGGCCGCCATTCCGGGGCAGGGCATGCAGCCATGAAGATACTGGGCGCCGCCGCGCTGATGGCGGCCTGCTGGGGGCAAGCCGCCGCCCAGGGCGGGGCTCCCGCCGTTCCGCAACCCCCGCCTTCGGCCCGCGTCATACCGGATGCCTGCGTAGGCGCGTCATGCCCCAGGCTCGTCAATCCTGGCGCCAGCCAGGAACCCTGCCTGGGCACGGGCTGCGCCACCGCCGGCAGGCCGCCGGGCCCGCCCGCGCCGCCTTCCAGCGGGCCGAGCCGCCAGCCGGGCTGGATGAGTCCGGCGCCGTCCCGCCTGCCGCCCATGCCGGCGCAGCGCGGCGTGCCCACAGGACCGCTGACGCCCGCGCCACCGCTGCCTGTTCCGCGGTAGAGAGCAATACCGGCAAAAAACCGGCAAGGTCTTGACTGCTCCCCCCTGAGGCGCGGTCTTCTTCCCTTGGTTATCCGCTACATGCAGCAAGACGGTTGGATTTGGGAAACCGGAATGCCTGATCGCACGCCCCGCGCCTTCAGCCTGTGGCCGCGTCCGCGCCCGCCATCCGCATATACGCGCGATAAGGCTCCGCCTGCACCATGCCCGCCAGTACTTCGCGCAGGGTGTCCTGCACGATCTTCACCGCCTGGGTCAGCGGACGGCTGGAAGCGGTGGCCAGCATCAAGCGGGTGGACAGGGCCGGGTTGACGATGCGGCGGGCGACCAGGCGGCCGGAAGCCAGCTCGCCGACCACGGCGGGCAGCGCCAGCACCGTGTGGGCCAGCCCGGCCAGCACGATTTCCTTCATCAGTTCCAGCGCGTCCATTTCGAAGGCCACGTTCAGCGGCGTGTCCGCCTGGGTGGCGGCATGCTCCAGCGTGCGGCGCAAGCCATGGCTGCGGGTCGGCAGGGCCAGCGGCAGGCTGCCGATCTGCCCGAAGTCGATGCAGGACTGGGCCCGCGCCGCGGGCGCCAGGTTCTGCGTCGGCGACACCAGCGCCAGGTCGAGTTCGGCCAGGGGGTCGACCACCACATGCTGCGAACGCCGGGCGTCGTGCAGCACCGCGATGTCGACCCGGGCGTTGGCCAGCCATTCATGCACATAGCCGCTATAGCCGGTGATGACGTTGAGCTGGATGCGCGGGTGGCGTTTCCAGATTTCCGCGACCAGGGGCATGCCGACCATGTGCGACAGCGTGGGGGTGAGCCCCAGCGTGACCTGGCCCGAGGGCGATTTCTGCTCGTCGTGGAACTCGGTCACGACGCGCGTCATTTGCGTCAGCAAGGGACGCAGGCGCTCCAGCAGCTTTTCGCCTTCGGGCGTCAGCGACACGCCGCGGCCGTTGCGGTAGAGCAGGGCGCAGCCGCACTCGTCTTCAAGCTTCCTGACCTGCCGGCCCAGCGCCGATTGCGCGATGCCCAGGACCGAGGCGGCCTTGGAGAAGCTGCCGGAGTCGGCGACGTGGATCAGGTTTTCGATCTTGCGTAGGTCCATCTCGGGGTATCGCGGCCTGCGCGCGGGCCGGCGCTCCTTGTGTGCGTTTTGCGTATATCTGATAGGCAGAGTATGCCTACATGGCACCGCGCCAGCCACCCTAGAATTCAGGCGAATCCGGCCCGCGCGATTGCGCCCGCCTCCGTTGCATCAACTGCCTGGCGATCCATGACACCTGTATCCGCACCGACCACGTCCGCCCACGCATTGCTGCGGATCTTCGCCGGCAACGGCTTGGACCGCGTCTTTCTCGTGCCCGGCGAAAGCTATCTGGGCGTGCTCGATGCCCTGCATGACTTTCCGGACATCGACGTGGTGACCTGCCGCCATGAAGGCGGCGCGGCCTTCATGGCCGGCGCCGACGGCCGGCTGACGGGCCGGCCGGGCGTGGCCATGGTGTCGCGCGGACCGGGCGCGGCCAACGCGGCCATCGGCGTGCACGCCGCCCAGCAGGATGGGGTGCCGATGATCCTGCTGATCGGGCAGGTGCCTTGCAAGGACCTGCGCAAGGAAGCTTTCCAGGAGATCGACTACCAGAAGATGTTCGGTTCCATCGCCAAATGGGTGCATGAGGTGGCGACGCCGCAGGACCTGGCCTGGGCCGCCTTCAAGGCTCTGCGGGTCGCGACCTCCGGCACGCCGGGGCCGGTGGTGCTGGTGGTGCCGGAAGACGTGCAGCAGGCCTGCGTGCCGCAGCCGGACTGGGTGGCCGCGCCGGCCAGCCCGGCGCAGCCCGCGCCCGCGACGCTGGAACGCCTGCAGGCCTTGCTGGCCGCGGCCCGCAAGCCGCTGATCATCGCCGGGGGCGCCTTCAACGCGCCGGGCGGCCGCGAGGCGCTGCGGCAGCTGGCGGAACGCCATGGCATACCGGTGGCGGTGTCGTTCCGCCAGCATGACCTGTTTCCCAACACGCATCCGCTGTACGCCGGCGACCTGGACCTGGCGACGCAGCCCGCGCAGGTGGCGGCCTTCGATTCCAGCGACCTGATCCTGGCGCTGGGCACGCGCCTGGGCGACATCACCACGCAGGGCTACACCTTCCCGACCTATCCCAGGCCGTCGCAGACGCTGGTGCATTGCCATGCCGACGCGCATTTCGTGAACCAGCACTTTGCGGCGGACGTGGGCGTCATCGCGGATCCGGTGGCGACGGCGCAGGCGCTGGCCGCGCTGCCGCCGGCTGGCCGTGGCGGGCGCGAGGACTGGGCGGCGTCCCTGCGCGCGATCCGCGAGCGCGCCGCCGCCTGGCCCGATCCGAAAGCCGACGACGGTGTGCCCTTCGTGTCGGTGGTGCGGGCGCTGGCCGAACAGGCGCCGGCGGACCTGATGGTCTGCCTGGACGCGGGCACCTTCGCCGCGCCGGTGTACCGCCACTTTCCCTTTGCCTATCCGCAACGGCTGATGGCCTCGCAGTCCGGCGCCATGGGCTACGGCACGCCGGCCGCGATCGCCGCGCAGTTGCGCCACCCGCAAAGCAAGGTTGTGTGCCTGGTCGGCGACGGCGGCTTCATGATGACCGGCAATGAAATGATGGCCGCGGCCGAACGCGGCCTGCCGGTGTTCTTCATCGTCTCCAACAACAACTGCTACGGCTCCATCCGCCTGCATCAGGCGCGCACTTATCCGGGACGCCATGCCGGCACCAATCTGGCCAGCCCCGATTTCACGATGATGGCGCGCGCCTTTGGCATGCAGACCGAGCACGTCACCCGTCCGGAACAGGTGGCCGCGGCCGTCGCGCGCGGGCTGGCCTCGACCGCGCCGTACTTCCTGGAGGTCAAGACCAGCCTCGCCGCGATCCTGCCGGAAGGCGCCGACAGCGCGGCAGGCGTCGATCTTCTGGGGCGCGGCCAGCCGGCGGCTCATTCGCGGTAGCCAGGGTCCTTCCTGTCCATCAGGCGCAGCATGGCCGGCCATTCCAGTTCGCCGAAGGGCCGGCGCGTGGCCGGCTGGTACAGGTGCCAGGTCTTCTCGATCACTTCCGGCGGCGGCAGGCACAGTTCACGGTTGGCGGCCAGCGCATCCACCTGCGCCTTGCACGCCATTTCCAGCCAGTACAGCGTGTTGAACGCCTGCGCGATGCTGGGCCCCGCCGCCAGCAGGCCGTGGTTGCGCAGGATCATCGCCTCGGACTGTCCCAGGTCCGCCACCAGGCGCGCGCGTTCGTCCAGGTCCAGGGCCACGCTTTCGTAGTCGTGGTACGGGATCCTGGCAAAGCGCATGGCGGTCTGGGTCAGCGGCAGCAGGCCGCATTGCAGCGCCGACACCGCCATGCCGGCCCGCGTGTGCGTATGGATGACGCATTGCACGTCGTGGCGCGCGCCGTGCACCGCGCTGTGGATGACGTAGCCGGCCGCATTGATGCCGTACTCGGTCTGGTTGCTCAGGACGTTCCCGTCCAGGTCTATCTTCACCAGGCTGGAGGCGGTGATTTCGTCGTACATCATGCCGTAGGGATTGATCAGCAGATGGTCCTCGGGCCCGGGAATCCTGGCCGTGATGTGGTTGTAGATGAGATCGCTCATGCCGAAGTGGGACACCAGCCGGTAGCAGGCGGCCAACTGGATGCGGGTGTCGCGTTCCGCGGGGCTCATGGCGGTATGCATGGTTCGAGTCTCCGGTTCAGTCGCTGGCTTTGACGTTGAAATCGCGGACCACCTTGCCCCACGATTCGTATTCCGATTTCATCAGCGCGCCGAATTCGGCGGGCGTGGCGGTGGTGCGGACCTGGGCGCCCAGATCGGCTAGCTTGTCGCGCACGGCGGGATCCGCAAGCACCGCGTTGACCTCGGTCGCCAGCTTCTGCTGGATGTCGGGCGGGATACCCGCGGGCGCGATCAGGCCCAGCCAGGCGCCCATGTCGAAACCCGGAAAGCCTTGCTCGGCCACGGTGGGCACGTCCGGCAGGGTGGCCACGCGTTCCGGCGTGCTGACGGCGATAGCCTTCAGGCGGCCCGCCTTCACCAGCGCCAGCGAGGACACCATGGTGTCGAAGGTGGCGTAGGTGCGGCCGCCGACGATGTCGGTCTGCGCCTGGCTGCTGCCCTTGTAGGGCACGTGGATCATGCTGGCGCCGGCCTTGGCCAGCAGCACCGAGGTCACCAGATGGCTGGTCGTGCCCACGCCGGTCGTCGCATAGGTGTACTGGTTGGGCTTGGCCTTCACGGCCGCCAGGAAGTCCTTCAGGTTGTTGGCCGGATTGTCCGGGCTGACGACGAACAGATAGGGCAGCCAGGTCAGGAGGCCGATGGGCGCGAAGTCCTTGCGCGCGTCGTAGTTCAGGTTGGGATAGACGTGCGGATTGATGGCCTGCGGCGCGGACGCGCCAATCATCAGCGTGTAGCCGTCGGGCTTGGCGCGCGCGCCCAGGCCGGCCGCGATGGAGCCGCCGGCACCGGGCTTGTTCTCGACGATGAACTGCTGGCCCAGGCGCTGCGCCAGGCGGTCGCCCAGCATGCGCGCGACCGTGTCGGTCGCGGTGCCGGGCGGAAAGCCCACCAGGATGGTGACCGGCTTGGAAGGATAAGCGGCGTCGGCGCAGGCCGGCCCCGCGGCGGCCCATGCCGCGCCGGCCAGCAAGGCCACTGCTGCCGTCCGCCTCCATGATGTCGAGGCCGCCCCGGGGGCGGATCGGGTTCCGCCTCGCGTTATCGCATTGCGCATCGTCGTCTCCAGTCATTGTTCTGATGGCGGGAGAGCGCTTGCGCCTGCCCGCAACGGCGCCCGGTCGGGTCGTCCGTCGCTGTTCAAGGTCGCACAAGGGCCGGCCGCCTTCAATGACGCGGACGGCCAAGCAGATAACGCGAAATGGCATGGATGGCGGATGCCCCAAGGGCATCCGCCGGGGGATCAAACCGACAGGCTGATCCAGGTGGTCTTGAGGTCACTGTACTTGTCCAGCGCGTGCAGCGACTTGTCGCGGCCGAAGCCCGATTGCTTCACGCCGCCGAACGGCACGGTGATGTCGCCGTCGGCGTAGCAGTTGACCCAGACCAGGCCGGCGCGCAGGCGGCGCGACAGGCGGTGGGCGCGCGACAGGTTGGCGGTCCAGAGACCGGCGCCCAGGCCGTAGATCGAGTCGTTGGCCAGCCGCACCGCGTCGTCCTCGGTGGCGAAGCGCTGGGCGGCAAGCACCGGCCCGAAGATCTCCTCGCGCACCAGGCTGTTGTCCTGGCCGGCGCAATCGAAGATGGTCGGCTCGATGTAATAGCCGCCCGTGTCGCCGCGCGCCTGGCGGCCGCCCAGCCGCAGGCGGGCGCCTTCGGCCGAGCCGGCTTCGATGCGGGCCAGCACGCCGCGCATCTGGCGTTCGTCGACCATGGCGCCCATGGCGGTGGCGGGATCCAGCGGATCGCCCGGCTGCAGCGCGGCGGCATGCTCCGCGACCTTGGCCATGAAGACGTCGTAGATCCCGTCCTGCACGTACAGGCGCGAGCCCGCGATGCAGACTTCGCCCTGGTTGGAGAAGATGGCCAGGGCCGCGGCCTGGGCGGCGCGGTCCAGGTCGGGGCAGTCCTCGAACACGATGTGCGGCGACTTGCCGCCGCACTCCAGCCACACGCGCTTCAGGTTCGATTGGCCCGAATACTCCATGAAGCGCTTGCCGGTGGCGGTCGATCCGGTGAAGGCGATGCAGTCCACGTCGGGGTGCAGGCCCAGCGCCTGGCCGGCTTGCGCGCCCAGGCCGGGCACCACGCTGAAGACGCCGGCGGGGATGCCGGCTTGCTCGGCCAGCGCCGCCAGCCGGATGGCCGACAGCGAGGCCTGCTCGGCCGGCTTGAGGATGACGCTGTTGCCCGCGGCCAAAGCTGGCGCGACCTTCCAGGCGGCCATCATCAGCGGGTAGTTCCAGGGCACCACCGCCGCGACCACGCCCAGGGCCTCGCGCGTGATGGTGGCCAGCGCATCGGGGCCGGTGGGGGCGATCTCGTCGTAGATCTTGTCGATGGCCTCGGCGTACCAGGCGTAGCAGCGCGCCGTCTCGGGCACGTCGAAGGCCAGCGCGTCGCGGATGGGCTTGCCCATGTCCAGCGTTTCCAGCAGCGCCAGTTCTTCGCGGTGTTCGTCGATCAGCGCGGCCAGGCGTAGCAGATGCTGCTTGCGCTGGCGCGGCGCCAGGCCGCTCCAGACGCCGGCCTCGAAGGCGCGGCGGGCGGCCTGCACCGCGCGGTCCACGTCGGCGGCGCCGCAGGCGGCCACGTCGGCCAGCTTGCGTCCGTCTATCGGGCTGGCGGCGGCAAAGGTGGCGCCATCGGCCGCGTCGCAATAGGCGCCGTCGATGTAGGCCTGGCCGCGGAAGGTCAGCGCGGCGGCGCGGGCGCGCCAGTAGGCGGCGTCCTGGCTCATGAGCGGACCTCCTGGGCGTTGGCGCGCGCCACCATGGCGTCGAGCAGCACGTTGCAGCCCGCTTCCAGGTCGGCCGGCTTGGCGTCCTCGATCTCGTTGTGGCTGACGCCGTCCTTGCACGGCACGAAGATCATGGCGGTGGGGGTGACGGCGGCCATGTAGACCGCGTCGTGGCCGGCGCCGGTGACGATGTCCATGGCGGCCAGGCCGCGGCGGAGGGCGCCGTCGCGCACCTTGCCGACCAGGTCCGGGTCGAACGGGGTGGGCGGGAAGTACTGCACGTGCTTCACGTCCACCTCCACGTTGTGGCGCTGGGCGATTTCGGCGCAGATTTCATGCCAGCGCTGGTCCATGCGGGTGAGCGTGGCCTCGTCCTCGTGGCGCAGGTCCACCGTGAAGCGCACCTGGCCCGGGATGACGTTGCGCGAGCCGGGATGGGCGTGGATTTCGCCCACGGTGCCGCGGCCGTGCGGCTGATTGTCGTTGGCGATGCCGACCACCGCCTGCAGCAGGTAGCTGGCGGCGTACAGCGCGTCGCGGCGGATCGGCATGGGCGTGGGGCCGGCATGCATTTCCATGCCGGTCACGGTCACGTCGTACCAGCGCAGGCCGAGCGAGCCGGTCACCACGCCCACCACTTTCTCTTCGTCTTCCAGGATCGGACCCTGTTCGATGTGGGCCTCGAAGTACGCGCCCACCGGGCGGCCGCCCACGGGGTCCGTGCCGGCGTAGCCGATGGCGGCCAGTTCGTCGGCTACCGACTTGCCGTCGCGGTCGGTGGCGGTCAGCGCCACTTCCAGCGGGAACTTGCCGGCGAACACGCCCGAACCCATCATCACGGGCACGAAGCGCGAGCCTTCCTCGTTGGTCCAGATGGCCACTTCCAGCGGCGCTTCCGTGACCACGCCGTGGTCGTTCAGGCTGCGCATGACCTCCAGCCCCGCCAGCACGCCGTAGCAGCCGTCGAACTTGCCGCCGGTGGGCTGGGTGTCGATATGGCTGCCGGTCATGACTGGCGGCAGTTCATTGTTGCGGCCGGCGCGGCGGGCGAAGATGTTGCCCACCTGGTCCACGCGCAGCGTCATGCCGGCATCGCGCATCCAGCCGGTGACCAGGTCGCGGCCCTGGCCGTCCAGCGCGGTCAGCGCCAGGCGGCAGTTGCCGCCCTTGGGCGTAGCGCCGATCTGCGCCAGGTCCATCAGCGACTGCCACAGCCGCTGTCCGTTGATGGAGATAGTCGTCGTCATGGTGGAACTCCCTCTGTGTCAGTGGCTGGCGGCATTGCGGGCCAGCGCGGCCTCGCGGATGCCCATCAGGGTTTCGCCCGGCGAAATGCCGTTGGCGTCGTAGCGGATTTCCAGCAGGGCCGGCATGCTTTCGCGCTCGGCGAAGGCCAGCGCGCGTTCGAACGCGGGGCCGAAGCTGGCCGTGTCTTCCACGGCTTCGCCATAGCCGCCGTAGCCGCGGATGATCTGGGTGAAGTCCGGGTTCTCGAACGACAGGGCGATCGGCCGCGCCGGGAACTCGCGTTCCTGGTGCGCGCGTATCGTGCCCCAGATGCCGTTGTTGAACACCAGCACCACCACGCCCAGGCGGTATTGCAGCGCCACGCCCAGCTCCTGCATGTTCATCTGGAAGCAGCCGTCGCCGGCGTAGCAGACCACCGTGCGCTTGCGGTCCTCCAGCTTGGCCGAGATGGCCGCCGGCAGGCCGTAGCCCATGGAGCCCACGGTGGGCGTCAGGCTGGTGCCCGGGCCGGCATAGCGGCGGTAGCGGTGGGGGTAGAGCGCATAGTTGCCCGCGCCCACGGTGATGCAGGCATCGGCCGGCACGTGCGCGTCGACGTAGGCGGCGGCCTGGTCCAGGCTCATCGGCCCCGGCGAGGGCAGCGGCTGGAGGCTGTCGACCAGTTCCTGGTGAGCCGCGCGCACCGCGGCGCCGCGCGCCGTCTTGTGACCCGGGACCAGCCCCGCCACGCTGGCGGCAAAGCTGGCCACGTCCGCCACGATGGCCTGGGTCGGCGAGAACACGCGGCCCAGTTCGGCGGCGTCGGGATAGACGTGGATCAGCTTCTGGCGCGGCAGCGGGCTTTCGATGACGGTATAGCCCTCGGTCGTGGCCTCGCCCATGCGCGTGCCCACGGCCAGCACCAGGTCGGCGCCGCGCAGGCGCTGGCGCAGTTCCGGCGTCATGGCCCAGCCGACGTGGCCGGCGGCGTTGGGGTGGCGCTGGTCGAAGCATTCCAGGCGGCGCCAGGCCGTGCCCACCGGCAGCTCGAAGCGTTCGGCGAAGCCGGCGATCTGGTCGATGGCGGTCTGGTGCCAGCCGTTGCCGCCCAGCAGCAGGAAGGGGCGCTCGGCGGCGTCCAGCAACTGCGTCATACGGGCCAGGTCGGCGGCGCCGGGATGGCTGTGCACGCGGGGGTAGCGCGGCAGGTCGGCCACGCTGGCGCGGCCCCACAGCGTGTCCTCGGGCAGCGCCAGCACCACCGGGCCGGGCCGGCCGCTGGTGGCTACGGCAAAGGCGCGCGAGATGTATTCGGGAATGCGGTCGGTGCGGTCGATCTGCGCCACCCACTTGGCCATCTGGCCGAACATGCGGCGGTAGTCGATTTCCTGGAAGGCTTCGCGCTCCATGAAGTCGTTGCCCACCTGGCCGACGAACAGGATCATCGGGGTCGAGTCCTGGAAGGCGGTATGCACTCCGATGCTGGCGTTGGTGGCGCCGGGGCCGCGCGTGACGAAACAGATGCCGGGTTCGCCGGTCAGCTTGCCATAGGCCTCGGCCATGTAGGCGGCGCCGCTTTCCTGGCGGCAGACCACGGGTTCGATGGCATCGGTGTGCTCGTTCAGCGCATCGATGCAGGGCAGATAGCTTTCGCCGGGGATCATGAATATGCGGCGCGCGCCATGGATGCGCAGCTGCTGCATCAGGATCTGACCGCCATTGCGTTCGGGAATTGCGGCTGACGTCATGCGGAGTCTCCTTGTTGCGGGACGGCCTGCGCGCGGCGCTCGGCGGCCCATCGTTCGAATTGGTGATGGCGCGCCAGCAAGCGGCGCGCGGTGTTGTAGACGGGGGGATCGATGCGTTCGGCGTCAAGGCGGCCGGCGCGCTGGGCTTCGTAGCGTTCCACGCAGTCGCGCGCCGCCGCTACTTCGTCTGGCGCGGGCGTGAACACGGCGTGGATCAACGGCACCTGTTCGGCCACGGTGGCGCACTTGGACTTCAGGCCCAGGCGGCGGGCCCAGCGCAGGTCGGCTTCCAGCGCCGGCAGGTCGCGGTAGTTGAAGGGGCAGTCGATGGGCAGGCAACCTGCGGCCGTGCAGTCCACCAGGAAGCGGGCGCGCAGGTGATGCAGTTCGATGCCGTCCTTGCCGCGTTCCGCGCCCAGGCTGGCGGTCAGGTCCTCGGCCGCCAGCAGGCAGGCGGACACGCGCGGGCTGGCCGTCAGGATCTCGTAGGCGCGGTGCACGCCCAGGGCGGATTCCAGCGTGGGCACGATCTCGGTGCTGCCGGCCGGCAGGCCCAGTTCGGCCTCCAGCGCGCTGATGGCCTGGTCCAGCGCGGCGATCTGCGCGGCGCTCTCGGCGTGCGGCAGCAGTACCGCATCCGGCGCGCCGGGCATGATGTCGCGCAGGTCTTCCAGGCCGTCTTCCTCAAGCTTGTTGATGCGCACCGCGGCGACCACGCCGCGGGCCCGGCAGCGGGCGAACAGCGCGGCCACGCGCGGGCGCGCGGCGGGGCGGTCGGCCGGCGCGGTGAACTCTTCCAGGTCGGCCACCAGCGCGTCGGCGCCGCTTTCCAGGCCGGCGGCCTGGGCTTGGTCGTCCAGGCCGGGCACGAACATCCAGCTGCGGCGCAGGGCCGCGGGGCGGCGGGTAGGAATGGAGGGGGTCATTGCACGTGCCTCGGCAGGAACAGCACCAGTTCAGGAACGAAGGTCAGCAGCAGCATGACCGCGGTCATGGCCAGCATCATCCAGGACAGCGGACGCAGCGTTTGCATCATATTGATGCCGCCGATCTTGCACGCGGCCATCAGGTCGACGCCGACCGGCGGCGTGTTGGCGCCGATGGCCATGTTGATCGACAGCAGGATGCCGAAGTGCACCGGATCGATGTTGTAGTGCGCCAGCACCGGCATCACCACGGGGGCCACGATGATGATGACCGGAATGGCCTCCATGAACGTGCCCAGCAGCAACAGCACCACGGTCAGCACCAGCAGCACGGCGGTCTTGCTGTCGGTCCATTCCACCAGCAGCGTGGACAGCGCTTGCGGCACCTGCTCGGCCACCAGCACCCAGGCGAACAGGCCCGAGGCGCCGATGATCAGCAGGATGGACGCGCTGCTTTCGCCGGTGGACTTGAGGTTGTCCCACAGCGACCTCAGGCTCAGCGTACGGTACCAGAAGAAACCGATCAGCAAAGCATAGATGATGGCGCTGGAGGCGGCCTCGGTGGCGGTGAAGATGCCGAAGCGGATGCCGCCGATGATCAGCACCGGCACCATCAGCGCGGGCAGGGCGTCGATGGCCGCGGCGCGCAGCTCGGTCCAGCTGAACGGCTGGCCGCCGGCCCAGTTGTGCTTGCGCGATTGCCAGATGGCCACGCCGATCAGCGACAGGCCCAGCAGGATGCCCGGAATGATGCCGGCCACGAACAGCTTGCCCACCGAGGTGTCGGTGATGGTGCCGTAGACGATCAGCACGATGCTGGGCGGGATAATGGTGGAGGTGGCCCCGGCGCTGCCGACCAGGGCGCAGGAAAAGCCCTTGTCGTAGCCGCTGCGGGCCATGGCGGGCAGCAGCAGGCTGCCGATGGCGACCACGTCGGCCACGCCCGAGCCGGACAGCGCGCCGAACATCAGGCAGGCCAGCACGGCCACCACGGCCAAGCCGCCCTTGATGTCGCCGACGATGGCGGCGCACAGGCGCACGATGCGCTGGGTCAGGCCCGCGCCGTTCATCAGCTGGGCGGCCAGGATGAAGAGCGGAATCGCCAGCAGGGTAAAGCTGTCCAGCCCCACCACGTACTGCTGCGCCGCCACCATCATGGGCGCCGCGTCATAGACCGCCAGGTAGGCCAGGCAGGACAGCACCAGGCCGAAAGCGATGGGCATGTCGATCAGCACCGTGACCGTGAACACGCCCATCAGGAAGAGAGCACCCGTAGACATCTGGTTATTCCTTTACAGCGGCGGGAGCGGGAGAGAACAGCTGCGCCAGGTGCACCACGATGGTGATGGCACAGGCGAACGGCAGCGCCAGGTACACCGTGCCGGCCGACACGTCCAGCGCGGGCAGGGTCTGGTCCATGGTCAGCTCGGCCAGCTGCCAGCCGGCGTAGCCCAGGGCGGCCAGGCCGACGATGATGAAGGCCTGGTTGATGCGCTCGAAGGCGTTGAGGATGCGGGGATTGCGCACCACGAAGGGCAGCAGCCCGGCCATCAGGTGCGAGCGCTCGTAGCTGCAGGCGACGCCGCCGATGAAGGCCGACCACACCAGCACCAGGCGCGGCAGTTCCTCGGCCCAGTGCGGCGTGGTGTGGGTGACGAAGCGGGAGAACACCACATAGGAGATCAGGATCGCCAGCAAGGCCACCGCCACGGCGGCGACGGCCTTGCTGATGCCCGACAGGATCGCGGACAGTCTGTGAAGCATTACTTGGCCTCGCGGTACTTCTGGACCAGCGCCATCAGCTCGGGGCCGTAGGTGACCGAATAGGTCTTCCAGACCGGCTCGACCGCGGCGGCGAAGGCGGCCTTGTCGACCTCGTTGACCTGCATGCCCTTTTCCTTCAACTGGGCGATGTATTGCTGGTCGCCGTCGGTGATCATCTGGCGCTGGGCGTCGCGCCATTTGTCGGCGGCCGCCTGGACGATCTTCTTGTCGTCGGCCGAGATGCGGTTCCAGACCGGCTTGGAGATGATCAGGTTGGCGGGGCCCCAGACGTGGCCGGTCAGCGACAGGTACTTCTGCACCTCGAAGAAGGACGAGGTGTAGATGATGGACAGCGGGTTCTCCTGCGCGTCGAACACCTTCTGCTGCAGCGCCGAGTACAGTTCGCCGAAGGCCAGCGGCGCCGGGTTCGCGCCCAGCGCGGTGAAGGTGTCCAGGCGCATCTTGTCGGGCGTGACGCGGGTCTTCAGCCCGGCCAGGTCGGCCGGCTTGGCCACCGCGCCGCGGTTGTTGGTGACGTGGCGAAAGCCGTTTTCCCACCAGGAGATGATGGTCAGGTTCTTCTTGTCCGCCAGCTTGGCGAGGGCTTCCCCCAGCTCGCCGTCAAACGCTTTGTAGGCTTGCTGCGAGGTGGACCAGGTGTAGGGCAGCTCGACCACGCCGAACTTGGGCTCGATGGGCTGCAGCGAGCCCGAACCGATGATGGCCGCACCCTGGCTGCCGATCTGCAGGCCTTCCAGCATGGTCTTTTCATTGCCCAGCTGGCCGCTGGGGAACAGCACGAAGTTGACGCGGCCGGCGGTCTTTTCCTTCACCTCGGCGGCGAAGCCTTCGGCGGCCTTGTTCCAGCTGTGGCTGGGGGCCAGCACGTGGCCGAGCTTGATGTCCAGCGCGTGGGCCGACAGCGGCGCCAGGCCGGCGAGGGTCAGCAGGGCGGCGGCCAGCAGGGAGGGTTTCTTGTGATGCGCGTAAGTCATGGCGAAACTCCGGAAAGCAGGATGGGAAGGAAGGGTGTTCGGGTAATCCACGGGCTCAGTAGGACTGGGCCCGCATCGAAGCGGGGCGGCCGGGTAGGGCAATGCGGGCGCCGGTATCGGACAGGCCGGCCTCGTCCACCGCCAGCACCTGCATTTCGGCGGCAAGGAAATTGCCGACGTACAGATAGCGGCTGTCGGGGCTGAAGGCCACGCCTTCAGGCAGGGCGCCGACTTCGATGGCGCCGGCGCGGGTCACGGACAGTCCGTCTATGCGCAGCAGCACGATCTGGCCGCGCGGGTGATGGAACCAGGCGCTGGACGGGTTGTTCGAGCCCTGCACGATGGCCACCGCGGCATGGCGGCCATCGGGGCTGATGGCGATGCCCTCGGGACCGTCCTCGACCATGACGCGGTCGACCACGCGCGGCGGCTGGGCGCGCAGGTCCACCACGCTGATCGAATCGGCGTGGCCGTCCGAGGCGGTCGGGCTGCCCATGTCCACCACCAGGGCCAGCGCGCCGTCCGGCGACACCACCAGGTTGAACGGCACCAGGCCCGTGGTCAGGTCTTCGGCGGGATCGTGCGTCACCACGGGCCGCGCTCCGCTTTCGTCGATGTGCAGCACGCCCAGGCGGTGCGTGTCGGTCTTGACCACGAAGGCGCGGCGGCCGTCGGCGGCAAAGGACACAGCCACGGCGGCGCCATCCACGTCCACTTCGTCGCAGACCTCGACCTGCCTGCCGGCGATGCGCAGCACCGACACCGAACGCCCAGCCTTGTTGGCCACCAGCGCCAGCGTGCCGGCGCGGTTGATCGACAGGCCCGAAGGCTGCAGGCCGACCTGCAGGCGCTGCGCGATGGCGGGCGGGTTGGCTTCCAGGTCGACCACGTACAGGTCCCGGCCGGGCGCGGGCTGCCAGCCAGTGCCGTCTGCGCGTTCGGGCCAGTCCATGGAATCGGCGATCAGGCCCAGGCGCTGGTCGGGCGTCACGGACAGGTTGACCGGCGGGCCGAACAGCGAATTGGGCAGGGACAGGGTGCCGACCAGCTCGGGCAGGGCCGGATTGGCGCCGGCGTCGTACACGCTAAGGCTGTCGTTGCCGGGGGCCAGGAAGCGGATCTGGCCGTCTTCCCAGGTGACTTTCTGGTCGTTGCCGATCAGCAGCAGATGGCGGTTGGCGGAAGCAGTCATGCGGCAAGCTCCTGCATCTGCGGCACGGCCAGGGTGGCGCCGATAAGTTGGCGGGTATAGGGATGTACCGGTTCGAAATAAACCTGGCTGGCCGGCCCGCGCTCGACCACGCGGCCGCCTTGCAGCACCACGATCTCGTCGGCGATGTGTTGCACCACGGCCAGGTTGTGGCTGATGAACAGGTAGCCCAGGCCGCGTTCGCGCTGCAATTCCATGAGCAGGTTCAGGATCTGCGCCTGCACCGACACGTCCAGCGCCGAGGTCGGCTCGTCGCAGATCAGCAGCTGCGGTTCCAGCATCAGGGCGCGGGCGATGGCCACGCGCTGGCGCTGGCCGCCGGACAGCTCGCGCGGATAGCGCGCGGCGAAGGCGGGCACCAGGCCCACGGCGTCCATCATCCGGCGCACCGAGGCGGCTTGCGAGGCTGCGTCGCCGATGCCGTGCACGCGCAGCGGCGCGGTCAGGATTTCATTGATGGTGCGGCGCGGGTTGAGCGAGGAGTACGGATCCTGGAAAACCATCTGGATGCGGCGGGCGCGGGCGCGCGCCGGCATGGCGGCCAGCGGCTTGCCGTCCAGCAGCGCCTGGCCCTGGGTCGGCGCCAGCAGGCCCAGCATCAGTTTGGCGATGGTGGACTTGCCGCTGCCGGACTCGCCCACCAGGCCTATGGTCTGGCCGGCCGGCACATGCAGGTCGATGTCGTGCAGGATGCGCGGCGCGGGGCGGCGCGAGAACAGTCCGGCGCGGCCGTACTGGAAGCACAGCGCGTTCAGGCTGATGCTGGCGGAGGGCGTGCTGCGGCTGCTCATGCCGGGACTCCTGGGCGCAGGGCGCCGGGTTTGATGCACAGGCAACGGTGTCCGCCCTGCACGCGCGCGGGGAAGGGCGCGGCGCAGCGCGCTTCGGCCGCGGGGCAGCGCTCGCGGAAGGCGCAACCGCGGATGGCCGTGTCCAGCGAGGGCACGGCGCCCGCGATGGTGGGCAATTCCGCGCGCGGCGCGGTGCGTCCGGGCTGGGGGATGCAGTTCAGCAGCATGGCGGTATAGGGATGGCTGGGATGTTCCAGCACCTCGCGCACGCTGCCGCCTTCCACGATGTCGCCCGCGTACATGACGATGACGTGGTCGGCGATGCGCGCCACCAGGCCCATGTCGTGCGAGATGAACACCATGCCCAGCCCGAACTCGGCCTGGATGTCGCGCAGCAGGTCCAGCAGCTCGGCCTGCACGGTCACGTCCAGCGCGGTGGTCGGTTCGTCGGCGATCAGCAGTTCGGGGCCGCACATCAGCGCCATCGCGATCATGACGCGCTGGCGCAACCCGCCCGACAGTTCGAAGGGATACTGCCGCATGCGTTCTTCAGGATTGGCGATGCCGACGCGGCGCAGCAGGTATTCGGCGCGTTCCTCGGCCTCGCGGCGGCTGACGCGCTTGTGCCGGCGCAGCACGTCGACCAGCTGGGTGCCGATGGGGAACACCGGATTCAGCGAGGTCATCGGATCCTGGAAGATCATGGCGATGCGCGCGCCGCGCAACTGCGCCAGCGCCGCGGGCGTGAGCGCGGCCAGGTCCTGGCCGGCGAATTCCAGCTGGGCGACGCGGCGGCGCGCGGCCGTCGGCAGCAGGTCCAGCAGGGCCAGCGCGGTCAGCGACTTGCCGCAGCCCGATTCGCCGACGATGCACAGCGTCTTGCCGCGCTCCAGGCTGAAGTCCACCGCGCGCACCACGTGCTTGACGTGGGTGGGCGTGTCGATGTTGATATGCAGGTCCCGGACCCGCAGCAGGGGATGGCTGTGAGCGCTCATGGATCAGCCCTTCTTCATTTGCGCGGCGCGCAGCGATTCGCCGGCGCGGTTCACGCACAGCACCAGCACGAACAGCACCACGCTGGGGATCACCACCAGCGAGGGCTGGAACAGCATGTTTTCCTTGCCCTCGGCGATCATCAGGCCCAGCGACGGCATGGGCGCGGGCACGCCCAGGCCCAGGAACGACAGCGAGGCCTCCAGCGTGATGGCCATGGCGGCGTCCACGGTGCCGATGATGAGCAGGTTGCCGACCAGGTTGGGCAGGATGTCGCGCCAGATGATCTGCAGATGGGTGCAGCCCTGCAGCCGCGACGCCGTGACGAACTCGGCGTTGCGCAGGCCGGCGGCCATGGTGCGGGCCACCAGCGCGTAGCGCTCCCACAGCAACAGGCCCAGCACCAGCACCACCACGGTCAGGGAGGCGCCGACCACCGACACCACGGCCAGCGCCACCAGGATGATGGGCAGCGCCAGGCGCGCGGTGATCAGGAAGGACACGGCGCGGTCCACCGCGCCGCCGAAGTAGCCGGCGACCACGCCCAGCGTGGTGCCGATCAGGCCGCCCATCAGCGCGACCGACAGGCCGATCAGCGCCGACACGCGCACGCCGTAGAGCGCGCGCGCCAGCACGTCGCGGCCCAGCTGGTCGGTGCCGAGGATGTGGTTCCAGCTGCCGTCCTCGCCCCAGACGGGCTCCTGCAGCCGCGCCAGCAGATCCTGTGTGTACGGGTCGTGCGGAATCAGGTAGGGACCCAGGAGGCCGGCCAGCACCAGCAGCGCCAGCACGGCCAGGCCGAAGTTGCGGCCGTAGCGGGCGGCGCGCGCGCCGCGCGGGCGGACGGGAAGGGAGGGAGCGATGGCGCTGTTCATGAGGACACTCGCACGCGGGGATCGAGCCAGCCGTTGATCAGGTCGGCGATCAGGGTCAGGAAGATGTAGATCAGGGCGAAGATCAGGATCAGCGCCTGCATGGTGGGAAAGTCGCCGCGCAGGATCGAGGTCCAGGCCAGGAGGCCCGCGCCGTTGATGGCGAACACGGTTTCGATCACCACCGAGCCGGCCAGCAGCGTGCCCATCTGGGCCGCGGCCAGCGACACCAGCGGCCGCAGGGCGTTGCGCAGCGCGTACTTCAGCACCACGCTGGGTCCGCCCAGGCCCATGGCGCGGGCGGTGCGGATGTAGTCGGTAGCCAGCACCGTCTCCATTTCGGATTTCATCAGGCGCAGCATCGCCGGCATGGCGAACAGGCCCAGGGCGACCACCGGCATCACGTAATGCTTCCAGCTGTCGAAGCCCGAGGCCGGCAGCCATTGGTTGCGCACGCTGAAGACGATGATGAGCAGGAATGCCAGGCAGAACGGCGGCATGGCCTGGGCGCAGGCCGACAGCAGCATGGTGGCGCGGTCGATCAGCGAGCCTTTGCGCAGGCCGGCCAGCACGCCCAGCGGAATCGCCAGGAGCAGCGCGAACAGCATGGCGGCCAGGCCCAGCTTGGCGGTGGCGGGGAAGTGCTGGCCCAGCAGTTCGGCCACGGGGCGGCTGAAGTACAGGCTGTCGCCGAAGTCGCCGCGGGCCACGCCGGCCAGCCAGCGGCCGTACTGCACCAGGATGGGGTCGTTGAAGCCGTGCAGCTGGGACAGGCGGGCCGCGTCGGCGGCGCTGCCTTCGCCGGCCAGGCGCGCGGCCGGATTGCCGGAGGCGAACACCAGCGAGAAGCTGATCAGCGAGACGAACACCACCAGCAGCGCGGAGACCACCAGGCGGCGGAACAGGAATGCAATCATGGGACTTACCTATGACGGTGTGCGTCGGACCGGCCGGCGTTTCCGCCCGCAAGGGCATGGAAGCGCGGCCAGGTCGGCGGGGCCGGTCAGTTCCAGCGGGCCTTGTAGAAACGCGGGAACTCGTCGCCGTCGACCGAGAAGTTCAGGTCCTTGGACTGCACGGCGTTGAGCGAGTGGTTCCACAGCGGCACCCAGTAGGCCTGGTCGGCCACGATCTTCTGGGCGGCGGCGTAGTTCTTGGCGCGCAGCTCGCGGTCCACGGAGGTGTCGGCGGTCTCCAGGTATTTGATGACTTCCGGGTTGCGCGCCTGGTCGTCGGGACCGCCGCGGAAGAAGTTGCTGGTCGACAGCGCCGCGTCGGCGATGCCGTAGGAACCCCAGTTGGACGAGAGCATGGCGATCTTGCCTTCGCGCCAGTTGGTCATGGCGGTGCCGTACTGTTGCTCGACCAGGTTGAGCTTGATGCCGGCCTGGGCCATCTGCGCGGCGGCCGCGTCCAGGATGGAGCGCGGCGGCGCCGAGATCACCAGGTCCAGCGTCACGCCGTTGGGGTAGCCGGCCTGGGCCAGCAGCTGCTTGGCGCGGGCCGGGTCGAACTTGTAGGCCTGCACGTCGGCGGCGCAGCCGAACTGCGCCGGGTTGCAGGCGGCATTGATCACCTTGGACGCGCCGCCCACCAATGCCTTGCGGATGGCTTCGCGGTCGATGGCGTAGTTGATGGCCTGACGCACTTCCTGCTTGGCCAGCGGCGACTTGCCGTCGTCGAAACGCGGGTTCAGCGAGATATAGCTGATGCGCATGATGCTGCTGCTCTTGACCGTGACGGCCGGCTGCTTTTCCATGCGCTTGGCCACGTCCGGCGGCACGCGCCAGATCCAGTCCAGGCCGCCGGAGAGCAGTTCCGCGTACTGGGTGTTGGCGTCGGGCAGCACCCGCACCACCAGCTTCTGCACGGCGGGCTTGGCGCCGAAGTAATCCTCGAAGCGCTCATACACGTAGCGGCTGCCCGGCTGGCTTTCCACCAGGCGGTAGGGGCCGGTGCCGATGGGCTTGGCGCCCATGTCGGACTGGTTGGCCTCGTAGTACTTGCGCGGATAGATCGGCAGGTTTTCCGACAGCATCTCCAGCGCCAGCGGGTACGGCGTCTTCATGGTGATGCGCACGGTGTCGTCGGAAGCCTTTTCGGCCTTGGCGATCCAGGCCACCTGGTTCTGGAAGCGCGCCTTGTAGCCCTCGGAGGACACCAGGTTCAGCGTGTACAGCACGTCGTCCATGGTCAGCAGCGAGCCGTCGTGGAACTTCACGTCCTTGCGGATCGGCAGTTCGATGGTGGTGTCGTTGACGAACTTGTAGCCGGTGGCGATGGCTGGGCCGAACTCGCCGGTGTCCTGGTTTTTCTGCAGCAGACCCGAGAAGACCATGCGCGCCAGCGCCAGGCCGGGACGGTCCGATTCCTTGTAGGCGTCCAGCGTGGCGGGCGCCGCGTCGAAGGCGATGTTGAGGGAGTTGTCAGCCTTGTTGGCCTGGGCGGCATGGGCGCCAAGCGCCAATAGCGCCGCGCTCAAAAGCTTCACGGTACGGGTCAGCTGCATGTTTTCACCTTGATGTGTTTTAGGTATGGACTTACGGGTACTGCGGGGCATTGCGGGGGTATTGCGGATGCTGCGGAACTGCGCTTGCGTATCGGCGGGCAAGCCGATCCCCTTGCCGCGGGCGGCGCGTTTTGCGCCGGCGGTGCATGCAGGGTAGGTAAGGGTGGGGGCCCGGGCTTCAGGCCGGGGTTCAGGCGTTCATCAAATCATCGGATCCCGGTGCTGCCGAAGTCTTCGCGCAGGCGGGCCAGGATGCCGACCAGGTGGTCGTGCATGGCATGGCGCGCGCGGATGGGATCGCGGTCGGTAATGGCCGCGAGGATGCGTTCGTGTTCCTGCTGGGCTTCGCTCCACACCTTGGTGGTCACGAAGTGTTCTTCCAGGCGGTTGAATACCGGGCTGAGCGTGCTGAGATGCCAGATGTGCGAGATGGCCGCCGCCAGGGCGGCGTTGCCGCAGGCCGCGCCGATGGCGCTATGGAAGGCGCGGTCGTGCACGCTGGGGGATTCGGTCAGGGACATGCCTTCGTGGGCGGCGCGGATCGCGGCGATCTGGGCCGGCGACGCCTTCTGCGCCGCCAGGGCCGCGCATTCCGGTTCCAGCAGCAGGCGGGTTTCGAGCAGGTCGAAGGGGCCGATGTCGGTGGCTTCGACGCCATTGGCGGAGGCCGGCGCCTGCTGCGGCGACTGGTACTGGCCGTCCTCGCGCGCCTGGTTCACGAACACGCCGGTGCCCACGCGCACTTCCACATAGCCTTCGATTTCCAGCGCGATCAGCGCTTCGCGCACCGAGGCGCGGCTGACCTGCAGTTGCTCGGCCAGTTCGCGCTCGGCCGGCAGCCGACCGCCCGCGGGGAAGTCGCCCGCCTTGATGCGCGCGGCGATCTGGTCGGCAATCATGCGGTAGAGGCGGGTCGAGGCTACGGCCTGGAGAGAAGTCATTGTTGCAGTCGGGTGAATGATCGGGACGTAGAGCGTAATGGGTCTGCCGAGGCTTGTCTTGCGGGTATCCCTGGGTATTCCTGAGAGTGTCCGGATATCTGGTGGCTCAGTGGTCAGGCCACTGGACGAAATGTACCGGAGGCGGTCCGGCTTGTGAACCGGGCTTTTCGATTTCTAGGGAAAACCACTAGCGCCGGTTTTGCCCGGCCGGCGTGGGGCGGCCGGCGTCCGCGGCGGGACGCCGGCGGCTTGCGGGATCAGGCTGACGCCAATCCGCCGAAGAAGCGCGAAGCGTTGGATTCCAGGCCTTCGATGTAGTAGCCGCCTTCCTGCACGATCAGGGTGGGCAGCGCCAGGCCGCCGACTTCCCGGCCCAGGCGTTCGAAGCCGTTTTCGCTGACGGCGACCATGGCCTGCGGATCCTTTTCGAAGATGTCGAAGCCCAGGGACAGCACCAGCGCGTCGGGCTGGAACAGCTCGATGGCGCGGCGGGCCTGCGCCAGCTTGTCGAAGAACACCGATTCCGGCGAGCCGTGCGGCATGGGCAGGTTGATGTTGTAGCCGTAGCCCGCGCCGGCGCCGCGCTCGTCTTCATAGCCGGCGACCACGGGGTAGAAGTTCTCAGGATCGCCGTGGATGGAGACGTACAGCACGTCGCTGCGCTCGTAGAAGATTTCCTGGATGCCTTGGCCATGGTGCATGTCGGTATCCAGGATGGCCACGCGCGGAAAGCGCGAGGTCAGGCGCTGGGCGGCGATGGCCGCGTTGTTCAGGTAGCAGAAGCCGCCGGCCGCGTCGCGCCGGGCGTGGTGGCCCGGCGGACGGCAGATGGCGTAGGCGTGGCGGTCGCCCGCCAGCAGCGCGTCAGCGCCGGCGATGGCGCATTGCGCCGACCAGTAGGCCGAATGCCAGGTATTGGGCCCGACCGGGCAGCTGCCGTCGGCCAGGTAGCGCGCGGCCTGGGCCAGCACGCCGCGCAAGGCGTTGGGTTCGCGCACAAAGACGTTGGACACGACCTCGTCGCCCCAGTCGTCGGGCAGTTTCTTCCAGGCGGCATGCGCGCCTTGCAGGAAGCGCAGGTAGTCCAGCGTGTGTACCGCCGAGATCGCGCCCGCGCCCTGGTCGGGTGGCGGCTGCACGTCGAAGCCCAGCTTGCGGGCGGCTTGCGCCAGCGCGTCCAGGCGCGAGGGCACTTCCTGCGGAGTGCGCATCTTGCCGCGCGAGAAATAGGTCTGCGGGTGATGCAGTTTCTGATCGTCGTGGAAGTACGCCTTCATGCTGGATGATCCTTGAGCTTGAGAGGAATGCCGCGCCGGCCCGGTGGGGCCGGCATCGGCTTGGAAAGGCAGGGTGAGGGCGGCGAGACCGCCGTAAACAGCGCGCCCGCAGAGCATACCGCCGGGTTCATTTATCCGCGCGCCCCGATTCGGCCGCGGGCGGCGCCATGCCGGCGATGCGCAACAGCCAGGAAATGAACGCGCCGACTTTTTCCTGTCTGGCTTCGCTGGCGCGGTACGAAAGAAAATGCGTTTCGCGCTGCACTTCGGGGAATTCGCCCCGGCCCAGCTCCACCAGTTCGCCGCGCCCGATTTCGCGCGCGGCGAGCCGCGCGCTTTCCAGCACCACGCCCATGCCATCCACGGCCGCGGCGATGGCCATGGCCGCCCGGTCGAAGGAGGGGCGCGGCGTGTCGGGCAGCCGCAGGCCATTGGCGCCGAACCAGTCGCTCCAGGTCACGCGGCTGAGCTGGGAGTCGATCAGCGTCAGGCGTGAAATCAGTTCGCGTGGCGGCAGGCTGGATCGCGCCAGTTCCGGCGTGCACAGCGGCAGGATGGGCTCGCGGCCCAGCGCAATGGTGCGCATGCCGGCGCGTTCCAGCGCGCTGCCATAGGAGACCGCCACGTCGATTTCGTTGACTCGCGTCAGGTCCAGCGGTTCGGCGCCGGTGGTCAGGCGGATGGTGATGCGCGGATGCGCCTGGGTGAAATCGCTCAGGCGCGGCCCCAGCCATTTCGCGGCGAAGCTGGGCGCGCAATGCAGCGCCAGCACCTGCGCCTGCGGCGCCAGCGCTACCTCGGCGCAGGCCGCCTCCACCACGTCGAACACGCGGCTCAGGCTTTCCAGCAGGCGCGTGGCTTCGGGGGTGGGCTCGACGCGGCGGTGGCGCCGCAGGAACAGCGTGCGGCCGAAATACTGCTCCAGTTCCTTGACCTGATGGCTGATGGCGGACGGAGTCAGATGGAGTTCCTGGGCGGCCAGTGCAAAGCTCTGCAACCGGGCCGCGGCCTCGAAGGCGCGCAACAGCACGAAGTTGGGTACGCGTCTCACGGGCCCGCCTTTTCAGGTGAATGTGATTCATCGTTCCATGAACAACCATCGTTTGTCAAAGGGTAGCCCGGAGGCCGAACATGCCTGCTGCACGCACATCACACGAGGAGCAGACATGTCCGCAGTCATGGAAAAAACCCGCCCGGCGATCGATCTCAACGGCCGGATCTCCATCTACCAGCCCGAGCAGAAAGGGCTGATCTTTCCCGAGTTGCCCGCCTTTGCCTCGCACGCCGAGCAGCGGCGGCACCTGAAGGAGCGGCTGGTCGCGGCCTGCCGCGCCTTCGCCCTGCAGGGCTACGACTATGGCTTCGCCGGCCACCTGACCGTGCGCGATCCCGAGAGGCCTAACCTGTACTGGACCAATCCGATGGCGGTCCATTTTTCGCAGGTGAAGGTGTCGAACCTGATCCTGGCCGACCACGAGGGCCGGGTGGTGGAGGGCAGCCATGCGGTGAACCGGGCAGGCTTCGTGCTGCACGCCGCCGTGCACGAGGCGCACCCGGACATCGTCGCGATGTGCCATGCGCACACGGTCTACGGCACCGCCTTCGCGTCGCTGGGCCGGCCGCTCGAACCCATCAGCCAGGACGCGGCGGCCTTCTATGAAGACCACGTCGTCATCGGCGACGAAGCCGGGCAGGTGGCGGTCGAGGTCAAGGCCGGACACAAGGTGGCCAACGCCTTTCGCGGCGTCAAGGCGGCCATCCACCAGAACCACGGTTTGCTCACGGCCAGCCGCCACAGCATCGAAGCGGCCGCCTTCTGGTTCATCGCCCTGGAGCGCTGTTGCCAGCAGCAGTTGTTGGTGGAGGCCACCGGGCTCAAGCCGCGCCTGGTGACCGAGGAACGCGCGCGCTACAGCCGCGAACACGTGGGCAGCGAGTACATCGGCTGGCTGCATTTCCAGGCCATCTGGGACCAGCTGGCCGCGACCCAGCCCGACATGTTCGATTGAAGCCGGGGCGGCGGCCACGCATCCGCCCATGCCGCGCCGCGTCAGACGGCGCGCGGATCAGAACCAACGGAGACGAATCACCATGAGTACCACGAGCCACGCGGGCTATGCGCCGCGGTCGGGAACGGCTGTCTATGCCAAAGTGATGTGGCGGCTGCTGCCTTTCCTGTTTCTTTGCTATCTGTGCGCCTATCTGGACCGTGTCAATGTCAGTTTCGCCAAGCTCCAGATGCTCAACGACCTGGGCATGAGCGAAGCGGTCTACGGACTGGGAGCAGGCATCTTCTTCGTGGGCTACCTGATGTTCGAGGTGCCCAGCAACCTGATCCTGCTGCGCGTGGGCGCAAGGCGCTGGATCGCCCGCATCATGGTGACCTGGGGCCTGATCTCGGCGGCGATGATGTTCGTGACCACGCCCACCAGCTTCTACATCATGCGCTTTCTGCTGGGCGTGGCGGAAGCCGGGTTCATTCCGGCCATCCTGCTCTACCTGACGTACTGGTTTCCGTCGAGCCAGCGCAGCAAGGTGACGGCGCTGTTCCTGACCGGCATTCCGATGTCGGGCGTGGTGGGCGGCCCCTTGTCGGGCTGGATCATGTCGTCGATGGGCGGCGCGCATGGGCTGGCGGGCTGGCAATGGCTGTTCCTGCTGGAGGGGATACCCACGGTGCTGATCGGCGTGGTCGCCTTCTTCTTCCTGGACGACAAGGTCGAGGACGCGAAATGGCTGACTCGGGACGAAAAGGACCTGATCGCCCGCAACCTGAACGAAGAGCAGTCCGGCCAGAACAAGCTGCACAGCTTGCGCGACGGCCTGCTGAGTCCGCGCATCCTGCTGCTGAGCGGCATCTACTTCTGTTTCACGATGGGCCTGTACGGCGTCAGCTTCTGGCTGCCGTCGCTGGTCAAGGCGGCCGGGGTGTCGGACACCATGGACATCGGCCTGCTGTCGGCCTTGCCCTATGCCGCGGCCACCCTGGCGATGATCATGGTCGGGCAGAGTTCGGATCGCCACGGCGAACGCCGCTGGCATCTGGCGGTGCCGGGCGTGGTCGGCGCGGCGGCGCTGTGCCTGAGCGTGGTCTATGCCAACAACACCGTGCTGGCCATGATCGCGCTGACCGCCGGCACCATGGGCGTGATGACCACGATCTCGCAGTTCTGGACGGTGCCGCCCGCCATCCTGGGCGGCGCGGCGGCGGCGGCCGGCATCGCGCTGGCCAACTCCATCGGCAGCATCTCGGGCGTGATCAGCCCTTATCTGATCGGCTGGATGCAGACCACCACGGGCTCCACCGGCGGCGGCATCGTGGGCATCGCCGCCAGCATGGTGCTGGGCAGCCTGCTGACTTTCCTGGTGCCCGCCAAGGACGTCAATGGCGCGCCAGCGCAGCGCCGTTGAGCATCGCCCGATGACGCTCGCCGCGATTCCGCGCAAGCGCCGGCAGGCCGGCGTCTCAGCGCTCGTCCAGGACTTCGCCCAGGCGTTGCAGCAGGTTGCTGCGGGCGCGTTCGGCGTGCAGGTTGGTGAGTTCCACGGCGCGGGCCTCGTCGCCGGCATTGATGGCGTCGGCGATGGCCTCGTGTTCCTGCCAGATCGAGTCGCGTTGCGCGGACGATTGCAGCACCGCGCCCATCACGCGGCGCAGGTGCACCCAATGCAGGTGCGCGCTGTCGGCGATCAGCGAGTTGCCGGAAGCCTGGTAGAGCGCGTTGTGGAACGCGATGTCCGCGTCGATCATGGACTTGACGTCGTTGCTCCGGGATGCCTGCTGTCCCTGGGCGATCAGGCTCTTGTCGATGCGGGCGCCGCGCTGGGCGGCGAGTTTGGCTGCCAGCGCATCCAGCGCGCCCCGGACTTCGTACAGCTTACCGATCCAGTCCAGGTCCAGGGGCGCGACCAGCACGCCGCGCCCGGGCGCGTCTTGAACCAGCCCGTCCTTCTTCAGCAGGCGCAGGGCCTGCAGCACGGGGGAGCGCGACACGGCGAACTGTTCGGCGATCTCTTCCTGCGTGAGACGGGTGCCGGGGGCGAGGGAACCGTCGCTGATGGCGTCCAGCAGGACCCGGTAGACCTCGTCCACGTAGTCGGGGCGGACTTGGATCTTGTCGAACTTGAGCGTCATTTTTTGTGCCTTTGTACTTTGGATTCAGAGTACAGGCGCGCGATTGGAGCGTCAATCGCATGCTTTGATCGGTAGTAACCCGAATGAACAAAGCGCTATTGTGCCTTTAAAGTCTGTATACAGACTTCGGTATTCGGAATGTAGATTCAAATCAACGAGCGCGGCGCAGGCCGCAACACTGGAGACACGACATGAGCAAACTGATGGACAAGCACGGCGCCGACTCGGCCGCCGGCGGCACGGGCCAGGCCACGGTCAAGAAGCTGATCCCCTATGGCGGGTACTACACGAACAAGGTCGTGGGCCATGACCCGGAACTCACGGAAACCGGGCCGGGCACGCCCACCGGCGAATACATGCGGCGCTTCTGGCATCCGATCTGCATGTCGATGGAGCTGACCGATACGCCGCGCTTCCTGAAGATCATGACGGAGGAGCTGGTGGCATTCCGCGACGGCAGCGGCCGCGTCGGCGTGCTGCATGCGCATTGCGTCCACCGCGGCGCTTCGCTGGAGTACGGCGCCATCCAGGAGCGTGGGATCCAGTGCTGCTACCACGGCATGGTGTTCGACGTGGACGGCACCTGTCTGCATGTGCCGTTCCCCGCCGGCGAAGAGGCCGAGGCTGAGAAGTACGCCTGCTCGATCCGCCAGGGCGCCTACAAGGCCGTGGAGCGCAACGGCCTGGTCTTCGCCTACATGGGGCCGCCGGACGAGGAGCCGCCGTTCCCCGAATGGGAAGGCGACTTCACCGTGCTGCCAGGCGACGAGCTGGTGCCGTACAGCAACTTCCAGCACTGCAACTGGCTGCAGGTGCAGGACAACGCGGCCGACAACTATCACCCCACGGCCTTGCACGCGGGCAAGAACGTGGTCGGCGGCCACTACCAGGGCACCACCTTCGACGAAGTCGGCGCCGCGTCCATGGAAGTCGCGCCGGACATGCAGTTCATCCCCGTGCAGAACGGCCGCAGCCTGGCCTGCGCCGGCGCGCGCCGGGTCGACAAGGACAAGCTGTTCATCCGGGTGCAGCACCAGGCATTGCCCAACCTGAGCCTGCACGCCTACACCTCGGAAGACGGCTCAAAGAAGAAGCTCTTCAGCCGCTTCCACATCATCCGCTGGACGGTGCCGGTCGATGACGAGAACAGCAAGATGATCGGCTGGCGCGTCATGGGACCCGGCATCGACACGCGCGGCATCGGCAAGAAGGAGTGGGTGGGCTACGAGAGCATCGACTTTCTGGAAGGACAGGTCGCCATGCGCAGGCCGGAACGCTTCGGCGAATACGGCATCGAGGACATGCCGCCAATTCCGCCGAACCATCGCGAACGCGCCAACTACAAGGAGGCGCAGTACGCGCCGGGCGACTACGAGGCCATCATCAGCCAGCGGCCGATCGCGGTCCATGCGCTGGAGCATCCCACCAAGTTCGACGCCGGGCTGTACATGTTCCGCAAGCTGCTGCGCGACGCGGTGCGGGGCGCCAACCCCGCGGCCGGGCCCGCCGGTTTCGCCGAATGGCTGAGGTCTGTCGCCGGCGCGCCCAACAGCTATTGCTCGGGCAACGTCCTGGAAATCCCCCTGGCCGACGACATCGGCGACGAAGTGGCGCAACGGCGCCGCATCTCCAAGGGCATCGTCGCGATCCTGACGGAGTGCGAGCACCTCAAGGGCGAGGCCCGCGCGCAGGCCGTGCGCCAGCGCCTGGAAGAACTGGAGCAGTCGGCCCGCAAGGCCTGAGGCCGCGGTCCGGCGCGCGCGCATGGCGGCGCGCGCCGGATTCGGCAGAAAAAAGTCGAGGAGACAAGATGACACAGCGCGAAGCAGACGCGGATCAGCCCGGGGAACTGGAGCTGTTCCTGACGCAGATCCGCTATGAAGGCAGGAACATCCATTCCTATGAATTCGTGGATCCGGACGGCGGCGAGTTGCCGCTGTTCTCGGCCGGCGCCCACATCGACATCCATCTGGCGGGCGGCCTGGTGCGGCAATACTCGTTGTGCAATTCGCCCACCGAGCGGCGCCGCTACGTGATCGCGGTGCTGCGCGATGCCAAGGGGCGGGGCGGTTCGCAAAGCCTGCATGAACGCCTGCGCGTCCAGGACCGGGTGCGCGTCAGCCGTCCTCGCAACAATTTCGAACTGCATCCTGCCGCGCGCAAGACCGTGCTGCTGGCCGGCGGCATCGGCATCACGCCGCTCAAGGCCATGGCCCACGCGTTGCGCGAACAGGGCGCCGATTGCGAATTGCACTACTGCGCCCGCGATGCCGGCGCCGCGGCCTTCGGCGGCGAGCTGGACGCCTTGCTGGAATCCGGGCGGCTGCATCTGCACTTCGACAACGGCGATCCAGCGCGCGGTCTGGATATCGCCGGCCTGCTGCACGGCGCGCCGCCGGCAGGCACGCACCTGTTCTATTGCGGCCCCGCTGGTTTCATGGACGCCTGCGCGAAGGCGGCCGCCCACTGGCCCGCCGGCACGGTGCATTGCGAACATTTCAAGGCGCCCGAGCGCGTGCCCGATGCGGCGGCGCCGGAAGGCGGATTCCGGATCGAGATCGCCAGCACGGGGCAATGCCTGGCCGTGCCCGCGGACCGCAGCATCGCGGACGTGCTGAAGGATGCGGGCATCGGCCTTGCGACGTCCTGCGAGGCCGGGCTGTGCGCCACCTGCAAGGTGCGCTACCTGTCTGGCGAGGTGGACCACCGCGACTATGTGCTGGATGCCGCCGACCAGCAGGACTACCTGACCGTATGCGTTTCCCGCGCCCGCAGCGAATTGCTGGTGCTGGATCTTTGATGGCGCCGGAAACGGACTAGGGAGCCGGCCGAGAAGGCCGAGCAGAAATAGCCAGACGCATCGGCTACAGAATGGCCGGGCTTAGCGCGGCGCGCGCCAGAGCTTCCAGTTCTGGCAAGCCTGCCTCCAGCATGCGCCGGTTGCGGGCTGCCGCCAGCCGCTCCAGGTCGAGGCAGCGCTGGGCGACATCGGTTTTCCGCATCATGGCGAATGCGCCGCGCATTGAGTGACATTGCTCCCGCACTTGTTGAAAATCGGCGCCCGCGAGCGCTTGGCGGATCACTGCCAGCGAGTTGCTCAGGCTGGCTTCCATCGCGGCCAGCAGCCCGGGCTCGGGCGGCCGGAGGGCGGGGTCCTCCTGTGTCTGCTGAGGCCACGGGCGCGCGCGGGGCAGGTACTGCTGGATGGCGCCTTGCAGGGATCGCAGCGACAGCGGTTTTTGCAGGACGGCATCGAAGGCCGCCAGCCCGCCAGGACGCAGTTCTTCCGGATCCGCGTGGGCGGTGATTGCGATGATGGGCAGGCGCGCTTCCTGTCCACGCAGGTAATGCGCCAGGGCGTAACCGCTGATCTCGGGCATGCTGAGGTCCGTCATGACCAGGTCGTAGCGGCGCGACCGGAGGCATCGCATCGCCGCGGTCGCGCTTTCCGCGGCGTCGGCGGGGCAGCCCAGGGCGGCAAGCTGGTCCAGGATCAGGGCGCGGTTGGCGGGATGGTCGTCGACCACCAGGATGCGGATGTCCGGCGTTACCCCGGCCAGCGTGGGCGCTTGCGCCGGCTCCGCGCCAGCGGTGGGGACGCCCCCAGGTTGCGGCTCGGCGCAAGCCGCGTCGTGGCAGGGCTGCAGGGGTAGCGTCATGCTGAACACGCTGCCGCCGCCGGGGGGACAGGAAACGGAGAGCGTCCCGTTCATCATTTCCGCCAGTTTCTTGCTGATGGGCAGGCCCAGTCCCGAACCACCGAAACGGCGAGCGATGGAGCTGTCGCTTTGCGCGTACAGCGTGAACGCCTGCGCGGCCTGCTCCGGCGTCATGCCGATGCCGGTGTCGCGCACCTGGATCAGGACCGCGGCATCGCCGGCGCCGCCGAGCGCCGCCGTCACCGCAATGGCGACCTCGCCATCATCGGTGAACTTGACGGCGTTGCCCACCAGATTGACCAGAATCTGGCGTATCCGGGTCGGGTCGCCGGCATAGCGCCGCGCCAGGGCGGGGTCGGTCGTGGATGAAAGACGCAGCCCCTTGGCCTGCGCCGCGGGTTCGAACATGGCGACGGCCTCCGCGATGAGCCGCTCAAGGTCGAAGGGGATGCGTTCGACCGTCATTTGCCCGGACTCCATCCTGGATACGTCCAGGATGTCGTTGATGAGATCGACCAGCGCGCGCGAGGCTTCGCGAACGGTACGCAGCCGTCCGTCCTGGCGGCCGCCGGCCTGGTCGCGGTCCAGTAGTTCCAGATGGCCCAGCAGCAGGTTCAGGGGGGTGCGGATCTCATGGCTCATCGTTGCCAGGAACACGGATTTCGCGCGCACCGCCTCGACGGCGGCGACGCGGGCGTCCTCCCGTTTCTTTTCGATGTCCTTGCGCGCGGTGGCATCGGCAAAACTGCACAGCAGCACGTCGTCGCCGTGATACCGCGTCTTGACGATGTTGACCAGCAGTTCGCATTCGCGGCCGTCGTCCAGCCGCAGCAACACCTCGCGGTCGCGCTGAACCCAGGCTTTAGGGTCGCCGCCTGCATGGCAGTCGCGCAGCAGCGCGGGCAGGGACACGCCTGCCGCCGCGCGCGCGGCGTAGCGCTCCATCATGGCGTTCTGCAGCAGCACTTCACCGCCGGCGCACGACACCAGGCCCACGCCGAATTGCGCCGTCGCGATGATGGAGCGGTTCATGTGCTCGCTTTCGAACACGTGCTGCGAACGGCGGTAAACGGGGATCAGGGCCTTGCGGTTGAACCACAGCAGCAGCGCCCACAGCGTGCCCAACAGGAGGATGGTCACGGTCAGATACAGCGCCAGGCTGGGCAGGATGGAGCCGACGATTGTGCGCCACGGATAGGCGTAGACCAGCGTCCAGCCGGTATCCAGCAACGGCTCGCTGAGGCTGAAAACGCCGTCCTGGAAATGCGTGCGCGCTTCATGCGCCGGCTGTCTCCAGGACCCTGCAGCCAGGGCGGCGCGGATGGGTTCCGCGCGCGGCGCGCCGGTCCGGTCGACGTCCAGCAGGACGCGGCCGCCGCCGTCGACCAGCGCCACGGCCGTGCCTGTGGGAATGTCGTCCAGCCGCGCTGCCAGCGCGCTCACGGGATAGTCGCTGACGAAAATCATGAAAGGATCCAGGCCGTCGAAGGCGGGCTGGACGAGCTTGAGCACGTTCTCGCCGGATAGCGGATTGACGCCCGGCGGCTGCCACAGGATGCGGCGGGTCGAGGCCCATTGCGCGGCCACCGCGGCGTTGGACAGGGCGGCCAGATCATAGGACAGCCGGCCGATCAGGCCGGCGGTATCCGGGACGCCGGCGCGCCGCAGCAGTTCGGCGTATTCCGCGCGCGGCGCCGGAAGCAGCCCCACGAAGCGCAGGTCGGGGCTGTAGCCGTATGCCATCAGCGGCGACTTACGTTCCTGCTCGCTGGCGGTCGCGGTGTAGGCCTGCAGTTCCAGCATGCCCAGATAACGGGCGTAGTCGTCCATGGACGAGCCTGCCGCAAGGTCGGCAGCGGCCAGGATGGGGCTGAGGCCGGGGCTGGCCTGCAGCCTGGCTCGCCCCTGGCCGGCGCGAAACGCCTGCCAGGTCGCGCGCGAGGGCGCGGGCCGCGCCTGCCAAAGCAGTTCGGCATGAATGACGCCGCGCCGCATGGCCGTCTGCTTGCCTTCGATATCCATGGTCACGATGGAATGATGGGCCATGAGTTCCGCCTGCAACCGGGAAACCGCCGCGTTGACCGCGTTGTACAGCACCAGGCACGCCGCCACCACGATCAGGACGGACAGCACCATGCCGCCGCCGAACAGCATCACGGAGTGATAGCGGCTCAAGAGGCTGAGTTCCTTGGCGTGTTGCGCTCCCGCGTTGAGCAGGTCTTGCGGGTCGCCAAGGCAGGCCGTGGCGGTGTTTGGCATATCAGTCTATCGGTGTGGGGCCGCGCGCGCGGGTAGCGCGGGCCGGGTGAAACGCAGGCGAAGAATCCCACGAAATCCCCATTGGTAAATTGATTTCGGCGCTATATTTGCATTTGTTTTCCAGGATTCAGACTCGTCTTATATTGACGGCGTCCGAACTAGGACAAGGCTGATGAATTCGCTGCAGGGCAGGACTCCAGGCAGGACGCGGACGGCCACGCCGTTTCGAGTTTTTGAGCACGCAACGCCTTGCATTCCCCGGTTTGTCGAAACGCAAGGGAACACCCGTTTTCGGGCTTTCCGGGCGCCGTTTGGCCTTCAGCCTTGGCGCAGGGCGACGTTATTCCGGCATCGAGCAAGAAGTTGCGGCGCTCTTGCCGTCACCCATGCGCGAGCGCCGCGACTACAATGCGTTGCGCCGTATCGGGGCGCTTGAGCGGAGGCCTGGCGATGGACGAATTCAAGATCAAGGTGATGTTGGCGGACGACCATCCCGGCATGGTTGCGGGCGTCCAGCATGCGCTGGCGGCGGTGCCCACCATCGCGCTGGTGGGGGCCGCCGCCAATTCCACCGAACTGGTCGCGCTTCTGGACCGGACGCCCTGCGACGTGGTGGTGTCCGACTATTCGATGCCGGCCGGCGATTTCGGCGATGGCGCCTTGCTGTTCGGGCTGTTGCAGCGGCGCTATCCCCAGCTCAAGCTGGTGGTGCTGACCATGCTGGACAACGCCGCCGTCCTGCACAACCTGGTTACCATGGGCATAGGCGGCATCGTCAGCAAGTCGGACGCCCTGGCGCACCTGATTCCCGCGATCCACGCCGCGCATACCGGCGGCAAGTATTACTCCCCAAGCGCCAACAAGGTCATCCAGGGCATCGATCTGACGCGGCGCGGGCGCAACGCCGACAGCGTGCTCAGTCAACGCGAGTCGGAAGTGGTGCGGCTGTATGCGTCGGGCCTGACCGTCAATGAGATCGCCGAGCGTCTGCATCGCAGCAAGAAGACCATCAGCACGCAGAAGGCGAAGGCCATGGAAAAGCTCGGCATCGAGCGCGACGTCGATCTGTTCCGCTATGCGATGGAGAACGGCTTGACGGCGACCTTGGCGGAAGTTCCCGCCGCGCCCGAGCCGGGCGCCACGCCGGGCTGAGGGGGCCGGCGTTCAGCCTGGCTCCGGCGGATTGCCGGCCGGGCTGGGGTTGTTGGCGCTGATCAATCCCGCCTCGATGCCGTAGCGCAGCAGTTCGATGTCGCGTTCCAGGCCCAGCTTGAGCATGGCGGTGCCTTTCTGCGTGCTGATGGTCTTCTTGCTGCGATGCAGGCGGTCCGCGATTTCGTTGATCGTCAGGCCGGACACGAACAGGCGCACCACCTCCAGTTCCCGGCGGGTCAGCATGTGGATGCCATAGTCGCCGCGATCCAGGGTGCTTGCCAGCTCCGAGATCCGCGGCGAGAGATAGCGGCCGTTGGCATACGCGCCATGGATCGCCGGCAGCAGATGGTTCAGCGAATCCGACTTGCTCAGGATGGCAGGCACCCCCAGATTCAACAGCGAGTGCACGATGCCCGGGCTTTCGAGCATGGTCAGCACGACGATCTTCAAATGGGGATGGCGTTGGCGGATCAGGCCGAACAGGGTAATGCCGTCGCCGAAATGGCCGCCCGGCATCGAGTAGTCGGAGATCAGGACTTCGCAGGCTTGGCGGCTCAGCATCTCCATCAGTTCGGTGGAATCGCGGGCGGCGCCGATCACGGAGACGGTGCTGCTGACAGTGAGCGTGTGCTGGACGCCGGCGCGCACGGCGGGGTGGTCGTCCGCGACCACAACGCGCAGGTTGAGTGGTTTCATGTTGGAACAGGGATAGTGTTCGCCCGGCCAGCGGCCCGGGGCGGTCATGGCGGCCGCAGGCCGCGCTCGGTTTCGGCCCTGCTCGCGAGCCGGCCGTCGATGCCGGTCGCGCCGCAGGGGCGCCAGTACAGAATGTATTTGGCTGGCGCCAAGCCGATAAGCAGCCTGGTCCGATAGGCGCTCAGATAGAGATAGGACTATTCCTATTTTTCGGGCTGGCGCCGGGACAACGCGGCGCTGGCCTCGGCCTCGAAGCGATCCAATACGCTTGCCAGTTCGTCAATGCGGGATGCGCGGGCCAGATCTTCCATGCGTCCGCACAACTCGGCCAGCGCCGATTCATGGATCATGGCGAAGGCACCGCGCAAGGAATGCAGATGAGCAGGCGCCCCTGCGTCGCCGGGAGGCGCGCCGGCCGCGGCCGCCGAGAGTTCCTGGCGGATCGCGGCAAGCGACTGGCGCAGCGACAGGCTCAGCGCCTGATGTACCCGGGCCGGCAGCGGGCCTTGCGCGATTTCGTCGCGGGGGCGGGCGGCGGGGGCCGGCGCCGCACCGGCGCGCAGCAGTCGCCGGATGGCGTCGTCCAACTTGCCCAGCAGCAGGGGCTTGACCAGCACGGCATCGATGCCGGCGTCGCGGCACTGTTGATGCTCCTGCGCGCCGACATGCGCGGTGTAGGCGATGATGGGCACCGTGGCGCCCTGCGCGCGCAGGCAGCGCGCCACGGCATAGCCGTCCATGCCGGGCATGTTGACGTCGGTGATTACCAGGTCGTAGGCCTGCTCCAGGTAGCGCGCGAGGGCAGCGCTGCCATCCTCGGCCAGGTCCGCCTGGTAACCCAGGGTTTCCAGCTGCATCTTCATGAGTTCGCGGTTGGCGGGGTTATCGTCGGCGACCAGGATGCGGGCGGCGAGGGGCTGTCTGGCCGGTGCGGCCTCGGGCGTGTCGTCATCGTGGGCATCTCCCTGGACCAGCGCCGGCGCGGCGTGCAAGGGCAGGGTCACGAGAAAGGTGCTGCCTTCCTGCGGCGCGCTGGTGACGGCGATGTTGCCGTGCATCAGCGCGGCCAGCCGGGCGCACAGGGCCAGCCCCAGGCCGGTGCCGCCATAGCGCCGCGCGATGGAGGAGTCCGCCTGCGTGAATGGACGGAACAGCGTGGCCTGCTGCGCCGCCGTCATGCCTATGCCGGTGTCGCTGACGCCGATGACGATGGGCGTCGAGGGATCGTCCTCGTCCTGCCGGTACACCTCCAGGAGCACGTCGCCATGCGCGGTGAATTTGATGGCATTGCCGACCAGGTTGAACATGATCTGCCGGATGCGGGTGGGGTCGCCCAGGTAGCGGGGCGCCAACCCGTCGTCCAGGATGCACTCCAGTCCCAGGCCCTTGGCCTGCGCGGCCGGCGTGAAGACGGCGATGACCTGGCGGGCCGTCTCGGCCAGGTCGAAGGGGATGGACTCGACGCTCATCTGGCCGGATTCGACCTTGGAGAAGTCCAGGATGTCGTTGATGATGTCGAGCAGCGTGGCCGAGGACGAAGTCACCGCGCGCAGGCGTTCGCTCTGGGATGGCGACAGGCCCGAGCGCTGCAGCAGTTCGAGGTTGCCGAGGATGGCATTGAGCGGCGTGCGGATTTCGTGGCTCATGGTGGCCAGGAACGCGGACTTGGCCTGGTTCGCCGTGTCGGCCGCGGCGCGGGCTTCCTCCAGCTTTTGTTCCAACAGCTTGCGCGCCGTGATGTCGGTGAAATTGCAGAGCAGCACGTCCACGCCCTGGTACTTGGTCCGCACCGCGCTGACCAGCAGGTCGCTGCGGCTGCCGTCGGCGCGCGGGTAGGGCAGTTCCAGGTCGGCCTGCCAGGCCGCGGCGTCCGGGGCCTGGGCGTACAGGGCGAGCAGGCGCGCGTGCAGGGGCGGGCCATCGGCGGCGCCGCTGTCGGCATAGCTTTGCATGACCTCGTTCTGCAGCAGCACCTCGCCCGTGTTCAAGGACAGCAGGGCCAGGCCGGAGGGCGCCGTGGCGACCATGGTGCGGTTGAGGTTCTCGCTTTCGAATATGCGTTGCGAGCGCGCATAGCCGGGCTTGAACACCTTGCGGTCGAGCAGCAGCAAGACCGACCACACGAAGCTCACCAGCAGCAGCGCCGCGGCGGCATAGCCAGCCAGGCGGGGCCACAGATCGGCGATGATGGTGCGCCACGAAAACGCGTAGATGAGGTTCCAGCCGGACTCCGAGACCTGATCGCTCAGGATGAACATGCCGTCGCGGTAGCGCAGTTCCGACGGCTTGGCCGGCGCAGCGAGGGATGCGTGCAGGATCCTGCCGGCCAGTTGCGAGGCCTGCTCATCCATGCCGGTAGGCAGCAGCAGGCGCGTGTCCGGTCCGGCGACGAATGCAGCCTCTTCGTAGCTCGTCGTTTCCAGATAGGCGTTCAGCGTGTCGGCCGGATAGCTGGCGACGAAGATGGCAAAGATCTTGCCCTGGCTGGCGGCGGCCTGGTACAGCCGCAAGGACAGCTTGTGCGTGAGAGGGTCGATGGCCGGCGGCAGCCAACGCGGGCCGCCGGCCTGCATCAAGGTTTGCCGTACCTGGTCGGAGTCCAGGTCGCCCAGATCGGGGGCGATCTTGCGGATCAGGCCGGGTACGTCCTGCGCTTGCGTCAGCGCCATGGGGTCCAGGGTGTCGGACATGGGCCCCAAGCCCAGGAACCGGCGGTCGGGACTGTAAAAGAAGCCCGTGACCGACAGCGCCTTGGCATAGGCCGCGGCCGAGTAGCTGATCTCGTCGGTCAGGTGCAGGTAGGGCAGGTAATCCGCGGCAGGGCGGCCGGGGCCGATGTCGGCAAGCGCCAGCACGGGAGGAAAGTTGGGGTTGCGCTGGAACTCCATGCGCCCGCCTTGCCGCTCGAATGCCTGCACCAGGTCTGGCCGGGTTGCCGCCTGGCGCAAGGGCCAGGCGTACTCCTCGTGCGACAGCCCGATGCGGAAGGCGCCCTCGCGCACGGACAGGGCTGTGCGCAACAGCGTCTTGCGGATGACGAATCCGGCGTAGCGCTCCGCGATGTAGTCCTTGGTCTGCGCGTACAGCATGACGCCGGTGACGGCCAGCAGGACGATGGTCGTCACCGCGCCGCCGACATAGAGCAGGGCCCGCTGATAGCGGTTCAGGATGCTGATGGCGCTGCGCACCGGCCGGCCGCGGGTTTCGGACTCAGATATGTCTTCGGTTTGCACGGCCATGCTGGATCGGGTTTCGCCGGGGGTGACGCCATGATAGAGCCAAAGGAACGGTCGTTTCGCGATTTTCCTTTGAAGTCCGGGGTGCGGCTGGCACGGCGGGACTGGGACCAGGCCTGAAGCATCTGGGCGAAAAATAAGACTCGACTGATTTCAGTGCGGCCGCCGCGATGAAAAAATGGGTTTGTCGGCATTTTGCCGTCTTCGCCACCCGCCACAAGGCCGCTAGCGGCAGTGCCATCGGCCACCGTCCACCGGGATCATCATGCTCAAGACCGCCCTGATTATCGATCAAGAAGAATTCCAACGGCACGCGCTGGCGCGGATGCTGGGCAAGATCGGCGTGCCCGAAGTGGAAATGGCGCATGACGGCGCATCGGCGCTCGCGGCGATCGCCCAGAGGCGCTGGGACCTGGTCATCGTCGATCTCGACATGGCCGACAGCACCGGCCTGCAGATGATAGACGCCTTGGCGCAAGCCGGCGGCTGTCGCGGTGTCGCGATCGCCAGCAGCCATCCCTCACGGATCCTGCAGGCCGCGGCGGCCTACGCCGGCGTTCGCGGCGTGCCCATCGTCGGCGTACTGGCCAAGCCGCTGGAGGCGTCCAGCCTTATCTCGATAATCGAATCGCTGGTGTGTTCCCAGGCTGGCGGCGAAACGCAGGCCGGACAGACTGGGGCTCAGGCTGCAGGGGTTTCGTGCGAGGGCTTCAGCCGCGACGACCTGAGCCGCGCCCTGCAGAAGCGGCAGATCGCCGCGTACTTCCAGCCGCAGCATTGCGCCGAAACCGGCGAGTTGCGCGGCGCCGAGATGCTGGCCCGTTGGCGCCTGGATGACGGCTCGATGGTGCCTCCGGCGGTATTCCTGCCGGCGCTCGAGGCCGCAGGCCTGCTCGGACCGTTCACCGACTACATGCTTGCGCGCGCCTTCGATGCCCAACGCGCCCTCGGCAGCAGCCCGGATTGCGTCATCACGGTCAATGTGCCCGCCGCCGTCGCCAGCTCCATCGCCTGGGCGCAAGGGGTGGCCGAGCGCGCGGAGCGGGCCGGCGTGGAGCCCGGCCGCATCGTTATCGAGATCACCGAGGACGGCGGCGCGGGTTCCAATGCGGCGCTGGCGGGAGCCATCACGCAATTGCGGCTGCGCGGCTTCAGTTGCGCCATCGACGACTTCGGCACCGGCGATTCCTCCCTCGACCGTCTGCTGTGCGCGCCGTTCGACGAACTGAAGATCGACCGGGATCTGGTCGCCCGCGCCAGCCGGCAGCCGCACGCCCAGAGCGTCCTGGCCAGCACGGTGGCAATGGCGCGCTCGCTGGACATGACCGTGGTGGCCGAAGGGGTGGAAAACCATGAAGAGCACGAAATGGTGCGTGCCTTGGGTGTGCAGGTGACGCAGGGATACTTTCATGGGAGGCCCATGCCGCTGGACGCTTTCCGGCAGTATGTGCGCAGCCAGGGCGTGGTCGGACACAGGCTCCTGAGGATGTATGCCAACGGTTAGCGCGGCCCGCTGCCGGGATCTTCAGGGACTCCGCGCGGCGCTCAGGACGCGGAGCCGCCCAGCACGAGCCATACCGCCAGGCAAAGCAGCACGCCGAAGGCCGCCAGCGCAAAGGGCAGCAGGCGCGCGTACACCCCGCGTTCCTCGCCGCGGCCATGGGCAAGCCCGGCCGCGATCGACATCCGCACTGGCGAAAATATCCCCATGGACGTGCCCGACACATGCAGCAAGGCCGCCGCGGCCGGCACGCTCAGCCCCGCGCTGACGGCCAGGGACAGCTGCGACGGCATGAACAGGCTGTTCGGCGCGTTGCCGCTGTTGGCCAGGATCCCGAACACCCCTGCCAGTACCGGCGTGATCAGGATGGTCCAGTCGCGCAGGCTGGCGTACAGGCCGTCGGCATAGGCTTGCGAGATGCCTGCGCCCGCCAGCACCTCGGCCATCATGGCGAACAGGAACACCGAGTACACCGCGTGGCGTCCGGTGGCCCAGGCCGCGCGCGCCTGACCAGCCAGCAGGCCGCTGCGCTGGTAGACGCAGGCGATCAGCAGCGCGCCGGCGATCAGCCAGCTGCCCGCATGCAGGAACGGCATCCAGGCCGGCAGATCGGGAAACGGGCTGAACGTCGCGACCGCGGCCAGGTTCCTGTTCAGGCCGGGAAGCAGCCGCGTCGCCACCAGCCAGGCAATCATCACGATGTAGGGCAGGGCGGCGCGCGCCGCGAACCGCATGCGGGCTCGGTCGGGACGGCGGTCCAGCAGGAAGCGCAACACGATCAGCGGGCCATAGGCTGCCAGCAAGGCGGTTTCCGGTCCGAGCAAGGCGGTCGCGGCGCCAAGCGCAGCAAGGCAGGCCAGCATCCATGCCGCCTCGCGGCCGTGCTCCGCCATGGGCGCCCGCAGGCCGGCGCGCCTTGCGGTGCGCCAGTACAGCAGCATCCACAACCCCATCAGCAAGGCCACCGGCGCCATGGCATAGAGCGCCAGCTGCGTCGCCGGCACGCGCGCATACGCCGAAGCCAGCAGCGTGCCGCTGCCCATCGCGCCCCAGGGAATCAGGGTCTGGCTCAGCAATGCGAACACCATGGTGTCGCGCGGCTTCAGGTCCAGCGGCCGGATCAGCAGCACCGTGCCCAGCATGCCGACGCCGAAGCCGGTGGCCGACTCGGCGAAGGGACCCACCAGGAAACAGGCGAAGAACAGCAGCCGGCGCCGCGCCAGCGGCTGGGCCAGCGCCCCCTTGTCCGCATCGGCGGCCAGTTGCGGCTTGCGGCCTTGCGCCGCCATGTTCCAGAACAGCAGGCCGCCCAGGATGTAGGGGCTGATGATGCCGCCTATCCACAGGCCCCGCTCCAGCGCCAGTCCGAGCTGCCCGATGCCGAAGGGCGCGGGCGCGCCGTACAAGGCGATGGGCAGGGCGGCCAGCAGGCCCAGGACGGCGGCGGTCGTGGTGTTCAGGCGCCCGCTGGCGATGGCGCCGATGACGATCAGGGCGGGCAGCGACCACAAGAGGTACATCATGGATTGAACGTCTGCATGGCGGGGTCCGGGTCATGGCATGGCGCGTAGCAGTGTATGCCGATACCGGACCCGAGGCAGGCAAGGCCTGCACGCTCAGTCTGGGCCGCCTAGTCCTCTTCCAGCTTCCCGAAACGCTCCGCCAGATAGTCCACCAGCGCCCGCACCGAGGACAGCAGGCCTCTGCGGGAAGGGAATACCGCGTGGATCAGCTCGCGCCGCGGCGCCCAGTCGGGCAGCAGCCGGACCAGTTGTCCCGCCTGCAGTTGTTCCCGCACCATCAGCGTCGGCAACTGCACCACGCCCACGCCAGCCATCGCCGCGTTGCGCAAGGCGATCATGTCGGTGGTGATCATCCTGGGGGCGAGCGACACGGTGGCCTGCTCGCCGTCCTGGCGGTACAGCTCCAGGCGGTAGGCCTGGTTGGGCGAACCCAGGGCCAGGCTGGGCCAGGCGCCGAGATCGTCGGGCGTCGCCGGCATGCCGCATTCGGCCGCCAGCTTGGGGCTGGCCACCAGGCTTTGGCCGCGGTCGGCCAGCACGCGCATGACCAGTTCGCTGTCTTCCAGCGGAGGCGGGCGCACCCGGATCGCCACGTCCACGGCTTCGCCCAGCACGTCGACGCGGCGGTTGGTGGCTTCGAGCTGGATCACGACGCGCGGGTACTTCAGCATGAAATCGGCCAGCATGCCGCCCACGTGGGTGTGCAGCAGGGCGATCGGGCAGGTCAGCTTCACCACGCCGCGCGGCTCGACCTGAGCCGCGTCGATGACTTCCTGGGCCGCCTCGGCTTCGGCCAGCATGGCCTTGCAGCGCTCGTAATAGGTAAGGCCGATGTCGGTGACCATGAAGTGCCGCGTCGAACGCTGGATCAGCCGCACGCCCAACCGTTCCTCCAGCAAGGCCAGCCTGCGGCTGAGCCTGGACTTGGGCATGCCCAGCGCCCGCCCGGCCGGCGCGAAGCCCTGGTGTTCGACGGTCTGCACGAAATAGAAGAGATCGTTGAGATCCTGCATCGCGTTCCTTTAGATCCAAAAATAGGACTCTGATACCAAAAAATCGGTCTTTCGCCAATTTTGTTCTATTTTTAATATTTGTGCAGCCATAAGGCTTTTGATTCGGCACACCGCCGTCGATTTTCAATCAAGGAGTACTCCATGTCTGCACCCGCCAACTTCAACGGCCAGCGTCCCGTCATCGATCCCGCCGACGCCGTCATGCTGCTGATCGACCACCAGAGCGGTCTGTTCCAGACCGTGGGCGACATGCCCATGCCGGAACTGCGCGCCCGCGCCAGCGCGCTGGCTTCGATGGCCACGCTGGCCAAGATGCCGGTCATCACCACCGCTTCGGTGCCGCAAGGCCCCAACGGCCCGCTGATCCCCGAGATCCATGCCAACGCTCCGCATGCGCAATACGTCGCCCGCAAAGGCGAGATCAACGCCTGGGACAATCCCGAGTTCGTCGCCGCCGTGAAGGCCACCGGCCGCAAGACCCTGATCATCGCCGGCACCATCACCAGCGTGTGCATGGCGTTCCCGGCCATCAGCGCGGTCGCCGACGGCTACAAGGTCTTCGCCGTGATCGACGCGTCCGGCACCTATACCAAGATGGCGCAGGAAATCACCCTGGCGCGCGTGGTGCAGGCTGGCGTGGTGCCGATGGACACGGCCGCCGTGGCGTCGGAACTGCAGAAAACCTGGAACCGCGAAGACGCGCTGCAATGGGCCGGGGTCTACACCAAGGTGTTCCCGGCCTACCAGCTGCTGATCGAAAGCTATGCCAAGGCGCAGGAAGTGGTGAAGAACAACGAAGCGCTGGATTCGCAGCGCTGATATCGGTCTTCGCATCCTGTCGTTCGCGGCCTGGGCCGGACCTGCGCGTCCGGCTCAGGCCGCCACGCCATAGCGCTCGGCGATGCGCAGTAACAGGGCATCCAGTTCCTGCAGGATGGGCCGGTGGTCGTCCACCCGCCGCACCAGGGCCGAGGGCATGGCGGGCAGGTCGATTTCCACGAATGCGATCTCGGGCGTCGCGTAATAGCTCGCGGCGCGCTTGGTCAGCATCAACAGGCCTTGGCGCGTGTTCACGGCCGCGATGCCTTCGCGGATGGTGCGCACCACGGGGCCGTCGCCGATGGGCTTGCCCTTGGGGGTGTGGCGGGGAAAGTGGTAATCCTGCCATTCCTGGTTGACCGATCCCGGCACCATGCGCACCAGGCGTTCCTCGGCCAGCACTTCGGGATCCAGCAGCGTCGCCGCGGCGTAGGGATGGTCATGCGGGACGCACAGCATGCGCTGGTCCCGCAGCACGATGGGGCCATGGCACAACCCGTCCGCGCCCAGCGGCAGCCGGCAGAAGGCGGCGTCGACGGAACCGTCGGCCACCGCCGCGTAGTGGGTGACGTAGGTCAGCTCCACGAATTCCAGTTCCACATTCGGGTGGGCCGCCTTGAATTCCGTGACCAGCGGGCGGTACAGCTCGTAGAAGCCGCCGCCCAGGAAGCCGATGCGCAGATGGCGCGGCTTGCCCGCGGCCTGACGTTTGCAGTCGTCCAGCGCCGCTTTCAGCATGATGACGGCGGGCCCAGCGCCCAGCTTCAGGGTCTGGCCCAGCGGCGTCAGCGCGACCCGGCGGCTGCTGCGTTCGAACAGGGGGCCGCCCAGGGTTCTTTCCAGCGCCTTCACGGCCTCCGACACCGAAGATTGGCTCATGTGCAGCGCTTCCGCGGCGCGGCCGAAATGCAGCGTGTCCGCAACGGCCAGAAAGCAATCGAATTGGCGTAGATCCATGGCGCTGGGCTGTCCCTGGCTGCAGAGGAGGTGCTTGTTATTGATCGTGATTGACGATTGATGGCGCGAATAATAGCGCTTGTTCGCGTCCTGGCCGATAGGCAGAATCCGACCTGTTCACAGAAGCTTAGCTCATAAATGAGCGATGAGGAGACAGGCATGAGCCTACCGATACGCGAACGATCGGGAATAAAAGGATCGGCGAAGCCGATTGAATTCTTGGTGGAAGGGGACCGCGTGCGCGGCACTTTCTATCTGCCGGAGCATCGCTCCGGTCCGCTGGGAGCCGTGGCGCTTGCGCACGGCTGGTCCATGGTGGCGGGCGGAGACCTGGAAGACTACGCGGCGGCCGTGGTCGCCCGGGGCCTGGCTGCGCTGACCTTCGACTTCCGCAACCTCGGCCGCAGCGAAGGCATGCCGCGCCAGGAGATCGATCCGCAGCGCCAGATCCAGGATTTCAGGTCGGCCATTTCCTATCTGCGCCAACGCCCGGAGGTCGACCGCGAGCGCATCGGCATCTGGGGCAGCAGCTATAGCGGCGGGCACGCGCTGACGGTCGCGGCGATCGACCGGCGCGTCAAGTGCGTGGTCAGCCAGGTTCCGACTACCAGCGGCTTTTCGGCGGCGCAACGGCGCGTGCGCTACGACAAGGCGCAGGCGCTGCAAGCCGCGTTCGAGGCCGACCGCGAAGCGCGCGACGCCGGGCAGCCGCCGGCCACGCTGCGGATGGTAGACGCCGACCCCGACGCGCCGGTCGCCTATCCCGGTCCGGACTCCTACAACTACATGACCGGGGAGGCGCGCCGCTGTCCTGAATGGGTCAACGAGGTGACGCTGCGTTCGCTGGAACTGGCCCGCGCTTACGAACCCGGCGTGTACGTGCGGCGCATCGCGCCCACGCCGCTGCTGATGATCGTGGCGGCCGGCGACGGCCTGACGCCCGCCGACCTGCAGCAGGACGCGTTCAACGCGGCGCACCAGCCCAAACAGCTCCTGTTGCTGCCCGGCGGCCACTACTCGGTCTACACGGAACACTTCGAACGCACCAGCGGCGCCGCCGCCGACTGGTTTGCCCAACACTTGGGCGGGAATGCCTGAGGATAAAAACATGACGACGACAATAATGATGGAGACACAGGACCGCCAACGGCGCCGCGCTTCGCTGCGCGCCGCGGCCGTGGGCAACGCCCTGGAGTGGTTCGACTGGACCTTGTACGGCACGTTCTCGGCCTATCTGGCCATGAACCTGTTCGATCCGTCCGACCGCGGCTCGGCGCTGCTGGCGACCCTGGCCGTGTTCGCGGGCGGGTTCCTGGCGCGGCCGGTGGGCGGTTGGCTGTTCGGCCGTATCGGCGACCGCTATGGCCGCAAGTTCACGCTGGTCCTGACCATGTGCCTGCTGGCCCTGACCAGCCTGGCGATCGCGCTGCTGCCGACCTATGAGCAGGCGGGCGTGCTGGCTTCGGTGTTGCTTTTTGTGTGCCGGCTGACGCAAGGACTGGCACATGGAGGCGAGTCGGGCGTGGCCTACACCTATGTGGCCGAAATCGCGCCGCCCGCCAAGCGCGGCTTGTGGTCGAGCTCGGTGTTTGTCAGCGTCACCATCGGCGTCATGGGGGCCACCGCGCTGGCCGCGCTGCTGACCGCCTGGCTGGGCAAGCCGGCGATGGAGGCCTGGGGCTGGCGCGTGGGCTTCGGCGTGGGCGCGCTGCTGGGCGTCTACGCGCTGTTTCTGCGCCGCAGCGCCAGCGAGAGCGAGGTGTTCGAGCACAGGGCGGAGCAGGGAGGCCAGAAGGTGACGGCGGCCCAGGCCTGGAAGGTCGCGCGCAACATCGTGATGATCGCCGCGGCCTCCAACGCCACCTACTACACCTGGGTCACGTTCGCGCCGGCTACCGCCATCGCGACCAAGGGCATGGATCCGGCGGGCGCCTATACGGCCAGCCTGATCGCGCAGCTGGTGTGCCTGCTGTGGCTGCCGGTATGCGGCTGGCTGGCCGACCGCTACGGCCGCAAGCCCATGGTGATGGCCTTCGGCCTGGGGGTGGCGCTGGCCGTCTTTCCGGTGTCGCACATCGTGACCGACCAGCCCTGGACGCTGTTCGTCGGGCAGCTGATCGGCCTGCTGGTCTGGGCGTTGCTGGCGGCGATATTCCCGGCGGTGGTGGCCGAACAGGTGCCCACCGGCGCGCGCGCCATGGGCGTGGGCTTCATCTCGTCTTTGTCAGTGGCGATCTTCGGCGGCACCGCGCCCTACATCAATGCGTGGCTGGGCGCGCAGGGGCTGGACTGGGTCTATACGGCCTACGTGGGGGCGTTGGGCCTGATGGCTTTCGCGGGCGCCTTCCTGATCAAGGAAACGGCGGGCATGGACCTGAACGACATCCGTCTCCCCGGCGAGGAGGCCGCCGACCGGGGCGCCACGGCGGCCAAAAAGCGTCCGGCCTTCAATTGAACTTCAACCCTTTCGAGCATCACATGAGCAACATGAATTACCCGGATCTGGCAGGAAAAATCGCGGTCGTCACGGGAGCGGGGGGCGGCATCGGGCGCGCCATGGTGGCGGCGTTCCGCAAGCAGGGCGCGACGGTGGTCGCCACCGACCTGGACCTGGAAGCGCTGTCCGGCGTCGACGCCGACTGCCGCAAGCTGGACGTGACGCAGCCGCAGGCGCTGCGCGAACTGGCCGACGCGGTGGCCGCGCAGTATGGCGCGCTGGACGTGTGGGTCAACAATGCCGGCTTCATGGGCCGCATGCCCGCCCTGGAGCTGGACGAAGCTTCCTGGCAGAGCACCCTGGACATCAATCTCAAGGGCACGTTCTTCGGCGCGCAGGCGGCGGCGCGGCACATGATCGCGCAAGGTCATGGCGCCATCATCAACCTGTCGAGCTACGCCGGGGTCAAGCCGCGTCCCAATTGCGCCGACTATGCGGCGGCCAAGGCCGGCGTGGCGCACCTGACGCAGTGCCTGGCGCTGGAATGGAGCCCCAAGGGCCTGCGCGTCAACGCCATCGCGCCCGGATTCATCGAAACCCCCATGAGCAGCTGGATGCATGGCGACCCCGCCACCTACGCCGAGTACGTCGAGCGGCTGCCGGTGCGGCGCGTCGGCCAGCCGTCGGAGATCGCCGACGCGGCGCTGTACCTGGCGTCGCAGGCCTCGGCCTACGTCACCGGCCACGTACTGATGGTGGACGGCGGAGTCTCCAAGACATGACGGACCAGAACGCAATCCCGGAATACTGGAGCGGCAAGGCCGCGGTGGTGACGGGCGCGGCGCGCGGGCAGGGCGCAGCCGAGGCGCTGCGCCTGCTGCAGGCCGGCGCGATCGTCCATGCGCTGGATGTGCTGCCGGAAGGCGATGAAACCTGGACGGCCCTGCGCTGCGCCGCAGGCCCGGCCGCGCAGCGCTTGCGGGTGCGCGTGGCCGACGTGGCCAGCGAAGCCGCCTGGCAGGCGCTGGCCGCCGACATCGCTGCGGCTGGCGTGCCGCTCTACGGCCTGGTCAACAACGCCGGCGTCACCTTGCGCAAGACCGTGACAGAGACCACGCACGCGGAATGGCGGCGCCTGCTGGACATCAACCTGGACGGGCCTTTCCTGGCGATCCGTACGCTCGCGGGCCTGATGCCGGCAGGCGCGGCCATCGTCAACACTTCGTCGACCGCGGGGCTGACCGGGTACTTCAGCGCGGCCTACACCGCCAGCAAATGGGCCTTGCGCGGCCTGACGCGCGCGGCCTCGCTGGAGCTGGCCGGGCGCGGCATCCGAGTCAACACGGTCTGCCCGGGCCTGGTGGAAACGCCGATGATCATGCAGCCCAACGCCGTGCACGACGCCGGACGGGCGCGCCTGTTCTACGAAGGCAACCGCGATGCCACGCCGCTGTCGCGCGGCGCGGACGCCGACGAGATCGCGGCGGCGGTGATGTTCCTGCTGGGGCCGGAAGCGTCGTTCATCACCGGGGCGGACCTGCCGGTGGATGGAGGGATGACGGGGGGAGGGGTGTACTGGCGGATCGGCAAATCCACCGGCAATCTGTAGGGAGAGTCCCGGGCCTCGGCCCGGGACCTGGCTTGCCTGGCAGGACGCAGGCTTAGTGGTTGCCGCCGTAGATATTGCCGGCGATGCCGCCGGCCGCGGCGCCGATGGCGGCGCCGGTCCAGCCGCTGCCGCCGGCAATGGCGGCGATGCCCGCGCCGGCCGCGGCGCCGATGGCCGCGCCCGACAAGGTGCCTTGCTGCTTGGAGCTCATGTTGGTGCAGGCAACCAGCGACCCCATCATGAGGACTATGGCAATCGAACGGATGACTTTCATGGCGGGACTCCTAGCGGTGGCGCTTGGGGGCGGGAGTGGCGGGGGTGGCCGGAGCGTTGGGCGCGACGATCTCGAACCAGAGCGTCTCGACCACGGGGCGGTCCAGCCTGCTGGGATTGGCCGCGTACCAGCTGTCCAGGCTTTCGCGCACGGAGTCCAGCGTGTGGCTCTGGAGCCCCTTGGCGAAGCGCGGGATCAGCGTCTGGTTGTCAGCCGGGGCGCGGCGTTGCTGGTAGGCTTGCTCCACTTGGATGAGGTTCGCCATGCCCAGAAGGTAGGCCTTCTTGAGACTTGCGTCGGACTCGGTCCATTGTTTCCCGGTGACGATGGGCGCCGGATCTGAGGACGCGGCCACCACCACGGGCGTGGCGACTAGCAGTGACAGCGCAAGCGCTGCCGGACCAAACAGGTGTTTCACTTTCATCACATCGCTCCTCGGAGGAACAAAAGATAGAAAAACAACCGATTGACGCCATTCGCGCAGGGCGCTTGCAGCGGGCAAGCGACAGGCGACATCGACCAATGTAGGCTCGAAAACAGGCTTGCGCAAGAGGCGCGGGCGCCTTCAGATTCCCAGATAGGCTTGCCTTACCTTGGGATCGGACAGCAGCGATTGCGCCGGGCCGCCCAGCGCAATGCAGCCGGTCTCCATCACATAGCCGCGGTCCGCGCCGCTCAGCGCCAGATGGATGTCCTGCTCCACCAGCAGCACCGTGACGCCTTCGCCGCGGATGTCGGCCAGCACGTCCATCAGCTGTTCGACCACCACCGGTGCCAGGCCCAGGCTCATTTCGTCGATCATCATGAGCACCGGCGCTGCCATCAGCGCGCGCGCCATGGCGCACATCTGCTGTTCGCCGCCGGACATGCTGCCGGCCAGCTGCCGGCGCCGTTCCGACAGGCGCGGGAAGTAGGCGTAGACCTTGTCCAGGTCGCGCGCGATGGCGGCCTTGTCGCTGCGCCGGTAGGCGCCCATCAGCAGGTTGTCCTGCACCGTCATGCGGTCGAACAGCTGCCGTCCTTCGGGCACCTGCACCATGCCGCTGGCGAAGGCCTGGTCCGGCGTGGCGCGCGACAGCTGCCGGCCGTCCATCATGATGCTGCCGGTGCTGGGCAGCACCCGCGACAAGGCTCGCAGCAAGGTGGTCTTGCCCGCGCCATTGCTGCCGACCAGGGCCACGATCTCGGCGCGGCGGACCTCCAGCGCGATGTCGCGCAGCACCGGCAACTCGCCGTAGCCGGCGCTCAGTCCTTCCACCTTCAGCAGCGGCGCGGCTTCGTTCATGCGCGCCTCTTGCCCAGGTAGGCCTGCACCACCTCCGGATCGGCCAGCACCTCTTCCGGCGCGCCGTCCGCGATCTTCTCGCCGTGGTGCAGCACCAGCAGCCGGTCGGACAGGCTCTTGATGGCCTTGATGACGTGCTCGATCACCAGCACGCTGATGCCGCTGTCGCGCACCTTGCGGATCACTTCGATCACTTCGTCGATCTCGACCAGATTGAGTCCGGCCATGACTTCATCGCACAGCAGCACCTTGGGCTGCATCGCCAGGGCCTTGGCCAGCTCCAGCCGCTTGCGGCCCGGTCCGCCGAGCTCGTCGGCGCGCTGGTCCACGGCGCGGCCCAGCCCGACGAAATCCAGGCAGGCCCGGGCCTGTTCGCGCGCCAGCGCCAGCTTGGGCTGGCCGCCGCCGCGGCCGAACAACGCGCCCACCGCCACGTTGTCCAGCACCGACAGGCCAGGGAAGGGCCGCATGATCTGGAAGGTCCGGCCTATGCCCAGCCGCGCGCGGCGGTAGGCGGGCATGCCGCCTATGGGCTGGTCGTGATAGAGGATCTCGCCCTCGCTGGGCGGCAGCGTGCCGCTGATCAGGCTGACCAGCGTGGTCTTGCCGGCGCCGTTGGGGCCGATCAGGCCCAGGATTTCGCCTTCGGCCAGCGTGAAGCTGACCTGGTTCACGGCCACCAGTCCGGCAAAGCGCCGGCTCACATTGCGCACGTCCAGGATCGCGCTCATAGCCGGTGCGCCCGAATGTTCTCGATGAAGTAGCGCCAGCCCGACCTGCGGAAGCGGCGCAACAGGTCGGCCAGCCCGCGTGGCATCAGCACCACGGCGGCCACGATCACCGCGCCGAAGAACAGGCCCGCCACGCTGGTGATCTCGCTGGACAGCAGTTCCGATATGGCCGACAGCGAGAACGCGCCCACCACCGGGCCGAGGATGGTGCCCGCGCCGCCGAACACGGCCATGATGATCATCTTCACGTTCAGGCTGATGTCGAAGGCGCTTTCCGGATCCAGGAAGGTGATCCAGTAGGCGTGTATGCCGCCAGCCAGCGCGCTGAACACGCCCGAGATCGCAAAGGCGGTCACCTTGTACAGCGTGGTGTTCACGCCCATGACGGCCGCGCCTTCCTCGTTTTCGCGGATCGCGATCAGGCCGAAGCCGAAGCGGCTGCGTGTCAGCCACGCGACCGTGAGCGTGGCCAGCGCCAGCAGGCCCAGCGACAGTTCGTAGAACAGCGGGTCGTTGTTCAGCGGCGGCAGCACCAGGCCGATGTTCTGGCCGGCCAGGCTGATGTTGGAGACGATGGCGGTCATGACCTGGGCCAGCGCCAGGGTGGCGATGGCGAAGTAGTGGCCGCGCAGGCGCAGCACCGGCAGGCCCAGCAGCACGGCAAAGGCCACGGCCAGCGCCACGCCCAGGGCCAGCCCCGCCGCGAAGGGCAGTTCCCACTGCACCATGGCGATGGCCACGCCGTAGCTGCCCAGGCCGTAGAACACCGAGTTGCCGAAGGACGCGTAGCCCGTGTAGCCGCCGATGATGTTCCAGCCCTGCGCCAGCACGGCCAGCAGCAGGGTATTGATGCCGAACTGCACCAGCACGTCCGAGCCATACCAGGGCACGCCGGCCAATACGGCCAGCGCCAACAGGACGAGGAGCCAGCGCCAGGCTTTCATGCCGCCTTGCCCAGAAGGCCGCTGGGCTTGACCAGCAGCACCAGCACCAGGATGCCGAAGCTGGCGACGTCGGCGTAGGTCGGCCCCACGTACAGCGTGGTCAGCGATTCCACGATGCCCAGGAACAGCCCGCCCACCATCACGCCCAGCGGGTTGTCCAGCCCGCCGATGATGGAAATGGCGAAGCACTTGGCGGTCAGCGTGGCGCCGATGTAGGGATTGATCTGCGAGACGGTGCCGTACAGCCCGCCGGCCGCGCCCGCCTGCGCCAGCCCCAGTCCGAAGGTGACGGCGTACAGGTGGCGCGGTTCCACGCCATAGAGCCGCGCCGCGACCAGGTTCTGCGCCGTGGCGCGGATGGCGCGGCCCAGCCGGCTGTGCAAGAGGAACAGCCACATGCCCAGCGTGATTGCCAGCGCCACGCCGAAGGCGGCCAGCCGCGCCATGGGCAGGGTGACGGGGCCCAGCGTGTAGCTGTCGCCGGCATAGGGCGGGTTGATGGTGCGGAAATCGGCCGAGAACGCCAGCTGCGCCAGATAGGTCAGCACGACTTCCAGGCCGAAGGTGATGAGCAGCGTGTTGAACATGGGCGCGCGCACCACCAGGTTCAGCAGGCCGCGCTGCAAGGCGTAGCCCAGCACGAACATGGCGGCGGCCGTCAGCGGCAATCCCAGGAAGGGATCGACGCCGGCGTCGTTGTACAGGTACCAGGATGCATAGGCGCCCAGCATGATGAAGGCCCCATGCGCCAGGTTGACGATGTTCAGCACGCCCCACACCAGCGCCAGGCCTTGCGCCATCACGGCGTACAGCCCGCCGAGCAGCACGCCGTTGACGAGGATTTGCGCAAGCAGGTCCATCGCGTCCTCCCGGAAAACGTGGACCCTAGCGCGCGTTCCAGGCCGGCATCGGGTACTTGGGCTGCGTGATGAAGCCCTTGGCGCCGTAGATTTCGGCCAGCTTGTCGCCCTGCACCTGGATCACCACCTGCGGCAGGTCGATCTGCCCCTGGGCGTTGAAGGCCACGGGACCGTACAGGCTTTCGAACTTGATCTTGGCCAGGGCGTCGCGCACCTTCTGCGGATTGGTGCTGCCGGCGGTTTCCATGGCGTAGACCAGGGCCTCGACGTCGGCCACGCCGGACGCCGCGTGATAGTCCGGGTCATAGCCGAACTTGGCCTTGTAGGCGCGGGCGAACTGCTCCGCGTCGCCGAACCAGCGGTCCTTCAGTTCGGCCGACGGCAACCACGCGGTCATGCCGAAGGCGTAGTCCGCGTCGCGGCCCAGGGCCTTGCGGAAGTCTTCCGAGGGCACGCCGACCGTGAAGGAATACATCTTGGGCGCGACGGCCAGGCTCTTGGCCTGGCGCACGAAGTTCAGGATCTCGGTTTCGTGCCCGGCCACCAGCACCGCATCCACGTTCTTGCTCTTGATCTGCGACAGCAGCGAGTTGAAGTCCGTGGCGTTGGTGCTGTAGCGCTCATCCATGGCAACCGTCAGCCCGGCGGCCTTCAGCAGCGGGCGCGTGCCCTCGGCGACCGAAACGTCGAAGGAATCGTCGGCATACAGCAGGGCGACGCTGGCTGGCACGGGCTTGAGCGCCTTCAGCATTTCCACCGTGCTGCCGAAGTAGTTGCTGGCCGGCGCCAGCGTGCCGAAGATGTACTTGAATTTGCGCGAGAAGATCTGGTCGGAGGCGCCGCCGCCCTGGACCATGGGCACCTTGTACTTTTCCGACACCGCGGAATCGGCCAGCGCGAAATTGCTGGCGAAGGGGCCGAGCAGCAGAGTGGCCTTGTCCTGGGTCACGAGCTGCGTGTACTGGCGCACGCTCAGATTTACGTCCGACTGGTTGTCGTAGATCTTGAGGGCCAGCTTGTGGGACGTGCCGTCGATCTTCACGCCGCCTGCGGCGTTGATCTGGTCCACCGCCATCTGGTAGGCATCGCGGTAGTAGCGGCCGGTATTGGCGACAGGACCGGTCAGTTGCACGGACGCGCCCAGCAGGACGTCGGGCGCCGGCGCCGCTGCCACTGCGCCACCCTGCAGGGCAAGCGCCAAAACGGGCAGGGCGAGCAATAGTCTCCGAGACATGGTGATGTCTCCTGCAAGTTTTTATGCACTCCATTCTCGGCGCTCGCGGTTACGGATACCTGAACTGATGCGCGCAATAGTGCTGGTTACATATTCTGACTGAGCTGATCAAATGAAACAGCGTTCCCAGCGGGGGTAATTTGGTTGTACATATACCCAGGGCCTGGACAGGTCCTGACTGTCGCATCGGGCGGCATGACCCCTCGAAAGCCGGCAGGCAGATACAAGAGAAATAAATCCGAGGAGAAGTCGATGCGTACGTTCAATCGCAGGGCCGCCGCATGGCTGGCGGGCGGGTTGATCGCAGTGCTGGCAGGCTGCGCGGCGCCCGGGGGCAAGAAAGAAACCGTCGATATGAAGGGGCTGTCGCAGCCCGTGGAGATCGTGCGCGACCGCCACGGGGTGTCGCACATCTATGCGCAGAACCAGGAAGACCTGTTCTTCGCGCAAGGCTTCAGCGCGGCGCGCGACCGCCTCTGGCAGCTGGACCTGTGGCGCCGCCAGGGCGAGGGCAAGATGGCCGAACAGTTCGGCCCGCGCTTCGTCGAACAGGACCGCGCGGCGCGGCTGTTCCTGTACCGCGGTGACATGCAGGCCGAATTCGCCAGCTACCATCCGCAAGGCAAGGCGATCCTCACGTCGTTCGCGGCCGGCATCAACGCCTATGTCGATTGGGTCAAGGCGCATCCGGAACAGATGCCGCCGGAGTTCAAGCTGACCGGCACCGAGCCCGGCTATTGGAGTTCCGAGACTTCGCTCATCCGCATCTACGGCCTGACGCGCAATGTCAGCGAGGAGGTCAAGATGGCGCAGCGGGTCGCGGCGCTGGGCTTGAACGCCGTGCAGGGCCTGACCACCTTCGAGCCGCCGCTGGCCTTGCAGGTGCCCGCCGGCCTGGACGTGCGCCAGATCGACAACACGGTGCTGGCCGACTACAACCTGGCGCGCAACGGCCAGAAGTTCGTCGCCGCCGACTTCCCGCGCAGTCCGCTCGCGGCCGCGCAACGCGAAGAGCTTGCGCGCGATCTGTCGGCGGGCATGCTGGCCTCGCTGGATCCGGCCTTCGATCCGATGGCGACTCGCTACGAGAGCAATAACTGGACCATAGGCGGACTGCACACGGCCAGCGGCAAGCCCATCCTGGCGGGCGATCCGCACCGCTCCATCACCATGCCCTCGCTGCGCTACATGGTGCATCTGAACGCGCCGGGCTGGAACGTGATCGGCGCGGGCGAACCGGCGCTGCCTGGCGTTTCCATGGGCCACAACGACCGCATCGCCTTCGGCCTGACCATCTTCGCCTTCGGCGACGAGGAAGACCTCTACGTCTACGACACCAACCCGGCCAAGCCCGACGAATACCGCTACCGCGGCCGCTGGGAAAAGATGCGGCAGGTCGACGAGTCCATCCCGGTGCGCGGACAGGCGGCCGCGGTGCGGCCGCTGATGTTCACCCGCCATGGCCCGGTGATCCACGTCGACCCGGTGCGCCACAAGGCCTACGCCTTGCGCGCGGCGTATCTTGAATTTCCTGGAACCGCGGCCTATCTGGCCAGTCTGCGCCTGAACCAGGCACAGAACTGGAACGAATTCGTCGCCGGCATGGAGAAGCACTACACGCCCAGCGAGAACATGGTGTACGCCGACGTCGACGGCAACATCGGCTGGTTCGGCGGCAGCATCGCGCCGATCCGCCCGCGCGCGGACTGGTCGGGCATGCTGCCCGTGCCCGGCAACGGCGACTTCGAATGGCGGGGCTTCCTGCCGGGCAGCGCGCTGCCGCGCGTATTCAATCCGCCGGAAGGCTATGTCGCCACCGCCAACGAATACAACCTGCCGGCGGACTACCGCTACAAGGACATGTCGGCGCGCACCTGGGCCGAACCCTATCGCGTGCAGCGCATCCGCGAGGTCCTGGCCGACAGCAAGGGGCAGACGGTGCAGGGCTCGCAAGCGTTGCAGTACGACAATCTGTCGATCCCGGCGCGCACGCTGGTGGGCTACGCTAAATCGCTGAACTCGGCCGATTCCGGGCTGACGCAGCCCCTGGGGATGTTGAAGGACTGGGATGCGCGAGTCGGCACGGAATCGCGCGCGGCCACCGTCTACGAATTCTGGTTGCCCGAGGTGGTCAAGCGCGTGACCGAGCTGTACGTGCCCGCCAATGGCCGCGCCGCCGTCGGCAATCTGTCGACCCAGCAGACCCTGGACAAGCTCGCCGCGCCGGACGCCGCCTTCGGTCCGCAACCGCAGCAGGGCCGCGACGCGCTGCTGTTGCAGGCGCTGGCCGACGGCATGCAGAAGCTGCGCGCCAAGCTGGGATCGGATTCCTCGCAATGGGATTGGGGCAGGCTGCACCACATCCAGTTCGAGCACAGCCTGGCCGCCTTCCTGCCGGAGTCCACGGCCAATGCCTTCGGCACGCCGCGCTATCCGGTGGGCGGCGATAACGACACCGTGCACCGCGGCACCTTCCGCAATAGCGACTTCCGCCAGATCAGCGGCTCGTCCTATCGCCAGGTGATAGACGTGGCCGATTGGGACAACTCGCGCGTGCAGAACGTGCCGGGCCAGTCGGCCGATCCGCGCAGCCCGTACTACCAGAACCTGCTGAAGGACTGGTCCTCGGGCGTGTATTTCCCCATGGCGTTCAGCCGCGCCAAGGTGGATAGCGAGAAGGCCGATACGCTGACGCTGAATCCGGCGCAGCGTTGAGGTGTAACGCGGGCCGCGGGCGCAGCATGCGCGTCTTGCGGTCCGCTGGCCCCGCCGGCCGCTGCCGCGCAGGTGGGGCGCTTTCAGGCGCCGCTTTCGATAATTAATTGACACCCAGGTAAATAACTCATAAATTATTTACCTGGGTATCAATTATTGGGAGAAGCACGTGGCGGAGAAAGAGATTGCCGCGGTGACGGCCGGCATGCGGGGCGCGTCCTGGGACGCGGAGTTGATGCAACGGTCGTACAAGGTCGTGCCCTATGCCCTGGGCACGGCGGACGGGCAGCGCACCTTGGGCTTCCTGTTCACGGCGACTGGCCAGGAGCGCACCGTGGTCTCGCTGATGCATCCGCGCGAGATGTCGGTCACGCACTACATGGTGCCGGCGGCACTGGACGCGGGCTGCGCCTGCTGGGTGCAGGGGCCGCGCTCGATCGGCAACGACCTGCGGCTGGAACACGAGATCGCCTTGTTCGACGTGGCGGCCGGCATGCGGCATCTGCGGGACCTGGGCTACGAGCGCATCGTGCTGCTGGGAAATTCGGGCGGCGCCGGGCTGTACTCGCTCTACAACCAGCAGTCCCTGCTGGCGCCCGAGGCCCGCATCGCCAAGACCCCGGGGGGCCGGCCCACCAAACTGGCGGAGCTGGACATGCCTGTGGTAGACGGGCTGGCGCTGCTGTCGCCGCATCCGGGGCAGGGCAGGCTGCTGATGTCGGGCCTGGATCCCTCGGTCGTGGACGAGGCCGACCCGATGCGCACCGACCCCGCGCTGGATCCGTTTTCCGTCGTCAACGGCTATGACGCGCAGGCGGGCCAGGCCCGCTACGACGCGGCATTCCTGGAAAAGTACCGCGCCGCGCAGGTCGAACGCGTGCGGCGCATCGACCAGCATGCGCGCCAGCTGCTGGCAGCCAAGCAGGAGGCCCGCGCCAAGGTCAAGGCCGGTTCGCAGCATCCCCTGGACCGGCAGCAGGCCGCGTTCGCGCCGATCTTCCAGGTGTGGCGCACGGATGCGGACCCGCGGGCCTGGGACGTGACGCTGGACCCCTCGGACCGGAAGACGGGTTCGCTCTGGGGCAAGGATCCCTTTGTGTCGAACTGGGGCAGCGTGGGTTTTGCCCGAGTCGTCACGCCAGAGTCATGGCTGTCGACCTGGTCGGGGCTGTCGTCGAATGCCTCGCTGGAGCAGACCTTGCCGGCGGTGCGCCAACCGACCTTGCTGATCGAGTACACGGGCGACCAGTGCACGTTTCCCGCCGACATCGAGGCGATCTACGGGCAGATCGGCACCGACGCCAAGACGCATGTGCGGGTGCGCGGCAACCATCACGGCATGGCGCTGGCCAAGGACGAGCCGGCCGGCCGGACGGTGGCGGCCAGGCATCTGGAAGCGTGGCTGCGCGAGCATTTCTGATCGAGCGGACAGGAGACACGCCCTGCGCGGGCGCAAGAGGAAAACCGATGACGAGTATGGAAAGCATCCTGCCGGCCGAGCGCCTGCCAGGTGTGCGCTACCCGGACGAAGACCGGCTGCGCGAGTACGTGAGGCAGGGCGTCCTGACCGCAGAGACCCTGGCAGGGGGCTTGCGCGACGCCTTCGCCGCCCACGCCGACGGGTTGTCGCTGGTGGGGCCGGACGCGCACTACACCTATCGCGAACTGGACGAACGCAGCGACAGGCTGGGCGCGGCGCTCCTGGCGCTGGGGCTGCGTCCGCTGGACCGGGCGATTTTCCAGTGCGGCAATAGCCACGAGCTGCTGGTGGCGTTTTGCGCCTGCCTGAAGGCGGGGATCATTCCGGTCTGCTCATTGCAGGCCTTCCGCAAGCTGGAGATCGAGTATCTGGGAAATCTTGCGCAGGCGCGGCTGCATCTGGTGCAGGGCGACGATCCCAAGTTCGACGACGTGGCCTTCGCGCGCGAGATGCAGCAGCACGTGCCCACGCTGGAATATGTGCTGCAGGCGCGCGGCACGGCAAGGGCGGGCGCCGCGTCGATAGACGCCCTGATCGCCGCGATGCCGCTGGAAGCCGCGCGCGCGCGTTTGGCTGAGGTGTCCTTGCACCCGTTCCAGGTCGCCGTGTTCCAGCTCTCGGGGGGAACGACCGGCGTGCCCAAGATCATTCCGCGCTTCCAGTCCGAATACCTCTACAACATGCGCGCCGTGGCGGCCTGGAACGGCTACACCAGCGACGATGTGCTGTTCTTCCCGACGCCCTACATGCACAACCTGAACATGGGGTGCTTCTTCGGTCCGTTCCTGCTGAGCGGCGCCCAGGTCACCGTGTGCCGCAGCCTGGACGAGGCGACGTTGCAGTCCCTGGTCCGGACCTACCGTCCCACCTGGTTCGGCGTCGCAGGGCCGATACTCACGCGCATCCTGCCCGAGCTGAGCCGCGCGGATGCCGGCGAAAAGACGCGCCGCCGCTTCATCACGCCGCGCAATGCCGCGGGCCTGACCAGGACCACCGGGTCGCCGGCTTTCCACATTTTCGGCATGACCGAGGGCGTGATCATGTTCGCCAGGGAAGGCGACAAGGCCAGCGTGCTCGAAAGCTCGGTGGGCAGGCCGGTCTCGTCCCATGATGAGGTCCGGATCGTGACGCCGGGCACCGACGCCGAAGTCCCTGTCGGAGAAATCGGCGAAGCGCTGTTCCGAGGGCCCTACACCATACGCGGCTATTACAGGTCGGAGACTGAGGACGTCGGCCGCTTCACGCCCGACGGCTTCTACCGGTCCGGCGACCTGATGCGGTGCGAAGTGCACGAAGGCCGGCGCTACTACTACTTCTGTGGACGGATCAAGGACGTGGTGGACCGGGGCGGGGAAAAGATCAACGCCGAGGAAGTCGAGAACGTGCTCAACGGCCACCCGGGCATCCTGACCTCGGCCGTGGTCGCCATGCCGGACCCGGTCTATGGCGAGCGCGTGTGCGCCTTCGTCATCGCGCGGGGAGAGGGCGCGGCGCTGACCTTGCCCGCGGTCTGCGGCTATCTGCAGGAGGTGGGCCTGGCGAAGTTCAAGTGGCCGGAACGCCTTGAAGTCGTGGACGAATTCCCGCTGTCCGCGTCCGGAAAACTTAGCAAGAAAGCGCTGCGCAGCCAGATCGCCGCCACGCTGGAGGCCGAACGCGGCCTGCACATGAATGGAGAGCAAGCCAAATGAACCCGTCCCTGTCCGCAACCTCCGCCATCCCCTCGGTGCGCCTGCATGGCGTGCACCACACGGCCCGGCCCACCTGGAAGCTCGCGGAAACCGTGCGTTTCTACCGCGACCTGCTGGGCCTGCCCTTGGTGCATGCCATCTCCGCCAAGGGCTGGGGCCCGCAGAACCATCCTGACTTCCTGCATTTTTTCTTCGATAGCGGCAACGGCAGCACCATTGCCTTTTTCTACTACATCGGCACAGAGCGCCCGGAACGCCTGGCGCCCACGGATCATTACCAGGACCGCGCCACGCACACCGCCTGGCGCGTCGAGAGCGAGGCCGAACTGCTGCAATGGCGCGCGCGGGTGGAGGCTGTCGGCATTCCGTTGCGCTACCAGATCCGTCACGAAGTGATCGAGTCCATCTACTTCAACGATCCCAATGGCTATCCCATCGAGATCACCTGGCAGGTGCGGCCCTTCAGCGGGGAAGACGCGCAGGACGCGCAGAACACGCTGGAAGCGGCGATGGCGCTGGAGGAGGGCGGTTTCGCCTGCATCGAGCCGGTATGGCAGGCCAAGGGCGCCGCGCTGGGCGCGCAGGCGCAGGACAAGGCGGCCATCTACGTGCTGGACGTGCCGGAATTCAAGCCCTTGCTGGATGCCGCGCAAGCCAACCCGGGCTACGTCACGCAGGCCGCGGGCAATGGTTATGTGCGCATCGTCGGCAACCCCGGCCTGCGGTTCCAGCGCAAGGAACTGGGCTTCAAGCCGGCCGTCTGGTACGGCGCGCTGACCGGCGGGCTGAACGGCAGGATCGAGCAATTCGACATGGACGTCCTGGCCATACAACCGCTGGAGCAAGCATGAAAGCCGCCATCATCGGAGGCGGGCCCTCGGGCCTGTTCCTCGCCATCCTGCTCAAGCGGCACCAGCCCGACGCGGCCGTCACCGTCTATGAGCAGAACCCGGCCGGCGCCACCTTCGGCTTCGGCGTGGTCATGGCCGACAAGGGGCTGGACCGGCTGCGCGACGCCGAGCCCGCCGTATTCGACGCGCTGGCCGGCGCCATGCGCTTCAGCGACCGGCAGGTCATCGTCTCGAACGAGACGCCCATCACGGTGCAGCGCCCAGGCAGCGGCGGCGCCATACCCCGCATCGAGTTGCTGCGCATCCTGGGCGACCATGCCCGGCGCCTGGGCGTGGACCTGCGCTACGAGCAGCGTATCGAGGATTTCCAGGCGCTGGACGCCGACGTCGTGGTGGGCGCGGACGGGATCAACTCGCGGGTGCGCGATAGCGCCGAGGCCGAATTCGACGTGCAACGCCACAGCCTCACGAATCACTTCGCATGGTATGGCGTCGAAAAGGCCTTCCCGTATCCCAGCCTGGTGTTCCGCAAGCATGGCGCGGGGTACTTCGTGGCGCACTACTATCCGTACTCGGCGACCATGAGCACCTTCGTCGCCGAGTGCGATCACCGCAGCTGGCAGGACCTGGGCATGGAGGCGATGAGCGCCGACGCGCGGCAGCGCCTGTTCGAAGAGGTCTTCGCGCCGGAGCTGGACGGACATGCCCTGGTCTCCAACCATTCCAGCTGGCGCCAGTTCCCGGTCATACGCGCGCGCAACTGGTTCGCGGGCAAGCGGGTGCTGATCGGCGATGCGCTCAGCAGCGCCCACTTCTCCATCGGTTCGGGCACGCGCATCGCGATGGAAGACGCCATCGCCCTGGCCGATGCGCTCAACGCCTCGCCCGGCGACATCCCCCGGGCGCTGGACCACTACTACCGCAAGCGCCAGCCGCAAAAGCAGAAGCTGATAGGCGCATCGGAAGCGTCCTTCAACTGGTACGAACGCATGCGCGACTGGATGGACGCCTATGGTCCGCAGGAGTTCGTCTTCCGCTTCATGACGCGCACCGGCCGGGTCGATATCGGCAGGCTGCGCGAACAGTATCCCGCCCTGGTGCGGGAGTTCGAAGCGGCCGGACTGATTCCCGCCGAATGCGAGGGGCAGGCATGAGAGCGACGGAAATGGTCTGGAGCACCGAGCCCTTCGTGGTGCGGCGCGAAGTGCGCTGGGGCGATTGCGACCCGGCGGGCGTGGTCTACACCGGGCGCTTCACTGATTACCTGCTGGGCGCCATGGCGCTCTACACCGAGCATCTGGGGGAGGGCAAGCGCCTGGGCGACGCGCACGGCGTCGGCACGCCATGCCGGGGCATGTCGTTCGACTTCACCGGCACGCTGTGGCCGGGCGACGTGATCCACATCGAATGCCGCGTCGGCGCCTTGCGCACGCGGTCGTTCGACATACAGGCGCGGGCGCGCCGGCCCGACGGCGCCGAGGTGTTCTCGGCCGTGTTTTCGCCCATCTGCGTGCGCCTGGATGCACGCGAGGGCACGCCGGTGCCGCCGTCCCTGCGCGCCGTGCTGCTGCGGCACGGCGCAAGCGAGGCGGGCGGAGTGGAGCGCTGAGCGGGCGGTTTATTTGCCAGGGAGGCAATAAAACCTTAGGATGCCCCGTTCATCCAGCCATCCCAGAGCGCCGATATGCCCGCCACGAAAAAGCCCGCCGCCAGCGATGCCGCGCCGCGCAAGCGCGGCCGTCCGCCCAGGGTCGAATCGCCGATCAATGACGAAGCCACGCTAAGCCGGGCCACCATCATCGACCGCGCGATCGCGCTGGCGCGCGAGACCTCGCTGGAGCAGATCTCCATGGTGCAGCTGGCGCGCGACTTCGGCGTCGCGCCGGGCCTGATCCACTATTACCTGGGCGGGCGCGACAAGCTCATTTCCGGCGTGCTCAACAACTATTACCGCGAACGCCTGGCGCGCATGCCTGCGCTGACAGGAGACTGGCGCGCGGATATCGAAGCCATCGCGCACGTCAGCCTGACATATGCCGTGGAGAACCCTGGCGTCAGCACCTACGTGGCGTCGCATAACCGCTTCCGGCTGTTCCAGGACGTGGACTCTGGCGAGACCGACTTCGGAGCGGTGTTCTTCAACCACGTGACCACGGCCTTCATGCAAGGCGGCTTCTCCGCCGAACAGGTCGCGCTGGCCTACCATCTGCTGGCCCAGTTCCTGGTGGCCAGCAGCCGGGCGGAAGCGTCCAAGCAATTGCCCGTCTACCACCGCGATTTCATCCGCAGCCGGCTTGAAGCGATGCCGGCCGACCGCTATCCCGGCGCGCGCTACGTCAGCACGGCGTTTTCCAGCCTGGGCACGGAACAGGCCTTCGAGACGGGCCTGCAGATCCTGCTGGACGGCATCGCGCAATGGGCGCCCGCCGCCCAGGCCAAGCCCAAACGCAAGCCTGCTGTCCGCAAAACCTCCTGAATCTGTCGGGCGCGACGCCGCCTGACGCAGTGGTGTAAACCCTTATTTAACACCATATCAATTAAATCTATATTTAATTGATAGAGTGATAAATATGGCGTGGAAGCATCGACGCGTTCCGCGTTTCCAAGGAGGAGAGATCATGAAAGCACGACGCTGGCTGGCGGCAATGGCGCTGGTCCTGGGCGGCGCGGCGGCTGGCGCCGCCGAGCCCCAGCCTTATCCCGACAAGCTGGTCAGGATCATCGCGCCGACGGCCCCGGGCAGCGCGCCCGACATCATCGCCCGGCTGGTCGCGGACAGGCTGGGCCGGCAATGGGGCCACCAGGTCATCGTGGAAAACCGCCCGGGTGGCAACGGCATCATCGGCATGAACGCGCTGACCCGGTCCGAACCTGACGGCTACACGCTGGCCATGTTCCACGCCGCCGCGGCCGTCACCACGCCGTTCCTGTACCAGGCGGCCAAGTTCGACATCGAACGCGATACCGAGGTCGTGGCCACGCTGGCCTATACGCCCATGATGCTGGTGACCACGCCTGGCACGCCATACCGCTCGGTCGCGGACCTGATCGCCGCGGCCAAGGGGGGAGAGGCCTCGGATCTGGTGATAGGCAGTCCGACGCGGGGCTCCATACCCAACCTTTCCGTCTACCTGATCGGCCAACTGGGCGGCCGCGAGTTCCGCCAGATCAGCTTCAGCGGCACGTCCCAGGCGCTGCAGACCCTGATCAAGGGCGATATCCCGGTCTATATAGATGGCATCGCGCCGCTGGTGCCTTTGGTGCGCTCGGGCAAGCTGGTCCCCATCGCGATGAGCGCCGACCGCAAGCTGCCGGGCTTCGAGAACATTCCATTGATCAAGGACAGCCTGCCGGGCATGGTGACGTCCGGCTGGTTCGCGATGTTTGCCCCCAAGGGCACGCCGGCCCCGGTCCTGGACACATTGCACGCGGCGATCAACAAGGTCCTGGAGGAACCCGAAGTGCAAAGCCGGCTGGCCGACCTGGGCACCTTCGCCATGCCGCTAGACCGCGCGCAGGCCGGCGCGTTCGTCCACGACGAAAAGCAGAAATGGGGCAATGTCATCTCTGCGGCGCAGGTGAAGGCGGAGTAGGGCATTGCGGGCAGCCGCCAGGAAGGATCTGGCGGAGTTGCTCGGGCCCTGGCCGGCCGCTCTATAAATTGCTGCCCAGCGCGAGCATGCGCGCGCGGATTTCCCCGCCGGCGAGATCACGCAAGCGACCTCCCGACTCGATGGAAAGGACCGCCGCCAGCGCCGCAGCCCTGCCGTATTCGAAGCACTGGGCGGTAACCCGGGCGGAAGCCAGCGCTTCATGCTCGGCGCTCAGGCAACGCCCGGCCACGATCAGGTTTTCGCCATGTTCCGGCACCAGGGCCAGGTACGGAACCTCGTAGTAGTCGTCCAGCAGCCAGTGCAGTTTCGGCTTTTCGCCCGCATGCAGCTCGATGGGCCAGGGGACCCGGCAGATGCCGTCCGCGCGTTTGCGGCAGCTGAGCACGTCGTCGTTGGTCAGCGTTTCCACGCCGACGATGCTGCGGGTCTGGCGCACGCCGACTTGCGTGCCGGTGTTGACGACGTAGCTGTCTTCGCAACCCGGCACGTTGTCGTTCAGGAAAGCCGCGTACTGGCGCACCTGCCTGCGGCCGTCGATCTCGGCCTCCGTGAAGTCCTCGGGGTTGATGACGTTCATCATGTGGCCGTCGCGCGAAGTCAGGCGGGTGGCGTTGACCAGCAGTTCGCCGGGGCGCGTGGTCGGAAAGATCCAGATTTTCTTGCGGGGCAGCGCGTAGCGTCCCGCGGCGTCGGCTTGTTCTATCGCCTCGCTGACTTTGGGCGGGTTGATGGTGTCGTCGCCCCAATAGTCCAGGAATTTCGGGATATCGACCTGGCCCATGCGGAAGAACATGGTGGGATTCTGGATCTTTCCTTGGTCGCCAAAAACGTAGCGGTAGCCGGCCCGGGCGATGACGGCAGCGTCGCCGGAGGCGTCGATGATGCGTTTGGCCAGCACCATGGATCGCCCGGCAGCGGACTCGAGGACGACGCCTGTGCAGGCATCGTCCTGCATGATGACGCCGCTGACGCTGGTGTGGAACAGTACTTTGGCGCCGGCGTCTTCAACCAGCTGGTCTGCGGTCTCGCTCCACATCAGCGGGTCGTGCGTGACAGTCCAGGTCTTGCCATAGCGTTGCGGGCCGGTAACGCCGCCACGGGCCTGCAGCGCGGCGCGAAAGCGTTCGGTGAAACCGGTCACGACCTGTTGGGGCCGGTTTTGCGTGTCGCTGGCCAGATACATGCCGCAGATGGTGCCCGACATGCCGGCCACCGCGGCGCCGCCGAAGAAGCCGTAGCGTTCGAGGATGAGCGTGCGCATGCCGGCTTCCGCGGCCGTGGTGGCGGCGGCGACGCCGGCTGCGCCGCCGCCGACCACCAGAACGTCGACCTCGGCCAGCACCGGCAGATCGGGCAAGGCGTCGTAACGGCTTTCGAGATGCCAGGCGGGAAAGTCGGGGGTCTTGTTGGCCATGTTGCCTCCATCAAGTGGCAAGCCGCCTTGCGGGCGGCTGTGCCTGGTTTTAGTCGATATCCTTGTGCACGGTTTCCGGTCCGAGCGCCAATGCGATCACAGTCAGGATGCCCATGCCCCCCATGTAGGCCACGATGGGCCACCAGTGTTGATAGTAGGTATACAACGCCGTTGCGATGAAGGGGGCCAGCCCGCCAGCAAGCAGGGAGCCCAGCTCCCGCGAGAACGCAAAGCCTGCCAGGCGGAATTCGGTGTCGAACAGTTCGGCGTACCAGGCCGCCTGGGGCGACAGCATGGCGGGATAGGCGATGCCCAGACCGACCGCAAAGCCCAGCGCGATGGCCCAGAACGCCTGGATGTCCAGCAGCATGAAGAAGGGCGCCAGCCAAAGGACCGAGAAGATGATGCCGCCCAGATAGACCTTCTTGCGGCCGATGCGGTCGGACAGGGCGCCATAGAAGGGAATCGTCACCAGCTGGATGGCCGAGGCGATGATCACCGCCCATAGCGCCATGGATTTCTCCAGTTTCAGCGTCGTCACCATGTAGGAAACGCAGAACACCGGATAGAGATAGGCAAATCCGTTCTCGCCCATGCGCGAGCCGATCACGATGAAGAAGCTGCGCGGATGCTGCTTGATCGCGGAGAACAGGCCGATCTTCCCGGCTTGGGCGGTCTGCTGGGTTTTCTCGAAGGCCGGCGGCTCTTCGATGTTGCGCCGGATCAGGTAGCCCACCAGCACGCAGGCCGCGCCCAGCAGGAAGGGCACGCGCCAGCCCCAGGCCATGAACTGTTCTTCGCTCAGCACATTGAGGAAAAAGAAGAACACCGCATTGGCCAGCAGGGTGGCGGCGGCAAAGCCCAGCGGAGCCCAGGCGCCGGCCGCGCCGCGCCTGCCTTTTTGGGCATGTTCGACCGACAGCACCACGGCACCGGCATACTCGCCGCCTGCGCCAAAGCCCTGGATCAAGCGCATCAGGACGAGCAGGGCCGGCGCCCAGAGGCCGATGCTGTCATAGCCGGGCAGCAGGCCGATCGCTGTAGTGGCGCCGCCCATCAGGAACAGCGTCAGCACCAGGACCGATTTGCGGCCGACCTTGTCGCCCAGATAGCCCAGGAACAGGCCGCCCAGGGGACGAGCCAGAAAGCCCACGGCATAGGTCGCGAAAGCGGCCATGGTGCCGACCAGCGGATCGCTGTTCGGAAAGAAAACCTTGTTCAACACGATGGCGGCCGCGGTGCCATAGATGATGAAGTCATACCATTCCAGAACGGTGCCGATGAATGCTGCAAGACCCGCTTTCCTGGACTTCTGTGCCTCTGTCAGCGTGGACATGATGGGCTGTCTCCCTGTGTCGTTGTTATGGTTTGCCGGGCCCGGGCGCATCCGCGCCCGTCCGGATCAGGCGGTTTGCGCGTGCACCTTGCGTTTGCCCAGCACCGCGCCCTGTTCGATGGGCTGCACCAGCTGGGCGTACTGCAGCAGATAGGTGCTGCTGCCGCCGCCCAGTTCCAGTTCGCGCGGACGCCATTCGGCCAGCCGGCGCGCAATCTCGTCCCGCGGGACGTCCATGTCGATCTTGCGATTGACGAAATCGATGTGGATGGTCTCGCCCTGGCGCACCACGGCCAAGGGGCCGCCGGCGGCAGACTCGGGCATCAATTGGCCGACGATGATGCCCCGGTTCAGGCCCGACAGCTCGCCGTCGGTGACCACGGCCACGTGCTCGGCGATGCCGGCGCCATTCAGCGCGGCCACAAAGCTGCAGGCGAAGACGGTGCCGGGGCCGCCGCTGGGGCCCATATTGCGCAGCACGATGACATCGCCCTTGTTGATCCTGTTCTCGCCCAGGGCGGCGATGGCCTCATCCTCGCCCTCATAGATGTTGGCCGGGCCGGAGAATTCGGCGCGTTCGCCGGGCACGGCCGACAGCTTGACGATGGCGCCGTTGGGCGCCAGATTGCCGCGCAGTATGCCCACGCCCGGGCGCTGGCTGACCGGGTCGGCCAGGGTGCGGATGATCTTGTCGTCCTTGACGCGGGCTTCGCTGATGTTCTCGCCCACGGTCTTGCGGGTCACGGTCAGCGCGTCCATGTGCAGGTGCTCGCGCAGCTGGCTCATGACGGCGGGAGTGCCGCCGGCGGCTTCCAGGTCTTCGGTGCGGAACGGGCCGTTGGGACGCACGGCGGTCAGCAGCTTGATGGCCTTGCCGTAGTCTTCATACAGCTTGACCACGTCCAACGGCAGCTCGGCCTCGGTGGCGATGGCGGCGATGTGGCGCACGGTGTTCACGGAACCGCCTACAGCCAGGACCATCATGACCGCGTTGCGGATGGCCTCTTCGGTGATGATCTGGCGGGCCGATACGCCGTGCCGGGTCAGCTCGACGATCTGCCGGCCCGCCGCCTGCGCGTATTCGTTGAGGCGGCGGCCGTTGGCCCAGATGGGCGAGTTGCCGGGCAGGGTCATGCCCATGGCTTCGGCCACGATGTGCATGGAGTTGGCCGTGCCCAGGCCCGCGCAGACGCCGGGCGACTGGATGGCCACCTCGGTCATGTCCGTCAGGTCCTTGAGGGTGATGCTGCGGGTGGCCAGCGCGCCGATCTGTTCATAGACATCGTCGATGTCAAAGAACTGGTCTTCGAACTTTTCGTTCGAGCACTTGCCGCCGATCTGATAGCCGCAGGTCAGGAGCAGGGTGGGGACGTCCAGTCGCGCGGCGGCCATCAAGTGGGCGGGCGTGGTCTTGTCGCAGGACGACAGGCAGATCATGCCGTCGAGCACCGCGCCTTCCATCATGCATTCCACCTCGTTGACCATCAGGTCGCGGGTGGGCATGAGGTACCGCGCCTTCTTGCCGGCGCTGGTGACGAAATCGCTGGGAGCGACGGTGCGCACCTCGAAGGCCAGGCCGCCGGCATCGCTGATGGCCTGCTGCACGATGGCGCTGATGGCGTCCAGGTGCACATAACAGCATGAGAGCTTGTTCGAGGTGTTGATGATGGCGATCTTGGGTTTGTCCATGTCTTCTTCACGGATGCCCATGCTGCGCCATTGGCTGCGGCGCACGGCCCAGCGGGTGGACCCTGGTTCAAAATTGCTTCTATACATCTCGTCGTCTCCGATCCTGGCGGTATTGCAGGGCTCGACATGCCGTTATGAGCCTCTGAGGATTGGTATGCTATCCGACTAAAAGTGGTAGGACAACTGTCCAATTAATCCAGAGAATCCCCAATTGCCCCGATTTGATGCCTGAGTTATTGGAAAGTGGACGGACCAATTGGACGAAGAGTGGTAAAGTTCGCGTTCACAAACTTCGGACGGTCGACGGCAGGTCCTATGAGCAAGACGCCTTTCTCAATGCTCCCCATCAAGCGCACGGACATCTTCCAGGAGGTCTGCCAGCAGCTCGAAAACCTGCTCAACAGCGGCCAGCTGCAGGTCGGTGACAAGCTGCCCTCGGAGCGGGAGCTTTCGGAGAGTTTCGTCGTGAGCCGTTCCTCCATCCGCCAGGCCTTGAAAGTGTTCGAGGCGGGAGGGCGGATAGAAACGCGTGTCGGAAGCGGAACCTTCCTGGTCGAGAAGAAGCTCGATTCAGGCAGCGGCGGCAGCTTGAACGACATGCTTTCGCAAGGCGTGAACAGGGACCTGATGCAACACCTGATCGCCGCCCGTACCGCGGTGGAGCGCGCGGTCTTTGAAGCCTATGCCGTCAAGGCCAACAAAGGCAGCATCCGCGTCCTGAAGGAACTGATCGACGAGAACGCCCAGGACAAGACGACGCGCGGAGAATTCGAGGAGAACGCCGGCCTGGATCTGAGCTTTGAAGCGAAGGTCGCGGAGCTGGCGGGCAATCCCATTCTCAGCGCCATGCAACGGCAGGTCCACCAGCTCTGGACCCAGGCCTGGCGGATGTACGGCTTCGTGCCGGAAAGCCGCGAGACCCTGCATCAGGAGCACTGCGCGATCATCGAGGCCTTGGCGTCCAAGAACACCCCGCGCGTCATTGATCTGGTGGTGCAGCACGTCGATAAAGAAGTGCCCTGAAATCCGAGACGAAAAGCAGAAATGGGGCAATCTCATCTCTACGGCGCAGGTGAAGGCGGAGTAGGGCAGGAGCAGGGTGGAAGCAGGGAAGAGGGGCGCAGGGGCAGGGTACGTTATGCAACCTAAGCTGTCAGCCGGGGCGGCGCGCGGGCGTGGGGCGCGGTCTGCGCGTGGCCTAATTGACAAGGGTGCTTACCGACGGTTGCCGGCCGGCGGCGCCAGACGCAGTTAAGGTTTCCCGGGACGCACGGAATTTCCGAACCAGGAGACTGAGGCCCCATGCATTCCTCGCACCCCTATAAGACTATTGTTCCGCACAAGCCCGCGATCCGTTCGGCGCTGGGCTGGCTGCAAGAGCGCACGCAGTTCGTCAAGGCATTGTTATCGAATCCGGCCGCCATAGGCGCCGTCGCGCCATCCGGCCCGGCGCTGGCGGCGGCCATCACCGCCGGCATCCCGCCTGGCAGCGGAAAAGTGCTGGAGCTGGGCTGCGGCACCGGCGTATTCACGCGTGAGATGCTGCGCCGGGGCGTGCATCCTGCCAGCATGGTGCTGGTCGAGCAGGATTCGGCCATGAGCTCCAGCCTGCGCAGGCAGTTCCCGGAAGCGGCGGTGCTGCAAGTGGCGGCGCAGGACCTGTCGCGCCACAGCCATCCCGAACTGGTCGGCATAGGCGCGGCCATTTGCGGGCTGCCTTTGCGCAACATGAGCCAGGCCCATCATCACCAGCTGCTGGCCGCCGTGTTCGACGCCTTGCCCGCGGAGGGATCGATGTCGTTGTTCACCTATGGCCCGCGCTGCCCGATATCCGCGGATGTGCTTGAGGCTTGCGGACTGCGGGCGCGCAAGATCGGCTTCGTGCCGCTGAATCTGCCGCCGGCGTCGGTGTATCGCCTGGTCCGGGAAACCTGATCCGATTTCGCCTTGGACGCAGCCAAATGGGCTAGGGCGGGCATGGGCAAATAACTAATTGACACGAAAAGCTCGATCAACCACCATCGCAGTCATAACTATTGGCGGCCTGACTGACGTGCGCGCGCGGGGTAGTAGATAGCCACGCCCAGGCAGGCCGGCAGGGTTTTGGAACACCAACGATTCCAGGCCCCAACGAGGAGACTGCCATGCGTTCATCCCTGATCGAGAACGCGGCGCGCCGACGCCTTCTGGCTGGCGGCGCGACTGCCTTGGCCGCAGCCAGCATCGGGCGCGCCGTCCAGGCCGCGGAGCCCAAGGCTGCGCCTGCCGCTGCCGCGACACCGGCTCCAGCGTCCGCCGCCAAACCCTTGCCGGCCTACGCGGCATGGAAGCAGCCCGAGGCCATGATCGTGCACAGCGCCAACACCATAGAGACGCGCCGCGAGGCGTTCGGCAGCGGGGTGGTCACGCCGCTGCGCCAGCTCTATGTGCGCAACAATCTGCCGCCGCCCGACGAGTCCATCGTGGCCGACCGGGACGCATGGATGGTCGACATCGCGGGAGTGGCCAAACCCATGTCCCTGAGCGTGGCGCAACTGAAGACCATGGGCCTGCAGACGCTGGCGATGGTCCTGCAGTGTTCGGGCAATGGCCGCGGCTATTTCCCCAACAAGCCCAGCGGCACGCCCTGGCAGGTCGGCGCGGCCGGCTGCGTGGTCTGGAGCGGCGTGCCGGTCAGCGTCCTGGTCGAACATTGCGGCGGCCTGGCGCCAGGCGCCATGTTCATGACGGGCACGGGCGGCGAGAAACTGCCTGACGGCCTGGACCCGAACATGGTCATGGTCGAGCGCTCGGTACCCAAGGAGGCGATGCAGGATGCCTTGCTGGCCTGGGAGCTGAACGGCGAGCCGATCCCGCTGGCCCATGGCGGCCCGTTGCGGCTGATCGTCCCGGGCTATACGGGCGTGAACAGCGTCAAGTACATCAAGCGGCTGGCCTTTACCGACAAGGAAAGCCAGGCCGCGATCCAGCAGACCGGGTACCGCCTTGCGCCGCCGGGCCAGAAAGGCGATCCCAGCCATCCCTCTGTTTGGGCCATGGGCGTGAAGTCATGGATCAATACGCCCAATCCGGCCGCGTCCAAGCTGAAGCCGGGCCGTGTCGTGGTGCAAGGCGTGGCTTTCGGCGGCACCAACGGCATCAAGCAGGTCGAGATATCCGTCGACGGCGGCAAGAGTTGGCAACAGGCCGAACTGGTGGGCCCGGATCTAGGGCGCTATGCCTGGCGCCAGTTCGCGCTGCCGGTCGACTTGCCGGCCGGCGAGCATGTGCTCGTCAGCCGGGCGACTGATACCGAAGGCCGGGTGCAGGAAGAAGACCGCCCGCAGAATTCCGGCGGCTACATCAACAACGGGTGGCGCGATCATGCCGTGACCGTGGCGGTCCAGGCATGACGGGTAAGGCGTTGGCAGGATCCTGGAAGCGCGCGCTTTGCACCGGCCTGATGGGCGCAAGTTTGTACGGCGGCGCGCAGGCCGCCGAACCCGACATGGAGGCGGGCCGCGCCTTGTTCGTGAACGCGACGCCGGCCTGTGCGCTGTGCCATACCTTGGACGACGCGCAGTCCAGCGGAGCCATCGGTCCGAAGCTCGACGAGATCAAGCCAGACGCCGCGCGGGTGGAGACGGCCATCCGCAATGGCATCGGGCAGATGCCGGCTTATACGACACTATCGGATAAGGAAATCGAAGTCTTGGCGGCGTACGTGGCCAAGGCGACCGGGGCGCAATAGCCAGAAATGCGTGAGCTGGCGGACTGAACGCGGCTGGTTTGGAGATGGCGCCTGAGGGCGCCTCTCTTCCATGGTTAAAATACGCATAATGTTTATTATGTAAAGTAAAAGATCCGGTCGAACAACGGATCTTTCCTGAAACATCCCAATAAGTAGCCTTAGCCCTTTCCCCTATTGATGGGCGGCATAGCTCCAGGTATGCGTCTCACCCCGGGCATGGCGGCACCACGCGTAGAGCGCGTCGTACACAATCATGCCGTGCCTCAACATTTGATGATCGTCCGGAAAATTCCGCGACAAGCCCAGAGATACGGCGAGGAGCCCGGCGCTCTGCGGCGCCAGTTCCAACCTGTCGGTGTCGGCTCCCCGAATAATGACGGCAAGATCCTGCAAACCGGGGTCATCCAGGCCATATCGATCCAGGAAGGCATCGAAGCTGCACTTTTCGCCAACATGGGTAAGCGTGACTCCCGGGACATCATAGGGAGTCGCCCCGGTAGTCTTGGCTTCTTCCAAAACGCGCTCCGGAGCGACGAACAGGAATTCCGGCTCCTTGTCGATATAGCGGCTGATAAGCCAAGGACAGGCGATCCGGTCGATCTTCGGGTGTTCGCGAGTGATCCATTTCATGATGCCACCTCATAGGGCAAGCTTGAGCAGGAGGCCTATGACGGCGCAGGCCGCAATGACCTCGATAACACCGCGCTTGAACCTGAACAGCGCGGCCGCGGCGCCCAACGCAATCAGCGCTGAGCCCCAGTCAAAGTGTCCCGCCAATCCTTTCGGCCATAAGACGTGATAGCCGAAGAACACAGCCAGGTTCAGGATGACGCCAACGACAGCGGCCGTAATGGCCGTCAGTGGCGCGGTGAATTTCAAATCCTCTTTAGTGGCTTCAACCAATGGCCCGCCAGCGAGGATGAACAGGAACGACGGCAAGAACGTGAACCAGGTCACGATGGTGGCTGCGAGGGCTCCTGCTATGAACAGGTGTTCCGGGCCAAGCAAACCATGCGCGTATCCGCCCACGAATCCGACGAAAGCCACAACCATGATCAATGGACCCGGGGTGGTTTCTCCAAGAGCCAGTCCGTCGATCATCTGGATGGGCGTCAGCCATCCATAATGATCGACTGCACCTTGATAGATGTATGGCAGCACGGCGTACGCTCCACCGAATGTCAGGTAGGCGGCCTTGGTGAAGAACCACCCCATCTGGGTGTACGCGCCCTGCCATCCATAGATTGCGGTGAGTATTGCCATTGGCGCGGCCCAGAGCGCCGCACCAGCTGCCACAATCCAGATCAAGCGGCTCCAGCGAAAACGGGCGTGTGTTGGCGAGGGTGTGTCGTCGTCAACCAATGCCGGGCCGTAGCCTTGCGAACTCGATCCGTGACGCGAACCAACCTGGAAGCATTCTGGCCATCTCCTGCCTCCAACGAAGCCGATCAATGCCGCGATTGCGACAATCAGCGGGAACGGCAATTCCATTGCGAAGATCGCAACGAACGCCGCGCCTGCAATGCTCCAGAGAACGGGGTTCTTCAGCGCGCGCGACCCTATGCGATGGGCGGCGTGTAGAACGATGGCGGTCACCGCTGGCTTGATGCCATAGAACAATCCGGCGATGACGGGCACGTCGCCCCAAGCGACGTAGACCCAGGACAGGCTGATCAGGATGAACAGCGATGGCAGGACAAACAGCCCGCCCGCGACTACCCCACCCCACGTCCGATGCAGCAACCACCCGATGTAGGTTGCGAGTTGCTGTGCCTCTGGCCCGGGCAGCAGCATGCAGTAGTTGAGGGCATGCAGGAATCGTCGTTCGCTAATCCAGCGCCGGCGCTCGACCAGTTCGGTGTGCATGATGGCAATCTGTCCCGCCGGGCCTCCGAAGCTGATGAACCCCAGCTTCAACCAGAACCAGAACGCCTGCCGGAAGCTGACCGGTTGAGGTCGCTCGAGCGGCTTTTCAGCGGGCTCGCCAATAGGGATGGCAGTGTCCTGGATTTGCGTGTTCATGCCCTGCCCTCCTTCTCGAAGCTGGCCAGGAGCCCATCGAAGACTCCGCTGGCGAGCGCCAGGAGCTGATCGTCGTCTGCAATCGTTGCCCGCAGGCCAGCCAGGACCTGCTCCACTCCGGCTGCCTCCGGAGGCTGAACGCCACCGATGTCCAGGAAGTGAACGATGGCACCCAGCCGGTCCAAGCCTCTGCTTTGCAAGCCGAAGGCGGTGACCAGGTTTTCGAACGTTACCTTTGCGCCTACATGGGAAAACCTCGCGCCATCGAAGTCGAACCCCAGAGCGTTCTCTGGGCACTCGCCAGGTGATGCGAGCCACAGGATCCGAGCATTCCGATCAATGCGGCGCCGAATCAGCCAAGCGCTCGCAAGTCGGTCCACCCAAGGGCGCGCACGCGTTGCCCAGGTCCGGCCCTGGTAGTCGTCAGCAAGTAATCGGACGATGGCTCCATCGACGGAATGCGGCTCGTCCGGAGAGAGTGCGCGATTGGCGCCCTCCTCCAGTTCAAGCAAAGCGGCATCAGCCTGGCGCTGCGCCTCGCCAGGAAAGAAGTCAATTTCGGCCAGTTGCGCGTAGACCTTACGGAGCTTGCGCAATTGCTTCAACGTATCCATGGCGGTTTCAGTGGACAGGGCTGCCCGAATCGGCTCGATGCTCTTCTTCATGAACTCGCCGTAATCTGCCGAACGGTCGAAAAGTTCCTTGAGCCGTATGGAGTCGTCATTACGAAACTCGGTGTCGGCCAGATAGGCCGTGCCTCCGCTCCCTTCCACGTCGTGAGCGATCGCGCTCAGGGTTTCCCGGGTCCGCTCCAGCGACGGCAACAGATAGACGCCATCGCGTAACACGGCGGCGCCACATGATTTCAGTGCGCGCCAAGCACGCATGCGTGCCGTCGCATTCTCGGTGGGCATCGAAAGGATCAGGGTCAACCAGCTCATCTACGGTCCATGAAAACGTAGCGTAATCTACATTTATGTAGCGTACTCTTCAATTTATGGAGACTCAATCCCTTCAAGACGCTCAAGTACTCGGGATTTCGGTCTAAATAATTCAATAATCGTTGTATTATCGATTCATGAATGAAGACCAAGCCATTTCAGCCCTGGGCGCTCTTGCCCATCCCCAACGTTTGCGAACTTTCCGCGCCCTCGTTGTGGCCGGCCCGCCTGGACTCATGCCCAGCGTCCTGGCCGAACAGCTCGGCGTTGCCCGCAATACCTTGTCCTTCCATCTGAAGGAACTCGCGCATGCGGGCTTGGTAAGCGTCGAGCAACAAGGACGCAACCTGATCTATCGCGCCGATTTCTCCCGGATGAATGGCTTGCTTGGATACCTCACCGAGCACTGCTGCCAAGGAACGCCCTGCGAGGCTTCCAATCCCGCTGCCTGCACGACGTGCTAAGCAGGCGTTCTCCGTATGGCGGTTTCACGTCTATTTGCACGTCGATGCCGTCGCTGCTCTCCAAAGAACAAACTCCACCACCCGCTGCTGTCAGGAAATCCCATGTCGCACTCCCCATTCAATGTGCTCTTTCTTTGCACCGGTAATTCCGCGCGTTCCATCCTGGCCGAAGGGCTGCTTAACGGCCTGGGCGCTGACCGGTTTCGGGCGTACTCGGCCGGTAGCATTCCCAAGGGCGAGGTCCACCCGCTAGCTCTCGCCACCCTCAAATCCTATTCGCTGCCCGCGGAGGGGTACCGGAGCAAGAGTTGGGACGAGTTCGCTACCCCGGATGCCCCGAAGATGGATTTCATCATCACGGTGTGCGACAACGCGGCGGGTGAAGTCTGCCCGGTATGGCCGGGTCATCCGATGACGGCGCATTGGGGCGTGCCGGATCCAGCAGCGCATGAAGGAAACGAGGAAGAGCGCCTCAAGGCCTTCCACGATGCTGCGCGCATGCTCAAGCGCCGTATCGAACTCTTCCTGTCTTTGCCCCTTGAGCGCCTCGATGCCATGTCGCTCCAGGCCGAACTGCGCGGCATTGGTCAGTCCCGGGAGTAAGCCAATGTCGTCGAGCACACAGGCGGCGACGGCCCCGCGCCAGCGCCCCGGGATGAGTATTTTCGAGCGCTACCTGACGTTGTGGGTCTTCCTCTGCATCGTCCTGGGGGTGACGCTTGGACAGCTTATGCCGACGTTGTTCCAGGCGATTGGCCGCCTGGAAGTCGCCCAGGTCAACCTGCCTGTTGGGATCCTGATCTGGGTGATGATCATTCCGATGCTGCTCAAGGTGGACTTCGGCGCGCTAGGCCAGGTCAGGCAGCATTGGCGCGGCATCGGCGTGACGCTGTTCATCAACTGGGCCGTCAAGCCGTTCTCGATGGCGTTTCTGGGGTGGCTTTTCATCCGCCAGGTTTTTTCCCCATGGCTGCCCGCCGATCAGCTGGATAGCTATATCGCCGGCCTGATACTCCTGGCCGCGGCGCCTTGTACTGCCATGGTTTTCGTCTGGAGCCGCTTGACCGGCGGCGATCCGGTTTTCACGCTGTCCCAGGTGGCGCTGAACGACACAATCATGGTGTTCGCCTTCGCACCCGTGGTTGGACTGCTGTTGGGTCTATCGGCCATCACCGTGCCATGGGACACGCTCTTGGTATCCGTCGGGCTCTACATCGTGATTCCGGTCATTCTTGCCCAGCTCTGGCGTCGGGCGCTGCTTCGCCGCGGCCAGGCGGCGTTTGAAGCAGCGCTGGAGCGAATCGGGCCGTTCTCGATGGCCGCGCTGCTGCTGACGCTGGTACTGCTCTTCGCGTTCCAGGGCGAAGCCATCATCGGACAGCCGCTGGTGATCGCGATGCTGGCCGTGCCCATTCTTATCCAGGTGTTCTTCAACTCGGGCCTGGCGTACTGGCTCAATCGCCGAGTCGGCGAGAAGCACAGCATTGCGTGCCCGTCCGCGCTGATCGGCGCATCCAATTTCTTTGAACTTGCCGTTGCCGCCGCGATCAGCCTGTTTGGTTTCCAGTCCGGCGCTGCACTGGCGACGGTCGTCGGCGTGCTCATCGAGGTGCCCGTGATGTTGCTCGTCGTGCGGATCGTCAATCGGAGCAAAGGCTGGTACGACGCCGGCGCCACGCGGAACTGATGCGTTGGCCCGGTTTGAATTTTGTATCAACAGAGGTGTTTCATGAGTCCCATCACGATTTATCGCAACCCGGCCTGCGGGCCGTCCCGCAATTTGATTCGCAATGCCGAGGGAAATCGTGTCTGAGTTGCTCGCCGATTTGCCGAATATCGATCCGTCCTTGTTTGAAAAGCCGAACCCGACCGAGCTGTTCTCTCCTGAGCGGGCCACGCATGCGCCGCGCTTCCTGCTGCTGTATGGATCGTTGCGTGAGCGTTCCTACAGCCGCCTGGTCGCCGAGGAAGCTGCTCGTCTGCTCGAGGCGCTGGGCGGCGAGACGCGCCTGTTCAACCCGTCCGGCCTGCCGCTGGTCGATGACGCCACGCAGGATCATCCCAAGGTTCGCGAGCTTCACGAACTGGTTCAATGGGCGGAAGGCATGGTCTGGAGCTCGCCCGAGCGTCATGGCGCGATGACGGGGTTGATGAAGACGCAGATTGACTGGATCCCCTTGTCGGTGGGTGCCGTGCGTCCAACCCAGGGCAAGACGCTGGCGGTCATGCAGGTTTCAGGCGGATCGCAGTCCTTCAATGCGGTGAATCAGATGCGAATCCTGGGCCGCTGGATGCGTATGTTGACGATCCCCAATCAATCGTCGGTAGCCAAGGCTTACCAGGAGTTCGACGATGCGGGACGCATGAAGCCCTCCCCTTACTACGATCGAGTCGTGGACGTGGTTGAGGAGCTGATGAAGTTCACCTTACTCACGCGGGATGCGGCGCCCTACCTTGTCGATCGCTACAGCGAACGCAAGGAGACTGCGGCCGCGCTGTCGAGCCGGATGAAGCAAAGCGCCATCTAGGCGCTGATCACCACTTCCACGCCTTGGGCGCGGATCGCGGCCACAACCTCGGGGTCGGCCGCCGGATCGGTAATCAGGCGCTGCCCCGCCTGCCAGGCGCCCACGCGGAAACTGGCGTGCGCCTTGAGCTTGGTATGGTCGGCCATTACGGTGGTACGGCTCGCCGCCGCGATGAAAGCGCGGTTCATGGCTCCATCCTCGCTGTCGCGCATGAAAATGCCGGCAGCAGACACCGCATGCACCCCTAGAAATGCCTCCCGGATCTGGATGCCGCTTAGCGTGTCGTTATCGGCGCGCTCGATGGTGGCCTGCTTGCGCGTGTCGAGACGGCCCGCCAGCACATACACATACGCCAGCCGGCTCTGCCCGGCCGCCGCGGCCACGGAGAGGCCGTTGGTGATGACGTGCAGATCCTGGTGGCCGCGCAGGGCCAGGGCCAGCGCGTGTGCCGTGGTGCCGGCGTTGATCAGGATGCTGTCGCCATCGGAGATGTACTGCGCCGCGCACTCCGCGATCGCCGCCTTCTCGGCCGACTGCTGATTGTGCCGTTCGGCATAGCTGTACATCTCATAGCGCGCATTGCCCTCGGCCAGCACTTCGTGCGAGGCCAGCGCGCCGCCATGGGTGCGCGCCAGCAGACCCTTGTCGCCCAGTTCGAGCAAATCGCGCCGGATGGTGATGGGCGAGGTCGAAAAAGCCTGCGCCAGATCGCGCACGGTCACGACGTTGGTTTCCTGCATGAGCGCCAGGATGCGCTGTTGACGTTCGGCTTTGAGCATATTTGATCGTTATCGGGCCCGGGGCGCTCACCATATCACGCAAGCACGTCCCGAATTTTGACAAATCACAATGATCGATAATGATCTTTTATAGCCGATAGTGTTCATATTGACGTCACATTCGATCAGTAAAGTGCCGGGCATGACGACCTTCACTCCCTACCCGGCGATCGTTTTTGATCTCGACGGAACACTGCTCGATACCTGGCCCAGTCTGCTGGCGGCCGTGCACGCCGTGGCCCCTGCCGGGGCCCCTGGCCTGGACCCGGCGGCGCTACGCCGGGCACTGAACCTGGGCATCGGCCCTATGTTCGACCTGGCCGCCACGCAAATTGCCGGTCGCGAGGACGCGGCGCGCCCTGCGCTGCTCGCGGCGATGTCACGCCACTATGACGATCACACACTGGTCACGGCCACGCCCTACGCCGGCGCCGGCGCCCTGCTGGCTGGTCTGCGCGCAGCCGGCCATACGCTGGCCTTGTGTACCAACCGCAACCGCGCGTCCACCCTGCTCCTGTTGGCGCACCAAGGATGGCGCACGCATTTCAGCCATATCCATTGTCTCGACGACGGTCTGCCCGCCAAGCCCGATAGCGCGCCGCTGCTGGCCACGCTCGAACGACTCGGCCATTGCGCCGAGGAGGCCCTGTTTGTGGGCGATTCCCTGGTCGACGCGCGCTGTGCGCTGGCGGCCTGCGTTGATTTCGCCGCCCATCGCGGCGGCTACCACGCCCAGACGGGTGACCTCACTCCCGCAGTATTCACCTACGACCATGCCGGCGACCTGACGCGGTGGATCGCGTCGCAGTCCGCCCGCATCCTTGAGAAAGAAGATGACTGACATCGTCCTCGATCAGATAAGCAAGTCCTACGGCGGCACGACTGTGCTCGACCGTCTCTCGCTGACCATCCGCGATGGCGAGTTCCTGACCCTGCTGGGCGCCTCGGGTTGCGGCAAGTCCACGCTGCTCAAGCTGCTGGCCGGGTTGGAAATGCCCGACAGCGGCACGCTGCGCAAAGGCGGTACCGACATCCTGGCGCAGTCGCCCAGCGAACGCGACTGCGCCATGGTGTTCCAGTCGTATGCGCTCTACCCGCACATGAGCGTGGGCGACAACATCTGCACTCCGCTCTACATGCGTTCCCTCAACTTCGCGCAGCGCCTGCCGGGCGCGCGCTGGCTCAGCCCGGGCATCCGCCGCCGCATGCGCGACGCGCAGGAACAGGGCCGCCACGTGGCCGGCGTCCTCGGCATCGACCATCTCTGGGCGCGCAAGCCGGCCCAGCTCTCGGGGGGCCAGCGCCAGCGCGTGGCATTGGCTCGCGCGATGGTGCGCCGGCCCTCGCTGTTCCTGTTCGACGAGCCGCTCTCCAATCTCGACGCCAATCTGCGCCAGTCGCTGCGCGGCGAGATCCGCCAGCTGCACGACCAGCTTGGCGTGACCTTCGTCTACGTTACCCACGACCAGCACGAGGCCATGTCGATGTCGGATCGCGTGGCCGTAATGAGGGGTGGCCATATCCTGCAGCTGGGCACGCCGCAGGAGATCTACCACGCGCCACATCACGCCGACGTTGCCGCCTTCGTCGGGGCGCCTCGCATCAACTTCCTTACCGTGGGCCGCGACGGCGCCGGCCGCGCCGCATTGCAGGAGCAGGCCATCGAACCGCACTTTCCGGCCCGTAGCGCGCGGCTGGCGTTTCGCCCGCATGCCGCCACACTAGTCCAGATGCGCGACGCGCTGGCGGTGAGCGGCCAGGTGCAACTGGTGGAGTTCACGGGCGCCGATTGCATGGTGACGCTGCAGACCGCGGGCGCCGAGAAGGTCGTGGTGGTGCTGCCCGCCGGCACACGCATTCACAGCGGCGAGGCGCTGCGCGTCTACGTGCCGCTAGCGGCGTGGCACGCGTTCGACACCGCCGGCCACAGCCTCGCCGACGGCCAGCGTGCGCTGTCGCTGGCCGCCTAGGAGCCGTGATGCGCATCAAGCCTTTGCAACTGACGCTGCTGCTCGGACCCAGCCTGGTGCTGACCCTGCTGCTGCTGGTGTTGCCGCTGATGGTGGTGGCTCTCATGTCGCTCACCGACTGGCAGTTCGGCGCCGCGAGCTGGAACTGGATCGGACTGGGCAACTACGCCGACCTGTGGAACGACACAACCTTCCGCAAAAGCTTCGCCAATACCGTCTACTACCTTGTGGTCGTGTCGGTGGGTTCGATCGCGATAGGCCTGGCCGTGGCGCTGTTGATCGAGTCGCACGACACCTGGCGCGGCTTCTACCGCACCGCGTTCTTCATGCCGGTCGCCTCCACCCTCATCGCGATGGCGGTGGTATGGCAATTCCTGATGCATCCCTCGGTGGGTTTTCTCAACCACGTGCTGGGCTGGTTCGGCGCCGAGCCGCGCAACTGGCTGAAAGACTATGACCTGGCCCTGCCCGCGCTGGCCGCCATCGGCATCTGGCAGATGTCGGGCCTGGCGCTGGTGATGTTCCTGGCGGGCCTGAAAAACATCCCGGCCGAACTACGCCACGCCAGCCTGCTCGACGGCATGCGCCATCCGCTTGACCGGCTGCTGCGCCTTACGCTGCCCATGCTGGGTCCGACCATGCTGTTCGTGGTTACCGTATGCGGTATCCGCTCGCTGCAGGTGTTCGACACCGTGCATGCTCTGACCCAGGGCGGCCCCAACAAATCCACGGAAGTGCTGCTGCACACCATCTACGCCGAGGGCTTCGGCTTCTTCCGCATGGGCTATGCGGCGGCCATGGTGGTGGTGTTCGTGGGGTGCATCTTCGTGCTCACGCTGGTGCAGCAGGCCGGCATGGAAAAACGGACCTGATACTGATGAAAAATCCCCTGCAACCCGGGCTGTCCTGGCGTGTGCTGCGCCACGCGCTGCTGCTGGCAGGCGCCGCGGTCTATCTGCTGCCCTTCGTGTGGATGCTGTCAACCTCTCTCAAGCCGGCCGACGAGATATTCCGCGATGGCTTTCACCTGCTTCCCCGCCAATGGGCCGCCGTCGACAATTACACCCGCGCGCTGACCCAGGTGCCGCTGCTGCGCTACCTGTGGAACGGCATCGTGGTGTGCGGCGGCATCCTGATCCTGCAGATCATCGTGTCGCTGCCGGCGGCCTATTGCTTCGCCAAGCTGAAGTTCCGCGGCAAGCGGCTGGCCTGGGGGCTGGTGCTGCTATCGCTGATGATTCCGTTTCAAGCCACCGCGATCCCCCTCTACATTCTGCTTTACCACGCCGGCCTGCTCGACACGACCGCGGCGCTGATCTTGCCCTTCATCGCCTCGGCATTCGGCATCTTCCTGATGCGGCAGTTCTTCATGGGAGTGCCTGACGACCTGATCCATGCCGCCCGGCTTGACGGCATGGGCGAGTTCGAACTGGTGTGGCGCGTGATGATGCCCGCCGCCATGCCTGCACTGATCGCCTTCTCGATCTTTTCGGTGGTGTGGCACTGGAACGACTACTTCTGGCCGCTGCTGGTGATCAACACCACCGATCTGGCCACCCCGCCGCTGGGCACCATGTTTTTCAAAAACGAGGAAGCGGGCACGGATTTCGGCCCTCTCATGGCAGCCACGGTGATCATCACCCTGCCCCTGCTGTTGTTCTTTCTGTCGGCGCAGAAGCGCTTCATCGAGGGCGTGACCCTCTCCGGTGTCAAAGGTTGAAAGGAACCCCATGCAATTCAAACCGCTGTTCGGCCTGCTGGCCGGCCTCGCCCTGATTGGCAATGCCGCCCAGGCCGCCAAGATCGAGCTGATCGTTGATTACCCCTATCCCGACGTATTCAACTCGGTGCACGAAGAAATAGCCAAGCGCTTCACGCAAAAGTTCCCCGACTACACCGTGAAGTTCCGCGCACCCACGCCCGAGTACGAGGCCGCTGCGCAGCAGGCGTTGCGCCATGCCGTCACGCGCCAGCTTGCCGACGTGTCATTCCAGGGCCTGAACCGTCAGCGCGTGTTCGTGGACCGCAATATTGCGGTCGATCTCACGCCCTTCATCAAGGCCGAGAAGGATTGGGACAAGAGCGGCTACAGTCCGGCGCTGATGTCGCTTGGCCAGGTCAACGGCAAACAGGCCGGCATCGGCTTCTCGCTCTCGACCCCGATCGTCTACTACAACATGGACCTGCTCGAGCGCGCCGGCGTGAAGGCCGACGCGCTGCCTAAAACCTGGGATGACATCATTGCGGCGGCCGACAAGTCGCGCGCGGCCAACGCCGGTACCAACGGCCTGCACTACGACTGGGAAATCACCGGCAACTGGCTCTGGCAGGCCATGGTGTTTTCCAAGGGCGGCAGGATGCTGGACCAGAGCGAGACCAAGGTCGCCTTCGACGATGCGATAGGCCGCGAGTCGATCGCGCAGATGGGCCGCATGGTCGAGCACGGCACCATGCAGAACCTCAAATACAAGGATGCCACCCAGCTGTTCGTGACCGGCAAGCTGGCGGTGCTGTCGTCGTCGACTTCGCGCCTGTCGACCATCGAGAAGCAGATCGGCGGCAAGTTCAAGATGGTGACTGGCTTCTTCCCGACTTACGGCGAAAGCGCCCGGGTGCCGGCCGGCGGCAACGTCGCCATGATGTTCACCAAGGATCCGGAGCGCCAGAAGGCTGCGTGGGAATACATCAAGTTCGCCACCGGCCCCGAGGGCGCCACTCTCATGACCAAGGCCACCGGCTACTTCCCCGCCAACACCCTGCCGGTTGACGACCCTGCTCAGCTCAAGGGTTACTACGACGCCAATCCGAACCAGTACACCGCCGTGCGCCAGCTGCCGTGGCTGACGGGCTGGTATGCCTTCCCGGGCGAAAACGGCCTGAAGATCACGGACGTGATCAACGACCATCTGCAGACCGTATTCGACAAGTCGGCCAAGCCGGACGCTGCGCTCGAGGCCATGACGCGCGACGTGCAGAAGCTGCTGAAGTGAGGCCGACGATGAAGTTCATCCATCTCACCGATACCCACCTGGTTGCCGACGCCGGCAATCTGTATGGCACCAACCCCAAGCAGCGCCTGCAGCAGGCGGTGGCCCATATCCTGGCGCGCCAGCCCGACGCCGATGCCGTTGCCATCACCGGCGACCTGACCCACTACGGCCACGCCGAGGCCTATGCGCACCTGCGCGAATGCCTGGAGCCGCTTACCATGCCGGTGTTCCCGATCTTGGGCAATCATGATCGGCGCCAGCACTTCCAGCAATATTTCCCGCAAGTCGGGCGCGACCCCAAGGGTTTCGTTCAGTATGCGGTGGAATTCGGCGATTACCTGGCGCTGTTCCTCGATACCAACGAAGCCGGCGTGCACTGGGGCGTTTTCTGCGAATACCGCGCGGCCTGGTTGCGCGAACAACTGGCGGCGTCGGCCAAGCCGGTGCTGCTGTTCATGCATCACCCGTTCTTTCCGATCGGCATCCGCAGCATGGACTTCATCTCGCTGCGCGACACCGGGCCGTTCCTGGCCGCCATCGCCGGCTTCGAGGCGCGCATCCGCCAAGTATTCTTCGGCCACATCCACCGCCCGATCTGCGGTGTCTATCGCGGTATCGGCTACTCGACGCTGCGCGGCACCAACCACCAGGTCGCGCTCGATCTGCACGGGGACGAGAGCCATATCGTGGGCGTGCATGAGCAGCCGCAGTACGGCGTGGTGCTGCTGACGGCCGATCAGGTGTTGATTCACGCCGAAGACTATCTCGACTGCGGCGAGCGCTATTCGCTGCACGAGATGCGCGAGGGCGAGCAGGACTGAACGCAGCGCCGGCCGAAGTCCGGCCAGGCATATCGAGCTTGTGACGTCACGCTTCGCGACAGGCCAGACCGGCCTTGTCGCGGATCACGCGGCAGGCTGGCCCAGTTTGTCGATGCGCCTTTGATGGCGGCCGCCTTCGAAGGGCGTGGCCAGAAAGGCGCCCAGGCAGTCGCGCGCCACCTCGAAGCCGACGATCCTGCTGCCCAGCGCCAGCACGTTCGCATCGTTGTGCAGGCGGCTCAGGCGAGCCATGGTGGCATTGGCGCACAAGGCGGCGCGCACGGTCGGATGGCGGTTCGCGGCGATCGAAATGCCGATGCCCGAGCCGCAGATCACCACGCCTTGCGCGGCCTGGCCCGCGGTGATCGCCGCGCCCATGGCATGGCCGAAATCGGGATAGTCCACCGATTCCGGGCTGTGGGTGCCCAGGTCCAGCCATTCCACCTCGGCAAACGCCTGTTTCAGCTGTTCCTTGAGTTCGTATCCGGCGTGGTCGGATGCGATGGCGATCTTCATGGGTTTTTCCTTGTGTAGTCCGGTCAGGCTTGCCGGATGGGCCGCCGAGACGCCAAACCGCCTGCATACACCGCGGCCGCTCCGAGTTCGCGCTCGATCCTGAGCAGGCGATTGTATTTGGCCGTGCGGTCGGACCGCGACATGGAGCCCGTCTTGATCCAGCCACAGTTGCCCGCCACCGCCAGGTCCGCGATGCTGGTGTCCTCGGTTTCGCCGGAGCGGTGCGACATGACGACGCGATAGCCGCTCTGGCTGGCGATGCGCAAGACCTGCTGGGTTTCCGTGAGGGTGCCGATCTGGTTGACCTTGACCAGGATGGCGTTGCCCACGCCCTGCGCTACTCCCTGCTCGAACAGGGCCGGGTTGGTGCAGAACACGTCGTCGCCGACCAGTTGGCAGCGGCTGCCCAGTCTTGCTGTCAGCTTCTGCCAGCCGGCCAGGTCGTCCTCGGCCATTCCGTCCTCGATCGAGAGGATGGGGTAGTCCCGCACCAATGCCTCCAGGTAGCCGACCTGCTGTTCCGTGTTCAGGCACCTGTCCTGGCCGACGTAGACGTAGCCGGCTGGCCCGCGGAATTCGCTGGCGGCCGGATCCAGCGCCAGGGCGATGTCGGAACCGGGCCTGAGTCCGGCCTGTTCGATCGCCACCATGAGGAAGTCCAGCGCCTCGTTGGCGGTGCGCAGATCGGGCGCGAAGCCGCCCTCGTCGCCGACGTTGACGGAATGGCCGGCGCGCTTGAGCGCGTCCTTGAGGGCGTGAAAAACCTCCGCGCCCATGCGCAAGGCTTCGGCGAAGGTGGCGGCGCCCACCGGCAGCAACATGAATTCCTGGAAGTCCAGCGGGTTGTCGGCATGGGCGCCGCCGTTGAGCACGTTGATCATCGGTACAGGCATGACGCAGGCCTGGCTGCCGCCGACATGCCGCCACAGCGGCAGCCGCAGGCTGGCCGCCGCCGCGCGGGCCGCGGCCAGCGACACGCCCAGGATGGCGTTGGCGCCGATGCGGCTTTTGTCGGGCGTGCCGTCCAGCGCGATCATGGCCAGGTCGATCTCCGCCTGCTGGTCGGCGCGCATGCCCCTCAACAGGTCCTGCAGCTCGGTGTTAACGCTGCGCGCCGCATGCAGAACGCCGCGTCCGCGGAATCGGGCGGGATCGCCGTCGCGCCGTTCGCAGGCCTCGCGGCTGCCGGTGGATGCGCCGGACGGCACCAACGCCAGCCCGCGTGCGCCGTCCGACAATTCGACCTCGACCTCCAGCGTGGGATTGCCGCGGCTGTCGAGCGCCTCATGGGCCTGGATATGGACGATCTGCATGTGCCTGGACTCCGGTATGTCAGTTAATTGAACGAAATGGACTCGCCTGCACCCATGATTGACGCCGGGCTGCAAGCTTTGAAATTGGGGAAATGCTACCGAGCCTGCTAGCATCGGAATATCGATTAGTTTTGAGCTTTCGCCAGTTTTTCTGACATAAGGACCCGCATGCGCAAACTCCCTCCCCTGGCCTCGCTGCGCGCATTCGAGGCAGTCGCGCGTACCGGATCGGTGACACGGGCGGCCGAGGAGCTGGCACGCACCCATGGCGCGGTCAGCCGGCACCTCAAGCTGTTGGCGGACGATGTGGGCCTGGAACTCTTCGAACGGGACGGCACCGGTTTGCGCATGACGCCGGCGGCCGCCGATTTCTATGCCGCCACCCGGTCCGCCTTCGACCAACTGGAGCGGGCCTATGAGAACCTGGGCAATAGCGCGGCGGGTCCGGGCGTGCACGTGGCGTGCAGCGCGACCTTCGCCATGCGTTGGCTGGTGCCCCAGCTGGCGGTGTTCTATCGCCTGCACCCCGATATCCGGATACGGCTATCGATGACGTCCGCGCGCGAGATCCGCAATGAAGGCGCCGATGTGCTGGTGGCGTGGGACATGTCCCACTACACCGAAGCCGACCGGCGGCGCGCCATCTTCCTTGCGCCCGTGAACTTCGCTGCGGTCTGCGTGCCGGCCTGCGCGCGGCTGGCGCCCGAAAAGCAGGCCCGGATCGCCCACGGCTACACGTCCAGCGCCTGGGATCAGTGGGAAGCCAAGACCGGCAAGCCCGTCGCGCGCGGCGACGTGCTGGAGTTTCCGCATACCCACCTGTGCATCGAAGCGGCCTTGTCAGGGTTGGGTGTTGCCCTGGTGGAAACGCGCCTGATCGCGCGCGAACTGGCCGAGGGCTCGCTGGTGGCACCCTATGGCTCGGTCGAGTTCGATGACGGTCTGCGTGCCCTGCCGGCTGCCGGGCGGCGCATGAACGGCCAGGCTGAGGCGTTCTTGGCCTGGTTGCGGGGAGCGCTGGGCGCGCGTTGACGCCCTAAGGCGGGCGTTCGTCCTGCGAAGCCGGCGGCTATGCGGGATTGGCGGCCGCGCCGCGCGCGGACGCAAGCAGCGCCTGCCCCTTTGGCGTCAGGACAATCACGGCTTCGGCGCCGGCCGGGCTGCGCGGCACGTCCACCAAGCCATTGGTGGTTGCGTCTTCCCAGGCGGAAAGCCGCGGACAGGAGCTGCGCCAGGCGTCCATGGTCTGGACATAGGTGCGCGGACGTTCCGCGATCCAGTCCAGGAACTGCAGCAGGTTGCCGAGTTGGGAGGTGCCGGCCTCCAGTATGGGACTCTCGTTCATGGTGTGCTCCGGTGGCTGTGATCAACGATACTCCCATGCGGATGTCGTTGAGGTCGTTGCCCTTCCTAGCGCCACGCGCTCCCGACCTGGATGTAGAAGGCGTTCTGGTCCTTGCTGTGGGCGACGTCTATGCCCACGGCCAAACCCAGCTTGGCGGCGATCAGGTAGCGGAAGCCCGCGCCCACGCTGACGACATTGCTCGCTTCGGAGAAGGACTTCCAGTTGCCATAGGCCTTGCCCACGCCGCTGAATCCCAGGATGGACCAGCGCGGCGTGGCGTCCCAGCGCATTTCGGCTTCGAATGCGAGGGCGTCTCGGTCCTGGTAGCGGCCGCGCGAGACGCCGCGCAGGTCAACATAGGGCTGCGCATAGAACGGCACCGAGCCGCGCGTGAACTGGCCGTCGCCGCGCAAGCCCAGGGTCCAGCGCGGCGCGACAGGCAGCCAGGTATAGGCGCGGGCATGGTAGTTCTCGAACGAGTTGTCGCTGCCCAGCCAGGAACGCGCGGCCTGCGCTTCCAGTCCCGTATAGGTGCCATGGTTGGGATAGAACATGTTGTCGCGCGTGTCGTAGTCCACCACCAGGCCGGCCTTGCCGATATGTCCCGCCAGTTCGGCCTTGGACAGCTCGCCAGCCGGCGTGCCGGTGAAGCGAGTACTTGAACGGAAATAGCTGTAGCTGGGCCCGACGAACCAGGGGCTGTCGGCGACCCGGAACAGGAACTGCTGCATCAGGTAGGTGCCCTTCACTTCGTAGCTGCGGCCGTGGCTGGAGGCGCCGTAGTACTCCAGATTGGCTCGTCCCTGGGCCAGGGCGCCCAGGTAGCGGTAGCGGTCCGCGTCCCAGCTGTGGAAGTGGAACGCCGCGGCGCCGCGGGTGCCGTTTTCGGTGGCCATGCCGCCGATGCCCGTGACGTTGGGGGGCGGCTTGCGGCCGCTCTGGTCCTGGCCTTCCGGGCCGGAAGCCGCCGCGGGTTCGGAAAAATACAGCAGCATCAGCCCGCCGCCATAGCCCACGGCAGGTTCGGTGATGATCACGGGTACCGGCAAGGCGCCGTTCTGCGTCAACAGGAAGTTGCCCATGTCGGCATCGCCGGCGCCGGAGTCCGGCTCGGACGGCGGCTCGGCGCGCGCCAGGCCGGCGCATAGCAGCAACAGGAAAGAACCCAGCAAGGCGCCCCGGCGTCCGATGCGCTGCGCCCGGGACCGAAGTCCCTGGCTTATGGGTACCCGAGAGCCTCTGCAATCCTGTCGCACGGAGTCTACTCCCCGCCTTAGGTGGCCGCGTGATGTCAGGCGCGGCTCGCCAGCACTGGAGGCCAGCCGCGTACAGTCAGTCGTGCAAGGCGGATGATGACACGGCCCGGGATCCAGCGCACCTGCTTGCGGGTCCGCCCTGGCTGGCTCCGTGCCGGGCTGCCCTGCCTTGCGCTACTGGGGCGGCAACAGTCCCAGCAGACCCACCAGCAGCAGCACGGCGGCCCCCGCCCACAGCTCGGCGATGGTGTTGCGGCGGATATGCCGCAGTGCTATTTCCGGTTCGGCCCGCAGGCGCGGCACCCAGCGGTAGCGGTTGACGACGGCCAGCGCCACCATGGCCAGCGCCAGCAGCGCCTTCGCCGCCAGCGCCTGCTGGTAGCCGGAAGCCGGGTCGGGCGATGCCGTTCGCAGGATCAGCGCGGCATTGACGACGCCCGTGATCAGCAGCACGACGACCGCCACGTGTCCGGCATTCGAGAACCGCATGAGTGCGCGCAGCGCGTCCGGCCTGTGGGCGGGTTCCCGCCATTGCCGCAGTAGCAGCAGGAAGACGGGCAAGGACCCCAGCCAGAAGCCCGCAGCCAGGCTGTGCAGCATGTCGTTGGCCGCGTGCGCGCAGCCTGTCCAGCCCTCCTCCATCGCCGCGTGGCCGCTGAGTCCCAGCGGCAGCAGCGCGGCGCCGGCGACCAGGGCGCGCAGGCGGTTCCGGCCAGGATTGGCGCGCAAGATCACGGCCAGAAACAGCAGGATGGCTAGCAGCCTCAGGCACCAGGCTTGCCCGTAGCGGGTCTGGAAGGCCACGGTCGCCAGCATGTCCAGATCCGCGGCCGCCCGCCAGTCCTCGGCGATGCTGACCGCCTGCAGCGGCAGCAGGCACAGCACCGCCAGCGCGCCGACCACGGCCGCGGCCCGCAGCGATCGCCGCAATGCCGCTTCCATGGCCAGGCTCAGGCCGCGGGAACCGCTCAGGGCCAGCATGGCGCTGGCGCCGAACAGAAACACCGAGCAAGACAGGGCCAGGAACCGGCACAGCGCGGAGGCAATCAGCATCGGGGCTCTGGACTCAAGGCTGGACGGTGAAGGACCACGAGCCGTGGGTCTTGTGCCCGTCCTTGGACAGCGCCTGCCACTTCACGGTGTACGCGCCCGCCGGCAGCGCCTTGCCCAGCGGCAGCACCAGGGTCTTGTTGTCGCCGGGCGCTAGCGCGGACTTGTCCGTGGGCACGACCTTGCCGCTGGCGTCCAGCAGCGTGAGCGACGAGAACGCCGCCTCCAGGCCCTCGGTCAGGGTCAAGGTGATGCTGGCGGGCGCGGTCTTGACCACGGCGTCCTTGGCCGGGCTGGACGTGCCGACGTGGGCATGGGCCCAGGTGATCTGCGGCGCTACCGCCAGGACCAGGGCTGCGATCAGGGATTTCTTGAACATGGTGCTCTCCTTGGATGAATCAGTACTTGAAGCTCAAGCGCGCCCAGACCGTGCGGCCCGGCTCGTTTACCGCCGTATTGGCGGGATACCCGAAGCCGGCGTTGCCCGCCAGATTCAAGTGTTCACTGTAGGTCTTGTTGAACAGGTTATCCACGCCCAGCGACAGGCGGACCTGCTTGTTGACGGCATAGCCGCCGTTGACGGAAAAGAAGCCGAAGCCCGCGCTGGGCCCGAAGTCCTTGCCGACCACGTTGCCTTCGTTCAAGGCATAGCGCTTCTGCGGGGCCACGATGCGCCACAGCGCTCCGGCCGACCAGGTGCCGTCGTCGTAGGCCGCGCTGAGCTTGGCTTCCAGCGGCGGAATCTGCGGCAGCGCCCGGCCGTCGCTGCGGTTCTGGCCCCAGGCGTAGGCCAGCGTTGCGCCCAGTTTCCAAGATGGCGTCAGCTTGTACGACGCGCCCAGCTCGCCGCCGGCGATGCGGGCATCGACGTTGCTGGCCTGTGAGGCCGGCCCCATCATGCCGCCCGCCGTGTAGTTGAACAGGATGAAGTCCTGGACATAGCCGGCATAGCCCGAGAACCAGGCGTCCAGCGCGTCCGTTTTGTACTGCGCGCCGAAGTCCAGCTGGGTGGTCTTCTCGGGCTTCACGCCCTGGAAGGCGTTGACCGAGCCGGCCGGTCCCTTGTCGGGGGAGAACAGTTCCCAGTAGTCCGGAAAACGTTCCACATGCCCCAGGCCGACGTACACCGTGGCGGGCAGCGCGGCCAGGTCATGCTCGTAGCGCAGGAAGCCGCTGGGCAGCGTGTCGTGGCGGCGCTCGCCGGCGGTGGGATTGGGCATGGGCATCATCATCGAGCCGTTGTCCTGGCGGAAGTCCTTGGCCGAGGCCCAGTCGATGCGCGCGCCGCCGATAACGCGGCTGTCCTGCGCCGCGCGCCAGGTCAGTTCGCCGAACAGGCCGGTATTGAAGAAATCCGCGTCCTTGACCCAGCTCTGGCTGCTGTACGGCACCGTGTCCGTGCCGCTGCGGGACCGGTGGCGGCTTTGCTGGAAGTCCAGGCCGGCGACCAGGCTGACGTCCGGCGCCAGCTCCAGGGTGTTGGCATAGCGGCCGCCCCAGGTGGCGCGGTCCACGTCGGCGGCCATGGCCATGGGCATGGCGCTCATGGGGTCCGGCGCGCGCAACGTGTAGTTGTCCATCACGTGATCGGCATAGTTGTAGTACAGCTGCGCCTCGACCTTGCTCAGCACGGGGCCGAGGTTGCGCTTCTCGAAACGCAGACCGAAGCTCTCACGCTTGAATTGCGATCCGTCCATGCCGCGGCCGGCATAGCGCGCTTCGCCGTCGCCGGTCCCCGCCGTCAGTTCGTAGAGCGTGTCCGCGTCGGGCGTGAAGCCCAGCGTCAGGTCGGCATTCCACTTGTCCCAGCGCGACGGCACGGTATTGCCGTCTCCGTCCTTGTAGTCCTGCGAATGGGAGTGGTTGGCGGTGATGCGGGTGTAGACCTTGTCGTTGCCCACGGTCAGGTCGGCGGCCTGGTCGTTGCGGCCGAACGAGCCCCCGGTCAGGCTGCCGTCGAAGCGCACGCCGGCTTCCGTGAAGCGCGGCGTGTCGCGGTCGAACTTGACGGTGCCGGCCGAGGCACCAGGCCCCCATAGCACGGTTTGCGGACCCTTGATGACGGTGAGCTGGTCGAAGTTCTCGGGCGAGATATACGAGCTGGGGGCATCCATGCGCGCCGGGCAGGCGCCCGGCATGGACGTGCCGTTGGTCAGGATGTTCAGGCGCGAGCCGAACATGCCGCGCAGCACGGGATCGCCATTGGTGCCGCCGTTGCGGATGGCGGAAAAGCCGGGAATGGTCTTCAGGTAGTCGGTTCCGTCGCTGGCCGGCAGCGGCTGGCGCGGAATCTTCGGGTCCGTGGTGAATGTCAGTGGCGCGCTGGGCTCCACGCCGGTGATCACCACGGGATCCATGGTGGCGACGCTGTTCGGTTCGGCGGCTTGCGGCCACGCGGGGAATGAGGCGGCCATGGCGGCGGCCAGGCAACTCATTCTCAGGAAATCCTTGTCTCTGGACATATCGGGTTCTGCGTATCGGGAAAGTTCCGTGGCAGGCGCGCATCGGCAGCGGCCCGCTCCTTCCTGAAGGAAGGCCGGGAACTCCGTGCCTGGTTCCGCGCCTGGTCGCTGCGGGACCCTCCTTCCCCGAGGCGCGCAGGCGCCATGGCCATGCGCGCGTCGCCTGTGCCGGCGCGACCGCTCAGGCGCGCCAGCGTGCTGGCCGCGCGAGTCGTGTACCGGTGAAGTCTGGGAAGTGGGTCAGGCGGACAGCGGCGGCGCGCGCGATCGCTGCGGCAATCGCGCCAGGGCGCTGGAGAACTGGGGTTCCGCGGCCGGCGGCGCCGTGATCGCGGGCGCGGCTGGCGGCAGGAACCAGGCGAGGAGGAAGATTTCGGGCGGAACCGAGCCGCTGAGCATGGCGCAGCCGGCCGTGCAGCAATGCGGCAAGGAGCCGCTGTGCTGCTGCATGCCCTGCCCTTGCCCGCCTTCCACGTCCATCGTCACCACGCGCGGACCGCTGGCCGTGCAGACGATGGTGGTGACGGCCGTCTTGCCCGAGGACAGGCCCGACGCCGCCAATGCCGACGAGGCAATCAGCGCCTGGAAGACGAACAGGGCCATCGCGACTAGCGCGACCCATCGTCTTCCGGCGTAGGCACCTGCGTGCATGGACATCCCCTTAACGGCGCAGATGCTATCACGCTGGGCGGAGCAGATGGCAGTTGGAATCGCCAGGTGATCGGGCTACCCTGTACCCCGCAGCCCGTTGTGGCGACATGGCTTTTCAACCGTTGAAAGTAGAGGATGCAGATGTCCCGTTGGACCTTTTATTCCGCCCCTGGCACCTGTGCGCTGGCAACCCATATCGCGTTGCACGAAGCGGGCGCCGAGTTTGATCTGGTCAAGCTCGACATGGGCGCCGCGCAGCAGCAGAGCCCCGAATACCTGCGCGTCAATCCCAAGGGTCGCGTGCCGGCGCTGGCGACCGAACATGGCGTGCTGACCGAGACGCCCGCCCTGCTCGCCTTCGTGGCGCAGAGCTTTCCGGCCGCGCAACTGGCGCCGCTGGACGATCCCTTCGCATTCGCGCGCGTGCAGGAACTGGCGAGCTATCTGGCCTCCACGGCCCACGTGGCGCATGCCCACAAGCGCCGCGGCGCGCGCTGGGCGGACGATCCGGCCGCGCATGCCGCCATGCAGGCCAAGGTGCCGCAGAGCATGACGGCGTGCGCCGCCTACCTGGAGTCGCAGATCGTCGGCCCCTGGGCCGCGGGCGAACGCTATAGCGTCGCGGATGGCTACCTCTACACCATCGGCAGCTGGCTGGAAGGCGACGGCGTCGACATGACGCAGTTCCCGAAACTGACGGCCTATCTGGCCCGCGTCGGCGCCCGCCCGGCGGTGCAGCGCGCGGTGGCGGAAGCCAAGGCCTGAGGCAGGCGCGCCCCGAAGGGGGCGCTATTTGATGCGGGAACCGGGCCGTGGCGCTCTCGCGCCGTTGCCCGGCGCAAAGGCGGCGCCTAAGCCCTGCGCGCTGTCGTGGAGTCCGCGCGCACGCGCGACCTGCCCGATGGGTATGCGCGCGCCACCCACCTGCTGGATTGGCTCTGAAATGGGCTGGCACCACTGGTCCTTGGGACTGGCGCCAAAAATAGAACGCTGCGGCCAGTTTTGCCCTTCTAGCGCAGCATTGGATCATTCCCTATCCTTGCTCCACGTCTTCAGTGTCAGCTGAATTTAAGGTTATGGACAAGACGGACAGCCTGCCCGGTCCCGGAGCGGCGCCGTACACGGAGAGAACCACATGAAACACACCTGCTCAGCCCTGGTCGCGGCCACCCTCCTCACCCTGGGCAGCCTGCCGGCGCACGCCGCGCCCGTGGACTACCAGATCGACCCGGAACATACGGAAATCGTGGTGACCTGGAATCACCTGGGTTTTTCCAAGCCCACGGCGCATGCCGGCGGCGTGACTGGCGTGATCCGCTACGACGCCGCCCAGCCTGCCAAGTCGGCCGTCGACCTGCGCGTGCCCGTGCCGCGCCTGACCTCGCACGTGGCCAAGCTGGACGAGATGCTGCAAGGCCCGGAGTACTTCCAGGCGGCCAAGTATCCGGACATCCAGTTCAAGAGCGCTTCCGTGACCGACCTGGGCAATGGCCATCTCAGCATCAACGGCATCCTGCGCATCAAGGACATCGAAAAGCCCGTGGTGCTGGAGGCGCGCCAGAACAAGCAAGGCGTCCATCCCATGGCAAAGCGCCCGGCCATCGGCTTTGACGCCACCACGGTCCTGAAGCGCAGCGATTTCGGCGTGGACGCGTTTGCGCCGGACGTAAGCGACGAGGTGCAGCTGCGAATCACGGTGGAGGCGGTGGCCGGCGCGGCGCCTTGAGAACCCGGTCTAGCCTGGCATCCGCGCCTGGGACGCAATCGGAAAGACGATGGTGACGCTCAAGCCGGCCTGCCGGGCCGGATCCGTGTAGTCGAGGCGGATGTCGGCGCCGGCGCGCGCGGCGATGGTCTGCACAATGGAGAGCCCCAGGCCGGAACCTATCTGCGCGCTACCCAGGCTGCGGTAGAACGGGTCAAAGACCCGCTCCCTTTCACCTGGGGGGATGCCGGGCCCGCTGTCCTGAACTCGCAGCGCGGCTTTGCCGTGCGCCGCGCCTACGGAAAGATCCACTCTTCCTCCCTCGGGCGTGTAGCGTATGGCGTTGTCGACCAGGTTCTTGACCACGGCGTACATGTCCAGTTCGTTCACCCAGACCTGGGCGTCCTCCGCGCCTTCGACCCCTAGGTCGATGCGCTTGGCGTCGGCCAGCGGCATCAGGTCCTCCAGCACCCGGCGGTAGACGCCCTTGATGGATACGGGCGATCTGGGGGTGCCGGCGTCTGACTGCGCCCGCGCCAGGCTCAGGAGCTGATCCAGCAGGCTGCGGCCGCGTTCGATGCCCAGTCGCAGCACGGTCAGCCGTTCTCGCGCCGTGTCAGACATCTCTGCTTGCGCCAGCCGTTCGGCCTGCAGCGACAGCGCGGTCAGGGGCGAGCGCAATTCGTGCGCGGCGTCCGCCACAAAGCGGTGCCGGGACTCCATGGCCTGGCCGACGCGGGCCAGCAGGCGGTTGATCGCCACGGCGAACGGCCGCACTTCCAGCGGCAGGTGGCGGTCTTCGACGGGATGCAGTTCCTGCTCGCCGCGCTGGTCGATTTCCTGGGAGAGCGTGGCGATGGGGCGGAACATCTTGCGCACCAGATCCGCGACGATCAGCAGCAGCACCGGCACCAGGACCAGGAAAGGCATGACCGCGCGCAGCGCGCCATCGCGGGCAATTTCATTGCGAAAGCCGAGCTCCTGGGCCACGGCAATGCGGTCGCCCATGGTCGTGGCCTTGACCAGCACGCGGAAGGTCTCGCCTTGTATGTCCAGGGTATGCAAACCGTCGGACAGCGCCACCGGAAGCGCCAGAGGGCCGCCCGCGTCCACGCCCGGCGATGAGCGGTTGTCCTCGCCCAGGCGTTGGACGATGACGCGCGCTTCCTCGTCGCCGGCATTGTTACGCACGGCCGCGCCGGCAGGCGGCGGCGACAGGCGCTGCGTATCCATGAGCTGGGCCACCTGGCGCAGCACATCGTCCTGCAATTCGTGCGCTTCATTGAAGGCAGAGCGGAACGAAAACACGCCTGCCACGATGGCCACCGCGAGTATGGCCAGCGACAAGGTGAAGGACAGCTTGAATTGGATCGATTCGTTCAACCGCCTTTTGAGACCATCCATCCGACTCCCCTGACATTCTTGATGATTGCGCTGCCCAGCTTGCGCCGCAGCGCATGGATCAGGAATTCGACGGCATTGCTCTCGACCTCTTCGCCCCAGCCATAGATGCGGTCTTCCAGGTCGGCGCGCGAGAGTATCGCTCCGGGCCGCAGCAGCAAGGCGTGCAGCAGCGCGAATTCGCGGTTGGACAGTTGCACCGCAGCGGCGCCCTGGACGCTGGCCGCCTTGGTGGCCGGATCGAGCGACACGATGCCGTTGCCGAGCAGAGGCGCGCCCGTGCCGCCCTTGCGCCTGAGCACGGCGCGCATCCGCGCCAGCAGCTCGGCCATCTGGAACGGCTTGGATACGTAATCGTCCGCCCCGCCGTCCAGGCCGCGCAGCCGGTCATCCAGCTCGTCGCGGGCCGTGATGATGAGCAAGGGAACCGGATTGTCCCGGCCGCGTATGCTGGCCAATACCTCAAACCCATCCTTGCCCGGCAGGCCCAGATCGAGCAACACCAGGTCGTAGCGCTGGCCATCCAGCGCCGTGAGCGCGTCCTGTCCGTTCCTTACCCAGTCGGTGGCATAGGACGCATCTTTCAAGGCGCCGTCGATCGCTTCGCCGATCATGGGGTCGTCTTCGACCAGCATTACGCGCATTCGTCCTCCGGCAGGTTGTCGTTCAATGCGCCGCCGCGGCCGCGCGTTGCCTGAACAGCAGGATGGCGGCCAGCATGAAGGCAAGCAGAGCCGCCGACGCGGAATAGCGGCTCAGCGCCAGGCCGCCTGCGCTGACCGGCTTGTCGAGAAAGTCGCCGACCACGGCGCCCAGCGGGCGGGTCAGGATGAATGCCGCCCAGAACAGCAGCGTGCGGGACATCCTGGTCCAGTAATAGGCCGCCACCACCAGGGCAAGCAGCACGCCGAACACCACGGCGGCGCCGGTGTAGCCCAGGCCCGCCGTGTCGGCGGTCCAATCGCCCAATGCCGTGCCCAGGGTCTGAGAGAACATGATGGTCAGCCAGTAGAAGGCTTCCGCCTTGGGCGAGCTGACGGTGCTTACGGACACCGAGCCCAGGGCCCGATGCCAGACGTAGAGCGAGGCGAGCAGCAAGGCCAATAGCAGGGTCGAACCGCCAGCGTACCCGATTCCCAGCGAACGATCGGCGAAGTCGGCCAGCGTGGTGCCTACCGTGGTGGTGGCGATGATGGTGGTCCAGTAAAGCAAGGGCCGGAACTCCCTGGCCCTGATCTGGGCGGTCACGGCGGCCAGGAAGAGCACGGCGAAGATGCCCGTTCCGACCAGATAGCCCAGGTTCATGGACATGGAAACGGCGTCGCCGCCGGTTTCGCCTAGCGTGGTCGCGGCGATTTTGATGAGCCAGAACCCCAGGGTGACTTCGGGGACTTTAGCCAGAGGGTGTTCGATCGATGATTTCATGGGGCGCTCTCGGTTCATGCCTTGCCGGCTGACTCAAGGTGATCCTCGCCTGGAGGCAAGGGCTGGGCGTCATTTTGATCACGGTGACTTAGCGCTTCCATAGGGGCTGCATGCGCGCCCTTGCAATTCACTCCGACTCGCCGCCACCTATCAATCTTAAGAAATCACTTTAACTAAAGTGCTTTAGAAGAAATTATTAATTCATATTAATCAATATGTTAATAGATTATTCTTATGTCGAATCGAGGACCGAATTCCGAAGAATTTCAGGCCGCTGACTGCGTTTAAGGGAAAACCAGAAGAAACTTTTCTGCGCGGAATTTAGTCGCAAATTATTCAGGCAATTGTCAGACTGCGCCGTCGGACGACGTCGCTTCCCCGCGCCAGCCGCGTTCAATCGAGAGCCTTCCCGATGACTCAGCCCACCCTGCGCTCGCCCACGAATCCGGCATTGTTGCGCCAGGCGCGGGCGCCCGCCGGCCTCTCCGTGATGGACGCGACGGTGGTGCTGGTGGGCGTGGTGATCGGGATCGGCATATTCGGCTTCCCGCCCCTGGTAGCCCAGCATGCGGGCTCCGAGGCCATGTACATCGCGCTCTGGTGCGCGGGCGGATTCGTGATGCTGATCGGCGCGCTGTGCTACGCCGAACTGGGTTCGGCCTATCCGGGCGCGGGCGGCGAATACCTCTACCTGACGCGAGCCTGGGGGCGGCGCGTGGGCCTGATGTTCGCCTGGGCGCGCTGTTCCGTGATCCAGACCGGCGCGATCGCGGTGGTGGCCTACATCTATGGCGACTACGCGCAACGCCTGTTGCCGCTGGGCGCGCACGGCCCTGCCCTGCACGCCGCGATTTCCGTGGTGGCGCTTACCGCCCTGAACGTCGCGGGCACGCGTTACTCCAAGCGCCTGCAATGGCTGTTTACCGTATTGACGCTGGTGGCGCTGGCTGCCGTGCTGGCGGCCAGCCTGACCGCATCGGGGGACGGCGCGGCGGGCGCCGATGCCATGCCCGCGCCGCTGGTCGGCAATCCGGCGGGCCTGCTGGGCATGGGCATGGTGTTCGTGCTGCTGACGTATGGCGGCTGGAACGAGGCCGCCTATCTCAGCGGCGAGCTGCGCGACCCCGGGCGCAACATGAGCCGCGTGCTGCTGATCGGCACGGTGGTGGTGACAGGCGCCTATGTGCTGACCAACTTGGCGCTGCTGGAGATCTTCGGCCTGCAGGGCTTGCGCGACACGCCGGCGCTGGGGGCGGACGTCATGCAGCTGGCCGCCGGTCCTTATGCCGCGGCCCTGCTCAGCCTGATGATCTGCGCCACCGCGCTCAGCACCATCAACGGCACCATCATCACCGGCGCTCGCGTGTACTACGCGCTGGGACGCGACGTGCCGCGCTTGCAGGCGCTGGCCGGCTGGAGCGCGCAAGGCGAAACGCCGACGCCGGCGCTGCTGGCCCAAGGCGCGATCACGCTGGCGCTGATCGCCCTGGGCGCGTTCAGCCAGAACAGCGTGCAGACCCTGGTGGCGTACACCGCGCCGGTGTTCTGGATTTTCATGCTGCTGGTCGCCGCGTCGGTGTGGCGGCTACGGCGCACCGATCCCGACCGCCCGCGCCCGTTCCGCGTGCCGTTCTATCCCCTGCCCCCGCTGCTGCTGGCGCTGACCTGCGCCGGCCTGGTGTATTCCAGCGCCGTGTATGCCGGCGCCGGCGCCCTGATCGGCCTGGCGGTGCTGGCGGCAGGCCTGCCCATGCTGCGTTTTCTTGGCCCGCCACAGGCGCGGGGCTAGCTGCTGTTTCCCGGGCGGCGCGCCTCGGGCCCGCCCGCATGCCTTACACGCAAGGAGTACATGTCATGCAAATCGCGATCGAATCCTTCAAGCCCGCCCTGCGGCTGCGCGGGGCGCTGCTGGCCTCGGCGCTGGCGCTTGCGGCCATGGCAGGCGCGCCGGCTCAGGCGCAGAGCGCCACCACCCCGCCCGCGCAACAGAAGGAGTACGTGCCCGACGTGGGCCAGGAAGGTAAGGACGTCATCTGGGTGCCTACGCCCCAGACGCTGGTGGATACCATGCTGGACATGGCCAAGGTCACGCCCAAGGACAGGCTGATGGACCTGGGCTCGGGCGACGGCCGTACCGTCATCACCGCGGCGCAGCGCGGCTTGAAGGCGCAAGGCATCGAATACAACCCGGACCTGGTCGAACTGTCGCGCCGCAATGCGGAGCGGGCCGGCGTGAGCGACCGCGCCACCTTCGTGGCGGCGGACCTGTTCGCCACCGATCTGTCGCAGGCGGACGTGATCACCATGTTCCTGCTGTCCACCATCAATGAGAAACTGCGGCCCAAACTGCTGGAACTGGCGCCCGGCACCCGCATCGTGTCGAACTCGTTCCGCATGGGCGACTGGGAGCCGGACGCCTCGGAAACGATCCAGCAGGACTGCAATACCTACTGCACGGCGCTGCTGTGGATCGTGCCGGCCAAGGTGGCGGGCAAGTGGGACGTGGGCGGACAGACCTTGCAACTAGAACAGCACTACCAGTACCTGTCCGGCAAGCTGGGCAGCGCGACGATCTCCGAGGCGCGCCTGAACGGCACCGAGATCTCCTTCGTCGCCAACGGTGTGCGGTATACCGGGCAGGTCAATGGCCGGCAGATGAACGGCAGCGCCGCGGGCCAGGGGAGCTGGTCCGCCAAGCGGGTGTAGCGGTCCTAGCGCGGCGGCCGCTGCGGGAAGCTGCGCTCGAAGATGCCCTCGGCGATGCGGTTCTTCAGGATCTCGATCGAGCCGCCGGCGATCATCCAGCCGCGGCAGCGCCGCACGCAGTATTCGACCAGCGATTCGCGGCTGTAGCCCAGGCCGCCCAGCACCTGCAGGGCATCGTTGGCGACGTCGAAGCCAACCTGGTTGCAGTAGGCCTTGGCGATGGCGGTCTCCGTGGCCGACGGAAAGCCGGTATCGGCCGCGCTGGCGGCCCGGTACAGCAGCAGCTGGGCCGCGTCGAGCTTGATGCGCATGTCGGCGAACTTCCATTGCAGCCCCTGGAACTCGCACAGCAGCCTGCCAAACTGCTTGCGTTGCATGGCCCAGTTGCGCGCCTCTTCGTATGCATAGCGGCCGAGGGCCAGAGAACGCGCGGTGTTGCCGATGCGCTCCACGTTGAAGCCGGCGATCTGCTTCTTGAAGCCGCCCTCTCCCAGCACCACCATGTCGTCGGCGACGAAGACGTTGTCGAAGAAGATTTCAACCCACTCCTCGCCCGACATGAAGGCGGAGCGCTTGCCCAGCTTGACGCCGTCCGCCTTGGTATCGATCAGCACCGAACCGATGCCGCCCGTGCCCGGCCCGAAGCGCACGTAGGTCAGGATGACGCTGGCGTGCGGACCGTGCGTGGTGAAGATCTTGGTGCCGTTGATGCGCCAGCCGCCATCCGCCCGCGTGGCGCTGGTCTTGAGTTCGGTGACCGCCGAACCGGCGTCCGGCTCCGTCATGCCCACCGAGATCAGTCCTTCTCCCGCCAGCAACGCGCTCAGGTACTTCTGCTTTTGCAGCGCGCTGCCATATTCGGCCAACACGCGGATGGCGCCGAAGTTGCCGGCCTGCACCACGTCGGCGCTGCGCGGACACACCGAGGCAACGGTTTCAATGGCGATGACGGCGTCCATCAGCGAACCGCCCACGCCGCCGTCCGCCTCCGCGATGGTGATGCCCAGCAGGCCCTGGCGGGCCATCTTGCGGGCGACGTCCCAGGGGTAGTCGTCGGAATGCGCGCGCTCGACCGCGCCGTCGCGCAGTTCGGCCTGCGCGAAACGGCGCACGGCGGCTTGAAAGTCCTGTTGTTCCGGAGTCAGGTTGAAATCCATCTTTGCTTCCTGGTAAGGGGTAATCGGGTTGGGCGTCAGGCCAGGCGGGCCAGGCCGTCGACGGCGACCACGCCATCGGCGCGGACGAACAAGGGGTTGATCTCGGCTTCCTCGACGCGCACGCCGGCCGCGCAGGCCAGGCGCGAGAACGCCGCGATGGCGCGAGCCAGGGCGTCGCGATCGCCTGGCGGCAGGCCGCGAAAGCCGCATATCAGCCGGGTCTGGCGGACTTCGAGGATCATCCGGCGGGCTTCTTCCTCGTCCACCGGGGCCAGGCGCACGGCATAGTCGGGCGACAGTTCGGCGGCGATGCCGCCCGCGCCCAGCAGCACGGTCGGGCCGACCAGGGGGTCGTGCCGGTAGCCCAGGATCATTTCGATCAGGCGCGTCTCCATGGGCTGCACCAGGATGCCGTCGACCTGTGCGCCGGGCGCCCCGCGCCTGACGTTTTCCAGCATTTCGCTGGCCGCCGCGCGCAGTGCGTCGCCGTCGGCGATGCCGACGCGCACAGCGCCCAGTTCCGTCTTGTGCGCCAGGTCGCGCGAGCAGACCTTGGCCACCACGGGATACGGCACGGCATGCGCCAGCGTGGCCGGATCGGCAAGCTCGCCCCGCGCCACCGGCACGCCCAGGCTGCGGAACAAGGCGCCGGCTTCGTGCTCGCTCAACATGCCGGAACGGGGCAGCGCGGCCGGCCACGCGTACGCCGCGCCGCTGGCAGGCGGCCTGCCGTCAGCGGCAAAAAACGCCGCCAGCGCGTCCGCGCAAGCCTCCGGCGTGCGGAACGCCGCAATGCCGCCGGCGCGCAGCAGCGCCAGCGACTCGGGCGCCTCGGGCGCCAGAAACACCGCCAAGGGCTTGTCCGCCGGCTTGTCGGCCTCCAGTAGCGGCTTGACCGCCAACCCGGGATGAAACTGCGCCGACGAACCCACCACGCTCAGCACGGCATCGCACCAGTCGGCGCGCAGCAGATGCTCCAGCAGCATCTTGTACTGGGCGCTGCTGGCCGCCAGGGTCAGGTCGATGACCGGGGTTTCGCGGATGCGGAGCCCCTGTTCGGCGATGCGGCGCACGAAGTCGGCGGGCGGCGCCACGGCCGCCATGCCGTGCAGTCCCAGGTTATCCACCACCGTCGCCGCGCCGCCGCCCGTCGTTGTGATCACCGCGACCCGCGCCGGCTGGTCCGGGGCGCGCCGCAGGCTGTCATTGCGGGGATGGCGAGCCGCCAGCGGCGCAAGTTCGAACAGGGTCTCCAGGTTGCGCACGCGCATGACGCCATAAGCTTTGAGGAAAGCATCTACCGCGACGTCATTGCCCGCCATGGCGCCGGTGTGGGACTGGGCCAGCGCGTCGCCCTGCTCCGAGCGTCCCAGCTTGTAGGCGATCACAGGCTTGCCCGCGGCCCGCGCCCGCGTCAGCGCCTGGCCCAGCGTGGCGGCGTCGCGCAGCGTCTCCAGGAACAGCAGAATGGCCTTGCTCTGCGGATCGTCGACCAGCGCATCGACCACTTCACCCACCGTGATGTCGCTTTCGTTGCCGACGGACACCGATTTGGCGAAGCCGAAGCCGCGCGCCGCCGCCCGCGACAGCAACGATCCCATCATGGAGCCGCTCTGCGACACCAGGCTGATGTCGCCCGCCAGCAGGGTGTCCGCCTCGAAAGCCGCATTGACCGAGAGAATGCCGCCGGTATGCAGGTTGGCGCAGCCGATGCTGTTGGGACCCAGCAGGCGCAGGCCCAGCTTGCGGGCCTGCGCCACGAGCGCAGTTTGGCGCGCCAGGCCTTCGGGGCCGGTCTCGCCGAAACCGTCGGAGTAGACGGTCACCACCCGGGCGCCGGCCTGGGCGCACTGCTCGAGCACGCCCGCGGCTTCGCCGCCCGGGATCATGACGAATACATGGTCGACCGGGCCAGGCAGGCCGGCCAGAGAGGGATAGGCTTGCTCGCCCAGGATTTCCGCGCGGCCCGGGTTGATGGGATAGACCGCGCCGGCATAGCCGTGCTTGCGCATGAACCGGAGCGGCCGGGCGGTATTCTTGCGCACGTCGCCGGAAGCGCCCACCAGGGCGATGGATCGGGGCGACAGAAGCGCATCTGCAAAAGAAATGTCTGACATGGATGAGGCAGGTGTCATGGATGGGCTGAGGGGAAATGCGTCAGGGTTGCGGCATGTCGGCGGCCAGCCGCAGGGCGCGCACGGGCATGGCGTCCAGGCGCCAGACCGCATCGCGCAAGGCCCGGGCGCGGGCGCGGCCGAGCACCGGCCCCGCCAGCTCCTCGAACTTGTCGTTCAGGTCGGCGTCGGACAGAGGCGACTCCGGGTCGCCCTTGCGGTAAGGGGAATGGTGTTCCAGGGTCTGGCCGCCGCAGGTGGTGATGGTCACGCGCGCTGCCCGCATCTTCGGAAAACCGGCGGTCAGCGCGGCATCGGCCCGCAGCTCCAGTTTCTGCATCAGTTGCCGTATGCGCGGGTCCTGCAGGCGCTGCGGCTCGAAGGCATCCAGGCGCACCGAGCCGTGGACCAGGGCGTGCGCCACGACATAGGGCAGGCTGAACTTGGCCTCGAAGGCGGTGGCGGGGACGAAGTTGCCGGTCACGTCCAGCGCCGTCTGGTAGGCGTCCACGCGCAAGGATGCGATGTCGTCCGCGCGCACGCCGCGTTGCCGCAGCGCCAGCGCACCGTCGATCGCGGCAAACGTGTGGCCGCAGCAGCCGTGGTTCTTCTGGGTGATGTTGAGGATGTTGTAGCGCGCGCCCAGTCCTTCGACCGCCAGGCTCCAGTCCGGCTCGTGCGCCAGCGCGGCGCCGAAGCCGACTTCGCCTTCCAGGATGTCGCGCACGCCGGTAATGCCGTGGGCGGCGCCCTGCCCCGCGCGCACGCCGACCGCCGCCGCATGGCCCGCATGCAGCGCCTTGCTCATGGCGTCCGAGCGGAACGCCTGTTGCAGGCCGCTGGCGAACGTGCCAGCCGTGGCCAGCGCGTGCAGCATGACCCCGGCGTCGCCCGGCGCGCACAGGGCGGCCGCGGCGGCCGCGCCGCCGAAGCAGCCTACCGTGCCGGTCGTGTGGAAGTAGCGGTAATGGGCTGGTTGGACCGCGGCGCCGATGCGGGTCGAGATTTCATACCCCACCACGATGGCGTTCAGCAGTTCCAGGCCGCTGGCATCGGCATCTTCGGCCAGCGCCAACGCCGCCGAGATGGTCGGACAGCCCGGATGGTAGATCGCGTCGCGATAGATATCGTCGAACTCGACGGCATGGGACACGCTGCCGTTGATCCAGGCCGCCGTGGCCGGAAACGCCGTGGTGGCGCATCCCGGCAGGCTGGATCTGCCCGAACCCAGCTCCGCGCCATGGGCGCCCAGCAACTGCAGGCATGGCTGGGTGCGCGTGCCTGGATACAGGGCGGCCAGCCAGTCCAGGAAGGCGCGTTTGGCGTGGTGGATGACGTCGTCAGGCAACCTGGCCCGGGTGTCCTGCGCGCCATAGGCCGCAATCGTGTCCAGCAACATGTATGTCTCCGTTGTCGTCGCGGCGCGGCGGCGCGTCGCTCGTGTCTGCCGATCACTCTAGGCCTGCGCGGGCGGCCTGCGTTGATAAAAAGGAAAACGAGCGTTCTTGTTCCTGGGGGGACCGAAATGGAGAACGTTGCTTTGCCAATTTTTCATACCGGCAGCCCGGCGCGCTCCGTAAGCTGCATGCAACAACTAAAAAACCCGCGATACAAAGGAGGAAGTAATGAGTGACAGCAAGACCCCGCTGGGCTTCATCGGCCTGGGCGTGATGGGCGAACCCATGTGCGCCAACCTGGTCCGCAAGTCCGGCCATCCCGTCTACGTGACCGACATCAATGCCGAACCGGTAACCCGGATCGGGGCGCTCGGCGGGCGCGCCTGCACCTCCATCATCGAGGTGGCCCAAAGCGCGGAGATCGTGTTCCTGTCCCTGCCCAGCATCGTGCAGGTGGAACAGGTGTGCACCGGGCCGGGAGGCTTGGTGGAAGCGGCGGGACGCGTGCGCATCGTGGTTGACATGAGCACCAGCGACGTCACCCGCACGCGCCAGCTGGCCGAGAAGCTGCGGGCTCACGGCATTCTGCTCATCGATGCACCCGTGGCCCGCATGCGCGAGGCCGCCAGGCTGGGCACGCTGATGATCACCGTGGGCGCCACACAGGAAGACTACGAGACCGTGCTGCCCTATCTTTCCTGCATGGGCACGGACGTGCTGCTCTGCGGCGGCGTGGGCAATGGCCAGGTGGTCAAGATCATGAACAACATGGTGGTTTTCATGACAGTGCATGCGCTGGCCGAGGCCATCACGATAGGCCGCAGCGCAGGCGTGGACGGCGCCCTGCTGCTGGACGCGCTGAGCAAGGGGTCGGCGGACAGCTTCGTGCTGCGCAATCCCGGCCAGAAGGCGCTGGCGGCCGAAAACTATCCCGAAAAGACCTTCCCCACGGAGTACGCCATCAAGGACATCCTGCTGGCGCTGGAGCTGGCCAGGCAAGGAGAGGTGGACGCGCGTTCGGCCAAGCTGACGCATGACCTGCTGGAGCGCACCCGCGCGGCCGGCTACGTCAAGGAGTACTACCCGGTGATGGTCAAGCTGATTGAGCGCGGTTACCAGTAAGCCGGCCGCACGGGGCGGCGTAACTCGCGCCGCTCCTTCCTACTCTGAGAAAACGATGAAATCACTATTTTCCAGGTGGGCGCTGCCTGCGCTCGCCGCCGCCATCAGCTTCAACTCGGCCGCGGCCGACTATCCCGCCAAGCCCGTCACGCTGGTCATCGGCTTTACCGCGGGCGGCCCGACCGACGCGGTGGGCCGATACCTGGCGCGCAAGCTCGAGGCGGAACTGGGCCAGACCGTGGTGGTCGAGAACCGCGCGGGCGCCAATGGTGTGGTCGCGGTGCAATCGGTCAAGCGCGCCGCGGCCGACGGCTACACGCTGATGCTGGGCAGCAGCGGCACGCTGTCCATCGAACCCGTCTACAAGCAGAAGGTCGACTATCAGGTGCTGAAGGACTTCCAACCCGTGGCGCTGGTGGCCAGCTATCCTTACCTGCTGGTGGTGCCGTCCGGCTCTTCGTTCGATACCGTGCAGGAGCTGATCGCCGGGGCGCGCCAGAAGCCCGGGACCCTGACCTTCGCGTCGGCGGGCAGCGGCGCGGTCAACCACCTGGCGGGCGAATGGTTCAAGAGCGCCTCCAAGGTGGACATCACGCACGTGCCATACAAGGGCGATTCGGCCGCCATCGCCGATCTGGTCGCGGGCCGGGTCGACATGGCGTTCCTGAGCGCGATCGCGGCCATGCCGCAGGTGCAGGCCGGCAAGTTGCGGGCGCTGGCAATCGCCAGCGCACAGCCCTCGCCCGTCGCCCCAGGCGTGCCCACCGTCGCTCAAGCCGCGGGAATCCCGGGTTTCACGGCCGAACCTTGGAATGGCGTGCTTGCGCCGGCGGGACTGCCGCCCGACCTCACGCAGCGCCTGAACGCGGCGGTCAACAAGGTGATGGGCACGGCCGAGTCGCGCGATGCCCTGCTGAAACTGGGCCAGTTCCCGATGACGGGCAGCGCCGACGATTTCGCGCAGCACATCCGTACCCAGACCGAGCGCTGGGCGCAAGTGATCCAGGACGGCAACATCGCCAAGGCGGAATGAATGGACAACTCCCTGCAGTATCCCGAACTGAACCTGTTGATCGGCGGCCAGGCCCAGGCAGCGGGCAACCGCCGCACACTGGACGTGATCGATCCCGCCACCCAGGCGGTGCTGGGGCGTCTGCCAGTCGCCACGGCCGAGGATATCGACGCGGCGCTGGACGCGGCGCACCGCAGCTTTCCGCGCTGGCGAGAAACGCCTGCGCTGGAGCGCGCCGCGGTCCTGCGGCGCGCGGCGACCCTGATGCGGGAACGCACGCCGCGCCTGGCCTGGCTGATTACCCGCGAACTGGGCAAGCCGCTGGCTGAATCCGAAAAGGAAGTGGCCACGGCGGCCGAAATGTTCGAATGGGCGGCCGAGGAAGCCCGCCGCACCTATGGCCGACTGATCCCGGGACGCGTCGCCGGCATCCGCCAGATGGCGATCCCCGAACCCGTGGGGCCGGTGGCGGCCTTCTCCGGCTGGAATGCCCCGGCCATCACGCCTTCCCGCAAGATCGCGGGCGCCTTGGGCGCGGGCTGCTCCATCGTCATCAAGCCCTCCGAGGAAACGCCTGCAATCGCGTTGGAAATCGGCCGCGCGCTGGCCGATGCCGGCCTGCCCGCGGGCACGCTCAACATGCTGTTCGGCGATCCGGGCGAGATCTCGCGCCGCTTGATCGAGTCGCCCCTGATCCGCATGGTGACCTTCACAGGATCCACCTCCATCGGGCGCGAGCTGGCCGTGATGGCGGCCGCCGGCCTGAAGCGCGCCACGCTGGAGCTGGGCGGCCACGCGCCGGTGTTGGTGTTCGATGATGCCGATATCGAGGCAGCGGCCGATACCGTGTTGGCGGCCAAGCTGCGCAATTCCGGCCAGATTTGCACCTCGCCCACGCGCATGTATGTGCAACAAAGCGTCTACGAACGCTTCGTCGCGCGCCTGGCGGAACGCGCCCGCGGATGGCGCGTCGGCAACGGCCTGGACGCCGGCGTGCAGATGGGGCCCCTGGCCAATCCCAGGCGGCTGGCGGCAATGGAATCCATGGTGGCCAATGCACTGGCGTGCGGCGCGCAACTGGCGGCCGGTGGCGTGCGGCCCGATCTGCCGGGCTGGTTCTGGACGCCCACCGTGCTGCGCGACGCCGGGACCGACAGTCTGGCTGCCAATACCGAGCCTTTCGGGCCCTTGGCGCTGGTCAGTGCGTTCAGGGATCTGGACGAAGGCGTGGCGCTGGCCAACCGATTGCCCTTCGGCCTGGCCGCCTACGTCTACACGCGCGACGCCGCCCGCGCGCGCGCCGCGACCGAGCGCATCGAAAGCGGCGTCGTGTGCGTGAACCATTGCCAGGCGTCCTTGCCGGAGACGCCCTTCGGCGGCTTCAAGGACAGCGGGCTGGGCAAGGAAGGCGGCGTCGAGGGCTTGCAGGAATTCATGCAGGTCAAGTACGTAAGCCAGATGTAGGCGGCCGACAGGTCGGCCATCAATAGGTCGACCATCAATGAGCCAACCATCAATAGGCCAACCCATAGGCCAAGCAAGGGAGACAAACCATGAACAAGCAGATCACCGTCCTGCTGGCGCTTGCCGCCGGCGCCGGACTGGCGCAGGCGCAGACGCCGGCAGCGGACGGCATTTCGGACGGCGTCGTGCGCATCGGGGTGTTGACGGACATGTCCGGCGCCTACTCCGGCAACGTCGGGCCGGGGTCGGTGCTCGCCACCAAGCTCGCGATCGAGGACTTCGGCGGCAAGGTCCTGGGCAAGCCGGTGGAGATGCTTTCCGCCGACCACCTGAACAAGACAGACGTGGCCGCGGGCCGTGCCCGCGAGTGGATGGACCGCGAGAAGGTCGACGTGGTGACCGAACTGGGCAACAGCGCCGTGGCCCTGGCCGTGATGAACATCGCGCGCGAAAAGGGGCGCATGACCATGGTGACGGGCGCGGGCGCCACCCGCATCACCGGCGAAGACTGCTCGCCCAACAACGTGCAATGGGTCTATGACACCTACGCCCTGGCCAAGGTGGGCACCCTGCCCCTGGTCCAGGCCGGCGCGAAGAAATGGTATTTCGTCACGGCGGACTATGCCTTCGGGCATTCGCTGGAAAGCGACGGCATGCGCTTTGTGAAGGACGGCGGCGGCACGGTCGCGGGAACGGTCCGCTATCCCTTCCCCGGCACGGACTTCGCGTCTTTCCTGCTGGCCGCCCAATCCAGCAAGGCGGACGCGGTGGCCTTCGCCAGCGCCGGCGCGGACCTGCAGAACGAGATCAAACAGGCGCGCGAGTTCGGCCTGTCCCAGCGCCAGAAGCTGGTCGCCATGCTGATGAGCATCACCGACGTGCATGGCGTGGGTCTGGAGGCGGCCCAGGGCATGACCTTCGCGGAGACCTTCTACTGGGACATGGACGATGATACCCGGGCGTTCTCGCAGCGCTTCTTCAAGGCCGCCGGCAAAATGCCCACGGCCTTGCAGGCGGGGCAATACTCGGCGGTGCTGAACTACCTGCGGGCGGTCGAGAAGTCCGGCTCGGACAATGTGGACGTGGTCATGCGGACCCTGCGCAGCATGCCCATTCGCGACGCCTTCGCGCGCAATGCGCGCCTGCGCGAAGATGGCAAGCTGATCCACGACACCTACGTCGTCGAAGTGAAGTCGCCCAAGGAATCGGCCGCGGCCTGGGACTATTACAAGATCGTCAAGACGGTGCCGGGCGACCAGGCCTTCATGCCCCTGGCCGAAAGCCAGTGCAAGTTGGTCAAGCAATGACCGCCCCTCCCGTCCATGAGGTGTACGCGATCCGCTATGCCAGCGTGGAGCGCCGGGCCGTGGACAATTTCCTGTCGCGCGGCGACGTGCACGACGGACCGATGCCGCTGGACTTCTATTGCTGGCTGGTGCGCGGCGCAGGCCGCGCGGTGCTGGTCGATACAGGGTTCAGCGCCTGCTCGGCGCGGGCCCGCGGCCGCGGCTTCAGCCTGGAGCCCGAAGCCGCGCTGGCGCGGCTGGGGCTGGCGCCGCAGGACATCGGCGACGTCGTCCTGACCCACCTGCACTATGACCACGCGGGCAATGTGGAGGCCTACCCCCGGGCGCAGGTCCATCTGCAGGATGCCGAGATGCGCTACGCCACGGGGCGCTACATGTGTTTCGAGGCGATGCGGCATTTTTTCTCGGCCGACGACGTACAGGCGGTGGTGCGCCGGCTCTACGCGGGACGGGTGAGCTTTCACGACGGCGATGCGCAGTTGGCGCCGGGCCTGGAGCTCTACCGCATCGGCGGGCATACGCCGGGCCTGCAAGTGGTGCGCGTGCATACCGCAAGGGGCTGGATCGTGCTGGCGTCCGACGCGCTGCACTATTACCGCAACTACACTGACCACAACCCCTTCCCTGCCATCTTCCATGTGGGCGACATGCTGGAGGGCTATGCGCGCATCCGGTCGCTGGCGGATTCCGATGCGCACATCGTCCCGGGCCATGATCCGCTGGTAGCCCTGCGCTATCCGCGCGCGGACGCGGAAGACGGGATCTACCGGCTGCATACGCCACCGTCTGACTAGGAACCCGATATGCAAGACGACGATTTCATTCTTCACCGCCTGGCTGGCGCCGTGAACGCGCGCGAACGGCTGGTGTGGCGGGGCCGGCACCTGAACACGGTGTTCTTGCTGGAAGCAGGCGATACCCCCTACCTGATCACGGTGTCGGGCGGGCGCATCGAACAGGTGCTGCAGGGCCCCTTCGTCATGCCGCGCTGGGATTTCGCGCTGCGCGCACAGGCCGAGGACTGGGCCCGATACTGGGTGCCCCGGCCGGCGCCAGGCTTTCATGACCTGATGGCCATGATCAAATTCCGCCGCCTGCGCGCCGAGGGCGACCTCTACCCCTTCATGTCCAACCTGCTGTATTTCAAGGAGGTGCTGGCCTGCCCGCGCGCTCCGGGAGCCTCCTTGTGAACCCGCAACAAGCCCAGTTCGAACCGGTCGTCGGCCGCTACCTGCGCCTGCAGTTGGGCGGACGCGAGCACCGCGTATACGTCGAGGAAGCCGGCAGCGGCGCGCCCCTGCTGTGCCTGCACACCGCCGGCGCGGATACCCGCCAGTACCGCGCGCTGATGAATGATCCGGACATACTGAGGAACTTTCGGGTCATCGCCTTCGACCTGCCCTGGCATGGCAAATCCTCGCCGCCCGAAGGCTGGCACGAAGAGACCTATCGCCTGACCTCGAAGGACTATGCCGAGGCCGTGCTGGGCGTGGCCGACGCGCTGGCGCTGGAGCGTCCCATCGTCATGGGCTGCTCCATCGGCGGACGCATGGTGCTGCATCTGGCGCTGGAGCATGCGCAATGCTTTGGCGGGGCCATCGGCCTGCAATCGGGGGCGCACGTGGATCCCTACTACGACCTGGAATGGTTGAACCGTCCTGACGTGCATGGAGGGGAAGTCTGCGCCGGCATCGTGTCAGGCCTGGTGGGCCCGGGCAGTCCCGACAAGCACCGCTGGGAAACGCTGTGGCATTACATGCAGAGCGGGCCCGGCGTCTTCAAGGGCGACCTGCACTTCTACACCGCGGACGGCGACATCCGCGAACGGGTGGTCCAGATCGACACGCAGCGCTGCCCGCTGTGGCTGCTGACTGGCGAATACGACTATTCATGCACGCCGCAGGACACTGAGTTCCTGGCGAGCCGCATCGCGGGCTCGAAGTGGCAGATCATGGAGGGTATGGGCCATTTCCCCATGAGCGAGGATCCGGAGCGGTTCCTGTCGTACCTGCGGCCGGTGTTGGCGCAAGCCGCCGCGGCCCGCGCGGGGAAGTAGCGGCTGGTGGGACGCTCGCCAGCAACACCCGAGCGACGCTAGGGCGCGTCGGCCGTGGACGCTGTCAGGGCGCGCAGGAGTTCTTCCACGGGCCGCGCCAGCTGCGCCGCGTCGCGCACGCAGACGTAGAACTGGCGTTCGGCCCATGCGTCGCGCAGGCGCAGCAGCGCCAGCCCCATCGAGGCCAGATAGTTGCGGGCGATGCCTTCGGGGACGATGCCTATGCCGAGGCCTTCCCGGATCATGCGGCAGCGGGTTTCGAAGTTGGACACCTGCAATTTGACGTTGGGCGGACGCGTCAGCGTCTGGCCCGCGTAGGCCAGGAACTGATCCAGCGAATGGCGCGGAAAATAGCCCAGCAGGTCGTAATCCAGCGCCTCCTCGAGGAACAGCTCGCCGCGTCCGGCCAATGGGTGCCCTACCGGCACCACCAGCCCGACGCGGTCGCGGCGAAAGGGAAACGAAGCCACGCCCGGCACCGGATGGTCGGCGTGATAGATGCCGATGTCGACCGACGTTTCGGCCACCAGGCGCGGAATGTCGTAGCTATGGGCATCGAGCAAGTCCACGCTTACGTCGCGCCGGTCCGCCAGGAAGCGGCCCATCACGTCGGGCAGGAATTGCAGGATGGTGGACGGATTGGAGGCCAGGCGGATCTTCGCCTGGCCGTCGGCGGAATAGCCGTTGATCGCGCTTTCCGTCAATTGCACGCTTCGCAGAATGGCCTTGGCGCGCTGGTACAGCAATGTGCCGGCCGGCGTGGGCTCGACTCCCCGTCCATGCCGATGGAGCAAGGTGCGCTCCAGGTGACGCTCCAGTTCCGCAACGCGCTTGCTGGCGGCGGAGGTCACCAGGTTCTCGCGTTCGGCCGCTTTTGACAGGCTCTTTTCTTCGACGGCCGCGACGAAGATCTCCAGTGCGGGGATATCCAGCTTTTTCATACCGGCAATATACCGTGGCGCCAGGCCGTCAACGACGCTTCCACGTGCCCGATTTCCTCCGCGGTCATCCCCGCCGCGTCGTAATAGCGCCGGCGCTCTGCCGCTACTTCCAGTACCCGGTCCAGGATGGAGCGCGCGACGGCTTCGGAACGCAGGCCGAAACGCCGGTACTCGCTCAGGCAGTTCTGGAACGAGCTTTCCCTGCCGGCCGCGCCGATATGCAGGTAGTGCCGGGCCGAGCCCTCCTGCGTCACCACGTCGAACAGCGGCGACAGGCGGTAGGTTTCGGCGTCTTCGTCCTTCAGGAAGCCGACGTTCTTGAGGTGGTCGTCGGTGTTGTGCACGGCGACGTTCAGGATCATGCGGGCGTACAGTTCCTTCAGGTCCTGCACGGGATTGGACGAAATCCGGCGGGTCACGTCCGCCAGCCGCGCGTAGGAATAGGTTGCCTTGCCGCGCGGCCCGTCGAGTTCGCGCTTGCCGATATGCGCCGAGGGGCTGATGAGCGAGGCCCCGCTGAGGAAATGGCGCCGGGCGACTACCGTTTCCGCGCCTGGCCTGGCGGGCAGCTGCACGCGGTCGAAGCGGTGCGTCAGCAGCACCGCGCCCAGGTGGGTTTCGACCAGGCGGACTTCGGGCACGGTCAGGCCGATGGTCCGGGCCATTTGCAAGTTGGCGTACTCGACGCGCTGGCGGTCATAGGAGTCGCCCTTGCGCGGAAACTTGGCGATCCACATTTCGCCCTCTTCGTCGCGCACGATGGTCTTGGGGCGCGCGCCCCCGATGTCCCATGAACTGCCGAGGATGTCGCGGTACAGGCCCTTGGGCTTGATGCCCTGGTCGATGTCGCTCAGCAGGTCGCCCAGCGATTCCAGCTGACGGACTTCGGGCAATCGGTAGGTCTTGCGCATGTTAGGCGTGAGCGGACGCGCGCTGAAGAACAGCGCCCCCACGCCCATGCCGCGGCCCTTGAGCAGCACTTCATCCTCGGTCACGCGGGCGCCGGCGTTGTCAACGCGCATGACGTTGCGGCCCCAGGCGTCGGGCGCGGCGTCGAAGATCGCGCCCAGCGTCTCGTAGCGGCTTTCGGTGCGGAAGGTAGTGTGGGCGTCCACCAGCGGCAGGTTCAACGGGTCCAGTGCGAAGGCGCGCGGGTCGATCACATACGACTGCACGTAGGTGAATTCAGCGTAGAACTGGCTCTCGTCCGTGTCGTCCAGCGTCAGCAATCCGGCCAGCACGGCTTCGCCGCGTATGTCGACGTAGACATACAGCTCGCTTTCCACCGATTTGTGTTTTCTGGCTTGCACGATGTATGGGCTGCTACAGCTGCGTGGGATCGGCGCGGTGCGCGTTCGGGGGCTTGGCGCTGCCGCGGCTGGGCCGGCGCACGGCATCCAGGCGCTTGCCCACGCCGTCCAGTTCAGGATCGCCCAGGGCGTGGACCTGGTCGGCGTAGCCGTACTGGAGCAAGGCTTCGATGGCCAGCGCCAGCGACACGCCGCCGTCGCCGCGCTCCAGCCGCGTGATGGTGGCGCGGGACACGCCCATGCGGCTGGCCAGCATGGATTCGGTTTCGGCGCGGCGCAGCCTGGCCGTGCGGATGTTGGCGCCGATGCGCGCCAAGGCCGCAGCGGCGTCGAAACTGGGTTCGATCTTCTTTTTCATGACTTAATAATAGTGCGGTGAGGCAAGAAATGCACTATTAATGAGTCATTATCAATCTTGATATGAATCATTAATGGTGCATATTTTAAAAAATATGATTCATTAATGATGCATTTTTCGACAAGGCTTGAGCCTAGTGCACGACCGCCTGCTCCAGCCGCAAGCCGCCGCGCCCGGTGTCGAGCGTGACCTGGGCCCCCAACGGCAAGGTCAGGTTCGGATCGCCATGGCCGCTGGGCCAGGCCGCCAGCACCGGAATGCCGCGGGAGCGGAACTGGTCCAGTATCAGCGGATACAGCATGCCCTGGGCCTGCGCGTCGTCCATCTGCACCCCAAGGATGCGGGTGAAATTGCCGACCAGCACGCCCTTGAGCTCGTCGAACTTGCCGGCCGCGGCCAATTGGCTCAACAGGCGGTCGATGCGGGGCAAGGCCTCGTTGACGTCCTCGATGAAGAGTATGGCGCCGCGGGTGTCGATCTCGTTGTCGGAGCCGATCAGCGAGGCGATCAGCGCCAGGTTGCCGCCGATGAGGCGTCCGGTGGCGCTGCCCGGGATCAGTTCCGTGGCGGTGGCATAAGGCGGCGGCGTGATCCACGCCCCCTGCCCCACTTGGCCGGTGATCATGGACAGCAGATGCGATTCGGTGGGATCGCGCTTGCCGGCCAGCAGGTCCTGCGCCAGCATCGGCCCATGGAATGTGACGAAGCCGGCGTGGCGCTGCAAGGCCAGATGCAGCGCGGTGATGTCGCTGTAGCCGATGAAGGGCTTGGGATGGCGGCGCAACAGATCGAAGTCCAGTTGGTCCAGCAGGCGCCACGAACCGAAGCCGCCCTGCAGGCACCAGACGGCGCCAACCTCGGGGGCGGCAAAGGCCGCATGCAGGTCAGCCAGCCGGTCCGCGTCGGCGCCGGCCAGATAGTCATAAGGCGCATCCAGGCGTGAGCGCGACGCCGGCATGACCTGGGGCGTGTAGCCGCGCGCTTCCAGCCATTCGGCGGCCTGGTCCGCGGCGTCGAGCGCGGCGGATGCGGGCGCCACGATGGCGATGCGCGCGCCCGGCTTGAGCGCCGGCACCGCCGTCGCATAAGGGCCGGTAACCGGGGGCGTCGCCGCCGTGGGCCTGGGGCCTTGCGCAGTCCGGCGCGGCGCCGGCGGCCGCGCCGCGCAGCCGGCCAAGGCGGCGGACAGGCACAGAGCCCCGGCGTTCATCAGAAATCCCCTGCGTCCGGAGCTCCGGTCCGGGTCGTGCTGCGTCTGGTCCATGCTCATCCCTGCTGCCGTCAGAAGCGTTCGTATTCCAGGCGGTAGCGCCACTGGGCGGGCGCCAGCCCGGCCATGGGCAGGCGTCCGATGCGGATGCGGCGCAGCGCTTGCAAGCGCAGCCCCGCCGCATCGCACACGTATTCGATGAAACCCGGCGCCGGCGTCTTCAGCGCGAAGCGCAGGTGGGTTTCGTTCTGCCAACTGACCTTCATGGGCGTGGCGGCGCGGCCATCATAGGCCATGCCGCGCTGCAGGCGCGCCAGGTCGGCCGGGCTGAGCTGGCCGGACACCTGGGCCACGTACTCCTGCTCCACGTGGCGGCCCTCTTCCACCAGCTTGCGCGTCACCGGGTATTCCTGCGTGTAGACGACCAGCCCGCTGGCTGCGCGCTCCAGGGGGGTGACAAGCTTGAGGCCGTTGAACATGCGCTTCAGGTAGCGCTGGCCCGAGCGGTCGCCCGGCATCAGGTTCTCCGGCAGGATCAAGTCGCGCGCGGAGCCGGGTTCGTCGTTGGCGTACACGCCGGCCGGCTTGTGCAGCAGGATCGTGACGGGACGCGCGTCTTCCAGGCGCGCGCCGGGCAGCAGGCCGATGGATTGGCCGGGCTTGACCCGGAAACCCGGCTCTTCCACGCATTTGCCGTCCACCGCGGCCCAACCGTTTTCTATATAGCGTTCCGCGTCGCCGCGCGAGCAGGACAGTTCCTCGGCCAGGCGCTTGGCCAGACGCACGCTGTCATGCGCCGCGCCGCCTTGCTGGGCGCGGGGACCGCGGGAATTCGTGGGAGTGTGGGCGCCGCCTTGGGGCCGCGCCGGAGGGTGCTTCGTCATGAGGTATTGCCGGGGTGTTGCCAGAAAAGCGGGCCGTGGGCCCGCGACGTGAGGCAGATGTTACGCCCTTCGCTGGCGGGCTGCCTCGCCACGGGCCGCGCGCGCAGGATTCAGACCGGAGGAAATCCGGATCGTTCGGCCGGACTCTGGCTTGCAGCGGCGTTTGGCGTCGGGTTGGATGCCTTGTCGTCCGCCAGCGCGGCCGGCGGCGGCACTTCCTCGATCCAGGCCTTGAGCAGGGTCTGCGTCACCGCCAGGATCACCGGGCCGATGAACAGGCCCACGATGCCGAAGGCGAACATGCCGCCCAGCACGCCGGCCAGGATCAGCAGCAGCGACAGGTTGACCCCGCGCTTGATCAGCATCGGCCGCAGCAGATTGTCCAGCCCGGCCACCAGGATCGCCCAGACCAGCAGCGCCGCGGCCGCCAGCTTCATGTCGTTGTGGAACAGCCAGGCCACGCCGCCCAGCATGGGCAGCAGCGGACCCAGCTGGGCCAGGCACAGCATGACCATCAGCGCGGTCAGGATTCCGGCCGCGGGCACGCCAGCGATCCACAGGCCGATGCCGCCCAGGCCTGACTGCACCACCGCCGTCACGACGATGCCCAGCGCCACGGCGCGTATCGCCTGGCCGGCAAGCCGGACCGCCGCCACGCCGCGCTGGCCCGACAGACGGTTGAAGAAAAGCCGCACGAAATCAACGGCTACTTCGCCCTTGGTGTACAGGATGCCGGCCACCACCACGGTGATCAGCATGTGCATGACGAACACGCCGACGATGGCGGCGTGGCCGAGCAGCCAGCTGGCGGCGCTGGTCAGGTAGGGTTCCAGCTTGGCCAGCAGGCCGCCCGCGCCGGCGTCCGACAGGCTCTGCCATTCCTGGGCGATCTTGGGGCCGGCCAGCGGGATGTTGTGGACCCACCCTGGCGGCGCCAGCAGCGTGTAGTCGGGCAGGCTCTTGACCGCGGCCATGATGGCCGCGCTGTGCAGCGCCAGGGTCGAGATGACCTCGTACAGCGGCAGCACGATGACGAACAGCAGGATGATCAGCATGACCATGGTGGCGATCCAGCGGCGTCCGCCGCAATAGCGCTGGATCGCCAGCAGGATCGGCCAGGTGGCGACGACAATGGTGGTCGCCCAGACCAGGCCCGGCAGGAATGGCCGCAGGATGTAGAGGCTGCCCACCATCAGTCCGGCAAGGATCACGATGACGAGCAAGATGCGGGCGAGGTCGACCGACTGGCGAGATGGAGGATTCAACCGCTGCTCCTGACCGGGTTGATGGCCCGGGATCCTGACGTATCGCGGCCGGCGGGCGGCTGCCCGGGCGCGGCATGGCATGCCTGACGTATTTATCCGATATTTGGGCTGACTTGTACAGCGTCGCGGGCCGCCCCCTGGCTAGCCGCTAGGACGCGGAATCGGCCGCCGGGGCCTGCGCCTGCCTGCTGGCCTGCGCCATCAGATGGCGCGTCAGCTCGCCCAGTTGCTCGTCCTTGCCCTTTAGTTGCGCCAGCAGCCCGGCCGACTGCTGCTCGGCGGACGCCAGTCTGGCCTCCAGCGCCTGTTCGCGCGCCCGGGCGGAAGCCAAGGCGGCCTCTGCCGCCGCCAGGTCCGCCTGTTGCCGCAGTTGCTGCGCCTGGCTTTCGGCGCGCAGCGCCTGGGCGCCCTGCTCCGCCTGGCGCCGCTGGTCCTGCTCATGCTCCAGCGCCTTGCGCGCCTGGGTCGACTGTTGCTGGCTGGCGGCCAGCGTCTCGTCCAGCTTGGCTTGCAAGCGCTTGACCGCGCCGCGTTCGGCGTCCAGTTCATTGAGCCAGCGGCGTTCATGGGCGGCGTGGCGGGTTTCCAGTGCGTCCAGCGCCTGGGCGTGGAGGCCGCGCATTTTCTCGGCTTCGGTCAAGAGCGTCTGCGTCGCGCTGCGGGCGTCATCCAATTGCAGCTGGCTGCGTTTGATCTGCTCGTCGCGTTGGCGCAGCTGTTGCTCGGCCGCTTGCAGGCGTTCCTCGGCGGCGGCCAGCTGGGTGGTGGCGACCTTGAGGGCTTCCTGCAGATCCTGTTCACGGTTGACCAGTTGGGCCTCGCGTTGCTGCAACTGTTCAGCGTTGGCGGCTAGTTGCTCCCCTTCCCGCGCCAGTTCCTGCCAACGGTCGCGATAGGCCTGTTCCTGCTGGGTGCGGGCCTCGGACAAGGCGGCTTCCCAGAAGTGCGCCGCCGCCTGGGCGACGGGATCGGGCACCGCGGCGGGCGCCGAGAATGCGCCGGGATCCTTGATGCGCGCCCCCAGCGACCGGAACCAGGTTTCCAGGTACGGACTGACCGTATTGGGCGAGCCGCGACCGATTTTCTGGCGCACCCGCTCGATGGTCGGGCGCGCTCCTTCCAGCAGCAAGGCGTCGGCGGCGCTCCAGACGTCGGTTTCGCTGATTCCCGTGGCCATGCGTGTGCTCCGTGCTGGATGTGATGTTTGGAGGATAATTACCCACGATAATGGAACCTTATCGCGATTAATTTATCCTAAGTGTTAGATATCATACAGCATACATAATAATATGTATGAAATAAGAAAATCGACCCTGGACTGATCATGTCTCAGCTGAAATTGCCGCCTTCACTGCCTGTGTTGGACCCGCTCACGCTCGACGCCAAGGCCGACGCCGCGGCGCGCGGCCTGATGCGCGAAGGCAGCTCCGCCAACACCGCCGCCAGCTATCGTGCCGCGATCCGCTACTGGACCGCCTGGTTTGAACTCCGCTACGGCAGGCGTTTCGCCCTGCCCTTGCCGGAAGCGGCGGTCATACAGTTCGTGGTCGACCACGCCCAGCGCTCGACGGAACAAGGCTTGAAGTGGGAGTTGCCGCTGGCGCTGGACCAGGAACTGGTGCGTCTGAAGGCCAAGGGGCGTCTCGGCGCGCTCAGCCTGAATACGCTGCTGCAACGGGTGTCGGTGCTGTCCAAGGCGCACGAGTTGCACGGCCATCCCAACCCCTGCCGCGCCGCCGCGGTGCGCGAACTTCTGGCCAAGACGCGCCGCGCCTACGCCAAGCGCGGCGTCGCGCCCGCCAGGAAAGTCGCGCTGACCCGCGAGCCGCTGCAAGCCATGCTGGCCACCTGCGACGATTCCTTGCGCGGCTTGCGCGACCGCGCCCTGCTGCTGTTCGCCTGGGCCAGCGGCGGCCGCAGGCGTTCCGAGGTCGTGCACGCGTCGATGGAAAACACGCGGCGCGCCGCCGACGGTTTTCTGTACACGCTGGCGCATTCCAAGACGAACCAGGCCGGCACGGCGCGCGCCAACGACCAGAAGCCCATCGTCGGCGTGGCGGCGCAGGCGCTGGACGCCTGGCTGCGCGCCAGCGGCATCACGCAAGGTCCGCTGTTCCGGCGCGTGCGGCGCGGCGACGTGCTGGGCGAGCCGCTGGCCGCCGCCGCGGTGCGCGACATCGTGCTGGAACGCTGCCGGCTGGCGGGCCTGGAAGGCGATTTTTCCGCGCACAGCCTGCGCTCCGGCTTTGTCACCGAGGCCGGCCGGCAGAATGTGCCGTTGGGCGACACCATGGCCATGACCGGCCATGCCAGCGTCGCCACCGTCATGGGCTATTTCCGTGCCGGCGCCGCGGCCGAGTCGCCCGCGGCGCGCTTGCTGGACGAACCGGATCCGGCGCCCAGGTAAAATCCCGCGCACTCGCCGCAACCGACCTCGCCCGACACGATCTCCATGCGAATCAACCTACGCGGGCTGGTGCTTGCGCTTACCGTATTCAGCGCCCTTGCCGCCACCGCCAATGCCCTGTATGCCAGCTACCGGCTGCAGCGCGAACAACTCATCGCCAACACGCTGGAGTCCAATCGCGTCTACGCCGCCAAGCTTGCCGAGGGCGCGGACACCTTCCTGGATTCGGCCCTGCAGCAACTGGAGTACAGCGCCCGCCACGTGGCCTGGCGCTTCGATGCCCCTGACTTGTTGGCCACGGAAGTCGAACGCCTGCAGGAGCAGACGGACAGCTTCAATACCGTCGCCATCATCCGCGCCGACGGCCTCATGCTGGCCGCCAGCAAGGGCATCCGCACTTTTCAGGGTACCCGCGTCGACAACGCCGGCAGCCGCATGGCGCTGCAAACGCGCAAGCCCCTGATCAGCAAGCCTTATGTGTCCGTCGCCGGCAATCTGCTGATCAACGTGTCGTATCCCATCCATTCGGACAGCGGCGCCTATCTAGGCTACGTGTCGGGCACGATCTACCTGCGCAACGAAGGCGCCTTGCACACGCTGCTGGGCAAGCACCCCTACCAGGACGGTTCCTATCTGTACGTGGTGGATAGCGAAGGCCGGCTGATCTACCACCAGGACAGCCAGCGCGTGGGCGAGGACGTGACCGCCAATCCCGTGGTGGCGGCGGTGATGCGCGGAGAGAACGGCGCGCAGCGCCTCGTCAACACGCAGGGCGTGGACATGCTGGCGGGATATGCGCGCGTGCCGCGCAGCGGCTGGGGCGTGATCGCGCAGCGCCCGGCCGCGGCCACGCTGGAACCGCTGCACGACCTGGTCTGGGCGCTGATCCGCTACGCGGCGCCCTTCGCCCTGGCCTTCCTGCTGGCCATCTGGTGGTGCGCGCGCAAGATTTCTCAGCCGCTGTCGCAATTGGCGACCAACGTCGAGCATCACGACATGGCCGTCGCCATGCAGCGGGTGCGTTCGGTGAAAGCCTGGTATTTCGAGGCCCAGCGCCTGAAGCGCGCGGTGATCAGGAGCTACACCAACCTGCAGGACAAGATCGGCAAGCTCAACCAGGCCAGCATCACCGACCCCTTGACCGGTTTGCACAACCGGCGGGGAATCGAGGATGCGGTGGACTCGCTGCGCGCGTCGGACACGCCGTTCGCCGTGATCGCGCTGGACATCGACCATTTCAAGCGTGTCAACGACACCTATGGCCACACGGCGGGCGACGAGGTGATCCAGGCGGTGGCGCAGCTGATGCGCGACTGTTCGCGCCCGTCCGACATCCTGTGCCGCAACGGCGGCGAGGAATTCCTGATCCTGCTGCCCGCCGTGGGCATCAGGGAGGCGACCGGCATGGCCGAACGCCTGCGCAAGAAAATGGAAACGCGCCGGCTGGGCGGCGCGTTGGGGATTACGGTGTCTGCCGGTGTGGCGCTATGGCGGCCGCGCGGTCCGGGCGTGGAGGCGGTATTCCAGGATGCCGACGCCGCGCTATACGCGGCCAAGCAGCAGGGACGCAACCAGGTGGTGACGCACGCGGGATAGCGCCCCTGCCTGCCGGGCAGGCCTTATGCGTGTTTGCGCAGGGAGTCCGCGTTCTTGGCGGCTTCGGCTTGCGCGGGAACGGTCTTGATGTCCGCTTCCTTCTTGGTCTCGGGCGCCTTCCAATCCAGGGGCGGGATCTCGAAGTGCGACTTCTTGCTAACCAGTTGATGAGACATGAACGTTCTCCTGTTCAGGGCACACGGCTTCCCCCGCGCAAGCGCGATGTACTGGATTCGTGCGTGCCATGGATGCTAGTCCAATGGATGCCATCGGGGCGCGGGGGGCATGCGCGCAGGCAACGCAAACGAAATAGCGGCCGAAGCCGCTGGCTGCTTCTACACCTTCCAGCAGTTATGCTTATGATTATTTTGCTGAAAGATGTCGTATTTTAGCACTTAATTGCCAGAAAAAGCAAGCGTTATGCCCTAATGGGCGATTCAGCGGCAATGCGCCCCCTTCAGTCCAGCGTTTTTTCGAACCAATGATGGGCGTACGGTTCCGCGTTGAAGGCGGCCACTTCGGCGTACCCGCAGCGTCGGTACAAGGCGATGGCTTCGACCAGGGCCCGGTTGGTTTCCAGCCGGATGACGCGGGTCCCCTGCCCGCGGGCGTGCCGCTCGGCGGCTTCGATCAGGCGCCGCCCCAGGCCCAGGCCGCGGGCCGACGGACTGACCCACATGCGCTTCAGTTCCGCGGGCGATTCGCCATGGAACTTCAGAGCCACGCAGCCCACGGGATCGCCGCGCAAGCGCGCCAGGATCAAGGCGCCTTCGGGAGCGCTCAATTCGCGCACATCTGCCGACAGGCTCAGCGCGGGATCGAAGCCCGCATCGAAGCGCGCATCGAGCTCGGCGAAGTACTGACTGAAGCACCAGCGCGCTTCCTCGCTATTCGGATCCTCTATCTCGAACCGCACCATGGACGCCTTCAGCAGGCGCTCTACTTCCGACATGGCGGCAAGCAACTGGCGGCGCTGGTCCTCGGGCAGCGGCGAGAGCACGCGGCGGGCGACGGCGTCGGAGCGTGTTTCGAGTTCGGCCCACTCCTTGGCGCCGGCCGCCGTCAGCGTGGCGCGGCGCACGCGGCGGTCGTCCGGATGGGGCTCGACGGCGATCAGTCCCTGCCTTTCCAGCGACGCCAGGACGCGGCTGAGATAGCCCGAATCCAGGCCGAGCCGGCCGCGCAAGGCCCGCAGATCGGCGCCATCGGCGCCGATTTCCCATAGCAGCCGAGACTCGCCCATGGGCCGCCCTCGCCCCAGGAATCGCTCGTCGTTGGCGCCTATGCCTTCGGCGACGATGCGGTTGAAGCTGCGTACCTGCTGGATGTCGGATGTGTTCATATATCTGACTTTAGTCAGATATTCATGCTTCGTCCATCTCCAGAACGCCCGGGACCGGCTTTTTCAGCGCAATGGCGCAATCGCCCCTGCATCGTGACGCGATCGCCACTGCCGTTGCCCGTTGCGCGCCAATACACTGGAATCCACCCTTCCCCAGGAGACGCATCGTGACCGAAACCCTCATCGAAGGCGGCTGCGACTGCGGCGCCGTGCGCTATCGCCTCGCCAGTCCGCCGATGTTCGTGCACTGCTGCCATTGCACCGTGTGCCAGCGTCATTCAGGCACCGCGTTCGCCATGAATGCGGTCATCGAGTCCGACCGGGTGCGCAGGTTGCAGGGCGAGTTGCGCCGCCATCCCGACGACAAGAACGCCAACGACGGCGAGACCGTCGTGGTGGTGCGTTGCGCGCTCTGTTCCGGGCTGTTGTGGAGCCACCATCCGGCCTACGGCGAAACGGTATCGCTGGTGTATGCCGGCACGCTGGACCGCGCAGCGGACTTCCCGCCCGGCGCGCACTGCTTCGTGCGTTCCAAGCATCCGTGGGTAGGCATACCGGACTACGTGCCCGCGGCGGACGAGTTCTACGACATGGACGCCTGCTGGCCCGAGGCTGCCAAGCAGCGCCTGGAGGCTGCGCTGGCGCTCGGCGAGCGCAAGCCCTGGGCGCCCAAGGGCTGACGGCCCGGCGCAAGCTGCGTCCTGAACCGTCAGCACAGGACGCGGCGTCAGCGCTTCCAATTCCTCCTGCTCGCTCCGCGGCGCCGCGTGCGCTGCGGTACGCCGCTAGCGCGGCTCCGCGGCGCTGCATGGCTGCGCGCGCAATGCCGCCCCTGCGCGTCGCGCGGCCTAAGGGATTTCCCCCGTTTTTGCCCCAAAAACCGCCCGTCGAGCGTAGTGCGCACCTGTCTGAAAGCTGAACGGAAGTTTGAATTTTTAGACTTCGCCTTCAACCAAAAGTCAGCTTTTGTTCAGTACGTAGTCAGGCAGAAGCACAACAACGGGAGGACTACACATGCAATCCAAACGCAGCGCCGTCAGGCGCGAGCTCTGGGCCGCAGGCACGATGATCGTGCTTGGCCTGGGGGCCATCGCGCAGGCGTCCACCTACAACATCGGCAGCCTGGCGCGCATGGGACCGGGAATGTTTCCCGCCATCCTGGGCGTGCTGCTGGTCCTGCTGGGCCTGATGATTCTTCGCATGGCAGCGGCGCCGGTCGCGGCCGAGGAAGACGCCGAAGACGAAGGGCCGCCCGACTGGCGCGGCTGGGGCTGCATCATCGGCGGCCTGATGACCTTCATCCTGATCGGCAAGTTCGGCGGTCTGGTGCCCGCCACATTTGCGCTGGTCTTCATTTCCGCGATGGGCGACCGCCAGCACACGCCGCGCAGCGCGGCGCTGCTTGCCGCCGGCGTGACGGTGCTGGGCGTGGCCGTCTTTTCCTGGGCGCTGCAATTGCAGTTCCCGCTGTTCCGCTGGGGTTGATCGATGGAAATCTTCAATAACCTGATGCATGGGTTCTCCGTCGCCTTCGCGCTGGACAATCTGATGTGGGCCGTGTTCGGCGTGTTCATGGGCAACCTGATCGGCGTGCTGCCGGGCATGGGCGTGCTGGCCGCGATTTCCATCCTGCTGCCGCTGACCTACACCATGACGCCGACGGCGGCGCTGGTGATGCTGTCGGGCATCTACTACGGTTCGCAGTATGGCGGCGGCATTACCTCCATCATGCTGAACCTGCCCGGCACCGCCTCGCACGCGGTGGCCTGCCTGGACGGCAATCCGCTGGCGCGCAACGGCAAGGCCGGCTCGGCGCTGTTCATGCTGATGTTCTCGTCGTTCTGCGGCGCGTCGGTGGGCATCCTGGCGATGATCCTGTTTTCGCCCATGCTGGTGGACGTGGCCTTCAAGTTCGGGCCCGCCGAGTACTTCTCCATGATGATGCTGGGCCTCCTGGCCGGCGCGACCCTGGCCAAGGGCTCGGCCATCAAGGGCGTGGCCATGGTGGTGGTGGGCCTGCTGCTGGGCGTAATCGGCACCGACGTCAACACCGGCACCATGCGCTTTCACTTCGGCATCTTGGAACTGTCCGACGGCCTGCAGATTGTGGCGCTGGCCATGGGCCTGTTCGGCGTGGCCGACTTCCTGAAGAACATCAACCGCATCGGCGGCGACACCAAGGTGACCACCGCCAAGATCAGCATGAAGTCGATGCGGCCCGAGGCCGGCGACATCAAGCAGTCGCGCGGCGCGCTGGTGCGCGGCACGGCGATCGGCGCGGCCTTCGGCATCCTGCCGGGCACGGGTCCGACGATCGCGTCCTTCATTTCCTACGCCACGGAAAAGAAGGTCGCGCGCGACCCGAGGCGCTTCGGCCGCGGCGCCATCGAGGGCATCGCCGGGCCGGAAGCCGCGACCAGCGCCTCGACCCAGACCAGCTTCATCCCGACCATGAGCCTGGGCATCCCTGGCGACCCGGTGATGGCGCTGATGCTGGGCGCGCTGATCATCCACGGCATCCAGCCTGGTCCGCAGATGATGGTGGAGCACGCCGACATGTTCTGGGGGCTGATCGCCAGCTTCTGGGTCGGCAACGTGCTGTTGCTGCTGCTGAACCTGCCGCTGATCGGTATGTGGGTGCGCCTGTTGACGGTGCCCTTCCGGTATCTGTTCCCGGCGGCGCTGTTCTTTGTCTGCGTGGGTGTCTACAGCACCAACAACAACCTGTTCGACGTGGCCATGGTGACCCTGTTCGGGGCCGCGGGCTACGCGTTGATCCGGCTGCGCTTTGAACCGGCGCCGCTGTTGCTGGGCTTTGTGCTGGGACCCATGGTGGAAGAGAACTTCCGCCGTGCCCTGCTGCTGTCGCGCGGCGACCTGGCGATCTTCGTGACGCGGCCCATCAGCCTGGGCTTCGTGGCGGCTTGCGTGGGCTTGATTGCGCTGCTGGTGGTGTCGGCCATGCGGCAGCGCAAGAACCGCGCCGGCTTGACCCAGGCGGAGTCTTCCGCCTGATTGCGGCGCTGGCCGCGCAAGACCGGCCGGCCCTGCGGGGCTGGCCGGTGTCGCGTCAGGCGTCCGGCGCTGCCAGCGGGCCTGCGGTGTGGCCGTCGATGTGGCCCAGCGTGCGGGCGGGATCGAGGCGATCGCGCACGCGTTGCTTCAGTTCCTTGGCCGAGGGGAAGCCGCCGTCGCTCTTGCGGTCCCAGATCAGGTCGCCGTTGTAGGTGACCTGGAAGACGCCGCCGGTGCCGGGCTGCAGCACGACCTCGCCCAGATCGGTCGAGAAAGTGGACAGGAGTTCCTGGGCCATCCAACCGGCGCGCAGCAGCCACTGGCACTGCGTGCAGTAATGGATGACGATGCGGGGGCGGAGGGCGGCAGGATTCATAGCTAAAGGATTCTACGCCTGTTCATGGATAATATCGGGTTTTCCCGGGTCCGCCATGGACCCCGAGCCTGCCATGAAGTCTGCTTTATCCCCTCGCGGCCAACGCTGGCTGATCGGTCTCCTGATGGGGCTGGTCACGCTCACGCCTATGGGCATCGACATCTATCTGCCCTCGCTGCCCGTCATGGCGCAGGACTACGGCCAGCCCGTCACCGCCTTGCAAGCCAGCATCACCCTGTTCATCTTCGCGGTAGGCGTGGGCCAGGTGCTGATCGGTCCGCTAGCGGACCGCTATGGCCGGCGGCCGGTGGCGCTGGGCGGAGCCCTCGCCTATCTGCTGGGCTCGGCGCTGGGCGCCGCCGCCAACTCGCTGGACGTGTTTTACGCGGCGCGCGTGATCCAGGGGCTGGGCGCCTGCTCGGCCTCGCTGGTGGCGTTCGCGGCGGTGCGCGATTGCTTCAATCCGGCCGTGGGCGCGCGCGTCTACAGCTATCTCAATGGCGCGCTGTGCACGGTGCCGGCGCTTGCGCCGATGGTGGGCGGCGCGCTGGCGGTGCATGCCGGCTGGCGTAGCACCTTCGTATTCATGGTGCTGTTCGCGCTGACGCTGGCCGGCCTGCTGGCGATACGCTTCGAGGAAACCCGGGCCCATCCCACGCGGCCCCAAGGCGCGCTCTACAGCTTGCGCCGCTACGCGCCCATCGTCGCCAGCGGCCGCTTCCTGTATTTCGCCGCATTCGGCATGGCGGGCATGGCCATGATCCTGGTGTTCGTGTCCGCCGCGCCCGTGGTGCTGGTGCAGCAGCTGGGCTATTCCGAGCTGGGCTTTTCCGCCTGGTTCGGCGGCAACGCGGCCATCAACATCGGCGCGTTCTTCCTGGCACCCGCATTCATTTCGCGTTACGGGCGGCACACCATGGTGCGGGTCGGCATGATCGCCCTGCTGGCGGCCGCGGCCATGCATCTGGCCGCCTGGCTGTGGCTGCCGCTGTCGGCCTGGGTCTTCATGCTGCCGGTGGCCGTGTTGACGGTGGGCTTCTCGCTGGCCCTGGGGTCGGGGCTGAGCCTGGCGCTGGAACCGTTCGCCGAACGCGCCGGCACCGCCGCCGCGGTGTACGGGCTGTTCCAGATGAGCGGGTCGGCCGTCATCGCCACCCTGCTGCTCGACAGCGGCATGGCGCCGCAGGCGGCGATGGCGCTCATCGGCGCGGTCATCGTGGGGCCGTTGCTGTGCCTGTCCGCGGGCATGGCGCGGCGGTTGGCGGCGGGCTGAGAACCGCTCGCCGGCCCTGGGCCGATGCAACTACTATCCAGGAATAAGCTCACCTGGAGACGACATGAACATCGAAGCAGCGGCGCAAGAACCGATCCTGGCGCGCCATTCCGAAGGCGGCGTGGTGACGCTGCGCCTGAACCGGCCCGGCCAGTTCAACGCGCTGTCGGAGGGCCTGCTGGCCGCGCTGCAAGCCGAAATCGATCAGCTGTCGCGCGACGCCGGTGTGCGTTGCGTGGTACTGGAATCCAGCGGCCGAGCCTTCTGCGCCGGCCACGACCTGCGGGAAATGCGCGGCCAGCCCTCGCTGGATTACTACCGCGACCTGTTCAGGAAATGCAGCGCCGTGATGCAAGGCTTGCAGGCGCTACCCGTGCCGGTGATCGCCAAGGTGCATGGCATCGCCACCGCCGCGGGCTGCCAGCTGGTGGCCAGCTGCGATCTGGCCGTGGCCGCCGATACCGCCAGATTCGCGGTGTCCGGCATCAATGTCGGCCTGTTCTGCTCCACGCCCGCGGTGGCGCTCAGCCGCAACGTGTCGGCCAAGCGCGCCTTCGAAATGCTGGTGACGGCAAGATTCATCGACGCGGCCCAGGCCAGGGACTGGGGGCTGATCAACGATGCCGTGCCCGAATCGCAACTGGATCAACGGGTGGGCGCGCTGGTCGATGACATCGTGGCGAAGAGCCCCACGGCTATCCGGTATGGCAAGCGCATGTTCTACAAGCAGCGGCAGATGGCGCTGGCCGACGCCTACGATTACGCGGGCGACGTGATGGCGCGCAACATGATGGAAGCCGACGCCTGCGAAGGCATCGATGCCTTCCTGCAGAAGCGTCAGCCGCGCTGGCAGTCCTAGGCTTTCCGGCTGGACGTTACGGCCGCCCGGCCCCAGGGGCCGGCGCAAGGCTCGATTTAGGGTGAATGGGGCCTAGCCCAGCGCCCAGCCCGCCGCCGCGGCCAGCAGCACCACCCAGACGGGCGACCAGCGCGCATAGACCAGCAATGCGAACAGCAGCAAGGCCAGGCCGAAGTCGGCGTGGCCGCGGATGGCGCTGGTCCATACCGGGTCATACAGGGCCGCCAGCAATATGCCGACCACGCTGGCGTTGACGCCCGCGACCAGGTTGCGCACGCCGGGCCGCCGCCGCAAGCTGTCCCAGAAAGGCAGCGCCGCGGCCACCAGCAAGGCGCCCGGCAGGAAGATCGCGACCAGCAGCATCAGCCCGCCCGCCCAGCCCGAAAGCGGCCCGGAAGACATCGCGCCCAGGAAGGCGGCGAAGGCGAACATCGGTCCGGGCATGGCCTGGGTCGCGCCATAGCCGGCCAGGAAGTCGGCGTTGGACACCATTCCGCTCGGCACCGACGCCGCTTCCAGCAAGGGCAGCACCACGTGGCCGCCGCCGAAAACCAGCGCGCCCGCGCGGTAGAAACCGGACAACTGCTGCGCCAGCGGCATGCCGCTAAGCGCGGCCCAGGCCGGCAAGGCCGCCAGCAACACCAGGAACAGCGCCAGCGCGGCATAGCCGGCGCGGCGCGAGACATTCAAGGGCTCGACCGCCAGGGCGGGACGTGGCGGCACTTGCAGCGCGGCCATGCCCGCGACGGCGCCCAGCAGGATCGCGGCCAGTTGCCCCAGCGTGGTCGGCAACAGAATGGTGATGAGCGCGGCGGCCACCGCCAGCCCGGCGCGTTCCCGGTCCGGACAGAGCGAACGGCCCATGCCCCAGACCGCCTGCGCGATGATGGCGACGGCCGCGACCTTCAGGCCATGGATGGCCCCCGACGCCGACAGCCAGCCGAACTGCGCCAGCCCGAGAGCGAACAGGATCAGTGCGACGGCGGTGGGCAGCGTGAACGCCAGCCAGGCGGCCAGCATGCCGGCCCAGCCCGCGCGCTTCAGGCCTATCGCCATGCCGACCTGGCTGCTGGCGGGCCCGGGCAGGAACTGGCATAGCGCCACCAGGTCGGAATAGGCGTAATCATCCAGCCAGCGCCTGCGTTCGACGAATTCGCTGCGGAAGTACGCCAGGTGCGCCACCGGTCCGCCGAAGGACGTCAGTCCCAGGCGCAGGAAAACCAGAAAGACTTCCAGACAGGAGCCCGGCCCGGGCTGCTCGCGCGTTGAAGTGGCGGGCTTGCTGGCAACGTGTTCGTCTTGGTGGGGAGGCAGCGGCGGCATGGGAACTCGGGCTTCATCGGCAGGCGGGGCATGGGAATCCGGCCCTCGCCCCATGCTTATAGCCGGGCGGCGTTGCGGATTCAACCGCCTGAACGCGCCGGGCCATATGGCGGGTTTACCTCGCTATCCCCGCGCGCTTCAAACAACTTTACAAATACCGTACAAATATTGCCGGATTGCCCCTCCAGGCGCCCCTAGCATCGCGGGTCCTGATCCCGTCGCCATCCCCAATGCTCAAGTTCGCTATCCGCATCTTCGTCGTCGCCGCCATCGGTTATGGGGCGGGGTCGCAGTTGGTGCAGCGCACGCTGGAGTATCTGCTGGATCCGCTCAGCGCGGATCTTTCCTACAAGGCGGTCCGCGGGCAGATGTATGTGCTGCGCAAGGAGCTGGACAACGTCGCGCCAGACGCGCGGCCGGATTTCCTGCGTGAAGAGATACAGCCCCATTACGGACTGGGCCTGAAACTGCTGGACGATGCCGAGGCCAATCCCTCGGAAGCCGAACAGCGCCAGGTCGCCGCCAGCGGCTTCATCATGCGCGACAACTATGACGTCTATGTTATCCCCTTGGCCGGGGAACCACGGCAGTGGCTGGAGGTCCGCCTGCCGCGCGCGTCGCGGGCGTTCGAGCGGTGGGTCACGGCGGCCGCCTGGGCCGCGCTCAGCCTGATCGTCGGCGGCATCCTGCTGCTGCTCTGGGCCCTGCCCTTGTGGCGCGACCTGGACCGCCTGCGCAACGCCACGCTGCGCATGGGCCAGGGCGACCTCGGCGCGCGCGTGCGGCTGTCGCGCCTGGCCGGCATGCGGCACGTGGGCGAAAGCTTCAACCAGATGGCCGAGCGCATTTCGGCGCTGGTCGAGAACCAGCGCAGCCTGACCAACGCCGTTTCGCACGAGCTGCGCACGCCGCTGGCGCGGTTGTCCTTCGAGGTCGCCCTGCTGGGCCAGGACCAGCATCTGCCCAAGCGGCACCAGATCCTGCGCGACATGCAGACCGATATCTCCGAGCTGGAATCGCTGGTGGCCGAGCTGCTGGTCTACGCGCGGCTCGAGCGCCCCACGGACGAGACCGTCAAGCTGGAAACCGTGGACACCTGCGATTGGCTGGGCGAGGCCCTGGCTCAGGTCGCGCACCAGGCCGAGGCGCGCGCCGTGCAGTGCCATGTGCGCGGCGATCATCCGCCGCGGGTGCGGCTGCATCCGCGCTACATGAGCCGGGCGCTGCTGAACCTGGTCCAGAACGCCGTGCGCTATGCCAGCCGCCACGTCGAGGTGGAACTCAGACAATGCCCTGTGGGCGGATACGAGTTGGTCGTGGACGACGACGGCGGCGGCATCGCGCCGGAAGATCGGGCCCGGATCTTCGAGCCCTTCATCCGCCTGGACGAAAGCCGCGACCGCGGCACCGGCGGCGCTGGCCTGGGCCTGGCCATCGTCTGGCGGGTGGCCGCCAGCCATGGCGGCAGCATCGAGATACAGGACAGTCCCCTGGGCGGCGCGCGCTTCGTGCTGCGCTGGCCGACCTGAACTCCAAGGCTCATGGCCTAGAAAAAAACTCCTTTCTTGGCACTTTTTGCCTGGGCCAAGTTTGGGCATCCTTCTGGTTCGAGATTCCACTCGGCTACACACATCAGAAAGGTAGGAAACATGATCCAGCGTTTGAATTACTTCCAGGTGTCCGAGGAACTGTCCAGGAAGTACCTGGACTACAGCATGTCGCTCAAGAAGGTGCCGGTGGTGCGCGAGTTCGGCCATCTGGTCGACATCCGGGCTTCCCAGCTGAACGGCTGCGGTTTCTGCCTGGACATGCACGTCAAGCAGGCCAAGATCGCGGGCGAACGAGAGCTGCGGCTGCATCATGTCGCCATCTGGCGCGAATCCACCCTGTTCTCGCCACGCGAACGCGCCGCCCTGGCCTGGACCGAAGCCGTCACCAACCTGTCCGCGCACGGCGTGCCCGACGCGGTCTATGAAGAGGTGCGCGCGGAGTTGTCCGAACGCGAAATCTCGGACCTGACCTTCCTGGTGGTCGGGATCAACGGCTGGAACCGCCTGAACGTGGCGTTCCGCACCGTGCCCGGTTCCGCCGACGAGGCCTACGGCCTGGACAAGGCCGGGCTGAAGTAGGACTACAGCAGCGCGAGGATGCGCAGGCCCAGTTCGCGGGCCTGCGCCTCGGACGCGATGTTGGTGAAGCTGAGCAGGATGCCCGAGCGCCGGTCCGGCGCGTCAGACCAGCGTGACAGCGCTTCCGCGAACAGCCCCTGCTCCCAGATGCGCGCCGCCAGCGCCTGGTCGTCCAGGTCCCGGTTTGCCCCGCTTTCCAGCAGCCGCAACACCAGGTGCATGCCGCCCGGTTGCGGCTCGATCCGCAGGTGCTGGCCCAGCACCGCAGTCAGTCCCGCCACCGTCGCCGCCCGGCGCTCCGCGTACAGCTTGCGCATGCGCTGGATATGGCGGGCAAAGTGGCCTTCGGCCATGAAGGCGGCGAGGATCGCCTGCGTCAGGCCCGGCGCGCCGCCGGCCTGCAGCCGCGCCGATCTTTCGAAGCTGCCGATCTGCGCTTCCGGCACCACCAGATAGGCCAGCTTCAGGCCGGGAAACAGCACCTTGCTGAAGGTGCCGGCATACAGCACCCTGCCCTGCGTATCCAGGCTTTTGAGCGCGGGCAGCGGCCGGCCCACGTAACGGTATTCGCCGTCGTAATCGTCCTCCACCACCCAGGATCCGCCGCGTTCGGCCCATTCCAGCAGCGCCTGCCGCCGCGGCAGCGACAATGACATGGACAAGGGGCTTTGATGCGCCGGTGTCACCACCGCGCCGCGCGCGGAGCCGGCGCGTTCGATGCCCGCGGCCACCATCAGGCCGTCCTGGTCCACCGGCACGGGCACCGGTTGCAGCCGCGCCTGTTCCAGCAGCGCGCGCGTCGGCGGATAGCCGGGATCCTCCATCCAGACCCGGTCGCCGGGTTCGAACAGCGTCTGCAGGATGAGCCGCATGGTGCTGTTGTAGCCCGAGGTGATGAAGACCTGCGAGGGCTGGCAGTGGATGCCGCGCGCCACCTGAAGATAGGCGGCCGTGGCGCTGCGCAGCGCCGGCAGGCCCGCGCTGGCCGGATAGGCCAGCTCCTGCGCCTGCATGGCGCGCAGTTGCCGGGCTCCCAGGCGCGCCCAGATCTTGCGGGGAAATTCATCCAGCGCGGGCAGCCCCATCTGGAAAGGCCGGATGCCGGGCGGCTCGCGCCAGACCCGTTCATCCGGCGCGGGGTCGGGAGGCGGCGGCAAGGCGACGGGCGCATGCTGCGGTTGCAGATCGGGCGCCACCACCGTGCCGGCCTGGCCGCGCGCCAGGATGTAGCCTTCGGACCCCAGTAGCGCATAGGCCACTTCCACCGTGCCGCGCGCAACGCCCAGCTCCTTGGCCAGCGCGCGCGCCGAGGGGATGCGGTCGCCCGGCTTGAGCGTTCCCTGGGCGATGGCGCCGCGAAAACGCTCGTAGACCTGCCGGTACAAAGGCTCGGCGCTGGCGTCGGAGAGCGCCGGCAGATCCCGGGGCTGGGGTTTGATCATGGCATAGTCCAGAATTCATTTTATGGCCCTTCAAATTATGTCATGCGCTGCCTAAGATTCAGTGGACCTCCCCTGATACCGCATCGCCTCCATGACAGACATCCTGCTGCGCCATATCGAGACCCCGCAAGAATTGCGGGCCTGCCTGCCGCTCATGTGCGAGCTCAGGCCCCATCTGAATGACGAAGCCGGCTTCGTCGAACGCGTCGGCCGCATGCGCGCCGACGGCTACCGCCTGCTGGCCGCGCTGGATGGCGCCACTGCCGTCGCGCTGGCCGGCTACCGCCTTCAGGAAAACCTGATCTACGGCCGCTTTCTGTACGTGGACGACCTGGTGGTGGCGGCCGACCGCCGCGGCGAACGCTGGGGCGCCCGCCTGCTGGAAGCGCTGGACGGCGTGGCGCGCGACAGCGGTTGCGCGCGGTTGGTGCTCGATACCGGCCTGGGCAATGCCCTGGCCCAGCGCTTCTATTTCCGTTGTGGCCTGTTGACCAGCGCCATCCGATTCAGCAAACCCTTGGATACCCCCGCCGCATGAACATCCTGCGCATCGTCTGCAGCCCGCGTGGCCGCGCCTCTGAAAGCTACCGCCTGTCGCAAGCCATCGTCGACCAGCTCATCGCCGCCGCTCCCGGCTCTCCCGCCGTGGTGCGCGACGTGGACGCCACCGCCCTGCCCCACGTCGATCCCGCTTACGCCGCCGCCCTCAGCGCGCGGCAGGATCCGGCGGACGGCAGCCAGGAACGCGGCGCGCTGGGCCGTTCCTCCGATCTGATCCAGGATTTGCAGGACGCCAGCCATCTGGTCATCGCCACGCCCATGCACAACTTCACCGTGCCTTCGTCGCTGAAGAGCTGGATCGACCATGTTGTCCGAGTGCGCCACACCTTCCAGATCACGCCCCAGGGCAAGGTGGGCAGCCTGGAGGATCGCCCGGTGTACGTCGCGATCTCGTCGGGGGGCGACTTCGGCTGCGGCGCGTATAGCCAGCCGGATTTCCTCACGCCCTATCTGCGGTATGTGTTGGGAACCATAGGCCTCTTGGACGTGAAGTTCTTCTCGGTGCAAGGCACGGCGCGCGGCGATGCGGCGCGGCAGGAAGCGCGTGCGCGGGCGGGAGCCGAAATCGCCGCGCATTCGTTCACGGCTGGCGCCAGCCCGATATTCGAGGAGGCATGAACCTGGCCTGGTGCCGACGCATCATTGCGTCGGCACCAAACCGGCTCATGCTTAGGGGCAACACAGTGGGACAAGGGTATTCGACCGCAAGGACTAAGGAATCGGTCTGCGTTGACACTGCCAAATGGCGGGCTCTACGCTTTTTGCGGAAACCCTTAGCCTGAGCAGATTACGCCGTATTTCCTCATTCGGGCCCGGGGGTGGGAGGCTCGACATGGCATGGACCAGAACCGGATTTTTCCTCGCGGCGGCGCTTGGGCTTTCTGCCGCATTCTCGTCGCCCGCCGACGCCGCTTGCAGCGACAAGAAGATAGTGGCAATGGCCAACGACGGACGCACGGTCAATGCGATCGCAAAGGCCTGCAATATGCCGGCGGCGAAGGTGCGCGGCATCATCCAGCAGGCGGATGCGGACGACGAAGCGCCGCCAAGCGCCGGGCAAAGTCAGCGCGCTGAACGCGTCGCGCCGGCGGAGTTGGTGAAGAAGCTGCCCTCGGGCGCCGGCGCGGCGCTCTGCGACTGCCAGGGCACCGTGCCTTATGGCGAAAAGGCGCCGGAACAGCGCTGCCAGAGCGGCATGTCCATGGCCATGCCCTGCGCAGGCTACTGCTCGCCCCAGGGCCTCGCGCCCTGGCGGCGCATCTGCAGCTGAGGTCTACTGCCGCGCGCTCGGCATGAACCAGCGGAAGTAGGCGTTGCCGCCGTCGTCGCGCGCCAGCCTGTTCATTTCCCTGCCCCAGGTCTCGCGGTCGTCCGCATAGGCCGCCAGCGAGGCCCGATAGAACGTGTCCAGCCGCGCCCGCTCCAGCTCCAGTTCCGCACGCAAGGCCTCGGATGCGCCTTGCAACGGCGGTTCGGTGCGCAGCGCCAGCAGTTCGGGCAGCGTGCGCGCCACTTCGCGCGGACGCACCCAGGTGGCGTACTCGATGCCGGGGCGGTCGTCGGTCACCGCCTGCGCGTCGCCCGCGTAACGCGCCAGGCCGGCGCGGTCGGTCACCCAGGTGGACAGCAAGGCGGCGGCCGAGGGCACGCCCACCGCCTTCAATGCGGCGGCGGTGTCTGGCTGGTCGTAGCGTGCTTCGATGCGCGCCGCGTCCAGCGTCAGCGGCTGCATCGAGCCCAGCAACAGCATCTCGTGCAGTTCGCTGGTCCACAACTGCGCATGCGGAAACACCTCGATGAAGCTGGCGACCAGGGCGCGCGTGTCTTCCGCGTTCTGCGTAGGCAGCGGCAGCCATTGCGCCACGATGCCTTGCGGCGCCAGCCGGCTCGCGGCCAATTGGTAGAAATCGCGCGAGTAGAGGTTGACCACGCCTGCGGCGGACGGCGGAGGCGGTTCCAGCGTGATCAGGTCCCAGCGTTCGGCGCTGGCCTGCAGTTCGCGCCTGCCGTCGCGCAGGCGTTTGTCCAGGCCCGGGTCCGTGGCGGCCTGGAAGGTGCCCTGGAAATGGGGCGCGGCGCGCAGCACGGCAGGCAGCAGTTCGGCCACGGCGCGCTTGTCCAACCCGCGGTACTGCGACAAGGCGCCCGCCGTGATGCCGGTGCCATAGCCCACCACCAGCGCGGATTTCGGTTCGCCGTTGTGAACGATCAGCGGCAGCAGCGCCTGCAGGCGCATGTAGCGCAGCGACGGCATGGCGTCGCCCGAGTTCGATACGCCCTGGATGTACAGCCGGTGGAAGCGGTTGCCGTTGCCGGCGCGTTCCACCACGGCCACCGTGCCACCATGGCTTTCCTCATAGAACACCAAGCCGGCGCCGCTGGCTCCCGGCAGCAAGCGCGCGAACTGGTCGACAGGCAGGATGGCGACCATCGCCAGCGTGGCAAGGCCGGCAAGGCCAGTCGCCCAACCCGTGGCGGCGCGGCCATCTGTCCGTCCGCGCCATGCCGCCACCGCGCCGACCGCGGCGGCGACCGCCGCCAGCACGCCCAGCGTGCGCACCAGTCCCAGCGCCGGCAACAGCAGGAATCCCGTCAGCAAGGTGCCGGCGATGCCGCCCAGCGTGTTGCACGCCAGCACCGCGCCGGCTTCCCTGCCCACCTGCTTGTCGCCGACCGCAATGCGCAGCACCGCGGGGAAGGCCGCGCCCAACAGCAGCGTGGGCGCCAGCACCAGGCTGGCCGCGGCAACGGCAAAGCGCGCGCACATGCCGGCGAAACCGCTGCCGGTCCATTCATAGACCACCGCTTCCGCATAGGTCTGCGCCTGGATCAGCCACTTGCCCAGCAAGGCCACCTCCAGCACCGCGATCAGGCCCGCGCCTGCGATCAGGAAGCCGAACACCGGCCAGGGATTGCGCACGCGGTGGCCCCAGCGCGCATACAGCGCCGCGCCGATGGCCAGCCCGGCCAGATAGGTGGCCAGCACGATGGCGAAGGCAAAGGCGCGCGTGCTCATGAAGGGCACGATCATCTGCGACCAGATCACCTCATAGCCCAGCGCGACGGCGCCCGCCACGCCATACAGGGCCACCGCCAGGCGCGCTTCGCCCGACAGCGGCGCGGCCGTGGCTTGCGCGCCGGCGGCGGGGACGGCGGTCCCGCCCGCGCTGCGGTCCAGCAGCCACGCGCCGGCGGCCGCCAGCAGGTTCAGCGTGGCCGCGGCCAGCGCGGCGCCCTGCACGCCGAATCGCGGGATCAGCAATAACGCGGGCAGCAAGGCGCCCAGGATCGCGCCGCAGGTATTGGCGGCGTACAAGGCCCCGCCCCGCCGGCTGGCGCCGCCGTCCTGGCGGTTGACGGCGCGCAGCAGCACCGGTAAGGTGCCGCCCATCAGAAAGGCGGGGATGGCCAATAGCAGGCCGATGCCCAGCCACGCGACCACGGCGCTATGCGCTTCGACGGCGACGAAGACGGCCGCGCTACGCGCCAGCAGCCAGGTCACCGCGACGCAGCACAGCGCCACGGCGGCCTCCAGCATGGCGTAGAAGCGCACCGGCCGCCGCAGGCGGTCCGCTTGGCGGCCCAGGACCCAGCCGCCCAGCGCCAGGCCCAGGAAGAATGCGCTGACCGCGCCGGCAATGGCGCTGACCTCCACGCCCACCACCAGCGACAACTGCTTGATCCACAGCACCTGGAACATCAGGGCCGCCGATCCCGACAGGAACAGCAGCGCGGCCGGCCGGACCGCCGTCAGGACGCGCCCTGTCGCAGTCGGGTTTTCCTCGGCCGGGCCTGTCACCACCGGGTCTTTCGTCACCGGGTCTTCCACATCACGTCCATGCATCGCCGCCCCGCTAGCCCCCAAGCCCATCGTGCTGCTCCTTCGCGTTGCCGGGCGGCGCGACAGGCGCCGCCCGGTCCTGCTCCGGCTTACGCCGGCGCTGCTTACTTGCCCTTCTGCTTCTCAAGTTCCTGGAAGTGCGCCTCCATGGACTTGTGCACGCGCTCCTGGACCTGGTCCACGCTGAAGCTCGCCGGCCGCTGGCTCGGCGGATACTTGACGAAGGTCTCCAGGAATTCGGAAGCCTTCATGGTGGCGATGGCGGTCAGATAGGAGTTCTTGGCCAGCCAGTCGTTGTACTGGTCCGAGGTGATGTCGGCGCGTTCGTACGGGTCCATGCGCAGGTTGAAGATCTTCGGCACGCGCAGGCAGACAAAGGGATCCTGCCAGACGTTGAAGTTCCCTGGCGCGCGCTGTTCGCAGAACACCGCCTTCCAGTTGTCCCAGCGCATGCCGACCAACAGGCCGTCGTCGTTGAAGTAGAAGAACTCGTTGCGCGCGCTATTGTCTTGCTTGCCGGTCAGGTATGGCAGCTGGTTGTAGCCGTCCAGGTGCACCTTGAACTTGGTGCCTCCGGACACCGGCGCCCAGCCGTCCAGCAGGCGTTCCTTGACGGTGGTGTCGCCCGTGGCCGCGAGCAAGGTCGGGAACCAGTCCATGCCGGACATCATGCCGCGCTTGGTCTGCCCCGGCTGGATGTGGCCGGGCCAGCGGACCATGGCCGGCACGCGGAACGCGCCCTCCCAGTTGGAGTCCTTCTCGCTGCGGAACGGCGTGGTCGCGGCATCGGGCCAGGTAAAGGCGTTAGGCCCGTTGTCGGTGGTGTAGACCACGATGGTGTTGTCGGCGATGCCCATGTCGTCCAGCTTCTTGAGCAACTTGCCCACGTCCTGGTCGTGTTCCCACATGCCGTCGGCATAGTCATTGCCGGGCATGCCACTCTTGCCCTTGTTCTCGGGGCGGATGTGGGTATAGATGTGCATGCGCGTGGTGTTCATCCACACGAAGAACGGCTTGTCTTCCTTGCCGTGCTTGTCGATGTACTCGATCGCCGCGCCCACCGTTTCGTCGTCGATGGTCTCCATGCGCTTGGTGGTCAGGGCGCCGGTGTCCTGCACCTTGCCGTCGGCCGTGGCCTTGATCACGCCGCGCGGAGAGAAGTTCTTCACGTAGGGATCGTTGGGGTCCTTGGGCCAGTACGGGCGTTCGGGCTCCTCTTCGGCATTCAGGTGGTAGAGGTTGCCGAAGAACTCGTCGAAGCCGTGGTGCGTGGGCAGGTACTCGTCGCGATCTCCCAGGTGGTTCTTGCCAAACTGGGCGGTGGCGTAGCCCTGCGACTTCAAGGCCTCGGCGATGGTGATGTCGCCCTTTTGCAGGCCCACCGTCGCGCCCGGCGCGCCGACCTTGGACAGGCCGGTGCGCAGCGGCGACTGGCCCGTGATGAAGGACGAGCGCCCGGCGGTGCAGCTGTTTTCGGCGTAGTAGTCCGTGAACATGATGCCTTCCTTGGCGATCCGGTCGATGTTGGGCGTTTCATAGCCCACCACGCCGTGGGCGTAGGCGCTGATGTTCGCCTGCCCGATGTCATCGCCGAAGATCACCAGGATGTTCGGCTTCTTGCCGGAAGCCGCCGCCTGGCCTTGATTGGCCGGTGGCGCCTGGGTCTGCGCTTGCGCGCTGCCCAGGGCCGTGAGGCCTGCTGCGGCGAAAAGCGCCGCGCTCAACAGTTTTCTTGCGTTCATCGCTCTCTCCTTGCCCCTTGGGGCAGAACCCAGTCACGTAAACGAAATCACTGTGTTTCAAATGCGTATACCCTTCTCCACTCCTTTGCCATATCCACGACTACCCATTCTTTCCGTTGCGCCTCGTCCAGCGCCTTGTCCAGGCGGCCGACCTTGGACTCGCGGTCATAGGCCCATTCGCGCCTGGCGTCGGTGTGGTGCAGCAGGCCCGCAAAGCGCTTGCCGCTGCCGGCCGCCGTCCACTGCAGCATCTGCAGATCGCCGTCCGAATTGCCGAAGGCGAAGATCGGCTGGCGGCCGATGAACTTGTTGATGGCCACCGGCTTGCCTGGCCCGTCGTCATTGAAATCGAGCTTGGGCGTGCGCATCAGTACCGGCTTGCCGTCCTGCATCTGGAACTCTGTGACGAAGGTGGTGCCGATCACCTGTTCGGGCGGAATGCCATACACGTCTTGCGCCCAGGCGCGCATGAACTCGACTTCGCCGCCGGAAACGATGTAGGTCTTGAAGCCGTTGCCGCGCAGATAGTCCAGCAGCTCCAGCATGGGCGCGTAGATCATGCTGGTATAGGGCTGCTTGAAGCGCGGATGGCGAGCCGTCCTGATCCATTGCTTGACCTCATCGGCGAAAGCCTGCGTGGTCATGTTGGTATGCGTGGCCCCCACGATCTTCAGCAGTCCCTCGGTGCCGGACGCAGCCAGCGTCTGGCGGTCGCCTTCGATGGCGGCCTTGAAGGGTTGTTCCTGCGCCCATTCCGGGTGCTGCGGCGCCATCTTCCTGACCTGGTCCAGCGCGAAAATCAGTTGGAAATACAGCGGCTGCTCGCTCCACAGCGTGCCGTCGTTGTCGAACACGGCGATGCGGTCGGCGGGCGCCACATAATCCGGGCCGCCCTCGGTGGTGACGGCGGCGACGAAGGCCAAGATGGCTTGGCGCGAGGGCCCTTCGTTCCACGACGGCAGCGGCGTCTGCGCCCGGGCGACGCCCGCCAGCAGCAACAGAAGCAGGATCGCGTACCAGCGCCGGGCGTAATGTGGCAGGTTCATGTCTGGTCTCCGGGAGGTTTGTGGCGCCGCGCCTGTGGCATGGCGGATGCCGCGCCGCCCTCGGGATTCAGCGGCAGCAACGGGTACGGCCGGGCCTGCCGGGTCCGGGCGTGCAACGCCTGGCGCCAGCCGGGGAACACCGCGCGCAGAACGTTCCAGCCGCGCGCCGCGTCCGGTTCGGGGCCATAGCAGGCGCGCAAGGCCTCGGCGCCGGAGCGTCGCAACGGCGCGGCCATGCCCTCGGTCGCCTGGGCGAGCGTGGCTGCGCCGCCAGCATGGCGCAGCCAGGCGTACAAGGCGATCAGGCGGGGCTGCGGCTGCGCCAGGGCTTGCCGCAGCGTCCGCGCCGCATAGGGTTCGGATTCCCGCCAACGGCGGCGCAATGCCGCATGACACGCCCGCATCCGCGCAATGGCGCGCCGCAGCCACGGCGCGCCCAGCCATGCGGCCAGGACTGCGGCCGCCGCGCCGGCGGCCAGCGCCAGCCATCCTCCGGGAATGCGCACGGCCACCTGGCGTCCCATGTCGCGCAGATCCTGCTCCACCGAGAACGGCGTCTGATAGGCGGCGCCAGCCTTAGCCTCGAAGCGTTGCGCCGGCAGCGCGATCCGCTCTTCCTTGTTGGTCGCCACGTTCCACCAGCAGACGTCCAACGCGGGCAATTCATAGGCGCCGGTGCGCTCGATGACGTAGTCGATGCGGTCCACGCGCTGGCCGCCCACGAACCCGCCGCGACCGTCCGTGAGCTGCGTCAGCTCGGGCTCGGCGGGATAGGATTTCAGCCCCGGCACGTCGGCCAAAGCTGGCGGCGGAATCAGCATGGCTTGGGCGCCTTGCGCCTGCACGGTGATGACGCGGCTGACGTGATCGCCCACGGCGGGAGAATCCGCCGAATAGTGGATCTGCTGCGTGGCCTGGACGGCGCCGGCGGCCAGCGCGTGGCCGGCAATCCCGCCGGGCGGGCCCGCCGCCCGCACCTCCAGCGGAGCGGTTTGCGTGACCAGCGGCGCTGGCGCCTGGCCCACTTGCGCGCTGATCCGGATCGCCGGCACGCGCAGCGCGCCCGCGGCCATCGGACTGATCAGATAGGAGAAGCGCAACCCGCTATACGTCACGCCGCCTATCGTGGCGCGGATGAGGGCAGCCTGCCCTGAAGGACCGGAAACCAGGGCGCCCGGAATGTCCAGGGCCGGCAGCTGCGGCGGCTGGGTGAACCAGGTGGTGGTCAGCACGTCCACCTGCAGGATGGCAGTGGCGCCCGCCATCACGGAATCGGCATTCGCCATGTGGGCTTCGGCGCGCAACTGCGGCCCGCTGTCCGTTGCTGGCTGCGCGTGCGCGGTGGTGACGCAAAGGACCAGAGGCAGGCCTAGAAGCGGGCTCAAAAGCAGGCTGAGAAGCGGCCTTGGCGGCAGGCCTGGAAACAGGTTTCGAAGCGGATTCAGAAGCTGCCTTGAAAGCAGATCCGGCACCACGTTCAACAGCCAGAGCAGGCCGCGCATCATGGCTGTCTCCCCGCCGCCGGCGCGGTTCTCCTCGCGTCCTCGATCGCGAACTTCTGCTTCAGGAAACCCGCCGGCGACAGGCTCAGGTTGCGCAGCCAGACCTCGTCGGACGCAGCCTGAGGCACCGCCACCTGCTTGGTCTTGCCTGCCTTGCTGCTATCCATGCGGGTCTCGTCGGGCTTCTCCGAATCATCGTCCGTCTGTTCGCTTTCGGCGGCGGCGATCAGGTCGGCGATCAGCTTGCGGTTGTCGCGCGCCTCAGGGAAATCCGGCCGCAGCCGCAGCGCATGGTCATAGGCGGCAACGGCCGCGTCGTAGCTGCGCAGGCGGGCTTGGGTATTGCCCAGGTAGAAATAGCCCTCGGGCGTGTCGAGCTTGGCGAAGGCGGCGAGCGCGGCGGGGTACTGTTCCGCGTCGTAGGCGGCGCGGCCCTTCCAGTAGGGATCGGAGAAGAGCTCAGCCGCTTCGGCGTAGCGCTTGTGCTCGTAGGCCCAGCGGCCCTGCTGGTCGGCGGTGAAGAAGGCGTCCGCCAGCGCGCCGGCCTGCGCGCGCGGCGTCGGTAGCGCCAAACCCGCGGCGAGCAGCAGGCAGGCCGTCCAGTTGACGTTCCAGCCGCGCCGCAAGGCCAGCAGCGCCAAGAGCGCCAGCGGCCAGCACAGCCAGTAGCCGGCGTCCTTCCAGTTGGGCGGCTTGTCCGCGTCCTGGACTTCCTGGAAGTGGCGCTCGGCATGTCCGGTGACCCAGTCAAGGTCGTCGTCGTTCAGCGTCAGGCTGCCCAGCGGCGCGCGGGCGGCCTGGGCCAGGCGTTTGAGCGCGTCCTCGTCGAAACTGCCGAGCATGGGCTTGCCCTGCGCATCCACCCGCGGCTGGCCCCGGGCGTCGCGTACCACGCCGCCGTCGCGGGTGCCGGCGGCCCACACCAGGATCTGGAAGGTATTGGCGCGAGCCAGGCGTTCGACATCGGCCAACTGGCTCGTGTCGGCGCCGTCCGTCACCAGCACCAGCGTTCCGCCCGCATCGCCCGACTGCAGCAGGCTGGCGGCCAGCGCAATGGCGCCGGCTGCGTCCTTGCCGCGGGCCGCGATGAGGTTGGTCGACAGGGCCTGGACGAACATATCCGGCAGCGCGGGATCGTCGGTGGGCGGCAGCACCAGATGTGCCGAACCCGCATAGGCGATGAGCCCGGTCTTGGCGCCCGCGCGCCGCGCCAGCAGGTCGCGCAGCTTGCGCTTGACCGCCTCCAGCCGGCTGGGCGGCAGGTCGGTTGCGTCCATCGACGGCGACAGGTCCACCGCCGCGATCAAGGGCGCCATATTGTCCAGGAAGGCTGGGCGGTCCTGCTGCCAGGTCGGACCTGCGGCGGCGATCCCGCCCAGCGCCAGCACGGCGGCCAGGATCTGCGCCGGACGCGGCCCGCGGCTGCCCTGCGTGTTCACGGTCAGGTAAGGCAGCAGCGCCGGCGCGATATTGCTGCGCCATCCGAGCCTGCCGTCCTCGTCGCGCCGCAGCCACAACAGCAATGCCGCCGCCACGATCGCGAGCAGCCACCAGGGACGCAGGAAATGGAAGGCGCTCAGGTTGATTTCCATCCGCCCTCCTCTGCGCCCGGCGCCGCGCCGCGGCGACTGCCGCGCCAGCCGCGCAACGCCGCAAGCAGGTGCCAGCCTGCGAGCAGCAATAGCGCCAGGCCCAGCGGCACCCAGAAGAAATCCTGTTTGGGCTGGTGGCGCAGCTCGCGCACTTCATGCGGCGTGATCCGGTCCAGCTCGGCGTAGACCTGGCGCAGCGCGGCCTGGTCCTGCGCTGGAAAGAAGCGGCCGCCGGTCTTGGCCGAGATGGCGCGCAAGGCGTCGTAGTCGACCTTCTCCTCGCCTTGCGCCAGCGGGTCGCCGATGCCCACGGTGTGAACCACGATGTGGCGCTCGGCCGCCATCGCCGCGGCCCGGTCGGGCGGTACGGCGCTGCCGGTATCGTTGCCGTCCGTCAACAGGATCAGCACCTGATCCTGTTCGCTGGCGTGCACGAACTGCTTGATCGCCAAGCCGATCGCATCGCCGATGGCCGTGTTCGGCCCGGCCATGCGCGTCGTCACCTGGTCCAGCAGCAGCTTGAGCGTGGCATGGTCCTGCGTCAAGGGCGCCTGCGGATAGGCGGCGGTGCCGAACACGATGAGGCCGAGCCGGTCGTCCTTGCGGCGGTCGATGAAGTCGGCCACCACCGCCTTGACGCCGCTCAGCCGGTCCACGCGGCGGCCGTCCGGCGTCACGAAATCGTCGGTCTCCATGGACTGCGAGATGTCGATGGCCAGCAGTAGGTCGCGCACCGGCTGGCGGTGTTCCAGCGGCGGCTCGACCCGCTCCGGACGCGCCAGCGCCAGGACCAGCAGCAGCCACACCAGGACATTCAGCAGCAGTTGCCAGCGGTCGCCGCGCACGCCGGGACGCTGGGGCGTCTGGCCGGTGCTGCGCGCCACCGACTCGAAGAACGGGATGCGCACGGCGCTGCGCCGCTGCACATAGGGCGGCAGATAGCGCCAGGCCAGCCAGCCCAGCGGCAGCAGCGCCAGCAGCCAGGGATACTCAAGCCGCCACATGATGCCGCTCCATCCATTGCCGGCTCGCGGCGAACAGCTGCCGCACGCGTTCCGGGTCGATGGCCCGCAAGGCCTCGGGCGGCGCATAGGCCAGCGCGCGTAGCAAGGCGTCGGCGTCGGGCGGGAATGCGCCCGAGCCGGCCGTCATGAAGGCGACCCATTCCCCGCCGCTCAGCGCCCCTACCCTGGCCCTGTCGGCCGCCGCCACCGAGGACAGGCCGACGCGCTTGAGCAGTTCGGGTAAGCCGCGTGCGGCCAGCGGATCCGACTGCGCTGCCAGCCGCAGCGCCTCCAGCTTGCGCAGACCGGTGCGGCGGTACTGATTGCGCCGATGCCACCGCGCGATGCGCCAGGCAGCCCAGGCGGCCAACGCGGCGACCACGGCCAGCAGCGCCAGCCAGCCCCAGGTCTGCGGCCAATAGCTCACCGGCGCGGGCAGCGGCAACTGGCGCAGCTGCTCGATGGACGGCGCGGCGCCGGCGCTCATGCCGGGCTCCTGGCGCGCGGACGGGTGGCCTGGCGGCCCAATTCGCGACGCAACTGCGCGACGGTGTCGTCGGCGGTGTCAATGGACAGCAGCGGCACGCGGCTGCGGCGCAGCAGTTCCGCGACATCGTGCAACCGCCCCGAGAAAAAGTCCGACAGCGGCTCCCGCACCTGCTTGCGGTCGGCGACCACCTCGACCTGCAATTCCCCCTGCGTCACCACCAGCCGGCCGCGCAAGGGTATGCGCAGGGCCAGCGGGTCGTACACCAGGGTCGCCACCACGTCGTTGTGCGCGGCGAGCGTGCGCAGCAGCTTCAAGGTGCCGTCGTCGGCGCCGGCGAAATCGCTGACGAGACAGATCAGGCAGTCGTGCGGCGCGTGCGCCAGCGCCCCTTGCAGCGCTTCGTTCAGGCGTCCCGAAGCGTCCACGTCCGGCTGGTCGGCGCTCATGGACTGGCTGCGCCGCGCGATCGCCGCGAACAGCGCCTGGATGCGTTCACGGCTGCGCAAGGGACGCACGCTGTCGATGCCGGCATCGGCGAACACCAGGCCGCCCACCCGGTCGCCCGCCAGATACGCCATCCAGGCCGACAGCGCCGCCACGCGCGCCGCCACCACCGATTTGAAGCTGCGCACCGAGCCGAAGTACATGCCCATGCGCTGGTCCACCACCACCAGCACCGGACGATCGCGCTCTTCGCTGTAGGTGCGCACATAGGGCTTGCCCAGCCGCTGCGAGGCGCGCCAATCGAGTTGGCGCAAGTCATCCCCCGGCAGGTAGCGGCGCAGCTCCTCGAAGTCCAGGCCGCGGCCGCGCAGGCGCGAGCCATGCTGCCCCGCCAGGATGCTGCGCACCGGCTGGCGGCTGAAAAAGCCCAGTCCGCGCGCGGCGGGTTCGAGCGCCATCAGATCCGCGACATGGACCTGAACTTCGGCGGAACGCGCTGCGGTGTTCATGGCGGCCTCAGACCGGCACTGCGACCGTGTCGAGCAGCTTGTCTATCACCTGGTCCGGCGAGACGCCGTCGGCGACGGCGTCGTAGGACAGGTGCAGGCGATGGCGCAGCACTGGCTTGGCGACGCCGCGCACGTCGTCCGGAGACACATAGTCCTGGCCCGCCAGCCAGGCATGGGCGCGCGCTACCTTGTCCAGCGCGATCGCGCCGCGCGGGCTGGCGCCGACCTGGATCCAGCGCGCCAGGTCTTCGTCATGGCCGGCCGGATGGCGGGTGGCGTTCACCAGGTCCACCAGGTACTGGTCCAGTGCCTCCGACACATGCACCTGGTCGACTTCGCCGCGACAGGCGAACAAGACCTCTTGCGCCAGGCGCGCACCGGCCTCCCCGTTCTCCGCGCGCGATTCGCTGCGCAGCAGCGCCAGCATCTGCCTTTCGCTGTCGGCGTCGGGGTAGTCCAGCACGATCTTCATGATGAAGCGGTCCATCTGCGCTTCCGGCAAGGGATAGGTGCCTTCCTGTTCTATCGGGTTCTGCGTGGCCAGCACCATGAACAATTGCGGCATGCGGTGGGTCTTGCCCGCCACGGTGATCTGCCGTTCCTCCATGGCTTCCAGCAGCGCGGCCTGCACCTTGGCCGGTGCGCGGTTGATCTCGTCGGCCAGGATCAGGTTGCCGAACAACGGCCCCTGCTGGAACTGGATGCGGCTGTTGCCCTGCCCGTCCTGTTGCAGCACTTCGGCGCCAGTGATGTCCGAGGGCAGCAGGTCGGGCGTGAACTGGATGCGGCTCATGTCCGCGGCCAGATGCCCGGCCAGGGTCTTGACGGTGCGCGTCTTGGCCAGGCCCGGCAGGCTTTCCAGCAGCAGGTGGCCGTCGGCCAGCAGGCCCAGCAGCACCTCGCGTATGACGGCGTCTTGGCCCAGCACTGAGCGCGCGACGGCGCGCTCCAATTCCAGAATGCTGTCGCGGTTGCCCATCGGCATTCCCTCTCCTGCGTAATGAAGCTGAAGCGCGCTAGCGGCTGGCGACGCCGTTCTTGCGGGTCTGCGCCAGCTTCCATTGCTCGGGCGTCATGACCGTGCGAAAGCCCAGGTGCGACATGCCGTTCATCGGGTCCGTGCCGCGCCGCGCGCTGGTGCGGTAGCTGATGCAATAGGTATCGCTGCACAGGAACGAGCCGCCGCGCGTCACGCGCTTGGGCGCGCCGGGCGGCACGATGCCGTCGTCGGGATCGAAACTGTCGGCCGGCCCCGCCGGGTCCGCGGGTGGCTGGCGGTACTGCGCCTGGATCTTGAAGGCGTCGGCGCGATACCAGTCGGCGGTCCATTGCCACACATTGCCCGCCATGTCGTACAGGCCATAGCCGTTGGGCGAGAAGCTGCCCACCGGCATGGTGCCGACCTGCACTTTTTCATCCTTCACGACGGGAAACGGCTGCTGCTGTTGCGTGTCCCAGATGTTGGCCATGGGCTTGCCTTGCGGCAGCAGCTCTTCGCCCCAGGCGTAGGTGGCCTGCTCCAGCCCGCCGCGCGCCGCCATTTCCCATTCGGATTCGGTGGGCAGGCGCTTGCCGGCCCACTTGGCGTAGGCCACCGCGTCCTGGTACGAAACCTGCACCACGGGATGGTCATCCTTGCCGGCGATGGAACTGCCGGGCCCTTGCGGATGGCGCCAGTTCGCGCCGGGCACGTAGCGCCACCAGCGCGAGTAGTCGCGCAGGGATACCTCGCTTTCCGTGCCGACGAACACCATGGCGCCCGGCACCAGCAGGCTGTCGTCCGGACGCGGCGTGCCAGGCGGCAATTGCACCTTCAGGTCTTCCCATTTTGGCTTCTGTTCGGCGGTGGTGACATAGCCCGTGGCTTCGACGAAGCGGCGGAACTGCGCGTTGGTCACGTCGTTCACGTCCATCCAGAAGCCGCTGACGGACACCTTGTGCGCCGGCATCTCGTTGGGCTGCGCCAGTTTGTGGCTGCTGCCCATCAGAAATTCGCGGCCGGGCACCCAGGCCATGCCGGAGGGACCGCTCTTGCCGTCGCCCAGCACCACCTTTACCGCTTCGGGCTTGCCGTCCCGGCCCATGAGGAGATAGCTAGTGCTCGCGGCCGCGCCCAGCACCACGCCGGCCAGCAGCAGCGCGCCGGCGACGCGTGTCCTATGTTGTGTTGGTTTTGCCATTTCAGTCACCCGATATCAAACAGACCAAACGCGGCAGCGCCGCGTCCGGGGCTGGCTGCCCCACAAAGACCATCCTGGCGGTCAGAACACCAGCGTCGCTGTCGCCATGACCGTGCTGCTGCTGTCCAGGCGATTGGTGCTGCTGATCGTGGGCACCCAGCGCAAGCCCAGCGACAGCGAACGCTTGTCCGCCAACTTCCTGTCATAGGTCACGATCGGACCCAGCGCCCAATCGCGTCCCTTGAAACCATTGAGCCGGTCGGCGGTGGGCCCCGAGTCGCTGCCCAACTGCTGGATCGTGCCCAGGATCAAGCCCGCGCTGACGCCGTTGCTGAACATCTTGCGACCCATCACGTCCATGCTGAACAGTGGCGCGTTGCGATAGTCCGTGGCGTTGTTGCGGGTGTAGAACTGGATGCCGGCCACCGTGTCCAGCTGGAAGCCGGACTCCGGGAAGATCTTGGTGTAGGCCACCTGCGGAATGAAGGTCCAGTTGTTGAGGCTGGGGTTGGCCATGTCGTTGGCGTTGTACTTGCCGGTGGGCGCCCAGACGTTGAAGCTGAGCGCCATGTGCGAGGTTTCCGAAAAGTGGTAGCCCGCGATGATCGGCGAGAAATACAGGTCGAACAGATTGGAAGCGGTGTCGCTTTGGCCGACGCTGCGGCCGCCGGGGCCGGTCACCGTGGAATTCACCTTGGTCCAGACGTAGGGCAAGGTAAAGCTCGACGCGAAATTCCAGCGGCCGGGTCCGGTGTCCCAGGTCTTGAGGACCGTGGCCAGGGTGAACGCGACCTTGGCGTCCAGGCCCAGCGAGGTCCGGCCGCCGATGGGGACTTCGCGGCTGCCGCCTATGCTGCCGTCCATGTAGATCTGGGAGAGATTCACGGCCCAAATCGGTTCGGGCGACACAATGCCCGCATTGGGTTGCACGTTGGTGCCGCTGATCTGCCGCCCTAGCGCGCCCTCGGTCGCCCACGCCGCCACGGGCAAGCTCAACGCGGTCCAGGCGATCAATCCGCCCACCGCGGTTATTCCTCTTTTGTCGATTTCCCTGAATGCAGACTTCGTACTGCCCATGCGCTGTACCCCACAAAGAGATAACAAAATGCAAAGACACGCCGTACGGAAATGCTGATTTCAGCAAGGAGGCTGGAATCGAAAAAATCGTGAAATCTATCGCAATCTTCGCACAGAGTTTTACTTTCACCAATACTAGCTATTGGTCTGATGGTCATAGCTTTCGGCAGAAAGAAGGGCTGAGTGGCGGCGGGCTGGACCAAGGTAAAAAGGGGATGCCCATAGGCATCCCCCTCTGTTGCGCGCTTAGTGCGACAGGGCATCAGCCGGTCTGATCGGCCTCATGCCGTACCGGGCTGGCGTGGACCTGGTCGATGCGCAGGCCGTCGCGCCGGGTGATCTCGAAACGCCAGTCGCGCCACGCGATCGCTTCCCCCGCTTCAGGAATCCGTCCGCCGGCGCGCAGCAGGCAGCCCGCCAGCGTGGCGTCGGGATAGTCCTCGGCCAGTGCCGGCGCTTCCAGCAGGCGCGCGGCCTCCGTCACCGCCAGGCGGCCTTCCAGCAGCCAGGAGCCGTCGGCCAGTTGCAGAGCTTCGGGCTGCTCTTCCTGGCTCTCGGGCAGCTCGCCCGCCACGGCGGTCAGCACGTCCATCGGCGTGATCAGGCCTTCGCATACGCCGTGCTCGTCGACCACGATCAGCATGTGGTCGCGCGAGGCGCGCAGTTCTTCCAGCACCTTCAGCACCGGCGTGGTTTCCATGACGTAGCGCGGTTCGCGCGCCAGCTCCACCAGGTCGATCGGGCCAGGGTTCTGCAGCAGCGGCAGCAGGTCCTTGAAGTGCAGCACGCCCAGCACGTTGGACGGATCGCCCGCGCACAGCGGCAGGCGCGAATGGCCGCTGGCGAACTTGCGCACGATGGCATCGGGCGTATCGGCCACGTCCAGCCAGACGATGTCGCCGCGCGCCACCATGATGGAGCGCACATCGCGGCCGCCTATGGATAGCACGCGTTCGATCATGGTGCTTTCCTCCGGCGCGAAGGCCGGCTCGTCGCCTGCGGCGTCGACCAGCGCGACCACTTCATCGGCATGTCCGCCCGCCTGCCCGCCGCGGCCTGCGCGCAGCAGGCGCAGCACGGCTTGCGCGGTGCGCTGGCGGCGGCCCAGGGCGTGCGTGCCCTTGGCCCGGTTGCGGCGTGCCAGCTGGTTGCACAGTTCGATCAGGATCGAGAAGCCGATGGCGGCGTACAGATAGCCCTTGGGCACGTGGAAGCCCAGGCCTTCGGCCACCAGGCTGAAGCCGATCATCAGCAGCAGGCCCAGGCACAGGATGACGACCGTGGGATGGCGGCCAACGAAGCTCATCAGCGGGCGGCTGGCCAGCATCATCACGGCCATCGCGACGATCACGGCGATCATCATGATGCTGAGGTCCTGCACCATGCCCACGGCGGTAATCACCGAGTCCAGCGAGAACACCGCGTCCAGCACCACGATCTGCAGGATCACCTGCCAGAACACGGCATGCTGCGGCTTCTGGCCCTGGTCGTGGTGGGAGCTGCCTTCCACGCGCTCATGCAGTTCCATCGTGCCCTTGAAGAGCAGGAACAGGCCGCCCAGGATCAGGATCAGGTCGCGTCCCGAGATCTCGGCGCCCAGCACCGTGAACAGAGGCGCGGTCAGCGTCACCACCCAGGCGATGCTGGCCAGCAGGCCCAGGCGCATCACCATGGCCAGCGTCAGGCCGATCAGGCGGGCGCGGTTGCGCTGCGCGGGCGGCAGCTTGTCCGCCAGGATGGCAATGAACACCAGGTTGTCGATGCCCAGCACAATTTCAAGCACGACCAGGGTTGCCAGGCCTAGCCAGGCGGTGGGGTCGCTCATCCAGTCGAAAATCATCAGGATTCCATGCAAAACGGAGCCGGACGCTGCGCGGCGCCGGACAGGATCAGGGGAAGTGCGCCGTCGGCGCGGACAGGATGCTCAGCGCGGACGCGAGCGGGCCGGGCTGCGGGCGGCGGAGCGCGGCAACCCAGGCGCGGCGTGGCCGCGGCGGCGAGAAGGGAATCGGCTGACGGGCGGAGCGCCCAGACCGTGGCTGCGGGAGGATGGGGCATCGGGCGCCGGCTTGCTTGCGGCGCCCTGCTAGGAGGAGGGTCTTCGTTCATAGATGGCGAACCGCCCTGGCTGCCTGGGCAGCAATGGGTAGAGCGTCCGCCTTGCTCTCTTTCTTACGGGAAACTGAATACTACCTGAATCCGTATCAGGCCGCATCCGGGCGGACCCGCGGATGCGCGTTCGTCGTTGCTCTCGTCCCGCGAACAGTGACACACTACGCACACAGATAACAAGCTGGCATGGGATCCCTACCGAAGGGGCTGGCGGCAAGCCCGCCCCGATGCTGGAGTGACGCATGGGCGATCAACCTGTTTCTGGACGCCGCGGCCTGCTCAAGGCCCTGGCGATAGGCGTACCCGGCGCCGCATGGGCGCCCCAGGCGCTGAGCGCGCCCGGCGACGGCAGCCAACACCCTCCTCCCTCTGCGGCCACCGCCGCATCCGGCGCGCCGGCCCAGCGCACGCTGAAGTTCTTCAACACCGAGGAAGCCCTGGCGATGGATGCCATCGCCGCGCGCCTGATTCCGGCCGACGAGTTGGGGCCCGGCGCGAAGGAAGCCGGCGTGACCGCCTTTCTGGACGGGCAACTGGCCGGCGCCTGGGGCGCGGGCAGCCAGCTGTACCGCCAGGGCCCGTTTGAGGCCGGCACCCCAGAACAGGGCTACCAGTTGTCGTTCACGCCCGCCGAAATGTTCCGCCGCGGCCTGGCCGCGCTGGACGCCGCGACGCGCAAGCAGGACGGCAAGCCTTATGCCGAGCTAGACGCGGCGCGCCAGGACGCCTGGCTGCACGACATGCAGGCGGGCAAGCCGGATTTTTCGCCGCTGCCCTCCGACGTGTTCTTCCAGGCCTTGCTGGACGGCACCGTGGAAGGATTCTTCTCCGACCCGCTGTACGGCGGCAACGTCGACATGGCGGGTTGGAAACTGGTTGGATTTCCTGGCGCCTACGCCTCGTTTTCCAACGACATCGAGCGCCATGGCGTGATCTGGGCCGGCAAGCCGGTGTCCATCGCCAACGCCCGCGGCCACGCGATGAAGCCGGGAGACGGCCATGGCTAAGACGCTGCCCGCAGTGGACGTCGCCATCATCGGCGGCGGCTGGACCGGCTCCATCATCGGCAAGGAACTGGCGGCCGCCGGACAGCGCGTGGTGGTGCTGGAGCGCGGCGAGGCGCGCTGGCCCTCGCCCGATTTCCAGGGGCCGAATGTCCACGACGAATTGAAGTACACGCGGCGCCATGAACTGCACCAGGACGCCGCCACCGAGACCTTCACCTTCCGCAACAACACGGACCAGAAGGCCCTGCCCATGCGGCGCTGGCAGTTCGCCTATCCCGGCACGCATCTGGGCGGCGCGGGCAACCATTGGTCCGGCGCTTACTACCGCTTCGATCCCACCGACTTCCGCATCCGCAGCCACTACACCGAACGCTACGGCGCCGGCATCTTCGACAAGGAACTGACCTGTCAGGACTGGCCGCTGACCTACGACGAGCTGGAGCCCTACTTCGACCGCTACGACTATCTCATCGGCGCGTCGGGACAGGCAGGCAATATCAAGGGGCAGAAGCAGGATGGCGGCAATCCGTTCGAGCCCTGGCGTTCGCGCCCCTACCCCAATCCGCCCATGAAGGTGCCCTATGCGCCCGCCTTGTTCGGCGAGGCCGCGCGCAAGCTGGGCTATCACCCTTATGTGCAGCCTTCCGCCCTCTGCACCCGGCCCTACGTGAATTCGGAAGGCCTGCACATGAGCGCCTGCGTGTATTGCGGCTTCTGTTCCAACTTCGGCTGCGAGCACTTCGCCAAGGCTTCGCCGCAGGTCTGTATCCTGCCGGTGGCGATGAAGCTGAAGAACTTCGAGATCCGCACGGGCGCGCATGTGCTGCGCGTGGAGCTGGCGCCGGACAAGAAGCGCGCGCGCGGCGTGACCTATGTGGACGCGGCGGGCACCGAGACCTTCCAGCCGGCCGAAATCGTCGTGCTGTGCGCCTTCGGCATTAACAACGTGCGCCTGTTGCTGCTGTCCGGCATCGGCCAGCCCTACGATCCCGCCACGGACACGGGCGTGGTCGGCCGCAACTACACGCACCAGACCACGTCCGGCGTGAATCTGTTCTTCGACGAAGCCACCAACATCAACCCCTTCATGGGCGCGGGCGCCGTGGCCGTGACCATGGACGATTTCAGCGCCGACAATTTCGACCATGGCCCGCTGGGCTTCGTCGGCGGAGGCTATCTGCAGATCCAGGTGGTCAGTGGCGCGCCCATCGGCTACCACCCCACGCCCAAGGGCACGCCGGCTTGGGGCGCGGAATGGAAAAGAGCCGTCAAGCGCTACTACAACCATTCGGCCTCGATCACCATCACCGGTTCGGCCCAGCCCTGGCGCGGCGGTTATCTGAGCCTGGACCCGACCTACAAGGACGCCTGGGGGCTGCCGCTGCTGCGCGTGACCTACGACTTCCCGGACAACGACATCCGCATGTCGGCCTTCCTGACCGACAAGGGCGACGAGATCGGGCGCGCCATGAAGGGCATCGTCCGCACCGAGCCAGGCCCGCGCAAACGGCCGTTCTCGGCCACGGTGTATCAGTCCACTCACCTGACGGGCGGCGCCGCCATGGGCGGCGACCCGGCCACCAGCGTGGTCAACCGCTATGGCCAGGTGTGGGATGTACCCAATGTGTTCGTGACCGGCGCGGCGCTGTTCCCGCAGAACTCGGGCTACAACCCCACGGGCACCGTGGGCGCCACCGCGTACTGGATCGTCGAGAAAATCAAGGCGGACTATCTGCGTTCGCCGGGCCCGCTGGTGTGATCATGATCGAACATCGCAAAGGCATAGCCATCACGCTGGCGTTGATGATCGCGGTTCCCGCCATCACGCTGATCGCGACGCTGCACCAGATGATAGGGACCGGTGGCGACGGACTGATCCGCGCCTCGGCGGTGCCGCAGCCCCCTGCGCCGCCTGCACCGCCGCCGGCGGCCGCTCAGCCGGCAACCCCTGCCCCATCCAACGCGCAATCCGCCAAGCCGCCGTCCGCCAACCAGGCCGCGGCTCCGGCGGCCACGCCAGCCAATGCTTCCGGCGCCGCGCCAGCCGCTTCCACTCCTACCGCTTCCACGCCCGCCGTGCCGGGCCGCAGCGCCCAGGACTTCAGCGCCTCGCGGCCGGATTGGGAGGGCTATCTGCGCGGCGCGGATCCCGAAGCCGGCAAGCAGCTGGCCGCCAATGGCAAGCCCGGTTCCGGCGTGCAGGCCTGTGTCGCATGCCATGGGCCGGCGGGCATCACGCCCACGGGCGGCATCTTCCCCAACCTTGCCGGCCTGACCAGCGAGTACCTGGCCAAGCAACTGGCCGACTTCCGTTCTGGCTCGCGCGTCCAGCCCTTGATGAACACGGTGGCGCGCGCCCTGACCGAACAGGAGATCGGGCAGGTGGCGGCTTATTACGGCACGCTGGCCGGGCCGCCGCTGCATGTGGGCGAAGCCGGCGGCGAGGCTGCACGCAAGCTCGACCTGCAAGGCGACGGCGCGCGCGCCCTGCCCGCCTGCGCCAACTGCCACGGCCTGCGCGGCATGGGCGAAGGACCGCTGCTGCCGCGGCTGGCCGGACAGTCCAAGGACTACTTCACCGACCAGATGATGGCGTTCCGCAATGGCTCGCGGCGCAATGACGACGTCGGCGTCATGCGGGCCTTCTCGCAACGCCTGACCGACAGCGAAATCGCCGCCTTGGCGCAGTACTACGCGGGGCCGCCGGCGCCGGCCAAATGAAGCGCGCCGGGCGCGCCGTCTTGAAACCGGCGCGCCATTTTTGCTTTCTTTTTACTGGTGTTAACCCTAGGCCGGCGCTATACTGCCGCCACCTTCAACACACAAGAGATCAATGTGGACAACGACGGATGTAGTCGAAACACGACTGCAAGCGCCGCTTGACGCAGGATCCGCGGAACTAGTCCGCGCCGGTCCTGCTTAAAGCCAGGACCCGGCTCTCCGGCCCCGACCTCTTCGGGACCGCCAGCCCTCTCCCCGACTGCTTGCCGACGCGCGATGCGCGCGCCTTGTTGCGCGCCCGTCACGCCGGCCAGGCGGCGCATGCATGTGGACCTTCCACCGTACTCCCCCCGACAAGGAGACGATCATGCGTATCAAGCAATTCCTGCCCTTCCTGGACCGGACCCGCGCGGCGCGTCCCGCGCAGGCCCCGGTCACGCCCATCTACCAATTCACCATCGTCAGCCTCAGCGACACGCTGAACGCGCTGCGCAAGCAGCTGTACTACGAACTGAGGGACCTCGACCTGCGGGTGCTGGCGGTGCGCATTTCGCGCAATGAATCCGATCAGCTGGCGTCCACCGTCGTCACGCTGCATTGCCCCCCGGACCTGCGCAATCTGCTCAGCGCCATCGCCCTGCGGCTGGGCCAGAGCCCGAACGTGCGGCGGGTGCATTGGGAATCCGAATCGGGCGCCTCCATCGCCGTACTGCCGGCGTGACGCGATGGCGGCCGCGGGCTGCCGGGAGACTGTCATGAAAGATCCGTACAAATACCTGATGATTGCGCGCGTCCTGGCGCTGGCCCTGATCTGGCTGGTCGGACTGGCGCTGGTGCTGACCTCGGTGTGGCGGTTGCCCTGAGCGGGATCGCCACCTTTGCCGCGCCTGTCCATAACATGCTGAAGAATCGAGAAGAACATGAAGAATTTCGAAAACATCCAGTTCCTCACTCTGGCCAATACGCTGGTCAGCCTGTTGACGGCCTTCGTGCTGGGCTCGGTGGTCGGCTTTGAACGCCAGTTCCGCCAGCGCACGGCGGGCCTGCGCACCAACGTGCTGGTGTCCGTGGGCGCGGCCATCTTCGTGGACCTGGCGTTCCGCGTGGGCGGCGCCGACGGCGGCTCGCGCGTCATTTCCTATGTGGTGTCGGGCGTGGGCTTCCTGGGCGCTGGCGCCATCATGCGCGAAGGCGGCAGCATCCGCGGCCTGAACACCGCCGCCACGCTGTGGGGCTCCGCCGCCATCGGCGCCTGCGCGGGTGCATCGCTGATCCTGGAGGCCGTGGCGGCCACGGCCTTCGTGCTTGCGGCGAACACCCTGCTGCGTCCTGTGGTCAGTTACGTCAACCGCCAGCCTGTGGACTCGCAGACGACGGAAGTCACGACCGTGATACACGTAATCGCGAACGTGGAACAGCGGCAGGCCGCCATGACGGTGCTGGAAGACGTCCTGGAAAGCGAGCAATTGCCCCTGTCCGAACTGAAGATCGATCAGTTCGGCGAGAACGAGGTGGAGATCGAGGCCGCGCTCAGCGAAGCCTCGGTGGACGAGCTGGACCTGGACCGGGTGACTGCCAGCATCGCCGCATCGCCCGCGGTGCGCACTGCGTTCTGGGCGGCGCGCACGGTCTGAGGGCGCGGCAGGGGCGCGCCACTGCCGTTCAGCGCCGGTTGTGGCGCTGCCGGCGGCGCGCCGCTAAGGCTTCGGACTGAGCAGGTCGGATATCGAGTCGCCCAGTTCCTTGACTGCGCCCGTCACGCCTTCGGCCGCGCCTTCCGCGCCCACCCCGATCGCGTGCCCGACGCCCTGCTCGACGTGGGCGGCGATGCCGCGCGAGATCGAGAACCGCGGATTTTCCAGCTTGCCCGCCAGGGTGAACTGGAAGCGCAGAGCGCCCGAGCGATCCTTCAGCGCCGCGAGCACGGTCCTGCGCGGCAGCGAGAACAGCGAGCCGTCGCCGCTGAATTGCGGGTCATGCAAGGCCAACGTGCCGGATGCGCGCAGGTCGCCGCGGGCGATGGCGGTCTTCATGTCCAGATCCATGGAGCCGCCAGTCAGCGTCGCGGCATCCTTGCCCGCGATATAGGGCGCCGCGTGGCGGATATCCATGTTGCGCACCGCGACCGTCATGTCGGCGTCCGTGCTGCCCAGCACCAGCCAGCCCTGCGCGCGCACCGTCGATTCGCCGTTGCGGTTGCCTTCGACCTTGCCATTGAATTCCATGGCGCTGCGCGTGCCGTCGCGGGGCATGTTCACGGGCTGCAGCCGCGCCTGCACGTCGGTAAACGGAATGCGGTGCGGCGGCTTGGACACCACGGCGTCCTCGTAATCGAGGCGGCCGTCGCGCAGGATCAGGTCGGCGATGCGCACCGGCATGCGGCGGCGCTCTCCGCCTTCATCCGCGCCCTTTCCCTGGCTCTTGGCTTCGTCCTCGCCGCCGCCCTGGTCCTTGCGGAAGGCGGATTGCAGGGCCGACCCGATATGCAGTTCGCCGTCGGCGCTGCGCACCACCGTAAAGTCGAAGCCTTCGACCGTGATGGACTTGAACACGGCCTCGCGCTTCAGAAGGGCCTGCCATTCGGGTTCCAGCACCACCCGGCGCGCCCGGACGTCGGCCTGGCCCGGCTCTCCGGAGACGACTACGTCGGTCAGCACCACCCGCTTGAATCCGGCCTGAACCTCGCCTACCTTGGCGCGCTCTCCCAGCATGCCGGCGATGCGCAGCTCGACGATGCGGGTGACGGCGAAGACCAGTGCCGCGATCACCGCTGCGGTCACGGGCAGGATGACGAGCAGTTTGCGCCAGATCGAACGACGTTGCTGCGGTGCTGCATTCAAGCGCATTGGGGCTCCTGGAATGAGAGGCCGGATCGCTCATCCTCGGAGATATGCGGTCGTGCGGCAATGGTCAAGACAGACTAGCATGCCTGACCCGCCAGCCAGCGCGCACCTGCCGCCGCTATCGTGATACGCGTGATTGCAAACGTGGATGGCCGCGCCGCGCTGGACGGCCAGCGCTGGCGCGCGCTATGCGGATGCGTCCAACTCAGGCGGCCTGGCGCAAGGCCACCGTGGCCGGATCCCAGCGCCGTCCGGGCACCGCGGCCAGCAAAGCCTGCGTGTACGGATGCGCCGGTTGGCCGAAGACCTCGGCGCAAGGCCCCGCCTCCACCACCCGGCCCTGCTGCATGACGGCGATGTCGTCGCAGACCTGCGCCGCCACGCGCAGGTCGTGGGTGATGAAGAGTATCGACAGGCCCAGCTGCTCGCGCAGCCGCGCCAACAGCGCCAGCACCTGGGCCTGGACCGACACGTCCAGCGCCGACACCGGTTCGTCCGCGATCAGCACCTGCGGCTGCATGGCCAGCGCCCGCGCCAGGCCGATGCGCTGGCGCTGCCCGCCCGAGAATTCGTGCGGGTAGCGCCGCAAGGCATCGGGCGACAGACCGACCAATTCGAACAGCTCTTGGGCGCGCGCAAGCGCCACGCGCCGCGGCGTGCCGTGGACGATCGGTCCGCGCGCGACGATTTCACCGACGCGTTGGCGCGGATTCAAGGAACCGTAGGGATCCTGGAACACCATCTGCACCCGCTTCGCGTGCGCGAGCCGCGCGTTTGCTCCCTTGGAGGCCAGCGCCTGGCCCGCGAGCGTGATGCCGCCCGTGTCCGGCGGCGCCAGGCCCAGCAAGGCCCGCGCCAGGGTGGATTTGCCGGATCCGCTTTCGCCGACGATGCCCAGCGTGCCGCCTTGCCGCAAGGTCAGCGTCACATCGTCCAGGGCGCGGGTTTCACGCACCGGGCGTCCCAGCCAGCCTCGCTTGCGGTAGGTTTTGGACAGCCCCTGGGCGTGCAGGATGGCCGGCGCATCGGCCGCCAGCGCCGGCCGCGCCACGGCGGGCGCCAGCGGCGGCACCGCCGCGATCAGGGCGCGCGTGTAGGGATGGCGCGGATGTTCCAGCACCTGTTGCGCAGCCCCGCTTTCCACAAGTTCGCCGCGTTGCATCACCGCGACGCGGTCGGCGATCTCGGCGACGACGCCGAAATCATGCGTGATGAACAGCACGGCGGTGCCCTTGCGGCGTTGCAGGTCGTGTATCAGATGCAGGATCTGCGCCTGGGTCGTGACGTCCAGCGCCGTGGTCGGCTCGTCGGCGATCAGCAACGCCGGCTCCAGCGCCAGCGCCATCGCGATCATGGCCCGCTGCCGCTGGCCGCCGGACAGTTCATGCGGGTACGCGCCCAGCGCCTGGGCCGGATCGGGCAGGCGCACGGAGTCCAACAGCTCCAAGGTGCGCCGCCGGATCTCGGCCCGCGACAGGCGGGTATGGGTGCGGAAGACCTCGGCGATCTGGTCGCCGATGGTGCGCAACGGATTCAGCGCCGTCATGGGCTCCTGGAAGATCATGCCTATGCGCTGCCCGCGCAGGCGCCGCAGCGCGTCCGGCGCCAGGCGCAGCAGATCCTGGCCTTCCCACAGCACTTGTCCGCCGCTGGCGCGCACCTCCTGCGGCAGCAAGCCCAGTATGGCGCCGGCGGTCAGCGATTTGCCCGAGCCGCTTTCGCCCACCACGCACAGGATCTCGCCTGAGTTCAGGCTCAGCGACAGATCCTTGAGCGCATGCGGCCGGTCAGCGCCTGGCGGCAGATCGACGGTGAGGTTCTGGATGCGCAGCAATTCGGTCATGGAGATATCGGCCTGAAGGGAATCCGCGGATGTTAGGCCGCGGCTACGCGCCGGGGAAATGCCGATTGCTCATTTGCTCATTCATTGGCGACTGCGGCAGCGACAGCCTGGCCGGCGGGCCGTGCTTCCCTCGCCGTGCGCCGCTAGCCGCACTCTCCTCGCCCGGCCTCGGCAAGGCGTGCCTCTCAAGGCTTGGGACTCAGCAGGTCCGACAGCGCATTGCCCAGTTCCTTGACCGCGCCGGTCACGCCTTCGGCGGCGCCTTCCGCGCCCACCCCGATCGCGTGGCCGAAGCCTTGCGCGACCTGTGCGGCAAACCCGCGGGAAACGGAGAACTTCGGATTGTCCAGATTGCCCGCCAGGGTGAACTCGAACCGCAGCGCGCCCGTGCGATCCTTCAACGCGGCAAGCACCGCCTTGCGGGGCAAGGAAAACAGCGAGCCGTCGCCGCTGAATTTCAAGTTGTGCAAGGCCACGGCGCCTGAAGCGCGCAGGTCGCGGTGGGCGATCGCGGTCTTCATGTCCAGGTCCATGGAGCCGCCGGCCAACGATCCGGCGCCGTTGTCCGCAAGGTAAGGCGCCGCGTGGCGGATATCCATGTTGCGCACGGCGACCGTCATGTCGGCGTCGGTGCCGCCCAGGACCAGCCAGCCCTGTGCGCGCACCGTGGACTCGCCGCTGCGATTGCCTTCGATCTTGCCGCTGAATTCCATTTCGCTGCGCGTGCCGTCGCCAGGCATGGCCACCGGGTGCAGCCGCGCCTGGACATCGATGAACGGGATGCGGTGCGGCGGCTTGGATACAGCCGCGTCCTCGTACTCCAGCCGGCCATCGCGCAGGATCAGGTCGTCCGTGCGCACCGGCACGCGGCGGCGCAATCCTGCCGCCACCTCGCCCTCGCCTGTCTGCAAGGCGGACTGCAAGGCCGGCGCGATGTGCAGTTCGCTGTCGGCGCCGCGCACGACCACAAAGTCGAAACCCTCCAAGGTAATGCTCTTGAACGCGGCCTCGTTGCGCAGGAACGCCAGCCATATCGGTTCAAGCACCACGCGGCGTGCGCTGGCATTCGCCTGGCCAGCCGAACCGGCGATGACCACATCGGTCAGCACCACCCGCGTGAATCCGGCCCGCACTTCCCCGACTTGGGCGCGCGGCCCCAGCATGCCGGCGACGCGCAGTTCGACCACGCGGGTGGCGGCGAACGCCAGCACGACGGCCACCGCCGCAACCAGGGTCAGAATGGCGAGAATGCTGCCCCAGACCGAACGGCGTTGCGGTGGCGCTGCGTCCAAGCTCATGGGGGGCTCTCCCGGAATCAGGGGTCGGACCGTTCATCCTCGGGGATACGCGGCCAGACGGCAATGGGCAAAATGGACTAGCACGCGTGACCCGCATCGGCTGCACGCCGCCGGCAGCGTGCAGGAAAACGGCCCTGGCCGCTCGTATGGCGGTCAGGGCCGTATCGCGGCCGCGTGCCTGGGCTGGAGGTTTCAGCCCGGATGCGGCCAGCGATCCTTCAGCGCGGCATCTTGCTTTGCTGTCCTGGGGCCTGGCCCGGCTGCTGACGGTCTTTGTCGATATGCTGGCCGGACTGGCCGGGCTGCTGCTGCCCGGGAGGTTGATTGCGGTCCTTCGGGTTTTCCTGGGCCTGTTGCTTTTGCTGCTGCTTTTGCTGGTCGGGTTGGTTCTGATTGGGCATTGCAAGTCTCCTGGTAGACGGAAAAAGCTCCGCCAGACCCTCTACAGCAACTCGCGTGCCCAAACTGGCGCGGCGCCGGTCATGTGTGATTCTGGATGCGGACGCTGGCAAGCCCGGGCCGGTAAAGTCCGGCCCTTGTCGGTAAAAAGTGCGATCTGCTGGCCGTGCCCTACTGCGTGGCGGTGTGGCGCTTGGCGTTGACAGTCTTGGATTCCGGCGTGGCGGCGTCGTAGGCGTCCAGCCAGGAAGAGGTGTAGGCGGCAGGCGCGGCCAGGGGTTCGCCTTGATCACGCTGGGTGCGCAGCCGGACCATCAGTTCGTCCAGCGGCATAGGGCGTCCCAGCGCGAAGCCCTGCCCGTATCGGCAGCCCGCCGCCCGCAAGGCCGGAATGTCGGCGACGTTTTCCACGCCTTCGGCCACCACGCGGCGGCCCAGGCGGTTGGCCAGTTCGGCGGCGGTGCGCAGCACTTCGAACGCCACGGCGCTGCGCCGCATGCGCGTGACGAAATACTGGTCGATCTTGACCTCGGAAAGCGGCAGCGCCGACAGCAATTTCAGGGAGGCATGGCCGGTGCCGAAATCGTCCAGGCTGACCTCGCACCCGGCGTTCTCCAGCTTCAGCAGCGTGGCGCGCAGCACGTCGAGTTCGCGGATGGGCTGGTCTTCGGTCAGTTCCACCCGCACCAGCGAGGCTGGCAATTCGGCCGCGTAGATGCGGTCGAGCAGGAAGTCCACGGCAGCCTCGTCCGACAGGGTCGAGGCCGGCGCATTGATGGCTACCGGGATGGCGATGCCGGCGCGGCGCAGGGTCAGCAGCTTGTCGATGACCCGCAGGCAGACGCGTTCGAACAGCACCTTGTCCAGGCCGAGGCGATTGATGGCCGGAATGAATTCGGAGGGCATGATGACGCCCAGCCTGCGGTGCCGCCAGCGCGCCAGCGCTTCGGCCGATACGATCCTGCCGGTCAACAGGTCTACCTGCGGTTGTAGCAATATTCGCAGGCCATCCTTGCCTGTGACCATGGCGGCGATCTCGTCGTCGCTCGCCGTCGAGCCTGTGGAAGCCTCGTGATTCGACATCATGTCGACACTCCTTGCGTGCCTCAAGGCAAAACCTGCGCTGTCCGGGCGCAGAAAGAGGCACATTGGACTGAGTTTTCCCAGCTACAGGGCTTCTTGTATGCGATTTTGCGGGTTTCTTCCAGGCAATTCTGCGCCCCTGACGCGGCAAAGTCACACATATGTATCCATACGTATTAAGGTGCTCGGATCCATCTCCGATCCCTCATGCGGCCCCGGATTCCGGCCGGCGGGTCCGCTCTCGAAAATGTGGCTTGTCGACATGGTAGGGTTTGAGTTTTTCGGCCTGGCGTGAAGAAATTGCTTACCCGTTGGCGCGCGTCCCTGCGCAATATTCTTTGGCTAGACGCCCTGCAAGCCGCAGCTATCAGCGCCGCGCCCGTCATCCTGGCCGTGCTGGCGCACGAACCGCGCCTGGGCTGGAGCGCCATCGCCGCGTTCTGGGCCTGCTTTGGCGATCCGGGCGGCCCCTTGCGCCAGCGCGCCGGCGCCATGCTGGCGCTGGGGCTGATCGGCGCGCTGTTCTGCTTCCTGGCCAGCATCGGCGCCACCCACCTCTGGCTGCTGTTGCCGCTGACCTTCCTGTGCTGCACCTTCGGCGGCCTGTTGCGCGTGCTCGGGCCGGCCGCGGCCATCGTCGGCACCTTGCTGTCGGCCGGTTTCGTGGTGGCCGCCGAACTGCCGACCGCCACCTGGGAGGACAGCCTGTCATACACCCTGTTCTTCCTGGCGGGAGCCGTATGGGCGATCCTGATGACCGCGCTGGTGTGGCGCCGGCGTCCCTGGAAGGACGCGACCCATGCGGTGGCGCATTGCTATCGCGGACTGGCGGATTTTGCCGATGCGCTGGCCCGCATGTATTCGGGCCTGGCGCCTGCCGCCGACCCCCAGGCCTGGAGCGCAGTTACCCGTCCGCAGCGCAGCGCCCAGCGTGCCGCCCTGGAAGCCGCCCGCGTGCGCATCCGGGAGGTGCAGGACGCGCGCCCTTCCCGCCGCGCCCGCGCGCACCAGCTGCTGTATCTGCTGGATAGCGCCGAGGACAGCTTCATCGCGCTGGTGGCCGCCGCCGAGCTGCTGGAATCGAACGCGCCGCGCTGGCTGGGCCGCAGCGCGGGCGCGCATCTTTCGCACGCGCTGCATCGCTATGCCAGCCTGTGCAATGCCATTGCCAGCACGTCGGATGTGAATGACGCCAAGCAGGCGCAATGCCTGCGCGAACGGCTGGCGCATTACAGCGCCGGCCTGCATGACTTGCGCGGCGGCGCCCTGGCCCATGCGCCGGACCTGGCGAGCATGGCGCCGGTGCTGGACCGCTTGCTGCACCTGGCCCAGGCCGTCACGCAATCGCTGTTCGACCAGAGCGAGACACCGGCGGCGCCGGCGCGCGAACGCCGCGCGCCAGGCCGCACGCGGGAGGCCTGGCGCATCTTGCGTCAGAACCTGAGCGTCGAGTCCGACGCGTTCCGCCACGCCTTGCGGGTAGGCGTTGGCGCCACCATCGCGGTGGCGCTGTCCAAGACCTTCGCCGTCAACCACGGCTACTGGATGTCGCTGACGCTGGTATTCATCCTGCAGCCCTACTTCGCCACGACCTGGCAGCGCACCCTGGAGCGCGTGGCCGGCAGCGTGGCCGGCGCCATCGGCGCGTCGCTGCTGGGTCTGCTGCTGAGCACGCCGCTGTCGGTGGCGCTGGCCGTGCTGCCCATCGCCCTGGGCACCTTCGCGGCCCGCACCATCCATTACGCGCTCTTCACATTCTTCCTGACCTCGCAGTTCGTGCTTGTCACCCATATCCAGCAGCCCGAGATCTACGAGCCCATGCTGGCCGCGCTGCGGGCCTTCAATAGCGTGCTGGGCGGCATCCTGGCCCTGCTGGTCGGCATCCTGGTCTGGCCCGAGAAGGAGCCTCGCCAGCTGGCCGGCGCGCTCAGCCTGGCGCTGGCGCGCCATGCCGCCTATGCGCAGGCGCTGCTGCGCGAGAAAAGCGGCGGCGGCGCGCAGGACATCGTCGGCTTGCGTCGCCAGGCCTGCCTGTCCGCCGACAATGCGCAAGCCTCGCTGCAGCGGCTGCAGCAGAATCCCGTCCATCGCGACCGCAACGTGGATACGGCGGTGAATCTGCTGAACGCCATGCGCCGCGTGACGGCGGCGGGCACGGTGCTGGAGATCCAGCCTGCCCTGCCCGCCGGCTCGCCCGCGGCCGAGGCGCTGCGTGAATATGGGGCCGCGCTGGCGCACGCCTTGCACCCGCAGGAACCGGCGCCCGATCCAGGCGCAAGGCAACTGGCCGTGCCCGCGGCGGTCGCGGCGGCCAGCCCGGAACTGGCCGCGCCGCTGGACCGGATCGCGCAACAGGCGCGCCAGTTGCGCCAGCTGCGCGAACGCGTGGAGCGCCCGCAGCCCGGGCAATAGCCCGGCTGTTTGCGCCGGCCCCGGCTGACTGGCCCCGATTTGACGCGTATCAATGGCGATCAGGCCGGAAAGCGCGACCATATGGGCATGGGACGCTTAAACAAGGAGGCCGCCATGTATCGCCGCATTTCCGTCCACCTGGACCACGGATTCGACTGCAAACGCCGTACTGAAGCCGCCCTGGCCCTGGCCAAGCGCCACAAGGCCGAAGTCGTCGGTATTTACGCCAACGCCGCGCCGCCGCAGTACTACTACGGCGAGTCCGTGCTGATGTCGCGCTCGCTGGGCATCATCAAGGAATTGCAGGCGCAAAGCCGCGATGCGGTGCAGAACGCCTTCCTTGAAGCCGCGGCCCGCGCCGACGTGCCCGCCTACGTGCGCAGCGGCGAATCCTCGCCCAGCGCCACCGTGGCGTTGCTGGGCCGCACCAGCGACCTGATCGTCGTCAGCCAGGAAAACCGCGAGGACGTCGAGGCCGCGCACGAAATCGAATTCGTCGAACAGACACTGCTGACCGCCGGCCGGCCCGTGCTGGCGCTGCCGTCCAGCGGCGACTTCCCCGTCATCGGCGACCGCGTGCTGTGCTGCTGGGACGGCAGCCGCGAAGCGGCCCGCGCGCTGGCGGACGCTGCGCCCATCCTGCGCCTGGCCAAGCACATGATCGTGCTGACCATGAACGAGGGCGAGGCCAAACCCAAGGCCGAGACGCCGTTCGGGGATCTGGCTACTTATTGCGTGGCCCAGGGCATGCCCTCGCCGGAACATGTGCATCGCGAGGTCAAAGGCGTGGGAGTCGGCAGCACCATCCTGAACGCGGCGGCCGACCACAGCGCGGACCTGATCGTCATGGGCGCTTACGGCCACAGCAAGCTGCGCCAGTGGGCGCTGGGCGGCGCCACTGCGTCCATCCTGAAAAGCATGACCGTGCCGGTCATGTTCTCGCACTAAGGCCTGTGCAAGGCTCGTTTTAGTGTGAACAGGCCCTGAGCCGCTAGCGCACGGGCGTCAGCACAGGCTTGCCCGCGAAATGGGCCGTGGCGTTGTCCAGGAACAGCGCCACGGTCGCATGGACCGCCTCCGGGGACCGTCCCGCGCTGTGCGGCGTCAACACCACATTGTCCAGTTCGAGCAGCGCCCGGGGGATCTCGGGTTCGCCGTCCACCACGTCCAGTCCCGCGCCGGCAATGCGCCGCGCGGCCAGCGCCGCGATCAGCGCCTGCGTGTCGACCACGCTGCCGCGCGCAATGTTCACCAGATAGCCATCCGGGCCCAGCGCTTCCAGCGCCTGCGCGTCCACCAGATGGCGCGTGCCGGAGCCTCCAGGCGTGGCGATGACCAGGAAGTCCGAGGCGGCGGCCAAGGCCAGCGGCGTTTCGAAATAGGCATAGCCGGTTTCGGGACGGGCGCGCCGGCTGTGATAGCCCACGCTCATGCCGAAGCCATTGGCGCCGCGCTTGGCGATTTCCAGGCCGATGGTGCCCAGGCCCAGGATGCCCAGGCGCTTGCCGGTGATCTGCGGGCCCATGAAACCGCTCCAATGCCCCTGGCGCACCGAGGCGTCGGCCTGCGGCAAGCGCCGCGCGGCGCCCAGCAGCAGCGCCATGGCGTGATCCGCTACCGACACGGCATTGGCGCCCGGACCGTTGGTCACCACGATCCCGCGGCTGGCTGCGGCGGCCAGGTCGATGTTCTCGTATCCCACGCCCAGCGAGCAGGCCATTTCCAGTTTCGGCATCGCCGCCATCTCATCCGCGCGCAAGCCAGTGGCGCCGCGGGTCAACACGATGCGGATGTCCGCGCCGTGGTCGCGGATCGCCTGGGCGCGCGTTGCTGTGGTGGGGGCAAAGATGACGCGGAAACCGCGGGCTTCGATTTCGGGCAGGTAGTCCTGCACGCTTTCTATCAAGACTAGCAATGGGATGGTCATGTCGGGGTCGGCGGGGGCTGCGTAAAAACCCGGCGATCTTACGCCTGGGCGCAAACGCGCGCCACCCGCCGGTCCGCGGGATGGCCGGCAGCCGCCCGACACGGCTGCCGCCTGGTCGCAAGCGTCGCTACAGGCGTCCCGTCAGCAACATTACGATCAGCACGATCAGCAGGATGCCCAGTATGCCGCTGGGGTAATAGCCCCAGCCCCGGCTATGCGGCCAGGCCGGCACGGCGCCGACCAGCAGGAGGATGAGAATGATCAGCAGAATGGTCGACATGGCGACTCCTCGGTTTCTTGTTCGATTCGAAGGCTTGAGCGCGCACAGGCGTCAGGGGCTGGGCGGGGTGATCTCCTTGTCGGGAGGTGAAATCGGAGGCAGATCGACGTCCGGTTCATCGGTATCCGGATCCACCGGCAGGTCTCCGGGAGGCGAGCCTGGCGGTATCGGTTCTGGCTTGGGCGGGACGTGCAGGTAGTACGAATATGCGATTTGCATGGCAATCTCCGGAGAAAACCCACCTGCCCGTCAGCAAGCCCCGTGCCCGGGAGTCACGCGGCCCCGCGCAGGCACGGCGCTTGCTCCCCGCGACCCGCTGCCCATGAGCCGCCGGGAGTACACATGAAGACACGACCGCAGGCGCCGCCTGCCTCCGGCGGCGCGGCGCTGGTCTACTCAGACGACAGCCAGCGAGGCTATGCGCGGGTCCGCGTGAACGGCCGCAGGTTCCATTACCTGGACACGCGCGGCGGACGCATCCAGGACGCGGGGGTGATAAAGCGTATCGACGTCCTGGCGATACCGCCTGCCTACGAGCAAGTCTGGATCTGTCCGTCGCCGCAGGGACATCTGCAGGCCACCGGCCGGGACGCCCGAGGACGCAAGCAGTACCGATACCATCCGGACTGGACCGCCGTGCGCGACGCGGACAAGTACCAGAGCCTGGTTACGTTCGGGCAGGCGCTGCCGCGTATCCGGCGGCGGGTGGAACGCGATCTGCGCACGCCGGGCCTGACCCAGGACAAAGTGATGGCCGTACTGGTGCGGCTGCTGGAGGAAACCCTGGTGCGGATAGGCGCGCGGGAATATGCCAGAACCAACAAGTCATATGGCCTGACGACGCTCAAGCGGCGCCACGCCACCGTAAGCGGCAGCCGGTTCCGCTTCCGCTTTCAAGGAAAGAGCGGCGTGCAGCACGACGTAGCATCATCCGACCGCCGGGTGGCGGGCGTCATCCGTCGCTGCATGGACATACCCGGCCAGCAGCTGTTCCAGTACCTGGACGAGGACGGCGGCAGCCATCCCGTGGACTCCGGCGCGGTCAATGCGTATCTGCGCGACGCCGGCGCCGCGGACTTCACAGCAAAACACTATCGGACCTGGGCGGGGTCCGTGATGGCCTACGCCGCGCTGCAAGCGATTCCGTGCAGGGATCCGGCACAGGCACGCAAGAACGTGGCGGACGTGATCAGACAGGTCGCCCGACGCCTGGCCAACACCCCGGCCGTATGCCGGGCCTGCTATGTGCACCCGGCCATTCTGGCCGGCTATATGGACGGGACGTTGCCCGCACGCGCCCCGGCGCCGCGGACGCCTCGCGGGTTGAAGGCCGACGAGCGCCGCCTGCTGGCGTTCCTGCTTGGGCGCGGCAAGGCGGCGGGACCACTTGCCAGGCGATCAGAACAAGGATGAGCGCGCGTTCTTGGCATTCGGCTGGGGCGCGGACCCGTCTGCCCAGTTTGATTCGGTGCGCGTATCGGCGACGATGCGCTTGTCGCGCGCGGCTTCATCCGGCGTGGAGGCGTCCGGCTTGGCTGGCATGCGCGGAACATCGACGGGAGAGCGCGGCGGCAGTATCTTAGCGTTGTCTTCAGGTTGCTTGCGGGTGCGCGCCGACTTGGCGGTTCCAGGTGCGGATGCGGATTTCATGCGGGCCTCCTTGGGGTCGGACCTCCAATGATGCGACGGCTTCCGACGCCATGGGCACTCCCCGGATGCCATCAATTTGCAAGCGGATGTGGCCGTGCCGTCCAGGCACGCCGGTTGCTGGACCTGAAGCTTCCGCTCCCGCCGCGCGGCCGCCCGGGCCGGTCCGCGCCAGCGCTTTTCCAGCCCGACCGTCAGGAGTTGCCGATGGCCACTACCAACACTCCCCTGCCCTCCGACTTTCCCGAGAATGGCCCGGACAACCGCGGCGCGCACCGGCGCTCGCGCCACCCCGAGTCCTGGATAGATGATCTGGAGGCCACGCTCAATGACACTGCAGCGACCGACCTGGAAGCGCTCAAGGAGCGCCTGTCGGAGCAATTGCGCGCCACGCGCCGCAGCCTGCGCGACGCGTCGGACAATGCCACTGACCTGATGCGGGAGACCATAGACTGCACAGAGGAATACATCCACGCGCGGCCCTGGCAGGCGATCGGCCTGGTGGCCGGAGCGGCGTTCCTCTTCGGCGTGGTGGTGGGCAGGCAGTAGCGTCGGCGCGCGCCGCGCACGCCCGGGCCACGGCCCGGGCATGACTATTGCTGCTCGCTTCCCGTTCAGGAACAGGAGTCGGCCATGGCTAGAACCATCTGGAAAGGCGCGATATCTTTCGGCCTGGTGCACGTGCCCATCGTGCTGCATGCCGCCACCCGCCAACACCGCCTGGATCTCGATTGGATAGACCGGCGCGACAACTCGCCGGTGGGCTACCAGCGCATCAACAAGCGCACTGGCAAGGTCATGGCCGCCGAAGACATCGTCAAGGGCTATGAGTACGAGAAAGGCGAATACGTCTATCTGAACGACGAGGATTTCAAGCGTGCCAACGTCGCCGCCACGCAGACCGTGGACATCCAGGGCTTCGTCGACGCGTCGGAAGTGCCGATCTACTACTACGACACGCCCTATTACCTGGAACCCGACCGCCGCGGCGAGAAAGGCTATGCGCTGCTGCGCGAGGTCCTCAGACGCGCCGGCCGGATGGGCCTGGCGCGCGTGGTGCTGCATACCCGCCAGTACCTGTGCGCCCTGCTGCCGCAAGGTGACGCGCTGATGTTGATCACGCTGCGCTATGCCGACGAGATCCTGTCGGCCGAGGACCTGGACCTGCCCGCAGGCAAGGAAGCTGCTCCGGCGGCGCGGGAACGCGAAATGGCGATGAAGCTGGTGGACGACATGACCATCCCCTGGGATCCGGCGGCCTATCGCGACGAGTATCGTGAAGACCTGCTCAAGGCCATCGACAAGAAGATCAAGGCGGGCAAGACCCACGTCCTGACCGAGCCGGAAGAAGCCGCGCCTCGGCAATCGGCCAAGGTGATAGACCTGATGTCCTTGCTCAAGCAAAGCATCGAACAACGGGGTTCCCCCAAACCGTCCGCCACAGCCAAGCGCAACGCGGCGGCCAAGACGGCCACGCCCCGCAAGCGCGCCGCCGGGAAGACTGCCGCGGCGAAACCGGCGGCGCGCAAGCGCAAGGCCGCATAGGGAGCAGACATGTCGGAACCGTTGGCCCAGTACCGCAAGAAGCGCGATTTTCTCGGCAGCCGCGAACCTCGCGGCAAGGTCCCAAGGGCCCGCGCGGGACAGCCTCTGTCCTTCGTGGTCCAGCGGCATCAGGCGCGGAGCCTGCACTACGACTTTCGCCTGGAAGTCGACGGCGTGCTGGTGAGCTGGGCGGTGCCCAAGGGCCCCAGCCGCGATCCCGACGTCAAGCGGCTTGCCGTCAAGGTGGAGGATCACCCGCTGGAGTACGGCAAATTCGAAGGCGACATCCCGCAAGGTCATTACGGCGCCGGGCATGTGGACATCTGGGACCGGGGCGCCTGGACGCCGGACGGCGATCCTGGCCGAGGCCTGGCCAAGGGACACCTGCGCTTCACTCTGCATGGCGGCAAGCTCAAGGGTGAATGGGCCTTGCTGCGCCTGGGCAAGGACGACAAGCAATGGCTGTTGCGCAAGCTGGACGACGAGGACACGGTGCCTGGTGATGACGCGGAAGCATCTCCGCGTAGCCGCAACGCCGCCGCCGGGCCCGCCAGGAGCGCCAAGAGCGTCAGAGCCGCGACGGCGGCGATACCCGCGCAGAAGGCGACTGAACCGGTGAAGCGGTCGGCTAAAGCAGCGAAGACGGCCGCGACGTCCGCAAGGAAGCCGGCAAAGAAGTCTGCCTTCCCGGCCAGCCTCGCCCCGCAGCTGGCAACCCTGGTCGATGCGCCGCCCTCTGGCGATGGCTGGTCCTATGAAATCAAGTACGACGGCTACCGCATCCTGTGTCGCATCCGCAATGGCCTCGTGCGCCTGGTCAGCCGCAGCGGCAAGGACTGGAGCGACCGCATGGCCGAGCTTGCCGCAGCCTTGGGCGCGCTGAACCTGCCCGACGGCTGGATCGACGGCGAGGTCGTCTGCCTGGATGAACGCGGCGTGTCGGATTTCCAGCTGCTGCAGAATGCCCTCGATGGCCAGACCGCGGATCTGCGCTTCATGGCATTCGATCTGCCCTGGTGGGATGGCGCGGACCTGCGCGGCCTGCCTTTGTCCGAACGCCAGTCGCTGCTGGCGTCGGTCCTGGCGGAACTGCCTGACGACAGTCCGCTGCGCATGACGCAGCGGCTGGAGGCGACGGGCGAGGCCGAAGGCCGCGCCGCCTGGGAACAGGCCTGCAGCCTGGGCCTGGAGGGCCTGATCTGCAAGCGGCTCGACTCGCCTTACACCGAAGGCCGCGGCATGGCCTGGCTGAAGCTCAAGTGCCGCCCGCGACAGGAGTATGTCATCGGCGGCTACACGAGCCCCGGTGGCGCGCGCAAGCACTTCGGCGCATTGCTGGTCGGCCTGCGCAAGGGATCCAAGCTGAGCTATGCGGGCCGCGTAGGCACGGGTTTCAATGCCGAAACCCTGGCGTCGTTGCACAGGAAGATGCAAGCGCTGGAAACCCGGACCAGCCCTTTCACAGGCCCCCTGCCCGGCCCCGGCCGTTATGGACGCGGCGCAGGCGTGGTGCATTGGGTGAAGCCGGAACTGGTGGCGGAAATCCGCTACGCCGCCATTACCCAGGACCAGTTGCTGCGCCAGGCTTCGTTCGTCGGACTGCGCGAGGACAAGCCGGCGCGCGAAGTCAGCGGCGAAGCGCCAGCCCGCGCGTCAGCCGTGGCGCGCCTGGCCGGCAACCGCGTCGGCAAGATTCTGATCAGCCACCCGGATCGCGTGGTCATACACGAACCGGACACCAGCAAGCTGGATCTGGCCCGCTACTACGAAGCCGCCGGTCCCCTGCTGTTGCCGCATTTGCAGGGCCGGCGCATCGCGCTCTTGCGCTGTCCGGACGGCACGGACGGGACCTGTTTTTTCCAGAAGCACATCGCAGGCAAATTGCCGGCAGGCCTGGAACGCGACGGCGAGCACCTGTTGGTCCGCTCGCTGGATGGCGTCCTGGCCCTGGTGCAGCGCGGGGTCATCGAGTTTCACACCTGGGGCGCCCGCGCGCCGCGCAACGGCGAGCCCGACCGCATCACCATAGACCTGGATCCGGGGGATGACGTCTCCTGGCAGACGCTGGTGGAAGGCGCGCAGCTGGCGCGCGGCCTGATGCAGGAAGTCGGCCTCGCGCCCTTCCTCAAGACCACCGGCGGCAAGGGCCTGCACCTGGTTGCGCCGATCCGCCCGACCCAGCCCTGGGACACCGTCAAGGCCTTGGCCCGCGCGCTGGCCGATGAACTGGCGCGCGTGATTCCGCAACGCTACACGGCCAATATGGCCAAGGCGCAACGCCACGGCCGCATCTTCGTGGACTATCTGCGCAACGGCAATGGCGCCACGGCCATTGCCGCCTTCTCTGCGCGGGCGCGTCCTGGCGCGCCGGTATCCATGCCGATGGCGTGGGATGCGCTGGATCCCGCTCACGACCTGCGCGGCGCCGCCTGCAACATACGCAACGCCGTCGCGCTTGCGCAGGAAAGGCCCGATCCCTGGCGCGGCTATGACGCCGCGCGCAAGACAGTGGGGCCGCGCATGCAGAAGAAGCTGGGGCTCTAGCCGGGGCGTCGCGGCGCAGGGGCGGCGATCAAGGCTACGGGATCCTTCGTCACCTTGCCGGCGCGATCGACGACGCAGGCGCGTCGCGGGACGCGGGCGACACTGCCGGCGCCTCGCCCTTGACGGCGGGCTGGATCTTGTCCGGTTCGGCGGGCGGGCCGCGTTGAAGTTTGCGGCTCATCGCCAGATGCTCGGCCAGCGCCGGCAGCGCGCGCACCGCGAAATCGCGCACCTGCGGATCCTTGGATTCGCGCGCCGCCGTCTCGTACAGGCGGTTGGCCATGGTGTGCGCGTCCACGGCAGCCTTTTCGATATAGAGCGTATCGAAGTCGGGCCCGGTCCTGTCGCCCAGCTGCTCCAGCGTGCGGCGGTCGGGCTCGGAGGGCTCGTCTGGCAGCTTCACCTGCTTGCGCCCGGCCAGCGTTGTCAGCTCCGCGTCCAGGGCTCGGTGCTGTTCCAGCATCTTCGCGGCAAAGGCCTTGACCTCGCCGTCCGCCGCGCGTTTTTCCGCCAGCCTTGCCGCCTGCTCCTCGAACATGCCGGAAGCCGCCGCGGCCTGCAGGAAGCGCGCGTCCGGTTCCGCCAGTTCCTGTGCCTGCGCGCCGCCCAGCAGGCCCGGCGCGGCAAACAGGCAGAGCGCGGCCACGGCGCACATCCAAGTCGTCTTCTTCATCCTTGTCTCCCGGGACGATCGCCCATTCCTAGTTCGCCATCGTCGGCGCATCCACGCGCCGGGGCGGAATCAGGGGGTCGAAATCTTCCCATTTGCCATTCAACCAGCGGCCCTGCGCGCGTTCGATGTCCTGCCCGCCCGCCGCCTTCAACACGCTCCTGGCCAGCGCGTCGCGCTCGGGCGGCACATGCAACGCCAGCATGACGCCAGCCTGACGCACATCGGGATGGACCTCATTGGGCTCCAGCAAGGCCCCAGGCCTGCGGCGGCCTCGTCCCACCACCCAGAGCGCGCCCGCCAATGCCCCCAGGTACGCGCCGACGCCCGCGGCTGCGATGACGATCAGCACCGATGCGCCGACGCGCGCGGCAATCAGCCCGCCCAACAGCGCAAATGCCAGGCCCAGGCCCGAGGCGCCCGCCACGGCGCCAAAATGGCCGCCCTTGGCATCGGGGTCGGCCACGCGGTCTCCGCCGATGGGAAAGCGCGCGTGCTCGCCCGCCGTATTGATGTAGAAGGTATGGATGTCGTCTTCGGTGAACCCCTCGTCGCATAGCTTGTGGGCCGCCGTGGCGGCCTGGTCGAAGGTGTCGAATCTGGCGGCAACGATCAAGGACATTGCGTACTCCCGCGTCGGTCATTGGCCTTGTCGGCAGCAAGCGCCATGCCTGCCCATGGGCATGGCGCTTGCTATGGGTGCTGTGGTCTTGCGCGGAATGCGCAGGCAGCCCATCCGCAGTCCCGCCCCTGACATCCCGCGAAGAGGAAACCCGCATGGACATGCCCGGCAACAACGAAGCTTTTTCCGAGGCGGAAGAAGAAACCGCCCCATCATCAACGCTGCTCGACGCGCGCAGTCTCTCGGTCCTGGATTGGTCGGCGCTGATCGCCGTCGTGGCCGGAGGCCTGAATTCCGGCTTGATCGCCGCCGTGGACCTGGACGTCTTCGCCCGGGTTCTGCCGTGGGCGGCGGCTACCCGCTGTGTCTACGGACTGATCGGATTGGCGGCGCTGTACAGCGTGGTCTTGCTGTTCCGGCTGGGTGAAGCGCCAGACTGAGGCGCGACGGCCGCTATTTGTCGGCCGGGCGCTTGCCTGGGTACTGGCCGCCTTCCTCATACGGAGCGCCCTTGTCGTTGGGCTTCTTGTCCGACTCGCGTCGGGGCGCGGCCGGTTGTTGCCCCGAGCCGGGCTTGTCCGCGCCGAACTGGCCGCTGCGGTGCGCAGCTTCCGTTTCCGTGCGCGGCGCATTGGCCTTGGGTTGCGCACGATCCGTTTCCACCTTGCTCTTGTCTGCCTGCTTGCTTGCCATGACGGTCTCCTTGAGGTCCAACGGTGTCGCTGCCACAGGCTTGAGGCCGGACGCGGCATATTCCTCAAGCCGGTTGTAGAGCGTCTTGGGACTGATGCCGAGCACGGTGGCCGCCTGCTTCTTGACGCCGTTGCAGCGCTCCAGCGTCGCCAGGATCAGGCGCCGGTCCGCTTCCGCCAGCGTTTCTCCCACCGGGACGTTGACGTGCCCGCCTTCTCCGTCGGCCGCGGGCGACACCCGCGGCGTCAGCATTTCGGCGTCCAGGCTGTCGCCGTCCGCCATGATGAAGGCGCGGCGCACATAGTTCTTGAGTTCCCGCACATTGCCCGGCCAGGCATGCTGCTGGAGCGCCTCGACCGCGCGCGGCGAGAACGCCTTGCTCTTTCCTGACTCCTGGTTCAGCGCCTCCAGGAATCGGTTGGCCAGAAAGAGGATATCGTCGCCGCGCTCGCGCAGCGCGGGTAACTTGATCGGAAAAACGCTCAGGCGGTAATAGAGGTCCTCGCGCAGCTTGCCTTCCCGCACGGCCTGCTCGGGATCGCGATTGGTGGCCGCGATGATCCGGATGTCGCACGCGATTTCGCGGTTGGTGCCCACGCGCATGAACTGCCCGGTTTCGAGCACGCGCAAGAGCTTGACCTGCAGGTCGAGCGGCATTTCGGTGACTTCGTCCAGAAACAGCGTGCCGCCGTCGGCGCGCTCGAAATAGCCTTTGTGCTGCCGGTCGGCGCCCGTGAAGCTGCCACGTTCGTGGCCGAACATCTCGCTTTCGATCAGGTTGGGAGAGATCGCGCCGCAGTTCACCGCGATCAGCGGCCGCTGACGGCGCGCACTGAGCTCGTGGATGGCGTGGGCCGCCAACTCCTTGCCCGTTCCGCTTTCGCCTATCAGCAGCGTCGTGACGTTGGTGGGCGCTACGCGCCCGATCTGGCGGTAAAGATCCTGCATGCAGGCGGACGCGCCGTACATCTTGCCGTAGCGTCCGGGTTCCTCGAACGGCGCGCCGCGCAGATCGCTGCCTGAACTCGCGCTGACTCGCGCGAGAATGCCGTTCAGGCGCTCCATGCAGATGGGCTTGACCAAATAATCGGTGGCGCCCAGGCGCAGCGCCTGCACCGCGTTGTCGACGGTGCCGTGACCCGTCATCACCACCACTTCCGCGCTGGCGGCGGCTTCGTTCTTGAAAATGTCCATACCGCTGCCTTCCGGCAGGCGGATATCGGTCAGCACCAGATCGGGCGCATGCCGGTCCAGCTGGATCAGCGCGTCCTTGACGCTTGCGGCCAGGGCCACCGAAAAGCCGCTTTCGCGGCCCAGCTCGGCCAGGGTTTCCCGGATCGCGGGATCATCGTCAACGATCAGCAGATGAGGCATGCTTGCTCCGTGTCGCGGATGTTGCGGTAAGAGGTCCAGCATAGCGATTGCGGGCGGCGCATGGGCAGATGCCCGACACTTTCGATGAACATTTTCGAATGCTTGCAAATCGTCGCATACCCTTCTGTCCGCGCCTTCTAGCATGGAAGGACCCTCATGGCCCTGCGGGGCCAAGGAATCGATATGCCGAACCGCAGCACCAGGACCGCAAGCGTAGAGGCGCCCGCGCCTGCCGACGAGCTTCTGGACGCGCCCGGCCTGTCCCCGGTGATGCGCAAGCTTGGCGCGCAATTGCAACTGGCCGCGGCCACGGACGCCAGCGTCTTCATCGTGGGCGAAAGCGGAACCGGCAAGGAGATCGTGGCCCGCGCGATCCATGACGCCAGTGAACGGCGGGAGCAGCCCTTCGTGGCCGTGAATTGCGGCGCCATCAGCGGCAGCCTGGCGCATGCCGAACTGTTCGGTCATGAAAAAGGCAGCTTTACCGGTGCGATCGCCCAGAACGCCGGCTACTTCGAATACGCCAGCGGCGGCACCCTGTTCCTGGACGAGGTCACTGAGATGCCGCCGGACCTCCAGGTCAATTTCCTACGCGTGCTGGAGGCCGGCACCTACCAGCGCGTGGGCGGCTCCGATCTCCTGCGCGCCAATGTGCGCATCATCTGCGCCAGCAACCGCGATCCGCACGCCTCGGTCGCCGAAGGCAGGCTGCGCCAGGACTTCCTGCATCGCCTGCTGGTGATCCCTCTGCGGGTGCCCGCCCTGCGCGAACGCGGCGACGACGCGCTGATGCTGGCGCACTGGTTCCTGGATACCTTGAACGAGGCGAACGGTACGCGGAAGGCTTTCTCCCTGCGCATGCTGGAAGCGATCTCCCGGCACGACTGGCCCGGCAATGTGCGCGAGTTGCGCAACGCGGTGCAGCGCGCATACATCCTGGCCGATGGCGAACTGGAAACTGATCTGCCGGCCGGGATGCGGGACGAGCGGCGGGCGCTGCTGCGCGATGGCGCCCTGACGCTGCCTGTCGGCATGCCGCTGGCCGAAGCGCAGCGCGCGTTCATCCTGGCGACGCTGGCGCATCACGCGGGCGACAAGCGCATTGCCGCCGAGACGCTGGGCCTCAGTCTGAAGACCCTCTACAACCGGCTGGAGGAATACGACAAGGACGAGCGGCCTCCGGTCCAGTCCTGAAGCGCCGTTCCGCTCCAGGCGCAGGAAGGCAGTTCTTACCATCCTTTTGTAATAGTGAGCCTGGTCTGCGCGGGCTGGGCCGCCGTCCGGCCCGCCGGAGTACTTGGCACGATCTTTGCGTGCATACAAGAACAGGCACCGCGCCGGTGCCACGCAACCAGGAGATCGGATTGGCCTACCCCACGCAAGAATTGCGCATGCGCCAGCAAATGACGCTGGCGCCTCGCCTGCAACAGTCGATCAAGCTGCTGCAGATGTCCGCGCTGGAGTTCACCACGGCCGTCGAGCAGGCCTTGGCCAACAATCCGTTCCTGGAGGACGCCGACGAGCAGGACGCCGAGCAGGCGCCAGCCGCGGGAGACCTCTCCCCTGCTTCGGATGAAGCCATGCCGGTCGAGCCGGAATCCGCGACTCCGCCGGAGCCGCAACCCGCCGACGCGCCCGCCTACTCCGGTGACTACCCGACGCGCGGCCAAGGGGATGGCGCGGACCGCGATCAGACGCTCTGGGTCGCGTCGACGCTATCGCTGAACCAGCGCCTGTCCCAGGAGTTGGGCAACTACAAGCTGGAAGCGCGCGACCGCCGCCTGGCGGAATACATCGTCGACGCATTGGACGAGGACGGCTACCTGCGGGTCCCCATGGAAAGCCTGTGGGGCGACGCGCGCGGCGAGACCGGCGCGATGCCCGACGAGAGCGAATGGCGGACGGCGCTGCGCCTGGTGCAGCAACTCGACGTGCCCGGATTGGCTGCGCGCGACCTCGCGGAATGCCTGTCGCTGCAGCTGGCGGCGGCCACGGGCCTGCAGGAAGATATCCGCGCCCTGGCAATGCGGATCGTGCAGGAACAGCTCGATCGGCTGGCCAGGAACGATAGCCCGGGCCTGCGCCAGAAGCTGGGTTGCAGCGAGGACGCATTGCGCGAGGCCTGCGCGCTGATCCGCAGCCTTGACCCCAAGCCTGGCGGCCGGTATAGCGCCGATGCGCCCATCTACGTGGTTCCCGACGTGTTCGTCGACAAGTGGCAATCGCGCTGGCGCGTGCTGCCCAACCGCAACGCCATGCCGCAGGCGCGGCTGCACCAGACCTATGCCGAACTGTTCAGGCGGGCGCGGCTCAACGACCGCAGTCCCATGGCCCAGGAGTTGCAGGAAGCCCGCTGGCTCGTGCGCAACGTCGAACAACGCTACGTCACGATCCAGCGCGTGGCGGAAGCCATCGTCAAGCGCCAGCAGACGTTTTTCGAGTATGGCGACGTCGCCTTGCGGCCGCTGATGCTGCGCGAGGTGGCCGACGATCTGGACATGCATGAATCCACCGTGTCGCGGGCCACCATCGGCAAATACATGGTGACGCCCCGCGGGGTTTTCGAATTCCGCCACTTCTTCTCCCGCGAACTGGCGACGGATACCGGCGGCTCATGCTCCGCCACCGCGGTGCGCGCCTTGATCAAGGAAATGGTCGAGGCCGAGGACCCGGCGATGCCGCTATCCGATGTCACCCTGACCCAGCAACTGGCCGCCAACGGGATACTTCTGGCGCGCCGCACGGTGTCGAAGTATCGCGGCCAATTGCGCGTGCCTCCTGCGGAATTGCGGCGCCGTCATTAAGACCAGTGCGAGGCTTGTTTCAGTTTGAACAAGCCCTAGTCGTCCTGGCTGGCGCCGCGCGGTCCCGTATCCAGCATCCGTTGCACGCGATCGGACAGCTTGTCGAGCTGAAAAGGCTTCACGATCAGCTCCAGTCCCTGTTCCAGGAAACCCTGGCTGCGCGCCGCGCTTTCCGCGTAGCCCGTCATCAGCAGCACGCGCAGGCCGGGGCGTGCCACCCGCGCCGCATCTGCCAACTGCCGGCCGTTGATTCCCGGCAATCCCACATCCGTGACAAGCAGGTCGATGCCGCGGTCGGACTGGACCAGTTCAAGTCCCGCCTCGCCATCCTCCGCGGTCAGCACTTCCAGGCCGAGTTCCGCCAGGCATTCGCGCACCATCTCGCGCACGTTCGCGTCGTCTTCCACCACCAGGACCGCTTCCTTGCGCGCGGCGCCGGGCGCGGCCGCCGGCGCAAGCTCTCCGTGCGGCGCGCTTTCGGGCAGACCGTCGTAGCGCGGCAGGAACAGCCTCACCGTGGTTCCCACGTCCACCGCGCTCTCCAGGCCTGCCGCGCCGCCGGCTTGTTTCGCAAAGCCGTAGATCATGGACAGTCCCAAGCCGGTGCCCTGGCCCAGGGGTTTGGTGGTGTAGAAAGGATCGAAGGCGTGGGCCAGCACATCGGGCGTCATGCCGCAGCCTGCGTCTTGCACCGCGACCTCCACGAAGCGTCCGGCATGCTCGCTGGCGCATTGCAGCAACAACGGGTCTTGCGGTTCGACGTTGCGCGCCGTGACCGTCAACGCGCCGCCATTCGGCATGGCGTCGCAGGCGTTGATCACCAGGTTCAGCATGGCGTTCTCGAACTGGTTCTTGTCGCAGCGCACGGTCCACAATTCCGGCTGCAGCTCCAGCCGCAGATCCACCCGTTCGCCGGTGTAGCGGTGGAACAAGGCCACCATGGATTGCAGCGCGGAAGCCACGCAGAACGGCTTCGGATCGATGGGCTGGCGGCGCGAGAAGGTCAGCAGCCGCTGCGTCAGGTGCGCCGCCCGGTTGGCCGAATCCATGGCCACCTCGACGAAGCGCAAGGCCTGCTCCGGCGCGCCCGCCGTGACCTTGCGCTGAACCAGGTACAGGGCGCCGGAGATCCCTTGCAGCATATTGTTGAAGTCGTGGGCGATGCCGCCGGTCAGCCGTCCCACCGCTTCCATTTTTTGCGACTGCCGCAGGGCATTCTCGGTATCGCGCAGGGCCTCGGCCTGTTGCTTCAGATCCGTGTCGTCCCGTCCGGTGACGTACAGGCTGTCCTGCGCCCAGGACATGCTCCAGGTAATCCAGCAATAGCTGCCGTCGCGCTTGATCATCCGGTTCTCGAGGTGCCTGGCGCCAGGGCGCGGCCCCACATCGCCCGAAGCCCAGCTCCAGGCAGCCAAGGTTGGCGTCAGATCGTCCGGATGGACCAGTTCGCCAAGCTCCATGCCCATGAACTGATCGGGCGTCCAGCCCAGGATGAGGCGCACCGCCGGGTTGACGCTGACAAACCGCCCTTGCCGGTCGATCACCGCCAGCAGCTCCGGCGACAGGCGCCAGATCCTGTCGCGTTCGGCGATTGCGCGTTCGACGCGTTGCTCCAGCGTGCGCGCGTATTGCGAACGCTCGACGGCGCCGCACATGCGTTCGGCCACGTCCTCGATGAAGGCGATGTCGCTCCCTTTGAGACGGCTGTCCGCCGAAGGGCATGCCAGCAACGCCCCTCCCTGCCTGCCCCAGCGCCGCAACGGCACCACGATCGCCCATGGGCGGATCTCGCCACCCGCTTCTCCGAGCAAGGGGGCCAGGTACGTTGTGCGCCCCTGGCGCAACGCCGCCTGATAGTCGTCCCCCAGCGTATGCGGCGGCTGTCCGGCAAGCGTCGGGCCGGGAGGCCAGGCCGAAGAAACGGCGGGCGGCTGGCTCTCGCTCTCGGCATCCAGCACCGCAACCTGGCTCAGCGCCAGATGCTGGCATAGGCCTTCGCAGGCGGCCTGCTCGATGTCCTCCTGACGGTGCAGTTCACGCATGCGGTCGCCCAGCGCGGCCAGGTAGTTCTTGCGGTGCTGCCCCTCCCACAATTCCGCTTCCGCCGTCTTGCGCGCCGTGACGTCCAGGAACAGCGCCATCATTCTGCCGGGACCGTCCTTGCGGGCGCGCGCTTCATACCAGGCTTCCTTGGGAGCTGGCACCATGAACTCGAACTGGGTAGGCTCGCCCGTTTGCACCACCTGGGCGAAGGTATCCATGATCTGCCCAGGCACGCCCGGGATCATTTCACGCAGGGTATGGCCCAGGGTGTCGCCTTCCTTCATGCCCGTCTGGCGCTCGAAGGCGGGATTCACTTCCAGGAAACGGAAATCGACGATGCGGCCGGCATCGTCGAGCAGCGCCTCGCTGAGGAAAAACGCCTCCTGCATGCCCTCGAACATGGCGCGCCAGCGCTCGCCGCTATGGCGCAGCGCTTGTTCCGTCAGATGGCGTTCGATCGCCAGGGCAGCGCTGCGCGTGACCAGCGCGATGGCATCGATGTCGTGGCCGGACGGCGAGCGCGCCAGGCCGTAGTAGTTTGAGAACACGCCCAGCAGGCGTCCGTCGGGCGCCTTGATCGGCGTCGACCAGCAGGCGCGCAGGCCATGCGCCAACGCAAGGTCCCGCCATTGGTCCCAGCCCGGATGCGAGGCGATGTCTTCCACGTATACCGGATTGCCCGTGTAGGCCGCCGCCCCCCAGGATGCCGTGCCGGCCTCGATGGGCACCTTGCGCACGGCGGCGTTGTATGCCGCCGGCAGGCTGGGCGCGGCTCCATGCACCAGGAAACAGCCGGTCTCGTCCACCAGCGCTATCGATGTCCGTAATTCCACGCTGGATTGGGCCTCGATCGCGTGCAGCACGTGTTCCAGCACCTCGCCCAGCGGCATGCCGGCGGCTATGCGCTGCAGCATGATGCGTTCATCCTCCAGGCGGGCAAGCGTGTCCGTCCAGGGCAGCGCCACTCGGTCTCGCTTGGTCAGCATGTCGGCCCCCTTGCCCCAGACTGTATTGCGGGCGCGGCCGCGCAGCCGAAACGCTAGGTAACCCGACGCTACGGTTCACGCGTCGACGGCCTGCTCAGCCGCCGGATTTTTCCGTTTGCCGTTCCAGCCGCAGCGCATGCAGCGCTTCCGGCTTGTCGACCAGCACGCATTGCTTGCCGGTGCGGGTGCAATGGTCCTTCACGCGCCAGTAGGCGCCATGGCTGACGCAGCCCGTCTGGCAGATCACCAGGTCCGCCGCGACCAGGCTGGCCTCAAGCGCCTCGCCGTCGGCGTCCATGTCGGCGTCATGATTGACGCAACGTCCGCCGGCCTGCTCCACCGCCTTGCGCGTCAGCGCAAGGGCCATGGCGTCCACGCCCACGCACAGGACAGCTTTCTCGCGCAAGGCGACCGACGATGGCGCGGGCCGCCACGCGGGCGGCTCCGTCAGGGTCTCCAGCTGGCGCGCGGCGGCGCTGGTCCGGCCTTGCCAGGCCAGGCGTTCGCGCATCAGGGATTGCACCCGCTCCATCAGTTGCGCGACGCTGCGCGCCAGCGCCACGCGCCTGGGCAGGCCGGGTATGGAGGTCTCCAGCGCCTTGCGGTCCTCGCGCTCCCAGGCCAGGGCGCTATCGCGCAGGATGACGGCGGCGCGCAGGCGCATGGCCTCGCTTTCCAGGTAAAGGATCCGCGCCGCCTGCGCGGCCAGCAGCCGGCTGCAATGCGATTGGGCCTGGCCGTAGGCGGCAAGCAGCGCGGCGTGTTCGCGCTGCAGGGTCTGGCTGTCGGGAGAAGTTGGATGCATCGCGGCCCTCGGATCTGGAGTGGGATGGCGCTCGCCGAGCGTGCCGCAAATTATAAATGAGAATTACTAGCTTTTAGGCCGCCAGCCTAGGAGGCCCCGCCTCCCAGGGGGGCCGAGGCCGGCGCGCGGCCCGTGCGCCAGTACAGGCGGGCGCTGATCGCCAGCGCCAGGACCAGCAGCCCGCCTGCCATCGCCGCCACGCCGGGCCACAGTCCCGTCGTCCAGAAATGCCCGCCCAAGGCCCCGAGCACGCTGGACCCCACGTAGTACACCAGCAGGTAGAGCGAGGCCGCCAGCGCCTTGTAGCCGCGCGCCATCTGCCCCACCCAGCCGCTGGCGACCGCGTGAGCCGCGAAGAAGCCGAAGGTGAACACGACGATGCCGGCCACCAGGACGATCAGCGAGTCGGACAGGGTCAGCAATAGGCCCGCCAGCGCCAGGCCGGTGGCCGCCGACAGCATCGCGCCGCGCCCGTGGCGGTCGGCCAGGCGGCCGAACCAGGTCGAGGCGAAGATGCCCACCAGATAGACCACGAAGATGAAGCCGATGAAGGTCTGGCTGAGCGAGAACGGCGGCAGCAGCAGGCGGAAGCCGACGTAGTTGTAGACGGTGACGAACGCGCCCATCAGAAGGCCGCCCAGCGCAAACAGGCCGCACAAGGGGCCGTTCTTCAGGTGCGTGGCCGCGCCGGTACGCACGTCGCCCCATACGCCCGCCCAGCCCCTGCCGCGTTGCGGCGCAAAGTTGCGCGACGGGGGCAGCAGCCAGATGAACAGCGCCGCCGCCACGATCCCGACCATGCCCAGCGTGCCCAGCGCGGCACGCCAGCCATAATGATCCGACACCAGGCCGGTGATGACCCGGCCGGACAGTCCGCCGAAGGCGCTGCCGCCGATGTACAGGCCCATGGCGAATCCCAGGGTGCCTGGCTCCACCTCTTCGGCCAGATAGGCCATGGCCACGGCTGGCACGCCGCCCATCGCCACGCCTTGCAGCGCGCGCAACGCCAGCAGGCTGTGCCAGTCCGGCGCCGCCGCGGCAATGGTGCCCAGCACGGCCGAGGCGAACAGCGACAGCGCCATGGTGCGTTTGCGCGGCAGTGCCTGGGAAAACAGGCCCACGAAGAAAATGGCCACCGCCAGCAGGCCGGTGCACAGCGACAGCACCAGGCTGCTCTGCGCGGGCGACACGCCGAAAGCCTGGGTGAACAGCGGCATCAGGGGCTGCACGCAATACAGCAGCGAAAAGGTCGAAAAGCCTGCCGCGAACAATGCCCATTGGGCCCGTCGCAGCCCGGGCGTGCCGCGGGCCAGATGAGGAGACGATGGGATGGATGATGCAGGAGCAGACTGCGCCGGCGTGGCGGCGGTGGTGGAGGAAGAACTGGCTGTAGGGGCGGACATCGGGATTCTCGAATAGCGGCGGGCATGCAGCCCACGCCACCAAGGTAGACTTTTCGCTTGCATATGTCCAATATATGAGACTAGCCCCTACCATATATAGAAAAGATGGAACTGCGCCACCTGCGTTATTTCACGGCGGTCGCCGAGGAACTGCACTTCACGCGGGCCGCCGCCAGGTTGGGCATCGGCCAGCCGCCGCTGAGCCAGCAGATCCAGCAGCTTGAACGTGAAATCGGCACCCCGCTATTCCTGCGCCTGCCCCGCGGCATCGCGCTGACCGAGGCAGGCGCGCAATTCCTGGAAGACGCGCGCGCCATACTCGCCAGCGCCGACCGCGCCATCGACACGGCGCGGCGGCTGGGGCGCGGGGAGCGCGGCGCCATCACGGTGGGCTTCACGGCCTCGGCCGTGTTCCATCCCTATCTGCCGCGCGCCATCCGCGCCTATCGAGACCGCTATCCCGACGTGCGCGTCACGCTCACCGAAAGCAATACGGTGACGCTGCTGCGCGGCTTGCGCGCCGGCGAGGTTGACGTGGCCTTCGTGCGCCCGCCCTACGTGCTGGACGCCGAGTTCGCGTCCGAGCGCGTGCTGGACGAACCCATGCTGGTCGCCCTGCCCCCCGACCATCGCTTGAGCCGCAAGCGCAGCATCCCCATCGACGCGCTGGCGGACGAGGACTTCGTGCTTTATCCGCGCCCCATCGGCGCCGGTCTGTACGACGCGATCATGTCGGCCTGCCTGCGGGCGGGTTTCGCGCCGCGCGTGATCCAGGAGGCGCCGCAGATGGCTTCCATCGTCAGCCTGGTCGCGGCGGGCGTGGGCATTTCCGTCGTGCCCGCCGCCATGCGCCACATGGGCGCGCAAGGCATCGAGTACCGGCCGATCAAGGGCGACGCGCCGCATGCGCTGCTGGACATGGCCTACCGCCGCCATGAACGCTCGATCGCGGCGGGCAATGCGGTCGGCATGCTGCGCGAGCTTGCGCACCCCTGACAGGCGTCACCGGCGCGTCCGTGCAGACCGCCGTATCCGCCTGTCGCTTTTGTCATTTTCTGTAAAACCATGGCCAAGCCCGCAAGGTAAATTGGCGCGCTTGGCGGCCTGTCCCTCTTCCTGGACGCGCCGCTTTCGATTCCTACCTGTCTAAAGGTGACTTAGTGCGACGTACCCTTCTGGCCTTGGCCATCGCGACGATACCCGGCCTGGGCGCGGCCGCCGGGCTGGCTTCCTCCATCGGTTCCGTGACCGTCTACCAGGACCGCGCCGTCGTGACCCGCGCGGCCAGCAGCGAACTGGCGGCGGGCGAGCACGAGCTGGTGCTGGAGAAACTGCCGGCCAGCCTGCAGGAAAACTCGCTGCAGGTGTCGGCCAAGAGCACCGGCCAGGCGACGCTGCTGGACGTGAAGGTGCGCGACGCCTACCAGGCCGACACGCCCAACGAGCGCGTCAAGCAGCTGGAGGAGCAGGTGCGCAAGTTGCAGGTCCAGCAGGCGGCCCTGGACGACGAGGCGGCGGTGCTGGACAACCAGCGCGAACTGGTGCTGATGATGCAGCGCGGCGCCACGGAACCCTCCAAGGATGGCGTCCGCCTGACGCTGGACGAACTGAAGGCGATCCAGTCGTTGAGCGCGGATTCGCTGGCCAAGGCCCTGGCCGGCCTGCGCCGGGTCGCCGAACAGAAAGAGAACCTGGAGCGCGAACTGACCGCGCTGCAAAGCCAGCTGGACCAGCTGCAAAGCTCGTTGAGCCGGCGCACCAAGACCGTCACCCTGCGCGTCAACCTGGCGCGCGCGGGCAAGCTGGACCTGAACGTCTCCTACGCGGTAGCCGGCGCCCGCTGGACGCCCGCCTACGATGCGCGCCTGCGGCCCGCCGACCGCAGCGTCGACCTGGGCTACTTCGGCGTCATCCGCCAGAACACCGGCGAGGACTGGAACAACGTCAAGCTCACGCTGTCCACCGCCCGGCCCTCGCTGGGCGGCGGCGCGCCGGCGTTGCAACCCTGGATCGTCGACGTGGCGGCTCCGCCGCCGCCGATGCCGGCGCCCCGCCGTCCCGCGCCGGCCGCGGCCCCGCAGCAGGCCGAGGCCAAGATGTCGCGCGAGCGCATCCAGTCTTTTTCGGACGCGGCCGCGCCCATGGCCGAGGTGGCGCCCGAGCCGGTCGAACAAGCCACCGCCCAGGTGCAATCCGAGGCGACCAGCGCCTCGTTCCAGATCAAGAATACGGCCACCCTGCTGTCCGACAACACCACGCAGCGCGTCGCCATCGCCACCGCCAAGCTGCCGGCCACGCTCCAGTACCAGTCGACGCCGGCCCTGCGCGAAGCCATGTTCCTGACCGCGCACGCCAGCAACAACACGGACTTTCCTTTCCTGGCGGGCTCGCTGAACACCTTCCTGGACGACGCCTTCGTCGCGGCCAGCACGATGAAAGCCGTGATGCCCGGCGAGAAGCTCGAATTGGCGCTGGGCGCCGACGAGGGCATCTCCATCAAGCGCCAGCTGGTCAATCGCTTTACCGAGAGCACGGGCTTTTCCGGCAGCGGCAAGCGCGTGACCTATGAGTACAAGATCACGGTGAAGAACAACAAGGCCACCAAGGAACAGGTGTCCTTCAAGGACCGCCTGCCGATCTCGCGCAACGAGAAGATCGTGGTCAAGCTGCTCTCTCCGGCCGACCGCGAGATCAAGCGCGAAGAAGACGGCAAGCTGGTCTGGGACTGGGAAATGGAGCCCGGCAAATCGCGCGAGACCGTGCTGAAATTCTCGGTCGATTATCCGGGCGACGTGGAAGTTTCCGGCATCTGAGGCGCTCAGCGCATCTGGAAAGCTTCCTGGTGGAACAGCGCGCTCACCGGCATGCCGCGCCGGTGCAGCCCGTCCTTCAAGGCATCGGCGAATCCCGCCGGGCCGCAGAACCACACGCTGGGCCATTGCGTGCCCGGCTTGTGGTCCGCCGCCAGCTCGGCGGCGGTCAAGGGCCTCTGGGTATCGCTGTAGCGCACATGCAGGGTGACGTTCGGGACGCGCGCGCACAGCGCCTGCAGGTGGTCCGCGAACGGCGCGTCGTCGGCGTTGCGGGCGCAGTAGTACAGCGTCGCGACGGGCGCGGTGTCCGGATCGGTCTGCAGGGACTCCAGCCATGAAATGAAGGGTGTGACGCCGATGCCCGCCGCTACCCATATCTGCGACCGGCCATCGTCGCGCTGGAAGTCGAAGCAGCCGTACGGGCCTTCGATGAGCACCTGCTGCCCCACCTTCAGGCTGCGCTGCAGGCGCCGCGTGTAGTCACCCAGCGCCTTGATCGAAAACTGCACGCGCCCGGTGCCGTCGTCCGCGCCGGATACCGTGAACGGGTGCGCACCCTCGCGGCGGTCGGCGGTCAGGAAGGCGAACTGTCCGGCACGGTGATGCCAGTTGCCCTCCACCCTGCAGGTCAGCGCCAGGATGTCATCCGACAGGTGGTCGATGGCCAGCACCTGCCCCTTGTAGCGCCGCCCGCGCCCGATGTTGCCCGTCAGCGCCATCAGGGCGCAGACCGTCCCCAACGCGGTACAGAAGGCCATCAGCCATCCGGCAGGCTGCCACCACCACGCGGCCGGCGTCAGCACCACCCCATGGAAAGCGACCACCAGGAAGATCACGGCCGCGATGCGGTGGACCTGGCGCCAGATGTGATATGGAAAGCGCCGCCACAAGGTCAGCAGCACCATGGCCGCCAGGATCCATACCGCCCATTCGCCGATATCCTTGGCGGAGCCGCGGAACATGTCGAGCAAGGCCGCCGCGCGCGGCGTCTTGGGCACCGGGTCGAACAGCGCCAGCAACAAGGGCTTGCCGAGCTTGATCAGGTAGTGCGCCGCCGCCAGCGCCGCAGCCAGGATGCCGCTCCATTTGTGCAGCCGGTACATCTTGTCCAGCCCGCCCAGCCGGGTTTCGAGCCACATCGGGCGCACCGCCAGCAGCATGATCAGGGTCATGACCGCGTAGGCGCTCAAGCCGGTCAGCAGGATCAGCTGGTCGCGCGCGGTCCAGACGTTGAGTTCGGCGGGAGGCTGGGCCCAGTAGGCGCCGGCCCAGGCCAGCAAGGAAATCAGCAGAACCGCGGCCAGCATGCGTCGCATCGTTTCATCGCTCCATCTTGTGGCAGCCGCGCCACCGCGCGCGGCCCTTATGGATCAATGGTAAGGCCGGCTGGGACGGTTTTTTTCGCCGCACCGCCGTGGCCTTGATCCGGGTCAAATCCCTGGCTGGCCGGACGGATCCGGCCAGCGTCAGGATACTCCTGGATGGGGCTGAAAGGATCAGTGACTGCGGCAGAACTCGATGAAGGCGTCGGGTTCCAGCGGCACGGAGATGCAATAGCCTTGCGCGACATCGCAGCCCAATTCGCGCAACAGGGCCACGTCGCGCTCATGTTCCACCCCTTCGGCAACGACGCGCCGGCCCAGCACCCGGCCCATTTCGATGGCCGCCGCCACCACGGCCCGCGAGGCGGGCTCGCGGTGCATGTGCACGATGAAGTCGCGATCTATTTTGAGCTCGGTGAAGGGCATGGCCGAAAACAGACGCATGGACGCAATCCCCGCGCCAAAATCGTCCATCGCCAGCTCGAAGCCGCGCACCCGCAACAGGTTCAGGACCGATGACAAGGCCAGCCAGTCCGTCACGGGCTCGTCCTCGGTCAGTTCCACCTTGACTAGCCTCGCCGGCAGCCCGGCCTGACCCACCCGCTGCTCCAGCAGAGCCGGCAGATCCGGCGAGCACAGCGTCGAAGCCGAAGCATTGATGGCAATTGGTACGGCGATGTCTTCAGCGTGCATGCGCTGCAGGACTTCCAGCACGCGGTCCATCACCCGGCTGAACAAGGTGCGGTCCAGCCCCAGCCTGTGCGCGGCCGGCACGAAGTCCGCCGCCGGGATCGAGCCCAGCCCGGGGTGGTCCCAGCGCGACAGCGCCTCGGCCGCGAGCACGCGGCCCGTCGACAGGCTCATCTGCGGTTGCAGCACCACGCTCATGCCCTGGCCCGTGATCAGCGCATGGCCCAGCGCCGCCTCGATGACGTCGCGCCGCACCGAGCGCCGCCGGGGCGATTCGACATCGTCCTCGTCGACGCTGCGCAAGGCCGTCTTGATCGCCTGCTGCATGGCCGTGCGCGAAACCGGCTTCGGCAGCGCCTGCGCCGACGGACAGCCGGCCTGCAAGGCCAGCCGCACATGCGATTGCAGCAGCTCGTCGCTGAGGCTGCTGATCCAGATGATGGGCGGCATGCTCTTCAGGCGTCCGGCGTCGACCAGGCGGCGCAGCTCGTTGGGCAGCCGCGTGCCGTCGCCCTCGCCCACCACGATATCGCTGATGACCACGTCATAGAACTGGCGCGCCAGCGCGCTGATCGCCTCGGTGCTGCTGCCCAGACCGGCCACGCGGCGAAACCCCAGCGCCAGCAGCATGTTCTGCAGATAGGCGCGTTCAACCGGGTGGTCTTCGACCAGGAGTATGCGTCGGGTCCCGCCGGTTTCGGTTTTGGGCATGGTCAACCGTCCTACTCCGTATAGGGCGGGCCTTCGCAGGCGGCCGCTTGAACACTGTGTACACCATGCTAAGGCATCTGCGCGCGGCCTGTCGTTATTGCTAACGGGTTAATGCAGGTCCATCGCCGATAGTCTTAGTATCAGCGGCATCAGCCGGACGGAGACCACCGTCCGTCGCCCTGCCCCGCCGCCGGTGCCATAATAGATGTCTTTCCCGCATCTACGGCACGGAGCTTCCCTTGACCCCCCGCATCGACGATCCCCTGCACGACCGCGAGGTCGGCGCGGCCGACTCTACCCAGGACAACACCCGCACGGACGACACCCGCATCAGCGCGGTGCGGCCCTTGATTTCGCCCGCCCTGCTGCAGGACGAACTGCCAGTTTCGGCCGAGATCCAGACCCTGGTCGAACAGAGCCGCGTCCAGATCGCCGACGTGCTGCATCGCCGCGACGACCGCCTGGTGCTGGTGGTCGGCCCCTGTTCCATCCACGACCACGGCCAGGCCATGGAGTATGCCCGCCTGCTGCGCGCCGCCGCCGAGCAGCACCAGAAGGACCTGCTCATCGTGATGCGCGTGTACTTCGAAAAGCCGCGCACCACCGTCGGCTGGAAGGGCTATATCAACGATCCGCGCCTGGACGGCAGCTTCCGCATCAATGAAGGCCTGCGCCGCGCGCGCGAACTGCTGCTGGACATCAGCGGCCTGGGCCTGCCCATCGCCACCGAATTCCTGGACCTGCTCAGCCCGCAGTACATCGCGGACCTGATCGCCTGGGGCGCCATCGGCGCGCGCACCACCGAAAGCCCCAGCCATCGCCAGTTGAGCTCCGGCCTGAGCTGCCCGCTGGGCTTCAAGAACGGCACCGACGGCGGCGTGCAGATCGCGGCCGACGCCATGGTGGCCGCCAGCGCCAAGCACGCCTTCATGGGCATGACCAAGATGGGCATGGCCGCCATCTTCGAAACCCGCGGCAACCAGGACACCCACGTCATCCTGCGCGGCGGCAAGCAAGGCCCGAACTACGACGCCGCCAGCGTCGACGCCTGCTGCGCCGCGCTGCGCGCCGCCGGCCAGCGCGAACAGGTCATGATCGACTGCTCGCACGCCAACTCCAACAAGTCGCACCTGCGCCAGGTCGACGTGGCCCGCGACATCGCCGCGCAGATCGCCCAGGGCGACGCCCGCATCACCGGCGTGATGATCGAAAGCCACCTCGAAGAAGGCCGTCAGGACCTGAAGCCGGGCCAGGCGCTGCGCCGCGGCGTGTCCATCACGGACGCCTGCCTGGGCTGGTCGCAGACCGCGCCCGTGCTGGAAAGCCTGGCCCTGGCCGTGCGCCAGCGCCGCGAAAAGGCTGCAAAGCAGGCCTGAAGCCCCGCCCTGCGGCCTCTTGCCGCGCGCGGTCTCAGCGGCCGACGCGGTAAGGCGCCGGATCCATGTCCGGCGCCTGACCCGTGATCAGGCTGGCCAGCAGCTTGCCCGTCACCGGTCCCAGCGTGAAGCCGTGGTGCGCATGGCCGAAGGCCAGCCACAGTCCCGCATGGCGCGGGGCGGGCCCGATGACCGGCCGCATGTCCGGCATGCAGGGCCGGCATCCCATCCACGGTTCACGCTCAACGGCCTCGCCCAGCGGCAGCAATTGCCTCGCCAGCACGCGCGTGCGCTGGATCTGGATGGGTGAAGGCGGCGCATCGCGCGACGCGAATTCGGCGCCGGTCGTCAGGCGCACGCCCAGCGTCATGGGCGTTACCAGAAAGCCGCTTTCGATGTCCGCCACCGGATGCGACAGGGTGGCCCCGTCCTCCAGCGCAAAGTGCTGGTGATAGCCGCGCTTGACCGCCATCGGAATGCGATAGCCCAAGGGGCGCAGGATGTCCGGCGACCAGGGACCCAACGCCACGACCACGTCGCGCGCCTCGATCAGGCCCTGCTCGCCTTGCACCTGCCAGTTCTTGCCCGCCTGCTTGAGACTGCGCGCGTCGCCGCGCGCCAGCACGCCGCCGCGCCGTTCGAACAAGGCCGCGTAGCCTCGCGTCACGGCGCCCGGGTCGGAGACGTTGACGGGGTCCAGCCAATGCACGGCGCCCGCCATGCGCGATAGCGAAGGCTCCAGGGCCGCCAGGGCCTGGCGGTCCAGCACCCGGTAGTTCAAGCCATAGGGCGCGAGCGCCTGCGCCTCGGCGACGGCCTGGGCCAGGCCGGCCTCGCTGCGCACGCCGTCGATCCAGCCGTTGCGCCGGAACAATTGCGGAATGCCCGCCTCGTCCTTGAGCGCGTCATGTTCGGCCACGCTGCGCTCGATCAGGGGCAGCATCGCCTCGGCCGCGCGCGCCAGCCGCGATGGCGCCGAATGCCACCAGTAGCGCAGCAGCCAAGGCGCGATGCGCGGCAGGAAGCGCGGGTGGTAGCTCACGTCCGGCGTATTGTTGCGGGCATAGCGCCACAAGCTGCGCCAGTCACGCGGAAAGGCATACGGGATCACGCTGGCGCGTTCGATCAGGCCGGCATTGCCATAGCTGGTTTCCTCGCCAGGGCCGCGCCGGTCCAGCAGCACGACCGAACGGCCGCGCGCCACAAGATGCAGCGCGGTGCTGACCCCCACGATGCCCGCGCCCAGTACCACTACGTCTGTTTTCATGCGGCGCATTCTGCGCTTGCGGACCGTGTTCGGCAAGGGCCCGCGGGCGTAGAATCCTCCCCTGCGCGGCGTGTCCCGACGTCGGCAAGCCCATCGAGGAATGCGTCATGACCAGCCCCAGCCTGCAACCCGTCACGCTCGCCGGCGAGGTCGTGCGCCTTGAGCCGCTGCAAGCCGGCCATGCGGCAGCCCTGGCCCAGGTTGGCCTGCATCCCGAGCTATGGCGGCTGCAGCCCGAGCCCGTGCAATCGCAGGACGACATGCAGCGCTACGTGGACCGCACGCTGGCCAATCAGCGCGATGGCAACTGCCTGCCGTTTGTCATCGTGCGCCAGGATGATGGCCGGATCATCGGCGCCACGCGTTACATGGACATCGCGCTTGCGCACAAGCGCCTGGAAATCGGCGGCACCTGGCTCACGCCGGAAAGCCAGAGATCCGGCGCCAACACCGAAGCCAAATTCCTGTTGTTGCAGCACGTCTTTGAAACAATTGGTATCATGCGCGTCGTATTCAAGACGGAGTTGAGCAACATGCAGTCGCGGCAGGCCATACTCCGGATCGGCGGCGTCGAGGAAGGCGTGTTCCGCAAGCACCTGATCGCCCAATCGGGACGCGCCCGCGACATGGTGTATTTCGCGATCCTTGATGAGGATTGGCCCGCGGTCAAAGCGCGTCTGCTGGCGCGCATGCGCCGTTCCGCGTAGACCCGGCCAGCCGTTCGTTCTTTTTGCCGCTTGTACGGGCCGCCAGGCTCGCCCCGCACTATTGACGCCAGGTATGGACCAGACTTTCACGGCGCGTTCGCGCCACACCATTTTCATCTACACCGAGGAGCAGCGCGGCAACCAGCTCGTCGAATCGCCCGTGCTCGGCATGCTGTCCGACATATCGGGCTCCGACAAGCTGGTGGTCGCGCAGGATCCGCACAGCGGCCTGAAGTTCATCTACCGCGTCGACCACGACAGCAACAACCTCGATGCCGCCGCGATCACCGAACAGGACGAGTCCCTGTTCAACGGCAAGACCACCGTGCAGATCAATTCCATGACCTACCGCCTGGGCACGGTGGAGAACGCCATGAAATTGCTGCGGGGCAAAAGCCAATGGATCCAGGACAAGGGCGCGGTGCTGTCCGTGCTGCTGCAGAATGCCGCTGCCCGCAAGACCCGTTTTGCCTCGCCGCGCATCGAGCGCGACCGCATGCGCAAGGTGCCGCCAGGCGTGCCGGTGGAATACCTGCCTACATAAAAAGCACAGTATCCACAGTGCTGCCCTTATCCACAATTTCTGTGGATAAAACGGCCGTGGACCCACGGCTGATGGCCGTTCGGCCGATGCGCAACGGGCTGGTCATTTTTTGACCAGCAACGCAATCCTCGCAGCCCGGCAGCCATGCCTGATTCTTGACGCGGCGCCGCAGAGGCGATGATGATATTCTCCGCAAGCGCGCGATACGAAAAAAACCGCGCCAGCGGGATCTCCCCATACAAGAAGACCAGATAAAGGAGCGGAAAGCGTGTTTGCCCCCGGAGTGCCTTGCGCGCAACCGCTGCCGCCCGCGTCGCCGTGAACATCATCATCGTCGACGACCACGGGGACTGGCGCGACACCATCGCCGAATACATCCAGGACCTTGGCCTGGAATGCGCCATCCTCACCGCGGGCTCCCTGGCCGAGCTGGACCAGTTGCTGCTGAGCGTGACGCCGGGCATCCTGGTGCTGGACGCCATGCTGCCTGACGGCGACGGGCTGGCCCGCGTTTCCCATCTGCGCACCAGCTTTCCGTCCATGGGCATCATCATGCTCACCGGACGCCTGCTGAGCGAAGACAAGGTGTCCGGCCTGAGCCTGGGCGCCGACCACTACCTGACCAAGCCGGTCAATCTTGCCGAACTGGGCGCCACCCTGGTGTCGCTGTCGCGCCGCCTGCGCGTGGTGCCGGCGGGCGATCCGGCCGCGCCGGAATCCGACGCCTGGCGCTTCGACCCTGCGCGGCGCACGCTGATGTCGCCCGATCAGGTCTGCGTCGACATCACCGACACCGAGAGCCGCCTGATCGGCGCGCTGATCCAGGCCGCGCCGCTGCCGCTGTCGCGCGGCCGGCTGATCGAGGCGCTGGGCGCCAGCGAGCAAGCCTATGACACGCACCGGCTCGATGCCCACATGCACCGCCTGCGCCGCAAGTTGCGCGCGCAAGCCGGCGGCGATATGGGCATACGCACCGTGTACGGTGTGGGCTACGTCTGCACTACGCCGGTGCGGATCGTGGGCAGCTCCAAGAACTGAATGATCACGCCATGAATTCCTCGATCCGACCCCGCCGTTCCGTACTCTACATGCCCGGCGCCAACGCGCGCGCGCTGGACAAGGCGCGCAGCCTCGACGCCGATGCGCTGATCCTGGACCTGGAAGACGCGGTCGCGCCCGACGCGAAAGCGCAGGCCCGCGAGCAAGTGGCCGCGGCCCTGCGCGCAGGCGGCTATGGACGCCGCGAATGCATCGTGCGCGTCAATGCGCTGGACACCCCCTGGGGCCTGGAGGACGTGCGGGCCATCGCCGGCGCGGGCGCCGACGCGGTGCTGCTGCCCAAGGTGCAGTCGGCCGAACAACTGGCCGCGCTGGCCCGCGCGCTGGACGCGGCCGGCGCGCCTGCCAACCTGCCGCTGTGGGCCATGGCGGAAACGCCGCTGGGCTTTCTGCGGCTGGACGCGATCGCGGGCGGCCACCCCAGGCTGGCCGCCATCGTCGTCGGCACGTCGGACCTGGTGAAGGACCTGCACGCTCGCCATACGCCGTCGCGCGAAGAAACCCTGTGGGCGCGCTCGATGGCGGTGATGGCGGCGCGGGCCCACGGCCTGGCGGCGCTGGACGGCGTGCACCTGGACCTGCAGGACGACGCGGGCCTTGCGGCTGCCTGCACGCAGGGACGCGACCAGGGCTTCGATGGCAAGACGCTCATCCATCCCAAGCAGATCGCGGCGGCCAATGCCGCCTTCGCGCCAACGGAAGAAGAACTCGCCACCGCGCGCAAGCGCCTGGACGCCTGGCAGGCCGCGCAGGCCGCCGGCCTGGGCGTGGCCGTGGTCGACGGCGCCTTGGTCGAAAACCTGCATGCGCAAGAGGCCGAACGCGTGCTGGCGCTGGCCGAGGCCATCGCTCGCGGCTAGCGCGCCAGGGCGCCAGGCTCGACGGCCCCCCTTGCCCTCTGCGGGCATGCGTGGCGGCGGCGATCGCGCCAGCCGCAGTAATATCGCCTTTCAAATGCATATTCCGGTAACGCCCCGCACTGCGCGGGGCCGGCGAATCAGGGAGCGATGGTGGCGCTGATCTTGCGGCAAATGTGGATGTCATTCTGCGTGGCGGCGCTTTGGGCCGCCATGGCGGCGGGCTTGCCGGCGCCAGCGCAGGCTCAGGCGGCCAATTTCCATCCCTGCAATTCCCAACCGTCCCTGCCGATGTGCCAGCACGGCTACGGCAAGCGCATCGCGGTCCAGCGCTGGGGCGCGCAGCCCGAACCGCTGGACCCGGACGCGGCCGTCAATGCCTCGCTGGTCACGCGCGACCCGGCCAAGGAAATCGGCAAGCTCAAGTCCAGCACGATCCTGGTCCAGGACATGGACACCGCCGAAATCCTGTTCGCGCGCAACGAAGACGCCGTGCGGCCGATAGCCTCCATCACCAAGCTCATGGCGGCGCTGACGCTGGTCAAGGCCGGCCTGCCCATGGACGAGATGATCACCATCGACGCCAGCGACACGCGCTCCACCAGCGAGCTGCCGTCGCGCCTGACGGCCGGCACCAAACTGAGCCGCGCCGATCTGCTGCGCCTGGCGCTGGTGCCTTCGGAAAACAGCGCCGCGCAAGCCCTGGGGCGCACCTATACGGGCGGCACGGCAGCATTCGTCGCGGCCATGAATGCAGAAGCGCGCGCGCTGGGCATGACCGACTCCAGCTTCGCCGAACCCAGCGGCCTGTCCAACGACAACCAGTCTTCGGCCAGGGATCTGGTCAAACTGCTGCAGGCGATCTCCGCGCAGCCGCTGATCCGGCAATATGCCAGCGAGGCCAGCTACCAGGCTGCCGGCCAGACCTTCCGCAACACCAACATCCTGCTGGGCCGTCCGCAGTGGGACATTCTCGTGTCCAAGACCGGCACCACGCGAGAAGCCGGCGACTGCCTGGTCATGGCGGTCAAGGTCGGCAAGCGTAACCTGGCCATGGTGCTGCTCAACGCGCAGGGCGTGAGCGGCTCGCGCTTCGGCGACGCGGTGCGCCTGCGGCGGGTGCTGGACAGCCGGTTCGCGTCGCGCTGACCCGAGAGCGCGCCTGTCACGCCAAGCCCGGTACAATACCCGCCTTTGACGCGGAACGCCCGCCCGTTCCGCCCGCCTGCCGCGCCGCCGGTGCGCCCCTTTCCCCGATTACTTTTCACTGCGCCTGGCCGGCGGGAATCCTGCCGCGTTCCCTGTTGCACCATCCATGATCCGCTTCCAACAAGTTTCACTCATGCGCGGCGTCAAGCCCTTGCTCGACAAGGTCGACCTGCTGCTCAACCCCGGCGACAAGATCGGCCTGATCGGCGCCAACGGCGCCGGCAAGTCCAGCCTGTTCGGCCTCTTGCGCGGCACGCTGCACGCCGACCAGGGCGACCTGGACTACCCCGCCAGCTGGCGCATGGCCTACGTGGCGCAGGAAACGCCCGCGCTGGACCGCCCCGCCATCGAATACGCCATCGACGGCGACGTCACGTTGCGCAAGCTGGAAGAGGAACTGGCGCAGCTGGAAGCCGAGCCCGAAAGCGCGGATAACGGCCTGCGCATGGCCGAGATCTACTCGGCCCTGGCGGATGCGGACGCCTACACGGTGCACTCGCGCGCGGAGCAGCTCTTGACCGGCCTGGGCTTCACGCAGGCGCAGATGCAGCTGCCGCTGACCAGCTTTTCGGGCGGCTGGCGCATGCGCCTGAACCTGGCGCAGGCGCTGATGTGCCCGTCCGATCTGCTGCTGCTGGACGAGCCCACCAACCACCTGGACCTGGACGCCATCATCTGGCTGGAAGACTGGCTCAAGCGCTACCCGGGCACGCTGATCGTCATCTCGCACGACCGCGACTTCCTGGACGGCGTGGTCAACGTCATCGTCCATATCGACGAGCGCAAGCTCAAGCGCTACTCGGGCAATTACTCGTCCTTCGAGCGCCAGCGCGCCGCGCAACTGGAACTGGCCCAGGGCATGATGGAAAAGCAGATGCGCCAGCGCGCGCACCTGCAATCCTTCATCGACCGTTTCAAGGCCCAGGCCAGCAAGGCGCGCCAGGCCCAGAGCCGGATCAAGGCGCTGGCCCGCATGGAGGAAGTGGCGCCGCTGCGCGCGGCCGCCGAGTTCTCGTTCGAATTCCGCGAGCCCTTGCGCGCGCCCAATCCGCTTCTGACCATGGACGCCGTCAGCGCCGGCTACCGCATCACGGACGAAGTGACGGAAGCCGTGTCCGACAAGATCATCGTGTCGGGCATCGATTTCTCGCTGCAGGCCGGCCAGCGCATCGGCCTCCTGGGCATCAACGGCGCGGGCAAGTCCACCTTCATCAAGACCATCGCGGGCGAGCTGGCGACGCTGGCCGGCGAGGCCCAGTTCAACAAGGGCCTGTCCATCGGCTACTTCGCCCAGCATCAGGTGGAAATGCTGCGGCATGACGAATCGCCGCTGTGGCACATGACGAAGATCGCGCCTACGGTGCGCGAGCAGGAGCTGCGCAACTTCCTGGGCAGCTTCAACTTCAACGGCAACATGGCCACCAGTTCCATCGCACCCTTCTCCGGCGGCGAAAAGGCCAGGCTGGCGCTGGCCCTGATCGTGTGGCAGCGCCCCAACCTGCTGCTGCTGGACGAGCCTACCAACCACCTGGACCTGGAAACGCGCGAAGCCCTGACCAGCGCGCTGGCGCAGTTCGAAGGCACGCTGATGCTGGTGTCGCACGACCGCCACCTGCTGCGCGCCACCACCGATGAATTCATCATCGTGGCCGACGGCGAGGTCAGCCCCTTCGACGGCGACCTGGACGACTACAAGGACTGGCTCTACAAGACCAAGCTGGCCGCCAAGGCCGCTTGAACGCGGCTGCCGGCGCCCGGCCGGCAGCCCGTCATCACGCCAGCGCGCTGGGATAGGGGCTGGTGTCGATGTGCTCCAGCATGCCGTAGGCCAGCCGCTCCAGCAGGCGCGCGCGGTCGGCGGCATGCGCGGGGTCGTCCCACAGGTTGCGCAATTCGTGGGGGTCCTGCTTCAGGTCATACAGCTCGCCCCAGGGCGCGCCGTCATAGACCGTGGCGCGGAATCCGTCCGCCAGCAAGCTGCGGCAGCGGATACGGCTCTTGAAGCCGAGAATCACGCGCTGCCCCTCTTCCTCGATCATCAGCGCGTCGCGCACGGCGGATTCGCGTCCCGCGATCAGCCCGGCCATATCGCGGCCCTGGATGCCGTTGTAAGGCTGCACGCCGGCCCGCGCCAGCACGGTGGGCGCGACGTCGATGGTGCTGAGCAAGGCGTCGCTGGCAGCGCCCGCCACAGCTCCTGCCGCGGGATCGCGCCAGATGAAAGGCACGCGCGTCAGGCCGCGGTAGTGGATCGGCCCCTTCAGCATCAGTTGGTGGTCGCCCAGGTAATCGCCATGGTCGCTGGTGAAGATCACCACTGTGTTGTCGGCCAGCCCCAGCGCGTCGAGCTCGGCCAGCACCCTGCCGATCTGGTTGTCGATATTGGCGATGGAGCCATAGTTGAGCGCCAGTGCTTCGCGCGCCTCGCGCTCGTTGCAGGCAAAGATCGCGGGCGTGTGCTTGACGGCCGTGCCGGCATCGCGCTGCGAGCGCAGCCAGGCCACGTGCGGCGGCGGCGCGCCGGCGCCGTGGAACGACGCGGGCAGTTCCATGTCCTCCGGCTTGTGCAGGTCCCAGAAGCGCCCCGGCGGCGTGAAGGGATGGTGCGGGTCCGGGAACGAGCATTGCAGGAAGAACGGCCGGCCTTCGGCCGCATAGCCGCGCAGCGCATCGATGCTGCGGTCGGCGATGTAGGCGGTGGGATACAGCTCTTCAGGCACGCGCGTGCGCCAGGCCTGGCGGATGCGCGTCAGTTCGTAATCGGGAGCGGGAATCGCGTGGCCGGGGCCGATCAGCGCCTCGACCTCGGGATGCTCGCGGCGCAGCCAGCGACGGTAATGGCCGTGCACGTCGTCGCTATGGTCGTCGACGAGGTCCACCTGCTCGAAACCGTAATAGGGATAGCTCAGATCATGGTCGGCGCGTTCCAACCACAGCTTGCGCTGCTCCTGGTCGTAGCGGCCGGCGTCGGGCTCGACTGCCTCGCGCGGCAGCCTGTCCTCGGCGCGCACCGGCCAGGAAGGCGGAATGTCGGTCATGTTCTGCAGATGCACCTTGCCCACCAGCGCGGTGCCGTAGCCCGCTTCGCGCATGGCCTCGACGAAAGTGCGGCTGCGCAAGGACAGCGCGATGCCGTTGTGGCGCGCGCCATGCGCGGACGGATAACGGCCCGTCATGAGGCTGGCGCGGTTCGGCATGCAGATGGGCGTGGCCACGTGCATGTTGTCGGCGCGCCAGCCCGAGGCCGCCAGGCGGTCGAGGTTGGGCGTGCGTACCACGCGGTTGCCATAGGCGCCCAGGTGGTCCGCGCGGTGCTGGTCGGTGATGAACAGAAGGAAATTGACCGGCTTCTCGGTACGGCTCATTGCTTGGCTCCGGACATCTCCACCGCGGAACGCCAGGCCGGCATGTCGCGCTTGACCATGTCGCCGAAGGCCTCGGGCGTCATGTAGATGGGCACCATGCCCAGGGGCTGCAAGACCTGCTCGAAGGACGGGTCGGTGAGCACGGCGCGCAGGTCCGCGTTCAGCTTCTGCACCACGGCGGGCGGCGTGCCGGCCGGCGCGAACAAGCCGATCCAGGAACGCACCCCAACGCCGGGCGCCACGTCCGAGAACAGCGGCACATCGGGCAGCGCGGCGTATTTTTCGATATTGGCCACGCCCAGCACCTTGACCTTGCCGGACGCCAGGAACGGAATGGCGGGCGCGATGCCGCCTATCATCAGGGGCACGTGGCCGGCGACCAGGTCGGCCATCGCGGGGGCAGCGCCCTTGTAGGGCGCGTGCACCACGTCCAGCCCGGCGGCGTGCTTCAGCTGTTCCATCGCCAGCTGGTGCACCGTGCCCAGGCCGGGCGAGCCATAGGTGTACTTGCCGGGATTGGCCTTGATCAGGCTGACCGCATCGGCCAGCGTCTTGGCGGGAAAGTCGGCATTGGCCAGCAGCACCACCACGTTGTCCGCCACCAGGCCTACCGGCGCGAAGTCGCGCACCGGGTCGTACGGTAGGCTGGCATACAGCACGCTGTTGATGCCGTGCGTATTGGTGGTGCCCATCAGCAGCGTGTAGCCGTCAGGCGCGGCGCGGGCCACCATGGATGCGGCGATGTTGCCGCCGGCGCCGGGCTTGTTTTCGACCACCATGGTGTAGCCGCGCGGCTCCAGGCGCTGCGCCAGTTGGCGCGACAGCACGTCCACCGCGCCGCCCGGTGAAAACGGCACCACGATCTGCACCGGCCGCGCCGGATAGGCGTCGGCCGCCTGCGCCGCGCCCGCGATGCCACAGGCCAGGCTTGCAGCCACGGCCAAGCAGAACTTCTTCATGAATCATCTCCATCCTGGCGCTCTTCCCGGGGCCGGCCCGGGGAACGCCTCTGTCTTGTCGAGCGGCAAGTATGCCCAGGGCGCGATGCCCGCGTGAAATGAAATAAACTGAACGATTCATAACCAATTGAATATGTAAAGCCATGTCCGATCGCGCCGGCACCCATCTCAAGCGGCGTCATGCCGAGCTGCTGGTCGCGCTGGACGACGAGCGCCATCTGGGGCGCGCGGCCGAGCGCCTGCACATGTCCCAGCCCGCCGCGTCCAAGGCCTTGGCGCAGCTGGAGGAACAGGTGGGCTATCCGCTGTTCGAGCGCGGAACCCAGGGCACTCAGCCCACGTATGCCGGAATGGTTATGATCCGCCACGCCCGCAACGGCCTGGGCGCGGCCCAGCGCGTGGCCGCCGAACTGCGCGCGGCGCAGGAACGCGGCGCCAGCCTGCTGCGCCTGGGCACTCTGCCCTCCGCCGCGCCCCGGCTTGCGCCCCAGCTGATCGCGCATCTGCAGCAGCAATCGCCGCGGCTGGAGGTCAAGCTGGTGGAAGGCGCGCTTGGCGAACTCATGGACAGGCTGGCGCGCGACGAGCTGGACATCGTGCTGGGCCGGCTGGGCAGCCGTTTGCTGCCCACGGACTGCGAAGTCATCCGCCTGCATGAAGAACCGATATTGGTGGTGGCGCGCCCCGGCCATCCGCTGGCCGGCCGCGATGCGCTCGACGCCGCCGAGCTGGCGCGCTGGCCCTGGGTGCTGCCGCTGGAAGGCACCATGATGCGCGAACGCCTGGACGAGGCCTTCGCGCAATCCGGCGCGCGTCCGCCCGATTCCAGCATCCAGTCCAACTCGCTATTGGCGACGCTGGCGCTGCTGGCTCAAAACGATGGCTTGGCGGCGCTGCCCCAGGCCATCGCGCGCTACTGCGAGCGGCAAGGCGGCGTGGCAGTGCTTCCGCTGCGCCTGGAAGCGAATTTCGGCGCCATCGGCGCGGTGATCAATCGCAGCACGGCCGGGATGCCGCTGGTGCGCGCCGCCATGGAATGGCTGCGCGGCGTGTCGGCCGGCACAGTCCCGATCGAGCCGAGCTAAGGCGCCTGGTAGCCCAGCAAGACGCTGGCCGCTTCTGCCTCGCGCCGTACCGCTTGCGCAATCGGGCCGTCGGGCGAGGCGTCGAAGCCTCCGGTCGCGCCCAGCGCCGTCAATGCGGCGCAGGGCCGCCCGTTGTGGTTGAGCAGCGGCGCGGACACGGCGCTGATGCCCTTCAGATTGGTATCGCGCACCGTGGCGCAGCCTTCGGCCAGCACCTGCTGGCGCAAGCGTCCGATGGGATCGGCGACGTCGAGCTGGGCGCGCAGTTCCGCTGGCGCGCGTGCCAGCTCCGTTTCCGCCAGGGCGCGCACTCGCGCGTCGTCCTGCAACGCCAGGAACACCCGGCCGGTGGCGGACCACAGCATCGACAGCACCGAACCCATCCGCACGTTCACCGTCACCGGCAGGCCCGGCTCCTCGAAGCGCACGATGGTCGGCCCCTTGTTGCCCATCACCGCAATGAAGCAGGTCACTTCCAGCCCTTCGCGCAGGCGCACCAGGCTGGGTTCGGCCAGGCGGATGGGATCGGCCTGGCGCAGCGCGGCCAGCCCCAGCAGCATGGCTTCCAGGGCCAGGTAGTACTGTTGGGTGGCGGCATCCTGCGCCACCAGGCCCTCTTCCATCAGACTGACCAGATAGCGGTGGACCTTGGCCGGGCTTTCGTCCACTTGCGCGGCCAGCAAGGTCAGGCTGGCTCGGCCGCCCAGCCGGCCCAGCCCCTTGAGCACGGCCATGCCGGTCTCGGCGGCCTGCACCCGCTGGCGTCGTTCGCGCGGGCGCGCCGGCTCGGACGGAGCGGAAACGGAGTTTGGATCGGGAATCTGGGTCATGTCGGCGCGATGGATGGACTGCCTGCCGGCTGCGGGCGCAGCCCGGAGATTACCCCAATTGAATAATTACGCAATGCGTATATGATTTACGCAATTGTAATCCGGAGCGACACCATGGGCCAGACTTCTACCCCCGAATCCAAGGCAGCCGCCAGCAACGGCGGCTGCCCCATCGACCACGCCGCGCTGGCACGTGCCCAGGGCTGTCCGGTCAGTCCGCGGGCGGCCGAATTCGACCCCTTCGGCGACGGTTACCAGCAGGATCCGCCCGACTACGTGCGCTGGGCGCGCGAACAGGAACCGGTGTTCTACAGCCCCAAGCTCGGCTACTGGGTGGTGACCCGCTACGACGACATCAAGGCGGTGTTCCGCGACAACCACACCTACAGCCCCTCGATCGCGCTGGAAAAGATCACGCCGACCGGCCCCGAGGCCAACGCCGTGCTGGCCAGCTACGGCTACGCCATGAACCGCACCCTGGTCAACGAGGACGAACCGGCCCACATGCCGCGCCGCCGCGTGCTGATGGATCCCTTCACGCCGGACGAACTCAAGCACCACGAACCCATGGTGCGGCGGCTGACGCGCGAATACGTGGACCGCTTCATCAACGACGGCCGCGCCGACCTGGTCGACCAGATGCTGTGGGAAGTGCCGCTGACGGTCGCCCTGCACTTCCTCGGCGTGCCCGAGGAAGACATGGACCTGCTGCGCCAGTACTCCATCGCGCACACCGTCAACACCTGGGGCCGGCCCAAGCCGGAGGAACAAGTGGCGGTGGCGCACGCGGTGGGGAATTTCTGGCAGCTGGCCGGCAAGATCCTGGACAAGATGCGCCAGGATCCAGACGCGCCGGGCTGGATGCAGTACGGCATCCGCAAGCAGAAGGATCATCCCGAGGTCGTGACCGACTCCTATCTGCATTCGATGATGATGGCCGGCATCGTCGCCGCCCATGAGACCACCGCCAACGCCTCGGCCAACGCCATCAAGCTGCTGCTGCAGCATCCCGACGCCTGGCGCGAACTGTGCGAGGACCCTGGCCTGCTGCCCAACGCGGTCGAGGAATGCCTGCGTCACAACGGCTCGGTCGCGGCCTGGCGCCGCCTGGCCACGCGCGACACCGAAATCGCGGGCGTGGCGATACCGGCGGGCGCCAAGCTGCTGATCGTGTCCTCGTCCGCCAACCACGACGAACGCCATTTCGCCGACGCCGATTTCTTCGACATCCGCCGCGACAACGCCAGCGACCAGCTGACCTTCGGCTATGGCGCGCACCAGTGCATGGGCAAGAACCTGGCGCGCATGGAAATGCAGATCTTCCTGGAGGAACTGACCCGCCGCCTGCCGCACATGCGCCTGGCCGAACAGCAGTTCACCTACGTGCCCAATACCTCGTTCCGCGGCCCCGAGCATCTGTGGGTGGAATGGAACCCGGCGGACAACCCCGAGCGCCACGATCCCGCCTTGCTTGGACAGGTGCAGCCGGTGCGCATCGGCGAACCCTCCACCCACGCCATCAGCCGCAAGCTGGTCGTGACCCAGGTCGCGACCGCCGCCGACGGCATTGCGCGTATCCGGCTCGAATCGCCCGACGGCAAGCCCCTGCCGCGCTGGACTCCCGGTTCGCACATCGACGTCGAATGCGGTGACACCGGTCTGTCGCGCCAATACTCGCTGTGTGGCGATCCGGCGGCGGCCAACGCGCTGGAGATCGCGGTGCTGAAGGAAGCGGACGGGCGTGGCGGTTCGGCCTGGATCCACCAGCACCTGCGCCCCGGCAGCATCGTGCGCGCACGCGGGCCGCGCAACCACTTCCGCATGGACGAGAGCGCAAAGCGCCTGATCTTCGTCGCCGGCGGCATCGGCATCACGCCCATCAGCGCGATGGCGCGCCGCGCCCGCGAACTGGGCATCGACTACGAACTGCATTACAGCGGCCGCACGCGCGCCTGCATGGCATTGCTGGACGAGCTGCAGGCGCTGCACGGCGCGCGCCTGCGCCTGCACGTCAGCGACGAAGGCAGCCGCAACGACTTCGACGCGCTGCTGGCGCGGCCCGAGGCCGGCGTCCAGATCTACGCTTGCGGTCCCGAACGCATGCTGGACGCGCTGCAGCAGGCCTGCACGGACTGGCCCGAGGACAGCCTGCGCGTCGAGCACTTTCATTCCACGCTGGGCACGCTGGACCCGTCCAAGGAACACGCCTTCGAAGCCGAACTCAAGGACTCCGGCATCGTGGTGCAGGTGCCCGCCGACCAGACCCTGCTGAACGCGCTGCGCGGCGCCAACATCGACGTGCAGAGCGATTGCGAGGAAGGCCTTTGCGGCTCCTGCGAGGTACGCGTGCTGGGCGGCGACATCGACCATCGCGACGTGGTGCTGACCCGCGCGGAACGGCAGGATGGCAAGCGCATGATGGCCTGCTGCTCGCGCGCCCAGGGCGGACGCATCGTGCTGGAACTGTAGCGCCCTGCCCGCCAGCCGCGCTGGCCGTTGCGAACGGCGCGGCTGGCATGCCTGAAGTAGCCCTGAAAGCGGTAGAATTCACCCTCTGCTCATCACCACGTCGTCCCGCTGCAACGCGGGACGACGTTTTTTGACGCGGCCAGTCCCGGGCCTGCGGCGGGCCCCAGGCGGCCCAGTCCGTGCCGCGGCGCGCCGCGGGGTTACTTCTTAGCGCTCCTAGATGCCGATCAAAGACCAACTATTCCTCGCCAGCCAGTACCTTGCCCCCCACCATCTGGTGTCGCGGCTTTTCGGATATGCGTCCGACTGCCGGGAACCCGCGGTCAAGAACTGGATGATCTCGCGCTTCGTCCGCCGCTACGGCGTCGACATGCGCGAAGCGCTGCAGGAAGATCCCTTGGCCTACGATTGCTTCAACGATTTCTTCACCCGGGCGCTCAAGGAAGACGCGCGTCCGCTGGACGAGGAAGCGGGCTCGGTGGTGTGCCCGGCCGACGGCGCCATCAGCCAGATGGGCGCGATCGAACACGGCCGCATCTTCCAGGCCAAGGGCCACAACTATGGCCTGGCCGACCTGCTGGGCGGCGACGCCGAGCGCGCGGAACCGTTCCAGGGCGGCCAATTCGCCACCATCTACCTGTCGCCCAAGGACTATCACCGAGTCCACATGCCGGTTGCCGGCACGCTGCGCGAAATGGTCCACGTGCCCGGCCGCCTGTTTTCGGTCAACCCGCTGACCGCCCGCAACGTGCCGCGCCTGTTCGCGCGCAACGAGCGCGTCGTCTGCATCTTCGATACCGAACACGGTCCCATGGCCGTGGTGCTGGTGGGCGCGATGATCGTCGCTTCCATCGAAACCGTGTGGGCGGGCCTGGTCACGCCGCACAAGCGCCGCGTCAAATCCACCCGCTACGATGATGCCGCCCGCGGCCCGATCCACCTTGCCAAGGGCGCCGAGATGGGCCGCTTCAAGCTGGGTTCGACCGCCATCGTGCTGTTCGGCCCCAACAAGATCCGCTGGGCCGACACGCCCTCGGTGCTGGGACCCGTGCGCATGGGCGAGCTGATGGCGCTGCCTGCCTGATATTTCGCTTTAATCGAAACTGGATGTCTGGTTTTATTCGCTTTATGCGATGAATCGGCATTGCTAGATTACGGGCTTTTGCCGGCCCGCCATGACATCCACACTCACGTCCACCGCCAGTCCCCGCGCCACCACGGCCGATCGCCCCCTGCCGCGCGCGCTGGCGCGCGCGCTGTCGCTGGACGATTTCGAGGCCGCCGCCAGAAAGCGCCTGCCGCGCCCGATCTTCGGTTATGTGGCGGGCGCAGCGGAAGACAACCAATCCCTGCGCGGCAACCGCCAGGCGTTCGCGGATTATTCGTTCTCGCCGCGTGTGCTGGTGGACGTGTCGCACCGCACCCAGCAGACCGAGCTGTTCGGCCGCCGCTACGCCTCGCCCTTCGGCATCGCCCCCATGGGCATCAGCGCGCTGTCGGCCTATCGCGGCGACATCGTGTTGGCCCGCGCCGCGCGCGCCCAGAGCATACCGGCCATACTCAGCGGCACCTCGCTGATTCCGCTGGAGGATGTCATCCGCGAAGCGCCCGGCACCTGGTTCCAGGCCTATCTGCCGGGCGATCCGCAGCGCATCGACGCCCTAGTGGAGCGAGCCCGCCGCGCCGGCTACGAAACGCTGGTGCTGACCGTGGACATCCCCGTGTCGGCCAACCGCGAAAACAATGTGCGCACGGGCTTTTCCACGCCACTCAAGCCCAGCCTGCGCCTGGCCTGGGACGGCCTGACGCGGCCGCGCTGGCTGGCCGGCACCTTCCTGCGCACGCTGCTGGCTCACGGCATGCCGCATTTCGAGAACTCGTTCGCCACGCGCGGAGCGCCCATCGTGTCTTCGTCCGTGCTGCGCGACTTCAGCGCGCGCGACCATCTCAGCTGGGAGCATGTGGCGCGCATCCGCCGCCAATGGCCGGGCACGCTCATCATCAAGGGCATCCTGCATCCGCAGGACGCGGCGCTGGCCAGGCAGCACGGCGCCGACGGGATCATCGTGTCCAATCACGGCGGCCGGCAGCTGGACGGCGCAATCTCGCCCCTGCGCGCCCTGCCAGGCGTGGTGGCTGCGGCCGGCGGCATGACCGTGATGATGGATAGCGGCGTGCGGCGCGGCAGCGACGTGCTAAAGGCCCTGGCGCTGGGCGCGAGCTTCGTCTTTGTCGGCCGGCCGTTCAACTACGCGGCCGCGGTGGGCGGCGAGGCCGGCGTGTCGCACGCGATCGGCCTGCTGCGCGCCGAGGTCGACCGCAACATGGCGATGCTGGGCATCAACCATGTGCGCGAAATGCTGGCCGAGCTGTTGACGCGCGAATATCCCCGCGCGCAGTGACTCGGGAGTATTCCGGAGCGCAGTGATTCGGGAGTATTCCGGAATGCGGTAGCGTTCGAGTATTCGAGCGCGCAGTAATGCAGGAACAGTCCGTTTTGCAATGACGCAGCGCCGGCGCTGTCGGGCAGGAAGCGGCGCGGCGCCTGGCCCGGCATAGAATGACGGTTCCTACGCTACGCGCGCCGCCGCTCCGCCCGGCGCGCCCCTGAGCCGCCCGTGTCCCTACGCCAATCCTCATTCTTCCTCCGCTTCCTGACCCTGGGCGCCCTGGCTCACGTCTATGTGGGCGCCCGCCTGATCCCCGACGCCAACCTGGGCGGCGCGAGCGCCGCCGCCGCCATTCTTGCCCTGCTGCTGTCCTGCATCCTGATCCCCTTGGGCATGCTGGGACGCTCGTCGGTGCACCCGCCCTGGGGCGACCGCATCGCCTGGGTCGGACTGTTCGCCATGGGGTTGTTCTCGTCCCTGTTCGTGCTGACGGTGCTGCGCGACGCGCTGCTGCTGGTGACCTGGCTGGTGAATCTGGCGGTCGGCGCCGACCTGCCCTGGGCCGCGCTGTTGGCGCTCAGCGCCCGGACAGTGCCCATTCTGGCGCTGGCCGCGACATTGGTCGGCCTGTACAACGCGCGCAAGCGCGCCCGCGTGGTCGACGTGGACGTGCCCATCGCCGGGCTTGCGCCCGACCTGGACGGCTTCACCATCGTGCAGATCAGCGACATCCACGTCGGGCCGACCATCAAGAAGCGCTACGTGCAGGCCATCGCCGACGCCGTCAACGAGCTGTTGCCCGACATGATCGCCATCACCGGCGACGTGGTCGACGGCAGCGTGGAACAGCTGGCCGCACAGGCCAGCCCGCTGGGCCAGCTGCGCGCGCCCTATGGCGTGTACCTGGTCACTGGCAACCATGAATACTATTCGGGCGCCGCGCCCTGGGTCGCGGAGTTCCGCCGCATGGGCCTGCGCGTGCTGATGAACGAGCATGTGGTGATTTACCCCGGCGGCTTGCCCGTGGTGGTGGCCGGCATTACCGACTACAGCGCCGGCTCCTTCGACCCGCAGCAGCGCAGCAACCCCAAGGGCGCGCTGGCCGGCGCGCCCGCCGACGCCCTGGCGCGGATCCTGCTGGCGCACCAGCCGCGCAGCGCGGCCGCGGCCGAGCCGCTGGGCTATACCTTGCAGCTGTCGGGCCATACCCATGGCGGGCAGTTCTTTCCCTGGGGCTTTTTCGTGCGCTTCCAGCAGCCCTATACGGCCGGCCTGCACCGCATGGGCAAGATGTGGATCTACATCAGCCGCGGCACCGGCTACTGGGGGCCGCCCAAGCGTCTGGGCGCGCCCTCCGAGATCACGCGCCTGCGCCTGCGCGCGGCGCCGGCCCGCTGAGGGCGCGGCTTCAGCCCTTGTCCGGCAATGGCCCGCGTTCCAGGTAGCTGGTCAGAGCGATGTCGCTGGTGGTGTTGGTGATGCCGTCGATCTGATGGATGCGCGCCAGCAGCAGTTCCAGCGCCTGCGTGTCGCTCACGCGGACCTTCAGCAGCATGGCGCTCTTGCCGGTGATGGTGTGGATCTCTTCGACCTCGGTCAGCTCGGCCAGCCCCAGCACTTGCTGCGTGATGCTCCAGTTGTTGGTGTCCACGTGCACGAAGGCCAGCAGCGGCCGGCCGATGCGGGCGCCGTCCAGCTTGGCGGCGATGCCCTTGATCAGACCGTCGCGCTTCAGGCGTTTAACCCTTTCATGCACCGCCGGGGCGGAAAGATTCAGCATCTTGCCCAGTTCGGCGTAGCTGGGAGTGGCGTCGTCGGCCAGCAGCGTTAACAGTTTTCGGTCGCGGTCATCAAGATCAGGCATTGGAATCACATTCTGCCGAACGGCATTCGAACTTTTATGGAATAAGGAAATACTAGCGTTAACCCTTATTTTATTCCAATAAAATTCGGCGATGCATAACCGTAGCACCCGCAGCGCCCGCCAGACCTCTCCCGTGCCCGCCCTGATGTTCGCCGTCAGCGTCGTCGGCTCCAACGGCCTGGCCCTGAGCCCCATCCTGAGCGACGTGGCGCGCTCCTACTCCACCTCGCCGCTGACCATCAGCACCGCCATTTCCGCTTACGGCGCCGCGACCGCGGCCAGCGCCTTCTTCCTGGCCGCCCGCATCGACCGCATCGGCATTCGCCGCTCGCTGCTGGGCGCGATGGCGGCGCTGATCGCCGCGCTGATCCTGTCCGCCTGCGCGCCGCACTGGATCGTGCTGACGCTGGCGCAGGCGCTGGCCGGCGCGGCCGCGGGCGTCATCCTGCCCGCCGCGTATGGTTCGGCCGCGCTGATCGCGCAGCCGGGACAGGAGGCGCGCACGCTGGGCCGCGTCATCGCGGGCTGGTCCGTGTCGCTGGTCGCGGGAGTGCCATTGTCGGCGCTGATTTCCGATGCTGTGGGCTGGCGCGCCACCTATGGCGCGCTGGCGCTGTGCGCCACGATCGCTGTGCTGGGGCTGCGCAAGCTGCCGGAACGCCGCGCCGCCAACCCCGCGCCGCTGCGCCTGTCGCGCCTGCTGGCGCCCCTGTCCTACCGCGACGTGCCGGCCCTGCTGCTGGGCTGCCTGGCGTTCTCGTCCGCGTTCTACGGCGTGTACGCCTTCCTGGCGGATCACGTGCGCGGCTTGCTCGCCTTGTCCGCCGGGCAAGTGGGCTTCATCGCCTTCGCCTATGGCGCCGGCTTTCTGCTGGCGGGCGTGGCCGGCGCGCCGCTGATCGAGCGCCTGGGTCCGCGCCGCGCCCTGCCCTTGGCGCTGGGCGTCATCGCCCTGGTCTATCTGGGGCTGCTGCCGGCCGCGCATGCGCTGGCCTCGGTACTGGCCATCGCCGTGCTGTGGGGCGCGGCCTCGCAACTGAGCCTGAACCTGCTGGTGCTGCTGCTGTCGCGGGCCCGCCCCGAAGAGCGCGGCGCGGTGCTGGGCCTGAACACCTGCACCACCTACCTTGGCGCCAGCGTCGGCACCGCCATTGCCGGCACGATCTACACGCATGCCGGCTTCGAATCCTTGGGCCTGGCCGCGGCCAGCGCCCTGGCCGCCGCGGCGCTAGGCCTGCATTGGCGCCTGAACGGCCGGCGCGCCGCGCGCGGCGAAGCGACCGCCTGAGCCGGCACCAACATTCAGTCGTCCAGGCATAAGGCGGACACCAGCGCCGCCGAAAACTAACCCTGCCTGACACCCATCATCGAACGCGACAGCCGGCTGGCAGCGGCCAGCACGGGGTCCTTGAGTTCGAGCAGCACCTGCTCCGTCAGGCGCGAAATCGGCCCCGATATGCAGATCGCTCCCTGCAAGGTCCAGTTGATGCCATAGACCGGCGCCGAGATGCTCGACACCTCCGCGTCGCGTTCGCCCAGCGACATCATGTAGCCCGCGCGGCGCACCGACTCATAGGGCTCGCCCGGCTCTCCTGAAAACGCCAGCAGCACACGGCCGGGACTGCCCAGTTCCAGCGGCAGCGCGGCCCCGACGCGCACGTGGTGGCGGATGGATTTCGGGCCTTCGACGCGTGCCATGCAGATGCGCTGCTTGCCTTCGCGGACATAGAACGTCGCGCTTTCTCCGGTAGTCGCCGACAGCTCGCGCAATACCGGCTGCACCACTTCAGCGATATTGAACGTGGCCTGGTAACAGGCGCCCAGCCAGCCGGCGGCGCGCGCCAGCCGCCATGTTCCATCCGGCCTCTGCGCCAGGTAGTCGTCCATGGCCAGCGTGCGCGCCAGGCGCAACACCGTGGAGCGGTGGCAACCGGTGCGCCGGCTCAGTTCGGCCAGTGTCAGGTGGGCGTCGTCCACGCCAAAAGCCTCCAGGATCCGCATCGCGCGGCGCACGGCCACCACGCCTTCCTCGGCCTGGGATTCGTCTGGGTCATGGATCGGATCATCGTTCATCATGCGCAACACGTTTCATCTAACGAACTTGCATTGTATTACGCGGAACAACTCTCCAGAATGCACGCACCAAAAAACAAAACGGAGACTAACCATGAAACAGATTGCGCGTGTGCTGGCCGGCCTGGCCCTGGTGTGCGTAAGCGGCCTGGGCGCGGCTCAGGGCTACCCCGACAAACCCATCCGCCTGATCGTGCCGTTCCCGCCCGGAGGCGGAACCGACGTGCTGGCGCGCGAGGCCGCGATCAAGGTGGCCGGCAATACCGGCTGGAACATCGTCACGGAAAACCGGCCCGGTTCGGGCGGCAACATCGGCGTGGACGCGGTGGCCAAGTCGGCGCCGGACGGCTACTCCCTGGTGCTGGGCCAGACCAGCAATCTGGCGATCAACCCCACGCTGTATTCCAAGCTGCCCTACGATCCCGAAAAGGACCTGACCGCCATCGGCCTGGTCGCGGACGCGCCGCTCGTGATCGTGGTGCCGGCCAACTCGCCGCTCAAATCCTTCGACGACATGATTGCCGCGGCCAAGGCCAAGCCGGGAATCTTGAACTTCGCCAGCTCGGGCAACGGCACCGTGGCGCATCTGGCCGCGGTGCAATTGCAGAACGCCGCGGGCATCAAGCTCACGCACATTCCCTACAAGGGCGCGGCGCAAGCCTCCAATGACCTGATCGGCGGGCAGATCGACATGTACCTGTCCTCGGTGCCGACGCTCATCGGCCACGTGCGCAACGGCAAGATGCGGGCGCTGGCGGTGACCTCGGCGCAGCGCGTGCCCGACATGCCCGACGTGCCCACCATCGCCGAGCGCGGCTTTCCCGGCTTCGAGGCCGTGACCTGGTTCGGCCTGGCCGCGCCGGCCGGCACCCCCAAGGACATCGTGCAGCGCCTGAACGCCGAGTTCAACAAGGCGTTGCAGGCCAAGGACCTGAGCGTGAAGTACCAGGAGCAAGGCGCGCGCGTGCTGACCGGCACGCCCGAGGACTTCGCGAAGCTGATCCGCGACGACCGCGTCCGCTGGGGCGCCATCGTCAAGGAATCGGGCGCAAAGGTCGAATGACAGGCCACGGTCCCGCAGATACTCCAACCCGACAGGAACACTCATGGCCAATCAGGACATCATCAAGGACTTTCCCCGCGTCGGCGCCGACATCGTGCGCCGCGCCGCGGCTCTGCAACCCGCCATTCTGGCCGACGTGGCGGGCCGGCGCGGCGCGCTCAACGGCCGCATCCGTCCGCTGCATCCCGGCATGAAGCTGGCCGGCCCGGCGCTGACCGTTGAAGTGCGCCCCGGCGACAACCTTATGATCCACGCGGCAATCTCCCTGGCCAGGCCGGGCGACGTGCTGGTGATCGACGGCAAGGGCGACCTCAGCGCGGCGCTGATGGGCACCATCATGATGCACGCCTGCCGCAAGCTGGGCCTGGCCGGCGTGGTGATGGACGGCGCGGCGCGCGACACGGCGGAAATCATAGACATGGACTACCCGGTGTTCGCCGCCGGCGCCAATCCCAACGGTCCGACCAAGAACGTGCCCGGCCGCATCGGCCATCCCGTGTCGGTGGGCGGCGTGACCGTCCATCCCGGCGACTTCATCATCGGCGATGCCGACGGCGTGGTGGCGGTTGAACGCGGCAAGATCGAAGCCCTGCTGCCCGTCGCGGAAAAGAAGGTGCGTGACGAAGCCGAGCGCATCGCCGCCATCCAGGCAGGCGACACCGAGGCCAAATGGCTGGCGGCCGCCCTGCGCGCGGCCGGCGTCCTGAAGGAAGGGGAAACGCTGTGAACAGCCGCGCTGCGGGCAAGCCCGCCATCGTCGTGACCGCGGCCGACCTCGCGCCCGAGGCGCTCGCGCTGCTACAGGATTTCGAACTGGTCTTTGCCGGCAAGACGCCGACCGAAGACGGCATCGTCGAGCTATGCCGCAAGCATAATCCCGTCGCCATCATCGTGCGCTACAGCAAGGTGGGCGCGTCCGCGATGGACGCGGCGCCCGCCTTGCGCGTGATCTCCAAGCACGGTAGCGGGACCGACACCATCGACAAGGCCGCGGCCGCCCAGCGCGGCATCCGGGTCGAAGCCGCGGTCGGTGTGAACGCCGCCGCCGTGGCCGAACAGGCGCTGACGCTGCTGCTGGCATGCGCCAAGTCGCTGGTAGGACTGGACCAGCGCATGCGTGCAGGTCATTGGGACAAGTCCACGCACAAGAGCCTTGAACTGGGCGGCAAGACCATCGGCTTGATCGGCCTGGGGGCCATCGGCCAGCGCATGGCCGCCATGGCGCATGGCATGAACATGCGCGTGATTGGTTTCGACCCTTATGCGCAGAGCCTGCCGGAACATATCGCGCGCGTGCCGCTGGAAGAGATCTGGCGCGAAGCCGACGTGGTCTCCCTGCACTGCCCGCTCACTGACGAGAACCGAGCCATGGTCAATGCGTCGACGCTGGCGCAGTGCAAGCCCGGGATGATCCTGGTGAACACCGCGCGCGGCGGCCTGGTGGATGAAGAAGCGCTGCTGCAGGCCGTGCGTTCGGGCCGCGTGCAGGCTGCCGGCCTGGACAGCTTCGCGGTCGAGCCCATGGCCGCCGGCCATCCTTTCCAGCAGGAGCCGCGCATCGTCCTAAGCCCGCACATAGGCGGCGTCACCAGCGCGGCCTACGTCAATATGGGCGTGGCCGCGGCGCGCAACCTGCTGGCTGCGCTGGCGCGCGCCGGATAGCGCCGCCGCGCCGGGCTACCAGGGAAAGTCGATCAGATCGCCATACAGGCTGCGCAGCTTGGCCTTCACCTCGGGCGAGTTCTGGTAGATCGAAATGAACTTCAGCAGGCGCGGGTCCTGCGCGCGGGCCGGCGTGGTCACCCAGCGGATCGCATAGCGCCGCACGTTGGCGGGATCGGTATTGTCGAAGGCCAGGCCGTCCTTTTCGTTCAGGCCGGCCTGCTTGGCGAAGGTCGTGTAGGTAACCGAGGCCGTCACGTCGTCGAAAGTGCGCGCCGACTGCGAGCCCTCGATCGGCACGAACTTCAGCTTCTTGGGGTTCGACACCACGTCCTGCAGGCTGGCCTGATGTGCCACGCCGGGCTTGAGCTTGATCAGCCCGATGGACTCCAGCAACAGCAGCGCGCGGCCCGTATTGACCGGGTCGTTTGGCACCGCGATGGTGGCGCCGTCCGGCATCGGGTCGCCCTTCTTCAGCTTCTTGGAAAACAGGCCGATGGTGGTGGAATAGCCGTAGGCGATGGGCTTCAAGTCCGCGCCGCGGCGCTGGTTGAACAACTCCAGGAACGGTTCGTGCTGGAAGAAGTTCGCGTCCACCGAGCCATCGGCCACCGCGATGTTGGGCAGCACCCAGTCGTTGAATTCCACCAGCTTGACCTCCAGCCCTTCCTTCTTGGCCTGGGCAATCGCCAGTTCGGTGGCGGCGTTGGCGACGCTGGGGATCACGCCGATGCGCAAAGGCTTGTCCTGCGCCGAGGCATTCGCTACGCAGGCCAGGGCCAGGCCGGCCGCGGCCGCGCCGCGCGCGAGTTTGGTAAACAGTTGAGGCAAGAACATAGGGACCTTCCAGGAAAGAAATCGGGGCATCGCCCGGCGCAGCCGCTATTGTGCAGCAGCGCACTGCCGCAGCCGGTAATGGCCTTTGTCATGCAATGGCAATGTCCGGGACCGGCTCGCGGCGCTAAGATGGATGCAATACCTCCTCGGGAGACGCTCATGAGCGCGGTATTGAATACCCCCTCCGGCGACGGATCCGCCGCCAGCCACCGCGACCTCGTCGAAGACCAGCTCGGCGCGCACAACTACCATCCCCTCGATGTGGTGATCGCGCGCGGCAGCGGCGTCTGGCTCTACGACGTGGACGGACGCAAGTACCTGGATTGCCTGTCGGCCTATTCGGCCGTCAACCAGGGCCATTGCCATCCGGCCATCCTGGCCGCGATGGTCGAACAGGCGCAAAAACTCACGCTGACCTCGCGCGCCTTCCGCCATGACCAGATGGCGCCGTTCTACGAAGACCTGGCGCGGCTGACCGGCGCGCACAAGATCCTGCCCATGAACAGCGGCGCGGAAGCCGTCGAAACCGCGATCAAGGCCGTGCGCAAATGGGGCTACGAGGTGCGCGGCGTGCCCGAGGGCCAGGCCGAGATCATCGTCTGCGCCAACAACTTTCACGGCCGCACGCTGGGCATCGTCGGCTTCTCGACCGACCCCGACGCCTATGGCCACTACGGGCCATTCGCGCCGGGCTTCAAGATCGTCCCCTTCGGCGATTACGAAGCCTTCGAAGCCGCCATCACGCCCAATACCGTGGCGTTCCTGGTGGAACCGATACAGGGCGAGGCCGGCGTGATCCTGCCGCCGGCGGGTTATTTCACGCGGGTGCGCCAATGCTGCACCGAACGCGGCATCACGCTGATACTGGACGAAATCCAGACCGGCCTGGGCCGCACCGGCAAGCTGCTGGCCGAGGAGCACGAAGGCATCGAGGCCGATGTCACCCTGATCGGCAAGGCGTTGTCGGGAGGCTTCTATCCGGTGTCCGCCGTGCTGTCCAATGCCGACGTGCTGGGCGTGTTCCAGCCCGGCCAGCACGGCAGCACCTTTGGCGGCAATCCGCTGGCCTGCGCCATCGCGCGCGCCGCGCTGCGGGTGCTGACCGAGGAAGGCATGATCGAAAACGCCGCGGCCATGGGCGCGTACTTCCTGGAACGCCTGCGCGCCCTGCCCGGTCCGGTGCGCGAGGTACGCGGCCGCGGCCTGATGCTGGCCGTGGAGCTGGAGCCCGACGCCGGTGGCGCGCGCCTGTGGTGTGAACGCCTGCAGGCGCGCGGCATGCTGGTCAAGGACACGCATGGCCACACCCTGCGCCTGTCGCCGCCCCTGATCGTGACCCGCGAGCAGATCGACTGGGCTTGCGATCAACTTGCCGCGGTACTATCCGCTCCTTGATGTCTTTTTTACCCGGAGTCCGCGCCTTGCAGAACACCGCCAACCTGCCCCAACACGTTACCCTCATCGGCGCCCCGACCGACATAGGCGCCGGCGCGCGCGGCGCTTCCATGGGCCCGGAAGCCTTGCGCGTGGCGGATATCGGCCCGGTCATCGAAGCCCAGGGCTTCCTGGTGACCGATCGCGGCAACCTCTACGGACCGGCCAATCCCTGGCAGCCGCCGGTGCAAGGCTATCGCCATCTGGAAGAAGTCGCCGCCTGGAACCGCGCGGTGCACGCCGCCGTCTACGACGAACTGGGCCAGGGCCATCTGCCCATCCTGCTGGGCGGCGACCACTGCCTGGGCATAGGCTCGATCAGCGCGGTGGCGCGCCACTGCCGCGAAGCCGGCAAGAAATTGCGGGTGCTGTGGCTCGACGCCCACGCCGACTTCAATACCAATGCCCTGACGCCCACCGGCAATATCCACGGCATGCCCGTGGCCTGCCTGTGCGGCTACGGCCCCGAGCAGATCACTGGCCTGTCCGGTCAGACGCCGGACATCGAACCCGGCTGGGTGCGCCAGATCGGCATACGCAGCGTGGACCAGGGCGAAAAGCGCCTGGTGCATGAGGCCGGCCTGGAAGTCTTCGACATGCGCTACCTGGACGAGATGGGCATGCGCGCCACCATGGAATCAGCGCTGGCCGGACTGGACGCCGACACCCATCTGCACGTGAGCTTCGACGTGGACTTCCTGGACCCGGAAATTGCTCCGGGCGTGGGCACCACCGTGGCCGGCGGCCCCACCTACCGTGAAGCCCAGCTCTGCATGGAAATGATCGCGGACACCGGCCTGATGCGTTCGTTGGACGTGGTCGAACTGAACCCGGCCTTCGACGTGCGCAACAAGACCGCCGAGCTGGCGGTGGACCTGATCGAAAGCCTGTTCGGCAAGTCCACGCTGATGCGCCGCGGTTCGTGAGCCTGCCGCGGTCAGTGCGCGGTTCGGGCGCGATGTCGGTGTCGGTGTCGGTGTCGGTGTCGGTGTCGGTGTCGGGCAGATCCTAGCTTTCGCGGCCGAGACGGATGGCGTCCGCCGCCTCGCTCAGAAAGCGCACGTTCTCCCCCCGCCTTTCGGCCAGACGCGATGTGGGGCCCGCCATGCATAGCGCATACCACTCCCCGCCCAGGTCCAGCGCGACGGCCAGTCCGGTCAGGTCGGCCACGCTTTCGCCGGCGTTCTCCGCCCAGCCCCTGGCCGCCGTCCGCTCCACTTCGTCCAGCAGCGCCTGGCGCGTAACCAGGGTGCGCTCCGTGTAGCGTTCGTATTTGGGCTCGGCCAGCACGCTCTCGCGTTCGGCTGGCGGCAAGCGCGCCAGAATCGCCTTGGCCACTGCGCTGGTATGCAAAGGCCGCCGCCCCCCCGGGCGGGTGGCGTAGTGCACCGGCTGCGTGGATTCCGCCACGTCCAGGAACAGCACCGCGCCATCCTGGATCTTCCCCAGCATCACTGTTTCATTGGCCGCGTCGCGCAGCGCGGCCAACTGCGGACGCACACGCTCCATCCAGGGATCGCCCGCCTGGATCTGGCCGGACAGGGCTTGCAGCTTCGGCGTGGGGTAATAGCCCGCGCGGCGCCGCACCTCGTACAGGTAGCCGCGCGCCACCAGCGTGCGCACCAGCGCCAGGCAACTGGACATGGGCGCATCCAGGCCTTGAGCCAGCTCGGTCAGCGGCATCGGACGGCGCTCCTGGGCGAACAGTTCGATCAGTTCCAGCGTTCTTGCGACCAGCTTCACTTCCATGACGGCGGCCCTCCCGCGAGGTTTCCGGCCGCCTGGCGTAAGCGCCGGGCTTGGGAAATCCACTATGTTGACTTTTCATGTACATGAACCTAAATTCTTGCACAGGAATTTTATTTCACCAATATGAAATAATTTTCAGCCAGATGGAGAACTGGCGCCCCGCAAGCAGATACACGGCATCCCAACGAAAACCGATAATTCGGCCCGCCCCGGGCCGGGAGGCAAGCAGATGCGTATCAAACCCCTGTTGGCGGCGCTGGCCGCCTCGCTGGCCGCCTGCGCGGCCCATGCCCAGTCCGACGTGGTCCGCCTGGGCGTATCCAACGACCGTTCCGGCATCTATTCGGACCTGGGCGGCCTGGGCTCCGAAATGGCGGTCCGCATGGCGGTTGAGGACTTCGGCGGCAAGGTCGCCGGCAAGACCGTCGAGGTCATCGGCGCGGACAATCAGAACAAGGCCGACGTGGCCTCCGCCCTGGTGCGCCGCTGGTTCGACACCCAGGGCCTGGTGGCCGTGGTGGACGGCGGCGCCAGTTCGGCCGGCCTGGCCGCCCAGGGCGTGGCGCGCGAGAAAGGCGGCACCGCCCTCATCAGCGGCGGCTTCGCCGGCGATTTCAGCGGCAAGCAGTGCAGCAATCTCAGCACCCAATGGGCGCCCGACACCTATGCCCTGGCCAACGCGGTCGTCAAGAGCGTGGTCGAAAGCGGCGGCAAGTCCTGGTACTTCATCACCACCGACTACGTATTCGGCAAGTCGCTGGAAGCGAACGCCTCGCGCTTCGTCGAGAACGCCGGAGGCAAGGTGCTGGGCAGCACCCGCCATCCGCTGGGCGCCATGGACTTCGCCTCGTTCCTGGTGCAGGCGCAGTCGTCCAAGGCGGACGTGGTGGGCCTGGCCAGCGCTGGCGGCGACCTGGTCAACCTGATCAAGCAGGCCCAGGAGTTCGGCCTGACCGGCGGCAAGCAGCGCATGCTGACCTTCCTGACCTTCATCAACGACGTGCAGGCCATGGGCCTGCCGGTGGCGCAAGGGCTGACCTTCCCTACCGGCTTCTATTGGGACGCCGACGACGACACCCGCGAATGGACCCGGCGCTGGCAGAAGAAAATGGGCGTGACCCGAGCGCCTTCCATCGTGCAGGCGCTGAGCTACGTCGCCACCACCCACTACCTGCAGGCGGCGCAGGCGGCTGGCACCTTTGACGGCGCCACCGTCAACCAGAAGATGCGCGAGTTGCCCATCACCACCAAACTGATCAAGAATGCCCGGGTGCGCCCCGAAGACGGCCGCGTCATCATGGACCTGTATCTGGTCGAAGTGAAGAAACCCGCCGAATCGAAGTACCCCGGCGACTTCTACCGGATCCTGTCCACGGTGCCGGGCGAAAAGGTCTTCGTGTCCCTGGCGGACAGCGAATGCCCGGCCGTGAAGAAATAGCCTAGCCGACGTCGCGCCCGCAGCGCGGGCCGGCTGCAACAACACCCAGGAGGAGACATCCCATGAAGTGCTATTGCGTCGTGAACTTCCGCGAACCCCTGCAGGAAATGGACCAGCCCACCCCCACGCCGCAGGGGTCGCAGGTGCTGTTGAAGGTCCGCGCGGCGGGCGTTTGCCACAGCGATATCCACTTGTGGGAAGGCGGCTACGACCTCGGCCAGGGCCGCACCCTGTCGCTGAAAGACCGTGGCGTTTCGCTGCCGCTGACCATGGGCCACGAAACCGTGGGCACGGTGGCAGCCGCCGGCCCCGACGTCCAGGGGCTGGCAGCCGACCGCAATTACCTGGTTTATCCCTGGATCGGCTGCGGTACCTGCCCGACCTGCCTGTCCGGCATGGAAAACCATTGCCCGGCGCCGGCCTGCCTGGGCGTGCACCGCGCAGGCGGCTACGCCGATCACATCCTGGTGCCGCATTCGCGCTACCTGATAGACATCGGCGACCTGGAGCCCGCGCAGATCGCGCCCTACGCCTGCTCCGGCCTCACCACCTATTCGGCGCTGAAGAAGATCGGCGCCGACGTGTACCGCTCGCATCCCGTGGTCATCTTCGGCGCGGGCGGCCTGGGCCTGATGAGCCTGACGCTGATCAAGGCGCTGGGCGGCGCGGGCGCCATCGTGGTCGACATCGACCCGGCCAAGCGCCAGGCCGCGCTGGATGCCGGCGCCCTGGCCGCGATCGACGGCGCCGCGCCCGACGCCGCGCAGCAGATCATCAAGGCGGCCGGCGGCAAGCCGGTGCAAGCCGCGATCGACCTGGTCGGCGCGCCGGCGACCACTTCCCTTGCCTTCGACTTCCTGGTCAAGGGCGGCAAGCTCATCATCGTGGGCCTGTTCGGCGGGGCGTCTTCGTGGCCGATCGCGCTGATCCCCATGAAGGCGCTGTCCATTGTCGGCAGCTATGTCGGCAACCTGGCCGAATTGAAGGAACTGATGGAGCTGGTGCGGGCCGGCAAGGTGCCGCCCATGCCGGTGCATCGCCACGCCCTGGCCGAGGCCGACAGCGTGCTGGCCTCGCTGCGGGCCGGCAAGGTGGTGGGGCGCGCGGTGCTGACGAACTGAGTTCAGGCGGGCCGCAGGCGCGGATCGTAGATGAAGCGTTCGCGCCGCACGACCACGATGTTCTCGGCGTCGGGGTGCGCCGGATTGATAAGGAAATTGGCGTCCGGCACCCCCCGGTAAGGCACGATGGCGCTGGGCAGCTCCAGCAGCGCCGACACGCCGGACTCCACCCAGTTGTCGCCCACGGCCTGCGAAGCTTCGGCGAAGGGCACGGCGTCCCAGAAGGGATAGTCTTCCTGCAGCTGGGTCAGGCTCAAGGTCTGGCGGGCCTCGAGCACGGCGCGCGGCACGGCCAGTTCGATCAGGTAGCGGTTGGCCTGTTCGGATGCGCGGGCCGCGAAGTGCACCACGGTTTCCAGCACCGCCAGCGCCACGCTGGCCGACGCATACACCACCGGCGTGCCGGGGCTGTTGTAGCGCCCGCCCACGGCCGCCGCCCCGGCTCCGCTAAGGTCGTCGGCGCGGTACTTGCCCGCTGTCGTGCCGATACGCCAGATGGAAACGCTGTCGTCCGTCATGCGTAGACGCCGGCAGCCGCGCGCGCCAGCGTGTCTTCGACGATGCGGCTGCTGGCGTCGGAAGTCAGCAGCGACAGCGGCTTGACGTTGCCCAGCGCGGGCACCGGGGTGTTCAGCCAGGCCACCGCTTCCTCGTCGCTGCCCAGCACTTGGCGCGCCACTCGCGCCACCCGCGCCACGCGGGCCAGGCGGTCGGATTCGCCCAGCGGCAGCATGTGGCCTTCGCGGCTCCAGCGCGACAGCGATGCCGCCTTGACCTCGGTGATGGCCATGATCTCGGATTTGGACACCTGCAGGTAATCCGCCGCGTCGTCCACCATCTGGGCGGGCAGGCCGCGGCGCACGTCACGCGCCATGTCGACCAGGGGGCTGTCCACCAGGCTGCGGAACAGCTGCTTGGCGCGCGCCGCCGCATGGCGGGACGGCCGCTTGGTTGGGGATTTTTCGGCGACGGCGATGTTCATGGCCAGCTCCTGCATGATGGCGCGCCCTTGTTGTTGGGCGCATGGCATTTCCAAATTGAATTCATGATATCCCATTTGGAATGTCCATCACAAGATCCGTCCCCATGCCGCCGCGTCCAGGGCCGGCGCCGGATTTGGGCATATCATAGGCGGCTGTAACACGATAAATCAGACACTTGTAAGGACTGGCAATGACGGACCGGCAGCTCACGATACTCGCGGCGTTGAACCTCATGGTGGCGGTGGGCGCAGGCGCCTTCGGCGCCCATGGCCTCAAGCGCATGCTCACGCCCGAGCTGCTTTCCGTCTGGCAAACCGGCGTTCTCTACCACCTGATCCACGCGCTGGGCCTGTTCGTCGTCGCGCTGCTGGGCGCGCGCTATGGTTCATCCCTACTTTCCGCGGCCGGCGTGGTGATGTTCGTCGGCATCGTGCTGTTTTGCGGCAGCCTGTATGTACTGTCCCTGACGGGCACGCACTGGCTGGGCGCCGTCACGCCCTTCGGCGGCGTTGCCTTCCTGGCGTCGTGGGGCATGGTCGCCCTGGCCGCCTATCGCGCCCAGGGCTGAACGCCACGCGGCCTTCTTTCCCTCATCCTCACACGGCGGCAGGAACCGCCCACTTTCCAGGCTGTAGATGTCCACCTCCTCCGCATTGCCCGCCACCCAAACCCAATCCGCCGCCGCAGGCATCGCCTGCGTGGTGGGGGGCATCTTTTTCCTGACCTTGAGCGACGCCAACGCCAAGTGGCTGGGCGCCCACTACAACCCGCTGCAGATCCTGTTCCTGCGCGCCCTGATCGCGCTGCCCTTCGTCACCGCGCTGGCGCTGTGGCTGGGCGGACGCCGGGTGCTGCGCACCGCCCATCCCGGCCTGCACCTGACGCGCGGCGCCATCAACGTGGTGTCGGCCTACTGTTTCTATTTGGGCCTGCGTTCGTTGCCGCTGGCCGAGGCCACCGCTATCGCCTTCGCGGCGCCGCTGTTCGTGACCGCGCTGTCCGTGCTGGTCCTGAAGGAGCGCGTGGATGCCAAGCGCTGGCTGGCCGTGCTGGCCGGTTTTGCGGGCGTGCTGATCGTGGTCCGGCCTGGCGCCGCAACCTTCCAGGCTGCGACCCTCCTGCCCCTGATCACCGCCCTGCTCTACGGGGTGATGATGATCACGGCCCGCGGCATCAACCGCAACGAAGGCATGCTGACCACCACGCTCTACATTGTGCTGGGCCAGCTGGTATGCAGCGCGGTCGCCCTGCCCCTGGTCTGGGAAGATCCGGCAATCGCGGATCTGCCTTACTTCGGCGCGGTAGCGCTGTTCAGCACGCTGGGGCTGGCGCTGATCACGCAAGGGTTCCGCATCGGGCCCGCCTCGGTGGTGGCGCCCTTCGACTACACCGGACTGATCTGGGCCACGATCCTTGGCTGGATCTTCTGGCGCGAGACGCCTGACGCCTACGCCTATCTGGGCGCCCTGTTCATCGCCGGCAGCGGCGTCTACATCGCGGTGCGCGAAGCGCGGGCCAAAGCCAGAACGCGCAAGTCCGCCAAGCGCTGACGGCGCGCTACTCCGTGGGCGGCGGGAAGTGCCGCCGCAGCACCCGCGCCACGTTGGGCTCCAGCGCGCCTTCGCGCGCCACGGCCGTCAGGGCCGGACATTCGGCAGCGAACCAGGCCGGCCCCGGACGCCAGCGTGTCATCACGGTCACATACAGGTCCAGCGCCGAAAACCGCCGGCCCAGCATGTGCGGCGCGCCGGCCTGGCGCTCCAGTTCTTGCCAAAGATCCGCCCGCCGCGTGTGCACCCGTTCCCGCAACAGATCGGCGGCCCGTCCTTCCGTGGTCCACTGCGGCGTATTGTCGCCATAGGTGAACGTGGGATAGATGGCCGCCACCAGGCGGATCAGCAGATTGAGAAAGCGCGCGCGCTCCGGCTTGTCGGCGGCGGGCGCCAGCCCGGCCTGCGGCGCCACGTCGTTCAGGTGCAGGATCATGGCGGCGCTCTCCGTCATGACCTCGCCGTCCGGCAGGATCAGCGTGGGCACCTGTCCCAGCGGATTCAACTGCAGCAGGCGGTCGCGCTCGGCGCAAGGCTTGAGGTAAGGCAGATCCGTCAGCGTATGCGGCACGTTGGCCAGCACCAGCGCCATCTCGACGATGGCGGATCCGCAACCCGCGGACCCGATCAGCTCATACGGTTTCATGGCGTTCATCCTCCGGATTCCGCCGGCGCCAGGCGCAACAGCTCGCCGGGCGAGGCATCGGTCAACACGTACATATAGCCGTCCGGCCCTTGCCGCACGTCGCGTATCCGCTGCTTGCGATCTGCCAGCAGCCATTCCTGGGCCACCACGCGGTCGCCGTCCAAGGTCAGGCGGATCAGGTTCTGGTTGGCCAGCGCGCCGATGAACAATGAATTGCGCCAGGCCGGAAAGCGGTTCGCATCATAGAAGGCCATGCCGCTGATGGCGGGCGACTTCGGCCACCAGAACAAGGGCGGCTCCATGCCGGGCAGGTCCGTGCCCTTGGCTTCGGGTATGGGCTGGCCCGAATAGTTGATGCCGTGGGTCGCCAGCGGCCAGCCATAGTTCTTGCCCGGCTGGATCAGATTGATTTCGTCGCCGCCGCGCGGGCCGTGCTCGTTCTCCCACAACTGGCCGGTCCGCGGATTGAGTGCCATGCCCTGAGGATTGCGGTGCCCGTAGGACCAGATTTCCGGCCGCGCGCCGGCCCGGCCCACGAAGGGATTGTCGGGCGGCACCGAACCGTCGGCCTTCAGCCGCACGACCTTGCCTTGCAGCTTGTCCAGGTCTTGCGCGGTGGACCGCTGGTTGTTCTCGCCCAGCGAGATGTACAGATAGCCCTTGCCGTCGAACACCAGCCGCGATCCGTAATGCAGGCCGGAGGACAGCTTGGGTTCCTGCCGGAACAGCACGCGGAAATCCTCCAGCGCGCTGCCGTCGGCGGACAGGCGGCCGCGGCCCACGGCGGTGCCGCTCTTGCCGCCATCGGCTTCGGCGTACGAAAGATAGACATAACGGTCGGAGGCGAAATCGGGCGACAGCGCCACGTCCAGCAAGCCGCCCTGGCCCTGCGCCGCCACCTTGGGCACGCCGGCCAGGGGCTTGGACAATCCGCCGGGGATGCGCAGCAGCCGCAGGTTGCCGGGGCGCTCGGTGATCAGCACGCCGCCTTCGGGCAGAAAGGCCATGGCCCAGGGATGATTCAGGCCGCCCACCACCGCCGTGACGCGGGCCGGGACCGTTGCGGGTTCGGGGCCGGGCTGCGCGGACGCGGCCAGCGCCAAGGAAAGACTGAACGACAGGAACAGCGCGCGCGTGCTCGCGGCGGGGCGTGACGGCATGGGCATCTCCGGCAGCGGGTGGCGTACCATAGCGGGCGGGAACGGAGATCCCCGTCCTTCCTCTCAGGAGACCCCATCACATGAAACTGTACTACATGCCCGGCGCGTGCTCGCTCGCCTCCCACATCGTTCTGGAGTGGATCGGCAAACCCTATGAAACGCACAAGCTCAGCCGCGACGAGCTCAAGGGCGCGGAGTTTCTGAAGGTCAACCCGCTGGGCGCCGTGCCCGCGCTGGCCGATGGCGATTGGACCGTTACGCAGAACGCGGCCATCCTGGAATACCTGGCTGAACACGCGCCGGAACTGAAGCTGCTGGGCGATGGCTCGCCCCGTTCGCGCGCCGAAGTGCGCCGCTGGCTCGGTTTCATCAACTCCGACATCCACAAGACCTTCTCGATGATCTTCGGCGCGTCGCGCTTCGTGAGCGACGAAGCCGCGCAGAAGGAATTGGCCGCCTCGGCATCCGCGCTGCTGACCAAGCTGTTCGCGCAGCTGGACGGCCAACTGGCCGGCAAGCCCTACCTGACGGGCAACGCGCCCTCCATCGCCGACGCCTACCTGTACGTGGTGCTGCGCTGGGCCCATGCCAAGGAAGTGAACCTGTCCGGGCTCGACAACCTGGCCGCTTTCTTCAAGCGCATGGAAGCCGACAAGGGCGTGCAGGCTGCGCTCAAGGCCGAAGGCCTGTAAGGCCACAAGGGCTGGCGCGCACGCGGCAGCCCTTACTCAACCGGCAGCGCCGGGCGCGTACGCCAGATCGGGCGGCGCGCCCTCTTCCAGCGTCTTCTTGACCGCCGCCAGGAAACGCCGCGCCAGCAAGGGCGGCGCACTCAGATTGGAATGCGTGGCCCAGATGTCCACGCTGGCCCGCGGCCATATCGGACGCAGCGCCATGTGCGCGGCCTGGTCGGGCGTGACGCACCAGGCGTCCACCAGCGCCGGCCCCAGCCCCTGCTGCACGAAGGAACAGGCGGTCACCGGCGAATGCACCTCGATGGCCGCCGCGCATGCCGGGCCTTCCCCGAAAAAAGGCTTGAGCGCTCGCGCCAGCGGCGTGTCGCGCGGATAGCCAATCCATGTTGCCGTCGAAAAATCCTCCGGCCGCAACACCTCGCGCGCCGCCAGCGGATGGCCGGCGGGCAGCGCGCAGATCACCGGCACCTGCGCCAGCCGCAACGAGGTCAGATTCGGATGATCGGGAGGCTGCATGGAAATGCCTATGTCAGCCTGGCCCGACAAAAAGTAGGCCGCCAGCTCGTCGAAGGTCACGCTGCGGTAATCGACGCGCGCATCCGCGTTGCGGCCGCGAAAGCGGTCCAGCGCCATGGGGATGAGGCGCTGTCCGAAGCTGGCGCTGGCAACGATCTTGAGCATGCCCGCGCCCGACTGGCCCAGGCTGGCCGCCAGATCGTTCACGCGCTGAATGCCGCCGTACACCTGCTCGACCTCGGCGTACAGACGCCGCGCCTCGGCGGTCGGCGACAGGCGGCTCTTGACGCGTTCGAACAACTTGTAGCCCAGGCGGCTCTCGGTCAGCGCCAGCACCCGGCTGACCGCCGGCTGTGACACGTGCAGCATGCGTCCGGCGCCGCTGATCGATCCGGCCATCATGATGGCCCGGAACACCTCTATCTGGCGCAGGTTCAAAGGTCGTCCGGCACTGGGCCCGACCTCGTCCGCATAGGCATGCTCATCCATCTTTTCCCCTGTCCCGTGTGCCCTAAACCGATAACGCGGGATTATAGGTTTTCGACATTTTTCGATGAGGGCGCAGGGCGGCGCGAGGTGTAACCTGCCCGCCTCAACACGACAAAACCAAGGGGAAATCCAACATGCGCACCACACTCTTCCGCGGCCTTTCCGCACTGGCGCTAGGCGCCGTCCTGTCGGCCACCGCCACTGCCGGCGCCTATCCCGACAAGCCCATCACCTTCGTGGTGCCGTCCGCCGCCGGCGGCTCGCCCGACGTGCTGTCGCGCCTGATTACCACCCAGTTGGCGCGCGACACCGGCGCCACGGTGGTGGTCGAGAACCGTCCCGGCGCGGCCGGCAACATCGGCATCGCGCTGGTCAAGCGCGCCGCGCCCGACGGCTATACCGTGGGCTACGGCAACATCAACACCTTGGCCGTGAACCGTTCGCTGTTCAAGCGCCTGCCGTACGACGTGGACCAGGACCTGACCCCGGTCGCCCATCTGTTCGACCTGTACAACGCCCTGATCGTGCCCGCCGACTCGCCGATCAAGAGCGTGCAGGACCTGATCGACCGCGCCCGCAAGGAACCCGGCCGCCTGTCCTACGGCGCCTCCGGCGTGGGCACCACCGGCCACATGGGAGGCGAACTGTTCAAGAGCATGGCCAAGGTGAACGTCATGTTCATCCCCTACAACGGTGGCCCCGCCGCGATCCAGGACCTGCTGGGCGGCCGCCTGGACTACCTGTTCGTCAACACCTCGGAGGCGACCCCGCTGGTCAAGAGCGGCAAGGTCCGCGCCATCGGCGTCAGCAGCCTGAAGCGCCTGGCGCTGATGCCCGACGTGCCGACGCTGGACGAGGCCGGCCTGAAGGGCTACGAGACCGTCGCCTGGGGCGGCGTGGTGGCGCCCAAGGGCACGCCCGCCGATGTGGTCGCCACGCTGAACGCCGCCATCCAGAAGGCGCTGCAAGCGCCCGAGGTGCGCACCGGCCTGGCCACGCTGGGTGCGGAGCCCGCGACCGGCTCGCCGGCTGAATTCAAGCAGCTGATCGACCGCGAAACCGCCAAGTGGCAACAGATCATCGACGCCGCCGGCATCGAGAAGCTCGATTAATGATGGGCGCGAGCATGCTGCAAGCAGACTTCATCGTGGCGGGCGCCACGCTCGTGGACGGCACGGGCGGCCCCGCCCGCCAAGGCGATCTGGCGGTGCGCGACGGGCGCATCGCCGCGGTGGGCGCGGTCGCCCACCCCACGGGCGCGCCCGTCATCGACGCCCGCGGCCTGGCGCTGGCGCCCGGCTTCATCGATTCGCATACCCACGACGACGGCTATCTGCTGGCCCACCCCGAGATGCTGCCCAAGGTCTCGCAGGGCATCACCACGGTGGTCACCGGCAACTGCGGAATCAGCCTCGCGCCGCTGGCCGGCACGGCGATACCCCAGCCGCTGGACCTGCTGGGCCCCGCCGAACTGTTCCGCTTCGATACGTTCCGCGCCTGGCTGGACGCGCTGCGCGCCACGCCCGCCGCCGTCAACGTGGTCCCGCTGGTCGGCCACACCACGCTGCGCGTGGCCGTCATGGACGACACCTCGCGGGCGGCCGATGCCGGCGAACGCGCCGCCATGCGCGACTTGCTGCAGGAAGCGCTGGACGCGGGCGCCTTCGGCGTCTCCACCGGCACCTTCTATCCGCCGGCCAGCGCCGCGCCCACCGACGAGATCGTCGAGGTCTGCGCGCCGCTGCGCGGCCGTTCCGGCGTCTACGCCACCCACCTGCGCGACGAGGCCGACCACATCGTTCCCGCCATGGAAGAGGCCTTGCTGATCGGGCGCGAGCTCGATTGCCGCGTGGTGTTCTCGCACCACAAGCTGGCGGGCGAACGCAATCATGGCCGCAGCCGCGAAACGCTGGATCTGATCAGTCGCGCCGCCGCCACGCAGCCGGTGTGCCTGGACTGCCATCCCTACCCGGCCACCTCCACCATGCTGCGGCTGGACCGCGCGCGGCTCGCCAGCCGCACGATGATCACCTGGTCCAAGGGCTACCCCGAAGCCACCGGCCGCGACTTCGGCGAGGTCATGGCCGAACTGGGCCTGGACGACGAGGCCGCCGTTGCCCGTCTGGCGCCCGCCGGCGCCATCTATTTTCTGATGGACCCGGCCGACGTGGGCCGCATCTTCTCGCACCCGCTGACGATGGTGGGCTCCGACGGTCTGCCCTTCGACCCGCATCCGCATCCGCGCCAATGGGGCACTTTCACCAATGTGCTGCGCGCCATGGTGCGCGAACAACAGCTGCTGACGCTGGAGGCCGCGATCCACAAAATGACCGGCCTCGCAGCGGACCAATACGGCATCGCCGAGCGCGGCCTGTTGCAGGAGGGGTATCATGCTGACCTGGTGCTGTTCGATCCCGCCACGGTGACAGATGTGGCCACTTTTTCAGCTCCCATTCAGGCAAGCCAGGGCATCCATGCGGTTTGGGTCAATGGCAAGCAGGTGTGGGACGGGAAACGAACCGGCGCCGAACGCCCGGGCCAGGTTCTGCGGCCCGGGATGGCATTACCTCGGAGTGAATAACGTGAACACCTATTCCCAGGGTTGTTACCTGGGTGTATTGGGCGGCATGGGCCCCATGGCCGGCGCGGCCTTTGCCCTGCGTCTGGCGGCGCTGACGCCTGCCGCGATCGATCAGCAGCACATCCCCACGCTGCTGCGCAACGACCCCCGCATCCCCGACCGCTCCAGCGCGTACATGGCCGGCGGCGAGAATCCCCTGCCCTACATGCAGGAAGGCGTGCGCTTCCTGCAGCAGGCCGGCGCGCAACTCATCGCCATCCCCTGCAACACGGCCCACCTCTGGTACGACCAGATCGCCGCGTCCACCGGCGTGCCGGTGCTGCACATCATCCAGGCCGTCATCGACGATCTGCGCCGCCTGGGCCTGCCCGCCGGCCGCATCGGCCTGATGGGCACGGCCGCCACGCTGAAGCTGGGCCTGTACCAGCGGCATCTGGAAGCGCAAGGCTACGAATGCATCGTGCCGGACGACGACGAAGTCGAACGCTATTGCATGGGGTCGATCCGCGCGGTCAAGGCCAACCGCCTTGAAGACGCCTACGCGCCGGCCGCCGAATGCATCGCCCGCCTCAAGGCGCGCGGCGCCGACGCGGTGGTGCTGGGATGCACCGAGCTGCCCCTGGCCGTGCCGCACGCGCTGCGCCCGAGCCTGGGCGTAACGCTGACGGACTCCATCGACGCGCTGGCCCGGGCGGCTATTGCGCACTATCAGGCGGAAGAGCTGGCGGCTGCTTGAGCGAAAAAAAAGCGCATCTTCCGATGCGCCCAATTTCCCTTCGCGGGGAATAAGGATCAGCCGCCCAGATACGCCTTGCGCACCTGGTCGTTGACCAGCAGATTGGCGCCGGTGTCCTGCAACACCACGCGGCCGTTCTCCAGCACGTAGCCGCGGTCGGCCACGCCCAGCGCCTTGTTGGCGTTCTGTTCGACCAGGAACACGGTCACGCCCTGTTCGCGGATCTCGCGGATGATGTCGAAGATCTGGGCGATCACCAGCGGGGCCAGGCCCAGCGTGGGTTCGTCCAGCAACAGCAGGCGCGGACGCGTCATCAGCGCGCGGCCGATGGCCAGCATCTGCTGTTCGCCGCCCGACATCAGGCCGGCGCGCTGGCTGGCGCGCTCTTTCAGGCGCGGAAACAGGCCATACACATGGTCGATGCCGGCCTCGATCTCGTCGCGCTTGGCGAAGAAGCCGCCCATCATCAGGTTCTCGGCGACGGTCAGGTCCTTGAAGACTCGCCGTCCTTCCGGCGAAATGGCGATGCCATTGCGCATGATGTGGTGCGTGTCCTTGTGGGTGATGTCCTCGCCCTCGAACGTGATCGTGCCTTCCTTGGCCCGCGGATTGCCGCAGACCGTCATCAGCAGCGTCGTCTTGCCCGCGCCGTTGGCGCCGATCAGCGTGACGATCTCGCCTTTGTTGACCTCAACCGACACCCCGTTCAGCGCCTGGATGGCGCCGTAGTAGGTATGAATGTTATCCAGCTTAAGCATTATTCCTCCCCCAGGTACGCCTTGATGACGCGCTCGTCGTTGCGCACCTGCTCGGGGGTGCCGGTAGTGATGGGCTTGCCGTGCTCCATGACCAGGATGCGGTCGGAGATGCCCATGATCAGGCTCATGTCGTGTTCGATCAGCAGCACCGCGACGCCGAACTCGCGCCGCAGCTGGTCGATCAGCGATTGCAGATCGCGCTTTTCCTGAGGATTCAGGCCGGCCGCCGGTTCGTCCAGCATCAGCAGGCGCGGCTTGGTGATCATGCAGCGCGCGATCTCCAGGCGGCGCTGGTGGCCGTAGGCCAGGTTGCCGGCTTCGCGGTTGGCGAACTCGCGCAGGCCCATGAAATCCAGCCATTGCGCGGCGCGCGCCAGCGCGTCGGTCTCGGACTGGCGGTAGGACTTGAGCTTGAGCAGGCCCGGCAGCAGCCGCGCTTCCACCTGGGTGTGCTGGGCCACCAGCAGGTTTTCCAGCACGGTCAGCTGCTTGAACAGGCGCACGTTCTGGAAGGTGCGCACCAGGCCGTGGCGCGCCACCTTGTGGCTGGGCAGGCCGGTGATGGCCTGGCCGTCCATGGTGATCTCGCCCGCCGTCGGCGCATAGAAGCCGCCCACGCAGTTGAACACGGTGGTCTTGCCGGCCCCGTTGGGGCCGATGATGGCGAACACCTCGTCGGATTTGACTTCGAACGCCACGCTGTCGACGGCCAGCAGGCCGCCGAACCGCATGGTCAGTCCGGATACTTTCAGCAATGCCTCGCTCATTTAGCCAGCTCCACGTGGGGACGCTTCATGGGCAACAACCCCTGCGGACGCCACATCATCATCAATACCATCACCAGGCCGAACATCAGCATCCGGTACTCGGCGAACTCGCGCGCGACTTCCGGCAGCACCGTCAGCAGCACAGCCGCCAGGATCACGCCCACCTGCGAGCCCATGCCGCCCAGCACCACGATGGCCAGGATCAGCGCCGATTCGATGAAGGTGAAGGATTCGGGGTTCACCATGCCCTGGCGCGCCGCGAAGAAGGCGCCGCCGAAGCCGGCGAACATCGCGCCCAGCGTGAACGCCGACAGCTTGATGCGCGTGGGGTTCAGCCCCAGCGAACGGCAGGCGATCTCGTCTTCGCGCAGCGCTTCCCAGGCGCGGCCCACCGGCATGCGGATCAGGCGCGTGGACACGAACAGCGTGACCAGGGCCAGCAGCAGCGCCATCAGGTACAGATAGACCACCATGTCCTGGTTCTGGAAGTTCCAGCCCATGAATTCATGGAACGTGGTGCCCCCTTCCGTGCTGGCGCGGCGGGTCATTTCCAGGCCGAACACCGTCGGCTTGGGAATGCCCGAGATGCCGTCCGGACCGCCGGTCAGCGTGTTCAGGTTGATCAGCAAGAGGCGGATCATTTCACCGAAGCCCAGCGTCACGATGGCGAGGTAGTCGCCTCGCAGCCGCAGCACCGGGAAGCCCAGGATGAAGCCGAACAGCGCGGCCATCGCGCCCGAGAACGGCAGCGCTTCCCAGAAGCTCCAGCCGCCCCAGTGATAGAGCAAGGCGTAGGTGTAGGCGCCCACCGCGTAGAAGCCCACGAAGCCCAGGTCCAGCAGGCCCGCGAAACCCACGACGATGTTCAGGCCCAGGCCCAGCATCACGTAGATCAGCACCAGCGTGGCGATGTCCACCGAGCTGCGGCCGGCGAAGAACGGCCAGACCACCGCGATCGCCAGCAACAGCAGCGCCAGCGGCTTGTGGGTCTTGGCCGGCGCGGCCGGCAGAGTGGGCAGGCCCGTCTTGAGCTTCTGGAATGGCTTGGCGATCCAGGGCCGCAGCAATTGGAAGAAGAAGACCACCGCGGCGGCAATCGCCACCAGCGACCAGTTCGACTCCATCGTGGTGCGCGCGCCCTGGCGGATCAGCTGCAGGCCGAAGACGGGGGTGACGATGACAGCCGTCAGCACGGCCGCCATCGTGGCGTTTTTCAGATTGTTGTTCGACATCAGACTTTTTCCACCTCAGGTTTGCCCAACAGCCCGGTGGGACGGAACAGCAGGATCAGGATCAGCAGCGAGAACGCCACGATGTCCTTGTACTGTGAGGAGATGTAGGCAGCCGCAAAGGTCTCGGCCAGCCCGAGCAGCACGCCGCCCAGCATGGCGCCGGGGATGCTGCCGATGCCGCCCAGCACCGCCGCGGTAAAGGCCTTGATGCCGGCCAGGAAGCCGATGAAGGGATTGAGCTTGCCGATGGTGATGGCAATCAGCACGCCGCCCACCGCCGCCAGGATCGCGCCCATCACGAAGGTGAACGAGATCACCCGGTTGGTGTCGATGCCCAGCAGGTTGGCCATGTGCATGTCCTGCGAGCAGGCGCGCGAGGCGCGGCCCATGCGGGAGTACTTGATGAACAGCGTCAACGCGATCATCAGCAACACGGTGACCACGATGATCATGATGCGCGAATACGGCACCGTCACGTCGAAGTCGGATCCCATGTGGAACTGCACGGCGCCGGATACCAGCGAAGGCACGGCCATGTCGCGCGCGCCCTGGCCCAGGGCCACCCAGTTCTGCAGGAAGATCGACATGCCGATGGCCGAGATCAGCGCCACCAGGCGGGGACTGCCGCGCACGGGCCGGTAGGCGACGCGCTCGACGCTGAAGCCGTAGATGCCCGTGACCACGATGGCCACGACCAGCATGGCCGCGATGATGAACGGTACCGGCAGGCCGCTATTGGTGCCGATGGCCGTCAGGGTGACCAGGCCGACATAGGCGCCGATCATGTAGATTTCGCCGTGAGCGAAGTTGATCATACCGATGATGCCGTAGACCATTGTGTAGCCGATGGCAATCAACGCATAGATCGCGCCCAGAGACAATCCGTTGAAGAATTGCTGGGTAAGTTGGGGTATGAGGTCAGACATTATTTCTCTTGCTCCAAATGGTTCCGGCCCCGGTAGAGAGACCCGGAGCCGGAAACCTGGGCGTATTTTATAAGGGCCTGGCATCTGCGCCCGCCGGCCGCACAGCGCTTTTGGCGCATCGCTACGCGGATTACGGCAGAACGAGGACGACAGGCCCTACACGCCGGCGACGCCGGCGGATCGCGAGTTTACAGCTGGGTCTTCTTGCCGTCCTTATCCCATTTGTAGACGGCGAACTCGAAGTTCTTCAGGTCGCCCTTGGCGTCGTACTCGACCTTGCCGATGCCAGTGTTGAAGGTGGTCTTGTGCATGTAGTCGGCCACCTTGGCGGGATCCTCGCCCACCGCGTTGATGCTGTCGGCCAGGATCTGCACGGCGGCGTACGCGGGCATCTGGAAGGCGCCGTCCGGATCGCGCTTGGCGTCCTTGAAGGCCTTCACGATGCTTTCGTTGCCGGGCAGCTTGGTGAAGTCGGCGGGCAGCGTGACCAGCAGGCCGTCGATGGCCGGGCCGGCGATGGCCACCAGATCCTGGTTGGCGGTGCCTTCCGGACCCATGAACTGGACCTTCAGGCCCTGTTCGCGCGACTGGCGCAGCAGCAGGCCGAGTTCGGGGTGGTAGCCGCCGAAGTAGACCAGGTCGACGCCGGCCGACTTGAGCTTGGTGATGATGGCCGAATAGTCGCTGTCGCCGACGTTGATGCCTTCGAACATGGCGACGTTCACGCCGTCCTTGACCAGGGTGTCGCGGACCTGCGTGGCCACGCCCGAACCGTAGGTCTGCTTGTCGTGCAGCACGGCGACCTTGGTGGGCTTGAGGGTCTTGGCGATGTAATGGGCGGCGTACGGACCTTGCTGGTCATCGCGGCCGATGGTGCGGAAGAAGAAGTGCGGCTTGATCGTGTCGGTGACCAACGGCGAAGTCGCGCCCGGGGTGATGCCGACGATGCCCTCTTCCTCGTAGACCTTGACGGCAGCCACGGTCACGCCCGAGCACGCATGGGCCACGGCGAACTTGGCGCCGGAGTTGACCACGCGGTTGGCGGCGGGCACGGCCTGCTTCGGTTCGCAGCCGTCGTCGATGAGGATCGGCTCGAGCTTCTTGCCCTTGACGCCGCCCTTGGCGTTGATGGTCTCGATCGCGGTCAATGCGCCGGCCTGGATCTGGTCGCCGTATTGCGTGTTCGGGCCGGTCATGGGCTGGGGAATGCCAATCTTGATCGTGTCGGCGGCGTGCGCGGCGCCAGCCAAGGCAAGTGCCCCAAGCGCCATGGCTACCGGGGTAAGGCGATTCAGAAACTTCATGCGGAGTTCTCCAGCGAGGTTTTGAGCGGCTCTGTACGACACGGTTTATCGGGTGGGTAATCCGTTAATCCGAGTCGCCCGTCGCCGGCTTCTTGGGCAAAATCACGGTGTGGCCGGTATTCTGGAAGCAAGCCGCCACACTGTCACTGCGTGTAATCCCCAATATTTACGCCGCAACCTTTAATCGTGACGGATTGCGATTGCAAGCCCATGAAATCGCTGGAGAATCCGCAAGGAAACCTTATTAAATATCTGGCGTTCCGAACGGAATCGTGCTTGGCGTTTTAAATAAGCCGCTCATTAATACGTCGTTTAAATACGCATTTAAATACAGTACTTACGCCGGACTTACGAATAATGGAGAGCCTCACGATTCCGGACCGGATTATGTCCGGCCGGCACTCTCTCCGTGACCCATGGCGCGCCTGCGCAGCAAGGCGGTAAACGCCCTGCCCGCCCGGGTCTGTGGCCGCGCATTATTGAACAGCAAGCCCGGGGTGCGCATGGGCGTCGGACTCTCCAGGGGAATCATGCGCAGCCCGGGGTCCTGCGCGATGGCGCTGGCGGCAGCAATGGCGCCGACGTGCATGCGCGCCACCATTCCCAGCATCGCCGCAATGGTGTTCATTTCCGCGACGACCTCGGGCGCGGCGCCGGCGGCCTGGAAGCACTCATCCAGCATGCGCCGCGTCGAAAATCCTGACGGCAGCAGCACCAGCGGTTCGCGATGCAGTTCTATCATCCGGATGCGCCGGCGCGCCGCCAGCGGATGGCTGGCGGACACCACCAGCACCAGTTCTTCGTTGAACAAGGGCTCGAAGCGCAGCTCGCTCGGCGCCTCGGGCCGGTACGCCACGCCTATGTCCAGTTCGCTGGACTCCAGTTTCCGGGCAATGGCATCGGCGGGCAGCTCCTCGATGACGATCTTCACGCCGGGACTGCGGCTCAGCAGCTGGGCCACGCAATCGGGAATGAAATTCAGGTTGAAGGTGTGGGTGGTGCCGACCCGGACCTCTCCCGTCGTCTGCGCCAGGTCCTGCTTGATTTCCCCCAGCCCCTGGTCGATCTCCTTCAACGCCCGCAGCGCGTAGGCCAGGAAGGTCTCGCCGGCTTCAGTCATAACCACGCGCTTGCCGATGCGCTCGAACAAGGGCTGGCCGATCTCGTCCTCCAGCTGGCGTATCTGGTGGGACAGCGTCGACTGCGTCACATGCACCCGTTCGGCCGCGCGCGTGAAGTTCAGCGCGCCGGCCAGGGCGATGAAGTACCTGAGATGCCGCAGTTCCATGGCACAAGCCTCCAATAATCGATACTATCAATGATCATGGACGATATTAATCATTTTCATCTTTGCATGGAGGCCGATAGCCTATCGACTCGCAGCACATGCAAGAGGAAAAATCCATGTCCAAGGTCTTGGATGGCATCACCGTCATCGAACAGGGAACCTTCATCACCGGTCCGGCGGCGGGAATGCTGCTGGCCGATCTGGGGGCCGACGTCATCAAGGTGGAGCAACCCGGCACGGGAGATCCGTTCCGCGCCTTCAAGGGCGGCCTTTACAGCCCGCATTACCAAACCTACAACCGCAACAAGCGCAGCATAGAAATCGACGCCCGCAAGCCGGACGACGCGCAGGTCTTCGACGACCTGATACGCGAGGCGGACGTCTATATCCAGAACTTCCGCCCGGGCGCCGCCGAACGGCTGGGCGCGGGCGAAGCCCGACTGCGCGCCCTCAATCCGCGCCTGGTGTATTGCGCGATCAGCGGCTTCGGCCAGACCGGCCCCGCCGCCGCGCGGCCGGCCTATGACTCGGTGGCCCAGGCCGCCAGCGGTTTTCTCAATCTCCTGGTGAACCCCGCCAACCCGCGCGTCGTGGGCCCGGCCATCGCGGACGCGCTCACGGGCTTCTACGCCGCCTACGGCATACTCGGCGCGCTGGTCGAGCGCGCCCGCACGGGCGTGGGCCGTAGCGTGGAAGTGTCCATGCTGGAAGCCATGTGCCATTTCAACCTGGACGCGTTCACCCACTACTTTTCCGAGGGCGAGGTCATGGGCCCCTTCAGCCGGCCCAGCGTGTCCCAGTCCTATGCCCTGGCCTGCGCCGACGGAAAGAAGCTGGCCCTGCACATGTCCTCGCCTGAAAAGTTCTGGCGCGGACTGGCCAATGCCATTGAGCGGCCCGACATCCTGCAGGACGCGCGCTTCGCCACGCGCGCCGGCCGCATCGCCCACCATGAGGAGTTGATCAGCGTGCTCGGCGCGGTCTTCGCCTTGCGGACCCGCGAGGAATGGTGCCGGCGCCTTGCGGCCGAAGACGTGCCGCACGCGCCCATGTACGACACGGCCGAAGCGCTGCAGGACCCGCAGGCGCGGCATCTCCAGCTGGAGATCGAGGGCTCTCATCCCACGCAAGGACGGTGGCGCACCGTGCGCTCGCCAGTCAGCTTCGACGGCCAGCGCGCCTCAACCGTCATTCCGCCGCCCGTGCTGGGCGAACACAACGCCGAGATCCGCGGCGCGCTCGCGGCCCGCAAGCCCCACCCTGATACCCGGGACCCGTCATGAAAATAGGCAAGGCAACCATACCCCGCAGCGCCATCTGCACCTCCGACGAACACGCGATCGTGGTGCGCGGCGAGGATCTGTGCCGCGACCTGATAGGCAAGATCTCCTTTACCGACTACTTCCACCTGCTGGTCACCGGCCGCCGGCCCGATGCCGCCGCCACGGCCGTACTGGACGCGACGCTGGTCGCCATCGCCGAACATGGCCTGGTACCCAGCGTGCAGGCGGCCCGCATGACGCTGGCCGCCGCGCCCGACGCCATGCAGGGCGCGGTTGCTTCCGGCCTGCTCGGCTGCGGGTCGGTCATATTGGGCGCCTCGGAGACCGCCGGCCGCCTCTTCGCCGAAATCAAGGATTGCGCGGAACAGCGGCAGCTGGACCTGGACGCGGCTGCGCTGGAGGTTTTGAAGCGCTATCGCGCCGAAGGCCGGGCCATCCCGGGCTACGGCCACCCGCTACACAAGACGCGGGATCCGCGCGTGGCGAGGCTGTTCGAAGTGGCGCGGGACTGCGGTTCGGACCAGACCTACATCGAGATCGCCGAAGCCGTGGAACGGCAGATCCCGGAGGTGCTTGGCAAGGCGCTCAAGCTGAACGTGTCCGCCGCCATTCCCGCGGTGTTGCTGGGCGCCGGCTTCCCGCTGCAGGCCTTGCGCGGCGTGCCCTTGCTGGCGCGCACGGCCGGCCTGATCGCGCACCTGTATGAGGAACTGCAGCAGCCCGCGGGCTTCGCCCTGTCGTACCAGGCGACTCGCGAACTGCAGTACGACGGCAAGGTTCCAGACGGATTCGGCAACACGGACCGCTGAACGCACGCCGCGGGCCTGCCTGCCACGCGCGTGGCGGGTAGCCGGCGGCGCATGATAAACACAGGAGACAAACACCATGACGATTACTTGCTTGGGATCCGTACGCGGCCACCCCGCCCGCCCGGCCCGCCTCGCCTTCGCCGCATTGGCCCTGCTCGCCGGCGCGCTAGGCCTGGCGGCCCAGCCCGCGCGCGCCGCGGATTACCCCGAACGCCCCATCAAGATGATCGTGCCGTTCGGCCCCGGCACCACCACCGATACCGTCGCCCGCATGATGGGCGACGCCATGGCGAAGTCCCTGGGCCAACCCGTCATCGTCGAAAACAAAGCGGGCGCGGGCGGCTCCATCGGCACCGAGTTCGTCGCCCGCTCGCCGGCTGACGGCTACACCATCGTCATGGGCACGGTCGGCACGCATGCCATCAACAAGGCGCTGTATCCGAAGCTGGGCTACGACCCCTTGCGCGATTTCACGCCCGTCGCCATGGTCGGCTCCACGCCCACCCTGCTGGTGGTCGCCGCCGGCTCGCCGATCCGCGATCTCAAGGACCTGGCTGCCGCGGCCGCGAAGCCGGGCGGCATCAGCTTCGCTTCGGCCGGCACCGGCACCTCGGGCCATCTCGCCGGGGAACTGTTGAAATCGCGCCTGGGCGGCACCATGGTGCACATCCCCTACAAGGAAGGCAGCCAGGCGCTGACCGACGTCATGTCGGGCCAGGCCCAATTCATGTTCTATCACCCCATTGCCGTACTGCCGCACATCAAGGCTGGCAAGCTGCGCGCGCTAGGCACTTCGGGCATGCGGCGCAGCGCGTCCGCCCCTGAGGTACCGACCATCGCCGAGCAGCTGGGCGGGAATTTCGACCTGCAAGCGTGGTTCATGATCTACGCGCCGGCCGCAACCCCCGCCCCGGTGCTGCAAAAGCTGCGGGACGCGGCTGCGGCCGCCCTGGCGAATCCGGACATCACGGCCAAGCTGGAGGTCCAAGGCGTGGAGAGGAACAGCGTGCCGATGGCGGACATCGACAAGTTCGGACAGGACGAACTGGCGAAATGGTCGGACCTGATCAAGCAGTCCGGCGCCCAGGCCAACTAGTCAGGAAACCCGACGGCGCCCAGGCAGGCGCCGTCCGATCAGGCGTTGGCCGGCTTGGCCAGATTCCACATCAGCGCGCGGAACGGCGCCAGCATGCTGATGTTGACCGCCAGCTTGATGGCCAGGTCGCCCATCATCCAGGTCATCCAGGGCGCGCCGGTCGCGGCGAAGGCGACGCTGAAGAACACCGCCGTGTCCAGGATGGCGCCCAGCACGCCCGACACCAGCGGCGCACGCCACCAGCGCTGGTCGCGCAGGCGGTCGAACACCTGGATGTCGACCAGTTGCGCGCAGATATAGGCCAGGCCCGAAGCCAGCGCGATGCGGGGCGACGCCACCCAGACCGACACCACCAGCGCGGCGGCGAAGCCGAACCAGACCACCCGGCGCGCGGCGGCCGGGCCGAAACGGCGGTTCAGCACGTCGGTGACCAGGAACGCCACCGGATACGACAGGCCGCCCCAGGTCAGCCAGTCATTCAGCGGCACCTGAACCAGGATGTTGGAGCCGACCACCACCACCAGCATGCACAGCACGGCGATGGCGAACTGCGGCCGACTCATGGCGGCAAAGCGCCTGGAGGCCGCAACCGTCATTTCCCGAACTCCTCCGCCAGCTCGCGCGAGCGCTGCGCCGCGGCGGCCATGGCGTCCTCGACGATGCCGGCGAAGCCCGCGGCGCCGAAGGCATTGAGCGCGGCGGCGGTGGTGCCGCCCTTGGAGGTGACCCGTTCGCGCAGCGTGGATAGCGGTTCCGAGGACTCGGCCGCCAGGCGCGTCGCCCCGGCCAGCGTGCCCAGCGCCAATTGCTTGGCCTGTTCAGCCGTCAGCCCAACCTTCTGGCCGCCAGCCACCAGGGCCTCCAGGAACAGGAACACATAGGCCGGGCCGCTGCCCGACAAGGCCGTCACGCCGTCGAGCGCGGCGTCATCGGCAACCCAGACCACCTGCCCCACGCTGGACAGCAGGCGGGCGGCAAGTTCGCGGTCGGCCGCGTCCACGCCGTCCAGGGCAGCCAGGCCGGTGATGCCTGCGCCCACCAGGGCCGGGGTATTCGGCATGCAGCGCACCAGGCGCTTGAACGGCGCCTCGGGCGTACCCAGCCAGGCGGCCAGCGTATCGGCGCGGATGCCCGCCGCCACGCTTACCACCAAAGTGTCGTCGCGCAGCCACTGACGCGTGGAAGCCACAACGTCTTTCATGTTCTGTGGCTTGACTGCGAACACCCATACGCGGCAGGCCGCCAGGGCCTCGCCGGGGGCCGTCGCGGTGGTCATTCCGCGGGCCTGCCAGGCGGCGTGCGAATCCTGGTTTATGTCAATGACATGGATGTTCCCGGCGGCGCATACTTTGCCAGCCAGGCCCGAAGCCAGGGCGGCTGCCATATTGCCGCCGCCAATGAACGCAATCGAAAGTTCGTTTTTCATAGGAGGCGATTGTAAACGGGAGTTCTCGTTCGGGAAAAAAAGAAAAATGTTCGTTCGCGCCTAAAACGCGCAATTTGACAGGCGTTTAGAGTGATGTGAAAGTCACGGTTTTGTCACAAACAATTCATAAGGTGTCGTGTTTTCCGCGCTCGGACAACCCGGTCGCGTCACGCCCAACTGGAGGAACCTCTCTATGCGATCCCACCGTATTGCCCTAACCTTTGCCGCCATCATGACGGCTTTCGCAGGCGCGTCCGCGCATGCCGCCACCGAGATCCAATTCTGGCACTCGATGGAAGGCGCGCTGGGCGACCGCGTGAACGGCCTGGTCGACGAATTCAACAAGAAGAACCCCGATTACCAAGTCAAGGCAGTCTACAAGGGCAACTACGGTGAATCCATGAACGCCGGCATCGCCGCGTTCCGCGCCGGCAATGCGCCCGACATTCTCCAGGTGTTCGAAGTCGGCACCGCCACCATGATGTACGCCAAGGGCGCCATCAAGCCGGTGCAGCAGATGTCCGAAGAGGTCGGCAACCCGATCGATCCGAAGGAATTCATCGGCGCCGTGGCCGGCTACTACTCGTCGGCCGACGGCAAGCTGGTGTCGATGCCCTTCAACAGCTCGACCGTGGTGTTCTACTACAACAAGGACGCCTTCAAGAAGGCCGGCCTGGACGCCGACAATCCTCCCAAGACCTGGGAAGAGCTGGCCGCCGCCGGCCAGAAGCTGAAGGCAGCCGGCCAGGAATGCGGCTACACCACCTCCTGGCCGTCGTGGGTCCAGCTGGAAACGTTCTCGGCCTGGCATAACGTGCCGTACGCCACCAAGGACAACGGTTTCGGCGGCCTGGACGCCCGCATCGCCATCAACACCCCGCTGCACGTGCGCCACCTGGAAAACCTGGCCAAGCTGGGCAAGGAAGGCATCTTCATGTACGGCGGCCGCGGCGACGAGCCGAACTCGCTGTTCATCAGCGGCAAGTGCGCCATGATCACCGGCTCGTCCGGCCTGCGCGCCAACATCGCCAAGAACGCCAAGTTCGAATTCGGCACCTCGACCCTGCCCTACTACGCCGACGTGCAAGGCGCGCCGCAGAACACCATCATCGGCGGCGCTTCGCTGTGGGTCTTCGCCAACAAGAAGCCGGAAACCTACAAGGGCGTGACCGCGTTCTTCAAGTTCCTGGCCAGCCCGGAAATCGCCGCCCGCTGGCACCAGCAGACCGGCTACGTGCCCGTCACCAAGGCTGCCTACGAGCTGACCAAGAAGGAAGGCTTCTACGACAAGAACCCGGGCACCGAAGTCGGCGTCAAGCAGCTGAACGTTGAAACCACCGCCCAATCGCGCGGCCTGCGCCTGGGCTTCCTGCCGCAGATCCGCGAAATCGAAGACGCTGAAATCGAGCGCATCGTTTCGGGCAAGGTCAGCGCCAAGGACGGCGCCGAAAGCATCGTCAAGCGCGGCAACGAACTGCTGGAAAAGTTCGAGAAGAGTGTAAAGTAACGCCCTTCTGAAATACCGCCCGGGTCCTGTCAATCGGTATTTTCCATGCCGTAACAAGGACTTGGGCTGCTCCACACCACGCAGTACAAGGCTTAAGGCCCTGGGTTTTTAGGGCTTTAAGCCTCTCGTATTTTACGAAGGCGGTTTCAGGCGGCGGTTACTTCAACCGCCGCTTTTCTGTACCTTGGGTTCCCCCTATGGAAAAACGCGTTGTATTCGGGCACAAGACCTTGCCCTATCTGCTGCTCCTGCCGCAGATCATCATTACCGTGGTCTTCTTCTTCCTGCCCGCTGGCCAAGCCATGTGGCAATCGATGCGGCTGGAAGACGCTTTCGGCTTGTCCTCCGAGTTCGTCGGATTGGACAACTTCATCGAACTGTTCAAGCAGCAAGCCTACCTGGACTCGTTCCGCGTCACCGCCGTGTTCTCGATCCTGGTGGCGGTGGTCGGCCTGGGCGTGTCGCTGCTGCTTGCCGTCATGGCCGACCGCGTCATCCGCGGCGCCGGCCTCTACAAGACGCTGCTGATCTGGCCCTACGCCGTGGCCCCCGCCGTGGTCGGCGTGCTGTGGCTGTTCATGTTCTCGCCCTCCGTCGGCATCCTGGCCGTGGCGCTGAACCACTCTGGCGTGAACTGGAACCCGCGCCTGAATGGCAACCAGGCCATGATCCTGGTGCTGATCGCCGCCGTGTGGAAGCAGGTCTCGTACAACTTCCTGTTCTTTCTGGCCGGCCTGCAATCGATTCCGCGTTCGCTCATCGAAGCCGCCGCGATCGACGGCGCCAGCCCGTCGCGCCGCTTCTGGAGCATCGTGTTCCCGCTGCTCTCGCCCACCACCTTCTTCCTGCTGGTGGTCAACATCATCTACGCCTTCTTCGACACCTTCGCGGTGGTGGATACGACCACGCAGGGCGGCCCCGGCACGTCGACCTCCATCCTGGTCTACAAGGTGTACAGCGACGGCTTCCGCGGCCTGGATCTCGGTTCGTCCGCGGCGCAGTCGGTGGTGCTGATGTTCATTGTGATTGCCTTGACGGTCGTGCAGTTCCGCTACGTCGACCGCAAAGTGCAGTATTGATTTTGTCCGAGGCTACAAACAATGGTTGAACGCCGTCCCTGGCTGGATATTCTGGCCCACGTCATTCTGCTCTGCGGCGTGGCGATGGTGGCATTTCCGCTCTACGTCACTTTCGTCGCGTCCACCCAGACCGCGCAGGAAGTGGCGTCCGCGCCGATGTCCCTCATCCCCGGCAAGCATTTCGTCGATAACTACATGCAAGCCCTGTTCGGCGGCTCGTCCGGCGGTTCGTCGGGCGCGCCCGTGGGCCGCATGATGTACGTCAGCCTGATCATGGCGCTGGCGATTTCCATCGGCAAGATCGCCATCTCGCTGCTGTCGGCCTTCGCGGTGGTGTACTTCCGCTTCCCCGGCCGCATGTTCTTCTTCTGGATGATCTTCGTCACGCTGATGCTGCCGGTCGAAGTCCGCATCGCGCCCACCTACAAGGTCGTGGCCGACCTCGGCCTGCTGAACAGCTACGCCGGCCTGACCTTGCCGCTGATCGCCTCGGCGACCGCCACCTTCCTGTTCCGCCAGTTCTTCCTGACGGTGCCGGACGAGCTGATCGAGGCCGCCCGCATCGACGGCGCGGGGCCGGTGCGCTTCTTCCGCGACGTGCTGCTGCCCTTGTCCAAGACCAGCATTGCCGCGCTGTTCGTGATCCAGTTCATCTATGGCTGGAACCAGTACCTGTGGCCGCTGCTGGTCACCACGCAGGAAGACATGTACCCCGTCGTCATCGGCATCAAGCGGATGATCAGCGGCGGCGACAGCGTGACCGAATGGAACATCACCATGGCCACCGCCATGCTTGCGATGATCCCGCCGGCGCTGGTCGTCATCCTGATGCAGAAATGGTTCGTCAAGGGTCTGGTCGACACTGAAAAGTGACGCCTATCCTCCCTCGCCCACCCGAACACGACTCCGAACACGAATAACTCATGGCTACTCTCAGCTTCCGCAACGTCAAGAAAACCTACGCCGGCAACGTGCCGGTCATCCATGGCATCGACATGGACGTCAAGGACGGTGAATTCATCGTCATCGTCGGCCCGTCGGGCTGCGGCAAGTCCACGCTGATGCGCATGGTCGCCGGCCTGGAAACCGTCACCAGCGGCGAGATCATCATCGACGACAAGGTCGTCAACACCCTGGAACCCGCCGAACGCGACATCGCGATGGTGTTCCAGAACTACGCGCTCTACCCCCACATGACCGTGTTCGAGAACATGGCCTATGGCTTGAAGATCCGCAAGTTCTCCAAGGACGAGATCAAGAAGCGCGTGGACGCGGCCGCTCAGATCCTGGAACTCGGCCACCTGCTGGACCGCCGTCCGCGCGCCTTGTCCGGTGGCCAGCGCCAGCGCGTCGCCATGGGCCGCGCCATCGTGCGCGAACCCAAGGTATTCCTGTTCGACGAACCGCTGTCGAACCTGGACGCCAAGCTGCGCGTGGCGATGCGCCTGGAAATCATGAAGCTGCACCGCCGCCTGGGCACCACCAGCCTGTACGTGACCCACGATCAGGTCGAGGCCATGACGCTGGCCCACCGCATGATCGTCATGTATCAGGGCGTGCCCGAGCAGATCGGCACGCCGATGGAAGTGTTCGAAAAGCCTGCCTCGACCTTCGTCGCCGGCTTTATCGGCTCGCCGCCGATGAACCTGATGGAAGTGAACGTGGCCGGCGACGGCACGGTCCAGACCCTGGACGGCACCTCGCTGGAAATCTCGCCGCTGCAGGTGCCCGCGCAGGTGCGCGGCCGCAAGGTCATCATGGGCATGCGCCCGGAGCACATGCTGCTGAACACCCAAGGCGTGCCCGCCGAAGTCGAGATGGTGGAAACGCTGGGCTCCGAACAACTGGTCCACTGCCGCTGCGGCAAGTCCACGCTGGTCGTGCGCTGCACCACCCGCCAGCTCTCCGAATCGTCGGCCAAGGTCAACGATCGCGTGAACGTGGGGCCGGACGGCCGCCATCCGCTGCACTGGTTCGAGGCCGACAGCGGCCGCCGCGTGCAAGGCCTGTAATCCCATCCTGGACGGAACCGGCGGCTTTGCGCACCCGGTTCCGTCCAGCCCGTTCCCGGCCGGGAACGGGCTACTACCCCCGATCAATACGAGTACGTCATCATGGTGCCGATGGTGTACTGGGCGCGGTCCTTCACGATGGGACTGTCCGCCGCGTCGCCGTAGAGACGCCGCGCCTCCGCCGCCGTCGTCCACGCCCAGGACTTACTCAAGGGCACGGTCCAGGTTGCGCCCAGGCCCACGCTTTCCAGACCGCCCTTGGGCGTGTACTTGCGGTAGCCGGACTTGGCCGACTGCTTGCCGCTCACGCCATACCAGGTGCGCATGTAATTGCCGTCGCCGAAGGTGCTGGACAAGGCCAGCGAGATCATCCCGGCGCTGCCCTCGTACACCGTGGTGCTGGCTCCCAGATTGAACATGGTGTAGGCGCTGCCCACATCGCGGTCGTCGCCCTTCTTGAAGGCGTGCGCGACCGACGCCGACAGGGTCACCGGCCCCAACGTGGTTTCGGCGTCCATGCCGACCTGCGCCCGGCTGTCGATATTGCCCATGCCCCTCAGCTTGTCCGAACCCTGGAACCCTTTCTTGTGGTCCTTGCGCGACGCACTGGGTGCCAGATAGAAACGGAAGGTGCTGTCCAGCGCCTGCGTTTCCCAGCCCAGGCCGCGGTCGGTGCCCAGGAAAAAACCGCCGGGGCTGCGCACGCCCACGCCGATGATGGGCACCGCCGAGTATTCGTCGCTGCCGCTATAGCGCGGCGCATAGCCTGCCCCCAGCGTGCCGTAGAACAGCCATTCGTCGGCCGGCCCCTCTCCGGTCGCCACCGTCAACCCGCGAGAACTGGCCCCGCGCTGGCCATAGACGGAACTGTTGGCAGCGTCATCGGCCAGGGACAGTCCCGGGATAAAAGCCAGCAGGCACGCGGCGCCAGTACCGCGCGTAAACAGGGAAGAACGCAATTTTCGCTTCATTTAACAGCTTCCAAGAAACGAGGTTGAGGGGGTAAAACATGGCAGGCCGCGTTCGGGCCCGATCTATTGGGTCACTGCGCCTTGCTTGGCCTGGCGCATCAGCGCCATCGCCATCGCCGACACCGAGGACACCAGCGGCTCGCTGGTATCGGAATTGCTCATGACCAGCACGGCAAGCTTGTCGTACGGAGCCAGCACGAAGCGGGAATGGAAGGCTTCGGTCGCGCCGCTGTGCAGCCGCAACTCGCCGCCCGTGAGCTCCGCATCACAAGGCGCGGCCAGCCACGACAGGGACAGGCGGCAATCCAGCGCCATCCCGCTGTCCACCGTCTCCAGGTCCAGCACGGCGCGCGCAGAATCGGCGTTGAGCACGCGCCGCCCCTGATACAGGCCGTCGGCGAAAAGCATGGAGAAGAAGCGCGCCATTTCCGAAGAACTGAGCCACAGGCCATCGGCCGCCTCGTTGGGCTGCGGCGCCTCGGTCCAGGGCGCGCCGCGGCGGTAGCCCGACGCGCGCAAATCCAGCATGCGCGGGTTGGGCTGGAAGCCCGCGCGCGGCATGTTCAAGGGCTGCAGGATGGTGCGGCGCACGTAGGTATCGAAGGGTTCGCTGGCCACGTGCGCCACCATGTCGCCAAGCAAGGCATACGCCATGTCGGCGCGCGCGCGGCCCATGGTGTCTTCGAGCGATCCCGGATGCACGGCCAGCAGATTGCGGGGAGTGAAGGGATGCGCGCCCAGCCATTGCATGGCGCCACGGCGCGGCTGGATGTCCCAGTCGGGCAGCGCCTGCGAAGCCGGCTGGTCGAGCGTCAGGCGGCCGTCATCGGCGGCCCGCAGCACGCCCGCGGCGGTGACGATCTTGGTAATGGAACCGACCCGGTACAGCGTGTCGCTGGTGGCCTGGCGATGGCGCACGGGATCCGCGAAGCCAAAGCCGGTGCTCCACACCACACGCTGGTCGTCGACCAGCGCGATGGACAGGCCGGGAACGCTCAAGGCGTTCATGTCGTAGGGGATGCGCTGCGCTAGGTAGCCGACGACCGCCTCGTAATCGCCTTTGGCGATCGGCGGCGGCGCACCCGGCGGCACGCCCTGGCAACCGCCTGCGGCGACCAGCAACGAACCAAGGGCAACCAGGCGGCTGAGGGAAAACATGGCAAGCGGCAATGCCTCTGAAGAGAACTGCCGTCATGCTAGCCACGCGCCTGTCCGGGATCTTTCCCGCTTTGTATGGAGTTTGTGAAGATTGCGGCGGGGCTTTGTGAAGTTTGTTTACGTTGTGCCGCGCCGCATTGCGCCGTTGCTCAGGCGGTCTTCCAGCTGACCACGAAACGCGCGCCACCCAGCGGGCTGTCGCTGGCCTGCACCGTGCCGTTATGCCAGCGCGCCACGCGGCTCACGATGGCCAGGCCCAGCCCTACGCCGCCGGTGCCGCGGTCGCGGCTTTCGTCCAGGCGGATGAAGGGTTCGAAGATGCGCTCGCGGTCGGCGGGCGGAATGCCTGGGCCGTCGTCGTCCACGATCAGCACGTATTCGCGCGGCGCCGGGCTGATCAGGCTGACCTGGACCTTGCGGCCTGCATGGCGGATGGCGTTCTGCAGCAGGTTCAGCAGCGCCCGTGTCATGTAGCGTTGATGCAGGTGCACCTCCGCGACCTGGCACAGCGCGACCTCGCAACGCACGCCGGACACCTCCGCCTCGAAGCCGGCATGCTGCACCACCGAATCCAGCCAGCTGCGGGCATCCTGGGCCTGTAGCGGCACGCCGTCGCCCTTGTGCTCCAGGCGGGCGTACATCAGCAATTCCGAAGCCATCGCGTCCAGCTCGGCCACGTCGCTCTTCATCTCCTCGATGAGACGCTTGCGCGCGGCAGGATCGTCCTCGCGGTCCATCATGTCCAACTCGAACGACAGGCGTGCGATGGGCGTGCGCAGTTCGTGCGACACGGCATTGGTCAGGTCGCGCTGGTTGCCCACCAAGGCGCTGATGCGGTCGGACATCTGGTTGAACGTGTCGCCCAGGTTGCGGATGCTGGAATGGCGCGACAGGCGCGCCCGCGCCTGCAGATCGCCCTGCCCCATGCGCAGCGCGGCGGTCTTGAGCGCTTCCAGGTCGCGCCAGATCGGCAGCGCCCAAACCAGCATGAAGGCGCACAGCAGCAGTCCCAGCGCGGAATACACCGCGGCCATGAGCCAGGGACCAATGGATGGTTCGGGCGGCAGCTTGACCTCCAGCCATTGGCTGCCCCCGCCTGGAATGGCCGCCACGAAGGTCTGCTGCTTATCCCGCAGGAAGAAGCTGCCGGAGTCCGCCATGGCGCGCTCTTCTTCGCTCGCGCCATAGTTGTCGGCCTGGACCACCCGCAGCGCCAGGCCATAGTGCGGCGCCAGCGCATCGCGGACGTGCGCCTCGCGCTCGGCGGGAGGCACACGGCCCAGCTCCTGCACCAGGCTGTGGATCTGGCCGCGCACAGCTTCGCGGGTATAGGCGTCGCTGACCGGCTCGAAGAAGTAATTGGCGGAACGGTCCACCACTTCGTTGGAAATGACGAACCCTATCGCCAGCACCACGAACAGCCGCAGGACAAACTTAAGCATCACCGCCCTCGTGTGCCTTGGGCGAGAACAGATAGCCCTTGCCCCACACGGTCTTGATGCGCGCAGGATCGCGCGGGTCGTCGTCCAGCTTGCGCCGCAGCTTGCTGACGCATACGTCGACGCTGCGGTCCAGCCCGTTGAACTCGATGCCGCGCACCGCGTTGAGCAGATCGTCGCGGGTCAGCACCTGCCCGGCCTGGCTGGCCAGCGCCCAGAGCATTTCGAACTCCATTGTGGTCAGGTCCACCTCGGCGCCGGCATGGACCACGGCCCGCGTGCGCCGGTCGATGACCAGCGGCCCGAACTCCAGGCGCTCCGGCGGTTCGTCCAGTTGGCTATGGCGCCGCAGCAGCGCTCTGACCCGCGCCAGCAGCACGCGCGGCTCGACGGGCTTGATGACATAGTCGTCCGCGCCCGACTCCAGGCCCAGGATCTGGTCCAGGTCGTCTTCGCGGGCCGTCAGCATCAGGATGGGCGCCGACGAGAAGGCGCGCAGGTCGCGGCAGACCTGCAGGCCGTCGCGTCCCGGCAGCATCAGGTCCAGGATGGTGATGGCCGGGTCATGCCTGCGGAAGGCCTCGACCGCGTGATCGCCGCGGTAGGCCTGGGCGACATGGAACCCGTGCTGCTCCAGGAACTGCGCGATCAGGCGCGAGAGTTTCGGATCGTCTTCGACTAACAGGGCCTTGGTCATGATGTCCGGACAAAAAAAGTGAGGTCGATGGCGCCGCATTCTACGCAAATGCGGCGAGCGGGCGTTCGACCGGGGGGGCCGCGCTCCGGTTCCCCGGCCTGCCAGCGGCAAAGAAAAACCGGGCCGGAAGACTGTCGCTTCCGGCCCGGTCTGCTTTGGAACGGCAAGAGGTTCCGCCGGCATCGCGGGCCTCTGCGGCCCGCAGGGAGCTTACTTGTAGACGGTCTTGGAACCGTCCTTGTGCCAGGTGAACACGTCGAACTGGAAGTTCGTCAGGTCGCCCTGCTTGTTCCAGGACACCTTGCCGATCGGCGTGTCGAAGGTATTGGCGTGCAGGTACTTGGCGACCTTGGTCGGGTCGTCGCTGCCCGCGCCCTTGATGCCGTCGGCGATGACCTGGGTGGCCGTGTAGGCCGTCATCTGGAAGGCGCCGCTGGCGTTGCGCTTCTTGGCTTCGAAAGCCTTGACGATGTCCGCGTTGGCGGCGTTCTGGGTGAAGTCGGCCGGCAGCGTCAGCAGCATGCCTTCGACCGCGTCGCCGGCGATGGCGTTGATGTCGGGGTTGCCCGTGCCTTCCGGACCCATCCACTTGGCCTTCACGCCCTGTTCGGCCGCCTGGCGCAGCAACAGGCCCATTTCGGGGTGGTAGCCGCCGTAGTAGACGAAGTCCACGCCCTGGCTCTTCAGCTTGGTGATGACGGCCGAATAGTCGCTGTCGCCGGCGTTGATGCCTTCAAAGATGGCGACCGGCACGCCGCCCTTCTCCAGGTCGTTCTTGACCGCGGTGGCGATGCCCTGGCCGTACGACTGCTTGTCGTGCAGCACGGCGACCTTCTTGGGCTTGATCTTGTCCAGGATGAACTTGGCGGCGGCGGGACCTTGCTGGTCGTCGCGGCCGATGGTGCGGAAGATGAACTCGTAGTTTTTGCCGTCGGTCAGGGCCGGCGACGTGGCCGAGGGCGTGACCATGACCACGCCTTCGTTGTTGTAGATGTCGGCGGCGGCGATGGTGGCGCCCGAGCACACGTGGCCCACGACGAAACCGATCTTGCTGTTGACCACGCGGTTGGCGGCGACCGGACCCTGCTTGGGTTCGCAGCCGTCGTCGATCACCACGGTTTCCAGCTTCTTGCCGTTCACGCCGCCGGCGGCGTTGATGCGCTCGACCGCGGTATCGACCCCTTCACGGACCATATCGCCATACTGCGTGACCGCGCCGGTGGTCGGGCCGACCACGCCGATCTTGATGGTTTGCGCTTGCGCACCCGACGCAAACGCCAGGCCGGCCGCGACGCCGAGCGCTGCGATGACCGGGGTCAGACGGAATACTGGCTTCATGTGTGGACTCCTCTAATGATTTGTAATCGTTAGTTTGTGCACCGTAGCGGACGCCGGATCATTTCCGGGCCAAGCACGCTCGCGAGACTGTTCATTGCAGGGTATTCGGCCCTGGTCACGCCCGGTTGCATTGCGATTGCACGGCAAGCATACACTGAAAAATAGCGGCTTTCGGGCCTGTTCCGGGCGGCTTGGGCATGCATCTTCTTATTGCGCCGCCGCATCGATCCGCGCGATGCGCTTATACCCCCGGGGATATATGCAAAAGACGATTTATTCGTTTGCGTTACTAAGACCGCGCGGCATCATGGCCGCCATGAGACTCCAACCGATCATCGTTCCCGGATGGAAAAACTCCGGACCCCAACACTGGCAATCGCGCTGGATGGCCTTGCTGCCCCATGCGCGCCGCGTCGAACAAGGCGACTGGGAGCATCCGGCTCCCGCAGAATGGATGGCGGCGCTGGCGGCCGAGGTCAGCCAGGCGCGCAGTCCCGTCCTCCTGATCGCGCATAGCCTGGGCTGCCTGGTCAGCGCCGCCTTGCCAGTGCCGCTGCGGGCCAAGGTGGCGGGCGCCCTGCTGGTGGCGCCGGCCGACGTGGAACGCGACAGCGCGCCCGCCTGCCTGCGCGCCTTCGCTCCCATCGCCCGGCAACCCCTGCCCTTCCAGAGCGTGGTGGTCGCCAGCGATAACGATCCCTATTGCCAGCTGGAACGCGCCCGCGGCCTCGCGCGCGACTGGGGCAGCCGGCTGGTCCTTGTCCCGGGCGGCGGCCACATCAACGCCGACAGCGGCCTGGGAGACTGGCCCCAGGGCCTCAAGCTGCTCGGCGCGCTGCGCCGCCGGGCGGTATGGCGCGTCTCTCCTCCGCCCGAACGGATCGCCCCGATCCCCACGCGTCCGCTGTCGCACCAGACCTGACCGCCGGCTCGACAACGGGCGCAAAAAAAGCCGGAACCTCTGGGTTCCGGCTTTTTTCAGGCTACCGCCGCTGCGATCACTGCAGCAGGCTGCGCAGCATCCAGGCGTTCTTCTCGTGCACGTCCAGGCGCTGCGTCAGCAGGTCGGCCGTGGGCTGGTCGTTGGCCGCATCGGCCTTCTCGAACGCGGCGCGCGCGGTCTTGGCGACGGACTCGTTGGCGGTCACCAGCAGGCGCACCATTTCCAGGGCTTCCGGCACCGAGTCGGGCTCGGCGATCGAGGACAGCTTGCTGAATTCGCGGTAGGTGCCCGGCGCGTAGTGGCCTAGCGCACGGATGCGTTCGGCGATGCTGTCCAACGCGTTCCATTCTTCCGTGTACTGCGTCATGAACATCAGGTGCAGCGTGTTGAACATGGGTCCCGTGACGTTCCAGTGGAAGTTGTGCGTCATCAGGTACAGCGTGTACGAATCGGCCAGCAACTTGGACAGTTCGCCAGCGACGGCGGCGCGGTCCTTGTCCGAGATACCGATATTGATGCGCGGAACGCTGGAGGTCTTCTTGGGGGACTTGGCCATTGCTAGCTCCTTAGGATGAATGTGCGAAACAAGGATAACACTGCAAATACCGCGAAATGCCGCAATATCCGCCGCTACGGTCAAACAGTCCTGCGACCTTTTGACGCGGCGCAAACCGCGGCCCCGGCAGCCTTACGCGGCGGGCGAAAATCAGTCCTGCACGGCCGCGACCTCGTCGGTCAGCATCTTCACGCCCGGCAGATCGCAAGCATAGACCGCCTGCGCCAGCGCCTCGATGGCGGCCAGGCGCGGGAAGCTGCGGCGCCAGGCCAGGACCACGCGGCGCTCCGGCACATGGCCTTCGAAAGGTAGATAGCGCAGCAGGCTGTTGGAGGGCGGCTGCTCGGGCACCGCGGTCACCGGCAGGACGGTCACTCCGATGCCGGCGGCGACCATGTGCCGGATGGTTTCCAGCGACGAGCCTTCGAAGGTGCGCTGTATGCCGTCGCTGGCGGCCGAAAAGCGCGACAGCTCGGGACAGACTTCCAGTACCTGGTCGCGGAAGCAATGGCCGCTGCCCAGCAGCAGCATGGTCTGCTGCTTCAGGTCCTGCGCATCGATCGATTCGCGCCGCGCCAGTTCGTGGTCGTTGGGCACGGCGACGATGAAGGGCTCGTCGTACAGCGGCTGCATGACCAGGCCGGCCTCCGGCAGCGGCAAGGCCATGATGGCGCAGTCGATCTCGCCCTGGCGCAGCAGCTCGACCAAGCGCACCGTGAAGTTCTCTTGCAGCAGCAGCGGCATCTGGGGCGTGCGGCCGATCTGCACCGGCACCAGACGCGGCAGCAGGTAGGGGCCGATGGTGTGGATCACGCCCACGCGCAGCGGACCGGCCAGCGGGTCGTGCCCCTGGCGCGCGATTTCCTTGATGCTGGCGCTTTCCTCCAGCACCTTCTGCGCCTGGGCGACGATGCGCTGGCCGATGGGAGTGACCCCGACTTCGGCGCCGCCGCGCTCGAACAGCGTCACGCCGAGTTCGTCTTCCAGCTTGCGTATCGCCACCGAGAGCGTGGGCTGGCTGACGAAGCAGGCTTCGGCCGCGCGGCCGAAATGCCGCTCGCGCGCAACGGCGACGATGTACTTGAGTTCGGTGAGAGTCATGGTGGACTACGCCCCCGGGGTTACGCGCCAGCCCTGTGGCTGGCGCTTGCTAGATAAAGGTTCGCGGCTGGCTGCATGATCAGGTGCGCAGGAAGTCCTCGCGCCCGCGCATCCAGCGGGCCAGATGCGCCTCGACCGCGGCCGGATGCTCGGCGCGCAGCCAGACCGCGGCGTCGCGCGCGTCTTCCGCGATCGCGGCGTCGGTTTCCAGGTCGGCGAAACGCAGGAGCGCCATGCCGGACTGGCGCGTGCCCAGGAACTCCCCGGGGCCGCGCTGCTCCAGATCGCGGCGCGCGATTTCAAAGCCGTCGGAGGTTTCAAACATGGCCCGCAGGCGTTCGCGCGCCACCTGCGACAGCGGTGTCTGGTAGAGCAGCACGCATACCGACTCGGCGGTGCCCCGCCCCACCCGGCCGCGCAATTGGTGCAACTGGGCCAGGCCGAAGCGTTCGGCGTGCTCGATGACCATGAGCGAAGCGTTCGGCACGTCCACGCCGACCTCGATGACGGTGGTCGCCACCAGCAGATCCACCTCGCCATCGCGGAAGGCCTGCATCACGGCGGCTTTCTCGGCTTGCGGCAGGCGCCCGTGCACCAGGCCGATGCGCAGGTCCGGCAGGTCGGCCCGCATGCCTTCGTAGGTATCCACGGCGGTTTGGAGTTCCAGGGCCTCGCTTTCCTCGACCAGCGGGCAGACCCAGTAGGCCTGCTGGCCGCCGCGCGCGGCCTGGGCGATGTGGGCGATGACTTCCTCGCGGCGCGCGTCCGACACCAGCTTGGTCAGGACCGGGCTGCGCCCGGGCGGCAATTCGTCGATGACGGAGACGTCCAGGTCGGCGAAGAAGGTCATGGCCAGCGTGCGTGGAATCGGCGTCGCGCTCATGTTGAGCTGGTGCGGCACGATGCGGCCACGCACGGTCTCGCCCTTGCGGGTCAGCGCCAGGCGCTGGCCCACGCCGAAGCGGTGTTGCTCGTCGACGATGGACAAGCCCAGGCGGTGGAACTCGACATGGTCCTGGATCAGCGCCTGCGTGCCCACCACCAACTGCACGCTGCCATCGGCCGCGGCGGCCACGGCCTCGCGGCGCGCCTTGGCCGACAGGCTGCCGCTCAGCCAGGCGACGTTCACGCCCAGCGGCTGCAGCCAGGCCACCAGTTTCTGGAAGTGCTGCTCCGCCAGGATTTCGGTGGGCGCCATCAGCGCGACCTGCGCGCCGCTGGCGATGGCCTGCGCCGCGGCGATCGCGGCCACGACGGTCTTGCCGCTGCCCACGTCGCCTTGCAGCAGGCGATGCATGGGATACGGCTTGGCCAGATCCGCCGATATTTCCTGCACCACGCGCTCCTGCGCGCCAGTCAGCTTGAATGGCAAGGCTTCGTACAGCCTGGCGACCAGCCCGCCTGGCTCCGTGCGCGCCGGCAGCGATTCGGCCTCCTTGATGCGCCGGGCCGCCCTTGCGGCCGCCAGCGACAGCTGCTGCGCCAGCAGCTCGTCGAACTTGATGCGGCGCCACGCCGGATGCACCCGGTCCAGCAAGGCCTGCTCGGATTCGCCGTGCGCGGGCGTGTGCAGCGCGCGGATGGCGGGCTCGAACGGCGGCAGGTCGTAGCGCGCGCGCGCCTCGTCGGGCAAGGTATCGGACAGGTCGGCGCGGTCCAGCGCCTGCGCGATGGCGCGGCGCAAGGTCAGCTGGGGCAAGCCCTCGGTGCTGGGATAGACCGGGGTCAGCGCGGTGGGCAGCGGCGCATCGGCATTGCTCATGCGGGGATGCACCATCTCGCGCCCGAACATGCCGCCGCGGACCTCGCCGCGCGCGCGCAGGCGCTTGCCCACGGTGACTTGCTTCTGCTGGCTGGGATAGAAGTTCAGCCAGCGCAATTGCAGTTCGCCGCTGTCGTCCGCCAGGGTGGCGGTCAGCTGGCGCCGGGGCCGGTACAGCACCTCGGATTTCGTGATCTCGCCCTCGACCTGTCCGGCAAAGCCGGGCCGCAAGGCGCTGATCGGGATGACGCGGGTTTCGTCTTCGTAGCGCAGCGGCAGGTGCAGCACGAAGTCCTCGGGCAGCACCAGACCCAGGTTACGGAGCTTGCGCTCCGTATCCGTCATCGCTTTGCCGGCGCCTTTGTTATCGGCGCCGGCTCGCTTGGAAGCCGCGGCTGCGGCCGGCATGGAGAAACGAACCCCTGAAATGAAAAGTCCGGGTGGGCCTTACAGGACCAGAATGGCCTCGACCTCGAACTGCGCGCCCTTGGGCAGGCTGGCCACGCCGATGGTCGAACGCGCCGGGAACGGCTGGGGAATGATCTCGGCCATGATCGCGTTGGCGGCCGCGAACTTGCCCAGATCGGTCAGGAACAGCGTGAGCTTGACGACATTGTCCAGCGTGCCGCCAGCGGCCTTGATGACTTCCTGCATGTTGGCGAAAGCCTGGCGCACCTGTGCGTCAAAGTTCTCGGAAACCAGATCGCCGGTGCCCGGCTCCAGGCCGATCTGGCCCGAAAGGTACACAGTCTTGGTGCCGCTTACGGCAACCGCTTGCGAGTAAGGGCCTACCGCGGCGGGCGCGGTGTCGGTATGAATGATTTGCTTGCTCATGAGCGGAATCCTTCGATTGACGGATAGAAGCTACAACTATCGAAGTTTATCCAGCAATAGACTTTTGCGAAAGTAGCTGAACGCCTTAGGGAGGATCATCCATATCCTGCCGGTGCTCCCGCAGCAGGTCGTACAAGGCCTGCGCCGCCACCGACAGCGTGCGTCCCTTGCGGCGGACCAGGTATAGCGGCCTGGTCAAGGTCTTGCCGGCCAACGGCACGATGCGCAGATCGGCGCCGCCGAAATGGAACAGCGTCATGGCCGGCACCACCGAGACGCCCAGGCCCGCGCGCACCAGCCCGGTGACGGTGGCCAGGTGCTCGACTTCGAAGACGGGGGCCGGCGCGTCGGCCCCCAGAGCCCCTTCCAGGTGCTTGCGCACGCTGCTGCCGCGCGCGAGCTGGATCATGGGGTAGCGCAGGATGTCGCGCAAGCGCGCCTTGCCCGCGTCCGCCAGCGGATGATCGGCGCGGCACACCAGGAAATAGCGGTCGGCGTGCAGGAACTCGCTATCCAGTTCGTTCATGTCGGGCCGCCGCGACGCCACGGCGAAATCCACCTGCCCCGCCTGTACCAGATCCAGGCAAGGATCAAGCAAGGCGTCGTGCAGGTCCACCGTGATCCCGGGATAGGCGTCGCGAAATCGCGCCAGCAGGCCCGGCAGCCAGCCGGCCGCCAGCGAAGGCAACGCCGCCAGCGCCACCCGCCCGCGCTTGCGCGCCGCGTGGTCGCGCAGGTCTTCCATGACCAGGTCCATGTCGGCCAGCAGCCTGCGCGCCGTGGCATCCAGCACCTGACCCTCGGCCGTCAACTCCACGTGACGCGTGTTGCGGTCGAACAGCCGCACGCCCGCGCTGTCCTCCAGCTGGCGGATCAGGGCGCTGAAGGCCGGCTGCGTCAGATGGCAGCGCTGCGCCGCGCGAGTGAAGTGCCTTTCCTCGGCCAGGGCCACGAAGGCGCGCAATTGCCGGGCTGACAGATTCATGGCTTTTCTCTATGAATTGATCCGATCTTTCTATTTTACTGATCAGCGAGCGATGCCTATAGTGGGTCCGGACACCCTCTTCCCGCCCAGATCCCGCATGTCTCAATCTCCCCTGTACATAGGCTGCGCCTCCGGCTTTTCCGGCGACCGCAGCGACGGCGCCGCGGCCGTGGTGCGCACGCTCATCGCCCGAGGCGGCGGCGTGCTGATCTACGAGACCCTGGCCGAACGCACGCTCGCGCTGGCGCAACTGGCGCGCAACGACGATCCCGAGCGCGGCTATGAGCCGCTGCTGGATGAACTGGTCGGCCCGGTGCTGGCCGACTGCCTGCGCCATGGCATCGCCATCGTCGGCAATTTCGGCGCCGCCAACCCAGAGGCCGCAGCCAGGCGCATCGCGGCGCTCGCGCGGCAGCAAGGCCTGCCCGTCCCGCGCATTGCGGTGGTCCACGGCGATGCCCTCAACAGCGATGCGCAGCGGGACCTGCTGCGCCAGCGCCTCGGCGGCGCGCTGGACGGACAGGACGTCGTCAGCGCCACCGCCTATCTGGGCGCGGCCGAGATCGCGCAGGCGCTCACCGCCGGCGCCCAGGTCGTGGTGGCGGGCCGCGTGTCGGATCCCTCCTTGACGCTGGGGCCGGCACTGGCCCACTTCGGCTGGGCCATGGATGATTGGCCGCTCCTGGGCCGCGGCACCATGGCGGGCCACATGCTGGAGTGCGGCCTGCAGGTGACTGGCGGCTACTTCTGCGTGCCCGGTCTGAAGGACGTGCCGGACGTGCATGCCGCCGGCTTTCCCATCGCCGAGATCCACGCCGACGGCGAGTTCGTGATCGGCAAGGCCGACGGCACGGGCGGCATGGTCGATGCACGCACAGTCAAGGAACAACTACTGTACGAGGTGCACGACCCCGCGCGCTATCTGACGCCCGACGTCATTGCCGACCTGAGCCGCGCCAGCGTGGCCGAGCTGAGCGGCGATCGCGTGGCGGTGCGCGGCATCACCGGCCATGCCCGCCCTGACGAGCTCAAGGTCAACGTCTGCTACCGCGGCGGCTGGCTGGCCGAGGCCGAGATCTCCTATGCGGGGGTGCAGGCCGAGGCGCGCGCCCGCCTGGCGGCGGACATCGTGCGTAAGCGGCTGGATCCGGCCCTGCGCCTGCGCGCCGACCTGATCGGCGCCATCAGCATCCTGGGCGACGACGCGGGCGAGATGCTGTCCGCCCTGCCGGCCGGCCACGGGCGCGACGTGCGCCTGCGCATCGCGGCGGAACACATGGACCGCAAGCTGGCCGAGAGCGTGCTGCGTGAAGTCAACGCGCTCTATACCTGCGGCCCGGCCGGCGGCGGCGGCGTGCGCACGGCGTTGCGTCCGCGCCTGAACATGATGTCCTGCACCTTGCCGCGCGACGCCGTGCCCAGCGGCTGGGCCTTCCTGGAGGAAGCCTCGCAATGAACCCGCCGCTGATCGCCGTCCCCTTGTACCGCCTGGCGCACAGCCGTTCCGGCGACAAGGGCGACATCTCCAACCTGAGCCTGATCGCCTGGGACCCGGAATGCTACGAGGCGCTGGCCGCGCAGGTCACCGAGGCGCGCGTCGCCGCGTGGTTCGCCTACCGCCATCCCTCGCGCGTGACCCGCTACCTGCTGCCCACGCTGCACGCCATGAACTTCGTGCTGGAAGGCGTGCTGGACGGCGGCGTCAACGACGCCCTCAACCTGGACACGCATGGCAAGAGCCTGTCCTTCCGATTGCTGGACCTGACGGTCGAAGTCAGCCCCGCGCTGGCCGGCCGGCTGCCGGACGTACCCGGCGACCGCCCCGCGGCCGCCTGATTTCCATTCCTATAAAAAACCCACAGGAGACACACATGCGCATTGCTTCCAAAGGCCGGCTGGCCTTGCTGCTGGCCGCCGCCCTGCCCTTGAGCGCGATGGCCCAATTCCCCGCCAAGCCCATCACCTTCATCGTGCCGTTCGCGGCCGGCAGCGCCACCGACCAGATCGGCCGCGCCATCGGCCAGGGCGTCACGGAACAGACCGGCCAGGCGGTGGTGATCGAGAACAAGCCCGGCGCCAGCGCGATGATAGGCGCCGCCGCTGGCGCCCGCGCGGCCCCCGACGGCTACACGGTGCTGATCACTACCAACACCACGCACGCCGCCAACGAACATCTCTACAAGACCCTGACCTACAACCCGGTCAAGGACTACGCGCCCCTGACGCTGCTGGGCAAAGGCGGCCAGATCATGGTGGTCAATCCGAACTCGCAGGCCAAGACCGTAGGCGACTTCCTGGCCCAGGCCAAGCAATCGCCCGGCAAGCTGAGCTTTGGCAGCGGCAGCTCCAGCAGCCGCATCGCGGGCGAACTGCTGCAGCAGATGGCCGGCGTCCAGCTGCTGCACGTGCCGTACAAGAGCAACCCGCTGGCGGTCACGGACCTGCTGGGCGGCCAGATCGACATGATGATCACGGACACGGCCACCGGCCTGCCCCAGGTCAAGTCGGGCAAGCTGCGCGCCCTGGGCGTCACCGGCCTGGCGCGTTCGCCGCTGGCGCCGGACGTGCCCACCATCGCCGAGGCCGGCGTGCCGGGCTACGAGATGGGTTACTGGTTCGCTGCCTATGCACCGGCCGGCACGCCGCCGGATGTCGTCAAGCGCCTGAACGAACTGCTGGTGAAGGCCACGGAAAGCGCGCCCGCCAAACAGTTCTACTCGCAGACCGGCACCGATCCCGCAACGTCCACGCCGGACGAACTCGCCAAGTTCCAGCAGGCAGAGTCGAAGAAATGGGGCGACATCATCAAGAAGGCTGGCATCCAGCCCGAGTGAACGAAAGCGCCGGCTTCGCCGTCCGCTGGCGCTACAGCAGATCGCTGCTGGCCAGCATCGGCGTGCCGGCAATGCGCTGCGTGATGGCGCGGCAGGCCGCCAGCAGCGGCGCCACATAGGCCGCTTCCGGGTCCGGCTTCTGACGGAACCGCAGCGTGCTCACGCTGATGGCCGCCACCGGCACGCCGTTCTGCCCGAAGATCGGAGCGCCGAAACAATAGATGCCTGCCTCGTTCTCCTCATCATCCACCGCCCAGCCGCGCGCGCGCACCGATTCAAGCTGGCGCCGCAGCGCGGCAGTGTCCTTGACGGTGTTGGGCGTATGGCATGCGAACGGCTGCGGCAGCAGGTCCAACGCGGCCTGCAGGGCCGTCTCGTCGAGCATGGCCAGGTAGGCCTTGCCCACCGCTGTCGAGTACATGGACACGTTGGTGCCGATGCGTGAATTCATCTGCACCACGCTCGGGCTTTCCAGCTTTTCGATATAGACCATGTGCTGGCCGTTGGGCACGGCCAGGTGCACGGTCTCGCCCGTGACGTCGCGCAACTGCTTCAGGTTCTCGACCGCCGCCAGCCGCATCTCCGAACGGCCCCAACTGCGGCTGGCAAGCTGGATCAGCCGCGGCCCCAGGCTCAGCTTGCCAGTGACGGGATGTTCGGCCAGCAGGCGCTCGGCCACCAGCGCGGCCACCGTGCGGTACACGGTCGGCCGTGGATAGCCGCTGCGCTTGCTGAGTTCGGCCACAGTCATGGATTCGGGCGTGTCGGCCACAACCTGCAGCACGTGCATGAACTTCGAAAAGGCGGCTGTACCCGCCACCTGCGCGGCGGGAGGGTTGGCGACTGGCGGCAGTTCTGACATGGCGGAAAACGTGGCGTTGACGGTACGAGCGGTGCCGCCCTTGCGGCGCGGCCCCGCCATTATCCCTGCAAACGCCTGCCCGCGTACACGGCGCGGCGGCCCGTCAGGCCACCAGGTAGCCGCCGTCCACCGGCAGAATCACGCCGGTCATGAACGAAGCCGCGGGCGCGCACAGAAAGGCCACCCCATCGGCCACGTCCTCGGGCTTGCCCCAGCGCCCCAGCGGCGTGCGCTGCAGGATCGGGCCCGCGCGTTCGGGGTCGTCCTGCAAAGCCTGCGTGAGCGGCGTGGCGATCCAGCCCGGCGCCACCGCATTGACGCGGACGCCCTCGGACGCATAGGCCAGCGCCAGCGACTTGGTCAGTTGCGCCACACCGCCCTTGCTGGCCGCATAGGCCGGCACCAGGGACCCGCCGAAGAAGCTCAGCATCGACGCCGTGTTCACGATGCAGCCGCGGCGACGCGCCAAGCGCTCACGCGCCGCGCCGCACACGCGCATGGTGCCGGTCAGGTTGATGGCCACCACCTGCTCGAACACGGCCGGATCGTGCTCCGCCCCGCGGCGGATGATGCCGGCGCAATTGACCACGATGTCCAGATCGTCCAGGCCCTGCAACAGGCGCTCGACATCCGCGCCCTGGCTGACGTCGCCCAGGCGCACTTCAATCCCCGGGGCCAGTTCGTCCGACTCCGATTGCAGGCCCACGGCGATCGTGCGAGCGCCCAGCGCCGCCAGCCGGTTGGCGACGGCCGCGCCTATGCCCTGCGTGGCGCCCGTTACGAGCGCCGTCTTGCCGGCAAACAGATCCGCTTGATATGTCATGCCCGCTCGCTCAGAAAGTGCCTGGATAGGCGCCGCCGTCGGCCAGTACGTTCTGGCCGGTGACGTAGCCCGCGTGGACGCTGCACAGGAATGCGCAGATGGCGCCGAACTCCTCGGCGTTGCCGAAGCGCCTGGCCGGGATGGCAGCTTCACGCGCGGCCCGCAAGACCTGCGTGTCCTGTCCGCTCTTGGCCGCGGACGCCGCCAGGGCCGAGCTCAACCGGTCCGTTGCGAACGCGCCGGGCAGCAGGTTGTTGATCGTGACGCCCCGGGCCGCGACCGCGCTGCGCGCCACCCCGGCCACAAAGCCGGTCAGGCCGCTGCGGGCGCCGTTGGACAGGCCCAGTATGTCGATCGGCGCCTTGACCGCGCTGGACGTGATGTTGACGATGCGGCCGAAGCCGCGCTCGGCCATGCCGTCCACCGTGGCCTTGATCAGTTCGATCGGCGTGAGCATATTGGCGTCGACTGCGCGGATCCATTGCTCCCGGTCCCAGTCGCGGAAATCGCCGGGCGGCGGCCCGCCCGCGTTGGTGACCACGATGTCGTAGTCGCGGTGAACGGCAAACACCGCGTCACGGCCTTGCGGCGTCGTGATGTCGGCCGCCACCGCCTTGACGAAGCTCGTCTCGTCGGAACGCGCCTGCAGCAGCTGCTGACGCGCAACTTCCAGCGCCTGCGCGCCACGCGCGACGATCACCACGTTCACTCCTTCGCGCACCAGGGCCAGCGCGCAGCCATAGCCCAGGCCCTTGCTCGCGCCGCCCACCAGTGCGGTCCTGCCGGTAATGCCCAAATCCATCTCTTGCTCCTCGTTGTTGCGGGCCAGCCTACTGGCGCATGCCGAACTTCTCGATCAGGCCCTTGAAGGTTGCATTGTCGCGCTCCATCAGGGCCGTGAAGGTCTGCTGGTCCGCCACGACGTAGCCCAGGTTCTGTTCCGCCATGAATCGCTTCAGGCTGTCTTCGGCGGCCGCCTGGCGGAACGCGGCGCCCAGCGCGTCCAGCACCGGTTGCGGCGTGCCCTTGGGCGCCGCGATGCCACGCCAGGTGCCGATGGACAGATCGATATTGCGTTCCTTCAGCGTGGGCACGTTCTCGAAACCCGGCACGCGCGCATCGGCCATGACCGCCAGCGGCTTGAGCTTGCCGGCCTTGACGTACTGCATCACTTCCGCCGGACTGACCGCCACGGCGTCGATATGGCCGCCCAGCAAGGCCAGCACGGCGGGATTGCCGCCATTGAACGGAATGTGGTTGAACTTGGCGCCCGTCTTGTCTTCCAGCGCGGCGGCGGCCAGATGCCAGATCGAGCCTATGCCCGCGTTGCCGACCTGCATGCTTTCCGGCTTGGCGCGCGCCGCCTCCAGGAACGCTTCTATGGTGTTGTAGGGCGAATCGGCCGCCACGGTGATCGCCGAAGGATCCGCATTGAGCTGGATGATGGGCGTGAATTTCTCGTAGGTGGTCTTGGTCAGGCCCAGGTGGGGGATGATCACCATGTCGGCCGTCACCAGCGCCAGCTTGTAGCCGTCGGGCTTGGCGTTCGCCACTTCGGTCAGGCCGATGCCGCCCGCCGCCCCAGGTTTGTTCAACACCACCAGCGGCTGCGACAGGTGCTTGCGCGAGGCGTCGCCCATGGCGCGCGCCATCGCGTCCGTGCCGCCGCCCGCGGCGAACGGAACCACGACTTCGATGGCCCTGCTGGGGAACTGCTGCGCCTGCGCCGCCGGCCCCGCGGCCAGCATGGCGCCGCCCAGCAGCGCGGAAAAAATGCAGCGATTGAACGAACGACGTTTCATGGTGTCTCCGGTTTATGTTTTATTTGCTGCGGGTTGGAATGCCGAGATTCAACGTATGAACTGCTGCACGTAGTCTTCGCCCAGGCCGACCTCGGTGAAATGCTTGCGGCACATGTCGATCTTGGTGAACACGTCTTCGTAGCCCATGCCCTTGCCCCAGGGGTCCGTGTAGTACATGACGCCGTTCACCTGGAAGTACGTGATCATTTCCTCGACGTCGGGCGGCACGTAGAGCGTGTGCGTTTCGCCCGGGGGTTCGAAGACATAGCTGCCTTCCGTCGCCTCCCAGTCGTGCTCCAGGTAGCGCCAGCGGCCCTTCAGGACGAAGCCGTGCACGGCCTGCGGATGGCGGTGGCGGCTGAGCACGCCCGACTTGCGCACCCGCAGCAGATTCATCCAGTAGCCCTGGCTCGCGTTCAGACAGAGCGGGCGGAACCAGACGTTCTCGGCTTGCGGCACCCACAGCCGTTCGTCCGTCGGGATCGCGTGCGGAATCACGATTTCGGGCAAGGCCTCGCGGGGATTCGGATATTGGTAAGGGGTCAGGGGTTCGGCATCCGCCTGGTCTAAGGGCATCTCGATTTCTTCCACATCATGGACAATATGTTTACTTTATGGACGAATTATAAGAACAGCCCTGCCCGTGGCTACAGCGGGCTAACCCTTAGCTGCAATGCAGCGCGGCAGTGTGTGACGCCAGAAAACAAAAAACCCATCGCATCGCTGCGATGGGTTTTTGGCGTGGAGCCGGCGACGGGACTTATTTGTCCACGAACGCGCGCTCGACCACGTAGTCACCCGGCTGCCCCACGCCCGGCGACACCGTGAAGCCGCGCTTGTCCAGCATGCTGCTGATGTCGGCCAGCATATGGGGACTGCCGCAGATCATGGCGCGGTCGGTCTCGGGATTGATCTGGGGAATGCCGATGTCCTGGCACAGCTTGCCGTTTTCCATCAGTTCCGTAATACGGCCCTGGTTGCGGAAAGGCTCGCGCGTGACCGTCGGGTAGTAGACGAGCTTCTCGCGCACCACGTCGCCGAAGAACTCGTTGTTCGGCAGTTCCTTTTCGATGAAGTCGGCGTAGGCCAGTTCGCTGACCCAACGCACGCCGTGCACCAGGATGACCTTGTCGAAGCGTTCGTAGACGTCCGGGTCCTTGATGATGCTCATGAACGGCGCCAGGCCGGTGCCCGTGCCGAACAGGAACAGGTGCTTGCCCGGCTTCAGGTCGTCGACCACCAGCGTGCCCACCGGCTTGCGGCTGACCAGGATGGTGTCGCCTTCCTTCAGGTGCTGCAGGCGCGACGTGAGCGGACCGTTCTGGACCTTGATGCTGAGGAACTCGAGGTTCTCTTCGTAGTTGGCGCTGGCGATGCTGTAGGCCCGCAGCAGGGGCTTGCCTTCAACTTCCAGTCCGATCATCACGAAGTGGCCATTGTGGAACCGCAAGGCCGAGTCACGCGTCGTGGTGAAGGAAAACAGGGTGTCGTTCCAGTGGTGCACGCTAAGTACGCGCTCAGTGTTGAAAGCAGCCATGTCGTATCTATTTAGGGCGACCGCCCCGGGCGCTGGGCCCGGCTTGTGCCGCTGGGTCATTCCGTGCCGCACAAAAGACGCGGCCGGCATTAGGGTTGACCCTATTCTACAGGGTCTCGATGATAACTGCTCTCATTATTCCGTAATACCCTTATGCCGCTTTGATGGGGATCAAGCCTGACCCCTATCTGACTTACTGGTAGTTGAACGCCTCTTTGCTTCCTGTTATCGTCGCACTCTCATTTGATAATCATTTTCGTTAGCAGACCGTTTTGAGCGAGCGGAGACCCGGAATCCCGTGTTTTCCCTCTGCAGCCCTAGCCCGGAGCACTACCTGATGACCAAGCGTCCCCAATTGAATTCGCTGCTGCGCGCCCTGGCGCTGGCCGGCGCCGCCGCCTTCACCGTGTCGGCCAACGCCGCCGAGGAAGTCAGCCTCTACACCACCCGGGAACCCAAGCTGATCCAGCCGCTGCTGGACGCCTTCACCAAGGAAAGCGGCATCAAGGTCAACACCGTCTTCGTCAAGGACGGCCTGCTCGAACGCGTCAAGGCCGAAGGCGCCAAGTCGCCCGCCGACGTGCTCATGACCGTGGACATCGGCAATCTGCTGGATCTGGTCGACGGCGGCGTGACCCAGTCGGTCAAATCGGAAACCCTGGAATCCGTCATCCCCGCCAACCTGCGCGGCGCCGACGGCAAGTGGTACGCCTTGTCGCTGCGCGACCGCGTGCTGTACGTGGAAAAGGACCTGAAGCTGGAAGCCTTCCGCTACGAAGACCTGGCCGATCCGAAGTGGAAGGGCAAGGTCTGCATCCGTTCGGGCCAGCACCCCTACAATACCGCCCTGGTCGCGTCGATGATCGCGCATGACGGCGCCGAAGCCACCGAAAAATGGCTGCGCGGCGTCAAGGCCAACCTGGCCCGCAAGGCCGCCGGCGGCGACCGCGACGTGGCTCGCGACATCCTCGGCGGCATCTGCGACATCGGCCTGGCCAACGCCTATTACGTGGGACACATGAAGAACGCGGAACCCGGCACCGACGCGCGCAAATGGGGCGATGCCATCAAGGTCATCCGCCCGACCTTCGCCAACGCCAAGAGCGGCGGCACGCACGTGAACGTCAGCGGCGCCGCCGTGGCGGCCCACGCGCCCAACAAGGCCAACGCGGTCAAGCTGCTGGACTACCTGGTGTCCGAGCCCGCCCAGGCCCTGTACGCACAGGCCAATTATGAGTACCCCGTCCGCAAGGGCGTGAAGCTGGACCCCGTGATTGCCAGCTTTGGCGAACTGAAGGTGGACCCGCTGCCGCTGACCGAGATCGCCAAGCATCGCAAGCAAGCCAGCGAACTGGTGGACAAGGTCGGTTTCGACAACTGATAAGCCCATGGCGCGCCCCGCCCTCCCGCGCGGCGCTACCATGCGGCAGTGACACACGCTCGGACCGCACCCTGGTCCGCGCGTAGGGCCTGCTCCCTTTCTGGAGGGAGCAGGCCTTGCCATTGATGCAATCGACTTTGAAGCATGCACACAGATTCTTTGCCCCGGCCGCTGCGTCTGCGCTGGACTGAACGCGGGGCCGGCTGGCTGGCCGGCGCCGCCCTGATCGCGCTGGCCGTATTGGCGCCCCTCCTGACGCTGGGGTGGTGGGCGCTGGGCGGCGAACTCTCGCATTGGCAACATCTGGCCAGCTACGTACTGCCCCAGGCGCTGGCCAATACCGCCATGCTGCTGGCCGGCGTGGGCGTGCTGGTCACGCTGCTGGGCACGGGCGCGGCCTGGCTGGTGACCGCCTACGACTTCCCTACCCGCCGCGTGCTGACCTGGGCGCTGCTGCTGCCGCTGGCGGTGCCGACCTACATCATCGCCTTCGCCTACCTGGACCTGCTGCATCCCATCGGCCCGATACAGAGCGCGATCCGCACGCTGCTGGGTTACGACAGCCCGCGCCAGTTCCGGCTGCCGGACCTGCGCTCCATCTATGGCGCGATCTTCGTGCTGGGCTTCGTGCTGTACCCCTATGTGTACCTGAGCACCCGCGTCATGTTCATGACACAGGCCGCTAGCCTGTTGGAAGCGGCCCGCACGCTGGGCGCCGGCCGCGTCGGCGTGTTCTTCCGCGTGGCCCTGCCGCTGGCCCGGCCCGCCATCGTGGTTGGCGTGAGCCTGGCGCTGCTGGAAACGCTGAACGACATTGGCGCTTCCGAATTCCTCGGGGTGCAGACCCTGACCGTGTCGGTCTACACCACCTGGGTCACGCGATCGGACCTGGCCGGCGCGGCGCAGATCGCGCTGACCATGCTGGCCATCGTGATCGGCCTGATCCTGCTGGAGCGCCACGGCCGCAAGCGCCAGCGCTACGCCAACACCCAGCGCATGCGCCCGATGCAGCCGCGCCGCCTGCACGGCCCGGCCGCGGCCCTGGCCGCGGTGCTGGGCTGGATTCCGGTGCTGATCGGCTTCGTCGCCCCCGCGCTGTACCTGGTGCATGAAACCTACAAGCGCCTGCACCTCGTGGGCGGCGTGTCGCACCAGCTGCTGAACGGCTTGAGCAACACCCTGATCGTGGCCTTCAGCGCCACCATCGTCACCCTGCTGTGCGGGCTGATCGTCGCCTGGGCCGGACGCACGCTGCGCGAAAGCTCGGGCTTCAATCCCGGCCGCGCCTGCGCGCGCATCGCCAGCCTGGGGTATGCCGTGCCCGGCACCGTGCTGGCCATCGGCCTGCTCACGCCTTTCGTCTGGATCGACACTGCGGTCGCCAAGGTTTTCGGCGGCACGGGCCTGTTCCTGATGGGATCGATGGGCGCGCTGGTCTGCGCCTACGCCATCCGCTTCCTGGCGATTTCCACCGGCGCGCTGGAAGCCGGACTGGCGCGCATTCCGCCGTCGCTGGAACAGGCCTCGCGCCTGCTGGGCGAGAGCTCGGCCGGCACGCTGCGCCGCGTGCACCTGCCGCTCCTGCGTCCCGCGCTCGCGGCCAGCGCCTTGCTGGTGTTCGTGGACGCCATGAAGGAACTGCCCGCGACGCTGCTGTTGCGGCCCATGAATTTCGACACTCTCGCCACCTGGCTATACGCGGAAGCCGCCCGCGGCACCTATGAAGAAGGCGCCGTCGCGGCGCTGGCCATCGTCCTGGCCGGCCTGCTTCCGGTCATCCTGCTGGCGCGCACCAATCTGAAAATGGGACATTGATCATCGTGCCCGATCTGTTAGAACTCGATCACCTCTCCCTGGCCTATGAAACGCCGGCGGGACTCAAGCCCGTGGTGCAGGACCTGACGCTGGGCCTGCCCGTCGGCCACATCGGCTGCCTGCTGGGCGAATCCGGCTGCGGCAAGACCACCGTGCTGCGCGCCATCGCCGGCTTCGAGCCGGTGCGAGCCGGACGCATCCTGCTGGACGGCACGGTCATTTCCTCGCCCGCCGTGCAGGTGGCCCCCGAGCATCGCCGGGTGGGCATGATGTTCCAGGACTATGCCCTGTTCCCGCATCTGTCGGTGGCGCTGAACGTGGCCTTCGGCCTGCGCAAGCTGGCACGGCCAGAACGCGCCCGCCGCGTCGAAGAGATGCTGGAACTGGTGGGCCTGGCGCACGCCGCCAACAGCTACCCGCACGAAATCTCCGGCGGCCAGCAACAGCGCGTGGCGCTGGCGCGCGCGCTGGCGCCCTCGCCCGACCTGCTGCTGCTGGACGAGCCGTTCTCGAACCTGGACGTGGACACGCGCGAGCGCCTGGCCTTCGAGGTGCGCGACATCCTGAAGAGCACCGGCCATACGGCCATCCTGGTCACGCACAACCAGGCCGAGGCCTTCGCCATCGCCGACCGCATCGGCGTCATGTCCCAGGGCAGCATCGCGCAGTGGGACACGCCCTATAACCTGCACCACCATCCCGCCAGCGACTTCGTGCGCGATTTCATCCGTCGCGAAGCGCTGGAAGAGCGGCGCGAGCAGGCCTTTGCCCGCGGCCGCTGAGCCGCGCCGGCCGCTCAATCGGCCGACAACTTCACCTTCTGCGACAAGGCCTTGAAGGCTTCGTGCTGGCTTTGGGTCAGGCGCTCCACCTCCTGCGGGGTGGAGCCGTAAGGCATGAAGCCGGCCTGCTCCAGCTTGGTCTTCACTTCCGGCAGCGCCAGCGCCCACTGGAAGGCCTCGCTCAACGCCTGAGTCACTTCAGGCGACATCTTCGCCGGTCCATACACCGCGAACCACGGATCCACCACTGCGGCCTCGTAGCCCAGTTCCGCCAGCGTCGGCACGTCCGGCAAGGCGGGCGCGCGCTTGCTGCCCGTCACCGCCAGCGCGTGCACCTTGCCGGCCTTGATGTGCGGCAGCGACGCCGGCAGGTTGTCGAACATCACCGGCAGGTGTCCGCCCAGCAGATCGTTCAGGCCCTGGGCGCTGCCCTTGTAGGGGATGTGTTGCATGCCCGCGCCGGTCAGCTGGTCGAACATGACGCCGGCCAGATGCATGGAAGTGCCGGTTCCGGGCGTGCCGAACGAGGTGCCGGGATGCTGCTTGGCATAGGCGACCAGGTCCTTGACGCTGTCCACCTTCAGGGCCGGACCGACTTCCAGCACCACGGTGGACGCCCCCAGCATGCTGACGCCAGTGAAATCCTTGGTGGGATCGAAAGGCATGGTGGGATAGACGAAGGGATTCAACGCATTGGTGGAAATGGCGCCGAAGCCGATGGTGTAGCCGTCCGGCGCGGCCTTGGCCACGGCGTCCATGCCGATGTTGCCGCCGGCTCCGGGCCGGTTCTCGACGATCACCGGCTGGCCCAGCTTCTCGGCCACCTTCTGTCCGGCCGTGCGCGCCACCAGGTCGGTGGTGCCGCCGGCCGTATAGGGCACGATGAAGGTGATGGGCTTGGCCGGATAACCGGCGGCGAGCGCCGCCGAGGCGCCCTGGATCAGGGCCAGCGCGGCCAGGCCGCGCAGCGCGTTGAGAGTGTGGCGATGCATGCTGTCTCCATCCCGTGTTGTTGTAGGGGTCAGGAGGCGCATCATACTCAGACCCGCGGTTCCGGCAGCGGAATGTACTCAGTCTCGTCGCCCGGCACCACCTGGTCGAAGCGATCGCGCTGCCAGTCCTGCTTGGCCTGCTCGATGCGGTCCTTGTTGCTGGAAACGAAGTTCCACCACACGAAGCGCGGCCCGTCCAGGGGTTCGCCGCCGATCACGGCGAAGCGCGCCGCGGTCTTGGCGCGGATCTGCACCGGGCGGCCCGGCGCGAACACCACCAGGCGGCCGCTTTCGAATTCCTGACCGTCGATCTCCACCGTGCCTTGCGCCAGATAGGCGGCGCGTTCTTCATGCTCGGCCGGGAGCACCGTGGTAGCGCCCGCCTGCAATTGCAGATCACCATAGAACAGCGGCGACAGCGTCTTCACGGTGGAAGTCTTGCCGAACAGCGACCCTGCCACCACCTGGGCGCGCACGCCCTCTCCTTCGATCACCGGCTGCGCATTCAGGCCGTAGTGGGTAAAGCCCGGATCGGTTTCCTCGTGCTCTTTCGGCAACCCGACCCAGATCTGCAGGCCACAGAGGCGCTGCGCGGCCTGGCGGCTTTCGGGCGAGGAGCGTTCGGAATGTACGATGCCGCGGCCGGCCGTCATCCAATTGACCTCTCCGGGCAGGATGGTCTGGGTGTTGCCCGCGCCGTCGCGGTGCACCATCGAACCTTCGTACAGATAGGTCACGGTGGACAGGCCGATGTGCGGATGCGGACGCACGTCTATGCCCGTGCCGGGCGCGAACTCGACCGGCCCCATGTGATCCAGGAACACAAAGGGTCCGACCGTGCGGCGCTGCGCGGACGGAATGGCACGGCGCACGGAAAAGCCGCCCAGGTCGCTGGTGCGCGGCACCACGACGGATTCAATCTGGCTTTCGCCTGCTTCGGACAAGGTGGACATATCGGACTCTCCGGGTTGTGGGGCCTAGGGCCATGTTAAGCCCTGCCGCCTGCATGGAAAAAACAAAGGCGGGCGGGCTTCTTCAGCCCGCCCGCCAGGCGCTTCACGCCAGGTCGAACACCAGGACTTCGGCATTCTTGCCGCCCGACAATTCGACGCGGGGCTCGCCGGTGATGGCGAGCGCGTCGCCAGCCGACAGTTCAACGCCGTTGACCGTCAGGCTGCCGCGGGCCACATGGACCCAGGAGCGGCGGCCGGCCGCCAGCTCCAGCGTCGCGGACTCATCGCCATCGAACAGCCCGCCGTACAGCCGCGCGTCCTGATGGATCTTCATCGAACCGTCGACGCCATCCGCCGACACCAGGGCCTGCAGGCGGCCACGCTTTTGCTCATCGCTGAAGCTGCGCTCTTCGTACTCGGGCGCAATGCCGGCAACGTCGGGCTCAATCCAGATCTGCAGCATGTGCGTTTCACGGTCCGACAGCGGGTTGAACTCCGAGTGCATCACCCCGCGGCCCGCGCTCATGCGCTGAACGTTGCCGGGCTGGATGGTCGAGCCGCTGCCCATGCTGTCCTTGTGGGCGATCGCGCCGTCCAGCACATAGGTGATGATCTCCATGTCGCGGTGGCCGTGGGTACCGAAGCCGCGGCCGGCGGCGATGCGGTCATCGTTGATCACGCGCAGCGCGCCGAACCCCATGTGGGCCGGGTCGTAGTAGTTGGCAAAGGAAAAGGTATGGAACGAGTCCAGCCATCCGTGGTTGGCATGACCCCGTTCAGCGGCGCGGCGAATCGTAAGCATTGCGGACTCCTATTTCAATAATATGAATGGTTGTGCAGCCCTTGTTGCTTTCGCCCCTGTGGGCCAAGCCGCTGCACTACCGGCATGAGTGATATTGTGCGCGTGCAGCGTGGCCTGTTCGGCGTTATATTTTGACGGAACCATTCAAATTTTTTGAATGTACATTCCGGACGCCTCCATGCAAGCCATCACCCCCGAACTGCTCATCCTGGTCGACGCCATCGCGCGCCACGGCAGCTTTGCCAAGGCGGCCCGCGAGCTGGGCAAAGTGCCCTCGGCCGTCACCTACTCCATCCGCAAGCTGGAGGACGGACTGGACGTGCTGCTGTTCGACCGCTCCGGACACCGCGCGCTGCTGACGCCGGCGGGCGAAACGCTGCTGAAGGAAGGCCGCCACGTGCTGCAGTCGCTGGACGACCTGGCCTGCCGGGTCAAGCGCATCGCCACGGGCTGGGAGGTGGAATTGCGCATCGCGGTCAGCGCGGTCCTGCCGTGGCGGCCGCTATACGACCTGATCGAAGAGTTCCAGGCGCTGGGCAGCGCCACCACACTACGCTTTTCCAGCGAAGTGCTGAGCGGCAACTGGGACGCCCTGACCTCGGGGCGGGCCGATCTGGTGATAGGCGCGGGCGCGGCGGGCGAACCCACCGGGCCCTACCGCTCGCAAGCCATGGGACAGTCGCAATTCGGCTTCTGCGTGGCCGCTCACCACCCGCTCGCGTCCCTGCCCCAACCCCTCAGCCGCGCCGACATCACGCGCTATTGCGCCGTGGTGGTGGCCGATACCTCGCGCAACCTGGCGCCGCAGACGCGCGGCATCCTGGCGGAACAAGCCGTACTGGTGATGCCGACCATGCAGGCCAAGATAGACGCCCAGGTGCGCGGCCTGGGCTGCGGCTACCTGCCGCTGACGCTGGCCGCGCCTTATCTGGCCCAGGGCCTGCTGGTGGTGTGCGAAACGGACGAAGGCATGTCCCTGACGGAACACCTGACCTATGCCTGGCGCTCGGAACCGCCGGGCGAGGCGCTGAAATGGTGGCTGCAGAAACTGAAGTCGCCGCGCCTGTGCGAGAGCCTGTTGGGGATGGGATGACGGAGTGCGAAACCCATCACTCGTCCTCAATCCCCAGCTCGCGCAGCTTGCGCGTGATGGTGTTGCGGCCAATGCCCAGACGCGAGGCGGCCTCCACCCGGCGGCCGCGACTGGCGTCCAGCGCGCTTTGCAGCAGGATCTTCTCGAACTGGCGTGTCAGCGTGGCCATGACCGCGGGTTCGCCGCGCTCCAGCCGATACTGGGCGTCGCGCAGCAAGGAGTCCTGCCAATTGCGCGGCGAGGCCTCTTCCGCCGGCGCCGCGGCCGGCAGCACGGTGCCCACGCCGGCCATGGGCGCGACGGGACGCGGCGGCGGCGCCGAGCCCGTCTGCTGGTGTTCCATGGCGCGGATTTCCGGCGGCAGGTCGGCCCGTTCCACCGTCTGGCCAGGCGCCATCACCGTCAGCCAGTGGCAAAAGTTCTCCAGCTGGCGCACGTTGCCGGGAAAGTCGAACCTGGACAGCACGGCCAAGGCTTCCGGCGTCAAGCGCTTGACCGGCACCCCCAGCGCGCGGGCGCTGGCGGTCAGGAAATGGCTGGCCAGGGCCGGAATGTCCTCGACCCGTTCGCGCAGCGGCGGCAGGCGCAGCCGGATGACGTTCAGACGATGGAACAGATCCTCGCGGAACAGGCCCTGCTCCACCCGCTGCTCCAGCGGCTGGTGAGTGGCGGCGACGATGCGCACATCGACGCGCACCGGCTGGGCGCCACCCACGCGGTAGAAGCTGCCTTCGGCCAGCACGCGCAACAGGCGCGTCTGCAATTCGATCGGCATGTCGCCGATTTCGTCCAGGAACAAGGTGCCGCCGTGCGCTTCCTCGAAGCGGCCGCGGCGCAGATTGTTGGCGCCCGTGAACGCGCCGCGTTCATGGCCGAACAGCTCGGCCTCCAGCAGGTCGCGTGGAATGGCGGCGGCGTTCAGCGCCACGAAGGGGCCGTTCGCACGCACGCCGTGGCCGTGCAAGGCGCGCGCCACCAGTTCCTTGCCGGTGCCGGACTCGCCCGTGATCAAGACCGTGACCTTGGACTGGGCCAACCGGCCGATGGCGCGGAACACTTCCTGCATGGCGGTGGATGAGGACTGCGTCATCATCCACCGCTCGTTGTTCTGCGCCGACTCGCCCTGCCCTTCGGGGCTTTCGGGTTGCGACGATTCCTGCATGGCGCGCTGGATCAGCGCCACCGCCTCGTTGACGTCGAACGGCTTGGCCAGATAGTCGAACGCGCCACCCTGGAATGCGGACACGGTGCTGTCCAGATCGGCGAACGCCGTCATCACGATCACGGGCAGGCCGGGATTGCGTTCCTTCAGCTGGCGCAGCAGTTCCAGGCCGTTGCCGCCCGGCATGCGGATATCGGACACCAGCGCGGCAGGCGCTTCGCGCGACAGCGCATCCAGCACATCGGCCGACTGCGAAAAGCTGCGGGTGGGGACTCCAGCGCGCGCCAGGGCCTTTTCCAGGACCCAGCGGATGGCCTGGTCATCATCGACGATCCATACGGGTTTCATCAGTGTGCAGGCTCCATCGGAAGGACAAGGCGGAACTCGGTGCGGCCTGGCCGGGATTCAAATTCGATGATGCCGCCATGCTGCTGCACGAAATCCTGGGCCAGGCTCAGTCCCAGCCCCGTGCCTCCGGCGCGCGCCGTGACCAGCGGGTGGAAGATGCGGTCACGGATGTGGTCGGGCACGCCGGGACCGTTGTCGATGATGGACAGCACCAGCGCCAGGCGGTGCTGGCGGTGGGCCAGCATGACCTGCCGCGCCACGCGCGTGCGCAGCGTCAGCACCCCGGGCTCGGTCTGCGGGCCGACCGGCCGCGCGACCAGCTCCTGGGCGGCATTGCGCGCCACGTTCAGTACGGCTTGCATCAGGCGGGCGGCATCGCCCTTCAGGTCAGGCACGGAGGCGTCGTAGTCGCGCAGCAGCGTGACGTCGTTGCGGAATTCGGCCTGGATCAGCGCGCAGACGCGCTCGCAGATCTCATGGATATTCACCGGACGCGCGTTCAGCGGCACACGTTGCGGGCCGCTCAGGCGGTCCACCAGCGCCTGCAGGCGGTCGGCTTCGGAAATGATGACCTGGGTGTACTCGGCCAGGGCCGCGCTGGGCAGCTCGGCTTCGAGCAATTGCGCCGCGCCGCGCAGGCCGCCCAGGGGATTCTTGACTTCATGCGCAAGATTGCGCAGCAGTTCGCGGTGGGCTTCGATCTCGTCAACCAGCCGGTGGTTGCGGTCGGCCAGCACGCGCTGCTCGATCTCGCGGGTTTCTATCAGCACGGGCCAGCGCTGGCCCGTCAGTCCGACCGTCGTCACCGAAACCTCCACGGATTCGGTGGCGCGGCGCAAGGAGGCCAGTTGCCTGACGTCGGCATAGCGCCCGGCCGCGGCGCGGTCGATGGAGGATTGGATGTTTTCCGGACTGTCGAACAGCGTGGCGGCGGAATGGCCGTTCAGTTGCTTGCGCGAGCGGCCAAACAGGTCTTCGGCGGCCGCATTGGCATATTCGATATGACCGCGTTCGTTGACCAGGAAAACGGACGTGGCTAGCAGATCGAGAGCTTCTACATTCATTTTCTACATACCCGAATGTGAGGGAAAGGCGGAAGTCGACGGCGGCGCCGGGAACCGGCGCGCTGTCCGCCAGGCATCGCGCCTGGCGGGCAATCCGTCGAACCGCGAACTGGAGGTGCGCTTGCTGCGGGCCCTGGTTTCTGCCTGCCTCATCGCGCCGCCTCCAGTCACAGCCTCAAGACATCAGAGGCTGTAGTACATGTCGAACTCGACCGGGTGCGGCGTCATGCGCAGACGGTTGACGTCGCCCATCTTGAGTTCGATGTACGCGTTGAGCATGTCGTTGCTGAACACGCCGCCGCGGGTCAGGAACTCGCGGTCGTTGTCCAGGGCTTCCAGGGCCTGTTCCAGCGATGCGCAGACGGTCGGGATCTTCGCGTCTTCTTCCGGCGGCAGGTCGTACAGGTTCTTGTCGGCGGGATCGCCGGGGTGAATCTTGTTCTGCACGCCGTCCAGGCCGGCCATCATCAGGGCCGAGAAAGCCAGGTACGGGTTGGCCAGGGGGTCCGGGAAGCGCGCTTCGACGCGGCGGCCCTTCGGGTTGCCGACGTACGGAATGCGGATCGAGGCCGAACGGTTGCGGGCCGAGTAGGCCAGCTTCACGGGCGCTTCGTAGTGCGGAACCAGGCGCTTGTACGAGTTGGTGCCGGGGTTGGTGATGGCGTTCAGCGCGCGGGCGTGCTTGATGATGCCGCCGATGTAGTACAGCGCGAATTCGGACAGGCCGGCGTAGCCGTTGCCCGCGAACAGGTTCTGGCCGTCCTTCCAGATGGACTGGTGGACGTGCATGCCGGAGCCGTTGTCGCCGACGATGGGCTTGGGCATGAAGGTGGCGGTCTTGCCGTAGGCGTGGGCCACGTTGTGGATCACGTACTTGACGATCTGCGTCCAGTCGGCGCGCTGCACCAGCGTGCTGAACTTGGTGCCGATTTCCAGCTGGCCGGCGCCGGCCACTTCATGGTGGTGCACTTCGACCGGCACGCCCATCTGTTCCATCAGCAGGCACATTTCGGAACGCATGTCCTGGAAGGAATCGACCGGGGGCACGGGGAAGTAGCCGCCCTTGACGGTGGGACGGTGGCCGGTGTTGCCGCCTTCGAATTCCAGGCCCGAGGACCAGGGGGCTTCTTCGGACTTGATCTTGACGAAGGTGCCGGACATGTCGCTGTTCCAGGTCACGCCGTCGAAGACGAAGAATTCGGGTTCCGGACCGAAGTAGGCGGTGTCGCCCAGGCCCGAGGACTTCAGATAGGCTTCGGCCCGCTTGGCCAGCGAGCGCGGGTCGCGGTCATAGCCCTTCAGGTCGGACGGTTCGACCACGTCGCACGACAGGATCAGGGTCGGCTCCTCGCGGAACGGATCCAGGTTGCCGGTGGACAGGTCGGGGATGAGCAGCATGTCGGAGGCTTCGATGCCCTTCCAGCCCGGGATCGACGAACCGTCGAAGGCCTGCCCGCTTTCCAGCTTGTCTTCGTCGATCTGGCTGGTCGGCACCGAAATGTGGTGCTCACGGCCAATCGTATCGGTAAAGCGGAAATCCACGAATTTGACTTCGTTGTCGGCGATCTGTTTCAGGACATCTTTCGGGCTTGCCATGTCATCTCCATTAGATAAAAAGGTCGAGGGCTTTGCCCGTCGACTGGCATAAAAGAGGGAAGCAATAAGCGTGCCAGGTTTTTCCTCCGGGATTCCCCGGGGAAGTCGGCTCGGTCATGGGAAAATGTAGCACCATAATGGTGCAAATAGTGGGGCACGACCGCCCCATTATGGTGCATGAACGCTACAGGAACATTTCCTGCAGGTCGTTGAGGAATCTCCAGCCCAGGGGCGTGGCGCGCAGCCGGGTCGGATCGGCGTCCAGCAGGCCGCGCTTGGACGCTGCCTCCAATTGGTGCGCAATGGCCGCCAGGGACAGGCCGGTGCGTTCGCTGAAGGCCGTGGCGGCGACGCCGTCCTTCAGGCGCAAGGCGTTCAGCATGAACTCGAACGGCAGCTCGTCGGGACCGACCTGGCGGCTTTCGGCGATATGGCTGCCGTCGCGCGCCATGGCCGCCTGCATCCAGGATTCCGGACTGCGCAGGCGCGCCTCGCGCACGATGCGGTCATGGAAGGACAGCTTGCCGTGCGCGCCGGGCCCCAGCCCCAGGTAGTCGCCAAACTCCCAGTAATTCAGGTTGTGGCGGCAGCGCGCGCCGGGCTTGGCGTAGGCCGAAACCTCGTAGCGGGCCAGGCCGGCGGCGGCCAGTTCGGCTTCCACCGCGTCCTGCATGGCCGCGCTGGTGTCGACGTCGGGCAGGTCCTCGGGCGGGAACTTGGCGAAGACCGTGTTGGGCTCCATCGTCAGGTGATAGAGCGACAGATGCTCGGTGCCGAACGCCACGGCCTGCCCCAAGTCGGCCACACAGGCGTCCAGCGTCTGCCCCGGCAAGGCGAACATCATGTCCAGGTTGACGCGCGGCGCGGCGCGCTGCGCCATCTCGATGGCCGCCCTCGCCTGCGCGCTGTCGTGGATGCGGCCCAGCTTCTTCAGCTGGGCGTCGTCGAAGCTCTGGATGCCCAGCGAGAAGCGCGTGACGCCGCTGGCCGCGTAATCGCGGAAGCGCCCGGCCTCGGCGGTGCCGGGGTTGGCTTCCATGGTGATCTCGGCGTCGGGCCACAGGTTCAGACAGGCCCGCAGCATCGCCAGCAGCTCGTCCAGCCCGGCGGACGACAGCAGGCTGGGCGTGCCCCCGCCGATGAAGACCGACACCACCTGCCGGCCCCAGATCGAAGGCAGCGCCTGTTCCAGGTCGCTGCGCAGCGCGTCCAGATAGGCGCGTTCGGGAATCTCGCCGGGCGCGGCGTGCGAATTGAAGTCGCAATATGGACACTTGCGCACGCACCAGGGCACGTGCACGTAGACCGACAGCGGCGGCAGGCTGCTCAGCGTGGCGCCGGGCGGCGTCTTCAGGCGCGACGGCGTCGCGCCCATGTCGTTGCGGATGGGAATGATGATGGACATGCGTAATTCCTGGACCGGGCGCCGCGTGGCGCCCTCCTCAAGCCTGGCTCAGCTTGCTCAGCAGTTCGCGCAAGGCGCGGGCCCGGTGGCTGATCTGGTTCTTTTCCTCGGGTTCCAGCGCCGCGGCGGTCAGGGCCTGGTCGGGCAGGTAGAAATGCGGGTCGTAGCCGAAGCCGTTGGCGCCCTCGGGCTGGTCGATGATCTCGCCATGCCACAGGCCTTCGCCGATCAGCGGGCGGGGGTCGTTTTCGGACCGAACCAGGGCCAGCACCGCCACGTACCAGGCGCTGCGGTCGGCCACGCCGGCCAGCTTGCTAACCAGCAGTTCGTTATTGGCCTGGTCGGATTTCTCGCCGCCATGCATCTTGGCGTAGCGCGCCGAATACACGCCGGGTGCGCCGTCCAGCGCGGCCACGCACAGGCCGGAGTCGTCGGCCAACGCCGGCAGGCCGGTCAGGCGGCTGGCATGGCGGGCCTTGGCCAGGGCGTTCTCGACGAAGGTGACGTGCGGTTCTTCGGCTTCGGGCACCCCCAGCTCGCCTTGGGGCACCAGTTCGATGCCCAGGGGGGCGAACAGGGCGGAAAATTCACGCAGCTTGCCGGCATTGTTGGACGCCAGCACGACACGGCGCAGGGAATCGGGAATCTTGGGAGCAGTCATGGGGCAAATTGTATAGGGCGCGGCCTGCCCGCCGCGATCCCCCCTGCGCGGCGTATGGATATGACCAGGTCCGGTGTTGACAGCCGCAACGCGGCTGGCTGAAGATTGCGCGCCTGTCGTCGGCGCAACAACGCAGACATATTTTGTTGTCAATATAGTCAAACTTGTCACTGATAGTATCTGAACGCACCGGCGATGGACCCCACTCACGCTTTGCCCCGGCCGGTAGCGGCCCGCGCTCCCTCATCATCCCCGGACAGCGCGTCAGCGCACGTGAGCCTGGCCGGCATCCTGCGCGAACGCCTGCTGCGCCCGCGCTTCCAACCTGTGGTCGACCTGTCCCACAGCCGCATCTACGGCCACGAAAGCCTGATCCGAGGCCCCGCCGACACCGCCCTGCACTTTCCCGACGCCCTGTTCGCCGAGGCTCGCCGCCAAGGCCTGCATCCGCAGCTGGAACTCGCCAGTTTCCGCGCCGGCGCCCAGGGATTTCATCAGCACGATGCCGCCGGCATGCTGTTCCTGAACCTGTCCGGCTCCGCCCTGATCCATTATTGGACGCTGTGGGGCGATGAAATGCCCCAGCGCCTGCTCAAGAATTGCTCGCTGGCCCCGTCCAGCATCATCGTAGAGCTGACCGAGCAGGATCCCCTTTCCGAGCACATGGCCGAACTGGCCAGCGCCTTCGCCTGCCTGCGCGAGCGCGGCATGCGCGTCGCCCTGGACGACTACGGAGTGGGCAACTCGAATCTGCAACTGTGGGCGGAAATGCAGCCCGACCTGGTCAAGATCGACCGCTATTTCTTCGACGGCATCGGCCAGGACGACCGCAAGCAAAACATGGTGCGCGCCATCTTGAAGGTGGCGCAGCACCTGGGCACCACCATCGTCGCCGAAGGCATCGAGACCGCCGAGGACCTGGCCGTGGTGCGCGAACTGGACATCCGCTACGCGCAAGGCTGGCTGCTGGGCCGGCCCGAGGAAATGCTGCTGACCGAGGTAGCCCAGCCGCTGCGCGACTCACTGCGGCTGCGCCAACCCGTCGCCATGCAGCAGCGCAGCGCTGGCGGTACGGCGGCCAGCCTGCGCGTCGAGGCGCCCGCGGTGCAGCTGACGCGGCACACCAATGACGACGTGCACCGACTATTCATCGAGCACAAGGAAATGCATGCCGTGGCGGTGATCGACGACGACAACCGCCCGGTCGGCATCATCAACCGGCGCGACTTCTCGGAGCATTACGCGCAGCGCTATACCCGCGACCTGTTCGGCCGCGACGCCTGCTCGACCTTCATGAATGCCCAGCCGGTGCTGGTGGACCTGAACGTGTCCATCGACCAGTTGAGCCACGTGCTGATCTCGGAAGACCAGCGCTACCTGATGGACGGCCTGATCATCACCCGCGACGGCCGCTACGACGGCCTGGCCACCGGCGAGACGCTGGTGCGCTCCGTGACCGAAATGCGGATCGAGGCGGCGCGCTATGCCAACCCGCTGACCTCGCTGCCCGGCAACATCCCCATCAGCCGGCACATCGCCACGCTGCTGGAAGACGCGGACGACTTCACCATCTGCTATGGCGACCTGAACAACTTCAAGCCCTTCAACGACGTCTACGGCTATTGGCGCGGCGACGACATGATCATGCTGACCGCCGAGGTCATCAAGCGCCATTGCGATCCGCAGCGCGACTTCGTCGGCCATGTGGGCGGCGATGATTTCGTAGTCCTGCTGCGCAGCCCCGACTGGATGGAGCGCGCCCGGCGCATCATCGCGGAATTCAACGACCGCGCCATAGCCCTGTACGACGAAGAGGGCCGCCGCAACGGCGGCATCGAGGCCGAGGACCGCTACGGCGTGCCGCGCTTCTTTCCCTTCGTGACGCTGGGGGTCGGCGCCCTCACCGTCACGCCCTCGTTATGCGAGCGCATCCGCCCTGAGGACATTGCGTCGGCCGCTGCCCACGTCAAGCACAAGGTCAAGCATGGGAACCTGTCGCTGGTGGCCGAGCGCTACACCGGCGGCATCCTGCCGCAGCTCGACAGCTGATCCCTGCGCCGACTCGGCGATCTGGAACACGGCCACCGCCCGGCGCAAACCTTGCGCCTGGGCCTCCAGCGCCGCCGCCGCGGCCGCGGTCTGCTCCACCATGGCGGCGTTTTCCTGGGTGGCGCGTTCGATGTCGGCCACCGCGTCGTTCACGGAAGCAATGCCGGCGGCCTGCTCGGCCGTGGCGCTGGAAATCTCGGCCACGATCTGCGTCACCCGGCCCACCGATTCGACCATGTCGCGCATGGTGTCGCCGGCCAGGCTGACCTGGCGCACGCCGGCCTGCACGCGCGCGGCGGAATCCTCGATGAGGCCCTTGATTTCCTTGGCGGCCTGCGCGCTGCGCTGGGCCAGTGAACGGACCTCGCCCGCCACCACCGCGAAACCCTTGCCCTGCTCGCCCGCGCGCGCCGCTTCCACCGCGGCGTTGAGCGCCAGGATGTTGGTCTGGAAGGCGATGCTGTCCACCACGCCGACGATCTCGCCGATGCGGCGGGCGCTGTCCGCAATGCCCTGCATGCTCTGTACCACTTCCTCCACGGCCGCGCCGCCGCGCTGCGCCAGCTGGGTCGCGCCCAGCGCCTGGCGACTGGCCAGGTCGGCATTGCCCGCGGTCAGGTTCACCGTGTGCGCCAGCTGCGTCATGTTGGCCGCGGCCTCCTGCAGCGAACCCGCCTGGCGCGCCGTGCGGTCCGACATGTCGGCGCCGCCGGCGGCGATCTCGCCCGAACCGGTATGGATTTCCTCCACGCCGTGGCGCACCGACGCCACCGCCGCCGACAAGCCGGTCTGCATGCGCCGCATGGCGCTGTACAGCACGCCGATCTCGTTGTTGCCGCGCATGGCGATCGCGCCCGTCAGGTCGCCGTCGGCGATGCGGTCGAAGTGCGCGCCGGCTTCGTTCAGCGGCCGCAGGATGCCGCGGCGGAACGCCAGCCGGATCAGCACGGCCAGCAGCAGCACCAACGCCAGCACGCCGGCCGCCACCACGATGACCCGCTCCAGCGTGTCGCTGGCGCTGGCCACCGCCGCTTGCCCCTGATCCCGGGCGTAGGTCTGGTAGGCGTCGGCCTGCTTCACGTAGGCCGCGCCGCTGCCCGGCAGCACCTTGTCGACCAGGCGGTTGACCTCGATCCCGTTCCAGCCCTTGATCGCCGCGTGCATGGGCGCCAGGGTCTTGTCGGCAAAGGCGGCGTAGGCCGCCAGCACGCCGTCGAACAGCGGCGCGCCCTGGGCGCTCGTGTCCGGGTTGTCGCGCAGGCGCGCCAGGCTGGCCGCGGCCTGCTTGAACAGCGCCTCGGCATGCGTCAGCGCCTCGTTGCGCGCCTCTTCCAGGCCGCCTTCCATGGCCGTCTTGGCGTCCGTCAGCGCGGCGCGCGCCTGGAACAGCCGGCTGGTCATGTCGGCCAGGTCGCTGGCCCGTTCGATGCTGCCCCGGCCCAGGGCCTCGATGTCCGCGCGGTTTTCGCGCAGCACGACGATGCCCGCCGCCGCCGCCATCGCGAACAGCACCACAAACAACGCAAGAATGGCCGACACCGCCGTGGTGACCCTGATGTTTTTCCGCATATCCGTCCATACAAAACCTGCCGCCTGTGGCGGCGTTCGCGACGATTATGGACATCCAGTTTGGCAATTTCTTGACACAACCCCGCCGGCCGAATGAAAAACTCCCGTCATGAAACCGAACCCCGTATTAAGGAATCGTGAATTGGCATAAGCGCCGGCTTGCGGCACATTCAACGCTGCACCGATCCATTACCCATACAGAAAACCCTCTCATGCCCAACGCCTCCCACGCCTACCAGGACATCCGCGAAGCCGTGCGCGACCTCTGCGCCCAGTTCCCCTCCGAATATTTCCGCAAGGTCGACGAAGAGCGCGGCTACCCCGAAGCCTTCGTCCGCGCGCTGACGGAGGCCGGCTGGCTGGCCGCGCTGATTCCGCAGGAGTACGGCGGTTCGGGCCTGGGACTGACCGAAGCCTCGGTCATCATGGAAGAAATCAACCGCAGCGGCGGCAACTCCGGCGCCTGCCACGGCCAGATGTACAACATGGGCACCCTGCTGCGCCATGGTTCCGAAGCCCAGAAGCGCGAATACCTGCCGCGCATCGCCGCCGGCGAGCTGCGCCTGCAATCCATGGGCGTCACCGAGCCCACCACCGGCACCGACACCACCAAGATCAAGACCACCGCGGTCAAGCGCGGCGACCGCTACGTCATCAACGGCCAGAAAGTCTGGATCTCGCGCGTGCAGCACTCGGACCTGATGATCCTGCTGGCGCGCACCACGCCGCTGGACCAGGTCACGCGCAAGTCGGAAGGCATGTCCATCTTCCTGGTGGACCTGCACCATGCGGTCAAGCACGGCATGTCGATCCGCCCCATTCCCAACATGGTCAACCACGAGACCAACGAGCTGTTCTTCGACAACCTGGAAATCCCGGAAGAAAACCTGATCGGCGAGGAAGGCAAGGGATTCAAGTACATCCTGGACGGCCTGAATGCCGAGCGCACCCTGATCGCCGCCGAGTGCATCGGCGACGGCTACTGGTTCGTGGACAAGGTCACCGCCTACGCCAAGGAGCGCATGGTGTTCGGCCGCCCCATCGGCCAGAACCAGGGCGTGCAGTTCCCCATCGCCCGCGCCCACATCAACGTCGAGGCGGCCAGCCTGATGCGCTACGAAGCCTGCCGCCTGTTCGACGCGCACGAGCCCTGCGGCGCCCAGGCCAACATGGCCAAGCTGCTGGCGGCCGACGCGTCCTGGGAAGCGGCCAACGCCTGCCTGCAATTCCACGGCGGCTTCGGCTTCGCCACCGAGTACGACGTCGAGCGCAAGTTCCGCGAGACCCGCCTGTACCAGGTCGCGCCCATCTCGACGAACCTGATCCTGTCCTACGTGGCGGAGCACATCCTGGGCCTGCCCCGTTCCTTCTGACGCGAATCCGACGACCATGACCGCAGCCAAAGACACCCCGCACCTGAGCGCCCAGCTCGCAACCTTCGCCGCCAATCTGCGCTACGAGGACATCCCCGCCCCCGTCCTGCGCCGCGCCGAAGACCTGCTGCTGGACTGCCTGGCCTCCATCCTGGCGGGCGCCTCCGCGCGCGCCGTGCAGGCCATCGACCGCTACGCCGCCGCCATGGGCCCGGCCGACGGTCCCAGCGAAGTCCTGATCACCCGCCGCCGCACCACGCCGCTGTTTGCCGCCATGGTCAACGCGGCGGCGGCCCACGTGGTCGAGCAGGACGACGTGCACAACGGTTCCGTGTTCCACCCGGCCGCCGTGGTGTTCCCGCCGGCGCTGGCGGTGGCCCAGGCGCTGGGCCGCTCCGGCCGCGACCTGCTGGTGGCCGCCGTGGCGGGTTACGAAGTGGGCATCCGCGTGGGCGAATTCCTGGGCCGCTCGCACTACAAGATCTTCCACACCACAGGCACCGCCGGCACGCTGGCCGCCGCCGTCACCACGGGCCGGCTGCTCAACCTGTCCCCCGAGGAAATGCTGCACGCCCTGGGTTCGGCCGGCACCCAAGCCGCAGGCCTCTGGGAGTTCCTGCGCGACGCCGCTGACTCCAAGCAGTTGCACACCGCCAAGGCGGCGGCCGACGGCATCACCGCGGCCTATCTCGCCCGCGAAGGCTTCACCGGCGCGCGCCATATCCTGGAAGGCCCGCAGGGCATGGCGGCCGGCATGTCGACCGACGCCGATCCCAGCCGTTTGTGCGACCGGCTGGGCGAACGCTGGGCGCTGGCTGAGACCTCGTTCAAGTTCCATGCGTCCTGCCGCCACACGCATCCCGCCGCCGACGCGCTGCAACAGGCGCTGCGCGACAACGATCTGACCGAGGCCGACGTCGAGCGGGTCGTGGCCCACGTCCACCAGGGTGCCATCGACGTGCTGGGTCCGGTGGTCAATCCGCAAACCGTGCACCAGTCCAAGTTCTCCATGGGCACCGTGCTGGCGCTCATCGCCCGCCAGGGCCGCGCCGGCCTGGCGGAGTTCGACGCCGGCCTGGACGACCCGGGCGTCGCCACGTTCCGCGGCAAGGTGGAAATGGAACTGGATCCCGAAGTCGACGGCGCCTATCCGCAACGCTGGATCGGCAAGGTCACCGTCTACACCCGAGACGGCCGCAAGCTGCATGGCCGCGTCGACGAACCCAAGGGCGATCCGGGCAACACCCTGAGCCGCGCCGAGATCGAAGACAAGACGCTCACCTTGGGCCGCTACGCGGACGCCGCGACCGAGCAAGAGCTGCGCGGGCTGATCGATGCGATCTGGAATCTGGAGAAGGCGGAGAAGCTGGGGATGCTGCTGGCGCGGGGGTGATACCGGCGCCTGGGTGTGAAGAGTTGCGCGCAGCCCTTCACACCCCCAAAAAACTCAAAGCAGCGCTGCGCGCTGTTCCCGCACCAGCCCGGCGATCCCGCCTTCGGCCAGCACCAGCATCGTATCCAGCTCGGCCCGCGTGAACGTGGCGCCTTCGCCGGTGCCCTGCACTTCCACGAACGCGCCGCTGCCAGTCATGATCACGTTGACGTCGGCATCGCAGGCCGAATCTTCCTCGTAATCCAGATCCAGCACCGCGCGGCCCTGCACCAGGCCGACCGACACTGCCGCGACCGCGTCGCGGATCGGGTTCGCGGCCAGATCGCCGCGCTTCATCAGCAGCGCGACCGCGTCGGCCGCCGCCACCCAGGCGCCGGTAATGCTGGCGCAGCGCGTGCCACCGTCGGCTTGCAGCACGTCGCAGTCCAGATGCAAGGTGCGCTCGCCCAGGGCCTTCATGTCGAACACCGCGCGCAGGCTGCGTCCGATCAAGCGTTGGATTTCCTGGGTGCGGCCGCTCTGCTTGCCGCGCGCCGCCTCGCGGTCGCCGCGCGTGTGAGTGGCCCGCGGCAACATGCCGTATTCAGCCGTTACCCAGCCTTCCCCCTTGCCCTTCAGAAAAGGCGGTACCTTCTCCAATACGCTGGCCGTGCACAGCACATGGGTATTGCCAGCCTTCACCAGCACCGAGCCTTCGGCATAGCGCGTGAAGCCGCGCTCCAGGCTGAACGGCCGCAATTCGTTGACGGCGCGGCCCGAGGGACGGGCAATGGCGGGGGTAGTGGTCACAGGCAGACTCCAGACATGGCTTAGATCCGCCGCATTGTACGGGCTGCCGCCGCAGGAAACCGCCGCTTGGAGTATCCTGCCGCGATATAGCCGCTGGAAACCCCGAACCCGCGCCAAAAAACCGGCTGGCGCGGACTCAAGCGCCATCGGTTCCCAATTAAAAGCATTACCAGGACACGCACATCATGATTCGCAGCATGACCGCCTTCGGCAACGCCCGCGCAGATCTGGAGCAAGGCACGCTTGCGCTCGAATTCCGCAGCGTCAACAGCCGCTTCCTCGATCTCTATTTCCGTCTGCCCGACGAGCTGCGCCACGTGGAAACTCCCCTGCGCGAGCTGCTGACCGCCAATCTCGCGCGCGGCAAGGTCGAGATCCGCGTTTCGTACACGCGCAATGCCAGCACCGACCTGTCCAAGCTGGAACCCTCCTGGCTCGAAAGCCTGGCCGAGCAATTGCAGGCCGCCCGCCGCATCCTGCCCGACATCGCCGCCCCGCGCCTGGTCGAACTGTTCAACTGGCCCGGCCAGCGCGCCAACGACGCGCTCGACCCGCAGGTCTGGGGCGCGGCTTGCATGCAGGCCGCCCAGCAGGCCCTGATCCAGCTCCAGGAAGGCCGCGAACGCGAAGGCGAGCGCCTGGCCGGCATGATGCGCGAATGCGCCGACGGCGTGGCGCGCATCGTCGAACTGGTGCAGGCCCACCTGCCCCAGCTGCTGGCCGACCACCGCGACAAGCTGGCCGCCAAGCTGCGCGAAAGCGTGGAATCCGCCTTCCCCGGCGGCTTCACCCACATTTCCGGCGCCGAGCTGTCGGAACGCCTGTCGCAGGAAGCGAACCTGTTCGCGCTGCGCATCGACGTGGCCGAAGAGCTGTCGCGCCTGCGCTCACACCTGGAAGAACTGCGCCACCTGCTGGGCGACGGCAAGCAGGCCTCCGGCAAGAAGAACGCCGGCAGCGCCGGCAAGCGCCTGGACTTCCTGTTCCAGGAAATGAACCGCGAAGCCAACACGCTGGGCTCCAAGGCCGGCAGCATGGAAGTCACCCGCGCCGCCATGGACCTGAAACTGCTGATCGAACAGATGCGCGAGCAGGCGCAGAACATCGAGTAAAGCGATTACCGGCGGCGCTCCCGGCGGGCGCCGGATCCTGACGCAAAAAAGCAGCCCTTACCTGCTGGATGGATGATCCAGTGTGTAAGGGTTGCTTTTTGTCTGGTTTTCGAGGGATTACAGCCCCGGACTGGTCACAATCTGCTCATATGGCTTCTGGACTTCATCCACGCTATGCCATGAGCACTCTGCCACCTCTCGCCACTATCCCAGAAGGACTTTGCCGCTGGGATGCTGTTGACACCCTCAAGACGGACGACGATGCCGCCCGATATCTGGACGCTTGCCTCGCGGAGGATCAAGGGGACGGCAATCTGATACGTGCGGCCTTGGTCGACATCGCCCGCGCGGGTCTATCAGCGCGCCTCGCCCGCCGCCGGCTCCCCCCGCAGCGCCGAATCCAGATAATCGCTGCGCGCCCTCGCATCCGGAAAATGCATGTCGCGGTAGTTCACGAAGCGCGAGCCGCGCGTCAGCCGGTAGCCGGCCCAGATCAGCAGGAACAGCGGGATGCCGATGTAGGTCGCGACCACGCCGCCCCAATCGATCTTGTCCTGCAGGAACGCCTGGTAGTTCTGCCCCAGGGTGATGACCAGGCACAGCACGAAAGCGAAGATCGGCCCGAACGGAAAGAACGGCGACACATAGGGCAGATCGGCCAGGTTGTGGCCCTGCTTCACGTAGCCGCGGCGGAACCGGTAGTGGCTGATGGCGATGCCCAGCCAGGCGATGAAACCGGTCATGCCCGAGGTGTTCAACAACCAGATGTAGACGGCGTTGGGGCTGAACACGAAGGTGAAGAAGCACAGCGCGGCCACGGCCGTGGTCGCCAGCAGCGCCCACAGCGGCACGCCGCTGCGCGAAATGCGGCCGAAAATGCGCGGCGCCTTGCCTTCGCGGGCCAGGCTGTAGAGCATGCGCGTGGCGGCGTACATGCCGGAATTGCCAGCCGACAGGACCGAGGTCAACACCACCGCGTTCATGATCGACGCCGCCCCCAGAAGCCCGGCGCGCTCGAAGATCAGGGCGAACGGGCTGACGCTGATGTCCTCGACCTCGTTGCGCAACAGATGCGGATCGGTATAGGGGATCAAGAGACCGATGACCAGGATGGCCGCCACATAGAACAGCAGGATGCGCCAGAACACCTGGCGCACGGCGCGCGGCAGGTTGCGCGCCGGATCCTTGGATTCGCCGGCGGCAATGCCGATCAATTCCGTGCCCTGGAAGGAAAAGCCCACCACCATGGCCACGCCGATCAGCGCCGCAAAGCCGCCGGAGAACGGCGCGTCGCCCACGGTCCAGTTGGCCAGGCCGCCGGTTTCGCCGCCGCGGATGATGCCCAGCAGCATCATCACGCCCATCGCCACGAAAGCCAGCACGGCGATGACCTTGATCAGCGCAAACCAGAACTCCGCTTCGCCGAAGCCGCGCGCCGACATGGCGTTCAGCCCGAACGTGATCGCCAGGAACAAGGCGCTCCAGTAGAAACCGGGCACGTCGGGAAACCAGTAAGCCATGACCAGCTGCGCCGCCACCAGGTCGACCGCCACGGTCACGGCCCAGTTGTACCAATAGTTCCAGCCCAGGGCGAAGCCGAAGCCGTCCTCGACGTAACGGGCGCCATAGGTGGAAAAGGATCCGGACACCGGCATGGCGGCGGCCAGTTCGCCCAGGCTGGTCATCAGGAAATAGACCATGATGCCGATCAGCACATAGCCCAGCAGCGCGCCGCCGGGGCCGGCCTTGGCGATGGTCGCGCCCGAGGCCACGAACAGCCCGGTGCCGATCGACCCGCCCACCGCGATCATGGTCAGGTGACGCGCGGACAGGGTTCGGCGCAGTTCGGAGGGCCGCTCCGCCCCCGCCTTGCGCGTGCCGCCTGAGCGACGTTCATCGTGTTCCGATGGTGCCAATATGCATTTCCTTCAGGTCATGAAGGCACCCGCGCGACGCGCCAGGTGCCTGGGGATTTCCAAGCAACCGGCGAGAATAGCGCAAGAGGCCCCATACGGTGAAATCGCGGGGCCTCGGGGACGGATCAACGGATCTACTGAAACGCCGTTTCCATGAAGGTGCGCAGCTTGCGCGAATGCAGGCGTTCCGGCGGCATGTCGCGCAGGCGCTCCAGGGCGCGGATACCGATTTCCAGATGCTGGTTCACCTGGCGGCGGTAGAAAGCGCTGGCCATGCCGGGTAGCTTCAGTTCGCCATGCAGCGGCTTGTCCGACACGCACAGCAAGGTGCCGTACGGCACCCGGAAGCGGAAGCCATTGGCCGCGATGGTGGCGGACTCCATGTCCAGCGCAATGGCGCGCGACTGCGCGAAGCGCTCCACCAGTTCCAGGTGGTCGCGCAGTTCCCAGTTGCGGTTGTCGATGGTGGCGACCGTGCCGGTGCGCATGATGCGCTTCAGGTCCCAGCCCGACAGCCCCGCCACCTCTTCCACCGCCTGCTCCAGCGCCACCTGCACCTCGGCCAGCGCCGGCACCGGCACCCAGGTCGGCAGGTCGTCGTCCAGGACATGGTCTTCGCGCACATAGCCGTGCGCCAACACGTAATCGCCCAGCCGCTGGGAATCGCGCAGCCCAGCGCAATGGCCCAGCATCAGCCAGGCATGCGGGCGCAGCACGGCGATGTGGTCGGTGATGGTCTTGGCGTTGGACGGACCCACGCCGATGTTCACCAGCGTGATGCCGGAATGGTCCCCGCGCACCAGGTGGTAGGCCGGCATCTGCGGCAGGCGGATCGCCTGGTCCTCGTCGCCGGGACCGCTTTCGCCGCGGCGAGTGATCCGGTTACCCGGTTCCACCAGCATTTCGTAGTCTTCGTTGCCGCTCGCCATGAGCGCGCGGGCTCGGGCGCAGAACTCATCGACGTAGAACTGGTAGTTGGTGAACAGCACGAAATTCTGGAAATGCGCCGGCGCGGTCGCCGTGTAGTGCTGCAGCCGGTGCAGTGAATAATCCACCCGCTGGGCCGTGAACGGCGCCAGCGGCTTGGGCTCGCCTTCCTTGCCGCGCCACGAACCGTTGACGATGGCGTCGTCCGTCACCGCCAGGTCGGGCACGTCGAACAGGTCGCGCAAGGGGCGCTTGAGCGCCTCCAGGTGCTCGCCTTCGACGTAGGCGCCCTCGGGAAAGGCGAAGTGCAGCGGGATCGGGGAGTCGGACTCGCCCACTTCCACCGCCACGCGGTGGTTCTGCAGCAACTGGCCCACCTGCTCTATCAAGTAGTCGCGGAACAGCGCGGGCTGGGTGACGGTGGTCTGGTAGATGCCCGGTTCGGCCACATGGCCGTAGGACAGGCGCGTATCGATCGGGTCATAGGTTTCGACGACGATACGGATGGCCGGGTAGTAGGCGCGGGCGCGTTCGCGGCCGTTGGCCGAACCTTTCAGGACTTCGCGGAAGGCGGCGCGCAGGAAAGCGGTGTTGCGCGCATAGATTTCAATCAGGCGCTCCACCGCCGCCACCGCATCCTGGAACGGCTCGAAGGGCAAGGCTTCGGGCCGGCGCATGGAAGACAAAGGGTGCACTGCGTTCATCATCGAGCTTTACTCCGCTTTCTCATCTTATCTGTTTCCGCGGCCGCTGCCGGCTTGCCGTGCAGCAGGACCGATGGCGACGATTATGCCCGAGCCGGATGAAGATGAAGTGTCATATTCCGGCCTCGGAGCCTTTCGGAACCGGTAACGTCCGCCGACAAGGATGCTGCATTGCACTACAAATGTAATGAAACATTATTCCATTACAATACCGTGGCATCCCGGGGTCTTGCGTCCCGGTCCTGCCCCCTTTCCGCCGGCTTGCCTCCCATGGCAAAGCCATGCCGCCCACTCCGATTCTTGAAGTGACGTAATGACGCCGCCCACGCGAAAAGCCCGAACTGCCAAACTACGCATTCCCGTATTCCTGTCAGCGCCCATCATCGCCCTGACCCTCTCCTGGATCCCCAACGCCGCCCAGGCGTCGATCCACCCCGAGCAAGCCCGTTCCTCGCTCACCGGCCTGCGCCTCGCGCAGGAACCCACCGTCCCCACGCTGCGCGAACGCGTCGTGCAAGCTGGCCTGGAAGCCATCGGCACGCCCTACAGCTGGGGCGGCGACGACGCCGAAGGCTTCGATTGCAGCGGACTGGTCCTGTACGTGTTCCGCGAAATCGCGGGCCTGGAACTGCCCCGCACCGCCCGCGCCCAGCGCACCGCCGGCGAATCCGTCGCCGGCAAGCAGGAACTGCGTCCCGGCGACCTGGTGTTCTTCGCCACCCGCGGCCGCGGCGTGACGTCCCACGTGGGCATCTACATCGGACAGAACAAGTTCGTCCACGCCCCGCGCCGCGGCACCAAGGTGCGTGTGGATGAAATGAAGAATCCTTACTGGAACAAGCGCTACGTCGGCGCCCGGCGCTACCTGGATACGAAACAGGGCCAGATGCTGGCCGAGGCCTCTCCGCGCTAGCAAGGAATCGGGGCGGCGCGGCAAGCGCGCCCCAGGGGGGCACCACAGCCTGCCGCGGCAGTCCACAACGGACCTGCCGCCGCAGGCTTGCTGCGTTTCAGCCCCGGCCCACGAAGGGCATGTTGGTCGCCATGATGGTCATGAACTGCACATTGGCTTCCAGCGGCAGGCGCGCCATGGCGGCGACCGCCTGCGCGACATGCGCCACGTCCATGCGCGGCTCGACCTTGGTGCTGCCGTCCGCCTGCAGGATGCCCGCCGCCATGCGCTCGGTCATGTCGGTGGCGGCGTTGCCGATGTCGATCTGGCCGCAAGCGATGTTGTAGGGCCGGCAATCCAGCGAAATCGACTTGGTCAGCCCGGTCACCGCGTGCTTGGTGGCGGTGTAGGCAATGGAGAACGGCCGCGGCGCATGCGCCGAGATCGAACCGTTGTTGATGATGCGCCCGCCGCGCGGATTCTGCGCCTTCATCACGCGGATGGCCGCCTGCGCGCACAGGAACATGCCGGTCAGATTGGTATCCACCACATCGCGCCAGACGGACACGGGCAGTTCTTCGATGGGCATCGCCGGCGCGCCGCGTCCGGCATTGTTGAACAGCACGTCCAGCCGGCCATATTCGCGCTGCGCGCTGTCGAAGAGTTCGCGCACCGCCTGCTCGTCGGACACGTCCGTGGGCACCACCAGCGCCCTCACGCCGTCTTCGCCCGCCGCCGTGCGGGTCTCTTCCAGCGGTTCGCGGCGGCGTCCGGCCAGCACGACCCGATAACCTTGCGCCAGAAATTCCAGCGCCACCGCGCGGCCTATGCCGGTACCCGCGCCCGTGACCAGCGCTACGCGCGGGTGTTCGATCTCGTTCGTCTGCATCGGATTCTCCTTGTTATCGATCGGCGAAATGCTACCCGAATCGATCTGGCCATGCTGCAAGCGAAGGTTCCAGCGGTGACACATTCCATGGCGTCACACGCAAGCAAAGATTACCCGGCAAGGTCGCTCGCGCGGGCGCGATGAATTCCGCCTGTTTCCGCGGACAATCGGAGTTCGCGGATCCCGTTTCCGCGCCGGCATTTTTAGCCGGCCGACGCGATGGAGGTTGGCGTCGCGCCTGCCACGCATTCCACAATCTCATGTTGATCCGTCACAAGTATTTATATAATTCCGAGAAATTAGCTTATTACCAAAAATCCAATAACACTCACGGAGCAGGTTCCATGACCCCACGGTCCCTATCCAGCGCGCTAATCCTGGGCGCCCTGTATGCCGCCTCGGCCGGAGCGCAAGGCGCGCCTGACGGCAAGCAGATCAGCACCCAGGGCGCCAACGGCGCGCCCGCCTGTATGACCTGCCACGGCGCCCGTGGCGAGGGCAATCCCGCCGGCGGCTTTCCGCAGCTGGCCGGCATGGGCGGCCCCTATCTGGAAGAGCAGCTCGAAGCCATGGCCAACGGCTCGCGCGTCAGCCCCATCATGGCCGCCACCGCCAAGGCGCTGGATCCGGCCCAACGCAAAGCCGTGGCGGAGTATTACGCGAGCCTGCCCTCGACCGTGGATACCGACAAGCTCGCCGCCACCGCCATGCATCCCGTCGCGCCGTCCGACACGGGCGCCTGGCTGGCCACGCGCGGCGCGTGGGACAAGAACGTGCCCGCCTGCAACCAATGCCACGGCCCCGGCGGCATCGGCGTGGGCGCCAATTTCCCGGTCCTGGCTGGCCAGCCAGCTGCCTATATCGCCGGCCAGCTGCGCGCCTGGCAACAAGGCCAGCGCCCGCCCGGCCCCCTGGGCCTGATGCCGGCCGTCGCCACCCGCCTCAGCAGCGCCGAAATCGACGCCGTGTCCGCCTACTACGCCGGCCTGCCCAAAGCCGCCGACCAGCTTGCCGCGCAAGCCAACACCACCGCGGGAGCCAAGCAATGACCGCCGCCAGCCTGCGCTTCCTGTCCGCGGCCGCCTGCCTCGCGGTATCCGCCGCCGCGTTCGCCGCCGAACCGCGTCCTGCCTTCACGCCGCCGTCCGCTGCCTCCATTCCCGACAACGACTTCGGCAAGGTCGTGCGCGAAGGCGAACAGATCTTCCTGCACACGCCGCAGAAAGCCAGCAAGTTCGTCGGCAACGACCTGAACTGCGCCAGTTGCCACCTGGACGCCGGCCGGCGCGCCGATTCCGCGCCGATGTGGGCCGCCTACGTGCTGTACCCGGCCTATCGCGCCAAGAATGGTCACGTCAACACGCTGGCCGAACGCCTGCAGGGCTGCTTCCGCTTCAGCATGAACGGCAAGGCGCCCGCCGCCGACGACCCCACGCTGACCGCGCTGCAAACCTATATGTTCTGGCTGGCCAGCAAGGCGCCCACCGGCGTGGTGCTGGAGGGCCAGGGCTACCGCAAGCTGCCCGCGCCCGCGCAGAAAGCCGACTACGTGCGCGGCGGCAAGGTCTATGCGCAATATTGCGCGGTCTGCCACGGCGCCGAAGGCCAGGGCCAGAAGAACGGCAAGCACTGGGTGTTCCCCGCCCTGTGGGGCGCCGACTCCTTCAACTGGGGCGCGGGCATGCACCAGATCGGCAATGCGGCGGGCTTCATCAAGGCCAACATGCCGCTGGGGCAGGCCGGGATGCTGAGCGACCAGGAAGCCTGGGACGTCGCCTACTTCATGAACGCGCATGAACGGCCGCAGGATCCGCGCTACACGGAATCGGTCGCCAAGACCCGCGCCAAGTACCACGACTCCGACGATTCGCTGTACGGCATCGAGGTCAACGGCCATCTGCTGGGCAGCGATGCCCCCGCCCCGGGCGGCAAGCTGATCCAGGCCGCCGCCAAGACCGGCGGCTGAGTCCGGCGCGCAAATCGCGCGGTCCGGGACGGGGTTTGCGCCCTGCCCGGCCGCGCGATTTGCTATTCTTCGTGTCTTAGCATCACACGCCAGTCACACATTCATGTCCGCCAAACCCGGAAACGTCTTCATGGTTGTCGCGCCCAGCGGCGCCGGCAAGTCCAGCCTGGTCAAGGCCTTGCTCAAGCAAGACCCCTCCATCCTGCTCTCCATTTCCTGCACCACCCGCGCGCCCCGCCCCGGCGAGGAAGACGGCCGCGAATACCGCTTCGTGTCCACGGACGAATTCAAGCTCCTGCGCGAAGGCAACAACCTGCTGGAATGGGCGGAAGTGCACGGCAACTTCTATGGCACGCCGAGGGACCGCATCGACGAAGCCACGCGCGCCGGCCGCGACGTGCTGCTGGAAATCGATTGGCAAGGCGCTCGCCAGGTGAAGCAGCGCTTCCCCGGCGCCATCGGCGTGTTCGTGCTGCCGCCGTCCATCGACGAACTCGAAAACCGGCTCAAGGCGCGCGGACAGGACGAACCGCAGGTCATCGCGCGCCGCCTGATGGCCGCGGGCGGCGAAATCGCCCACGCGCCTGAATGCGAATATGTTATTATTAATCAAGAATTTAGCGTGGCCTTGTCGGAATTGACTCAAATAGTCAGCGCCGCACGGCTGCGCTTTTCGTCTCAGGCCGCCCGCCACAGCCAGTTGTTCTCGCAACTCGGCATCCCGGCCGAGCACTGAGCCGAAAGCATTCTCCCTATCCTCCATCAGCACCAGGTGTCCTAATGGCTCGCATTACCGTCGAAGACTGTCTGAATCAAATCCCCAATCGTTTCAAGCTCACGCTGGCCGCCACGTACCGCGCCCGCGAGTTGGCACAGGGCCATGCCCCGCGCCTGGACAGCAAAGACAAGCCCACGGTCACTGCCCTGCGCGAGATCGCGGGCGGCCTCACCGGCGTGGAAATGCTGCGTAAAGTACCCACCTGATAATCTCCGGGGGCGGCAAGCATGGCTTTTCCCGGGCTGAAGTACGCTTCATCAGGTCTGCTTGCCGCACTGCGTGCCGGCTCCCGTCTAGGGCGCCGCACGGGCAAGAAAGACAAGACTCCCCCCACGCCACCGTCCGTCGCCGCGCAAGAAGCGGCGGACGCGACCGCCTCGCCGGTCGCTTCGCTGGCGCCGCTGACCGAAATCATCGGCAGCTATCTCGACAAGAAAGACGTAGAGCGCGTGCGCGAAGCCTATCGCTTCGCCGATCAGGCCCACCTCGGCCAGTTCCGCGCCAGCGGCTCGCCCTACATCTCTCATCCCATCGCCGTCACGGAAATCTGCGCAGGCTGGAAGCTCGACGTCAACGCGCTGTCCGCCGCCCTGCTGCACGACGTGATGGAAGACCAGGGCATCGCCAAGCACGAGCTTGCCGAGAAATTCGGCCCTGAAGTCGCCGAGCTGGTCGACGGCCTGTCCAAGCTCGACCGCCTGGATTTCGCCACCAAGGCCGAGCAGCAGGCCGAGAGCTTCCGCAAGATGCTGCTGGCGATGGCGCGCGACGTGCGCGTCATCCTCATCAAGCTGGCCGACCGCCTGCACAACATGCGCACGCTGGACGCGGTCAATCCCGAAAAGCGCCGCCGCATCGCGCGCGAAACGCTGGACATCTACGCCCCCATCGCGCACCGCCTGGGCCTGAACCTGCTGTTCCGCGAACTGCAGGACTTGTGCTTCGCGGCGATGTACCCGAACCGCTACCAGGTGCTGTACAAGGCCGTGCTGGCCGCGCGCGGCAACCGCCGCGAAGTCATCACCAAGATCGCCGATTCGGTGCGGGCTTCGCTGCCCGCCGCCGGCATCGAGGCCGAGGTCACCGGCCGCGAAAAGACGCTTTACGGCATCTACCGCAAGATGGTCGACCAAAAGAAGTCGTTTTCCGACGTCCTGGACATCTACGGCTTCCGCGTCATCGTCCATACCCTGCCCGAGTGCTACCTGGCGCTGGGCACGCTGCATCAACTCTACCGCCCCGTGCCGGGCAAGTTCAAGGACTACATCGCCATTCCCAAGGTGAACGGCTACCAGTCCTTGCACACGACCCTGGTCGGCCCTTACGGCACGCCCGTCGAATTCCAGTTCCGCACCCGCGACATGCATCATGTGGCGGAGGAAGGCGTGGCCTCGCACTGGCTCTACAAGGGCGCCGACCTGACCCTGAACGACCTGCAGAAGCGCACCCACCAGTGGCTGCAATCGCTGCTGGACATCCAGAGCCAGACCGGCGATTCCGGCGAATTCCTGGAGCACGTCAAGGTCGACCTGTTCCCCGACGCGGTCTACGTCTTCACCCCGCGCGGCAAGATCATCTCGCTGCCCCGCGGCGCCACGCCGGTGGACTTCGCCTACGCGATCCACACCGACATCGGCAACCAGGCGGTGGCCGCCAAGGTCAACGGCGAATTCGTGCCGCTGCGCACCGAACTCAACAGCGGCGACACGGTGGAAATCGTCACCTCGCCGGCCTCGCGCCCCAACGCGCAATGGCTCAACTACGTGCGCACCGGGCGCGCCCGCTCCGAAATCCGCCACTACCTGCGCACCGTCAAGTATGAAGAGTCCGTAGCTTTCGGCGAACGCCTGCTGGGCCAGGCGCTGCAGGAACTGCACATGCCGCTGCCGGCCACCGACGACCCGGCCTGGCAGAAGCTGGCGCGCAGCACCGGCGCCAGCTCGCGCGAGGAAATCCTGGCCGACATCGGCCTGGGCAAGCGTCTCGCCGCCGTGGTGGCGCGCCGCTTCGCGCCGGAACATCAATTGGTGGCGACCACCGCCGCCGCGGTGGACGAGCTGACCTCAGCCCGCAGCGCCCCCATCCTGATCCAGGGCAACGAAGGCCAGGCTGTGCAGTTGGCGCCTTGCTGCGGCCCCCTGCCGGGCGATCCCATCATCGCCGGCATGCGCATGGGACACGGGCTGGTGGTGCATACCGCCGATTGCCCGGTGGCCATGCGCCAGCGCCTGCGTGAGCCCGAACGCTGGATCAACGTGGCCTGGGACGCCCATACCGCCAAGCACCTGGCCACCCGCCTGGACATCGTCACGCGCAACGAGCGGGGCGTGCTGGGCCGGCTGGCCGCTGAGGTCACCGCGGCCGACGCCAACATCGTGCACGTCACCATGCACGACGACGCGGTGGCCACGGTCTCGCTGCACTTGACCATCCAGGTCGACAGCCGCAAACACCTGGCGCAGGTCATCCGCGCCATCCGGCACGTGCCGCAGGTGCAGAAGATCGTGCGCGTGAAGGGCTAGGAACCTCAGTGCAGGGCTGGACGCCAGCCCTGCACCGCCTCTTCAGGTCACGTGCTGTAGAAAATCCTTGAGCCGCTGGCTGGGCGGATTGCTGAGCAATTCGCCCGGCGGGCCGTCGTGGGCGATCTTGCCGGCGTCGATGAAGATCAGGCGACTGCCCACCTTGCGCGCAAATTCCATTTCGTGGGTGACCACCACCATGGTCATGCCCTCTTCCGCCAGGTCGCGCATGACCTTGAGCACTTCATGGCGCAGCTCCGGATCCAGCGCCGACGTGGGCTCGTCGAACAGCATCAGCTTGGGTTTGATGGCCAGCGCCCGCGCGATCGCCACGCGCTGCTGCTGGCCGCCGGACAGCTCGGAAGGATAGTGCTTCATGCGCTCGGCCAGGCCGACCTTGGCCAGCAGGCTTTCGGCCAGCTCGCGCGCCTCGGCGCGGCTTTGTCCGCGCGTATGCACCGGGCCGAACATGACGTTTTCCAGCGCCGTCATCTGCGGGAACAGATTGAACTGCTGGAACACCATGCCCGCCTCGCGCCGGATCTCGCGCACCTGCGCCGCCCCGCCCTTCACGCTCAGGCCATCGACCAGCAAGTCGCCGTCATTGATGGTCTCAAGCACGTTGATGCAGCGCAGGAAGGTGGACTTGCCTGACCCCGAGGGCCCGACCACCACCACGACCTCGCCCGCATCGATGTTCAACGAGATCCCGTTGAGCACCACGGACTCGCCGAAGGTCTTGGTGACGTTGTGGAATTCAACCATGCTCATAGTATGCGCATCCTTCTTTCAACCAGATGCAGGGCCAGCGCCATGAGGCCGGTCAAGATCAGGTAGACGATCGCGACCGCGGACCAGATCTCGACCGCGCGGAAGTTGCTGGCCATGATTTCCTGGCCTTGCCGCGTCAATTCCGCCACGCCGATCACGATGAAAAGCGAGGAATCCTTGAGGCTGATGATGCACTGGTTGCCCAGCGGCGGAATCATGCGGCGAAAGGCCACCGGCCCGATGATGTGGAAGAGGATCTTGTGAAACGGCAGGCCCATGGCCTGACCCGCTTCCTTCAGGCCCTTGTGCACGGAGAGCAAGGCGCCGCGCACGATCTCGGAAATGTAGGCCCCGGAGTTGATGATGAGCGTGGCGATCGCCGCCCATTCCGCGTCCACCCTGATGTTCGCCAGCAGCGGCAAGGCGAAATAGATGAACATCACCTGCACCACGATGGGCGTGCCGCGGATGACCGCGACATAGACCTGCGCGATGGCGGACAGGATGGGATGGCCGTAGGCCCGTGTCACGCCGGACAGCGCGCCCAGCAGAAAGCCGCCGAACAAGCCCCAGAACGTGATCTTGATGGTCATCAGCGTACCCTCGAGCAGATTGGGTAGCGCGTCCCTGATTACAGTCCAGTCAAACTCCACGATATTCCCCCTAAGGCGCGGCGCCGCGACGCATCACGGCGGCAGCGGCGCGGGACCGTCTGCCGGCAAGCGGCGTTGCGGCCGGCTTCAGCCGGCGCAGGCCGCTACCGGGCGGTCCCGGAATGCAATGCCAACCCGGACGTTCAGGGCTTCTTGCCGAACCACTTGGTGTAGATCGCGTCATACTGGCCGTTGGCCTTGAGCGTGGCCAGCGCCTTGTTCACCTGCGGCACCAGGTCGCTGCCCTTGGGGAAGGCGATGCCGTAGAAGTCGCCGCTCTTGACCGAGCCCACCACCTTCACGCGGCCCTTGCCTGCGGTGTTGGCGTAGTACTGGACATTCGGCGTGTCATGCACCGCCGCGTCCACGCGCCCAGTGGCAAGTTCCAGATAGGCGTTGTCGATGTTGGGGAACAGCTTGAGCTTGGCGTCCGGCACCTGGGCCTTCAGGAAGTCCACCGTGGCGGTGCCTGTCTTGACCGCGACGGTCTTGCCTGCCAGCGATTTGGCATCCTTGATGTCGGTGTTCTTTTCACCGACCAGGATGGCCAGGCCGCTTTCATAGTAGGGATCGGAGAAGTCGATGACCTTCTTGCGGTCATCGCGGATCGTGATGCCGGCGAGCGCCGCGTCGATGTTCTTGGTCTGCAGGCCCGGGATGATGCCAGCGAAGTCCATCGGCTGCAGCTTGTACTTGAGGTTGAGTTCCTTGGCGATGGCGGCCCAGAGATCCACGTCGAAGCCCACGTAGGTATTACCCTGCTTGAACTCGAACGGCACGAAAGCGGTATCGGTGGCGACCACCAATTCCTTGCCTTGGGCATGGGCGCCGGAGACGGCGCCGAACATGGCCACGGACAGGCCGACCAGCGCGGCGGCGACTTTACGTTTGATCATGAAACTCTCCTCTTGGGGACCAGTCGGCACCCCGGGGTTGTTGTAGGGGCATGATTCCTGGGCCGCGCCGGGGTCTCCAGCACAACTTACCGACGATCTTAACCGCATCCGTCCCCACCCGGTAGGGCTCGGAAAATTTACAATCCGCATGACACCCGGAGGATTCCCATGGCCTACAAGTATGTACGCATTGCCGGAAACCGGCGCCAGACTGGCGTGGCGCTGGGCAAGCTGGCCCGCCCGCTGATGTCCACCTATCTGGAGCAAAGCCGCACCTGGGATGCCCTGCGGCCATGGCGCGGCCACGCCTTCCTGAATGAACTGGCGCGGCAGGCGCAACAGGCCCTGCCCGAGATCTGGGAAGAGCTGGAAGGCATGGCCGAAGGCCTGCGCATGCCGCTTGAGGACGTGCTGCTGTGGAACTGCCGCGGCGACCTGCTGCACAGCACCACGGACGGTTGCACGTCCGTCGCGATGAAGGCCTCCGATGGCACCCGCTGGATCGCGCACAACGAGGACGGCGATCCCTACTTGCGCGGCCGCTGCCACCTGGTCGACGTGGCGCTGGACAACGCGCCCGGCTATGTCAGCTTCTATTACCCGGGCTCCCTGCCCGGCCACACCTTCGGCGCCAATCGCGCCGGCCTGGTGCAGACCATCAACAACCTGCGCATCCGGCAACGCCACCCCGGCGTGCCGCGCATGCTGATGGCACGCGCGGTGCTGGACTGCGCCACTCTGGACGAGGCCGTCGCCAAGCTGCGCGACCTGCCGCACTCGGGCGGCTTCCATCACACGCTGGGCGCCGCCGGCGACCCGCGCCTGCTCAGCGCGGAAGTCGCGCCGGGCGAAGCGTCCATCCAGGAAATCGGCACGCGCTACGGCCATGCCAATCACATGGTGCATGCCGACATGGGCGGCGTGGCGCAGATCATCACCGATTCGTCGCGGGCGCGGCAGAACCGCATCGAGGGCATCGTGGACGGCTGGTCGGGCGGCACCGGCAGCGCAGCCATGCTCGCCGCGCTGCACGACACCGAGGGCGGACTGCCCATCCTGCGGACCTCGCCGGACGATCCGGATGACGAGAACACGCTGGCGACGGCCGTGTTCGAAATCGGCGACGAGGAAGTGACGCTGCGAGTCTATGACCGCAAGAACAAGGCGGACATCGTGCTGGATGTGATGTCGGACGCGCCGTAACCCGCGTCTCCTTCGGAGCGGACCAGGCGCGATCAACCCGGGCGCGTGCATGATCGATCCGCGCAACGCTCACGGCGCTTGAATAAAAAACGGCCGCGTCATTGCTGACGCGGCCGTTGTCCTGTGGCGCAGACGACTTACGCCGCGCCGTACCCGCCGCCTCCCGGGGTTTCGACGACAAAGATGTCGCCCGGCAGCAGCTGGGCGCTATCCTGCGGGCCCAGTTCCTGGATGGAGCCGTCGGCGCGCTCGACCGAGTTGCGGCCCATCGCGCCGGGCTGGCCGCCCGCCAGGCCGAACGGCGCATACATCCGGTTGTTCGACAGGATGGCCGCGGTCATCTCCTCCAGGAAGCGGATGCGGCGCACGCCGCCGTCGCCGCCCGCATAACGGCCGGCGCCGCCCGAGCCCTTGCGGATCTCGTAGGATTCCAGCCGCACCGGGAAACGGAACTCCAGCACTTCGGGGTCCGTCAGGCGCGAGTTGGTCATGTGCGCCTGCACCAGCGAGGTGCCGGCAAAGCCCTCGTCGTGCGGACCCGCCGCGTCGATGCGCACGGGACCGGCGCCGGTACCGCCCGAGATGGTCTCGTAGTACTGGTGGCGCGCATTGCCGAACGTGAAGTTGTTCATCGTGCCCTGGCTCGCGGCCAGGACGCCCAGCGCGCCATACAGCGCGTTGACGATGCACATCGAGGTTTCGACGTTGCCCGCCACCACCGAGGCCGGCGGGTTCGGACGCAGCATCGAGCCTTCCGGCAGGATGATGGACAGCGGCACGAGGCAGCCGTCGTTCAGCGGAATGTCGTCATTGACCAGCGTGCGGAACACATACAGCACCGCCGCCACGGCGATGGCGCCCGGCGCGTTGAAGTTGTTGTCCAGCTGCTGCGATGTGCCGGTGAAGTCCACCACGGCGCTACGCGCCTCGGTGTCCACCTTCACGGCCACCCGGATCACCGCGCCATTGTCCAGCGGATACTCGTAGCTGCCGTCCTTCAGCACCGAGATCACGCGGCGCACCGCCTCTTCGGCGTTGTCCTGCACGTGCCCCATGTAGGCACGCACCACGTCCAGGCCGAAGTGGTCACACATGCGCAGCAGCTCCTGCACGCCCTTTTCGTTGGCGGCGATCTGCGCGTGCATGTCGGCGATGTTCTGGTCCGGATTGCGCGCCGGCCAGCGGCCGGAGCCCAGAATGCCGCGGGCGGCCGCCTCGCGGAATTCGCCGTTCTTCACCAGCTGAAAGTTGGTGAAGAGCACGCCTTCGTCTTCCACCGTCTTGGAGTCGGGCGGCATGGAGCCCGGCGTGGTGCCGCCGATATCGGCATGGTGGCCGCGCGAACCCACGTAGAACAGGATCTCCTTGCCGTCGCGGCCGAACACCGGGGTGATGACCGTGACGTCGGGCAAGTGCGTGCCGCCGTGGTACGGATCGTTCACCACATAGGCGTCGCCAGGCTGCATGTTGCCGGCGTTGGCGCGCATGACGGTGCGCACGGATTCGCCCATGGAGCCCAGATGCACCGGCATATGCGGCGCGTTGGCGATCAGACGGGCCTGGGCATCAAAGATCGCGCAGGAGAAGTCCAGGCGTTCCTTGATGTTGACCGAATAAGCCGTGTTCTGCAGGCGGTAGCCCATCTGCTCGGCGATCGACATGAAGAGGTTGTTGAACACCTCCAGCATGACCGGATCGGCCTGGGTGCCGATGGCGCGGCGTTCCGGACGGGCTTCGACGCGGCGAATCACGAAGTGGTCCTGCGCCGTGAGTTCCGCCTGCCAGCCGGCCTCGACGACCGTGGTCTGGTTGGGCTCGGAAATGATGGCGGGTCCCGCCACCACGTCGCCGCCCGCCATGTCTTCGCGCACGTACAGGGGCGTGTCGCGCCAGGCGCCGCCGCTGTACATGCTGACGATGCGGCTGGGAGCCAGCGCGCCTTCGCGCACGCGCGATGCGGAAACCTCGCTGACGCGCTCGCCGCCGCCCGTGGCTTCGACCGAAATGGTCTCCACCACCAGCTCGCGGTCGGGCATCAGGAAGGAATAGCGCTGGCGGTAGGCCGCCTCGAAATCGCTGCGCGCCTGCTCCAGGTCGGTATAGGCCACTTCCAGCGAGGTATCCGTGCCGCGGTACTTCAGGTGCAGGCGGCGCTGCACGCTGATGTCGCTTTCGGCCACATGCTGGCGGCGCAGTTCGCCGACGGCCTGTCCGGCCAGTTCGTCGAGTTCGCCCTTCAGCGCCTGCATCAGCTCGGCGTCCAGGATCTTCTCGACCGTCTTCTGGCGCATGTCGGTCTGGTCGGCCAGGCCCATGCCATAGGCCGACAGCACGCCGCCCAGCGGATGCGCGAACACCGTGGTCATGCCCAGCGCGTCCGCGACCAGGCAGGCATGCTGGCCGCCTGCGCCGCCGAACACGGTCAGCGCATACTCGGTCACGTCATGGCCGCGCTGCACCGAGATGCGCTTGATGGCCTCGGCCATGTTGCCCACGGCGATTTCCAGGAAGCCTTCGGCCAGTTGCTCGGGGCTCATTTCGCGGCCGGTGGCGGCGCGAACTTCGTCCGACATGGCCGCAAAGCGCGCCACGACCGCATCGCGGTCCAGGGGCTCGTTGGCCTCGGGGCCGAACACCTTGGGGAAGAAATCGGGCTGGATCTTGCCCAGCAGGACGTTGCAGTCCGTCACCGCCAGCGGGCCGCCGCGGCGATAGCAGGCCGGACCGGGGTTGGCGCCGGCCGAATCCGGACCGACACGCAGCCGCGCGCCGTCGAAATGCAGGATCGAACCGCCGCCGGCCGCCACGGTGTGGATGCTCATCATGGGCGCGCGCATGCGCACGCCGGCCACCTGGGTCTCGAACTCGCGTTCGAACTCGCCGGCGTAGTGCGACACGTCGGTCGAGGTGCCGCCCATGTCGAAGCCGATGACCTTCGGAAAGCCCCCAGTCTCGCTGGTGCGGACCATGCCGACGATGCCGCCGGCCGGTCCGGACAGGATGGCGTCCTTGCCGCGGAAGCGATGCGCATCGGTCAGGCCGCCGCTGGATTGCATGAACATGAGGCGGATGCCCGGCAGTTCGCCAGCCACCTGGTCCACATAGCGCATCAGAATGGGCGACAGGTACGCATCCACCACCGTGGTGTCGCCGCGCGACACGAACTTGATGAGCGGGCTGACCTCGTGCGAGGCCGACACTTGCGGGAAGCCGATATCGCGCGCGATGCGCGCGGCAATGCGCTCGTGTTCCGGCGCGTGCCAGGCATGCATGAAGACAATGGCCACCGCGCGGATGCCGCTGTCATAGGCGGCCTGCATGTCCGCGCGCAGCGCGGCTTCGTCCAGCTTCCGGATCACCTCGCCATCGGCCGCGACGCGCTCGTCGGCTTCCACCACGGACTCGTACAGCATCTCGGGCAGGACCACATTGCGGTCGAACAGACGCGGCCGGTTCTGGTAGGCGATGCGCAGGCCGTCGCGGAAACCGCGGGTCGTCACCAGCAAGGTGCGTTCGCCCTTGCGTTCCAGCAGCGCGTTGGTGGCCACCGTGGTGCCCATCTTCACGCATTCGACCTGGTCGGCGGGCACGGGCTGGCCGGGCGCGATGCCCAGCAGCTTGCGGATGCCGGCGACCGCCGCGTCGCGATATTGCTCGGGGTTCTCAGACAGCATCTTGGCCGTGGTGGTGCTGCCATCGGGGCGGCGCGCCACGATGTCGGTAAAGGTGCCCCCACGATCAATCCAGAATTGCCACTTCATAGGTGTCCTTGCAAACAAAGGTACGCCGCGGCGCCTGAGGCCGCGCGCGGGTAAACGGAATCAGAGGGAGGTGGCCGCGCGGGCGGCCTGGTCGTACAGGCCGGACAAGGCGCGCAGCGTGTGCGCCAGCTGGCGGCTGTATTCCAGCCCGCCTCCGCCCGGCGCGTCCAGGCCGGCGGTCAGGCATTGCTCACGGATCTCGGCGTAGCGCTTGAGGATGGCCGCGCCATCCTCGGTCACGCTGTAGAAGACTTCCTTGCTGCTGCGCTCGCCCTGCACCACGCCCAGGCGTTCCAGCTTCTTCAGCGCGTAGCTGACGATGTGCGTGTCCTCGACATTCAGCGTGAAGCAGATGTCCGCCAGTTTCTTGGGCCGCTGTCGGTGATAAACGTGATGGAACACCATCACGTCCGTGGGCGTCAGGTCCGGCAGGCCGGCCGCCGCCATGCAACGCACCGTCCAGCGGTCGAAGGCATGGCTGGCAATCATCAGACCGAATTCCACTTCGGAAAGGTCGGGCGCGCTGCCGCCGGCCAGATGGGCCGACGACGCAATCAAAGCAGGTGTCATGGGAGACGCAAGCCGAGTTTATCTGATCGAAATACTAATAATTTATCTATATTTCATCAATAAAAAATAACAACCAGACAAAGAAAATGCCCTCTTTCGAGGGAATACCCCTAGGCAAATCCAGAAGAAGCCGCGATTAAGGCGCCGACCAACCCATGGGCAGATTGGCCCGGATCAGCCAACCGGCAACGGAAATGCGCGGCGCGATCTCGGGCATGGCGTCGCCCGGCCCGAACCAGCGCGCGTCGGCGATCTCGTCTTCCTGGACGCGGATCTCGCCGGACACATAGTCCGCCGTGAACGCGACCATCAGCGAATGCGGGAACGGCCAGGACTGGCTGCCGAAGTACTGCAGGTTGCCGACCTTCAGGCCGACTTCCTCGTGGACCTCGCGGTGGATAGTCTGCTCGATGCTTTCGCCGGGCTCCACGAAACCCGCAAGCGCCGTATAGCGCGAAGTGGCGGTCGTGGTGTGGCGCGCCAGCAGGATGCTGTCGCCCTTGCGGATCAGCACCATCATGGCGGGAGAAATGCGCGGGTAGGCCGAGAAACCGCATTGCGGACAACGCATGCAGAACTCGGTCTGCAGGCGTTCCGGCGGCGTGCCGCAGACGCCACAGAATTTGTGCGTGCGCGCCCATTCCGCGATCTGGTAGGCGCGGCCGGCCAGCGCCATGCTCTCGTCGTCCAGCACGCCGAACAGCGAGCGCAGCTTCTTGAACGCATAGCCCTTGGGCGCGTCCATGCCCGGCTCGACGTGCACCGTGCGGTACGGCGAGCCCGGCAATGTCCAGATCGGTTGCAAGGCCGCGGGCGCCAGACCTATCTGTGCGCACAAGGCAGTGTCCGGCAATACGCTGGACTCTTCTTCAACCAACAACTCATCGCGACGAAAAACGAAATTCACACAGGCCTCGGCACCTTGCTTTCGATAGCGCAATGTTAGAAGAAAAACGGCCGGCCGAATGCGCCACCGCGGCAAGCTGCGCAAAGATTGAACCCTCAATCATCCGGGATGCTGGAGCCTGTTAGGAATAACCCGTAAAGAGGCCATTTCGCGCGCTGGCGCGCCCCGGTGCAACTTAGAATGGCACGGCTTTTCAGCTGCGCGTCATTGCCGCAGCCCTCTCTTTTCGCAATGCCTATCGGGCACAACCCGGCTTCACCATACGCAAAGAAGGACCACCCATGCACAAGAAAATCTCCCTGCTCGCCGGCACTATCGTCCTGGCGTTCAGCGCGGGCGCACAGGCCCAGACCAAATGGGATCTGCCCAGCGCCTACCCGGCCAGCAACTTCCACGTCGAGAACCTGACTTCGTTCATCAAGGACGTAGACACGCTGTCCGAAGGCAAGCTGAAGATCACGCTGCACAACAACGCTTCGCTGTACAAGGCGCCCGAGATCAAGCGCGCCGTGCAGGGCAACCAGGCCCAGATCGGCGAAATCCTGCTGACCAACTTCGCCAACGAAGACCCTATCTACGAACTGGACGGCCTGCCCTTCCTGGCCACCGGCTATGACGCTTCGTTCAAGCTCTACCAGGCGCAGAAGCCCTTCCTCGAAAAGAAGCTGAACTCGCAGGGCATGACGCTACTGTACGCCGTGGCGTGGCCGCCCCAGGGCATCTTTGCCAACCGCGACATCAAGCAGGTCGCGGACATGAAGGGCCTGAAGTGGCGCGCCTACAGCCCCGTGACCGCGAAGATCGCCGAGCTGGTCGGCGCGCAGCCAGTCACCGTGCAGCAGGCAGAGCTGGCGCAGGCGCTGGCCACCGGCGTGATCGACTCGTACATGTCGTCGGCTTCCACCGGCTACGACACCAAGACCTACGAGTACATCAAGAAGTTCTACGACACCCAGGCCTGGTTGCCGAAGAACGCCGTGATCGTCAACAAGAAGGCGTTCGACGCGCTCGATCCGGCCACGCAAGCCGCCTTGAAGAAGGCCGGCGCGCAAGCCGAGGAACGCGGCTGGAAGCTGTCGCAGGAAAAGAACAAGTGGTATCAGGAAGAACTGGCCAAGAACGGCATGGAAACGATCAAGCCCACGGTCGAGCTGAAGGAAGGCCTGTCCGTCATCGGCAAGCGCATGCTGGACGACTGGCTGAAGAAGGCCGGCGCGGACGGCCAGGCCATGATCGACGCCTACAAGAAGCAGTGATATCCCCATGCGCCGCTTTCTAGATGGTCTATACGGCGCGGCCGGCCTGCTGGCCGGCCTGTGCACGATCGGCGTCCTGGTGTCGGTGCTGGCCGCGATCATCGCGCGCCAGCTCAGCATGAACATCCCCGGCACGGACGCCTATGCCGGGTACTTCATGGCCGCCGCCGGCTTCCTGGCCCTGGCCAGCACGTTCAAGCACGGCGAGCACATCCGCGTGACGCTGCTGTTGAATTCGCTCAAGCCCGCGGCAAGCCGCAAGTTGGATATCTTCGCCCTGGCGGTCGGCTGCCTGCTTGCCGCCGCCTTCGCATTCTTCAGCATCAAGCTGACCTACGACTCCTGGCAGTTCAACGACATCTCCACGTCCAACGACGCCACGCCGCTCTGGATTCCCCAGCTCAGCATGGCCGTGGGCACGGTGCTGTTCCTGGTCGCCCTGATCGACGAGCTGATCCGACGCTCACGCGGCATCTCCGCCGCCACTTCGCAGCAAACCCATGAATGAACTTCTCGTCATAACCCTATTGGTCGTCTCGATCTTCGCGCTGCTGGGCTGCGGCGTCTGGGTCGGCCTGACCCTGGCGGGCACCGCCTGGATCGGCATGGAGATCTTCTCCAGCCGGCCGGCCGGCGACGCCATGGCCGTCACCATCTGGGGCGCGTCCTCCAGCTGGACGCTGACCGCCCTGCCCCTGTTCCTGTGGATGGGTGAAATCCTGTTCCGCACGCGCCTGTCGGAAGACCTGTTCAAGGGGCTCGCCCCCTGGCTCAACCGTCTGCCTGGCCGGCTGCTGCACACCAACGTGATCGGCTGCGCCATCTTCGCGGCGGTCTCGGGCTCATCCGCGGCGACCTGCGCAACGGTCGGCAAAATGACCATCCCCGAGCTGACACGCCGCGGCTATCCCGAGGACAAGATCCTGGGCACGCTGTCGGGAGCCGGCACGCTGGGCCTGCTGATTCCGCCGTCCATCATCATGATCGTGTACGGCGTGGCGGCGGACGTCTCCATCGCCAAGCTGTTCATCGCGGGCATCGTGCCAGGCATCCTGCTGGCCCTGCTGTTCATGGGCTACATCGCCTGGTGGGCGATCCGCAATCCCGGCCAGGTGCCGGCGGCGGATCCCGGCCTGTCGTTCATGCAAAAACTGTCGCGTTCGCGGCACCTGATCCCGGTGATGCTGCTGATCGGCGCGGTGCTGGGTTCCATCTATACCGGCATCGCCACCGCCACCGAGGCGGCGGCGGTCGGCGTGGTCGGGGCGCTGATACTGTCGGCGCTGCAGGGCTCGCTCAACCGCTCCACCTTCATGCAGTCGCTGCTGGGCGCGACCCGGCTGTACTGCATGATCGCGCTGATCCTGGCGGGCGCGCAGTTCCTGACGCTGGCGATGGGCTATATCGGTCTGCCGCGGGCGCTGGCCGAATGGATCGGCGGACTGGGCCTGTCGCAGTTCGGCCTGATCATGGCGCTGATGGTGTTCTTCATCGTCCTGGGCTGCTTCCTGGACGGCATTTCCATCGTCGTGCTGACCATGGGCGTGCTGTTGCCCACGGTGCAGGCCGCCGGCATCGACCTGATCTGGTTCGGCATCTTCATCGTGTTCGTTGTAGAAATGGCACAAATCACGCCGCCGGTCGGGTTCAACCTGTTCGTGCTGTCCGGCATGAGCGGCAGGGAATTGCCCTACATCGCGCGCGCCTCGCTGCCGATGTTCTTCCTGATGATCCTGGCCGTGCTGCTGCTCTATGCCGTGCCTGGCATCGCCACGTGGCTGCCTCTGCACATGACGCTGTAGGCTCGCCGCAACGCCAAAAAGCCCCGTTCCCGGAACGGGGCTTTTTTTTGGACCCGCGCGCCCCGGCGATGTGGGGACTTCCTGTTTTCGCTTCCTGTAAACCAGGGAAAACGCCAAAAAAATCCGAGTCCCGCTCGCGCCCCAGTTTTTTTAGAATTCCCAGGCGTCGATAAATTGCAATATTACGGCGTGTATGTGCATATGCGGCCAACGCCCGGACCCGCGCTTACCAGAAGCGTCGGCGCTGCGGCCCAGCGCCTGGCAATCCGCCAGGCGCAACCAGCCGGGCCAAAAGCCCGGCGCGACTAAAAAATAGCGCTACCCAGGAGGAGCCCCCCGCATGAAACGCATCACAGCATCCCTCGCCCTTGCCGGCCTGGGCTTGGCCGCCGGCGCGGCCCAAGCCGAAACCAGCGTCACGCTCTACGGCATCGCCGACGTCAGCATCCGCTACCTGAGCACCAGCGCAGGCAGCGTCGGCCAGGACGGCAGCCGCGTATCGATGGAAAACGGCGCCATCTCCAACAGCCGCTGGGGCCTGCGCGGCTCGGAAGATCTCGGCGACGGCAACCGCGCCTTCTTCCGCCTCGAAAACGGCTTCAACATGCAGAACGGCCGTGGCTCGGACCCCGCCAAGACCTTCAGCCGCCTGGCCTACCTCGGCCTGGACGGCGGCAAGCTCGGCGCCCTGACCCTGGGCCTGCAGAACACTCCGATGTTCGACCTGCTGGCCGACTACTTCGACCCGCTGACCGTGGGCAACTACGACCAGAACGCCTGGCTGCCCGCCGCCATGTCGCGCGTGCGCACCAACAACATGACCAAGTACTCCAACACCATTGGAGACCTGGCGTTCGTGCTGTCCTGGGCCAACGGCGAAGACTGGAAGGACCACAAGGCCGGCCAGCAATACGGCGCCAGCTTGCGCTACACCGTCGGCCAGCTGGGCCTGGGCGCTGCCTACCAGCAGACCTACGCGGGCTCCGATTCCGATCTGCGCCAGCGCGTCTGGAACCTGAACGCGTCCTATCAGTTCGACGGCGCCAAGGTGTTCGCCGGCTACTTCAACGGCCGCGACGAAACCGGCTGGGTCAACGCCGTCATGGGCGGGACCACCACCGCCAATCTGGACCGCAAGGACAACGGCTACTTCGCCGGCGTCACCTGGCAAGCCACGCCGCGCTGGGCCATCACAGGCGCCGCCTACTACGACCAGAGCAAGAACATCGTCGTGGACGGCGACAAGGGCAAGCGCTACGCGCTGGTCGCCGTGGCCGAATACTCGCTGTCCAAGCGCTCGCAGGTGTACGGCACCGTGGACTGGAACAAGGTCAGCGACGCCGCCACGGGCGAAATCGCCGGCAAGACCAACCAGGTCGGCGCCGCAGTGGGCTTCCGCCACATCTTCTGATGGCACGGCGGGCCGGACGCGCACCGCGTCCGGCGCCCGTCGCCTTACATCCCCAGATACGCCTTGCGCACTTCGTCCGAGGCCGCCAGTTCCGCGGCCTCGCCCGACAGCGCCACGCGGCCGCTTTGCATCACGTAGGCGCGCGCCGCGACTTCCAGCGCCTGCGCCATGTTCTGCTCCACCAGCAGCACCGACAAGCCGTCGTCCCGGTTCAGCGCCGCCAGCGCGTCGAACACCTGTTCGACCAGCAATGGCGACAGGCCCAGACTAGGTTCGTCGATCAACAGCAGGCGCGGGCCGCTCATCAGCGCGCGGCCGATGGCCAGCATCTGGCGTTCGCCCCCTGACATGGTGCCGGCCAGCTGCGCCCGGCGTTCCTTCAGGCGCGGAAACAAGGCATACACGCGCTCCAGACGCTCGGCATAGACCCGTTCGTCTCGCACGGTATAGGCCCCCAGGCGCAGGTTCTGCTCCACGGGCTGGCGCGCGAACACGCGCGCGCCTTCGGGAATCATGGAGATGCCCTGGGTCACCAGCCTGTCCGGCGGCGTGCCGGTAATGTCGCGGCCTTCGAAATAGACCCGGCCTCCCTTGGGCTTGACCGAGCCCACGATCGCCATCAGGGTGCTGGACTTGCCCGCGCCGTTGGCGCCAAGCAGGGCCGCGATTTCGCCCGGCCGCACTTCCAGCGACAAGCCGCGCACCGCCTGCACGCCGCCATAGGCCACGCTCAGGTCCTCGACTTTCAGCATCGCATCAGGCACGGTGCTTTCTCCCCAGATAGGCTTCGATCACGGCGGGATCGCGCACGATGTCCTGCGGCGCGCCTTCGGCGATCATCTGCCCGAAGTTCAGCACCAGCACCCGCTGGGCCAGGCGCATGACCACTTCCAACACGTGCTCCACGATGATGAGCGTGACGCCGGACGCATGGATGCCGCGCAGGATCTCGGCCAGCGCGATGGCCTCTGCCGGGTTCAGGCCGCCCGCCACCTCGTCCAGCAGCAGCATGCGTGGCTCGGTCGCCAGCGCGCGCGCCAGTTCCACCCGCTTCTGCCCCGCCACGTTCAGTTCGGCGGCCCTGACGTCGGCGCGCTCGGCCAGCCCCACCAGTTCCAGCACCCGCGCGGATTCGCGGCGCGCGTCCGGCAGACGCGGATGGCGCAGCAGCGCGCCAACCATGGCATTCTCCAGCACCGTCATCTGGCCGAAGCTGCGTGGAATCTGGTAGGTGCGCACCAGCCCCATGGCCGCAACCTGTTCGGGCCGGCGTCCGATCATGGACTGGCCGTCGAAAGTCACCGTGCCCGAGGTGGGCTCGTGATGCCCCACCAGGCCGTTGAACAGCGTGCTCTTGCCCGCGCCGTTGGGGCCGATGATGGCGACGATCTCGCCGGCGTCGACCGACAGCGAAATGTCCTTGTTCGCGACCAGGCCGCCGAATTGCTTGGTCAGGTTCTTAACGTCCAGCAGAGCCACGACGCCTCCTCAATGTCACCAGCCCACCGGGCAGGAACAGCGTGACCAGCAGAATGGCCAGGCCAAAGATCAGCAGGTCCAGGCCCAGGCCTGAACTGCCCCACAGCACCCGCGTGCCCTCGGACAGGGGCAGCAGCACCGCCGCGCCCAGCCACGGGCCGATCAGCGTGCCGACGCCGCCCAGGATGGTCACCAGCACCACCTGCACCGACATCGTCAGGTTGAACATCGACTCCGGATCGATGAAGCCCACATACATGGCGAAGAAGCCGCCCCAGACGCCGGTCATGCCGGCGGACATCACGAACGCCAGCATCTTGTAGCGGTCCGCCGGCACACCCAGGCTGCGTGAAGCCGCCTCGTCGCCGTTGATGGCGCGCCAGTAGAAGCCGGTCTTGGAATGCACCAGGAAAAAGGTGGCGCAAAAGGTCAGGAATGCCAGGCCCACGGCGATCCAGTAGTACGGCACCTTGCTTCGGAACAGCAACATCCAGGCCGCATCGCCGATGGGCGCCTCCAGGCCCACCGCGCCGCCCGCCCAGTCCCAGTTGATCATCAGCAGCAGGCCGATCTGCAGCAGCGCGATGGTGGCCATGGCGAAGTAGTGCCCGGACAGCCGCAGCGTGGGCCCGCCGACCAGCCAGGCCAGTGCCGCGCTGATCAGGCCGCCCAACGGGATGCCCAGCAGCGGCGTGAGTTTCAGGTGGTGCAGCAGCAGCAGGGTCGTGTAGCCCCCTACCCCCACGAACACGCTGTGGCCGAAGGAAATCCGGCCCAGGAAGCCCCCGACCAGGTTCCAGCACGCGCCGAGCGCGCCGAACATGATCGCCAGCAGCAGCACCTGCAGGGTGAATGCATCCTTCACCACCAGCGGCACCAGGGCCATCAGGATGGCGGCCACGGCGGCCGCCGCTACCGGCCATTTGGATACGCCGGCGGATGCGGCGTCGAGTTTGCGAGTGTCGTTCATCTCACCACCGCCCGAACAGGCCGCGCGGCCGATACCAGAGAACCAGGATGAACAGGATGAAGACGCTCACCGTCTTCAGCGCCGGCGCGACGAAGTAGCCGGTCATGGCCTCGATGATCCCGATCAGGATGCCGGCGATGAAGGCGCCTGGCAGCGAACCGAAGCCACCCATGCACACCGCCACGAACGCCAGCAGGCCGAATACCGTGCCCACCGAAGGGAACACGTAGAAGAACGTGGTCAGCAAGGCGCCGGCCAGGCCCACCGCGGCGCTGCCCAGCATCCAGACCTGGGCGTTGACCCGGTCGGGCGAAATGCCCACCAGGGCCGCCACCTGGCGGTCCTCGGCCACCGCCTGCAAGGCGTGGCCCCAGCGCGTGCGGTACACCAGCACGAACAGCGCCGCCACCACCACCAGCGCAATCAGGCCGGTCACGACCTGTGGCCGGCCCAGCGATATGCCGGCCAGCGTGACGCTGCCCGACACCAGAGTGTCCGGCAGGCTGCGGTAGTCGGGACTGAAGGCGATGAAGGCGATCTGGCGCAATACCAGTCCCAGGCCGAAGGTGGCCAGGATGACGGCCATCGCCGGCCCCTTCTGCAGGCGCCGGATGATCAGCGCATAGGTCAGGAAGCCGACGAAGGCGAGCGCAATGGCCACCAGCGGCGCCGAAAGCGTGGGGTCGATGTGGCCCAGCGTATAGAGCCAATAGGCGGCATACATGCCCAGCATCAGGAACTCGCCGTGGGCGAAGTTGATGACGTCGGTAATGCCCCAGATCAGCGCCAGCCCCACCGCCACCGCGGCATAGATCAGGCCATTGAACAGGCCTGCCGAGAGAGCTTCAAACATGGAGTGCTCCTGCGGCGGGCCCCGCGGCCCGCCGTGTCGGATAGCGGTTTACTTCCAGGCAAACGGCAACGTGGGCAGGCTCTTGTCCGTGCGGTATTTTTCCGGCCACACCGTCTGGTAGGACGCGCCCTTCAGTTCCAGGATCAGGCCCGAGCCCTTGGTGTTCTGGCCCTTGGCGTCAAACTGCACGCCGGCCCAGGGCATGGCGACCTGCGCTTCGCCCAGGTCGGTGGCGACCAGCGCCTTGCGGATGGCCTCGGGATCGGTCGAGCCGGCCCGGTTGATCGCGTCGGCCAGCACCAGCACGCCCTGCATCGAGCGCGCGTTGTTGCCGTTCAGGTCCTTGCCCGTCTTGGCCTTGTACATGTCGTTGATCTTCTTCAAGCCCGCCTTGGAGGCGGCGACGTCATTGCCCCAGACGTCGCGCGTCAGCACGCCCTGCACCTGCGGCCCCACCTCCTGCACGAAGCGCGAATCGATGAAGCCCGCGTCGTTGGCCAGCAGCACCGGCGGCGCGTACTTGCTTTCGCGCATGGTGCGCACGAACAGCATGGCGTCCGAGGTATAGCTGGCGAAGATCGCCACGTCAGCCTTGGCGGCGGCCAGCTTCTGCACTTCCGCCGTCACCGAGGCCGAACCCGCGCTATAGGCAATGTTGGCCACCAGCTCGCGCTTGTACTGCTTGGCGAACTTCTCCACGGCCTTGTAGGTGTTCACGCCGAAGTCGGTGTTCTCGTACACCACCGCGATCTTGGCGGTCGGCACGGCCTTCACGCCGTCCAGGAACTGCATCATGTTCTCGACGAAGGTGTCGTCGTTGGGCGAGGTGCGGAAGAACCACTTGTAGCCGCGCTCGGTCAGGTCCGGGCTGCTGGATTCGCCGTTCACGTAGGGAATGCCGCGCTGCTCGGCGATACGGCTGGCCGTCTTGGTCACAGCCGATTGGTAGGCGCCTGTCAGGGCCACCACCTTTTCCTGGTCGATCAGGCGCTGGGCGTCTGCCAGGCCCACCTCGGGCTTGCCCTGGGAATCGCCGAACACCACTTCGATCTTGGCGCCGCCCAGGCCGGGCAGCCCGCTGCCCGCCGCCAGGGGAATACCCTCAAGCTCGGGATGCGGGTTGTTGATGATCTCGACCGCCAACTCCACGGCCGCCTTGATCTCCGCCCCTGTCGACGCCAAGGCGCCGGACAGCGGATAGATCGCGCCGATGCGCACCGCCTGTTGCGCCTGGGCAGGCACGGCGGTCATCAGCGCCAGACTCGCGGCGACACCCGCTATGAGCTTCATCTTCATAACTAGACTCCTGGATTGATCCGGCTAGGTGTGAAAGCACTGCAAGTACGCGGGCTTCGGCGGCACTCCCCGCAGGAAATGCGCCGGCTCGCGGCGTCACGAAGCCCTCCGGCAAGCCGGAAGGCTCCAGATTCAAAGCGTTGTCGCCATTTCCCCTTGTCCTGTGATGGATCGTTTTGGTGGCACAACCGGTACAGCTACACGATTAAGACTTCTTACCCGCTTCCCGCTTACGCACGACTGATAAGCCGGGAACGGAGCGGTCAGAACACCGCCATCCTGCTGTTGATGAGATCCGTGACCAGCATGTGGCCCGGCGCGTGGGTAATGCAGAACTCCGGCCGGACCGCGGCGACCACGGACTGCGGCGTCACGCCGCAAGCCCAGAACACCGGCATCTCGCCCTCCCGGATTTCCACGGGATCACCATAGTCCGGGCGGTTGATGTCGGCAATCCCGATCAACGCGGGGTCGCCGATATGCACCGGCGCGCCATGGACCGAGGGAAAACGCGAAGTCACCTGGATGGCGCGGATCGCGTCGGCGGCCTTCAAGGGACGCATGGAAACAACCAGCGGCCCGCTGAAGACGCCCGCGGCGTGGGTCGGGATGCTGGTGCGGTACATGGGCACGTTGCAACCCTGCTCGATGTGGCGCACCGGCAGGCCGTTGTCCAGCATCGCTTCCTCGAACGAGAACGAGCAGCCGATCAGGAACGACACCAGATCGTCGCGCCAGATATCGCGCACGTCGGTGGGCTCGGCCACCAGTTCGCCGTTCTTCCAGACCCGGTAGCGCGGAATGTCGCTGCGGATGTCGATGTCCTGGCCCAGTTCCGGCAAGGAGGGATCGCCCGGCTCGGACATGGCCAGCAAGGGACAGGGCTTGGGGTTGCGCTGGCAGAAGTGCAGGAAGTCCGCGGCCAGCGCGCGCGGAAGGATGGCCAGGTTGGCCTGGACGTGGCCGGGCGCCAGGTTGGCGGTGGGGCCGGTGAGCTTGCCGCTACGTGCGTCCAGACGCGCCTGCCGGGCCAATTCCACGCTGGCGCGCGCTGCGGATTTCGTGTCCATGTGCTTCCCTCTGAAGGCAATATCGATATGCGGACATTGCACAGGAAGCGCGTGCCAGCGTCCAATCACATGTTGCGATAGACCCCGATCAAGATTATTTATCAGGGTTAAGCCGGATGGCGCAACGCCTCTTCGCGCGCAATCTGCTGCGCCGCCTCCGCCACGGCGCGCGGCACCTGGCTGTCCGGCCCCTGCATCCAGCAGGCGGTGTAATGCAGCGGCGGCAGCACCGGCGCCTTGACGTCCAGGACGCGCAAGTCGCCCCGCGCCAGTTCCTGGCGCAGGATGACGGGCGCGATCACCGCGGTGCCGATGCCGTCTTGCGCCATCCGCACGATGACGCTCAGCGCCGAACTGCCATACATGCGCGGTGCTTCCACGCCGGCCTGTTGCAGCAGCTGGCGCACGGCGCGGTGAGGATCCGTCGTGGAGGGATAGGTGATGACCGGCCACTGCGCCAACCGCTTGAGCGGGATGGGCTGGCGTCCGACCTTGAGCTTGGGGCTGGCCAGCCAGCTCAGGGGATAGTTGCAAAGATACAGGTTCTCGATCCGAGGATCCTCCATCGGTCCCAGCAGAAATGCCAGGTCGATCTGGCGCGAGGCCAGTTGAGTCTTCAGCACGGTGGTCGTGTCCACCTGGATCTCGACCATCAGCGCCGGATAGGCATCGTGCAGGTATTCCATCAGCGTCGGCAGCCAGGTGTGGACGATGGTTTCCGACACGCCCAGCCGGAGCATCCCGCTCATCACGCTCTTGGCGCGCGCCGCCTCCTGCATGTCGCGCCGCATCTGCAGCATGCGCTCGGCATGCGACAGCAGTTCGCGTCCCTTGCCCGTCAGCTTGATGCCGCGGGTGTCGCGGTCGAACAGGCGCACGCCCAGGTCCGTTTCCAGCGAGGCGATGCGCTGGGAAATTGCCGGCTGGGTGGCGTTGAGCTTCTCGGCCGCGGCCCGGAACCCGCCCAGGGTGGCAACCCAGAAGAACGTTTCGATATTGCGCAGATCGATCATGGCGGCGGCGTCCGGCTGTGCAGCCGCCATCTTAGCCCCCGGGGCGGGAAGGCGGCTGCCGCCCGCCCCGGTCCGGCGTTACCGTCAGGCGTACAGCGCTTCCACCGCCAGGCCGATGCCCAGGATGCGGCGGTCCGTGCCGTTGCTGCCCGCGATCATCAGCCCCACCGGCGCCGTTCCCGACGCGTGGCAAGGCAGCGACAAGGCGCAGCCATCCAGGAAATTGATCAGCGTGGGGTTGCGCAGGATCAGGCCATTGGCCGCGTAGTAGGCCTCGTCGGAAGCTTGCAGGTCGGCGACGGCCGGCGCCACGATGGGCGTGGTCGGCATGATCAGGGCGTCGTAGCCGGCGATGCGGCGATCCACCGCCGCAACCCAGGCTTCGCGCGCGTCCAGCAGGTCCAGGTAGTCGGCCGCGCTCATGTCCTTGCCGCGCATGATGCGCGACACCACGCGCGGATCGTAGCGCTTGCCGGCGCGGGCGATCAGGTCGCGGTGCCAGGCCCAGGCCTCGGCGGCGGTGAAGCCGCCCTTGGCGTTGATGCCGGCCAGCTCGGCGAATTCCGGAATCGCGATCTCTTCGACCAGGGCGCCGGCCTCCTTCAGGCGGCTGACCGCGGCCGCGAAGCTGTCGGCGACGTGCTTGTCCATGGCGTCCAGGGCCAGCGTGGTCGGAATGGCCAGGCGCAGGCCGCGCAGGGTCGCGGCTTCCGGCACCGGACCGCCGTCGCCGGACAGGATGGCGTCCAACTCGGCGCAGCAGCGCACGCTGGCGGCGATGGGGCCGATGGAGTCCAGGTTGGCCGACAGGGGCAGCACGCCTTCCATGGAAACGCGCCAGGCGCTGGGCTTGAAGCCCGTCAGGCCGCAGAGCGCGGCCGGAATGCGCACGGAACCGCCGGTGTCCGAGCCGATGGCCGCGGCCGACATGCCGTCGGCGACGGACACGGCCGCGCCCGAGGACGAGCCGCCGGGGATGCGGCCGGTGGCGCGGTCGTAGGGGTTCAGGGGCGTGCCGTAATGGGGGTTGATGCCCAGGCCCGAATAGGCGAATTCGGTCATGTTGGTGCGGCCGATGATGACCGCGCCCGCGGCGATCAGGCGGCGCACGACTTCGGCGTCGGCATCAGCCGCCGGTTCGCCTTCGCGGGCCACCGAGCCGGCCATCGTGGTCTCGCCTTCGACGTCGAAGAGATCCTTGATGCTGATGGGCAGGCCTTCGATGGCCGAACGCACGATGCCGGCGGCGCGCAGCGTGTCGGAAGCCTGGGCTTGCGCGAGCGCGGACTCGGCGTACAAACGGGTGAACGCGCGCGCGCCCTCGCCCGCCTCGTCCTGGGCGCGGGCCAGCGCCGCCTGGGTCAGCTCCACGGAGGTGCTGCGGCCCTCTTGCAGGGCCAGGGTCAGATCATTCAGAGTCGCAACCATAATCATCCTAGTGCCGCCTTGCGGCTTGTATGCAAACGGGCGCGCCCCTGGGGCGCGCCTGGCGATCGGCGCCGGGGGCCGGAATCAGGCCACTACCGGAAGCGTCTCGACATGATAGCGGTGGCGCAGGCTGCGCTGGCGCCGCGGATCATGCAATTCCATGGTGAAGTCGGCCGCGGCGCGGATGCCGCCGATCGCGCCCACCGTGCCGCAGGTCATGCCCGCGCCTGCCGGCAGCACCGTGGCGCCGCCGGTGTAGCCGGCGATCAGGTCCTGCGGCGTGCGCAGCGACGCCAGCGGGCCTTCCTGGTACAGCACTTCCACGCCGTTCTCGACGATGTAGGAACGGATGATCAGCTCATCCCAGTAGTCCGCCACATCGGCCAGGCGCCAGGCGCTGGCGGCCACGGGCTTGACGCAGACCTGCTTGGACATCGCCACGCTGTAGGTTTCCAGCTTGCGGTCGGTATGGTCGGAGGCGATGCTGACGTACATTTCGCCGTCCACGGAGAACACGAAGGTCTCGACTTCGCCCGAGGAGTCCTCGCCCAGGGCTTGCACGGTCTCGGCCTGGGTCAGCTGGTTGTCGGCGATGCGGTAGTACAGCGGCACGCTGCTGGGACGCGGCACGCCGATGGCGGCCAGCTCTTCGATGTGGTGCTCGATCGCGGCCATGTCGCGGCCGGCCCAGCCGGCGACGATCAGGGTGTTGAACTCGACTTCCACCTGGCGCGGCTGCGAGTCTTCGATCTGGAATACGGCTTTCATGTCTGTCCTGCGGAAATAGGAGGTGAAGGACGCGGCGGCTGGCCGCGTCCGGAGTGTCTAAGGAATAAAGGTCAGCCGAACACGCGCGGCAACCACAGCGCCACGTCCGGCCAGAAGGCCAGCAGGGCCAGCATCACGAACATGGCCAGCACGAACGGCAGGCTGCCGACGATGACCGCGCTCATGGAACCGCTCTTGCGCAGGCTCTGCACCACGAACAGGTTCAGGCCCACGGGCGGCGTGATCAGGGCGGCTTCTACCAGGATGATGATGACGATGCCCAGCCAGATCGGGTCGAAACCCAGGCCGATCATGATGGGCGCCACGATGGGGATGGTCGTGATCATCATGGACAGCGTTTCCATGAAGCAGCCCAGCACCAGGTAGAAAATCACCACGATCAGCAGCATCCAGCCCGGCGACAGGCCCAGGCCGGTGATCGACTTGGTCAGCGCGTCGGTCAAGCCGGTGGCGGACATGACGAAGTTCAGGAAGCTGGCCGCCACCACGATCAGCATGATCATGGCGGTGGAACGCATGGTGCCTTCCATGACCTCGCGCAGCATCGACCAGGTCAGGCGGCGGAACCAGGCCGCCAGGATGAAGGCGCCCAGCACGCCCAGCGCGGCTGCCTCGGTCGGCGTGGCCAGGCCGGCATAAATGGAGCCCACCACCAGGAAGAAGATCCCCATGGGCGGCGCCAGGTGCACCAGGCTGGCAAAGCGCTGGCCCCAGGTGGCCTGGATCTTCTTGCCGCCCCACGACGGCTTGGCGACGCAGGCAATGACCACCGTCAGCATGAACAGCGCGGCCATCGCGAAGCCCGGGATGATGCCGGCCAGGTACAGCTTGGGCACCGAGGAATTCGTCAGCACGCCATAGATGACCAGGTTGATCGAAGGCGGAATCAGAATGCCCAGGGTGCCGCCCGCGGCCAGGCTGCCCAGGAACAGCGGCTCGTTGTAGCCGTACTTGCGGATCTGCGGGATCGCCACGGTGCCCACCGTCGCGGCGGTCGCCACGCTGGAGCCCGAGGTGGCGGAGAACAGCGTCGACGCGCCGATGTTGGCGTGCATCAGCCCGCCCGGCAGCCACGACAGCCACAGGCTCATCGCGCCGTACATGCGTTCGGCGAAACCTGCGCGCAGCAGCACTTCGCCCAGCATGATGAACAGCGGAATCGCCACCAGCAGGAACTCGTTGTTGGTGCTCCACGAGACTTCGCCGATGGCGCGCGTCAGCGGCAACATCGAGAACAGCGGGTCCAGGATCAGGCCCAGCACGCCCAGCGCCGCGCCCACCGGAATGGACAGGCCGATCAGCACCAGTAGCAGAATCAATGCGGTGGAAATCATGCGGCCTCTCCCTTCACCATGCGCTCGCCGGCGGCGGCTTCCTCGTCGGCCTCTTCCTGCGCCGAACGCACGCCGCAAATGCTCTTGACCAGCTCGATGTCGCCCGTGACCAGCGCGGCCGAGGCGCGCGCCAGCATCAGCGCGACGGTGACGCACATCCAGGCGAGACCCAGCGCCCACAAGCCCTGCGGAATCCACAAGGGCGTGGCCAGCGGCGTATTGGCGGCGGATTTCTGCCCCCAGGAGGTCTGCACAACCTCGAACGCGTAATAAGTCAGGTACACCATGAAGACCGACAGGGCCACCATGGAAATCCAGTCCAGCACGGCCGCGACGCGCACCGGCATGTACTGGTAGACCACGTCCACGCGCACGTTGGCGCGCTGCAGCGTGGCAAACGCCAGCGCCCACGAGGTGCTGATGGCGAAGGCATAGCTGGACAGCTCGTCCGCCCCGCCGGTGGTGAAGCCCAGGAACTTGCGGGCCAGCACATCAAACGAAATCAGCAGCACGCTGGCCACCGTCAAGCCGCCGCCGGCCCACACGGCCCAGCGCGAGAAATGCTCGGCGCGCCGCAAGAGCCCGCCGAGCAGGCGGAAGTGTTCAGATTGAGTCATAAGTAAAACCTTTGCAGGACCAGGCAAACATCGCCGCCCCTGCTATTAACGAACGATCCCATAGGGATGTCACGAAGCCAGCTATGCCATCTGCAGCAACTCCTCCCAATCGGGGTGCCACGAAGCCGGCCATGCCGATCTGCAGCGACTCCCCCTCGATCGGGATGCCGCGGATCCGGCTCTGCCGGTCCGCAGGCATGCCCCCCGGGGGGAAGCGCGGAGCGCTTCGGGGGGAGTCCACCTTGCGGATCCGGCTCCGCCGGTCCGCAGGCATGCCCCCCCGGGGGGGAAGCGCGCAGCGCTTCGGGGGGGGTATTACTTCATAGCGGTCAGACCCAGCGTCTTGCCGACGGTGGCGTTGAAGTCCTTCACGCACTGGGCCGAGCAGCGCGCGGCCCACTTGGGCAGCACCGCTTCTTCGGTGACTTTCTTCAGCAAGGCGCGGTCGGCGTCGGAGGGCTGGACCAGGACCATCTTGCCCTTGACCGGGAACGGGCAAGCGGCGGCGCCGGTGTTGCAGTCGTAGCCTTCCTGGGTCTGGCGCGCGGCGGCGTCCCAGATGTTGTCGACCAGGGTCTTGATGTTGGTCTGCAGGAACGTGCGGACCTTGGGATCGAGCTTGTCCCAGGCCTTCTGGTTCACGGCGTGGATCTGCTGGTTCCAGTTGATCGGCAGCGCGACCAGGTGCGTCGACACCTCATACCACTTGGCCGAGTAGCCGGACAGCGAACCCGTGATGGCGCAATCCACCACCTTGTTCTGCAGCGCGGGCACGACTTCGCCGAAGGCCATGGTCACGCTGGAGCCGCCCAGCGCCTCGACGAACTCTGCGGTAGTGCGGCTGCTGGTGCGCACCTTCTTGCCCTTGATGTCGGCCAGGCCCTTGATTTCGGCGTTGCAGAACAGCACCTGGGCGGGATAGGTCGAAATGCCCAGCAGCTTGACGTTGTTGCCCTCGCCGTACAGCTTGGCGTAGACGGGCTCGAACGCGTCGGTCACGGCGCGCGCGGTCTTGACGTCCGGCGCCAGGCCGGCCAGGTCGATCGCTTCGTTGATGGGGTTGTCGCTGGCGAAGTAAGCCAGCGTGGCGGTGCCGAACTCGACCACGCCTTGCGACATCAGGCGCAGCAGCTCGGGGCCCTTGAGGCCCATTTCATTGAAGCCCTTGATGTCGGCCGTCACCTGGCCCTTGGACAGCTCGGGAATGGTCTTGGTCCAGAACGGCTTTTCGTAATCGTTGTAGGCAGTCAGGTTGCTCAGGCCGCCCACGACCTTCAACTGGGTCTTGGGCAGATCCTGCGCCTGGACGGCGCCGGCCAGCAGGCTGGCAGCGACGGCGGCGAAAACTAGCGACTTCTTCATGGACAAAACTCCTAGCTGGCGGGATGGTATGCCGCGCGCAGGATCCCGTTATCCTGGCTACGCGCGGATGGCAATCGGAAATTCTGTAGGTCAGCCGCGCAGTGGCGGACGCGCCGCCTGCACGGCATGGCTTGCCGCCCGGGTCTGGGAATGGGACATACGCTGGTTCATGCTTTCCCCCGCTTTAGGCATCCAGGCGATCGTTATTGATTTGCCGCCATTGCAGCCGCCGGGGCGCGGAGCGTCCAATCGTATGTTGCGATACGGGGGTATAAATTTTTCTTGGGTCTCGTTGCGGTGGCGTGTCACATTTCGCGCAAACGACGCGGGGCTGCGGCTTTGCGGGCAGCGGGGTCAGCCCGGCCAGGGTGCTTTCAAGCCCTGGGCCAGACCGTCTCCCCCACACTTGCTGGGGTAAACACCTACAGCAGCACGCCGTCTCCGGCCTGCTCCGCCACCTTCTGCGCCATCTGCGCGATGACGCGCACGGCGTGGCTATCGGGCCCTTGCACCCAGGTGGCCGTGAAACTCAGTTCGGGCAGCGGATCGGCCTCCACCCGCAGGATGCGCAACTCGCCGCGCGCCAGCTCCTTGCCCAGGAACACCGGCGCGATGACGCTGGTGCCGATCGCATCCTGGGTCATGCGCACCACCATCGACATCGACGCGCTGCCGTACATGCGCGGCGAATTCACGCCGGCCCGCGTCAGCATGTCGCGCACGACGCGATAAGGCGCGCTATTGGACGGATACGTGATGATGGGCAGCTTGCCGATGCGCTCCAGGGTCAGCGGCTCCGGCCCCAGGTCCAGCAAGGGACTGGCCACCCAGGCCAGCGGATAGGTGCACAACGGCAGGTTCTCGACCCGCGCTTCCAGCACCGGCCCCATCAGGAAGGCCAGGTCGATCTGGCGCGACATCAGGTGCGAGCGCAACACGTGGGTCGTGTCGACCTCGATCTCCAGCACCAATGCCGGATAGTTCGCATGGATCAGTTCGATCAGCGTGGGCAGCCAGGTCTGCACGATGGTCTCGGCCACGCCGATGCGCACCGTGCCGCTCATGACGTTCTGCTCGCGCGCGGCCTCGAACATGTCGCGCCGCACCTGCAGCATGCGTTCGGCGTGCGACAGCAGTTCGTGGCCCTTGGCGGTGAGCTTGACGCCGCGCGCCTCGCGCTCGAACAGGCGCACGCCCAGGTCGGCCTCCAGCGAGGCGATGCGCTGCGATACCGCTGGCTGCGTGGTGTTGAGTTTCTCCGACGCTGCGCGAAAGCTGCCCAGCGTGGCTACCCAGAAAAAAGTTTCGATGTTGCGTAGTTCTATCATGAGCCTGTTCCCCCGGCGCGATGAGCGTATCATGTCAGCCGCCTGATGCCCGCAACCCGCGCCCCGAAGATCAAGGAGCTTGTCGATGACCCCGGCCGATAACGGTCGCACGCGCCCTGTAGCGCCCGCCTCCAGTGGCCCGATGATGGGGGTGCTGTTGCTGGTGCTGTCGATGTGGACGCTGTCGTGCCTGGATGCCAGCGGCAAGTGGGTGATGAACGCGGGCGTGCCGCTGCTGGTGCTGTCGTGGTTCCGTTATGCCGTGCACCTGGCGCTGGTGCTGGCCCTGGTGCTGCCGGCGCGCGGACTGGGCGTGCTGCGCAGCAAGAAGCCGCGCGAACAGGTCCTACGGGGCGGGTCCATGTTCCTGGCCACGCTGATGTTCTTCACCACGCTCAGCTACATCCCGCAGGCGGAGGCCACCGCCATCAATTTCCTGGCGCCGCTGCTGGTGCTGTCGGCCGCGCCCTGGATCCTCAAGGAACCCGCGCGCCTCTCGCGCTTCGTGGCCGCGGGCATTGCCTTCATCGGCGTCATCATCGTGATCCGCCCGGGCGGCGGTCTGGATCCCGTGGGCACGGTGTTCGGTCTGCTCACGGCCTGTTGCTTCGCCGTGCAGTTCATCGCCACGCGCCGCGTGGCGGGCGACGATCCCTTCACTTCGCTGATCTGGAGCGGCGCCATCGGCACCCTGTGCCTGACGCTGGCCCTGCCCTTCATCTTGCCGCCCGCCCTGCCCGTCCTGAAGGCGCTGGCGCCGCTGGACTGGATCGTGCTGATCTCCACCGGTATCACCGGCGGCCTGGGCCACCTGTTCCAGATCGCCGCCTACCGCCGCGCGCCCGCTTCCACCCTGGCGCCCTTCGTCTATCTGCAGATCATCAGCGCCACCTCGGTGGGCTGGCTGGTCTGGGGCCATTTCCCGGATCCGCTGACCTGGCTCGGCATCGCCATCATCTGCGCCAGCGGCATCGGCATCGGCCTCATCGAATGGCGCCGCAGCCGGGTCCAGGCCGCGCCGCTGGCGCGCGCCAACGCGCGCTGACCCGCCAGCGCGCCCGGGCCGCCTCCCGTACAATGCGGGTCGCTTTTTGCGCTTTGGCGCATGGGCGATCCAGGCATTCCCCCGATTCGAGGCTCCCATGATCATCAAGCCCCGTGTGCGCGGCTTCATCTGCGTCACCACCCATCCCGCCGGCTGCGCCGCCAACGTCCGCAACCAGATCGACTACGTCAAGGCCCAGGGCCCCATCGCGGGCGGACCGAAGCGCGTGCTGGTGCTCGGCGCATCGACCGGCTATGGCCTCGCCGCGCGGATCAGCGCGGCCTTCGGCTGCGGCGCGCAGACCTTGGGCGTGTTCTTCGAGCGGCCCGGCGACGCGGCCAAGGCAGGCACGCCGGGCTGGTACAACACGGCGGAATTCCACGAGCAGGCCCACGCCGCCGGGCTTTACGCCAAGAGCATCAATGGCGACGCGTTCTCCGACGAGATCAAGCGCAAGACCATAGATCTCATCAAGCAGGACCTGGGCCAGGTCGACCAGGTGATCTACAGCCTGGCCGCGCCGCGCCGCACGCACCCCAAGACCGGGGAAGTCTTCAACTCCACGCTCAAGCCCATCGGCCAGGCGGTGAACCTGCGCGGCCTGGACACCGACCGCGAAGTGGTCAAGGAGTCCGTGCTGGAACCTGCCACCCAGGCCGAGATCGACGCCACCGTGGCCGTCATGGGCGGCGAGGACTGGCAGATGTGGATCGACGCGCTGCTGGAAGCCGGCGTGCTGGCCGAAGGCGCCACCACCACGGCGTTCACCTACCTGGGCGAGAAGATCACCCACGACATCTACTGGAACGGCTCCATCGGCGCGGCCAAGAAGGACCTGGACCAGAAGGTGCTGGAGATCCGCGCCAAGCTGGCCGCGCGGGGCGGCGACGCCCGCGTGTCGGTGCTGAAGGCGGTGGTGACGCAGGCCAGCTCGGCCATCCCCATGATGCCGCTGTACCTGTCGCTGCTGTTCAAGACCATGAAGGAAGCCGGCACGCACGAAGGCTGCATCGAGCAGGTCTACGGGCTGTACCGCGACAGCCTGTGCGGCCCGGCGCCCATCCTGGACCAGGACGGCCGCCTGCGCGCCGACTACAAGGAACTGGACCCCGAGGTGCAGGCGCGCGTGCTCGCGCTGTGGGACAAGGTCACGAACGACAATATCTATGAGCTGACCGATTTCGCGGGCTACAAGCAGGACTTCCTGCGCCTGTTCGGCTTCGAGATCGACGGCGTCGACTACGAGGCCGACACCGATCCCGCCGTGCAGATCCGCGGCCTGGCCTGATCCCGGCGCTAGCGCGCCATCAGCTCCAGCAGGCGGTCCAGGCCGCCTTCGTCGATCGCCACCTTGACCTCCTCGCGCACGGCCGGCTTGGCGCGGTAGCCCACCGACAGGCCGGCGGCGCGCATCATCGGCAGATCGTTGGCGCCGTCGCCCACCGCGATGGCGCGCTCCGGCCCCACGCCCAGCGCCGCGCACACTTCCAGCAGCTTGCGGCGCTTTTCCTCGCCGTCGCAGATGTCTCCCCACGGCTGCGGCAGCAACTGCCCCGTCAAGCGGCCGTCCCGTACTTCCAGCACATTGGCGCGCACGTCGTCCAGGCCCAGGCGCACCCGCAGCCTGTCGGTGAAGCAGGTAAAGCCGCCGGTCACCAGCAGGCAGGTCAGGCCAGCGGCCTTGCACGCGGCGATCAGTGTCTCGGCGCCGGGGTTGATGCGCACGCGCTGCTCGTAGACTTCATCCAGCGCCGCTTCCGGCATGCCCGCCAGCAGCGCCACGCGCTCGCGCAGGCTCTGCTTGTAGTCCTTGATCTCGCCGCGCATGGCGGCCTCGGTCAGCGCTGCGACCTCGGCCTTCTTGCCCATCAGGTCCGCCATCTCGTCCAGCGTCTCGATCGAGATCAGCGTGGAATCCATGTCGAAGGCAATGAGCTTGTAGTCCGTGAGCGCGAGCGGAGGCGCAATGCCGCGCCATTGCAGGCCGGGAATCGTGGAGGCGGAATGCATGAGGGATCCTTGTCTATGCGGTACGGGAGGGGTCGCGCCCTTGCTCGCGCAACCACTCGATGAACAATAGCGCCGAGGCGGCGGCGGGGCCGTCCTGCCGGTACAGCGCATGGATGCCGGCGTTGGGCAGCTGCGGCCCATCGAATAGCGGGCGCAGCCGGTCGGCGCGGATGTCGTCTTCCAGCAGGCACCAGGGTGCCAGCGCGATGCCCAGATCGTTCATGGCGGCCTGTATGCAGAGAAACTGATGGTCGAACACCGGGCCGGGCAACTGCGCCGGCACATCGACCTGGGCCAGCGCGAACCAGCGCGGCCAGTGGTCCATGCCGCCCGCAATCTTCAGCAGCGGATGCCCGAGGCAGTCCGCTGGCGCGGCCAGGCGGTTGCGTTCGATGAAGCGCGGCGAGGCGACCGGCACGTGGAAATCATCCAGGCAGTGCACGCAGGCCAGGTCGGAATGCGCCATGTAGCCATGGCGGATCAGCACGTCGCTGCCGCTATCGCCGCCGCGGTCCAGGAAGGAACGGCCTTGCGTGGTGAGCTGCACGTCTATGCCAGGATGGCGGGCCTGGAACGTGGACAAGCGCGGGATCAGCCATTTCATGGTCAGCGACGGCGTGGCGCAGACACGCAGCACGCCGCCATAGGCGGGCGATTTCAACTTGGCGGTCGCCGCAGCGATGCGTTCCAGGCTGGCCTGGATCTCCGGAAAATACGCCTGGGCGCAAGGCAGCAACGCCACGCCACGCGCCTCGCGCGCGAACAGGGGCTGCCCCACATACTCTTCAAGAATGCGGATCTGCTGGCTGACCGCGCTGTGCGTGATGCTCAGTTCGTCGGCGGCCGCGGTGAAACTGCGCAAGCGCGCCGCGGCTTCGAACACGCGCAAGGCCTTGAGCGGCGGCAGGCTCTGCCCCGCCATCTCAGTTGCGGTCCGCCCGCGCGCCAGCCTGGCGCCGCGCTGTGCTGCTCTTTCCCACGTTTTCCCTTGTCGTCTATTTTTGTCGGCGCGGCTGGCGCGCGCCTGTCCTATCCAGCCGCATTCTAGGTGATAGGCCGTGCGGTGACCTCTTAGAAAAACTAACGACTACCCTTAAAAAACACTGCTGGTCGGCCGCGGGGCCGATTCCTATGATGCCGACAACCTCAAGCAGGAAACCAAAATGGCATCAATCACAGTAGACGGCATCGTCAAGACCTTCGGCGGGCAGCAGGTGCTGCGCAATCTGTCCCTGCACATCCCGGACGGCGCGTTCTATACCCTGCTGGGACCCAGCGGCTGCGGCAAGACCACCTTGCTGCGCTGCATTGCCGGTTTCTATGCGCCCGACGGCGGACGCCTGTTGTTCGACCAGGACGACGTGACCCATGTGTCCGCGCACCGCCGCGACATCGGCATGGTGTTCCAGGACTATGCGCTGTTCCCGGACAAGACTGCCTTCGACAACGTGGCTTATGGCCTGCGCGCGCGCGGTGTCAACCGCGCCGAGACCACGCGGCGCGCCAACGAGGCGCTGGACAAGGTCGGGCTGCTGGCCCTGGCCGACCGCTACCCCGCGCAGATGAGCGGCGGGCAGCGCCAGCGCGTGGCCCTGGCGCGCGCGCTGGTGATCCGCCCGCGCGTGCTGCTGATGGACGAACCGCTGTCCAACCTGGACGCCAAGATGCGCCTGCAGATGCGCGACGTGATCCTGGACCTGGTGCGCGAAGCGGGCATCACCACCGTGTTCGTGACGCACGACCAGGAAGAAGCGCTGGCCATGTCGGACCGCATCGCCATCATGGACCGCGGCAACATCGCCCAGCTGGGCACGCCCGAAGAGCTCTACGGCACGCCGGTGAACGCCTACGTGGCGGACTTCATTGGCTCGGCCAACGTGATTCCCGTGCCGGCCCGCAACGGCCAGGCCGGCGCGCCCGCCGGCCATGTGCGTTATGAAATCTGCGGCCTGGGCTTCGACGGCATGCAAGGCAGCGACCAGCTGGACGGCAAAGGCGTGCTGATCGCGCGGCCCGAAGAACTGGCGCTGATGGCGCCCGCTCCCTACGTGCCCAACACCCTGCCCGGCAAGGTCCTGCGCCGGCAGTACCTCGGCTTCAAGACCGCCTACCGGATCGCGCTGGACGACGGCTCAGAGATCCGCGTCGAACTGCACGCCGGCAACATGGTGGCGCAGTTCCAGCCCGGCGAAGCCGTGCAGGTCCTGATCCCGGCCGACAGCCGCGTCGTCAACGTCTGAGGATGCGCCAGCCATGAAAATCAAATGGTGGCCCTGGGGCATCCTGACGGCAATCAGCCTGGTCCTGCTGCTGTTCTTCGTGCTCTATCCGCTGGGCGTGCTCTTCAGCAACAGCGTCACGGGACAGGATGGCGGCTTCACGCTGGAGGGCTTCAAGGCCCTGCTGGCCGATTCGCAGTACGTGGAGGCCTTCGGCAACACGCTGATCCTGGGCCTGGCCGTCACGACCTGCACGGTACTGGTGGGCGTGCCCTTCGCCTACATGGTGGCGCGCTTCGACTTCCCGCTGAAGAACCTGGTGGCGATCCTGCCGGTGCTGACCATCGTGATTCCCGAGATCATCGTGGGCCAGTCCTGGCTGCTGATTCTGGGCAACAACGGCATCCTGACCAATCTGCTGGGCGATGCCGGCATCTCGCTGCCTTCGTTCTACGGCTGGACCGGCATGGTGTTCTCCATGACGCTGGTCTACTACACCTACATCTACCTGGGCGTGCTGGCCGCGCTGCGAGGCTTCGACGGCCAGCTGGAAGAAGCGGGCCTGAGCCTGGGCACGCCGCCGCTTTTGACCAAGCTGCGCGTGCTGGTGCCGGTGCTGCTGCCGGCGGTGCTGGTCAATGCGCTGGTGGTGTTCACGCTGGTGGTGGGCAACTTCGCGCTGGCCATGCTGCTGGGCAGCCGCGTGCCGCTGCTGTCGGTTATGACGTACAACACCTTCGTCAGCGAAATGGGCGGCAGCCCCACCTTGCAGAGCGCGATGTCGGTGGTGTCCATCGCCATCGTCGCCATCGTGCTGTTCATCCAGAAGCGCGTGGTCGAACGCAAGGTCTACACCATGACGCAGGGGCGCGCACCGGCCGCCACGCGGGTGCGCTCCTGGACCGCCGTGCTCTACACCAGCGGCGTGGGCCTGATCATCTTCATTTCGATGCTGCCGCTGATCGTGGTCTTCATCGCCGCGTTCACCAAGACCAGCGGGCCCGTCATGCAATGGGGCCAATGGTCCCTGGCCAGCATGCAGCGCGCGCTGCACGGCGCGCCGGAACCGATCCTGAACTCGCTCAAGTTCGCGTCCCTGGCCACGGTGCTGGGCGTGGCTTTCGCGGTGCTGGTCAGCTACCTGACGATCAAGAAACGCAGCGCGTCCACCCAGGTCCTGGACTACATCGTGGTGCTACCCCTGACCATTTCCGGCACGGTGCTGGGCATCGCGCTGGTGCAGACCTTCAACACCGGCTGGCTGGTGCTGGCGGGCACCTCGGGAATCATGGTGCTGTGCTACACGGTGCGGCGCCTGCCCTTCGCGGTGCGCAATGCCTCGTCGGTGCTGTTCAACATCCCCGAGTCGATCGAAGAAGCTTCGATCAGCCTGGGCGTGTCGCCGCTCATGACCTTCTTCAAGGTGGTCCTGCCCGCCATGAAGGCGTCGATCATCTCGGCGGCCATCCTGATGTGGCTCACCACCATCTCGGAACTGTCGGCCTCCATCGTCGCCTACAGCGGCGGCCTGGAGACCATGCCCATCGCGATCTTCCGCCAGGTGGACGGCGGCAGACTGGGCATGGCGTCGGCCTACGGCGCGGCGCTGGTCACGGTCATCGTGCTGCCCATCATCGTGTCGGTCAAGGCGTTCCGCATCAAGCTGTTCTCCGGTAAATAACCCACTCGCACAGAGGCTAACCATGCAACTCAAGCATCTACTTCAGTACAGCGTCCTGGCCACCGCCCTGGCCGCCGGCGCCGCCCAGGCCCAGAACGTCGTGCTCTATTCGTCCAACAACACGGAAACGATCGAAACCGCGTTGGACGCGGTGAAGCAGAAGTCGCCCAAGCTGAACGTGCAGCCGGTCACCGGCGGCACGGGCACGATGATGAAGCGCATCGAGGCCGAAGCGCAGAACCCGCGCGGCGACCTGTTCTGGAGCGGCGGCTTCGGCACGCTGGGCGCCTACCGCCAGCACCTGCAACCCTATCGCCCGACCGACCTGGAAAAGATCCCGACCGAATTCCGCGGCCCGGACGATCTGTGGGTAGGCACCAACGTGCACGTCATGGTGATGATGGTCAACGAGCGCCAGCTCAAGGGCCTGCCTGCCCCGGCCACCTGGTCGGACCTGATGCAGCCGCAATGGAAGAACAAGTTCGCCATCACCGATCCGTCCAAAAGCGGCACGGCCTACATGCTGGTGTACGGCCTGTACAAGCAGTTCGGCCAGGAAGGCCTGGACAAGATCGCGGCCAACGCCGTGGTCACCGCGTCCTCGGGCACCACATACAAGGGCGTGGCAGCCGGCGAGTACGCCGCGGGCCTGACGCTGGAATACGCGGCGCAGGAATACGTAGCCGGCGGCCAGAAGGAAATCAAGCTGGTCTACCCGACCGAGGGCAGCTACCTGGCGCCTGAAGGCATGTTCATCATCAAGGGCGCCAAGAACATGGACGCCGCCAAGGCGCTGTACGAAGGCCTGCTGAGCAAGGAATCGCAGGAAGCCCAACTGGTAAAGAACTTCCGCCGCCCGACGCGCACGGACGTGGCCGTGGCCAGCCTGACCACCCTGCCCGACCTGAAGACCATCAAGATCTACCCGGTCAGCCAGGATGCCGCGGCGAAGGAGTATGAAGCGGTGGTGTCGGCCTGGAATCAGGCTGTGGCCAAGGCAAAGTAGGAAAGGCCCCTAGGCCCCTGCGAGGCTAGCTGCCCCACCAAGGGAGCTGGCCAGCTTTGGGGCTGGGCCCCTTTGGGCCCGAGACCCCCACGCCGTGCCCCTGGGGGCCTACCCGCCCTCCGGAGCCTCAGCCCGCCTGAGGCTGCCTGTAGCGGCGTCAGGCGCCGTTGACCATGCGCCCCGCAGCCAGCACCAGCTGACGCCCGCAACGGGCCGCCAGCTGCGGATCGTGGGTCACGAGCACCAGCGTGGTGCCGTGTTCGCGGTGCAGGTCGAACATCAGGTCGATGACCGTAACGCCCGTGGCGGCGTCCAGGCTGCCGGTCGGTTCATCCGCGAACAGCAGGTCCGGCTGCACCACGAAGGCGCGGGCCAGCGACACGCGCTGCTGCTCGCCGCCCGACAGGGTGCGCGGGTAATGATGCAGGCGCTTGCCCAGCCCTACCCGCTCCAGCATGGCCTGCGCGGCATCGCGCGCCGGCTGGCCGGCCAGCTCCAGCGGCAACATCACGTTTTCCAGCGCGGTAAGGTTGGGCAGGAGCTGGAACGACTGGAACACGAATCCCACATGATTGGCGCGCAGGCGCGCACGGCCGTCCTCGTCCAGCGCGAACAGGTCCTGTCCCGCCAGGCGCACACTGCCGGCGCTGGGAACATCCAGGCCCGCCAGCAGTCCCAATAGAGTGGACTTGCCCGACCCGGAGCTGCCGGTGATCGCCACCGCGCTGCCGGCCTCGACCGTAAAATCGATACCGTCCAGGATGGACAGCGTCCCGCCGGCATCAGCCACCTGCTTGCCCAGCCCTTTCACCTCGATCGAATTCTTGCTATCCATGCGCCTATTTTCCCGTCTGCTACTCATGACCGCCATGGCAAGCGCCATCGTTGCGCCCGCCCACGCTCAGACCGTTGCCGCGGCCCAGGGTTCCGCGCCGCGCACCGTCCTGGTTCTGGGCGACAGCCTGTCCGCCGAATACGGCATCAAGCGCGGCACGGGCTGGGTGCCCCTGCTTTCGGCCCGCGTAGCGGAACAATACCCCAAGTACCAGGTAGTCAACGCCAGCATCAGCGGCGACACCACCAGCGGCGGCGTGGCCCGCCTGCCTGCGCTGCTGCGCCAGCATGCGCCGGCCGTGGTCGTGCTGGAGCTGGGCTCCAACGACGCCCTGCGCGGTTTGCCCCTGAACATGACGGAGCAGAACCTGCGCACCATGGCCCAGGCCGCCCGCAAGGCCGACGCGCAAGTGCTGATCGTCGGCATGCAGATCCCTCCCAACTACGGGCGGGACTACACCCAGCGCTTCGCCCAGGTGTTCCCCACGGTCGCCAAAGACGAAAACGCCCGGCTCGTGCCCTTCCTGATGGAAGGAATCGCAACGAACCGGGCGATGTTCCAGGCTGACGGCATCCATCCGAACGAGGATGCCCAGCCGCTACTGCTGGACAACGTGTGGCCGACGCTGCGGCCACTGTTGAACTGACTTATTCCGATCAGCCGGCTGCCGGCTGATCGCCGCGGATGACGCCGGCAGCCGCCGGCATCACCTGCACCTTGTACTCATCGCGCAGCATGCGCAGCATGGCTTCGTTCTCGGCCTGGCCCCAGGCGCCGGACAGCTGCTGCGCCAGGCGTTCCTTGTCGGCCTGGTCAACCGGACCGGCCTCGACCTTCTCCAGGCGCACCAGCGTGTAGTCCGAACCCGATTGCACGCCCGTGTAGGCGGGCAGCGTGGTGGCGGGCAGGCGCATGACGGCGTCCAGCACCTGACGCGGCAGATCCTTGGGATCCTGGCGCGCCACGGTCACGGGCTCCGAGAAGCCTTCCGGCGTAGCAGCCGGATTGGCCTTATCGGCAGCCAGCGCGGCTTCGCCGGCCTTCTTGGCGGCTTCGGCGGAACGCTCGTCCAGCAGCTTGGCGCGGATCGAATCGGTGACCTTGTCCAGCGGCGGTACATGGGCCGGCTCGACCGCGGCGACGCGCACGGCCAGCATGGTGTCGGGCGACAGTTCGATCACGCCGGAGTTCTGCTTTTCACGCAGCACGTCGGGCGAGAACAGCACCTGGCGCACGCGCGGATTGTCCAGCAGCGCGGCGTCGGGGCTGGCGGCAGCGGAGCCCGGGCCGGCCTTGTCGGCGGGCAGCAGGCCTTCGCGGGTCACGCCGGACGCGGTGCGCAGCTTCAGGCCGACGGCATCGGCGGCGGGCTGCAGGCTGTCGCGCTGGTCATAGACCTGTTTGTTCAACTGACTGGCCATTTCCGAGAAACGCACGGCGGCCAGTTGCTTGCGGACTTCGGCGGTGATCTGGTCCTTGACCTCGGCCAGCGGCTTGATGGCCGCGGGCTGGATCTCAGTGACCTTGACCACGTGCAGGCCGGACGGGGTTTCGATCACGCCGGAAACCTGGTCCTTGGCCTGGCTGAAGATCGCCTTTTCCAGCGGACCGGTCAGCATGCCGGGCGCGAGCCAGCCCAGGTCGCCGCCATTGGCGGCCGAGCCTGCGTCCTGCGAGTTCTTGCGCGCCAGCTCGGCGAACTGAGCCGGATCGGCGGCAGCCTGCTTGGCCAGGTCCTCGGCCTTGGCGCGGGCGGCCTTGCGGGCATCTTCCGAGGCGCCAGGGGCCAGGGTGATCATGATGTGGCTGGCGCGGCGGCGTTCGGGCTGGCCGAAGCGGTTCTTGTTTTGCTCGTAGTAGGAGGCCAGGTCCTCGTCCTTGACCTGCACGCCTTGCGTGGCGGCGGCCTCGTCCAGCACCAGGTACTGGACCTGGACCTGTTCGGGGATCTGCAGCTGCTGCTTGTTGGCGTCATACCAGGACTGGATGTCGGCCGGGGTGACGCTGACCTGCGAGCGGTAGTCGGCAGCGGCAAAGCGGCGCAGCTGCACGGTGCGCTGCTGCGTCAGCGCCGTTTCCAGCGCGTTCACGACCTCGCCGGGCACGCGGGCCGACTGGCCCACGGGCTCCAGCACGCGGGCGACCGCCAGGTCGCGGCGCAGGCCGGCTTCAAACGAGGTGGGCGACATGCCTTGCGCGGCCAACACCTGGCGGTAGCGCTCGGGCGAGAAGCGGCCGTTGTCCTGCACTTCCGGAATCGCGGCAATGGTATTGCGCAGCGTTTCGTCGGACACCGAGAAACGGTTGTCCACGGCGACGTTGGCCAGCAGGCGCTGGTTGATCAGCTGGTTCAGCAGACCTTCGCGCAGGGCCGGCGTGTCGATGACGGCCGCGTCGAACTGGGCGCCCAGCCGCTGGCGGAACTGCTCCAGCTGGTTGCGGTGCGCCTGGTCGAATTCGGCCCGCGTGACGGGCTGGCCGTTGACCTTGGCCAATTCAGGCTCGGCGCGCATGAAGCTCTCATAGCCTTGAATACCGACCAGGAAGAAGGACGGCACAATCAGAAGCAGCAGGATGAACTGCATCCAGCGCCGATGGCTGCGAATAAATTCGAACATGGAATCCCTGTTGCCGCGCCCCGGAACACAGGTCCGAAGCCGCAATAAAACGCATAAAAAAAGGCGAACCCGATTCGCCCTATTCCCATACCCGGTCAAAACCGGATCAGCCGCGGGATTTTAGCATTTCTCATTCGTCGCGGAGCCCGCGGCTGCAGCGGACGCCATCCTGGGTGGCTCCCCCCGCCCGGCGGCATGGAACCAGCAAGGGCGTCAACCCGGGGAATCACCATTTCCGCGCCCCTGCGCCCCCCGTATCGTGGCCTGTCAGGGTAAGTCCGTACTGCCCCGATGCCCGTCCGCCTGGACGCGGCCCCTTCCACGCACGCACAGAGGTAATCACTGATGCCGTACACATCTCCCCGCCTGCATGTTCTTCGCGCCTGCATCGCCCTGGCCTTCCTGGGCGGCGCCCATGCCGCGCTGGCCGCCCCGGTGGCCGCCGTCCACGAGGCCGCCGAGGGCCAGAAGCAAGCCATGCTGGACACCATGCGCGACCTGGTCGGCATCGAGTCGGGCAGCAAGGACGTAGAAGGCGTGGAACGCATCGCCGTCCTGATCCGGGACCGGCTGAAGGCGCTGGGCGGCACGGTCGAGATCATCCCGGCCACCGACGTCTTCCGCCTGGACGACACGCCCGAGAAGGTCGGCCCCATGGTCCATGCCGAGTTCAAGGGCAAGGGCCAGAAGAAGATCATGCTGATCGCGCACATGGACACCGTCTACCGCAACGGCATGCTCAAGGACCAGCCCTTCCGCATCGACGGCGACAAGGCCTACGGCTTGGGCATTGCCGACGACAAGCACGGCGTGGCGACCATCATCCATACCCTGACCCTGCTGCAGAAGCTGGGCTTTGACGACTACGGCACCCTGACCGTGCTGATCAACGGCGACGAAGAGATCAGCTCGCCCGGCGCGCGCAGCACCATCACCCGCCTGGGCGCGGACCAGGACGCCGTGTTCTCGTTCGAGGGCGGTGGCGCGGAAGCCCGCCTGACGCTGGCCACCAGCGGCATCGGCGCGGCCTACCTGACCGTGCAGGGCAAGACCTCGCATGCGGGCGCGCGGCCCGAAGGCGGCGTCAACGCGCTGTATGAACTGGCCCACCAGCTGCTGCAGCTGGACAAGCTGTCCAAGCCTGAAGAAGGACTGAAGCTGAATTGGACCGTGGCCCAGGCCGGCACCAACCGCAACGTCATTCCGGGCCAGGCCTCCGCCCAGGCCGACGCCCGCGCGCTGCGCGTGTCCGACTTCGACGCGCTGGCGCGCACCCTGGAAGAACGGGTGCAGAAGAAGCTGCTGCCCGAATCCAAGGTCAGCGTGAAGTTCGAGGTGCGCCGCCCGCCGCTCGAAGCCACCCCGGCCTCGCGCGCCCTGGCCCAGCACGGCGTGCAGATCTACAAGGAACTGGACCTGCCGATGAAGGTCGTGGACCGCGCCAGCGGCGGCGGCACGGATGCCGCCTTCGCCGCCCTGAAGGCGCGCGGCCCGGTGATCGAGGGCATGGGCCTGAGCGGCTTTGGCGCCCACTCCAACGACGCCGAATACATCCAGATCAACAGCATCGTGCCGCGCCTGTACCTGGCGACGCGGATGATCATGGACGTGTCGCAGGACAAGGCGCCGATGAAGTAGGCTACGGCGCGAGGACCCGCGCCAGCCGTGGCTCGGGTCCGTGGACTGGCTGCGGCGCAGACGGCCTGCACAACGCGGCGCTCCACGGCCCGACCTACGCGGCGCGACCGGATTCCTCATACAGAAGGAGTATCCTTGCAACCTGTCCAAAGAATCCGGCGCAACACCTGAAAATGACCGCAAAACTCCCCTCCTGGCCCTACTCCCGTTACATCGCGCATCGCGGCGGCGGCCGTCTGGCCCCGGAGAACACCCTGGCCGCCATGCGCGTCGGCGCCGAACATGGCTTCACCATGTTCGAGTACGACGTCAAGCTGAGCAGCGACCACGTCCTGGTGCTGATGCACGACGACGACGTCGACCGTACCTCGAACGGCAAGGGCCCCGCAGCCAGCAAGACCTTCGCCGAACTGGCGCAGCTGGATTTCGGCAGCTGGCATTCGGCCGCCTACGCCGGCGAGCCGCTGCCCACCTTCGCCGCCGTCGCCCGCTACACGGTCGCCAACGGCATCGCCAGCAACGTCGAGATCAAACCCTGCCCGGGCCGCGAAGCCGAAACCGGCCGCGCCGTGGCATTGGCTGCGCGCCAATTGTGGCAAGGCGCCGCCGAACCGCCGCTGCTGTCCTCGTTTGCCGAGGAAGCGCTGCAGGCCGCGCTGGAAGCCGCTCCCGAGCTGCCGCGCGCGCTGCTGGTGGAAAAGGTTCCGGCCGACTGGCGCGAGCGCCTGGTCAAATATGACTGCGTCGCCCTGAACATCAACCAGAAAGACGCAACCCGCGAACTGATCGATGCCGTGCATGCCGCCGGCTATCGCATCGCGGCCTGGACCGTCAACGACCCGGAGCGCGCGCGCCTGCTGCTCGACTGGGGCATCGACGGCATTTTCACCGACGAGCTGGCCGCGATCCGGCCGGCCGCCTGAGGCAAAGCCCCCGTGTTCAGCTACCGCCACGCCTTCCACGCCGGCAACCACGCCGACGTGCTCAAGCACGCCATCCTGGTCCACACCCTGGATTACTTCAATAAAAAGGACGCACCCTACTGGGTCGTGGACACCCACGCCGGCGCCGGGCTCTACAGCCTGGACAGCGACTGGGCCGCCAAGACCTCGGAGTTCGCAGACGGCATCGGCCGCCTGTGGGAGGCCGAAGACCTGCCCCCGATCCTGGCGGAGTACGTCGCCCGGATCCGCGACTACAACACCAACGGCCGGCTGCGGCGCTATCCCGGTTCGCCCTGGCTGGCGCTGGACGCGCTGCGTCCGTCGGACCGGCTGCGCCTGTTCGAGATGCACCCGACCGAAATCGACACGCTGGTCGGCAACCTGGAGCACCAGGGCCGCGCAGCGCAGCGCCAGACCACGATCTACGGCGACGACGGTTTTGAAGGCGTGAAGGCGCTGCTGCCGCCGCCCACCCGCCGCGGGATAGTGCTGATCGACCCGTCGTACGAAGACAAGAACGACTACCGCCGCACGCTCATCGCAGTCAAGGAGTGCGTCAAGCGCTTCGCCACCGGGACTTTTGCCATCTGGTACCCGCTGGTCCAACGCCGCGAAGCCAGCGAAATGGCGCGCCATTTCGAGAACCTGAAGGTCAAGAGCTGGCTGCACGCCACCCTGACCGTGAAGAAGGCCGCCATCGACGGCTATGGCCTGCATGGCAGCGGCATGTTCCTGATCAATCCGCCGTGGACGCTGCACGACGCCTTGAAGCAGGCCATGCCCTACCTGGCGCGCACACTGGGGCAGGACGAGCGGGCCGGGTTCACGCTGCAATTCCGCGAGAATCCGTTCCCGGTTCCAAAGAAGCAGTCGGACGACTGATACGTCCGCACAACGACAAGGCCGCGACTTCCCTCGCGGCCTTTTTTGTATGTGGAGGATGGGCTTGGCGCCCATCGCTCGCAATCCATCCCGCAACGCCGCGGATTCCCGGCGCGTTCGCCCGCGTCAAACCAGCTCGCTCTCCGGCGCTTCGCGGCGCAGCGCCTCTTGCGCCCGGGCCAGCTTGGCCGCCGCGTCGCGCAGCGCGGTGCGCAGGCCTTCCTCGATCACGGGGTGGTAGAACGGCATCTCCAGCATGCGCGCCACGGTCAGCTCCTGCTGCACGGCCCAGGCCAGCAGGTGGCCGATGTGCTCGGCGCTGGGGCCGACCATTTCCGCGCCCAGGAAGCGGCCCGTCTCGATGTCCGCATAGACGTGCAGCATGCCGCGGTTCTTCAGCATGACCCGCGAACGGCCCTGGTCGCTGAAATCCACTTCGCCGGTGACGAAGGTGCCCGGCACCAGGCGTGCATGACCCTTCCCTGCCATGGCGATCTGCGGGTCCGAGAACACCACGGCCAGCGGCGCGCGGCGCAGACCCTTGCGCACTTCGGGATAGCGGGCCGCGTTCTCGCCGGCGATGCGGCCTTCGTCGGCGGCTTCATGCAGCAAGGGCGCATCGGCGTTGGCATCGCCGGCGATGAAGATGGGCGTATCGCCCGCTTGCATCGTCTCACGGTCGAACAGCGGCACGCCGTGCTTGTCCAGTTGCAGCGAGGTGTTTTCCAGGCCCAGGCCGTCGACGTTGGCGCGGCGGCCGGTGGCCACCAGCGCATAGTCGAAGCGCTCGGTGCGTTCGCTGTTGTCCAGCGCCACGTAGCGCACTTCCACTTCGTCGCCGACGCGGGTCGTTTCCAGCACGCGGGCATCCGGATCCAGGTAGAACTCGCGCTGGAAGATCTTGCGGGCGGTGCTGCGCACCTGCGGGTCGCTGATGCCGCCCAGGCTGCCGCTGACGCCGAACACGCGTACCTCCACGCCCAGGCGCGCCAGCGCCTGGCCCAGTTCCAGCCCGATCACGCCAGGGCCGAACACGGCCACGCGGCGCGGCAGGTCGTCCCAGGCGAAGACGTCGTCGTTCAGCACCAGCCGGTCGCCCAGCGCGCGGAACGGCGGCGGCACCGCGGGACGCGAGCCGGTCGCGATCACCACGCGCGACGCCCGCACTTCGGTGTGCTCGTCCACCTGCAGTACCGTGTCGGACACGAAGCGCGCATAGCCGCGCAGCTTGTCTTCGGCGGGAATGTTCTCCACGCCTTCCAGCACGAAGCCGACGAAGCGGTCGCGTTCGCGCTTGACGCGGTCCATCACTTCAACCCCGTCAACCGTGATCTCGCCATTCACATGCACGCCGAACGGCTCGGTGTGGGCCGCGCTGTGGGCCGCTTCAGCGGCCGCGATCAGCAGCTTGGACGGCATGCAGCCGACCCGGGCGCAGGTGGTGCCGTAGGGACCGCCTTCGATGAGCAGCGCGCGCAGGCCCGCAGCCTTCGCGGCGCGGTAGGCGGCCAGGCCGGCCGTGCCAGCGCCGATGACGGCGATATCGGTATGCAGAGTTTTCATGACTGGGTATCCCCCGATGTGGCGTGAAGCATGAATTCAAAGGCGGGTTCCGCCTTGTTGCGCACCCTCTGGACGATGGTCATCCGTGACAAGCACTGTCGTGACGAACGCCGTCCCGCAGCGCCCGCCAGGGGCCGCGCGCAAAGGTGCGTAAAAAGGGAAACTCGCGAGAGGCGTCGAGAGGCGGCGGACCGCCCCTCCACCTTGCCCAGCCCCGGGACAGTCCCGGGCCTGGGAGGCTTGCAGACGCTTAGGCGAAGTGCGCCTTCAGGTCTTCCAGGCCACCGATCAGCGTGCCGTTGATGAACACCTGCGGGGCAGTGCCCTTGCCGGACACGGCGCCGATCACGCGGCCGCGGACCTTGTTTTCCAGCGGGATCTCGATCGGGGCGTAGCCCTTGGCATCCAGCAGCGCCTTGGCTTCGACGCAGAACGGGCAGCCCGGCTTAGAGAACACGACCACCTGGTCGGGCTTCTTGGCCGACGGGGCGAAGTAGGCCAGCATGGTATCGGCGTCCGACACTTCAAACGGGTCGCCTTCCTTTTCCGGCTCGATGAACATCTTCTGGACCACGCCGTCCTTGACGAGCATGGAATAGCGCCAGCTGCGCTTGCCGAAGCCCAGGTCGCTCTTGTCGACCAGCATGCCCATGCCTTCGGTGAACTCGCCGTTGCCGTCGGGCAGCAGCGTGATGTTGGCCGATTCCTGGTCCTTGGCCCATTCGTTCATGACGAAGGTGTCGTTGACCGACACGCAGACGATGCTATCCGCGCCGGCGGCGAAGAAGGCGGGAGCCAGTTCGTTGTAGCGCGGCAGGTGGGTCGACGAGCAGGTCGGCGTGAAGGCGCCGGGCAGCGAAAAGACCACGACGGTCTTGTTCTTGAACAGGTCGTCGGAAGTGACCTTCTTCCAGGTGTTGTCCTGACGGACCGGGAACGTTACGTTCGGAACACGTTGGCCTTCGCGGTTTTGCAGCATTCAAATCTCTCCTTGGGGTAGCGGGGTTGTTTGATTAACCACCATGGAAAGAATGATAAATCTTTACTATCAATTATTCCAATTTAATAAATTAAATGAATCGATAGATTTTGGCAATGAAGAAACAACTGATGCGAGGCCGAGTCTATCATAGCCTGGCCCCGCGCCTGGGGCTTTACACCGGCTGCGGCTGGTAGCCGGCGTCGCGGATCGCGTCTTCGATCTTGTCGGCGTCATCGGCTCCGGTCACGGTCACGCGATGCGTGGGCAGGTCCACCGTGACGGTCGCGCCGGGCGCCGCCTGGGTCACTGCGGCAGTGATGGTCTTGGCGCAATGGCCGCAGGTCATGTCAGCCACTTGGAACTCGATGCTCATAGCTATCTCCATAGGATTCAAGGGTGATGGACGGCGTTTCGTCCACCATGGAAAGCAGCTTAAACCTTCCTATAATGGCAAGGTCAAGCGTAGAATCTGAATCAGGCTACACAGGAGCAGAGCAATGAATATCGGCGAAGCATCGAAGAGTTCCGGCATCTCCGCCAAGATGATCCGCTACTACGAAAGCATCGGCCTGATCAGCCCTGCCGGGCGCACAGATTCCGGCTACCGCGTATACAGCGACCATGATCTGCACACGCTGCGCTTCGTGCGCCGCGCGCGCGACCTGGGCTTTTCGGTGGAACAGATGAACGAGCTGCTGGCGCTATGGAAGGACCGCAGCCGCGCCAGCGCCGACGTCAAGCGCATCGCGCTGGAACATGTGCAGGAACTGGAGCGCAAGGCCGAAGCCCTGCGCGACATGGCGGCCACGCTGAAGCATCTGGCCGCCAACTGCCAGGGCGACGACAGGCCGGACTGCCCCATTCTTGAAGGCCTGAGCTGCAAGCATTGAGGCGCTTGCTGCCCAGGCCTGATTTGACTTGGCCGGGCCCGACCGCACCCGGCCTGACCGCACCCGGCCTGACCGCACCCGGCCCGACCGCACCCGGCCCGACCGCACCCAGGCCGGCTGCCGCGTCAGTCCTGCTGCGTGGCGGCGACCTGAGCGTGATAAGCCTCGGTGGCGGCCTGCTTGGCGGCGGCTTTCTCGGCCGCGGCGGCGGCCTTGGCGGTTTCCGCGGCAGCCGCTTCCGCCGCGACCTGGATGGCGAGCTGGCGCGCGCGCTCGCGCACCTTCTCGATGCCTTCCGCGTCCAGCGACTCGAACACCGCGATGGATTCGACGTGGCCCGTGTGCGGGAACATGTTGATCACGCCCGCGCTCTTGAGCACGTAGCCGCCTTCATGCGCCATGATGGCGGCGTCGCGCGCCAGCGTAGCCGGGTTACAGGACACGTAGACGATGCGCACGGGACGCTCGTGCGCCTCCAGCAGCGACAGGGCCTGCGCCACCGCATGGGCGCCTTCGCGCGGCGGATCGATCAGCATGCGGTCGAAGTAACCCAGGCCGCGCAGCCATTCCACGTCCACCTCGAACAGGTTCAGGGTGGCGAAGCTCGTGCGCTCGCCCAGGCCATGGCGCGCGGCCGCGTCGTGGGCGCGGTCGGTCAGCGCCTTGCTGCCCTCGACGCCCACGGCTTCCCTGCCCTGCGTCGCCAGCGGCAGCGTGAAATTGCCCAGGCCGCAGAACAGGTCGGCCACGCGGTCGGTCGGCTGCACTTCAAGCAGCTTCAGTGCGCGCGACACCATGGCGCGATTGATGGCGTGGTTGACCTGCGTGAAATCGGTGGGCCGGTACGGCATGCGCAGGCCGAATTCCGGCATGGTGTAGGCCAGCGTGTCGCCGTGCTCGCGTTCCAGGGGATGCACCGTTTCCGGGCCCTTGGACTGCAGCCACCATTGCACGTCGTGCTTGGCGGCAAAGGCGCGCAGGATGGCGATGTCGCCGTCGGTCAGCGGCAGCAGATGGCGCAGCACCAGCGCGGTCACGCCCTCGCCCAGCGACACCTCGATCTGCGGCATGCGGTCCGGCGCGGACATGGAGCCGATCATCTCGCGCAGCGGAATCAGCAGGTCGCTGACGTGGCGCGGCAGCACATGGCATTCGCGCATGTCGGCCACGTAGCTGCTCTTGCGCTCATGGAAGCCGACCAGCACGCCGCCCTTTTTCGGCACCACGCGCACCGACAGACGGGCGCGATAGCGGTAGCCCCAGGTCGGACCTTGCAGCGGCGCCAAGATGCGCGCCGGGCGCAGCTTGCCGACGTGCCAGAAAGTGTCTTCCAGCGAACGCTGCTTGATCGCGACCTGCGTGCTGGGTTCCAGATGCTGCATGGCGCAGCCGCCACAGACGCCGAAGTGCGGGCAGCGCGGCGCCACGCGCTGCGACGAAGGCCGCAGCACTTCGTCCAGCCGCGCAATCTCATAGGACGGCTTGCGGCGCACCGTGACCGCGGTGACCCGTTCGCCCGGCAAGGCGCCTTCCACGAAGACGACTTTCCCGTCGCGGCGGGCGATACCCCTGGCTTCCAGGTCCAGGGATTCAATACTCAAAACGTCAGACATCTCACGCAGTCCAGAATTACACGCAACCCGCTATTGTAGAAGGACTGCGGCCGATCACGGAAGTCGGACAGGAAGCTTGCCCCTCCCCCCGGCCAAACGCCTTGATCAAACGGGGACAAGGCGCTCCACGTCGGGAAAGACGGTCTGCATGGTGGCGACCAGGCGGTCCCGCGCCGACGACGCCCGGCCCGGATTCCAGGCCATCAACAGGTCCAGGTGCGTCAGCCCCACGGGCGCGTCCACCTCGATCCTGCGGAACACCACGTCCTCGCCGCGTTGCGCGGCCAGCGATCCGGGCAGCAAGGCGATGCCGAAACCCGCCGCCACCAGCGCGATCAGCGTCTGCAACTGCCGCGCCTCCTGCGCCACGGCGGGCTGGAAGCCGGCGGCCCGGCAGAGCTGGACCAGCTGGTCGTGAAAGCCCTGCCCCAACGCCCTGGCCGAAGCCACAAAAGGCTGGTCCCGGAGGCTGGCCAGTTCGATCGACGCCCGGGTGGCCAGGGGATGGCTCGCGGGCAACGCCACGCATACCGGTTCGCGCAACAAGGCTTGAAAACGCAGGCCCGGGGCGCTGGCGCCCGGCGCCCGCAGGAAGCCGATATCCGCCGCCCCGCTTTCCAGCGGCCTCGACCTGCTCCCGCGTCGTGGCCTCGCGCAAGGTGAACGCCACGGCCGGGCTTGCGGCGCGGAAGTCGCGCAAGGCGCGCAGCAAGGGCGCATAAGGCGCGATGTTGATGAAGGTCATCGTCAGATGCCCTTCCATGCCCTGGGCCACCCGCCTGGTACGCGCGACGCCGTCTTCCAGTCCGTCCAGGATGCGCCGCGCCGTTTCCAGGAAGGCCGTGCCGGCCGGCGTCAGGGCGACGCTACGATTGTTGCGCTCGAACAGCGCCGTGCCGATTTCGGCCTCCAGCCGCCGGATGGCCTGGCTTAGCGGAGGCTGCGCCATGTGCAGGCGCTGCGCTGCGCGGTTGAAATGCAGGGTTTCGGCCACCGCGATGAATTGGCGCAATAGTCGGGTTTCTATCATTGAAGCGCCTGGAGTGTTGATTCGTTCCCCGCAGTATATTTTTTATCTTGATCCTGGCATAAAAAAGGGCCTGCCACGGACGCCCTTGCCGGGCGCCCGCAGCAAGCCCAAACGCCGGCGCGGTCAGGCGCCGCCACGGATAAGGTTCAGAAAGAGCGCGCCACCGAGAAGACCGCACCCAGGCGACCCGAGGGATGGCCGTACTTGGTCGGCAGCCAGTTGTCCTTGGTCGCGCCGACGGCGGCCAGCCCCAGGACCCAGCCCTTCAGGTCCTTGGTCACGCCGAGCTTGTAGTCGACGTAGTGACCAATGGAATCGCCATCCATATTGGTCTGGTTCTTGAGCTTCTGATAGCCCAGGTGGCCCACCAGGCCCCAGCCGTCGCCCAGGTCGAAGTTGGCCGCGCCGTCCAGATACCAGGTGCCCTTGCTGTCGGGCGTGCTGAAGAAATCGCTGGGCGTGTACGAGTACTTGAGGCTGTAGTTGCCATAGGACGCGCCCAGGTAGAGGTCGGTGTTGTTGTAGTTGCCGCCCTTGGGCGAACTGGAGCCCGGATAGTAGTAGTGCAGTACGCCCGCATCCAGCGTGAAGCCCCCGCCCACATCGCCTTTCCAGCCACCGTAGAAATCCATTTCCAGATTGCCGTCGGTGAATACGAAGTTGGAAACGTTGGAGTTCCAGTTACCCAGATAGAAGCCGGAACTGTGGGTCAGGTCGAAGCCCAGTTGCACCGCGGGCCGGAAGTCGGTCTGCGAATAGCCGCGGAAACGGTAGTCGCTGACGATGGCGGCGTTGCCGCTGAGCGAGAATCCCCCGCCCAGGTCGGTCGGTTCGGCTTGCGCCGTCGCAGCGAAACAAGCGGCAAGCGCCAGGGGCAAGGCTAGCAACGTCTTCTTCATGGTGCGGAGTCCTGATCGGATTTAACGAGGAGGCGGATGGCCTGGGCGCATCCTTCGGACCGGCGCTGCTGCGTTCGGCTGCCGGTTTCCTTTCATGAAGCAATGTCCGTGCCAGGACTGAAACGGGCCTGATCGGACCGAAGCGGGCCGCGCCGTGGCGCGGTGCGCACCAGGACGGTGCATGACCTCGCCGGCGCGCACGCCCGCATGCGTCAAAACAGGGAAAAGGCCTGGCATGACGGGCGACGAATTCCGGCGCGCCGCCCAAAGAAAAACCCCGGCGCGCGTGAGCGGCCGGGGTCGTCTGACGGAGCCGGCCCGAGGACCGGCGAGAAGATTTGCGTACTGGGTTCGAAAGACCCGCGAAGGGACTTGCAGCGCCGGTCCCCAGGACCGGCCGCAAGACTTAGTTGGCGGCAGGCGCGGCGGGCGCCGCGGCCGCGGGGGCTTCCGCACGGCCCTTGCCGCCATGGCGCGCTTCCATGCGGGCGTGGCGTTCCTGCATGCGGGCCTCGCGGTCCTTGACGAACTTGGTCACCTGGCCGCGCTGCGTGTCGTTCAGGCTATCCCAGACGGCGAGCCACTGGTCGCGCACCTGCTTGGCCTGGGCGCCGAAGGCGTCGCGCGATTGCTCGGATTGAGCCACCAGCGCGCGCGGATCCAGTTTGCCGCTGTCCAGCTGCGCCTTCAGCAAGTCGTGGCGTTTGCCGCCGGCGGCGCGCATGGATTCATGCAGGTTGCGCTGGCCGTCCTGCGCGGTCTTGAACAGGGCCTGCTGCTTGTCGTCGAGCTTCAGCTCGGCAACTTGCGCCTTGGACACGGGGCCCAGGCCCGGAATGAAGAGGCCGTCACGCATGCCTTTGTGGAAGCCGCCGCGCTGGCCGTCGTGCATGGCGGCGGGACCGCCGTCACCAGCGGGGGGAGGCGCAGCCATGGCGGAGCCGGCCACCAGGCCGCCCGTCGCGGCGACAAGTGCAAGAGCGGCCAGATTGGAGCGGATAGCGAATCGGGACATGAAGGTCTCCTGAAAGTGAAGAAAGCGAGGCCATTGTGCGATTCGCCCGGTTTCATCCGGGTTTCGCCGGCGCAAGCAATGTTTCAGTCGATTGCGCCTGCGCCAGACGCGACAACGGAGCCGCGCGGGCTCCGTTGCTTGCTACCCTGGAAGGTGGAGATTCCAGGCATCAGGATGTTCAGCTGGCGTCCCAGGCCGCCATGTATTCCTTCCAGTGCGGCGCGTCGCTGGCGCTGAGTGTGTCGCGCACCAGTGCGATTTCCGCCTCGTAGGAAGTGCGGTCCAGCTCACCGCGCAGGAAGCGGAAACGGCAGTACACCAGCCAGGTGTTGACCACGTCCGTTTCGCAATAGGCCCGCACCTCGTCGGCGCGGCCCTGGCTCCAGGCCTCCCAGACCTTGCTGCCGTCCATGCCCAGCTTGCCGGGAAAGCCGCAAAGCTTGGCGAGTTCGTCCAGCGGCGCATTGGCGCGGCCGTTGTACTTGGCCAGCAGGTCCATCAGGTCCAGATGGCGGGAGTGATAGCGCGAGATGTAGTTGTTGAACTTGAAATCGCGGTCTTCCTCGCCCATGTCCCAGTAACGCGGCGCGGGCACGCCCTGGATCAGGCTGCGGTAATGCAGCACCGGCAGGTCGAAGCCGGAACCGTTCCAGCTGACGAGCTTGGGCGTATAGCGCTCGATGGTCTTGAAGAAACCCGCCAGCAAGGCGGCTTCGGGATCGTCGGGCTGGCCCAGCGTCTTGACGCGGAAGCCCTGGTCGTCGCGGAACACGCAGCCCACCACGGCCACCTTATGCAGGTGCAGCGGCAGGAAGTCGTGGCCCACGGCCTCGCGGCGCGCCGTTAGCGCGCGCTCGACCACTTCCTGGTCGGAGACATCCGGTCCCCAGCCGTTGAGCTTGCGCAGCCCCTCGGCGTCGGGGATGGTTTCCAGGTCGAATACGAGGGTGGGCGTCATCGGGCGGGCAGATACTGCATGGGATCCACCGGCTGGCCTTGGCGGCGGATCTCGAAGTGCAGGCGCGGCGACGTGGCGTCGCTCTGGCCGAGTTCGGCGATCTTGGCGCCGCGCTTGACGTTCTGGCCCGTCTTCACCAGCAACGCGCGGTTGTGCGCATAGGCGGTGATGAAACCGTTCTGGTGCTCGACGATGATCAGGTTGCCCAGGCCGCGCACGCCGTTGCCGCTGTACTTGACCAGTCCGTCCGCCGCGGCGGTGATCGGGTCGCCCAGCGCGCCGGAGATGTCTATGCCCTTGGTGCTGTTGTTGAAGCCCTGCACGATCTGGCCGCTGGCGGGCCAGGCCCAATTGATGACAGCGGCGTCGGCCGCGCGCGTGGCGGGCTTGGTTTCAACCGGCGCCGTGGGCGGCGGCGTGGTGGTCTCGGTCGTGGGCGGCGGCAGCGTTTCCGGCTGGTCCAGCGGACGCGGCTGCACCTTGGCGCCCCCGACCGGCGCGGTCTGCGCCGCGCCGCCGGCGCTCCCGGACATCTTCAGCACCTGCCCGACGGAAATCTGGTTGGGGTCGCTGAGGTTGTTCCAACGCTTGACGTTCTCGACGTCCACGTTATTGGCGCGGGCGATCTTGTAGAGCGTATCGCCCGGCTTCACGACATAGCTGCCGCCGGGTTGAGCCGCCGGCGCGGGTTGCCCGCCGGTCATGTCGACCACCGGGGCACGAGTACCTTTCGATGCGCAGCCGGCCAGAATGGCCAGGCTGAGCGCGCCCGCGATATACAGCGGACGACGCAGGCGCGTCATGGACGCGCCCGTGGTGATATCGGTCAGTTGCAACTGCCCGTTGAGCATACGCTTCTCCTGTTTGCTCAAGATTGTATTCCGGCCCGTAGCGGCACAAAGCGCACGGCCTCTAATTCAGTGCGTTTCCAGCTGGCCGCGCCTGTGCGTTCGATCAGAACCAGGCGCTGGTTGGAGCCCCCTTCCGGAGCGATCAGGCGGCCACCCGGCGCAAGCTGCGAAAGCAGGGCTTGCGGGATGGCGAGGCCAGCGGCAGCCACAACGATAGCATCGAACGGCGCCACGCCGGGCAGGCCCAGCATGCCGTCGCCATAGATCAAGCGGATCCTGGTGGTAAGGCGCAAGGCGCGCAGATGCTCGCGCGCGAGCTCGTACAACCCGCGGATCCGTTCGATGGTATGGACCTCGCGCACGAACTGCGCGAGCACCGCCGCCTGATAGCCGCAACCCGCGCCGACTTCCAACACGCGCGTGGGCGAGCGGTCCTCGCAGACCGCCGCGATCATGCGCGCCACCACCCAGGGCTGGGAAATGGTTTGCGAATGGCCGATGGGCAGCGCCGCATCTTCGTAGGCGCGGCTGGCCAGCGCCTCGTCGACGAACAGATGGCGCGGCACCGCGCCCATGGCATTGAGCACGCGCTCGTCGGTAACGCCCTGGGCGCGCAGACGCTCCACCATGGCCTGGCGCAGACGATCGGAGTTCAGGCCCAGATTGCCGCCCGCCGCGGGCGCCGGCGCCTGCGTTTGGCGCTGCAGCGTGGCGGCCGAGATGCGGGTATTGCTGTTAGCGGGCGTGACGCCCGGACTGAGCCGGCCCGAGTCGTAGCGCACCGGGCCGGTGCGCCCGGGCACGGGCTGGGTCACGTCAGGCTGGCTTACGCGTTTGCGCATAGCGGCTCCGCCCAGGTACGGATCTCGTCGAGCTGGCTGTGCTGGGTGAGATCCAGCCGCAACGGCGTGACCGACACGGTGCCCTGCTCCACGGCGTGGAAGTCCGTGCCCGGGGTGGCGTCGGCCGCCGTGCCCACGGGCCCGATCCAATAGACGGTATCGCCATAAGGCGTGGTGGTGCGTACCACCGGCTGCGAGGGATGGCGCTTGCCCAGGCGCGTGACCGCGAAGCCGTGCATGTCCTCGAAGCGGCGGCTGGGAATATTGACGTTCAGCAACACCGGCGCGGCCAGCGGCTGGGCCAGGTGGCGCTCGACCACCAGGCGCGCGGCGCGGGCCGCGGAATCGATGTGGGCCCAGCCCTTCTCCGCCAGCGAGAACGCGATGGCGGGAATGCCGAACAGATAGCCTTCGCTGGCGGCGGCCACGGTGCCCGAGTACAGGGTGTCGTCGCCCATGTTGGCCCCGTTGTTGATGCCCGACACGACCAGGTCGGGCCGGGTATCCATGAGGCCGGTGAGCGCCACATGCACGCAGTCGGAAGGCGTGCCGTTGACGGCGATGAAGCCGTTGGAGGCGGTACGCACCGACAGGGGCCGGTTCAGCGTCAACGAGTTGGACGCGCCGCTGTGGTTGGTCTCGGGCGCGACGACGGTGAGATCGCCCAGGCCCTGCAGCGCCGCGACCAGCGCCTCGAGTCCAGGGGCCGAATAACCATCATCGTTCGAAACCAGAATTCGCATTGTGCATCCGAAAGAAAATAAAACGCGGGTGAACGCGTCGGATTGTACCGTCCGCGGCGCGCATCCGTGCGACAGGCTGGCATCCGACCGCCCGCGCCCCGCTCGATAACCCGTAGCCGGCCCCGGCCCGGGGCGCGGTAGAATCCGCAGCCATTACGACTACAACACAACAACAACGGACCCCTTTTCATGGCGATCAACGATCCCTCCCTGGCATTCAGCGCCGCGCTCATCCTGCTGGCCTACCTGATCGGCTCCGTGCCGTTCGCCGTGGTAGTCAGCAAGCTGATGGGCCTGCAGGATCCCCGCAGCTATGGTTCCAAGAATCCGGGCGCCACCAATGTGCTGCGCACCGGCAACAAGACGGCCGCCGCGCTGACGCTGCTGGGCGATGCCGCCAAGGGCTGGTTCGCAATCTGGCTGGCCGAAAAGCTGGCCCCCGGCATCACCCCCGTGGCGCTGGCGCTGGTGGCGCTGGCCGCCTTCGTCGGCCACCTGTATCCAGTATTCCTGGGCTTCAAGGGCGGCAAGGGCGTGGCCACCGCGCTGGGCGTGCTGGTGGCAATCCAGCCCTGGCTGGCGGTCGCCACCGCCGCGACCTGGCTGATTATCGCCGTGTTCTTCCGCTATTCGTCCCTGGCATCGCTGGTGGCGGCCTTTTTCGCTCCCGTGTACTACGTATTCGGTTCCGGCCTGGCCTGGTATGCGCAAGCGCCCATGGGCGTGGCGCTGGCGCTCATCAGCGTGCTGCTGTTCTACCGTCACCGGGCCAACATCACGCGCCTGATCCAGGGCACCGAAAGCCGCATCGGCGGCGGCAAGAAGAAGTAAGCGGCACCTATACCGCAGGTGCGCAACAGGGCGGCCCCAGGGCCGCCCTTTTCGTTTTCAGCCTATGTCGGCCAGGTCCCAGCGCGGCTTCACGGTGAAGCTGTGCGCATCCGGGTCCAGGGTCGCCAGGCCGGCCTTGACCCGCTCGGCGGCCGCGAAGGCGATCATGGCGCCGTTGTCGGTGCACAGCTCCAGCGGCGGGAAATAGGCGCGCGCCTTCAGCGGCTTGAGCGCGGCATCCAGCTTGGCGCGCAGCAATTGGTTGGCGCCCACGCCGCCCGCCACCACCAGGCGCTTCAGGCCGGCCTGCTTCAGGGCCTTGATGGCCTTGGCGGCAAGCACTTCCACGATGGCCGCCTGGGTCGCCGCGGCAAGATCGGCGCGGGTCTGTTCGTCCAGCCCGCCCGCCGCTTCGGCCGCCTTGACCCGGGTCAGCACGGCCGTCTTCAGGCCGCTGAAGCTGAAATCCAGGTCTCCGCTGTGCAACATGGGGCGCGGCAGGTCAAAGCGCGAGGCGTCGCCGCTGGCGGCCAGCCTGGACAGCGCGGGGCCGCCGGGATAGCCCAGGCCCATCAGCTTGGCCGACTTGTCGAAGGCTTCGCCCGCGGCGTCGTCCAGGGTTTCGCCCAGCAGTTCATAGCGGCCCACGCCGTCCACGCGCATCAGCTGCGTATGGCCGCCCGATACCAGCAGCGCCACGAAGGGAAAGTCCGGCCGCGGGTCCGCCAGCATGGGCGACAGCAGATGGCCTTCCAGGTGATGGATGCCGATGGCCGGCAGACGGCGCGACCACGCGAAGGACTGCGCGACGCTGGCGCCCACCAGCAAGGCGCCCGCCAGCCCCGGGCCAGCGGTATAGGCCACGGCGCCGATATCGGACATCTGCAGGCCCGCTTCCTCGAGCACCTGGCGCGTCAGCGGCACCACCCTGCGGATGTGGTCGCGCGAGGCGAGTTCCGGCACCACGCCCCCGTATTCCTGGTGCATGGCGATCTGGGTATGCAGCGCGTGCGCGAGCAGGCCCCGTTCGGTACAGACGGCTGCGACGCCGGTTTCGTCGCAGGAGCTTTCAAAGCCGAGAATAATCATGGCGGCAGAGTTTACAACTGATGCGAAAATACGCCCTTAAATGAAAAACCGGCGGGCAACCCGGCCCGCCTACAACAACCCGCAATCCTGCAAACACATTGGGGACTCGAATGCTCGAGAAGCTATTCAAGCTGCGTGAACACGGCACGACAGCGCGCACGGAACTGGTCGCCGGCCTGACGACCTTCCTGACGATGTCGTACATCATCTTCGTCAATCCGGACATCCTGTCGTCGACGGGCATGGACCGCAATGCCGTGTTCGTGGCCACCTGCCTGGCCGCCGCGCTGGGCTCGCTGGTGATGGCGCTGATCGCCAACTGGCCGATCGGCATGGCGCCCGGCATGGGCCTGAACGCCTTCTTCGCATTCACCGTCGTCAAGACCATGGGCTACACCTGGGAGCAGGCGCTGGGCGCCGTGTTCATCTCGGGCGTGATCTTCCTGTTCCTGACGTTCTCGGGCATCCGGGTCTGGCTGGTCAAGGGCATTCCGCATTCGCTGCGCAGCGCCATCGCCGCCGGCATCGGGCTGTTCCTTGCCATTATCGCGCTATCCAGCGCCGGCATCGTCGTCGCACATCCGGCCACCAAGGTCACGCTGGGCGACCTGACCCAGCCCGGCCCGCTGTTCGCGATCCTGGGTTTCTTCATCATCGCGTCGCTGGATGCGCTGCGCGTGCGCGGCGCGATCCTGATCGGCATCCTGGTCGTCACGCTGCTGTCGATGGCGCTGGGCTACAACGAGTTCAAGGGCATCTTCGCGGCCCCGCCCAGCCTGTCGCCCACCCTGTTCAAGCTGGACATCCTGGGCGCGCTGCACAGCGGCTTCGTGCACGTGATCCTGGTGTTCGTGCTGGTCGAAGTGTTCGACGCCACCGGCACGCTGGTGGGCGTGGCCAAGCGCGCCGGCCTGATGCCTGAAAACCGGCCCAACCGCCTGGGCCGCGCGCTGTTCGCCGACAGCACGGCCATCGTCGCCGGCTCGATGCTGGGCACCAGCAGCACCACCGCCTACGTGGAAAGCGCCTCGGGCGTGCAGGCCGGCGGCCGCACCGGCCTGACCGCGCTGGTCGTGGCCCTGCTGTTCCTGGCCGCGCTGTTCATTTCGCCGCTGGCCGGCGCCGTGCCCGCCTACGCCACCGCGCCCGCCCTGCTCTACGTGGCCGGCCTGATGATGCGCGAACTGATAGACATCGACTGGAACGACGTCTGCGAGGCCACGCCGGCCGCGCTGACCGCGCTGGTCATGCCCTTCACCTACTCGATCGCCAACGGCATCGCCTTCGGCTTCATCAGCTATGTGGTGCTGAAGACCGCCACCGGCAAGATCCGCGACGTGCATCCGGCCACCTGGCTGGTCGCGGCGTTGTTCGTGATCCGCTACGCCTTCTTCCCGGGCTAGGGCCCGGCCGCAAGGCCGCTCGACAGAGCGGATCAATCGCAGGAATAGCGTAAATCAATCAACCCGCCGCGCCATAAGGTTGCTGGCGGGTCCGCTTGATTTCACCGATACACTCCCCATGTATAACGGCATATGGAGTCCGCCTTGCGCCTTACCCGCTTTGTCCCCGCCCCGCTGTCCTGTTCCATCGCGAACACGGAGGTTTCCGCATGAGCAGCCTGGCCCGCATCCCCTTTTCCGTACTGGACCTGGCCCCGATTGTGCAGGGCCGCGACGCGGCTGACGCCTTCCGCAACACCGTCGCGGTGGCGCAGCACGTGGAGCGCCTGGGCTACAAGCGCTTCTGGCTGGCGGAACATCACAACATCAACGGCGTGGCCAGCAGCGCCACGGCCGTGCTGATCGGCCACGTGGCCTCGCACACCAGCACGCTGCGCGTGGGCTCGGGCGGCATCATGCTGCCCAATCATGCGCCGCTGATCATCGCCGAACAATTCGGCACGCTGGAAACGCTGTATCCCGGCCGCATCGACCTGGGCCTGGGCCGCGCGCCCGGCAGCGACGGCGCCACGCAGCACGCCCTGCGCCGCGGCCCGCGCAGCGGATTGGAGTTTCCGGCGCTGGTGGAAGAGCTGCGCGGCTTTCTCGCGCCCTCGCGCCCCGGCCAGCCGGTGCGAGCCATCCCGGGCGAAGGCCTGGACATTCCGATCTGGCTGCTCGGCTCCAGCGATTTCAGCGCGCGGCTGGCCGCCGAATTGGGCCTGCCCTTTTCGTTCGCGGGCCATTTCTCGCCCGAGGGCATGGCCGCGATGCGCCTGTACCGCCATCTGTTCAAGCCGTCGGCAACGCTGGCCCGTCCCTACGCCATGATAGGCGTGCCGGTCGTGGCCGCCGAAACCGATGAAGCCGCAAGGCGCCAGGCCACCACCCAGCAGCTGAAGTTCCTGTCGCTGGTGCGCGGCAACCGTCTGCAATTGCAGCCGCCCGTGGACAGCATGGACGGATTGTGGAACGAATGGGAGCGCGAAGCGGTCAATCAAAGACTGGGCGCCGCCATCGTTGGCGGCCCGGACACCGTCCGGCGCGAATTGGAATCGCTGGTCGCCGAAACCGAGGCCGACGAAGTCATGATCGTCTCGGATTTCTTCGACATCGCGGACCGCCTGCGCTCCTTCGAGATTGTCGCGTCGCTCAAGAGCGGCTCCCCGGCAACGACCGCGGCCTGAACGCCGCCCACCGCGCCCTCCGGGCGCCAACCATTGCGACGCGGCCGGCACCCGCTCTACTATGACTCATGGAACACCGCACGCCGCCGCCACGCCTTATCGGGTCCGGGACCGGCACACCCCTGGCCTCTGACACTGCCTTTCACGCCGTTCACACGGCAAGGATTCAAAATGAGTATTGTTGAACTCACCAAAGACACCTTCCAGGAAGCCATCACCCCGGACGGTACCCTGATCGTCGACTTCTGGGCCCCCTGGTGCGGCCCGTGCCGCGGTTTCGCGCCGGTTTTCGAGCAGGCCGCGACCGAGCATCCCGACGTCACCTTCGCCAAGGTCAATACCGACGTGGAGCAGGAGCTGGCGGGCGCGCTGGGCATCCGCTCGATCCCGACCCTGATGGTCTTCCGCGAGAAGGTCCTGCTGTTCTCGCAACCCGGCGCCCTGTCTGGCGGCCAGCTCAACGAGCTGCTGACCAAGATCAAGGAAGTGGACATGGAAAAGGTCCACCAGGAGATCGCGGCGGCGCAGAACGGGCAGGATGCCTGAGTACCGGCGTCCAGGCTTGTGAAGGAAGGCGCGCGTATTGCCTTGTGAAGGGGCACGCGCGCCTTGCGGGAATCAGGACACGACTTCCCAGTTGGCGCGGCCGCGGGTAATGTTGGCCGCCGTCACTTCCAGGTCCGCCACCGCCGCGCGCGGCACCGCGAACCGCAGCGCAACGCCCTCTTCATTGAAGTCTTCCTGCAGGATCGCGGCGCCCGCCTGCGCCAGGCGCGACTTGAGCAGCGCCAGTTCGCCAAAGCCGCAAGCGCAGACGACGGTCGCCAGGTCCACGATCTCGGTCCGCTCTCCCAGCCTCAGGCAATTGGCGGCGCAGCCGCCGTAAGCGCGCACCAGTCCGCCTGCGCCCAGCTTGATGCCCCCGTACCAGCGCACTACCAGCACGGCCACGCGGTCCATGTCCTGGCCCTCGATAGCCTGCAGGATGGGACGGCCCGCCGTGCCTCCGGGTTCGCCGTCGTCGTTGAAGCGGTATTCCTGGCCGATGCGGTAGGCCCAGCAGTTGTGGGTGGCTTCCGGATCGCTGTGCCGGGCAAAGAACTGCATGGCTTCGTCGACGCCGGACACGGGTGCGGCGTACGCGACGAAGCGGCTTTTCTTGATGTCTTCCTGGTAGGTGCAAGGAGCGGTCAGCGTGTGCATGACCGGCATTGTATGTGGTGGCGTTGTGGCTCCGCGCCCACCGGCTTGTCCCAGAAGCAGGTATCGCCAAAACCAGATACGCCTTAACCGTGGCAGTCCGGCACTTCCTGGTCCAGGTACACGTCGAACGCCACGTCGCGCGCCCACTTCGCCGTCATTTGCTTCCAGGCGCCGGCGCGGTCCCAGGCGCGCATCTCCTGGCCCAGCCAGGCGCGGCTGGCGGCATCGCCCGCCGGCAACAGCCAGACGCGTTCGGCCTTGGCGCCATCGGCCGCCAGCGTCGACGAAAACTTCTTCCATTCCGGGAAACGAACCAGCGGTTCCCAAACCGCGTCGTCCACCAGCCCGATGTCGCAGCTGCCTTCGCGCACCGCGACCAGCGCATCGGACGGCACGCGGTAGGTGCGCACCACGGCGCCCCAGCTTTCCGCCAAAGCCTTGGAAGCGGTCGCGGCCTCGGCCACGCATACGCTACGGCCCCTCACGTCGGCGGGGCGGCGCAGGCTCGTGTCGCTGCGGATCACGGCCTTGGGGCGCGCGGCATAGCCCGTGCCTTGCGCCGCGACGCCATCCGGCTGGCCCGAGGCGCCATCAGCGAGGGCCAGATCGACCTGCCCCGCCGCCAGCGCCGCGGCGGCCTGTTCCCGCGGCAGTTGCACCAGGCGCACCGGCAATCCCAGGCTCTGCCCCAGCCTGTCGGCCATTGCGGCATCCAGGCCGTCCGGCGTGCGGATCTTGGCGCCGGCCGCGGGTGGCGGCGCCAGATACGGCACGCCCACCACCAGCTCGCCGCGCGCCCGCGCCGCCGCGAACGCCTGTGGCTGCTGCTGCGGCTGTTGCAGTTGCGGCGGCTGTTGTTGCTGCCCCGACGGCTGCTGCGACTGCGGCGGCTGTTGCGACAACTGTTGCGACTGCGCTTGCGCAAGGCCGCAGGCCGCCATGCAGGCGCCAAGAACAACGACTCGGATGCGGCGGATCATGCGGAACTCCGGAAGCGCTCAGACGTACTGGTAGCGCAACAGGCGATGCTTGAGGTTCTCAAGCACGAACTGATCGATCAGCGCGGCCAGCACGGCGATGACCAGGATGTTGGTCATGACGCCCGTCATGTCGGCGATCTCGCCCGAATAGGCCAGCGAACGACCCAGGCCCTTGCCGAAGCCGATCAGCATTTCCGCCGAGATCAGCGCGCGCCAGGCATTGCCGAACGCCAGTTGCGCGCCCGTGATGAGTTCGGGCATGACGGCCGGCAGGTAGACCCGCTTGACCAGGCCCCAGGGCGTGGCGCCCATGACGCGCGCCGCCGACACGTGCACGCGCTGCACGGATTCGGTGGCGTTCATCACGCTGAGCGCGGCCGGGAAGAAGGCCGACAGCGCCACCACCACGATGATGGGCGTATTGCCGAAGCCCATCACGATCAGGAACAGCGGTACCCAGGCGATGGACGGAATCGATTGCAGGATGACGATGGCGCTGCGCAGAACTTCGCGAAAGAAGAACAGCACCGCCGCCACCAGCCCGAAGCCGATGCCGGCGGTCAGCGCCAGGCCGTAGCCCGCGCCCAGCCGCCCCAGCGTGCCCAGGAGGCTCTGGTGGAACGACTGCTTGCCCAGGTCCTCGAACAAGCGCTCGACCACGGCGGGCACACCCGGCATCAGGAAGTCCGGCAGCGCGAACGACGCCAGTTGCCACAACGCGAGGATGAACAGAACGCCCAGCACGCCCGCCAGATGCTTGCGGGCGCCGGTGACTCGGGTAGATGCGCTCAAAGCTTGCGAGCCTCTTGCCAGGACAGGTCGACGATGCTGGAGACGTCATACGGCTTGCCGTCGCGCGTCTTCAGCGAACCCTGGGCCTGCAGGATGTCGGCGATTTCCTGCATGCGGCGCGTATCCTTGTCGGTCAGCTTGGGCGTGAAGACCTGGGTGCCGATGGCTTCGGCGATGACGGTCTCGCGCGGCAGCTCGCCGCGGGTAAGGGTCTTGAGCGTGGGCTCGGCAATGAAGTAGGAGGCGATCAGCTTGGAAGCCTGCGCCGGTTCCTTCTGCAGCAGCTGGATGGCTTGGTTCTGCGCGTCCAGCGCCTTCCAGACGTCGTCCTTGCGCTTGGCCAGCGTTTTGCCCGAGGTGATCACCACCATGCAGGGGAACGGCCAGGCCTGGCCCACTTCGTAGATCTGCTTGACCGGCGCCACCAGCTGGGCGATGCGGTCATACGGTTCGAACAGGAAGGCCGCGTCCACGCGCTTGCCCACCAGCGACTGCACCGCCACGGCCGGGCTCACGCCCATGACGTTGACGTCGTCCGCGGCCAGGTTGCCCTGCTTGAGCACCACACCCTTCAACACCACGTCGGCCGTGCTGCCTTCGGCTTGCGAGGCCAGGGTCTTGCCCTTCAGCCCGGCGATGTCCTTGATGCCGGAATCGTCGCGCACGATCAGCGAGTGGTAGCCCTGCTGCGCGCCGCCGACCACCTTCAGGTCCGCGCCCTTGGAGGCCCAGGCCACGGCGTTGGTGAAGCCCAGCACGCCGATGTCCAGCTGGCCGCCGACGATGGCCTTGATCAGGTCGGTGCCCGACTTGAACTCGATCAGCTCGGAATCCAGGCCAGCCTTTTTGTAATAGCCGCCCTCTTGCGCGACGATGGCTTGTGCGTCGTCCATGACGCGCAGGTAGCCCACGCGGAATTTCTCGGCGGCCATGGCGGGGGCAGCCGCCAGCAGCGCCGCGGCCAGCGGCAAGGACAGCCATTGCTTCAATTTCATGGGAGATGCTCCAGGGATATGCATGACTGGCGGCGCGCACGCGCCGCCAGCAGGAATCAGGTTCAGGCGGCCAGGGCCAGGTCGGCGTGTGCGCCCGCGCCGTCCACGGCAATGCCGAGCAGGCGCAGGATCTCGCGCTTCTCGACGGCCAGGCCGGACAGGTCATGGGTCTTTTCGCGGTGCGCCAGGTTGAACTCGCGCAGCACGCGGGCCGGACGCGGGCTGAAGACGATGATGCGGTCGGCCAGGAACAGGGCCTCGTCGACGTCGTGGGTCACCAGCAGCACGGTGGGCTTTTCCTGTGCGATCAGCTGGCGCAGCACGTCCTGCAGGCTCAGGCGCGTCAACGCATCCAGCGCGCCGAACGGCTCGTCCATCAGCATGGTCTGGGGCTGGGCGATGAAGGCGCGCGCCAGCGCCGCGCGTTGCCGCATGCCGCCGGACACTTGGTGGGGGTAATAGTGCTCGAAGCCCGCCAGGCTGACGCGGGCCAGCCACTGGCGGGCGGCTTCGCGGGCGCGGGCCTTGGGCATCTTCTGGAATTCCAGGGCCAGCGCCACGTTGCCTTCCAGCGTCAGCCAGGGATACAGCGCATGTTCCTGGAACACCAGCGTGCGGCTCGGATGCGGACCCGCGACCGCCTTGCCATCGGCCAGCACGGCGCCCTGGGTGGGCTTTTCCAGCCCGGCGGCCAGGTGCAGCAAGGTCGACTTGCCGCAGCCCGAAGGCCCCACCAGGGCGACCAGTTCACCGGTCTTGAATTCGCTGGTAAAGCCGTCCACCACGGGCAGATCGCCGAAGTGCTTGTGGACGCGGTCGAAGGTCAGGTTCATGGAACGTATCGTCGCGGGCCGAAAGTGAGCCTCAAATCTAACAATTCGTTATATGAATCCAAACTATCAATATTGAATGTCTTAACTTCTTTTAGTAATAACAATCATGCGGCCGATGCGCGGGCCGCCTGTCGTGCCGAATGGCGCTGCAGGCCGAAGGCGATCAGCCCCCCTGCCAGCACCGAAATGGCGGCGGCCAGGAAGATGGCCGGAAAGCCAAAGCCGCCAGAGATATAGCCGGCGATGGGACCGGTGACACCCAGGGCGAGGTCCAGGAAGGCGGAATACGCCCCCAGCGCCGCGCCCCGGCTGCCCGCCGGCACCCGCGCCACCGCCTCGACGCCGATCGCCGGAAACACCAAAGCGAAGCCGCAACCCGTCAGCGCGGCGCCCAGCAGCGCCGCCCCCGGGTTGGGCGCCAGCCACAGCAACAGCAAGCCGGCCGCCTCCACCAGGAACGACACCTGCGCGACCCGGAACCCGCCGAAGCGCGTGATCGTGCCGGCGAACAGCAGGCGCACGCCGATGAAGGCGCAACCGAACGCGCTCAGCGCATGCGCCGCGCCGTCCCAGGAAAAGCTGGCGTAGTACAGCGCCACGAACGCCGCCAGGGTGCCGAACCCCACCGAGCCCAGGCCCAGCGCCATGCCATGCGGGAACACGCGCAGCACCACGCTCTTGAACGCCATCCGGTGGCCGCCAACAATGGCCACCGGAGCCCGCAAGACCGCCATGCCCAGGCCGGCCAGCCCCAGCAGCAGTACCGCGCCGCCCAGGGCGCCCATGCTCCATTTGGTCTCCAGGTACACGCCCAACGGCGCGCCCAGCGCCAGGCCGCCATAGGTGCAGATGCCATTCCACGAAATGACGCGCGCCGTATGCAGCGGCCCCACGCGGGCGATGGCCCAGGTGGCCGAGCCCGTGCCCACCCAGCTTTCGCCAAAGCCCAGGGCCAGCCGGCTGACGATGATGGCGGCCAGGCTGAGCCAGGCGCTGCGCTCGAAGGCATAGGCCAGCAACAGAAACACCCCGCTGGCGGCGCAGGCCGCCATGCCGATCACGACCGTCTGCTTCGGCCCCACCGTGTCCGCCATGCGCCCGGCATGCGACCGGCTGAGCAAGGTGGCGGCGTACTGCACGCTGATCGCCAGCCCCGCCAGCACGGAGCCGTAGCCCAGCTTGTCGTGCACGTAGCCGGGCAGCACCGCCAGCGGCAGGCCGATGGCCAGATAGCAGATGAACGTGAAGAAGGCGATGGCTACGATGCGGAACGTCAGCGTGAACGCGCCGATGCGCGCGCCATCAGGCGCGGTGTGCGGTGTGGGAGACATGGGAAACGGAGTGGATGCCTGGCCGGACTGGCACCAGGGTTTACCCGGATGATATCGCGGGCGAGATTGCAGCCCGCTGAATGCGGCTCGCGAGTTTCCGTCCGCAAAAGAAAACGCGGCACCCCGTCAGAGGCGCCGCGCCGGCAGATCATGAACCTCAGGCGTCGATGCCGCGCGAGGTCAGGTAGTCTTCGTAGCCACCGCGGTAGTCGACGATCTCGCCCGTGGGCAGGATTTCGATCACGCGCGTGGCCAGGCCGGACACGAATTCGCGGTCATGGGACACGAACACCAGCGTGCCTTCGTACTTTTCCAGCGCGAACTGCAGCGACTCGATCGATTCCATGTCCAGGTGGTTGGTCGGCTCGTCGAGCAGCATGACGTTGTGCCGGCCCAGCATCAGGCGGCCGAAGGTCATGCGGTTCTTTTCGCCGCCGGACAGCACTTTGGGCGCCTTGGGCAGGTCGTCCGCCGAGAACAGCAGACGGCCCAGCACGGAGCGGATCGACTGGTCGTCGTCGCCCGGCTGGCGATGGTCGCCCATCCAGTCCAGCAAATTGATGTCGGTCTGCAGGAACTGGTCCGACACGTCCTGGGCCATGTAGCCGAGGTCGGCGTTTTCGGACCACTTCACTTCGCCCGAATCGGGCTGCAGGTCGGTCGCCAGGAGACGCAGCAAGGTCGTCTTGCCCACGCCGTTGGCACCGATGATGGCGATCTTCTCGCCCGCGTCGACCATGGCCGAGAACTTGCGGATGACGGGCGCGTCGTAGGCCTTGGACAGGTTCTCGACCGTGACCGCCAGGCGGTGCATGACCTTGTTCTGTTCGAAGCGGATATACGGGTTCTGGCGCGACGAGGGCTTGACCACGACCTGGTCGGCCTTGATGCGGTCGATCTGCTTCAGGCGCGAGGTGGCCTGGCGCGACTTGGACTTGTTGGCGGCGAAGCGGCGCACGAAGTCCTGCAGTTCGGCGACGCGTTCCTTGGCCTTGGCGTTGTTGGCCACCAGGCGCTCGCGGGCCTGGGTCGACGCCAGCATGTAGTCGTCGTAGTTGCCCGGGTAAATGCGGATCTCGCCGTAGTCCACGTCGGCCATGTGCGTGCACACCTGGTTCAGGAAGTGGCGGTCGTGGCTGATGATGATCATCGTGCTCTGGTAGCTGTTGAGCACGTTTTCCAGCCAACGGATGGTGTTGATATCCAGGTTGTTGGTCGGTTCGTCCAGCAGCAGCACGTCCGGATTCGAGAACAGGGCTTGCGCCAGCAGCACGCGCAGCTTCCAGCCCGGCGCCACTTCGCGCATGGGCAGGTTGTGCTGGTCGACCGCGATTTCCAGGCCCAGCAGCAGTTCGCCGGCGCGGGCTTCGGCGGTGTAGCCGTCGTACTCGGCGAACTTGGCTTCCAGGTCAGCCGCGCGCATGTAGTCGTCTTCGGTCGCTTCCGGATTCGCGTAGATGGCGTCGCGCTCGGACATGGCGGCCCACATCTCGGTGTGGCCCATCATGACCACGTCCAGGACGCGCAGGTCTTCGAATGCGAACTGGTCCTGGCGCAGCTTGCCCAGGCGCACACCCGGCTCCAGCGACACGTTGCCCGCCGAGGGTTCCAGGTCGCCGCCGATGATCTTCATGAAGGTCGACTTGCCGGAACCGTTGGCCCCGATCAGCCCGTAGCGGTTGCCTTCCCCGAACTTGACGCTGACGTTCTCGAAAAGGGGTTTGGGACCGAACTGGATGGTGAGATTGGCGGTGGAGATCACGGTATGTTTGAGTCTTTAGGCGTCCGGGGACGCATGCGGAGAAACCCGATAGTGTACCAAGCATCGGCGACTCTCTTCCAGGGCGGGCTGAATGCCGGCTGAATCATCTGGAAATGCGACATGCCATTTGATGTCATAACGTAAATATTTGTATTAATTGGGGTACTATTGAAGGCACATAGCGCCTACGGCCGACCCGGCCGGGAAGGCTGTTGCAACCCTCCTTCCCCCGTTTCGTGGCAGACGCGAACCACTCCTCCGAAAAAGTCGAGCTTTCCTACGGCCGCTCGCTGATCGTTGCCGCCATCGTGGCGATCGTGATGCTGTGGGCGACGCCCCGGCTCACTCCCAGCTCCGACCTGCTCACCTACGCGGCGGCGCGACTCCAGGCCCGCCTGGTCGGCGGCCACTACGACATCGCGCACCGCAACGACACCACCGTCGTCCTGATCGATGACGACTCGCTGGACCAGCAGAAAGGCGCCTGGCCGGTGCCCTACCGGACCCATGCGCGCTGGTTGCGCAACATCGGCCTGATCCACAAGCCCAAGGCCATCTTCCTCGACATCACCTTCGGCCGCGAGCGCGACGACCCCACGCTGCCGGACCTGGCGGCCGCGCTGTGCGAACTGCGCGACGCCAACATCCCCGTGTTCCTCGCCGCCCTGCCCGACGCCGACGGCAACCTGCGCCTGCGCTCCGGCCTGGCCGCGGCCGAGGGCGAAAAGCCCTGCTTCACCATGGTCGACGTGCGCTACACCCCCAGCAAGGTCGACCGGCTGGTGTGGAGCTATCCGCTATGGTCCGGCGAACACGCGCGCAGCGCGGCGCTGGCCATCGCCCAGGACGCGGCAGGCGTGCCCATCGCGCGCACGGAAGAAGCCATGGCCCTGACCTGGGGCGTCAACAACCTGGACCAGCGCCGCTTCAGCCCCGACTGCCGCCAGGCGCGCGGCGGCTATGCGGAAATGCTGCCATCCTATGTGCGCACGCTGATCGACGGCCCCGACGCGACAAAGCCCATCTGCCCCTATACCCGCGCCCTCACCCTGTCCGAACTGCGCGCGCCCGACGCCGACGGCAGCCGCCTGGCCGACATGCTCACGGGCCGCTACGTGATGATCGGCGCGGCCCTCAGCGGCTTCAACGACACCGTGCTGTCGCCGGTGCACGACTCGATCCCCGGCGTGTTCATGCACGCCATGGCCCTGGACAACCTGCTGACCTACCAGAACGACTACAAGCGCGCCATGGAATGGGAAATCTGGCCGCCCAACGTCCTGTGGCTGCTGGGCATTCCGGTGGTCATGCTGGCCCATTTCCTGCATTGGCTGGCGCAATGGCTGCGCCGCGGCACCAAATGGGGCGGCCGACTGCTGGCGCCGCCCTCGGAATGGAAGCTCTTTTCGAATTTGCCCGACATGCCCGCGCCGGCTGCCGCTCCCGCGGGCGCCGGCTGGAAAGCACAGGCCAGGCGCATGCCCGCCCTGTTGCGCGACGCCGCCGCGCGCAAGTGGCTGGCGCGCTGGCTGGCCGCCAAGCTGTGCATCGCCTTCCTTCTCGTGTTGCGCAAGGCTGCCGCCATCGTCCTGTCCTCGCTGATCGTGCTGTACATCGTGTTGCTCGCGCAGCGCTGGCTGAACGTGGGCACCCTGCCCATCGTCGACCTGGCCATCATGGCCCTGGCCGCCCACTGGCTGGGCTGGACCAATCGCGCCACCGCATTCCTTTTCAGCAAACCGGCTGCGGCTTCCGAGCCGGCTCCAGCGCCCCCGGCGCGGGAACCGGCCGCCGCCCGCTCACACCAGGAGTAGAAACGCATGCCCAAGCCCTCCTCCCTGATTTCCGCCCTGGCCGCCGCGCTGGCGCTGTATGGCGCCGGCGCCTCGGCGGCCGACGCCGCGGACGCCATCGTCGGCCTCAATATCAAGCCCCTGCCCCTGTATGCCAAGTCCGATGGCGGCACGCCCGCGGCGAAGTCCGACGGCCAGGGCATGCCCTGGCCCGTGCTGGAGGAAGCCAACGAGTTCTATCACGTCAAGGTGGACGGCAAGGACTACTGGGTGGACAGCATGCACGTGCGCATTGCGCGGGGCTCCGCCGCGCAATGCGGCCCGGTGATCAAGGGCGTGCCGCCGCCCACGGGCTCGACCGCCGGCGCCGGCGAAAACGTCTGCCGCTGAGCCGCCGATGCGATCCGCCCACATCCTGCGCCTGGCCGCCATCTCGGGCGCGCTGTTCCTGACCGCCTGCTCCACCTTGCCCGGAGGCAAGGGCTTTTCCGTCACCGCCGGCCAGTTGCCGCCGCCGCCCGCCGACCGGCAATGGCCCGACGCCAGCCAGGACGCGCGCAACCAGCGCGCCCAGGGCATGGGCCTGGTGGTCATGCCGGAAATGGAGGCCTATCTCAATGGCCTGCTTGCCCGCATCAAGACCGCGGCGGGCGTGCCCGGGTGGCCGGGCGCGGTCCACGTGACCTCGTCATCGGCGCTGGAGGCCTACAGCACCGGCGCCGGCAACATCTACCTATCGATGGGCTGGCTTTCCTCGGCCGAATCGGAAGACGAGATCGTCGCCATCCTGTCGCACGAGTTCGGCCACGTCTATCTGGACTACCACCAGATGGAATCGGTCAATGCCGCCGGCGACCAGGTCGCGACGCTGGCCGCGGTGGGCGTGGCCCTGGCCCGCAAGGCCGGCAGCGCCACGGGCTGGAGTCCGGTCAATAGCGTGATCGCCTCGTACACGCTGGGCAAGAACGTGCTGGTGCCCGCCTGGGGCCGGCAGCAGGAAGAGAACGCGGACCGCTTCGGCGCCACCATCAGCCTGGAACTGGGCTACTCGTACACGCAAGGTTTCAAGGCATTCCTGGAGCGCCAGGCCACCTGGGAAAGCGAGAACGCCAAGACCCAGGCCGAGGAACGCCAGCGCATGCTGGAACAGATCAAGCAGGCCGCAGCCGACAACACCCGCAAGCAGGAAGCGGCCAAGGGCAACAACATCGCGCCGCTGACCGAATTGCAGGCTTCCCTGAATTCCGGCGTGGCCGGCGCCAGCGAGGGCTTGCGCACCGGCCTGGACGACCTCTGGAAGAAGATCACGGTCAGCCACCCCGATACCGGCGCGCGCCTGGCCTCGCTGACGGAACAGGTCATGCCCTTGATGGCCGGCAAGCCGCGCCCGCCCGCCGCCGCCGCGCCCTGGAACAAGGCCCGCGCGCAGCGCCGCACCGCCGCCCTGCTGAAGAACTACAAGACCGCCGGCGAAGCGCAGCAGGCCTTGCAGGCGCAGGACTACCCGCGCGCCCGCAAGCTCGCCGCCCAGGCGGCCTCCGGACCTAGCGCCACGCACGCGCTGCCGCTGCTCACCCTGAGCATGGCCCAGGCGGAAGCCGGCGCGCGCGGCTCCACCCTGCTGGACCGCAACCTGGCCTCCGAGAACGACCGCGCCTGGCAGGTCTATGTGCTGCGCGCCAACAACCTGCTGGGCGCGGGCCAGTCGGCGCCGGCTTCCAAGGTGATGGATCAGGGGTTCGGATACTTCAGGAATTCGGCGCTAGCCTGGCCCGAGGCCATCCGCTTCTATGGCCAGACCCAGGGTTGGGACCAGGCGCGCAAGCTGGCGCAGGAATGCGCGTCGCGCTTTGCCAGCTATGCGGCGGAATGCGGCAAGGCCGCCCAATCTCCCGCCGAGCAGGCCGAGGCCGAGCGGCGCAGCGAGCAGAAGGCGCAATCGCTGGTCGACAAGCTGTTCAAGTAGATCCGCGGAACACGGGGCGGCGCGGGCGGCGGGCCCGCCGCCCCGCCGCGTCAGTGCGTGTGCTCGTCGAGCACCAGGTGCGCCATGCCCTTCTCGGTGGCCAGGCCCACTTTCTGTCCAATCGGCAAGGTGGCCTTGGTCGCCACGTGCCCGTAAGGCAGGCCGGTAACCACCGGCACCTTGACCGTCTTGCGCAGCCAGGCCACCACTTCGTGCAGGTCATAGCCGTTGTCGTGCGGCGCCAGCTTGTAGTCCGAGAAGCGGCCCAGCAAGATGGCCTTCTGCTTGCCCAGGATGCCGGCCTGCGCCAGCTGGATCAGCATGCGCTCGATACGGTAGGGATGTTCCGCCACGTCTTCCAGGAACAGGATGCCGCCGCGCACCTTGGGCATGTAGGGCGTGCCCAGCAGCGACGTCAGCATGGCGAGGTTGCCGCCCCACAGAATGCCGCGGCAATCCACCGCGTCGGCGTCCTGGGTCTCGAAGCTGAGGATTTCCAGCTCGCCGCGCATGACCTCGCCGAACAGGGCCTCGGTCAGGTCGTCGACCTTCTTGCCGCCGAAGTCGGCCACGGCGGTGGCGCCGGTATAGCTGACCGCGCCGGTCTGCGCCAGCAGGCCCAGGTTGAAGGCGGTGAAGTCGCTCATGCCCACGAAGCGCTTGCCGCTGTCGGCCATGGCCTTCCAGTCGATGGCAGGCAGCAGCCGGCCCATGCCGTAGCCGCCGCGCGTCACCATGACGATGGGCAGCTTCTGTTTGGCGGCGCGCGTCAGGCTGGCCAGCCGCTGCGCGTCGGTGCCGGCAAAGCGCTGGTGCTGCGCCAGCGCGGTGCGGTCCAGGGCCGTCTTGAAGCCCTGCTGCTCCAGGCGCGCGCGCGCCAGGTCCAGGGTGGCCGGATCGCGCACCGCGGACGACGGCGAGATCAGATAGATGCCGCGGGCGTCCGGCAGCACGTGCGCGTGGCTGTGGTCGTGCCCGCAGTCCTCATCGCATTCGTGGCCAGCGTGGCCATGCTCGTGATCGTGGTCATGGCCATAGGCGGCCGCTTTCGCGCCGCGCGGCTTGGCGCCTTGGGATTTGCTCATGCTACGGATTCCTTGCTGCGGCGTTGGCGGAAGAACCGGCGCAGCAGGTCGCCGCAAGGTTCCGCCAGCACGCCGCCGGTGACTGAAGTGTGGTGATTGAGTTTGGGGACCGAGCCCACGTCCAGCACGCTGCCGCAGGCCCCGGTCTTGGGGTCGTACGCGCCGAACACCACGCGGGCAAGCCGCGCGTGCAGCATGGCGCCTATGCACATGACGCAGGGCTCCAGCGTGACGTACACGGTAATGCCCGGCAGGCGATAGTTTTCAAGCGCGCGCGCGGCGCTGCGCAAAGCAACGATCTCGGCGTGGGCGGTCGGGTCGTGGTCGATGATGGTGCGGTTGTAGCCGCGCCCCAGGATCTCGCCCTGGGCGGACACCACCAGCGCGCCCACCGGCACCTCGCCGATGTCGTAGGCCGCCTGGGCCTCTGCCAGCGCCAATTCCATGAAGCTGGCGTCCTGCGCGGTCCAGGGCGGAACCGCCGCCATGGGAGTAGGCTCAACCACGGTACACCCGGGATTTCAGCGCGATGCGGCCGGCCAGGCTGGTCACGGCCTCTTCCAACCATTGGTAGAGTTCGGCCTGTTCATCGTAGCGCGCCTGGTTCAAATTCGACACCCGGCCTTCCTCGATGAAGCCCCAGGCGCGGCTGCGCTTGTCGCGGTGCTTGGGGTCCCACACGCCGAAAGCAAAGCCGCCGGCGCGGCGGATCAGCGAAAAACACGGGATGTCGGTGTAGCCGTCGCCGACGAACACCATCTGGTCGAACGGCACGCGCAAGCGGTCTTCCGGCACCTTGCGGTTGACCTCGAAGGGCTTGTTGCGGAAATCGCGGCCGATGATGCCCTTCTGGATGTGGAACAGGTAGCGGGTCTTGTCGGTGAAGCTGACGATGCGGCGCGGGAAGGCGATGCCGCCGTCGTCGCCGTAAATGAATTCGGAAGCCCAGATCTCGGTGAACTCATGCGCGATGGGCGTGGAACGGACCACGTCGCCGATGCCGCTGGAGATCAGGTAGAACTCCAGCTGCACCTGCGGCTGCTCGGCCCGCACCGCGGCGCGCAACCGCTGGAACAGCGTGGGCACGCCGTCGTGCAGTTCCAGCCGGGCGCCCCAGTCCTTCAGGCGCTGCTGCGTGATGAGGCCGTGCTTGCCGGACTGCGACAGCTGGATCATCTGGTACAGGTAGGCGGGCACGGGGTCCCAATCCTGTTGCGACAGCAAGGGGTCGACCTGGTCCTTCCAGAAGGAAGCCGTGTCCACGCCTATGCTTTCCAGGAAGCCGGACGTGCTGTCCGAGGCCAGCGTGTCGTCGAAATCGAAAATCAGGGCGATGACGTCGGACATGAATATGCGTGAAAAGGGGCGACAGCCGCCATTTTGCCTGATTTGGCGGCTGTCGCCCCTGATTGCCGGAAACGCAGCGGGCGGAAACCGCCCTGCCCGGCTGCTTGTTTACTGACGGACCGGCGCGGTCATCGGCGCCGCGCCCGGCGCCATGCCCGGCGCGCCTGCGGCCGGCGCCACGCTGTCGGCCGGCACCTGGATGACCGTTTCACGCAGCACGCCGCCGCCCTGCACGCTGCCGCGCACATTGGTGGGCGAGGTCATCTGCGTCACGCAGTCCTGGCGCGAATCGGCAGGCAGGCGATTGCAGCGGTCCAGCATGTTCTGCTGCAGCTGGTCGGTGCTGCCGTCCTTCAGGTTGTTGCGGCTGGCTTCCTGGCGGGCCGCGCCGGCTTCGCGCATGCAGGCCGCCTGGTCCTGGCCGGTGGCGCCGCTTTTGCAGGCCGCCACGTCCTGTTGGTACTGGGACTGGACTGAGCTGCTGCCGGTCGCACCTGCCGCGTGGGCCGCTCCGGCGGCCAGCATCAGGCCTGCAGCGCAAAGCGTCGCCGCGAGGCGGTTGATATGCAAGGGTCGAGTATTCATGGCCAGCTCCTTGAAAGTTGTTTGAACCGTTACCCACTATCCCACGATGACGCTTCGGCTACATGTCCAGCGACGTGAAATCGTAAGACGAAGTTTCAATTGGCGCGGCGCAGCAAGCACGTCCTAGCGCGCATCGCGCTCGGCATCTTCCTCGCTCAGCCGGTTGCGGTAAGTCGCCGCGCGCATCAGCAGCATGGCCGTCACGGGCGAAGACACAATCAGCAGCAGCGTGATGATCACTTCATGAAACACGGGCCGCGCCGACAGCGCCGAAAAGACCAGGATGGAAGCGGCCAGCACGCAGCCGCAGCCCATCGTGTTGCCCAGGGTCGGCGCGTGGATGCGAGCGTAGAAGGTGCGAAAGCGCAGCAGGCCGGCCGAACCGGTCAGCGCGAGCAGGCCGCCGAGCACCAGCAGGATGCTGGCCGGTATGCCGGCCCACAGCGGAATCTGGGTTTCCATCATGGCTCGATCACCTCGCCGCGCAGCAGGAAACGGGCCATCGCGGTGGAGCCGACGAAGCCGAACAAGGCGATCAGCAGCGCGATATCGAAATAGACCGAGGTGCCGGAGCGGATGCCGAACACCAGCATGGTCAGCATGCCGTTGATGTACAGCGTGTCCAGCGCCAAGACGCGATCCTGGGCGGTCGGGCCGCGCAGCAGGCGGATGGCGGCGAACACCATGCCCAGCGCAAAGCAGATCAAGGCGAAGGAAGCCGCCCAGAAAAGTATGTCGTTCATTCGAAAATCTCCATCAGCGGGCGCTCGTAGCGCTCCTGGACCAGCTTGATCCAGTCGCCTTCGTTCTGCAGGTCCAGCACGTGCAGCTTCAGGCAGTGGTCGTCGGTCAGGGTCACCCAGACGGTGCCCGGCGTGTACGTGACGATGCAGGCCAGCATCGCCAGGCCATGCGGGTCGCGCATGGTCAGCGGGATCATGATGAACCCGGGCGAAAAATCGTTGCGGCGCGGATTCAGGATCAGCCGGGCCACGGCGATATTGGATTTGATGATGTCGGCGGTCACATGCAGGAACAGCGGCACGGCCTTCCACAGCCGGCGCGGCCGCGCCTTCAGTGGCCGCAGCCGCGACGCGGCCCAGGTGAACCAAAGCGCGAGCGCGACGCCCAGCGCGATCTGGCCCGCGGACAGGCTTTCATTCAGCACCAGCCACAGGACGAACAGGTAGACCGGCAGGAACAGGAAGTAGAGGCGGCGCATCAGCTTCCCCCCTTGAGGCCGCGCACGGTTTGCGCGGACATGACGGCGTCGATGTACGACTTGGGCTGATCGAGCGAGCGGGCCGCGTCGTCCAGGTAGGCCGACACCGGGCCCGCGCCGGCCGCCAGGCCCACGCACAGCAGCAGCAATACCGCCACCGGCCCGGCTTCGATCAGCCGCAGGCGCGGCGTGCTGCGGTCATCGCTGGCCCAGAACACGCGGATGCCGGTGCGACCCAGGCCAATGATGCCGGCCAGGCCGGAAACCAGCACGGCCGCCACCAATATCCATGCGTCCATCGGCACGACCGATTCGTTGGCCGCCGACACCGCGGCGGACAGCAGCGACAGCTTCGCGACGAAACCCGACAGGGGCGGCAGGCCGGTCACCAGCAAGGCGCAACAGATGAAGGCCAGGCCCAGGAAGGCCATGGCCGCAGGAATGGCCACGCCCACCACGTCGTCGGAACGGTTGACCGAGGCTGGATCGTCCAGGTCGAACGCGTCCAGCGTCACGGCCAGCACGTTGGCGCCGAAACTGCGGGTGCGTTCGATCAGTTCGGCCAGCAGGAAGAAGGCGCCCGTGGTCAGCACCGAGCTGATCAGATAGAACAACGCCGGGCCGGTCAGCGTCACGCCCGGCATGCCCAGCGCGGTCAGCAGCGTGCCGGCGGACACGATCACGCAGTAGCCAACCATCTTTTCCAGCTGCTGGGTCGCCAGCAGGCCCAGGCCGCCGAACAGCAGCGTGGCCAGGCCGGCCGCGAACATCCAGTCCAGGCTGAAGGCCGCCGGCGCGCCGGTGGGCAGTAGCAAGGAACCAATGCGCAGCAGCGCATAGATGCCGACCTTGGTCATGATGGAGAACATGGCCGCGATCGGCGCGCCCGCCGAGCCATAGCCCTTGACCAGCCAGAAGTTCAGCGGCCAGGCGCCCGCCTTCACCAGGAAGGCCACGCCCAGGATGGCCGCGCCCGCCTCGAACAGCATGCGGTCCGCGCCCGTCAGGTTGCCGGCGCGCACGGCCAGGTCCGCCATGTTCAGCGTGCCCGTCACGCCGTAGATCAGCGCGATGCTGATCAGCAGCAGGAACGACGCCACCAGGTTCACGGCGATGTACTGCAGGCCGGCGCTGACGCGCGCCACGCCGGAACCGTGCAGCAGCAGGCCGTAGGACGCGGCCAGCAGCACCTCGAAGAACACGAACAGGTTGAACAGGTCGCCCGTGAGGAAGGCGCCGTTCAGGCCCATCAACAGGAACTGGAACAGCGAATGGAAGTGCACGCCGGCCCGGTCCCAGCGCGCCAGGGCATAGATCAACGTGGCCAGGCCCAGGGTCGCGGTCAAGGTCAGCATCACGGCAGCCAGGCGGTCGACCACCAGCACGATGCCGAAAGGCGCGGGCCAATCGCCCACCAGATAGACCCCTACCCCATCCTGCCAGACGCCCGGCACGCCGCCGCCCGCGACCACCAGCAAGGCGATGGCCGCGGCCAGCTGGGCCACGGTGGAGGCCAGCGCGATCGCGCCGCGGGTGTAGCGGCGGGTATCGGCCAACAGGAGCATCGCCGCGCCCGCGACGAGCGGAGTGACGATGGGCAATACGGGAAGATGTTGCAGCCAGAAACTCAAGATTGGGACTCCCGTCCATCAACGTGGTCGGTACCCGTGAGGCCACGCGAGGCCAGCAGCACAACCAGGAACAGCGCGGTGGTGGCGAAGCCGATCACGATGGCCGTCAGCACCAGCGCCTGCGGCAGCGGATCCGCATACCAGGAAGGGTCATGGGCCACGGCCGGATCGACCACGGGCGGACGGCCCGAGGTCAGCCGGCCCATGCCGAAGATGAAGAGGTTCACCGCATAGGAAACCAGCGACAGCCCCATGATGAACTGGAACGTGCGGGGCCGCAGCAGCAGCCAGACGCCCGAGCCCGCCAAGATTCCGATAGCGATGGCGTATATCAATTCCATCAGGCTTCCCCTGTTTGAGCGGCGGCCGCCTGGATCTCGACGGCTGCCTTGCGTTGCGCGCGCAGCGATTGGTGAGCCAGCGCCACCAGCACCAGCACGGTGGCGCCCACCACCAGCATGTAGACGCCCAGATCGAACAGCAGCACGCTGGACAGATGCACATGGCCGACCAGCGGCAGCGCGATGTCCCAGGACAGCGCCGCCAGGAACGGCTTGTAGGCAAGCCAGGCGGTCACCGCCGCCGCGCCCGCGAACAGCAGGCCCATGCCGATCCAGTGCTGCGGATTGAGGCGGCTGCGCGATTCCACCCAGTACACGCCGCCGACCATGTATTGCAGGATGACGGCGGTGGCGAAGATCAGCCCGCCCACGAAGCCACCGCCCGGCTGATTGTGGCCGCGCAGCAGGAAGTACACGGATATCAGCGCGGCGGTAGGCAGCAACAGGCGCACCAGCACCGTGGGCACCATCATCGAGCCCGCTGGCACCAGCGACTTGATGTCCGGCGCGGCGGGCACGCCGCCGTCCTGGTCGAGCTGCTGGCGCGGCAGGTCCGCGCTTTCGGTGGCCGGGCGGAAGCGGCGCAGCAGCGCGTAGACCGTTAGCGCCACGATGCCCAGCACCGTGATCTCGCCGAAGGTATCGAAGCCGCGGAAGTCCACCAGGATCACGTTGACCACGTTGGTGCCGCCGCCGTCGGGCAGCGCGCGGTCCACGAAGTAGGAAGAAATGGTCTCGCCTTGCGGACGTACCAGCACCGCGTAGGCCAGCGCCGCCATGCCGGTGCCGGCCGCTGCCGCCATCAGCAGGTCGCGCAGGCGGCGTCCGCGGGCCTGCAGCGTGGCCTTCAGGCCTTCGTCCTCGTCCTGCGCGATGCGCCGCGGCAGCCAGCGCAGGCCCAGCAGCAACAGCACCAGGGTCACGACCTCGACCGACAGCTGGGTCAGCGCCAGGTCGGGCGCCGAGAACCAGACGAAGGTCAGGCAGGTGATCAGCCCGGCGCCGCCCGCCAGCGCCAGCGAGGCCAGGCGGTGGTACTTGGCCTGGTAGGCCGCGGCCAGCGCGCAGCCCGCGCCCACCAGCCACAGCAGCGCGAAGGCGGGATCTATCGGGGTCATGCGGCCGGCGCCGTCCAGCCAGCCGCCGCCGCGCAGCGGCAGCCAGGCCACGAACAGCGTGCCCAGCACGATCAGCAGCATCTGCACCTGCAGGCGCGAGGACGCCAGCCAGCGCAGCAGCCAGGCGGCGGCCACGCTGGAGCCGTCCAAGAGCGCCTCGAAGCTGCGGCGGCCGTCCAGGCGGTAGATGAAAGGCACCCTGCCCGGATTGGCGCGCTGATGCGCGCGCAAGGCCAGGTAGAGCAGGATGCCGGCCGTGGTCGCGACCAGGCTCATGACCAGCGGCAGGTTCACTCCGTGCCAGACTGCCAGGCTGTATTCCGGCATGCCCTGGCCCAGGATGCTCTGGGCCGCGGTCGCCAGGAACGGGCCGACCGTGATGCCGGGCAGCACGCCCACCAGCAGGCAGATGGCCACCAGCAAGGCGCTGGGGAACAGCATCCAGCGCGGAGGCTCGTGCGGCGCGCGCGGCAGGTCGGTGGCGGGAGGGCCGAAGAACACCTGCAGGATGAAGCGCAGCGAATAGGCCACGCTGAACGCGCCCGCGATGGTCGCCACCAGCGGCAGGCCTATCTCCATGATGCGGTCGCCGCTGATGAAGGTGGTCTCGGCGAAGAACATTTCCTTGGACAGGAAGCCGTTGAGCAGCGGCACCCCGGCCATGGAAGCGGCCGCCACCATCGCCAGGGTGGCGGTGATGGGCATGGCCTTATAGAGGCCGGACAGCCGGCTCAGGTCGCGCGTGCCGGTTTCATGGTCCACGATACCGGCCGCCATGAAGAGCGAGGCCTTGAACGTGGCATGGTTGATCATGTGGAAGATGGCGGCGACCAGGGCCAGCGTGCTGTTCAGGCCCAGCAACAGCGTGATCAGCCCCAGATGGCTGATGGTGGAATACGCCAGCACGCCCTTCATGTCCTGCTGGAAGATGGCGGCATAGGCGCCCAGCACCAGCGTGATCAGCCCCGCCCCGCCGATGATCCAGAACCATTCATCGGTGCCGGACAGCACCGGCCAGAAGCGCGCCAGCAGGAACACCCCGGCCTTCACCATGGTGGCCGAATGCAGGTAGGCGGACACGGGCGTGGGGGCCGCCATGGCGTTGGGCAGCCAGAAATGGAAGGGAAACTGCGCGCTCTTGGTCAGCGCGCCCAGCGCCACCAGGATCAGCACGGCCGGATACCAGGGGTCGGCGCGCACCAGGTCGCCCGCCGCCAGCACCCGGTCCATGTCGTAGCTGCCGACGATGTGGCCCAGGATCAGCACCCCGGCCAGCAGGCACAGCCCGCCCCCGCCCGTGACGGTCAGCGCCATGCGCGCGCCGCGGCGGGCGTCCAGGCGGTGATGCCAGTAGGCGATCAGCATGAAGGACGCCAGGCTGGTCATTTCCCAGAACATGACCAGCTGGATCAGGTTGCCCGACAGCACCACGCCGAGCATCGCGGCCATGAAGGCCTGGAAAAAGGAGAAAAAGCGCGGCACCGGGTCTTCGGGCGACATGTAATAGCGCGCATACAGCACTACCAGCGCCCCCATGCCGGAGACGATCAGCGCGAACAACCAGGCGTAACCGTCCATCCTCAGGGTGAACTGCAGGCCCAGGGCCGGCGCCCAGGGCAGGTCGTAACGGACCACGCCGCCGTTGGCGACTTCCGGATAGAGGCTGCCAACCAGAATCGCACAGGCCAGGGCGATGAGACCCGCCAACCAGGCCTCGGCATTGCGGGCGTTGGATGGCAGCAGCGCGGCGCACAGACTGCCGGCGAACGGCAGAGCGAGGATCAGGATCAGCGACATGGCGTTCCGAGAATGTCCGGGCCCCCTCCCGCCAGCGCAAGGCAGCGAAAGACGAAACAGACCGGGGATTGAAAAACGGACGGAACCCTGGACCGGTGCGTCGCTGCACTACACGTTGCCCCGCGGGGGGCATCAACCAACGCCATTGAACGGCGCAGACAGAAACAAACGCAATAGCTTTCTTGCAAGACCGGCCAAGAATCTCATACGGAAAATATCAGATTCTTGTAAGTTATGCAGAGATTTATGTGTGTACAAGGCCGATGACGGCATGTTCGATGCGCAATCCTTGCGCAATTGAAATATTCCCCAACCCGTTCATCTCTTTGTCAGCATTGATTTTTTTCTTCTATTTCCGTCTTCTTCGGACAAAATCGCCACAGAAAAATAACCCCAGGCAATAAGGGGTCTCTCCAGGTTGACCGGCGGAAATTTCCTGTGTCGAATGACTGCCACGAAACGCCGGCCTGGCCAGCATCCGAGCCAGGCGCGTTTCACCGACGCCGGCCATAGAAGCCGGCCGGGTCGGACATTCAATAAATATGGAGAAGACTCTTGACCGTGCTGTCCCAAGCCAAGGCCGTCCTGGCCGCCGCAATCGCAGGCGTCTGCTTTAGTACCGCCGCTCACGCGGCCGACCCCTACCCCAACAAGCCGATCCGGCTGATCGTTCCCTTCGCCGCCGGCGGCACCACCGACATCGTCGCGCGCGTCGTCGCCGACGGCCTGGGCCGCGAACTCGGCCAGCCCGTCATCGTGGAAAACCGCGGCGGCGGCGGCGGCTCCATCGGCGCCGACGCCCTGGCGCGCTCCACGCCCGACGGTTACACCCTGGGCGTCGCCACCGTCAGCACCATGGCCACCAACCCGGCCACCAACCCCAAGAACCCGTACAACCCGCTGACGGACTTCGCCCCCATCACCAATATGGTGAACGTGCCCAACGTGCTGACCGTGAACCCGGCCGTGCCCGCCAAGTCGCTGGCCGAGTTCATCGCCCTGCTGAAAGCCAATCCCGGCAAGTACAGCTACGCGTCCTCGGGCGCGGGCGGCATCGGCCACCTGGACGGCGAACTGTTCAAGTCGCTGACCAAGACCGACATGGTGCACGTGCCCTACCGCGGCTCCGGCCCGGCGCTCAACGACGTGATCGCCGGCCAGGTCAACGCCCAGTTCGACAACCTGCCCTCGTCCATGCCCCACATCCAGGCCGGCAAGCTGCGCGCCCTGGCCGTGGCCGCGCCCAAGCGCCTGCCTGCGCTGCCGGACGTGCCCACCTTCGCCGAAGGCGGTCTGCCGGAGATGGACAACATGGCCTGGTACGGCCTGGTCGCGCCCGCCGGCACGCCGCAGACGGTGATCGACCGCATCCATGACGCCACCGTCAAGGCGCTCAAGGATCCGAAGATCGTGCAGCGCCTGGCCGACGGCGGCTCGCTGGTGGACGGCAACACGCCGGCCGAATACGCCGCCCAGATCAAGCGCGAACTGGAGCTGCGCCAGCGCATCGCCAAGGAACGCAACATCCAGTCGACCAACTGATAGCCCGCGGAGCTTGCGCCGGCCCATTCCGGAAACCGGCGCTTCCACGACAGCCGGCCTGCTTTGCGGGCCGGCTTTTGCTTGACTACGATCGCTCCGGTGGTAGCATGTGCGACCGTGCGATCCCATCTTTCCCCCCTCTCCTGCGCCGCCTGCGCGCTTTGCGCCCTGCGCTCGACCCTGTTGAGCTCGCAGGAAGTCGCCGCGCGCTCCGCCTACGCCCGCTCCAAGCCCGGCTAATCGCCGGCGTGTCCCCTTTCTGATTCCTGTACCGGCCGCCGCCGGCTGACCGCGCACATCCGCGCGCGCCTCAGTCTCGCGCCTGCTGGCAGACGCCCTGCCGCGTGGCCGGGCTACGCGTCTCGTCCATTGCTCCGCAAGCCGCCGCAGGCTTGCGGCGAAGCCACGCACCGACCTTTCACCAGCGCCATGCAACTCACCAAGAAATTCGTCAAAGCCAAGAACCCCTGCGCGGGCGGCTACAAATGGTTCATCCGCGACCACAACGGCCAAGGAGACTACCAGGCCGTGCTTGACGCCTTGGTCGCTGACGGCCGCGTCAGCGACGCCTGCTGGCTGCTGGACCAGTTCGGCCCGACCGACGCCGTGCTGCGGCTGGACGCCGTCGACGCCAACGCCATCGTCTTCGCCGGCACCCTGGAAGTGCGCATGGGCATCAACGTCGACAGCGTGGTGCGCGCCGGCCGCAGCATCATCACCGGCGGCGGCATCCGCGCCGGCGAAACCATCCAGGCGGGCGAAAACATCACGGCCGGCGCCAACCTCGCCAGCGGCGGCAACCTGCGCGCGGGCGGCGACGTCAGCGCCGAATGGGGCATCGAGACCGCCACGCGCCTGGACTGCGCCGGCAACGTCCGCGCCAAGTGGGACATCTGCGCCGGCCAGGACCTGGCCGTGACGGGTCACCTGCATGCCGGGCAGGACGTGCAAACGCAAGGCGCCATCAAATGCGGCCAGGGCATCAAGGCCGGCGGCGAAGTGCGCGCCGAGAAGGAAATAGACGCGGCCTGCGGCATCCAGGCCGGCGGCTCCATCCACTGCGGCGATCATCTCGCCTCGGGCTGGGGCCTGATCGCCGGCGAGGACATCCGCGCCGAAGGCTCGATCCGCGCCGGCGAAGGCGTGCAAGCCGAAGGCATCATCGAGGCCGGCGCGGGCCACGGCATCTACGCCGGCCTGAGCGTCCGTCTGGACGCCTGGTCCGCCTGCGCCCGGGTGGTGGCGCAGACCCGGCCGCAACAGCTGGTCAGCGGACACTGGGACGGCCAGGACGGGGCGGCCTACGCCTAGGCGCCCCGCGCCCGCGGCAACTATTCCGGCTTGATGTTCGCTTCCTGCATGCGCCTGCCCCAGGTGCCCAGCTGCGCCTGCACGAACTCCTGCTGCTGCGCCTGCGTGTTCGGCGCCACCGTCATGCCCAGGGCTGCGAACTTCTGCTGCACCTCCGGACGCGCCAAGGCCTCGTTCACGGCCTTGTTCAAGCGCTCCAGCACGGGCTGAGGAATTCCGGCCGGACCCGCCAGACCAACCCAGACCACCAGGTCGAACGCCTGGTAGCCGGTCTCGGCGAAAGTCGGAACATCAGGCAGGTCCGGCAGCCGGCGTTCGGTGCTGATGGCCAGCGCCCGCAACTTTCCGCCGCGCAACAGCGGCATCGCCACGGACAGGTCGGCCATCACGTAGTCGACCTGGCCGCCCGCCAGGTCCGTCAGCGCCGGCGGCTGGCTCTTGTATGGCACCCCTTCGGCGCGCACGCCGGCGATGCGGTTGAAGGCGGCCGCGCTGACCTGCCCTCCCGGCGAACCGTAGCCGTAGTTCAGGGAACCCGAGCCAGCCTTCTTCACGAACGTGGCCAGGTCCGTGTACGGGCTGTCCGCCCGCACCATCAGCAGCATCGGCATGGTGGTCAGGCGGGATACGTGGCTGAAGTCCTTCTGCGGGTCATACGGCAGATTCTTGAACAGGCCCGGATTGATGGAATTGAGCGAGCTGCTGGAGATCGTCAGCGTGTAGCCGTCGCCCGGCGAGCGCACCGCGTATTCGGTGCCGATCAGGCCCTGGGCGCCCGGTCGGTTCTCGACGATGACGTTGGCCTTCAGGTCGCGGCGCAGCTCTTCCGCGATGATGCGGGCGCTGGTATCGGTGGCGCTTCCGGGCGAAAAGGCGGCGACGATCTTGATGGGCTTGTCGCCGGGATAGGCGTCGGCTTGCGCTACCCCGTGCACGGACGCGCCCAGCACGGCGCACGCCAACAGCGCGTGTCTTATGGTTTTCATGGTGTTGTCTCCTGGTTTTATGGGTACTGCTTGGGTTGCGCTACCGCTCTGACGGCGGTGTCGTGGCATTCATTTCGCCCAGCCGCGGCGGTCCCCGGCGGATGGCCGCGGGCGTGCCTGACAGCTTTATCGGTATGCCCGGACCGTGGTAATCGTCGCGCCGCACCACCATCTGGCGATGCTCGGTATGCGCGGCGGCCGCCACCGCCGCCATGTCGAGAATCGGCGCGGCGGGCACGTTCTGCGCCAGCAGCTGCTTGCCGAACGCCTCACCGTCGACCTGCGCGAACGCCTGGGCCAGCGCAGCATCGACGGCCTCGCGGTTCACCACGCGCTGGCCGTTGGACTTGTAGCGCTCGTCCTGCGCCATTGCGGCCAGGCCGAGCTGCGCGCACAGCTTGGCGAACAGCCTGTCGTTGGCGACCGCGATGAATAGCGGACATGTGCGGGTCTGGTAGACGTTGTAGGGCACGATGTTGGGGTGCCCGTTGCCGCTGGGCCGCGGCGTGTTGCCCGACGCCAGGTAGTTGGCCATGAACGGATGCGCCACCGACACGGCGGAATCGTAGAGGCACACGTCCGCCATCTGCCCGCGGCCGGTGCGGTGGCGGGCCTGCAAGGCCAGCAGCACGGCAATCGCGGCGTTCATGCCGGTGGTGAGGTCGACCACCGGCACGCCCAGCCGCAGCGGTTCTCCGCCCGCTTCGCCATTGATGCTGAGCAGACCCGCCATCGATTGCACCGCGGCGTCGTAGCCCGGCAACTCGCCCAAGGGGCCGTCGTCGCCGAAGCCCGTGATGCGGCAATGAACCAGGCGCGGGAAGCGCTCGGTGATGGCGGCGGGCTCGGCCACGCCCCAGGCGCGCAGCGTGCTGGCCTTGAAGTTCTCGATCAGCACGTCGGCCGTCTCCAGCAACTGCCAGAACGTCTCGCGGCCGGTCTCGCTGTTCAGGTCCAGCACCATGCTGCGCTTGTTCCGGTTGACCGCGCGGAAGTAGGCCGAACTGCCATCCACGAACGGCGGGCCGAAGCCGCGGCATTCATCGCCCTCCGGCGATTCGATCTTGATGACGTCGGCGCCGTGATCTCCCAGCATCTGGCCGCAAAACGGCCCGGCCAGGACGCGCGACGCGTCGATCACGCGCAGGCCGGCCAGCGCGCCGCCTGCATCGCTGTTATGCATGTCTGTCTCCTTTCCGTATCGAGGCTCAGGCCTGGGCGCGAGCGATGAGCCAGCTGAATTCGCGGCCTTGCCCGCCTGTCCTGGCGCTCATGCTGAGCGCGAGCCGGTGGTTGTGGGCGTCCAGCGCCCCCTCCAGCAAGCCATTCCAGGCCTGTGCCAGGCAGGGATGCGCGTCGGCCACGCCGTCCATCAGGTTCCAGCCGCTTTGCGTCACGCGCACGCCTTCCGGCGTTTCGCTCAGTTCGCACGCGTCGCCTTGCGCCTGTGCCAGCGCCGCCATGAAACGGCCGAACTGCGAGGCGCCGGTCCCCTGCTCCACGCCCAGCGCGCGCGCCGTCTCGTGATAGAACTGCATGCCTATCATGCGTCCCGTCAGATGCAGCAGGCTGGCCGCTTCCTGCGGTCCCCACAGATTCACCGCGACCGGCAAGGCGCTGCGCACATACTCCATGGCGTAGTTGCGGCTGGCCTTGGCCAGGCGCGTCGCGGGCCAATCGGCGGTAGGCAGCGTGGGCGCGGCGGCGGGATCGAAATCGGGCGCATCCTCGCTGCGGCTGAAACGCAGGCGTTCATGCGGCTGCAGGTCGCGGTCGTATTCGTAGTAATAGCCTTCCAGGCCCGACTGGCCGTCGACGGCCTGCTTGGTGCACACGAAACCCAGGCGCGGATTGTTGAGCGACACGCCGTTCTGCGCATGCCACCCGGCCAGCATGGCGCGCGACACTTCCGACGGAATCGCGCACAGCGCGGTGCCGGACCAGATCCAGCGCGGCGCCGAGTAGCGTATCCAGGCCTTGCGCTCGGACTCGGGCATGTACTGCACCGCCACGCCGCCGATATGGTTGGACAGATAGTGATACTGGGCTGCCGCTACCGCCGGCGGCAGATGCGCGATCCCCAGCTTTTGCAGGCCCGGCAGGAAACGCTCGTTGCGCTGGCGGCAAAAGATCTCGTACACCAGTTCCGCCGCGCGCGCCGTGCCGCGGCGGGTCACGGCGGACAGGACGATGCCCGTGAAATAGGCGTGATACCACTCGGAGACCGCGCGCCAACCGCGCTCCTCGGTTTGCTGTTCATGCATGGCGGTTCGCTCCGGTCGGCACTGCCACGACGCCGGGCAGCAAGGATTGCATGGACGCGACGGCGAAATCGGCGATGTCGCGGGCGATGGCTTCGCGGTCCGCCTGGGTTTCGCCGACCCTGGGGCGATACCACATGGTGGTCCAGTTCAACGCGCCCAGCAGCGGCTTGACCAACAGGGCCGGCACGCCGCGCCGGAAGTCGCCCGCCGCCATGCCGGCCTCGATCACGGCGCGGAACAACGACTCGTAGCGGTCGCGCTGCCGCACCAGATCTTCCAGTTCCGCCCGCTGCCCCGCCGTGGTGCGCCCGGCCAGATGCAGCTCCACCCCCTGCACCGTGACGCGCTGGTATGGCAGGTGCTCCATCATCAGATGCGTGTGCGCATGCGCCATGTTCCACAAACGCTGCGAGGGCGAAGCGCTGGCGTCCTCCGCCAGCGGCGTCACCGTATCCAGGTTCAGCTGCATGGCGCGCCGGTGCACGGCGAAGAACAGGTCGGTCTTGCTGCGGTAGTAGTAATAGACGCTGCCCTTGGTGACGCCGATCTGGTCGGCAACCGAATCGATGGTCGTGGCCGCGAAGCCCATTTCGGTGAAGGCATGCGCCGCCGCATCCAGCAATTCCACCTGCCGCAGCGGCATCTCTTCGTAGGGAATGGCGGTCTTGGCTTTCATGCCGCCTCCGCTTGCGCGCCGGCATGGGCGCTCTTCTTGATGGCGCGGGCCAGCACCACGCGCTGGATCTCGGACGTGCCTTCGTAGATTTCCGTGATGCGCTGGTCGCGGTAGCAGCGTTCCACCGTGCTGGGCTTGACGTAGCCGCGCCCGGCCAGGATCTGCATCGCGTCGTCCACCACGCTGTGCGAGGTCTCGCTGGCCAGGAGCTTGGCCATGGCGCCCAAGGTGCCGATGTCCTGCCCGGCGTCGTAGGCGCGCGCGGCCTCATAGGTCATCATCCGCGACGACGACAGCGCGGTCGCCGCGTCCGCCAGCTTGAAGCCCACGCCCTGGTGGTCGATGATGCTGCGGCCAAAGGTCTGGCGCTGCACCGCGAAGTCCGCCGCTTCGGCATAGCTGCACAAGGCAATGCCATTGGCCTGCGCCGCAACCACGACGCGCCCGATGCTCAGGGTCGCCAGGGCGAGCTTCAGGCCCTCCCCCACTTTGCCGACGACGCTGTCCGCGCCCACCCAGGTGTCCAGCTTCAGGTTGGTGGTGGTCGTGCCGCGTATGCCCATCTTGTCTTCGTAGTGGTCGACCACCACGCCGGGCGCGTCGCGGTCGACCACGAATGCGCTGATGTTGTTGCGCGCGCCGGGCTCTCCCGTGCGGGCGAAGACGATGAAGTGGCGCGAATGGCCGCCGTTGCCCAGCCAGCATTTTTCGCCCCGGATGCGCCAGCCCTCGCCTTCAGGCGTCGCCGTCGTCGCCAAGGCACCGGCGTCCGAACCCGCCCCGCGCTCGCTCAGCGCGAAATTGACCGCGTGGCCATGCCGCGCCAGGCCGCCGAGCAGCGCCTCCTTCTGCGCGGCCGAGCCGCCCAGGATGACCGGGAACGCGCCCAGCGACAGGGCCGCCAGGATGGCGGCCGTGGACGCGCACCCCTGGGCCACGGTTTCCACCACCGTGACCAGCGAGGTCAGCGAGGCGCCCGAGCCGCCGTACTCGGCCGGAATGAACAAACCCGAAATACCGCTCTCCCGCAAGGGCGCCAGGTGCTCCACCGGATAACGTTGATCCCGGTCTATGGCGGCCGCAGCGGGCGCAAATGCCAACGCAGTCAGGGCGGCGGCCTTGTCCCGCCAGGCGCTTTCCTGGGGGTTCAAGGAGGGATTCCAGATCACGGACATGCTTGTCTCCTGCAACATACTAATCAGTATTTAATTGGCTGGATGAGAACATACTACTTGGTATTTTTCTTCGATACCTGGGGAAAACCCGCCGTGAATATGCAGCCCGTGAACGAGCTCAAGCTCGTTCACGGGCCACCCCATCAAGCGGGCGCTGCCCTGGCTATGCCCGGCTCGCCGCCGGCGCCGGACTGCGCAGCACCAGCATCAACCCCAGCAGAATCGCCCCCATTCCGCCCACGCTCAGGGCGGACAGCCGGTTGCCCAGGATCAGGTAGTCCAGAGCCGCCGTGCCGGCCGGAACCAGGTAGAACAGGCTGGTGACGTTGACCAGATTGCCGGCCTGGATCATGCGGTAGAACAGCAGGGTCGCGCCGACAGAGATCACCAGGCCCATCCACAGCAGCGGCAGGATGAAGCCCGCGACCCATTCCACCCGGATGGGCTGGGACGGCACGAACAGCAGGCACAGCGCCAGGCTGACGACGTACTGCAGCGGCATCACGTCCATGGGTGCCTGGCGCACGCGCTTTTGCAGGATGGCGCCCGCCGTCATGCTGGCCAGCGCGCCCAGCGCGTACACCATGCCGGCTGCGGAAAAGCGCGCCATGCCGATGCTCTGGTAGACCACCATAACCAACCCGCACAAGGCAAGGAACAGCCCGGCCAGGCGCGCCGGCGAATAGCGCCGTTCCATCAAGGCCAGCGTGAGGATGGGCTGCGCGCCCAGCAGCGTGGCCAGGACTCCCGGCGTGATGCCGTGATCCAGCGCCAGCAGATAGCAGATGGAGTAGCCGCCGATCAGCAGCAGGCCTGTGCCCGCCACCATGGCGCGCGTGCCGGGCTCAGGCAGCCAGCGCCGCCGCCACGCGCAGATGAGCAGCAGCACGGCCAGGGCCAGGATGAAACGCAACAGCAGGAAGCCGAAGGCGGAGGCGTGGGACAGCCCCCATTTGGCGAAAATCGCGCCGCCGCTCCACAGCAGCACGAACAAGGAAGTGGAGCCGTAGGAGGTCCACGCGGTTCTATCGAAAGACATGAGGTTTCTACCTGTCGAGGTAATAACAGGCTCCGTCCCCGTCCGCGCGTGCGGACGCAAATGCGCATGACGGACGCGGCAAGCGTCACAACGTCTGGCGGACCTGCTTGGAAAGGGACTGGAGTCGCGGTGCGGACGGCGTCAGCCGACGACGGCCGCTACAGGCGGGTAAGCGCCCGAGACCACGCCGCAAGGCGGCGAGACCGGCGGCGATACCACCGTGGAAACGACAGGAGAAAAACCAGGGGAAACTGCGGAATGCCCGGACAGCGCACGCGCACGCGCGCCGGCTGCGGGAGCAGCACGGGCGAAATCGGCGAGGAGCGTGTGGTCAGGCATGGGGCGTAGCCTACCGGCTGAGCCCCGCGCGGTCAAGCGATGCGCCGCTGCTCCACGCCCATGTCGCGCCACGCTTCGCCGTGGCAGGTGAACATCAGGATCTGATGCCGCGTCGCGGCGTCGAACAGCGCGCGCTTCATGAAGTCGCGCCGCGCGTCGTCCGTATGGACCAGCGCATCGTCGAGCAGCAGCAGCGTGGGCCGCCCCGCTTCGCGTAGCAGGTCCGCGTAAGCGAAGCGCGCCAGAATGCCCAGCTGTTCACGCGTGCCGAAGCTGAGCGCGGACAGCAGATCCTCGCCCGCGCCGCGGCGCAGCGCCATGGGTAGCAAGGTTTCGTCCAAGCGCAGGTCGGCCTCGGGGAACAGCAGCGCCAGATAGTGGTTCAGGCGGCGCGCCAGCGGCGCTTGCAAGCGTTGCGTGGCGGCGGTCCTCTTGTCGGTCAGCAGCTTGAGCAGCAACTCCAGCGCGTCGGCCCGGCGGGCGAAGTCGGCGCGGCGCCGTTCCAGGCGTTCGCAGGCGGCTGCGGCCTCCGACAGGCGTTCGCCCAGGCCCTGCGCACCGGCCTGGTCGAGCTTGCCTTGCAACTGCAGGATCTCACCGTGGCGCTTGTGTTGCGCCTCGCGTTCAATGGCGGCGGACTTCTCGTAGCGCTGCACATCCTGTTCCACGAGTTCGGGGCGATGCCCGGCCAATGCGGCCTGCGCCTCGCGCACGCGGCGCTCCAGTTCGTCATGGCTGCTGCGCGCCTCGGCCAGACGGCCGGCGCGCGCCTGGCGTTGCGCGCCCCGCTCGGCAGATTGCTGATCGGCGCTGCGGGCGGCGGCCTGGTTTTCGAGCAGCTGGGCGCGGGCGCTGTCGGCATCCATGGCGCGCTGGGCTGCGGCCAGCGTGGTGTCGGCCTGGGCTGCGACGGCCTCGGCTTCGCGCAGCGCCTGCTGCGCCGCAGGCAGGTCGCCGTCCTCCGCATCGGGCGCGGCCGGCAGCTTGTCCAGGCGCGCCTGTAATTGAACGCGGCGCGCCAGCGCGTCGTCGCGCTGGCCGCGCAAGACGTCCACGCCCTTGGGCGCATGGATGCCCAGCGTCTTGCGCATGCCGTCCAGCTCGCGCAGCAAGGCGACGTGGCGCGCGTGGCGCTGTTCGGCCTCCGCCAGCGTCGCGCTGCCCACGCGCTTGAGCAAGGCCGCGCTGGCCGCCAGGGCCGCGCCGACTTCGCGTTCCAGCGCCGGCAGGTCCTTGCCACCCGGCTCGATGCGAAAACGTCCGACGCCTGGCAGATCCAGCTCGGCCGCCGCCGTCAGCAGGACTTCGTCCGCGCCGCTCAGCATGCGGCCGTCCAGGCGCGCCTGGCCGCCGGCTTCCAGCTGATACGACAGGCGGGTGGCGACGGCCTGCTGCTGCAATTGCAGCTTGGCCAGTTCGCGCTCGGCCTTGCGCAGCGCATCGATGTCGCTGTCTGCGATTTCGATGCGCAGGGCCTCCGCCTTCAGCGTGGAGCCCTGCTCGATCAGCGTCGTGACTTCCTTCAAAGCGCCGTCCAGGCGTTCGATCTCGGCGCCCAACTGGCCCAGCTGATGCTCCACATCGCGCCGGTCGGCCGCCGCCTGCACCGAGGCGACGCGCCGGCGCGCGGCTTCCACCGCGGCGGCGTGCGACTGGCGCTGCTGTTGTGCGCGCGCCAGCGGCTCGCGCGCTTCTTCCACCCGGGCGCGCGCGGCGCGGGCCTCGCTGACCAGGGCCTGGAGTTCCACCTCATCCTGCTGGTCGCGCCGGACCTGGTCCTGCAACAGCGCCAGGGTCTGCGCGGCCTGCGCCTGTTCGCGGCTCAGGCCTTCGTATGCTTCACGCTCCTTGGCCAGGGCCGCCAGGCGCGAGCGCGCCTCCCCCGCCTTGGCCTCGAAGTCCTTCCAGGGCTGCTCGGCCTGGGCGCGCTCGTGGTCGCGGCGCAACTCGGCCAGCCGGTCCACGTCAGCGTTCAACTGCGCCATGGCTTGCGCGCATTCATCGCGCTCGGCCACGGCGCGCGCCAGCGCATCCTCGGCTTCCTTGTAGGCGCCCTTGGGACGGCCGTTGCGCGCATCCAGCAACGCGCCGCGCTCCCCAGCCACGCGATCGTAAAGGCGGTCGCCATCGCCGGAAGCGAGCTCGCCGGACAGCTGCGTCAGCGCATCGCGCAAATGCGCGCCCGCGTAACCCGCAGCTTCCTGCAGATTGTGGCCATCGCCCTGCTGTATCCACAACAGGCCGGGGATGCCGGCCAGGTCCGGCTTGCTCTGCCCCCGCCCCGCCAGCTCGAAACCCAGCAGCGCGGCCAACGCGTTCTCGGCCTCCTCGCCGTCCAGGCGCTGCGCGCCTCCGTCGATCAGCAGCTCGCAGCGGGCGCGCGACAGGAATTGCTTCTTCAGCACATAGCTGTGCCCCGCGTGCTCGAATTCCAGTTCGACGCTGGGCCGCGCGCCGGACTCGCCGTGCGGCGCAAGATCGGCGACCTTGCTGGTGCTGTAGCGTTCGAGAAAGGCGGAGCGGATGGCCGCGGCCACCGTGCTCTTGCCGGCTTCGTTCGGCCCCACGAACAGGTTCAGGCCATCCTCCAGCCCCTCCAGCGCCATGGGCTGGCGGAACTTGCGGAATTCTTCCAGGGCGATGCGCGTGAGCTTCATTTGGCGGCTCCCGGCGCGGCGCTTTCGCGCTGGAACCGCAGCAACAGCCGCAAGGCCTCGCCCGCGACCGCGGCCTGCTCCGGATCCGCTTGCAGGGCCTGCAACTGGGCCGCGACCTCGCCCACGTAGCCGCTGGCGCGCAACTCGGCCAGGTCGGCTTCATCCGGCTCCAGCAACAGGCCGGACAGGTCCGGCAGCAGCGCCCGCACCTGGGCCGCCGCCTGATCCACCGCGCGTTGCAGCGATTCCCAGGTTTCCATGTTGACGTGCCCCTGCACGTCCAGCCGCAGAACATCCTCGGCGCGCAGCTGCGCCATGCGCTCGGCCAGGGCCTGCGCGTCCGTGGGCAGGCTCAGCGTTTCCGACCAGGCCGACCAGCGGTACTTGCCGGTGGCCAGCCGCTCGACGGCGGGCGCGGCGCCCGGCGCGGCGATCCGCACATGCAGCGCATAGCCGGGCTCGTTGCCGCGGAAACGGTCCTGCTCCGGCGTGCCGGCATACCAGGTGCGCTCGTCGACGGACAGGCAGCCATGCCAGTCACCCAAGGCCAGATAGTCCAGCCGGGCGCGCGCCGCGCGGTCCGCGGCGATGGGGTTGGTGGCGTCTATGGTGTCGGGCAGCCTGCCCGCCACGCTGCCGTGCGCCAGGCCCACGCGGATGCGGCCGGGCTCTGTCTCCAGCGCGTCGAAGGCCTGGGTCACGTCGTCATAGGTATGGCGCTGCGTCAGCGGCGCGGCCAGCACGGCCAGGTTGATCGCGGCCAGGTCGACGACTTCCGTGCGCAGCGGCACGTGCACGTTGGACGGGATGCAGCCCAGCTGCATTGCGCGGCTCCAGACGCTGTCGGCAAGCGCCGCGTCATGGTTGCCGGCGATCATGACCCAGGGACCGGCGTAACCCGCCATGGCGGCGAACAGGCGGCGTATCGTGCGATCCGACACGCCTTGCGTATCGAACACGTCGCCCGCCACCAGCACCGCGTCCACGGCGCGCTCGGCCGCCAGCGCGGCGATGCGCGCCACGACGTCGAAGCGGGCCTCGGCCAGCATGGCGGCGTCGTCGGTTTCAAACTGGCCGTATTGTCGGCCGATCTGCCAGTCGGCGGTATGCAGGAAATGGGTCATGCGGGCCATTGTAGATGGCCCATGCGCGGCGCCGGCTGCGGAATTCCGAAGAATTGCCGCCGGCTTGCCGCAAGCGCAATCAGGCGCTCTTGCCGTCCAGCACCAATGCCTGGTTCGACGCCGCCTTGCGGTCGTAGCGCGACAGGCTCAGGTCGTCGCTGCGGATCGCGGGACGCTGGCCCATGACCAGATCGGCCACCAGCTTGCCGGAGCCGCAAGCCATGGTCCAGCCCAGCGTGCCATGGCCCGTGTTCAGGTACAGATTGCCGTAGCGGCTGGCGCCGACCACGGGCGTGCCGTCCGGCGTCATGGGACGCAGGCCGGTCCAGAACTCGGCCTGGGCCACGTGGCCGCTGCCCGGGAACAGGTCGTTGACCACCAACTCCAGGGTCTTGCGGCGGGCCTCCTTCAGGCGCAAGTCGAAGCCCGCGATCTCGGCCATGCCGCCCACGCGGATGCGCTGGTCGAAGCGCGTGACGGCGATCTTGTAGGTCTCGTCCAGAATGGTCGAGACCGGCGCGGCCGACTCGTCCGCCATGGGGATGGTGAGCGAGTAGCCCTTCAGCGGATAGACCGGCAGGTCCAGGTCCAGCGGCTTGAGGAAGTCGCGCGTGTAGCTGCCGAAGGCGGCGACGTAGCGGTCGGCGGTCAGGACTTCATTGCCCACGCGCACGCCGGTGATCTGGCCGCCGGCCGTGTTCAGACCCGACACCGTCTGGCCGAAACGGAACTCCACGCCCAGGGCCTTGGCCATTTCGGCCAGACGCGTCGTGAACAGCTGGCAATCGCCGGTTTCGTCGTTGGGCAGGCGCAGGCCGCCGGTCAGCTTGTGCAGCGAGCGCGCCAGGGCGGGCTCGGCCGTCACCAGGCGATTGCGGTCCAGCAGTTCGTAAGGCACGCCCACCTCTTCCAGCACCGCGATGTCGCGGCGGGCGGCTTCCAGCTGGGCTTCCGTACGGAACAGCTGCAGCGTGCCGCGGGTGCGCTCTTCATAGTGGATGCCGGCGGACTGGCGCAGTTCACGCAGGCAGTCGCGGCTGTACTCGGACAGGCGCAGCATGCGCTCCTTGTTCACCGAGTAGCGTTCGGCCGAACAGTTGGCCAGCATGGCCGCCATCCATTTCAGCTGGAACAGGCTGCCGTCCAGGCGGATGGCCAGCGGCGCATGCTTCTGGAACAGCCACTTGATGGCCTTCAGCGGAATGCCGGGCGCGGCCCAGGGCGTGGAATAGCCCGGCGACACCTGCCCGGCGTTGGCATAGCTGGTCTCCTGCGCCGCCGAGGGCTGGCGGTCCAGCACCGTGACCTTGGCGCCCTGACGGGCCAGATAATAGGCGGTGGTGGTGCCGATGACGCCGCTGCCGAGGACGATGACGTGCATGATTCTTTCCGATGATTGGTTTTGTTCAGGAATTTCGGTAGTCTATGGGCCTCTCAGCAGTGAAAAGCACTGAAGATTTTCCTTTGGCAGTGCTTTTTCCCGGCCCCATCCTGTTTTTCGATCGCCAAAAGTGAAATGCGCGAGCTAGACCGTATCGACCTGAAAATCCTGGATATCCTGCAGCGGGAAGGCCGCATTTCGGTGACCGAACTGGCCGACCGGATCAGCCTGTCGGCCACCCCCTGCTCCGACCGCGTCAAGCGCATGGAGCGCGAAGGCGTCATCACGGGTTACCATGCGCGCGTCAATCCGGCCGCGCTGGGCAAGAACCTGCTGGTGTTCCTGGAAATAAAGCTGTCCGCCAAGTCGGGCGACGTCTTCGACAAGGTCAAGAAAGAGCTGCTCTACGTGCCCGAAGTCATGGAATGCCACCTGGTATCCGGCGACTTCGACTACCTCGTCAAGGCCCGCCTGACTGAAATGAACGAGTACCGCCGTCTCCTCGGCGAAATCCTCAAGCGCCTGCCCGCGTCCGCCGAATCGCGCAGCTACGTGGTCATGGAGGAAATCAAGGAGACCCTCTACCTGCCCGTGGACCGCTAACGGCACGCCGCATGCTGTTTGTTACCGGCAGGTTCCGCGCCGGCTGCTATGCTGGCGGCCCTTCGGCGCGTGCCACTGCCGCGTAATCCGACCCTAATTTATTTACCCATGTCCATGACCCGTCTCTATAAATACTTCTTCCGCGGACTGATCACCGTCCTGCCGCTGGCCCTGACGATCTATCTGCTCTATATCTTCCTGGCCTGGACCGAAGCCGTCGCGCTGACCTTCCTGCGCCCCTTCATCGGCGGCTTCTATGTGCCCGGCATGGGCCTGGCGCTGGGCATCCTGGGCATCCTGGCCATCGGCTACCTGGTGTCCAAGGAGCGCGTGCAGCGCGTGCTGGTGCTGCTGGAAATGCCGTTCACCAACCTGCCGGTGGTCAAGAGCATCTATTCGTCGCTGAAGAGCTTCGCGGACTATTTCTCGCCCAGTTCCAAGAACACCGCGCAGCAGGTCGTGATCCTGCGCATTCCCGGCCAGCAGCTGGAACTGGTGGGCCTGGTCACCCGGCGCAACATGGAAGGCCTGCCTGAAGGCTTCACCCCGGGCGAGCGCGTCGCCGTGTACCTGCCCATGGGCTACATGATCGGCGGCTATACCGTGTTCGTGCCCCAGGAATGGGTCCAGCCGATCCAGATGTCGGTCGAGGAGGCCATGCGCTCGTCCCTGATCGCCTGGATGGCCCGCGCCGAACCCACCAACCGTCCGGCCGCGCCCGTCTCCGCCGAACCGCCCGCCGACGCCCAGGGCGGCGCCAACAGCGGCGGCCAGGCCTGAGCGCCCTTCCCCAACTTTTCTGACAGTCGCAACATGCCCATCATCGAGTTCACACTGGCCGCAGGCAGCCCCTATATCGAAGTCAACCAGCTGCTCAAGGCCACCGGCGTGTGCGACAGCGGCGGCGCCGGCAAGATGCTCGTGGCCGATGGCCACGTCAGCGTGGGCGGCGTGGTCGAAAGCCGCAAGACGGCCAAGATCCGCGCCGGCCAGATCGTCACCTGCGGCGATGTGCGCATCGTCGTGCGCGCCCCCGACGCCGGTGGCGCGGACGCCTGAAGCCCTAACTCCCAGACTCGCCGCGAGCCGCCATGAAATTCAAGATGTCCCAGAACTCCATCTTCGCCGTGCTGCTGCGCTCGCCGTGGTGGATGAGCGCCGGCGTGGCCGTGCTGCTGTCGGCGGGCGGCTTTGCCGCGCTGCCCCTGGAGTACGCCGCGATGGGCGTGTTCGCGGCGGTGCCGTTCGCGGTCATCGCGATCATGGCCGCCTACAAGCAGTTGCGCGCGCCCTCGGAGACGCGCGTGCAGGCCGTGGCCGAAGCCGCCGCGGGCATGTCCTGGGCGGAGTTCTCCAAGACGGTCGAGGCCGGTTTCCAGCGCGATGGCTGCGAGGTGCAGCGCCTGCAACTGCCGGGCGCCGATTTCGCCCTGAGCAAGGACGGCCACGTCGCCCTGGTCAGCGCCAAGCGCTGGAAGGCCGCCCGCGTGGGCGTCGAGCCCCTGCGCGAACTGCAGGCGGCGCGCGAAAAGCGCGGCGCGCGCGAAGCCATCTACATCGCCCTGGGCGAAGTCTCGGACAACGCGTTGCAATACGCCAAGTCGCAGGGCGTGTCGCTGATGACCGCGCCCGAACTGGCCAAGCTGCTGCGCGATCTGAAACCCTGACCCGGACGAGACGATGAGCGACCGGCTGCTTGCAGACCTCGTGCTCGTCGTGCATGGCCTGTTCGTCGCCTTCGTGGTGTTCGGCGGCCTGCTGGCGCTGTGGAAACGCTGGATCGCCTACCTGCACCTGCCAGCGCTGGCCTGGGGCGCCCTGGTGATAGGCATGGGCTGGATCTGCCCGCTGACGCCGCTGGAAATATCGCTGCGGCAGCAGGCCGGCCAGCAGGGCTATGGCGGCGGCTTCATCGAACACTATCTGCTGAGCCTGATCTACCCGGCAGGCATTACCCGCGAAGTGCAGATCGCGCTGGCCGCGCTGCTGATCGTGGGCAACATCGTCGTGTACACACTGTGGGTCAGGCGCGGCCGGCGCCGGCCGGGCTAGCGCCACAGCCCCTGCCGCCCGACGCTGCGCGGCAAGGCGCCCGGCCATGCACGACGCGCCACGAACCGCGCCATAGGTCACCCTACTGGCCGCACTGCAAGCGGCACCGCAAGCAGCGCTACAGCCCGCGGGCGATCACCAGGCGCTGGATGTCGCTGGTGCCTTCGTAGATCTGGCACACGCGCACGTCGCGGTAGATGCGCTCCACCGGAAAATCCTTCAGGTAGCCGTAGCCTCCCAGGGTCTGGATCGCCGCCGAGCAGACCTTCTCAGCCATCTCGGACGCGAACAGCTTGGCCATCGACGCCTCGGTCAATGCGGGCCTGCCGGCCTCGCGCAGGGCCGCCGCGTGCAGCACCATCTGGCGCGCCGCGTGGATCTGCGTGGCCATGTCGGCCAGGCGGAACGACACGGCCTGATGCTCCATGATGGGTTTGCCGAAGGCCTGGCGGTCGCGCGCGTAATCGCGCGCGCATTCGAACGCGGCCCGCGCCATGCCCACCGATTGCGAGGCGATGCCGATGCGCCCGCCTTCCAGGTTGGACAGCGCGATCTTGTAGCCCTCGCCTTCCGCGCCCAGGCGGTAAGCGGCAGAAATGCGCATGTCCTCGAACGCGATCTGGCAGGTGTCGGACAGATGCTGGCCCAGCTTGTCTTCCACCCGCAACACCTTGTAGCCCGGGGTGTCGGTGGGCACGATGAAGGCGGAGATGCCGCGCTTGCCGGCGTCGGGGTCGGTCACCGCGAACACGATCACGACCTGGCCATTCCGGCCCGATGTGATGAACTGCTTGGCGCCGTTGATGATGTAGTCGTCGCCGTCGCGGCGGGCCCGGGTGCTCAGGCTGCTGGCATCGGACCCCGCCTGCGGTTCGGTCAGCGCGAAGCCCCCGATGTACTCGCCGCGCGCGAGCGGACGCAGGAACTGTTCCTTCTGCGCGTCGCTGCCGTACTTCAGGATGGGCATGCAAGCGACCGAGTTATGCACGCTCATGATGGTGGAGCAGGCGCCGTTGCCCGCCGCGATCTCCTCCAGCGCGACCGCGTACGAGATATAGCCGCTGTCATTGCCGTCCCAGGCTTCGGGCACCAGCATGCCGAAAAAGCCGAGTTCCGCCATTTCCGCGATGGCATCGGCGGGATAGTGATGATCGCGGTCCCAGCGTTCCGAGTTGGGCGCCAGGCGCTCCTGCGCGTAGCGGCGCGCCATTTCCTGAACGCTGAGCTGTTCTTCCGTCAAAAGCATGGCTGTCTCTCCTGATGCGATGGCGGCCGGGCGCGACCGGCTCTGTTCTGCGAGGAGGGGCCGCAGCGGCCCCTGCATGACCGCCAGAATACACCGCCGTCCGGCGCTTCCGGCGGCGGCAACGGCACCTGTTCCCGCTGCGTGCATAATGGCGGGCAGACCGGCCCGCCCTCCCCATGGAGCAACGGGCCGGACGTCCATATGCCCATGCCTGGAGACACCGTGCTGGATCCGATACTTGCCGAACTCTCGACCACCCTGCCCGAGGCCAGATCAGTCGAAGAACTGACGCGCCCGCTGCTGGACATGCTGGGCGAGGTGACCGGGCTTGAGTCCACCTATCTCACGTCGATAGACCTGAAGGCGGACCTGCAGCAGATCCGCTACGCGCGCAATGTCGGGCAACTGCAAATCCCCGAAGGCCTGTCCGTGCCCTGGGACGACACGCTCTGCAAGCGCGCCCTGGACGAAGGCCGCATGTGCACCAGCGACGTCTCGCTCAGCTGGCCGGACTCGGACGCCGCGCGCCAACTGGGCATCCAGACCTACGTCAGCGCGCCCGTGCGCGCCGATGACGGCCTGTTGTTCGGTACCCTCTGCGCCGCCAGCGCCAGCCGGCACGACATCCCCGCCCAGGCGGAATCGGTGCTGAAGCTGTTCTCCAGCGTGATCGCCCGCTTCCTGGAACGCGAAATGCTGATGGAGCAGCTGCACGCCGCCAACGTCCAGCTCCTGTCCTACGCGCTGACGGATGCGCTGACCGGCCTGCCCAACCGCCGCGCGCTCTACGAAGCCCTGGACCGCCTGCAGGCGCGCGCCATCCGCGAAGGAGGCAGCGTGCTGGTGGGGGTGATAGACCTGGATGGATTCAAGGGCATCAACGATGTTTATGGGCACCAGCAAGGCGACGCGTTCCTGCAGGACGTCTCGCGCCGCATCGCCGCGGCGCTGCGCGCCTCGGACATGCTGGGGCGGATAGGCGGCGACGAGTTCGTGGTGATCGGGCCGGGCCCGGCGCTGGCCGCGGAAGAAGCCGCGCGCGGCGGCGCGACGCAGCGCGGCGAAGCGGAAGCCGCAGCCCGCTCGCTGGAGGAACGCGCCACCGCGGCCACCGTCGGACGTTATCAGTTGGGCGAGGATGTCATCCCCTACGAAGGCGCCAGCGTCGGCGTGGTGGCGCTGGACCCGCGCGGCCTGGACGCCGAGGCCGCCGTCCGCCTGGCCGATGCCCGCATGTACGAAGTGAAGCGCGCCCGCAAGGCGGCGCGCGTCATCCACTAAGCCAGGGTCGCGCCCCGGCTCAGGCCGCCGCAGGCGCGACCGCGGCGCCCTCGATGCCATGACGGCGCAGTGCGTCCGCCACGAAGCCGCTGGCCTTCAGCTCTTCGACGAACGCCGACAGCACCGCCATGGCTTCGGCGCCGCGGCTTCTGGGTGCGCCCATGGCCTGGCGTATGGTCATGAAGCTGCCCGGCAACAGCCGCAGTCCCGTCAGGCGCCGCGCGTCCGCCTCCAGCTGCTGCGATACGCCGGCGGCCACCTCCGTGCCTTCGGCCAAAAAGGTGTCGACCACCGCCGGCGACGTGGGCGCGCGCGTGATGGCCGCCTGCTTCAATTCGCGGGTCAGGAACAGATCGTAGGCGCTGCCGCGGCCGACGGTGACACGATTCCCTTCGCGGTCCACCTCATCCAACGCGCGCAATGGGGAATCCTCGCGCACCAGGTAGGCGCCCTGGATCAGCACGTAGGCATCGGTGAAGACGACGCCGGCAGCGCGCAAGGGATCGATCGCGAAAAAGCCGATGTCCGCGTCTTCCCGCGTCACGGTTTCCACGGACGCGCCCGCGCTGTCCAGCACGACCAGGTCCAGCGGCACGCCCAGCCGCTGCGCGAAGGCGCGCGCAAGGTCCACGGACACGCCTGCAGGCGCGCCGCTGGCGTCGCGCCCGGCCAGTATGGGGTTGCCCAGATTGATGGATGCCCGCAGGCGGCCGGTCGGAGTGAAGGCGGAGATGATGTTTGAGTCGAGTTTCATAGGTATATGGAAATCATGAGGCGCCGCGCTTGAATGCAGGGCCGCAGCAAAGGTCGATGCGCGTCGGTTCCAGCGTGTCGCCGAACCACGCATTCAGCACCGCCTGGCGTTCGCCGACATAGACGGGTTGGCCGTCCGCGTCCAGCTTCATGCCGAGGTCGTGGCCCGGCACCAGCAATGTGCCGGGCGTCTTGCGCCAAAGCGCCCAGATGCGCGCCAGCGTGGCGCGGCTGGCGTCCATGTCGGCGCTGTCGTTGACCGTGCCCGACAGCAGCTCGGCCCGGTTTTTCGCGGCGTCGCCCGTGAAGAGCACGGTTTGCCGGCCGTCGTCGACGTAGAACAGCAGATGGCCCGGCGTGTGCCCCGGCGACGCGATCGCCCGCAGGCCTGGCAGGAACTCGTCGCCATCGCGCACCCGACGCACGCGTTCCGATGCCGCCAGTTCGCGCACGTACAGTTCCGGCAGAGGATTGAACCCGGGCGGCTGGGCGGCGGCCCAGGCCAGCTCCAGCTCGCCGATCCAGACCGTGGCGTTGGGAAACAGGGTGAAATTGACGGCGTGGTCGTAGTGCGCGTGCGTCAGCACCACGTCGGTGATGTCGGCGGCCAACACGCCGCAGCGGTTCAGGTGCTGGCCCAGCAGATGCCGCACGCCGAACGCGCCTACGTCCACCAGTACCTTGCGCCCGCCGCCCTGCAGCAGCGTGGTGGTGCTCCAGCCCAGCCCGCCATGGCATAGCGAGCGTCCGGGGTAGCCCTGTATCAATACCTCGATGTCGTACATGGCCTACTCCGCCTTGACGTGCGCATCCGCGATGAGCTTGCGGTAGCGCTGCAGGTCTTCCTGGATCAGGCGCGCGAACTCCTGCGGCGTGCCCGCGATGATCTCGTTGCCGCCTTCGGTCTGGAGCTTCTGGATCACGTCGGGTTCGCGCGCGGCCTTCACCACTTCCTCGTGCAAACGCGCCAGGATCTTGGGATCGGTGCCCGCCGGCGCCAGCAATCCCTGGAACTGCGTCACCACGAAATCCTTGTAGCCCAGCTCTTCCATCGTCGGAATATCCGGCAGGCCTTGCGCGCGATGCGGGCCGGTCACCGCGTAGCCGCGCAGCTTGCCCGAGCGCAGATGCGGGGTGGCCGTCACCACCGTATCGAAAGTGAAGCTCAGCTGCCCGCCGAGCACGTCGGTAAGCGCCTGGGCATTGCCCTTGTAGGGCACGTGCGTGAGCTGCGTCCTGGTCATGACGGCCAGCAGTTCGCCGGCCAGGTGCCCGCCCGCCCCCACGCCCGCCGAACCGTAGCTCACCTGCCCGGGCTTGGCGCGCGCCGCGGCGATCAGCTCGTCGACGCTGCGTATCGGTGATTGCTGCGGCACGACCAGCACGTACTGGTAGCTGGCGATCTGGCTGATGGGCGCCAGGTCGGCCACCGGATCGTAAGGCGTCTTCTTGTACAGCGACGGGTTCACCACCAGCGGCCCGCTCGCGTCCAGCAGCAAGGTATAGCCGTCGGGCGCGGCCTTGGCGACGAAGTCCGTGCCTATCATGCCGTTGGCGCCCGGCTTGTTCTCCACGACAAAGGTCGCGCCCATGCTGACCGACAGCTTTTGCGCGATCACGCGGGCCGTGATGTCGGCCGCGCCGCCCGCGACATAGGGCACGATGACGCGCACCGGCTTGGCGGGATAGTCCGACGCCAGCGCCGCGCCGGCGGCCATCATGCCCAGCGCGGCCGCCGCTGCCGCAAGTACGGCTTGGTATTTCATGTCTGTCTCCGAAGTTCCGGTCCGGGCCGGCATCAGGCCGGCTTGGCGTCCGCGTGGCGGCGCAGCAGCGCCAGGACATCGGCGTCCAGCGCGATGCCTTGCTCTTTCTGCCGCGCCATCTTGGCCAGTTCGATTTCTCCCGGCTGGATCACCGGCCGCGCCGGATCCGCCGCGGCGCTGCCGTGCAGGATCCGCGCGAAGTCGTTCATGCGTTCGGCCAGCCATTGCGTCGAACCCAGCTTGCGGGTGTCGATCAGCAGGAAGAAGTGGCCGAGGTTCTGCGGCTGGTCGGGCGCATCCACCCAGGACTTCACATGCGTCAGGTAGGCCGCGTTGGACAGCAGGCCCGCGAACAGGTCCACCATCAACGCCAGGCCATAGCCCTTGTGTCCACCTATGGGCAGCAGAAAACCATCGAGCGCCTCCTTGGGGCTGGTGGTCGGCCGGCCAGCCGCGTCGGTGGCCCAGGTATCCGGAATATCCTGGCCCGCCTTCAAGGCATTGCGGATCTTGGCGCGGGCCACCACGCTCATGGCCATGTCCAGCAGGAAGTGGGCGCCGTCCGGATTCGGCACGGCAAAGCCGATCGGGCTGTTGCCCACCCGCGCATCGGTGCCGCCCCAGGGCGCGATGGTGGTGGTGGCGTTGCTGCCGATGATGCTGGCGTAACCCGCCTGCGCCGCGATCAGGCCATAGGGCGAGATGGGACCGAAATGGTTGCTCTGGCGCGCGAACGCCATGCCCACTCCGCATTCGCTTGCGGCATTCATGGCCGCGCGCAGGGCATGCATGCCCACCAGCGGACCGACGCCGTTGTCGCCGTCGACCAGGCAGAGGCCGGGTGCGGGACGCTCCACGCGGATGCGGGCGCGGGGATTGATGCCGCCCACCTGCAGGCGCTCGCCATACGATTCGATGCGGCTGAGACCGTGGGTGGACAGGCCGAACAGGTCGGCCAGCACCAACACCTGCACCACGTCGGCGGCATCCTGGGGAGGCAGCCCCAGGCTTTCGAACGCGCGTAATCCCAGGCGGGTCAGTTCCTCTTCGGCGATGTGTACGGGGTCCTGCTTTTGGCTGCTCATGACTGTGCTTCTCGGATGGAAAGTGGGACTCGTGAAAAATGGATCATTCGGCCGACAGGCGGGCGCTGCGCACCACCTGCCCCCAGCGCTTCTCTTCGGCGTCGATGAAGGCGGCGAACTCGGCCGGGCCGGCGCCGGACGCCTCGCTCGCGTCGTGGGCCAGGCGTTCGCGCACGGAATCCGTCTGCAATGCCTTGACTGCCGCCTGATGCAGACGCTCGATGACGGGGGCCGGCGTGCCGGCGGGCGCCAGCAGGCCGAACCACTGCGAGCTTTCGAAGCCCGGATAGCCCTGCTCCGCCACGGTGGGCACGTCGGGCAGGACCGGCAGCCGCCGCTCCGATCCGACGGCAACGATGCGGATCTTGCCGGCCTGCGCGTGTGGCAGCAGACCGGGGGTACCCGCGGCGGCGGCGTCGATGTTGCCGGCCAGCAAGTCGGTCACCTGGGCGCCCGTGCCCTTGTACGGCACGTGCACCACGTCGATGCCGGTCGCCGTCTTCAGCATCTCGAACGCCAGATGCCCCGCGCTGCCGTTGCCGGCGGATCCGTAGTTGAGCGATCCCGGACGGGCGCGCGCCAGGGCCACGAACTCGGGCAGCGTCTTCGCCGGCACCTTGCCGCCCACGGCGAACACCATGGGCAGCTTGGCCAGCAGCACGATGGGCGCGAAGTCGCGGCGCGGGTCGTACGGCAGCTTGTCCACCATGGACGGGTTCACGGCCAGCGTGCCCACGTGGCCCAGGATCAGCGTGTAGCCGTCGGGCGCGGCGCGCGCCGCTTCCACCGTGGCGATCATGCCCTGCCCGCCCCCTTTGTTCTCGACGATGACCTGCTTGCCCAGATCGCGCGACATTTCCACGGCGACGGCGCGCGCCACCACGTCGGAACTGCCGCCCGGCCCATAAGGCACCAGCAGCCGGATCGGGCGTTGCGGCCAATCGCCTTCGGCGTGGACGGCCGGCGGCGCCAGCAACATCAATGGGGTGCAGGCCAACGCAAGGGCAATTTGCCGGCGCAGGCGGCGGACGCGAATCATGGGGCTAGTCTCCTGGTGCATGCCGCGCTAGGGGCGGCTTGGGAGACATGATGCGCAGCGCGCACAATAGAGTAAAGTGCAAAAATTAGATCAATTCTTGACGAAAACGCATGAAATTCGACCTGGCCGATTTGCGCGCCTTCCTGGCGGTCGCCGACCTGGGCAGCTTCCGCGCCGCCTCTGAAGCCCTGCACCTTTCCCAATCCGCCCTGTCGCGCCGCGCCGACAAGCTGGAGGCGGCGCTAGGCGTGCAGCTGCTGACGCGCACCACCCGCAAGGTCGAGCTGACCACCATAGGCCGCGGCTTCGTGCCGCGAGCGCGCAATGTGCTCAATGAACTGGAAAGCGCCCTGGTCGGGATACAGGACGTGGCCGAGCGCCTGTCCGGCCTGGTCACCATCGCTTGCGTGCCTTCCGCGGTGGCCTATTTCCTGCCCGGCGTGATCCGCAGCTACCACGAGCAATATCCGCGCATACGCATCCGCATCATCGACGAGTCCTCGTCGCAGATCCTGACCGCCGTCGCCCGCGGCGACGCCGACTTCGGCCTGACCTACATAGGCGCGAACGACGCCGACATCGAGTTCAAGCCGCTGCTGGAAGAACCCTTCGTGGCGGCGGTCAGCCGCCAGCACCCGTTCGCGGCCAGGGAGTCGGTGACCTGGGCGGACCTGCACGCCTATCCCTACATCAGCCTGGCCCAGGGCAGCGGCAACCGCTTCCTGATAGACCAGGCGCTGGCGCACAGCGGCGTGCGCCCCCGCCATTTCTGCGAAGTCCAGCACGTGCCGGCGCTGGTCAGCATGGTCGAGGCGGGCCTGGGCGTGGGCGTCGTGCCGCGGCTGGCCATGCCGGCCGGGGAACACGCCGACCTGGCCAGCGTGCCGCTGCGCGAGCCGGCAATCACCCGGACCATAGGATTGATCCATTGCCGCGGCAAGGAGATCAATCCCGTGGCCAAGCTGTTCTACGATCTGCTGGCGGCCCGGGTCGGCGCGCGGCAGGATGCTTGAACTGAACTGGCCGTCGCGAGCTTTCTTCGCATGCCGTTTCACGCACGGCGTCCGTAACATTCCCCGAAAAAAAGCGCCGCTGGAAAGCGGCGCTTTTTCCAGGGCTTGCAGCCCCTTACCTCACCTTGCCCTCCTTCCAAGCATCCAGCAGCTTTTCATAGGCGATCGTCTCGCCCTTGGGCTTCTCGTTGCCCAGCTTCTTCCACGGCGCATGCTGGTCGGAAAGCCACTTGCTCGGATCGCTCTTGGCATTGAGCTTGGGCGCGCATTGCGCCATGCCGGCGCGTTCGAGCCGCGCCATGACCTGGTCCATTTCATTGGCCAGGTTGTCCATGGCGGCCTGCGGGGTCTTCTCGCCGGTGACGGCGGTGGCGACGTTCTTCCACCACAGTTGGGCCAGCTTGGGGTAGTCCGGCACGTTGTTGCCGGTGGGCGTCCAGGCCACGCGGGCGGGGCTGCGGTAGAACTCGATCAAGCCGCCGTAGTTGGCCGCGTTCTTGGTGAAGAAGTCGCTGTGGATGTCGCTGTCGCGGATGAAGGTCAGGCCGGTGATGGACTTCTTCAGCGACACCGTCTTGGACGTGACGAACTGGGCGTACAGCCAGGCCGCCGCCATCTTGTCCGGGTTGGTGGACTTGAAGAAGGTCCAGGAGCCCACGTCCTGGTAGCCGTTCTGCATGCCGTCCTTCCAGTACGGGCCGTAGGGCGACGGCGCCATGCGCCACTTGGGCGTGCCGTCCTCGTTGACGACCGGCAGGCCCTTCTTGGTCATATCGGCGGTGAAGGCCGTGTACCAGAAGATCTGCTGGGCGATCTGGCCCTGGGCGGGCACCGGACCGGACTCCGAGAACGTCATGCCCATGGCCTGCTGCGGCGCGTACTTCTTCATCCAGTCCACGTACTTGGTCAGGGCGTAGACCGCGGCCGGGCTGTTGGTGGCGCCGCCGCGCGCGACCGATGCGCCCACCGGGGTGCACTTGTCGTCGGCCACGCGGATGCCCCACTCGTCCACCGGCATGCCGTTGGGCAGGCCCTTGTCGGCGGCGCCGGCCATGGACAGCCAGGCGTCGGTGAAGCGCCAGCCCAGCGACGGGTCCTTCTTGCCGTAGTCCATGTGGCCATAGACCTTCTTGCCGTCCAGCTCCTTGACGTCGTTGGAGAAGAAGTCGGCGATGTCTTCATAGGCGGACCAGTTGGTGGGCACGCCCAGTTCGTAGCCGTACTTGGCCTTGAACTTGTCCTTCAGGTCCTGCCGCGCGAACCAGTCGGCGCGGAACCAGTAGACGTTGGCGAACTGCTGGTCGGGCAGCTGGTAGAGCTTGCCGTCGGGCGCGGTGGTGAACTTGGTGCCGATGAAGTCCTTCAGGTCCAGATTGGGGTTGGTCCATTCCTTGCCCGCGCCGGCCATGTAGTCGGACAGGGGCAGGATGGCGCCATAGCGGTAGTGCGTGCCGATCAGGTCGGAATCGGAAATCCAGCCGTCGTAGATGGACTTGCCGGACTGCATGGAGGTCTGCAGCTTCTCGACCACGTCGCCTTCCTGGATCAGGTCGTGGTTGACCTTGATGCCGGTGATCTCGGAAAACGCCTTGGCCAGCGTCTTGGACTCGTACTCGTGCGTGGTGATGGTCTCGGACACCACGCTGATTTCATTCACTCCCTTGGCCTTGAGCTTGGCGGCCGTTTCAATGAACCACTTCATTTCGGCCATCTGCTGGTCCTTGGACAGCGATGAAGGCTGGAACTCCGAATCGACCCACTTCGTCGCCTCCGGCTCGCCGGCCCAGGCGGCCGAAGTCCCGATCAGAGCGATGGCGGCCGCCATGGCGTGCATGCGCAATTTCATGACCTGTCTCCTCGATAAGTCTTCCCCATCGTTTGCTGCGGACCGCTGGCCGGGGAAGATGCTGGCCGATAGTCCTTGACCACTGCTTGAATACGCGAGGGGTCTGCGCCCCTCTTCTGCCCTTACCCCTTACGCACGATGAGCGCGAGCAGCAGCATGGAGACGATGAAGCTGATCCATACCGATGGCGGCTCATCCAGGGAAAACCATTCCGTCGCCTTCTGGCCGAACCCCAGGAACGCCAGGTTGAGCCAGGCCGCGGCCATCAGGCCGATGAAGAGACGATCGCCGCGGGTGGTGCGCAGGGGCAGGAAGCCCTTGCGCTCCACCGTGGGCGCTTTCAGTTCCCACAGCGTCATGCCGACCAGCATCAGGACGATGCAGGAAAAGAACACGGCGACGGGTGTGGTCCATACCATCCAGCTGAACATGGCGCAGCCCTCCTGGAATCCGCAGTCGCTACACGCGGCCCATCGCGAAACCCTTCGCGATGTAGTGCCGCACGAACCAGATGACGATGCCGCCCGGCACGATGGTCAGCACGCCCGCCGCCGCCAGCACGCCCCAGTCCATCCCGGAGGCCGACACGGTGCGGGTCATGGTGGCGACGATGGGCTTGGCGTTGACGGACGTGAGCGTGCGCGCCAGCAGCAGTTCAACCCAGCTGAACATGAAGCAGAAGAACGCCGCCACGCCCACGCCCGACTTGATCAGGGGCAGGAAGATCGTCAGGAAGAAGCGCGGGAAGGAATAGCCGTCCACGTAGGCGGTCTCGTCGATCTCGCGCGGCACGCCGGACATGAAGCCCTCCAGGATCCACACCGCCAGCGGCACGTTGAACACCAGGTGCGCCAGCGCCACCGCCAGGTGCGTATCCATCAGGCCGAAGGAGCTGTAGAGCTGGAAGAACGGCAGCAGGAACACCGCCGGCGGCGTCATGCGGTTGGTCAGCAGCCAGAAGAACACGTGCTTGTCGCCGATGAAGCGGTAGCGCGAGAACGCGTAGGCCGCCGGCAGCGCCACGGCCAGCGAGATCACCGTGTTGATGACCACGTAGATGAGCGAATTGATGTAGCCGGAATACCAGGCCGGATCCGTGAAGATGGTGCGGTAGTGCTCCAGGGTGAAGTCGCGCGGCCACAGCGTCAGGGTGCTGACGATCTCGGTATTGGTCTTGAACGACATGTTCAGCATCCAGTACAGCGGCAGGATGGCGAACACCAGGTACAGGGTCAGGAAGACGCCGCGCCAGCGGGAATTTTTCTCACGCATTTGCGCGCTCCTCGTCGAAGCCGCCGGTGGTGCCGGCGCGCTGCATCCAGTTGTAGAGAATGAAGCACAGGAGCAGGATGATCAGGAAATAGATGATGGAGAACGCGGCCGCCGGCCCCAGGTCGAACTGCCCCACCGCCTTCTGCGTCAGGTACTGCGACAGGAAGGTGGTGGCATTGCCCGGACCGCCGCCCGTCAGCACGAAGGGCTCGGTGTAGATCATGAAGCTGTCCATGAAGCGCAGCAGCACCGCGATCATCAACACCCCGCGCATCTTGGGCAGCTGGATGTAGCGGAACACCGCCAGGCGCGAGGCGCCGTCGATGCGGGCGGCCTGGTAGTAGGCGTCCGGAATGGCGCGCAGGCCCGCATAGCACAGCAGCGCCACCAGCGGCGTCCAGTGCCAGACGTCCATGACCAGTACCGTGACCCAGGCGTCGACGTCGTTGCCGGTGTAGTTGTAGTCCACGCCCAGCCAGTGCAATGCCGCGCCCAGCAGGCCGATATCGCTGCGGCCGAACACCTGCCAGATGGTGCCAACCACGTTCCACGGGATCAGCAGCGACAGCGCGATGATCACCAGCACCGCGGAGGCGCGCCAGCCGCTGGCGGGCATGGAGAGCGCCAGCAGGATGCCCAGCGGGATCTCGATGGCCAGCACCGCCAGCGAAAAGCCGATCTGGCGGAACAAGGCGCCGTGCAGCTCCTCGTCCTGCAGCACGGCGGCGTACCACTCGGTGCCGACGAACACGCGGCGCTCGGGCGAGATGATGTCCTGCACCGAGTAATTGACGATGGTCATCAGCGGCAGGATGGCCGAGAAGGCCACGCACAGCACCACGGGCAGGACCAGGAACCAGGCCCGGTGATCTATGGGTTTCATCGGATCAGCTCCTCGTCGCGGTAGAAGCAGGTGTGCGGATTCAGCACCGACAACCAGACCGTGCCGCCGGCCGTGGCCGGGACCACGTTGCTGCCCAACCTGGCGCGCACGGGCGTGCCCTCGAAATCCGCCACCAGCAGTGTGTACGTGCCCACGTCCTGCACGCGGTCCACGCGCATGGGCACGGCGCCGGGCGCGCCCGGCTCGGCGATGCGCAGGTACTCCGGACGCACGCCCAGCTTCACCGGCCCCGCGCCGGCCAGCGTGGCCGCCATTGGTTCCGCCAGGCCCGCCACCCTGCTGCGGCCGACTTCCAGGCCGCCGTCGCGCCATTGCGCCGGCAGGAAGTTCATGCCGGGCGAGCCGATGAAATGGCCCACGAAGGTATGCGCCGGCCGCTCGAACAGGTCGTCCGCCGAGCCCACCTGCACGGCGCGGCCCCGCGCCATCACCATGACCTGGTCGGCGAAGGTCAGCGCCTCGGTCTGGTCGTGCGTGACGTAGATCAGGGTCAGCTTGAACTCGTGGTGGATTTCCTTGAGCTTGCGCCGCAGTTCCCATTTGAGCTGCGGGTCGATGACGGTCAGCGGTTCATCGAACAGGATGGCCGACACGTCGCTGCGCACCAGCCCGCGGCCCAGCGAGATCTTCTGCTTGGCGTCCGCCGTCAGGCCGCTGGCGCGGCGGTCCAGCACCGCGGACATTTCCAGCATTTCGGCGATGCGGCCGACCCGCTCGCGGATGAGCTTGGGCGCCATGCCTCGATTGCGCAGCGGGAAGGCCAGATTCTCGGCAACCGTCATGGTGTCGTACACCACCGGAAACTGGAACACCTGGGCGATGTTGCGCGCCTGCGGCGTCTTGTCCGTGACGTCCTGGCCGTCGAACAGGATGCGGCCATGCGAGGGCCGCAGCAGCCCGGACACGCAATTCAGCAGCGTGGTCTTGCCGCAGCCCGAGGGCCCGAGCAAGGCATAGGCGCCGCCATCCTTGAAGGTGAATGACAGCGGCAGCAGCGCGTAGTCCTCGTCGTTCTTGGGATGCGCGACGTAGGAATGGGACAGGTCCAGCTCGATCTGCGCCATCAGCCCGCCTCCCCCGCGCCCGCCGGCTGCCGCGGCGCCGCCAGCAGCGCGCCGCCCGCGCCGAAGGCGTAGGTCTGGGCCGGATCGAAGTACAGCTGCAGGCGCTGATCCAGCGTGTAGCGGTGGACGCCGGGCAGCTGCGCCACCACGTCGCCCGCTGCCGTCCGCGCATGCACGTAGGTGTCGGACCCGGAGATCTCGGCCAGCTTCACCACGCCGGGCAGGCCGATGTGGCCAGGCCGCGGCTCCACGTCCAGGGCGCCGGCGCGCAGGCCGGCGGTGAGCTCCGCGCCGGCGTCCTGCGGCAGCGCGCGCTCCACCGCCAGCTCGCCCTGCAGCACGAAGCCGGATGCCGTGCGGCGGGCCGGGAACAGGTTCATGGGCGGATCGCTGAAGGCGCGCGCCACCCGGATGGAATTGGGCCGGTGGAAGACCTCGGCGGTCGGTCCGTATTGCAGCAGCTCGCCGGCGTCCAGCACGGCCGTGTGGCCTCCCAGCAACAGGGCTTCGCCCGGTTCGGTGGTGGCATAGACCACCGTGGAACGCCCCTCGGCGAACAATTCCGAAAGCTCGTCGCGCAATTCCTCGCGCAGCTTGTAGTCCAGGTTGACCAGCGGTTCGTCCAGCAGGATCAGCGGCGCGTCCTTGGCCAGGGCCCGCGCCAGCGCCACCCGTTGCTGCTGCCCGCCGGACAGCTCGGCGGGATAGCGTTCCAGCAAATGATCGATGTGCAGCCGCGCTGCCATGGATCGGACTGTTTCGCGGATGTCCCCCGCCCCGCGCAGCTTCAGCGGCGAGGCGATGTTGTCGTAGACCGACATGGACGGATAGTTGATGAACTGCTGGTACACCATGGCGACGTTGCGCTGCCGTACCGGCACGCCGGTCACGTCGACGCCGTCGGCCAGCACCCGGCCCTCGGTGGGCCGGTCCAGCCCGGCCATGATGCGCATCAGCGAGGTCTTGCCCGCCAGGGTGGCCCCCAGCAACACCGTCATGGCGCCCGCCACCGGGGCCAGGCTCATGGGATACAGGTGCGTCTGCGAGCCGGCTCGCAAACCTATCCTGTCCAGGTTCAGCTGCATCTGGTCTCCTCTACCTACCAATACGTCCCTGATTAATCGGGCGAACTTCGGTATTCGGTACAGCGGCTCGGCCTGCCTTCGAGCGAACGGCAGGATGAGCATACTCTTTCAGATAGCTTTCGTTTTTTGTGCGTTTTACTCAAGAAGCGAACAAAAAACAATCTTGCAGTGCGACAATATTTTTCGCTTTTGTTGTTTTATGATGTGAACATGACACTGAACCCCAGACAGAGCGCCTTGATCGAGATGGTGCGAGCCCAAGGCTCGGCCTCGATCGAGGAACTCGCCAAGCGCTTTGACGTCACGCTGCAAACCGTGCGGCGGGACGTCAACATCCTCTCCGAAGCCGGCCTGCTGTCGCGCTTCCATGGCGGCGTGCGCATCGAAGCGTCGACCATCGAGAACATCGCCTACCGCAAGCGCCAGGGTCTGCACGCGGCCGGCAAGCAACGCATCGCCGAAGCCGTGGCGCGCGCCGTGCCCGACGGCTGTTCGCTGATCCTGAACATCGGCACCACCACCGAGGCCATCGCGCGCGCCCTGCTGCGCCACCGCGGCCTGCGCGTCATCACCAACAATCTGCACGTCGCGGACATTCTTTCGGACAACCCGGACTGCGAAGTCATCGTGGCCGGCGGCGTGGTGCGTTCGCGCGACCGCGGCATCGTCGGCGAAGCCACCATGGACTTCATCCGCCAGTTCAAGGTCGATATCGGCCTGATCGGCATTTCCGGCATCGAGGCCGACGGCACGCTGCGCGACTACGACTTCCGCGAAGTGCGCGTGGCGCGCACCATCATCGAACAGTCGCGCGAAGTCTGGCTGGCCGCCGACAGCAGCAAATTCAAGCGCCAGGCCATGGTGGAACTGGCGCACATCTCGCAAATCGACCGGTTCTTTACCGATGCGCATCCGCAAGAGCCGCTGGCCCAGGTCCTGCTGGACGCCGGCGTGCGCTGCGATGTCGCGGCAGCCCCGAACACCTTGAAGCAAACACCTTGAATCCCATGAACCAACCGCTAGCCTCCGTCGCCCCGCCCGACCGCAACCGTCTCCTGAACACGCTGGACAACACGCATTCCTGGGACGTGATCGTCATCGGCGGCGGCGCCACGGGCCTGGGCACCGCCGTCGATGCCGCCTCGCGCGGCTATCGCACCCTGCTGATCGAAGGCGCGGACTTCGCCAAGGGCACGTCCAGCAAGGCCACCAAGCTGGTGCACGGCGGCGTGCGCTACCTGGCGCAAGGCAACGTCAGCCTGGTGCGCGAAGCGCTGCATGAACGCGGCCTGCTCAACCGCAACGCGCCGCACCTGGTGTGGCCGCTGGGCTTCGTGGTGCCGGCCTACAACCTGTTCGACCAGCCCTTCTACGGCATCGGCCTGAAGATGTACGACATGCTGGCCGGCAAGCTGAACCTGTCGCCCAGCCGCTGGCTGTCGCGCCGCGACACGCTGGCCAACGCGCCCACCCTGGCCGAGAACGTGCAGGGCAAGAACCTCAAGGGCGGCGTGCTGTATTACGACGGCCAGTTCGACGATGCGCGCCTGGCGGTCAGCCTGATGCGCACGCTGTTCGACCTGGGCGGCACCGCGGTCAACTACATGCGCGCCACCGGCCTGACCATGACCGGCGGCAAGGTCGACGGCGTGACCGCCGAAGACGCGATCGGCGGCGCCAGCTTCACGCTACGCGCGCGCTGCGTGGTCAACGCCACCGGCGTCTGGGTCGACGCGGTGCGGCGCATGGAAGACAAGAACGCGCAGACCATGGTCGCACCCAGCCAGGGCGTGCACCTGACCTTGCCGCAGGATTTCCTGCCGGGCAAGCGCGCCATCCTGATTCCGAAGACCGACGACGGCCGCGTGCTGTTCGTGGTGCCATGGAACGGCCACACCATCGTCGGCACCACCGACACGCCGCGCGACGACCTGCCGCTGGATCCGCAGGCTGGCGCGCAGGACGTGGATTTCATCCTGAGCACCGCGGCGCGCTATCTCAGCCGCAAGCCCACGCGCGACGACGTCACCAGCGTCTGGGCGGGGCTGCGTCCGCTGGTCAAGGCCACGGGCGAAGCCTCCACCAAGTCGCTCTCGCGCGAGCACACGATCCTGGTGTCCAAGGCCGGCCTGGTGACCGTCACCGGCGGCAAATGGACCACCTACCGACGCATGGCGCAAGACGTGGTGGACACGGCGATCCAGCACCAGTTGCTGACGCAGGCCAGCTGCCGCACCGAATCGCTGCCGCTGCATGGCGCGGCGGGCCTGGCGCCGTCGCAGGAGCATGCCGGCACGCCGGACAGCTACTACGGCAGCGACCTGCCCGCCCTGAAGGCGTTGCCGGGCGCGGACCGCATGCTGGTCAAGAGCAGCGGCCTGTCCGAAGCGCATGTGCGCTTCGCCGCCCGCTACGAACTGGCGCGCAGCGCCGAGGACGTGCTGGCGCGGCGCAACCGCGCCCTGTTCCTGGACAGCGAAGCCGCCATGCTGGCGGCGCCCGAAGTGGCCCGCATCCTGGCCGAAGAGCTGGGTCATGACGCCGCCTGGCAGCAGCGCACGCTGCAGGACCTGGCGGTGGTGGCGGCGAATTACCGGCTGAAATAACGCGGCCGGATCTCGATGGGTTGCGCTTGAGGACAGCGGGTCCTCTCGCGCTGCCCTCTTCTACGGAACCCTTAGCGGGCTCTTCTGGATCATCGCTTCGAACGTGCGCAACAGCGCCGGATCGCATTTTGCGCCGGCCTCCTGGTTCATGATGCGCAGGATCTCCGCATGCGTGCGCGCGGGGTGGTACGGACGCGCATCGCCCAGGGCGTCATAGGAATCGGCCAGCGAGATGATGCGCGAATGCAGCGGAATGGTCTCGCCCGAGAGACCGGCCGGATAGCCCGAACCGTCGTAGTGTTCGTGATGATGGCGCACCGCTTGCGCGATCAGTTCGCGCTGCGGGATATCGCTGTGCATGATGATGTCGGCGCCGGCCGCGGCGTGCGCCTTCATGATTTCCCAGTCGTCCTTGTCCAGCCGCTTGGGGGAATACAGCACGCGGTCCGGCGTGCCGATCTTGCCGATGTCGTGCAGCCTGGCGGCGACGGCGACCGCCTCCTGTTCGGATTCCGGCAGGCCGCAGGCCCGGGCCAGGGCCACGCTCAGTGCAACGACTCTTTCGGAATGGCGGCCGGTGGCCGCATCGCGCGCCCGCATGGCGGCGAACAAGGCCGCCACGCAGGAGCCTTCTGGATATTCGGGTACGTCTGGAGGCATCGTCATCGCGCAAGGCCGTAAACACCGCGTTGCGCCGTAGCAAAAGGTCGCAATTCTGACACATTGCTCAGCGATTCTTGCCAATCAGATGGAGTTCATTGCGGCGATGCAGGCCCTGCCCCGTCCGCGCGCGTGACACGAAGCCGGGGCCGGGCTGCGCGGGTCAGTCTTTCAGGCGTTCCAGCAAGGCGTTGGCCACGCCCACGGACGAGGCCGGATTCTGGCCCGTGACCAGCAGGCCATCGCTGACCACGTGCGGCTGCCAGTCAGGACCGCTGGTGTATAGCCCGCCCAGCTGCTTCAGTTCGTCCTCGACCAGGAACGGCACCACGTCGCTCAATTGCACCGCCGCCTCTTCCGCGTTGGAAAAACCCGTCACCTGCCTGCCCTGCACCAGCGGCTTGCCGTCGGCGGTCTTGGCGTGCCTCAGCACGCCGGGCGCATGGCATACGGCGGCCACGGGCTTGCCCGCGGCCAGCATGGTTTCGATCAGCGCAACCGATTTCGGATCTTCCGCCAGGTCCCATAGCGGGCCATGGCCGCCAGGATAGAAGACGGCGTCGTAGTCGGCGGCCTGCACCTGCGCCAGCGGCAGCGTGGCGGCCAGTTGCTGCTGCGCCTGCGGATCCTGCCGGAAGCGGCGCGTGTCGTCGGTCTGCGCGTCGGGATCGTCGCTCTTGGGATCCAGCGGCGGCTGGCCGCCCGCCGGCGAAGCCAGCGTGAGCGTGGCGCCCGCATCGAGGAACGCATAGTACGGCGCGGCGAATTCCTCCAGCCAGAAGCCGGTCTTGCGGCCGGTGTTGCCCAGCGTGTCGTGGGAAGTCAGCACGATCAGGATGTTCATGTGGCGCTCCTTTCGTCCGGGCCGACGCGCACGATGCGCTTGCCGGCGTTTTCGCCCCTGAGCAGCCCGATCAGGCCGCGCGGCGCGTTCTCAAGCCCTTCGACCACGTCTTCGCGGTACTTGATGCGGCCTTGCTTGATCAGGCCTTCCATCGCCTCGCGGAATTCGCCGTAGCGGTGCGCGTACTCGTTGAAGATGATGAAGCCCTGCACCTTGAGCCGCTTGGTCAGGATGGTGCGCATCAGCAGTCCCAGGCGGTCCGGCCCCTGGGGCTGGCTGGTGGCGTTATAGGCGGAGATCAGCCCGCACACCGGCACCCGCGCGCGCGGATTCAGCAGCGGCAGCACCGCGTCGAAGACCGCGCCGCCCACGTTTTCGAAGTACACGTCGATGCCTTGCGGCACGGCGCGCGCCAGCCGGCCCGGCAGGTCGGGCGCCTTGTGGTCCAGGCAATCGTCAAAGCCCAGCTCCTCGACCGCATAGCGGCACTTGTCGGCGCCGCCGGCAATGCCCACCACCTTGCAGCCGTGGATCTTGGCGATCTGCCCGACCACCGCCCCCACCGCGCCGCTGGCCGCGGCCACCACCACGGTTTCGCCGGCCTTGGGCTGGCCGATGTCCAGCAAGCCCATGTAGCCGGTGAAGCCTGGCATGCCCAGCACGCCCAGCGAATAGGACGGATGCTCGGGATCAGGCCCCAGGCGCAGCAGGCCGCTGCCGTCCGACACGGCATAGTCCTGCCAGCCGGACTGCGCCAGCACCCACTCGCCCGGTCGGTAATCTGGGCGGTTGGAGGCCTCGACCCGGGTCACCGTCCCGCCCACCATGGGCGCGCCGACCTGCACGGGTTCGGCATAGGACGGCGCGTCGCTCATGCGGCCGCGCATATACGGATCGAGCGACAGGTACACGGTGCGCAACAGCACCTGGCCGGGGCCGGGCTGGGGCACCTCGCCGGTTTCCAGGCGGAAATCGCTGTCGGCCGGCTCGCCCTGCGGGCGCGCGGCAAGCACGATGCGGCGGTTGATGGAAGACGATTGCGGCATGACGGTCCAGCCTCCTGCAAGGAAGCCGCCCGAGGGCTGCGGGCACGGCCCGGGCGGCGGGATGGGGGGGTTCCGACCAATTACACCATCTAAGCCGGCGCATCCGCCGCGTAACCCTGAAGGCCGCCCCTCTTTTAATTAATTAATAATTTAATTAAGATGCACAACATGCGTTCCGCTCCTACCGCTCCCTCCCGCCGGCCCGGCCGCCCGCCGCGTCCCGACAATGCCGCCGCCCGCGCCAATCTGCTGGACATCGCCACCGGCCTGTTCGCGGCCCAGGGCGTCGCGGCAACCACTCTCACGCACATCGCGCAACGCGCCGGCGTCACCACGGCGATGGTGCATTACTACTTCAAGAGCCGCGACCAGCTGATCGACGCGGTGGTGCTGGAACGCATCGTGCCGGTCATCGGCTACGTCTGGTCGCCGCTGCCGCAGGCGCAACAGCCTCCGGCGGATCCGGCGGAGGCCGCGCGCGCCTTCATCGCCGAAGTCGTCGGCCGGCTGGTGCAGAGCGCGGCCGAGCGGCCCTGGCTACCCGGCCTGTGGCTGCACGAGGTCGTCAACGAAGGCGGCCAGTTGCGCGAGCGCGTGCTGCGCCATCTGCCGGCCGACCGCCTGCAAGCCTTCATCGGCCTCATCGCCGAATGCCAGCGCGCTGGCGCCATCACCCCGGGCGTGGAGCCGCGCCTGGTCTTTCTTTCCGTCCTGGGCCTGACCCTGCTGCCGCTGGCCACCTCCGGCCTGTGGCGCCGCGTGCTGCAGGACGCCGCGCAGCCGCAAGCCATAGACAGCCACGCGATAGCGGCCCACGCCATCGCCATGCTCACCGGCGGCCTGTTCTCCGCGCCCGCCCCGACTTCCGCCACCCCAGGACGCTGATCATGCGCATCCCTTCCGCCCTGCGCCGCCCCCTGCCCGCTTGCGCGCTGGCCCTGCTTGCCCTGGGCGGTTGCGGCAAGGACGACGGCGCCTTCTACCAGGGCTATGCCGAAGGCGAGTACGTCTACGTCGCGTCCTCCGAGCCCGGCCGGTTGGCCGAACTGCCGGTGCGGCGCGGCCAGCAGGTGGCGGCCGACGCCCCCCTGTTCTCGCTGGAGGCCACGCGCGAAACCGCCGCGCGCGACCAGGCCAGCGCGCAGCTGGCCGCGGCCGTGGCCCAGGAGGAAGACATCGCCACCGGCAAGCGTCCGCCCGAAGTGGACGTGACCCGCGCCCAGCTGGCGCAGGCCGAGGCCGCCAGCCGCCGTTCGGCCGCGCAGCTGCGGCGCGACACCGACCAGTTCCGCATCGGCGGCATCGCCCGCGCGCAACTGGACGACAGCCGCGAGCAGGCGCAGTCGGACGCGGCGCGGGTGCGCGAATTGCAGGCCCAGCTGGAAGTGGCGCGCCTGCCCGGCCGCGATGACCAGCGCCGCGCCCAGGCCGCGCAGGTGGACGCGGCCAAGGCCGCGCTGGCCCAGGCGGAGTGGACGCTGGCGCAGAAACGCCTGACCGCGCCGGCCGCGGGACTGGTCTTCGACACGCTGTACCGCGTCGGCGAATGGGTGCCCGCGGGCAGTCCGGTGGTCAGTCTGCTGCCGCCGGGCAATATCAAGGTGCGCTTCTTCGTGCCGGAAACGGCCCTGGGCGCGCTCAAGGTGGGCCAGCAGGCAAGCGTGCGCTGCGACGCCTGCGGCGATCCCATCCCCGTACGCATCGACTACATCTCGGCCCAGGCCGAGTACACGCCGCCGGTCATCTACAGCCGCGAAAGCCGCAGCAAGCTGGTCTACATGGTGCAGGCCCGACCCGCGCCCGAGGCCGCCACCCGGCTGCATCCCGGCCAGCCGGTGGAGGCGGTGCTGCAATGAACGCGCCCGCCGCCGCGCCGCCCGCCCCCCAAGCGTCCGCCGGCCAGTACGTCATCGACGTGCACGGCTTGAACAAGCGCTTCGGCAACAAGCACGTCGTCAACGACGTGTCGCTGCAGGTGCGCGAAGGCGAGATCTTCGGCTTCCTGGGGCCCAACGGCAGCGGCAAGACCACCTGCATCCGCCTCATGTGCGGCCTGTTGACGCCGGATTCGGGCAGCGGCACCTGCCTGGGCTTCGACATCCTGCGCGACAGCGCGCAGATCAAGCGGCACGTGGGCTACATGACGCAGAAGTTCTCCTACTGGGATGACCTGACCATACGCGAGAACCTGGATTTCGTGGCGCGCATGTACGGCATGCCCGAGCGCCGCACGACCGTGGAGCGCGCGCTGGAAGACCTGGGGCTGCAAAGCCGCGCGGGCCAGCTGACGGGCTCCCTGTCCGGCGGCTGGAAGCAGCGGCTGGCCCTGGCGGCCTGCCTGCTGCACAAGCCCAAGCTGCTGCTGCTGGACGAACCCACGGCCGGCGTGGACCCGACGGCCCGGCGCGACTTCTGGGAGCAGCTGCATGAGCTGGCGGCGCGCGGCATCTCGGTGCTGGTCAGCACCCACTACATGGACGAGGCCGAGCGCTGCCACAAGCTGGCCTACATCTCGTACGGCCGGCTGCTGACGCAGGGCACGGCCGAGGACGTCATCGCCGAACAGGACCTGACCACCTGGGCCATCCACGGCCACAACCTGGTGCCGCTGGCGCAGCGCCTGCGCGGCGCGCCGGGCGTGGACCAGACCGTGGCCTTCGGTTCCGCGCTGCACGTCAGCGGCCGCGACGCGGCGCTGCTGGAACGCACGCTCAGGGAGGCCATCGCCGGCCAGGACCTGGGCCTGGAGCGCATCGACACCAGCTTGGAGGACGTCTTCATCTACCTGATGAACCGCTCCACCGACAACTTCGCGAGCCCGCCATGATGCGCCATCTGCAAGGCTTTTCCTGGTCGCGCTGGTGGAGCATGGTGCTCAAGGAGTTCCTGCAGCTGCGCCGCGACCGCATCACCTTCGGCATGATCGTGGGCCTGCCCATCATGCAGCTGGCGCTGTTCGGCTACGCCATCAACACGAACCCCAAGCAGATGCCCACCGCGGTCATTACCGCGGACCACAGCCCCTTCACGCGCAGCTTCGTCGCGGCGATGAAATCCTCGGACTACTTTCACATCATCGAGGAACTGGACAACGAAGAGGCGGGACGCACCGCGCTGGCCCAGGGCCGCGTGCTGTTCGTCCTGACCATACCGCCGGACTTCAGCCGCAAGCTGCTGCGCGGCGAACGCCCCGCGCTGCTGATCGAGGCCGACGCCACCGACCCCATGGCGACCGGGCTGGCCATAGGCGCGGCCACGCAACTGTCGCAAGCGGTGGCGCAGAAGGACCTGACCGGACCGCTGGCCGGCCTGGCCGGCGGCCAGCCGCCGTTCGACGTGCTGGTGCACCAGCTCTACAACGAAGAGCAGATCTCGCAGTACAACACCGTGCCAGGCCTGATGGGCGTGATCCTGACCATGACATTGGTGATGATGACCGGCCTCGCCATGACGCGCGAGCGCGAACGCGGCACGATGGAAAACCTGCTGGCGATGCCGGTGCGGCCCATCGAAGTGATGACGGGCAAGATCGTGCCCTACATCGCCATCGGCCTGATCCAGTCCAGCATCATCCTGCTGGCCGCGCACTTCGTCTTCCATGTGCCGTTCCTGGGTTCGCTGCTGGCCGTGTACCTATCGGCGCTGGTGTTCGTGGCCGCCAACCTGACGGTGGGCATCACCCTGTCGTCGCTGGCCCAGAACCAGTTGCAGGCCATGCAGCTGACCATGTTCTATTTCCTGCCCAACATGCTGCTGTCCGGCTTCATGTTCCCGTTCCAGGGCATGCCGATGTGGGCGCAGTACCTGGGCAACCTGCTGCCGCTGACGCATTTCAACCGGCTGATCCGCGGCATCCTGCTCAAGGGCAACGGCTGGTGGGACCTGTGGCCCAGCATCTGGCCACTGCTGGTGTTCACCGTCATCGTCATGACCGCCGCCGTGAAGTTCTACCGCCGCACCCTGGATTGAACCGCCATGCCCCGCCCCACGCCCTTGCCTTTCCCGTTCGCCGCCGCGCCCTCGCGCGTGGCCGCCGCGGTCCTGTGCGCGCTGCTTGCGGGCTGCGCGGTCGGACCGGACTTCGAACGCCCGGCGCCGCCGCAGGTCGACGCCTACGCCTCGCCGCGCGCAGCCGCCGCGGATGCCGGCGCGCAACGCCTGCAGGCCGGCGTCGACATCCCCGCGCAATGGTGGCGGCTGTACCGTTCCGACGCGTTGGACCAGCTGGTGCGGCAGGCGCTGCAGACCAGCCCCACGCTGGAGCAGGCCCGCGCGCGCCTGCGCCAGGCCAGCGAGGACCTGAACGCCGAAACCGGTGGCCGCATGCTGCCTTCGGTCGACGCCAAGCTGTCGGCGACGCGGCAGAAGGTGGACCCCGCGGCCTTCGGCGTGCCGGTGGCCGAGCAGCCTCCGCCCTTCACGCTCTACAACGCCTCCATCGACGTCTCCTACACGCTGGACGTGTTCGGCGGCAACCGCCGCGCGCTGGAGGGACTGGCCGCGCAAGTCGACTACCAGGCGCATGAGTTGCAGGCCGCGCGCATGTCGCTGGCCGCCAACGTGGTCACCGCCGCCATCCGCCAGGCCGACCTGAACGAACGCCTGGCCGGCACGCGGGAACTGCTGGCGGCGCAGGAACGCCAGCAGGACATCATGCGCCAGCGCCAATTGGCGGGCGGCATCTCCCAGGCCGACCTGCGCAACCAGGAACTGCTGGTGGCGCAGACGCGGGCGACCTTGCCGCCGCTGGAATACCAGCTGGCGCAGGCCACGCATCAGCTCGCGGCCTACCTGGGCCTGGCGCCCGCCGACCTGCCTTCCGCGCCGCTGCGGCTGGCCGACCTGACGCTGCCGGCCGACGTGCCCGTCGGCGTGCCCTCGGCGCTGACCCGCCAGCGCCCGGACATCCTGGCGGCCGAAGCGCTGTGGCACCAGGCTTCCGCCAACGTCGGCGTGGCGGTCGCCAACCAGTATCCGCAGTTCACCCTGACGGCCAGCTTCGGCTCGCAGCGCACGCGCGTGGGCGACCTGTCCAACGGGCTGAACGTCTGGAGCCTGGGGCTGGGGCTGGTGCAGCCGCTGTTCCATGGCGGCGAACTGCGCGCGCGCACGCGCTCGGCCCAAGCCGCCTACGACGCCGCGGCCGCCGGCTACCGGCAGACGGTGCTGGACGGTTTCCGCCAGGTCGCCGACGCCTTGCGCGCCGTGCAAACGGACGGCGACGCCTTCCAGGCCAGCGACGAGGCCTGGCGCCGCGCCGACGAGGCCGAGCGCATCGCCCAAGGCCGCTACCAGGCCGGCGGCATCAGCCACCTGAGCCTGCTGGACAGCCAACGCCAGCTGCTGCAGACGCGCATCGCGCGCACCGCCGCCGACGCGGCGCGCCATGCCGATACCGCCGCGCTGCTGCAGGCGCTGGGCGGCGGCTGGTGGAACGAACCGCCCGCGATGGATGCCGCAACGCCCGGCGACGCACCATGACGGTGCAGCCGGCTCATCCCCTGTAACCATGTCCGAGAATTCGGGTCAGAAAATGGCGTTGTGCGAGGTTTAGGAAATCGCTGTAACCGATGCATCATGCATGCGCTCATGCTGCACAGATCACATCGATTCATGAATGACCTACTAGACCTGATCGTCTTCTCTCCCGACGCCGCGGTACGCGCGCGGCGCGGCGAGGCGCTGGCCGAAATGGGGTTCTCGCCCCGGCCGTGCGAAGACTCCAACAACCTGTTCCGCCTGTTCCAGGCCCGCCGCACCCCTTTGCTGGTCATGGAAGCGGAGCTGTCCGACCTCTGCATGGCCGTGGCCGGCCTGCGCGCCATGGACACCACCGCCGGCATTGTCGCCGTCTCCACCTTCGACACGCCCGAGAACCGCATCCTGGGCCTGCATTGCGGCGCGGACGTCTGCCTGCAATCCGACGTGGGCACCGCCGAGATCGCCGCGGCGCTGCAGGCGCTGGTGCGCCGCATTCCCGCTCCCGGCAGGCGCGCCGCGGACGCGGAGCCGCGCCCGGCGCCCGCCGCCGCGGGCGAGGCCGCCGGCAAATGGCAGTTCCATGACGCCGCCTGGACCCTGGTGAGCCCGCAAGGCGCCCGCTTGGCGCTGACCCTGGCCGAACGTGAATTCCTGCTCAAGCTCACCGCCTCGGCCGACAAGCGGCTGCCGCGCGCCGACCCGCCGGGCCTGGACCCGCAAGGCGGCCGCGATTCCATGCGGCGCACTGACGTGGTGGTCAGCCGCCTGCGGCGCAAGGCGCAGGAGCTGAACGTCGAGCTGCCCATCCGGACCGTGTGGGGCTGGGGCTACGCCTTCACCGGCGAAATCTGAGGCGCGGCTGCGCCACCATCGGCGGGCGTATCATGCGCCCTACGGGGCCGACTTCCGGCCGCCGCCCGCAGTCCCTACCTTTTCGCGCCCGACATGGAAGTCTACGAACGCCTGCAAGACCTGCTGGCCCGGAACCAGGCCCGCTACCGCCTGATCGAACACCCCGCGGCCGGCCGCTCCGTCGAGGTCGCGGCGATCCGCGGCACCGAGGTCAGCCAGGGCGCCAAGGCGCTGGTCTGCCGCGTGAAGATATCCTCCAACCAGCGCAAGAACGTGCTGGCCGTGTTCCCGGCCGACAAGCAGGCCGACCTGGACGCGATCGCGCGCGCGGCGGGCGGCAAGAAGGCCTCGCTGGCCTCACAGGACCTGGCGCGCGAGCTGACCGGATGCGAGATCGGCGCCATTCCGCCCTTCACCTTCAATCCCGAACTGCATCTGCTGGTGGACCCCAGCCTGCGTGAACGCCACGGTGAAATCGTGTTCAACGCCGGCCGCCTGGACGCCTCCATCCTCCTGAACACGGAAGACTACTTCCGGCTGGCCGCGCCCGAAGAGGCGCCGCTGATCAAGGCCTGATGCCGGGCCGCGCCATGAGGCCGCCGTGTTCCGCCCTTCGATGAAGCACCTCGCGCGCGGCTCCAACATGCGCTGGCTGATGAGCCTGGCGCACATGGAGCCCTCGCCCGTCAGCCGCTGGGTGGCGCTGCGCGCCGCCCTGGCCATCGGCCTGCCCTCGGCCGTTGGACTGGCGCTGGACCAGAGCGCGGCAGCCGCCCTGGTCGCGCTGGGCGCGCTGCCCGCCATCACCGGCGACAACGGCGGCCCCTACCGTAACCGCGCGCTGTCCATCGGCTCCACCGTGTTTGGCGGCGCGCTGGGCTACTTCCTGGGCGTGCTGGTGGCCGGGCACGGCTTGTGGACCTCCGCCGCCATGACCCTGCTGGTGCTGGCGGCCAGCCTGGTCGGCACCTTCAACAACATCGCCGCCGTCGCCACGCTGCAGTTCGCCGTCTACGTCATCGTGGGCGCCAGCCTGACCACCACGCTGCCGCCCTGGCTGCCTTCGGTGCTGGTGGGCGCGGGCGGCCTGTTCGGCCTGGCGCTGACCTTGAGCGGCTGGGTGGTCAATCCGATCGCGCCGGAACGCGCCGCGGTGGCGATGGCCTACCGCAAGCTGGCGGCCATGTTCGCGGCCATCGGCACTTCGCGCACCATGAGCGCGCGGCGCGACATGGAAGCCGCCATGACCACCGCCTACGACACCGTGCTGGCCGCCCGCCGCGCGGCGGCGGGACCCTCACCCCGGCTGGCGCGCCTGGCCGCGCAACTGCAGGCCTGCACGCCGCTGACCAATGCCGCCCTGGCGCTGGCCCGCGCCGGGCGCGCGCTGCCGAGGGACTGCGCGCGCGTCATGAACCGGCTGGCCGATCGCGTCGAAAACGACGCCACGCCCGATCCGCGCGAGGACATCGCCACCCTGCGGCAGGCAGGCATGGACCAGTTGGCCGATGCGTTGACCCAAGTACAGCCCTTGCTGGACGGCGGCAAGCTGTCCGAGGCCGACGCCTTCGCCGGCCTGCCGCCCGCGCGGCCTCGCACGCCCTGGCGCGTGCTGGCGCGCACCTACCGGCCCGGGCCGACCACGCTGCGCTACCTGGTACGGCTGGGCCTGTGCCTGGTCGCCGCGGAAGCCGTGGCGCTGGCGGCGTCGCTGCCGCGCTCGTACTGGGTGCCGCTCATCGTGGTGGTGGTGTTCAAGCCCAACTTCGGCTCGGTGTTCGCGCGCGCGCTGCAAAGCTGCGCGGGCAGCGTGGTGGGCGTGGCGATCAGCGCGACCGTGCTGGCGCTGGACCGCAACGGCATCGTCAGCCTGCTGACCGTGGCGGCGCTGGCGTCGCTCCTGCCCTGGTCGGTGCGGCGCAACTACGGCCTGTTCTCGGCGATCCTGCTGCCCATCCTGATGCTGCTGATCGGCGCGCTGCAGCCGGGCAGCTGGCCCATCGCGCTGGCGCGGCTGATCGACGTGGGCGTGGCCGCGGGCATCGTGCTGCTGGTGGGCTACCTGCCCTGGATACGCATCGAACGCGGCAACCTGGACAATGCGGTCGCGGCCGCCATGGACACGCTGGCCGCCTATCTGAACACGGTGTTCCAGGCCGATCCTGCCAGCCGCCACGACCTGCGCGCCAGCGCCTACGCGCGCCTGTCCGACCTGCGCATCGCCTTGCAGCGCGGCCTGTCCGAACCGCGCCTGGTCAGCCACCGCGCGCTGGCCTGGTGGCCGGTGGAGGTGGCGCTGGAACGCGTCGCCAACGCCATCTCCGACACCGCCTGGTCGCTGCCCCCCGGTCAGCCCGCGCCCACGCCGGCGGAACTGGCACAACTGGCGGCCTCGCTGCATCAGATGAGCGCCGCGGTCGCGCAAGGCGAAGCTATGCCGTCCGCCGCCATCGCCTCGCCATCGCCCGCGCTGCGCGACGTGGCGGCCCAGCTCGAAGCCTTGCGCGCCGCGCTGGCCGGCCCGGATTTCGCCGCAGAGCCAGGCAAGGCCGCACCCGACAAATCCCCCAATCAGGTCTGAACCATGTGTCTTGCCGTACTGGCCTTGCATGCCCTGCCGGACATCCCCGTGCTGATCGCCGCCAACCGCGACGAATTCCATCAACGCCCCACCCTGCCCGCCGCGCAATGGTCCGACGCGCCCGAGGTCTATGCGGGGCGCGACGGCCTGGCCGGAGGCTCTTGGATGGGCGCCACCACCGGCGGCCGCTATGCGCTGGTGACGAACTTCCGCGAACCCGGCAAGACCATCGCCGATGCGCCGTCGCGCGGCGCGCTGGTGGAAGACTACCTGCGCGGCAACGCGACGCCGGCGGAATACCTGGCCAGGACGCACGCCATCGGCCAGGCCTACAACGGCTTCAACCTGATCGTGGGCGACGCCGATGAGGCCTGGTACCTGAGCAACCGCGATGGCGGACCACGCGCGCTGGCGCCGGGCGTGTATGCCCTGTCCAACCACCTGCTGGACACGCCCTGGCCCAAGCTCGCGCGCACCAAGGCGGCCTTCGAGGCCGTGCTGCGCGGCGGCCCCCAGCCCGACCTGCCCGCGCTGATGGCCGCGTTGGCGGACCGCGATCCGGCCGACGATGCCGACTTGCCCGCCACCGGCCTGCCGCTGGATCGGGAAAGGCTATTGAGCAGCCCCTTCATCGTCAGTCCGAACTATGGCACCCGCAGCTCCAGCGTGCTGACGCTGCGCGGCGACGGCGCCGGCCGGCTCGATGAAAGGCGCTTTGCCCCCGACGGCTCGGTCAGCGGCGAAAGCCTCCTGACATTTTCCTGGCACACGCCACGCGGTACGCTTCGATAGGCAGCGGAAACAATCGGTTGATATCGGAGACCCGCGGGCGCGAACTCCGCGCCGGCATCAGGGTCGAAATGTTCATGCGCGCACAAAAACGCGCTGATCGTCCTATTCAGGAGAATCTCATGAACAAGCGTATAGAACGCTGCACCATGGCCGCCGCGATGGCGCTGGGCAGCATGGCCTTTGCCGGAATCATGTCGACCGCCGTGGCAGGCATGCCGCCGGTGCAGCACCAGGGTTCGGTGCAATATGTCAGCGGCGGCATCGGGCTGGACGAGTCCGACGCCATGAAGGCCGCCGAGAAAGACTATCCGCTGGCGCTGACGTTCGCCGCGCAAAGCGGCAGCAAGGCCGACTACGTCGCCAATGTCGCGGTCTCGATCCACGACGCGCATGGCAAGTCAGTCCTGCAGGCCACCGCCGAAGGGCCCTATATGCTGGTGAAGCTGCCGGCGGGCAAGTACAAGGTCTCGGCCACCTACAACGGCAAGGTCCAGGAACGCGAAGTCTCGGTGGCGCACCCGGGCACCGCGCGCGCCGTGTTCGAATGGAAATAGCCGGCCTCAGGATCCAGGCCTGAAGGCGCGCGCCGCGGCCTCGATCTCGTTGGTCCAGATCCCGCCCGCATAGCCGGGCGGGACGCGGCGGATGTCTTCGGGCGTGTCGATGCCGGTGGAAAAGCCCTCTCCGGCATACGGGCCGATCAGGAACGCGCTGCTGCCCGCGGCTTGCATGCGCGCGAGGAAGCGGCCGGGCCAGCCCCATAGCCAGGGCGCGACATTCACCGGCACCATCAGCAGCATGCCGTGGCAAACCTTGGGCACATGGCCGGTCCAGCCTGTCGCCACATAGCGCAACAGGCAGGACTTCAGATCCGAACGCGTCAAGGTCCGCACGTCCGGCGCCAACTGGCGCAGCCGTTCCATCGGCTCCTCGCCCCCGTATGCCATGAAATCGGCGCGTCGCGCGGGCGGCATGGCATTGAGCACGGCGGCCAGCGCCGTGCCCTCGGTCGCATCGCGGCTCTTGATGTTGATCAGGAAACGCCCGCGCGGAAAGGCCTCCAGCACCTCGGCCAGCGAGGGCATCAGGCCGACTCCGCGCCCGCGGAAGGGATAGGTCCTGCCGCCGTCCGCCGTGTAGCCGTAGCCAATGTCCAGGGCCTTGAGCTCTGCCAGCGTGTGCTCGCGCGTCACGCCCTTGCCTTCGGTGCGGCAATCGACCGTCCAGTCATGGAAGACGGCGAACTGTCCGTCGGTGGTGGGATGAATGTCGATCTCGACGATGTCCGCGCCGGCCTCGAAACTGGCGCGCATGGACGCGATCGTGTTTTCCAGATAGCCATGCGTGGGCGGCAGGATGCGCGTCGCGGTGCAGGTGTCGGGCCCCATGCCGCTGGTGTCGTAGCGCTGCGCAATGCCGCGATGCGCGAGCAGCGTCGCCCGCGCGCCGGGCTCGGGCGTGGCGCGGTCGGCATTGTTGGCGTAGACGAACGCCAGCAGCGCGATCGCCGCCAGCGCCACGGCGCGCCGCTTGCGCATGCTCTTATACGCCCGAGAACAGGATCGCGATGATGAAGCCCACGCTGATCGCCCAGACCAGCGAGCGCAACGCGCCCCAGCCGGCCAGGTACATGGCCAGATAGCCCAGCCGCACGCCCAGCCAGCAAGCCATCAGCGTGGCCACGTGCGTGGGCGACGCCTGGTTGTACAGCGCGAACAGCACGGCCGCGTAGAAGAACGGCAGCGATTCGAAGGTGTTGGTCTGCGCCGCGTTGGCGCGCGCCCGCCAACCCTGCTGGCGTGCAAGCCAGGCGCGCGGATCATTGTTGTCGTACTTGTTGCCGCCGGCCTTGGCGACGATGGCCGATACGAAAGGCAGCACCGCCGCCGCCAACATCAACCACGCGATCAATTTCATAGTCTGGCTCCAAAGTGTCTGGCAGGCGCAAGAGTACCGCTGTTCGCGGCCTCGCGTCAGTTGCCGCTGCCCGCTGCGCCAGACGGCGCGCCGTCTGCCGCGCCAGACGGCGGGATGGACGCGGGCCGCGTTTACACTCAGCGCTTTCGGCCTGCCTGCTCCGCCCGTGTCCCTGCTCAGCCCCTGGTCTGCTTTGTTCCTCGCCGCCGCCATGCTCTGGCCGCCCGCCACCCGCCGCTGGGCGCTGGCGCCGCTGGCTGCCGCCTACGGCTGGGCCTGGATCGACGGCACGATAGATCCCGTCGCCCTGGCGTGGCCGGCTTTGCTGGCCATGGCGGCCTGGCTGGTCCGCCCGGGAGCGGCGCCGGCCGCAAGCGCGGCCGGGCATGCCTTGTTCATTGCGCTGGCCGCGCTGCTGTTCCTGCATCTGCTGCCGGGCTTTCACAACCCGCAGGTCATCGCGCCGGCGCCGTTAAGTCCGGACGCACAGCCCTTCGGCATGTACCTGAACCTGGACAAGCCGCTGGTGGCGTTCTGGGTGGTGTTGGCGCTGGCCACGCCCATGGCCGGGCCGGATGCGCGCGCCACCTTGTCTTCGGCCTTGCTGGCCTGCGCGGCCGCGATCGCGGTGTGCCTGGGCTGCGCGCTGGCACTGGGCGTGGTGGGCTGGGCGCCCAAGTGGCCGCCGTCGGGCTGGATATGGCTGGTCAACAACGCGCTGCTGGTGACGCTGGCCGAGGAAGCGCTGTTCCGCGGCTATCTGCAGCAGCGGCTGGCCATGCTGTGGCGCGGCCATGCCTGGGGTTCATGGGCCGCGTTGATGGTCGCGGCCGTGCTGTTCGGCCTGGCCCATTACACCGGCGGCTGGCAATGGATGCTGCTGGCCGGCCTGGCCGGCGCGGCCTATGGCATGGCCTACCGCCATGGCGGCCTGGCCGCCGCGGTGCTGGCGCACCTGGGCCTGAACGCGGCGCACTTCGGGCTGTTCACCTATCCCATGCGCGCCGTGTTCTGAAGGCGGAAGCCGACTAGGCCAGGGCCGGATAGTCGGTGTAGCCGCCTGGACCCGGGGCGTAGAAGGTGGCCGGGTTGGGACGGTTCAGCGGCGCCTTCAGTTCGAAGCGGCGCGCCAGGTCCGGGTTGGCGATGTACTGCACGCCGAAGGCCACGGCATCGGCCCGGCCCGCGGCCACGGCAGCCTCGGCGGAGTCGCGGTTGTAGCCTTCGTTGGCGATATAGGCGCCGCCGAATTCGGCCTTGAGCATCGGGCCCAGGCTGTTGGCCGCTTCATATTCGCGCACGCACAGGAAGGCGATGCCACGCTTGCCCAGTTCACGCGCCACATAGCCGAAGGTGGCGGCGGGATCGGAGTCGCCCATGGTGTGGATTTCGCCGCGCGGCGACAGATGCACGCCGACGCGGCCCGCGCCCCAGACCGAGACGCAGGCGTCCACCACCTCCAACAGCAGGCGCGCGCGGTTTTCCAGCGAGCCGCCGTAGGCGTCGGTGCGGCGGTTGGTGCTGTCCTGCAGGAACTGGTCCAGCAGATAGCCGTTGGCCGCATGCACTTCAACGCCGTCGAAACCGGCCTCCATGGCCATCTTGGCGCCGTGGCGGTAAGCCTCGACCACGCCGGGAATCTCGGCCGTTTCCAGCGCGCGCGGCGTGACGTAGGCGCGCTCCGGACGCACGTGGCTGACGTGGCCTTGGGCGGCGATGGCGCTGGGCGCAACCGGCAGCTCGCCGTCCAGGAACATCGGATCGGAGATGCGGCCCACGTGCCACAACTGCGCCACGATCAGGCCGCCGGCGGCGTGCACCGACGACGTGACCTTGCGCCAGCCCTGCACCTGTTCCGGGGTCCACAGGCCCGGAGTATCGGCGTAGCCCACGCCCTGCGGCGTGACGGCGGTGGCTTCGGTCAGGATCATGCCGGCGCCGGCGCGCTGGGTGTAGTACTCGACCATCAGGTCGTTGGGCACACGGCCCGGGCTGGCGTGCATGCGCGTCAGGGGCGCCATGACGATGCGGTTGCGCAGCGTCAGGTCGCCTGCGCGCAGGGGTTCAAATAAATGGCTCATGCGAAATCCTTGGCCCCGATGCCGGGGCCTTCTGGGCGTAGCGGGGCTACATATCCTGGTTCAGTCGCTGCAGGAATGCGGCGATGACGGCTTCGTTGCGACGATAAAAAATCCACTGCCCCACCTTGGTTGCCGAGATCAGGCCGGCGCGTTGCATGACGGCCAGGTGCGACGACACGGTGGACTGGGACAGGCCGCAGCGGCTGTCGATGTGGCCCGCGCAAACGCCATGCTCGAAGGTATGGCCCGGGCGCTCCTCGAAGTACGCATGCGGCGTCTTCAGCCACGCCAGAATGTCGCGCCGCACCGGATTGGCCAACGCCTTGAGGATGGCGTCGGCGTCGATGGCCGGCGAGGCGGCGGCGGGATCGGGGCTGGAGGTGGCGGTAGTCATATTGAAATATCGCAATTTATCGAATCTTATATCGGAACTATCCGATATATAGTCATGCCCCTGTGACGCGCAGGGCTATCGCGGTCACACTCAATCTCCCTGGACCCGTCCCCGCAGGCGCTTGACCTCGCCGTGCTGCACCTTGCGCTGGACGCGCCGGCGCTGCGAGGCGCGGGTGGGCTTGGTGGCGCGGCGCGGCTTGTCGGTGCGCGCCACGGCGCGCACCATGCCGATCAGGCGTTCGATGGCTTCGGCCCGGTTCTTGTCCTGGCTGCGGAACGACTGCGACTTGATGACGATGACCCCGTCCTTGGAGACGCGGTGGTCGCTCAACGCGCATAGCGCGTCCTTGATTTCCTCGGGCAGGCTGGAGGCGCGCACGTCGAAGCGCAGGTGCACCGCGCTGGACACCTTGTTGACGTTCTGGCCGCCCGCGCCCTGGGCGCGGATCATGGTGAACGCCAGGTCGCGCTCATCCAGGTAGATGGAATCTTGGACGTGAAACATAGGGCGCAAGTATAGATGCCCGGCGCCAAGTAAAATAATGCGCTTTGCCTGATTTATCCGAGGTCCGGCCTAGTCCGAAGGTCGGCCTTGCTCCCGGCGGCCTGCCCTTTTTTCGGGTCCGGCCTTGTCCCGGGGATCGGTCTTTTTCCAGGGTCCGGCCTTGTCCCGGCCCCCAGCACCACCATGACTTATTCCGCTAAAGAAATCTTCAAGACGCTGCAGGGCGAAGGCGCCCACGCAGGCCGCGCGGCGGTCTTCTGCCGCTTTGCCGGCTGCAATCTCTGGACCGGCCGCGAAAGCGACCGCGCCAGCGCCGCCTGCACCTTCTGCGACACCGACTTCGTCGGCACCGACGGCGAAGGCGGCGGCAAGTTCGCCACGCCCGAACTGCTGGCCGATGCCATCGCGGCGTCCTGGGGCCCGGGCGCCGACGACCGCTACGTGGTCTTCACTGGCGGCGAGCCGCTGCTGCAGCTGGACGCGCCCCTGCTCACCGCCGTGCATGCCCGCGGCTTCACCGTGGCCATCGAAACCAACGGCACCATCAAGCCGCCCGCCGGCGTCGACTGGATCTGCGTCAGCCCCAAGGGCACGGCGCCCGTGGTCCTGGAGCGCGGCGACGAGCTCAAGCTGGTCTACCCGCAAGCCAACGCGCAGCCCGAGGCCTTCGCGCACCTGGACTTCGACCACTTCTTCCTGCAACCCATGGACGGCCCCGCCCGCGCGGCCAACACCGAGCAGGCCGTCCAGTACTGTATGCAGCACCCGCAATGGCGGCTCAGCCTGCAGACCCACAAATACATAGGCATTCCATGATTTACCCTTGCCCCCTGCGGAGCGCGCCATGATTTCCGTGACCCGCAGGCTGGAGTTCGACGCCGGCCACCGCATTCCCGACCATCGCAGCCAGTGCCGCAACCTGCACGGCCACCGCTACGTGCTGGAGATCACCCTGACCGGCGACGTGGTGCAGGCGCCCGGCGAGTCCGACAACGGCATGCTGATGGATTTCTCTGAAATCAAGCACATCGCCAAGACCCATATCGTCGACGTCTGGGACCACGCCTTCCTGGTGTATGAAGGCGACGCCGCGGTGCGCGGCTTCCTGGACAGCCTGCCCGACCACAAGACGGTGGTGCTGGACCGCATCCCCACGGCCGAGAACCTGGCCGCCATCGTCTTCGAGACCCTGGCCCCCCACTATCACGGCCATTACGGCGCCGAGCTGCGCCTGACCCGCGTGCGCCTGTACGAAACGCCCAACTGCTGGGCCGACTGCAACGGCTGACCCCCGGGGCGCGGCCGCCACGGCCGCGCCGGCGTCGCTTTTCGCGGCGTTGATCCCGAACCCCTCCCTATCCGCCCCCGGTTTTCCATAGATGGAAAACCCGTTCCCTATTTTCCCGATTGAAAAAATCCATGGAGATATTCGCCATTTTCAATTATTAGTAAGCTAATAGATAGGATACAATCTATTCCATGAACACGCCCACCGACTCCCAGCTCATGGCCACCACCTCTGCATTGATGGTGCTGTCGCGCGCCTATCGCGGCGCCGCCGACAAGGCCCTGGCCGACTTCGACCTGTCCCAGGCCACGGCCTGGCCCGTCATCCTGACCGGCCGCCTGGGAGACGGCGTGCGCCAGGGGGCATTGGCCGAGGCGCTGGGCGTCGAAGGCCCTTCGCTGGTGCGGGTGCTGGACCACCTGGTGGCCGCCGGCCTGATGGAACGCCGCGAAGACCCACACGACCGCCGCGCCAAGACGCTGCACCTGACCGCAGCCGGCCAGGCGCTGCGCGCCAAGGTCGAGGACGTGCTGGTCGAATTGCGCCGCCGCCTGTTCCGCGACGTCAGCGTGGCGGACCTGGAAGCCTGCCTGCGGGTCTTCGACAGCCTGAAAGTGACCCTGGGCCGCGGCGGCGCGGGCACCCAGCAACAGGACGAACAAGCGTGAAACTCCCCAACGTCCGCGAATCCATCTTTTCGCTCAAGAGCTACCTGAGCGCCATCATGGCGCTCTACCTGGCTTACAGCATGGGTTTGCCGCGTCCGTTCTGGGCCATGACCACCGCCTATGTCGTGGCCCAGCCCTGGTCGGGCGCGGTGCGCTCCAAGGCGCTGTACCGCCTGGCCGGCACGTTCTTCGGCTCGGCCGCCACCGTCTACATGGTGCCGCGCCTGTCGAATTCGCCCGTGGTCATGACCGCGGCCATGGTGCTGTGGGTAGGCGCCTGCCTGTACCTGTCGGTGCTGGACCGCACGCCGCGCTCCTACCTCTTCATGCTGGCGGGCTACACCGCCGCGATGATCGGCTTCCCCAGCGTAACGGACCCTTCCCTGGTGTTCGACACCGCATTGGCGCGCGTCGAGGAAATCAGCCTGGGCATCGTCTGCGCCACGCTGATCCACAGCGTGGTGCTGCCGCGCGGGCTGGCGCCGGCGCTGACCCTGCTGCTGGACAAGGCCGTGCGCGACGCCCGCAACTGGATGCACGACACGCTCAGCGGCAAGACCGACGAACAAAAGGACCGCGACCGCCGCGTGCTGGCCAACGACATCACCCAGCTGCGCCTGCTGTCCACCCACGTGCCCTTCGACACCAGCAACCTGCGCTGGACCTCGGGCGCGGTGCGGGCCATGCAGGACCAGATCGCGGCGCTGACGCCCACGGTGTCCGCCGTGGAAGACCGCATGCGCGCCCTGCAGGCCGACGGCCAGCCGCTGCCGGAACCGGTCAGCCAGCTGCTCAACGACATCTCCGAATGGATCAATGCGGGCGCCCAGGCCACGCACGAAACCGCCGTGCGCCTGCGCGCCGCCGCCACCCGCCTCACGCCCGAGATCGACAGCCGCTCGACCTGGCGCGACATCCTGCTGGCCAGCCTGATGACGCGCCTGCGCGAACTCATCGACACCTATGACGAATGCCTGGCGCTGCGCCGCGAGATCCGCGCGGGCCTGGCGGGCGCGCGGCTGCGCACGTCCCGCGCCAACCACACGCACAACGCGGTGCTGCACCGCGACCGCGGCATGGCACTGCTGTCGGCCCTGGCCGCCGGCGTCGCCATTTCCGTCTGCTGCGCGTTCTGGATCGGCACGGCCTGGAGCAACGGCGCCACCGCCGCGCTCATGGCTGCCATCTTCAGCTGCTTCTTCGCCTCGCAGGACAACCCCGTGCCCGGCATCATGCAGTTCCTGACCTACACGGTGTATTCGATCCCGCTGTCGGCGCTGTACCTGCTGGGCATCATGCCCGCCCTGCACTCCTTCGAGATGCTGGCCCTGGCCATGCTGCCCACGACCTTCGTGCTGGGCATCTTCATCGCCCGGCCCGCCAGCGCCGGCAAGGCCATGGCGATGCTGTTCGGCTTCCTGGGCACGATGGCGCTGCAGGACACCAACACGGCCGACATCGTGTCCTTCATCGACACCCAGGTCGCGCAATGCATGGGCGTGGCCACCGCGGCCATCATCGCCGCCATCTTCCGCACCGTCAGCGCCGACTGGAGCGCGCGCCGCATCCAGGCCGCCAACTGGAAGGAACTGGAAACGCTGGCGAGCTCGCCGCGCGCGCCCTCGCGCCACACCTATGCCGCCCGCATGCTGGACCGCATCGGCCTCTTGCAGCCGCGCCTGGCGCTGGCCCAGCGTCCCGACGATCTGGTCGCCGCCGACGCGCTGAAGGACCTGCGCGTGGGCCGCGACATCACGGAACTGCAACGCGCGCGGCGCCACCTGCCCATGGCGGAACCGGCCATACAGCCGGTACTGGAAGGCCTGGCCAATTTCTTCCGCGCCCGCTCGGCCTGGAGAGTCGGCGAGAAGACGCCGGAGTTCCTGGCGCAGATCGACCGCGCCCTGGCCAGCGTGACCTCGACGCCCCCGGGCGCCGCCGCGCGCGACCGCGCGGTGGTCGCGCTGGTGGGCATACGCCGCGCCTTCTTCCCGGACGCGCCCGGCTACCAACCCGCCCATCCCACCCTGGAGGGCCAAGCATCATGATCGGCGAATTCAATCTCTACGGCGTCTATTTCCCCTGGCTGCTGGTGCTGGGCGTGGTGACCCTGGGGGTGGCCTGGGCGGTGCGCCGCGTGCTGGCCCGCGCCGGGCTGTACCGCCTGGTGTGGCACCCCGCGCTGTTCGACCTGGCGCTGTTCGTGGTGCTGCTGTACGGCGTATCCCTCATTTCCCCCTATTTTCTCCAGAGATAAGCATGAAACTCCCCAATGCCCTGCGCCCCGCAGCCATCGGCAAATTCGCGGTGACCGCCGTCGTCGTCGCCGCGGCCGCCTACGCCGGCTGGCAGCTCTGGGTGCACTATGAAGTCGAACCCTGGACCCGCGACGGCCGCGTCAAGGCCTATGTGGTGCAGGTCGCGCCCGATGTCTCCGGCCTGGTGACCAGCGTGCCGGTGCACGACAACCAGGACGTGAAGGCCGGCGACGTGCTGTTCGAGATCGACCGCGCGCGCTTCCAGCTGGCCTTCGACCAGGCCCAGGCCTCGGTGCGTTCCGCGCAAGTGGCGCGCGACCAGGCGGTGCGCGACGCCAAGCGCAACCGCTCGCTGGGCCAGTTGGTGGCCGCCGAAGCGCTGGAACAAAGCCAGACCAAGCTGCAGCAGACCGAGGCCGCGCTGGCCCAGGCCGAAGTGCAGCTCGACACCGCGCGCCTGAACCTGGAGCGCAGCCGGGTGCTGGCCGTCAACGACGGCCGCATCACCAACCTGGACCTGCGCGCGGGTTCCTACGCCAGCGCCGGCCGCGGCGTGATGGCGCTGGTGGATTCCGGCTCGTTCTACGTCGAAGGCTATTTCGAGGAAACCAAGCTGCCCGGCATCCACGAAGGCGATCCGGTCACGGTGACGCTGATGGGCGATTCGCACCATATCCGCGGCCACGTGGAAAGCATCGCCATGGGCATCGCCGACCGCGACCGCAGCACCGGCGCCAATCTGCTGCCCAACGTCAACCCGACGTTCAACTGGGTCCGCCTGGCGCAGCGCATTCCGGTGCGCGTGAAGATCGACGAAGTGCCCGAAGGCGTGCGCCTGGTGGCCGGCCAGACCGCCACCGTGTCGGTGGATTCCGATCTGGGCCATGCCCAGGGCAAGGCTCAGGCGAAGACTCAAGCCAAGACTCAAACCGAGGCTCAGCCCAACCCTCAGGCCAACGCGCGCCAGCCGTCCTGACCGGACATCCGCCGCCCTGTTTCCAACCCTCTTTACTTCTTATCGACGCACAGCCGTAACTGCCATGAACACCAGAAACCTTCTGCCGCTGATGCTGGCCCTGACGCTAGCCGGATGCACCACCGTGGGCCCGGATTACCAGGTGCCCGCCGGGTCGGTGGCCGAGCGGCAGAGCGCGCAGGCGCCATTCGCCCAGGCGCGCGAGGCGGCGTTCCGGCAGGATGCGGTGCCCGGCCACTGGTGGCGCCTGTACGACGACCCGGTGCTGGACGGGCTGGTGGAAAAGGCCCTGGCCGCCAACACCGACCTGCGCGTGGCCAGCGCCAACCTGGAACGCGCGCAAGCCGTGGTGCGCGAAACCCAGGCGCAACAGCAACCGTCCATCGGCGTCAATGCCTCGCCCACCTTCGGCCACGTGTCCGGCCTGCAGGAACTGCAACCCGGCATCGATCCGCCCAACCGCTGGTCCTATTCCATGGGCGCCAGCGTGGCCTACCAGCTGGACCTGTTCGGCCAGATCCGCCGCGCGGTGGAAGCGGCCAGCGGCGACGAACAGGCCGCGCAGGCCGCCTATGACGCCACCCGCGTCACGGTGGCCGCCGAGACCGCACGCGCCTACGCCAATATGTGCGCGGCCGGCATGCAGCTGGCCTCTGCCCAGCATTCGGTGCAGGTGCAGAAGGAATCGCTGGACGCCGTCGACCGGCTGCAACGCGCCGGCCGCGGCACGACGCTGGACGTGACCCGCGCGCGCAGCCAGCTGGAACAGCTGCAGGCCAACCTGCCGCCGTTCCAGGCCCAGCAGCGCACCGCGCTGTACCGCCTGGCCGCGCTGACCAGCCAGACTCCCGCCGAGATCTCCCCCGCCCTGCTGCAATGCGCCAAGGCGCCGCGCCTGACCGAGACCATCCCCGTGGGCGATGGCGCCGCGCTGCTGCGCCGCCGCCCGGACATCCGCCAGGCCGAACGCACCCTGGCCGCGTCCACCGCGCGCATCGGCGTGGCCACCGCGGACCTGTATCCGAAGATCTCGCTGGGCCTGTCGGCCGCCTCGGGCGGCCCGGCCACCATGTTCGGCGACCGCGGCACCTTCAGCTGGAGCGTCGGTCCATTGATCTCCTGGACCATCCCCAACACCGGCGCCGCGCAGGCCCGCATCGCCGAGGCCCAAGCCAGCACCAAGGCCGCGGCGGCGCGCTTCGACGCCACCGTGCTGAACGCCCTGCGGGAAACGGAAAGCGCGCTGGTGGTCTACGCCCGCCAGCTGGACCGCGACGCCGCCCTGCGCGCCGCGCGCGACCAGAGCGCCGAAGCCGCCTCGCAAGCCAGCCGCCTGTTCAAGTACGGCAAGACCGACTACCTGACCGTGCTGGACGCCGAGCGCACGCTGGCCACCAACGAAAGCGCGCTGGCCGCCTCGCAGGCCGAGCTCAGCAACGACCAGATCGCGCTGTTCCTGGCGCTGGGCGGCGGCTGGGAAAAGTAAGCCACGGCAGGCAATGTAATTTCCATAATATGGATATTGCATTGCCCACGAGATTTTGCCGCTCGTAGAATTGTCTCAAAGCTGATTCACACAACAATTAACAAGCCTGAATGTTCACAGCCGTGAACGACAAGCGCTTGGGCAATGAGACAAATCCATAATATGGAAAACCCATCAAGGGTGGCGGGTGCGCGCGTCCTCGACAGCATCACCAAACTGACGTCCGAAGACGCCGGCCGCGTCGTCATCGCGGGTTCGCACGGCGGCAGCTATGCGGCCTATTGCGCGGCGCGCGGCAACGTACGCGCCGCCATCCTGAACGATGCAGGCGTCGGCTGGCTGCAAGCCGGCATCGCTGGGCTGGCGGATTTGCAGCAATGGGGCGTGCCGGCAGCCGCTGCCGATTACCGCAGTTGCCGCATCGGCGACGGCGCCGACATGGCGCGCCACGGCGTGCTTAGTCACGCCAACGCGCTGGCGCAGGCGCTGGGTTGCCGGCCAGGCATGAGCGTCGCCGACGCAGCGGCCTTGCTGTCCCGCGCCCCTGCCAGCCAGGCGCGGCCTGCCCTGCAAAAAGAATCCCGCACCGTCATCGAGGCCGCCGCCGATGGCGCGGCGCTGGTCGTCGGCGCCGACTCCGTGTCGCTGCTGAATGCAGACGATGACGGGCGCATCGTGGTCACCGCATCCCATGGCGAACGGCTGGCCGGACTGCAAACCGATGGCGTGAAGGCCACCCCGCGCCTGGTGACGTTCAACGACGCCGGCATCGGCAAGGACAGCGCCGGCATCGGCCGCCTGCCGCTGTTGCAGCAACGTGGCATCGCCGCGCTGACGGTGTCGGCCTATAGCGCACGCATCGGCGACGCGCTTTCCTGCTACCAGGAAGGCACGATTTCTTGCGCAAACGCACGCGCCCGCGAATTGGGCTGCCGCGTCGGCACGCCGCTGAAAGCTTTCATCGACGCCCTGCTGAACGGGCGCGGCACTTACTAGGAGCACTACCCGCATGTCGGAAAAACTGGAAATCACGGGCGGCGAAGCCATTGCGCGCATGTTCGCCGCACACGATGTGGGGCTGATGTTCGGCATGGGCGGCTTTCAGTTGCTGCCGTTCTACGACGCCGTGCGACGCTTGAAGCTGAACCACAACCTGATCAACGATGAGCGCTGCGCGGTGTTCGCCGCCGACGCCTACACCAAGGTCAGCGGTCGGCCGGGCGTTTGTGACGCCACGCTGGGGCCAGGCGCAACCAACCTGGTCACCGGGCTGGCGGAAGCCTTCAATGCCGGCACGGCGATGGTGGCGCTGGTCGGCGATTCGCACCGGCTGCACTCCTGGAAGAACATGACGCAGGAAGCCCGCCAACTGGAAGTGCTGCGCCCGGTCGTCAAGGACGTGCTGCGTGTCGAGAAAATTGAACGTATCCCTGAGCTGGTGCGCCGCGCCTTTGCCGTCGCCACCAGCGGCCGCCCTGGCCCGGTAGTGTTGGACGTGCCGGAAGACATCGCGCATGAAGTCCACGCCTTCGATGCCGACGCCTTCCATTCCAGCGTCAATTACCGCCGCGCCCCCGCTTTGCGCTGCCGCCCCGCGGCCGACGATCTGGCGCAGGCCGCAAGCATGCTGGCGGGCGCCGCCCGGCCGTTGATGCTGTGCGGCGGCGGCGTGCACATCAGCGACGCCGCCGAAACCGTCCAGGCGTTTGCGCGTCGGTTCGGTATCCCCGTGGCCCATACGATGAGCGGCAAGGGCGCGGTCGCCTGCACCGACCCGCTCAACGCGGGCCTGTTCGGCCGCTACAGCCGCATCGCCAACGAGCTCATCGCCAAGGCCGATTGCCTGTTTGTCGTCGGCTGCAAGCTGGGTGAAGTCGCCACGCGCCGCTACGACTTGCTGGCGGGCGACACGCCCATCATCCATCTGGACATCGTGGCCGAAGAATTCGACCGCACGACGACGCCCGCCCTGCGCCTGTGGGGCGATGTGCGCGCCACGCTGGAAGAGCTCGGCGAGCGTCTGGGTAGCCAAGCGGCGCCTTCGCAAGCCCGCCAGGCCTATGTGGATGAAGTCGGGCAAGCCATGCATGCCTGGCGCGAATCCGTGCAAGGCAAGCTCACGTCGGGCGACAGCCCCATCGGCATGGCGCGGCTGATGCATGAGATCAATGCCGCACTGCCGGCGGACGGCATCCTGGTGGCCGATGGCGGATTCGCCGCGCACTGGGGCGGCTTGTTGTTCGACACCAAGCGCGCGGGCCGCGGCTTCGTGCCGGACCGCGGTTTCGCCTCGATCGGCTATGGCATCCCTGGCGCCATCGGCGCCGCCGCCGCCGCGCCGGGCCGTCAGGTCGTCAGCCTGACAGGCGACGGCGGCTGCAACATGTCGTTGGGCGAACTGGAAACGGCGGTGCGCATGGGCCTGGCGTTCACGTTGGTGGTGGTCAACAACGCCGCGTCGGGCTACATCAAGGCGTTGCAGCATCTGATGTACGGCAGCGGCAGCTATCAGTCGTCCGATCTGGCGGAAACCAACTACGCCAATGTGGCGCGCGCACTGGGATGCCAGGGCATCCGCGTGGAGGACCCCGCCGACATTCCGGCCGCACTGGCCGCGGCCTTTGCGTGCACGGACCGGCCCACCATTCTGGATGTGGTCGTCACGCGTGACCCCGCGCACATGCTGCCCGGCGTGGACAGCCGCGCCGCCAAGATCAAAGCGGGTGACCGGATCGCTTGACCCCGTATCGAGAAACCTGAAAAAAAACCGGCAATCCGCACAACAGTAGAGCAGCGAGGAGACAACCCGCATGAAAGCAAAAACCTGGATGACGCTGGCGGCCGCCACTTTGGCCGTCACCCTGACCGGCGCCGCAGCGGCGCAAAACAGCTACCCCGATCGCCCCATCCGTTTGATCGTGCCCTTCCCGCCCGGCGGGACGTCCGACATGGTCGGGCGCATTTTCGCCGAAGCGTTGGGCAAGCAAATCGGCCAGGCCGTCGTGGTGGAAAACCGGGGCGGCGCAGGAGGCACGGTCGGCACGCGCGCGGTCGCGGCGGCAGCGCCCGACGGCTACACGTTGCTGCTTGGCACGTCCAGCACCAACGGCACGAACCCCGCCGTCTACAAGACCCTGCCCTACGACGCCGTGAAGGACTTCACGCCGGTCACCCAGATCATCCGCGTACCGGGCGTGATCGTCGTCAACAAGAACTTTCCCGCCAAGGACTACACGTCTTTCGTCACCTTGATCAAAGGCGCGCCGGGCAAGTATTCGTATGCGTCGTCGGGCAACGGCGGGGCCACTCACATGGCGATGGAGTACTACAAGTCGTTGTCGGGGCTGGACATGATGCACGTGCCGTATCGCGGCACCGGCCCGGCGCTCAACGATGTGATCGCGGGCCAAGTGCCCATCCTGTGGGACACGGCGGCCTCGTCGATGGCGCACATCCAGTCGGGCAGCTTGAGGCCGATCGTTGTCGCCGCCAAAACGCGGCTGCCGCAATTGCCCGATGTGCCGACTTTCGCCGAGGTCGGGCTGCCCGACTACGACGCCGAAATGTGGAACGGGCTGCTTGCGCCGGCGGGCCTGCCTGCGGACATTCTTGCCAAGCTGAACGACGCGTCGCGCAAGGCGCTGGCCGATCCGCAGGTGCAGGCCAAGTACGCGGGCGTGGGCGCTTATGTCGTGGCCGACAAGCCCGACGCGTTTGCCGCGATGATTCGCGACGACGTGGCCAAGTGGAAGAAGGTGGCCGCTTTCGCGCACATTTCGGCGGAATGACATGAGCCAGCGCTTGAAGGACAAGGTGGCGCTGGTATTCGGCGCCGGCTCATCCGGGCCGGGCTGGGGCAACGGCAAGGCGGCCGCCGCCCTGTATGCGCGCGAGGGCGCGTGGGTGTTTGCGGTGGACGTGCGCGCCGAGGCCGCCGAGGAAACCCGGCGCGTCATCACCAGCGAAGGCGGCCGCTGCATCGCGCTGACCGCCGACGTGACCGACTCCGCGCAGATTCAGGCGGCGGTCGCGGCGGTGCTGAGCGAGGCCGGACGGATCGACGTGCTGCACAACAATGTAGGCATCACGGAAATGGGCGATCCCATCGAAGCCAGCGAGGAAAGCTGGCACCGCGTGCTGGACACCAACCTGACCGGCGTATTCCTGACCTGCAAACACGTGCTGCCAGCGATGCTGGAACAAGGCGCGGGCAGCATCGTCAACATCTCGTCGTTGGCGTCGATTCAGGTGAACACGTATCCGTACACCTCGTACTACGCGGCCAAGGCGGGCCTGAACCACCTGACCCGCTCCCTGGCCGTGCGCTATGCGCCCAACAACATCCGTGTCAACGCCGTGTTGCCGGGCGTCATCGATACCCCGTTGATCTATACGCAGATTGCGGGGCAGTTTGAAGATGTCGAGGAAATGCGCCGCCATCGTAACGCGGCCAGTCCGATGGGCCGGATGGGCGATGCCTGGGACGTGGCGCACGCCGCGCTGTTCCTGGCCAGCGACGAAGCCAAGTACATCACGGGCGTGTGTCTGCCCGTGGATGGCGGCAAGGCCTGCGCGGGCCGGTAAGTCAGACCCGCGGCGCGAGGTCTGCGGCCAGTTCGGCCGCAGACCGCTGCAAGGCGGCCACCACGTCCTGCAAGCGGGCGCCCGACAGGCGCGACCGGATCGCCGCCACGCTCAGCGCCGCCACCACCCGCTGTTCGCGGTCCAGCACCGGCACGCCCACCCCCACCATGTCGGGAATGATGCGCCCCGGGTTGAGCGCGTAGCCATTCTTGCGCGCCGCGGCAATGTCGTCGCGCAGCATGTCGGTGGACGGCAGATCGGGCGCGGCCGTGGCGTCGTAGCGCGCCAGCACCCGCTCGATATCGTCATTGGGCAAAAAGGCCAGCAGCGCCAGGCTGCCCGCCCCCACCCCCAACGGCCGCCGGTGCCCCACTTCCAAAGTCAGAATCTTGATGGGGAAGTCGCCCGTCTTGCGGTCCACGCAAACGGCTTCGTGCCCGGACCTGACGGACAGAAAGCTGGTGTCGCCCGTGGACTGCGCCAGGCGCAGCACCGCCGATTCCGCAATGGCCTTGATGCCGTGCCTGCCTTCGGCCGCCAGCCCCAGAATGTAGGACTCGCGCCCCAGGCTGTAGGTCTTGAGCTTGGTATTCAGCGACAGGAAGCCTTCTTGCAGCAAGGCCGACAGCATGCGGTGCGCGGTCGGTGGCGTGAGGCCGATGTCGCGCACCACGTCGGTCAGCCCGACGCCGCGCGCAGGCGCAGCGCCTACGTATTTCAGCAGGCGCAGGACGCGAAAAATGCTTTGTGCGCCGCCCACCGGGTCGGCGGCGCGCGGCAAGGAGGGCTGAGCCGGCATCAATGCACCGGGGTGCCGTCGGGCGGCGCCTGGTTGAGGCCCAGCGCGGCCTCCCAGCTGCGCAGCGGCACGCAGGTCTTCAAGCGCACGATGGCGCGCTCGATCAGCGCCGGATGCAGCGCGTGCCCCACCTGGGTGGCGATGTCGATGGTCGAGTCGCCGTGCAGCTCGGTCAGGCGCGCCTGGGCGGCCTGGATATGCTCCACGCTCATGATCGGATCGGCGGCGCCGTGCAGCAGGTGCAACGTGGTGAACTGCGGCGCGATCTTGGGCATCTGGGCATAGCGGCCCGAGAACGCGATGACGCGGCCGGCGATGCCGTCGTGCGCCTGCACCAGTTCCAGCACCATGATGGCGCCCTGCGAAAAACCCGCCAGGGCCGTGTCCGACTGCAGCAGGCCGAAGCGCGCCTGCGCCTCGCGCACATAGGTTTCCAGCGCCGGCAAGGCCTGCGCCACGCGTCCGGGGCGGTTTTCCTCCGTCACGCCGCGCACCGAAAACCATTGCCGGCCCTCGCCGCCGCCGTCGAAGGGCTCGAAACCCTGGGGCGCCAGCACCGCGGCGCTGGGGAACGCCGCGCGCACTGCCTGCGCCATGGGCTCCATGTCGTCGGGGCTGCCGCCCACGCCGTGCAGCAGGATGAACAGCTGGCGCACGTCGACGCCGGCATTGGGAAGAAATTCGAGAGAAGTGGAAGACGCCATGAAACTGCTCCGTGCTGGCTGGGGGCCGCCGGACGGCCCCTGAATAGCCTCATTGTAAAATGCGCGGCTTGAAGCAACCTTTGCCGCACCGCCACGGACCGGCTGGCTTGCGCGGCGTTGCCTGGCGGGCAGGCCCGCATGCCCGTGCCTGATGGTCCCCTGCCCCGGCAACCTCCTACCCCAGCAATGCAAATTCCAACAACAGAATCCGGCGCCACGCCTGCCGGCCAGAACCAGCTGCATCGCGTGCTCAAGGCGCGCCACCTCACGATGATAGCGTTGGGCGGGGCCATCGGCACCGGCCTGTTCGTCGCCTCCGGCGCCGCGATCGCGCAAGCGGGCCCGGGCGGCGCGCTGCTGGTCTACCTGGCCATCGGGCTGATGGTCTATTTCATCATGACCAGCCTGGGCGAACTGGCCACCTTCATGCCGGTATCGGGCTCCTTCTGCACCTATGCCTCGCGCTACGTGGACGGCGGTTTCGGCTTCGCGCTGGGCTGGAACTTCTGGATCAGCTGGGCCACCGTGGTGGCGGTGGACGTGGTGGCCGCGCAGCTGGTCATGGCGTATTGGTTCCCCGATACGCCCGGCTGGATCTGGAGCGTGGCCTTCCTAGCCCTGACCTTCGGCCTGAACGCCTTCTCGGCGCGCAGCTTCGGCGAGGCCGAATACTGGTTCGCCATCATCAAGGTCGTGGCCGTGCTGTGCTTCATCGGCGTCGGGCTGGCGATGCTGGTGGGCATCATCCACAGCGGCACGCCGGTGGGCCTGGTGAACTGGTCGGTCGGCGACGCGCCCTTCGTGGGCAATGCGGCCACCTGGGTCGGCGTGGCGATGGTGGTGGCCTATTCGTTCCAGGGCACCGAACTGGTGGCCGTGGCCGCCGGCGAATCCGAGAATCCTCGCCGCAACGTGCCGCGTGCGATCAACCACGTGTTCTGGCGCATCCTGCTGTTCTACGTGCTGGCCATCCTGATCATCGGCCTGCTGCTGCCCTATACCGACCCGCAGCTGCTGCGCAACGAAGTGGAAGACATCGCCGTCAGCCCCTTCACCCTGGTGTTCCAGCACGCGGGGCTGCTGTCGGCGGCCACCGTGATGAACGCCGTGATCCTGACCTCGGTGCTGTCCGCCGGCAATTCCGGCATGTACGCGGCCACGCGGATGCTGTTCAACATGGCGGCCGAAGGCCAGGCCCCGGCCATATTCCGCCGCGTAACCGGCAAGGGCGTGCCGCTGTACGCGCTGATAGCCACCGCGCTGCTGGCCTGTCTGTGCCTGTTCAGCCTGGTGTACAGCCCCAAGGCCGTCTACATCTGGCTGTTGAACTTCGCCGGCATGACGGAATTCATCGTCTGGCTGAGCATCGCGGTCAGCCATTACCGTTTCCGCCGGGGCTATGTGAAGCACGGCTACGACACCGCCGACCTGCCCTACAAGGCCGGCCTGTTCCCCTTCGGCCCCCTGCTCGCCTTCGTCCTGTGCCTGGTGGTCACCCTGGGCCAGAACTACCAGGCCTTCCTGCAAGACCGCATCGACTGGATCGGCGTGATCTCCACCTACCTGGCGATTCCGCTGTTCCTGGCCCTGTGGCTCGGGCACCGGCTGGTGCGCAAGTCGCACTGGATCCGGTATGAGGACATGCGTTTCCAGGAGTTGAATCTGAATGGCGCGACGGACACGCAGCCCGCCGCGCCAACGGCGGCGGGCGTCCGGGCCTAGGCGCTCTGCGCAAAAACAGCAGCGGGCCCATTCTTTCCGCTTTACTCGAAAAAGGGCCGCGGCTGTTGGATGATGACGCCATGCCAACCCAGGCCCGCATAGGTTTCGTAGCCTGGCGTCACGGAATAGCCGACCAGGCTGCGGTCGGCGTTTTCATAGTAGCCGCGCGCATTCTCGCCGCTGCGCAGGATGTAGCGCTCGTTCAAGGTAGCCCTGGCGTCGGACGCCGCGATGACCCGCAGATTGCCGTCCACCAGCAGGCAACGGCTGCGGGTCCATTCTTCCTCCGACAGGCCCACTGACTGCACGATGCTGTCGGCCTGCCGCGCCCAGTCAAAGAAGACGCCTAGAACCCCCAGGGGCTTGCCGTGCTTATCCGCGTTCTGGCGGATGGCGGTCGCATAGGTCGCCACATGGGCGTCGCCCAGCAGGCGTTCGCGCTCGACGTCCATGGCCACATAGCCGGCGCCGTCCGCCGTGGCCATCCCGCGCCGGAACCATTCGGCATGCGCCACGCTGGCGCCGCGCGCCTGCGGATACAGATCCGGCCGGCCGTTGGCCACGATCCGGCCCCGGGCGTCGGCCACCCACAGGTCCAGGTAGACCGTGTAGCTGTCCAGGATCACGCCCAGGCGTTGGCTGGCATGGCTTGCGGTTTCCGGAGACTCCCGCTGCAGGGCGGCCACCACCGAGGAATCCGTTGCCCACCAGCGCACATCGCATGACCGCTCGTACAAGTTGCGATCCATCGTTTCGATCATGTTCAAGGCCAGGTCTCCCAGACGGCGGCCCTCGTGGCCCCGGATCTCACGCAAAGTACTTTCACCGATGCGGATCAGGTCTGCAATCGAACCCGCCAGTTCCTCCTTCAGCGAGTCAGCAATGCCGGTGATCTGTTCGGACACGGATTGCACTTGATTGGCGACCACGGCAAAGCCCCGCCCCGCCTCGCCTGAACGCGCGGCCTCGATACGCGCGTTCAGGGACAAGTACTTGGCCTGTTGATTGATATCGACAATGCTCTTGATCTTCTCGTTCGATATCCGTTCGACTCGACGCGAGAGTTCGACGATTTTTTCTGGTTGATGGGCCATTTGCGGTAATCCTCCGTAGAAACCGTTGTCTCGTGAAAAAGCAGTGACATTTGTTCACAAGCAGAAACCATGCCAAGCAGCGGGCCAGCGAAATACGCCGCCTTGCTTGAGGGGACTCCAGACGGTTCGGCGCGACGCACCAAGCCAGTGCATGGCGCGTGCACATTCAAAGACGCCAAGGCAATCGAAGGCCCGGTATATACTGTATATACATACAGCTATAATGACGCATCGGCCACTCCCCGGCTCCTGTCATCCAGGAATCGACCCCATGCAGTCCCCAGAACGTATCCATCCCGCGTTGTGGCGCGCCACCCAGTTGGCTCAAGGCGCCGCCCGCACCCTGCCCACCGGGCATGCCGCGCTTTCGGCCGAGCTGCCGGACGGCGGCTGGCCGCTGGGTTCGCTGACCGAACTGCTGGTCCCGCACCCCGGCATAGGCGAAATCCGCCTGTTGCGCCCGGCGCTGGCCCAGCTGGAGACGCGCCGCGCCATTGCGCTGGTGCAGCCTCCGCACACGCCCCATATCGCCAGCTGGATGAGCTGGCGGCTGGATCCCCGCCAATTGCTCTGGGTGGCGCCGCAAAAGCCCGTGGACGCGCTGTGGGCCGCCGAACAGATCCTGAAGAACGGCAGCTGCGGCGCCCTGGTCTGCTGGCTGCCCCACGTGCGCCCCGAATCCCTGCGCCGCCTGCATCTGGCCGCCCAGGCCAGCGACCTGCTGTTCATCGCCGTGCGCCCCAGCAGCGCGGCGCAGAACGCCACGCCCGCGCCCTTGCGGCTGGCGCTGGCGCCGGCCGCGGGCGGCCTGTCCGTCCACATCCTGAAGCGCCGCGGGCCCGCCTGCGACACGCCGCTGTACGTGGGCCTGGAATCCGGCGCCACATCCCCTGTTTCTCCCCGCCATGCGCCTCTGGATCGCCGCCTTCCTGCGCTGCCTGCCGCTGGACGCACTGCGCCCGCACTGGCCGCTTGAGGGGCAGGCGTTCGCGGTCCTGGAACAGGAACGCGTCGCCGCCCTGACGCCCGCCGCCCGCCGCGCCGGCGTGAAGCCCGGCATGCGCCGCGCGGGCGCGGCCGCCATCGCCCCGGAAGTCGAACTGCTGCCCCGCGATCCGCTGACCGAGGCCGAAACCTTGCAGGGCGCCGCCCTGGCCCTGCTGCAATACACGCCCGAAGTCGCCCTGGCCGACGGCGACACCCTGCTCCTGAGCGTGGGCGCCAGCCTGATGTTCTTCGGCGGCCCCAAGGCCCTGCACCGGCGGGTAGCCGCCACGCTGCGCGCCCTGGACCTGCGCGTCTCGCTAGGCATGGCGCCGACCGCCGCCGGCGCCTGGCTGCTGGCGCGCAACCCCAGCCGGCGCGCGCCCCGGCGCACCCTGAGGCTGCCCACCCTGACCCGGCGGCTGGACGCCCTGCCGCTGGCCCTGCTGCCGCAGGCGCAGGCCCGCCGCGACTGGCTCGACGACATCGGCTGCCATACCCTGGCGGACCTGCGCGCCCTGCCGCGCGCCGGCCTGCAACGGCGCAGCGCGCCCGAGCTGCTGCAGGCCCTGGACGCCGCCTATGGGCTGGCGCCCGAACTGCACCGCTGGATCGAACCGCCGCACCAGTTCTCGCGCCGCATCGAGCTCACCGACTACGTCGAGCACACCGACGCGGTGCTGGCGGTGGCGCGCCGCCTGGCCGAACAGCTGGGCGGCTGGCTGACCGCCCGGCAACTGGCGGTGCGCCGCGTGGTGCTCAGCATGGAACACGAACGCGGCCGCCATGCCCGGCCGCCCGCCGAACTGGAGCTGGCCCTGGCCCAGCCGGTCTGGCAGGCGCCGCAGATCCTCAACCTGCTGCGCGAAAAGCTGTCCCGCTACACCCTGGACGCGCCCGTGATCGCCGTGGCGCTGCTGGCGCCCGACACGGTCGAGCAGCCCGCCGCCAGCACCACCCTGTTCCCCGAGCCCGGTGGCACGCCCGCCGACCATGCGCGGCTGCTGGACCTGCTGGTGGCGCGGCTGGGCCGCGACCAGGTGCGCCATGCCCATCCGGTGCCCGACCACCGCCCCGAGGCCGCCAACGCCTGGGGCGACGCGCTCTCCCCGCCGCAGCGCCCCGCGCCCCTGCCCGCCCTGCTGGACCGGCCCTTCTGGCTGCTGGACCCGCCGCAGCCCTTGAAGCTGTCCGGCCACCGGCCGCAGTACGGCGGCCAGGCGCTGCGGCTGATGCGCGGCCCCGAGCGCATCGAAAGCGGCTGGTGGGACCCGGCCCTGACCGTGCGCGACTACTTCGTCGCCGAGGACGCGGCGGCCGCGCGCTACTGGATCTACCGCGAGCGCGACGACGAGCACGCCCGCTGGTTCCTGCATGGGCTCTACGCCTGAGGCCGCATGCGCATGGACGACGATACCCCCGGCCTCCTGGCGCAGCTGCCCGGCTACGCCGAGCTGCAATGCCAGTCCAATTTCTCTTTCCTGCAGGGCGCCTCGCACCCGGAGGAACTGGTCGAGCGCGCCGCCGAACTGGGCTACGCGGCGCTTGCCATCACCGACGAATGCTCGCTGGCGGGCGTGGTCCGCGCCCACGTCGAAGCCAAGGCCCGCAAGCTGCCGCTCATCATCGGCGCCACCTTCCAGCTGCGTGCCGCGCCCGATGCCGCGCCGCTGGGCCTGACCCTGCTGGCGCAGACGCGCGAAGGCTACGGCAACCTGTCGGAACTGATCACCCTGGCGCGCACCCGCGCGCCCAAGGGCGAATACCAGTTGGCGCCCGACGACCTCGTCCACCCGCCCGCGGGCCATGCCCATCTGCGCCACCTGCCCGAATGCCTGGCCATCCTGAGCCCCGCCTACGGCACCGACGCCGACCGCATGGCCGAGCAGGCGCGCTGGCTGGCGCGCGTCTTTCCCCGCCGCGCCTGGGTCGGGCTGACCCTGCTGCACCGCTCGCGCGACGACCTGCACCGCGCCGCGGTCGAACATGCCGCGCAGGCCGCGGACCTGCCCATCGTGGCGCTGGGCCAGGTGCAGATGCACCTGCGTTCGCGCAAGCCGCTGCACGACACGCTGACCGGCATCCGCACCCGCCAGCCCGTGTCGCAGTGCGGCTACGAACTTTCCGGCAATGCCGAACAGCACCTGCGCACGCGCATGCGGCTGGCCAATCTCTATCCTCCGGAAGCGCTGGCCCAGACCCTGGCGGTGGCGCGCCGCTGCGCCTTCTCGCTGGACGAATTGCGCTACGAATACCCCGACGAGATCATTCCGCGCGGCCACACGCCCGCGACCTATCTGCGCCAGGAAACCCTGGCCGGCTCCACGCGCCGCTTCCCCGCCGGCACGCCGGACAGCGTGGCCGCGCAGATCGAAAAAGAACTGGATCTGATCACCGACCTGCACTACGAAGCCTATTTCCTCACGGTCTACGACATCGTCCAGTACGCCCGAGGCGCAGGCATCCTGTGCCAGGGCCGCGGCTCCGCCGCCAACTCCGCAGTCTGCTACTGCCTGGGCATCACCGAGGTCGACCCGGTGCGCGGCAACAACCTGTTCGAGCGCTTCATCAGCAAGGAACGCAACGAGCCGCCCGACATCGACGTGGACTTCGAGCACCAGCGCCGCGAAGAAGTCATCCAGTACATCTACAACAAATACGGCCGGGACCGCGCCGCGCTGACCGCCGTGGTCATTTCCTACCGGCCGCGCAGCGTGCTACGCGATACCGGTAGCGCGCTGGGCGTGGACCCCGGCGTCATCGACGCGGTGGCGCGCGCCCACCAATGGTGGGACGGCAAGAAGGAAATGCTGCGCACGCTGGGCGCCTGCGGACTGGACCCGGAATCGCAGGTGGCGCGCCAGTGGGCGGCGCTGGCCCAGACCCTGATGGGCTTTCCGCGCCACCTGTCGCAGCATCCCGGCGGCTTCGTGATTTCGCGCGGCAAGCTGTCGCGCCTGGTGCCCATCGAAAACGCCGCCATGGCGGACCGCAGCGTCGTGCAGTGGGACAAGGACGACCTGGACGCGCTGGGCCTGCTGAAAGTGGATGTGCTGGCGCTGGGCATGCTGTCGGCGCTGCGTCGCACGCTGGAGCTGGCCGGCCAGCGCCGCGGCGCGCCGCTGCGGCTGCAGGACATCCCGCCCGACGACACGCCCACCTACGACATGATCTGCGACGCCGACACCATAGGCGTGTTCCAGATCGAATCCCGCGCCCAGATGACCATGCTGCCGCGGCTGCGCCCGCGCGAATACTACGACCTGGTGGTGCAGGTGGCCATCGTGCGGCCCGGGCCGATCCAGGGCGGCATGGTCCATCCTTACCTGCGCCGGCGCCAGGGCAAGGAGCCCGAGACCTATCCCAGCGAAAAAGTGCGCGGCGTGCTCAGCCGCACCATGGGCGTGCCCATCTTCCAGGAACAGGTCATGCAGATCGCGGTGGTGGCCGCCGGCTTCACGCCCGGCGAGTCCGACCAGTTGCGCCGTTCCATGGCGGCCTGGAAGCGCAAGGGCGGCGTGGACAAGTACCGGACCAAGCTGGTCGGCGGCCTGCTGGCCCACGGCTACAAGCTGGACTTTGCCGAGGCGCTGTTCCGGCAGATCGAAGGCTTCGGCGAATACGGCTTCCCGGAAAGCCACGCCGCCAGCTTCGCGCTGCTGGCCTACGCCAGCTCATGGCTCAAGCGGCACGAGCCCGAAGCCTTCCTGGCCGCCCTGCTCAATTCCCAGCCCATGGGCTTCTATGCCCCGGCCCAGCTGGTGCAGGACGCCCGCCGCCACGGCGTCTGCGCGCTGCCGCCCGACGTCACGGTCAGCGGCTGGGACTCGGCGCTGGAAACCCTGCCCGAGGGCCATCCTGGCGCCCGTCGGACCGCGCATCCGCACGCGCCCGCCACCGACGGCCCCCGGCCCGCCGTCAGGCTGGGACTGAGCCTGATCCAGGGCATGCGCGAGGACGCCGCCCGCCGCATCGAGGACGCGCGCGCCGCCGCGCCCTTTGCCGACACCGGCGACCTGGCCCGCCGCGCCGCGCTCAGCCGCCATGACCTGAATGCGCTGGCCGCAGGCGACGCCCTGCGCACCCTGGCCGGCCATCGTCGCCAGGCCAGCTGGGAAGCCGCCGCCAGCGTGCAGAGCCGCGACCTGCTGCGCGACGCCGCCATCCAGGAAACCCAGGCGCCGCAACTGTCCGCCCCGACCGAGGGCCAGGCCGTGGCGGCGGATTACCGCAGCGTGGGCCTGACGCTGCGCAGCCATCCCGTGGCGCTGCTGCGCCCCCAGCTCGCGGCGCGCAACTTCCAGCCCGCCTCGGTGCTGAACGGCTACCCCGACAAGCGCGTGGCGCGCGCCTGCGGCATCGTCACCGTGCGCCAGCGCCCGCAGACCGCCAAGGGGGTGATCTTCGTCACGCTGGAAGACGAGACCGGCCCCGTCAACGTGGTCGTGCGCACGGAACTCATAGAACGCCAGCGCCGCGAATTGCTGGGGGCCTCGCTGCTGGGCGTCTATGGTTCCTGGCAAAGCGTGGACGGCGTGCGCCACCTGATCGCGCAGCGGCTGGTGGACCTGTCCGAACTGCTGGGCGACTTGAACACCCAGAGCCGCAATTTCCACTGACCGTCCCGCTCGCTGCACAATCACCGCTCAATCGCCGAACAGCGTGGCCATGTCCAGCGCCTGCGCCATGGCCTGGTAGCCAGCATCGTTGGGATGCAGGTTGTCGCCCGAGTCATACGCGGGCAGCAGCCGCGCCGGATGCGCGGGATCGCGCAGCACCGCGTCAAAATCCGCCACCGCGTCGAACACGCCGCTTTCGCGGATCCAGCGGTTCACCTCCAGCCGCACCGCGTCCTTCGCCGGGTTGTAGTGGCCCGACAGCGGCGTGCCATGCAGCGACCCTTCGTACGGCGCAATGGTGCCGCCCACGATGCGCACGCCGCGCAGGCGCGCGGCCTCCGCCAGCTGCCGGTAGCCCTCGCTCAATCTGGCCGCCGTCATGGGCGCATCGTCCGGCGCGAAGCCGCTGTCCGGCCAGCCGATGTCATTGATGCCCATCATCATCACCACAGTACGCACCCCCGGCTGCGACAGCACGTCGGCGTCAAAGCGGGCCATCGCGTTCACGCCCATCTTGTCGCCCCACACGCGCGCCCCAGAAATGCCGGCGTTCGCCACGCCTATGCCCTGCGGCGCCAGGCGGCGGGCCAGGTAGTCCGGCCAACGGCGGTTGGCCCCTGGCGTGGAACCATTGCCGTCCGTCAGGGAATCGCCAAACGCCACCACCACCGGCGCGCGCGACGGGCTTTCGACCCAGATCCCTGCCAGGAAGGCGCGGCCTTGCAGCGCCTGTGCGCCGGGCAGCTCCGCCGCCACCGTGGCATCGCCCCGGGCCAAAGCCCCGCTCTGCTGCGCGCCCCAATGGAAGGTCGTCACCGGCGTCGCCTGGGGGAAGTAGAGGCTGACAGCCAGCTCGGCCAGCACTGATACAGGCAGCTCTACCGGATCGCTGACCGCCTGCGCGCCCGGCGCCACCGTCACGCCCGGCCGCCCGCCAAAGGCCAGCCCGCGGCTGGACTCCGGGTGGATCTTCGAGCCCCCCGCGGCCAGCGCCACGCTGGCCGCGCCGATTTCCAGCGGCTGCGTGCCATAACGGTTGGACAGCACCACCCGCAAGCGCGGTCCGCCCAGGCTCAGCATCAGCGTCTGGCGCAGGGTCTGGCCGCGCAATTCGGCCGGCATCTCCGTGGGCAACACGAATGCATCCTCCCACAAGGGTTGCGGGCTGGCGAACCAGGAGCTGACCCAGTTCGACCGCGCAGCCTCGGCCAGAAGAGCGGGCTGCGCGGCCGCCGCGGACGGGGCCAGCGCCGCAAGGCCTGCGGCCAAAACGGCAGTCGAAACCAGGGAAAAGGGATTGAAGCGATTCATGACGACTCCAGAAAAAGGGAAAGTGACGTCACGATAGGTTCTTCCCAAATCTGCCGGTAGAACCCTAAACTGCATACCACTTCTTCCAAATAGGAATGACCATGGACACCCTGCGCGCCATGCGGGCCTTCGTCCGCGCCGTGGAACTGGGCACCCTGTCGGCCGTCGCGCGCGAACAGGCCCTGAGCCAGCCGGCCCTGAGCAAGATCGTCGCCGCGCTGGAAAAAGACCTGAACGTGCGGCTGCTGGAACGCAGCACCACGCGTGTCGTGCCCACTGAACAAGGCAAGCGCTTCTACGAGCGCGCCACCCGGGTGCTGGAGGAATACTCGGAGGCCGTCGCCGACGCCCGCGGCCAGACCGAAAAGCCCGCCGGCTTCCTGCGCATCAACGCGCCCGTGGCGCTGGGCCAGTTCCGGCTGAACGCCCTGGTCCGCGAGTTCCTGGACGAGTATCCCGACATCCAGGTCGAACTGATCCTGAACGACCGGTTCGTGGACCTGGTGGAAGAAGGCGTGGACGTGGCGCTGCGCCTGGGCGGCAACCTGCCGCCCAACGCCATCGCACGCAAGGCGGCCATCTCGCCGCGCCACCTGGTCGCCGCCCCCTCCTACCTGGCGCAGCGCGGCAAGCCCCGCGCGCCGCGCGATCTGGCCGAACACGAGTACGTGCGCTTCGCCTGGCTGGCTGCCGGCGACACGCTGGAACTGCACCAGGGCGCCACCGTCGCCACGGTCCAGACCCAGGGGCGCTTCCGCGTCAACAACGCCCTGGCCATCCGCGAAAGCCTGGCCATGGGCGCCGGCATCGGGCTGTGCCCGGCCTGGCTGGTACAGGACCTGATCGCCAGCGGCGAACTGCTGCGCGTGCTGCCCAAATGGGCCGCCACACCGCAAGAGGCTTTCCTCATCTACCCGTCGCGCCGCTACCAGTCGCTGCGGGCCCGCCTGCTGATCGATTTCCTGAATGACCGGCTGGCGCGCCTGCCCGGCATGCAGCCGCCCGGCAAACCCTGAGCCGCCCTGTCCGTCCCCGTCACCCCGCAACCCAGGTCACAGCGCGCCGCCGCTGGTCTATCATGGCTTTTTTCAGACGTGTTGTTGTAAGGAGCGTTACATGATCCGAAAGCTGATCCCTTTCCTGCTGGTCGCCAGCCTGACCGCCTGCGCCAATACCGGCGCCCCGCGCTCGTCCAGCACGCCAGCGGCCTCCAGCTCCTCCGGCACCTCGTCCTCCGCCGATGCCGGAACCAGCTCGTACGGCGGCTCGTCCTATGGCTCCTCGTCCATGGGCGGCGGCAAGACCTGCGACGCCTCGTCGCTGCAATCCCAGATCGGCCAGAAAGCCACCGCTTCCGTGATGGAAGACCTGCGCACCCGCAGCGGCAGCGAAACCGCCCGCATGCTGCGCCCCGGCCAGCTGGTCACCATGGAATACAACGCCACCCGCCTGAACCTGATCCTGGACGACAAGGACGTCATGACCGCGATCCGCTGCGGCTGATGACCATCAGCGCGGCCGGCGCGACGCCGGCCCCGCGCTACGCCTGCGGCGGCCTGACCGCCGGCGGCACATGGGGCAGGAATGCCCCCGCCACCTCGAAAGCGCATTCCTCGCGCGCAATATCGATCACCCGGGCCACCACCGGGTTGACGATGTTCTTCTTGTGCACCGCGTAGTAATTGATCGTGGGCAAATCGGGCTGCACGTTCAATTGGCACAACGCCCCGCGCTCCACCAGCGGCGCGAAATACGCGCCCGGCAGATAGCTGATACCCAGGCCCAGCATCGTCAGCTGCGCCATCATCCCCAGGCTATTGCAGGTCAGCACGCGCTTGACCGGCAGGCCCTGTTCCGCGAACCAGGCATCGTACAGATGCGACAAAGCCGAATTGGTGGGCTGCGAAATCACCGGATACGGCGCCAGGTCCTGCGGCGTCAGCTTCGCGGAAAAATCGATGTCCAGCGCCGGGCTGGCCATCCAGACGTTGGTGACCGCGCCCAGATGCACGCAATCGTATTGGTAGCCCCAAAACGGACCGGGCATGATGGCCAGGTCCAGCTCGTCGTGCTCCAGTCTTTCGTACAGCGTGATGCCGCCGTCGATCTCCGGCATCAGCTGCACGCGCGGATAGCGCAGGCTGATCTGGCTGATCAGCCGCGCCAGCCAGGTCATGCCCACCAGTTCCGTCACGCCCAGCCGCACCACGCCCTCGAAGCTGGCCGGATCGGCCATGTTCTGCACGATGCGGCTGTTCAGGTCCAGCATCTCGCGCGCCAGCTCGTACAGCTTGCGGCCCTGCGCGGTCATGATCAGCTTCTTGGCGCGGCGCTCGAACAGCGGCGCGCCGGCAAAGGCTTCCAGTTCGCCCACCCGTTTGGCGACCGCCGACTGGGTGGTGTGCAATTTGCGGGAAGACGCGCTGAAGCTGCCCAGCTGGGAACTCCAGTAGAAAGCCTCTAGCTGTTTGAGGGTGTACATCGCGGCGGTCGATGCGAAACGCATGGAAACCCTCACCTTACCATCATGGCAACGCCCGCCGCCCCGGCCTCAGCCGCGCGGATGCAGGATGTCGGCCAGGAAACGCTGCGCCCGCGGATGCGAGGGCGCGCTGAAGAAGCGCTCGGGCGTGTCCATCTCCAGGATCTCGCCCGCGTCCATGAAGACCACCCGGTCGCACACGTCGCGCGCGAAGCCCATTTCGTGGGTCACGCACACCATGGTCATGCCGTCCTTGGCCAGGCCCTTCATCACCTGCAGCACCTCGCCCACCATCTCTGGGTCAAGCGCGCTGGTCGGTTCGTCGAACAGCATCACCGGCGGCTGCAAGGCCAGCGCCCGGGCGATCGCCACGCGCTGCTGCTGGCCGCCCGACAGCGAACCCGGATAGGCGTCGATCTTGTGCTCCAGGCCCACCCGAGCCAGCAGGCCGCGCGCCAATTCGACGGCCGCCTTGCGCGGCTGCTTGCGGATGCTGACGGGTGCAAAGATCACGTTTTCCAGCACGCTCATGTGCGGGAACAGATTGAACTGCTGGAACACGAAACCGATCTGCTGGCGCAGCGCGTTCAGGTCCGAACCCTTGGCGTAGATGTCCTTGCCGTCGATCAGGATGCGCCCCTTCTCGATCGGCTCCAGCCGGTTGATGGTGCGGATCATGGTCGACTTGCCCGAGCCCGACGGGCCGCACACCACCAGCACCTCGCCGCGCGCCACCGAAAGATCCACGTCCTTCAGCACGTGATGCGCGCCATACCACTTGTTCACTTTTTCAAGATTGATCATGTTTTGTTCCTTCAAGCCATGGCGCGCGAGCGGCGGATACGCAGGTCCAGCCAGCTCAGCCCGCGGCTCAGACTGAAGCACACCAGGAAATAAATGATGGCCAGGATGCCGAAGACCTGCAGCGGCTTGGTCAGCACCAGGTTGTTGACCTGGTTGGCCGCGAAAGTCAGCTCGTTGACGCTGATGACATAGCCCAGCGACGTCTCCTTGATGGTGGAGACGAACTGGCTGGTCATGCTGGGCAGCACATTGAACAGCGCCTGCGGCAGCACCACCCGGCGCATCGTGGTCCAGTAGCCCACGCCCAGCGAGCGCGAGGCCTCGATCTGGCCGCGCGGCACCGCCTCGATGCCCGAGCGAATCACTTCCGACAGATAGGCGCTTTCATAAACCACCAGCGCGAAGATCAGCGTCCAGAAGCCGCTGATCACCTGCCCGGTCAGCTTGGGCACCACGAAGTACGCCCAGAAGATCAGCATCAGCAGCGGCATGCCGCGCACCACGTTGACCAGCGCCTTGCTGGCCGTGCGCAGCCAGCCGTAGGGGCTGACCCGGGCCAGCGCGATCAACAGCGCCAGCGGCAGCGACAAGGCCAGGCCGCAGGCGGCCAGGATCAGCGTCAGCGCCAGGCCGCCCAGCGGCCCGTTGGGGTATTGGCCGACCAGCAGCGTGGGCCAGTATTGAGACAGGAGATCAAGCACCGTGGCCTCCCCGGTTCAGACGATAGCGGTCATAGACGCGCGATCCGATCAGCATGATGAGGAACGATCCCAGCAGGTACATGATCGTGGCCGCGCCGAAGGTGGCGAAGGTGCGGTAGGTTTCGTTCTCGATCTCGCGCGCCTGGTAGGTCAGCTCCATCACGCCGATGGCCATGGCCACGCTGGTGTTCTTGAACAGCAGCAGCGCGCGCCCCACCAGCGGCGGAATCGAAATCCGCACCGCCTGCGGCACGATCACGAAACGCATGCATTGCAGATAACTCGCGCCCAGCGCCCGGGCGGCCTCGAACTGCGTGAAGGGAATGGCGCGCAAACCGCTGCGGATGTCCTCGGCGATATACGCGGCCGACCCCAGCGCCAGCGCGATCGCCGCCAGCGACATCTCGGCGTTGTGCTGGTACAGCCACATGCGGAAACCTTCCGGCAGCAGCTCGGGCATGCCGAAATACCAGAACAGCACCTGCACCAGCAGCGGCACGTTGCGGTGGTATTCCACATAGGCGTCGACCAGCCAGCGGCAAGGCGCCAGATTGGTCGCGCGCACCACCACCAGCGTCACCGCGATGGCAAAGGCCATGACCCAGGCAACCAGGAACAGCTGCACGGTCACCGCCATGCCGCTCAGCAGCAGCTGGTATTGGGAAGCGTCAAGTAGGCTCATAAAACAATCAATCTCCTGCTATCGCGAGGCCCAGGCCAAACGCCACGGGTTCCGGCCGCCCGCTGGATGCGGCGCCGGAACCCGTGACGAGGGACTCGCGGTGGTACTTCCGGACCCGGCTCAGCCCGCGATCGGGCCGATCTTGAAGCCGCGTTCCAGCTTGTACGGCGTCTCCGGACCAAACCACTTGTCGAACAGCTTGGCGGCCACGCCCGAGGCCTCGGCCTCGTCCAGCGCCTGGTTCACCGTTTCCAGGAAACGCGGTTCCGTCTTGCGCACGCCCAGGCCCCAGGGCTCGTCGAACACCGACTTGGCGATCACGCTGACGGGCGCCGTGGGCGGGCTTTGCAGCACCAGGCGCACCAGCACCAATTCGGAAGCGAACTGCGCGTCCACCTTCTTCTGCTGCAGGGCCAGATACGTGGCCGAGCTGTCGCCATAGCCAATCACCTGCGACTTGTCCAGGATGCGCTTGATCTCGCGTTCCGAGCTGGAACCCTTGGTCGCGCCGATGCGGCGGCCGTTCAGCGCTTCCACCGTCTCCAGGCCCGAATCCTTGCGCACCAGCAGCTTCTGCGGGCTGACGTAGTAGGCGTGGCTGAAAGCGATCTGCTGCGCACGGTCGGGCGAATAACCCAGGTTGGCCGCCAGGATGTCGACCCGCCCTTCGTTCAGCTCCGGCACCCGCGCCGCCACCGACAGCAGCTTGTAGCTGATCTTCACGCCCAGCTTGTCCGCAACCAGCTTGCAGACGTCCACGTCGTAGCCCACCAGCTGGCGCGTCGCCGCGTCCTGGAAGCTGAACGGCTGCGACGTGCCCAGCGTGCCGCAAATCAGCTCGCCGCGCGCCTTGATGTCATCCACCTGGTCGGCCTGGGCCGAGGCGCCCAGGACCAGCGTGGCCAGGCCCAGGCAGGCGGCGAAAAGAGTATGGCGTTTCATGCTTGATTCCCCTTGTGTGATTGTGTGGTGTACGGAATGCCCGCCCTGCCCTCAGGCCAGCTTGGCGCAAGCTTCCCGGATGCCCGAGCAGCCCTGCTTGATATCGTCCATCGAGGCCGCGAACGACAACCTGAACGTGCCCGGCGCGCCATAGGCATGGCCGTCGATCACGGCCACGCCGGCTTCGCGCAGCAGGTAGTGCGTCAGGTCGGTATCGGTCGCGATCACGTCGCCCGCCGGCGTCTTCTTGCCCAGCAGGCCCGAGCAGTCCGGGAACACGTAGAACGCGCCCTGCGGCACGACGATCTCCAGGCCCGGCGTGCCCGACAATTCCGCAATCGCCAGATCGCGGCGCTGGCGGAACACCTGGGCAAACTCGGCCACGCAATCCTGCGGGCCCGACAAGGCCTCCAGCGCCGCCGCCTGGCTCACCGACGAAGCGCCCGACGTGCTCTGCGACTGCAAAATCGCCATCGCCTTGATCAGCTCGTCAGGACCGGCGCCGTAACCGATGCGCCAGCCCGTCATGGCATAGGCCTTGGACACGCCATTGACCACCAGCGTGCGCGCCGCCAGTTCCGGAGCGACCTGCAGCGGATGCACCGTCGGCTCGTCCGTGAAATTCAGGCGGGCGTAAATATCGTCCGTCATCAGCCATACGTGCGGATGGCGCTTCAGCACCTCGGCCAGGCCGCGCAGCTCGTCCGCAGTGTAGACCGAGCCGGTCGGATTGCTGGGCGCGTTCATCATCAGCCACTTGGTGCGCGGCGTAATCGCGCGCTCCAGCGCCTGGGGCGTGACCTTATAAGCCGTCGCCGGCGACGTCTCCACCGCCACCGGCACGCCGCCGTTGACCAGCACCATGTCCGGGTACGACACCCAGAACGGGGCCGGGATCAGCACCTCGTCGCCATCGTTCAGCGTGGCGGCCAGGCCATTGAAGATCACCTGCTTGGCGCCCGTGCTGACGATGATGCGCCCCACCGGATAATCGATGCCCGTCGCCTCCAGCAAATGCTTGGCGGCGGCGCGGCGCAGCGGCACCGTGCCCTGGGCCGGCGGATACTTGGTCTCGCCGCGGTTCATGGCAGCGGTGGCTGCCAGGCGGATGTGCTCCGGCGTCGAGAAGTCCGGCTCGCCGATCGTCAGGTCGATGATGCGGCGGCCTTGTTCGCGCAGTTCGGCGATGATGGCGCGCGCGGCGACGCTGGGCGACAGCTTGATGCGTTTGATGCGGTCGGCGACGATGCTGGCGGGTTGCGGGGTTTGGGTTTGGCTCGGGGTTTGGGTTTGGTTCACGGTTTGGCTCGGGCTTTGGCTCATTTCGCGGCTCCCGTCTTCTCGGCCAGGGTCTTTTCCAGCCAGGGCTTGGTGTAGGTGCCGGCGCGCAGCTTCTCCTTGGCCACGGCCTCGTCGGCCTCCTTCTTCTGCGCCAAAGCCAGCACGGCCGCCGCATGCTCGGCGGGAATCACCACCACGCCATCCGCATCACCCACCACCACGTCGCCGGGATTGACCACCTGGCCACCCACCGACACCGGCACATTGATCTCGCCCGGGCCATCCTTGTACGGCCCCTTGTGCGACACGGCCCGCGCATAGCAACCGAACTCGCCCTGCGCAAACACATCCAGATCGCGCACCGCGCCATCGATCACAAAACCCTCGATGCCGCGCGACTGCGCATCCATCATCATCAGCTCGCCCACCAGCGCGTTGCTGGTATCGCCCGCGCCATCGACAACGATCACGTCGCCCGCGCCACCCAGCGAAATCGCCTTGTGGATCATCAGGTTGTCACCCGGCCGGGTCTTGACGGTCAGCGCCAGGCCCACCGTGCGCTGGTTGCACGCATGCAGCGGACGCAGCCCGCTGACGCCGTACAGGCGGTTCATGCAATCGCTGATCTGGGCCGAGCCGATGGCTGCGAAACCGGCCAGCACGTCGGCAGCGACGGCCGGGCCGGTACGGGGAAGAATGCGGTATCCGATGGGATTCATAAGTCTGGGGTAAATGCGTGGACAGCGTTAAGCGAACACGCATTACAAGGCCCCAGGGGGTGTTCCTCAAAACGATATAAATTCCCGGGTATGTAGGAATTTTATTCGTGGATGTTGGTGATTAGGGTTATCCCTTATTCGTAGATATGAGGGTTGGGGTCCATGGTCCGAGGGGTTAGGCGTTGCCGTTGGCGCCCTGCGTCTCCATTAACGCCACTGCCCCGACGGAAGAAGGTGGTGTCCGCCTGCGCGTCGGTGTCAGCTTCGACGTCGAGACTGTAGGCGAACACCATTCCCTTGGAACTCCTAGATCAACCGCCGGCGCATCACGCTTTCCTAGCCGCTATTGAATCAACGCGACCGCGTCGTGCATCGCGTCATCAGCATTCGCGCCGCTCTCTCCATGCAGCGCTTGTTCCAACATGGCGTCGGTCAAAGTAGCCACGTGCTCGCAAAGGCCCTCCACTCCTCCCATTAACGCAGCCACCGACCAGGCATCCAACGGCGGCGACCCGGTTGCGTCGGGTTCGGACGCGCTGTTGCCGACCATGCGGGCGATGGTCTGGATGGCGTAGCGGGCGCGGTCTATTTGGTGGAGATGGGAAAGGGAGACTGGGCCGGATTCGAGATTGGTGTCGATGGACCAGGGGTCTTGAGTTAGGGGGTGGTGCAGCATGGGGCTGCCTCCTATAGGGGTGGGTCAAGTCGCATGCGTTGCGACTGTCCGCCTATAGCTTTCCGGCTTCCAAACCGGACTACCGATGGGGGTAGCGGACGAAGAGTCTACCGCATGGACAGCGGGCGGGAGCCACAAGAGTGGCAATTCCGCTGCGGTGTGAAGATACTGAGTCTCACACATTGAGAGACCGGTTTCGACCCATTGCGGTCAATGGGGGGGAAACGGTTTGCTATGACCGCTCACGAGTCGGAAGTAGCCATACGGAGGCCACGACCACACGTGGTTATGCCCCAAGTTCAAGGTCGACTACCCATCAGGGGAACCGAGCGGTGCGGAGGCACGGCAGGCGCGCAGTTTGAAAACGAGTGCTCGGCTTTCTTTCCACTCATGGTCAACTTCTTGTTATTCGCTTGCAGGCTTACGTGCAGCTCGGAATGTGTCCATCAAACGGTGGTTTTCCGAACACGCTAAAAAATGGCATCCGAGGCCATCGGCACCCCAATTATCAGTTAACATTCTTGTCAAATTTTCAACGTCCCGGTTGTATTAATGCAACAGCGAATCGGCTACGCACGGCCGACGCGCCTCCACGCTGATCGTCTCGCCACCCGAGAAGCTCTCGGCCAAAATCGACGCCTTCACGACATCAGGCCAGTCCCGTCAGCGCAAATATGCTCACTCGCACTCTTCGCTTGCTCTTCCCTATAATGCCAATCAGAGATTGATTCGGAGGCTCGGATGCTGGAGGTAGACAAGAAACGCGAAGCGACAGCTTCGATCAGAGGGTATTTTTACCAAATCGACGCTACCTTGCTCGAAATCCTGAAGGCGGACCTGGACGATGACGTCGTTATCGAGGGCATTGAAGATTTCGATCGCTACACCGATGAAGGCGTAATTTACGGCCAAGTAAAATACTACGCGGAGCAGAACCTGACAGAATCGGTACTGCGTGATCCCCTACATAAGCTCTTTGTTCATTTCCATGGGCTCGAAGAGACACAACGGGCAGGCCGAAAGTATCTGCTGTACGGGCACTTTTCAGAAGTTAAAATCGATATTGGTGAGCTTTCCGTCGAGCGATTTAAATCGGTGATGGAATACCGGAAGGAAGTGAAGACTGCTGACGGTACGAAAACATACGAGAAGAAGTCTCTACTCGACGGAGCGGCAGCGCCTGATGAATTGATTGGGGCGTTCTGTAAAAACTTCAGTATAAAAATTTCGACGGAATTTTCTGAACATCGCAGCATCGTCATCGAGGAAATACGGAAGAGTCAATGCGTCTCAGCGTTTGAGGCCGAAGGCTTTCACTATCCAATAGCCTTCGATTACATTGCGACACTAGCCACAAAAAAAGACCACAACGCTCGCAAGACTACCCGTCGTGATCTGCAGGAAGTGCTCAAGGGCACCCAGGCTGTCCATAATCGTTGGCTTCTCCGAGAGAAGGAGGCAACCGAATATGCGAAGCATATGAAACGCCTGTATTTCTCGCCCACAAACGGCGCAGGAATCGTCCGCGCTTTCATCATTGAATGCGATGCGGCAACAGACTGTTCTGTTGTCTGCGACCAACTCAGGGCAATCGGCAACAACTGGAGTTCGGCTAAGAAGCGCCGCATCCAGAACTCCGACCGCTATGCGCCATTCATCCTGCTACGCGGCGCGGATGAAAAACTTATCACGCAAGTAAAGAACGAGCTTTTCGATACTGGAACAGTTTTCGTAGACGGCTTCCCATATCGCGGGTCACCATTCCGCATCGATCACGTCCATAGCTTGCAAACCCAAGAGCACCAGATCGAGATTCGTTTTGTCGACGACGAAATCCAGTTGCGGGCGGTCCTCGATGGGATGGGACGGAAGTTGTGCCATATCTATGACTTCTTCCTTGAACGCCCTGCGACCATGGCTATGCCGTGCCCAAAGATTCGGATGTATTCGATCCCCGTCAGCGGCATCACCACAATCCAGAAAATTATCTGAGGACGTAAAATGACTGAAGAAATCGCCAATGCCGAGGTTGTCGCAGTTTACCCTAACAAGGTTCGAGTGGCCGTCGACGATTTGTTGAACTTTCAGGCGGCGGGGGAATCTCTTCGCGTTGGGTCCTTTCTCAAAATCTCCGATAATGAAAACGTTTCGCTCATCTGCATCATAGAAAGTTTTTCGATCGAAATGAAAGAGGTCAAAGGCGACGGAGGGGGTGACTACAAGCGCGTCTATATGATCGACGCCTATCCTCTCGGGACTCTTAAAGATGGAAAGTTCAATCGTGGCGGCGACGAATTAGCTATTCCACCCAAGAAGGTGGTCCCGGCGACGAAAGCGGAAATCGCAGCCATTTATGCAGACTGCTATGCGGCGGAAGACCGCTTTTGCTTTTCTTCACTGACTCGGCAGCGTGATATCGTCGTGCCCGTTCACGGCGACCGATTCTTCAACAAACATATTGCCGTTGTCGGTGCTTCGGGATCGGGGAAATCATCGAGTGTGTCGTCGGTTCTGCAAAAAGCCATATCAACCAAAACCGGCGAATATCAGGGCCTCAACAACTCCCATATCCTGATATTTGATCTTCATTCCGAATATGCCGCAGCGTTTCCGAAAGCAAACGTCATTACCGTCGATGATCTCGTCCTGCCATATTGGTTGCTAAACGAAGACGAGATGGAGGACATGTTTCTGGAGTCAGGGGACAACAACAATTACAATCAGGAAGCGTTGCTGCGGCAGATTGTTACCGTCGCCAAAAAAATCAGTAATCCCGATGTAGAGAAGGTCAATTTTGACAGCCCCCTTCCATACGAGATCAATCATGTCGCGAATGCGTTCAGAAATCTCACCAGAGAGACAAAGAACGCTGACAATTCTTTGCTGATCAAGTTCAAGGACAACACGGAAATCGATTTCCCTGACGTCGATGCCCAGATCGAACACTACTGTATGGAATTGCGCGAATTCGCGCCGACAAAACGCAGTGAGATTAATAAAGGGCCGTATGCCGACGGTACAATCGACAAGTTCGAACGACGGGTCAGATCAAAAATCGCGAACACGCGGTTAGGGTTTATTTTCGGTGAAAAGGCTAAGAAGGCTTCTTTGGAGGATGTGCTCAGACAGTTCACTGGCTACAACGCGGGACGTGAGTCGAATGTCACCATCATCGACCTAAGCGGCATCCCTTTTGAACTGCTCAGCATCACCGTTTCGCTCATCTCCCGTCTAATGTTCGATTTTTGCTACTATGCCCGGCGTGTTGAAAGCAAAACCGAACAGCCATTCCTGATGGTCTATGAGGAAGCGCACAAATATGCACCGAAGAGCGGTCTTGCGCGCTATAAGGCTTCACTGGCTGCTATCGAACGCATAGCCAAAGAAGGCCGAAAATACGGCATCAGCCTACTGATTTCGAGCCAGCGACCGTCTGAAATTTCAGAAACTATTTTTTCGCAATGCTCCAACTTCCTGGCGATGCGTCTTACTAATCCCGATGATCAAAGCTATGTCCGCCGACTACTGCCGGATACGCTCGGCAATTTGACCGAGGGAATGCCCGCGCTGGAGCAAGGGGAGGCGCTTCTAATCGGGGACGCCGTCATCATGCCGTGCGTCGTGTACGTGGAGAAATGCGACCCGGAGCCCTCATCCAGTGACGTGAAATATCTTACGCTCTGGAAAGCGGAGTGGAAGAATATCGACTTCAAAAAGCGTGCCGATAACTGGCGAGGATGATCGGTGCTGATCAAGGATCACAGGTCCAGATTGTCGATATGATTAAATGATCCGAACCGGATGAAACCGGACTGCCCCGGGGTCCCGTGAACCCCAAACCCGCCAGACCGCCGTCGGCTCCGGATGTGACGTTTCGCCCAAAGCTCGGCGAGTGGCAGCTTTCCCGTAACCGCCACCGGCCAGGGCTGTTCATTCCGGGGGCGGTTGCGGCAAAACTCCAAACGTCGGCTTCAACCGAGAGCCGTCCTTGTCGGCCGGCCGATGACGACCCGTTGCTGCCGTCCAAAGCTGCGCCGGTTCAACGGCCGATATCTGAGTGCAACGGGCGGTTCTGGTACAAATTCAACTCCCGAAAGCCAGCGGAGGACCCCTCTTAAGGGGCCACATCATTGTGTACAGTTACCAACCTTCGACGGCTCTACTAGTGCACGAATGCAGCCGATTCCGCCGATCGCCAGGCATGGCACCAACGAAGCCCAACTGACGATCCTTGCGGCATAGCAAGCCGTGAAAATCTCCGCGTGGCCTGCCGAGAAAACTCACAAGGTCGCGGTGCCAATCTAGACCTAAAGAAGCGGCTCGCATAGCCTGATAATTGGCAAAATCCAAAGCTCGGTATTCCAAATTTGCGAGATAAGGTGTCAGACTAGAATTTTGCAGCATTTAGCTAGCGAATTTGTAGTCTGACACCTTTTTTTAAAAGGTGGCGTACAAGCTAGCCGTGTCGTGGCGCTTGTTGATGTAAAGCCCTATGACATCTACCACCTTCTCGGCGAAGTCCGGATCGAGGTTCCGGCGACGATATTGGCGCGATGTTTTTATCATTGCGCCGAGCCTGGTTGCCAAAAGAGCGGGACCGAACAGGGGGCTATGAAAAATCTATGCCATCCCGGACGCCGATTATTAAATTCAAAGTAAATGGGTCTTGAAGCAGCATCGTTGGATCCTATATCGGCATTGAAGCGATCGAGTGCGGGTCGCGCTGGCGGTCACTTAGCGGAGTCTCGATCCTTCGGAAAAACGCTCTGGAGGTAAATATGGCTAACTACCCTTTCAGCGACAGCAGTGTCGGGTCTTTCTTTGACGCGGTCCAGGAGCAGATGGACCAGATCTTTCGTAACGCGGGCTTGCCGGCTACCTTGCGAACGATGCCACGCGGACGTTTTCCGCCCGTCAACATCGGAGTTTCCGACGATGCCACCATGGTGGTCAGCTTCGTGCCCGGTATCGAACCAGACGCCTTGAAAGTGTCCATGGAGAAAGGGCTGCTCACCATCAGCGGCACTCGGAAAACGCCGCCCCTTCCCGAAAATGGCCGCTACTACGCCAGGGAGCGTGCCGAGGGAGACTTCACGCGCGTTATCGAGCTGCCCGCTGATGTCGACCCTGACAACGTCGAGGCGCGGTACGTTGACGGCTGCCTGCTGATATCCATCAAGAAGAAGGAGTCGTCGAAACCGCGTCTCATCGCAATCCAGTGACGCAAGCCCGAGCACTACTCAGGAGAAACGATCATGAATGAGCGCAAGGAATTCGTTGTCGAGCAGGACGGCCGCTCGAAAGAGCAACGTCCCGCCAATCTGCCAGCGGTCGACATCTTCGAGGACGCGACCGGCGTCACCGTCCTCGCCGACCTGCCCGGAGTCACGAAAGACAGGCTCAATATCAAAGTGGAATCGGAAATGCTGGTCATCGAAGGAGAAGCGTCGGTGCCAGTTCCCGCGGATGTCCGGCTGGTCCACGGCGAGTTGCGCGAGCCATTATTTCGCCGCTCGTTCAGGCTGGGGCCGGAGTTTGACAAGGATGCCATCACCGCCAGCTTGAAGTACGGCGTGCTTACCCTCCAAGTTCCTCGCATCCGTGAGGCACAGCCGCGACAGATCCCGGTGACTGTGGCGTGAGTCGTAGTTCATGCCGCGGTGGCGTAGCGCCACCGCGGCTTGTGAGGGCCAATCCATGAACGACGTCATCCTGACCGAACACAAAGGATTCCGCCTGGGGGTCCGCGCCGTGCCATTGCGCTGCCTGGAACAGTTCGGGACGCTGCCCGAAGGCTTTCTCCCGCTGGTCCAGGTCACATATTCGACATTGGTGCTGGTCGATTGGTCTATTCCCAGCCCGCTTGCGCCTCGTGACACACCGGCACGCGCTATTCGGGACGGCACCGCATATCTAAAGCTCCTGATCGACTCCGGCAAGGTCAATCAATACCTGCCCAGTCCGTAGGGGAGACGAGTCGCGGCGGATCTCGCCAGGCGCAGGGTAAAATCCGCCCCCCATGCGCTATTCCGACTTCGACAACCGCCTCGCCGCTCTCGGCGCCCTGCCCGTCCATCGTGGCCGGCTCCTGCGCGTCTGGCTGCAAGGGCAAGCGCTCGACACCGGCACGCGACGCCGGAGCGCCGAGCACTTTCTGCCTCTCGCGCTACGCGATGCCGTGCCCGCCTTGACGGCGGAACTGGACGCCCTCGCCCGTGTCCGCTCCGAACACGCCGGCAGCGACGGCTCGCGCTTGCTGGTCGAACTCGCCGACGGACAGATGGTGGAAAGCGTGCTGTTGCCACGCGACGGACTCTGCGTCTCCACCCAGGTCGGCTGCGCGGTCGGCTGCCGCTTCTGTATGACCGGCAAGAGCGGCCTGATCCGCCAGGTCACGAGCATGGAAATCCTCGCCCAAGTCGTGCTGGCGCGGCGTCAGCGTGCGGTAAAGAAAGTCGTGTTCATGGGTATGGGTGAACCGGCGCACAACCTCGACAACGTGCTTGAAGCCATCGACCTGCTCGGCACAGAGGGCAATATCGGCCACAAGAATCTGGTGTTCTCCACCGTGGGCGACCTGCGCGTGTTCGAGGCCCTGCCGCAACAACGCGTCAAGCCCGCGCTGGCGCTGTCGCTCCACACGACCAAGGCCGAACTGCGCGCACACCTGCTGCCGCGCGCGCCGAGAATTGCGCCGGAAGAACTGATCGAACTGGGCGAGAAATACGCTCGCGATACCGACTATCCGATCCAGTATCAATGGACGCTGCTCAAGGGCATCAATGACGGCGACGACGAGCTTGATGCGGTCGTGCGTCTGCTGAAAGGCAAGTATGGGGTGCTCAACGTCATTCCCTTCAATAGCCTTGAAGGGGATGATTACCAGCGCCCAGATACCGAGCGCATCCACGAGATCGTCCGCTCCCTGCAAAGCCGTGGCGTGCTGACCAAGGTGAGGAACAGCGCGGGACAGGATGTGGATGGGGGCTGTGGGCAGTTGCGTGCTCGGGCTGTTGGCGCAGAGCAGGTGGTAGAACTGCGAAGAAAGCGCACTGCAAGAGCAGAAGCCGCCTAGGTAACAGGCATCACCTGCATTCGAACCTGACAAGGCTGGCTTTATTTGGCTGTAGCGATGGATCTTTTCTCTGGAAAGTTCGCTGGCTGCGCCACAAGGTCGACAGTCTTATTCAAGGCCGACTAGGCAGGGCCAAGGCCAACAGGCATTTAGTGTTGTCTTGTTGTCGCGCCATATCCCATTGCAGGAAAAAACGGCATTTGCTATTTGCCGCTCCTTTTCCCCGGATTGCCTTTGGCATTCCAATCACATTGAATAGACTTGGCGCGAAATATAGAGCAGCACGACGGCAAGCTGAACGGTGCGGCGTCGGCATACTATGCCGATCACGCAAAGCGTCACGCTGATCGATGCTTGAATCAAAAAGGGCGTTGTGAGGCTTCTCCAGATGTCTGGGCTTTTGACCAGGTCCAGGACCCAGGTTGCCGCCAGCAGCGAGAAAAACCAGCGCCTGCGTTGAATGAAGAAATCTTCATAGCCCGCATATTCGATGATGTTGTCCGGGAAGAGAAGCGCGGCCACCAGGAAGAGCACGATGGCATAGCTGATCTGAAGCAGGAAAACCCTGAAGTTCCAGTCGGTTTCGCGTGCAAGCCTGACGTCCCACCACCAGAACAGCACCAGCTCCAGCAGTATGGATGCGACCCAGAGCATATGGAGCAGCGAAACGCTATGCCGTTTCGGATGCTGGATGAAGCTGGCCACACCCGTCAGGATGCGAGTAATGCCAAGGCCGATGACCATTGCCAGCACGATGCGGACATGGGTGAACGTTTCAGTAAGCGACGGTATATCCATCGGATGTTATCGAACCTTCAAAGCTTGATTGCATCGATTTAAGAAGGATTTCCCGCCGACTGGTGGCCCTCGCTTCTTGCCGAGCGGCTTTTGGTGGCGCCACGGTGACGAAGTAAGCCGCATCCGTGGTTCCGTTGTCAAGAGGCCGGATAAGGGCAACCGCCTGCTACGATGGAACCCATCGAGCCAGTCTTGTTATCCATACGCAGGAAGGCGACAGACACAGCGCAAATGTCCGCTGCTCTGAACAAACCAAGGTTCGGAGCATATTCAATGAATAGGATCTTTCGGGAGGCTATGCGTGAAACCCTACGTTTTTGGACTGGCAGCGCTGCTTGGCCTGGGTGCGCTGACCGGCAATATCGCACAGGCTCAATACAATCTCACGGCTGAAGACCGTAAAAGCCTGCAGAATTCCCAAGATAACGCAGCCCGCAACGGCAGGCCCCAAGGCGGCGGGCCAGCGCGTTCGCGCAGTTCCGCGCGTGACGCCGAATTCAGCAAGAAGTTTAACCAGGCCCTGACTGATACCGAGCGCAAGCGTCAGGCGGAGCAGGAGCAGTCGACACGCACTCAACTGCACCAGCGTGAAATGTTAAATGCCAACGCACGGCCTGCTGATCGTGCTCCTGGCGCGCAAAACGACAGGACGGAAATGCAGATCGGCGAGTACGGCGCCAGCTATTGCCGGAAAACCGATACCGGGCAAGTCAGTTGCGGGTCGCAGGGGTATCGCTGAGGCCCCGTCTGTCTGGTTGGGTTTTTCGGTTCGGAAACGCGGACGTTACTTTCTGGAAAAAATACCGGCAGGTCCATTCTGGCGGACCCACGCCAGTCAGATTCTTCAGCCTTTGTGATTAAAGATATAGCCAGAAACATGCAGGTCATCGTACGAGATTTTGTAGAGGCCGATCGGGAGGCATTGCGCAAGTTATTTGTTGTATCCCGCGATGCCGCTTTCCCGTGGGTTACCGTTGGCGCCCATAGGCTTGAAGACTTTGATGCCTGCACCACAGGTGAGAGGATTCTGGTAGCAGAGCATTCATGCCATCCCGTTGGTTTTGCGTCTGTTTGGCAAGATGACAGCTTCCTACACAATCTATTTGTTCACCCTCAATATCAGGGCCTCGGTGTAGGAACGAGGTTATTGGCTGGTTGCGACAAGTACTTTTCCAGCATACCTACACTGAAATGCCTCAAAGCGAATGAGCGTGCCAAGCGGTTCTATCAGTCTCAGGGATGGCGCATACGTAGTGAAGCCGATGGTCCGGAAGGCCCGTATGTCCTTATGGAGAGGGCCAGTCCTAGCAATTCACTCAACCCGAACCTGCTTCGCGCGCCTGCTTGATTCAGGGTAGGCGCAGTCTGACCACCGCAATCTTTACTGTCCTAACTCATGCGCCGCGTGCAGGGATGAACTGAAGAGCAACTACCTGATCATCGCCCGATAGGAATGAGTTCACCTGCTCAGCGGCATCAGGCGAAAGATCTGGATATTCATCGCGCAGGAACTCAATGATCTCGTCGACAGGCCAAGGCCCCACGGAGGTAATGTAGCCAGCAATTTCGTCTTGAATTTGCTGCCACGACACGTACTCTCGCCTCGACAAGAGCATCATGTTACTCCCGGAGTAGATCACATGCAGGTTCATAAGCGTCTCACAATGACGTCTGACACAAGATAGGTGCCAGGCTACTATTTTGCAGCATCTAAACGGCGAAATCGCACATTGACGCTTCTTCCCTCAATAGCGCGGCGACGACACGTTGCCCAAAAAATGGAGTACTTGGATGTCTGCGAGCGAGAATTTTGAAAGAGTCAGCAATGTTCTTGTCGCTTGCCTCTCAATCACGTGCCCCACTGGAGCCGCTGCTGCCACAGCCTTCAAAGAGGTGGTATCACGCTACCTTGCTAGCCGAACAGAAAAGGCAAGCGAAATTCTCATCAGAGAACTAAAACATGCGGATAAGTGTGATGAACTGCTCAAGGATCAAGACAGCCTGATCGTCCGCACCGCACGTTTTCACCAAGCTGCTCTTATCGGTGCAGCACACACCAATCTGCGTATTCTTGCTCGTCTCGTCATCCATGGTGACGGCACACGAGCCATCCCGGCCGACGAGTTTCTCTACTTGGCCCAAGTCATTGAGTCCTTGCGCCACGATGAACTGGTCGTACTCGCCTCATTCATTCGCGCTAAGCAGCAGCGTGAGAAATCTTCACCGGAAATCGCGAACTCTAGCCTCTGGATCGAAGTACACGCGGATCTTTCGCGCATATATGCCGAGAGGGAGTTGGGAGGACTGACTAACGCCCTCTTACGGACGGGATTCCTCGATACGTTTACCGACACTCACGCCGGCTCAGACGGCGGTAGTAACTGGTATGTCACACCAATACTCATGCGCCTGGAGGCGACCACTCAATTCGCTAATGCGGTCGCAGAAGCCGATTCCAGCACAACGCTCAGCTAGCTTTGTTCGCCGCCATGAGAATTATCACGACGAGTGAGCCCCCTAGACCGTATAGCGTAAGTACGACCAGCGTTAGGACCGAATAGGCAAGCCTTTCGGGAATGCTTGCTTGCCTCCATTTTTCCAAAAACTCATGCCTATTCTGGCGTCTTAACAGCAGGAGTGGATTTGCATTGCGCAGCAGTCCAATGACGAACTCCAGGAAGAAGTGATCCATGCGTGTCCCGAACCGGCTTAGCGGCAGGCGCGGCTAATCACGGCAACGACGGAAGCTGGCTTTAGACTGAGCAAAGCAAAGCCCACGCTTGGCAAGCCGTTCAGCCTTTCTCCAACCCGGCCCTTAATCATCCCCTCCCCCCGCCGCATTCCTAGCCTCCGCCAGCGCCACCGTCAAATGCATCACCTTCTTCTTCAACTGATCCCTTTCATCCGTCAGCCGAGTCAGCAACTCCCGTAACCGTGCCACCTCCGCCGGCAAATCAGCAATATTCTCAATAGGAATATCCGGCACAGCCTCCCGAGGCGGCGGCGCCTTGGCCTGGCGGACCTCACGAGCCGCCTGCTGCAATTCCTTCCGACCGCCGGCCACGGCCGCAGCCTGACGCTCAGGCGGCAACGTCGCCACCGCCGCCGCGGCATTGATGGAGATAGCCCCATCCTTGACCGCCCGCACCAATTCCGGCGCTGCCGCCTTCTGTATCTTCTCGATCTGCCCCAAGGTATTGCTGCTGATACGCGCAGCCCGAGCCAACGCCTGCCGGCTCAACGCCTGCGACACGACTGCGGCGGGCAGCGGCGGCGGTTCGCCGGAGTCTTCGTCCCAAGGCGGATCGTCGGGCGCAGGCGTGGCGGCGGTGCGCGCCTGCAGGATTTCCTTTTTGCGCAGCGCCAGCACCCCGCGCTGGAAATCCGACACGCTGCGCCGGCCCAGGTGGTTTTCGATCATCCAGAGGTGCACGTCCTCGATGGATTTGAATGAGGTGTTCTGGCGGGTCTCGAAGGGGATGCCGTGCTTCATGCACAGGGCATGGCGGTTGTGGCCGTCGACCAGCAGGTCGCCCCATAGCACCAGGGCGTCGCGGCAGCCTTCGGCGAGCAGGCTGCGTTCCAGCGCTTCGCGCTCGTCGTCGGTCAAGGGGTCTATGTAGGCGCGCAGGCCCTCGTCTATCCTGATTTCCATGGTGTCCAAATACGGTTACGCCCGGGCCCTGCGCTCAATACAAGCAATACACGGCCTCTGACATCTGCCTTAAGCCAGCCCCTGCCCCCGCAGCACGTCCTGAATTGCCGCCAACCGCGCCACCGGGTCGGTCATGGCGAGCAAAGCAGCTTTGTCGTCGGGCGGCAGGGGCAGCAGTTCGCACCAGCGGTCGGCGACCCAGCCGCTGTCGTCGAGCCGGAACGGCGGGCCCAGGGGCATTCTTTCGGGGGACACGCCGTCTTGCTGCCATTGGGCCACCAGGCGTCCCAGCGCGTCGGCGCTGGCCTGCATGGCGGCCGGCACGGGCGCGGGCGGGTCGTCGGGGATGGGCTCGGCCTGGCCCATCCAAAGGCCGTATTTTGCCACCTCGCTGGAAAGCAGCCGGAAGCGGCTGGTGCCGATGCAGCGCAGTTCCAGCAGGGCCGGCATGGGCGCGTCCCAGTCCGCGATGCGCGCCATGGTGCCGACGGGGGCCAGCGTCTCTGTGCCTTCGGGTGTGCGGACCTCCTGGCCCGACAACAGGCCGACCACGCCGAATTCGCTGCCGTCCGCGATGCAGCGGCGGATCATGTCCAGGTAGCGCACCTCGAAGATGCGCAGGTGCAGCACGCCTGCGGGGAACAGCGCGTTGGATAGCGGAAACAGCGGGATCAGAGACATGGCGGCCTCCTATTTCACGATGAATGCCTCGTCGACGGGCACCTGCATGGCGGTGACCATGGCGTTGGTCTGAGCGGCCATGCCGATCACGCCCAGCAGTTCGGCATGCTGGCCGTCGGTCATGCCCTTGGCGCGGGCGGCGGCGGTGTGGGAATGGATGCAGTAGGTGCAGCCGTTGGCGGTGGACACGGCGATGTAGATCATCTCGCGCACCAGCGGCGAGAGTTCGCCGTCGGCCATCATGACTTGCTTGAGCTGGCCCCAGACCCGCTCCAGCTGCGGCGGATCGTTGGCCAGGGCGCGCCAGAAGTTGTTGACGAAGTCCGACTTGCGCGTGGCGCGGATGTCTTCGAACACGGCCCAGGCTTGCGGGTTCTGGCGGACTTCCTCGTCGGACAGCAGTTTTACGGTGCTCATGCGGCGCTTCCCTGAAACTAGTTCAAATCGATGAAAAGACATGTCACGCACTCGCCATATCGCGCGGCGCGGCCTTGCCCTATGATGTAGCGCGGTCCGCGACGCTCAGACGCTGCGGCCGTCGTACGGGATGCGGGGCCAGGCGTTCAGATCCACGTTTTCCAGGCAGCGCACGTTCACCGCCGCCGTCTCCTCGCCCTTGGGGCCCACGCCGAAACCGAACGGCGCGCAGCCGCAATTGGCGCAGAAGTGATGTGAGATCACGTGCTTGTTGAACCGGTAGGTCGACATGCCGCTGGCGGGCGTGACAAGGCGCACGCTGGCGCGGGGCACGAACCACAGCAGATAGCCTTTGCGGCTGCAGTGCGAGCAATTGCATTCCAGGACCTGGGACGGTTCGCCTTCGACTTCAAACGCGATCTGTCCGCAATGGCAGCTTCCTTTCAGCATGGCCGGGCTCCTTCATTGACGTGTGGGGTCGGGCTTCCATCATAGAGCGGCGGCGCCCTCCTGGCACCGTCCGCTCGCCACTCTGGAGACATCATGCCCCAACTATCCGCCTACCTCAGCTTTGACGGCAATTGCGCCGAGGCCATGCACTTCTACGAGCGCGTGCTGGGCGGGCGGATGGAGGCCATGATCCGCTACGCGGACGCGCCGCCCGACGCCGCCATGCCGACCTTGTCAGACGAAGACGCCGGCCGTATCATGCACGCCCGCCTGGGCCTGGACGAGCAGACCCTGATGGGCAGCGACGCGACCGCCGGGCATCCCTATCCCGGCAAGCAGGGCGTGGCGCTGTCCCTGGCCTACCCCACGGTCTCGGACGCGCAGCGCGTGTTCGATCTGCTGGCCGAAGGCGGCAGCATCACCATGCCCTTGCAGAAGACTTTCTGGGCCGAGGCCTACGGCGCATTGATAGACCGCTATGGCACGCGCTGGATGGTCAGCGGCGGGCGCGTTTCGCACTAAGAACCAAGAACAAGGCGGCGCACCCGACTGCCGCCATCCACGGAGCAACACTCGATGACGCATGGAATACACGGCAAGCAACGCTGGTGGGCGCTGATGGTGCTTTGCCTGGGCGTGCTGATGATCGTGCTGGACACCACGATCGTGAACGTCGCCCTGCCGTCCATCCGCGAAGACCTGCATTTCACGGAAACCTCGCTGGTCTGGGTGGTCAATGCCTACATGCTGACCTTCGGCGGTTTCCTGCTGCTGGGCGGCAGGCTGGGCGACCTGTTCGGCCACCGCCGCATGTTCCTGGCGGGCCTGGTGGTCTTCACGGTGGCTTCGCTGGCTTGCGGCCTGGCCCAGGGCCAGACCCTGCTGATCGCCGCACGCGCGGCGCAGGGCCTGGGCGGCGCGGTGGTGTCGGCGGTGTCGCTGTCGCTCATCATGAATCTGTTCACCGAAACCGGCGAACGGGCGCGCGCCATGGGCGTGTATGGCTTCGTCTGTGCGGGCGGCGGCAGCATCGGCGTGCTGTTGGGCGGGCTGCTCACCAGCGCGCTGTCGTGGCATTGGATCTTCCTGGTCAACCTGCCCATTGGGGTAGTGGTCTATGCGCTGTGCCTGCGGCTGATTCCGCCCGCGCCGCCCGCCGCCGCCGGCGCCCGGCTGGACGTGGCAGGCGCGCTCAGCGTCACGGCCTCGCTGATGCTGGCCGTGTATGCGGTGGTCAACGGCAACGAGGCCGGCTGGACTTCGGCGCAATCGCTGACCCTGCTGGGCGCGGCGGCCGTGCTGATGATTCTGTTCCTGACCATCGAAGCGCGCGTCGACTCCCCGCTGATGCCGCTGGGCCTGTTCCGCCTGCGCAACGTGGCCACCGCCAACATCGTCGGCGTGCTGTGGGCCGCGGCCATGTTCGCGTGGTTCTTCGTGTCGGCGCTGTACATGCAGCTGGTGCTGGGCTACAGCCCGATGGAAGTGGGCCTGGCCTTCCTGCCGGCAAACCTCATCATGGCGGCGTTCTCGCTGGGCCTGTCGGCCAAGCTGGTGATGCGCTTCGGTATCCGCGGGCCGCTGGCCATCGGCCTGTTCATCGCCGCGCTGGGGCTGGCGCTGTTCGCGCGCGCGCCGGCGGACGGCAGCTTCGCCGTGGACGTCCTGCCTGCCATGCTGCTGCTGGGCCTGGGCGCGGGCGTGGCTTTCAATCCCATGCTGCTGGCCGCGATGAGCGATGTGGAGCCCAGCCAGTCCGGCCTGGCCTCTGGTGTGGTCAACACGGCGTTCATGATGGGCGGCGCGCTGGGCCTGGCGGTGCTGGCCAGCCTGGCCGCAGCCCGCAGCGCGGGTCTGGCTGCTGCAGGCGCGGCGCCGACCCTGGCCTTGAATGGCGGCTATCAGCTGACTTTCCTGGCGGGCGCCGTGATCGCGACGGCGGCGGCAGTCCTGAGCGCGGTGCTGGTGCGCACGCGCAACCATGACGTGCCGGTGCAGGCGGGCGCGCAGCACTGAAGCGCGGCGCTTGCACGGCGGCGGGCGCTCTGTACTGAAACACGGCAGGCACGCTGCACCGAAACGCGGCACCTGCAAGGCAATAGGCGCGCTTCAATGAAACGCAGCGCCTACAGGCGGCAGGCAGGCACTCCCTACCCCGCCTACCCCGCTCCCCTTACTTACGCGGCATCCAGTTCTCAGCCAGCTTCACGAACGCGCTGGCGCCTATAGGCAGCAGCGCATCGTTGAAGTCGTAGCTGGTGTTGTGGACCAGGCAAGGCCCTTCCCCATGGCCAGGTTCGCGGTGATCGCCCTCACCGTTGCCGATGAAGCAATAGCTGCCGGGCACCTCTTCCAGCATGAAGGAAAAGTCCTCGGCCGCCATGATGGGCGCCTGCACCAGCACGCGCTCCTGGCCCACCACCTGGGTCAGCGCGGTGCGCATGAAGTTGGTCTCGGCCTCGTGGTTGATGGTCGAGGGATAGTGCCGCGTGAAGACGAATTCGCATTGCGCGCCGAACATGCCGGCCACGTGCTGGGCGATCTCGCCCATGCGGCGCTCGATCAGGTCCAGGGTCTCGCGGGTGTAGGCGCGCACGGTGCCACGCAGTTCGCAGGTGTCGGGGATGACGTTGACCACGCCGCCCGCCTGCACCGTGGTCACCGAGATGACCGCCGTCTCCAGCGGCTTCTTGTTGCGGCTGATGATGGTCTGGAAGGCCTCGATCATCTGGGCCGCCGCGGGGATGGGATCGATGGACAGGTGCGGCATGGCCGCGTGGCCGCCCTTGCCGCGCACGGTGACGTGGAATTCGCTGTTGGACGCCAGTACCGGCCCGGCGGACGAGGCGAAGCACCCCACCGGAATGCCGGGCATGTTGTGCATGCCGAACACCGCTTCCATGGGGAATTTCTGGAACAGGCCGTCGCGCATCATTTCGCGCGCGCCGCCGCCGCGCTCTTCGGCGGGCTGGAAGATCAGGTACACGGTGCCGTCGAAGTTGCGATGGCGCGCCAGGTGCTGGGCCGCGCCCAGCAACATGGCGGTATGGCCGTCGTGGCCGCAGGCGTGCATCACGCCGGGGTGCTTGCTGGCGTGGCTGAACTGGTTCACTTCGTGCATGGGCAGCGCGTCCATGTCGGCGCGCAGGCCCAGCGTGCGCCCGGAGTCGCCGTTGCGGATCACGCCCACCAGGCCGGTCTTGCCGAAGCCGCGGTGCACCGGGATGCCCCAGCTTTCCAGCAGCTGGGCCACCAGATCCGAGGTGCGGTTCTCTTCGAACGCCAGTTCCGGATGCGCATGGATGTCCCTGCGGATGTCGCGGATGGACGGGGAGTTTTCAACAATCTCTTCGATCAGGTTCATAAGCGGCTGCGGGCTCCGCCAGCGGAGCCCGGGATACTAGGGTTGGAAGAAAGGAATTCAATCGGGCTTGATGCCCAGCTTGCGCAGCACGGGACCGGAAGTGTCCCGCTCCGCCGCGACGCGCTGGGCGAAGGCCGCCGCCGCCAGATGGTACGGCAAGGTGCCATGGGTGGCGTACATCTGTTTGAGCGCGCCGTCCTGCTGCGCGCGGCCGATTTCTTCATTGAGCCGCTGCACGATCGCGTCGGGCGTGCCGGCGCGCGCGGCCACACCGAGCCACACCGCGCCTTCAAAGCCGTTGAAGTTGCTGGCGGCCAGCGTCGGCGCCTTGCCAAAGGCAGCATCCGGCACGGTCTCGCTCATCGCCAGCACGCGCAAACGGCCTTCCTTGACCATGGGCTCGACCAGGGCGGTGCCGGCAAAATAGATTTCGGTATCGCCCGCCAGCACCGAGTTCAAAGCGCCGGTGCCGGTCTTGAACGGAACGTGCAGGATGTCGACGCCGGCCTGTTCGCGCAGCATCTCGAACAGCACGTGCGGCGGGCTGCCGTTGCCCGAGGACGCGTAATTCAGGCGGCCTGGCTTCTGGCGCGCCAGCACCAGAAGCTGGTCCAGGGACTTGGCCTCCAATTTGTCGTTGACGGTCAGTGCCATGGGAATGACCGCCAGCGGGCTCACGGGCTGCAGGTCGCGCGCCGGATCGTAGGTCAGGGCCGGGAAGATGTAGGGGTTCCACACCAGGTGAGCGTTGGTGACCAGGGCCAGGGTATGGCCGTCCGCCGGCGCGGACTTGAGCTGCTGCATCGCCAGCATGCCGCCGGCGCCGGGCTTGTTTTCGACCACCACGGGCTGGCCGAGGGAGCGGTGCAGGCGTTCGGCCAAGGGCCGCGCGAACAGGTCCGGCAGGCTGCCGGGGCCGCCATTGACCAGCAGGGTCACCGGCCGCGCCGGCCAGGTTTCCGCGCTGGCCGCAGGGCTGGCAGCCAGGGCGGCCACTGCCGCCACGCAGGCCGCAATGTGACGCAGCACTGGACGCAACATCGGGAGCGACATCGGCCGCAGCAAGGGCCGCCGGGCGGGCGTTTCAGGCAAGTTGCGGGTGCGCGGACCGGCGTGCCGGACGTCGTGTGGCCGTATCACTGTGCTTGTCTCCTGGTTGCGCCTGCCGCCGGCTGCATGCCGGTCGTAGTCTCGACGCTTTTTTCTACGATAAGCAGCATAAATCTCGGCGTCAATAATTTTTATCGAGATTTTTGAAAGGCAGTGATAAAGTAGCTCCCATGTCAGACGGCGCCACCCTCCCCCCGCTCGCCCATTCCGCCTCGGCCAACACCCTGGTCGGCGCGGCCTATGTCAATCTGCGCCGCGACATCATCCAAGGCGTGCATCCGCCGGGCTCACGGCTGCGGGTGGAACACCTGAAGGACGATTACGGCGTGGGCGCGGGCACGCTCCGTGAGGCGCTGGCGCTGCTGGTGTCGGACGCGCTGGTCATCGCGCAAGGACAGCGCGGTTTCCACGTCACGCCGATCTCGCTCGAAGATTTCCGCGACATCACCGAGAACCGCGTGCTGCTGGAAACCCAGGCCCTGCGCCAGTCCATCGCGCTGGGCGACGACGACTGGGAAAGCGCCGTGCTCGCCGCCTTCCATCGCCTGAGCAAGGCCGAACAGCGTCTGGCCGCCGACCCCGACACCCGTTTCGAGGAATGGGAACAACGCAACCGCGAGTTCCACCGTGAACTGATCCGCGCCTGTCCCTCGCGCTGGCTGCATCATTTCCTGGGCATCCTGTACCAGCAGGCCGAGCGCTACCGCCGCCTGACCGTCACGCGCAAGCCCATCGCGCGCGACCTGGACGACGAACACAAGGGCATCCTGGACGCCACGCTGGCGCGCGACGCGGACCGCGCCTGTGCGCTGCTGGCGGCGCACATCCGCCTGACCTACGACGCCGTGGCGCGCCTGCCGCCGGACCTGTTCAATCCGCAAGCCTGATCCGAAGCGCACAGGCGCGGACCTCAAGCATCTTGGCGCGAAGCGCACGGACCTGAAACGCCCTGGCGCGAGCCGCGCCGCTCAAGCCGCGCCGGCGCGGTGCTGCGCCAGCACCTCATGCATGGAGCGCGCCGCGCGTTCCAGCACCGGCACGGCCCGCAGCAGATCGTCGAGCATGACGCGCGCGGTCGGCGCATGGCAGGCCACCGCCGCCACCACCCGGTCATCCGCGTCGCGCACCGGCACCGCCACCGCGCTCATGCCGCGCACGAACTCTTCGTTGTCGATGCCGATGCCGCGCGCAGCCAGCCGTTCAAGCTCTTCTTCCAGCCTGGCCGGGTCCGTCAAGGTACGCGGCGTGTTGCGCGTCAGCGGCAGGCGCGCCAGCACCCGCCCCCGCTCCAGCCGGTTCATGGACGCCAGGAACAGCTTGCCGCTGGCGGTGCAGTGCATGGGCACGTGGCTGCCCACCGCGAAGAACAGGCGCAGCGGTTCGGTCGTTTCCACGCGTTCCATGTAGACCACGCGGTCGCCGTCGGGCGCGGTCAGGTTGCAGGTTTCGCCCAGGGTGCCGACCAGTTGCGCCAGCACGGCGCGGCAGGCGCGCGTGAAGGCCGAGGCGCGCAAGGTCGCCAGAGCCAGGGTCGCTGCCTGCGGCCCGGGCACGAAGCCGTTCTCGGTGGGCGTGGCGGCGACGAAGCCGGCGCGCTGCATGGCCGCCAGCAAGCGCATCAAGGTGGTCTTGGGCATGTCCAGCCGCTGCGCCAGTTGCGCCAGCGTGGGCGGATGCTGGGCCCGCGCCAGATGGTCCAGCACCACCAGCGCGCGCAGCGTGCGCGCGGCCTCCTGGTGCGACGCCGCGTCCTCGGCCGGCTGCTCCGATGCTGCACTGCGATTTTGAAACCGAATCTGCATATTCTGTTCCACTTTTCCGCCCCTGCGCCTGTTGTGCTTTGCTCTGCGCGCGCGCTTCCTAGAATCGCCTCAGATGCCGCAGCGCCCATGCGCCGGCATCGATCCAGTATATAAGTGCGCCCCACAACGACAAGCAGGGTTAACGCGCCGTAGGCCAGGCGCGGCGCCCTGCTGCAGGGAGAGCTTGCGGACATGTCCGATACCGTGGATTACATCGTGGTGGGCGCCGGCTCGGCCGGATGCGTGATGGCCAACCGGTTGAGCGCCAACGGCGAACACAGCGTCTGTCTGCTCGAAGCCGGGCCCAAGGACAGCTACCCGTGGATACACATCCCCATCGGCTACGGCAAGACGATGTTCCACAAGGTCGTGAACTGGGGCTACTACACCGACCCCGATCCCGGCATGCTGGACCGGCGCATCTATTGGCCGCGCGGCCGCACCCTGGGCGGCTCCAGCGCCATCAACGGCCTGATCTACATCCGCGGCCAGCGGCGCGACTACGACGCCTGGGCCGCCGCCGGCAATCCCGGCTGGAGCTGGGACGAATGCCTGCCCTACTTCCGCAAGCTGGAAAACAATGATCTCGGCCCCGGCCCCACGCGCGGCACCGAGGGCATGCTCAACGCCACCTCGATCAAGACGCCTCATCCGCTGGTGGAAGCGCTGATCGGTGCGGCGCAAAGCCTGGGGCTGCCGCACCTGGACGACTTCAATACCGGCGACCAGGAAGGCGTGGGCTACTACCAGCTGACCACGCGCAACGGCCGCCGCTGCTCGACCGCCGTGGCCTATCTGCGCCCGGCCCAGGACCGCAGCAATCTGCGCGTGGAGACCGACGCGCACGCCATGGCCGTGCTGTTCGAAGGCAAGCGCGCCTGCGGCGTGCGCTACCGGCGCGGCGGCCAGGTGCACACCCTGCGCGCGCGCCGCGAAGTGGTGCTGTGCGCCGGCGCGCTGCAATCGCCGCAGCTGCTGCAGCTGTCCGGCGTCGGGCCGGCTGACCTGCTCCGCCAGTTCGGCATCGGCATGGTGCACGAGCTGCCCGGCGTGGGCGAGAACCTGCAGGACCATCTGCAGATCCGTCTGATCTACGAAACCACCCGGCCCATCACCACCAACGACCAGCTGCGAACCCTGACGGGCCGCGCCCGCATGGGGTTGGAATGGCTGCTGTTCCGCGGCGGCCCGCTGGCGGTGGGCATCAACCAGGGCGGCGTGTTCTGCCGCGTGGATCCGGCCAGCCGCACGCCCGACACCCAGTTCCATTTCGCCACGCTGTCGGCCGACATGGCCGGCGGCAAGGTGCATCCGTTTTCGGGCTGCACCTATTCCGTATGCCAGCTGCGACCCTCGTCGCGCGGCCGGGTGCGGCTGCGCAGCGCCGATCCCTTCGAGGCGCCGTCGATGCAGCCGAACTACCTGTCCACCGAGCTGGACCGCAGCATGGTCGTGGCCGCGGTGAAGTATGCGCGCCGGCTCGCCGCCACCCAGCCGCTGGCCGCCCTGATGAAGCGCGAGTTCCGTCCGGGGCCCGAAGTCGTCACGGACGACGAGATCCTGCACTTCTGCCGCGAGTACGGCGCAACCATCTTCCACCCCTCAGGCACCGCCAAGATGGGGCCGTCCAGCGACCCCATGGCGGTGGTGGACGAACGCCTGCGCGTGCACGGCGTGGCGGGCCTGCGCGTGGTGGACTGTTCGATCATGCCCACGCTGGTCTCAGGCAACACCAATGTGCCCGTGGTGATGCTGGCCGAACGCGCGGCCGATTTCATTTTGCAGGACCTCAGGCAAGCGCAGCCGCAGGCGCTGCGCGTCGCCGCCTGAATTGGAGAAGGCTGACCCCGGATAGCAGAACCACACGGCGCAGGACAACGCAGATTGCCCGGCCGCCCACCAAAGGAGACTAGACATGGCCAAGCAAAACGAAGCCGCGGTGCGCAAAGTCGTCGCCGCGTCGCTGATTGGCGCCACCATCGAGTGGTACGACTTTTTCCTGTATGGCGTCGTCGCGGGCATCGTATTCAACAAGCTGTACTTCCCCACCGGCGACCCGCTGGTCTCGACCATGCTGGCCTACACCACCTTTGCCGTGGGCTTCGTCACCCGGCCGCTGGGCGGGCTGATCTTCGGCCACTTCGGCGACCGCATAGGCAGAAAGAGCATGCTGGTGATGACCCTGATGATCATGGGCATCTCCACCTTCCTGATCGGGCTGGTGCCGACCTACGACAGCATCGGCGTCTGGGCGCCGATCCTGCTGCTTCTGCTGCGCGTGTTCCAGGGCATAGGCCTGGGCGGCGAATGGGGCGGCGCGGTGCTGATGGCCTACGAGTACGCACCGCCCGGCAAGAAAGGCTTCTACGCCTCGCTGCCGCAGATCGGGCTGGCCATCGGGCTGTGCCTGGCGTCGGGCACCGTGGCGCTGCTGTCCACCTTGCTGACCGACGCGCAATTCATGGCCTGGGGCTGGCGCGTCGCCTTCCTGGCGTCGGCCGCCATGGTGCTGGTGGGCATGTACATCCGCCTGAACATCAAGGAAACGCCCGAGTTCGCGGCGGTCAAGGCCAGCAACGCCGAAAGCCGCATTCCCTTCTTCGACATGCTCAAACGCTACCCGGGCAATGTCTTCAAAGGCATGGGCGCGCGCTACATCGACGGCGTGTTCTTCAACGTGTTCGGCGTGTTCTCGATCTCGTACCTGACGCAGACGGTGCAGATCACCCGCACCGAGGCGCTGACGGGCGTGATGGCCGCGGCCCTGGTGATGTGCTTCTTCATCCCCTTCTTCGGCCGCCTGTCCGACCGCATCGGCCGCACGCGCGTCTATTTCTGGGGCTCGCTCATCACCGCCGCGGCGTCCTTCCCCGGCTTCTGGCTGATGCTGAATAGCCAGGGCAGCGTGATGCTGGTGTGGCTGGCCATCATCATCCCCTTCGGCATCCTGTACGCCGCGGTGTACGGGCCCGAGGCGGCGCTGTTCTGCGAGCTGTTCGACGCCAAGGTGCGCTACACGGGCATTTCCTTCGTCTATCAGTTCTCGGGCATCTTCGCCTCGGGCATCACGCCCATCATCGCGACCGCGCTGCTGAAGACAGGCGGCGGCCAGCCCTGGCTGATCTGCCTGTACGTGCTGTTCGCGGGCGTGGTGTCGGCGATATGCGCCATGCTGATCGGGCGCAGCGGACAGCCGGCGGAAATCGACGCGGCGCCGGCCCCCGCCATGCCGCGCGGCGGATTGCGCAAGGCCTGAACGTGAAAGCGCCGGCCGCGGGGGGCCGGCGCCTTGTACGCCTGGGGACTACGCTTCAGGGCTATCGCCTCGGGCGGCCGCCAGCTGGCCGCAACGCTCCGAAACCCAGCCTCAGCACTTCCGTCTCAGGCCTCCGCTACCGGCCGGCCATAGAACGGATAGTTGGGATCGTTGTAGCCATGGCTGGAAGCATGGCCCGGCGTCACCCAGTCGTTGACGACGGCCTCGTCCTCGACCGTGATCTTCACGTCCAGGGCCGCGTAGTAGTCCTCCATCTGCGCCAACGTGCGCGGGCCGGCGATGACGGCGGTGACGATGGGATTGGCCAATACCCAGGCAGTGGCGAAATGCCCCGCCTGCGTACCGCGCGCGGCGGCGTGCGCCACGAGCTTCTGCGCAATTTCCAGGGATTCCTCGCGGAACTCGGTGGCCAGGATGCGGCGGTCGCCGCGTCCCGCACGGCTGTCCGCCGCAGGCGCCTGGCCCGGCAGATACTTGCCAGTCAGCACGCCGCGCGCAATCGGGCTGTAGGGCACGACGCCTAGACCGTAGTGCTTGCACGCCGGCAGGATCTCGACTTCGGGGCCGCGGTTGAGCATGTTGTAGTAAGGCTGGCACACCACCGGCTGCGGCACGCCCATTTTTTCGCACAGGCGCATGACTTCGGCGATGCGCCAGCCGCGGAAGTTGGACAGGCCGAAGCTGCGTAGCTTGCCAGCACGGATCAAGTCGCCCAGCGCCCACAGCGCTTCTTCGAGGTTTTCCTCGTGGTAGTCGCGGTGCAGGTAAAGGATGTCCATGAAGTCGGTGCCCAGCCGCGTGAGGCTGTCCTCGACGCCGCGCATGAGCCATTGCCGCGAATAGTGGGCCTGGTTCGGACCTTCGCCGACGGCGTTGCCGATCTTGCTGGCCAGCACCCAGTCGTGGCGTTGGCCTTTGAGCAGCTTGCCCACCACTTCTTCGGAACGGCCGCCGTTGTAGACGTCAGCGGTGTCGATGAAGTTCAAACCATGGTCACGCGCGGACGCGACGATGCGGGCGGCTTCATCGTCGGGGGTTTGCTCGCCGAACATCATGGTGCCCAGGCAAAGCGGAGAGACGCGGAGATTGCTGCGGCCGAGGCGGCGGTAGTTCATGGTTGGCTTCCTCTCATTCACGGAAATGGTTTAGACGCGAGCATGCAACGGCAAGCCTGCGCCCGTCAAATTCGCATCTCAGGCATTCTTGGTTGGATAGTTGACGTTTGGTTTTGCAAGGCCGGGGTTCGTGAGCCGCCGGCGTCCGGACTGCGGGATTCCGATGCTCGCCCCGGTGGGGCTGCGCTTCGGATCCCTCCGTCCGGCCACCGGCTCAGGGCATCCGCCCAGGAACGGCAAAAAAAACCATCGCATTGGGCGACTGCCAGCCGAGGCTGCCCGGAGCCATCCGAAGCGCAGCCCCACCGGGGCGAGCATCGGAATGGCGCAGGGTAGCCTCGGCGGTTCAGAACCCCGACATCCGCATGCTGGAAGCTCCCTTGCCCCCTAACACCGGGGTTCTTGAGCCGCCGGAGTCCGGACTGCGGGATTCCGATGCTCGCCCCGGTGGGGCTGCGCTTCGGATCCCTCCGTCCGGCCACCGGCTCAGGGCATCCACCCAGGAATGGCAAAAAAAGCCATCGCATTGGGCGACTGCCAGCCGAGGCTGCCCGGAGCTATCCGAAGCGCAGCCCCACCGGGGCGAGCATCGGAATGGCGCAGGGTAGCCTCGGCGGTTCAGAACCCCGACATCCGCATGCTGGAAGCTCCCTTACCCCCTAACACCGGAGTTCTTGAGCCGCCGATGTCCGGACTGCGGGATTCCGATGCTCGCCCCGGTGGGGCTGCGCTTCGGATCCCTCCGTCCGGCCACCGGCTCAGGGCATCCGCCCCTGAACGGGAGAAAAAGCCATCGCATTAGGCGACTGTCAGCCGAGGCTGCCCGGAGCCATCCGAAGCGCAGCCCCACCGGGGTGAGCATCGGAATGGCGCAGGGCAGCCTCGGCGTTTTAGAACCCCGACGTCCGCAAGCTAGAAGAAGCCCCCCGCGCCCTGGATCGTCAAAAGCCAAACTCTCTAGCCGCCAGCATCCACCGCCGCCAGGATCTTCCCGAACAAAGCATCCGCATGCGCCGAATCCAGCCAACGCACGATCACCACCATCTCGCGTTCCGGCTCGACCCACGTGAACGAGCTCCCCGCTCCAACGCCGAAGAAGCTGGAGGCAGGCACGCTGGGAAACACCCGGCCCTCATGATTCAGCCAGATCAAATAACCGTAATACGGCGCAATCGCGCAAGGCGTGCGCATGTCCCGGATCCATTCGCTGGACAGGATGCGGCGGCCATTGGCCGTGCCATCGTTCAGCAGCATCTGGCCGATCAGCGCCTGGTCGCGGGCACTGATTGACATGCCGCCGCCCCAGTGCGAACCGCCGGGCACAGAGGGCATGCGCTGGCCGTCGATCTCGACCCAGGCGTTGTCGTAGCCCACCCATTGCCAGTTTTCGCTGGCGCCGATGGGCCGCGTGACGGCTTCGCGGAAGACTTCGGGCAAGGGTTTGCGGAACAGGTGCAGCAGCGCGTACGACAGCTGGTTGATGCGCACGTCGTTGTATTCCCAGTACGTGCCGGGACGCTGCAGCGGCCGCGCGTCGCCCTTCTTGCCGCCGGGCGGCACGCCGAAAGTGACGGCGCGGTAGCGGTCGGCCTGGTCGGACACGCCGAAGCGCTCGCCTTCCCATTCGCTGGTCTGCTGCAGCAGGTGACGCCAGGTGATGTCGGCGTTCTGCCCTTCATCGAAGCCGATGCCGGGCACGCGCTTGCCCACGGGTTCGTCCACGTCCGGCAGCAGGCCGCGGTCGTGGGCCACGCCGGCCAGGATCGCCAGGTAGAGCTTGGCCACGCTGAAGGTCAGGTCGGCGCGCTCGGGCTCGCCCCAGGATGCGATGGTCTCGCCGCGCACGGTCACCACACCCGACACCGGGCCGCGGTCGTGGATCGGGCCCAGCAGGCGGTTCCAGGGCGGCGGATCGTTCAGGTGCACGCCGAAATTGCCCTTGACGCTGCGGTCCCAGGCGGATTCGTGGTCGTTGGCGAATTGGATCGCCTGCTGCATAAGTGTGTTCATTGTTGCCTCATCGTCATTGCTTCGTGTTCATTGCTTCGTGTTTTCAGCCGGGGCGCCGCGGATCCGGCGCTGCCGGTCCGCCAGCGCCGTCCCCTGGGGGCCCGCGCAAGCGGGTTGGGGGAGGCCTACCCCGCTAGAAATTCCATTGCCGCCTGCACGCCGCCCGCGCGGTGCGGCACGCCCGCCGCGGCCAGGCCCATTTCCACGCCCGCCAACGTGCCGCACAGCGTCAGGTCATTGAAGTGGCCCAGGTGGCCGATGCGGAACACGCGGTCGGACAGCTTGCCCAGCCCCTGCCCCAGCGACATGTCGAAGCGTTCCAGCACCACCTTGCGGAAGGCGTCGGCGCCGTGGCCTTGCGGCATGATGGCGGCGGTAAGCGCCGGGCTGTGCGCGGCCGGGTCCAGGCTCAGCAGCTCCAAGCCCCAGGCCGCCAGCGCCAGGCGCGTCGCGTGGGCGTGGCGCTGATGGCGCGCGAAGACTTGCGGCAAGCCTTCTTCGCGCAGCATGGCCAGGGCCTCGTGCAGGCCGTAGAGCAGATTGGTCGACGGCGTGTACGGGAAGTAACCGCGGGCATTGGCGGTGAGCATCTCGCGCCAGTCCCAGTACGAGCGCGGCAGCCGCGCCTGGTCGGCCGCGGCCAGGGCGCGCGCGCTGACGGCGTTGAAGGCCAGGCCGGGTGGCAGCATCAGGCCCTTCTGCGAGCCGGCCACCGTGACGTCCACGCCCCATTCGTCGTGGCGGTAGTCGATGGAGCCCAGCGACGAGATGGTGTCCACCATCAGCAGCGCCGGGTGCGCGGCGCCGTCGATCGCCGCGCGCACAGCGGCGATGTCGCTGGTGACGCCGGTGGAAGTTTCGTTGTGCACCACGCACACGGCCTTGATGGCGTGCGCGCTGTCCGCGGCCAGGCGCGCGGCGATGGCAGCCGCGTCCACCGGATGGCGCCAGTCGCCCTCCAGGAAATCCACTTCCAGCCCCAGACGCCCCGCCAGCTTGCGCCACAGGCTGGCGAAATGGCCGGTCTCCACCATCAGCACGCGGTCGCCCGGCGACAGCGTGTTGACCAGCGCCGCTTCCCAGGCGCCGGTGCCCGATGAGGGAAAGATCACCACGGGAGACTGGGTCTGGAAGACATGCTTGACGCCCTCCAGCACCGCCAGGCCCAGCGCGCCGAACTCCGGTCCGCGGTGGTCGATGGTGGGCTGGTCGATGGCGCGCAGCACGCGGTCGGGCACGTTGGTGGGCCCCGGAATCTGCAGGAAATGGCGGCCGGACGGATGACTGTTCAGGGTAAGCATGCGTAGCCCCAAAATGGAATATTTTTGTATACCAAGGGAAGATACCGGGTGCACAAGCGTGACATTCCCGGCACGCGGACTTGCGGCATGCGCCACTCTATCCCATTGTTTTTGCGTTAATAACCTAGGGTATACACCCAGCAGGCCAGATGCGCATCCAGGTTTATAGTCTCGCAAAACACGGGGAATTTTTGTATACCAATGAGCAGCGTTTCCAGCCTGATGCCTGATTCCGGCGCGTCCGCCGTGGCGCCCGAAAGCGCGCCGCCGCCTGCGGCCCGCAGCGCGGGCAACGGCCGCACGCTGCCGGCGACGGTGGCCGGGCAGCTGCGCGAACGCATCATCCAGGGCGAGTTTCCGCCCGGCTCGCGCCTGAACGAACGCGCGCTGTGCGACCTGCTGGGCGTGTCGCGCACGCCTTTGCGCGAGGCCTTCCGCGTGCTGGCCGCCGAAGGCCTGGTGCAGATCGAACCCAACCGCGGCGCGCAGGTGGTGGCGCTGTCGGAAGCGAACATCCGCGAGGCCTTCGAGGTCATAGGCGGACTGGAAGCCATGTCGTGCCGCCTGGCCTGCGAACGGGCCACCGATGCCGAGATCGCCGAGATCCGCGCGCTGACCTACGAGATGATGGCCAGCCACGCGCGCCACGACCTGCCCACCTACTTCCAGACCAACCGAGACATCCACGAACGCATCAGCCTGGCCGCGCACAACAGCCTGCTCAAGCAGCTGTACGACGCGCAGAACTCGCGCATCCAGAACCTGCGTTTTGTCTCGAACGAGAACCGCCAGAAATGGGATCTGGCGATGCGCGAGCACGTCGAGATGGCCGAGGCCCTGGACGCGCGCGACGCCGACCGGCTGGCCGGCATCATGCGCCAGCACTTGCAACGCAAATGCGAGGCGGCTCTGAAGGCCATCGCCCATCCGCCCGCCGCGCCGGCCGATTCCGGTTGAATCCGCGCCGCCCGGTTCTTGGGCGGAGCAAGCAGCACAGCGGGCCCGACCGCCCGCCACAAGATGTCAGATACGCAGTACGTGCAGTGACTTCCACAGGAGCCTCGCCATGACTGATTTCCGCATCACCCCCGCCTTCGCGCCGTCCCGGCGCGCATCCTTCCCGCTCAAGGCACTGGCTGGCGCCCTGCTGGCCTGCGCCGCGCTGGCGGCCCAGCCGGCCCTGGCCGGCAAGAAGGACGACACCTTGCGCATGGCCTACGACCAGGCGCCGGAAAGCGTGGACCCCTACTACAACAACGTGCGGATCGGCGTCATCATCGCCGCCAACGTCTGGGACACCCTGCTGTACCGCGACCCCGTCACCAACGAGTACAAGGGCCAGCTCGCCAAGAGCTGGAAGCAGGTCGACGACAAGACCATGGAATTCGAGCTGCGCCAAGGCGTCAAATTCCATAACGGCGAGGAGTTCGACGCGGATTCGGTGGTGTACACGCTGAACTACGTGGCGGACCCGAAGAACAAGGCCGTGACGCAGCAGAACGTGGCCTGGATCGACAAGGTCGAGAAGATCGACAAGTACAAGGTGCGCCTGACCACCAAGGAGCCCTTCCCCGGCGCCAAGGAATACCTGTCCACCACCGCCGCCATCCATCCGGCCAAGTACTACCAGGAAGTCGGGCCCAAGGGCATGAACGCCAAGCCGGTCGGCTCAGGTCCCTACAAGGTGGTGGATTACCAGCCCGGCAAGTCCATCACGCTGGAACGCAATGCCGATTACTTCAAGGATTCGCCCAAGGCCCAGCCCAAGATCGGCAAGGTCGTGATCCGCTTCATCCCCGACCGCCAGACGCAAATGGCCGAGGTCATTTCGGGCGGCGAAGACCTGATCATGAGCGTGCCCAAGGACCAGGCCGAACAGCTGGGTTCGATGCCGTCGCTGCAGATGGTCACCGGCAACACCATGCGCATCGTGTTCATGCAGATGAACATCCTGGAAGGCACGCCCGCGCCGCAGCTCAAGGACGAGCGCGTGCGCCGCGCCATCATCCACGCGATCGACCGCGAGGCCATGCTGAAGAACATCGTGGGCGAAGGCGGCGGCCTCATCAACACCATCTGCACGCCCTCGCAGACGGGCTGCACCCAGGAAGGCGCGCCGGTCTACAAGTACGACCCGGCCCAGGCCAAGAAACTGCTGGCCGAAGCCGGCTACCCGAACGGCTTCGACATCGACCTGGTGGCCTACCGCGAGCGCAACCAGACCGAAGCCATCATCAACTACCTGCAGGCCGTCGGCATCCGCGCCAAGCTCAACTTCCTGCAGTACGCCGCCATGCGCGACATGATCCGCGCCAACAAGGCCTCGCTCACTCACCAGACCTGGGGCTCCAACCTGGTCAACGACGTGTCGGCGTCCACGCCGGTGTATTTCGGCTTCGGCAACGACGACATCACCCGCGACCCGCAGGTGCGCGACCTGCTCGCCACAGGCGACCGCACCATCGACAGCGCCGCGCGCAACGCCGCCTACAAGCAGGCGCTGGACCTGATCGCGCAGAAGGCCTATGCCGTGCCGCTGTGGACCCTGCCCGCCTACTACGTAGCCACCAAGGACGTGAACTTCAAGCCCTATTCGGACGAATTGGTGCGCTTCTGGGACATGAGCTGGAAGTAAGGGAGAGCTAGCCCATGCTGTATTTCACGATCAGGCGCCTGGGCCTGGCGGTGCTGGTGGCGCTGACGGTCTCGATCCTGGCCTTCCTGCTGCTGCACCTGTCGGGCGACCCGGCGCTGGCCCTGGCCGGCGAAGGCGCCCGGCAGGCCGACATCGACATGATCCGCAAGACCTACGGCCTGGACCGGCCGCTGGCCGTGCAGTACGCGGATTGGCTCTGGCACATCCTGCAGGGCGATTTCGGCACCTCGGTGTATTTCAAGACCGAGGCCGGGCCGCTGATCCTGTCCAAGCTCAAGACCACCTTGCTGCTGGGCATGGGCGCGCTGGCCTTCGCACTGCTGATCTCGATACCGCTGGGCGTGCTGGCCGCGCTGTACAAGGGCAGCCTGATCGACCGCATCTGCCTGGCCATCGCCGTGCTGGGACAGGCGCTGCCCAACTTCTTCTTCGCGCTGATCCTGATCATGCTGTTCTCGATCTCGCTGCGGCTGCTGCCGGTGTCGGGCAGCGGCAGCTGGCAGCATTTCGTTATGCCGGCGATCGCGCTGGGCTATTACGTGGCCCCTGCCTTCATGCGCCTGATCCGCGCCGGCATGATCGAAGTCCTGGCCGCCGACTACATCCGCACCGCCCGCGCCAAGGGCCTGCCGGCGCGCAAGATCGTCTTCAAGCACGCGCTGCGCAACGCCATCGTGCCGGTGGTGGCGCTGGCTGCGGTGCAGCTGGGCTATCTGCTGGGCGGCTCGGTCGTCATCGAAACCATCTTCGCGCTGGACGGGCTGGGCTATCTGGCCTACCAGAGCATCACCTACAAGGACTATCCCGTGATGCAGCTCATCGTGCTGCTGCTGTCGGTGCTGTACGTGCTGCTGACCCTGGCCGCCGATATCGCCAACGCCTGGCTGGACCCGCGCATCCGGGTGTCCTGACATGACTACGCCTACCCTGAGCCCGTCCGCTCCCGCCGTCCAGGCGCCGCTGGAACTGTCCGCGTCCACCCTGCGCTGGCGGCGGCTGCGCCGCAACAAGGCGCTGCTGGCCGGCGGCGGCATCCTGCTCGTCATCGTGCTGATCGCGCTGCTGGCGCCGTGGATCTCGCCGCATGATCCCTACTTCCAGGATCTGGCCTACCGCACCGCGCCGCCGGTCTGGTACGACAAGGGCACCTGGCTGCATCCGCTGGGCACCGACCAGCTGGGCCGCGACTATATGTCGCGCCTGTTCTACGGCGCGCGCATTTCGCTCTTGATCGGCATCAGCGTGGCGCTGATCTCCGGCCTGATCGGCACCGCCATGGGCATGGCGGCCGGCTACTTCGGCGGCAAGGTCGACATGGCGGTGTCCTTCCTGATCACCACCCGTCTGTCCATGCCCGTCATCCTGGTGGCGCTGGCCACGGTCGCCATCGTCGGCGGCTCGCTCTGGGTGGTGATCCTGGTGCTGGGGCTGCTCAAGTGGGACCGCTACGCGGTGGTGATGCGCAGCGCCACCCAGCAGGTGCGTTCGCTGGAATACGTGGCCGCGGCGCAGGCCGCGGGCGCGTCCACCTGGCGCATCGTCTGGGGCGAGGTGCTGCCCAACGTGGTGCCGCAGCTGATCGTGATCGCCACGCTGGAGGCCGCCAGCGCCATCCTGCTGGAAGCGTCGCTGTCCTTCCTGGGCCTGGGCGTGCAGCCGCCGCTGCCGTCCTGGGGCCTGATGATCTCGGAGGCCAAGGCCTATATGTTCTTCTCGTTCTGGCTGATCGCCATCCCGGGGTCGGCGCTGGCCCTGCTGATCTTCGCGATCAACCTGGCCGGCGACGGACTGCACCAACTCCTGACGCCTGAAGAGAGGGCCTGAGCATGAACGCCACGGATATCGTGCTGGACGTGCAGGGCCTGACCGTCGACATCGCCACGCCGCGCGGCACGCTGCATGCGGTGCGCGACGTGTCGTTCCAGGTGCGGCGCGGCGAAACGCTGTGCCTGGTGGGGGAATCCGGCTGCGGCAAGTCGATGACTTCGCTGGCCATCATGGACCTGCTGCCCAAGGCCGCCCGGCGCGGCGCGCGCCGCTTGTCGGTGCTGGGCGAAGACCTGTCGGCCGCGCGCGGCCGGCGCGTCAACGCGCTGCGCGGCAGCAAGATGGCAATGATCTTCCAGGAGCCCATGACGGCGCTGAACCCCGCCTACGCCATCGGCGAACAGCTGACCGAGCACTACATCCACCACTGCAAGGCCGGCGCGCGGCAGGCGCGCGACCGCGCGGTCGAGCTGCTGGAGAAGGTCGGCATCGCCTCGGCGGCGCAGCGCCTGTCGCAGTATCCGCACCAGTTGTCAGGCGGCCTGCGCCAGCGCGTGATGATCGCCATGGCGCTGATGTGCGGGCCGGAACTGCTGATCGCCGACGAGCCCAGCACGGCGCTGGACGTCACCATCCAGGCGCAGATCCTGCGCCTGCTGGCGGACCTGCAGGCCGAGCTCGGTATCGCCATGGTGCTGATCACCCACGACCTCGGCGTGGTCGCGCGCATCGCGCGCCAGGTCGCGGTGATGTACGCCGGCCAAATCGTGGAGGAAGGGCCGGTGGCGGAACTGTTCGCCTCGCCGCGCCATCCCTATACCCAGGGGCTGCTGGCCTGTATCCCCGTGCCCGGCCGGACCGCGCCCGGCGCGGCGCTGGGCACCATCCCGGGCGTGGTGCCCGCGCTGGTCGGCGAATTGCGCGGCTGCGCCTTCCGTGACCGCTGCCCGCACGCGCAGCCGCAATGCCACGCCGAGGTGCCGGTGCATGCCGCCGCTTCCGGCCAGCAATGGCGCTGCATCCTCCAACCCGAAGGAGTCCCGGCATGAGCCCCTTGCTGCAAGCCGACGCCGTCAGCAGGCAGTTCTCGATCCGCTCGGGCATGTTCCGCCCGCGCAGCACGCTGCACGCCGTCAACGGCGTGGACCTGGCGGTGGAGCGCGGCGCGGTGCTGGGCATCGTGGGCGAATCCGGCTGCGGCAAGTCCACCCTGGCGCGCATGCTGCTGGGGCTGACGCCGCCCACCGAGGGCTCGATCCGGCTCGACGGCCAGGACATTCGCAGCTTGGGCCGGCGCGCGCTTGCCCGCCGCGTCCAGCCGATCTTCCAGGATCCGTATTCCTCGCTCAATCCGCGGCGCTCCATCGCCTCCATCGTGTCGCTGCCGCTGGAAGTGCACGGCATCGCCAATCCGAAGCAGCACAAGGCCATCGAGATGCTGGAGCGCGTGGGCCTGCCGCCGCGGCTGGCCCACAACACGCCGGGGCAGCTGTCCGGCGGCCAGCGCCAACGCGTGGCCATCGCGCGCGCGCTGGTGATGCATCCCGAGATCGTCATCTGCGACGAGCCGACCTCGGCGCTGGACGTGTCGGTGCAGGCGCAGATCATGAACCTGCTGATGGATCTGCGCCGTGAATTCAACCTGACCTATGTCTTCATCAGCCACAACCTGGCGGTGGTAGAGCACATCGCCACCCATGTGGCGGTGATGTACCTGGGCCGGGTGGTCGAATCCGCTGCGACGGCGCAGCTGTTCCACGACCCGCGCCATCCCTACACGCAGGCGCTGCTGGCCTCGGTGCTGACGCCGGAGCCGGGCCTGGGCATACCCGACATGGGCCTGGGCCTGTCGTTCCCCGATCCGCTGCGCCCGCCCCCGGGATGCCCGTTCCATCCCCGCTGCCAGCAGGCCATGGCGCAATGCAAGACCGAGCGCCCGGCGCTGACGCCGCGCGCGCAATCCGTGGTGGCGTGCCACCTCTATCCCCCTACTTCCAACGGAGCCCAGCCATCATGACCCGCGCACAAGCCATTGCCCAGGCGGAACAGTGTTTTGATTGCGGCGCTTTCCGCGCGCTGCTGGCGCGCCGCCTGGCCCAGCCCACGGAAAGCCAAAACCCGGCGCGCGCGCCCGAGCTCGCGGCCTACCTGGAAACCGAGATCCGCCCCGCCTTCGAGGCGCTGGGCTTCACCTGCCGCACGCTGACGCATCCCAAGGCGCTGGCGCCGTTCCTGTACGCCGAGCGCGTCGAGGACCCGGCCCTGCCCACCGTGCTGGGCTACGGCCATGGCGACGTCATCCGCGGCCTGGAAAAGGAATGGAAGGAAGGCCTGTCGCCCTGGGCGCTGACCGAATCCGAGGGCCGCTGGTACGGCCGCGGCATCGCCGACAACAAGGGCCAGCACAGCATCAACATGGAGGCGCTGCGGCTGGTGCTGGAAACGCGCGGCAAGCTTGGCTTCAACGCCAAGTACCTGATCGAGATGGGCGAGGAAACCGGCTCCATGGGCCTGCGCGACCTGTGCGAACAACATCGCGCGCTGCTGGCCGCGGATCTGCTGATCGCCTCCGACGGCCCGCGGCTAAGTGCGGAACGCCCCACCATCTTCCTGGGCGCGCGCGGCAGCCTGAACTTCGACCTGAGCATCGAGGCCCGCGCAGGCGGCCACCACTCGGGCAACTGGGGCGGCCTGATCTCAAACCCGGGCATCCAGCTGGCCCACGCCATTTCCACGCTGGTCTCGCCCACCGGCCAGATCCGCATCCCCGAATGGGTGCCGCGCGAACTGCCCGCCGCGGTACGGCGCGCCCTGGCCGATTGCCAGGTGGACGGCGGCGCCGACGGTCCCGAGATCGAGCCCTGGTGGGGCGAGCCGGGGCTGTCGCCGGCCGAGCGCGTGTTCGGCTGGTGCTCGTTCGAGGTGCTGGCCTACAAGACCGGCAATCCCGACACGCCCGTCAACGCCATTCCGCCGCGCGCCTGGGCGCGTTGCCAGCTGCGCTTCGTGGTCGGCGTGGACCCCGACGACCTGGTTCCCGCGCTGCGCCGCCATCTGGACCGCCAGGGCTTTCCCATGGTCCAGATCACGCTCACGCGCGAGAACATGTTCCGCGCCACCCGCATCGACCCCGACGACGCCTGGGTGCGCTGGGCGGTGGATTCGCTGGAACGCACCTCCGGCGCCAAGACCGCCGTGCTGCCCAATCTGGGCGGTTCCCTGCCCAACGACATCTTCACCGACGTGCTGGGCCTGCGCACCATCTGGGTGCCGCACTCCTATCCCGGCTGCTCCCAGCATGCGCCGAATGAACACCTGCCGCCCGCACTGCTGCGGCAGGCGTTGAGTTTGATGACGGGGTTGTACTGGGATCTGGGCGCGGGCGGCACGCCGGCATTGGCACGCTAAGCCGCACCGGCCGGTCCCAGCCGCGCCCGCAGGAAATCGATGAAGCGCCGGACCTTGGCGCTGACGTGGCGCGTGTCGGGATAGACCGCGTAAACCTCCTGGCGCGGCAGCGAATACGACGGCAGCACACGCTGCAGCGCGCCCCGCGCCAGGGGCTCTTCCAGCAGCCATTCGGGCAATGCCGCCACGCCGCAACCGGCCAGCGCGAATGCCAGCAGGGCCGAGGCCGTGTCGGCCTGCGCCACGGGCGCCACGCGCAACTCGTGCTCGCGCCCCTTGCCGTCGATCAGCCGCCAGCGGTCGCTGCGCCCAGGCCGGTTGGCCAGCCAGGGCAGCGCCGCCAGCGCCTGCGGCGAACGCGGCGCGCCGTGCTGTGCCAGGAGTGCGGGACTGGCCACGAGCCACAGCTTGAATTGGCCGATGCGCGTGGCGCGATAGCTGGAGTCTTCCAGGGCGCCTACCCGTATGGCCAGGTCCAGCCTCTCGGCGATCAGATCGGCATGCGCCGAGCCGGCGCGGTAGCTCACCTGCAAGCCGGGATGCTCGCGCGCGAACGCCGCCAGGGCCGGCGCCACCACGCGGTTGCCGTAGTCGACCGACGCCGTCACCCTGAGGCTGCCTGACAGCGCGGACTGGCCGGAACGCGCCTCGTCCACGGCGGCCTCGGCTTCGCGCAACAAACGCGCGCAATGCCGGTAAAAGCCCTCGCCCGCCTCGGTCAGCGCCAGCCGCCGGGTGCTGCGCGTCAGCAGCGCCACGCCCAGCTCCTGTTCCAGTTGCTTGATGTTGAAGCTGACCACCGCCTTGGTCGCGCCCAGCGCGTCGGCCGCCGCCGTGAACGAGCCGGCTTCGACCACCGCCGCGTACATGGCCAGACGATTCAGGTTGATCATGGCGCGCCTTCATTGTCAAAAAAACACGAACAGTATATCCATCGATAACTCGTTTTTCTGGAACCACGCGGCTCCTAGAATGGCGCTCCCTTTCCGTGGATCCTTCCCATGTCCGACCTGTCTTCCCAATGCCTGCGCCTGGCTTTCGACGTCCATTCTCGTATCGAAAACTGGATAGGATCGCCCGATGCTCCCGACGCGCAATTGGCCGTCCTGCTGGATGACTTTGCGCCCGGCTTCAGCATGATCGCCGCCGACGGCCAGCGCCTGCCCGCCGAGGCGTTGCCGGCCTTGTTCGGCAGATTGCGAGGCGCGCGCCCCGGTTTGAAGATCGAAATCGACGAGCTTGCCGTGCTGCACGCGGGCACCGATGCGGTTGTACTGAGCTACCGCGAGCGCCATGCCTGGAGCGCGGGCGCGACCCAGCGGCGCGCGACTGCGCTGTTCACCGTACTGCCTGGCAGCCAGCCGCAATGGATGTACTTGCAGGAAACCTGGGCTTGAGAGCCGGGCCCAGAGTCAGGCCATAAAAAAAGCCTCCGGCTAGGAGGCTTGTCGGAGTGGCTTTCGTATCCCGTCCAGCAGCAGGCTGGTAATGACTTCCGCCAGGACCTGTTGCCTGGCCGCGTCCGGCGCCTGTCTGGTGAAGCGCTCGATGATGCCCATCATGGATTGGGCGTACCAGTCGGCCGGGATGTCCTCGCGCAGCAGCCCCACCTGCTGCTCGGCTCTTACGTTGTCGGCGATCATCGCTGCCAGCTCGTTCTTCAGCGCCTCGGCCTCGGCGGCCTGGAAGAAGCCTATGCGCGTCAGGTTCGGATCTTCCTGCAGGATGGCGAGCAGGCCGCTGACGCCAAGGCGGACGCGGCTGTCCAAGCCAGAGTCTGGCAGGCCGTCCGGCATGCGCGCCTGGCCGATGGCCTGGCGCAAACGCTGCGCGAACATGCCCACCAGTTCGTCGTAGGCCGCCTGCTTGCTGGCGAAGTATTGGTAGAAGACAGGTTGGGTCACGCCGGCCCGGGCGACGATGTCGCTGATCCGGGTATGCTGGAACCCGCGTTCCGCGAATTCCGCCGCCGCAACCTCCAAGAGCTGTAGCCGTGTGCGTTCACCCTTGGTGAGACGCTTATCTTGCGATAAGGAAATAGGTCGTGCCGTAATCATCGCGAGAAAATACTACCCTTCGGCGCTTTTAGCCACTGTTTCCAGGATAGATTCAGATACCGTGACGTCACCCCTGAAACTTTTGCCCCTGGTCTTCGCCGCAGTCCTTGCCAGCATGGCCGCCGGCTGCGTGCCCTACCCCGTCTACAAGACCACGCAACCCGAGTCCCGCGCCACCGTGCTGGACGAGAATTCGCTGCCGCTGGCAGGCGCCCGGGTGGTCCTGATCAGCAGCACCTACCCCTATGGCAGGGAGCAGACGCGCAACGAAACCCTCACGGGCGCGGACGGCGCCGCCGCCTTCGAGGCGCAGCGCGAATGGCGCGCCGAATCGATGATGATCCATGGCGCGCAGGTGTACTTCTGGAACTGGTGCGTGGAAAAGACAGGTTATGAAACCTATGTAACCTCGGATCGGGATGCGGAGCTGTTCGACGCCAAGCCGCAGATCCGCCTGCGGCCTGGCGAGTCGCGTTCCTGCAACAGCATGTCCGGCCTGTGGGGCTGGCCCGCGCCCTCCTGAAATCAGTTGAAATCTCCGTAGCGCTTGAGACACCTTATGCAAGCGCGGCCGCAGTAAAGTGACGCTATCGGCCCGGGTCTGGCAGGACGCCCGCCCCAGGCTGGATCAGGAGCAGAATCATGAAGCGGTTTTCTGGCCGTATGGCCATCGTCGCGGCGCTGGTGTTGGCCGTGGCAAGCGCGCCCGCCATGGCCGGCGGGCGCGGCGGCGGTAACTGGGGCGGCGGCCATGGTAATTGGGGTGGCGGGCACGGCGGTGGATACCACCATTACCACGGCGGCGGCGGCAGCAGTTCCGACGGCTGGTGGATAGGCGGCGCGTTCGCGCTGGCCGCGGTCGGCTTGCTGTTGGCGGCCGATTCCAGCCCGTCCTATGCCCAGGCCGGCGTCTATGCGCCGGGCGTGGCTTATACCAGCCCTCCGGTCTATGCAGCGCCCGCATACAGCGCGCCGGTGTATGAAGCGCCGCCGGTCTACGCCGCGCCGCAGCCGCAGTACGCGCCGGTGCAGTACGAACCCGCGCCGCCCGTCAACAAGGCCCAGGCCAGCGCCACCGTGGACTGCCAGCGCTGGGCCATGAACCAGAGCGGCTACGACCCGGCCACCATCTCGCAATGGACCACCCAGGTCATGGTGGACTCGTACAACCGCGCCCTGGATTCCTGCATGACCAGCCGCGGCTATCGCGCCCAGTAACGCCCGGTTCCGGGTATTCCCGCTTGTCCCGCTGCGCCGGCCTGCACACACTGCATGCCGGCGCGCCGCATTGGACGGTCGCAGCCGCGTCCCGGCGGATAGGCCGCCGGGCATGAAAGGGGAAAACAAGCATGTTCAATATCAAGCGGATCGTCGGGCTGTGCGCCATCGGCGCGGCCTGCGCGTTCTCTGCCGGCGCGCATGCGCAGTCCGACGCCAAATCGCAGGCCATGACCATCGTCGTGCCCTATGGCGCGGGCGGCATCGTCGACAACACGGCGCGGGCCTTCGCGCAGAAGCTCGCCGCCGAGCTGGGCCGGCCTGTGGTGGTGGAAAACCGTGGCGGCGCCGGCGGCATGATAGGCATGAACACGGTGGCGCGGGCGCATGACGAGAACACCCTGGCCTTCACCGCCGTCAGCCCGGTCACGCTGTCGCCGCACGTGATGAAGACGCTTTACGACCCCATGAAGGACCTGGCGCCGGTAGCCGCCGTGATGTATTCGCCGGTCTATCTGGTGGGCGGTCCCAAGTTCACGGGCAAGACCTTCCAGGACATGCTGGCCCAGGCCAAGGCCGATCCCGGCGGGCTGTCTCTGGCCACCGCCGGCGTGGGTTCGCTGGGCCACCTGATGCTGGAACAGATCAACGGCCAGGCCGGCGTGCGCATCACGCACGTACCCTACAAGGGCATGGCGCAGATGGTGCCCGATGCGCTGGGCGGCCAGTTCACGCTGATGCTGGTCAATGCCTCGGGTCCGGTCAACGCGCTGATCGACGAAGGCAAGCTGACCCTGCTGGCCGTGGGCTCGCCGGCCCGGCTGCCGGGACGGAACAACACGCCCACACTGGCCGAGCTCGGCTATCCCATGGCCAACATGACGTCCACCTTCGGCTTCTTCGCGCCGGCCAGCACCAGCCCTGAATTCCGCGCGCGCATGAACGCGCTGATCAACCGGATCGCCGCCATGCCGGACATCAGCAAGCCCCTGACCGAGGCGCTGAACATCATGTCGCCCGGCACGGTGGCGCAATTCTCGGCCCAGGTGCAGAAGGAATACGCGGACAACGGCCTGATCGTGAAACAGGCCAACATCCGCAGCGAGTAGCGGACCGCCGGGGCCCGCGGCTCAGCGCCGCCAGCCCCGCCAGGCGCACAGCAGGCCGGCAATCAGCAAGACGCCGGCCGGCAGCACCCAGACGAATCCCGCATCCGTGTAGACCACCTCATCGACCGGGTCGTAATGGCGGCCCAGCTCGTTGAAGTCCCACTTCAGGTACTGCGCGTACCAGAGATAGAACAAGAAGGCGGCCAGCGCCAGGCAAACCAGCGCGGTCAAGCGCAGCAGCCCGCGGCTGCGGCCAGCGCGCTGCGCTGCCTTCCAGGCCAGGACCGCGCATGCGGCGACGCCCAGCAGCGCCAGCAGATCGCCAGCGTCAAGGCCCAGCATCCGCTTCCAGGCGCTCCAGGCAGTCCTGGGCTTCCTGCCATTGATGCTCGCTGAAGACGCGCAAGCCGGCGCGTGCCAGCAGCTCGGCCGTTACGCCCACGCCGGGCTGCTTGCGGCCGGCGAAATGACCGTCATACACATAGCCGCTGCCACAGGAGGGACTGCCCTCCTTCAGCACCGCGATGCCAATGCCGCGCGTGCGCGCGGCCTCCAGCGCCGCCTGCGCGCCATGCACGAAAGGCTGCGTCACGTCCTCGCCCGACACCGCGACCACGCGGGCGCGCCCGGCCAGCACGGCCACCGCGTCCGAACCCGGCTCGATCTCGGCGGGCGGCCGGGGTACCGGCATGCCGCCCGCCATTTCCGGACAGACGGCCACCACCCGGCCCTCGCCGCGCCAGCGGGCAAGCACGGCGTTGTCATGCGACACGCCGCGCCCGTCATAGCGCACGGGGTTGCCCAGCAGGCAGGAACTGATCAATACATATTGCATGGCGCAGGATCAGGATTCCGCATCGGCCTTCTTGGCGGTCTTGCGGGCAGTCTTGCGGGCGGGCTTGGCCGGCGCCTCGGCGGCGACGGGTTCGGCCGATGCCGGAGCCGCGGCCTTCTTCGCCGCGGTCTTTTTCGCGGCGCGGGGCGTCGCCTGCTTGGCGGCAGGCTTGTCGGCGGCCGGCTTGTCCGCTGCGGACTTGCTGGCCGCAGGCTTGGCGGCCTCGGCCTTGGCGCTCAGGTTCGCCACGCCGCCCTCGAAGGGATCGGAGACCTTGGCGGGCGCCTTGCCGGCCGGCTCGCGGCGGCTTTCCGCCGAGGGTTCCGCAAAGGTCCATTCGGCGATGTTCACCTTCGGCAGCGGCTGGCGCGCTTGCGGCAAAGGCTTGGGCATCGGGGGCAGGCGCGAAGGCTGAGCCGGCTTGGACGTTTGCGCGCGCGCCAGGGCATTGGCCCGCAAGGCGTCCAGCCTGGCGGCGTCCTCTTTTTCGGCGGCCTGGGCGGCGGCGTCGGGCGCAGGCGTGGCCGGCGCTGCTGCCGGCGCCTTGGATGCCGCTGCGGCAGCCGCGGATGACGGGGCCGTCGACGAAGCGTGGCTCGGCGCCTCGGACGATGCGGCTACGGACACGCTCGTCCGCGCAGCTTCAGAGGACGCAGCTGCGGACGAGCTTTCCGCGGACACGGCCGCGCTGTCGCCCGTTGCGCCCTGCTCGGCAAGCTGGCCGGCGCTCTTGCCGCCGTTGCCCGACTTGCGGCCGCCGCGCGACTTGCGGCCGGACCGGCCGCCGGATTCTTCCTGGACCTTGCCGGCTTGCGCGTCGCCGGTTTCAGCCGCTGCGGGCTGATTGACGGATTGATTGGAGGACTGATTCGCCGGCGCCGGACGGGCCGCGCCCTGCGCGGCGCTGCGCTGCGCGGCAGGCGCCCCGCCCGAGCTGTCGCGGTACACATAGGTGCCGGCGTTTTCCTCGCGCCCCACTTCCAGCAGGCCGCGCGATTGGGCCTCGTCCAGCAGGTTGCCGAACGCGCGGAAACCATAGTAGGACTCGTTGAAATCCGGGCGGCGGCGCTTGAGCGCGTCCTTCAGGGCCGAAGCCCAGACCTTGCCGCTGTCGCCGCGTTCGGCCATGAGCGCCTCGAAGGTCTCGGCCACCATCTCCACGGCCTGGGTCTTGCGCGCTTCCAGCTCTTCCTTGCGGCGGCGTTCCTCGTCAGGCGTGCGGCGCTGCTGATTGGCCGCGCCGCCGCGGTTGTCGCGCTTCGCATCGGCCGCACGCTGGCCTTCGCGCGCCAGGTCGTCATAGAAGATGAATTCGTCGCAGTTGGCGATGAGCAGGTCCGAGGTGGACTGCTTCACGCCCACGCCGATCACCTTCTTGTTGTTCTCGCGCAGCTTGGACACCAGCGGCGAAAAATCGGAGTCGCCGCTGATGATCACGAAGGTGTTGACATGGGACTTGGTGTAGCAGAAGTCCAGCGCGTCCACGACCAGGCGGATGTCGGCCGAATTCTTGCCGGACTGGCGCACGTGCGGAATTTCGATCAGCTCGAAATTGGCCTCGTGCATGGGGGCCTTGAATTCCTTGTAGCGCTCCCAGTCGCAATAAGCCTTCTTGACCACGATGCTGCCCTTGAGCAGCAGCCGTTCCAGCACCGGCCGGATGTCGAACTTCTGGTACTTGGTGTCGCGCACGCCCAGCGCCACGTTCTCGAAATCACAGAAAAGCGCCATGCTGACGTTTTCGTTGGGGGTATTCATGTTCTGCTCCAATGCTGCGGCGCCCGCCGCGCCCCGGCCTGTCCACACTGAAACAAGCCTGGCGCGGGTCCTGAACGCCGCCAGATGACGCCCATGATATACATATCTGCCGCCGGTCCCCGGCGACAGCCCTCGCAAGCCATGCCCGAAGCCCCGCCTTTTCCCTCGCTGACCACCGCCCGCCTGATCCTGCAGCCCCTGGAAATCCAGGATGCGGACGCCATCCAGCGTGTCTTTCCGCAGTGGGAAGTGGTGCGCTTCCTGGCCGACCAGGTGCCCTGGCCCTATCCGCCTGACGGCGCGCGCGCCTATCTTGAGCATGTCGCGATACCGGCCATGCGCCGCGGCGAACAATGGCATTGGTCGATCCGAACGCGCGCGCAACCCGACAGCCTGATCGGCATCGTCAGCCTGATGGACGACGAGACCGGCAACAACCGCGGCTTCTGGCTGGATCCCGCCCATCACGGCCGCGGCTATATGACCGAGGCCAGCGACGCCGCCACCGCCTATTGGTTCGAAGCGCTGGGCAAGCCGCTGCTGCGCGCGCCCAAGGCCATCGCCAACACCGCCTCGCGCCGGATCTCCGAGCGCAGCGGCATGCGCCTGGTCGCCACCGAGGAACGCGGCTTCGTCAGCGGCCGGATGCCCGCCGAAATCTGGGAGATCACCCGCGAGGAATGGATCGCCCGGCGGGACCGCGAGGGCTAGCGCGGATCGCAAGACCGCCCGCCGCGGCTGGCGGCCCTGATACGGCCCTTTTATTCCGCCGGGCGGCGTCCGTCCGATGGCCGGTTCAAGCCGCCGCTTACCGCCCTTTTCGCCCCGTTTTCCGGGCGATTGACCTGGGCCGGCGCTGGCTAGAATTCCCGACAATCCGGCATTCCGCGCACGGGATGCCTATGTTTATCGGGCAAGATCCATGAATCCGTCTACCGTCATCGGCGCCGCCGTCGGCCTGCTCACCCTGGTTATCGTCGTGGCCCTGGCCGCCACCGACCCCGGCATGTACATCAACCTGCCGGGGCTGGCCATCGTGCTGGGCGGCACCGCCGCCGCGCTGTTCATCGCCTACCCGCTGTCCGAGGTGCTGCGCGTCTTCAAGCTGGTGCGCACTGTCTTCCGCAACGACCAGCACGACCAGCAGCGCGACATCGAAGAACTGGTGTCCATGGCCCAGCTGTGGATGAACACCGACGTGCGCAAGGTCGAGACGGAACTCAAGAAGGTCAGCAACCCCTTCCTGCGCACCGGCGTGCAGCTGATCATCGACAACACGCCCGAAGACCAGATCATCGAATTGCTGCAATGGCGCGTGGCGCGGCTGCGCGCGCGCGAACAGGCCGAGGCCCAGATGTTCCGCGTCATGGCCACCTTCGCCCCGGCCTTCGGCATGCTCGGCACCCTGGTGGGCCTGATCAACCTGATGTCGGTGCTGGGCGACGGCAGCATGCAGATGATCGGACAGCAGCTGGCCATCGGCCTGATGACCACCTTCTACGGCATCCTGCTCGCGAACCTGATCTGCAAGCCCATCGCGCTCAAGCTCGAACGCCGCACCGCCCGGCGCGTCGAGTCAATGAACATGGTGCTGCAAGGCATCGCCATGATGTGCGAGAAGCGCGGCCCCGCGGTCGTGCGCGAAACCCTGAATTCCTTCGTGATGCACGTCGAGGATGAAATCTACGACGGCGGCGCCGACGCCAAGCCCAAGAACGCCGCGCAAGCCAAGACCGAAGGCCAGGTGAAGCCCGCCGCCGCCCAGCCCGTCTCCATCGCCCGTCCTGCCGCCGCGCGTCAATGAGCCTGATTTCCCCTTCCCTGGCGCAGCGGATCGAGCAGGCCCGCCAGGCCCAGCTGCGCGCCGAGAAAGCGGCGGCCAACAGCGGCTGGCGCCCCAGCAAGAGCGACCGCAAGGACCGCTACGCCCGCTGGCACGTCGAGGAAACCGTCGAACAGGATTCCGAGAACTGGCTGCTCAGCTACCTGGACCTGATCACCCTGCTGCTGGCCATGCTGGTCGTGCTGCTGGCGCTGGCGCGCCTGCACGGCGGCGTGTTCGGCAAGTCGGACCAGCCGGTGGAGCTGGTCGGCACGCTGGCCGCCACCAGCCTGCCCGCCTATGACGGCGAGTACGCCGAATTCGACGCCGTCCATATCCCCGCGAGCTGGGCCGAACCCGAAGCGCCCGCCGTCCCGGCCGTCGCCGCCGCGCAGGCGCAGCCCGCCCAGGAAGGCGAAGTCGTGGCCGCGGCCGCGCCGCCGCTGCGCGCGCCTTCCAAGGAATCTCTGGGCCTGGGCGACCTGGGCAAATCGGTGGACGTGATCATCAACGAACAGTCGGTGAGCTTTCGCATCAGCAACGAGCTGCTGTTCCCGTCGGGCCAGGCCACCCTCAGCCCCACCGGCCTGGACGTGATCAAGCGCCTGGCCGCCATCCTCAACAAGAACGACTACCAGGTCTCGGTCGAAGGCCACAGCGATCCCGTGCCGATCCAGACCCGGCAATTCGCCTCCAACTGGGAACTGTCCAGCAGCCGCGCCACCAGCGTGCTGCGCGAGCTGGTCCGCGACGGCGTATCGGCGCAGCGCCTGCGCGCCGTCGGCTACGCCGAAACGCGCCCGATCGAATCCAACGACACCCAGGCCGGCCGCGCCGCCAACCGGCGCGTGGAACTGATCATGGACATCACGGCGCCGCAGAAGGCGGCGCAAGGCTCGGCGCCTTCTGTGGCGCCTGCTGCAGCAGCGCCTGCTGCGGCCGCCAAGTCCTGAACCGGCGGGGCCGCTCGCGGCCCCTGCCCCAATTGCCCCGCCACCTCGCGGCGGCACGGGGCGGCGCCACTCAAAGCGGCACAGGCCGGTTCCGCAACACGTTCTTCATCACCAGCGTCGACCTCAGCCGCAGCACGCTAGGCAGCGCGGACAGCACCCGGTCATAAAGCGCCTGGAACGCGGGCAGGTCCTGCGTGACGACGTGCAGCATGTAGTCCGGATCGCCGAACAGGCGCTGCGCCTGCACCACCTCTGGAATGTCGCTCAAGGCCGCCTCGAAGGCCGACACGCGGTCGCTGCTGCCTTCGCGCATCGTGACGAAGACGATGGCCGAGAAATTCAGTCCGACCTCGGCCAGATTGATGTTGGCGCCGTAGCCGCTGATCACGCCGGCCTCTTCCAATGCCCGCAGCCGCCTGTGGCACGGGGACAGGCTCAGGCCGACCCTTTCGGCCAGCTCCGTGATCGAAATCCGGCCATCTTGTTGCAGCTCGGCAAGAATCTTTCTATCTATCTCATCCATGAGGAAGATTCTACCCAACATCCCGATGTCTCAGGTAGATAGCGGGAGCACTTCCCCCTGCTTCGCCGATAACATTCCCCGCCTGAGATTCATTTGGGGTATGCAGTTGGAAACCGGCAACTTGGTGGCGTTCTGGCTTGTTTCGCTTTCGCTGGTGGTGGTTCCGGGCGCGGATTGGGCGTATGCCATTTCCGCCGGCCTGCGCGACAAGGCGGTGTTGCCCGCGGTGGCGGGCATGTTGACCGGCTATCTGATGATCACCATGGTGGTCGCGGCGGGCATCGGCGCCCTGGTGGCAAGCCAACCCGCCATTCTTACCGTCCTGACGCTGGTGGGCGCGGCCTATCTGCTGTGGCTCGGCGCCAACGTGCTGGCCCATCCCGCCGAGCCCAAGGCCGGCGAGACCCAGGCCGCGGGCCATTGGCTGGCCTGGGCCGCGCGCGGCTTCGCGGTCAGCGGCGTGAACCCCAAGGCCATCCTGCTGTTCCTGGCCTTGCTGCCGCAGTTCACCAGCCGCGACGGCGCCTGGCCGATTTCGACCCAGATCACCGCGCTGGGCATACTGCAGATCCTCAACTGCGCGGTGATCTACACCCTGGTGGGATTGGGATCGAAGGCGGTCCTGCAAACGCGCCCGGCGGCGGCGCGCAGGGTCAGCCAGTTCTCGGGGCTGGCGATGATCGTCATCGCCCTGATCCTGTTCGGCGAACAGTTGGCGGTGTTGATGGCCTAGCAGTGCGCAGGGAATTAATACCGCTTTGCGCGGGCCCTAATCCCCGGGATGGCCGGCCGCGCTTTCCAGATAGCTGTCGACCGCGCTGCCCACCGTGGGATGGAAGCGGTCGCTGCTGAACACCTCGGACAGCTCGAAGCGCTTGAGCTTGTCGCGCACCGGATCCTTCATCTCGGCGAAGTGCAGCGCGACGCCTTTTTCGGCCAGGCTGCGGCTCAGCTCGCGCAGCATGTCCGCCGAGGTGACGTCGACGCTGGTGACGGGCTCGGCCGCCACCACCACGCGCCGCACCGGCGTAGGGGAAGCGTCCACCGCTTCCATCAACCGTTGCTGGAACAGTTCGGCATTGGCGAAGAACAGCGGCGCGTCCCAGCGGAACAGCACCAGGCCGTCGATCAGCGAGGCCTGCGGATAGCGCTTCAGGTCGTGGTAGCCGCGCAGGTTCGGCACGCGGCCCAGTATCGCGAAGTGCGGACGCCAGCCGTCCCACAGGAACTCGATGACGGCGATGACCACGGCCAGGCAGATGCCGGGAATCGCCCCGAACACGGCCACGCCGGCAAAGCAGGCCATGGACAGCCAGAATTCCCATTGCTGGATGCGGTAGATGCGCCGCAAGTCCTTGAATTCGAACAGGCCGATGGCGGCGGCGATCACCACGGCGGCCAGCGCGCTGCTGGGCAGGTAGCGCAGCAGGTTCGGCGCCGCCACCAGCAGGCCGGCCACGGCGACCGCGCCCACCACGCCCGTGAGCTGCGTGCGCGCCCCCGCGGCCTCGGCCACCGGCGTGCGCGAGGCGCTGCTGCTGATCGGAAAGCCCTGGAAGAAGCCAGCGGCCAGATTGGCCACGCCCAGCCCCACCATTTCCTGGTTGGGGTCCACCTTCGAGTTCGTGCGCGCGGCATAGGTGCGCGACAGCACGCTGGTGTCCGCGAAGGCGATCAGCGCCACGGCGCAGCCGCCCAGCGCGATCTTGACCAGGTCCGCATTGCTGAGCCAGGGCAGCGCGAAGCTGGGCAGGCCTTGGGGAATCTCGCCCAGCACCTTCACGCCCTGCTCGTCCAGGTGCAGCAGGCTGACCGCCAGCGTGGCCAGGATCACCGCGATCAGGATGCCAGGCACGCGCTCGAAGCGCTTGAGCACCAGGATCAGCGCCAGCGTGGCCGCGCCGACCGCCAGGCTGTACCCGTTGGTCTCGCCGCGGAACACGGCCTGCCCCAGCTGCCACAGTTCGCGCAGCGGACCGGCATCGTCGATCGACACCGCGAACAGCTTGGGCAGCTGGCTGACCAGCACGGTCAGCGCGATCCCGTTCATGTAGCCGTAGCGGATCGGCTTGGACAGCAGCTCGGTGATGAAGCCCAGCCGCAGCAGGCCCATCACGATGCAGAACAATCCGGCGACGATGGCCATCAGGCCCGCCGCCGCCACCGCGCGCATGGGGTCGCCGTCGGAAACGCTGAGCACCACCGCCAGGATGGGCGCCGCCAGCGCCGAATCCGGCCCCAGCACCAGGATCCGGCTGGGGCCGAACAGCGCGTAGGCCAGCAGCGGGATGATGGTGGCATAGAGACCGTAGACGCCGGGCACGCCGGACGCCTCGGCGTAGGCGATGCCCACCGGCACCAGCATGGTCGTCAACACCAGGCCGGCGGCCAGGTCCTTCGGCAGCCAGGCGGCCTGGTAGGAGCGCAGCGCGGCCAGGCCGGGCAGCCAGCGCAGCCAGACGGGGGCGGGCTCGGGAGCGGCTCCGGGAGTCGATGTTTGCGAGGTGTCGGGCGTAGGCGTAGCCATGGAACCTTGGTCAGTCATGGGGCCGGCAGCCGGAACCAGGTGTCAGGCTGCAAATCCAATGGCGCGAACTCCATAGTCTGCCGCATTATTCACGTCTGCGCCCGCAGACCCGGGCCGGCGCCTGCGACGGCGCTGTTCACACAGACACCCGCGAGGACCCAGATGACACAGATGGAAAAACCCGCCGATGCGCCCTCCGCCTTCCAGGCCGCCTGGAACGCCCACGACATGCAGGCGCTGGGCGCGCTGTTCCATGAGGACGCGACCTTCGTGAACCGGTTCGGCCATTACGTGCGCGGCGTCGACGAGATCGTCAAGATGCACGCCCCCATCCACGCCAGCATCTATAGCGACTCGACGCTGGCGAACGAACTCATCGATGTGACGCCGCTGGGCGAGGATGCCGCGGTCGTGCACTTCTGGAGCCGTCTGGCCGCCGGCGCGGCCCACCCGGCCGGGGTCCATGCCGTCGACACGCTGATCCTGGCCGTCATGACGCGGCAGGCCGGCGCCTGGCGCATCAAGGCGCTGGAAAACGTCACGCTGGTGAATCCCCGCACCGGGGTTCCGGTGCTGCGGGACGACGGATGAGCCGAGCGCCAACCTCTGCTTACAAAGAAGGCCAGGGCCGTCCGCGCCCGATCGCACAGGCGCAACAAACAGCGGTAATCTAGCGAACCTTATCGGCAGTCCGCACTGGAAGATCCCATGTCCTATCTGCTTTTCATCGTCGAACCCGTGGGCCAGCGCGCCCAGCGCACGCCCCAAGAGGGCCGCGAAGCCTACGCGCAAATGGTGCGCTACGCCGAAGACCTGAGTTCGCGCGGCCTGCTGGTCCGCGCCGAATCCCTGAAGTCCGAATCGGAATCCGTTCGGCTGCGCATCCGCGACGGCGAACGCTCACTGGTCGACGGCCCCTACGCCGAAGCCAAGGAAATGATCGGCGGCTTTTTCCTGCTGAACTGCGACACCCGCGAAGAGGCGCTGGCCCTGGCGGCCGAATGCCCTGCCGCCCAATGGGCCACGGTCGAAGTCCGCGAACTTGGCCCCTGCTTCATGTAGGCAAGGATCCCGGACGGCGTACGTCCGGGCCCCGCTTCAACAATTTCCTTTCTTGGCCTGACCCGGCGGACAGAAGCCGCCGCGGCCGCCGCCGTCGTGCGGATCGACCACCACCGAACCGCTGGGGGTGTAGACGGCACAGCCCGAAAGCAAGGCCGTCAGCAAGGCAAGGCTGCACAGGATTTTCATATCGCTATTCAAAGTTGTAGACGCAGCGAGTGTATGGACGCGCGTGGCAACCAGGGCTGAGCCTTTGTAACCAGGTTTCGCGCCGCCCCACCACCCAAACCTAGTACTTACCCTAGGTGTGACTTTTTTCTGTCGATTCCGCGTCTTGCCGTTCGTCGTGCCAGTACAAGCCCGATAACGGGCTCGGTAATCCGAATCCAGGAGTCTCAGAAATGCGATACATGATCATCGTCCGCGCCACGGCGGACAGTGAAGCCGGCGTGATGCCGGAGGAAAGCATGCTCTCCACCATGGCGACCTATCACGAAGCCCTGGCCAAGGCCGGCGTGCTGCTGGACGCCAATGGCCTGCAGCCCTCGTCCAAGGGCTGGCGCGTGCATTACGACAAGGGCGAACGCAAGGTCGTGGACGGCCCGTTCGCCGAAACCAAGGAGCTGATCGCCGGCTACACCTTGATCCAGGTGCGCTCGCGCGAGGAAGCCATGCAATGGGCGCTGCGCTTTCCGGACCCGTTCCCGGACCAGCCCTGCTCCGTCGAAGTGCGCCAGCTGTTCGAGCTGGACGAGCTGGGCCCCAGCGAAGGCGTCGAACGCTTCCGCCAGATCGCGGGCAACGGCCAATAAGCGCCCCCCCCCCACCGGATCCCATTCATGCTGAAAACCCTGCTGCTCATCGTCCTGGCCGCCATCGCCGTGGTGCTGCTCTACGCCACCACGCGTCCGGACAGTTTCCGCGTCGAACGCAGCGCGCAGATCCAGGCGCCGCCCGGACGCGTGTTCCCCCTGATCAACGATCTGCACGCGTTCAACACCTGGAACCCCTACGAAAAGAAGGATCCCGCCATCAAGGGCAGCTACGGCGCGGTCACTGCGGGCCCGGGCGCGACCTACGCCTGGGAAAGCGACAAGGTGGGCGTGGGCGACATGCGGATCGAGACCGCCGTGCCGGATTCGACCGTGACCTTGCGGCTGACCTTCGTGAAGCCGTTCGCCGCGGTCAATCAGGTCACCTTCACCCTTGCGCCGGCTGGCGACGGCACGCAAGTCACCTGGGCCATGGAGGGCCGGCTCAATTACATCGCCAAACTGATGCATCTGTTTTTCAACATGGACAGCATGGTCGGGAAGGACTTCGAAGACGGGCTGGCCAACCTCAAAGCCCTGGCAGAAAGGCGCCAGGACTCAAATACCAAATAAAGGACGCGGGAACATCATGCACAACCAGATCTTCGTCAATCTCCCCATCAGCGACATGCAGAAATCGCAGGCCTTCTTCAAGAGCCTGGGCTTCAGCTTCAATCCGCAGTTCACCAACGACCAGGGCGCCTGCATGGTCGTGAGCGACAGCATCTACGTCATGCTGCTGGTGAAGGACTTCTTCCAGACCTTCACCGGCAAGCCGGTGGCCGACGCCACCAAGACCACCGAGGTGCTGATCGCGCTGTCCTGCGACAGCCGCGCCGAAGTGGACGAGCAGGTGGCGCGCGCCCTGGCCGCCGGCGGCACCGCGCCGCGCCAGCCGCAGGACCATGGCTTCATGTACGCTCATGGCTTCGAGGACCTGGACGGCCACGTCTGGGAACTGATCTACATGGTCCCTGGCGAAGTCCCCAACGTATGACGCAGGCGGCCGCGCATCGCGCCATCGAGGCGGTCTGGAGGATCGAGGCCGCCAGCGTCATCGCCGGCGTCGCGCGCCTGGTGCGCGACGTCGGCCTGGCCGAGGAGCTGGCGCAGGATGCCTTGGTCGCTGCCCTGGAACACTGGCCCAAAACCGGTGTTCCGGACAACCCGGGAGCCTGGCTGATGACTACCGCCAAGAACCGAGCCCGCGACCGGCTGCGGCTGGACGCGCTGCATACGCGCAAGCACGAGCAGATCGGCCGCGAGCTGGAAGCCCTGCAGGCCGACGTCGAGCCCGACTTCGTCGACGCGCTGGACGCCGCGCGCCAGGACGACATTGGCGACGACCTGCTGCGGCTGGTGTTCACCGCCTGCCATCCGCTGCTGTCCACCGAGGCGCGCGTGGCGCTCACCCTGCGCCTGCTGGGCGGGCTGACCACGGCGGAAATCGCGCGCGCCTTCCTGGCTTCGGAATCGACCATCGCCCAGCGCATCGTGCGGGCCAAGCGCAGCCTGACGGCCGCCAGGGTGCCGTTCGAGGTGCCGCGGGCCGAGGAGCGCGCGCCGCGCCTGGCGTCCGTGCTGGAAGTCATCTACCTGATCTTCAACGAGGGCTATTCGGCCACGTCCGGCGACGACTGGATGCGCCCGGCGCTATGCGACGAAGCCCTGCGCCTGGGCCGCATCCTGGCACAGCTGGCGCCTGCCGACAGCGAGGTCCATGGCCTGGCCGCGCTGATGGAATTGCAGGCTTCGCGCCTGCCCGCGCGCACCGACGCGCAAGGCCGTCCCGTGCTGCTGATGGAGCAAGACCGCAGCCGCTGGGATCATCTGCTGATCCGCCGCGGGCTGGCGGCGCTGGCGCAGTCCGACAGCCTGGGCGGTCCGCGCGGCCCCTACGCCTTGCAGGCCGAACTGGCCGCCTGCCACGCCCGCGCCCGCGCGCCCGAGGAGACCGACTGGCCGCGCATCGTGGCGCTGTACGACGCGCTGGCGCAGGCCATGCCATCGCCGGTGGTGGAACTGAACCGCGCCGTCGCCGTCGGCATGGCGTTCGGCCCGCAAGCCGGGCTGGACCTGGCCGACCATCTGGCGCAGGAACCTGCGCTGGCCAATTACCACTGGCTGCCCAGCGTACGCGCCGACCTGCTGGCCAAGCTGGGGCGCAACGCCGAGGCCCGCGCCGAATTCGAGCGCGCGGCCGGCATGACGCGCAATGCGCGCGAACGCGAACTGCTGCTGGCGCGGGCGCGGGAAGTTTCCGGCGCCTAGGGTCTGTTCACTTCTTGAACGCCCTTCCGGCCTCCCCCAGCGTCGCTTGCCCGCATGCTTAAATCAAGCCATGCGCCCCGCCGATACCATCCCGTCCGATCCCGCCGCGCCCGCCATGCCGGGCGTGCCGGCGGCGTTCGACCATCCTGGCGACCGGGCCGAGTTCCGCCATGCGCCGCACCTGGCGGGCGTGGAGCTGTACCGCGCGCATATCGTCCGCTATGCCTTCGAGCCGCACACCCACGAAGCCTACGGGCTGGGCGCGATCGAGTCCGGCGTCGAGCGTTTCCGCTATCGCGGCGCGGACCATCTGGCGCCGTCGGGCTCGGTGGTGCTGATGAATCCGGACGAATTGCATACCGGCCGCGCCGAAACCGAGGGCGGCTGGCGCTATCGCATGGCCTATCTGGATCCTGAAGTGGTGACGCGGGTGACCGGCGAACGCGGCTGGTGGTTCGATGCCGCCGTGGGCCATGACGCCGCCGGCGCGCAGCGCATCACCGCCCTGCTCGACGCCTTGTGGCAGGCGCGCGAGCCCCTGGCGTTCGACAGCGCGCTGTACACGCTGCTGGGCGAATTCCGCCGCCACGCGCGGGTGCTGCGCCCAGCAGCGGCCGAAGGCGCGCCGCGCTTCGCACCTGTCATCGAGTACCTGCGCGCGCACCTGTCACGCCGCCTGACGCTGGACGAGCTGGCCGCCGTGGCCGGCCTCAGTCCGTTCCATTTCCTGCGCAGCTTCCAGGCGCAATACCACGCCACGCCGCAGCAGATGCTGATGGCCCTGCGCCTGTTCGAGGCCAAGCGCCGGCTGGCTGCGGGAGAATCCCCCGCCCAGGTGGCGCTGGCCTCGGGCCTGACCGACCAGGCGCATCTGACCCGCGCCTTTGCCCGCCGCTACGGCGTCACGCCCGCCCGCTATCAGAAGCAGGTCCGCGCCTGAGCAGGGCGCAGCAATCTGGTACAAGACGCGTCCGCCGCGCCCTGGCTAGACTGCCCGCATCCCTGACTTGAAGCGAGTTTGTATGTGGGCTGGAACCCTTTACGCCCTGGCCGCCGGCCTGATGTGGGGGCTGGTGTTCGTGGGCCCCCTGCTGCTGCCGGAGTACCCGGCCGCGCTGCAATCCGTGGCGCGCTACCTGGCCTTCGGCCTGATCGCGCTGCCGCTGGCCTGGCTGGACCGGCGCCGGCTTCGCCAACTGAATCGCGCCGACTGGATCGAGGCGCTGAAGCTGGCCGCCATCGGCAACCTGCTGTATTACCTGTGCCTGGCCAGCGCCATCCAGCGCGCCGGCGGCCCGCTGCCCACCATGATCATCGGCACCCTGCCGGTGGTCATCGCCATCAGCGCCAATCTGCGCAATGCCCGGCGCGACGGCAGGCTGCCATGGAAACGGCTGGCGCCCGCGCTGGCCCTGATCGCGCTGGGCATCGCCTGCGTCAACCAGGTGGAGCTGCAGGCGCTGCGGCAGGAGGCCGATGCCGACATGTCGCGCTACGCCATCGGCGCGCTGCTGGCGCTGGGCGCGGTGGCCTGCTGGACCTGGTATCCGCTACGCAATGCGGACTGGCTGCGCGCCCACCCCGATCGCAGCCCGCGCACCTGGGCCACGGCCCAGGGCGTGGCCACCCTGCCTCTGGCGCTGGCGGGCTACGCGCTGTTGTGGGCAGGCATGGCCGCCACCGGCAGCGCCTTTCCCATGCCCGCCGGCCCCAGGCCCGAAGTCTTCCTGGCCCTGATGGCGATCATCGGCCTGTTCGCGTCGTGGCTGGGCACCCTGTGCTGGAACGAAGCCAGCCAGCGCCTGCCCACCGCGCTGGCCGGACAACTGATCGTGTTCGAAACGCTGGCGGCGCTGGCCTATGCCTACATCCTGCGCGGGCAGATGCCCCAGCCGCTGACGCTGGTCGGCATTGCCTGCCTGATCGTCGGCGTGTTGCGCGCGGTGCGGGTCAAGCCCGAAGCGCTGCCGGCTGCCGCGTGATGCCGCGCTGCGTGTCGCGGCGGCATCGCTCCCCCGCCGGGCGACGCATCAAGGCAGCAGCAATTCAGGCAGGCGGCGCAGATCGTCGATGACGTCGGAAGCGCCTTCGTCCAGCAAGCGCTGGCGCTGGTCCGGCCCGTTGTGCGAAGCGCCCACGTAGCCGATGGCCCGCATGCGCGCGGCGCGGGCGGCGCGCACGCCGGGCACGCTGTCCTCCACCACCACGCAATCCAGGATGGCCGTGCGCATCTGCCGGGCCGCGTGCAGGAACACATCCGGCGCCGGCTTGCCGCGCGCCACCTGGGCCGTGCTGAAGACGTTGGGCGCGAACTCATCCCACAGGCCGACCAACTTCAAGGCGGCTTCCAGCTTGGGCGGCGTGCTGCTGGACGCCACGCAGACCTGCAGGCCGTGTTCGCGCAGCGCGCGGACTGTCTCCAGCGCGCCGGGCAACGCCCGCAGTTCCTCGCGGAAAGTCGCCTCCAGCCCGTCCGCGTACTCGCGCGCGAATCCTTCGGGCAAGCTGCGCGAATTCTCCTGCTGCAAGGTCTGCCACATATCCGCGTCGGGAATGCCGGCGAAGCGCCGTGCCGCCTCTTCAGGCGTGATGGAGATGCCGTGCGCGGCCAGCGCGCGCGACTGGGCGCGCGCCGCGATGATCTCGCTGTCGATCAGGACGCCGTCGCAGTCGAAGATGACGAGGCTGGGGGCAGGCGTATGCATATAGGCTCCACGATGGACGAGCTGCCATGATAGGCCTGCCGCATGACAAGCGCGCGCGGTCCGCGCCGCTTACATGCCGGGTCCGTTGAGCCGCCGCAAACGCGCCGCCAGGAATACCCCGCCCAAGCCGGCCGCCGCCACGATCAGCGAGGCCACCGACCAGCCGTAGCGGTCGATCGCGCCGCCCACCGCCAGCGGCCCGATCACCTGGCCCAGGCCGCTGCCCTGCATCACCAGCCCGACCGACGCCGGCGTCAGGCCCGGCCGCGGCGCCAGCAGCGGCGCGGTGCCCAGCAGCGTGGCCGGGATCAGGCCGCCCACCGCCGAGAACAGCACGCACAGCAGGAAGGTGGGCATCGCGGGCAGCACCGAGCGGAAGATCAGCAGCGCCACCGCGCCCATGATCACGCTGGCGCCGGCGATCAGCGTCGAACGCCGCCAGCCGCGCGCCAGCAGCATGCCCGCGCCCAGGTTGCCGACCACGTTGGCGGCGCTGGCGATGGCGCTGTACAGGCCGGCCGTGGCCAGCGGCAGCCCCAGCTGCTCGGTCAGCAGGACCGGCAGGAAGGTGAACAGCGCGAAGAACATCAGACTGTAGAGCGTGAACGACAGCGCCAACAGGCGCGGGCCGGGCGCGCCCAGCGTATCGACCGTGTCCTGCCGCAGCCCTTGCCACGACAGGCTGGCGCCACCGGGCGTGGCCGGCGCCAGCGCCGCCACGCAGGCCAGCGCCACCAGCACCGCCGCGCCCGCGCACCACCAGTAGGCCTGCCAGTCGGTGAACGCCTGCGAGGCAAGCATGGCGATGGCCATGCCCGCGGGCATATAGCAGCTCCACAAGGCGAACGCGAAATCGCGGGTGGATGCCGACACCATGCGCTGCAAGGCCGCCGGCCCGGCCACGGTGATCATCAGGAAACCCAGGCCCTCCACCACGCGCGAGGTCAGCAGGACGCCGTATGCCGACGCCATGGCCCCGGTCACCGAGCCCGCCGCCGTCGCCACCAGGCCGGCCAGCAGCATGCGGCGCGCGCCATAGCGGTTGATGACGCCGCCCGCGGCGATCCCGCCGACCAGGCCCAGAATGGAAAACACCGCGGCCAGCGCCCCGATGGACGCCAGGTCCAGCCCCATGTCCTTGCGCAGCAGGGGCGCGGCGATGATGACCTTGCCCACTTGCAGCGCGGCCACCACGCCCGCCCCCACGATGGCCAGCACCGCCGACCAGCGCGTTCCTTCCTTGCCCATCCTTGTCTCCCCTCATTTTCAACCCTGCCAGGATGCCAGCGCAAACCGATCCTGGTAAGTGATAATCTTTTGATGAAACCGATCGATTAAATAGATCAGCCGGCCAGATGATAGACGCCCTGACCCTCGACCAGTTGCGCGTGTTCGCCGCCGTGGCGGACGCCGGCAGTTTCCGCGCGGCCGCGCGCCGGCTGTCCCGGGTGCAATCGGCCGTCAGCCACGCCATCGCCAACATGGAAGCCCAGCTGGGCGTGACGCTGTTCGACCGCAGCGGCCACCGGCCCGTGATGACGCCGCAAGGCGAGGCCCTGCTGGCGAACGCCCGCGACATCCTGTTGCGCGTCGACGCCATGCGCGCCCGCGCCCAGGGACTGGGCGAAGGCGTGGAGCTGGAGCTGTCGCTGGCGGTGGACACCCTGTACCCGATAGCCGAAGTGGGCGCCGCCCTGAACGCCCTGCGCACGGCCTATCCTTCCGTCGCCGTCCGGGTATCCGTGCTGCCGCTGGGCGGCCCGGTAGAAGCCCTGCTGACGGGCAGCCACACGCTGGCCATCACCGCTGGAGACCATTTCCGCAATCCGCGCATCGCCATGCAGGCGCTGTCCTCGGTGCAGATGGTGGCGGTGGTCGGCGCAGGGCATGCCCTGGCGCGGCGCGTGGCCGCCGCTGCGCCGCTGAGTCCGTCGGAGCTTGCCGACCACGTACAGATCGTGCAAACGGACCCGTCCTCGCTGACGCAGGGCCGCGACTTCGCGGTGCTGTCGCCGCAAACCTGCCGCGTCAACGGCCAGGACGCCAAGCACGCGCTGATCTTGGCGGGCGTGGGCTGGGGACGCCTGCCGCTGTGGCAGGTGGAGCGCGACCTGGCCGAGGGCCGGCTGCTGCGCCTGCCCACCGACAGCCTGGGCCGCGGCAGCCAGGTCACCAGCGAAACCTACCTGGCGCACCGCATCGACCAGCCCCTGGGACCGGCCGCCCGCGTGCTCGCGGCCGCCCTGCGCGGCGCGGCCCACTAGGACTTGGCCGGCGCGGCTGGCGCGCGCGCGTAGCTCACGCCCATGCCAGCGCGCACGTCGTTCTGAATGCCGTAGGGCGGGATCGGATAGCGCAGGCCGTTGGCTGACAAGGCCTTCATGCCTTCGATGGCAATGGGCAGGTAGCGCGGCGGCATGGCCATCAGCATTTCCTCGTCGGGCACGCCGCCGTAGCGGCGCTCGGCGAAACAGGGCAAGGACAGGCTGGGCTCGCCGGTCGCCAGCGCCCGGCCCCAGGAATCCGCACAGGCGGTCTCGCCCACCACGCTCCAGTCGAAGCGCCGGTAATTCTTCCATTGCAGGCCGTTGATCAGGATGATCATCTGTCCCGGCGTGGCGTAGATCAGGCAGATGTCCGGCGGGTCCAGCCGGCCCGAGGCCAGCGGCGACACCACCAGCCCGCGGTACTTGCCCGCCGGCACACAGGACAGCGCCTCCTGGCGCGCCTGCGCGTCTTCCTGGGTAGCGTGCCAGACGCCCACGTAGTCCTCGCCGCGCTTCCAGGCCTCATCCTGCGGACCCAGTCCGATCACGGCGCGGCATTGCGCGCCGACCAGATCATCCCCGGTGATCCCCACCGTCCAGCCCAGCCTGGCGGCCATGCCGACGATCTGGTCCGTGGTGTGCGTGGCCTGCGGCCGCCGCAAGCCTTGCACCGCAGCCATGTCCTCCTCGCGCTCGTACAGCTTCATGCCGATGACAGTGGTCTTCAGGCGCAACAACTTGTTCAGGTCATCGACCAGCGATGCCCAATTCAGCCTTGTCTCTTCCATGCCCGTCCCCTGGACTGTTGTGCGCGGCCTTTGCCGCATCGCCGCAGATTGATTGCGGTCATCAAGGACTATAACGAATCGCCCGCCGGCTCCTTGATTGATCTATCGTGGAAAACGGCAATCCAGCAGGCGGCACCCCCGCAGGAAACTCTCCCCGACTCCCTAGGAGCCCACCATGAACCGTTTCGAACAGAAGACCGTCCTGGTCACCGGCGGCACCAGCGGCATCGGCCTGGCCGCGGCCCAGGCGTTCGCCGCCGAAGGCGCCCGCGTCGTCGTCACCGGCCGCGACGCGGCGGTGCTGAAACAGGTCCGCGCCAGCCTGGGCTCGCACGCCCTGGCCCTGCGCAACGACGCCGGCGCGCCGGGCGCGGCTACCGCGCTGGCCGCTGAATTACGACAGGCCGGCATCCGCCTGGACGCGGTGTTCATCAATGCCGGCGTGGCCAAGTTCGCCCCTCTGGCCGAAGCCACCGAGGCGCTCTGGGACCAGACCTTTTCGACCAACGTCAAAGGCGCCTTCTTCCAGTTGCAGGCGCTGGACCCGCTGCTCAATCCCGGCGCGTCCATCGTGCTGAACGGTTCGATCAACGCCCGCATCGGCATGCCGGCATCATCCATCTATGCCGCCAGCAAGGCCGCCCTGATCTCGCTGGCCAAGACCTTGTCGGCCGAACTGCTGCCGCGCGGCATCCGCGTCAACGTCATCAGCCCCGGCCCTGTCGCGACGCCGATCTACGACAAGCTGGGCCTGGACGCCGCGGCGCTGGAAAAGACCGCCGCCAGCATTCGCGCCCAGGTGCCGCTGGGCCGCTTCGGCACGCCGCAGGAAATCGCCTCGACGGTGCTGCATCTGGCGTCGCCGGAGTCGGCCTTCATCGTGGGCACGGAGATCATTGCGGACGGGGGCATGAGCCAGTTGTAGGGCCGTCCGGAAGGCAGGACAGCCCAGCAGCCGGCAGCCCGGACCTAGGCGCCGATGGACCGCAGCGCGCGCTTGCAGATGCGCTGCGTCGCCTCGGCCGGATTGCCCTTGGACCAGCGCGCGCAGACGCCGCGCACCCAGTCCGGCTGGTCCTTGCTGGCGTCGTTCAGCCAATTCGCCACCGAATCCTGCACATAGACGGCGGGATCGGCCCGCAATGGTTCCAGCAAGGACAGCGCCCGGCCGGGATCGGCCTTCAGCGCCGCGATATGCGCGCACCAGACGCCGCGCGGCCGCAAGCATTCGCTGGCGAAACGCCGCAAGCGCTCGGACGGGTCTGCCGTCCAGGGCAGCAGCAGCTGCACCGCCGCATCCAGTTCCAACGCCAATTGCGGCCGTACCGCCAGCCAGGCCCATTCCCGCACGCCGAAATGCGCATCGTCGGCCAGCGGCCGGATCATCGCCAGGCGCTGCTTTTGCGTCAGGTCCGGCAACGTTCCGACCATGAAGCAGGCCCAGCCCCGCACGGTGTCCGAGCGATGCGTCTTCAACTGCTTGAAGGCGTCGGCGCCCTGGCGCTCCAGCAGTATCTGCGCCGCCAGCGCCATGCGCTTGGAGATGCCCAGCCCCGCCTGGGCGCGCAACGCGGCGACCGCCTCGGCCCCGGCCTGCGGCGCGGCCGCCTGCATCAGCGCGGCAAAGTCCACGGCCAGGCATTCGGTCAGGTTGCTTGCCGGTTCGCCGGCATTCAACTGCGCCAGGCGTTCGGCGCTTATGTCCTTCACGCCGCGGCCCGTGGGCGCGGAGGTTGCGGTCTTGCTCATTGTTCAGTCTCCTGCGCCGTGGCGCGGCCCGCGTCCGTGCCTAGCCAGATCTTGCCCAGCAACTCGCGCAGTCGCGCCTGCTCCGGGCCGCTCAGGCCAGAGAACAACGAAGCTATCCAGTCCGTGTGCTCCTGCAGCAGCTTGCCGGCCTCGGCCCTGCCCTTGGCGCTGAGCTTCACGATAATCTTGCGCCGGTCGTCCTTGCCGGCGCGCCGCGACACGAAGCCGTCGCGCTCCAGGCCGTCCAGCAGCCCTGTGACGGTGGCGCGCGTAACGCCCGCGCCTTCCGCCAGCTCGTGCGGCGACAGGCCGTCCGGCTGTTCATGCAACAGGAACAGCAGCACGAACTTGCCTTCCGACAATTGCCGCGGCGCCAGCCGCGCCGCGCAGTCGCGGTCGATGGCGCCGGCAAGCGACAGCAGTTGAAAGCAAAGGCCGATGCCGCTCGCCGACGGCAGCCCGCGCCGGGCGGCAACGTCGAGCAGCGCGCGGTGCTTGGGTTCGAGCATGTGTTGCGTGTCGTGCATGGGCTTGGCTCTTTGAGGCGTTCAAGCGCCAGATAGTAAGGCACCTAATTATATCTCTGCAAGCCCTTCACTGCGTACAAGCCGCTATCACTCCACCCGCCTCCAACATAGCCCGCTGAAGCCATTCTCCGCCCTCTTCGCGCGACCGCCACTACGGCCGCGAGACCCTGGTGTACTCGCTAGCGCGACCGTCCGCTCAATCCGGCCTATGATTGCCGGCCTGAACCCGCCGCCCGTCGGCGATCCGTCTTCCGCCTCATCCCCACAGACCTCCGCCATGAACTACCCCGTGCTCCCCGCCTCGGAATTCTCCGCCGCCCGCGTCGTGCCCGAGCTGCTGGTTTCGGACATCGGCAAGAGCCTGCATTTCTGGTGCGGGCTCTGCGGCTTCTCGATAGCCTACGATCGGCCCGAGGACCACTTCGCCTATCTGGACAAGCACGGTTCCCAGGTCATGCTGGAGGAATACGGCCACGGCAGGAACTGGATCACCGGCCCGCTGGAAGCGCCGCTGGGCCGCGGGATCAATCTGCAGATCGAAGTGCCCGCGATCGCGCCTATCGTCGATGCCTTGCGCAGCGCCGGCTGGCCGTTGTACATGGAGCCCGAGGAGAAGTGGTATCGCGCCGACGCCAGCGAGGTCGGCGTGCAGCAGTTCCTGGTGCAGGATCCCGATGGTTATCTGCTGCGCTTTTCGGCGGGACTGGGCAGGCGCCCCATTGCGGCCGCCGTCTGAATGGTGCGCCTGGTCTAGGACAGGCCTGCATGATGCCCCAATCCGGGAGGGGCCTGCATGACGTGACGCCCCCAGTCCGGGAGAGGCCAGCCGGCCGCCCCCGGACCGCGTCCCTATCGGTACAGCACCGTGGGCAGCCACATGCCGATGCCCGGGAACATATACAGCAGGAAGATCGCCACCACCTGGATGCCCATGAACGGCATCATGCCCAGGAAGATCTGGTTCAGCGTCACGTGCGGCGGCGAGACGCCCTTCAGGTAGAAGGCCGACATGGCGACCGGCGGCGAAAGGAATGCAGTCTGCAGATTCAGCGCCACCAGCAGGCCGAAGAACAGCGGGTCTATGCCGAAGGTGTTGAGCAGCGGCACGAAGATGGGCATGAAGATCACGATGATCTCGGTCCATTCCAGCGGCCAGCCCAGCAGGAAGATGATGACCTGCGCCAGCAGCAGGAACTGCAATGGCGTCAGCCCCAACGACAGCACCCATTCCTCGATGATGGCCTGCCCGCCCAACAGCGCGAACGCGGCCGAGAAGATCGATGAACCGACGAACAGCCAGCACACCATGGCGCTGGTCTTGGCCGTGAGGAACACCGATTCGCGCAGCACGGGCAGGTTCAGGCGGCGGTACGCCAGCGCCAGCAGCGCGCCGCCCATGGCGCCCATGGCGGCGGCCTCGCTGGGCGTGGCCAGACCGAAGGCGATGGAGCCCAGCACCGCCGCGATCATCACGGCCAGCGGAAAGAACGAGCCCATCAGCATCTTGAAGATTTCCAGCCGCGACCAGGTCAACACCGCGTAGAAGACCGCCAGGATCGCCGCGCATATCGCCGCGAAGATCCAGAAGCCCTTGGGCGCGGCGATGCTCTCGTCGGCTTGCCCCGCGGCTGGCGCGGCGGCAAGGGCTTGCGGCGCGGCAGCCGTAGCAGCGCCTGCCCCGGCCGGCGTGCCGGGCGGCTCGGTCAGTCCGCCCGCCGCCGGCTCGTTCGAGGGAGGCTCGGACAGCCCGCCCGCCGGGTCGTTCAAGGGCGGCTCGGCCAGCGCGTCCGACGGAGGCTCCGCCAAGCCATCTCCCGGCGGCTCGCTCAGCCCCGAATCGAAGCCTCCCGAGGAGCCCAGCTGCAGTTCGGCGGGGATGTCGTACACCACTGCGGGCCGCGTCGTCGCCTGGTAGACCACGGCCACCAGCAACACCGTGACCGCCAGCGGCGCCAGCGCCAGTGCCATGTTGCGCATGAGGAAGCCGAACGGCACGTCCTGGTTGCGGCGCCCCTTGAACAGGGACGCCACCATACCCGACAGCGCGCGCGTGTACCCGCCCGCGGCCAGCGCCGCCGATTCCGCGGACAGGGGCACGCCACGCTCTTCCTTGGGCAAGGGCGGCGCCATGTCCGGCCGCAGCTTGGCGACGATGATCACGTAGACCATGTACAGCACGGCCAGCATGATGCCCGGGAACAACGCCCCGGCGTACAGCTGCACCACGGACACGCCAGTCGTCGCGCCATACACGATCAGCATCACCGAGGGCGGCAGCAGAATGCCCAGGCAGCCGCCCGCCGTGATGGCGCCCGCGGTCAGGCGCACGCTGTAGCCAGCCTTCAGCATGGCGGGCATAGCCAGCAGGCCCATCAGCGTGACCACCGCGCCGACGATGCCCGTGGCGGTGGCGAAGATCGCGCAGGTCGCCAGCGTGGCCACGGCCAGCGCGCCGGGCAGGCGCGCCAGGGCCAGGTGCATGGAGCGGAACAGCTTCTCGATGAGGTTGGCGCGTTCGACCAGATAGCCCATGAACACGAACAGCGGAATCGAAATCAGCGAGTCGTTGGTCATCGTGGCGTAGGTCCGCTGCACCATCAGGTCCAGCGTCTGCCCCACTGAACGGCCCGCGTCCGCGCTCTGCATGTAGTACGCCAGGAAGGTGAACAGCACCCCCATGCCCATCAGCGTGAAGGCGGTGGGAAATCCCAGCATGATGGCCACCACGATCAGCGCCAGCATCAGGAGGCCGATGTGTCCGGTGGTCAGATGGTCCCAGGGCGTCAGGAACGCGATCATCAGCAGCACCAGCGCGATGCAAGACAGGCCGAACCAAAGCGCTTTGTGGATCTTCATGCGCGCGGCTCCCCGGAAGTGACGTAGCGGTCCAGCTTGGCGATGTCCTCGTCCTTGACGTGCACCATTTTCTTGAGCTTATCGACGTCCACTTCCTCGACGTCCTCGGCCCGCGAGGGCCAGGCGCCGCGCCGCAGGCACAGCACGCAACGCAGCACTTCCGCCACGCCCTGCATGAGCAGCACCGCGCCCGCGAGCGGAATGAAGGCCTTGAAGGGATAGATGGGCGGCCCGTTGGCCATCAGCGAGGAGTGCTCGCGGATGGCGATGGAATAGCCGGCGTAGTACCAGCCCGCCCAGACCAGCGCGATCACGCCGGGAAAGAAAAAGACGATGTACAGGATCAGGTCCAGCGTCGCCTGCACCCGAGGCGGCAGAAAGCCGTACAGGATGTCGCCGCGCACATGGCCGTTCTTGGCCAGGGTATAGGCCCCCGCCATCATGAAGAGGATGCCGTAATACATCATCTGCATGTCGAAGGCCCAGGCGCTGGGCTGGTTCCACAGGTAGCGCGCGGCCACCTCCCAGCAGATGTGCAGTGTCAGGATGACGATCAGCCAGGCGAAAGCCTGCCCGACGAAAGTGGAGATACGGTCTATGAAACGTATGATTCGGATCATCTCGCTTCCAGGTCAAGACGCATGGCGTCCCGCCGCGCCCGGAAAGGCGCTAGGCGTGGAATACGGAGGCGCCGCCCCCTTGAGGAAGCCCGCGCCAGCACGGCGCGGGGCGGGTCTCAAGCCTGCTTCGCGGTGCGCGAGAAGTAGTGGTTGTAGGCCATGCGGTAATTGACCGTGGTGTCCCCGTTCCAGCGCCCTACCCGCTCGGCGAAGGCGCGCTGCGAATCCAGCACCTTCTTGAACAAGGGGTTCTCGGCCGAACGCTTCGCGATCATCTCGTCCCAGATCTTGAGCTGCTGCTGCAGGATGGCGTCGGGCGTCTTGTAGAACTTGACGTTGTGGTCCTTCTGCAGCTTGATGTAGTCCTGCGAATAGCGGTTCGCCGCCTTCCAGGACATGTCCGCGCTGGAGGCCTGCGCGGCATAACCCAGGATGTGCTTCAAGTGTTCCGGCAGCGCGTCGTACTTGGCTTTGTTGAACAGGATCTCGAACTGCTCCGCGCTCTGGTGGAAGCTCTGCAGCATGCAGATCTTGGACACGTCCTGGAAGCCCAGCGCCAGGTCCGACGAGGCATTGTTGAACTCCGCGCCGTCCAGCAGCCCGCGGTCCAGCGCCGGCACGATTTCGCCGCCGGGCAGCGCGTTCACCGCCGCGCCCATGGCCGTGTACATGTCGATCGCCAGGCCCACGGTGCGGAACTTCAGACCCTTCACGTCCTCCGCCTTGGTGATCGGCCGCTTGAACCAGCCGAAGGGCTGGGTCGGCATCGGGCCGTACATCAGCGACACCACGTTCACGCCCATGGCCTTCTGGATCTCGACCAGCAATTCCTTGCCGCCGCCGTACTCGTGCCAGGCAAGCAGCATGTTGGCGTCCATGCCGAAGGACGGGCCCGACCCCCACAGCGCCACCGCCGTGTTCTTGCCGTACCAGTACGCGACCACGCCATGGCCGCCGTCCAGCGTGCCCGCGGACACCGCGTCCAGCAGATCGAAGGCCTTGACCACCGCGCCAGCCGGCAGCACTTCGATCTTCAACTGGCCGCCGGCCATGTCGTTGACCTTCTGCGCGTAGTCGCGGGCGAACTCGTGGAAGATGTCGTTGGCGGGCCAGGTGCTCTGGAAGCGCAGGGAAACCGGAGCGTTCTGCGCGCGCGCGACTGCCGGGAATCCCAGCGCGGCGGCTCCGGCCACGGCAGCGCCGGAGATGAACTTGCGGCGGGGTTTTGTAACGTGTTGCATGGCGTGTTGTCTCCTGGGTGGACTACATGGACCAGCTCATAGTTACTGCTGCAGCGTGGATGCGGGACCGCAAGACCTGCCGCGGACTCCCGACGGCGCGTTTGGGGATGACGCGCAACCGTGTGCTGATTAAACCTTTCTGACTATTTGCTGACAATCAGCTTCTTGTCAGGAATTACCCTAGAAGGAGGACTAGGCCCAAGGTTGGATGCAATCCGAAGGGGGACTGAAAGCGCGGCGATACAAGGCCCCGCGCTACTATCGGGGGACTGAAATCGACAAGGTTGAGGATGAATCAAGCACAGCGTGCCGATAAACGCCGCCGGATTCCGCGCAAGGCCTGGGCCCTGGCCGCGCTCGCTGCAGGCGCCGTCGGCTTCTATTTCTGGAAGGAATCGCCCCTCGGGCCGGGCCTGAGCGAAAGCAAGGTCCGCAAGATTCTGGTCGAGGCCATGGCCACGCCCACCAACGCGCCGGACAGCGCCTGCGTCAGCATCCTGGGCGTGCGGCCCCTGCCCAGCGACGTGTACAACGCCTTCCTCGAAGACCAGGACAAGATCGTGCAGGGACTGGTCAAGCACCAGCTCATCACCGTGACGCCCATCGAGCCGGACGGCCAGGGCGCGTCATCGAAACAGGCGCAAGATCCCGAGGACGCGGCCAGCCGCGTCGAGCTGACCGACAAGGGCAAGGCCTTCTATACGGATGGCGAGGCCCGCGTCGGCCGCAACCTGATCTATACGGCCAGGTTTTGCGCCCCGGGCCTGCAGGTCGGCAAGATCCTCACCTACACCAAGCCCGCCAAGAATCCCTTCGACGACAACCCCAACGACGTGTCGGCCGTGAAGTTCGAATGGCGGCTGGACCGCGCCACCGCCGGCTGGGCGGCGGATCCCGTGTTCCATCCCTGGATCTCGGGCTTCCCGTCGGACTACCGGCCCGAGGAATGGGAAACCCGTTACATCATGCTGGAAAGAAAGGACGGCGTCTGGGGCCTGGGCGACAACCCCTACGCGATCCGCTGGTAGGAACGCCGGCTAGCCGGCGGCCTTGCCCGCCGGCCGCCGCACCGACCGCAGCTTTCCGCTTTCGCCGCCGCCGCAGAAGAAGCGGTCCGCGCCGTCCGATTCCAGCCCCGATACGAACACGCCGGCCGGCAGGTCCACGCTTTGCAGCAGCGCGCCGGTTTGCGGGTCCAGCTGGCGCAGATCGCTCTTGTCGTCTTCCCAGGTGCCATGCCAAAGCTCTCCATCCACCCAGGTCACGCCGGTGACATAGCGATTGGATTCGATGGTGCGCAGCACCCGGCCGGTCTCGGGATCCAGCTGATGGAGCTTGCGTTCGCGGTACACGCCCACCCACAGGCTGCCCTCGGCCCAGGCCATGCCGGAAGCGCCGCCGCCGTCCGGCAGGGGAATGGTCGCCAGGATGCGGCCGCTTTCCAGTTCCACCTTCACGATGGCGCCGTTGGAAATCTGATAGATGTGCTTGCCGTCGAAGGCCGTGCCCGCGTTGCAGACGAGGTTGATGGAATCCACGGTGCTGCCGCTTTCGGGGTCCAGCGCGACTAGCTTGTCGCCGGTAGCGAACCATACCCGGCGGCCGTCATAGGTGACCCCGTGCACGGCTTTCACGCCTGGAAAAGGACCGTACTCGCGGATGATCTGGGCTTGCGTCTGTTTCATGTCGGTATCCTTGGACTGAAGTTCGAGCCTTCATCCTAGTCGCCGGTCAGCGCGGCCGGGAGTAACAAGGTTGTCGTGAATCCCGGCACTGGCGGGGTCATCCAGCGGCGCGCCGGCCCCTGTCCGCGAGCCTGCGCCTTGCCCGCCGCCGCCAGCGCGTCGAGCGCGCGCTGCACCGTGCGCTGGCTGGCGCCCATCGCCAGCGCCAGGGCCGAACTGGACCAGGCTTCGCCATCGGCCAGAAAGGCCAGGACCGCCCCCTGGTCCCTGTCGCCCTCCTCGACCGGCCGGGCCAGCACGGCGACCTGCCTGCCCTCCCGCGGCTTCAGCGCAAAGCCGCCGCGTTCCGCCGCGATGCCGGCGACGCCGCGCAACGCCGCGCGCAAGCGCCCGATCTCGACGCGTAGGCGCGCGCGGTGCGTCTCGTCGAAATACGTGGTTCGGAACGCCTGCGCGATGAGCGTTTCCCTGGGCGCCGCCTGCGGCCAGGCCTCGGCCAGGACCCGCGCCAGCGCGAACAGCACCGGCCGGCTGGCCAGCGCGACCGCCTTGCCCTCGCCGCGCACCGCATGACGGCAGGCGTCCACCACCAGCGCGTCGGACGCCAGCAGCGCTTCCACTTCATCCAGCAGGATGGGCCGCTGCTCGCCCTGCGCAATCAGGCGCGCGGCGGGCGTGTTCAACACCAGCGAGGCGCTTTCGACTTCGGCCATCAGGGCGGGAATGGCGGCGCCGCGGGCGGCCAGTTCCGCCTGGGTCAGCGCGGCGCGCGCCGGTCCCGTGCGCAAGCGCCGCAAGGCGATACCGGCCGTGATCAATTCGTGGATGGCGCGCGACGCCGGCGCCAGGACGGTTGGATCCAGCGTGCCCAGCGTGGCCTCGGCGCGGTCCAGCTGTCCGACCAGCAATTCGCGCCGCGCCTGCAGATGCCGCGCGTGCGCGGCATTGGCCGGATCGCCGTGGGCATCCAAGGCGGCCCGCGCGGTCTCCAGCGCCTTCTCAGGCCAGGCGAGATCCCGCGACACCAGGGCGATCTCGGCCTCGGCCACCACGCACCTGGCCCGGGCCAGCACATTCCTGGAATCGAAGCCCTTGGCCGCGCTGCGCAGCAGGGCCTTGGCACGGCGGAACTCGCCCAGCTGCGCCATGGCGATGCCGCGCAACGCCAGCGCGGGCGCGTCGTCGCGCAAGGCCACGAAGTTGAGGGCGCCCAATGGGTCGCCCGCGGCCAGTGCCCGCGCCGCCGAGGTGATCAGAACATCCATGGAAATCCCGCCACTGCCGCCGCTCCCGCCGTCCCCAGACCGGAGCCTAATCTACCATCTGGCGGATCCGCGCAAGCAGGTCCGGCCGGCGGAAATGCCGCTGCGCACCGTTCAGGTGCGCGATTCCCCGGCGGCGGACTCCCCTGCCATGGGCGGGAAAGTCACCGTCAACGCCACGCCCACGCCGTGCAGGCCCGTGTCGAGGTCCACCCGGGCGCCGTGCTGCTGCGCGATCTGCGCCACCAGCGACAGGCCGATGCCGCTGCCGCCCGGGGCGCTGCCCGCGGCGCGGTAGAAGCGATCGAACACGCGCGCGCGTTCGGTCGGCGCGATGCCGGGACCGTCGTCGGCCACGCGCAGGCAAACGCCGCCATCCGCCAAGGGGCCGCAGGACACGGCGATCTGGCCGCCGCTCTGCGTATAGCGCACGGCATTGTCCAGCAGGTTGCGGACCAGCACGCCCAGGGCGTCCAGCCGCCCCCGGACCGCGCAGGGCTGCACGTCCAGCTGGATGCGCAACTGCTTGCGAGTGGCGTCCGTTTCCCAATCGCGCACCAGCATGACGAGCAGCGCATCCAGCTCGACCGGTTCGGGCGCGTCGGCGCTGGCGCTCAGGGCATCCATGCGCGCCTGGTCCAGCAGTTGTTCCGACAGGCGCGAGGTGCGCTGAGCCACCTGGCGCAGCTTCTCGATGGCGGCCGGGGCGTCGCCGGATCCGGCGCTGCGGGCCACCAGTTCCGCGTGCGCGCTCAAGGCGGCCAGCGGGGTACGCAGCTCGTGCGCCGCATCCTCCAGAAAGCGGCGCTCGCGGTCCATGCCGCCCTTCACCCGCAGCAGCAGCTGATTGATGGAGCGGATGAAGGGGCGCAATTCGCCGGGCATGCCGGCCATGGGCAGCGGCGCCAGGTCGAACGGGCCGCGCCGCGCAATGGCCGCGCCCGCGCGGTCGACCTTGCGGAACGCGCGGCCCACCACCATCCAGCTCACCACGGCCAGCAGCGCGAACAGCACGGACACGATGACCAACCCGCGCTTCAGGCTGTACAGCGACTGGGCGCGCAATTCGCTCTGGGGCCTGGCCACCTGCACCTGCACGCGTCCGCCGGCATCGCTGATCGCGTAGACGCGCCAGTCGACCCCATCGGCCGACACGTCGGAATAGCCGTCCTGGAAACCGCCGCTCAGCGGCTCGCCGGGAGACTCGGGCGAACGCAGCAGCAGCCGGCGGTCGGCCAGCGACCACAGGTGAAAGCGCACCTTGTCGCCATCGACGCGGCTGGACGCGGGCGGCGTGAAGCGCTCGGACGGCGCCTCGTTGCCGAGCAGGCTGACCGGCAGGGACGCCAGCATCTGGCTGGCGGCGTCGTGCAGCCACTGGTCGCGCGCGCCCGTCTGCGAGCGCGCGGTTTCGTACTGCTGGAAGGCGAACACCGCGATCCAGGACAGGGTCATGGTCAGCAGCAGCGTCAGCGTCAGCTGCCTGCGCAGGGTCTTCATTCGGATCCGGCCTCGATACGGTAGCCCAGGCCATGGACCGTGGCGATCAGCTTGTCGCCCAGTTTGCGGCGCAGTTGATGGATGTAGACCGCCACCGTGTTGCTTTCGATGGCGCCGCTGTCGCCGTAGACCGCGGCCTCCAGCTGTTCGCGGCTGACGGTATGGCCGGTGCGCTCCATGAGCGCCAGCAGGGTCCGGTATTCATGCGCGCTGAGGCTGACTTCGACACCGTCGCGGGTCACCACCCGTCTGGCGGGCTCCAGCGTCACGTCGCGGCAACGCAGCGCCGACACCACCGCGTTGCTGCTGCGCCGGACCACGGCGCGCAGCCGGGCCTGCAGTTCGTCGAGCTGGAAGGGTTTGACGATGTAGTCGTCGGCGCCCGCGTCCAGGCCCTGCACCCGTTCGCTCAAGCGGTCGCGCGCGGTCAGGATCAGGACGGGCGTGGCGTCGTAGCGCGCACGCAATTGCTTCAGCACCGTCAGCCCGCTGCCATCGGGCAGCCCCAAGTCCAGCAGCACGGCATTGAAGCCATGCTCGACCAGGGCCAGCCGGGCCTGCGCGACGTCGCGCACCCACTGCACGTCCGCGCCCGACTGCGTCAGGCTGGTGTGCACGGCGTCGCCCAGCATGGCGTCGTCTTCCACTAGCAGGACACGCAAGAAAGCTCCAGGACAGTCATCGATGCCGCAGCATGCCGGCACCGTTTTAAGAATTCGTTAAAGCCCCGCCCGGACGGTGCGGGACGGCAGCGGCACATTCTAAACGTTTGAGAAAGCGTGCTTGACCATACTTGTATATACGAGTTAAACCATCCCTTCTCTCTCTCTCCCACCGAGGAGCATCGATGCGTCGTCTTCCGGCAGTTGAAGTTCGCGTTTTGAGAGGTTTTCCGCGCAGGCTCGCGGGACCGCTGTTGCTGGCGCTGGCGGCGGCCCTGCCTGCCGCGCCCGCCCTGTCCGCCGCATCCGCGGCGCCCGCCCCGGCCGCCCCGGCCG
>NZ_CAHLAR010000003.1 GCF_903652925.1 Achromobacter anxifer | reverse complement strand
GACGGGGCGGGCCGGGCCACGGTTTCAAAGCCATCGTCGTCCGCGCCGCCGCCTTGCGCGGCAGGCGCGGCCGCGGACGCGCCGCCGGTCTGCGCCAGCGTCTGGCCGACGGCGTTGGAGACGAAGCGGTGCACGGCGCCGCTGTCGCGGAAGCGGACTTCGTGCTTGGCCGGGTGCACGTTCACGTCCACGGCGGCCGGGTCGATGTCCAGGAACAGCACGTAGGCGGGCTGGCGGTCGCCGTGCAGCACGTCGGCGTAGGCCGCGCGCAGGGCGTGGCTGACGGTGCGGTCGCGCACGTAGCGGCCGTTCACGTAGAGGTACTGGCGGTCCGCGCGGGCGCGGGCGGCGGTGGGGCGGGTGATCATGCCCGCCAGGCTCACCGTGCCGACCGAGTGCGACAGCAGCAGGCCGTGCTCGGCGAATTCGGCGCCCAGCACGTCGCGGATGCGTTGCGGCGGTTCGGCGGGCAGCCATTGGCGCTGTGCGCGGTCATGGTGGAACAGGCGGAACGCGATCTGCGGATGCGCCAGCGCGATGCGTTCCATGGCGTCGACGCAATGGCCGAACTCGGTGGCCTCGGAACGCAGGAACTTGCGGCGGGCCGGCACCGCGTCGAACAGCTGGCGCACGTCCACCGTGGTGCCCGGAGGGCCCGAGGCGGGGCTGACCTGCATGCTGCCGGCGTCGATCTGCCAGGCGTGTTCGCCATCGCGGGTGCGGGAGATGATGGTGACCTGGGCCACGGACGCGATGGAGGCCAGGGCCTCGCCGCGGAACCCCATGGACGCCACCGATTCCAGTTCGTTCAGCGAGCGGATCTTGCTGGTGGCGTGGCGCGCCAGCGCCAGCGGCAGTTCCTCGGGCGGAATGCCGCCGCCGTCATCGGTCACGGCGATACGGCGTATGCCGCCGCCTTCGAGGCGCACCTCGATGGCGCGTCCGCCGGCGTCGATGGCGTTTTCGAGGATTTCCTTGAGCACGGACGCCGGCCGCTCGATTACCTCGCCGGCGGCGATCTGGCTGATCAGCAGGTCGGGAAGGGCAAGAATGGAGCGGCGTTCAGTCATGTGGCTGTGTTCAGGTAGGGCTATGTGGATGATTTTAGCGTCATGGACGGGTGGGCTATAGTCGCGGACTGATATCCCATTTCGCAGTCAGGGTTGCTTCAATGCTCGAATTTTTCAATATGGTGCTCCACATCGACAAGACGCTGGGCGTCTGGGTCGCGCAGTACGGCATGTGGGTGTACTTGGTGTTGTTCTTGATCGTTTTCGCGGAGACGGGGCTGGTCGTGTTGCCCTTTCTGCCGGGGGACTCGCTGCTGTTCATCGCGGGCGCGTTCGGCGCCACGGGCCATATCGACCCGTTCCTGATGGGCGGCTTGCTGATTGTCGCGGCGATCACCGGCAATACGCTGAACTACGCCATCGGGCGCTATATCGGGCCGCGGGTGTTCTCGATGAACCTGCGTTTCCTGGACCGTGGCGCGCTGATGCGCACGCACGCGTTCTATGAAAAGCACGGCGGCAAGACCATCGTGATGTCGCGCTTCATTCCCGTGGTCCGCACCTTCGCGCCCTTTGTCGCGGGCGTGGCCGACATGCCGCTGTCCCGCTTCCAGTTGTTCAACATCCTGGGGGCGTTGCTGTGGGTGGTCAGCCTGGTGGCCGCGGGCTACTTCTTCGGCAACATCCCGCTGGTGCGCGAACACCTGAACACCATCGTGCTGCTGGGCCTGGCCGCCGCCATTGTGCCGGTGGTGGGGGCGGGCGTGTTCAAGCTGATCAAGGCAAGAAAGGGTACGTAGGGGGAAGCGCGGGAGGGTCGGCGCAAGAACGCAACAGCCGATCGCGCGCAACCCATCAGCAGCCCAACCAGAAAAAAGGCGTTGCGCCCATGAAGCGCAACGCCTTTTTTCATGCAGCCGACCTTGCCGTCAGCTCACGTCGCCCAGCCGCGCCAGCGGCGGGTTGGCGGTGAAGTAGCGCTGGATGCCGGTCAGCATGGCCTGGGCCAGCTTGTCCTGGTGCGTCGTGCTGCGCAGCAGGGCTTCTTCCTGCGGGTTGCTGATGAAGGCGGTCTCGACCAGCACGGAGGGGATGTCCGGGGCCTTCAGGACGGCGAAACCGGCCTGTTCGACGCTGTTCTTGTGCAGGCGGTTGATCTTCTTGATTTCGTCCAGGAACGCGCTGCCCACTTTCAACGAGTCGTTGATTTGCGCGGTGGTGGACAGGTCCAGCAGCACCTTCGCCACCTGGCGGTCGTGGCTGCCCAGGTTGACGCCGCCGATCAGGTCGGCCGCGTTTTCCTTGTCGGCCATCCAGCGCGCCTGGGCGCTGGTGGCGCCGCGCTGAGACAGCGCGAACACCGACGAGCCGTTGGCCGTGGGCTTGACCCAGGCGTCCGCGTGGATCGAGATGAACAGGTCCGCATGCACGCGGCGCGCCTTCTGCACGCGCACGTGCAGGGGCACGAAGTAGTCGTCGTCGCGCGTGAGATAGGCGCGCATATAGGGTTGGCTGTCGATCAGGGCCTTCAGGCGCCGGGCGATGCGCAGCACCACGTCTTTCTCGCGCAGGCCGCTGCTGCCGATGGCGCCGGGGTCCTCGCCGCCATGGCCGGGGTCCAGCGCGATGGTCAGCATGCGCTGCTTGCCGCGGCTGGCGGTGGCGGGCGGTGGCTTGGGCGCGGTGGGCAGCGGGGGCGCCGGCTGCTGGCCGCGCACGCGCGGCGGCTCGGGCGGATCGGCGCGGGCCACCGGGTTGCGCTGGATGTCTTCCAGGATGCGCGCCAGCGGGTCGTCCACGTCGGGGCCGCTCTGCTTGTTCAGGATCGCGACCAGCGGATCCTGGGCGACCTTCGGATACAGGTCCAGCACCAGCCGGTACTGGTAGTCGGCCACGGGCTTGAGCGTGAACACCTGCGGCGCCACGGGCTGCTTCAGGTCGAACACCAGGCGCACCACGTTGGGGCGGTTCTGCGCCACGCGCAGGCTCTGGATGTAGGGGTCGTCCGGGCGGACCTTGGAGACCAGGTCGTTCAGCGCCGCGCTGATGGTCAGTCCCTCAATATCCACCACCAGGCGGTGGGGGTTTTCAAGGGTGAACTGTTCAGCCTTGAGCTCGCTGTCGAGCTCCAGCGTGACACGGGTGTATTCGTCGGCCGGCCAGGTACGCACGGCCAGGATCGTTGCCGCCTGCGCCAGGCGCGGCAGGACCGGCAAGACGAGCAGGCTGGCGGCGACGCTGATCAGGCGGCGCCGGGTGGCGCCTGCCGGGGGGAGGGCGCCGACTTGGGCGGGGGGACAATCGCGTTCAACCATGTTTGTCCTCGAGCGGTGTACGCGGTCAGGGTGGCGTCGCGTCCTTCGCCTGCATAGGCTAGGGAAATCAGCAGGTCGGGAGGGGGCAAAAGACCCCCAGCCCGCTCCGGCCATTCGATCAAAACGACCGCATCGTCACGCAGTAAATCCCGGAATCCTGCGTCCAACCATTCGCGCGAATCACTAAATCTATAAAAATCAAGGTGATAGAAGTATAAGTTAGAAACTTTATAGGATTCAAGCAGCGCGTAGCTGGGACTTTTGATCCGGCCGGTGATGCCGCATTCCCGCAACAGGGCCCGGGTGAACGCCGTTTTCCCTGCGCCCAGGTCTCCCTGGAGGTGGATATGTCCCCCTGCCGGACCGGTCTGGCCGCTGGAAACCAGGGGGGCGAGCTGCCGCGCCAGCGACTCCGTGGCGGCTTCGTCGGGCAGGTGCAAGGTCAGGCTGCAAAGAGGGGCGGACATGGCGCGGGGCGAGTGGTAAAAACGGTGGAGGGAGCACGGATGTTGCGCAATTATAGGAATGCGGGTTTCTGCTAACCTAGAATTGATTACCATTCTCAACTTTTGCGTGGCCAGGCAACGCGGCCGGCCACCATCGACGTCGCCACGGAGTAGCACGCGCCATGAAGACCCGCATTGAAAAAGACACGTTTGGTCCCATCGAAGTCCCGGAAGATCATCTCTGGGGCGCCCAGACCCAGCGTTCGCTGCATTTTTTCGCGATTTCCACCGAGAAGATGCCGGTTCCGCTGGTCGACGCGATGGCGCGGCTCAAGCGCGCGGCCGCCAAGGTCAACGCCGACCTGGGCGAGCTGGATCCGAAGATTGCCGACGGCATCATCCGCGCCGCCGATGAAGTGATCGCGGGCAAGTGGCCCAACGAGTTTCCGCTGTCGGTCTGGCAGACCGGTTCCGGCACCCAGAGCAACATGAACATGAACGAGGTGCTGGCCAACCGCGCCTCGGAACTGCTGGGCGGCGTGCGCGGCGAAGAGCGCAAGGTCCACCCGAACGACCACGTCAACCGCGGCCAGTCGTCCAACGACACCTTCCCCACCGCCATGCACGTGGCGGCCGCGGTGCAGGTCGAACACCACCTGCTGCCCTCGCTGAAGGCGCTGCGCGCCACGCTGGCCGCCAAGAGCGCCGAGTTCTACGACATCGTCAAGATCGGCCGCACGCACCTGCAGGACGCCACGCCGCTGACCCTGGGCCAGGAGCTGTCGGGCTACGTCGCGCAGCTGGACCTGTGCGAGCAGCAGATCCGCGCCACCTTGCCGGGCCTGCACCAGCTGGCCATCGGCGGCACCGCGGTGGGCACCGGCCTGAACGCGCATCCGCAGTTCAGCGTCAAGGTCTCGGCCGAACTGGCGCACGCCACCGGCACCGCCTTCGTGTCGGCGCCCAACAAGTTCCAGGGACTGGCCTCGCATGAAGCGCTGCTGTTCGCGCACGGCGCGTTGAAGTCGCTGGCGGCCGGCCTGATGAAGATCGCCAACGACGTGCGCTGGCTGTCCAGCGGTCCGCGTTCGGGCCTGGGCGAGATCAGCATTCCCGAGAACGAGCCGGGCAGCTCGATCATGCCGGGCAAGGTCAACCCGACGCAGTGCGAAGCCATCACGATGCTGGCCGCGCAGGTGCTGGGCAACGACGTCGCCATCAATATCGGCGGCGCCAGCGGCAATTTCGAACTGAACGTCTTCAAGCCGCTGGTGATCCACAACTTCCTGCAATCGGTGCGCCTCCTGACCGACGGCATGGCCAGCTTCAACGAGCATTGCGCCGCCGGCATCGAGCCCAACCGCGAGCGCATCGCCGAATTGGTCGACCGTTCGCTGATGCTGGTGACGGCGCTGAATCCGCACATCGGCTACGACAAGGCCGCGCAGATCGCCAAGAAGGCGCACAAGGAAGGCCTGTCGCTGAAGGAATCGGCGCTGGCGCTGGGCTACGTGACCGAGGCGCAGTTCGCCGAGTGGGTCGTGCCCGCGTCCATGACCAACGCGCACAAGTCCTCGTAAGGACGACTGTTCCGCCCATGAAAAAAGACCGCTGCGGCGGTCTTTTTTCATGGCTGGCGCACTGCCGTTCAAGCCGTGCCGGTGAGCATCAGCCACAGCGGGATCGTCAGCGCCGAGAACAGGGTGCCCAGCGATATCAGCACCGCCACCATGCGGCCGTCGCCGCCCATGCGCATGGCCAGCACGTAGGCCGCGGAAGCGGTGGGCAGGGCGGCGAACAGCAGCAGCATGCGCGATTCCAGCGGCGGCAGCGCCAGCAGGCGCGCAACCAGCAGGGCCACGGCGGGCAGGATCAGCAGCTTGACCGCGAGCATCCAGGCGATCAGCGGGCCATGGCCCTTGCCGCCCTCCCAGGACAGGCTGGCGCCCACGCAGATGATGCCCAGCGCGAGGGCCGCCGCGCCCAGGCGGGCCAGCACCGTGTCCAGCGGGCCGGGCAGGTGCAGGCCGGCCAAGTTGCAGGCCAGGCCCGCCAGCGTGGAGATCACCAGCGGATTGCGCGCCAGTTCGCGCAGCAGGTTGCCGCCGCTGTGGCGCGCCAGGCCGTAGACGGCCGCCACATTGGCCATGGGCACGGCGAAGCCGACGATCAGCGCCATGATGGTCTGGCCCTGCGTGCCGCCCAGGCTGGCCGACAGCGCCAGGCCGATGTAGGTGTTGAAGCGGTAGCCGCATTGCGCGGACGAGGCCAGGCCCAGCGACGAGGGCTTCAGCGCCGGGCCGGCCAGCCAGGACAGCGCGACGCCGGCCGCGATCAGGGCCGCCGACGCCTGCAGCAACATGGCGGCGTTGCCGGCCGTGATGGGGGTGCGCAGGATGGACTGGAACAGCAGCGCGGGGAACAGGACGAAGTAGACCAGGCGCTCGGTGCCGGCGAAGAATTCGCGCGAGAAATTCAGTTTGTGACGCAGCGCCCAACCCAGCGCGACCAGCATGAAATCAGGGAAAACCAGAAGGGCAACCGACATGTGCAAGTACGTATTTGATGCGCGTCAGACGAGGATCTCTGCGCTATGCGTCTGTAAGTATTTGCTGCTATTCTCCGTCATTCTGGCGGGCGCGTGTGCCACAAGCAACGTATAAAAGCAGTGCTCACCCTGCGCACAGAGCATGCGCCCACCACCGTCAATTGCTGACCTGCCCACAGGCGGGCGCATCACACAACGGTCCGTACACACACGGGCTCGCAAACTGGAGGAAACACACCTATGAATAAAGTCCGCTCCCTGGCCGTCGCTGTCGCAGTGGCCGCCGGCACCCTCGGCGCCTCCGCCGCCGTCGCAGCCGACAAGTATCCGAGCAAGCCGATCCGCGTCATCGTTCCGTTCGCACCGGGCGGCTCGACCGACATCATCGCGCGCCTGGTCACGCAGCGCATGAGCCAGGAACTGGGCCAGCCCATGGTTGTGGAAAACAAGGGCGGCGCCGGCGGCGCCATCGGCGCATCCGAAGCCGCGCGCGCCGATGCCGACGGCTACACGCTGTCCATCGCCACCGTGTCGACGATGGCCGTGAACCCCGCCTGCCGTCCCAACGACCTGCCCTACGATCCGATCAAGGACTTCCAGCCGGTCACCAACTTCGCCAACACCGCCAACGTGGTGGCCGTGAACCCGAAGTTCCCCGCCAAGGACTTCAAGGGCTTCCTGGAAGAGCTGAAGAAGAATCCGGGCAAGTACTCCTACGGCAGCTCGGGCACCTGCGGCGTGCTGCACCTGATGGGCGAGTCGTTCAAGATGGCCACGGGCACCGACATCGTGCACGTGCCGTACAAGGGTTCGGGCCCGGCCGTGGCTGACGCCGTCGGCGGCCAGATCGAAATCCTGTTCGACAACCTGCCGTCGTCGATGCCGCAGATCCAGGCGGGCAAGCTGCGCGCCATGGCCATCGCGTGGCCGGACCGCATCGAAGCCATCAAGGACGTGCCCACGTTCAAGGACGCCGGTTTCCCGGTGCTGAACCAGCCGGTCTGGTACGGTCTGCTGGCGCCCAAGGGCACCTCGATGGAAGTCGTGAACAAGCTGCGCGACGCCGCTGTGGTGGCCCTGAAGGACCCCAAGGTCATCAAGGCGCTGGACGACCAGGGCTCGGCTCCGTCGGGCAACACGCCGGAAGAATTCGCCAAGGAAATCAAAGAGCAGTATGACTGGGCGAAGGACGTCGTGAAGAAGCAGAACATCAAGCTGGACTGATGCCGCGCGGGGCGGGCCTTGCCCGCTCCCTCTGCAAAGCACAACGGGCGCCTCAGGGCGCCCGTTGTGCTTTGTGCCGCAAGGCGATCAGGCCGCGGCGTCGAGTCCGGCCTGCAGCGCCTCGCAGGCGGCGCGCAAGCGTTCGATGAAGTCGCGGTGCAGCGCCGATAGCGGATCCTGGTTGCGCACCATGATGCTGATCGGCACGCGCAGCGCGGGTTCCAGCCGCCGCAGGTTCATGCCGGGGCGCAGCATTGCCTGCGCGGTGATCGCGTCGACGATGGCGTCGCCGCACCCCGCGTCGACCAGCGCGCAGGCCACGTAATGCGTCTGCACCTGGATGGCGACCTGCGGGTCCAGGCCCTGCGCGTCCAGCGCCATCTGCAGCAGCGCGCCAGAGGCGTCGGCCGCATCCAGCACGATCAGCGTATCGCCCGCCATCGCGGTCAGTTCCGTCAGCGGCAGCGGGCCCGGGCCGGGCTTGCGGCTCAGGTGCACGAGTTCCGTATGGCCCAGGCCCATGCGGGTCAGGCCCGGATAGTCGTTGGTGTCGAAGGTGACGGCCAGGTCCAGTTCGCGCGTCAGCAGCCCCTGCACCAGCTCGGCGCTGTGATGGGTGTGGATATCGAAGGTGATGCCGGGCTGCGCCTCGCGGCTGTCGCGCACCACGCCGGGCAGCAGCCCCAGGCCCAGCGCGGGCGCGCAGCCCAGCCGCAAGTGGCCGTTGGGGTGGTCGCGCAGGCTGGCGGCCAGCCTGCGCACGCTGTTGAGGTCCTGGTTCAGGCGCGCGACCTCGGGCGTGAGGATCTCGGCCTCGCGGGTGGCGACGAGCCGGCCCTTGACGCGCTCGAACAGCTTGAAGCCCAGCTGCGTCTCGGCGTGCGCCAGCAGCTTGCTGGCGGCGGGCTGCGAAATATGCAGCGCGGCCGCGGCCTCGGTCAGGGATCCGGTACGGCGGATCGCTTCGAAAATCTCGATGTGGCGCAAACGCATGGCACGAAGGGGACAGTGGGCGGAAACCGCGATTCTATGCCGGATGCGGCGGACGGGACGCGCGCGGCCGCCGGCGCGACAGCCGCAGGCGCCTTGACTATCATGGACGCCTGCCGGAAAGCCGGAGCCCATCGGAGCCTTACATGCGAGTTTCCCGCCATGCCGCCGCCATCCTGCTTGCCGCCGCGCTGGCCGCCACGCCAGCGGCGTGGGCGCGCACCACGCAGGCCGTCGAGGACCGCAATCCCGAGGCCGCCAGCGGCCTGCAGGCGCGCCAGCTGGTGCGGGCGCCGCATTTCATGATGGTGTCGGCCAACCCGCTGGCGACGCAGGCCGGCGACGAGATGTTGCGCCGGGGCGGCAGCGTGGTGGATGCCGCCATCGCCACCCAGCTGGTGCTGAACCTGGTGGAACCGCAATCTTCCGGCATAGGCGGCGGCGCCTTCATGGTGGTGTATTCGGCCAAGGGCGGCCGCATCCAGACCTACGACAGCCGCGAGACCGCGCCCGCGGCCGCCCATCCGCACCGCTTCCAGGACCAGAACGGCAAGCACCTGTCCTTCGCGCATGCGGTCAACAGCGGCCTGTCGGTGGGCGTGCCGGGACTGCTGCGGGGGCTGGAGCTGGCGCACAAGGAGCAGGGCGTGCTGCCCTGGGCCGATCTGTTCCAGCCCGCGATCCGGCTGGCCGAGCAGGGGTTCGCCGTGTCGCCCCGCCTGCACAAGCTGCTGGCCGGCAACAAGGCGTTGCGCGAGCAGGCCGCCGCGGCGGCCTATTTCTATGCGCCCGACGGTACGCCCTGGCCGGTGGGGCATGTGCTGAAGAATCCGGAGTTCGCGCGCACCTTGCGCGCGGTGGCCGAACAGGGCGCGGACGCGTTCTACCAGGGCGATATCGCCCGCGACATCGTCGCCGCGGTGCACGGCCATGCCGTGCCCGGCGACCTGACCCTGGCCGACCTGGCCGGCTATCGCGCCAAGACCCGCGAGCCCGTCTGCGGCGCCTATCGCGGCTACCAGCTGTGCGGCATGGGACCGCCCAGCAGCGGTCCCATCGCGGTGCTGCAGATGCTGGGCGAGCTGGAGCAGTTCCCCATGGGCAGCTACAAGCCCGGCAGCGTGGAGGCGGTGCATTACTTCTCCGAGGCCGGCCGCCTGGCGTTCGCCGACCGCGACTTCTACGTGGCCGATCCGGATTTCGTGAAGGTGCCGGTGCGCGCCATGTTGGACCCGGCCTACCTGCGCGCCCGCGGCGCCCTGATCCAGCCTGACCGCAGCATGAAGGTGGCGCTGCCGGGCGATCCGGAGGGCAAGCTCGTGTCGCTGGGCAAGGACGATGCGCTGGCGCTGCCCTCGACCAGCCATCTGGTGGCGGTCGACGCGCAGGGCAATGCGCTGAGCATGACGACCACCATCGAGAACGAATTCGGCAGCAAGATCTTCGTGCGCGGCTTTCTGCTGAACAACGAGATGACGGACTTTTCCTCGTCCTACAAGGACCCGGAGGGCCGCCTGGTCGCCAACCGCATCGAACCCGGTAAGCGTCCGCGCAGCGCGATGGCGCCGATGATCGTGCTGCGCGACGGCAAGCCCTACATGCTGGTGGGTTCGCCGGGCGGCAGCGCCATCATCAACTACGTCGCCAAGACCCTGGTGGGCGTGCTGGACTGGGGCCTGGACATCCAGGCCGCCATCGACCTGCCCAACATGGGCAGCCGCAACAAGGACACCGAACTGGAGAAGGGCACCGCGCTGGAGGCGCTGGCGCCCGCGCTGGAACGCATGGGGCACCCGGTGCGCATTACCGAATTCCCGAGCGGCATCCATGGCATCGTGATCGATGCCGGCGGGCTGCAGGGCGGCGCGGACCCGCGCCGCGAAGGCCTGGCCCAGGGCGGCTGAGCCGGCCGCGCGCCTATTCCTCGCCGGCCGGGCGCAGCGCCGGCGGCAGCTTGCGCAGCGTCGCGGGGGTGCGCGACAGCTTGATCGGCGAACCGACGCCGCGATAGTCGCCTTGCTCCAGCACCATGCCGCGATGCCGGGTGTGCGGATGCGCCAGCGCCTGGTCCACGGTCTGCACCGCAGCTGCGGGCACGCCGCAGCGCAAGAGGCGGTCGGCCAGCGCGGCGGCCTCGTGGCCGGCCAGCAGCGCGGACAGGTCGTCGCGCAGGGCCTGGCGGTTGCGCAGGCGGTCGGCGTTGGTGGCGTAGCGCGCATCCTCGGCCAGCGCGGGCGCGTCCAGGGTCTGCGCCAGCTGCGCGAACTGGCGGTTGTTGCCCACCGCCAGGAAGATCGGGCCGCTGGCCGTGGGCAGCGTTTCGTACGGAGCGATATTCGGATGCGCGTTGCCGCTGCGCGCGGGCGTCTTGCCGCTGTAGAAGTAGTTGGGCGCGTGCGGATGCAGCAGCGACAGGGCGCAATCGTAGAGCGTGATGTCCAGGAATTGCCCCAGGCCGCTGCGGCTGCGCTCGTTGAGCGCCAGCAGGATGGCCACGGCCGCGTTCAGGCCCGTCACCATGTCCACCACCGGCAGGCCGACGCGGGTGGCGTCGCCGTCGGCCTCGCCGTTCACGCTCATCAGTCCGCACATGGCTTGCGCGCAGGCGTCGTAGCCGGGCAGGCCGCCCAGCGGGCCGTCCGCGCCGAAGCCGCTGACCCGGCAATGGATCAGCGCGGGGAAGTCGCGGCTCAGGGTCTCGTATCCCAGGCCCCACTTTTCCAGCGTGCCGGGCTTGAAGTTCTCGACCAGCACGTCGGCGTCGGCCAGCAGGTGGCGCAGCAGTTCCTGGCCCGCGGCCTGCGACAGGTCCAGCGTCATGCCGTCCTTGTTGCGGTTGACACCGATGAAGTAGGACGCGGTGTCGCCCAGGAAGGGCGGCCCCCAGCCGCGCGTCTCGTCGCCGCCGGGCGGCTCGATCTTCAGCACGTCGGCGCCGTGGTCGGCCAGGATCTGCGTGCAGTAGGGGCCGCCCAGCACGCGGGACAGGTCGATCACCTTGCAGCCGGCGAGGGCGCCGGCGTTGGGCAGTGTTGCAGCCATGTGAGGTCCGTTCAGTCGATGGAAACGTGGGCGCTCTGGATGACGTCGCGCCATTTGGGCACTTCGGCCGAGATGAAGCTGGACAGGCCCTGGGGCGTCTGGTCCTGCGCTTCGACGATGCCCTGGCTGCGCAGGGTCTGCGCGACCTCGGGGTCGGACAGCGCGGTCTTGAAAGCGCGGTTCAGGGTGTCGACCACGTCGGGCGGCGTGCCCTTGGGCGCCACGATGCCGAAGAACACGCTGACGTCGTAGCCCTTGAGGCCTTGCTCGGACAGCGTGGGCAAGTCGGGCAGCGCTTCCGAGCGCTGGGCGCTGGCCAGCCCGATGGCGCGCAGCTTGCCGGCCTTGATGTAGGGCAGCGCGGTCAGGATGTCGGTGAACGACATCGACACCTGGCCGCCCAGCAGGTCATTGAGCGCCGGCCCCGTGCCCTTGTAGGGGATGTGCATGATCAGGGTGCCGGCCATGTTGTTGAAGAGGATGCCGGCCAGGTGCGACGAGGCGCCGTTGCCCGACGAGGCATAGCTCAGCTTGTCCGGGTTCTTCTTGGCGTAGGCGATGAGCTCCTGCGCGTTGTTGGCCGGCACCGAGGGGTTCACCACCAGGATGTTGGGCAGATGGCCGATGCGGATGATGGGCGCGAAGCTGGTCTCGGGGTTGTAGCCCTGCTTCTTGTACAGGCTGACGTTGATCGCCAGCGGGCCGGAGGTGCCGAACAGCAGGGTGTAGCCATCGGGCTTGGCCGATGCCACGTACTCGGAGCCGATATTGCCGCCCGCGCCGGCGCGGTTCTCGACGATGACGTTCTGGTTCAGCGGCTGCCTGAGCTTGTCGGCCAGCCGGCGCGCCAGGGCGTCGGTGGGGCCGCCGGGCGGGAAGGGCACGATCAGCGTCACGGGCCGGGCCGAGGGAAAGGCGTCGGCGGCCAGCGCGGGCGTCACGGGGGCGATGGCGACGGCGGCCGCCAGTAGCAGGGGGGCTAGGGTTCGGTTCATGCTTGTCTCCGGTGGGGTGTGCGCGCCGGCTGTGCCGCCGGCGTCGGTGTTTACAGCGCGTATTGCAGGATGGCCCGGCACGCCGCGCTTTCGTCGGCCGGGATGGCGTAGGGGGCGCGCGGACCCAGGCGGTGCTGCAGCACCTGGTCGGCCAGCAGCGCGCGGCTTTCCAGCCCCGGCTCGGTGGCTTCCCAGCGCAAGGCAGCCATGGACACGGCGTGGTACAGCAGCGAAGCCGCCTGGCGCGCCAGTTCGGGGCGGTCGGCCTGGGCGGCATGCTCGGCCAGCGCATAGGTCTGCTCCAGCGCTTGCGCCTGCATCGCGGCCAGTTCCGGCGGGCAGGGACGCCCTTCGGCCAGCAGGCCGTCGATGTGGCTGCGCAGCGCCGGCAGCGAATTTTCCCTGCTGATGGCGCGCAGCACGTCCAGCGCCACGATGTTGCTGGTGCCTTCCCAGATGGAGCCCAGATGGGCGTCGCGCACCAGCCGCGGTTCGGTCCATTCCTCGATGTAGCCGCAGCCGCCGCGCACTTCCATGGCGTCGCCCGTCACCTTGCGGGCGTCGCGGCAGGCGCGGAACTTGATCAGCGGCGTGAGGATGCGCGCCAGCGCCGGATCTGCCGCGCCCTGGTCCGCGCCGGCCAGGGCGCGCGCGGTCTGGAACATCACGCTGCGGGCCTGCTCGGCCCAGACCGTCATCTTGACCAGCTGGCGCTGCATCAGCGGCATGTCGATCAGGCGCTTGCCGAAGGCGCGCCGGTGCTGCGAGACGTAGACCGCCTCGGTGACCGCACGGCGCATCAGGCCGGCGGCGCGCATGCCGTTCGACAGGCGCGAGTTGTTGATCATGTCGGCCATGTGCTTGAAGCCGCGGCCGCGCTCGCCCACCAGCCAGGCCACCGCGCCTTCCAGGCGGATCTCGCCGCTGGCCATCGAGCGCGTGCCCAGCTTGTCCTTCAGGCGCAGGATGCGGTAGCGGTTGTGGGTGCCGTCGGCCAGGTCGCGCGGCAGCAGGAACAGCGACACGCCCTTCAGGCCGGGCTGGGCTTCGCTGCGCGCCAGCACCATGGCGTAGCCCGCGTCGGGGTTGGAGCAGAACCACTTGTCGCCATGGATCAGCCAGGTGCCGTCGTCCTGTTCGGCGGCGGTGACCTCGGTGGCGCTGACGTCCGAGCCCGCGCCCTGTTCGGTCATGAACATGGCGCCCTGGCGCAGCGTGTCGAAGTCCTGCGAGGTCACCTGGGGCAGCACCCGTTCGACCAGTTCCGGGTCGCCGAACTTGCGCAGGGTGCGCGCCAGGGAGTCCGTCATGCTGACCGGGCAGCACAGGCCGAACTCGGCCTGCACGAAGAGATGGCTGAGCGCGTACTTGGCGGCCGCGGGCATGGGCTCGGGCCAGCCCAGCACGCCGCCGCGGTGCGATAGCGCGGCCAGGCCGAATTCGCTGTAGGCCAGGCGTTCCAGTTCGACATAGGCCGGATGCTTGTCGACGCGGGATTCGTCGGCGCCTGCGCGGCTGCGCACGGACAGCGTGGGCGGGTGCTTGTCGGCCGTGGCGGCCAGTTCGTCCATGACGCCGCCGGCCAGCGCGCCCAGGCGTTCCAGGTGGGGCAGCAGATGGGCGTGCAGCGCCGGCGGCAGGTAGCGCCGGCTCAGCGCCTCGGCATAGGGATCGGCGCTGAACAGGTTCTGCCCGCGCGAATCCGGAACGGGCGTGGCGGCGGCGGGCGCGGTCTTGACGGGGGTATCCATGGCGGCATCCTGCTGAAGACGGGAACGATGCCTGTGATGGTGCTGGCATGGATTAATCTATACAAATACTGTTTGTGTGTAGAACAATCCAAAAAAAGTATGGATTACGGACGCTAGGGAGACAAATGGACCTGGATCCGCGCCTGCTGCGCTATTTCATCGCCGTGGCCGAAGAGCGCCATTTCAGCCGCGCCGCCACGCGCCTGCACATTTCGCAGCCGCCGCTCAGCTACGCCATCCGGCAGCTGGAAGACAATGTTGGCGCGCGCCTGCTGACGCGCACCAGCCGCCACGTGGAGCTGACCGATGCGGGTCAGGTGCTGTACCGCGAAGCCCTGACCCTGCTGCGCCAGGCCGAAGAGGTGCGCACGCTGGTGCAGCGCGTGGACGCGGGCCTGCGCGGCAGGCTGCGCATCGGCTTCGTGGGTTCCATGCTGTACCGCGGCCTGCCCGCCTTGCTCAATGCCATGCGCGCCGAGCTGCCGGACGTGGAGCACGTGCTGACCGAGCTGAATTCGCACGACCAGATCGAAGCCGTGCGCCGCGGCGAACAGGACCTGGGCTTCATCCACGCCAACCCGGTGCCGCAAGGCGTGCAGGCGCGCGACCTGATGGCCGAGCCTTTCATGGTCTGCCTGCCGCAGGCGCATCCGCTGGCCGGCCGCGCATCCTTGCGGCTGGCGGAACTGGCGGCGGATGACTTCGTGTTCTTCGCCCGGGCCGCGTCGCCCAGCTATTACGAGACAGTGCTGTCCATGTGCGTGGCGGCGGGCTTCATGCCCGTGATCCGACACGAGGTCAGGCATTGGCTGAGCGTGGCCTCGCTGGTGTCGCAGGGACTGGGCGTTTCCATCGTGCCGGCCTGCCTGTCGCGCAGCGGCCTGGCGGGGACGCGCTTCATCGCCTTCGAGCACGAGGCCCGTTCGGTCAGCCAGATGATCTGGCCCGAGGCCGCGCGTTCGCCGCTGCAGGAAAAGGCGGTGGAAATGGCGGCGCGGCATGACTGGGATCCTCCCGCCGCGCCGGGCCGCGCGCCAGACGGGTAGGCAGAACCCGTCCGAAGGCTTATCGTTAGGAGTACTTCCGCGATTTCCGGCTTTTTTGCCATGCCCCATCGATCAGTCCTGCCGCTCACGCGCCGCAGGCGTTTCATCACCAGGCTGCGCCATTGCGGCCCTCCGGCGAAGCACTGAAACCCGTTCCAGGCGTTTCGGTTCCACTTCTCCGGAGTCTCTCGTGGAAATTCCTTTTTCGTTTCATCCGCGTCTTTTCGACGCGTTGCGCGGTTACGACCGTACCCGCTTCGTGCAGGACATCGGCGCCGGCCTCACGGTGGCCGTGGTGGCCCTGCCGCTGGCCATGGCGTTCGCCATCGGCTCGGGCCTCAAGCCGGAGGCGGGTCTCTTCACCTCCATCATCGCGGGCTTTCTGATCGCACTGCTGGGCGGCAGCCGGGTGCAGATCGGCGGCCCGGCGGGCGCCTTCATCGTCATCGTCTACGACATCGTGCAGCAGTACGGCGTGGCCAACCTGATCATCGCCACGGCGCTGTCCGGCGTGCTGCTGTTCGTGATGGGGCTGCTCAGGCTGGGCACGCTGGTGCGCTTCATCCCCGTCGCCGTGATCATCGGCTTTACCAATGGCATCGCGGTGCTGATCGCCCTGTCGCAGGTCAAGGACTTCCTGGGGCTGACCATTCCCAAGATGCCGGGCGATTTCTTCGGCATCCTCGGCGCGCTGGGCGGCCACCTGGCCACGCTTAACCCCTGGGCCGCCGCCGTGGCGCTGGGGTCGCTGGCGGTGATCGTGGGCTGGCAGCGTTGGCTGCCGAAATGGGGCGGCCAGCGGACGGCCAGGCTGGCCCGGGTGCCGGGCTCCATCGTTGCGCTGGTGCTGGCCACGGCGGCGGTGGCGGTGTTCGGCCTGCCCGTCGAAACCATAGGCAGCCGCTTCGGCGGCATACCGGCGGCGTTGCCGGACTTCACCTTGCCGGCATTCAGCTGGGAATCGGCCCGTTTCCTGCTGATGCCCACGATCACGCTGGCGGCGCTGGGCGCCATCGAGTCGCTGCTGTGCGCGCGGGTGGCCGACGGCATGATAGGAGACCGGCACGACCCCAACCAGGAACTCATGGCCCAGGGCGTCGCCAACTTCGTCACGCCGTTCTTCGGCGGCATGCCGGCCACGGGCACCATCGCGCGCACGGTGACCAACGTGAAAAGCGGCGCCACCAGCCCGGTCGCGGGCATGGTGCACGCGCTGGTGCTGCTTGTGGTGATGCTGGCGGCCGCGCCGCTGGCGGCTTCGATACCGTTGGCCACCCTGGCCGCCATCCTGATGTTCGTGGCCTGGAACATGGGCGAATGGCGCGAGTTCGCGCGGCTCAGGACCTACCGGCTGCCGTACCGGGTGACGCTGGTGTCGGTGTTCCTGCTGACGGTGATCTTCGATCTGACGGTCGCGGTGGAGTTCGGCATCTTCGCCGCCTGCCTGACCTTCATCTACCGTATATCCAGCCTGTCGCGCGCCGAACGCATCACGGCCGCGGAGCAGCCGCTGCTGGCCGGCCAGGACGGGAAGATCGCGGTCTGGCGCCTGTACGGCACCGTCTTCTTCGGCGCCACCAAGCTGGTGGAATCGCTGGAGGACCGCCTGCCGGCCCGCGCGCTGGTGCTGGACCTGAAGAACGTGATCTACGTGGACTCGACCGGCGCCGAGGCGCTGGAAGCGCTGAGCCAGGCGTGCGAGAAGCGGGGCGTGGCGCTGATCGTCTCGGGCCTGATGGGACAGCCGCAGGACATCGTGCGCCGTATCGGCCTGTACCAGCGGCTGCAAGGGCATCTGCAGCCCGACGTGGCGAGCGCGACGGCGGCAGCCGTGGCGCTGGCAGACGGAGAGGCCTAGCGGTCAGGGAAAGGGCGGCGCCTGCGCCGGCCGCCCTGACCAGGGCCGCCCTGACCAGGACCGCTCGGGCGCCCGATTCCTAGCGGAAGACGACGGTCTTGTTGCGGTTCAGCAGGATGCGGTGCTCGACGTGGCTGCGCACGGCGCGCGACAGCACCAGGGATTCGATGTCGCTGCCGACCTGGGTCAGGTCCTGGGCGGTCATCGTGTGGTCCACGCGTTCGATGTCCTGGTCGATGATCGGGCCTTCGTCCAGGTCCGAGGTCACGTAGTGGGCGGTGGCGCCGATGATCTTGACGCCGCGGGCATGCGCCTGGTGGTAGGGGCGCGCACCCTTGAAGCTGGGCAGGAAGCTGTGGTGGATGTTGATGGCGCGGCCGTTCAGCGCGCGGCACATGTCTTCCGACAGGATCTGCATGTAGCGGGCCAGCACCACCAGGTCGATGCCTTCCTGGTCGACCAGGGCCAGCACCTGCTTTTCCTGTTCCGCCTTGGTGTCGGCGGTGACCGGCAGGTGGTGGAACGGGATACCGTAGGACGCCGCCAGGCTGGCGTAGTCGTTGTGGTTCGAGACGATGGCGGCCACTTCGGCATGCAGATGGCCGCTATGCACGCGGAACAGCAGGTCGTTCAGGCAGTGGCCCTGCTTGCTGACCATGATCAGCAGGCGTTCCTTGCGGCGGGCGTCATGCAGCTTCAACTCCATGCCGTACTCGGCCGACATCCCGTCCAGCCGCGCGCGCAGGTCGCTGGCGGCCACACCCGCCGGGACGTCGAAGTGCACCCGCAGGAAGAAGCGGCCGGTCTCTTCGTCGCCGAACTGCTGCGAATCCAGGATGTTGCAACCCAATTCGAACAACAGGCCGCTGACGCGGTACACGATGCCCGTGCGGTCGGGGCAGGACAGGGTCAGGATGTAGTCGTTGTGCTGCATGGTTCAGGAGACAGGAGAAAAGGGAAATTTCAGACGCGCCAGGGCCTCTTCGGCCAGGGCCAGGCTGGAGGTCAGCCCCGGAGATTCTATGCCGAACAGGTTCACCAGGCCGGGCACGCCGTGCGCGGCTGGGCCGGCAATGACGAAGTCGGCGGCGGGTTCGTGCGGGCCGGAGATCTTGGGGCGGATGCCGGTGTAGCCCGGCGCCAGCGCGTCGTCGGGCAGGGCCGGCCAATAGCTGCGGACGGCGGCGTAGAACACCTCGGCGCGGGCCGGATCCAGCGTGTAGTCCTCGGTGCCGACCCATTCGGTGTCGGGGCCGAACTTGGCCTGGCCGCCCAGGTCCAGCGTCAGATGCACGCCCAGGCCGGCATGTTGCGGCACCGGATAGATCAGGCGCGAGAACGGCGCGCGGCCGGACAGCGTGAAATAGCTGCCCTTGCACAGGTAATCGGTGGGGATGCTGGAAGCAGGCAGGCCCTCGATGCGGCGCGCCAGCGCCGGCGCCTGCAGGCCGGCCGAATTGATCAGCACGTTGCAGCTCAGGGTCATGGCCTCGTCGCCGCCAAACTGCAGCTCGAAGCCGCCTTCGGGGCGGACGCGGCCGGACACCAGCGGCGTGTGGAACACGCATTGGGCGCCGGCGTTTTCGGCGTCGCCCTGGAACGACAGCATCAGCGCATGGCTGTCGACGATGCCGGTGGACGGCGAGGACAGCGCCGCGGTGCAGCGCAGCGCCGGCTCCAGGCGCATGGCATCTTCGCCGGAAATGAATTGCAGGTCGTCGACGCCGTTGGCGCGGGCGCGCTGGGCAATGCCTTCGAGCTGCGCGGCCTGTTCGGTGTCGGTGGCGACGATGAGCTTGCCCAGGCGCTTGTAGGGCACGCCGCGCTCGGCGCAATAGGCGTACAGCAGATGCTTGCCGCGCACGCAGAGGCGGGCCTTGAGGCTGCCCGCCGGGTAATAGATGCCGGCGTGTATGACTTCGGAATTGCGCGAGCTGGTGCCGGTGCCGATGGCCTCGGTGGCTTCCGCCACCAGCACTTCGCGGCCCGACTGGGCCAGCGCCCGCGCGATCGCCAGGCCCACCACTCCCGCGCCGATGACGACGCAATCCACATCCACGCTCATGGCGTCTTCCTTTCCGACCGCGCGCCGGCCGGGGTCAGATCGAAGCCGCCGGCATGGAAGACCAGCGGCGGTTCGCCGCTATGGCCGCAGCGTTCGACCTCGCCCACCATGATGATGTGGTCGCCCTCGACGTAGCGGCTGCGGTTGTGGCATTCGAACCAGGCGGCGCAATGTCCGTCCAGCATGGGCGTGCCACCCGGCGCGTGGTGCACCGTCAGGCCGGCGTAGCGGTCCGGCGTCTTGCCGGTGGCGAAGCGGCGCGCCAGCGCGATCTGCTCCGAGCCCAGCACGTTGACGACATAGCGCTCGCACTGCTCGAAGGCGGCCAGCGACGACGAGTTGCGCGACAGGCTCCACAGCACCAGCGGCGGATTCAGCGAGACGGAATTGAAGGAGCTGACCGTCAGTCCGATGGGCGCGCCGTCCAGGCCGGCGGCCGTCACGACGGTCACGCCCGTGGCGTAGCGGCCCAGCGCGGTGCGGAAAAAGGCGGCGTCAAAATCAGGGGAGGAGGCGGGCATGCAATTGTTAATTGGAACGGGCGCGCGCGGCGCCCGGCATCAAGGCGACAGGCGTTCGATCTTCCAGACCTGGCCGTCGGCGACATAGCGCAGGCGGTCATGCAGGCGCGAGGGCCGGCCTTGCCAGAATTCGAAGGCGGTGGGCTTCAGGCGGTAGCCGCCCCAGTGCGGCGGGCGCGGCGGCTGTTCGCCGTAGCGCTCGCGGAATTCCTGCTCGCGGGCTTCCAGCTCTTCGCGGGTGATCGGCTGGCTCTGGCGCGAGGCCCAGGCGCCGATGCGCGAACCGGTGGGCCGGCTGTGATAGTAGGCGTCCGATTCGTCGGCCGGCACCTTCTCGACCACGCCCTCGATCCGGATCTGGCGTTCCAGGGGCTGCCAGAAGAACAGCAGGCTGGCGCGCGGCTCGGCCTGCAGGTCCAGGCCCTTGCGGGATTCGTAGTTGGTGAAGAACGTGAAGCCGCGCTCGTCGAAACCCTTGATCAGGACGATGCGCGCGCTCGGCTGGCCGCTGGCGTCCACCGTGGCCAGGGTCATGGCGTTGGGCTCGGGGACCTTGGCGGCCAGGGCTTCGTCGAACCAGCGGGTGAATTGCTCGAACGGGGAAGCCGCGGCCTGGGTTTCCAGCAGCACGTTCTTGTCGTAGCTTTGACGCAGATCTGAGACGGACATGGGGCGTAGAGTTCAGCGTTGATAACAAGGAGTTTATACCGCCTGGGAGGCGGCACCCTTATTGACCCCGCTCAGGTCGCAGGCAAGATTTCCCGGGCGCGCGCCTCAGGCGCCTTCCGGCAGGGCCTGCCCGTCCAGTTCCAGCCGGCGCGCGATGGCGTCCAGGCGGGCGTCGTGGATGCCGGCGGCGCGCAGCGCCTGAGCGGTCTGCACCACGTATTCGGTGCAGGGGCCGTAGCGCCCGGCGGCGCGGCGCACGATGGCCAGCAGCTCGGGCTCGGGCAGGGCGCGGATATAGGCCGGGTTGTCCCGGTTCATGATGAAGACCAGCGCCCGGACGGTGCCGGATTCGGTGGTGCAGTTGAGCCAGCGCGGCAGATAGGCCCCGGTGGACATTTCGCGGTCCCACAGCGCGGGGAAATAGGTGGGCACCTGATCGCCCGCCAGCCTGTAGACCACGCCCCGGCAGGAGCCGCCGCGGTCCAGGCCGAACACCAGGCCCGGGCATTCCGGCGTGCCGCGGTTGACGCGCGACCACAGGCACAGCGCGCGGTGGTGGCCGCGCAGGGTCGCCAGGCGGCGTTCGACGAAATCGAAATCAGGACGCCATACCAGGGAGCCGTAGCCGTACACCCAGACGTCTTCGCCGGCTTGCCAGTGGCGCAGGGCCTCATCCAGGGAGGCCTGCCGTTCTTCCGGCGTCCAAAGGCGAAAGGGCAGGCTGGCGCCGGCGTGGCCGGCGGCGGGAGGAGAAGACTGCATGTTCACGGCTACTGTTGTTTCCGGTCAGACTCGATCGGGGGATTGCGGTTGGCCCAGCCTCCGGCCATCAGGGCGACTGAATAGGCCCAGAACAAGGGGGCAACGCCAATTACCGCACCAAGCGCGCCGAAGGTCAACGGCAGGGACACCTGGGAGCCATTGATCAGGGCCATCCGCAGGCCCACGGCCTCGGCTGCCCGGCCCGGGGGCGAATGCTGGTGCAGCAGCGACAGCATGCTGGGCTGACAACAGCCCAACGCCAGTCCCAGGATGAAAGACAGCACGATCAGGATCGTAACGTCGGTGAACATCGGGTAAAGCATGAAATCGATGGCGGCCGTTGCCATTGCCGCCCGCACCAGCGTCCAGGACCGCACGCGACGCTGAATGAAGGGCAATACCAGGCGGATGATGAAAGTTGCCGCCGCGAAGGACGCAAGTATGATGCCGATCGTGGTGGCCGACAGGCCGATGGCGACGCCGAAAATGGGCACGACGAACAGATGCGTGTCCCACGCGCCGGACAAAATGGTGTTGACCATCAGGATGCGGCGCAGCGCCGGTACTTCCAGCAATTCCGTAACACGGCGCTTTTCGGCTTCTTTTTTGCCGGACAGCTGCGAATCCACCGCCTTCAATTGGTGACGCAAGGCATACAGCCCGCCCGCCGACAGCAGCGGACCCAGGGTCAGCAGGCCGAAGGCCAGGCGCGTGCCCAGATGGTCAATGGCCAGCCCCGCGATCAGCGGGCCCGAGAACCCGGACCCCGCCAGCGCCAGCGACATGAAGGAAAAATTGCGCAGGCGCTGCGCCGGCTCGGCGTGGCCCAGCAGATCCTGCGTCGCGACCTGGTGCAGCATGAAGCCGATGCCGATGCAACAGGACGCGATCAGCAGGGCGAACTGGGTCTGCGAGATGAAGGGCAGCGCCGTGCCCACGGCCACCAGGGAAGTGCCGATCACCAGCGGCCGGACGATGCCGACCCGGTCGACCCAGCGCCCGGCGCGCACGGAAAACAGCATGGGAAGCACCGCGAACACGGCGACCAGGGTGCCCACCTTGAAGGTCGACAGTCCCATCTGCAGCGCGGTCAGCGAGACAGTGATCCGTCCCCCTGTAAGCGCCACGTGATTCATCATGGCCAGCAGGCACAAAAGCACCGCCCCGGAAAATTCCGGGGAACTGGGTGACGAGGAGGGGGATCTGAGAGGAGTGGACACGGATACGGCTTAACTGCATTCATTCTGGCCATAACGTCGCCCTATGTCGAGGCGAGGTCGTTTTGCGCTGCGGCAAAGCCATATTGGCGCCAATCGCGAGATAGGCGCCATCTAGCGGCCAACTCGCATGCTTATGGCGCGAGATGGCGGCACGTTCGGCGCATGTGCGGGTCAGTGCTTCCATAGGCCGGGCGCAAGACGTTGTATCGTTCATGCAACGGAACAATCGCACTAGTGCTTGACGTCCGGTGCCGCTTTACCGTTTTTCACCGTTTCGCCACATATCGTCGATTCTTCCGACGGACTGCGCGTTTAGGATGTGCAGGCACCGTCGGCAAGTCTGCTTTTGCCTGGTCCGCAATCCGCAATCCGCAATACCGGCGACGGGCCGATCCCCGGCGCCACATCCGGCAGGTTCAATGAAAAAGTCTCGCAGCAAGTTCAAGCGCTACTCCCTGATCGCCGTTTTGCTTCTGTTAGCAGTCATTGGCGCGCGCGCCGCTTTCTTCCCGGCGTCGCCGCCAGCCACTTTCGCGGTGGCCGAGGTCACCCGCGCCAATCTCGAAGACAGCGTGCTGGCCAGCGGCACCCTCGATGCCATCGAGCGCGTCAGCGTGGGCGCCCAGGCCACCGGCCAACTCAAGTCGCTGAAGGTGGCGCTGGGCGACCGCGTCAAAAAGGGCCAGCTGGTCGCCGAGATCGACGACATGACCCAGCAGAACGAGCTGCGCAATGCCGAGGCCGCCTTGCAGACCCGGCGCGCCGAGCGGACCGCCAAGGTCGCGGTGCTGAAGCAGGCCGAACTCGCCTTTCGCCGCCAGCGCCAGATGCTGGCGGCCGACGCCAGTTCGCGCGAAGCCTACGAGAACGCCGAGGCCACGCTGGGCGTGACCCGGGCCGAGATCGCCTCGCTGGACGCGCAGATCGCCCAGGCCGAGATCCAGGTCGACACAGCCCGCGTCAACCTGGGCTACACCCGCATCGTCTCGCCCATCGACGGCATGGTGGTGGCCGTGGTCACCAAGGAAGGCCAGACCGTCAACTCGATCCAGAGCGCGCCCACCATCATCAAGGTGGCCCAGGTGGACACCATGACCGTCAAGGCGCAGATTTCCGAGGCGGACGTCACCCGCGTGAAGCCTGGCCTGCCGGTGTACTTCACCATCCTGGGCGAACCGGACCAGCGCTATCGCGCCCAGCTGCGCGCGGTGGAGCCGGCACCGGACTCGGTGCAGAAGGACGATGCGACCGCCAGCCTGACGGGTTCCTCCAGCGGCAGCTCCACCACCGCCGCCGTCTACTACAACGGCCTGTTCGACGTGCCCAACCCGGACGAGAAGCTGCGCATCTCCATGACCGCCCAGGTCTTCATCGTGCTGGGCGAGGCCAAGGACACCGTGGTGGTGCCGTCCTCGGCGCTGGGCAAGCGCGGCGAGGACGGCCGCTACGCCGTGCGCGTGGTGCTGAAGGACAACAAGACGGAGACCCGCCAGGTCCGGATCGGCATGAACAACAACGTCCAGGCGCAGGTGCTGGAGGGGCTGGAGGTGGGCGAGCGCGTCGTGTCGGCGGATGCCGCGCCGGCCGCCGCGGCGCCGGGGGCCTGAGATGAGCGGCCCCCTGATTTCGCTGAAGGGCGTGCGCCGCGAGTTCCCCGCGGGCGAGCAGACCATCGCCGTCCTGAAGGACATCGACCTGGCCATCGAGGCCGGCGAGATGGTGGCGATCGTGGGCGCGTCCGGCTCGGGCAAGTCCACGCTCATGAACATCCTGGGCTGCCTGGACCGCCCGACCCGCGGCGAGTACCGGGTGGACGGCCGCAGCACGGGCGAGCTGGATCCGGACGAACTGGCCGAGTTGCGCCGCGAGCATTTCGGCTTCATCTTCCAGCGCTATCACCTGCTGTCCGACCTGACGGCGCAAGGCAACGTCGAAGTGCCGGCGGTCTATGCCGGCAAACAGCGCGAGGCGCGCCTCGAACGTGCCAATGAACTGCTGCGGCGGCTGGGCCTGGGCGAGCGCTCCGAACACCGGCCCGGCCAGCTGTCCGGCGGCCAGCAGCAGCGCGTCAGCATCGCGCGCGCCCTGATGAATGGCGGCGACATCATCCTGGCCGACGAGCCGACCGGCGCGCTGGACACGCATACCGGCCAGGAAGTGCTGCGCATCCTGGAGGAGCTGAACGCGGCGGGCCACACCATCATCATCGTCACGCACGACATGAACGTGGCGCGCCATGCCCAGCGCATCATTGAGATCAGCGACGGCGAGATCGTCGCCGACAAGCGCAATCCCGACGCGCCGCGGCGCGAGCACGTCAAGGAAGAGGCGCCGGCGCTGGCGGCGCGGCCGGTCTGGCAGGCTTACCTGGACCGTTGCGGCGAGGCCCTGCGCATGGCGCTCCTGGCCATGAACGCGCACCGTCTGCGCACCTCGCTGACCATGCTGGGCATCATCATCGGCATCGCGGCGGTGGTGTCGGTGGTGGCGCTGGGAGAAGGGTCGCGCCGCAAGATCCTGGACGACATCAGCGAGATTGGCACCAATACGGTGGAGATATTCCCCGGCAAGGACTTCGGCGACGAGAAGGCCGTCAACATCCGCACCCTGGTGCCGGCCGACGCGGACGCGCTGGCGCGCGAATCCTATGTGGACAGCGTCACGCCGGAGGTCTCCACCAGCAACACGCTGCGTTACCGCAACGTGTCGGTGAACGGCGTGATCCAGGGCGTGGGCGAGCAGTACTTCCGCGTGCGGGCCATCAAGCTGGCCCAGGGCAAGTTCTTCGACGACATCAGCGTGACGCGGCGCGCCCAGGAGGTCGTGATCGACGACGGCACCCGGCGCAAGCTGTTCGGCTCGCATACCGAGCCCATCGGACAGGTGGTGTTCCTGGGATCGATGCCGGCGCGCGTGATCGGCGTGACGCAGAAGAAGGACACCGTCTTCGGCAGCAATGACTCGCTGAACGTGTGGATTCCCTACACCACGGCGTTGTCGCGCGTGCTGGGCCAGCAGCACCTGAAGAGCATCACGGTGCGGGTCAACGACGCCACGCCGCCCGCCGCGGCGGAGCAGGCCATCGTGCGCACGCTGACGCGGCGCCACGTGACCAAGGACTTCTTCGTGTTCAACACGGACGCGATCCGCAAGACCATCGAACGCACCACCGCCACCATGACGCTGCTGGTGTCCATGATCGCGCTGATTTCGCTGATGGTGGGCGGCATCGGCGTGATGAACATCATGCTGGTATCGGTGACCGAGCGCACCCGCGAGATCGGCGTGCGCATGGCGGTGGGCGCGCGGCGCAGCGACATCATGCAGCAGTTCCTGATCGAGGCGGTGCTGGTGTGCCTGATCGGCGGCGCCATCGGCATCGTCCTGTCCCTGGGGCTGGGCGTGCTGGTGTCCAAGGCCACCGGCGGTTCGTTCAAGATGGTGTATTCCACGGCATCGATGGTGGCGGCGTTCACCTGCTCCACGCTGATCGGTGTGCTTTTTGGCTATTTGCCGGCGCGCAATGCGGCGCGCCTGGATCCCGTAGAGGCGCTGGCCCGGGAATGAGGACGATGAAAGCGGTTTCCCTGATCTGCAAACCCGGCGCCCTGGCGCTGCTGCTGGCGCTGGCCGGTTGCGGCAGCCTGCTGCACACCGACTACGAGCCGCCCGCGACCACGGCGCCCGCGGCCTGGACCCATGCGCCGGCCAGCGACGTGCAGGCCGGGCCTCTGGCCGATGGCGGCCAGTGGTGGCGCAAGTTCAACGACCCCGTGCTGGACGGACTGGTCGACGCCGCGCTGACGCGCAACAACGACCTGGCCGCCGCCGCGATCCGCGTGCGCCGCGCGCAATATCAGGCCGGCATCACCGAGGACAAGCTGTTGCCGCAACTGGGCGGCAATGCCGACGTGACGCGCAACCGCAATCTGCATGGCGATCGCGCCATCACTCGGACCAATGCGGCGCAACTGACCGTCAGCTACGAAGTGGACCTGTGGGGCAAGCTGTCCAGCCAGCGCGACGCCGCGCAGTGGGAAGCCCTGGCGACCGAGCAGGACCGCCAGAGCGCGGCGCTGTCGCTGGTGGGCACCACCGCCACGCTCTACTGGCAGACCGCCTTCATCAACCAGCGCATTGCCAGCAGCGCCGAAAGCATCGCCTACGCGCGCAAGACGCAGGACCTGGTGCGCGCCCAGTACGCGGCGGGCGGCGCATCGGCGCTGGAAATGGCCGAGGCCGAACAGACCGTGGCCAGCCAGCAGGCCGCGCACACGCTGCTGGTGCAGCAGCGCGTCGAATACGCGAACGCACTGACCATCTTGTTCGACGGTCCGCCGGACCGCATGATGGCCGATCCCGCGCGGCTGCCGCAATATCCGCTACCCGAAGCCCGCGCCGGCGTCCCGGCCGAACTGCTGGGCCGCCGCCCGGACCTGCGCGCCGCCGAACTGCGCCTGCGCCAGGCGCTATCCACCGTCGACGCGACCCGCGCCAGCTTCTATCCGCCGCTGACCCTGACCGGCGCCCTGGGAAGTTCGAGCCCGACGCTCTCGGACGTCCTGAAGAATCCGGTGGGTTCCCTGGGGGCGGCGCTGACGCTGCCTTTCCTGCAATGGAACCAGATGCAGCTCAACATCAAGATTTCCAAGGCCGACTACGAAGAGCGCGTGGTCAATTTCCGCCAGGCGCTGTACCAGGCGATGGCGGACGTGGAGAACGCCTTGTCGAACCGCACCCAGCTGCGCTTGCAGGCCGAGCAGCTGGACGCGTCGCTGCGCGCGGCGCGGGAAGCCGAGAGGTTGTATGAGGTGCGTTATCGGGCGGGGGCGGTGTCGTTGAAGGACTGGCTGGATGCGCAGGAGAAGCGGCGGGTGGCTGAGGTTTCTCGGGATGAGAATATGTTGAATCGGTTGGTGAATCAGGTGGTGGTTTATCAGGCATTAGGCGGGGATGATGTTGGTGGCGGTGTTATTGAGTCTGCTGCTGGCGGGGCGTCGGGATCTTAAGACGCCCGTCGCGTCGGCGTTGCGGGCCGCGCGGGTCAACGATTGCGGTCCGGAGCCTTCGCTCCGGACTTCCCCGTCGTCATCTTCGTCACCGCCTTCGGCGGTTCCTTCAGATTCCCTCGGGCTTATCGACTCCCCGCGCGGCCCGCAACGCCGACGCGACGGGCTCTGCCGTTTGAAACTTGGCGTCAGCCGGGGCGATCTGTCTCCGTAGGGTTCTCGCCGACGGCGGGGTGGGGCGAAGGTCTTGCGGGGCCCGCCCCAGGCCGGCCGCGCGGGCGGCCTTTTGGGGCTTACGCGGCGTCTTGCGATTGGTGATGGCGCTGCGCGCCGCTGACGGTCCGGTACAACCAACGACACCCATATGCCAAAGAAGGCCGCCCGCGCGGCCGTCTTTGGCGTCCCTGCAAGATCTTTCTCTCATCTTCGTCGGGGAGCAGAATGCCAAGCACACTGCCCGTCCCTGTGGCCGGCAAGATTCAATCAGCGGAGCCCGGTGCGGCGGTGCCCTGCGTGGCGCGGGGCGTCGATAAGCCCGAGGGAATCCGAAGGCAGTCGCCGGAGGCGACAACGAGGATGACGCAGGGGAAGTCCGGAGCGAAGGCTCCGGACCGCAATCGTTGCCCCGCGCCACGCAGGGCACCGCCGTGCCGGGCGTCTAAAGAAGCAGCACCCGTCCCACAAAGCCCGCCTGCAATAAAATACGCCCCCATGAACACCCCAGAACCCCAAGCCGACCTCGACCGCCGCTTCGGCAGTCTCTCCCGCCTGTACGGCCCCGAAGCCCCGACCCGCCTGCGCAATGCGCACGTGGCGGTCGCCGGGCTGGGCGGCGTCGGCTCCTGGACCGTCGAGGCCCTGGCGCGCTGCGGGGTAGGCGCATTGACGCTCATCGACCTGGACCACATCGCAGAATCCAACGTCAACCGCCAGATCCACGCCCTCACTGCCACGTTAGGCCAATCCAAGGTCGACGCCATGGCCGAGCGCGTGCTGGCGATCAATCCGGAATGCCGGCTGACGCGGGTGGATGATTTCGTTTCGCCCGAGAACGTCGCCGAGGTCCTGCCCGGCCCGTACTCCGTCATCATCGACTGCACCGACCAGGCCGCGGCCAAGATCGCGATGATCCTGCACGCGCGGGAAATCGGCGTGCCCATGCTGTTGTGTGGCGGCGCGGGCGGAAAGACCGATCCGCTGGCCCTGCGCGCCGGCGACCTGTCGGCCGCGGTCAATGATGCGCTGCTGTCCAAGCTGCGCAACAAGCTGCGCCGGGAGCACGGTTTTCCTCGGGCTTCCGACCAGAACGGCCGGGCCCTGAAGCGCGTGCCGAAAATGGGCATCCACGCCCTGTGGTTCGACCAGCCCGCCATCCTGCCCGACGCCTGGACCCGGCCCGCCGAGGGCGAGGACGACATGGGCGCCTCGGGTGAGACCCTGGCGCCGCAAGGCCTGTCCTGCGCCGGATATGGCTCGGTCGTGACCGTCACGGCCGCCATGGGCATGGCGGCGGCCAACGAAGCCCTGCGCCTGGCCCTGTAGGGCCAGCCTGAACGCGGGTCCTGAAGGGCCGGCGCCAAAGGCCGAGCCCTACAAGGCCACGAACACCACGCCGTCCTCGATCCTGACCGGATAGGTGGCCAGGTTCTCGCGCAGCGGCGAACAGAGCGCGCGGCCGTCGCGCACGTCGAAGCGTCCTTGATGCAGCGGACATTCGATCTCATGCCCCTCTAGAAAGCCGTCGCACAGCCGCGCATTGCCGTGCGTACAGAGGTTGGCGGTGGCGTAGACCTCGCCCTCCACGCCGTACAGCGCGATCTCGCGGCCGCCGGCCTGCACGGCGATGACTTCGTCCTCAGGCACCTCGTCCCGCGCGATGGCCTTGATCCATTGCGTGCTCATGGTTGTCGTGTCCTTGTTCAGATGGGGTAGATGAGCGAATTCGGCACGAGTTCGCTGTCGAAGATGCACAAGCGCGATTCGAACTTGAGCCCGTCCGGGCCGCGCCGCACCACGTCCAGGTAGCGGCCCACGTTGAACACCGTGGTCAGCTGGCTGGGCTTGGTGCGGAACACGGCGTAGTTGGCCTCGGATTCGATGCGGTCGCCCTGCACCGACAGCACGCGCGGCGCGCCCACCACGTGGCGCTGGTAGTAGGGGTCGTGGAAGATGGTGTCGGTGGCGCCGTAGATGCGGTCCTTCAGCATGCCGCGGCTTTCGAAGGACATGGTCGCCAGCGGATAGCCGCGCTCGTGGTTCTCGCGCGGCAGCACTTTGTACACGCAGTCTTCCATGAAGAAGTCGGGCCACTTCTCCCACTGTTCCGCGTCCAGCGCGGCGGCGTAGTCGTTGTACAGGCAGGTCAGTTGGTAGTAGAGGGGAAAGTCCAGCATCTTCAGGCCTCCATGACCCGGCGCCAATACGCGTACATGCCGCGGATCAGCGTTTCGGTGACCATGTGTTCGGTGTTCTCGGCGGTCTTGCCGCCCAGTTCCGCCACGCTGCGGTGCCAGGGCTTCTGCTCGAAGCCCGCTTGCGAGAACTCGATGACCTCGCCGTCGTCCGCCGACACGAAGCCCGCGGGGCCGAACAGATTGGCCTGGCGCAGCCGGCGGCGCGTCATCTCGGGCGTATCGTCGGCGAAGCCGAAATGCGTCCAGACGAAATCGAAGGCGTCGTGGCCCACCGGTTGGATGTGGCGCGTGGACAGCGAGTTCACCTGCTGCTGGATGATGACGCTGGGGAACAGCGTCATCAGCACGGCGGTGGGGCCGTTCCACCAGGGCTCGGGCACGATGTCCAGGAAGCGGTCGTCGTTCAGCGACATCTGTTCCTTGAAGCTGGACACGCCGCTGGTCACGCTGCCCTTGCCGCCCTGGCCGCGGGTCGAGATCATCGCGGCGTGGCGGAAGTGGCGGTCCATTTTCAGTTCGGACCGGTTGTCCGCCCGCCACAGGCCGAAGGTGACGAACCAGGTGTGCAGCAGGCCGGGATGGTAGGGGTCCTTGATGTTCTCCTGCATCAGCTTCCAGTTGCCCGGGATGCGCTGACGGCTGTAGCCGTGGATCACCAGTTCGCGGCCGTCGAAGACGCGGTCGAAGTAGTGCAGGATGTCGGGCCCCAGATAGTCTTCCAGCGGCTCGACCTCATGGTCGAATGAGGCGAACACCACGCCGTTGCGGCAGGCCACGGCAAGCTTGGTCAGGCCGTGTTCTTCCGGCTTGAAATCGGGCGGCATGCCGCCGTTGACCTTGCCGTCCTGCTTCACGCCGCGGCGGAACGGCACCCCGATCAGATTGCCTTGCAGGTCGTAGTTCCACTGGTGGTAAGGACAGACGAATTCGCTGCGGTTGCCGGAGCGTTCGCGGCAGAACTGCACGCCGCGGTGCGCGCATACGTTTTCCACCACGCGCACCTGGCCCTCGTTGTCGCGCAGCAGGATGACGGAGCGCTCGCCCACGGTGGTGCGCTTGAAGTCGCCCGGATTCGGGATCTCGGCTTCCAGGCCCACGTAGCTCCAGTGCGCGCGGTAGAAGAACCGCTCCAGTTCGCGCTGGTGCAGCGCGGCGTCCGTGTAGACGCCGAAGGGAATGCGGTGGGAGCCGTCGTCCTGCCAGCGCGGGGCGAATTGAATGGGTTGCTCGGGGGCGTTCATGATCCGCTCCGGCTACAGGGCGCGGCGGCGGGACGCGTACAGGTACGCATGGCGTGTCTCCTTGGTTCGGCGGGCCGCGGGAGCGGTCCGGCAGAGCCGGCGCGGCATGGGCGCAGGCGTTTGTCACATCATCGGGCAGGCTGCGAAATAAATAAATAGAATCTGCTTAATGAGATAAATCACCAGAATGAATATTGGTGGAGGCAAGCGCATGAACCTGCAAGACGTGGATCTGAACCTGCTGGTCGTCTTCAACGAACTGCGCAAGCACGGCCGGGTGTCCGCCGTGGCCGAGAGCCTGGGCATTTCGCAGCCCGGCGTCAGCAACGCGCTGGGCCGGCTGCGCAAGCTGCTGGGCGATGAGCTGTTCCTGCGGACCTCGCGCGGCATGGTGCCCACGCCCTACGCGCAGGATCTGGCGCAGCCCATCGCCGCGGCGCTGGAGGCGCTGCACAGCACCCTGAACGCTCGCGCCGCCTTCGACCCGGCGCACAGCGGGCGCGCCTTCGTGATCGGCGTGAACGACGTGGGCGAGACCTATTTCCTGCCGCGGCTGATGCGCGCGCTGGACCGCGCCGCGCCGGGCGTGACGGTGCGCACCGTGCGCACCACCTCGATCGACGTGAAGGACGAGATGGAGCGCGGCCGCATCGACCTGGCCATGGGCTTCTTGCCTGACTTGAAGACCGGCTTCTTCCAGCGCCAGCTGTTCCGCCAGCCCTACGTGTGCATCTTCCGCCGCGACCACCCCCTGGCGCGCACCGGCGTTTCCGCCCGGCAGTTCCGCGCCGCCGAGCATGTGGCCATCGCGTCGGAGGGCACCGGCCATGGCGTGGTGGACCAGGTGATCGAACAGGCAGGCATCCGGCGGCGCCTGCGCCTGACCGTGCCGCACTTCATCGCGGTGGGGCCGGTGCTGGCCGCCACCGACATGATCGCGGTGGTGCCACAGCGTTTCGCCGACTGCGCCTGCGGGCCGTTCGGCCTGGCGACCGCGCCCTGTCCGGTGAAGATCCCGGAGTCCGTTATCAATGTGTTCTGGCACGCCCGGAATCATCGCGAGCCGGCCAACCAGTGGCTGCGGCAGGTGGTGGTGGACGAGTTCGCGGACTAGGGCCTGTGCAAGGCCCCTTCTAGTGTGAACAGGCCCTAGGCTTCGCGCAGCACCACGGGAAACCAGCCGCGCAGCGCATTGGACAGGCGGACCTCGTCGGCGGCATGCAGGTCGGCCAGGGTCAGGACGCGCTCTTCCACCTGTTCCGTGTCCAGCAGTTCGGCGCGCTGCACGCCGGGCAGACAGCCGCTGTCCACGGGCGGCGTGTACCAGTCACCGTCCAGGCGCAGATAGACGTTGCTGCGGCTGCCTTCGCAGAGTTCGCCGCGTTCATTCAGATAGAGCAGATCGAAGATGTGCGGATGCGAGGGCAGCCATTCGATCGTCTTGGTGTACCAGGGGCGGTAGGTGGTCTTGTAGCGCAGCAGCGGTTCGGACGAACGCAGCGCTTCGGGCGCCAGCATGGCTTCCTGCACCGCGGGCAGGGGCGGCAGCGGCGCCGTCTGGATGCTGCGGCTGCCGTCGCGCGCCACCAGCAGGCGCAGGCGGTGCGGCCCGGGCGTGGACACGCCCAGCGCGGTGATCATGATGTCGGCTTCGACGGCCCGGCCGCCCCAGCCATAGCCCAGCGCCTTGCAGGACGCTTCCAGCCGCTTCAGGTGGCGCGCCAGCAGCGGCACCCGGCGTTCGGCATCGACCAGGATGGTCTCGATCAGTTCGGGTTGCATGGGACTCTCCTGGGTCTATGGGTACGCTGCGGCCGCGCTCTATCCTACTACCGATGGCGGCGTGCCGGACTCAGGTCCGCAGGATGCGGGCCTTCCAGTGGCATTCCTGCCATTCCTCGGCCGGGTCCGAATCGTGCACGATGCCGCCGCCCACGCTGTAGACGCCATGGCCGTCCGCGTCCAGCACCAGGGTGCGGATCGCGACATTCAGCGAGAAGTCGCCGTCGGGCGCCAGCCAGCCGATGCTGCCGCAATACAGGCCGCGCGGCGCGGGCTCCATCTGGCGGATGCGGCGCATGGCAGCCACCTTGGGGGCGCCAGTGATCGAGCCGCAGGGGAACAGCGCGCGCAGCACGTCTTCCAGCGAGGCGTCCGGCGCCAGCGCCGATACCGTGGACGTCATGGTCCAGACCGTGGGATAGCGCTCCAGCGAGAACAGCGCATCCACCCGCACCGAGCCCGGTTCGGCCAACCGGCCCAGGTCGTTGCGCAGCAGGTCCACGATCATGAGGTTCTCTGCGCGGTTTTTTTCGCTGGCCAGCAGCGCCTGGCCCAGTCGTTCGTCCTCGGCCGGATCGGGGTGGCGCGGAGCGGTGCCCTTCATGGGGCGCGTGGTCAGGCGCGGGCCGTTGCGGCGCACGAACAGCTCGGGCGAAAACGACAGCACCGTGCGCGCGCCGTCCTGGATGTAGGCGCCGTGCGCCACCGGGTTGCGGGCGGCGATGCGCCGGTATAGCGCGGCCGCGTCGCCCTGGAACTGCAGGTCCAGCGGCTGGGTGTAGTTCACCTGATACAGCTCGCCGTCGCCGATCAGCCCGCGGATGGCCTCGATCTGATGCACATAGTCCGCCTCGGTCATGCGGGGGGCGGGCAGGCTGATGGCGGCCGGCGCGCTGCCAGGCGCTGGCGCGTCCCAGGGCGCTTCGTCATGCTTGCGCTCGAAAACCAGCGCCGTCAGGCGCGGCGTGCCGTCAGCGCGCGGCGGCGTCCAGGGGCCTGTGGGCGGCGCCATGGCGGCTTCCGGCAACAGCCATTCGCCCAGCTCGTAATCCAGCAACAGGGCGATCCAGCGGCCCTGCCGCCGCTGCGCCTCGATCGCGGCCAGGGCAGGGCCGACCTCGGCGGCGGCGCGCGCCTCGATCCGCGAGCAAAAGCCCTCGAATCGCAGCGCGCGGCCGGCCAGCCGGTCTTCAAAACGACATTCCATGCTGCCTACTGCTGTTGATGGGCCAGGAATTCCTTCAGGACCCGTCCCGTGTGGGAATGGTCGCTCAGGGTCATGACGTGTTCCGGCGAGCCTTCGCCCACCAGCTTGCCGCCGCCCGTGCCGCCTTCGGGGCCCAGGTCCAGCAGCCAGTCGGCTTCGGCGATCACGTCCAGGTTGTGCTCGATCACCACCACGGTGTTGCCGGCTTCCACCAGGCGGTGCAGCACGTGGATCAGCTTTTCCACGTCGGCCATCGACAGACCCACGGTGGGCTCGTCCAGCACGTACAGCGTGTGCGGGATGCGCGAGGCGCGGCCGGTCTTGATCAGGCCGTCGGTCAGGCGGGCCTTGGACAGCTCGGTCACCAGCTTGATGCGCTGCGCCTCGCCGCCCGACAGGGTGGGCGAGGGCTGGCCCAGCGTCAGGTAGCCCAGGCCCACGTCCTGCATCAGCTGCAAGGGGCGGTGGATCTTGGGGTGCGCCGCGAAGTAGGCGATGGCGTCGTCCACTTCCATGGCCAGCAGTTCGCCGGCGTTCTTGCCGCGCATCTGCACGCTGAGGGTGTCGTTGTTGAAGCGCGCGCCGTTGCAGGCGTCGCAGGGCACCTTCACGTCAGGCAGGAAGTTCATTTCGATGGTGCGCATGCCCTGGCCTTCGCAGATCGGGCAGCGGCCGTCGCCGGTGTTGAACGAGAAGCGCGCCGCCGTCCAGCCGCGCATGCGCGCTTCGCGGGTATCGGCGAACTGCTTGCGCACGTCGTCCCAGAAACCCACGTAGGTCGCCGGGCAGGAGCGCGGCGTCTTGCCGATGGGCGTCTGGTCCACTTCCAGCACGCGGTCGATGGCTTCCCAGCCCTTGATGCTGTCGCAGCCCGCCCAGCCCGGCGCCTTGCCTTGCGACACGGCCTGCATCAGGTTGTCCAGCAGCACTTCGCGCGCCAGGGTGGACTTGCCCGAGCCCGACACGCCGGTCACCACGCTCAGGCGGCCCACCGGGATCTTCGCGTCCACGCTGCGCAGGTTGTGCAGGCGCGCGCCCTTGATCTCGATCATGGGCGTGTCGGCCTCGACCGGCCGGCGGCCTTGCAGCGGATGCTGCAAGGGCTTGGCCAGATAGCGGCCGGTGACGGATTCGGGCGCTTCGATCAAGTCCTGCGCGCTGCCCTGGGCCACCACGCGGCCGCCGCGGATGCCCGCGCCCGGGCCGATGTCGATGATGTGCGAGGCGCGGCGGATGGTGTCGTCGTCGTGCTCCACCACCACCAGCGTGTTGCCGTTGCCTTCCAGGCGCGCCAGCGCGTCCAGCAGGATGCGGTTGTCGCGCGGGTGCAGGCCGATGGTCGGCTCGTCCAGCACGTAGCACACGCCTTGCAGATTGGAACCCAGCTGCGCGGCCAGGCGGATGCGCTGCGCCTCGCCGCCAGACAGCGTGGGCGCGGCCCGGTCCAGCGCCAGGTAGTTCAGCCCGACCTCTTGCATGAAGTTCAGGCGTCCGCGGATTTCCGTGAGGATGTCGCGGGCGATCTCGCCTTCGCGGCCGCGCGCCACCAGGCCGGTGAAGAAGGTATGCGCGTCCGACACCGGCAGCGAGGCCAGTTCCGCGATGGACTTGTCGCGCCAGCGCACGGCGCGGGCCACGCGGTTCAGGCGCTGTCCGTCGCATTGCGTGCAGGGCTTGGCTTCGCCTTCGTACCACGCGTTCCAGGCGGTTTCCTCGCCGGTCTGCTCCTCGTCGAAACCTTGCAATTGCAGGCCGGTGCCGTAGCAGCCAGTGCACCAGCCGTGCTTGGAGTTGTACGAGAACAGGCGCGGGTCGGGTTCGGGGAAGCTGGTGCCGCAGGACGGGCAGGCGCGCTTGACCGAGAAGTGCTGCTGCTGCAGGTCGCTGTCCAGCGCCTCGTGCAGCTTGTTCACGGGCCAGACCACCGACATCACGCCCTGGCCGTTTTCCAGCGCATTCTTGACCGCGGCGCGCAGTTCGGCCTCATTGGCCGGGTCCACCACCACGTCCGCGATCGGCAGTTCGATGGTGTGTTCCTTGTAGCGGTCCAGCCGCGGCCACGGGGCCACGGGGATGAACTCGCCGTCCACGCGCAGGTGCGAGTGGCCCTTGGAGCCGGCCCATTTGGCCAGGTCCGTGTAATAGCCCTTGCGGGCGGTGACCAGCGGCGCCAGCAGGCCGATGTGCTCGCCCTTGTGCTCGCGCAGCAGGCGCGCCACGATCTGGTCCGTGTTCTGCGGCTCCACCGCGACGTTGCAGTCCGGGCAGTACTGCGTGCCCAGCTTGACGTACAGCAGGCGCAGGAAATGATGGATTTCCGTCATCGTGGCCACGGTGGACTTGCGTCCGCCGCGGCTGGTGCGCTGTTCGATGGCGACCGTGGGCGGGATGCCGAAGATGGCGTCCACGTCCGGTTTGCCGGCCGGCTGCACGATGGCGCGGGCGTAGGCGTTGAGCGATTCCAGGTAGCGGCGCTGCCCCTCGTTGAAGAGGATGTCGAAGGCCAGCGTGGACTTGCCCGAGCCGGACACGCCGGTGATGACGGTGAACTTGTCGCGCGGAATTTCCACGCTGACGTTCTTCAGGTTGTGCTCGCGCGCGTTGCGGATCTCGATCGCCATATTGGCCTGGCGGCGCTCGCGCATCAGGGATTGCAGCGGCCGGCCCGCGTCCGCGTCGTAGGCCTCGCCCGGCTCGGCGATGCGAGCGGTCAGGCCCGCCTGCTCGACTTCCTGCGCGTCGGCGTCGGTGCTGACGACCACGTCGGCCGGCAGGATGCTGACCTCGTAGTCGCGCAGGGCGGCGCCGGTGTGCGAGTTGGGGTTGTCCATCAGGTCCTGCGGCGTGCCGACGCCGATGACCAGGCCGCCGGCGTCGCCGCCTTCGGGGCCCAGGTCGATCAGCCAGTCGGCCGCGCGGATCACGTCCAGGTTGTGCTCGATGACCAGCAGCGTGTGGCCGGCGGCCAGCAGCTTGCGGAACGCGCGCATCAGCCGCGCCACGTCGTCAAAGTGCAGGCCGGTGGTGGGTTCATCGAACAGGAACAGGCTGCCCTTCTTGGCGACCTTGGCGGTGGAGATGCCGCTGCGCGCCGCTTCGGCCAGGTGGCCGGCCAGCTTCAGGCGCTGCGCCTCGCCGCCCGACAGGGTGGGCACGGGCTGGCCCAGCCGCACGTATTCCAGGCCCACGTCGGCCAGCGGCGCAAGGCCGGTCTGCACGTCGCGCAGGCCCTTGAAGAAGTCCAGCGCCTCGCTGACCGTCATCTCCAGCACTTCATCGATGGACGCGCTCTTGCCCAGGTGTTCGACGCGCACTTCCAGCACTTCGGGGCGGAAACGCTTGCCGTCGCAGTCCGGGCAGCGCAGGTACACGTCGGACAGGAACTGCATTTCCACGTGTTCGAAGCCGGTGCCGCCGCAGGTGGGGCAGCGGCCGTCGCCGCCGTTGAAGCTGAAGGTGCCGGCCGTGTAGGCGCGTTCGCGCGCCAGCGGCGCCTGGGCGAACAGCTTGCGGATCGCGTCGAACGCGCCCACGTAGCTGGCCGGATTCGAGCGCGCGGTCTTGCCGATGGGGGTCTGGTCCACCATGACCACTTCGGCGATCTGCTCGGCGCCCAGCAGGCGTTCGAAGGCGCCCGGCGCTTCCGAGGGCTTGCCCTTCTGCTTGAGCAGGGCGGGGTAGAGCACGTCCTGCACCAGGGTGGACTTGCCCGAGCCGGACACGCCGGTCACGCAGACCAGGCGGCCCAGCGGCAGCTCGACGGAGACGTTCTTCAGGTTGTGGGCGCTGACGCCTTCCAGCAGCAGGCGCGGCGTGTTCGCCGCCACCGGCATGGGGCGCGGCGCTTCCACGCGTTGGCGGCCGCCCAGGTAGTCGCCCGTCAGCGTGCGCGCCGCGCGCAGCTGGGCCGGGGTGCCGTCGAACACGATCTGGCCGCCGCGTTCGCCGGGGCCGGGGCCGATGTCGATGATGCGGTCCGCGGCCACCATGACCTGCGGATCGTGCTCCACCACCACCAGCGTGTTGCCGGCGTTGCGCAGGCGGTGCATGACTTCGACCACGCGGTGCATGTCGCGCGGGTGCAGGCCGATGGACGGCTCGTCCAGCACGAACAGCGTGTTCACCAGCGAGGTGCCCAGCGCCGTGGTCAGGTTGATGCGCTGCACTTCGCCGCCCGACAGCGTGCGGCTCTGGCGGTCCAGCGTCAGGTAGCCCAGGCCCACGTCGCACAGGAACTTGAGGCGCGCGCGCACTTCGGTCATGAGCAGGTCGGTGGCGGCGTCCAGCGCGCCGGAGAACGACAGCGTGTCGAAGAAGGTCCGCACGCGTTCGATGGGCAGCAGCATCACGTCATGGATGGACAGGCCGCCCAGGTTGTCGAGCTGTTCGCGGCTCCAGTTGGCGCCCACGGGCATGAAGCGCTTGTAGCGGCCGTCTTCCGGCGGCAGCACGGTGTCGGCTTCTTCCTTGGTGCCCAGGCGCCAGAGCAGCGCGTCGGGCTTGAGGCGCGCGCCGTTGCAGGTGGGGCAGGGCGTGTAGCTGCGGTACTTCGACAGCAGCACGCGCACGTGCATCTTGTAGGCCTTGGTTTCGAGCCAGTCGAAGAAGCGCTGCACGCCGTACCATTGGTGCTTCCAAGCGTCGTTGCCGCCCTTCCAGTCGGGCGTGCCGTACAGCACCCAGCGCTTGTGTTCTTCGCTCAGCTTCTTCCAGGGCACGCCCAGCGGCACGCCGGCCTTGGGCGCGTACTTCTGCAATTCGTCCTGGCATTCCTTGTACGACGGGGTCGTCCAGGGCTTGATGGCGCCTTCCAGCAGGGTCTTGTTTTCGTCCGGGATGACCAGGCCGAAATCGATGCCGATCACGCGGCCGAAGCCGCGGCAGGCTTCGCAGGCGCCCAGCGGCGAATTGAACGAGAAGCTGCTGGGCAGCGGATCGGTGTATTCGATGTCGCAGTCGGCGCAATGCAGGCGGTCGCTGTACTTCCAGATGTGGGCGTTGCCGCCTTCCGCGTCCATGACGTACACGGCCAGGTGGCCGGCGCCCATGCGCAATGCGGTGTCCAGCGCTTCCATGACGCGTTCGCGTTCGGTGCCGGCGAAGCGGAAGCGGTCCTGGATCACGTGCAGGATGCGGCGCGATTCCGTGCCGGCCTTCGCGGCCTTGGCCTTCTTGGCGCCCTTGGCCGGGGCGGCGGCGCGCGGCGCGGCGGTTTCCTCGGCGTGCACGCGGGTGTAGCCCTGCTGCTCCAGGAAGCCGCGCACTTCTTCCTCGGTGAAGTTGGCGGGCACGGCGATGGGGAAGGTCACCACCAGCCGCGGGTCGCCGGCCACGGCGGCGCGTTCGGCCAGCGAGTGGTAGATGGAATCCGGGGTGTCGCGCCGCACCACCTTGCCGCAGCCGCGGCAATACAGCTTCGCGCCGCGCGCGAACAGCAGCTTCAGGTGGTCGTTCAGTTCGGTCATCGTGCCGACCGTGCTGCGCGAGCTGCGCACCGGATTGGTCTGGTCGATGGCGATGGCGGGCAGGATGCCTTCGATGCGGTCCACCTGCGGCTTGTCCATGCGGTCCAGGAACTGGCGCGCATAGGGCGAGAAGGTTTCCACATACCGCCGCTGCCCCTCGGCGTACAGGGTGTCAAAGGCCAGCGAACTTTTGCCGGACCCCGACACGCCGGTCACGACGACCAGTTCGCCGGTGGCGATGGTCAGGTCCAGGTTCTTGAGATTGTTCTGGCGGGCGCCAACGATGCGAATTTGGGAGCTCATGGACGGTATCGTAGCCTGAGGGGAGAGGCCTGCCCGAGCGACAACCCATCGCTGGTTCCGAGCGCGGCGATATGGAATAATTGACTATATTGTGAGTCACGCGTCCAATATGTGGACAAAATCGATGCTCACTAGCTGTATAAATAAACAGTATCGCAGATTCGTCTGAAATTCGCGCTGTCCGCGTTGCTCGTTCTGCAGATTCATTGCTAAGGCATGCCGTCCTTAGTTGGAGACATAGTTGCTGGAAACCAAGGTCCCGGGCGCCGCGGCGTTCGCCAAGTTCATGACGGTGCTGCAGGCGGTGGCGGATGCGCCCCAGCCGCCCACGGCCGCGTCGCTGGCGCGCAGCTGCGGCTATCCCCGGCCCACGGTCTACCGCATCGTCGCCGCCCTGGCCGAACAGGGCATGGTGGCCGAAACCGGCGGCGCGTACCGCCTGGGGCCGCGCCTGATGTCGCTGGCCAGCCGGGCCTGGTCGCAGTTCGACCTGCGCGCGGCGCTGGCGCCCGACCTGCAGGCCCTGCGCGACGAAACCGGCGAAACCGTGCACCTGGCCGTGCCCGCCGGGCACGAGATGACCTATATCGACAAGCTGGAAAGCCCCGGCCCGGTGCGCATGGCGTCGCGGGTGGGGGCTTCGGTGGCGCTGCATTCCAGCGCGGTCGGCAAGGCCTACCTGGCGGCGCTGGACGAGGCCTCCCGCGAGCGCCTGCTGCGCGACCTGCCGCTGACCGCGCGCATGCCGGGCACCGCGACCAGCCTGCCGGCGCTGCGCGCCATGCTGGACACGGCCGCGGCCCGCGGCTACGCCACCGACGACGAGGAAAACGAAGCCGGCATCGTCTGCTACGGCGTGGCGCTGTGCGACGCGGCCGGCCGGCCCATCGCCGGCGTCAGTGTCAGCACCTTGCTGTTCCGGCGGCGCGGCGATCCGCAATCCGCCTATATCGAACCCTTGCTGCGGCTGCGCGACGCCGCCGCGGCCAAACTCTCCGTCCTGCCGGTATCGCCCGGCGGCGCCTGACCGTCTGCCCCCAAGGAATGCCATGACCGCATCTGCCCCTCTTGCCTCCAAGCTTGCCGCCCTGTTGGCCGCCCGGGTCGTGCCCGTGCTGCGCTACACGGACGCGGCCACCGCCGCCTATGCGGCCGAAGTCGCCGTGGCCGCCGGCTGCACCACGCTGGAGTTGACCTGGACCATCCCCGGCGTCACCGACCTGGTGCGCGCGCTGCGCGACAAGCACGGCAGCGCGCTGCTGCTGGGCGTGGGCACGGTGCTGGACGAGCATCAGGCGCGCGAGGCACTGGTGGCCGGGGCGGACTTCCTGGTGTCGCCGGCCCTGGCCACCGACATCGTCGACCTGGCGCACGCGGCCGACGCGCTGTGCCTGCTGGGCGCCTTCACGCCCACCGAAGTGCTGGCGGCCCGGCGCGCGGGCGTGGACGTGGTGAAGGTCTTCCCGGCCGACACGGGCGGCCCCAAGCACCTGGCGGCGCTCAAGTCCGTCTATCCGGACACGATCTTCTGCCCCACGGGCGGCGTGACCCAGGACAATATGGGCGCCTACTTCGCGGCCGGCGCCGCCATGGTCGGCATCGGCAGCAATCTGTACGACAAGGCGGCCTTCGCCGCCCGCGATACCGCTGCCCTGGTGGCGCAGATCGTCCGCACCCGCGAGGCCGCCCATGGCTGATTTCGACATCGTCGCGCTGGGCGAGCCGCTGGTCGAACTGAACCAGACGCAGCAGGACCAGCGCCAATACCTGCAAGGCTTCGGCGGCGACACCTCCAACGCCGTCATCGCCGCGGCGCGGCAGGGCGCCCGCTGCGCCTACCTGACGCGGGTGGGCAACGACGCCTTCGGCCAGCAGTTCCTGGACTTGTGGCAGGCCGAGGGAGTGGATACCTCGGGCGTACAGGTGGACGAGCAGGCTCATACCGGCCTGTATTTCGTGCAGCACGGCCCGGACGGCCATGCCTTCAGCTATCTGCGTCGGGGCTCCGCCGCCAGCCTGATGACGCCGGCCAGCCTGGATTCCGGCCTGATCGAGCGCGCCCGCTACCTGCACGTGTCGGGCATCAGCCTGGCGATCAGCACCAGCGCTTGCGATACCGTCTTCGCCGCCATCGAGCGCGCGCGCGCGGCGGGCGTCCAGGTCAGCCTGGATTCGAACCTGCGGCTGCGCCTGTGGCCGGTGGACCGCGCCCGCGCCGTCCTGCGCGAGACCATGCGCCTGGCCGACCTGTTCCTGCCCAGCATGGACGACATGCAGCACTTGACCGGCAACGACGATCCGGAACGCACGCTGGACTGGATCCGCGACGCCGGCGCCGCCGGCGTGGTGGTGTTGAAGCTGGGCAAGGACGGTTCCATCATCGACGACGGCCGCCGGCGCGTGGCGGTGCCGGCCTTGCGCGTGGATGCCGTCGATGCGACGGGGGCGGGCGACTGCTTCGCGGGCAGCCTGCTCGCGCGCCGTTGCCAGGGCGATTCCTGGGAGGACGCGGTGCGCTACGCCAATGCGGCGGCGGCCCTGTCCACGCTGGGCTATGGCGCGGTCGACCCGCTGCCGCGCAAGGAACAGGTCCTGGAACGGCTGCAAGGCACCGCGGGCTGACCGCCCGCGGTATCCAAGTCCGCGCGGCAGGCGCAGGGGCGATCCGTCCCAGATTTCCTGCCGCGTTGCCTGAACAAGACGGGGTGCGCCCAAAATCCCGCCATTGGCGCAGCCTTCCGATTTCAGGCTAAAATGCCAAGTTACCCGAATTTTCCGCCAGCCCAGTATCCGGTTGTGCGGTCGTCGATCCCCGCACAATTCATCAGGAGAATCAACATGGCTGAACGCAAACGCGTGCGTCGCAACACCCTGGAACGTCGTTGCCTGGGCAAGGCTTTCAAGCGCTTGTTCGTCACGTCCCCCAAGGGCGTTTTCAAGATGCTGGAAAAGATCAAGCGCGTCTAATTGACGCGTTCGGCCGGAGTTTTCCGGTCCGATAAAAAAACCCGCCGGTGCGCCGCGCGGGTTTTTTTTCGTCCGCAGCCGGCCGGGGCGGCGCCACGTCTATTCCTGGTCCTGGGGCGGGCCGAGCTTGGGCAGGATGAAATCCATGAAGGCGCGGGTCTTCGCCGGCTGGATGCTGGACGGATACACCACGTAGATCGAAATCGGGTCCACCTTCCAGCCCGGCAGCACGCGCTTGAGCGAATTGCGCTTGATGATGGGGGCGAGCGCATGGCAGTGCGGCATGCGGGTAATCGCCAGGTCCAGCCCCGCCAGCGTGCCGGCGATGCTCATGTTGTTGGCCGCCAGATGGCCGCTGACCGGCACGCGTTCGGTGACCGCGCCGCGGTGCAGCGTCCAGTGCGAATGCGCTTCGTCGATGGCGGTGCGCAAGCACTGGTGCTGGCTGAGGTCCGCCGGCACCTTGGGTTCGCCGTGCCGGGCCAGGTAGCGGTCCGAGGCATACAGGTGGTTCTCCAGGGAAACCAGTTCCTGCACCACGGCGCCGCTAGGCACGGTGCTGTTGCCGTTGCCATTGTCATAGCCGCTTTCCGCCGCGGTCCGCGGATGATGGGCGTCGTTGCCGAATCGCAGCACCACGTCGAACGGGGTGCCCTGCGCGTCGGAGGCCGTCATCATGCTCAGGTCGAATTCGCATTCCACTTCGGGATAGCGATCGGTGAAATCGGTGATGGTTTCGGGCAGCAGCCACATGGCCAGGCTGTAGGGCATGGAGACCCGCAGATTGCCCGAGGGGCCGCCCGACAGCGATTGCAGCTGCTCGTGCGCCAGGCGGGCCTCGTCGATCAGGCCCTGGCATCGGCGCATATAGGCCGCGCCGGCTTCCGTGAGGTCCAGGCGGCGCGTGTTGCGGTTGATCAGCCGCAGGCCGATGGCGCGTTCCAGCTCGTTGATGCGGCGCGACAAGGTGGAAGTCGGCATATTGAGCGCGCGCGCCGCCAGGCTGAAGCTCTTGCGCTTGGCAACCTCCACGAACAAGGCGATGTCATTGAGCTGGACGGTCGAAGCTTCCATAGGCATTCCGGTTTTGGCCGCCCGAGTGTACGCCACCCGGATATGCGGCCGAAGACAGGCGCGATACCGCCAAGTCCGATAAAGCTGTGATTTTGTCAGATTTGATTGCAAATTCGCGCGCGGCGGCGCCGGTTCGCGCAAGCATATCCCCTACACTTCAGGCGAAAACACCAAAACCAAGACCGCAGCGTTTGCGCTACGCATCGCAAAGGGGCTCAGTGGGCATGACCGACACACCAACTCTTTTTACTGTTTTAACGCCCACCTACAACCGGGCGGGCACGCTGCATCGTGTCTATGAATCCCTTTCCCGGCAGACTTTCCGGGATTTCGAATGGGTAGTGGTGGACGACGGCTCCACCGACAACACCCACGAATCCATTCTGGACTGGCAGGCGCGCGCCGATTTTCCCATCCGCTATTTCTGGCAGAACAACCGCCACAAGAAAACCGCCTTCAACCGCGGCGTGCGCGAGGCGCGCGGCGAGCTGATCGTCGCCCTGGACAGCGACGACGAGATGCCACCCGACGCCCTGGCCATCTTCAAGGAAACCTGGGACGCGATTCCGCCGGCGCGGCGCGAATCCTATGTCGCGGTGACGGGCCTGTGCGCGCGCCCCGACGGCAGCATCGTCGGCGACCGCTATCCGCAGGACGTGTTCGACAGCACCGCGGTGGACGTCTATTTCCGCTACCGCATCAAGGGCGAGAAATTCGGCTGTATGCGCACCGACATCCTCAGAAAATTTCCCTTCCCCGAGGACGTCGCGGGCTTCGTGCCCGAAAGCCTGGTGTGGTGGGCGATCGCCCGCGCCGGCTACCTGAGCCGCTTCATCAACCGCGTCGTGCGCACCTATCACGACACGCCTGGCGGCTTGAGCCAGGGCGCGGTTTCCGTGGCCAACAACGCCCAGGGCCTGTACCTGCTGGCCTGGGACATGCTGCAGCACCACCTGGAATTCTTCCGCTACCGGCCGCGCGAATTCATCATGGCCGCGGCGCGCTATACGCGCTTCCGCCTGCACCTGAAGCACTCCGGGGTGCCGACCGCGGTGCAGGCCTACAAGCTGACGAACCCCCTGGCGAAGTTCATGGTGGCGGCGATGTGGCCGCTGGGCTATGCCCTGTACCGCCGCGACCGGCGCCGCGGCGTCGCCTAGGACCCGCGGCGGCAGGCCGCGGCCCGCATTTCAAGCGGGAGCCGCGGCGGGCGCCGCCCCGTGCCCAAGCCCCAGATAGACCTCGACCACGCGCGGATCCTCCGCCACCTGGGCCGCCGGGCCTTCCAGCGTGACGGCGCCGGTTTCCAGCACATAGGCGTAATCGGCCACCTGCAGCGCGGCGCGGGCGTTCTGCTCGATCAGCAGGATCGACACGCCCATTTCGCGCAGGCGGGCGACGATGCGGAACACTTCGCGCACGATGCGCGGGGCCAGGCCCAGGCTGGGCTCGTCCAGCATCAGCAGCTTCGGCTTGGCCATCAGCGCGCGGCCCACCGCCAGCATCTGGCGCTCGCCGCCGGACAGCGTGCCGGACAGCTGCGCGCGGCGCTCCTTCAGGCGCGGAAACAGCTCGTAGACTTCGGCCAGCGTCTGCTCCTGGTCGCGCAGACCGCAGCGAAAGCGGTGGAACGCGCCCAGCATCAGGTTGTCTTCCACCGTCATCTCGGAGAACAGCTCGCGCTTTTCGGGCACCAGGTTCATGCCCGCGGCCACCATTTCCTCGATTTCGGCGTGTTCCTGCCGCTTGCCGCCGAAGACGATCTGGCCGCTGGACGGCAGCACGCCCATGATGGCGGACAGCAGGGTCGTCTTGCCGGCGCCGTTGGGGCCGATCACGGTCACGATCTGGCCTTCGCCCACTTCCAGGCTGACGCCCGAGACGGCCTCGACCTTGTCGTAGGCCACGCGCAGGTCGTGCACTTCCAGCAATTTCGCGCTCATCATTCCACTCCGCCCAGATAGGCTTCCAGCACCGCGGGGTTGTTCTGGATCTCGCCGGGCAGGCCCTCGGCGATCTTCTCGCCGAAGTCCATGACCACCACGCGGTCCACCAGCCCCATCACGAAGTCCATGTCGTGCTCCACCAGCAGGATCGCCATGCCTTCGGCGCGCAGCTTCTTCAGCAGCTCGGCCAGCTCGCGCTTTTCCTGGTAGCGCAGGCCCGCGGCGGGCTCGTCCAGCAGCAGGATGCAGGGATCGGACGCCAGGGCGCGGGCGATTTCCAGGATGCGCTGCTGTCCCAGGGCTAGCGAGCCGGCCTCGTCATGCAGATGCTTGCCCAGTCCGGTGCGCTCGACCTGGCGCGCGGCTTCGGCCAGCAGGCGCGCTTCCTCGGCGCGGTCCAGCCGCCAGGCGGCCGGCAGCACGCCGCGGTGGCCGCGCAGGTGCGCGCCGATGGCCACGTTTTCCAGCACGCTCATGCGGCCCAGCAGGCGCACGTGCTGGAACGTGCGCGACAGGCCCAGCCGCGCGATGCGGCGCGCGCCGGCGCCGGCCACCGACTGGCCCAGCAGCGTCACCGTGCCCGAGGTCGGTGTGTCGACGCCGGAAATCTGGTTGAACATGGTGCTCTTGCCGGCGCCGTTGGGGCCGATCAGCGCCAGGATCTCGCCGGCGCGGATTTCCAGGTTCATGGCGTTGTTGGCGACCAGGCCGCCGAACTTGCGCGTCACGTCCACGGCTTTGAGCACCACTTCGCCGCGCGGCGGCATGGGCTTGCGCGGCAAGGGCTCGGCATTCATGTCCAGCTTGCGCGGCTGCTTCTTCACCGGCACCCAGCGCGTCAGGACCGGCCACAGGCCGCTGCGCGCGCGGTGCAGCAGCAGCACCATGCCGAAGCCGAACACGATCACCTCGAAGTTGCCGGTCTGGCCCAGCAGCCTGGGCATCCAGTCCTGCAGCCATTGCTTGAGCACGGTGAAGACGCCCGCGCCGACCAGCGCGCCCCACACCTGCCCCGCGCCGCCGATGACGGTCATGAACAGGTATTCGATGCCCATCTGCAGGCCGAAGGGATTGGGGTTCACGAAGCGCTGCATGTGCGCATACAGCCAGCCCGAGGCGCAGGCCTGCAGCGCCGCGATGATGAAGATCACCATGCGCGAGCGGGCCGTGTCCACGCCCATGGACTCCGCCATCACCCGGCCGCCCTTGAGCGCCCGGATGGCGCGGCCCTCGCGCGAATCCAGCAGGTTCTGCGTGGACCATACCGCCACCAGCAGGAAGGCCCAGATCAGGTAGTAGATGTTGTCGCCCTGGTTCAGCGTCCAGCCGAACAGGTTGATGGCGGGAATGTCCGGGATGCCGGTGTGGCCGCCCAGGCCTTCGACCGAGCCGAAGACGAAGTACAGCGACAGGCCCCAGGCGATCGTGCCCAGTGGCAGGAAATGGCCCGACAGCTTGAGTGTGATGGCGCCCAGCAGGTAGGCGATGAGCAGCGTCAGCAGCAGCCCCGCCAGCAGCGTCAGCCAGGGCGAGGCGCCCAACCACGCCAGCCACGACGGCAGCGTGTCCGCGCGGGTGGTCAGCAGCGCCGTGGTGTAGGCGCCCACGCCCACGAACGCGGCTTGCCCGAAGCTCGTCAGGCCGCCGACGCCGGTCAGCAGCACCAGGCCCAGCGCCACCATGGCGTACAGGCCGATGTAGTTCAGCAAGGTGACGTAGAACGGCGGCAGGACCAGCGGGGCCAGGGCCAGCAGCGCCAGGAACGCGAGGAGGATGTGGCGCGGGTTCATTCGTCTTCTTCCTCGACGTGATGGCTTTTCAGTGAACGCCAGAGCAGCACGGGGATGATCAGCGTGAACACAATGATTTCTTTGTAGGCGCTGGCCCAGAACGAGGAGAAGGCTTCGATCAGGCCGACCAGGATGGCGCCGGCGGCGGCCAGCGGATAGCTCACCAGTCCGCCGATGATCGCGCCCACGAAGCCCTTCAGGCTGACCATGAAGCCGGAGTCGAAGTACATGGTGGTGATGGGCGCGATCAGAATGCCCGAGACCGTGCCGATCAGCGCGGCCAGGAAGAACGTGGCCTTGCCCGCGAAGACCGGCGAAATGCCCATCAGCCGCGCGCCCAGCCGGTTGAAGGCCGCGGCGCGCAGCGCCTTGCCGTACATCGAGCGTTCAAAGAACTGGTAAAGCACGATGATGAGCAGGGCCGACACCGCCACCACCCACAGCGCCTGGCTGTTGACGTTCAGCGGACCCAGCGCCAGGCTGGCGTCGCTGAACGGCGCAGTGCGTGCGCCCTCGGCACCGAAGGCCAGCAGCCCCAGGCCGACCAGCGCCAGGTGCACGGCGATGGACACGATCAGCAGCACCAGCGTCGAGGCCGACGCGATAGGCTGATAGAACAGGCGATACAGCTGCGGTCCCATCGGCACCACCAGCAGCAGCGTCAGCAAGGCCTGCGCCGCCATGGGCAGCTGCGCCAGCGGCAGCTTGTAGAACAGCGCGGCCAGCGCCAGCGGATAGACCAGCTTCACCGCCATGCGCCATGCGCCGCGGTTGCGGCCCGGCCGCTTGCGGCGCGCCAGCAGATCGGCGCCGACCTCGGCCACCGCGAAGGCGAACAGCAGCCACACCAGCAGCACCGGCTTGCCGGCCTGCAGCGCAGCCATGGTGAGCGCGCCGAACGCGACGAACTCGCCTTGCGGGATGAACAGCACGCGGGTGACGGTAAAGACCAGCAGGATGGACAAGGCCAGCAGCGCATAGATGGCGCCGTTGGTGATGCCGTCCTGCCCGAGTATCAGGGCAATCTGAGCATTCATGCGAAATTCCGGGTAAGACAGACAAGCACGCCAGGTACGTCATCCCCTGTCCGCGCGCACCCTCCGGGATGCTACGGAGCAAACTCTGCGCACCCTATCGGGATGCCACGGAACCGACTCTGCGCACCCCATCGAGATGCCACGAAGCAGGCTCTATGCACCCCTAGCGGGATGCCGCGGATCCGGGCTCTGCCGGTCCGCAGGCATGCCCCCCTGGGGGGGAAGCGCGCAGCGCTTCGGGGGGGGACTATTTCATCAGCTTCCAGGCGCCGTCCTTGACGGTGATGAGTTCGCGGCCGCGGTCGTCGAAGCCGCTGTGGTCGGCGGCGGACATGTTGTAGACGCCCTGGGTGCCGACCAGCTCCTTGGTCTGTTCCAGCGCATCGCGCAGCGCGCTGCGGAATTCCTTGGTGCCCGGCTTGCCGGCCTTTTCAGCCAGCGGCACGGCCTTTTCCAGCAGCAGGCCGGCGTCGTAGACGTTGGCGCCGAAGGTGGCCGGCTTGGAGCCGTTGAGCTTTTCGTAGGCGGCGATGTAGTCGGCGGCGACCTTCTTGGACGGGTTGCTGTCAGGCATTTCCGGCAGCACCAGCATCAGGCTGGCGGCCAGGATCGTGCCTTCGACCTTCTTGCCGCCCAGCTTCAGGAAGTCGGGCAGGGCCGCGCCATGGGTTTGGTAGAACTTGCCCTTGTAGCCCTGATCGAACAGCGTGGTCTGCGGCAGCACGCTGGCGGCGCCGGGGGCGGCAATCAGCACGGCGTCCGGCTTGGCGGCCAGGATCTTCAGCGCCTGGCCCGTGACAGAGCTGTCGAAGCGCAGGTAGCGTTCGTTGGCGGTGATCTTGATGCCCTTTTCCGCGGCCAGGCCCGCGAACACCTTGGACCAGTTCTCACCGTAGGGATCGTTCAGGCCGATGAAGCCGACCGTCTTGATGCCGGTCTTGGCCATGTGATCGACCAGCGCGCGCGCGATGATGTCGTCGTTCTGGGTGGTCTTGAAGACCCACTTCTTCTGCTCGTTCATGGGCAGCACGACCGCGGCGGTGCCCACCGGCGCCAGCATGGGCACGCCGGCCTCGGCCGCGAACTGGATCACGCCCATGGCGTTGGGCGAGCCCGACGGGCCGATCAGCGCGTCCACGTTCTGTTCCGAAATCAGCTTCTTGAAGGCCGTCACCGAGTTGGTGGAATCGCTGGCGTCATCCAGCGAGATGTACTCCACGGTCAGGTCGCCGATCTTCTTGGGCAGCAGCGGCACGGTGTTCTTCTGGGGGATCCCGACCAGGGCCGTGGGGCCGGTGGACGAGGTGACGACGCCGACCTTGACTTGGGCCAGGGCGGGCAGGGCGAACAGCGCGGCTACCGCGGCGGCAGCGGCCAGGGGGAGTTTCTTCGACAGCATGGCAAAACCTCCGGATAGGGAGCAGGGTGGGGGTGCGGCTGGAAAACGGAGAAAACGGTACTTCTGTGCTTGCTTGGTTTGCTTTAATACTTGTTGCTTAAACTTTCTTGTGCGCAGGCTCGCACTGTAGACCTGGTCCGCAGTGCTTACCTATCCGTCAAAACCCGAAGCGGCGCGCGCGATGCGCGCTCAGATGGTGATTGAGCTGACGCTGGCGCCGCCGCAGACGAACAGCGTCTGGCCGGTGACGAAGCTGTTGGCGGGGTCCGAGAAGAACATGACGGCGCGCGCCACGTCGTCCGAACGGCCCAGGCGCTTGACCGGGATGCCGGCCGCCAGCTGCTTTTCGCGCTCGCTGCCGGGCTCGATCACCTCGTAGAACATATCGGTCTGGATCGGGCCCGGCGCCACCACGTTGACCGTGATGCCATAGGGCGCCAGCTCCAGCGACCAGGTGCGCGCCATGCCCACCATGCCGGCCTTGGTGGCCGAATAGGCGGTGCGCGTCGGCAGGCCCAGGGCGCCGCGCGACGACATCATCACGATGCGGCCGAACTTGCGTTCCTGCATGCCGGGCAGGGCGGCCTGCACCAGGCTGATGGCCGCGCCCAGATGGATCTGGGTCAGGCCGTGCAGTTCTTCCTGCGTGACCTGCGGCAGCAGGTTGGGCCAGATGACGCCGGCGTTGTGGATAACGTGGCTGATGGGAAACTTCGCCGCGGCTTCCGCGCCGGCCTGCGCAGTCGCGTCCGCGTCCAGCAGGTCCACCTGCATGTTGTGCAGGCGCGGATGGCTGAAGTCGGCGGCGCGGCGCGCCATGGAAATCACTTCGTAGCCTGCGTCCAGCATGCTGCGGCAGATCTCGGCGCCGATGCCGGCGCTGCCGCCGGTGACGATGGCGACGTTGGTGTGCGTCATGGATATCCCCCTGTAATCGTGGTTGCGCGGCCGGCTCAGGCGCGGCCGGCTCAGGTGCGGCCGGCTCAGGCCTTGGGCGCCAGCGCCAGCACGCGCAGCGGGCTGCCCGAGCCGCTGCGGATCTTGAGCGGCGCCGAGAAGATCACCGCGCCGGTCGGCGGCAGTTGGTCCAGGTTGGTCATGCATTGCAGGCCGTAGCGGTTGTTGCCGTGCATGTAGTAGTGGCAGGGGTAGGGGGGATCCAGGTGCTGCGCCTGGCCCGCGTCGGTGCCGACCGACTCGGTGCCGAATCCGTGCACGTCGCGTTCCTTGATCAGCCAGGGCACCACTTCAGCATCCGGGCCGGGCGAGTGCGCGCCGTCTTCCTGCAGGTTCAGGTAGTCGGCGGGCTTGGCGCGCTTGGACCAGTCGGTGCGCATCAGCACCCAGGAACGCGCGGGGATGCGGCCGTGCCGCTCTTCCCACTTCTTCACGAAGTCCACGGTCAGCAGGAAGTCGGGGTTGTCGCGGGATTCGGCCGAGCAGTCGATGACGCAGGCGCTGGCGATGAAGGCCTCGACCGGAATGGTGTCGACGGTGTTGTCAGGCTGGTCCTTGCCCGTGACCCAGTGGGCCGGCGCGTCGAAGTGGGTGCCAGTGTGCTCGGAGCACGAGAAGTTGTTCCAGTACCAGGCGGGGCCGCGCTCGTCGTAGCGCGAGATCTCCTCGATGCGGAACGGCCAGGCCTGGCCGAATTCCGGCGGCAGCACGATGGTCGGGAATTCAGGCGTCAGCGTCTCGGTCAGGTCCACCACGCGGATGCGGCCGGACATCAGTTCGGCCATGAATTGGGCAAGAATATTTTGGCTCATGTGCTGTTCCTCTAGGTTCGTGCGTTGTCGGGGCGGCGGGCCGTCAGGCTCCCAGCTCCCTTTCCAGTCCCTTGGGGTTCTCCGCCAGCCGGGCGCGGAATTCCTGCGCGACATCGCCGACGTAGACGTCCTCGATGCCTTCCTTCAGCGCGCGCACGATGGCGGCGGCGATCGCCGCGGGCGCCACGCGCGGGGGCGGCGTACGCTGCTCCCATTCGTGGTCCACCGGCCCGGGGAACACGTTCACCACCCGCACGCCCGCGCCGCGCATCTCGGCGCGCAGGCATTGCGCCAGGGACAGCGCGGCCGCCTTGGACGCCGACCACATGCCGCGCGACGGCAGGTTCATGTGGGCGTAGATGGACAGCACGTTGACCCAGGCCGTGGCGCTGTTGACGCCGTCCGCGGCGCGGCCGCACAGCGCCGGGCCGAAGCTCTGCGCCAGACGCATCAGTCCCAGCACGTTCACGTCCATGGCGTCGCGCGCCGTGTTCACGTCCTTGCGGTTCAGCAGGCCGCCCTCGCGCTCCAGGTCGGCGGTGTTGACCAGGATCTCGACCTTGCCGCCGATGGAGGCGGCGACGCGTTCGACCGAATCGGTGTCGGTCACGTCCAGCACCACCGCCTGCACCCGCGGGTCGGCCGCCAGGGCCTCGAAGGCGGCGTCGCGCTTCCAGGCCTGCGGATCGCCCAGGAAGACGGCCGGGCAGCCGGCGTCCAGCAGGGCGCGCGCCACGGCCTGGCCCACCGCCGACTTGCCGTCGGTGACCAGGGCGCGGCGGAACTTGGGATCGCACGAGGTTTCGCGCAGGGTCTTGTCGTCTTCCATGTTCGGCGTGTTCCTTTCAGGCAGGGCGATCATCACGGCCTGGCCGCTGCGGTCCAGCTTCAGCCCCAGGCGCACGCGGTCGCCGTCGGCGCAGTCCTGGTGCACGTGCGCCACGACGGAGGGGCCGGCGGTCATGCGTACCGTGCCCACGCGCCAGGGCAGGCGTTCGCGGAAATACAGGTCGTTGCTGTGATGCAGGGTGGTGCTGACCAGCAGCACGCCGCTGGCATCGGCCGGCCGCCAGGGCAGGCGCTCGGACAGGCAGTGGCCGCAGACCTCGCGTGGCGGATACTGGACCGCGCCGCAGTCGGCGCAGGTCTGCAGGTCGAAGCGGCCCTCGGCGGCGGCGGCGGTCAGCCCGAGCGCGCTGCGGCTGCGCCAGCCCGGTGGCAGCGTCGGCTGGCGAGTGCGGGCGATCGGATTCTTGCGGGGCGGCTTGGCCAAGGGTTCGGTCATGCGTGGCTCCCCAGGATGGCCGCGGCGGTGCACAGTCCGCGGTCGTAATTGATCATGCCGAAGCCGCTCACCATGCCGAGGCGGGCGTCGGCCACTTGCGTACCACCGGCCGTGCCGCTCAATTGGCGCAGCGCCTCGACCATGCCCAGATAGCCGCCGGCCGCGCCGGCCTGGCCCACCGACAACTGGCCGCCATTGGTGTTGAAGGGAAAGCTGCCGTCCACGGTAAAACTGTTGTTGCGAACGAAGTCGGGGGACGAGCCCTTCTGGCAAAAACCCAGGTCTTCGATCTGCATCAGGTTGATGACGGGGTAGTCGTCGTAGGCCTGCAGGAAATCCATGTCGCCAGGTTGGACGCCGGCCTGGCCGTAGAGCTCGTCCAGGTCCATGGCCCAGCCGCCGCGGGTCTGGATCGGGTCCTCGATCCAGGCGTTGTGGCGTTCGATGGTGGAGAGGATGCGGGCGTAGGGCAGCTTGAGCGCGCGCGCCCGGTCCTCGCTCATGACCAGGAAGCCGTCGGCGCCGGCGCAGGGCATCACGCAATCGAACAGGTGTATCGGGTCGGTGATGACGCGGGCGTCCAGGTATTGGGCGAGCGTCAGCGGCTTCTTCATCAGCGCATGCGGATAGCGCAGGGCGTTGTCGCGCTGCGCCACGCACAGCTTGCCGAAGTCCTCGCGGGTGGCGCCTGTGGCGCGCATGTAGTTGGCGGTCAGCAGCGCGAAGCTGGCGTTGGGGCCGCCCGCGCCATAGGGGTAGACCGCGTCCTGCGCGAAGCGCGAGAACTGGCTGACCGTGTTGCGGAACGAGTCCACGTGATTGGTGTCGCCCGCGATGCAGGCCACGATGTTGGCGTCGCCCGCCTGTACGGCGCGGGCCGCGCGGCGCAAGGCCGCCACGCCGCTGGCGCCGCCCATGGGGATGTGGTCCAGCCAGCGTGGGCTCATGCCCAGGTGCTGCACCAGGCCGACGGCGGTGTCGGGCGCCAGCGTGAAGCTCGACACGCAGAGCCCGTCCACGTCGGTCTTGGCGATGCCGGCCTGGCGGATCAGCGCGCCCAGCGCCCGGCCCAGCCACCAGTGGGCGGCATGGGTGGAATAGCGTTCATAGGGAATGGTGACGGGCAGGGCCGCCACCACGCCGTCATAGCCGCGGCGGCTCATCGCGCGGGCTCCTGGCGTTTCTTCATGTGGCCGGTGTCCACGCAGCGGTCCGTGCCGGGCAAGGTGGGCGCCAGGGCCTTCATTTCGCCGCGCTGGATCTTGTTGGTGGTGGTCAGCGGCAGGCTGTCGACGAAGGCCACGTAGCCGGGCGCCTTGTAATAGGCCAGTTGCTCCAGGCTCCATTGCACGATGCTGCGCGCGGCCTCCGCCAGCGCCGCGGCGTCGGCCGGCAGGCTCTCTGGCACCACGCAGGCCAGCACTTCGTCGCCGCGCACCGCATCGGGCACGGCGGCCACCGCCACCGCCTTCACCAGCGGATGCTGCAGCAGCACGCTTTCCACTTCCACGGCAGAGATGTTTTCGCCGCTGCGGCGGATCACGTTCTTCTTGCGGTCGACGAAGCGCAGCGCGCCGTCGGCGTCGCGGCGCACGATGTCGCCGGTATGGAACCAGCCGTCTTCCCAGGCCTGGGAGGTCGCTTCCTTGTCCTTGAGGTAGCCGGCGAAGAAGCCGTAGCGCGGATCGTCGCCGGCGTGGCGCACCAGCAGTTCGCCAGGCTCGCCGGCCGCGGCCTCGGCGCCCGAGTCGGCCACGATGCGCACCAGCACGTCGTCTTCTTCGCGGCCGAAGCAGCTGCTGCCGATGTGGCGCGGCTCCTGGTTGGCGATGATGACGGCGCCCGCGCCGGTTTCGGTCATGGCCCAGGCTTCCAGCAGGGGAAAGCCGAAGCGCTCTTCAAAGGGCTGGTGCAGCTTGCGGTCCACGCCCGCGCCGAAGCCGAAGCGGATGGCGGGCTGCCTATCGCGCGCCGAGGGCTCGGCCTTCATCAGGATGGCGGGCATGACGCCGAGGTAGTGCAGCACCGTCGCGCCGGAGTCGCGCACGCTGTCCCACCAGGTCTTGGGGTGGAAGCGGTCCAGCGGGATCAGGCAGCCGCCGGTCAGCACCATGGCCATGGCCGAATACGCCATGGCGTTCATGTGCACCAGCGGCAGCGGCGTCAGCATGCGTTCCTGGCCCGGGCGCAGTTCGCACAGGCCGCCGATGCGGGCGTACCAGCCGCCCGCGTGCAGGAAATAGCGGTTGGGCAGGATGCAGCCCTTGGGCCGTCCGGTGGTGCCGGACGTGTAGAGCAGGGCGCACTCGGTCAGCACGCCGGGCTCGCTGCCTGCCTGCGGCGCGGGGAAGGGCGCGGCGGGCGGCGCGTCGTCCGGTCCCATCACGCGCAGTTCGCGGCCGGCGCGTTGCGCAGCGGCCAGCAGGTCGGCGTGGCGTTCCGGCAGCGCCACGGCCAGCGCGATCTCGGAGTGCCCCGTCAGGTATTCGAGTTCGGCGGCGCGCAGGTCGGGATTGATCGGCACCACCGACACGCCCAGCGCATTCAGCGCGAACCAGTGCAGGAAGAAGGCGGGGCGGTTTTCCAGCAGCAGGCCGGCGCGGTGGCCATGGCCGTAACCGGCGCGGGCATAGGCCGCGCGCAGGGTCTCGATGGCCTCGGCGGCCTGGCTGTAGCTCAGCTCGCCGGCGGCGATGCCATAGGCCAGCGCCGTCTCGGGCAGGATGCACAGGAAGGGCTGGGCGCCGTAGCGGGCCGCGGTGTCGCGGAATGCCTGATGGACCGTGGTGCTCACAAGCCGCTCCTACATGAACAATTGGATATTGCCGAAGGCCGCGTCGCAATTGACGAGGTCCACGCGCTTGAGGCGGATGCGCAGCGCGCCGTCCTGCTCCACCAGGTGGTGGGTGGCCCAGCCCGCGTACAGCGTCTGCGCGTCGTGCCGCGTTTCGACGTAATGGAAGGCGGTGCGCACCACGTGGCGGCCCTCGGCGGGCGCCGCATCGGGATGGCCGTGTTCGACCGTGGGCGCCTGCAGCAGGTGATGGCAGCGGCTCTTGGGCTGTTGCGAGAAGGTGCGCTGGCCGGCCAGGCGCTCGACGCGCACGCGCAGCAGCAGCTTGTCCTCGTACATGAGCGAGGCGTGCAGCTTGGGGTCGGTCTGGCCATGGGCCAGCGGCATCCAGTAGTAGCCGTCCTCGGTGTACAGGTCCAGCCAGTCCTCGAAGCGCAGCTCGTCCAGCATGCGCGCCTCGGCGTAGACAAAATCGATCAACTCGCGGTCGCTTGCGCTCATACCGACTCCGGTCCGGTCATGTAGCGGCCCCATGCGCGGTACTGGTTGCGCATCTGCCATTCATTGGTGCCATTGGTGGCGACGTTCTTCTGGCCGACCTCGTCGGGCGAGTACAGCCGGCCGACGTTGACCCAGTCGCGCGCGCGCGATTGCAGGCCGTCCTGTGCGCGTTCGTACATTTCCAGGTCATCGTGCCCGACCACCGAAGTCGGCGCGTTGATGAGGCGGTTGTACATGAGCGTGCGTTCCAGCAGCAGGTCGGGCGCGCCCACCAGGCGGAAGGTCCAGGACTCCACCAGCGTGCGGTCGGCGGCGATCGGCTTGAAGATGCGCAGCGTCTGGATCGGGCCCTTCACCATGATGTTGGGGAAGTACACGGTGTTGTGGCGCACGTCGCCCAGGATCTGCTTGGCGCGTTCCTCGCCATAGGCCGCCACCATGGAATCCCAGTAGCCCGGAATGCCGGAATACGAGGCGTGGATGGAGTCCGACACGCCGGTATGGCCGTGGCCGTTCTCCCACACGCGTATGCCCATGTTCTCGAAGAACTCGTAGGGCGAGATGAAGGGCGCGAACAGCTCCACGGCCATGGGCTTGGGCGTGCCTTCCGGCGCCTGTTCCCAGACCTTCACGGCGGTGCCGGCCGAGGATTCGTGCGCCACCATCGGGTGGCAGGTGTCGGTCTGGTTGTCGACCAGCATCTTCCAGTTGCAGCGGTGCATGTAGCGCAGCACTCCGCCGGCGACTTCCAGCCGGCCCTCGGGCGAGCGGTCGACCATGTTGTCCAGGGTGGACAGCGATTCGCCGAAGAAGTCTTCGAAGGACTGGCCCTCCGGGTTCAGGCGGCAGAACACGAAGCCGCGATGGTTCTTCACGTCCTTCACCGCGGCCATGCCCTGGCTGGCTTCGCAGTTTTCCAGCCCGGTGTTCTCGTAGCCCTTTTTCAGCGGGATGGACAGCAGGCTGCCGTCGGTCTTGAAGGTCCAGGCGTGGTAGGGGCAGCGGAAGAACTTGCCGGTGTTGCCGCAGGCGTCGCCCGCCACCATGGTGCCCTTGTGCGGGCAGCGGTTGTGCAGCACCCGCACCGAGCGATCGCTGTGGCGCACCATCACCACCGGCTGGCTGCCTACCGTGGTGGTGACGTAGTCGCCGGGATTGGGGACCTGGCTGTCGTGGCCGACGTAGACCCAGGTGTTGGCGTACAGGCGCTCCATCTCCAGTTCGAACAGCTCCTGGTCGATGAACAGGTCCTTGTGCACCTCGGTGTCGCGCAGCAGGGCGCGGATGGCATCGGGATTGTCGCGGTATTTGCCCATGGTGGCGCTTCCTTGCGTCGGTGCTACAGGTCCAGCACCAGGCGCGCCGACTTGGCGCGCGAGATGCAGATCTGGATGATCTTGCCGCTGGCTTTCTCGGTGTCCGAGAGGTAGTAGTCGCGGTGGTCGGGTTCGCCTTCCAGCACGTTGGCCTGGCAGACGCCGCATTCGCCGCGCTTGCAGTCGTACATCGGGTCGCAGCCTTCCTCTTCCATGACGTCGACGATGGTCTTGTCGGCGGGAATGGTCAGCACCCGGCCGGACTGGCGCAGTTCGACCTCGAAGGGCTGGTCGCCGGCCTGCGGCGCGGCCGTGGCGAAGAGTTCGAAATGAATGTGGGCGTCGGGCCAGTGGCGCGCGCGGGCGCTTTGGATGACGGCGTCGATCAGGCCCTTGGGGCCGCAGACGTACAGGTGCTGGCGCGGCGACGAGGATTCCAGCAGCGCCTGCAGGTCGAAGCGGCGGGACGGATCGTCGTCGGCATGCAGGCTCAGGTCGGCGCCGGCCAGGGCCTGGAGTTCGGGCAGGAAGGCCAGCTGGTCCTTGCTGCGGCCGCAGTAGTGCAGATGGAAGGCGCGGCCCGCGGCCTTGAGCGCGGCGGCCATGGACGCCACCGGCGTGATGCCGATGCCGCCCGCGATCAGCACCACGGGTTCGTCGCCGGCGGGCGACTCGTGCAGCGGGAAGTCGTTCTTCGGGCCCTCGACCGTGAGCGTGTCGCCGGCGGTGAGCGCGTGCATGTGGCGCGATCCGCCCTGGCTGGTTTCTTCCAGGCGCACGCCCAGGCGGTATTCCTCGGGCTGGGCGAACTTGCCGGCCTCGGGCGCCAGCTGCACCAGCGAATAGCAGCGCGGTTCGCGCAGACCCGGCACCGTCACTTTCAGGTGCGCGCCCGGCCCGAAGGCGGGCAAGGGGCCGGCGTCCTCGCGCGCCAGCCGGAACGAACGGATCAGCGGCGATTCCTGCCGGACTTCCCGGACGATGAGTTTCAGTGTCTGCACGGCGATTGTCCCTATCTTTGCTTGTCTCAGGCCGCCAGCTTTTCAGCCAGCTGGCGTTCCATGGGGCCGCATTTTTCGTTGGCCAGCGCGGTTTCGCGCAGCGAGCGCAGCGTCTCGGCGGCATCGGGCCGGCCAACCAGCTGCTCCGCCGCGGCGATCAGCTGGCGGTACTTGCCGCCGCCGCGCACATGCGTGTCGCTATAGCCCTTGACCAGGCGGCGGCAATTGACGGTTTCGACGGCCAGCGCGTAGTCGCGCGGGGTCAGCCGGGCGATCAGGTCCAGCCACTGTTCCAGGCCGGCGGCTTCGGCCTGGTGGCGCAGCGTGCTGCGGCGGAAGCGCCGCATGCCGGCCAGCGTGTACAGCATCAGGAAGCCGCCCAGCGTGCCGCTCTGCATGCGGCGGCCGTGGCCCAGGCGGCGTTCGACGAAGCTGCCGAAGGCCTTGGAGTTTTCGAGCCAGCGGCCCAGCCCGGCGGGCAAGGTGCCGCAGATTTCTTCCAGGCGCGGGTGCATGAATTCGGTGGTGTAGACCAGCTGGTCCGGACGCGCGCCCACTTCCTGGCGCACGCGGTCGAAACGCGTGGCGCGGGTCTTCAGGTCGGCGACGCGGATCACGTCGTCGTAGGCCATGGCCGTGGCCACGTAGCGCGCGGCGGCACAGGTCAGCGCCCACTGCCGGGCCTCGCCGCCGTGGGCGGCGTCCAGGTCGCGGATGGCCTTCATGCGGCGCAGGTATTCGGCGGCGTAGGCCAGGTCCTGGAACTCGATCTGGCGGCGCGTGCCAGCCGCCAGCATGGGCTGCGCACAGGCGGGGAAGTCGCGTTTGATCGTGTCCAGCAGGGCCTGGGCCTTGGGGCTGGCGGCGCGTTCGGGCACGGCGGGCACCGGACGGGACAGATCGATGGGGGCTGGCTGCGCGGGCGCCTGGTCGGCGGATTCGAAGCCCAGCGCGAAGGCGCGCAGGCTGGCTTCCACGCCCAGGCCGGCGCGCCGCACCGTGGCCTCGAAATCGTCGCGCGAGAAAGGCAGGGCGCCGCTGCCGGCCACCGCGCCGAACAGGCTGGCGCTGATGACGCTGCTGGCGCGGTCGGCGAGGTCCTGCAGGTCGAAGCAGAGGAAGCGCTTGGCCGCGGCGCGGCCGGCTTCCAGCACCTTGTTGGGATCGGCGATGCCGTTGCCGGGCGCGGACTTTTCGCTGACCGCGTAGCTGCGGTGCGAAGAGGTCAGCAGCACCGTGCGTTCCGGCGTGACCAGGCCGCGCTGGATGGCGCGGCCGCCTTCCATCAGTTCCGCCGCCACCACCAGGTCCACGTCGCCCGGCGTGGGCATCAGGGCCAGGGCGGGCGGACGGCCGGCGCGCTGCACCTCGGCTTCCGGCAGCAGTTCCAGGTAATAAATGGTGGCGCCGGTGCGCTGGGCCACGCCCGGCACCGAAGTGGTCTGGGCCCACCAGCCGGCGTGCTCGGCCATGTCGACGATCCAGTCGGCCAGCACGCCGCCGCCCTGGCCGCCCATGGCCAGGATGGCGATCTTGATCGGGTTGGCTTGTTGCATAACGGCCGGGTTCATGGAACGGGTGTCCTCAGAGGGCGTGGTGGGCCAGGCGCGCGGCGCGGCGCCGTTGCAGGAAGCCGATGACGGCGGTGCGCATGCGCGCCAGGAAGCGGTCGCGGCCAGTCGGGTTGTGGACGATGTCGGCGCGGTAGAAGGACGGGCAGAGCACGGCGGCATGGGCGACCTCGCCGCAGTTGCCGCAGCCCACGCAGCTGCTTTCCACGTGCGCCACCGGGTCTTCCTTCAAGGGGTCGCCGCTGTCCTTGACCGTCAGCGACGGGCAGCCCGACAGGCGGATGCAGGCGTGGTCGCCGGTGCAGACGTCCGGGTCGACGCCGAAGCGCTCCTTCACCACGCGCTTGCCTTCCTTCACTGCCTTGTTGAACAGCGGCTTGATGCGGCGCTGCTTGTTCAGCATGCATTCCGACTGCGCGATGATGACCTTGGGGCCCTTGATGTCGGTGGTCAGCGCTTCCTCGATGGTGGCGCGGACCTTGGCCACGTCATAGGTGCGGTCCAGCGTGCGCACCCACTTCACGCCCACGCCGCGCACGGCCTGGTCGATGGGGTTGTTGGTGGAGCGGTCCGGGTTGTCGGCGCGCGAGGACAGGATGTCCTGGCCGCCGGTGGCCGAGGCGTAGAAGTTGTCGACGATGACGATGACGCCGTCGTACTTGTTGAACACCGCGTTGCCGATGCCGGAGGCCAGGCCGTTGTGCCAGAAGCCGCCGTCGCCCATGATGGAGATGGGGCGCTTGGCGGCGGGCACGTTGAAGGCCGCCGCGCTGGAAGCGCCCAGGCCGTAGCCCATGGTGGTGGCGCCCAGGTTGAACGGCGGCAGGATCGAGAACAGATGGCAGCCGATGTCGCAGGAAATATGATGCTGGCCCAGCGTCTCCTGCGCCAGGGTCAGGGCCGAGAAGATCGGCCGTTCCGGACAGCCCGTACAGAAGCCGGCGGGACGCGGCGGCACCACGGCGGCCAGGCCCTCGACGTGCTTGTGGAAGGTGATGGGCTGTTCGGCCGGCTGCGGGGCGGGCTTGGGCCGCGCCACTTCGGTGACCTGCAGCTGGCTTTGCGAGGCGTCGGCCGCGGCGGCGGGATGCGTCTGCAGCGATTCCGGGCGCTGGCGCTTGAGGAATTCGCGCAGGCCGTCGCGCATGACCTGGGTGGTGTATTCGCCCGCCATGGGCAGCACGTCCTTGCCGGACAGCCTGGTGTCGATGCCGGCGCGTCGCAGCACCGCGTGCAGGTTCTGTTCGATGTAGTCGGGCTGGCCTTCTTCCAGCAGCAGCACGGCGCGCTTGCCGCGGCAAAAATCGATGACCTCGTCCTCGATCACCGGGTAGGTCACGTTCATGACGTACAGCGGGATGCGGCTATTGCCGAAGTTGTCGGCCAGGCCCAGCAGCTGCAGCGCGCGGATGACGCCGTTGTAGAGCCCGCCTTGCAGGATCAGTCCGATATCGTCCTGGTCGCCGTCGAAGTGCTCGTTGAGCTTGTGCTCCTTGATGTAGCGGATGGCGGCGGGCCAGCGTTCCTTGATCTTTTCCTGCTCGTGCAGGAAGGAGGCAGGCGGCAGCACGATGCGGCTGGTGTCGCGCGCCGGGCTTTCCAGCGCCTCGGCCAGCGAGAAGGCGGGGCGCTTGTTTTCCTTGGCGATGAAGCGGCCGTGCACGTGGCAGCCTCGGATGCGCAGCTGCAGCATCACGGGCGTCTTGCTGGCTTCGGACAGCTCGAAGCCATCCTCCACCGCCTTGACCATGCTTTCCAGGTTGGGGCGCGGGTCCAGCAGCCAGATCTGCGACTTCATGGCGAACGCGTGCGAGCGTTCCTGCATGATGGACGAGCCTTCGCCGTAGTCTTCGCCGACGATGACGAGCGAACCGCCCGTGACGCCGCCCGAGGCCAGGTTGGCCAGCGCGTCGGACGCGACGTTGGTGCCGACGGTGGACTTCCAGGTGACCGCGCCGCGGATGGGGTACATGACCGAGGCCGCCAGGGTGGCCGCCGCCGTGGCTTCCGAGGCGCTGGCCTCGAAGTGCACGCCCAGTTCCTGCAGGATGTCGTTGGCGTCCGCCAGCACGTCCATCAGGTGCGAGATCGGCGAACCCTGGTAGCCGGCGACGTAGCCCACGCCCGACTGCAGCAGGGCCTTGGTGACCGCGAGTATGCCTTCGCCGCGGAACTCTTCGCCCGCTCCGATGCGCAACTGCTGGACTTCTTTTTTGAAAGACCTTTCAGCCATCTGGCACTCCTTCGCGGCCCGGCCTGCGGGTCCTCAATGGTTGCTGCTGCGCAGCATCGTCACGACAGGAAAAACTCGTCTTAAAAATACTTTAGGAGTCAACGTTTTAGCTGTCAACAAAAAAGATGAAATTTCATGGAAAACAAAAAATATCACGCTAAAACAATGACGTATATACTCGTTGTTCTCTAGTGCGCAGCGCCTTTCCGGCGCCGCGATGGTGCAAAAATGGGTTGCGATTCCGGGTATACCCTGTGCTGCGCAACAGCATTGCGGCGCATCATGGCGCGCGTTTGCGCCAGCGTGGTGCAATGCGCATTTCGTCGGGCCGCGTCGGCCCTGGTTTCCGGTGCGTGGGAGCAAAGCAACATGCGGTTGGACAAGCAGCGGGACACGGACGCGGCGGCGCACAAAGGTCGCTTCGTCGATGGCTATCTGGCCTATCTGCTGGCGCAGGCCAGCCAGCGCATTTCGGCGGAATTCCATCTTCAGGTGAAGGCGGCCGGCCTGTCCGTGACCGAATGGCGGGTGCTGGCCAGCCTGCAGGGCAGCCGCGGCGAAACCATAGGCACGCTGGCGGTGCTGGCCATCACCAAGCAGCCCACCCTGAGCAAGGTGGTGCAGCGCATGGAAGGCGAGGGCCTGGTGGCGCGCACCGGCGTGCGGGCGGACCGGCGCCAGACCCGGGTCTGCATCACGACCAAGGGCAGCAATCTGATTGCCGCGCTGTGCGAGCAGGCCTTGCAGCATCAGAAGGCCGTGCTGGCGCCCTTCGGCGAGGAAAAGGCCGCCATGCTGATCGACATGCTGGAAGTGTTGATGACGGAGCACGTGCCGCTGGAGATGGCGGCGCCCGACGACGAATAGCCGGGACCGGCGGGGCGGCGCCTGGACCTGTGGCACCGAACACTGTTTGCTTCGATTATTTTGTTACAAACTTATGTGTCCCCAATACCGTCTCCCTCTGTGAAAACCCCTGACGGTACGCATAAACCCTCAATTGACGGAGGTCTTGCGGCTAGGCAATATCGCGCCGGTATTCAGACTACTGTCAGGAGTAAACCTATGCGCCGCACCTTGATTGCTATCGCGATCGCCGCCGCCGTCGCCGTGCCCACGATCGGGCAGGCCAAGACTTTCCGCTGGGCCGCCCAGGGCGACATCCTTACCTTCGATCCGCATTCGCAGAACGAAGGCATGACGATCGCCGCCAATAGCTACATCTACGAACCGCTGGTGGACTATGACAAGTCCTTCAAGGTGACCCCGCGCCTGGCGACGGAGTGGGAGCAGGTTTCGCCCACGCTGTACCGCTTCAAGCTGCGCCCTGGCGTGAAGTTCCATGACGGCGCCGCCTTTACGGCCGACGACGTGGTGTTCTCGATCCACCGCGCCATGGCGCCCACCTCGAACTACAAGGCCTACACCACCGGCATCAAGGAAGCCCGCAAGGTCGACGACCTGACGGTCGAGATCGAGACCTCGGCGCCCAACCCCGTGTTGCTGCGCCAGCTGACCAACGTGTTCATCATGAACAAGGCCTGGTCGGAAAAGAACAACATCGCCAAGCCGCAGGACTACGTCAACAAGGAAGAGACCTACGGCGCGCGCAACACCAACGGCACCGGCCCCTACAAGCTGAAGTCGCGCGAAGTGGACGTGCGCACGGTGTTCGAGGAAAACAAGGGCTGGTGGAACCAGGCCGGCAAGGTCGGCAACGTGACCGAAGTCGTGTTCACGCCGATCAAGCAGAACGCCACGCGCACCGCGGCGCTGCTGTCGGGCGAAATCGACTTCGTGCTGGATCCGGCGGCCCAGGACCTGGAGCGTCTGCGCCAGTCGGCCAAGGTGGTGGAAGGCAACGAGTACCGCACCATCTACCTGGGCCTGGACCAGAAGCGTCCGGAGCTCCAGTATTCCAACATCAAGGGCAAGAACCCGTTCCAGGACATCCGCGTGCGCGAAGCGCTGTACCGCGCCATCGACGTGGACGCGATCAAGCGCGCCGTGATGCGCGGCCTGTCCGCGCCCACCGGCACGATGATCGCGCCGCAGGTGCATGGCTGGGCCCAGTCCCTGCATGCGCGCGTGCCCTACGATCCCGAAAAGTCGCGCGCCCTGCTGAAGGAAGCCGGCTACGACGGCACGCTGAACTTCACGCTGGACTGCCCGAACAACCGCTACATCAACGACGAAGCCATCTGCCAGGCCGTCGTCGGCATGTGGGCCAAGGTCGGCGTCAAGGCCACGCTGAACGCCATGCCGCGTTCGACCTATTTCCCCAAGGTGCAGTCGTTCGACACCAGCGCCTACCTGTTCGGCTGGGGCGTGCCCACCTTCGACGCCATGTACACGCTGCAGAACCTGATCCGCACCAAGGGAGAGGGCGCGGACGGCATGTACAACCTGGGCAACTACAGCAACAAGGAACTGGACGTCATCATCGACAGGATCAAGACCGAGACCGATCCGGCCAAGCGCGACGCCGACATCATTACCGTGCTGCAAGGGCACGCCAAGGACTTCGGCCATATCCCGCTGCACGACCAGGTCATTCCCTGGGCCATGCGCAAGAACGTCACGGTCATTCACCGTGCCGACAATCGCCTCGTTGCCGATTGGGTCAAGGTTGACTGATCCAGGCTAATCAAACGGCGGGGCCCGAGCGCCTTAGGCTCCTGGCCCCGCCGTTACGCCTTTTCCGCCTATGTTTGCTTTCATACTGCGTCGCCTGTTGCAGGCCGTAGCGGTGATGCTCACCGTCTCGCTACTGGCCTTTGTGCTTTTTCAATATGTCGGCGACCCTGTCACCATCATGCTGGGTCAGGACGCCACCGATGCCGAGCGCATCGCACTGCGTGAGCGCCTGGGGCTAAACGAGCCCGCCATCGTCCAATTCGGCCATTTCGTGGGCAACGCCCTGCAGGGCAATTTCGGCATCTCCCTGCGCCAGAGCGAGCCCGTTTCCACCCTGCTGAAATCCCGCCTGCCGGCCACGCTGGAGCTGTCCATGGTGGCGGCCTTGCTGGCGCTGCTGGTGGGCGTGCCGCTGGGCGTCTACACCGCGCTCAAGCGCAACAGCCTGCTGTCGCAGCTGCTGCTGGCCGGCTCGCTGCTGGGCGTGTCGCTGCCGACCTTCCTGATCGGCATCCTGCTGATCCTGGTGTTCTCCGTGCAACTGGGCTGGCTGCCCAGCTATGGGCGGGGCGACACCGTGAGCGTGGGCTGGTGGTCCTCGGGATTGTTCACCGCCACGGGTTGGAAGCATCTCATCCTGCCGTCCATCACCTTGTCGCTATTCCAGATGACCCTGGTGCTGCGCCTGGTGCGCTCGGAAATGCTGGAGGTGCTGCGTTCGGACTACATCAAGTTCGCGCGCGCCCGCGGCTTGAAGCGCCGCGCCATCCATTTCGGCCATGCGCTGAAGAACACGATGGTGCCGGTCATCACCATCACCGGCCTGCAGCTGGGCGGCATCATCGCCTTCGCCATCGTCACGGAAACCGTGTTCCAGTGGCCGGGCATGGGCCTGCTGTTCATTCAGGCGGTGCAATTCGCTGACGTGCCCGTCATGGCGGCCTACCTGTGCCTGATCGCGCTGGTCTTCGTGGTGATCAACCTGATCGTCGATCTTTTGTATTTTGTCGTGGACCCGCGCCTGCGTAGCGGGCTGACCCGCGGCGGGGGGGCTCACTGATGCGCGCCGTACTCAAACGCTGGTGGGACAGCGACATCGCCTGGGCCTGGCGCCGGGCGCCCGTGGCCATCGTGGCCACCCTCTTGCTGGCGCTCTTGCTGATCGGCTCCTTCGGGGCCGGTTGGGTGGCGCCGCACAATCCGTTCGACCTGACCAAGGTGGAGCTGCTGGACGCGCTGCTGCCGCCCGCCTGGGAGACCAACGGCCAGCCGACCTACCTGCTGGGCACCGACAGCCAGGGCCGCGACCTGTACTCGGCCATCCTGTACGGCACCCGCGTGTCGCTGCTGATCGGCCTGGCCTCGGTGCTGCTGTCCATGGTGATCGGCATCGTGTTGGGCCTGATCTCGGGTTACGCGGGCGGGCGCGTCGACGCCTTCATCATGCGTATCGCCGATGTGCAGCTGTCGTTCCCGGCCATCCTGATCGCGCTGCTGATCGACGGCGTGGCGCGGGCGGCGGTGCCGCGCGAGATGCACGAGCTGATCGCGTTTCCGGTGCTGATCGGCGCGATCGCGCTTGCCGGCTGGCCGCAGTACGCGCGCACCGTGCGCGGCTCCACCCTGGTGGAGAAGAACCGCGAATACGTGCAGGCGGCGCGCGTGATCGGCGTGGCTTCGCCCGTCATCATGTTCCGCCACGTGCTGCCCAATGTGCTGGGTCCGGTGCTGGTGCTGGCCACGGTGCACCTGGCCACGGCCATCATCACGGAAGCCACGCTGTCGTTCCTGGGCGTCGGCGTGCCGCCGACCGCGCCCTCGCTGGGCACGCTGATCCGGATCGGCAACGACTTCCTGTTTTCAGGGGAATGGTGGATCACCATCTTCCCGGGCGCGGCGCTGGTGCTGCTGGTGCTGTCGGTCAACCTCCTGGGCGACTGGCTGCGCGATGCGCTCAACCCGCGTCTGGCATGAAGCCCACCCCCGAAGCGCCTGCGGCGCTTCCCCCTCAAGGGGGCGCCGCGAGCGGACCGGGAAACCCGGATCCGCTGCGGCCCCGCGAGGCGGAGGCCCGCAGTCGTGTGCAACAGGTAATTGAATTGAGGTATCGCGCATGAGCGCATTACTAGAAGTCCGCAATCTGCGCGTGGAGTTCCCGACGCGCCGCGGCACGCTGCGCGCCCTGGACGACGTGTCCTTTTCCATCCAGGCCGGCGAAGTCCTGGGCGTGGTGGGCGAGTCCGGCGCCGGCAAGTCATTGACCGGAGCCTCCATCATCGGCCTGCTGGAACCGCCTGGGCGTATCGCCGCAGGCGAGATCCTGCTGGCGGGCCGCCGCATCGACAACCTGCCCGACGAGCAGATGCGCCGCGTGCGCGGCCGCGAGATCGGGGCGGTGTTCCAGGATCCGCTGACCTCGCTGAACCCGCTGTACACGGTGGGCCGGCAACTGGCGGAAACCATCGTGACGCACCTGGACCTGAGCTGGTCCCAGGCACGCGAACGCGCGGTGGAGCTGCTGGCGGCCACCGGCATCCCGGCTGCGCGCGAGCGCATCGACCACTATCCGCACCAGTTTTCCGGCGGCATGCGCCAGCGCGTGGTGATCGCGCTGGCCCTGGCGGCCGAGCCCAAGCTGGTGGTGGCGGACGAGCCCACCACCGCGCTGGACGTGTCGATCCAGGCGCAGATCATCGAACTGCTCAAGCGCCTGTGCCGCGAAAACGGCACAGCGGTGATGCTGATCACGCACGACATGGGTGTGATCGCCGAGACCGCCGACCGCGTGGCGGTGATGTACGCGGGCCGCGTGGCCGAGATCGGTCCGGTGGCGGACGTGATCCACAAGCCGCGCCATCCCTATACGACGGGGCTGATGGGATCGATCCCGTCGCTGGAAGGGCATTCCGAAAGACTGGTGCAGATCGACGGCAGCATGCCGCGCCTGAACGCCATTCCGCCGGGCTGCGCCTTCAATCCGCGCTGCGGCCAGCGCTTGCCGCGCTGCGGCGTGGAGCGCCCGGAGCTGATGGCCGCCGGCACCTCCCGAGCGGCCTGTTGGCTGCACGACAACAACGATAAGGTGGCCGCATGACGACGCCCTTGGTAGAAGTAAAGGACGCCGCGCGCTGGTTCGATGTGTCGCCGCCGTGGCTGGAACGCAAGCTCGCGGGCAAGCCGCGCGTGATGCTGCGCGCCGTGGACGGGGTGTCGTTCGAGATCGCGCGCGGCGAAACGCTGGCGCTGGTCGGAGAATCGGGCTGCGGCAAATCGACCGTGGCGCGCATGCTGGTGGGCCTGTACGGCCTGACCCGCGGCGACATCCGCTTTGACGGACAGCCCTTGTCGCGCATGTCGGAGCCGGGAGGCCGGGCCCTGCGCAAGCGCCTGCAGATGATCTTCCAGGATCCCTATGCCAGCCTGAATCCGCGCTGGCGCGTGGGCCGCATCATCGCCGAGCCCATGCTGACGCATACCAGCATGTCACCCGACGAGCGCAGCGCGCGCGTGGGCGAACTGCTCAAGCAGGTGGGCCTGGATCCGGCGGACCAGGGACGCTATCCGCACCAGTTTTCGGGCGGCCAGCGTCAGCGCATCTCGATCGCGCGGGCCCTGGCGGTGAATCCTGAATTCCTGGTGTGCGACGAGCCGACCTCGGCCCTGGATGTGTCGGTGCAGGCGCAGGTGCTGAACCTGATGAAGGATCTGCAGCGCAACCTGGGGCTGACCTATCTGTTCATTTCCCACAACCTGGCGGTGGTGCACCACGTGGCCGACCGGGTAGGGGTGATGTACCTGGGCCGCATGGTGGAGGTGGCGCCGCGCGACGAACTGTTCGCGCGGCCACGCCATCCGTACACGCGCATGCTGCTGGAAGCGATTCCCGACATCAACGGCGCGGGCAAGCCGCGCACGGCGGTGGCGGGAGAGGTGCCGAATCCCTTGAATCCGCCGTCGGGCTGCACTTTTCACCCGCGCTGCCCGCATGCGAACGAGCGCTGCAAGGCCGAGGCGCCGGTGGCGATGGCTGCGGGAGTGTCGGTGGTAGCCTGCCACGCCGTGCAGGAAGGGCGGATCTCAGTCTGATCCGCGGGCGGCGCGGTTGTGCGGGGGCGCTACGTCCGCCGCGACCCGCCGTCCGGGGCCGCCTCAGTGGCGGTGGTTGTGGTCGTGAGGATGATCGTGATCGTCCTCATCGTCCTCATCTTCTTCGTCCTCGTCGTCTTCCGCGTCCGGGTCTTCCGGCACGGGCTCTTCCGTCAAGGCGAACGGCAGCACGTCTTCCAGATTGTCGGACCAGGCGGATTCTTCGCCATCGTGGTCCAGCTTGATGAAGCGCTCGCCTTCGTTCAGCGAGATCTCGATGGCCCAGAGATAGACGCAGTCGTAGGTGTCGTCGTCGGACTGCGGCAGGCCGCCGCGGTTGCCCAGCAGGCGCGCGCCCGGGCCGCCCATCTGGACGTGGGTCTGTTCTTCGTCGGGCTTGGCGTTTTCGTCCACCGGCACGCCATAGGTCACCCATTCGGTGCCTTCATCGCCCAGCACCACTTCGGCCAGCACGGGTTTGCCCAGATAGGCGCTCAAGGCGTCGGCTGTCTTGGCCAGCATGTCCAGTTCGGGCGCACTGAAATGGGTCAAGGAAGCGGGAGGGGTGGCGGAGGCAGACATGAAAAGGGTTCCTGGGCGCGATGAAGCCGCGACGGCACGGCAAGTGTAGGGCGTATTGTCTCGCGATCGGCCGCGCCTTGCATCAGGCGCTTGGATGACGCGTTTTTCCGGGGTCAGGATGCGGGCGCGCCGCCCTGGCTGCGCCTGCGCGCGCTGTCCGGCGATTCGCCGGTGAGCCGCTGGAACATGGCGATGAATGCCGAGGGCGTGCTGTAGCCGAGTTCGCGCGCCACGGACTGTACCGGCCTGCCTTCGTCCAGCATGCCCAGCGCGCTGACCACGCGCAGCCGCGAGCGCCATTCGCTGAACGACATGCCCAGGTGCTGCTGGCAATGGCGCAGCAGCGTGCGCTCGGTGATGCCGGCGGTGGCGGCCCAGTGCGCGGCGCCGCGCTTGTCGCCCGGGCTGTGCTGCAGCGCCGACAGGATGGGCGCCAGCAGCGGGTCGGCGCTGGACGGCAGGTAGCTCGCGTAGGCGCGGGCCTGGCGCGTCTGGTCTATGACGATCTGCGCCATGCGCCGGTCTTCCGGCGTATCCGGATAGCTGACGCCGCGCCGTTCGAAGTCGCCCAGGATCGCGCGCATGACCGGGCTGATCTCCAGCGTGCAGGGTTCCTGGGGCAGGCCGGCGCAGGCCGCGGCCGGGATGTCAATGCAGGCGTAGTGCACTTCGCCCTCGTTCTGGCAGCAATGCTCGACATGCGGCGGTATCCAGATGGCGTACTGCGGCGGCGACAGGTAGGTGACGCCGCCTATGCCGATTTCCATGATGCCCGAGATCGCGAAGTTCAGTTCCGCCCAGGGCGAGCTGTGGCGCTTCATGCGCGAACGCGGCGTGAAGTGCAGGATGCGGCAGGCCAGCGGGTAGGGCAGGTGGCTGGCCAGCGTGGGCGTGGAATCGGCGGGAGCCATGTCGGAACTTCGTCTGATCTTGTCTGTTTTTCATTATATACATCAGGTCGGACAGATCCTACACTTGCCTATCCTCTCTTTACCGCTTTGCCTTGCTTCATGACGCGCGCCCACACCCCGCATATTCCCGCCCGCTATCTGCTGTATCCCCTGCTTGCGGCCCTGATCTGGTCGGTCAACATGATCGTCACCAAGATGGCGGCCAGCGCCATCGCGCCGGCGGCCATCGGCTTCTACCGCTGGGCCCTGGCCGGCCTGGTGCTGACGCCGTTCGCGCTGCCCGGCGTATGGGCGCAGCGCCGCCAGATCCTGCCCAACCTGCACAAGCTGGCGGTGCTGGGCGGGCTGGGCATGGCCCTGTACCAGGGGCTGGCCTATGTGGCGGCCGCCAGCACCACGGCGACCAACATGGGCATCATCACGGCGATGATTCCGCTGATGACCATCGCGGTGGTGGCGCTGCTGCTGCGCGAACTGCCCTCGGTCATGGCCATGCTGGGCGGCCTGCTGTCGCTGGCGGGACTGGCGCTGCTGATCGGCGAGGGTGATCCCGCCCGCCTGCTGGAGGTGGGCGCCAACCGTGGCGACCTGCTGATGGGCGTGGGCGCGCTGGCCTATGCGCTGTACGGCGTGCTGCTGCGCCGCTGGGCCTTGCCCGTGGGGCCGTGGCAATCGCTGTATGTGCAGGTGGCCTTCGGCGTGCTGTTCCAGTTGCCGGCCTTCCTGATGGCGCCGCCGTCGCCGCTCAACGGCGACAACCTGCCGCTGGTGCTGTACGCGGCGGTGTTCCCGTCGCTGTTCGCGCCCTTCCTGTGGATGCAGGGCGTGAAGCATCTGGGCCCCAACCGCGCCAGCATCTTCCTGAACGTGATGCCGGTGGCCACGGTGGCGATCGCGGCCGTGTTCCTGGGCGAAAAGCCGCACCTGTTCCACATCGTCGGCGGCGCGATGGCGCTGGCCGGCGTCATGTTGGCGCAAACCCGGTTCGGCAGCCGGGCGGCGCGGCCCAGGAACGCCTGAGCGCCCGGGCCGGGAGCGCCGGCCGGGCATTTGGCCGCGGACACACGCGGGTCAGGGTTCCGGCCTACAATCGACGGTTTCTCAGCTATATCTCCTATACGAGCCCATGGCCCAATACGTCTACACCATGAACCGTGTCGGCAAGATCGTCCCGCCCAAGCGGCAGATCCTGCGCGACATCTCGCTTTCGTTTTTTCCTGGCGCCAAGATCGGCGTGCTGGGCCTGAACGGCTCGGGCAAATCGACGCTGCTGAAGATCATGGCCGGCGTCGACCGCGAAATCGAAGGCGAAGCCATCCCCATGCCGGGCCTGAACATCGGCTACCTGCCGCAGGAACCGCAGCTCAACCCCGAGCACACGGTGCGCCAGTCGGTGGAAGAGGGCCTGGGCGCCGTCGTCACGGCCAAGAAGCGCCTGGACGAGGTCTATGCCGCCTACGCCGAGCCGGACGCCGATTTCGACGCGCTGGCCGCCGAGCAGGCCGAGCTTGAGGCCATCATCGCCGCCGCCGCTTCCAGCGGCGCGGACGATATCGAGCACCAGATGGAAATCGCCGCCGACGCGCTGCGCTTGCCGCCCTGGGATGCCGTAATCGGCAACCTGTCGGGCGGCGAAAAGCGCCGCGTCGCGCTGTGCCGCCTGCTGCTGTCCAAGCCCGACATGCTGCTGCTCGACGAACCCACCAACCACCTGGACGCCGAAAGCGTGGAATGGCTGGAGCAATTCCTGCACAAGTTCCCCGGCACCGTGGTGGGCGTGACCCACGACCGCTACTTCCTCGACAACGCGGCCGAATGGATCCTGGAACTGGACCGCGGCTACGGCATTCCCTGGAAGGGCAACTACAGCTCGTGGTTGGAGCAGAAGGAAGACCGCCTGAAGCAGGAAGAGGCGTCGGAATCGGCCCGCCAGAAGACCATCAAGAAGGAACTGGAGTGGGTGCGCCAGAACCCGAAGGGCCGCCAGGCCAAGGCCAAGGCGCGCCTGGCCCGCTTCGAGGAACTGTCGTCCTACGAATACCAGAAGCGCAACGAAACCCAGGAAATCTTCATTCCGGTGGGCGAGCGCCTGGGCAACGAGGTCATCGAATTCAACAACGTCAGCAAGGCCTACGGCGACCGCCTGCTGATCGACAACCTCAGCTTCAAGGTGCCGCCGGGCGCCATCGTCGGCATCATCGGCGCCAACGGCGCCGGTAAGTCGACGCTGTTCCGCATGATTTCCGGCCGCGAGCAGCCGGATTCGGGCGAGGTCAACATCGGCCAGACCGTGAAGCTGGCCTACGTCGACCAGTCGCGCGACGCGCTGGAAGACAAGAAGACCGTGTTCGACGCGGTGGCCGACGGCGCCGACCTGCTTACCGTGGGCAAGTTCGAAATGTCGTCGCGCGCCTACCTGGGCCGCTTCAACTTCAAGGGCGGCGACCAGAACAAGGTCGTGGGCCAGCTGTCGGGCGGTGAACGCGGCCGCCTGCACATGGCCAAGACGCTGATCGCCGGCGGCAACGTGCTGCTGCTGGACGAACCGTCCAACGACCTCGACGTCGAAACGCTGCGCGCCCTGGAAGACGCGCTGCTGGAGTTCCCCGGCAGCGTCATGGTCATCAGCCACGACCGCTGGTTCCTGGACCGCATCGCCACGCACATCCTGGCCTTCGAAGGCGACTCGCAAGTCGTGTTCTTCGACGGCAACTACCAGGAATACGAAGCCGACAAGAAGCGCCGCCTGGGCGAAGAGGGCGCCAAGCCCAAGCGCCTGCGCTACAAGGCCCTGAAGTGATCAGCGCCTGACGAGAATCCCGGCCTTGCGCCGGGATTTTTTTTTGCCGGGGGTATGCTAGGACCTGTGCTAGGCCCGGCATAGTGCGAACGGGCCTTGCTGACCACTTCCAGGGGTACCCCGCAATGTTGTTGTCCGCCACCGATTCCACCCTGCTGATCGTCGACATGCAGGGCCGCCTGATGCCCGTCATCCACGACAACGAGGCCGTGCTCAACGCCGCGCACAAGCTGGCGCAGGCCGCGCGCCTGCTGGACGTGCCGGTGGCCGCCACCGAGCATCACGCCAGGATGCTGGGCGCCACTGTCGAACCGCTGCGCGAGCAAGTCCAGAGCACGTTCCAGAAGATGCATTTTTCCTCGGCGCTGGAACCTGGCTTCGAGGCTTGGCTGCCGGCCGCGCGCAAGACCATTCTGGTTGCGGGCTGCGAAGCGCACATCTGCGTGCTGCAGACCGTGATCGGCCTCATCGACCTGGGCTACCACGCGGTGCTGGTGTCGGACGCCGCGGGCTCGCGCAAGCCCGCGGATCATCACGCGGCGTTGCGGCGCGCGCGTGTGCATGGCGCGGAAATCGTCACGACCGAGATGGCGATTTTCGAGTGGATGCGCACTTGCGAGCACCCGCGCTTCCGCGAGGTGTTACGTCTGGTCAAATAGCGCCGGCGGCCTGCAACATTGTCCCTGGGGCGCGCAAAATTTATCTCGCCCTTTGACACAATTCATGGGCAAACCTCACAGCCAAGGCAGGGATATTTTGCGATCCTGACGGTTCCAGACCCTTATGGGCGCCGCGCGCTCGCACTCAGTTTCATGCGCGGTTCCTGGGTACGAGAATAGGAACCACAAATATGAAAATCGCATCTCTCTCCAAAATCTGTGTCGCGTTGGCGATGACCGCAGCCATGGCTGGCTGCTCTTCCTGGGACGGCATGAGCCATCGCCAGAAGAGCGCGGTGGGCGGCGCTGCGTTGGGCGGCGTCGCGGGCGCCGTGATCACCAACGGCGGCATCCTCGGAACAGTGGGTGGAGCGGCGATCGGCGGCGTGATCGGCGATCAGGTCGGCAAGCGCTGAGCGCTTCAGCCCCAAGAAAAATGCCCGGCATCGCCGGGCATTTTTTATTGGCCTCGTGGCACGCGCCGCCAAGGCCGCGCGCACAGCCGCATCAATTCTCGTTTTGCGGCATTTCGATCTTCACTTCGAGGACCTCCAGCGTGTCCTGGCGTTCCAGGTGCACCTTGATGTCATCGGGGTTGATCTTCACGTATTTGGAAATGACGGCGATAAGCTCCTGCTGCAACTGCGGCAGGTAATCGGGCGAGTCGCCGCGGCCCCGCTCGTGGGCCAGGATGATCTGCAACCGTTCCTTGGCAACGGATGCGGAGGTCTTCTTTTGACCAAGCAGAAACGACAGGAAGGACATTGCTTACTTGCCTCCGAACAGGCGTTTCAGGAAACCGGGCTTTTCGTAATCGGTAAAGCGCAGGGCCTTGTCTTCGCCAAGGTAACGGGCCACGACGTCCTTGTAGGCTTCGGAAACGTCAGTGTCTCTGAGATGGATGGCCGGCAGGCCCTGGTTCGACGCCTGCAGCACCGCTTCGGATTCGGGGATCACGCCGATCAGCTTGATGCGCAGGATGTCCTCGATGTCGCCCAGCGACAGCATTTCGCCGTCGACCACGCGCTTGGGGCTGTAGCGCGTGAGCAGCAGGTATTCCTTGACCGGTTCGTCGCCTTCCACGGCGCGCTTGGACTTGGCGGCCAGGATGCCCAGGATGCGGTCGGAGTCGCGCACCGACGAGACTTCCGGGTTGGTCACGACCAGCGCGTCGTCGGCGAAGTAGGCGGCCATCAGCGCGCCAGTTTCGATGCCGGCGGGCGAGTCGCAGACGATGTAGTCGAAGCCCATGCCCTTCAGGTCATTGATGACCTTTTCCACGCCTTCCTGCGTCAGCGCGTCCTTGTCGCGCGTTTGCGAGGCGGGCAGGATGAACAGGTTTTCAAGCTGCTTGTCCTTGATCAGGGCCTGGTTGAGCGTGGCTTCGCCCTGGATCACGTTGACGAAGTCGTACACGACGCGACGTTCGCAGCCCATGATCAGGTCGAGGTTGCGCAAGCCGACATCGAAGTCGATGACAGCGGTCTTGTGGCCTCGCATCGCGAGTCCTGCAGAAAAACTGGCGCTGGTCGTGGTTTTGCCCACGCCGCCTTTGCCGGAAGTCACCACAACAATGCGTGTCATGACGATCAAACCCTTATGTTCGAATAAATCGCGTTATCGTAAAGCAAAAAGCCCTTGTAAGGCTTCTTACAGGATGTGTGGAAATTTGCGCGGGTGTCTGCGCGTGCCGCCATTTCCGGGGCTCAGGCCTTGAGGGCCTCGATGCGTAGCGTGTCGCCGTCCAGGCGGATCAGCGCGGGCTGGTTTTGCAGCGTGCGGTCCAGCTTGTCCTCGACCACGCGGTACACGCCGGCCACGGCCAGCAGCTCCGCGTCCAGGTGGGTGGTGAAGATGCGGGCCGAGGTGTCGCCGCGAGCGCCGGCCATGGCCTTGCCGCGCAGCGGACCGTAGACGTGGACGTTGCCGTCGGCGATGACTTCAGCGCCTTGGCTCACCATGCCGATCACGACCAGATCCGTGTGGCGCGCGTAGACGCGCTGGCCCGAGCGCAGCGGCTTGGTGATGACTAGCGCCGACGACGAGTGCGGCGCGGCGGGCGTGGGGCTGGGGGCCGAGGTGGTGCTGCTGGCGGCGCGAGCGGGCAGCGGTTCGGCATCGGACTTGTCCGTGGCCACGGGCGTTTCGGCCGGGGTTTCTTCGGTGGGGGCGGGCGCGGTTTCGACCGCGGCGGCGGGCACCGAAGGCACCGGGGTGGCGACGTCGTTGGGCGGCGCGGTGTCGATCACGGGCGCGGGGCGGGCCGTGGGCGTGGACAGTTCCACCGGTGCCAGGCCCGCGGCACGAGCGGCTTCCAGGTTGGCGCCTTCGGCCACCACGCCGATGGGCGGCAGGTTATGGCCGCGCAATGCCGCCAGCAGGGCGGTCCAGTCGATTTTTTCCTCGACGCGGCTGGCGTCGATGACCACGGGTTCGTTTTCGAAGAAGCTGCCTGCATCGGCCATGCGCTTGGCCAGTGCGGCGTTCAGGCGTTCGGGGTCGGCGCTGTGCAAGACCACCCGGATGGCATAGAGGGTGGCGCTTTTGAAGTCCAGGGCTAGGGATTCAGTGTTCATCTTGATTGTGGCTGGCGGTCCGGGCGCCAGGAAACGGCGCGCTCGGCCGGCTGCGAGGTTCGGGGGATGATAACCCGCCCAGGGGCCGCATGCGCAGGGGGCGGCCCCAAAGAAAAAGGCGCCTTTCGGCGCCTTTTCCGTGCAATGCGGACGCGGCGCGTCAGCCTTGCGCCCACGAGTCGCGCAGGGTCACGACGCGGTTGAGCACCGGCGCGTCGGGCGTGGACTCCTTCAGGTCGGCCGTGAAGTAGCCCAGGCGCTCGAACTGCCAGGTGGCGCCCGGCGTGGCGATGGTGCCCGGTTCCAGCCAGGCCGTGACGGTCTGCTTGGAATTCGGGTTCAGGCAGGCCAGGAAGTCCTTGTCGCCGCCGTCGGGACGCGCGTCGGCGAACAGGCGGTCGTACAGGTGGATCTGGGCCGGCACCGCATGGGCCGCGCTGACCCAGGTGATGTTGCCCTTGACCTTGACGCTGTCGGCGCCGGGCGTGCCGCTCTTGGTGTCCGGCAGGTACTCGGCCTGGACCTCGACGACCTCGCCGGCCTCGTTCTTGGTGAAGCCGGTGCAGCGCACCACGTAGCCGTACTTCAGGCGCACGGTGTTGCCCGGGAACAGGCGGAAGTACTTCTTGGGCGCTTCTTCGCGGAAGTCGTCGCGTTCGATCCAGAGTTCGCGCGACAGCGGGAACTCGCGCACGCCGGCTTCGGGATCATGCGGGTTGCGCGGCGCGGTGCAGATCTCGGTCTGGCCTTCCGGGTAGTTGGTGATGACCAGCTTGATCGGATCCAGCACGGCCACCGAGCGCGGCGCGACCGGGTCCAGGTCGTCGCGCACCGCCTGCTCCAGCAGGCTGTAGTCGATGCGCGAGTCGGACTTGGACACGGCGGTACGGTCGCAGAACAAGCGGATCGAGGACGGCGTGTAGCCGCGGCGGCGCAGGCCGAAGATGGTCGGCATGCGGGGGTCGTCCCAGCCGTCCACGTGGCCTTCGCGCACCAGTTGCAGCAGCTTGCGCTTGCTGGTGACGACGTAGCTCAGGTTCAGGCGGGAGAATTCGTACTGGTGCGGCAGCGGCTGGGCCAGCTTGCCCAGTTCGGCCAGGCGCGCCAGGATCCAGTCGTAGAACGGGCGCTGGTCTTCGAACTCCAGCGTGCAGACGCTGTGCGTGATGCCTTCCAGCGCGTCTTCCACCGGGTGCGCCCAGCTGTACATCGGGTAGATGCACCACTGGTCGCCGGTGCGGTGGTGGTGGGCATGGCGCACGCGGTACATGACCGGGTCGCGCAGGTTGATGTTGGGCGAAGCCATGTCGATCTTCGCTCGCAGCACCAGGCTGCCGTCGGGATGCTTGCCGTCGCGCATTTCGCGCAGCAGCGTCAGCGACTCGGCGGCCGGGCGGTTGCGCCAGGGCGAGTCGGTGCCGGGTTCGGTCAGCGTGCCGCGGTTGGCGCGGATCTCTTCGGGGCTTTGCTCGTCGACGTAGGCGTGGCCGGCCTCGACCAGCGCCTCGGCGAACTCGTACATGTAGCCGAAGTAGTCGCTGGCGAAGTACAGGTTTTCGTTGCCGTCCGCCTTCCAGTCGAAGCCCAGCCAGTGCACGGCCTCGATGATCGCGTCGACGTACTCCTGGTCTTCCTTTTCGGGATTGGTGTCGTCAAAGCGCAGGTGGCAGACGCCGCCGAAGTCGCGCGCCAGCCCGAAGTTCACGCAGATGCTCTTGGCGTGGCCGATGTGCAGGTAGCCGTTGGGCTCCGGCGGGAAGCGCGTGCGGATGCGGGCCGGATCCAGTCCGCCCTGTTGTTGCAAGGCCGCCGGGCCAGGCTTGCCCGCCCAACGCTTGCCTGCGAAGCGCTGGGCTTCGAGGTCGTCTTGAACGATGTTGAGCAGGAAATTCGATGCGGCAGGGGTCGGCGTCGTGGCGGAGGTCATTCTTGAAAGAATAGGAAAAAGCAGCGACAAAGAGTCAATTTTGCCACGTTCCGCAGGCGAGGCCTTTTACGTGTCCGTGCAACCGGTTTCAAACTGGCCCCACATTCATGTAACTGGCTCTACACTACGGCCCATCATGGACATATCCACGTTATCCCTGGCTCGCACGCAGTTCGTGGCCAGCCTGAGCTTTCTGGCGTTTTTCCTGGCCTTCTCGCTGGCGCTTGCCTGGGTGCTGCTGTTCTTCAAGATCAGGGCGCGCTGGTCCGGCCATGGCGGCTGGACGGCCGCCTACCGCTTCTGGGTGCGGATCTTCGCGCTGGCCTTCGTGCTGACCCTGGCGACCAGCGTGCCGGTGCTGATCCAGCTGGGCAGCCTGTGGGCGGGCCTGATGGACAAGATCGGCAACGTGGCGGGCCCCTTGCTGGGCTACGGCATCCTGTCCGTGTTCATCCTCAAATCCTGCTTCCTGGGCGTCATGCTGTTCGGCCAGCGCCGCGTGTCGGACGGCGCCCATACGCTGGCCGTGCTGATGGTGGCCGTGGGGCAGCTGGTGGCGGTGTTCTGGGTGCTGGCGCTGCAGTCCTGGATGCAGACGCCGGACGGCGCGCTGCTGGTCGATGGGCGCTACCAGGTCTACGACTGGACCGCCGTGGTGCTGAATCCCTCGGTGGGCTGGCGCATGGCCGTGGTGGTCGTGGGCGCCGCGCTGGCCGCCGCGTTCCTGATGATGGGCGTGACCGCCTTGCAGGCCCTGCGGCGGCCGCTGGGCGACGGCGAGCGCAACACTTTCAAGACCGGCCTGGTGGTGGCGGTGGTGGCTGCCTTCCTGCAGTTGCCGGTCGCGACCGGCGCCGGGCAGATGGTCGCCAAGCTGCAGCCCGCCAAGGCCGCGGCGGCTGCCGGCTTCTGGGAAAGCGGTTCCGAACCGCAACTGGTGCTGTTCGGCTGGCCCGATGCCCGCGCCCATACCAACGTGGCCGACGTGACCCTGCGCAATACCGGCGGCATGTGGCTGCACCGCAACCAGGACGGCACCTACCGCGGCCTGGACAAGTATTCCGGCATGCTGCCGCCGGTGGCGCTGACCTTCTGGTCGCTGCGCGTAGCGGCCGGGCTGGGCCTGCTGATGCTGGCCGTGGCCTGCGTGACCTTCCTGTGGACCTTCCGGCGCGGCCTGGATCCTTCGACCCTGCCGCGCTGGTGGCAGCGGGTGCTGTGCGGCATGATGTTCTCCGGCGCGATCGCGGTCGTGGCCGGGTGGTGGGTCTCCATCCTGGGCCTGCAGCCGTTCGCCGTGAACGGCACCATCACGCAATCCGAAGTGCTGGGCATCGTCGCCTCCAGCACCGTGCTGTACGGCCTGATCGGCTATGGCGTGCTGTACGCGCTGCTGCTCGCGGCGTTCGTCGGCATGTTGTTCCATGCGGCGCGCTACGGCGTCGTGCCCGTGCGCAAACTGGGCGGAGGTGCGCAATGATCGCCATGCTGGCCGCCTCGCAGGGGCTCAACCCCGACGATCCTTCTTTCTGGATGCCGCTGGCCTTCATGGCCATGCTGTTCGTGGTCATCGCCGCCGGCATGGTGCTGGACGGCTTCGACCTGGGCGTGGGCATACTGCTGCAGTTGGCGCCGGAGCACGAGCGCGGCCGCATGATGAGCCTGCTGAGCCCGTGGCGCGACGCCAATGAGTTCTGGCTGCTGCTGGGCATGGGCCTGTTCGCGGCGGCATTCCCGTTCGCCTGGGGCGCGGTGCTGGGCAAGCTCTACGGGCCGCTGACCTGCATGGTGCTGGGCGTGGTGCTGCGCAGCGTGTCGTTCGAATTCCGCATCCGCGCGCGCAACGAAATGAAGCCGCGCTGGATCTTCGGCTTCTGGGCCGGCTCGCTGATCACCGCCTTCGGCCAGGGCATGCTGCTGGGCCGGATCGCCACCGGCTACCAGTCCGATGCCGGCTATGGCTGGTTCTCCATGTTCGTCGGCCTGTGCGCGGTGGCGGCTTATGTGCTGCTGGGCGCGTCCTGGCTGGTGATGCGGGTGGACGGCGACCTGCAGCGCCGCGCCGCCAACTGGGCTCGCCACGCCATCCGCTGGACGGCGGTGGGCATGGTGGCGATCGCGGTTACGCTGGGCCTGGCCAACGCCGGCATCTTCTACAAATGGAGCAATATCGCCCACCTGAGCCTGGCGGCCACGGTCTGGGTGATGATGCTGGCGGGCTTCGTCGCCGCCGAAATGCTGCTGGCGCGGCTGCCCGGCCGCGCGGACCGCTTCAGCTGGCTGCCGTTCGTGCTGTGCGTGGCCTTGTTCCTGCTGATGCTCAGCGGGCTGGCCTACAGCCTGTTCCCCTACCTGATCCTGGACGACATGACGCTGTGGGACGGCGCGGGCGCGCTGGGCTCGATGCGCCTGGTGCTGGCCGGCGCAGTCGTGGGTGTTCCGGTGGTGCTGGTGTTCAACATCCTGGCCTACCGCTCGGTCTTCGGCAAGGAGCGCGCGCGAGTGCCGCTGCTGCCGCCGCCGACCTGATCCGGCTGGTGGTGGCCGCGGCGCCCGGACAGCGCCGCCGTCACAAGACGGGCTTGGCCACCCGCTGCAGGATTTCCTCGCCGTAGGCTTCCAGCTTGCGGGCGCCCACGCCGCTGATGTGGCTCAGTTCGTCCATGGATTCGGGCTGGGCCAGCGCGATTTCGCGCAGCGTGGCGTCGTGGAAGATGACGTAGGCCGGCACGCCATGGCTCTTGGCGACTTCGCCGCGCCAGGCGCGCAGCGCCTCGAATACCGGTTGCAGTTCGGCCGGCAGGTCGATGGCCGCGGCCTTGGGGCGGCCGCTGCCGGTCTTGCCCGAGCGCGGCTTCTTTTCGGATTCCCGGCGCAGCATCAGTTGCCGTTCGCCCTTGAGCACGGCGCGGCTGCCTTCGGTCAGGGCCAGGGTGCCGAAGCCTTCGTTGTCCACCGTCAGCAGCCCTTGCGCCAGCAATTGGCGCAGCACGCCGCGCCAGGCGGTATCGCTCAGGTCCGCGCCCACGCCGAACACGCTCAGCGTTTCGTGGCCATGCTGCTTGGTGCGTTCGGTGACCTTGCCGCGCAGGATGTCGATGATGTGGCCGGCGCCGTAGCGCTGGCCGCGTTCCTTCCACAGGCGGTAGACGGCGGACAGCACTTTCTGCGCCGCCACCGTGCCGTCCCAGGCCTGCGGCGGGTCCAGGCAGACGTCGCAGTTGCCGCAGGCCGTGATCTGTTGGCCGAAGTAGGCCAGCAGGCGCACCCGCCGGCATTCCACCGTTTCGCACAGTCCCAGCATGGCGTCCAGCTGCTGGCCCAGGCGGCGGCGATAGGACTCTTCGCCGGGCGACTCGTCGATCATGCGGCGCTGTTGCACCACGTCCTGCAGGCCATAGGCCAGCCAGGCCGTGGCGGGCAGGCCGTCGCGGCCGGCGCGGCCGGTTTCCTGGTAATAGCCTTCCACGGACTTGGGCAGGTCGATGTGCGCCACGAAGCGCACGTCGGGCTTGTCGATGCCCATGCCGAAGGCGATGGTGGCCACCATGACCACGGCGTCCTCGCGCAGGAAGCGCGCCTGGTTGGCGGCGCGCACCTGCGCGCTGAGGCCCGCGTGGTACGGCATGGCGTCGATGCCCTGGTTGCACAGGAACTCCGCGGTTTCTTCCACGCGGGCCCGCGACAGGCAATACACCACGCCCGATTCGCCTTCGTGATCGGTCTGGATCATGTCCAGCAGCTGCTTGCGCACCTCGTTCTTTTCGATGATGCGGTAGCGGATGTTGGGGCGGTCGAAGCTGGAAACGAAGTGGCGCGCGTCGTCCAGCTGCAAGCGCTGGGCGATCTCGCTGCGGGTATCGGCGGTGGCGGTGGCCGTGAGCGCGATGCGCGGCACGTCGGGCCAGCGTTCGTGCAGCATGGACAGGCCCAGGTATTCCGGACGGAAGTCGTGGCCCCATTGGGACACGCAGTGGGCCTCGTCGATGGCGAACAGCGCGATGCGGCCGCGTTCCAGCAACTGCAGGCAGCGGTCGGTCAGCAGGCGCTCGGGCGCCACGTAGAGCAGGTCCAGCTCGCCGGCCAGGAAGGCTTGTTCGACGTCGCGGGCGACCCGCCATTCCTGGGTGGAGTTCAGGAAGGCTGCGCGCACGCCCAGTTCGGTCAGGGCATCGACCTGGTCCTGCATCAGCGCGATCAGCGGCGACACGACGATGCCAGTGCCTTCGCGGACCAGGGACGGGATCTGGTAACAGAGCGACTTGCCGCCGCCCGTGGGCATGAGGACCAGCGCGTCGCCGCCGTCGATCACCTGTTCGACAATGGCTTGCTGGTCGCCGCGGAAGGATTCGTAACCGAAAACGCGCTGCAACACGCCGAGGGCGCGCGCGTCAGACATGGGGGTAGGCCGGGAGCATCATGGCGGGGATTTTAAGCCGCAATTCCGGCAGACCCTTTCCACAGGGAGATTTTCGTCCTTGGCACGGCCGGTCTACCAGCTCAGCCAGGTGCCGCGCATGAAGGTGTCCACCGGCATGCTCAGGTTGGCGCGCCATTCGTAATTGCCCGACAGGATGTCGCGGTCCGCGCCCACCGCTAGCTTGACCTTGGGCGCCACGAACATGCTGTGGGACAGGCCCACCCGCTGTTCGGCCAGCGCGGATCCTTCCCGCAGGCCGGAATAGGTGCCGCTGAGCACCCCCCAGCCGGTGATGGGGACGCCGGCCGACACCGTGTTGCGGGTCTGCGCGGTCGCCGCGCCGCCGCCGGCGTAGCTGGACAGATCGCCGTAACCCGCGCCGATCTGCTCGTTGGAATAGCCCAGGTTGACGCTGTCGGCCACGTCCACGTTGTAGTCGAAGCGGTAGCGCCAGGCGCTGGCCGCATCGAAGGAGCTCTGCGTGGCCCCGGCCTTGAAGGTGCCGTATTCGCCCGCGGCATAGGTGGTGCCCATGCCGCGGGTGGTAAGCATGGGGGCGCTCTGCACCTGGCCTTCCACGGTCAGCGCGGGCGTGAGTCCGTAGCGCACGGCGCCGCTGCCCACGGGGTCGCCGTAGTCCACGGCGCCCGAGCTGGCGGCGGGGTCCATGCGGTTGAGCCGGCCGAGCGAGGACGAATAGCCGAAGCTGCCTTCCGGAGCGGTGGCGCCGGATCCGCCCCAGTTCGAGATCTGCAGCCCGCCCACCGGGGCACTGCTGCCCCAGGCCGGGGCCCGGGCGTTGATGTTGCCGACGGAGACCGACGGACCCGTGGTGTTGCGGTAGACCCAGTTGCGGTCGCCGGCGTAGCGCAGGCCTTCCTGGCTGCTGGCGGAGGCGAACCAGGGGCGGGTAGGGCGCGAGACGCCCGAAATCACGACCATGGGTATGCGCGGCAAATCCCCGTCCTCGAGCGCGAAGGAATAGTCCGGCGTGGCTTCCTCGGGCGAGGCCAGCACGCCGCAATCGAGGGGGGCGGCGGGCTGGGTGTCGCCTGACAGCGCCAGCCCGGTGCCGGGTATGGGGTCCGCCGCGTCGACGGCCTGCGCGCCGTGCACGGTGGTGTCCAGGACGGGTTCCATGGCCTGCATGTCGCAGGGAGAGGGATCCAACGGCACCGCGCGCGATGCCATCGAAGGGGCGGGGCGCACGGGTATGGGTTGTACCGGGGACAGTACGCCGATGCCGCGTGCCGAGGGGCCGGCCGGAACATAAGGGGACGCAGCCAGCGGATCGCTCAGGGCCGGGGCGAACGGGCAGGCGAGGCCCGCCGCCAGCGCGGCGCGCAACAACCGTTTTCGCCAGATGATTGCAGGGGCGATCATAGATGCAGTGTAGAAAGGGAATGCCGCCCGGCCTGTAAGCGTTCTTTAGCAAAGCGGACAGGCTGAGGAGGGCTGGCCCCTATTTTAGGGCCAGTCCGGGCGCGATGCAGCGGCTTGCCGGGAAAGCGCTGGAAAACGCGTCCAACATCGTGCAACAGGTATATTTCAGTTGATTTCCTGCCTCTTGCGGCCAGGCGCGGCGCGCCGCACTATGACATCCATGGACAATCCCCACACCAAGCTGCTGGTCGTCGACGACGATCCCGCCTTACGGCAATTGCTGGCCGACTACCTGAACCGGCACGGCTACGACACCCTGCTGGCGCCGGACGCCACCGACCTGTCGTCCCGCATTACCCGCTACGCGCCCGATCTGCTGGTGCTGGACCGCATGCTGCCCGGCGGCGACGGCGCGGACGCCTGCCGCCGCCTGCGCGAGCAGGGCGAAGACATCCCCGTGATCCTGCTGACCGCGCGCGACGAGGCGGTGGACCGCATCATCGGCCTGGAGGCGGGCGCCGACGACTACGTCGGCAAGCCTTTCGACCCGCGCGAACTGCTGGCCCGCATCGAGGCCGTGTTGCGGCGCAAGCGCGGGCCGTCCGCGCTGACCAAGGACGCGCCGGTCTCGTTCGGCCCCTTCGTGTTCGACCCCTCCACCCGCCAGCTGTCGCGCGAGGGCACCGTGGTCAAGCTGACCGGCGGCGAGATCAACCTGCTGGAGGCGCTGGTGCGCAACGCGGGCAAGCCGCTGTCGCGCGAACGGCTGCTGGCGCTGGCGCGCGACGACGACGCTGGCGAACGCAATGACCGCGCCATCGACATCGCCATCCTGCGCCTGCGCCGGGTCATCGAGGACGATCCCAAGCAGCCGCGCTGGATCCAGACCGTCTGGGGAATCGGCTACCGGTTCTCGCCCTGATGCGCTTTTCTCCCGGCTTTCTGGTGCCGCGCTCGCTGCGGGCAAGGCTGATCCTGCTGATCCTGGGCTCGGTCCTGCTGACGCAGGCGGCCACGCTGGTGACGGTGTCGTACTTCCGGCACAAGTTCATGGAAGACGTGGCCATCGGCTACATCGTCACCACTATCCGCACCTTGCGCGCCGCCGTGTCGCAGGTGCCGGCGGAGGAACGCGCCGACTTTGTGCGCACCGCTTCGCAGAACCAGTGGCGCCTGTGGTCGCGGGTGCTGCCCGCCGAAGCCAAGCTGCAACGCTTCAATGGCCGCCGTCCTCCGCCCAAACCCAAGCCCGCGCCGCCTCCTCCGCCGCCGCCGGCCGCGGACGCGCAGATGCACGGCCCCCCCGCGCCTCCGCCGCCCGAAGTCCGCGACGACGATCACGGGAATGAGCGGGGCGCCGAGCGCGGCAATGAGCGCGCCGACGGCCGCGACGGCGACCGCGCGCGCGACCGCGAGGAGCATGGCCGCCGCTACCAGCCCGAGCCGGACGACATCCGCCGCGACCTGCGGGTGCTGGTGCAGCAGTTGAATGAACGGCTGAACGACGGCACGCGCGTGGCGCTGTCGCGCGGCCCCACGCCGGAAATCTTCATTTCCCTGGCGCCCAACTCCGCCAGCGAGGACGTGCCGCGCCTGCGCGAATGGCTGGTCATCCCGCTGGAGCGCCTGGACCCGCCGGTGGCCACGCCCTTCGTCGCTGCCTGGCTGGGCGGCCTGGGCCTTTTGCTGTTGCTGGCGGTGGGTTTCTCGTGGCACATCACGCGGCCGATCACCCGGCTGGCCGATGCGGCCGACCGCCTGGCCGCGGGGCAGCCGCAGCGCGTCCAGCCTTCGGGACCGCACGAAACCCGGGTGCTGGGTGAGCGTTTCAACGCCATGCTGGATGCGTTGTCCGAGTCCGACTCGGTGCGCCGGACCCTGCTGTCCGGTCTGCCGCACGACCTGAAGGGACCCTTGTCGCGCATGTGGCTGCGCATCGAGCTGGCCGACGACTCCAAGCTGAAGGAAGGACTGCGCGCGGACCTGCAGGACATGCAGCACATGGTCGACCAGTTCATCGGCTTCGTGCGCGGAACCGATCCGGCCGCCTACCGCTACGCCTCCATGGCTCTGTCCGACTGGCTGACCGAGCGCGTGGGCGCCTGGCAGGGCGCGGGCACTGAGATCAGTCTGCAGGCCGGCGACGAGGTTGCCGGGCTGGTGGTGCAGGCGGACGCGGTGGCCCTGGGACGCCTGCTGGACAACCTGATCGGCAATGCCCTGAACCATGGCGCGCCGCCGGTCGAGGTCACCCTGCGCCGCGAGGAACACCAGGCGGTGCTGGACGTGGCCGACCATGGCGCCGGCATCGTGCCGGAGCGGCGCCAGGAGGCCCTGCGTCCGTTCAGCCGCCTTGACGATGCGCGCACGCGCACCGGCAGCGTCGGGCTGGGCCTGGCGCTGGCCGAAGCCATCGCGCGCGCCCACGGTGGCTCGCTGGAGCTGCTGGCGGCCGAATCCGGCGGACTCTGCGTGCGGGTCAGGCTGCCCCTGTCCGAATCGGCCTAGGGCCAGCCGCGAGGGCAGGCAGCTCCTGCCCGAATCGGCCCGGGTTTCGCCGCGGGACAGCCTGCCTCGGCCTGAATCGGCCCGGGCTTTGCCGCAGGGTGTACGGCCCCGGGGCGGGCCGCGCTACGGTACGATGCATCCTGCTCAGCATTTTGTCGTTCCCGCACCATGGCCATCCAGTCCGATTCGCTTTCCTCCCGTCCCGACGCCCCCCGTATCGTGGCGCCGCAGCCGGTGTCGCCCAACGAGGAGTCGATCGAACGCGCCCTGCGGCCCAAGGCGCTGGACGAGTACGTCGGCCAGCAGCGCGCCCGCGAGCAGCTGGAGATCTTCATCGCCGCAGCCAGGAAGCGCGGCGAGGCCCTCGATCACGTGTTGCTGTTCGGCCCCCCGGGCCTGGGCAAGACCACGCTGGCCCACATCATCGCGCATGAAATGGGCGTGCAGCTGCGCCAGACCTCGGGTCCGGTGCTGGAGCGTCCGGGCGACCTGGCCGCGCTGCTGACCAACCTGGAAAAGAACGACGTCCTGTTCATCGACGAGATCCACCGCCTGTCGCCCGTGGTCGAGGAAATCCTCTACCCGGCGCTGGAGGATTTCCAGATCGACATCCTGATCGGGGAAGGTCCCGCCGCGCGCAGCGTGAAGCTGGACCTGCAACCCTTCACCCTGGTCGGCGCCACCACCCGCGCCGGCATGCTGACCAACCCCTTGCGCGACCGCTTCGGCATCGTGTCGCGGCTGGAGTTCTACAACGCCGCCGATCTCGGCCACATCGTCACGCGCAGCGCCGGCCTCTTGAATGCCGGAATCACGCCGGACGGCGCCGCCGAAGTGGCGCGCCGCGCCCGCGGCACGCCGCGCATCGCCAACCGGCTGCTGCGCCGGGTGCGCGACTACGCCGAGGTCAAGGCTGGCGGCACCATCGACGCCGAGGTGGCCGGCCGCGCGCTGGCCATGCTGGAAGTCGATCCGCAAGGCCTGGACCTGATGGACCGCAAGCTGCTGGAAGCCATCATCCACAAGTTCGACGGCGGCCCCGTCGGCGTGGACAGCCTGGCCGCGGCCATTGGCGAAGAGCGCGACACGATCGAAGACGTGATCGAGCCCTATCTGATCCAGCATGGCTACCTGCAGCGCACGCCGCGCGGCCGCACGGCCACGCTGACCACCTGGCGCCACCTGGGGCTGACGCCGCCGGCCGGCGCTTCGGCCGGTTCGGGCGATCTTTTCGGGAAGTAGCCGGGGCCGAATCGGCCGGGGCTGCGCTGCGGACGGCGTTCCGCTGGCGCGGGGAGCGCGCCGCGGGTTTATCATCCGAAGGTTTTGATTTCCCTTCGCGATCAAAGGACCGAATCCCATGCAGCCAGAATTGCCCACCTATGATGACGTCGTACGCGCCAGCGAGCGCCTGGCCGGCAACGCGCACCGCACGCCCGTACTGACCTCGGCCACGGCCGATGCGATCAGCGGCGCGTCGGTCTTCTTCAAGTGCGAGAACTTCCAGCGCATGGGCGCCTTCAAGTTCCGCGGCGGCTACAACGCCATCGCGCGCCTGACGCCGGAGCAGCGCGCTGCGGGCGTGGTGACGTTCTCGTCGGGCAACCACGCGCAGGCCATCGCCCTGGCTTCCAAGCTGCAGGGCGTGCAGGCCACCATCATCATGCCGCTGGACGCCCCCGCGGCCAAGCGCGCGGCGACGGAAGGCTATGGCGGCAAGATCGTCACCTATGACCGCTACACCGAGGACCGCGAGGCCATCGCCCGCCGCATCCAGGCGGAAACCGGCGCCACCCTGATCCCGCCTTACGACCACGAAGACGTGATCGCCGGCCAGGGCACCGCGGCCAAGGAATTGTTCGAGGAAGTGGGCGAACTGGACTACCTGTTCGTCTGCCTGGGCGGCGGCGGCCTGCTGTCGGGATCGGCACTGTCGGCCTACGCGCTGAGCCCGCGCTGCCTGGTCTACGGCGTCGAGCCCGAAGCCGGCAACGACGGCCAGCAATCCCTGCGCAAAGGTGAAATCGTCCGAATTCCGGCGCCCAAGACCCTGGCCGATGGCGCCGCCACCACGCACCTGGGCAACCTGACCTTTCCGCTCATCCAGCAGCACGTCCGCGACATCGTCACGGTGACGGACGAGCAGCTGGTCACCACCATGCGCTTCTTCGCCGAACGCATGAAGATGGTGGTGGAGCCCACCGGCTGCCTGGGCGCGGCCGCCGTCATGCAGAACGTGGTGCCGGTGCGCGGCGCGCGGGTCGGCGTCATCATCAGCGGCGGCAACGTCGACCTTCCGGTCTACGCCAAACTGCTGGCGGCCTGAGGGGCTTACAGCGGCCCGCAAGGGGCCGCCGATGCGCGCTTGCGGTTGTCGCGTGTGCAAGGCAGAATCGGACCTGAATCCTGACGAACAGGGGCTGCGACATGCGTATCCTTGTCATCGGCGGCACCGGTTTCATCGGCCGTCATCTGGTCGCGCGGCTCTCCGCGGACCAGCATCAGATCATCGTGCCCACCCGGCTTTACGCCCGCGGGCGCGACCTGCAGATACTTCCCACCGTCACCCTGATCGAATGCGACGTGCATGACGACGCCACGTTGGACAGCCTGGCGCAGGACTGCGACGCGGTCGTGAATCTGGTGGGCATTCTGCACGGCAACGCGGGCCGGCCCTACGGCTCGGACTTTGCGCGGGCGCACGTGCTGCTGCCGCAACGCATTGCCCAGGCCTGCCGCCGGCAGCGCGTGCCGCGGCTGCTGCACGTCAGCGCGCTGGGCGCCGACTCCAATGGCGACAGCATGTACCAGCGCTCCAAGGGCGACGGCGAGGCCGCCATCAAGCAGGAATTCCAGGGCTGGAACGAGGGCGGATGGACCATCTTCCGCCCTTCGGTGATCTTCGGCCCCGACGACAAGTTCACCAATATGTTCGCGGGCCTGGCGCGCTGGCTGCCGGTGCTGCCGCTGGCGGGCGCGCATGCGCGCATGCAGCCCGTCTACGTGGGCGACGTGGTCGCCGCGCTGGCCTCGTCGCTGGGCGACACGCATACCTGCGGCAAGACCTACGAACTGGGCGGGCCCCAGGTCTACACCTTGGGTGAGATCGCGCGGCTGTGCGCGGCCTGGAGCGGCCATCCCCGGCCGGTGATCAGCGTGCCGATGGGCGTGGGCCGCATGCAGGCGATGCTGTTCGAATGCCTGCCCGGCAGGACGCTGATGTCGCGCGACAACCTGGATTCACTGCGCCGCGACAACGTCTGCACCGGGCCGATCGCGCCTGAACTGCATGTGGTGCCGACCGGGCTGGAAGCCGTGGCCCCGCGCTACCTGTAAGCCTGTTTCAGCGCACCAGCGCCTTCAAGGCCTGCTTGATGCCGTCGGACACGCCCACGCCTTCGGGCAGCGTCTTCAGCGCCGACAGCGATTCCTTCTCCGAGTAGCCCAGTGCCAGCAGCGCGTTCAGGATGTCGGACTGGTTGTCCGGCGCCGCGTGGGGCGAGGCGCCGATGTCCGCGCCCAGCTTGCCGCGCATTTCCAGCAGCAGGCGTTCCGCGGTCTTCTTGCCGATGCCGGGCACGCGCGTCAGGCGGCCGGATTCCTGCAAGGTGATGGCCTGGGCCAGGTCCGCCACCGACAGGCCCGACAGCACGGACAGGGCGGTGCGCGCGCCGATGCCGCTGACCTTGATCAATTCGCGGAATGCGCTGCGTTCGCCGGCCGAGGCGAAGCCGTACAGGATGTGGGCGTCCTCGCGCACGGTCAGGTGGGTGTAGAGGGTGACGCGCGCGCCCGTGTCGGGCAGCGAGTACAGCGTGCTCATGGGCACGTCGATGTCATAGCCCAGACCGCCCACGTCCACGCAGATGGTGGGCGGGAGTTTTTCGATCAGGGTTCCGGTGATGCGTCCGATCATGGTGATGGTGGCCTGGCAATGGTGAGGCCGCTGAATGCGCGGCGAATGCGGGGATTCTATACGCGCGGGCGCGCAATCGGCGGGAACTGGTCCCGCCTTGCGGCAAATCGCGGCGTGTCAGGGGTTCAGCCGATCAGGCGGCCGTTGCGGATGCGGGTCTTGCCGCTCATGCGCAGGGAGGCGCCCAGGCGCTCCAGCTTGTCCTGCAGCGGGCCCGCATGGGCATGGCAGATGGCGCAGGCCAGCGCGTCGGCCGAGTCGGGCGCGGGCGCGCCGTCCAGCGACAGCAGGTGCTGCACCATCATCTGCACCTGTTCCTTGGCGGCGCGGCCGGTGCCGACCACGGCCTTCTTGATCTGCAGCGCGGTGTACTCGTGCACGGCCAGCGAGCTGTCGGCCAGCGCGCACAGCGCGGCGCCGCGCGCCTGCCCCAGCAGCAGGGTGGAAGCGGGGTTGGTGTTCAGGAAGATGATTTCAAGCGCGGCCACATCGGGCTGCGTGTCGCGCGCAACCTGGCGCAGATTGTCCAGGATGACCTTCAGGCGTTCGGCCAGCGCCAGCGCCGGCGGGACCACGATGGTCCCGCTGGCCACATAGCGCAGCCGCGGGCCGTCGGCATCGATCACACCGAAGCCGGTGCGGCGCAGGCCGGGATCGATGCCGAGGACGCGCATCAGTGGCGGAAGTGGCGGGTGCCGGTCAGCACCATGGCGATGCCGTGCTCGTCGGCCGCGGCGATGACTTCGTCGTCGCGCACGCTGCCGCCCGGCTGGATCACGCAGGTCGCGCCAGCCGCCACCACCACGTCCAGGCCGTCGCGGAACGGGAAGAAGGCGTCCGACGCCACGGACGAACCCTTCAGGGTCAGGCCGGCGTTTTCAGCCTTGATGGAGGCGATGCGGGCCGAGTCGATGCGGCTCATCTGGCCGGCGCCCACGCCCAGGGTCATGCCGCCGCCCACGAACACGATGGCGTTGGACTTGACGTACTTGGCGACCTTCCAGGCGAACGCCAGATCGTTCATTTCGGCTTCGGTGGGCTGGCGCTTGCTGACCACCTTGAGCGCGTCGCGCGGCACGTTGTAGGAGTCCGGGCTCTGCACCAGCCAGCCGCCGCCCACGCGCTTGATGTCGAAGGCGTTCTGGCCGGTGCCCATCGGCACTTCCAGCACGCGCACGTTCTTCTTGGCGGCCAGGATGGCCAGCGCGGCGCCGTCATAGGCCGGCGCCAGCAGCACTTCCAGGAACTGCGCGCTGACGGCTTCGGCCGTGGCGGCGTCCACCGGACGGTTGAAGGCGATGATGCCGCCGAAAGCCGAGGTCGGGTCGGTCTTGAAGGCCTGCTGGTAGGCGCCCAGCGTGTCGGCCGCGACGGCCACGCCGCAGGGGTTGGCGTGCTTGACGATGACGCAGGCGGGCGCCTCGAAGCTGCGCGCGCATTCCCAGGCGGCGTCGGCGTCCGCGATGTTGTTGTAGGACAGTTCCTTGCCCTGCAGCTGGCGGTAGTTGCCCAGCAGGCCAGCCGGACGCTGCGCGTCCACGTAGAAGGCGGCGGTCTGGTGCGGGTTTTCACCGTAGCGCAGGGCCTGTTGCTGCTTGACCTGCAAGGTCAGGGTGCCGGGCCATTCGTTGCGGGCCGGCACGGCTTCCTGCTTGGGCTCGGCTTCGGCCAGGCTGGTCAGGTAGGCGGCGATGGCGCCGTCGTAGGCGGCGGTGTGGGCGTAGACCTTGGAGGCCAGCGCCAGGCGCAGGCCGTAGGAGGTGTTGCCGCCCTTGTCCATTTCGGCCAGCACGCGCGAGTAGTCGACCGGGTCGATCACCACCGTCACGCCGCCGGCTTCGGTGCCGTGGTTCTTGGCCGCCGCGCGCAGCATGGCCGGGCCGCCGATGTCGATGTTCTCGACGGCGTCGGCGAAAGTGCAGTCCGGCTTGGCCACGGTTTCGCGGAACGGATACAGGTTGACCACCAGCATGTCGATGCGGTCGATGCCGGCCGCCTTGATGGTGTCCATGTGCTCGGCGCTGTCGCGGCGCGCCAGCAGGCCGCCGTGGATCTTCGGGTGCAGCGTCTTGACGCGGCCATCGAGAATTTCGGGCGAACCCGTGTGGGCCGCCACTTCGGTGACGGTCAGGCCGGAGTCGGCCAGCAGCTTGGCGGTGCCGCCGGTGGACAGCAGGCGCACGCCGCGCGCGGCCAGGGCGCGGGCAAATTCAACGATGCCGGTCTTGTCGGACACCGAAAGCAGGGCGGTTTCGATTTTCATGGTTGGGGACGGGAGTGGGCGGGAGCGCCTTTCTCGTTCAGGTCGGATGGGAAATCTGGGGGGAGCGGGCGGCGCGATGCGCAGCCGCCCGCAAGCGAAAGCTATACCTGGATATTGTGCGCCAGCAACTTCTTGCGCAGGGTGTTGCGGGTGATGCCCAGCATTTCGGATGCCCGCGACTGGTTGCCGCCCGACCGTTCCAACGCCACTTCAAGCACCGGGCGCTCAACGCAGCGCATCACCATGTCCCACATATCGTGGGGCTCGGATTCGCCCAAGTCTTCGAAATAGCGCTCCAGGCTGGCGCGCACGCATTCTTCCAGGACATCTTTCTTGCTCATTTGAGTACAGATATTTTTATGTTGGTGTTGAGGCGGTTATGCCGCCAGCAGGGCTTCTGCGACCGGCGCCGGATGGGATCCGCCGTCGCGCGAGATGAGGTCGAACCAGTCCGACACGGCCCGCCACTGGTCGCGGGTGTTGTCGATCAGATTCATGCGGGCGCAGAACGAGTCCGCCCCCGGCAGGCCGTCCAGATACCAGCCTATGTGCTTGCGCGCCGTGCGTACGCCGGTGTGCTCGCCGTAGAACCGGTAGTGGTCGTCGAGATGTTCGAGCAGCAGCTCGCGCATTTCCCCATAGGAGGGAGGGGCCAGTGTTTCGCCCGTGCGCAGGTAGTGGTCGATTTCGCGGAAAATCCAGGGACGGCCTTGAGCCGCCCGGCCGATCATGACCGCGTCGGCGCCAGTGTAATCCAGGACGAGCCTGGCTTTTTCGGGCGAGGTGATATCTCCGTTGGCGACAACGGGGATTTTCAGCTCGGCCTTGACGGCGCGGATAGTGTCATATTCCGCCTCCCCCGTATAGAGGTCGGCGCGGGTGCGGCCATGCAGGGTCAGTGCGGCGATGCCGGCGTTTTCCGCCATTTTCGCCACCCGCAGGGCATTGCGGCTTTCGCGGTCCCAGCCGGTGCGGGTCTTCAGGGTCACCGGCACGTCCAGGGGCGCGCAGGCGGCCACCACCGCGTCCAGGATGCGGGCGATCTGGTCTTCATGGCGCAGCAGCGCCGACCCGGAGGCCACGTTGCAGACCTTCTTCACCGGACAGCCCATGTTGATGTCGATGATGCGGGCCCCCTTGCTGGCATTGAATGCCGCCGCCTCGGCCATCATGGCGGGGTCGGCGCCGGCGATCTGCACCGAAATGGGGGCGATCTCGCCGTCGTGGTTCAGGCGGCGGGACGTCTTGACGCTATCCCACAGCTTGGGGTTGCTCGCGGCCATTTCCGACACGGCGTAGCCCGCCCCCAGCTTCTTGCAAAGCTGGCGGAAAGGACGGTCCGTCACGCCCGCCATGGGCGCGACCATCACGTTGTTGGGAAGGGTCCATTGACCTATGCGCATGCTCACATTTTAACCGGCTCGATCGTTCCCCCTTTGTCACTTGGAGAACACTTGGTAACAAAGGAAGGCGAAAGCAGACAATCCGTCCCCTGTGCGGGGACGGATTACCAGGGAATCAGGCGCGGAAACCTTGCAGCAGATGCTGCGCCAAGGGCGCGCGCAGCGGGGAGGCCAGATCCATCCCCAATAAGGCCAGGCCGCAGGCATGCTCGACCGGCGCCAGGCCGGTCGAGAAGATGCGGGGCATCAGATCGGTCAGGCCCGCGGTGATGAAGCGGTCCACATGGCGCGCGCCGGCGAATTCCGCCAGGGCGGAGCCGGGATTGACCTCGGGATGGGCCAGCCAGCCGCCCAGCGTCTGGGCCAGGCGGGCTGCGTCGCGCAGGCCCAGGTTCAAACCCTGGCCGGCGACCGGATGCAGGGTTTGCGCGGCATTGCCGATGGCCGCCACGCGGCCATGCACCTGGGCGCGGCGGGCGCTCAGCGCCAGCGGGAAGACATGGCGCGGCGCCTGGCTGGAAAGCCTGCCCAGGCGGTCGCCAAAGGCTGCGGACAGCGCCCGCGAAAAGGCGGCGTTGTCCAGCGCGGCCAGTTCGGCGGCGCGTTCCGGCGCGCTGCACCAGACCACGGAATAGGCGTCCGGCATCTGCGGGTGGGGCAGCAGCGCCAGCGGACCTTCGGCGGTGAAGCGTTCCCAGGCCCAGCCGCGGCGGGGCAGGGTTGCGTGGGCGGTGGTCAGCACGGCATGCTGGTCGTAATCGCGTCGCACGTCGGTCCCGCCCGCGCCGTCGGATTGCACCGCGACCCGGCACAGCAGCGTCGCGTCGCCCTGTTCGACGCGCACGCCGTCGGCGTCCTGCAGGCCGATCCGGGCCGGGGGGCCTTCCAGCACGGTGACGCCGCAGGCGGCCACGCATTCGTCCAGCCTGGCGTGCAGCCCGGAATAGGCCACCACGCTGCCCAGCTGGGGCACGCCGAAATCGGTGTTCTGGATCAGGGTGCGACCCAGCCGCCCGCGCTGCGACACATGGATGTTGCGGATGTCGGCCGAGCGCTCGGGCCAGGCATGCAGCGACTCCAGCAGCACGCGGCTGCCGTGGTTCATGGCCAGCACGCGGGGATCCGCGGCGGGCGCCGCCGCCGACGGCGCGGCCGGTGCGGGCGCGTTGCCCGCAAGCAGCGCGATGCGGGCCGGATCCGGCGCCACGCGCGCCAGCATCAGGGCCAGCACGCGGCCCACCGGGCCCGCGCCAAGAATCGCTATGTCGAAGGCGGAAGAAGTCATGACCGGATTTTAACCGTCCACTACAATCCGCAGCAGCCGGCGCAGTCCAGCCGCCGGGGTTTCCCTTTCCGGTCGATCGACATGACGCAGCTCCAGGCTTCCTCCCCGTTGTCCGCCGCACCCGCCCGCCGCCCGCGCGGCAAAGTCACGGTAGGCCTGCTGGCCTGCCTGTTCGGCGCCTTCGGGGCACACTGGTGGTATCTGGGACGCCGCCATGCCTGGCTGGTGACCGCGGTGACGCTGGTCAGCCTGTTCTGCGCCTTCAATTACTACCCCGTCTGGTACGACAACCCCGCCTTCTTCCTGGTGTTCATTCCCATGATCGACGGGTTCATCGAGAGCGCGGTGTTCTCGCTCATGTCCGACGAGAAGTTCGACCGGATCTACAACGCCGGCCTGGGCCGGCCGAACCGGACCGGCTGGGGGCCGGTGCTGGTGGCGCTTACTGCCTGCCTGGTCGGTTCCATCGTGTCCATGTTCGCCATTGCCATGGTGGTGGTCTACACCTGGGTGGCCATGGGCTGGCTGGACGGCTACGTCTTCTAGCGCGGGCCGGCCGCGCCGCCTATTCGCGCATCAGCGCCTCGATTTCCGCTGCCTGTACCGGCACGCCGCGCGTGATGAGCTCGCAGCCCTCGTTGGTGACCAACGCATCGTCTTCGGTGCGGATGCCGATGTTCCAGTAGGCCTCGGGCACGTCGTCGGCGGGCCGTACATAGATGCCGGGCTCGATCGTCAGCATCATTCCCGCTTCCAGCCGGCGCCAAGGGCGTTCCGCGCCCTGGGCGGGCCCGGGCTGGCGGTAATCGCCCACGTCGTGCACGTCCAGGCCCAGCCAGTGGCCGGTGCGGTGCATGTAGAAGCGGCTGTAGTCTCCGGATTCCAGCACGCCGTCGAGGGAGCCCTTCAACAGTTTCAGGTCCAGCATGCCTTGGGCCAGCACGCGCAGCGCGGCCTGGTGGCCGTCGTTGAAGCCGCGGCCCGGCGCGGTGGCCTGCGCCGCCGCGTCCTGGGCCGCCACGGTCAAGTCGTACAGCGCGCGCTGCGGGCCGCTGTAGCGGCCGTTCACGGGGAAGGTCCGGGTGATGTCGCTGGCGTAGCTGTCGACCTCGCAGCCCGCGTCGATCAGCACCAGGTCGCCATCGCGCAGCACGGCTTCGCCGGCCGGGTAGTGCAGCACGCAGGCGTTTTCCCCGGCGGCCACGATGCTGTTGTAGGCCACCGACTGCGCGCCGTGGCGGCGGAATTCGTACAGCAGTTCCGCCTCGATTTCATATTCGCGCATGCCGGGGCGGGCGACGCGCATGGCGCGCATGTGGGCGCCGGCGGAAATCTTCGCCGCGCGCCGCATCGCCGCGATCTCCGAGGCGTCCTTGATCAGCCGCATTTCCGCTAGCAGGGGCCGGATGTCCTGCTGGCGCGAGGGCGGGGCGTGGCCGCCGCGGCTGGCCTCGCGCGCGGCGGCCAGCCAGCGGTGCAGGCGGCCGTCGCTGCGCTTGTCGCCGGCCAGCGGGGCGTACAAGGTCGCGTGGTCCAGCAGCAGCGAGGGCATCAGTTCATCCAGCGCATCGAGCGGGTGGGCGTCGTCGAAGCCGAAGTGCGCTGCGGCCGCCTCGGGGCCGAAGCGCTTGCCTTCCCAGATCTCGTGTTCGATATGACGCGGGCGGCAGAAGAGCAGGGCGCGGTCGCTCGCGCCGGCGATCAGCACCAGCCAGGCGCCGGGTTCGGTGAAACCGGTCAGGTAGAAGAAATCGCTGTCATGCCGGTACGGATACTCTGCGTCGCGGTTGCGGGTGGCCTCTGGGGCGGTCGCCAGTATGGCGATGCCGCCGCCTTCGGCGCGCATGTGCTCCATCAGGCGTTGGCGCCGTGCGGCGTAAGGGGCGATGTCGTCGGGAGGCAGGCTCATGGCGGACTGGGGCGCGAACCCCGGCAGGGTGAGGATGCCGTTTACTTTACCTGCCATCCCCCGGATCCGACACCCCGCGCCGCCCGCGCGGAAATCGCTGGACGAGGCAGGGCAAGCTGCTACAATCGCCGCTCTGTCATTGGGGAGTAGCCATCCTTTGTCCCCTCAAAGGAGCTAGCGTCAACAGACTTGGTGGTTCAGCGCTGCGGAGCAGCCGCTAGAACTCCATGGCGCTAGTAGCGGTATCCATGCAAGCGGCGCGCCCGCCGCATGGATCAGCCAGGCGAGACCTTTGGCCGCATTGCGATCACCCCAGCCGGGCGAGCCGCGATGTCGCGCCAATTGGTTTCTGCTCGTCCGGCTCGCCTATATGTTTCTCACCCTGTTCCTGTTTTTCCTGTCAGCGGCAGTGATCTACTTCGCCTGCGAATTCTTCGTCAACGGCGTCGAGTGGGTCGGCCATCGCTTCCAGCTTGGCGCCACCGCCACGGGCACCGTGCTTGCCGCGTTCGGCACCGCCTTGCCGGAAAGTGCCGTGACCTTCATGGCCGTGGTCTTCGGCGAAACCCCCGAGCAAAAGGACATCGGCGTCGGCGCCGCCATGGGCGGGCCGCTGGTGCTGGCCACGCTGGCCTATGCGGTGGTCGGTCTGGCCCTGTGGCGTTCGCGCCGCGGACGGGCAACCCAGGCGGACTGTATCAACGCGGACCAGCGCCGGCTGGCCCGCGATCAGGCCTGGTTCATGGGCATCTTCATCTTCAAGGTGGGCCTGGGTCTGCTGGCCTTTGCCTGGAAGCCCTGGCTGGGCATCCTGTTCCTGGTGACCTACGGCCTCTACGTCAAGCGCGAACTCAGCAACGACGAGGCAAGCCTGGACAGCGATGATCTCGAACCGCTGAAGCTGCGTCCCCGCGACGAGGATCCGAGCATGTTCTGGGCGGTCACGCAGACGCTGCTGGCGCTGGTGGTGATTGCCGGGGCATCGCACGTGTTCGTCAACCAGATCGAGGTGTTGGGCGTGGCCATGGGCGCATCGCCCCACGTCGCCGCCTTGTTGCTGGCGCCGGTCGCGACCGAGCTGCCTGAGATCATGAATGCGCTGATCTGGGTGCGGCAGGGCAAGGAGCGGCTGGCCCTGGCCAACATCTCGGGCGCCATGATGATCCAGGCGACCATTCCCAGCGCGCTGGGCATCTTCATGACGCCGTGGCTGCTGGACGCCCCCTTGCTGGCCGCCGGCCTGTTCACGATGCTGTCGATCGGACTGCTGTGGATGCGTTTCCGCAGGTCGGCCATGAGCGTGCCGGCGCTGTCGGCGGTGGGAGGCCTGTACGCGGTGTTCGCTGCTTATCTGGGCTGGCACTTCTACGTCTGACGGCAAGCGCGGCATTGGCGGCGGCGCGGGGGCGGCTTGTTGGGGGCGCAGCCCCCGCTTTTTTTGCCACACCCCGGGCCCTGTTTCTCGGCAAAAACCTTGTCCATAAGTGGAAACCCGCGTAAAATCCCGCCTGTTATCCATCCCAGGAGCAGTCTTCGTGAATACCGATTCCGGCGAAAGTTGTCGATCTAGCATCGACGTCGCTGTTTAACAGGTCCACGCAGAACTCCGTCTGCCGCAGCCTGTTGAACAGGTTGCGGTTGTATCCCAAGCTCCAGGCGCAAGCCCGGACAATCGCGTAAGCCAGCGGCTTGCCGGGAACCTCCCCAACGTAAACCGCCAGAACCGCCGCCAGTCGTCGCAGCGCCAGCGTACGCGCACGTTTTTCGTGCCCGCCCGCCAGGCGCCGTGCGTATGCGTGCGTATTCGCGATCACGCTCCCCATTTTTGCAATGGAGGTCGTAATGCGTTTCTTCGACTTGTTCCTGCGCCGTGCCGGCGTGGACCGCGCCGCCGCCCTGGGCCGCCGCCGTGGCATTTCGCGCCTGACGGTCATCTGTCCGCGCGATGAACTGGGCGCCTTGCGCAAGCAGATCTGCCTGGACTTCAGCGCGGCTGGCCTGGATGTCTCGCAAGTGCAGATCGACCAGGGCCGCGACCCTGGCATGGCGTCCGCCTGCATCACCGTCAATTGCCCCCCGGAACTGCGGGGCGAGCTGATGTCGCAAGCGCGCCGCCTGAGCGCCAATCCCGCCGTGCGCCACGTGCATTTTGGCGCGCAAGCCGCCAAGGCCGCTCAGCCTGCGCTGGCCTGACGTCCTTGATTCCGTCCCACAGGAGAGATCATGCCTAGTGCCTTAGACCCCGAGCCTCGATTGCGCCCAGTGCGCGGCGCCGGCATGCCTGTCTGACCTGTCTACTCGCTGCGAGCCGACCGGCCGGATCGTCATCCTGGCCCGTACGGAGTCCGCAGCCTGGAATCCCCGGCCTGGCCCACTTCCTGTGCGCCGCTGCCGCCGGCAACGATTCCTCCGCTAGCTCCCCTTCCGTTTTCCGCACCCGGCGCATCTTCATGCGATCCGGACACCGGCAACATTGCCCCGGTGCCTGCGCACGCCCGTAAGCGGCGGATCGACGGCCTGCGCCCGCAGGCCGCGGCCCGCTGCTGCCCGCGCGCAGCCACGGCGGGCGGGGGCGTCCGTGTCTCCGACAACCAACTACACCAATAGCCGGAGCACTCCGATGTTTAAGTTCCTCAAGTCCTTCTTTTCGTCCGCGGCTGGCCTGCGGCATACCGCAAGGCATTTCCGCCGCTCACCCATGCCGGAACAGGGCGCGGCGGCAGCGTCCTCCGATACTTCCCGCCATGCCAACCGCCAGATGCTGGATCTGTCGCGCATGGACTTCGGCGCCTTGTTCGCTCTCTTCGGCAGCAGCCGCGGCGGACTTTCGGAAAGCCAGGCCGAGGCCGCGCGCGAACGTTACGGCGCCAACGAGGTCGACCACGAAAAGCCGCTGTCCTGGTATGCCCATCTCTGGTTGTCCTACCGCAACCCGTTCAACCTGCTCCTGAGCGCGCTGGCCGCGCTGTCCTGGCTCACCGACGTGCACATGGCCGAGCCGGACGACCAGTCCTGGACGGCGGTCTTCATCATCGGATCGATGGTGCTTATTTCCACCGTGCTGCGGTTTGCGCAGGAGCAGCGCTCCAATCGCGCCGCGGAGGCGCTCAAGGCCATGGTGCAGAACACCGCCACCGTGCTGCGCAACGATCCCGCTGCCGGAGCCGAGGGCGATGCCCGCCGCTACTTCGGCGTCACGCTGCACGTCAGCGGGTCGCGCCAGGTCGAGGTGCCGCTGGCGGAACTGGTGCCGGGCGACGTGGTGCTGCTGTCCGCGGGCGACATGATTCCCGCCGATTGCCGGATCTTGACTGCCAAGGACCTGTTCATCGCGCAGGCCGCCTTGACGGGCGAATCGCTACCGGTCGAAAAGTACGCCACGCAGCGCGCCGAGACCGCCAATGCGTTGGAACTGGAGAACATGGCGTTCATGGGCACCAACGTGGTCAGCGGCTCCGGCAGCGCCCTGGTGGTGGCGACCGGGGCGCGCAGCTACTTCGGCCAGCTGGCCGGGCGCGTCACGCAGAGCAGCCGCGCGCCGACCCAGTTCCAGCAAGGCATCAACCGCGTGAGCTGGGTGTTGATTCGCTTCATGCTGGTCATGGCGCCGATTGTCCTGCTCATCAACGGCTTCACCAAGGGCGACTGGATGGAGGCGCTGCTGTTCGCCTTGGCCATCGCCGTGGGCCTGACGCCCGAAATGCTCCCGATGATCGTCACGGCCACGCTGGCCAAGGGCGCGGTGCGCATGTCGCGCCGCAAAGTGGTGGTCAAGCGGCTGGACGCCATCCAGAACCTGGGCGCGATGAACGTGCTGTGCACCGACAAGACCGGCACCCTGACCCAGGACCGCATCGTGCTGGAGCGGCATACCGACGTCTACGGCACCAGCAGCGACGACGTGCTGGCCTACGCCTATCTCAACAGCTACTACCAGACCGGGCTGAAGAACCTGCTGGACGTGGCTGTGCTGCAGCACGCCGAGGTGGAGCGCAAGCTCAACCTGGCCGCGAAGTACCGCAAGGTCGACGAGATTCCCTTCGACTTTTCCCGCCGCCGCATGTCGGTGGTGGTGAACGAGACCGAGAACGGCCGCGAACACCATGAACTGATCTGCAAGGGCGCGCTGGAAGAGATGCTGTCGGTCTGCACCCGCCTGCGAGTGGGCAGCGAGGAGCATCTGCTGACCGATGCCCGCCGGGCGGACATCCGCCGGGTGACGGCGGACCTGAATCGCGATGGCCTGCGCGTCATTGCCGTGGGCGTCAGGGAGATGCCGCCCACCCAGCAGACCTATGGCGTGGCGGACGAATCCGACCTGGTGCTGGTGGGGTACATCGCCTTCCTGGATCCTCCCAAGGAATCCACCGCGCCCGCGCTCAAGGCGCTCCGGAATTCAGGCATCGAGGTCAAGGTGCTGACGGGCGACGTGGAGCTGGTGACCCAGAAGGTCTGCCGCGAAGTGGGCTTCGAAGTGCGCAAGGTCTACCTGGGCGCGGAGATCGAGGCGATGGACGAGGCCCAGCTGGCCGTGGCAGTGCAGGAGGCCAATGTGTTCGCTCGCCTGACGCCGGCCCACAAGGAGCGCATCGTGCGCAGCCTGCGGGCGCAGGGCAATACCGTGGGCTTCATGGGCGACGGCATCAACGACGCGCCGGCCCTGCGGGCGGCCGACGTCGGCATTTCGGTGGACTCGGCGGTCGACATCTCGAAAGAGGCGGCCGACATCATCCTGCTGGAAAAGAGCCTGATGGTGCTGGAGGACGGTGTGATCGAAGGCCGCAAGACCTTCTGCAATATGCTCAAGTACCTGAAGATGACGGCCAGCTCGAACTTCGGCAACGTCTTTTCGGTCCTGGTGGCCAGCGCCTTCCTGCCGTTCCTGCCGATGTTGCCCATCCACCTGCTTGTGCAGAACTTGATGTACGACATTTCCCAGACGGCGATCCCGTTCGACAATGTCGACGAAGAACTGCTGAAGAAGCCTCAGCAATGGGATCCGGACGGCCTGGGCCGCTTCATGGTGTTTTTTGGTCCGATCAGCTCCATATTCGACATCGCTACCTATGCGCTCATGTGGTACATCTTCCAGGCCAACTCGCCGGAACACCAGACGCTGTTCCAGTCGGGCTGGTTCGTCGAAGGCCTGTTGTCGCAGACGCTCATCGTCCATATGATCCGCACACGCAAGATCCCGTTCCTGCAGAGCCGCGCGGCCTGGCCGTTGATGGGCATGACCCTGATGGTCGTCGTGCTGGGATTGCTGCTGCCGTTCTCGCCGCTGGCTGGGTATCTCCAGCTGCAGGCGCTGCCATGGAGCTATTTCCCCTGGCTGGCGGGCATCCTGTTCTGCTACTGCGCGCTGACGCAGCTGTTGAAGGGGTTCTGGGTTCGCCGCTACGGCTGGCAATAAGTAGACGAGCCCGCGGCGGGCTGGCGCCCGCCGGGCTATCAGGAGAAATGCATGAGAATCGCTACTTTCGCCGCGCTGATGGCGGCAGGCATGGCGCTACCCCTGGCGGCGCACGCCGTCGACGCCGGACAGGGGCTGACGCTCTATGGCGTGGTGGACGCGGGCGTGGCCGTCACCAATGTGTCGGGGCAGGGCAGCCATAGCGGCCTGCTCAATGGCGGGCTGACCGACTCGCTCTGGGGCATGACGGGGATGGAAGACATGGGCGGCGGCTGGAATGCCCGCTTCCAGCTGGAAAGCGGCTTCGATCCGTCCTCGGGCAAGCGGGCCGACAATGACCGTCTGTTCAACTATGCCGCCTGGGTCGGGCTGGGCCATGAAAGCTATGGCGAATTGCGGCTGGGGCGCCAGCGCACCATCGGCCAGGTCTACGGCAACTCCCTGGAGATCGCCTCCTGGAAGGAAATGGGCATGGGCGCCACCTTCAAGGCTTCCGACAACTACCAGTTCAGCAACCTGGTCAACTATTACACGCCCGTGTGGCAGGGCTTCCAGGCGGGTATAGGCTATTCGTTCGATGCCGATGACCGGAGCCAGTTCCGCACCGCCAACAACAACCGCGCCGTCAGCCTGGGCCTGAAGTACGAGAACGGGCCCTTGCTGGCGGTCGCCACCTGGGACCAGTTGCGCCTGGCGGAGCCGCCGGCGGGCAACAATGGCCGGCCGCAGGCGCTGCAACTGGGCGCGTCCTACGACTTCGAGGTGCTGAAGCTGTCACTGGCTTGGTCGCGTCAGCGTAATGGCGACGTCGGGCTGGACGGCGGCGACCCGGACGGACTGGGCATGGGCCTCGGGCCGGCGGCCTTCGTCCGCGGCGGCACGGTCAACGCCTGGCTGGTGGGCGCCAGCGTGCCGGTCGGGCCGGGCACCGTGCTGGTGCAGTGGTCGCTGGCGCGGCCGGACTGGCATTGGGACAACGGCTCGGCGGCGCGCAATGCGCAGGTGATGACCCTGGGCTATACGTACGGCCTGTCCCCGCGCACGACGCTGTACGCATTTGCCGGCTATGCGTCGAACTACACGCTGGACGACCAGTTCGATCCCGGCCACTCCCACACCACACGCGTGGGCACGGGCATTTCGCACCGCTTCTGAGCGCTGCGGCGGGGTCTACTACAATCGACGGAGCATGGCGCCTGGCGCTCGCTCCTGTCCCGCCCGACGTTTTCCGGATGGTCTGCATGAATAGTCTCGAATGGCTCATACCCTGGGAGTTCTCTCCCACGCTGGTGGCCTCCTTCCTGGTGGCCATCGTGCTGTTCGTGCGCGGCCAGCGAGTCCACCATGTGACCGCCGCCCGCAAGGCCCTGTTCTGGGCGGGCATGGTGCTGCTGTACCTGTCCATGCATACCCGGCTCGACTACTACGCCGAGCGCATGTTCTTCATCCACCGTATCCAGCATCTGGTGCTGCATCACCTGGGGCCGCTGCTGGTGATGGCGGCTTTCCCGGGCCAGGTCATGCGCGCGGGCCTGCCCATGGCCTGGCGCATCCGGCTGCGCGACTTTCTACGCACCGGATCCGGCCGCGCCACCGTGGCGGTGCTGACCCACAAGATCTTCGTCCCGGCGCTGTTCGTCTTCCTGGTGATCGTCTGGCTGATTCCGTCGGTCCAGTTCTATTCCATGCTGGACTGGCGGCTCTACCGGCTGATGAACTGGTCGGTGGTGATCAGCGGCTTCATGTACTGGAACCTGATCCTGGACCGCCGGCCCGCGCCGCCCGCGGCCATGACGCCCGGGGGGCGAGTCATTTCGCCCGTGCTGACGATGCTGCCGCAGATGGTGGCGGGGGCGGTCATCGCCTTCACCGAAAGCGATATCTACCCGCTGTTTGAACTGTGCGGCCGAGCCATTGCCATGTCGGCCCAGACCGACCAGACCATAGGCGGCCTGACCATGTGGATTCCGGCCGCGCTGGTCGAGGTGATCGGGTTGATGGTGGCCCTGGGGACCTTGATGCGCCTGTCCGCGAAGGGACGCCTGCGCAAGGCCGACCGCGAGGCCCAGGCGCGCGCCAAGGCCAAGGCCCGGGCGCTATCCGCCTGAAGCGCGGACGGCGCCCCGCCTGCCGCTATTCCGGCAGCAGGCCGTGGTACTTCTTGCCCAGCGCCACGGTGGCCTGGAACATGCCGGCCTTGCTGCCGCAGTCATAGCGCACGCCTTCATAGCGGTGCGCATACACGGCGCGCTCGCGCATCATCGAGGCGATGCCGTCGGTCAGCTGGATTTCATTGCCGGCGCCCATCTTGGTGGAGCGCAGGTGGTCGAAGATCGCGGCTTCCAGCACGTAGCGGCCCACCACGGCCAGCGTCGAGGGCGCGGCCTCGGGGTCCGGCTTTTCCACGATATGGGTGACGCGTTCCGTGCGGCCGTTGCCGCTGGCCTCGCCCTGGCGGGTCGCCACGATGCCGTACTTGCGGGTATCGGCGCGGGGCACGTCCTGCACGCCCAGCACGCTGGCGTTCTGCGCCACGGCCACGTCCACCAGTTGCTTCAGCGCGGGCTGGTCCGAGTCGATCAGGTCGTCCGCCAGCAGCACGGCGAAGGGCTCGTCGCCCACGGCGGGAGCGGCCGACAGCACGGCATGGCCCAGGCCCAGCGGGGCCGACTGGCGGATATAGAGGCAATTCACATGCGCGGGTAGAATGCCCCGCACCATGGCCAGCAGCTCGTGCTTGCCCTTGCTTTCCAGGTCGGATTCCAGTTCCGGCGCGGAGTCGAAGTGGTCTTCGATGGCGCGCTTATTGCGCCCCGTCACGAAAATAAGGTCGGTGATGCCGGCGGCCACGGCCTCTTCCACGGCATATTGGATCAGCGGCTTGTCGACCACGGGCAGCATTTCCTTGGGCATCGCCTTGGTGGCGGGCAGGAAGCGCGTGCCCATGCCTGCGACAGGGAAAACGGCTTTACGGACAGGACGCATTGAGACCTCGTTGGGGGTATCGATGAAACATTTTAAGCTCATCGCTATCATAGGCTTATGAACAGCAGGAAAATGCCATCCATTTGCTCGATTGCGAAACGGGGTGCAATCGTTGGACTGTCCTTGGCCCTGGCCGTCCCCGCCATCCCGGTGGCCGCCTGGGCGCAACCGGTAGGGCTGCCCTCCATGGGCGCCGCGTCCGCGACGGAACTGTCCCCGATGCTGGAGCGCAGCCTGGGCGAGGCCATCATGTCCCAGGGGCGGCGCGACCCGACCTACGTGGACGACTCCGAGCTCAGCCAGTACCTCACCACCATGGGCCGCAAGCTGGCGGCGTATGCGCCGGGAGCCGTGCCCGAGGTCGAGATGTTCGGCGTGCGCGACCCCGAAATCAACGCCTTCGCCATGCCTGGCGGCTTCATCGGCGTCAATACCGGCCTGATCGTGTCCTCCGCCAGCGAGTCCGAGCTGGCCGCGGTGCTGGCGCACGAAATCGGCCACGTCGTGCAGCGTCACATCGCCCGCGGCATGACTCAGCAGAACCAGAACAGCATGGTGATGCTGGCCAGCCTGGCGGGTGCGCTGCTGGCGGCTTTGGCCGGGGGCGGCGGCAACCTGGCGATGGGCGTGGCGGCATTCGGCCAGGCCGCTGCCATCAACCGTCAGCTGGGCTTTTCGCGCGACGCGGAACGCGAGGCCGATCGGGCCGGGTTGCAGATGCTGACCAAGGCCGGCTACGACGCCGAAGGCATGTCGCAGATGTTCGGCCGCCTGATGAACGCCTCGCGCCTGAATGAAGGCGCGGGCGGCGGTTCCTGGGCCAGCACCCACCCGCTTTCGATAGAACGCATGTCGGACGTGCAGAACCGCGTGCGCGCCGCGCAGCCGGTCGCCTCTCGTCATGTGGATAGCGACGACTTCTGGTACGTGCGCGCCAAGATGCGGGTGGTGCAGGGGCGCGACGCCGTCAGCCTGCGCACGGCGGGGCAGCAATTGCAGGACGAAGCCCAGGCGCTGTCCGGGGTGCGCCGCTCTGCCGCCTACTATGGGCTGGCGTTGCAGGCCTACCAGCGCAACAACATGGCGGAGGCCGAACGCAACTGGAACCTGGCGTCCGCCGATGGCCGCGCGTCTCCTCAGTTGGCCAAGCTGAGCGTGGACATCGCCCTGGCCCGCAAGGATTATCCGAAGGCGTTGGAGCTGGCCCAGGCCGCCGCCAAGCGCTGGCCCGCGCAGCGGGCCCTGGGCATTGCCTATGCCCAGGCGCTGCAAAGCGTCGGCCGCCACGCGGACGCGCAGGAGTACCTGCGGGCCAAGATCAAGCAGTGGGGCAGCGACGAGCCCAGCCTCTACCAGATGCTGGCGCAAAGCGAAGACCGCAACGGCAAGCCGGTGGCGGCGCGCCGCGACCAGGCGCGCTACTACGTCATGACCGGCGCGTATGCGGCCGCGGAATCGCAGCTGCAGCAGGCGCGCAGCATGTCCACCGACTTCTACGAGCAGTCGCAGATCGACGTGCAGATCAAGGAAGTGAAGGACAAGCTGGCCGAGGAGCGTCAGCTGTTGGAACGCTTCAAATCGGGCTGAGGCGGGTCTCGGCCTGGGTCTCGGCCCGCCTTACAGGCCGGTCTCGAAGAAGCGTCCGAGCCGTTGCGGCAGCCAGTTCAGATGCGCCGGGAAGCTGCCGGTGGGAAAACCGGCGTGGCCGCCATCCGTGGGCTGGTGCAGCAGGATGGTGGGCGAGCATTCCTCGGGCGCGGGCAGCGACGCCGCCGGAACGAAGGGGTCGTTGCGGGCATTCAGCACCAGCGTCGGCACGGAGATCTTCGGCAGCCAGGGCTTGCTGGACGCGCGCGTCCAGTAATCCAGCGCATTGCGGAAACCATGCATGGGCGCGGTATAGGTGTCGTCGAATTCGCGCAGGTCGTGCGCGTGGGCGATGCGCATCACGTCCACGGCGCCCGGGAAGCGGTGCGCCTTCTCAAGCACCTTGTGCTTGAGCGTTTTCATGAAATGGGCGGTGTAGACCCGCCGGTTGAATATCCCCGTGGACAGCGTCTTGCCGCAAGCCACCAGGTCCAGCGGCACGGAGACGCCGGCGCAAGCCGTCAGCCAAGCGGTGTCTTCCTGGTGCTCGCCCAGGTACTTGAGCAGGGCATTGCCGCCCAGCGACACGCCGACGGCATGCCAGCGCGCGTGCGGAATGCGCTGGCGCACGGTTTGCAGCATGAAGCCGACTTCGGCCGAGTCGCCGGAGTAGTAGGCGCGGGCCAGGCGGTTGGGCACGCCCGAGCAGCCGCGGAAATGCGCGATCACCACGATCCAGCCGCGCGCGCGGAAATGATGCGCGATGGATTGCGCATAGCGGCTGTTGCTGCCGCCTTCCAGGCCATGGAACAGGACCAGGGCAGGGGTGTCGGGGGTATGGGGAAGCGACTTCCAGTCCGCTTCCGTCATCCACCGCGCCGCGGCGGTCTTGCCGTTGGCGACCGGGCGCTGTCCGCTGATGGGCGCGCCATCGGCGGCCTTGTGCGGGAACAGGCCCGGGCCGGTCCAGTCGAAGTCGACGAAATCGGTGTCGGGCGTATCCACCCGTTCGCGCACGAACGCGATGCGGTGATACTGCGCGAACAGGGCGGCATAAACCGTCTGGCTGTCGCCTCCGGGCAACCAGGAGGGAACGGGGCAGGGCGTTGTATCAAGACGAGCAGCGGCCAACTAAAAATCCACCCGATTCAATGCAGCATGTCGGGTACGTCGTGCAAGTCGAGCACCCCGGCTTCCGTGGGCGCCGGCGAGGCATGGTGCATGACCATGCGCCAGCCGGTGGGACCCTTGTGGTAGATGTTGGTGGCATAGCAATTCGCGAATTGCGTGCCTTCCCGCGTGCGCACCGCCACCTGTTCCACCAGCACGTGCACCGCGCACATCATGCTCAGCATGACCAGCGGGCGCAACGGGCGCACGTGCAGAGGGCCGTTGGCCAGCACCTGCTGCCAGGAATCGTGCACCGCTGAATGGCCGACGATGCGCAGGCCGCCCGGGTGGATGCAGACGACTTCCTCGTCGTCCGCCCAGACTTGCATCAGGCGAACGCAGTCCCCCTGCTCCAGGGCTTCGTAGAACGCGTGTTCTGCTTCTTCGGGGGTGGCGAACATGGCTGGGGAAACGGAAGGACGTTGCGGGGCGGGCAGCTTAATGGCCGTGCCCGTGCAGCACCGTGCCGGGCTTCAGGCGGTATTCGGCGCCGCAGTAGGCGCAGCTGGCGGAACCGGTGCGGGCCACGTCCAGGAAGACGCGGGGGTGCATGCTCCAGAGCGGCGCCTTGGGGCCCGGACAGAACACGGGCAGGTCTTCGGCGCCGACCTCGATGACTTCGTGGGAGTGGGGGACGGCGGCCGGGGCAGCAGCGGTCATGGATATTCCTGAAAAAAAACCGGTAAACGGCAGGTTGGGGCAATGATGCGGCCAGGTCGTGGACCGGGCCGCGCGGATCAGACTTTACTCAGCCAGTGATGGTACTTCGGGTTGCGGCCATTCACCACGTCAAAAAACGCTTTCTGCAGCTTCTCCGTGATCGGGCCGCGCCGGCCGGAGCCGATCTGGCGGTTGTCCACTTCGCGGATGGGCGTCACTTCGGCGGCGGTGCCGGTGAAGAACGCCTCGTCGGCGATGTAGACGTCGTCGCGCGTCAGGCGCTTGGTGAGCACGCGCAGGCCCAGGTCGGCGGCCAGCGCGTGTATGGTTGAACGGGTGATGCCGGTCAGGGCCGACGCGATTTCGGGCTCGCAGAGCACGCCGTCCTTGACGATGAAGAGGTTTTCGCCGGAGCCTTCGGCCACGAAGCCTTCCGTGTCCAGCAGCAGGGCTTCGTCGTAGCCGTCCTGCAGGGCCTCGGTATTGGCCAGGATGGAATTGGCATAGGTGGTGGCCACCTTGGCGCGCGGCATCGTGACGTTCACATGCTGGCGCGCAAACGACGACACCTTGACCCGGATGCCCTGGGACAGGGCTTCCTCGCCCAGGTAGGCGCCCCAGGGCCAGGCGGCGATGGCGACATGCACCTTGGCGCCCTTGGGCGACACGCCCATTTTTTCGGGGCCGTAGAACACCAGGGGCCGCAGGTAGCCGGATTCGAGCTGGTTCTCGCGCACGACCGTCCGCTGCGCCTCATTGATCGTGTCGCGATCGAAAGGCATGGGGATCTGGTAGATGTGCGCCGAATTGAACAGGCGGTTGGTGTGGTCTTCGAGGCGGAAGATGGCGGTGCCGAGCTCGCCGCGGTAGGCGCGCACGCCTTCGAAGACCGACAGGCCATAGTGCAGGGAGTGGGTCAGGACGTGCGTGGTCGCGTCTCGCCACGGGACGAGCTTGCCGTCATACCAGATGAAGCCGTCGCGGTCTGCCATCGACATGGTCTACTCCCAAGAGCCCAGGAATCTCGAGGCCCATATTGTATCAAGCGGCGAGGTTACAATACGCCTCTATTCGCGCCCCGGCGCGGCGCCGCCAGGCCCGCGCATCTTGATCCCGGCGGGCGAACGGGTTGTCGTGCGTTCCTTTCCTTAGAGTTTCCATGTCGTCCTGTCCGAATCGCCAGGGGGCTGCCGTTGTCCTCTGAATCTGCGCTTCCTGAATCCGAAGACCCCGTCGCGGTCCGCCAGGAGCGCATCGCCGCATTCCGCTCCGGCGTTCACGCCATCGTGCCCGCCCTGATCGCCACGGCCACCTGGGGACTGGTTACCGGGGTGGCCATGGTCAAGTCGGGCCTGACCGAATCCATGGCGCTGGCCATGACCCTGCTGCTGTACGCCGGGTCTGCCCAGCTGACTTCCCTGCCGCTCATCGCCACGGGCGCGCCGCTCTGGCTGATCTTCGCCGCCGGCTGCGTGGTGAACCTGCGTTTCCTCATTTTTGGCGCGGCGCTGCAACCCTATTTCCGCCATCTGTCCTGGCCCAAGCGGCTGGGGCTGGGATATTTCACGACCGACATGGGTTTTGTGCTGTTCATGCCGCGCTATGGCGACTCGGCTGTGCGCGGCACGCGCGAGCAGCTTTGGTACTTCATGGGCACGATCGCCCCGGGCTGGTTCGTCTGGCAGACGTCGTCCATCGTCGGCATCTACCTGGGCACCATGGTGCCCACCAACTGGTCGCTGGATTTCGCCGCGGTGCTGGCGCTGCTGGCGATCACGGTGCCGCTGGCCACCAGCAAGCCCATGCTGATTTCCATGCTGGCGGCCGGCGTGGTCGCCTGGACCGGCCAGGTCCTGCCGCTGCGCCTGGGCCTGGCGGCCGCCGTGGTGGCGGGCGTGGTGGCCGGCATCTGGGCCGAACGTTACTTCAAGGCCCGCGCATGACCCTCTGGCCGTCCGAAATCTACGTCTATTCCGCCATCCTGCTGCTGGCGCTGTGCAGTGTGCTGACCCGCGCCGGCTTCATGCTGTTTGGCGACTACATCCCCTTGCCGGACGGCGTGCGCCGCGCCCTGCGCTACGCGCCCGCCGCCGCCCTGACCGCCATCGTCGTGCCGGACCTGCTGCCCTGGAAGGCCGGGCTGGGGCCGGTGTTCGATTACAAGCTGGTCGCGGGCGTGGTCGCCATCCTGGTTTTCCTGCGCACCCGCAGCGCGGTGCTGGTCATCATCGTGGGCATGCTGGTTCTGTGGGGCCTGCGCTGGCTGGCCGGCTGACGGGCGTTTCGGCAAGAGTGTCCGTCTGATGGACGCTTCGAGTATGGCCTGCGGGCGCTTGCCGCCGGGCCGCGGAAGGCGTTTGCAACGCCTTTCGGATGGCGTTTGAACCGTGTGGTAGTGCGGCTGCGCTAAAATCATGTTATCCACAGCAATCCGGGCCTGGTACTGCCCTCATAGGTATCGAATCCAGAACGCGTCGCGACCGCACGCATTCTGGCCGTCCCGATGCGTATGTAGTGCAGTGCGCGTAGCACTCTCGTTTTGTTCTTTTTCACTGGTCCGGTATCTGCCTAACCCTGATGACTGAATCCACTCAAGCCGTAGCACCCGCCGCTGACGCTCCCGCGCCGACGTTCGCCGACTTCGGACTGCACCCCCTGCTGCTGCAGTCCATCGCCGAAACCGGCTACACCACCCCCACGCCTATCCAGGCTCAAGCCATCCCCGTCGTGGTGGAAGGCCGCGACGTCATGGGCGCGGCCCAGACCGGCACTGGCAAGACGGCCGCTTTCACGCTGCCCATCCTGCATCGCCTCATGCCGCTGGCCAACACCAGCGCATCGCCCGCGCGCCATCCGGTGCGCGCGCTGATCCTGACGCCCACGCGCGAATTGGCGGACCAGGTCTACGAAAGCGTCAAGCGCTACAGCAAGCAGACGCCGCTGCGTTCCGCCGTGGTGTTCGGCGGCGTGGATATCGGTCCGCAGAAGGAAGCCTTGCGCCGCGGCTGCGAAGTGCTGGTGGCCACGCCCGGCCGCCTGCTCGACCACGTCGAGCAAAAGAATGTGAACCTGAGCCAGGTCGGCATCCTGGTGCTGGACGAAGCCGACCGCATGCTGGACATGGGCTTCCTGCCCGACCTGGAGCGCATCATCCGCTTGCTGCCCGCGCAGCGCCAGGGCCTGCTGTTCTCCGCCACCTTCAGCAATGAAATCCGCAAGCTGGGCCGTTCGTACCTGAACCACCCGGTCGAAATCGAAGTCGCGGCGCGCAACGCCACGGCCAACACGATTACCCAGATCGCCTACAAGATGCCCAGCGACGCCAAGCGCGCCGCGGTGGTGCATCTGGTGAAGTCGCGCGGCCTGAACCAGGTCATCGTGTTTTCCAACACCAAGATCGGCACGGCGCGCCTGGCGCGCGACCTGGAGCGCGACGGCGTGAAGGCCGAATCGATCCACGGCGACAAGACGCAGGCGGACCGCATGAAGGCGCTGGAAGCCTTCAAGGCCGGCGAACTGGAAGTGCTGGTGGCCACCGACGTGGCCGCGCGCGGCCTGGACGTGGCCGGCGTGCCCTGCGTCATCAACTACGACCTGCCGTACAACGCCGAAGACTACGTGCACCGAATCGGCCGTACCGGCCGCGCGGGCGCGTCGGGCGAGGCCATCGCCCTGTTCACGCCCGACGAAGAGCGCTTCCTGCTCGATATCGAAAAACTCATCAAGCGCGAAGTGCCGCGCGGCACGCTGGACGTGCCCGCCGACCTGATCGCGCGCAGCCACCGCCGCAGCGACGAGCGCCGCGGCTCGTCCTCGCGCGAAGGCCGTGAAGGCGGCCGCGAAAGCCGTGATGGCCGCAGCGACCGCGGCCGTTCGTCCGACCGCCGTTCCGGCTATTCGTCCTCCACGCCGCGCCAGCCCGTGGACGATTTCTTCTTCAAGCCCTACGAGCCCTCGGCGCCGTCCGCGCCGGCCGAAGAGCCGGCGCCCAAGAGCAATGGCTCGTCCGGGCCGAAGCGCCAGGTCGCCGTCCTGCTGGGCGGCAGCCGCAAGCCCTGACCGGCGCAGCCATAAAAAAACCCGCAAGGCCTGGACAGGCCTTGCGGGTTTTTTGTTGCCGGAGGACGTCCAGTCAGGACGACAGCATTCGCGGCAGGTCGGGCAGGGCCGTGGCGACCGCCGGGCTGTTCGCATCCAGGCTTTCCAGCAGGCGCTCCAGATGGCCGATATGCGGCAGCATCGGGCCGTAGAACACCACCCGCGGACCGATCTGGACCAGCAGCGTGGGGAAGTTCTCCACGTCTTCATCGCCCAGCAGCTCGGCATGGTCCTCGATGTCTATCCAGGCGAAGACGTGCCGCGGCATGGCCTCGGCCAACGCCTGCAGCTTGGGCTTGTATTGTTCGCAGGTATCGCACCAGGCCGCGCAGAAGCAGGCCACCAGCCAGGTATCGGGTGCAGCGCCGAGCCGCGCGCGCAGAGCGGTCAGATCGGTATCGGGTACAAGTAGAGGCATGTGGGCAGATCGAGGCGTGTTTGACTATCATACCCGGGATGTCTACCCCTTTTTCCTCTTCCATGACCGCTCTGCGCACTGATTCCGCCACGCCCGGCAATGACCGGTTTTCCGCAGCAGGGGCCGGCGCCGTCAGCGTCGGCCAGGCGTTCAAGCGCGCGCTGGTGTCCCAATGCCATCCCACCATGCTGTTCGCGGTGTTGCTGCCGTTCCTGATTGCGCTGGTGGGTTGCCTGCTGCTGCTGTACCTGTTCTGGACGCCGCTCAACGAATGGCTGGCGGCCGAGGCGGCGCGCTGGGACTTCGTCAACCGGGCGGAGGACTGGATGCTGGCGATGGGGCTGTTCTCGCTCAAGGTCTACATGGTCCCGGTGATCGCGGTGGCCATCCTGTTGCCAGTGTCGGGCATCCTGGGCCTGGCGATCGCAGCCGTCTTCGTGATGCCGCTGGTGCTGCGCCACGTCAGCCACCGTGAATATGCCGGCGTCACGCGCCAGGGCAAGCACGCGACCGCGGTCAGCGTATGGAACGCGATCTGGGTCTCGCTGGCGTTTGCCGCGGGTTGGCTGCTGACCTTGCCGCTGTGGCTGGTGCCGCCCATGGCCATCGTGCTGTCGATCTTCTGGTGGGCCTTCGCGTTTTCGCGCATGATGCGCGTGGACGCCATCGTCGAACATGCGAGCCCGGCCGAGCGCAAGCTCATTCTGGAACGCAACAACGGCGGCTTCTGGACCATAGGCCTGCTCTGCTCGCTATTGAACCTCTTGCCTCCCGCGTGGGTCATCCTGCCGGTGTTCTCGGCCCTGGTCTACGCCCATTACGGTCTGGAAGCGCTGAAGCGTTTGCGCGAGGACCGCGTCATCGACGTCTGACCGGCGTCATACCTCTTACTTTCTGGAATCGGACATGGCCGCAGAATCCGCCGCCCGCCGCATCGGCCTCATCATCGTAGGGGACGAGATCCTCTCGGGCCGCCGTCAGGACAAGCATTTTTCCAAGGTCGTCGAGCTGCTCGGCGCGCGCGGCATGCAGCTGAGCTGGGCCGAGATCGTGCCGGACGACCGCGACACGCTCGTGGCTACCTACAAGCGCAGCTTTGCCACCGGCGACGTGGTGTTTTCCTGTGGCGGCATCGGCGGCACGCCCGACGACCATACCCGGCAGGCCGCCGCGGCCGCGCTGGGCCTGCCGCTGGCGCTGCATCCCGAGGCCGAACAGGCCATCGCGCTGCGCTCGGCCGAGATGGCCGCCAAGGGGCAGGGCACGGCCGACATGAGCACGCCCGAAAACCAGCAGCGCCTGCAGATGGGCGTGTTCCCGGCAGGCTGCGAGATCGTGCCGAATCCCTACAACCGCATTCCGGGCTTCTTCATCAAGGACCATACCTTCGTGCCGGGCTTTCCGGTCATGGCCTGGCCGATGCTGGAATGGACGCTGGATACGCGCTATCGTGCGCTGCAGCATGTGCGCGCCCATGCTGAGCATTCCTTCCTGGTGTTCAGCATGCCCGAGTCGCGCATCACCCCTGCCATGCAGACCGTGGAAACCCGCTGGCCCGGGGTGCGGGCGTTCAGCCTGCCGAGCGTGGGCGAGGCGGGCGGCACGCCCCATATCGACCTGGGCGTGAAGGGCGAACCGGCAGCTGCCGCAGAGGCGCTGGAGTATTTGAGGGCCGAGGTGCTGCGCCTGGGCGGCAAGCTGGCGCCCCCGCCGGCGGCGTGAAAACCGGGCCGCCCGACGTGTGCGGCCCTTATTTTTGATACAAAAACCGGTTGCCAAACGCCGCAGTAAATTTCACAATACGGGAAAGAACTGTTTGCTGCGATGCCGCAAGTCCGGTTCCCAAAAGTGGGGCCCTACAGGCGGCGCAGCTGTCCTAGCCCCCTGTCCATGTCCCGTCTCCCCACTACCCGCAATGCCCTGGACGCCGAGACCGAAGGCGCCTCCGCCCATCCCATCGCCATCCAGGTGATCGAGCGCGCCATGCGCCTGCTCGACGCCCTGGCCGCGCAGCCGGATCCGGTAACGCTCAAGGAGCTGTCCGCGACCACCGGGCTGCACGCGTCCACCGCGCACCGCATCCTGAACGACCTGGTCGTGGGCCGCTACGTCGAACGCGTCGACAACGGCCTGTATCAGCTGGGCATGCGCCTGCTGGAGCTGGGATCGCTGGTCAAGGGGCGGCTGAACGTGCGCGAGGCCGCCATCTCCGCGATGCGCTCGCTGCACAAGCTGACGGGGCAGACCATCAACCTGTCGGTCCAGCAGGGCGACGAGATCGTCTACATCGACCGCGCTTGGAGCGAACGTTCGGGCATGCAGGTGGTCCGCGCCATCGGCGGCCGCGCGCCCCTGCACCTGACCTCCACCGGCAAGCTGTTCCTGTCCACCGCCGATACGCGCCAGGTCCGCGCCTACGCCCTGCGCACGGGCTTGGCCGGCCACACGCGCAATAGCCTGACCGACCTGGACCGCCTGGAACGCGAACTGGCGCTGGTGCGCCGCCACGGCTATGCGCGCGACAACGAAGAGCTCGAACTCGGCGTGCGCTGCATCGCAGCGGGCATTTTCGACGATACCGGCAAGCTGGTCGCCGGCCTGTCGATCTCGGCGCCTGCCGAGCGCCTGCAGGACGACTGGATCAAGGCCCTGGTCGAAACCGCTGCCAGCATTTCCGAAGCGCTGGGTTACGAGCCTTCTGTCTCCACGGGCTTCAACGGCCTGGGCATGGCCGCCGAAGCCCTGCGCCCGTAACAGGCAAAGCCAGGCAAAAGAAAAGCCCCGTGGAGGGGCTTTTCTTTTTGAGGCGCGCCGCGCGGGCGCTTGCCCTCGATTATTGCTGTTCGACGCCAGCCTTCTTGAACAGCTCGGCCCATTGCGGGACCTGCTGCTTGACCTTGGCATCCAGCGCTTGCGGGTTGGCGTCGGCCGTCAGGACCTCGGCGCCCAGCTGCTTCATGCGCTCCTGGAACTTGGGATCGGCCAGGCCGGCCTGCAGGCTCTTGACCAGCTTGTCGACGACGGGCTTGGGCGTGCCCTTCGGCACCCACATGCCATGCCAGATGCCCACTTCAAAACCCTTGTAGCCGGATTCGTCCATGGTCGGCAGCTTGGGCAGCGTCGGGACGCGCTTCAGGCTGGTGACGGCGTAGGCCTTCACCTTGCCGCTGTCGATCTGCTGGGTGGTGTTGGTGGTCTGGTCGCAGAGCAGGTCCACCTGCTTGCCGAGCAGGTCGTTCATCGCCGGCGCGGTGCCCTTGTAGGGGATGGTCAGCAGCTGCACGCCGAGCGCTTCGACCAGCATGGTGCCGCACAGATGGCTGGCGGCGCCGATGCCGGCGTTGGCCAGCGAGACCTTGTCCTTGTTCTGTTTGACGTACTCGGCCAGCTCCTTCATGTTGTTGGGCGGGAAGTCCGAGCGCGCGATGATGGTCATCGGCACGTCGACCACCAGGCCGATGGGCTCGAAGCCCTTGTAGGGGTCGTACCCCGGATTCTTGTACAGCGAGGGCGCCGTCGAGAAGCCTGCGTGCATCAGCAGGACGGAATAGCCGTCGGGCTGGGCGCGGGCCACCTGGGTGGTGCCGATGGTGCCGCCGGCGCCGCCCTTGTTCTCGACCACGACCGTCTGGCCCAGAGTCGGCCGCATGGCTTCCGCGAGCGAGCGCGCGACGTTGTCCGTCGGGCCGCCGGCGGCGAACGGCACCACCATATTGATGGGGCGTTCCGGATATTCCGCGTGGGCGGCGCCTGCCGCGAGCATGGCGCTGGCCGCGAGCAAGGCCGAAAGCGTGCGGGGGATGAGGGTCATGGAGTCTCCAATTGCAGGGTTTTGCTTGCTGCGATTTCGTTATTGCGCGCCGACTTATGGTTTGTATTTGTCTGTCATCAGCGTGAAAGCAGTGTAGAAAACAATTGATACGACGTCACTTCGGGTATTTCCCGAATCCTGGGAAATCTTTGTGCTGGATCAACTCCCGGCGAGGCGTGCACCATCAATGTGCAAATCTTTGTTGCGTCGCACAAAATCTTCTTGACAAGTATTTTTCCGAGCCTAGAATAGCAATTGTGCAGTGCATCAAACGGGCCGGCGGTAGCTTGTAGTACCAGTTTCCGCGCACGTTTTTATAGTTCGTCGCAGACAACCATCCTCACTTGCCGGACAGCCTCCGGCTACCCCTGAAGGAGCATTCTATGAGCGCCATCCCGCAACAAGTCCTGGACCGTCAAAAAGCCAGCATCAACACCATCGTGGCCGCCCAATCGGCCGTTTTCGCCGGCTTCGAAAAGCTGGTCGAACTGAACCTGAAGGTCGTCAAGGCTACCCTGGACGAAGTCGCCCAGAAGTCGCAACAAGCCGCTGAAGTCAAGGATCCGCAGGAAGCCGCCGCGTTCGCCTCGGGCCTGCTGCAGCCGGGCGCCGAAAAGGCCATGGCCTACACCAAGCACGTGTACGACATCGTCGCCGGCGTGCAGACCAGCCTGGTCAAGCTGACCGAAGAACAGATCGCCGAAGGCCAGCAGCAACTGACCGAAGCCGTCGACCAGTTCTCCAAGAACGCCCCGACCGGCTCGGAAAGCGCCGTCGCCCTGATCAAGTCCTCGCTGGCCACCGCGACCAGCGCCTACGATTCGATGACCAAGGCTGCCAAGCAGGCTGCTGAAGTCGCCGAGTCGAACCTGAACGCCGCCGCCAACGCGACCTTCAAGGCCGCCACGGACGCCGCCGACGCCGCCACCAAGGTTGCCAGCCGTAGCCGTCGCAGCGCCTAAGTTTTTGGCGCGCGATGCTGCGCAAACCGCAGTTATGTAGTACTGTTGAGTGACAGAGCAGAGCTGGAATTAGGGCCACCCACCGGGTGGCCCCTTTTTTTTGCCCGTCTTTTGCCCGCGCTTTACCCGTCCTGCCGACGGATGCCGGGCCCGTTGCCGGCTAGCGCGCCACGGCGCGCACGCATTCGCCCACCAGGGCGGGGCCGCGGTAGATCAGGCCCGTATAGACCTGCACCGCGTCGGCGCCCGCCGCCATTTTTTCGCGGGCCTGCTTGCCCGACATTACGCCGCCCACGCCGATGATGGCCAGGCTGCCACCCAGCTTCTCCTTCAGCCGGCGGATGACCGCCAGCGACAATTCATGCACCGGCGCGCCGGACAGTCCACCGGCTTCCTCGGCGTGCGCCATGCCGGTTACCGCATCGCGCGACAGCGTGGTGTTGGTGGCGATGACGCCGTCGATGCCGTGGCGCGGCAGGATCTCCGCGATGGAGTCGATCTGCTCCTGCGTCAGGTCGGGCGCGATCTTCACGGCCATGGGCACGCGGCGCTGGTGCTGGTCTTCCAGCGCCCGGCGCTTGTCGGCCAGCTGCCCCAGCAGAGCCGACAGTTCGTCGCCGCCTTGCAGCGCGCGCAGATTCTTGGTGTTGGGCGAGGAAATGTTGACCGTCACGTAATCGGCATGCGGATATACGCCTTCCAGCCCGATCAGGTAGTCGTCCGCGGCGCGCTCGATCGGCGTATCGGCGTTCTTGCCGATGTTCAGCCCCAGAATGCCGCCTTGCTTGCGCCAGGTGCTGCGCTGCACATTGGCCAGGAAGGCATCCAGGCCCTGGTTGTTGAAGCCGAGGCGGTTGATCAGCGCATTGGCGCGCGGCAGCCTGAACATGCGCGGCTTGGGGTTGCCGGGCTGCGCGCGCGGGGTCACCGTGCCTACCTCGATGAAGCCGAATCCCAGGTTGCCCAGCGCGTCGATATAGGCGCCGTTCTTGTCCAGGCCCGCGGCCAGCCCGATCGGGTTGGCCAGCTGCAATCCCATCAGCGTGCTCGGCGCCTTCGGCTGCGCGTGCATGAGCTTGCGCGTGGCGCCGCATTCATAGGCGCGCTGCAGGCCCGACAGGGTGACTTCGTGGGCGGTTTCCGCGTCCATGGCGAACAGCGCCGGGCGGGCCAGGGGATAGGCGTGGAAGAGGATAGACATGGGGCGGAATTGTAGAGCGAATTTTGCCCGTCCTGCGCCTTGCGGGGCGCTCCCCGAGGGAGGTCCGCTTCAGGCGGGTGGCGGCGCCGGCTGTTCGCCCCACGCGCCGTCGACCAGGAACTGGGCCGGGTGGAAGCTGGATTTGTAGGACATCTTGCGGCTGGCGGCGATCCAGTAGCCCAGGTACAGCCAGGGCAGGTTCAGCGTGCGGCACTGCTCGATCTGCCAGAGGATGCTGTAGGTGCCCAGGCTGCCGGGCAGATCGGGATCGTAGAAGGTGTAGACGGAGGACAGGCCGTCGTCCAGCGCGTCGATGATGGACACCATCACCAGCGCGCCTTCCGGATCGCGGAATTCCACCAGCCGGGTATTGACGCGGCTGGTGAGCAGGAACTGCGCATATTGCGTGCGGCTGTCCTCGTCCATGCCGCCGCCGGGATGCCGGCCCTGCTGGTAGCGGGTGTAAAGGCGGTAATGCTCGGGCGACCAGGCCAGCTCCGCGACGAACGACTGCAGGCCCTGGTGGTCGCGCCAGGCGCGGCGCTGGCTGCGGTTGGGCGCGAAGCCCGCCGCATCCACGCGCACCGGGATACAGGCGTGGCAGTTGTCGCAATGGGGACGGTAGGTGAAGAGCCCGCTGCGCCGAAAACCCTGTTCCACCAGCTGGGAATAGGTGCCCGCATTGATCAGGTGGCCGGGCGCGGCGACCTGCGACCGTGCCTGGCGACCCGGCAGGTAGCTGCAAGGGTAGGGAGCGGTTGCGTAGAACTGCAGGGTGGAGAAGGGAAGTTCTTTGAGCTGGCTCATTGGGGACCCCGCGATGCGGCGGCAAGCCCGCAGCGGGGTGGCTACATATTAACGCCGAACCCCGGGGCGGATGCTGTGTCGGGATGCAAGCGGCCGGCGCTGTCCAGCGTGCCGCGGACCCAGGGCACGGCGGATTGCGCCGTGGCGGCGCGCACGTGTTCGAGGAATGCGGCGCGCGAAATCGGGCGCGCGCCCAGGCTGGCCAGATGCCGCGTCTGCTGCTGGCAATCGATGCGTTCCACGCCGTGCGCCGCCAGGTAGCGCACCAGGTAGGCCAGCGCGATCTTGGAGGCGTTGGGTGCGCGGGTGAACATGGATTCACCGAAGAACATGCGGCCCAGGCTGATGCCGTAGAGGCCGCCGGCCAGCTCGCCGTCGATCCAGGTCTCGATGCTGTGCACGTAGCCGGCCTCGTGCCAGGCGCGGTAGGCCTGCTGCATGGCGGCGGTGATCCAGGTGCCGGGCTGGCCGTCGCGCGGCGCGGCGCATTGCGCCATCACGGTGGCGAAAGCGGTGTCGACCCGCACCTGCACGCGCGGCGCGGCGTGTTCCTGGCTGGCGATCTGACGCAGCAGCTTGCGCAGGGAATGCGATGGCGCGAAGTCCTTCACGGCCAGCACCATGCGCGGATCCGGGCTCCACCACAGTATCGGCTCGCCCTCGGAATACCAGGGAAAAATGCCGTTGGAGTAGGCCGCGATCAGCCTCTGCGTCGACAGGTCGGCGCCCGCCGCGAGCAGGCCGTCGGGATCCGCAAGCGCAAACTCCGCAGGCGGAAAGGGGGTGTCGACGGCTAGCCAGGGCAGTTTCAACGGTGCGATTCTAGGGTGTAGTGATGGGGGGCGAACACGCCCTGCTTGCGGTCGTCGAAGTAGTGGCGCAGGGTGGTGGCGACGGTGCGGAACGCCAGATCGTCCCAGGGAATCTCGGACTCGTCGAAGTAGCGGGCTTCCAGGCTTTCGGGGCCGGGATCCAGGTCGGCCGACACCGCCTGGGCCAGGTAGAACACATGCACCTGGTCGATCTGGGGCAGGTCGATGATGGTGTAGAGATCGCCCAGCTTGATGCGCGCGCCGGATTCCTCCAGCGTTTCGCGGGCGGCGCCCTGCGCGGTGCTTTCGCCCAGCTCCATGAAGCCGGCGGGCAGGGTCCAGGTGTTGTAGCGCGGTTCGATCGCGCGGCGGCACAGCAGGACGCGGTTTTCCCAGACGGGAACGGTGCCGACCACCAGCCGGGGGTTCTGGTAATGGATCGCGCCGCAGTGATCGCAGATATCGCGTTCGCGGTTATCGCCTTCGGGAACCCGGCGGCTGATGGGCGAGCCGCATTGGCTGCAGAAATGCGAACGGCGCGGCGCGGGGAAATATTCGAGGGGCGATTTGGCGGTCATGGGTACGATTCTAACGGCTGCGGCGGGTGCTGGCGCGCCGGCCCGGGACGGCCGGGGAGGGGGCGCCGAAGCGGCCTTCCAGATGCTCCACGAAGGATCGTACCTTGGGTGACAGAAAGCGCCGGTGCGGATAGACGGCGTACATGGAGATCGGCGTGTGGGCGTAGCTGGTGAGCAGCGCGACCAGGCGTCCGGCGCGCACGTCGTCGCCCACCAGGAAATCGGGCTGCAGGATGATGCCGTGGCCAGCCAGCGCCGCGGTGCGCAGCACGTCGCCATTGTTGGCGCGCAGCGCTGCGTTGACGCGCACCAGGTGGGTCACCCCGTCCTTTTCGAAATGCCATTCGTTGCCGGTGCTGGCGTAGGCGTAATGCAGGCAGCGGTGCTGCTTCAGTTCCTCCGGGGCTTGCGGCGTGCCGTGGCGTTCCAGATAGGCGGGGGCGGCGCAGACGAGCAGCTGCTGTGGCGCCAGGGGCCGCGCCACCAGCGACGAATCCATCAGCGGCCCGATGCGCACCGCGACGTCGTAGCCGTCTTCCACCAGATCCACCACCCGGTCGTTCAGGTCCAGGTCGATGACCACGTCGGGATAGCGCAGCAGGTATTCCGCGATGGCGGGCCCCAGGTGCAGGATGCCGAACGATACCGGCGCGCTCACCCGCAGGCGGCCGCTGGGACGCTGTCCTTCGGCCTGCAGCGATAGCTCCAGGTCGGCCACTTCGGCCAGTATCGGCCGCACGCGTTCGTAGAAGGCGCGTCCGGCATCGGTCATGCTCAGCTTGCGCGTGGTGCGGTTCAACAGGCGCACCCCGTACTTCTGCTCCAGATAGGCGATCTGGCGCGTGACCACGGAGCGGGCCTGGCCCATCTTGTCGGCCGCGGCCGCGAATGAACCCAGTTCCACGACCTTGGCATAGGTCTGCATGGCGGTGTGCGTGTCCATGATTGTTTCCTATCGGGGAACAATAATTTGCAATTCTGCATGTTTATCTTTGTTTTTGGAATCGTAAGAATAGCGCTCGTCAAGAATCTTCCCGTCCTGGGCGATTCCCCAACGCTCTAGGAGAGTGCAATGGTTGATACCCGTACCGCGCCCTATGCCGCGCTGCTGCTGCGCGTGGCGCTCGGCATCATGTTCCTGGCCCATGGCCTGACCAAACTGCTGGTGTTCACGCTGCCCGGCACCGCGCAGTTCTTCGCCAAGATCGGCTTCGCCGGCTGGCTGGCCTATCCGGTGACCTTCTTCGAGGTCGGCGCCGGCGTGCTGCTGATCCTGGGCATCGTGCCGCGCTGGGTCGCCGCCATCGCCGTGGTGCAGCTGTTCGTGGCGTCGACGGTGCATTTCCCCAATGGCTGGGGCTTTGGCAACGCCGGCGGCGGCTGGGAATATCCGATCTTCCTGACCGTGGCGGCCGCCGTGCTGGCGCTGCTGGGCGATGGCAAGTTCGCGCTGGTCAAGAGCGGCCGCGGCTGATCGCTGCGCGCATCAGACTGTCTACCGCCACGGACGTGGCCGACGAGGCGGCCGGACCCTAGAATGGCCCGGCCGCTTTTTCATTCCGGAGCTTTCATGCATACGCCCATGTCGTTCATCAAGCGCACAGCCGCCGCAGCCATGCTGGTCCTGGCGCTGTCGCCCGCCGCCCACGCGTCCGCCGAACAGGAGGCTGCCAACAAGGCGGCCGTGCTGGCCTTTTACGAAAAGGGCTTGAACCAGAAGGACGCGGATGCTGCGCTGAAGTACGTGGGCGACCGCTATGTGCAGCACAACCCGAACGCGGCGGACGGACCGGAAGGCTTCCGCAAGTTCATCGCCTTCCTGCGCGACAAGTTCCCGCAGTCGCATAGCGAGATCAAGCGCGTCTTCACCGATGGCGACTACGTGATCCTGCACGTGCACGCGGTGCGTCAACCGGGCGAACGCGGCAGCGCCATCATCGACATTTTCCGCCTGGAGCAAGGCAAGATCGTGGAGCACTGGGATGCGGTGCAGCCCATCCCCGAGCAGTCCGCCAACGCCAACGGCATGTTCTAAATGGTTCAGGGGCGGGGCGCGGGATCGAAGCCCAGCGCCTGCGCCACGTCCCGCTGCGCGATCGATGCCAGCGGGGCCGCCGGATAGACGCCCGGCCAGGCAGCCTGAAGTTCCAAGCCGGGCTTGAGTCCGGCCAGGCCATCGAGCAGCGGCGCGCCGTCCGTCGTGGCCATGCTCTCCAGCAGAGGGGGCAGATCGCGATCCAGCACGATGCCGGCGCCCAGGGGCGTCATGGCATACAGCTGACCCGCATCGTCCAGTTTCCACGCGCGGACCGCGTCGACCGCCTGGTTGGTGTGCGTGACCAGACCGCGATTGTCGTCGCTCAGCCGCAGCACGTAAGGCGCGGCGTCCAGGCGCAGGAATACGCGCTGCGGACCATTCTGGAAAAACCAGCGGCCCGCGTCGTCGTGTTCGTAGTTGCGGTTGATGAATTCCAGGATCTGGGTATTGGTGATGGAATCGCCCGGGCCGCCCGCGGCGGCCTGGCCCTGCGGATGCAGGCGCCAGCGGCCGCGCGCGTCCAGCGACAGCCAGCCGTACACCGCCGGCACGTCGGGCCAGCGGGCTAGCGCGTCCTTCACCGATTGATCCATGTTCAGGGGCGGATGATGATGGGGGGCGGGTTGATGATGATGGCGGGCGCCGGCATCACGGCCACCGGCTGCGGTACCTGCACATAGCCGTGGCGGTAGTCGTCCCGGCACTTGCGCTTTTCCTGGTAGTCGCCATTGCGCTTCCATTTGCGCTCGACCTTACAGGCGCCGTCCCAATATTGTTCCTTGTACTCGCGGCCGTGGCGATGGCGGTGCTTGTCCGAATCGGCCTGCGCGGCGATCGGGGCCAGCGTGAGCAACGCCGCCGTGGACAGCGTCAGCAGCGCGGAGGAAGAGCGGGCTCGGGAGTTCGGAATGGTACGCATGGGATCCGTCATCAGTTGCAAACGGCGTCACCATAGCAATCATTCGACTGACGGCGCGTAGGGATGCGTAACCAGATGCTGGCGGAAAGCCGCAATCGTACCCGAGCCGCGGTTTACTGCGCTGGGGCAGGGCGTCGCTGCGAGCGCCTTTCGCGCCGTATGAATCCCAGGAGCGCTTCGGCAGCGGGCGAAAGGCTGCTGCCGCGGCGTCGCATCAGCACGAAAGCCCGCGACACCGCGGGGCGCACCAGGGGCACCGCCGCCAGCATCGGATAGGCCCCTGGCTGCAGGGCCAGGTCGGGAACGATGGCCACGCCCACTCCCGCCGCCACCATGCCCACGGCAGTGGTGCTTCTCTGGACCTCGAAACGCGCCTGCAAGGCTATGCCTGCGGGCAGTTGGTCGTCGAGCAGGGGGCGGTTGCTGCTGCCCGCGCCAGGCAGGATCAGCGCTTCGCTCTCCAGCTCGGACCAGGCAACCGCCTTGCGCCGGGCCAGCCGGTGTTCGTTCCTGCAAACCAGCACGAAGCGGTCGTGCAGCAGTTCCTCGTATTCGATTTCAGGCACCAGCCGGTCCGCGATTCCGATGCCGAACTCGGCGGCGCGGTCCAGCACGGCCTGCTGCACGCCCACGGAAGAATGGTCCAGCACGCTGACCCGGTTGTCCGGAAAGGCAGAGGCATAGGCTTCCAGCACGCGCGGCAGAAAACGCACGCCCACCGTCGGCACGCAGGCCAGGGTCACGTTGCCGGCAAGCGCCTGCCGCTGTTCCCGGATCTGCTGCAGCGCGCTTTCCAGTTCGCCCAGCAGGCGCCGCGCCTGCGGCAGGAAGCTGCGGCCCACAGTGCTCAGTGAGATCGTGCGGGTGGTGCGATCGACCAGGCGCACCCCCAGATTGATTTCCAGGTTTCTGATGCGGCGGCTCAGCGCCGCCTGCGAAAGGAACAGCGACTCGGCTGCCTTGCCGAAGCTTTCCCGTTCAGCCAATGCCACAAACGCTTGAACACCCAGGACGTCCAGTTTCATAGGTTTTTTGCATCAATGAACGAAATCATTTCATTTTACGAGGAGCTCCGGGCCGCGTAAAAATTGAGCACTCACTTCCTTCCTGCGAGCCACGGCAAATGAAGATCGCTATCCTGGACGACTGGTTCGATACCCTGCGTCGCCTCCCTTGTTATTCCCTGCTGCGTGATCATGAGGTCACCGTCTGGACGGACCACGCGGAAGATTCCGACGTGCTCGCGCAGCGCCTGGCCGATACGGAAGCGCTGGTCCTGATCCGCGAGCGCACCACCATACGCCGCGAACTGATAGAGAAATTGCCCAAGCTGCGCTTGATCAGCCAGCGCAGCGTCTATCCCCACATCGATGTCGCCGCCTGTAGCGAGCATGGCGTCCTGGTCTGTTCCGACCTGCATGCCGATACGCCTTCCTACGCCGCCGCGGAGCTGACCTGGACGCTGGTGCTGGCCGCCATGCGGCAACTGCCGCAACAGGTCGAGTCCATGCGCCAGGGCCACTGGCAATGCGGCGTGGGCCACACCGTCCGCGGCAAGACCATGGGCATCTTCGGCTATGGCCGCATCGGCAGGGTGGTTGCAGGCTACGCGAGGGCGTTCGGCATGCGGGTGCTGGTCTGGGCCCGCCCCGAGTCGCTGCAGCGCGCGCGCGAGGACGGCTACGAAGTCGCAAGCTCCCGGCAGGAGTTCTTCGCCTCCTGTGATGTGCTGTCGCTGCATATGCGCCTGGTTCCCGCCACCAAGGGCATCGTCACCGCCGCGGATCTCGCGGCCATGAAAGAGGGATCGCTGTTCGTCAACACCAGCCGCGCCGGACTGGTCGAACCCGGCGCATTGCTGCAGGCGCTGCGCGCCGGCCGCCCGGCCATGGCGGCGTTGGATGTCTTCGAGCAGGAGCCCCTGACCGACACGGCGAATCCGCTGCTGCAGATGCCCAACGTCCTGTGCACGCCCCACATCGGATACGTGACCTATGAGGAATGGGATCTGCAATTCAAGGACGTGTTCAACCAGATTCTTGCCTTTGCGGCAGGCAGGCCGGTGAACATGGTGAATCCGCAGGTGGTGACGTCATGAATGCATCCTTGGAGAGATTGGCGAAGCGGCTGGATCTGGATGCCGCGGACCATGAACGCCTGCGCCTGGCTTTCGGCCGCGCCTGTGCGCAGCGGGTCGAGCATCTGCTCGAAGAGCAGGAGGCCCAGGATTGCCTGGCGAGCCTGGGCCGCTATCTGGACGGCGCGATCGGGCACGAACAGCTGGAGCAGGTTTCCGCGCAGGCTGCGCGCCTGGCGAACCGGCACCAGGGGTCGACATCCATAGATGGCTGTGGCCACGCCGCGGTGTCGGCGACCTATGCGGTCGCCAGCGCCCTGGCTGGCAAGGCGCTGCGCGCAGCCGAATACGCGGCCTACGCCGCAGTCTACGGGCAGGGCGGTTACGGCGCCGTGTCGGATCCTGAATCGTTCGAGGTGGAGTTCGCCTGGCAGGCGGGATGTCTGGAGTTCTTGGCTGCCGGCAGGGCTGACTAGCCCGTGTCGCGGAGGTGGGGCGGCAGCTTATTGCCCGCAGCCCGGATCCGGAAAAACAAAAAACCCGCAGAGTTTCATCTGCGGGTTTTCAGAAATCGCTGGAGGCGCAAGCCGGAATCGAACCGACGTACACGGATTTGCAATCCGCTGCATAACCACTCTGCCATTGCGCCAGCACTTGCAAGAAAAAAGGAAGCTCGGATTTGGCCGGTGCTTCCTTTTTGTATTTGGAGCGGGAGACGAGTCTCGAACTCGCGACCTCAACCTTGGCAAGGTTGCGCTCTACCAACTGAGCTACTCCCGCAGGGCACTGCATTTTGGTGCGGTGTCTGATTTGGTTGTCAGAAGGCCGTGTTCACCAAAGACAGCAATTATACACAGAATTTCGGGCTTGTGTAGCCTGGCCGGGCGAAGAGGCTAAAAATCCCCTTTCGCCCGATCAGGCGGACGATCAGGGCGTCTCGCCGGACACCGGGGCGGTGACCGCGGACTCGGGGGCAGCCTCAGGCGCGGACGCCTCGGCAGGCGCGGCAGCGGGCGTGGCAGCCGGCGCGGCGGCCTTCTTCGCGGGACGGGCCTTGCCGGCCGGCCGGCGCGTAGCCTGGCGGCGCGCATAGGCGGCCTGTTCGGCCGTGACCGTGCCCGCGGGCTGGCCTTGCAGGTCGACGCGCGTGGCGTCCGCGACCATGCTGCTCCAGTAGCGGCTGCCCTTGCACCAGGTGGCGATGGCTTGCTTGAGCTGTTCTTCCGTCATGCCCAGCTTTTCGAGATGCTGGGCCGCGTCGGCCAGGATGCCCTGCTTGAGCGGCAGCTTGGGCGCGGGATTCTTGGGGAAAGCCTGCGGGAAGTGCTTTTGCAGGCGCCAGATGGCCTCGACAACCGGGTCGACGGGCTCGCGCTTTTGCTGCGGGCGCGCGGCAGCCTTCGCTTGATCAGACTCGCGCTTTTGCTGCGGCCGGGCCGCGGCCTTGGCTTGATCAGGTTCCCGCTTCTTTGTCCGGCCTGCCGCCTTCGGTTGGACCGGCACCGCCTTTTGAGCCTGTGCCCGCAGCTGCTCGCGCAGGTCGGCAAGTTTTTCAAAACCCATTGTTATTTCCAACACCTCAGATTTGTTCAGGCTGAAGGTTACCGCAAGTGCGCGAATGCAGCACTGTCGAACGGCTCTGTGTGTGGCGGCGACGCCATGTCGCGGCGGCCGCGAGGGGCGCGGAGCGGGAGGGTTCAGCGTCCGGACGGCGGGCAGGCTGGCTGGCCGGGAACCTGTATGGCGCGGCCTTTCAGCAGGATGGGCGTGCCGGGATAGACGTGGAAAGGATCCACCGGCCGGCCATCCGCCACGGCGTCCTTGACCTGATAGCGCACGTTGCCTGACGCGGTCAGCCAGGCGCCTTCCCGCTCGCAGCGCAGCGTCAGTGCCGAGGTTTCACGTTGCGGCAGCAGGCGCACCAAGGTGCTGAAGGCCAGGCTGACGACGACATCGCCGGAGGTGCCAGCGCCTCCGCGATCCAGCAGGTTGACGACCGGCTTGATATCCAATCGGTAGACCTGTTCCTGTTCCACGTCGGCCAGCGGCTTGAGCGTGATGGTTTTGCTCTGCCCGGGCGCGAGCGACAGTTTGAAGGGGGAAACGTAGAGCACAGGCTGCTCCGTTTGCGCGACAGGCTCCAGGCGTTCCTGTTCGGTCTCGACGCCTGGGTTGAGCAGGCGCGACAAGGCGATGGATACGTACTCCGCGCGATCGCCCCGGTTGACGATGTAAACCGAGGCCGGCTTGCCTTGCACGACCGCGAGCTTGGGCGTCACGTCGACGTGCGCTGACGCGGGCGCCACAAGTGCGGCCCCTAGAAATAACAACAGAAGGCGGGAAGGTTTCATCTGCTTCTACTCGAAATCGGATTGCGCGCCGCGCGTCAGGGGCCGCGAGCCACGGGTTCAAACACCAGCGACAACTCGCCGACATAGTTGCCTGCGGTTTCCTTGAAACTGCCGGCTGGCGGTAGGGCCGAAATCGCCAGGCCGTAGTAGCCGATGGAGTCCTCGCCCGCGGCCAGGGCTGGCGGATTCTGGAATCTGGCATCCTTGCCGACCGCCAGGATTTTCTGTTCGCCGCCCTCCAAGGCCAGCGTGACCTTCGGGTCGCGGAACATCTGGGCCGCGTTGGCGGCGTTGCGGATCTCCAGCGGCCGGTCCATGCGCACCTGAAACGCGCCGCTCGAGGACACGATGCGCAAGCGAGCTTGAGTTTCATAGGGCGAGTCCCAACCGCGCGGCTGCTGCATGGCCAGGCCCTGATCGAACCAGCCGCCCTTGTCGTCCGTGATCAGCAGCCTGTTGGGCGCCTTGACAGTGGCCCGGATCGTGCTCGTGGTCTTGCCGGTCACCACGATATTCGTTGCGGCGGGCGCCGCCGCTGGCAGCATTCCCAGGGCCAGCAGCAGGCAGATGCGGGCTGCGATTCTGTTCATGTATGGGTCCTTATTGGGTTCAAGGCTGAGCGCTCTCGGCGATCTGATAGATCAGCACGCCATACGCCATGTTGATGATCAGGGGGGCGGCGCTGCCATGGGCCTCGCCCGGCTCCAGGATCACCCGCTCCCGCGGCCGGAAGGTGATGCGCCAGACCTGCGTGCGGGCGGGCGGAGTCAAGATGCGCAGGTTCATCCGGTACTTTTGCCCAGGCGCCAGGACCAAGCGGTTGGGGGTGACCAGCAGGCCGGGCTGCTCCGTCTCGCCAACCGGCACCAGCACTTCCGGCATCGATCCGGGATTGAGCAACAGCTGCTGCTCCACATCCAGGTAGAGGGGACTGTCACCGCGGTTTTCCGCCAGCAATTCGCCCGGCGTCTTGCCGGATTCTAGCCGCAGCTCGGCGCGCGGCAGATGCAGGATGCCAGCCGCCAGGCCGCAATGAGGCCAGGGCAGGGCGAGCGCGAAAAGGAGAAAGGCGGCGCTACGGGCGATCCGCTGGAGGAGGGCGTTTGGGCTCATGGCGTGGGTTAGGGCTGCGCGACGACAGTGAAGTTGAGCACGTCGCCGTAGTCGCCTTCCTTCGCCGTCTTCGGCGTGTCGGCCGTGAACGTGGGGTTGAAGCATTCGCGGCCGCTGTCGCCAAAGGTGGAGACCACGTTGCGGTTGTTGGGCAACTCTACAGAGATATTGGTCAAGGTGTTGCGCAGAACGACCCGATAAGGCACGGCGTCAGCGGGGGATGCCAGATGCCTGAGCTGGTAAGAGCCGGTGCCCGACAGGCCGTTCTGGTTGGCGGCGTTGACTGCGTAATGCACTCCTGCCAGCCTGGGGCCCTCATAGGTAAAGCACAGCTGTTCGGCTGCGCCGCTGAACGGCTTCTCTGTCGACATCCCCAGCAGCAGCTCTCCGAGGTTCCAGTCGGGTGCATTCATGGCTATCGCCGGATCCGGCGGAGGCGGAATCTCAGGATTGGTGATGACCTCACATGTGCCAGAGGTACTGCTCTTGCTGATGTATGCCAGCCCTTTGATTTCGGCTACATCGTTGCCGTACGTGATATTGCCGGCGCGCAGCCCCACGGCGGGCCAAACCGAGAAATGCGTGTTTTTCAGGATGACCTTGACCCTGACGGTTTGCGCGTTCTCGTTGTGCCAGGCTCCCGGGTTTGGGTGCGAGGGCGCGTAGCCAAACATTGAATAGGCAAGTGGAGATGTACTGGCCGACTCGCCTATGTGCAAAGTGTCATTCATGAAGACCTTGTAGATCTTGTCGGCCATGCCAAGGCTGCTTTGCAGGACGCCATTCATGTCATAGCTGTAGATCATGACGCCTCTGGAGAAGAAGCGGCGGTTGTACTGCCCCAGATGTCCTCGGGTGCTGTTGTAGTTGATGGTCACCCCAACCGTGCTGGTGCCGTCGCTGTTGTCTTGGTACGTGCAGTTGCTGTAGCCGTTGCTGACGTTGCTGTACTCCAAAGTCCAAGGTCCGGCGCCAACGCCAGGGGCGGCCGCACCCGCTGCGAGCAGGGCGGCCGCGAGCCGCATCGGAACCCGTATCCTGATGGGGGTGAGATTCATGTGCGTTGTCCCTACACTGATTGATGCGTTCATTCCCGGCAATCGAAGGTCAGCAGTGGCGTGTGCGGCGGTGCGGAGGCTCAAGGCCGGCTTTACGGCCGGGCGACAACCGTGAAGGTGAGCATGTCGCTGTAGTCGCCTTCTTTCGCTGTTCTTGGCGTATCGGCCGTGAATGTGGGAATGAAACACTCGCGGCCGCTGTCGGCCAAGGTGGAGCCCACATTGCTGTTGTTGGGCAGTGCGACTTCCGCATTGGTCGTCGCGTTTTGCAGGACGACCCGGTAGGGCACCGTGTCGGCAGGCGAAGACTGGTGCCGGAGCTGATACCAGCCGTTGCTCGCAAGACCGTTTTGATTGGTGGCGTGGATGGCGTAGTGACGCGAGCCTGCCAATCTCGGGCCGTCGTAGACGAAGCACAGCTGGTCGGCGGGCGCGGGAAATGATTTGCTCGATTTTTCTCCTTGCGGCAATTCACCCAGATTCCAGTCCGGCGCGGTCATCTCAATCTGCGTTTGCGGGGGCGGCGGATTGGTGGGATCCAGGATGGTGTGGCAAACGCCGGGGGGATCGCCTCGCCTGATGTAGACCATCTTGGTATCAAGGATAAGTTCGGCGCCGCTTAACACTCCGTACGGCGAATCAGTAATATTCGCGACGCGTAGGGCTATGGCCGGCACCATACGCCTGTCGCCGATTCCAGGAATCCTGTCACTGAGTCCAACGTAGGCATTTACCAGCGTCGAGTTCGCGTCCGGTCGGCGCCAGGGTGACATAAGTCCTTGGGACTCCACCCAGCCGAGTGGAAAAAACACACGACCAGGTACAGGCCCCGGCAGAGTCCTGTCTCCAAGCACACCGAAGCTGTCGCCCATGGCCGGGTAGTAGCGCAACTGCCAGGGGGTGGAAGGAAGGAGTTTTCCGTCCTCGTCATACATATAAACGACTATCGCCCGTGAACGGAAATCCGGATTTAGCGAGCCCAGATGACCTTTGACGTTTTTGAGTCGTACCGTAGCTAGGTAGCGCGAGGAGAAGTTGTAGTCTGGGGCAAAGATAAGCGCAGGCCCTAAGCTGCAATTGCTATAGCCATCAGTTAGATCGCTGATGCTTGTACGCGTAAATTGACTTATGCTTTGCGCTGTCGAGGCGCTGCCGGCAGCAATGATCGCGCTTGCGGCCAGAAGCACGGGCGCCAACCGGATCCACACTCGGTCGGCGATGGGGCGTAGCCACATGCTGGGCTGCTTGGTCTTGGTCATCGCGTTCATGAGCGGCAATCAATGGTTTGCCGGGTTTCGTCGATCTGCACGGTCAGGCGGTTTTCCGCGAAGTGCTGAGGCGTGCCGGGAAACAAAGCCGCTTTGCCCAATGGCCGCTTGCGGTCAGACGCTGAGATGTCCGAGATGGACAGATGCACATTGCCGGTGTTCTCCAGCGTCACTCCCCCGTTTTCACAGCGATAGGACCAGGCCGACCGCTGTTGAGCCGGAGGCGGTATGTGGTGAATCAGGACGCCATATCCCACCGAGACGGACATGGGGGCCGTGATCTTGTCCTGGGGCGCCGCGTCCACCTGCATGGCCTTCACCGGGACTACATACAGGCGATACAACTCCTCTGCCGCGGGCACGGACAATGACTTGAGGCTGACCGCGCGGCTTTGACCCGGCCCCAGCGTCAGCTTGTCCGCATTGGCCAGCAGGCCGGGATGCTCGAGCTCGCTCAAGGGCACCTTGTCTTCGGGGGTGAGACCGGGGTTCGTCACCTTCATCAGCGATATCGAGAGATAGAGCGGCGCATCCCCCAGGTTCTTGAGCGTTACGCCGTACTCGTGGCCGTTGAAGACCTTCAGGCGGGCGGGCATGACCATCAGTTCGCCTTCGGCTCGCGCCTGGGTTACCGCCAGCAGCGTCAAACCGAACAGCAGTGGCAATGTGGTGCGTCGCATGATTATGTTTTCCTGTTCAGGTGTTCAATTACCGGCAGCGGTAGTAGCTGCCGTTGAAAGTGTTCGACAGGTCGCAGTCGTAGCGCCGGCCAGGCTGCTCCACCGTGATCGCGCGCAGCACGGATTTGCTGGCGACCGAGAACAGCCCGTTGGAATAGGCGGTATCGCCGGTCTCGAGGATCTTTCCGCCCACGGGCTTGCCCGATGCGTCCAGCAGGATGCCGCTGTAGATCATGTTGATCGCCACTTTGGCCTGCGCCGCATAGACTTGGCCGGGATGGGCCCGCACCACGTTGGCCGGGACTTCGATGTTCATGTCCATGTGTTCGTTATTGCTCGACACCTGGGCAAACGGCAGGTCGCGATAGTTGTTCAACGGAACGGCGTAGGTGCTGCCGCCAGCCACCGGGTGGCCCTCGACGCTGAAGCCGTATGGCGTGCCTTCGAGGTCGGGCGTCTGCAGCAGCAGAGCGCTGCCGCTGCTGTTGTAGCGTCCCAGCGCAACGCCTTCCGCGCCGACCGCGGCCATACCTCGGTAGTTGAAATCGGCGTTGCTGCCGTAGCTGCTGTGGCCCAGGCTGAGCGACGCGTCGCCGCGCGTGCCGGAGCGGCTACCGTAGAGGTTGATGCCGTTGCTGGCGCTGCTCCGGTTGACCGTGACGCCGGCCGTCGAGCTGCCGTAGCTGTCCTGGAAGTCCTTGCGATAGTCCCCGCTGAGCTGGGTATCGCCGCCCTGGCGGGCCGCGCGGAAGCTGGCCTGCGTCTTGTCCAGGGTCCAGCTCATGTTGAAGTACACGGCGTAGCCGCCGTCGCCCCGGCCGTATCCGCCTTTCTGCACGCCCAGCGAGAAAGTCGACCAGAGGCCGTTGGGGTGGTAGTTCCAGCGCGCCTCGGCCTGTTGTATTTCGCCGCGGCTGTGTTTGTTGTAGTTGTAGCCGACCGCAACCGCGCCCAGGCTCCTGCTGTATGACAGGCTGGTGCTGGGCGCGCCCCAATAAAAGCGCGATATGTTGTTGTTCTGGTACCGGCTGAGCGTCGCGCTGCCCAGCACGGGGTCGCTCATCGACAGGTTGAAATAGCCGCCCGCGCCGCGTTCGCCGCCAAGCAGACCCAGCGTGGGCGTGATCTCCGCGGTGCCGATCCGCCCAGGACGCGTGACGTTTATCTCGCTCGCCCACCGGGATTGGTCGCCGGCGATGAACGAGGCATTCATGTAGAACTGGCTCAGGTTGCGGCTGACGGCGGCCTGGAACAGCTGGCCGTCGGTGCCCATTTCCTTGCCCGCCGTCACATGCCAGGAGTTGCGGCCGCCGCCGTTGAAGTTCAGGTTGTTGATGTCGCGCGTTTCGCGGTTGACCAGATTGCCGTTGCGGTCCACCAGCCGGATTTCCACCGGGTAATAGCCTCCAGGCAGATCGATGAAGCTGATCTCATTGCGGCCGAGTATGGCGGGGCGCTTGAGGACCAGGCGTCCATTGCGGTAGAACTCGTAATTGCCCTCGGCGGTGGAATACAGCACCAGCGAACCCGTGTCTTGATTGGCACGCAAATGGTCCTGGCTGCCCAGGGTGATGAACTGGTCGAAGCTGGGAGACAGCAGCGTACCGACTGAACCCGAGGCGTAGTCGAGGCTGTTCTGCTTGCCGGCCCGGACATAGGTGCTCTGGAAATTCTTCTGCAGGAAGTAGGACGAAATGCCTTGGTCGCGGCTGCTCTGGCCGCGCATGCGGTTGCGGCTGCCGTACCAGCTCATGTAGCCGAAGCTGCGCATGGGCAGGCCGAGCCACGTCGAACCGCTGACGTTCAAGGCGCGATAGCTGTCAGACGAGCCGCGCAGGTCGAGCGACTGATTGTTGACCAGTCCCCAAGTGGTGGCGGGAGACAGGTAATCATCGCGCGAGCTTCGGATCTGCAGCGTGCGGCGGATCTTGTCGATGGTGACGTAGTGCTCCGCCAGGCGCAGGTCGCAGCCGTTGACGCATTGTTTGTAGTCGATCTCGGAGACAACTTTGCGGATGACCTCCACGTCCTCCAGCGCCACGCCGTTCTCGGCGTACTTCACGGGGTCGAACGTGAGTCGGTTGCGTTGCGGGGAATAGGCAATCAATCCCGGCAGCGTCTTGCCGTTGAACGTGGCGACGTAGCTCGCGCTGTTGTCCATTTCAACTGCGCTGAATCCCTCGGGTATGCCGTAGGAGATCTTCGTTTGCGCAAAGACCTGGGCAGATGCGGCGGCAAGCGTGCAGGCCAGCAGTTTCTTTCGGCAATGGGGGACCCGATGAGCGTGCATGCCCGGAAATCCAAATGGGGAGGTAGAGCCCCGACAGGGGCCCTGGATGAAGGGGGGCGGCGCAGTCTTACGGGGCGGGTTCGAACAGCAGGACCAGATCGCCGCTGTAGCTCCCGTTGGTACTGAGGGTGCTGTTGGCGGCCTTGGTGGGAGCCTTGACTGAGATCTTCAGGTCATGCTGTTCGTCGTAGCCGTCGGTTTTCTGCGCGACCTGGACAACCTTCACCGCCGAGCCGAATTTCACCTCGTTTTCGCCCGTGGATTGGGTGATGGAAACCTTGGAGTCGGTCATCTGGTAGACGCCGTTGGAAAGCTGCAGGGGCTTTGCCAACGACACATTGAAGGCGGCGCCCTTGGTCCAGACGCGGATCGGCAGGGTCTTGGTGAACTCAGCCTGCTTGTAGTCCTTGGCGTCGAGTTCTTCCGTGCCATACCACGTGGAGCCGTCGGGCTTGGAAACGAAAATCGCGTCGTTGATTTGGGCCGTCAGGGTGATGGTCTTGGAGACGGGGGCCGCGTGCGCCATGCCGGCAAACGCGCCAGCCAATCCCATGGCGATCAGGATCTTGCTCAGTTTCATAGGGGAACCGGGAGTTGATGTTGAATGAGCGCCTTCGAGGGGTGGTGAAGGCGGGTTTGGGTACCGGACGTCTTGTGAACATCCAATGCCATGCATCATCTCTGTTCGAGGCGCTTCGAGGTCTGAGAAATTTCTTGTTCTTCGTGCCCGGAAAAGCCATATGCCGCGATCACGGATAGCGGCTGCCCACCTTGAAGTCCCGCCATCTATCGCCTCCCATCGCCAACATCAGATCCAGGCTGTCCGCGCCGATGCGCGAGGACAGCAGCTCACCCTGGAACATCAGGTTGGGGAAGGCGCGCATCCAATGGAAATCGGTGGCGTCATCGGTACCCATGATCAGCACCGGCAATTTGAATGCCTGCGCGCGCTGGAGCAGCGAAAAGAACCTGGCGTGAAGCATGGGGTGTTGCGAGAAGCCCCGGGGTATCTTCATGTGCACGCCCGCGACGCGCAGAACGCCATGGGAGGCGGGCCGGCCGTCCACCAGTGTCGGCCCGATTCTTACCCGCAGGCCGGCAGCGAAGTCGTGGCGGTTGCGGAAGAGTTCGGCATCGGGAAGCAGATCCCACGCCATGGGGATATTGAGTGTGAACAGCGACGCCGGATAACTCAGGTCTGGCATGCTTTCGTCGGCTTGGCCGGAATGCAGGCGCAGGCGGTTCTGGTCCAGCGACAGGTTCAGTTCCGCGCATACGGCGCGGGCCGACCACGAGGAGACACCGGCCGGGCTGTCATAGCCGAAGGACAGCGGAATGCCTTGGCTTCCCTGACGGAAGAGAAGCAGCGCGGCGCGCAGTCCGTTCATGGCCGCATGAGCGTCATCCGGCGGCGGTGCGTGGCTTTCAGGCGTATCGGGCAAGGCGTATTCGCATACCCGGCCGTCCGCGGAAAAGATGGGTTGATAACCGGTGCCCGAAGGAACTGGACTTTGGGGCGTGGAGCCGGCGCCGCCGCTGGGGACGTATTCCATTTTTCCTGTGCGTGCCCGCGCGTTCCTGGCCAGAATGGCGACGGCGCTTGGCGCGCGGGGTTCGCATTATGTTTTCAAAATGTGATTCTAGAAACCAGCGGATGCGTGGACTTTGGGAATTTTCTGATTTGCTTCAGCCCTGCGTTTCACCGGAAATCTCGGTCATCTTGTCGCGCAATTGCGTGACGAATGCGGCGAGGCGTGCGGGCATCGCGCCGTCCAGTCCGCCCTTGCGCAGCTGCGTTTCCAGGTCTTCGGCCTGGCGTGACAAGTGGGTCATGTGCACGGCGGCGAGGCCGCCGCGTATCCGGTGCAACGCGGCGCGGACGTCCGCGCCGTCACCGCTGTTCCTCGACGCTTCCAGGCGGGCGATATCGCGCTCCATCGTTTCCAGGAAAACAGCCCTGTATTTGGCGGGAATCGCAGGCGCGCCAGGAAGCGGCGGTCCGGCGGTTGTGCGTTGCACCGCGGCGGGAATACTCTCCGTGGCGGTCCGCGCCGCGGCATAGGCCTGCAACTGTTGCCTGAGCGCGCGCAGACTGATCGGCTTGGCCAGCCAGGCGTCCATGCCGGCGGCCATGCAGCGCTGCTTCTCCGCCTTGGTCGGATTCGCCAGCAGGCCGACGACAGGTATTTCGGCGCCTAGGGCGCGCAGCGCGCCGGCGAATTCATAGCCGTCCATGCCGGGCATGCCGATATTCGTCATGACCAGGTCGAAGGGCTGGATTTTCCACAACGCCAAGCCCTCGGCGCCGTTCGACGCCAGTACGGGGCGGCAGCCCAGGCGCTTGAGTTGATCCCGCAGCGTGGCCTGGTTGATCGGGTTGTCTTCGGCGACCAGTACCCGCAGGTTCAAGGGGCCTGGGTCGGGCGGCAGCGCGCCGGCCGCGCCCGACATGAGCTGCTGTATGGCATAACCTATCTGGCGTGTGGAGTGCCGGTCCACCAGGGCGCCGTTGCCGCGCGCCGTTCCGGCCAGAATGTGCGGGCCTTTCCATGGCGCAGGTTCGGTGTTCCGGATCAGCGCCAGGTCGACCAGCACGCAGGTTTCGTCGCCATGCGCGACGCTGCCTGGGGGAACCGTGCGGGACTGCGCTCCCCATAGCCGCAGCCATTGGGATATGTTCTCGCTGGCCTCCTTGCGGGCGCTGCGCACCAGCACGCGCAGGCCCTGCAACTGGGGAACCGGGGCGGGTGGTGCGTCGGCCTGGTTCAGCAGGAGCGAGAGGGAGAAACTGCTGCCCAGTCCGGGTTCACTGACGATCCGGATGCGGCTGCCCATGAGCGCCGCCAGGCGGTCGCACAGGTACAGGCCCAGGCGCGCGCCATGAGCCGCGCGCGAGCCAGCGCCGGATTGCTGGAAGGCTGCGAACAGGCTGGCCTGGCCGGCGGCGTCGATGCCTATTCCGCTGTCGGAAACCTGCAGGTCCAGGCGCACCTTGCCGTCTGGCAAACCCTGGGCGCGCATGCGGGCGACGACATGGCCGGACTCCGTGAACTCGATGGCATTGTTCAGCAGGTTGCCGAGGATTTGCCGGATGCGGCCGGCATCGCCGCTGACGCAATCGGGCACCGAGGTGTCCAGGCAACCATAGATGAGCAGTCCTTTCCGTTCCGCCAATGCGGCATGCTGGGCCACCGCGCTTTCCATGAGTTTGCGCGGGTCGAATGCGCTGGTTTCCAGGGCAAACTGGCCGGCCTCCATGCGGGCGATGTCGAGCAGACTGCCGAGGAACTGCCGGAGCTTGGCGGAGGCGCTCTGGATGCGCTCGACCTGCTGCCGCTGTTCTTCGTTCAGCGGCGTCATGCCCAGCACTTCCAGGGTGCCCAGCATTCCATACAGAGGCGTGCGAATTTCCTGAGTGATGGTGGCAAGGATGCCGGCGCCGGATTGATAGACCTTGTCGGCCTGCGCCTTGGCGCTGCCCAGCAGGCGGTCCATTTCGGCGCGGGCGCTGATGTCGGCGAAGGCGCAAAACACGATGTCCTGCCCACGGTACCGGGTAGGCGCATAAGCGACGGCCAGGGACCTGCCATCAGGGGTATTGAACGTCGCCATGTGGCCGGGCTCTTGCGCCAGGCGGGCCAGGCGCAAGAGCTGTTTCGCATCTTGCGTGTCCGGCAAGGTCTGGCCCTTGCCCGCGCCCAGCCATTGCAACGCCAGGGCATTGGCGAAGACCAGGCGGCCGTTGGCGCGCGAGAGCCCGCACAGCGCGCACGGAACCGTGGTGAACAAGGTCCGGCCGAGCGCCTCGCATTCCGCGAGCGCGCGCCGCGCCGCGTTCCCCGGTTCGGCGACATGGCGGCGGTGCCAGAGCCAGAATTGGGTGCAGGCGCAAAGACCGGCGGACAACAGCAGCAGCGCGCAGGCGGACAGCCAGGCATTGGCTCGCAACAGGCTGCCGTACTTCAGCTTGTAGTAGCCGGTCCAGGAGCCTGTGCTGTCCGTGGTTTTCAGGATCAGCCCGTCGGCGGCATAGCGGAAGCCCAGGCGCTCCATGGCCGGCAATGCGTCGTCGCCCAACAGCACGTCTCCTTCGATCCCGACCAGCCAGAATTGGTCATGGAGAGGCCGTTCAAGCCCGGCGGGCATGGTTTCCTGGCGATCGAGATGGCGGGCGAGCGTCGAGAAGTCCAGCTGCAACAGGTCTGCCTGCTGCCGCAGGACTTGCTGCCCTGCGCAGTAGAGTGCGGCGGCGCAGAACAGGGCAAGGGGAAGGAAGCGGAGGAACGCGGCGCTCAGGCGGCGCAGGCGGCAGGGGTTTTTCTTCAGCGGCATATCCAGTATCGGAAGGCTGTCGGCGGGCCTTGTCCTAGTGCGGAGGGGACAATGGGGTGAAGTAGGGGTTGGGCTCGTAGGCCAGCAGTTCGCTGAATGCCGTGACGTTGACGGCGGCGGAAATCAGGAACCCTTGCGCCACGTCGCATCCGATGCGGCGCAGCAGCTGCAGGTCCTCCACCGTCTCCACGCCTTCCGCGGTCACTTGCAGACCGAGTTGGCGTCCCAGCTGAATCGATGCCACCAGGGCGGCTTCCATTACCTCGTCGGCCGCCGCGCCGTTGACGAAGGCCCTGTCGATCTTCACTTCGGTGTACGGCGTGGAGATCAGGCTGTACATCGAGCTGTAGCCCTTGCCGAAGTCGTCCTGCGACAGTCCGAAGCCCTTCAGGCGCAGCCGGCTCGCGCCCATGTGGAATTGGCCGGCGACTGCCGGCATGTCGTCCTCGAGCAGTTCGAAGGTCACGTCAGCGGCGGGAACGTCGAGTCTGGTGACCATGGCATGCAGTTCGTCCGGCAGTTGCGGCAGGTCCAGCAGGCTGGCGGAAAGATTGACCGAGATGGGGATGCGGTATCCCTGATCGCGCCAGATGGAATAGGCCTTCAAGCCGTCGCCCAGCATGCGCATGAGCAGTTCGCGATCCAGCTTGTGGGCCCGTAGCGACTGAAGGAACGAGGCGGGCAGCATCAGGCCGAATTCGCGGTGCTGCCAGCGGACCAGCGCTTCGGCGCCCACGATGTTGCCGGAGATGAGCGATTTCTTGGGCTGGAACCAGGCCTGGATACTGCCGTCCCGCAGGGCGTCTTCAACCGTGCGCCTGTCAAGCAGGGGGCGGATGCAGCCGGAGCCGGACTGCGCGGCCTGAGGCGCGGCCGGTTTTCTCAGCAGGCTCGCCGCCAGGCCGTTGATCTGCTCCGGGGAGACGGGCTTGATGAAACTGCCCAGCACCGCGAAGCCGCGCTCCTTGGCCATGAGACCGATGCTGTTGCTCATCCGGCGTGAGCATCCCGTGACGATCGCCAGTATCGGATTCAGGTCCTGGTTGGCGAGTTCATGGATGAATTGCGCGCCGTCCATTCCGGGCATGTCGACATCCATCAACACCAGGTGATGGCCTTCGTTGCGTATCCGTTCCAGGGCATCGTTCGCGTCGAGCGTGGTGTCGACGTGGCTGAAGCCAGCGTCTTCGAGCATGTCTTTCAGCAGGACGCACTGGTAGGCGTGGTCATCCAGCACCAGCACTTTGAGTTTGGACAGCATGTTCTATTCAGCCTTCTGCATATGCGCGCAGGGTTTCGGTCAGGGCGACGATGGGCAGGGGTTTCAGCAGCACCTGGTTCATGCCGGCTTCCAGCCCCTTATTGATGGTTTCCGGCGCGGCGCTGGCAGTTACACCCAGTATGGTTCCCCGGTAGCAGAGCCCGCGCAGCGCGCGCGCCAGCTCGTAGCCGTCGAGCACCGGCATGTTGATGTCCGTTATCACCGCGTCGTACTGGTCCGGATCCCACCGCTGCAATGCTTCGCGGCCGTTGAAGACGATGGTGGCCGCGCAGCCCAGATGTTCGAGCTGCTCGCGCAGGATGACCTGGTTGATCGCGTTGTCCTCGACGACCAGGATCCGCAGTCCCAGCGATACGCGCGGCGCGTGGGGCGGCGGCAGCAAGGTCTGTTCGTGGCCGTGTTGGGCCATGCTTACCGCGACGCCTATGCTGAAGGGATTGTCCTGGCTCGTGATGCCGAGACGGCCCCCGTGCGCGGCGATCGAGGCATGGTCCGCGCCGGGAGCGAGCACGCGCACCTTGCTTCTGCTCCAGGACGGCTCCGGTTGCGCGGGCGGCCAGGTCTGCACCAGGACCGCATGTTCGGACTCCTGAGCCTGGGCCTGGCCGCGATACGGCAGGGCGATGGCGCCCCATTTGTTCAGCCAGGCGCAGGTGTTCGCCACGACTTCGGGGATCGCTCCGCTGACGTATACGGCGCTGCGTCGCAGCAGGATAGGCGAGGCCGGTTCCATTTCGGTCACTTCCAATGCAATGGCGAACGTGATGCTGGTGCCCAGGCCCACGTCGCTGACGACGGATAAACTGCCCCCCATCAGGTCGGCCAGGCGCCGGCTGATGGTCAGGCCCAGTCCGGTGCCGCTTATGTCTTGCTCCACGCCGGAATGCGCCCTGAAATAGGGTTCGAACAGCTGGACTTGAGATTCGGCGCGTATGCCCACTCCCGTATCCGTAACCTGGAAGCGCAGCGTCACCTTGCCCGATTCGGCGCAGCTGGCCGCCGCGCGCACCACGACGCGGCCCGCCTCGGTGAATTTGACCGAGTTGCTGACGAGGTTGTTGAGAATTTGCAGCAGCCGGGTTGGATCTCCCTTCACCGTTGCCGGCATGCCGGTATTGGCCACCGAGAAGATCAGCAACCCCTTGCCCTGGGCGCGGGCGGCGTAGTTCGCCACCGCCTTTTCCAGCAGGTCGGCCGGGGAGAACTCGGAGATGATCAGGTCCTCGTGGCCGGCCTCCATGCGGGACAGGTCCAACGTGTCGTTGATGGTGCGTAGCAAGGTCGAGGAAGACTGCTGCATGGTGTGCAGGTATTGCTGTTGCTGGCTGCTCATGGGCGTGAGCGCAAGCAGTTCCAGCGTGCCGAGGATGCCGTACAGCGGGGTACGTATCTCATGGCTGATCGTCGCAAAGAACAGCGTTTTCGCGTCGCTCGCCTGGTCCGCGGCCTGCTTGGCATCGCGCAGGGTGCACTCGACCTCCTTCTGCGCCGAGATATCGCTGATGGCGCATATCACCACCTCCTCGGCCTGGTAGCAGGTCGCGGCGTAAGTCAGGCAGACTGTGCGTCCGTCGTCCAGCTGGTACTCGTGCCGGCCGGCCTGGACTCCCGCGTGGCGGATGTCCTGGCGCCAGCTCTCGTGCGCGTCCAGCAGGCGGCGGCCGGCCTCGTTCGACATGACTTGGGTGCCGTCCGCGGGGCGCACCAGGCTGAGTCCGATAGGCGCGACTTCGATGATTTTCCGGTTCAGGGCCAGGCTGTCGATGAGCGCCGTCTGGTGCCGGATCGAGGGCGAGACCAGCTTTTCCCGGATGTGGCGCACTCCCAGCAGGACAACGGTGCTCAGGCAGGCCGCGACGGCCCCGGCGGTCCAGAAGGACGTCGCGCCATGCCGCAGCACGTCCCCAGTCGGCACGTAGTAAACCAGCCGCCAGCCGGCCTCGCCGACGGTCTTGCTCAGCGCCAGGCTATGGGGCAGCCAGCTGCCGCCCAGAAATCCGAAGGAATTGCGAGCCAGTCCCGCCGCTGCTGATCCCAGGGCGGAAGGCGAGGGACCGCCGCGCAAGGCTACCTGGCCGTCGCTGTCGTAGAGCGCGTAGCTTGCGCTGTCGCTTGCGTGTTCCGGCGCGATGACCGAGGCGATGCCTTCAACCTCGAGTCCCAGCCAGGTCTGCTCCCGCCCCGTCGAGTCCAGGGGAGTGTAGAGAAATAGATGATCGGTCGTTTCCGTCAAGGGCCGGATCCAGATGATGGGCGCGCGGCCGTCCGGGTCTGGCGCAGGCCGGTGCGTAGCCAGGGTCTCGTAGAGCGATTGTCCGGTGCTGGCGGAGATGCCGTGCCTTGGCGCCCTTGTGTCGTCCAACGCCTGCCGCGTCGTGCCGGGGCCCGCCAGCGTCGTATAGACGATGCGGGCATTGGCCGCCGCGACGTCAGCCCGGTTGCGGCCCGTGAGTATCAGCGCCCACTCATAGGCGTCGGCGTCGTCGAGCAATGGAAGCACGCTGATTTGCCCGGTTTCGCCAAAAGTTCCGGGCGCGGCGTGCGCTTGCATGCGATCCGTATTGCGCACCGAGGAGGCCGCCAGGGACCGGAGCAGGGCTTCACGCTGGTCGAAGAATATCTGCGCCTTGTCGGCGGCGGCGTTCATGCGGCGGCGGTAGCTGGAAACTTCATCGCTGAACGACCAATACATGGACAGCATCGTTCCCACGAGGATGCACGCCAGCAGCGCCAGGGCGAGCAGGTGCAGCAGGATCATGGGCAGCCGGGAGGTTGCCGGCATGAATCCATCGGGGAGGCTGGGGGAGGCCGTCATGCAGCGATGGTATGGGCCGGTGCTATCCCCCAGGATAAGAAAATTCTCAAAAGTTACCGGGAAAGTCCAATGAATATCAAAGGCTTAGCGGGATTTTTGCGAATTTTAGGCAATGCGGCGGGCGGTGCGGCGGCGGCGGGTTGAGCGCCGAGCCCAGGGGCGGCATGAACGTGTCAAGTTGTTATCGGCGGATGGTATCCACAAGCGTCACTTATTTTATTGGATGGTATCCATATTATTGAATTAATAATCCGGTTGGTATCCGTTATTGATTATTGGATTATCAAGATGGTATCCGTACTTACTGTTTCAATAATCTGAAGGGTATTTGCCGGTTAATTCTCCGTATTGCAAAAAAATCGGTATAAATTGCGTCCTTTTTTGAGAAGGCCTATTCAAATTATGTAGGCCTGCTGCGTTACGTATTAATACTTTCGCAGCAATCTGGTAATGGCTGCAAATAAGATTATTAACCGAAATATGGAGAATCCACGTTGATATACGGCACGAAGAAATGGCTAACGGCGACGCTCGCACTGAGCGCGTCATACTGCGTAGGCGTCAAGGCCGCGGACCTGACCGTTGCGCCTGGCAATACGCGGGTATTTGACGGTTCGGCCAACTTCCCCGGCGGGGTGGATGTCAGCGGCGGCACGCTGGTGGTCGGCGGCAATGGCGGCGGAGCGGGCGTCACGCTCGGCGGCAACGTCAACGCGACATCGAACGGCATCGTCGCGGGCTTCGGCTCGATCAATGGCGATCTCAATGTTTCCGGCGCGCGCGTCGCGCCCGGCTATTCCGTGGGCACGCCGACTGGGGTTTCCAATGGCAACATCGTGGTCAACGGCAACCTGTCGATGAACAACGCGGTGTTCGACTTCGAGACAGGCTATGCGGGGCTGCCCATCACGCAACCCGGCACCGGCGACAACCTTACCGTGCGCGGCAATGCCGCCATCAACAACACGACGCTGAATGTCTCGGTTAACACCTTGGGCGTGAACGCCGGCTACTACCGCATCCTGTCCTACGGCGGCACCCTGAGCGGCAACGGCCTGACGCTGGGTTCGGTCACCGGCGACTCCACGCCGCCCGCGACCATCCAGTCGCTGACCGGCGACAAGCAGATCAACCTCATCCTGGGCCCGAGCACGACCAATCTGTGGAACGGCAACGGCGCGGCGTCCGCCACCCGCGCCGGCGGCGGCAGCGGCACCTGGACCGCGACCAGCGGCAACTGGAATAGCCCCAGCAATGCCACGGGCGCTCTGCCGGACGGCGGTTATGCCATCTTCACCGGCGCGGCCGGCACGGTGAGCGTCGACGGCAGCGCGGGTCCCGTGCGCGTGTCGGGCATCCAGTTCGCCACCGACCGCTATCAAGTGCAAGGCGCGCCCATCACCCTGGTGGGCAGCGGCGGCAACCCGCCGGCCATTGTGGTCGGCGACGGCACCTATGCCTCCGGCCAGTTCGTCGACACCATTCACAATTCGCTGCAAGGCACGCAGGGCTTCGTCAAGACCGGCCCCGGCTCGGTGATTCTGACCGGCGACAGCAGCGGCCTGACCGGCCCCATCCTGATCGCCGACGGCGCATTGGAAATCGACGGCAAATTGAACGGTCCGATGGACATCGGCCGCGAAGTGGTGCTGGCGGGCGTCGGCCAGGTCGGCACGACCACCCTCTATCCCACGGCCGTGATCTCTCCCGGCAACGATGGCTCGCCCATCGGCACGCTGACCGTGAACGGCAACCTGACCTTCGGCCAGGACACCATCTATCGCGTGCACGCCGATCCGGCCAGCAGCGCGAGCGACCGCATCCATGTCACCGGCATTGCCTACCTGGACGGCTCCGTGGCGCATGTGGGTCCCGACGGCAACTACGCGCCGCGCACGACCTACACCATCCTGACGGCGGACGGCGGCATCCAGGGCAAGTTCACGGGCGCCTCCAGCGCGTACGCGTTCCTGACGCCCACGCTGAGCTACGACGCGAAGAACGCGTTCATGACGCTGGCGCGCAATGACGTGCCGATCGGCAGTATCGGCGGTTCGGGCAACGAGAGCAGCGTCGGCGGCGCGCTCGATAAGGAAACGCCGCCCACGACCGGCGGCGGTTCGGGCACGACCGGCAGCGGCTCCGGCACGACGGGCAACGGTTCGGGCACGACCGGCAGCGGTTCGGGCACGACCGGCAGCGGTTCGGGCACGACCGGCAGCGGCACGGGCACGACCGGCAGCGGTTCGGGCACGACCGGCAGCGGTTCGGGCACGACCGGCAGCGGTTCGGGCACGACCGGCAGCGGTTCGGGCACGACCGGCAGCGGTTCGGGCACGACCGGCAACGGCTCCGGCACGACCGGCAGCGGTTCGACCACGACCGGCGGCGGATCCTCGCTGGTCGGCAGCGGCATTGGCGCGGACAAGAACACCGCCGCCAGCCAGGTGGCGACGGCCGTCCTCACCATGACGCCGGGCGAAGCGCGCTCCGCCTTGAAGCAGTTGTCCGGCGAAGCGTATGCCAGCACCTCCAGCGTGTTGTTGAGCCAGGCTGACACCGTGCGTTCGATGTCGCTGGACCATTTGCGCGGCAACCTCGACGCGCCGATGCGCGCCGGACGCCCCACGGCCCAGCTGGGCGCGGCTTCGTCCGACGGCATGCCGCAAAGCGGCGCATCGCCTGTCTGGGCGCAGGTCTTTGGCAACTGGAGCACCTTTGGCGGTGATAGCAACGCGTCCAGCGTGAGCCAATCGTCCGGCGGCCTGTTCGTTGGCGGCGACGGCGCCGTGGGCGGCGGCTGGCGCCTGGGCGGCGCGGTGGGCTACACCGGCACCCACAACTCGATCTCCGATACCTCGTCGCGCTCCAGCGTCGACAGCTATACGGCGACGATGTTCGGCGGGCGCAGCTTCCAGGCCGGTCCCGGCAACATCCGCTTCATGGCGGGCGCGGCCTACACCTGGCACGACATCGACACCAAGCGCGACGTCGTGGCCGGAAGCCTGAACCAGCGTCTCAAGTCGTCCTATAACGCCTCGTCGACGCAATTGTTCACCGAACTCGGCTACAAGCTGCCGCTGGGCGATGCCTATACCGTCGAACCCTTTGCCGGCCTGGCCTGGAACCAGCTGCGCACGCGCGGCTTCCAGGAGTCGGGCGGCACGGCAGCCCTGCGCGGGTCGAGCAGCACCGACGATGTGACCAGCACCACGCTGGGTCTGCGCGGCGGCTGGCAGTTCGGTTCGGATCAGGCGCCGGGCCGTCTGACCGCAACGCTGGGCTGGCGCCATGCCATGGGCGATGTGAAGCCGAGGCAGGAACTGGCTTTCGACGGCGGCAGCACGTTCTCGGTGACGGGCGTGCCGATCGCGCGCGACGCGGCGGTGCTCGGCCTGGGCGCCGAAATGGCCATCACGCGCAACACGACGGCCGGCATTTCCTACGACGCGCAGTTCGGCGGCGGCAACCGCCAGCAGTCGGGCCTGCTCAGGCTGGCCGTGCGCTTCTGATCGGGCGCAGCAAGGCGCAACAGGCATCGCGATTGCGGCGCCCGTTGTGCCTGTATGGGCTGTAATTTAGGTCAAATGAAAAAGGGGCGAATCGAAAGATTCGCCCCTTTTTTTGGACTTGCCCAAGAGTGCGCGTTGAGCGGAGCCAGAGCGGACGAGACGCAATGGGTCCTAGTGCTTATCGGCCCCTTGCCATCGCAGATAAGCCGAGCGGGTAACGGCAGACACTGAATCCAGGACTTTCCGGTGATCGACCTGATGCCGCAGCATCAGCCGCGCATCGGCCACGGCGCGGGATTTGCAGAACCAATGGCAACTGTGCTGCAGCAGATACAACTCTGCCGAGAGGTGGTACGCGCGCTCTCTTGCGTCCCAGTGGCTCTCGTTGTCCACGACATGGCGCAAGCCGGATGCATGGATGTGCAGCAGTTCACGAAAATCCCGTGTCATTGCAGGAAGAAAGCGCTCGATGAATGGCACGCAGAACGAGAGCGTGCTCACGCGGGTAGCCTGTGGGCTTTCCTTCTGCATGGCGTCGGCCAGAGACCGCACTTGTGCCGCCACGGCGCGTTCGGTCTGGGCGAAGGTTTCCAGCACCTGCAACTGGCGTGTTTCAGCGTCTTCGCGGATGGCGCGGGTGTAGCCTTGCGTCAGTGTTTCCATGTGGCGCTCAAGCTGCAAGCCGCCCAGATGACGCCCCAGCAACGCAATGCGGGCGCGCTGGTAGCGCACGCGCAGCACCTGCCATGCCGCGACAAGCACCAGCAGGATCAATGCGGTATCCATTGCCCGTGTCCCTTTATTTTCCAAGCGGCACAAACCGCAATGAAAAAAGGGCCCGAAGGCCCTTTCTCAAGGATTTCCAGGAAAGGCCTGGAAATCAAAATTTGGAGCGGGAGACGAGTCTCGAACTCGCGACCTCAACCTTGGCAAGGTTGCGCTCTACCAACTGAGCTACTCCCGCATTTTCGTTGCTTCGAGCCATCCGCGATCTTGGCGATCGTGGGCGGTTCCAGGCAAGCGAGGCGGAAGTATACCCAATTTTCCAAAAGATGCACGCGGCCCGCGGAATGCCGCGATGCGTGCCTCCGATCCGGCGGGCTGATGCTGCTTCGTCACCCCAGTGATCGCCATTGATTGAACATGCGGCGGCGCGGCATGCGCTGGATCTCCAATCCGGCGCTATGAAAGCGCGAAAATTATCTTCAAAAAATATCAACTAAATCTATATTGCTTCACTATTACGCAAGATTCAGAATTCTGTTCAGGGGCGCGACGTGTCGCCCGAGGGCGGAAAATGGATACCAAGAACTCCACGAATCAGAGACAACTCACGGTCCGCATTTCCCGGGGGACCGAGGACGGAAGCTACTCCACGTACTCGGTTCCCTGGCGGGAAAACCAGACGGTCCTGGATGTGGTGACCGAAGTCCAGCGCACGCAGGAGCCCAGCCTCTCGTACCGCTACGCATGCCGCGTCGGCGTCTGCGGCTCCTGTGCGATGACGGTCAACGGCAAGCCCCGCTGGACCTGCCGGACGCACGTGAGCCGCGTCGAGGAAGACGGGGTGATCGTGATCGAGCCGATGCGCAACATGCCCCGCATCAAGGACCTCGTGGTCGACATGAGCGAGTTCTTCCAGAAGTGGGCGCGCGCCGGCAACACCTTCATCGGCACGGCCACGCGCAACGATCCGCCGGCGCTGGTGTCGCCGCAGAGCAAGAAGCGCAAGCAGGCCGACGCTGCCATTGAATGCATCAACTGCGGCGTGTGCTACGCGGCCTGCGACGTGGTGTCATGGGACAAGGACTATCTTGGCCCGGCCGCCCTGAACCGGGCGTGGACGCTGTTCAACGACGAGCGGCACGCGGATCCCAAGGACGTGCTGCGCAAGGCCACCTCGGGCAGCGGCTGCAATTCCTGTCACACCCAGGGCAGCTGCATGAAGCACTGTCCGGTCAGCCTCAGCCCCACCGGCAGCATCGCCGGACTGAAGCGCAGCGCCATTCTCAGCCTGCTCAAGGGGGGCTGACATGGAAGCTCGTCTCTTCGCGCTCCAGCGCCTGACGGCGATGGTGATGGCGCCCTTTGTCCTGGTGCACGTGGGTCTGGTCATCTATGCGGTCCGCGGCGGCCTGACGGCGGGCGAGATCCTCTCGCGCACCCAGGGCAACTGGTTCTGGATCGTTTTCTACGGCCTGTTCGTGCTGAGCGTGTCGGTCCACGTTCCCATCGGGGTGCGCAACATCCTGATCGAGTGGCTGCGGATCGGCCGGCCCGCGGCCTCCGTCGTCGGCCTGGCGTTCGGCGCGGCGCTGCTGGTGCTGGGCGTGCGCGCGGTCGCCGCGATAGGAGGGCTGATGCCATGAAGTCGGCTCGCAATCACCAGGCGTACTGGGCCTTCCTGGGACACCGCCTGTCGGGACTGGCGCTGGCCCTGTTCCTGCCTGCCCACTTCTACGTGCTGGCCATGGCGCTGGACGAAGCGCGCCTGGACGGCTTCCTGAAGCTGGCCGAGATGCCGGCGATGAAGTTCGGCGAATGGGGGCTGGTGCTGCTGCTGACCCTGCATATGTTCTTCGGGCTGCGCCTGCTGGCGCTGGAGCTGTTGCCCTGGAGCTCGCCGCGGAACGCGCGCATGGCCTGGATCGGATGGGGCTTCGCGCTCTCGATGGTCACGGGCCTGGTTTTCATCGCTGGAGTGATCTGAGATGCGGATCGAGAATCACAAGACGGACATCCTGGTGCTGGGCACCGGAGGGGCGGGCCTGTTCGCGGCGCTGCATGCCAAGAAGGCCAACCCGTCCCTGCGGGTGACGGTGACCGTGAAGGGCCTGCTGGGCAAATGCGGCTGTACTCGCATGGTCCAGGGCGGCTACAACGTCGCGCTGGCCGCGGGCGATTCGGTGGAACGCCACTTCATGGACACCATCGAAGGCGGCAAGTGGCTGCCGCGCCAGGACCTGGCGTGGCGGCTGGTCGAAGGCGCGGTCGAGCGGGTGCGCGAGCTGGAAAACGAGATCGGCTGTTTCTTCGACCGCAATCCCGACGGCACGCTGCATTCCAAGGCGTTCGCTGGCCAGAGTTTCGACCGCACGGTGCACAAGGCTGACCTGACCGGCATCGAGATCATTAACAGGTTGATGGAGCAGGTCCGGGCGCTGGACGTCGACGAACTGGAAGAGCATCGCGCCATCGAACTGATACCCGCCGCCGACGGCTCGGGCATCTCCGGGGTCCTGTTCATCGACATGCGGACCGGCGGCTACCGCTTCATCCAGGCCAAGGCCGTGCTGCTGGCCACGGGGGCGGGGCCGACGATGTATCGCTATCACACGCCTTCCGGCGACAAGACCTGCGACGGCCTGGCCATGGCGCTGCGCTACGGCCTGAAGTTGCGGGACATGGAGATGGTGCAGTTCCATCCCACCGGCCTGCTCGGTGGGCCCGATACCCGGATGACCGGAACGGTGCTGGAGGAAGGGTTGCGCGGCGCGGGCGGCTATCTGCTGAACGGCGCTGGCGAGCGCTTCATGGCCAACTACGACAAGCGCGGCGAACGCGCCACGCGCGACGTGGTCAGCCGCGGCATCTACGCCGAAATGCGCGCGGGGCGCACCGGACCGATGGGCGGGGTCTACATCCAGATGAGCCATCTGGGTCCGGAGAAGGTGGCCAAGACCTTTCCCGGCATGGTCAACCGCTGCAAGGATTGCGGCTTCGACCTGGCGGGCGGCAAGGTGGAGGTGGTGCCGACCGCGCACTATCTGATGGGCGGCGTCGAGTTCAACGTGGACGGCTCGACGGCCTCGCCGGGCCTTTATGCGGCCGGCGAAGATTGCGGCGGCGTGCACGGCGCCAACCGCCTGGGCGGCAACGGCGTGGCCAACTCCACCGTGTTCGGCGGCATCGCCGGCGACGCGATGGCGGCCTACGTCGCCAAGTCCGGCCTGTGGCGCGACCCCGACCAGCGCGTCATCGCGCGCGGCGTCGAGCGCGCCGAATACCCGTTTTCTCGGCCCACCGGACGCATCCACGAACTGCGGGACGCACTGTCGCAGACCATGTGGGACGACGTCGGCGTGCTGCGCCGGCGCGAGGCGATGGAGCACGGCCTGGACGCCGTCGCCGGCCATCGCGCGGCGCTGCGCGACATCGGCGTGGCGGACGGCGACCGCCGCTACAACCTGACCTGGCACGACTGGCTCAACCTGGAAAGCCTGGTCGACATCTCCAAGGTCATCACGCTCTCTGCGCTGGCGCGCGAGAACAGCCGCGGCGCGCACTACCGCGAAGACTTCCCCGAGGCCGGAGACCTGCACGCCAGCTGCTACACGCGCGTCAGCGCGCAGGACGGCGAGGTGGCGCTGGAGATGGTTCCGGTTTCCTTTGACATCGTCAGGCCCGGCCAATCGCTCATCGAGGGCGAGGCAGGCAACCCCCAGAGCTGAGGCACATCCCACCATGAGCATCCCTGTCCGGAAAGTTGAAGAGGCGGCGCTGGAAATCATGCGCCGCGCGGCGATCGAGATCCCCGCGGACTACAAGCATGGCATCCAGGAACTGCAGAAGAAGGAAACCGGCAAGCTGCCGCGTTTCGTCATTCACGCCATGATGGACAACTGGGAGGCCGCCGACCAGGACCGGCGTCCCATGTGCGCCGACACCGGCTTGCCGCGCTACTACGTCAAGGTCGGCAACAACGCCTCGGTCGATGCCGGCTTCGTCGCGGTGGAGCGCGCGCTGCGTCATGCCACGGCCGAGGGCACCGTCAGCATTCCGCTGCGGCCCAACCGCGTGCATCCGCTATGGCGCACCGACCACAACAACAACGTCGGCATCAATGCGCCCGAGATCGAATGGTCTTTCGAGCCCGACACCGACTGGATCGAAATCACCACCGTGCACAAGGGCGGCCTGTTCGGCACCGACTACCGCATGTTGTTCCCGGGCGACGGCATAGACGGCATCAAGCGCTTCGTGCTGGACACGCTGATCGCCTTCGGCAAGCGCGGCCTGGCCTGTCAGCCGGCCATCGTCGGCATCGGGCTGGGCGGCTCCAAGGACACCTGCATGCAACTGGGCAAGCAGGCCGCCTGCCTGCGCACGGTGGGCGACAGGAATCCGGATTCCAAGGTCGCGGAACTGGAGCTTGAGCTGATGCGGCTGGGCAATTCCATCGGCATGGGCGCCATGGGGTTCGTGGGCTCCGGCATGGTGGTCGATTGCCACATCGAGTGCGGCTACACCCATACGGGGGGCATGCCCATCAGCCTGCATACCTTCTGCCTGTCTTCGCGCCGGGCCACCGCGCGGATCCACGCCAACGGGGCCATCGAGTACCGCACCGATCCCCAATGGTTCACGCCCTACATGCGCCGGGAGACGGTCGAATGGTAAGCAACGACGACGACATCAAGGTCTTTCACCTGGACCTGCCCGCCAGGCGCGAGGACATCGCCAGGCTTGAACTGGGATCGGCGGTCTATCTCAATGGCGTGGTGTACACGGCCCGCGAAGGCATCTACAAGAAGGTGCTGGACGAGGGCCTGCCGCTGCCGGTGGACCTGCGGTCCCTCAGCAACGTCAACTTCCATTGCTCGCCGGCCGCGGCGCCGGACGGGCGCGGCGGCTACAACGTGGGCGCCGTCACCGCCACGGCCTCGTTCCGGTTTTCCAAGTGGATCCCGCGCTGGCTGGAGGAAACCGGCTGCCGCATCCTGATCGGCAAGGGCGGCATGCCGGCCGACGACTACAAGAAGGTGCTGGCGCCGGGCGGCGCGATCTACCTGACGACCGTCGGCTACGGCACCGGCGCGCTGCTGGGCCGCGGCATCAAGCGGGTGCGCGAGGTGCATTGGCTGGACGAGCTGGGCATCGCGCAGGCCATGTGGCTGTTCGAGGTCGAGAACTTCGGGCCCTTCATCGTCGAGAGCGACCTGGAGGGCAATTCGCTCTTCGCCCAGCACGCCGAAACCATCAATGCGGGCATCGAGAAGCTCTATGCGGGGCTCAAGCCGCCCGCGCTGCACCGCTATGGCGAGACGGACGACCGCAAGGACGAAGTGATGTAGGCGCGGCAAGGCAGACCCCGGCAACCAGATTCCTGACAGAGAGACCTCGATGATCATCGACTTCCGGCTTCGGCCACCCGTGGGCGGCTTCCTGAACACGCTGATGTATTCAGCGGGAGAGCGCCGCGACGGCTTTACCCGGACCGTGGGCTTCGAGCCTTCCCCGGCGGCGCAGCAGCAATCCATGAGCCTGCTGCTCGACGAGATGGATGCGGCGGGAATAGGGCGCGGCGTGGTCGTGGGCCGCCTGGCCGGCGTGCTGGGCAGCGTGTCCAACGAGGACGTGCGCGGCATCGTGGCCGAGCACCCGGACCGCTTCATCGGCGCGGCCTCCATCGATCCCACCGACCGCCGCAAGGCGTTCCAGGCCATCAGCCAGGCGGTCCGGGATGGCTTCAAATTGATCAACATCGAGCCCGGCTCCTACCCGGTGCCCATGCATGCCGACGACCGCCGCCTTTACCCGATCTATGGCCATTGCGAGGACCTGGGCGTGCCGGTGATCATGATGGTCGGCGGCACGGCCGGCCCCGACCTGAGCTATTCGGACCCGATACGGACCGATCGCGTCCTGGCGGACTTTCCCGGCCTGAACGTGGTGGTGGCGCACGGCGGATGGCCCTGGGTCAATGAGATACTGCACCTGGCCTTCCGCCGGCCGAACCTGTGGCTGTCCCCCGACATGTATTTTTCCCGCATGCCGGGCTGGGAGGAATACGTGAAGGCGGCCGACGGTTTTCTCTCGGACCGGATGCTCTACGCCAGCTCGTTCCCGTTCTGCCCGGTGCAGGGGTACAAGGAATGGTTCGAGACCTTGCCGATCCGGGAAGATAATCTCAGGAAAGTCATGGGCGGCAACGCGCGGCGCCTCTTGGGCATCTAGCGCGCCATGCCGCTCTTTCCATAACGCTGTGCTCCACCAGGACCTTGTTTGCATGGACATCCGGACCCTCTACACGCTGATCGCGATTGCGGACCATGGCAGCTTCGCCGAGGCCGGCAACACCATTGGCCTGTCGCTGTCGGCGGTGAGCATGCAGGTCCGCGCGCTGGAGGACGAGCTCGGCATCACGATCTTCGACCGCAGCCGGCGTCCGCCGATACTCACGGACACGGGGCTGGCGCTGGTGCATCGCGCGCGCGACCTGATCGCGCACTGGGAGAGCATGAGCGCCTCGTTGAAGAAGGGGACCTCGGCGGGCCTGCTCAAGCTCGGCAGCGTCCATACCTGTGTGTCGGGGGTGCTGCCGCTCGCCTTGCGCCATCTGCAGAAGCAGGGGCACGGCCTGGAAGTGCATGTCACCACCGGGCTGACGCATGACCTGGAGCGCGCGCTCTACCACCGCCAGCTGGACGTGGCGATCGTGACGGAACCCGACGCGCCGCGTTCGGGCCTGGACTTCATGCCCTTCGTGGAGGAACAGCTGGTCGTCATCGCGCACCGTTCGGTGAAAGGCGCCAGCGACCAGGAGATCCTGGAGCAGACGCCCTATGTGCGCTTCAACCGATCCGCCCGCGTGGGACATCTGGTGCAGGAAGAGATGGTGCGCAGGCGCATCACCGTGCGCTCGACCATGGAGATCGACAACCTCGAAGGCGTCATCGCCATGGTGGCCAACGGCCTGGGCGCCTCGGTGGTGCCCGCCAGGCGCGGCCGGAACGAGTTCCCAGCGGGCATCCGCGTCATTCCTTTCGGCTCGCCGACGGTCACCCGGCGCCTGGGCATCCTGGCTCCCAAGGAGAACCCGCGCGCCCATCTTTCGCAGTTGTTGCTGGACGCATTGAAGTCAGTCTGCGCCAGCCAGCAGGAAGCCGCCGGCTAGGCCGGCCTCAGTCAGCAGTCCGTAGTCCAGCAGTCCAGTAGTCCGCAGAAAAACACCGCAACGTCCCGGAAAAAAATCGAGCCCATCGGCCCGAGGGACAGTTGTTGCCTGGCGAATCGTCCGCCTGCCAAGGGCGGCGGGCCTCGCCGTCCCGCGAACTGAAGGAGACAGAACCATGAAAGACGACAATCAATCACGGCTGGCGCGCCGCCGCATCGTTAAGGCGATCGGATACGGCCTGGCGCTATCGCCGTTCCTGGCCAGGTCCGCGCGAGCAGATTGGCCGGCGGACCGGGTAGTGCGGATGGTCGTGCCGTTTTCGGCGGGCGGGGCCACCGACCTGCTGGGCCGCGCGCTGGCGGCCGAACTGGGCAAGGGCCTGAAGCAGAGCGTGATCGTCGAGAACCGCGCGGGCGCGGGTGGCAGCGTGGGCGCGCAGGCCGTGGCCAGCGCTCCCGCGGACGGCTACACGCTGCTGCTGGCCTCGGGCAGCATGTTCACGGTCAATCAGTTCATCTACAGCAAGCTGCCGTACTCGCTGGAGGACTTCAGTCCGATCGGCAAGGTGGCCAACGGACCCATGGTGGTCACGGTCAACGCCAATCTGCCCGTCAAGAACACGCGGGAACTGATCGAGTACGCTCGTGCCAGGCCCGGCAAGCTGAGCTTCTCGTCCGCGGGCGTCGGCAGCCAGACGCATATGGCGGGCGAGGCCTTCAGCGATGCGGCCGGGATTGAACTCATGCACGTGCCGTACAAGGGCGAAGGCCCGGCCTACACGGATCTCATGGCGGGCGTGATCGAAGTAGCCGTGGGCAACATCAACGCCATCGTCCCCTTGCTCAAGGGCGGACGCTTGCGCGCGCTGTCGGTCACGGGCAAGGAGCGTTCGGCGCTGCTGCCCGATGTGCCGACCACGGCGGAAGACGGCGTGCCGGGATTCGAGTTCACCGGCTGGTTCGCGCTGCTGGCGCCCGCGGGCACGGCGCAAGCCTCCATAGACCGGCTGCTGGCCGACGCCAGGATGGCGGTCGAGCAGCCCAATATGAAACGCTATCTGGCGGAGCAGGGCATGTACGCGGCCATCGTGCCTCCCGCCCAACTCAGGGATGAGATTGCCAGGGAGTCTGCCAAGTGGAAGGCGCTGGTGGAAAAGAAGAAGATCACCGCCAGCTGAACGCCGGACCCGATCCCTACTTGTCCATCGAGGTCATGGTGTCCGCCGAATCCCTATTCATTGCCGCTCCCGTCATCTTTGTTGCCTATGTCGTCTTCGGGATGACGGGATTCGGCGCGGCCATGGTGGCCGTGCCGGTGCTGGTCCAGTTCATTCCGCTGCAGTTCGCCGTGCCGCTGGTGGTGCTGTTCGACCTGGCCTGCACCGCGCTGGTGGGCGGCAGCAACTGGCGGCGGGTATCGCTGGTTGAACTCAAGCGCCTGTTTCCCTGGCTGCTGCTGGGGATAGGGTTGGGCGTCACGCTGCTGCACAACGCCGGCGCCAGATGGCCCCTGATGCTGCTGGGCGGCTTCGTGCTGGCGGTGTGCATCAAGGGACTGAGGGGCGCGCCATCGAAGGCTGCGGCTCCGCTGAAGACGCATTGGGCGCTGCCGTTCGGCGTCTTCGGCGGCATTTTCAGCGCGCTGTTCGGGACCGGCGGGCCGATCTACACCATCTATCTGTCGCGGCGGCTGGACGCGCTGGATCAGTTCCGCGCCACGATCTCGGTGGTCATCCTGTTGAGCGGGGTGATCCGGGCAGCGGCTTTCGGCGCCGCCGGCCTCTACTCGCAGCCGGAAATTCTGTCGGCCGCCGCCGTGCTGCTGCCCGTGGCCCTCATCGGCCTGTACGCGGGTTCGCGCCTGCGCACCCGCGTATCCGCCGACGTGCTGAAGCGGTTCATTTTCCTGCTGTTGGCGATCGCCGGCGCCGGCGCGATCTACCGTGGATGGATCTCGCCATCGTGAGGCAAGCCGCCAGTCCGGCCGGGACCGGCGGCGTGCCGCCAGCGCGGTCCTACTTCGCCGTCGGCATGGCGAATTCGGCGCCCTTGCCGATGCTCTCGGGCCAGCGCTGCATGATGGACTTCTGGCGGGTGTAGAAGCGCACGCCTTCCTCGCCATAGGCGTGCATGTCGCCGAACAGGCTGCGCTTCCAGCCGCCGAAGCCGTGCCAGGCCATGGGCACCGGGATCGGCACATTGATGCCCACCATGCCGACTTCGATGCGCCGGCCGAATTCGCGCGCGACGTTGCCGTCTCGGGTGAAGCAGGCCACGCCGTTGCCGTATTCGTGGGCGTTGATGAGATCCACCGCTTCCTTCAGGTCCTTCACGCGTACGCAGCCCAGCACCGGGCCGAAAATCTCTTCCTTGTAGATGCGCATGTCCGGCGTGACGTGGTCGAACAGGGTGCCGCCCATCCAGAAGCCGTCGCCGCAGCCGTCGCCCGCCTGCGCGCCCTGGAAGCCGCGGCCGTCCACCAGCAGCTGCGCGCCTTCCTGCACGCCCAGGGCGATGTAGCCGCTGATGCGCTCGTGCGCGGCGCGCGTCACGATGGGGCCCATTTCGGCGGCCGGGTTCTCGCCGTCCAGCACCTTCAGGGTCTTGGTGCGTTCGATCAGCCGGGGCAGCAGCCGGTCGGCCACGTCGCCCACCAGCACCGCCACGCTGACCGCCATGCAACGTTCGCCTGCCGAGCCGTAGCCGGCGCCGATCAGCGCGTCCACCGCCTGGTCGATGTCGGCATCCGGCATCACCACCATGTGGTTCTTGGCGCCGCCCAGGGCCTGCACGCGCTTGCCGTGGCGCGCGCCGGTTTCATAGATGTAGTTGGCGATGGGGGTGGAGCCGACGAAGCTCACCGCCTTCACGTCGGGATGCTCCAGCAGCGCGTCCACCGCCACCTTGTCGCCCTGGACCACGTTGAACACGCCGTCGGGCAGGCCGGCCTCGCTCAGCAGTTCGGCGATGCGCAGCGACGCGCTGGGGTCGGTGGGGCTGGGCTTGAGCACGAAGGTGTTGCCCGCCGCGATCGCCACGGGGAACATCCACATGGGCACCATGACCGGGAAATTGAACGGCGTGATGCCCGCTACCACGCCCAGAGGCTGGCGCAGCGTCCAGTTGTCGATGCCGGTGGAAACCTGTTCGGTGTGCGCGCCCTTCAGGAGCTGAGGCACGCCGCAGGCAAACTCGACGATGTCGATGCCACGCGTGACTTCGCCTTGCGCGTCGGAGAAAACCTTGCCATGCTCGGCGGTGATCAGGTGGGCCAGTTCGTCGCGGTGCTTGTTCATCAGCTCAAGAAACCTGAACAGCACGCGCGCGCGGCGGATCGGCGGGGTATCCGCCCATTGCGGGAACGCGGCGCGGGCGCTGGCCACCGCGCGGTTCACCTCGTCGGGCGTGGCCAGGACCACCTGCTTCGCGACGGCGCCGGTGGCCGGATTGAAGACGGGCTGGCGGCTGCCGGTCCCGTCGACGGGGCGGCCGCCGATGTAGTGTCCGGCATTGCGGGATCCGGCGCTGGCGTGGCTTGCGTTCATGGTCTGCTCCTGTGCTCAAGCATGGTGTTCGGGAGCTGGCACTGTCGCGCATTGCCGTCCGGCCGTCGAGACCAGAGGGCTGGAATCAGTGTTTGATGTTTCGAACAATGGAGCAGGGCATGACGAAAACAAGGCGCTTGGAAGACCTGTGGTCGCATATCCATTGCCTGGGCGTGCTGGCCGATACCGGCAGCTACACGGCGGCGGCCCGCCGCCTGCAGATCAGCAAGGCCTCGGTGAGCCAGCGCATCGTGGAGCTGGAGCAGGCGGCCGGCGTGCCGCTGGTGCGCCGCACGACCCGCAGCGTGGGGCTGACCGAGGCCGGGCAGAGCCTGGTCGACCAGACCGCGGCGGCCTTTCTGCGCATCGAGGAGGGGTTTTCCGCCGTGCAGAACCTGTCCGAGGGGCCGCGCGGCGTGCTGTCCGTGACCGCGCCCGTGGCCCTGGGACGGCAGATCATCGCGCCGCTGATCCCCGGGTTCCTGAAGGAATTTCCCGATGTACGGATCCAGCTGGATCTCAGCGATCATCTGGCGTCCCTGGCCACCGAGGGGTTCGACCTGGCGATCCGGCACGTGGCCGGCGTGCCGGACACGCACGTGGCGTCCGTGATCTGCGAGACGCGCTCCGTGCTGGCGGCGGCTCCGGAGTATCTGTCGGCCAATGGCACGCCCAAGACCCCCATGGATCTTGCCGGCCACAACTGCCTGCATTACCCGCGGCGCAGCGGCGGCGCCACCTGGTCATTCGAGTCGCGCGCCGGGGACAAGCGCGTGGCGGTGCCGGTGCGCGGCAGCTTCACCGCGAACAACAGCGAAGTGTTGCGGGAAGTGGCCGCCGGAGGGCTGGGGATCGCGCTGCTGCCGGACTTCAGCGCGAACCAGGCCTTGCGCAGCGGGGAACTGGTCGAGGTCCTGCCCGGCTGGCGCGTCGTCGGCGACTATGCCGAACGCCTGTATGCGGTCAGGCCTTACACGCCGCGCGTGCCCCTGACCGTGTCCTCGTTCGTCAGCTATCTGCGCCAGGCCATCCCGGCCTCCGCGGGGCTGGGCGGACCCGGCAAGGACGCTAGTTGACCTGCAAGCCGGCGCGGGCCACCAGATCCGCATAGATCGCCGCGCCCTGGCTGACGTACTTTTCCGTCTCGGCGGGCGACAGCACGTGGGGGATGCCGCCGAAGTTGGCATTGCCGGCGATCCATTTCGGATCCTGCGAGATCTGCCTGAGCACCTCGGCCCATTTGGCGACGGCCGCCGGATCCATGCCCGCGGGGCCGAAGAGCCCGCTCCATCCTATGACCGCTTCAAGCTGCGGCAGCCCCAGTTCGCGCGCCGTCGGGATGTCGGGAAACTGCGCCAGGCGTTCGGGCGTGGTCGTCAGCAGGGGGCGCAGCTTGCCGCTGGCGAGCAGGCCCGTCATCGAGCTGAGGTTGTTGCAGGCGAAATCCACGTCCTTGCTGAGCACTGCCAGCGCGACCTCGTTGCCGCCCTTGTAGGGCACGCTGACCACGGCGTCCGCCTTCAGTCCCTGGGTGCTGAGCAACAGCTGGGGCGCCAGGTTCTGCACCGTTGCCGGGCCGGAGTGGCTGTAGTTGAGCTTGCCGGGCTGCGCCTTCAGCGCCCGGGTCAGGTCGCTCATGCTCTTGTATGGGCTGTCCGGATGCACGACACAGACCACCGGGTTCAGCTCCAGCAACCCGATGTAGGTGAAATCCTTGGAGGTATAGGGCGTGGTCTTGGGCTGCAGGGCGGGCAGCAGGACCTGGGAGCCGATCCGGCCCACCAGCAGTGTGTAGCCGTCGGGCGCGGCAGCCTTCACGGCGGCGGAGCCGATCGCGCCGTTGGCGCCCGCCTTGTTGACCACCACCAGGGGTTGGCCGACCAGGCTTTGCGCGGCCGCCGCCAGGTTGCGGGCCGCCATGTCGGCGTCGCCGCCCGCGCTGAACGGGACGATGAGCTGCACCGGTTTGGAGGGGTAGGCCTGGGCGGATGCAAGGCCGGGGAGCGAGGCGAGCAGGCAAAGCGCGGCGCGCGCGAACGCGCCCGGCCGCGGGCCGGTAGGGCGGATCATGGGAAGTCTCCTGTCGTGCTAAGGGACGAAACCGGACTGCAGCTGTGCTCGATGCCTCGAGGTCAATGACCGGTCGCGGACTGCGTGGATGGGCTGAAAACCGGGGCGGCCTCGCCCGCCAGGGAAACATTGATGCAGGCGGGCAGCCCGCTGTTCATCGCCGCGCCCAGGGCGGTGCCCAGGCTGTCGGCGTCGTGGGCGGCGTAGCCAGCTCCGCCCAGCGCCGCAGCGACCTCGTGATAGCGCGCCGTCGGCGACAGTTCGCAGCCGATCAGCCGTTGCGGGCCGTATGTGCGCATCTGGATCAGGTGTTCGGCGTTCCAGCGCAGGTCATTGCCGATCACGGCGATGATCGCGGCCTGTTCGCGCACCGCCGTGTCCAGTTCCATCAGGTGGAAGCCGGCCGTGCCGTCGCCCATGAGGACCAGCACCGTGGCGTCGGGCCGCGCGATCTTGGCTGCGATTGCGTAGCAGACGCCGGCGCCGATGGCGCCGGACATGCCGTTGATGATGCGTGCCGGCGCCTGGCAGAACGCCTGCGCCCATTGGCCGAATTCGCCGCCGTCGCAGACCAGGACAGGTTCGTGCGCGGAGGCGAGGAAGGCCTGGACCGTCTCGCACAGCGCGCGGGGGCCCAGGGCGCCGTTGCCGGGAGCGGGGGCGCCCAGGCTGGTGCGGTTGCGCAGCGCTTCATCCACCTGGGCGCGCCAGGCGGCGCGTCCGGCGGGCGGCGCCGGCGTCTGCATCGCGGACAGCGCGGCGCAGGGGTCGGCTTGCAAGGACAGGACGAGGCGTTCGCCCAGGAGGCGGCTGGCGCGTTCCAGCATGCCGGGGTCGGGGTCGATCACCGCGACCCGGGCATGCTTGCCCAGCGCGCCCGCGCCGCCGAATCCCAGCGTGAAGTCCAGGCTCTTGCCCGCCAGCACGATGAGGTCCGCCTGCGGAATCAGCGCGGACAGGGAGCCGAGCGACGGGTCCTTCAGGCCGCGCGGGCTTTCCATGGGAATGACGCGCACGCCCAGGGCTTCTTCCAGGTTCTCGCGCGTTGCTCGCATGTGCGGCCGCGCGCCGGTCGGCCCGCTCAGCACCAGGGGGCGCTGCGCCGCATGCAGCAGCGCGGCAAGTTGTTCCAGGCTGCGTGCGTCCGGTTGCGTGGCCGCAGGCCGCATGTCGGCCTCGGGAAGATCGGCCAGGCCCGTCTCGGCCGTGAGCAGATCGAAGGGCAGGGCCAGATGCACCGGTCCGCGGCGCGGCGCAAGCGCCTCGGCGACCAGGCGGTGCAGCGCGGGATGGAGTTCCTGTGTGCTCTGGGGACGCAGCGACAGCTTGGTCAAGGGGCTGGTGATGGCGACCTGATCCAGCTCCTGGAATGCACCCGAGCCGTCTTCGCTGACGGAGGAATCGCCCGAGATGAGCAGCACCGGGCTTTCCGCCTGCGATGCCGAGTACAGCGGCGCCAGGCCATTGGTGATGCCAGGCGCGGCCGTGAGCATGGCCACGCCAAGTTCGCCGGTGATCTGGGCCCAGGCGTCCGCCATGAAGACGGCGGCGGCCTCGTGCCGTACGTGGATGATGCGGATGCCCGCGTCGATACAGGCATCGTAGAGCGGCATGATCTGGTTGCCGGACAGGCTGAAGATGGTCTTGACGCCCAGGCGATGCAGCGTACGGATAATCAACTGAGATCCAAGCACCTTTGTCTCCGCTATGGCCGCGCCTGGCAGTGCCGCGCGCCTTTCTTGACCTGCTATGGGAGTGTGCAGTCTATCGGCTATCCGCCGCGGGTTGGTTGATGTTTTTTGAACCAAGCGCAGGCCGTCGGACGGCAGGGATCGCGGGGTGTGGCGGCGGGGAGGAGAGGCGGGGTCGGGGGCCGGGTTCGGGCGGGGTTTGAGTGGGGGTTGAGTGGATAGCGGACGGATATCCCGTGCCCGCGTAGACCGGCGCGATGCGCGCGGAAATGAAAAAAGGGCCCGGAGGCCCTTTCTCAAGGATTTCCAGGAAAGACCTGGAAATCAGAATTTGGAGCGGGAGACGAGTCTCGAACTCGCGACCTCAACCTTGGCAAGGTTGCGCTCTACCAACTGAGCTACTCCCGCATGGGTTCTGCACTTGAAACAGCCAGAACCTGTTTTCTTATTCACTCTGATCAACTTGGTTATCGATCAGAAGGCGCGCATTCTACATGATTTTTTTGAGCTTGTCTTGGCCTGTGCTTACTTGGCTTTGTTCACTGCGAGCAGTTTTCGAACAAGTCCCGAAGCTCAGGGAAAGCACTCAATCAAGTAATATGAGCGAAGACAGAAACTATAGCAATCCGCAGCATCCATGTCAAATTTCTCCGTCGACATCCCCGCGCCTCCTGCCTTGTACCCGGTCAGCCAGGATCTCACCCGGCTGAATACGCTGGGCCTGGTTTCCCGGGCGGACGCGTTCGTGACGCTGGACGACCCGGCGCAACTTCCGTCGCTGTCGCGGCTGGCCAGCCAGGCATCGTCCCTGCTGGTGCTGGGCGGCGGCAGCAATCTGGTGCTGCCGCGGCAGGTGGAGGGGCTGGTGGCGCGGGTCGCATTCAAGGGCGTGCGCCTGCTGGAGGCCCGGCCCGATGCTTGGCTGGTCGAGGCGGCGGGCGGTGAGACCTGGCACGGCTTTGTCGAAACCTGCGTCCGGCAGGGCTGGGACGGGCTGGAGAACCTGGCGCTGATTCCCGGCACCGTGGGCGCGGCCCCGGTGCAGAACATCGGCGCTTACGGCGTCGAGCTGCAGGAGCGCTTCCACAGCCTGAGCGCCTGGGACGTGCGCGCCGGCCGCCTGGTCGAAATGAGCGCGGCGGAGTGCCGTTTTTCCTATCGCGACAGCGTGTTCAAGCACGACGAGCCCGGACGCTGGATCATCGTGAGCGTGCGTTTCGCCTTGCCGCGGCCCTGGCGGCCGGTGCTGGGCTATCCCGATCTGCAGCGTCATGCCCGCCTGGCGGCGGGCGAGCCGGCGGCGCGCGACATTTTCGACGCGGTGTGCGAGATTCGCCGCGCCAAGCTGCCGGATCCGGCGGTGACGGGCAATGCGGGCAGCTTCTTCAAGAATCCGATCGTGTCGGCCGGCGTGCGCGACGCCTTGCTAGGCCGGTTTCCCGGGCTGGTGTCGTACGCCCAGCCCGACGGCGGCTACAAGCTGGCGGCCGGCTGGCTGATCGACCAGTGCGGCTGGAAGGGCCGCGCGCTGGGAGCGGCCGGTGTGCATGACCGCCAGGCGTTGGTGCTGGTGAATCGCGGCGGAGCCACCGCGGCCGACATCATGGGCCTGGCTCATGCCATCCAGGCGGCGGTGTCCGAGCGCTACGGCGTGCGGCTCGAACCGGAACCCGTGGTGGTATGAAGCGGTTTCGGCCAGGCATGAAAAAAGGACCCCGCAGGGTCCTTTTTTCTTGCCGCGGCGGGTATCAGAGACCCAGCACGGATTGCATGTCGTACAGGCCGTTGTGCTTGCCATCCAGGAAGCGGGCGGCGCGCAGCGCGCCTTCCGCGTAGGTGGCGCGGCTGGCCGAGCGGTGCGTGATCTCGATGCGTTCGCCGGTGCCGCAGAAGGACACGGTATGGTCGCCGACGATGTCGCCGCCGCGCAGCACGGAGAAGCCGATGGTGCCGGGCTTGCGCACGCCGGTGTCGCCATGGCGGCTCCAGGTGGCGACGTCAGGCAGGGCCACGTTCCAGGCGGAGGCGATGGTCTCGCCCATTTTCAGCGCGGTGCCCGAGGGCGCGTCGACCTTGTTGCGGTGGTGCGCTTCGAACACTTCGACGTCATAGCCCGAATTCAGGATGCGCGCGGCCATGTCCAGCAGCTTCAAGGTGGCGTTGACGCCCACGCTCATGTTGGGCGCGAAGACGACACCGATCTTCTGGGCGGCGACTTCGATCGCGGCGCGGCCGTTGTCGTCGAAGCCCGTGGTGCCGATGACCGCGTTCACGCCATGCTTGACGCAGGCCCGCAGGTGTTCGAGCGTGCCCTCGGGGCGGGTGAAGTCGATCAGGCAGTCGGCCTGGGCCAGGGCGTCGAGATCGTCGGTGATGGCCACGCCGGTCTGCTTGCCCAGGGGGGCGCCGGCGTCCTGACCCAGCGCGGTCGAACCGTTGCGGTCCAGCGCGACGGCGAGCTCCAGGCCGGAGGCGTTCAGGACGGCTTCGATCAGCATCTGGCCCATACGGCCGCTGGCGCCAGCAATTGCAATACGCATGAGAGGGTCCTTGGTGTTACCTGAGCGGCTCGGGCGAGTTGCCCGGCTGGCCCGGGTACTGGTTCATGGGGCTGACCGGCGCGGCGGAGTCGCGCTTGAGCTGGTCTGCCTCTTCCTTCTGGCGGGCTTCGTCTTCGTTAAGGCGCTTTTCCGCCTTTTCGTCGGCCGCCGCGTTGGGCGTATTGATCTGGTACGGCTGCAGGTCGGGCTGCTTGTCGCCTTCCCAGCGGGTCAGCCGGTCATTTTCGAACCAGACGGTGAATTTGCGTTCCTGGGCTTCGCCGTAGCCGGGCTTGTAGTAGTAGGGGTAGTCCCAGCGGTTGGCGTGCAGCACGCTGGTCAGCGTCGGGCTGCCCAGGGCGAAACGCACCTGCTCGCGCGTCATGCCGGGTTGCAGCAGGGCGACCTGCTCCTGGGTGATCCAGTTTCCTTGCTGGACGCCGGCCTTGTAGGGGAAGCCCCACTTGTCCCCCGAGCACCCGGCCAGGGCGACGGCCAGGGCGGCCACAGCCAGGCCGGTCTTCAGTGAGCGGGAGGGAATTCGTGCAATCATGGACACTACGCGCCCCTATTATTTGGAAGCAGACAAAACCGTTATCATAAAGGTTTCATAAGGATAGTTCCGCATGGCGGCATGATTTCGGTGAGCCGGCTCGCGGTGCACCTATCCTGCCCATGCCAACGCGGACGGAGAGCGATTACACCATGAGCGACCAAAGCGAACTGAAGAACATGGGTTTGAAGGCGACGTTCCCGCGCCTGAAAATTCTTGATATTTTCCGGAAATCGGACCAACGGCACCTCAGCGCCGAAGACGTCTATCGCGCCCTGATCGGCGAAAACGTCGAAATCGGCCTGGCTACCGTCTACCGCGTCCTGACCCAGTTCGAACAGGCCGGCATTCTTGCCCGCAGCCAGTTCGACAGCGGCAAGGCGGTGTTCGAGCTCAATGACGGGGACCACCACGATCACCTGATCTGCACGAATTGCGGCAAGGTGGTCGAGTTTTCGGACCCGGAAATCGAAAAGCGCCAGCAAAAGATTGCCAAGGACAACGCCTTCGCGCTGGAAAGCCACGCCATGGTGCTGTACGGCATCTGCGGCAGCTGCATGAAGGGCCGCTAGTCCCCGGTCCTTACACCCCGGCCCGCCGCCACGCTCGCAGCGGGCCTGCGAGATCCAAAGCCCCTACATATTGAAGGGGCTTTTTTTATCCGTGGCGCTTTAGTTCTGGCCGAAGCCTTCCAGCATTTCGCGGGCGTGTTCGCGCGTGGTCGCGGTCAGCTTGATGCCGCCCAGCATGCGCGCGATTTCCTCGACGCGGGCGGAGGCGTCCAGTTCTTCGATGCTGGAGCGGGTCGATCCCCGCGATTCGGCCTTGGAGACCAGGAACTGGTTGTTGGCGCAGGCCGCGACCTGCGGCAGGTGGGTGACGCACAGCACCTGATGGCGTGCGCCGAGTTCGCGCAGCAGCTTGCCGACGGCCTCGGCCACCGCGCCGCCGACACCGCTGTCGACCTCGTCGAAGATCAGGGTGGGCACGCGCGCGGCGCGGCTGGCGATGACGGACAGCGCCAGCGAGATGCGTGACAGTTCGCCGCCCGAGGCCACCTTGGCCAGAGGGCGCGGCGTGGTGCCGGCGTGGCCCGCCACCAGGAATTCGACTTGCTCATTGCCCTGGGCGGACGGCGCAGATTCGGCCAGCGTGGGCTCGAACTTGCCGCCTTGCATGGCCAGCGTCTGCATGGCCAGCGTGACCTGCTTGCCCAGGTCCTTGGCGATCTTGCGGCGCGCCGTGGTCAGCTTGGCCGCCGCGGCGTCGTACTGGGCCTGTGCGGCTTGAGCCTGGGCGCGCAGGGCGTCGATATCGCCCGCGGCCTGCAGCGCGGCAAGCTGCGCATGCAGGTCATCGCGCAGTTCGCACAGCGCGTCGGGCTCGACGCGGAACTTGCGGGCGGTCTCGAACACCAGGCCCAGCCGGCCTTCGACGGTAACCAGCCGCTGCGGATCGAGGTCCACGCGGCTGACGTAGTTGTTCAGGTCCGACACGGCTTCGCTGATGGCGATGCGCGCCGATTCCAGCTCGTCGTGCACGCCTTGCAGGCCCGGATCATGGCGCAGCATCTGCTGGAGACGGTGATTGGCCGAGGTGAGGCGGTGATGCGCGGAATCGCCTTCGCCGTCCAGGGCTTCGAGGATTTGCGTGGCGCCGTCCAGCAGGGATTGCGAGTGCGACAGGCGGGTGTGTTCGGACTGCAGCGCCTCCCACTCGTCAGGTTCGAGGTTCAACTTGTCGAGCTCGTCGACCTGCCATTGCAGGCGGTCGCGTTCGGAGGCCAGGCTGGCGGCGTCCTTCTCGGCGGATTCCAACTGGCGCGCCAGTGCGCGCCATTGCTTCCAGGCCTGGCCCACCGCGTTGCGCAGTTCGCCGTGGCCGCCGTGGGCGTCCAGCAGGTCGCGCTGGGCGTCGGAGCGCATCAGGCTCTGGTGCGCGTGCTGGCCGTGGATGTCGACCAGGCTGTCACCCAGCTCGCGCAATTGCGCCACGGTGGCGGGTGTGCCGTTGATGTAGGCGCGGCTGCGGCCCTGGGCGTCGATGACGCGGCGCAAGGACAGTTCCGCGTCGGCGTCGATCTCGCGCTCCTGCAACCAGGGAATGAGGCCCTTGGGCGTGTCGAAGACGGCGGTGATGTCCGCGCGCGGCGCGCCTTCGCGCAGCATGCTGGCGTCGCCGCGTTCGCCAAGCGCCAGCGCCAGCGCATCCACCAGGATGGATTTGCCCGCGCCGGTTTCGCCGGAAAAGACGGTGAAGCCGGCATCGAAATGGATTTCGGTCTGTTCGACGATGACGAAGTCGCGGATATGCAGGGTGCGCAGCATGTGGGGGCGCTTACTACTCTACGTTGTCGGAGGCTTCGGGCATCAGGTTCCAGTGCAGCTTGCGGCGCAAGGTGGAGAAGAAACTGTAGCCTTCGGGATGCACGAAGCGGATGGTATAGGGTGCTCGTTGCACGACGATGCGGTCGCCCGGCTGCAGGTCGGACCAGGTCTGCATGTCGAAATGCACGCTGGCGCCGACTCCCACGCGGCCCATGGCGTTCAGCGTCATGTTCAGCACGCCGGAGTCGGGAATGACGATGGGGCGGTTGGACAGGGTTTGCGGCGCCACGGGCACCAGCACCATGGCATTCATGCCTGGATGCAGGATGGGCCCGTTGGCCGACAGCGCATACGCCGTGGAGCCGGTAGGGGTCGCGATGATCAGGCCGTCGGCGCGCTGCGTGTACATGAAGGCGCCGTCCAGCTCGACCCGCACTTCGATCATGCCGCCGCGTCCCGCGCGGTTCAGCACCACATCGTTGAGGGCGGAGGCGGAATACATCTTCTGGTCGCCGCGCCACACGCTGCCTTCCAGCAGCATGCGCTCTTCGATCTGGAAGCTGCCTTCGAGCACGCGCGCCAGCGCGCCGTGCGCATCCTGTAGCGCGATGTCGGTGATGAAGCCGAGGCGGCCGTGGTTGATGCCGATCAACGGCATGCCATACGGCGCCAGGTGGCGGCTCGCGCCCAGCACGGTGCCGTCGCCGCCCATCACCACGGCCAGCGAGGCGGTCTGGCCGATTTCCTCGAGCGTGGCGATGGGGTATTCGGTCAGGCCGGTATTGCGCGCCGTGTCCGCGTCGATGAGCACCTGCCGGCCCGCCTGCCTCAATGCGTGGGCCAGCGCTCTCAGCGGTGTGTCCAGGCCGGTGTCCTGGTATCTGCCGATCAGGGCTACGGTAGGAAAGTGCATGGCTGCTTGCGAATAAAAAAAGGCCGGACCTGAAGCCGAAACCTGCCCGGAATGGGCGGTTTAGCCGATTATATGGGGCCGCATATGGGCTTGCGGGACAAAAATCGCCTCAATCGAAAAAGATTCCCTAAAATACTTGTTATGGATGACCGCGCACGCGCACTACTGAAAGCGTTGATCGAACGCTATATCGCCGATGGGCAGCCTGTCGGCTCGCGGACGCTATCGAAAGTCTTCGACCTGTCTCCGGCCACGATTCGCAATGTGATGGCGGACCTTGAAGAGTTGGGGCTGATCCATAGCCCGCACACCTCCGCCGGCCGCGTGCCCACGCCGCGGGGCTACCGCATGTTCGTCGATTCCCTGCTGGCGGTGCAGTCCTACCAGCTCGAACCCCACAACATGGGCGAGATGCTGGCGGCGGCCGAGCCCACCCGGGCCGTCAACGCCGCGGCGGCGCTGCTCTCCAACCTGACCCAGTTCGCGGGGGTGGTGCTGACGCCCAAGCGCGCCCAGGTGTTCCGCCAGATCGAATTCATCCGGCTGTCCGACAAGCGCGTGCTGCTCATCATCGTCACGCCCGACGGCGACGTCCAGAACCGCATCCTGTTTGTCCAGCGCGATTACTCCGAGACGGAATTGCTGGAAGCCGGCAATTTCTTCAACATGCACTTCGCCGGCAAATCCTTCAACGTCGTGCGGCAGACCCTCTCGACCGAACTGGCGCAGTTGCGCGAGGATATCTCGCGCCTGATGCAGGCCGCGGTCGAAGCCAGCGCGGAAGCCGCCGAGGACGGCGACGCCATGGTCATCTCCGGTGAGCGCAAGCTGCTGGACGTGACCGACATCGCGTCCGACATGGACCGCCTGCGCAAGATGTTCTCGCTGTTCGAGAAAAAGACCGATCTGCTGCAGCTGCTGGACGTATCCAGCCGTGCCCAGGGGGTGCAGATCTACATCGGCGGCGATTCGCAGCTGGTGCCGATGGAAGAAGTCTCGGTCATCACCGCGCCTTATGGCGTGGACGGCAAGGTGGTCGGCACGCTGGGCGTGATCGGTCCCACGCGCATGGCCTACGAACGCGTCATTCCCATCGTGGACATCACGGCGCGCTTGTTGTCCAACGCTCTCAGCCACAACCAGTAGGTCCATTCGAAGCTACGTCCTCCTCGCGGAGGAAGGGGAGTTTTTGTGTTTCTTCGCCTGTTCAAGTACCTGTGGCCTGAGCGCTATCTGCCGGAACCCGAGCAGGAGGACCCCTTCGACGAAGACCCCGCGCCGCGCGGGCCGGGCAAGGTTGGCGTGCTGCTGGTGAACCTGGGCACCCCGGACACCCCGGGCAAGAAAGACATACGCAAGTACCTGGGCGAATTCCTGTCCGATCCGCGCGTGATCGAGATCCCGCGCTATCTGTGGAAGCCCATCCTGCACGGGCTGGTGCTGACCATGCGGCCCAAGAAGCTGGAGCCGCGCTACGCCGGCGTCTGGATGAAGGAAGGCTCGCCGCTGATGGTGTACAGCCAGCGCCAGGCCGAAGGCGTGCGCGCCGCCCTGGCCGAGGCCGGGATCGACGCGGTGGTGGAACTGGGCATGCGCTACGGCAACCCCTCGATCCCCGACGCCATCTCGCGCCTGCGCCAGCAGGGCTGCGAGCGCATCCTGACCGTGCCGCTCTATCCCCAGTACGCCGCCAGCACCACCGCCACGGTGGTCGACGCCGTCACCCGCCATGCCGGCCGCCTGCGCGACCAGCCCGAACTGCGCTTCATCAAGCGCTTCCACGAAGAGCCCGCCTACCTGGACTCGCTGGCCGGCCGCATCGAGCGCTACTGGCAGGAGCATGGCAAGCCGCAGAAGCTGATCATGAGCTTCCACGGACTGCCGCGCTATTCGATCGAACTGGGCGACCCGTACTACCGCGACTGCATGGAAACGGCGCGCCTGCTGTCCCAGCGCCTGTCGTTGCCGCGCGAGCAGATCGAGGTGACCTTCCAGAGCCGTTTCGGCACCGCCCGCTGGCTGGAGCCCTATACCGAACCCACCCTGAAGGCGCTGGCCGCCGCCGGCGTGACCGAGGTCGATGTGGTGTGCCCGGGTTTTGTGGCAGACTGTCTGGAAACCCTGGAAGAGATCAGCCTGGAATGCCGCGACGCCTTTATCGGGGCGGGCGGCAAGCGCTTCCGCTACATCCCGGCGATCAACGACGATCCGGCCTGGATCGCAGGGCTGGCCAGCCTGGTGGCACGGCACTTGCAGGGGTGGCCCACGCAATCACGGACTTGAAGGAGAAGGCGCATGCACCATGATCCCAAGACTGGAAAGATCGTCAAAAAGGGGCAGGTGAGCACCCCGGTGGACGAAGATCAGCTGGAGCACGAGCTGGACGAGGCGCTTGCCGAGACCTTTCCCGCCAGCGATCCCATCGCGATCAACCCCGAGCCGGAAGAGGACCGGGGCGTCGATCGCGCCCTGAAGGACAGTTTCCCCGCCAGCGACCCCGCCGCGCCCGCCCAGCCGCACAGGAAGTAGGGCGTCCGCGGCGGCCATGCGCCGTTTGCATGATGGCGGAAGAATGTGCTGAATTTATGCTTGCAGTCTGACAATTGACGGCATTTGGCAGAAATTGGGCAGATTTTTGATTACATTCCTCCTGCCTTTGCGGCCCGGCGCCGTCAGGGAATATTTGCTTTCCCGGGCTTGAAATAGGGGTATTGGCCCCCATTCATGTCTGCGAAAGCCATACTTTTTGGAGGATTCCCCATGACGGCACCCAACGAGCCTGTAGATCAGACGCCCGAAGTCGGCAAGAGCGCCGATGCGGCTCCCGCCGCCGAGGACGCCGCGCAGGCCGAGCTGAACGAGTTGCGCGCCCAGCTGGACGCCGCCCTGGCTACCGTCAACGACCAGCAGGACCAGTTGCTGCGCGTGCGGGCCGAGGCCGAGAACGTGCGTCGCCGTGCCCAGGAAGACGTATCCAAGGCACGCAAGTTCGGCATCGAGTCGTTCGCCGAAAGCCTGGTTCCGGTCAAGGACAGCCTGGAAGCCGCGCTGGCCCAGCCCGAGCAGACCGTCGAGACCCTGAGCGAAGGCGTCCAGGTCACGCTCAAGCAGCTGACGGCGGCCTTCGAGCGCAATCTGCTCAAGGAAATCGCGCCGGCGCAGGGCGACAAGTTCGACCCGCACCAGCATCAGGCCATTTCGTCCATCCCCGCCGAGCAGCCCGCCAATACCGTGGTGCAGCTGCTGCAAAAGGGCTATGCCATCGCCGACCGGACCCTGCGTCCGGCGCTGGTGGTGGTGTCCGCCGGCTAGGGCTGAGCACGCCGCGCGCCATGACGGACCCCCATTTCGATCCCTCCCAGGTATTCCAGGTGTTCGGCATGCGCCATGTCGACACCGAGGGTTTCGATGCGGCCGTGGTCCAGGCGCCGGGGGCGGATCTGCGCTGCGTGTTCCTGTGGGGGCAGGATTGCTATAACTGCAACCTGTTCAAGCAGGCGGCGCTATTGCACCAGGAAACGCTGCTGGAACTGGGCCTGACCTGGTTCGAGGCCGACGTCTACGCGGACGAAGCGCTGGGAAGGCGCTTTTCGCTGCATGGCGTCCCCACTTTTGTGCTGTACCGGGGCGGGAAGCGGCTGGGCCGTATCACGGGCTGGCCCGGTCTGCCCCAGTTCACCGCGGCCATCCGCCGCTTGCAGGAAACGGCTGTAGAAAATTCCGGCCCGGTGTCTTGAAAAACCCTTCGGGCAGCCCCAGTTATGTGGGGACAAGAAGTTTCTCCCTATTTTCATAGATTCAGATTCAATCAAGGTAACCCACCATGAGCAAGATTATTGGCATTGACCTGGGCACGACCAACAGCTGCGTGGCTGTCATGGACGGCGGGCAGGTCAAAATCATTGAAAACGCGGAAGGCGCTCGCACGACTCCCTCCATCGTTGCCTACATGGACGATGGCGAAACCCTGGTCGGCGCGCCGGCCAAGCGTCAGGCCGTGACCAACCCCAAGAACACCCTGTACGCGGTGAAGCGCCTGATCGGCCGCAAGTTCGACGAAAAGGCGGTGCAGAAGGACATCCACCTGATGCCCTATGCCATCGTCAAGGCCGACAACGGCGACGCCTGGGTGGAAGTGCGCGGCAAGAAGATGGCGCCTCCCCAAGTGTCGGCCGACGTGCTGCGCAAGATGAAGAAGACCGCCGAGGACTACCTGGGCGAAGAAGTGACCGAGGCCGTCATCACCGTGCCCGCCTACTTCAACGACAGCCAGCGCCAGGCCACCAAGGACGCCGGCCGCATCGCCGGCCTGGAAGTCAAGCGCATCATCAACGAACCCACCGCTGCCGCGCTGGCGTTCGGCCTGGACAAGACCGAAAAGGGCGACCGCAAGATCGCCGTCTATGACCTGGGCGGCGGCACGTTCGACGTGTCCATCATCGAAATCGCCGACGTGGACGGCGAAAAGCAGTTCGAAGTGCTGTCGACCAACGGCGACACCTTCCTGGGCGGCGAAGACTTCGACCAGCGCATCATCGACTACATCATCTCCGAGTTCAAGAAGGAACAAGGCGTTGACCTGTCCAAGGACGTGCTGGCCCTGCAGCGTCTGAAGGAAGCCGCCGAAAAGGCCAAGATCGAGCTGTCCTCGGCGCAACAGACCGAAATCAACCTGCCGTACATCACGGCGGATGCCTCGGGTCCGAAGCACCTGAACCTGAAGATCACGCGCGCCAAGCTGGAAGCGCTGGTCGAGGAACTGATCGAACGCACGATCGAGCCCTGCCGCGTGGCCATCAAGGACGCCGGCGTGAAGGTTTCCGACATCGACGACGTGATCCTGGTCGGCGGCATGACCCGCATGCCCAAGGTTCAGGAAAAAGTGAAGGAATTCTTCGGCAAGGATCCGCGCAAGGACGTGAACCCCGATGAAGCCGTCGCCGCTGGCGCCGCGATCCAGGGCTCCGTGCTGTCGGGCGACCGCAAGGACGTGCTGCTGCTGGACGTCACCCCCCTGTCCCTGGGTATCGAAACCCTGGGCGGCGTGATGACCAAGATGATCCAGAAGAACACGACCATCCCGACCCGGTTCTCGCAGACCTTCTCGACCGCTGACGACAACCAGCCGGCCGTGACGATCAAGGTGTTCCAGGGCGAGCGCGAAATCGCCGCGGGCAACAAGGCCCTGGGCGAGTTCAACCTCGAAGGGATCCCGCCGTCGCCCCGCGGCATGCCGCAGATCGAAGTCACGTTCGACATCGACGCCAACGGCATCCTGCACGTGTCCGCCAAGGACAAGGGCACCGGCAAGGAAAACAAGATCACCATCAAGGCCAACTCGGGTCTGTCGGAAGACGAGATCCAGCGCATGGTCAAGGATGCAGAGGCCAACGCCGAGGAAGATCACCGCGTTGCCGAACTGGCCCAGTCGCGCAACCAGGCCGACGCGCTGGTGCACGCCACCCGCAAGTCGCTGACCGAGTATGGCGATAAGCTCGAGGCTTCCGAAAAGGAAGGCATCGAAGCCGCCATCAAGGCACTGGAAGACACGCTGAAGGACGGCGACAAGGCCGCGATCGACGCCAAGGTGGAAGCCCTGTCGACCGTTTCGCAGAAGCTGGGCGAGAAGATGTACGCCGACATGCAGGCGCAACAAGCCGCCGGCCAGCAACAAGCGGCCGACAACGCGAAGCCGGTGGACGACAACGTCGTCGACGCCGACTTCAAGGAAGTCAAGCGCGACCAATAATGGCCGGGCGCTGACCTGCCTCTGCCGCCCGGTAGCCGGAGAAATCCGCCTACCGGGCGTACTCATTCTGTAGCACTGAAAAGAAGGCTCGTTTTTCGAGCCCACGGATCATGGCAAAACGTGACTATTACGACGTCTTGGGCGTAGCGAAGAACGCCTCGGACGACGACCTCAAGAAGGCCTATCGAAAGCTGGCCATGAAGTACCATCCGGACCGTAATCCGGACAGCAAAGAAGCCGAAGAGAAGTTCAAGGAAGCCAAGGAAGCCTACGAGGTCCTGGGCGACGAACAAAAGCGCGCCGCATATGACCGCTATGGCCATGCGGGCGTGGATCCCAACGCCGCCGGCATGGGCGGCGGCATGGGCGGTGGTTTCGCCGACGCCTTTGGCGACATCTTCGGCGAGATCTTCGGCGGCGGCGGCGGTGGCCGCCGTGGCGGCGGCCCGCAGGTGTACCGCGGCGCCGACCTGAAGTACGCGCTGGAAATCACGCTGGAGCAGGCCGCGGCCGGTTTCGATACCGAAATCCGCGTGCCCAGCTGGGAAAACTGCGACACCTGCCACGGTTCCGGCGCCAAGGCCGGCACCTCGCCCAAGACCTGCCGCACCTGCGGCGGCTCTGGCGCCGTGCGCATGCAGCAGGGCTTCTTCAGCGTGCAGCAGACCTGCCCGACCTGCCATGGCAACGGCAAGGAAATCACCGATCCGTGCCCCGCCTGCGACGGCGTGGGCCGCATCCGCCGCAACAAGACGCTGCAGGTCAAGATTCCGGCGGGCATCGACGACGGCATGCGCATCCGTTCCAGCGGCAACGGCGAGCCCGGCATCAATGGCGGCCCTCCGGGCGACCTGTATGTGGAAATCCACATCAAGCAGCACAAGATCTTCCAGCGCGATGGCGACGACCTGCACTGCGAGCTGACCATCCCGTTCACCTCGGCGGCATTGGGCGGCGAGCTCCAGGTGCCGACGCTGGGCGGTAAGGCCGAGATCTCCATCCCCGAAGGCACGCAGTCCGGCAAGACCTTCCGCCTGCGCGGCAAGGGCATCCGCGGCGTGCGCGGCAGCTACCCGGGCGACCTGTACTGCCACGTCGTGGTGGAGACTCCGGTGCGCCTGAGCGACGACCAGAAGAACATCCTGCGCCAGTTCGAGGCCTCGCTGAACGACGGGGGCGACCGCCATTCGCCGCAAAGCAAGTCCTGGACGGACAGGGTGAAGGAATTCTTCAGCTGAACCGCCTGAGGCAAGCAAAAAGCCGCGACTCCCGTCGCGGCTTTTTTTCGCCCGCAATTCTGCAAATGGAAAGACCGCGGCTAACGCCGCGGCCCTGGTGCTGCTACTGCAATCACTGCTACTACAACTGCGGTTACTGCTGCTTCAACTGCGATTGCTACAACTGCGGTTACTGCGACTGCGATTACTGCAACTGCTGTATCAACTTCAACTTCCAGACTTCAACTTCAACAGCTACTTCGACTGCTACATCTACCGCCGCTGTCGCCGCTAAAAAACCGGCCTCAAACCATGATGCCGTCCGAGGCCGGCCGGGCCACAGCAAGCAGCTCACCGGGTGATCGGCGGATATTCCAGTTCGCCGAACGTGTATTGGCCGCTGGCCTTGACTTGCGCCAGTTCCTGCTGGACGTCAGCGCGCGTCTTGGCGCTGGCGGGGGCGGACACGGCCGCCGGGTATTCCAGTTCGCCGAAGGTGTATTGGCCGCTGATCTTGGCTTGTTGCAGCTGGGCTTGCACTTCCTGCGAGCTCAGGCTGGTGGTCTGGGGCAGGGCGGGCGGATAGTCCAGTTCACCGAAGGTGTACTGGCCGCTGGCCTTGGCTTGCTGCAGTTCGGTCGCTACCTGGGCGCTGCTCTTGGCTTGTTCCACACCGGCGGCTTGGGCGCCGACGCCAACCAAGGCCAGGGATAGCAGCAGGGTGGTGGTTAGGGTTTTCATGGTAGACCTCCAATTCGTCTTAGTTGGGGACCGAATCCGGCGGCCCTCCGTCGTGGTTCGTTGTGTGTTCCCGATGACTGAATTGTGATCGTCATCCCAATTGGGATAAACCCGTATTTCTTGAAAACATCTTTCCAAATAATCGAGTAATTATCTTAGTGGTGAAAATTACCGATGTTTTTGGAATAGTCGGGTCGATTCCAGGGGAATTTGGCGAGCTGAAGTCCAGGCGGCATGCAAAAAAAGCCCCGCCGTGGCGGGGCTTGCGGACGCGGGGAGCCCGGTCAGGGCGCCGCTTTCTTCTTGAAGTCGCCGGCGACCGCGGTGCTGAAACCGTCCGGGCGCAGGTACTTGCGCAGGGCGGAGTTGACCGACTCTGCCGACAGCGCGGAGATCTTCTTGTCCATTTCCGCCGACCAGGCGAACGTGCGGCCGCGTTGCAGGTAGTCCAGCCAGGTGCTGGCCAGGACGTCGTCCTGGGCGCGGGCCAGGTTGCGGTAGTTCAGCAGGGCGGTGATGCCGTCCGAGATTTCCTTGTCCGAGAAGCCGTCCTTCAGGACGCGGGCCAGTTCCTCGCCAATGGCCTTTTCCAGCCGCTCGCGGTTCTGCGGGGCGTAGATGGCGTACATGGTCCAGCTGGCCGAGGGCTCGAACGACGAGACCGACAGCGAGCTGCGCACGTTGTACGACAGGCCTTCGGTCTCGCGCACGCGGTTCCACAGGCGCGAGGTTTCGGAGGCGCCGAACAGGTAGTTGGCCAGGTACAGGGCGGCGTAGTCCGCGTCCGTGTCCTGCAGCTTCAGCGGCATGCGCGAGACATAGAACGCGTTGGCCTTGTCGGGCGTTTCGATGTCGAACTGCTTGGCGGGAATGTCGCGGTACGGGTTGGGCACGCGGGTGTAGGCGGGCGCCTTCTTCCAGCCGGCCAGGCCCGTCTTCAGCGCCTTTTCCACGGCTGCCGGTTCGAAATCGCCGACCGCCGAGTACTCGATGTTGCCCGCGCCGTAGAACTTGGCGTGGAACTTGGCCAGGGCGTCGCGGTTCAGCGCGCGCACGCTTGCCAACGATTCCTCGAAGGTCGGCACGTAGCGCAAGTCATCGGCGGGCCATGGATTGTCCTGGCGGGCCAGGGCGCGTCCGGCCAGGGCCGAGGGCTCGGTCATGGCGTTCTGGATCGAGGTTTCGAGCTGGCGCTGGTATTCCTCCAGCTGCTCCTTCGGGAAGTTGGCGTTGCGGACGATGTCCAGCGCCAGGGCGGTGAGTTCGGGCAGGTTCTCGCCCTTGGTCGACATGGCGATCTTGAGCGTGGTGCCGCCGCCGCTGAAGCCGAGCTCAGCTTGCAGCTTGTCCAGGCGGTCCTGGATGTCCTGGCGCGACAGCTTGGCGGTGCCGCGGGTCAGCAGGTCGGCCACGGCGCTGGAATTCACGCGCTGGCCGAGCAGGTCCTTCTCGTTGCCGAACTGGATCAGCATCTGGGCCTGCACGCGGTTGCCGCGCGTGGCCTTGGGCAGGAGCGCCAGCTGGACCGGGCCGTTGGGCAGGTCGAGCTTCTTGCGCTGCGTCAGCTTGTCGATGTTCTCAGGCGTGGGATCGAAGGCCGAAGCGGCCTTGAAGTCCGGATCGCCCTTGTAGTCCTTGAACACGGCGGTCAGGTCCACACGCTGCTGCTGCGGCGCGCGCACGGGCTTTTCGGTGGGAATGTAGCGGCCTTCGACGCTGTTGCTCTGGACCAGGTAGGTGGTCGCGGCGCGCTGCACTTCAGCCAGCGTGGCCTTGCGCGCGCGGTCGCGCTGCAGGAAGAACAGGCGCCAGTCGCCAGCGGCGATGGCTTCGGACAGCGCCACGCCGACCCGCTCGGGATCGCTGTAGGTCTGCTCCCAGGCGGTCAGCCATTTGCTGCGGGCGCGGTCCAGTTCCTGTTGGGTGAAGGGCTTCTTGTCCAGCGATTCGAGCGTGCCGGTCAGCGCCTTCATGGCGGCGTCCAGGCTCTTGCCCGGCGTCAGCTGGGCGGCGAACATCGCCAGGCCCGGATCCAGGTTTTCCATGGTGAAGCCGAACACGCCGGAAGCCAGCTTGGTCGGCACCAGGGCATGGTAGAGACGGCCCGAGGGCGTGTCGGCGAGGATGGTGGCGGCCAGGTCCAGCGGCACGAAGTCGGAGCTGCCGGCGGCCGGGATGTGATACATCGCGGCGACCAGCGGGGTGCCGCCGGTGCGGCGCAGGGTCACGGAGCGTTCGCCATCCTGGGCGGGCTCGACGGTGTATTCGGGCGGCAGCTTGCGCTCGGGCTTGGGCAGCTTGCCCAGCGTTTCCTCGATGTCGGCCAGCGTCGCCTGCGGATCGAATTTGCCCGCGACGATCAGCACGGCGTTATCGGGCTGGTAGTACTCGTGGTAGAAGGCGCGCAACTGGCCGATGTCCACGTTCTCGACGTCGGAGCGCGCGCCGATGGTGTTCTTGCCATAGCTGTGCCACTGGAAGGCCGCGGCCTGCATCTTCTGCATCAGGATGCGGAAGGGGCTGTTCTCGCCGCTTTCCATTTCATTGCGGACCACGGTCATTTCCGAGTCCAGGTCTTCCTTGGCGATCAGGGAATTGACCATGGCGTCGGCCTGCCAGCCCAGGTACCACTTGAGCGTGTCGGGGTTGGCGGCGAAGCTGGCGAAATAGTTGGTGCGGTCGCTGGAGGTCGAGCCGTTGGCCTGCAGGCCGCGGCGCGAGAACTCGCCCATGGCGTTGCGGGTGGTGGAAGTGCCCTTGAACAGCATGTGTTCGAGCAGGTGCGCCATGCCCGTCTGACCGTAGTTCTCGTTGCGCGAGCCCACCAGGTAGGTCATGTTGACGGTGGTGGAGGGCTTGGATTCATCGGGAACCAGCAGCACTCTCAGGCCGTTGGCCAGGCGGTATTCGGTGATGCCTTCGATCGAGGCGGCCTCCGAAACGCCGGCCGGGAGGCTCGCGGCGCCGGCCTGGAAGGCCAGGAAGGAGGAAAACAGCAGCACGCTCAGCGGGCGCGGCAGCTTCGACAGGGACAGGCGCATGGCAGACAATTCCTTTGGCATGGCAGAATCCGTTGGAGTGTATACGTTGGCAATGGTTCAGGGGGCCGCACAGGCTGCGCCGCAGCGCGCGAGGCCCCGGACCGCAAGGCAAGGAAGTTCCACATGTCCCTATCCCTGGAAGTCGAAACGCCCCGGCTGGTGCTGCGCCAGTGGCGAGCGGCCGACCGCGAGCCTTTCGCGGCGCTGAACCAGGATCCCCGCGTCACCGAATACCTGTTGCCGCTGACCGCGCGGGAGAGCGATGCGCTGGCCGACCGGCTGGCTGCCGGCATCGACGAGCACGGTTGGGGTTTCTGGGCCGTGGAGGCGCCGGAAGTGGCGCCGTTCATCGGCTTTGTCGGCATCAAGCCCCTGGCGCCCTCCTTGCCCTTCGCGCCGGGCGTGGAGATCGGCTGGCGCCTGGCACAGCGGCATTGGGGCAAGGGTTATGCCACGGAAGCGGCCGAGGCGGCCTTGCGGGCCGGCTTCGAGCAGGTGGGCCTGGAGGAGATCGTGGCGTTCACCGCAGTCGGCAACGCGCGCTCGCGCGCGGTGATGGACCGCCTCGGCATGCGGGCGGATGCGGAAGGCTTCGACCATCCCGCGGTACCGGAAGGGCATCCCTTGCGCCGGCATGTGCTGTACCGGATCGGGCGCGGGCTCTGGCACGGGCGAGAAAATGGTGACGCAGGTGCAGGCGCGGCGCCGGTCGCGGCGGCATAAGGGCCGGCAAGCCCCGTGAACAGGGGATGTTGCGTCGCCATATTTCGGCAATCCCAGGCGATTTGAGGCCATCCGGCCTGCGGGTGTAAGCTTTTCACCAAGCAGTACCAGTTGCTGACGGGATGCGCGACAGCCCGTACACAGGCTTCCCGTCCAACGCCAGACGCCGCTTCCTGCGCGGCGCCGGTGCTTGTCGTTCGCGCCTTCGCCGCCGGCATCGTGCCGGCGCATTTACCGGAGGAACGACCCATGCTGACCGAGATCGTCACGCGTGCCTTGTCCCAATTGACCGGCAGCCCCCTGAAGGGCGACGGTATCAAAGGACAGTTTCAGTACGCCTATGCCAGTGATGACGGCCAATTCGTGGCCATACTGACCCATGACATGACCACCTACGTGGTGGACTTGAGCACACAACGATATTTCGCGGAGTGCGGCGGCTCGCCTCGGGGCTTTGCCGGACACGTGCTGGAAATGGAGGGTGCGACCGCGCGTAGCCATCCCTGGCCTGCGGCCAACGACCTGTTCGACCTGGACATGGATGCGGACGAGCTTGCATGGCATCAGTGCCCCGGCCTGCGCCGCGAGCCGCCCGCCGACCGATCTGCGGAGAGCCGCGCCGCCTGAGAGTGGCCAGAAGCGGCAAGATCCAACTGAACCGGCGGCTTCGCCGGTTTTTTTTATGCGCGAAAGCGGCTGGTCCAATATCCGCAAGGCCAAGCCGCTCGCTACAATTTGCGCCATGACTACGCCCGCCGAAAACCGCGCGCCCGATGGCGCAACCCTGGTCGATTGCACGCATGCCCGCCATGCCGACCAGATCCTGGCCATTTTCAACGACGCCATCGCCAACTCCACCGCGCTGTACGACTACAAGCCGCGGCCGCGCGAAGCGATGCAGACCTGGTTCCAGGTCAAGCAGCAGGGCGGCTTCCCGGTGCTGGGATACGAGAACGCAGCCGGCGAGCTGATGGCCTTCGCCAGCTACGGCACCTTCCGCGCCTGGCCCGCCTTCAAGTATTCGGTGGAGCATTCCGTGTACGTGGACGGGCGCTTTCGCGGGCAGGGCCTGGGCGAGGCGCTGATGCTCGAACTGATCCAGCGGGCGCGCGCCAATCAGGTGCACGTGCTGGTGGGCGGCATCGACGCGAGCAACCAGGGCAGCATCCGCCTGCATGAGAAACTGGGCTTCAAGCATGCAGGCACCATCCGCGAGGCGGGCTTCAAGTTCGGGCGCTGGCTGGATCTGGCGTTCTATCAGCTGACGCTGGATACGCCTGAAGAACCGGTCGACGGGTAAGCCCGCGCCGCGCGCTTCCTACTTCGACAGCATGCGCATGGCCTGTTCCAGGCCGGCGACCGTCACGGGGTACATGCGCCCTTGCATGATGTCGCGCAGCAGCGCGATGGACTGGCGGTACTGCCAGGATGCGGTGGGTTCGGGGTTGAGCCAGACCGATTTGGGCCAGGCGTCCAGCAGGCGGCGCATCCATTCGGCGCCGGGTTCCTTGTTGTAGTGTTCGACCGAGCCGCCCGGCTGCAGGATTTCGTAGGGGCTCATGGTGGCGTCGCCGACGATGATCAGGCGCCAGTCCGGGTTGTACTTGCGCAATACGTCCCAGGTGTCGAAGCGCTCGTTCTGGCGCCGGCGGTTGCTCTGCCACAGGCTTTCGTAGGGGCAGTTGTGGAAGTAATAGACTTCCAGGTTGCGGAATTCGCTGCGGGCCGCCGAGAACAGTTCCTCGACGCGTCCGATGTGGTCGTCCATGCTGCCGCCCACGTCCAGCAGCATCAGCACCTTCACGGTGTTGTGGCGCTCGGGCACCATGCGCAGGTCCAGGTGGCCGGCGTTGCGCGCGGTGCTGGCGATGGTGTCGTCCAGGTCCAGTTCCATTTCCGCGCCCTGGCGCGCGAAGCGCCGCAGGCGGCGTAGCGCGACCTTGAAGTTGCGCGTACCCAGTTCGACCTGGTCGTCGTAGTCCTTGAACTGGCGCATGTCCCACACCTTGACCGCGCTGCGGTTGCCGGCTGAGTCTCCGCCGACGCGGATGCCCTCGGGGTGGTAGCCGCCATTGCCGAAGGGCGAGGTGCCGCCGGTGCCGATCCATTTGCTGCCGCCGGCATGGCGTTCCTTCTGTTCTTCCAGGCGCTCCTTGAAGAGCTCCATCAGCTTGTCCCAGCCGTGCTTTTCGATCGCGGCCTTCTCTTCGGGAGTCAGGCTTTTCTCGAACTGCTTGATGAGCCAGTCCAGCGGGATCTCCTTGCCGGGAGGCAGGGAGGCCGCGATGCCCTTGTAGTAGGCGCCGAAGGCCTTGTCGTAGCGGTCATAGAGCGCTTCGTCTTTGACCAGCGTGGCGCGCGCCAGGAAGTAGAACTCGTCCAGCGTGGGCGCCATGAGGTCTTGGCGCAGGGCATCCACCAGGGTCAGGTATTCCTTGACCGAGACCGGGAGCTTGTGCGCCCGGAGGTGGTAGAAGAAGTCGATCAGCATTTGCGGGCCGCCCGTGGTTGCTGGCGGATCAGCGGCGCTGGCCGCCGCGCGTCATGGCCGCCAGGCGTTCCAGCAGGTGCACGTCCTGCTCGTTCTTGAGCAGCGCGCCGGCCATCAGCGGCACGGCGGTGGCCGTGTGCGCGTCGATTTCGGCGGCGCTGGAGCCTTCGGCCAGCAGCAGGCGCAGCCAGTCCAGCAGTTCCGAGGTGGACGGCTTCTTCTTCAGGCCCGGTGCGTCGCGCAGCGCGAAGAAGGTGTCCAGCGCGGCGCGCAGCACGTCCTGCTTCAGGTGCGGATAGTGCACGGCGACGATGTCGCGCATGGTCTCGCGGTCGGGGAAGCGGATGTAGTGGAAGAAGCAGCGGCGCAGGAAGGCGTCGGGCAGGTCCTTTTCGTTGTTGGACGTGATAATGACCAGCGGACGATGCCGCGCCGAGATGGTCTCGCGCGTTTCGTACACGTGGAATTCCATGCGGTCCAGTTCGCGCAGCAGGTCGTTGGGGAATTCGATGTCGGCCTTGTCGATCTCGTCGATCAGCAGCACCACCGGCTCCGGCGACTGGAAGGCCTGCCACAGCGTGCCCTGCACGATGTAGTTGCGGATGTCGCGGACCTTTTCATCGCCCAGCTGCGAGTCGCGCAGGCGCGACACCGCGTCGTATTCGTACAGACCCTGATGCGCCTTGGTGGTGGACTTGATGTGCCACTGCAGCAAGGGCCGGCCCAGCGCGCGCGCCACTTCCTCCGCCAGCATGGTCTTGCCGGTGCCGGGTTCGCCCTTGATCAGCAGCGGGCGCTGCAAGGTGAGGGCGGCGTTGACGGCGAGTTTCAGGTCATCGGTGGCGACATAGTTGTCGGTCCCGTCGAAGCGGTCTGGCGAGGCGGAAGTAGCGGACTGGGCTGCGGACATGGTCTGATGGCTTCTGAGAATTGACGTTGATCAATATCATCGTAAGGTATTAATCCTGAGCAATTATCGTACAATCAGGCGGTTTTGCTTTGGGTTCGACCCGCAACGTGTTTGCCGAGGGCCTTTTCGTGTGAGCAGGCCCTAGTCCTTAGCCATACCAAGAAGAGCCATTCCAATGAAGTTGCGAACCTCTCTGAAGTGCACGGTATCCGTGTTGGCCGCGATGGCATCCTGTGCGATCGCCGGCCAGGCTGTTGCTGCAGACGCAGCAGTGGTCGGTAATGTCCAGAACGCCCGCGACAAGGTTTCCATGTGCATCGGTTGCCACGGCATCGAAGGCTACAAGGCAACGTTTCCCGAGCTGTACCACGTGCCGATGATCGCTGGGCAGAACGCCAAGTACATCGAAACCGCCCTCAACGAGTACAAGAAAGGCGCGCGCAGCCATCCCACGATGGACGCCATCGCCGGCAGCCTGTCCGACCAGGACATCGCCGACTTGGCCGCGTACTACTCGAATCTCAAGTAAGGGGGCAAACACATGAATCGCTACATGCTTGCCCTTGCGGGCGCGACCCTGGCCGTGACGGGCGTTGCCGCCCAGGCGCAGGACCTGACTGCCGGCAAGGCCGTCTTCGACAAATTCAACTGTGCTTCCTGCCATGGCGCGGACGCCAAGACGGCGGTGGACCCGGCCTATCCGACCCTGGCCGGCCAGCACGCCGACTATCTGGTCCATGCCTTGAAGGCCTACAAGCGCGGCGCCTCCGGCAGCGCGGCCACGGCCAACGTGCGCAAGAACCCCATCATGGGCGCCTTCGCCACCCAGCTGTCCGACCAGGACATCTCCAACGTGGCGGCCTGGCTGTCGGCGCAACCCAGCGACCTGGGCGTGCGCAAGTAAGCCGTTCCGGCTGGCCCGCACTACAAGAAAGCCCTCGATTTGAGGGCTTTTCTTTTACTCGGACTGCCGCGGCGTTCAGCGGCTGGCGCGCTGGCGGATCAGGTCGATGTAGGTGTCGCTGTCCAGCGGCGTGCCCAGGCGTTGCGCTTCCCAGACCACCTGGCCCAGGCATTCCATGATTTCATGCGCGGCCTGGTGGGCGTCGCTGCGCGCCACCAGTTGCTGGTAGGCGCTGCGGATCCCGGGCGGATGATCGATGGACAGCTGCTCGGCGATGGCCAGGTGCATGGAAAGATGCAGAAAGGGGTTGGTGCGGCCCTTCTCCACGGAGTATTCGGCCGTCATGGCCTCGGGGTTTTCCAGGTCGCCGTGGTATTCCGGATGCTCGATGATCCAGTCCAGCGCGATGGCTTCGAGCGGCGTCAACACCTCGGACGCGCGGTGCTTGCGCCAGGTTTCGATAAAGAATTCGCGGACTTGGTCGCGGGAGGGATTGAACATCTGAGGGCGGGCGTAAGGCAGGCTGGTGATGCATTATTTTACCGCTGTGCGCAACCCGCCAGGCCCGCCGGCCCCTTTGCGATATAGAATTGGTTGCTATCGGCCATCCAGCGCGCGGTTCCCGAGGGCGATCTTCCCCGCCGGAACGGACGCTTCCCGATGCCGGCGCGTGCAGAAAAACCACTCGGAGCAAATGGAGCATTCATGTCCTACCAACATATCAAGGTTCCCGCTGGCGGCCAGAAGATCACGGTCAATGCTGATTTCTCGCTGAATGTGCCCGATCAGCCCATCGTCCCCTACATCGAAGGCGACGGCACGGGCGCGGACATCACCCCGGTGATGATCAAGGTCGTCGACGCGGCGGTGCAGAAGGCCTATGGCGGCAAGCGCAAGATCCACTGGATGGAAGTCTATGCCGGCGAAAAGGCCACCAAGGTCTACGGCCCGGACGTGTGGCTGCCCGACGAGACGCTGGACGTCGTCAAGGATTACGTGGTGTCCATCAAGGGCCCGCTGACCACGCCGGTCGGCGGCGGCATCCGTTCGCTCAACGTGGCCCTGCGGCAGCAGCTGGACCTGTACGTCTGCCTGCGCCCGGTGGCCTACTTCAAGGGCGTGCCTTCGCCGGTCCGCGAACCTGAAAAGACCAACATGGTGATCTTCCGCGAGAACTCGGAAGACATCTACGCCGGCATCGAATACATGGCCGAAAGCGAGCAGGCCAAGGAACTGATCCAGTTCCTGCAGACCAAGCTCGGCGTGAAGAAGATCCGCTTCCCGAACACCTCATCCATCGGCATCAAGCCCGTGTCGCGCGAAGGCACCGAGCGCCTGGTGCGCAAGGCCGCCCAGTACGTCATCGACAATGACCGCTCGTCGCTGACCCTGGTGCACAAGGGCAACATCATGAAGTTCACGGAAGGCGGCTTCCGCGACTGGGGTTACGCGCTGCTGCAGAAGGAATTCGGCGCGACGCTGATCGACGGCGGCCCGTGGTGCAAGTTCAAGAACCCGAAGACCGGCCGCGAGGTCATCGTCAAGGACGTGATCGCCGACGCCTTCCTGCAGCAGATCCTGCTGCGTCCGGCCGAATACGACGTGATCGCCACCCTGAACCTGAACGGCGACTACATCTCCGATGCGCTGGCCGCGCAGGTGGGCGGCATCGGCATCGCCCCGGGCGCCAACCTGTCCGATTCGGTCGCCATGTTCGAAGCGACCCACGGCACCGCGCCGAAGTACGCCGGCAAGGATTACGTGAACCCCGGTTCCGAAATCCTGTCCGCCGAAATGATGTTGCGCCACATGGGCTGGACCGAAGCCGCCGACCTGATCATCTCCAGCATGGAGAAATCCATCCTGTCCAAGAAGGTCACGTACGACTTCGCCCGCCTGCTCGAAGGCGCGACCCAGGTGTCGTGCTCGGGCTTCGGCCAGGTGATGATCGAAAACATGTAATTGGCGGCTTGCCGCCCGCAGTCCCCGTGAACCCGCCCGCCGTCATGGCGGGCGGGTTTTGTTTAACCCATCAAATGGCATGGCGCTGCGTGTGCCTGCTGCCCCTTTTCCCAGGTTGAGAGTTGTGCCCCGACTGTATGTTGCTTTGGCCGTGTGGCTGGTGTTGTTGGTTCCCGCGCTGGCGCTGACCAGTCCCATAGGGGGAACCGTCATCATTTATCTGGCAGGCCTGATTGCATTGACCGCGCTGGCCTTCAATGCTGCCAAACGCAAGGAGCCCATGGATTTCCGGGCCTTGCTGCCCATGGCCCTGGTCTTGGCGCTGCCGTTGCTGTGCATGTTCATCACGTCCGCAGTGCGAGGCGTCTGGAGCAACTCGGAGTTGGAGAAGCTGCTGCGGTTTGCGCTGGCGGTGCCAGTGCTTTGGCTATTGCTCAGAGCGCCGCAACGATGGCTGCAACAGATCCAGTGGACCATTTTGGCAGGCGCGCTGGCGGGAGCGATTATGTTGATCGTCGCCATGACGTTCCGGGATCGCGCCTGGGTTGTCGAAATTGGCGGGCGCTACAACGCTGTCGCCTTCGCCAACATCACGCTGCTGTTCGGCATGATGTCGCTGCTGTCGACAGGCTGGGGATCCCTCACTCGCTGGCCGCGCGCCGAGACCGGTCTGAAAGTGCTGGTCTTCCTGTTGACGGTGTATGCGACCTGGCTTTCCCAGACCCGCAGCAGCTGGATGCTGCTTCCCATCCTGGCGCTGATCGTCCTGCTGGGATTGCGCGGCTACAGCCGCCGACAAAAGGCATGCTGCGCGCTGGTGCTCGGCGCCGTCCTGGCCGTCAGCGCGGTGGGAATATGGAAATTCAGCAGCCGCATGCATGCGATCGAGAGCGATTTGCGAGACTACGCGACCGCGACCGACCGGGATTCCTCGCTCGGCATTCGCCTGCAGTTGTGGCGTGCATCCGTCAGGATGTTCGAAAAAAGTCCTGTCGTGGGCGTGGGGCCGAGCATGTTCCGCAGTGAACTGCTGGAGTTGAACAAGCAGGGCGTGGTGTCGGAGGCGGTCGTCGAAGGCTTTGGCGAACCCCACAATGACCTGCTGGCTGCTTTGTCGGGATACGGGTTGCTGGGCCTGTTGAGCATGCTGGCGCTGTATATGGCGCCGGCCTGGATATTCCTGCGCAGGTTGGCTAGCGATGACCGCGTCATACGGATCGGCGCGCAGATGGGGCTGCTGTTCTGTCTGGGTTTTTGTGCCTTCAGCCTGACCGAAATGATGTTCCGCAACATGCGCAGCGTGCCCACGTATTCCTTGATCGTGGTGGCGCTGATCGCGTTGACTGCGCCGCGCTTGGCGGGTGGCGGGCAGGCAAAAAAAGCGCCGAGAAAAAAGCGCAAGACAAGTCCGGCCGGCGTTTTTTTTATGGGTCTTGCGCTAGATCAAGCGCCCCGAGTAACCCTGGTAAAAACCCCTGTGCTGTCCCTTATTCTGACGAAACGCATACATAAATCGTCACATTCTGCCTCGATTGGTTTCGTTGGGTGGATGAACATGGATAAGAGGGACTATGAGAAATTCCAGCTTGCGCAGGGAGCTGCTGTGCTTCGTGTTCGCCGTCGGGGCCGTGGTACTGGCTTTGGGCGCCTGGGACGCCTGGGAGCGGCGCACCGAGATGGTGGCCGAGCGCAAGACTGAGCTGCGTCATGTCCTGGATCTGGCTGCCGGCATCCTGCGCAACGGCAAGCAGAGCGTGCGCGAGGGCATGCCCCTGGAAGAGGCCAAGCGCAACGTGGCGCGCCGATTGGCGCAGCTGCGCTATGGCGAGGACGGCTACGTGGGCGCCTTCGGTGACGGCTACGACCTGCTAGTGCACCCCGATCCCAAGCTGGTCGGCACCAATGTACGGTCCATCAAGGACAGCGCGGGGCAGCCGATATTCGAAGATCTCTATGCCCGGGGCAAGTCGGGCGGCGGCTACACGCGCTACCTGTTCCCGCGGCCGGGAACGGAGCAGGCGTTGCCCAAGATCAGCTACGCCACCTACGACGCTGATTGGGGCTGGCTGCTGTTCACCGGCCTGTACGTGGACGACGTCGACCAGGCCTTTTACGGCACCTTGTGGCGGCAGGGCGGCGTGACGCTGGGACTGCTGGCGCTGTTGCTGGCGGCAGCGCTGCGCTTTTTCCGCACGCATGTGCTTGGTCCGCTGGACCAGGCGGTGGCGGTCTGCGAACGCGTGGCCAACGGCGACCTGTCCGGCAGCGTGCCGCGCAATCAGCGGGGTGAGATCGGCCGCCTGTTCGACGCCATGGCGCGGATGCAGCAACGCCTGGATGTGGCGGTGCGCAGCATCGTGCATTCCACGGCATCCATCGCCGCGGCGTCGCGCCAGATCGCGGCGGGCAGCATGGACCTGTCGGACCGCACCGAGAAGCAGGCCGCGGCGCTGGAGCAGACGGCCGCCAGCGTCGAGCAGATCACCGCCACCGCCCAGCAGAGCGCGCAGCACGTGCGCGAAGTCAGCTCCCTGGCCAGCGAGGCGGCGCAGCTGGCGCGGCAGGGCAGCGATGAGACCCAGCACGCCATCGACGCCATGCGCGAGATTTCGCAAAGTTCGCAGCGCATCGACGAGATCATCCGGCTGATCGACGAGATCGCATTCCAGACCAATATCCTGGCGTTGAACGCCGCGGTGGAAGCGGCGCGCGCGGGCGAGCAGGGCCGAGGCTTCGCGGTGGTGGCGGGCGAGGTGCGCGCGCTGGCCCAGCGTTCGGCCACTGCGGCAAAGGAAATCAAGACGCTGATCGAAGCCTCGGCGGATTCGGTGGAGCGGGGCAGCCAGCGGGTCGAGCAGGCCAGCGCGACCATGGGCAGCGTCCTGGAGTCGGCCGCCACCAGCGCGCCGCTGATGGGCGAGATCGCCACTGCATCCGCCGAACAGAGCGTGGGCATCGAGCAGATCAACCAGGCCGTGACGCATCTGGACGGCGTGACGCAGCAGAACGCCGCGCTGGTGGAAGAGTTCGCGGCCTCGGCCGCCGCGCTGAGCGATCAGGCCGGCGAGCTGGCCAATGCGGTTGCTGTGTTCAAGCTGTCTGCAGCCGGCTAGGCGAGCCCTGCACCACGCTCATGGCCCGCTGCAGGCGCTGCCCCAGTTCGCGGCTGGCGCTGGTCATGGGCAGGCGCAGCTCGTCGGCGATGAGGCCTTGCATGGCGAGCGCGCGCTTGATCGGCGCGGGATTGGGTTCGGCGAACAGCAGCCGGATCAGGCCGCGCAGCGGTTCGAACATTTCGCGCGCGGCTTCCGCGTGGCCGTCGCGGGCCAGCTGCATGATCTCGACGTAGCGTTCGGGGTAGAGGTGCGCGGCGGCCGGGATGGCGCCGCGGCCGCCGGCCAGGAAATGGTCCAGCAAAGCCGCGTCCTCGCCGCATAGCGCGGCCAGCTTGCCGCGCGCGTTCAGCGAGGCCAGCACCGAGGGATTGCATTCCTTCACGGCGGTGAAGTTCGGCAGCGCGGCCAGCGTTTCCATGGTCTCGACCGTCATCGTCACGCCGGTGCGCTTGGGGATGTTGTACAGGATGACCGGGCGTTCGGTGGCCCAGGCGATCTGCCGGTAATGCCACAGGATGCCGGCCTGGGACGGACCCAGGTAGTACGGCGGCGGCACCAGGTAGCCCGCGGGCTGGTACTTCTCCAGACGCCGGATCGCCGCCGCCAGGCCGCGCGTGTCGACGCCGCCCGCGCCGAAGACCAGCGGCAGCGCGTGCGGGTCGCTGGAGATGGCTTCGATCATGTCGATCTTCTCGGGCACGCTCAGCAGATTGCCCTCGCCGGTGGAGCCGAACAGCACCAGGCCCGCGATGCCCGCGTTGCGGTAGTAGCGGGCCAGCGCCTGCGCGGCGTCCAGGTCCACATAGCCGCCGCGCATGGGCGTGATCATGGGCAGCCAGATGCCCTCGAATGCGGTCTTGCGTGGCATGTCCATGGCTTATTGCACCGTGATCGCGCGGGCCGGGCGCACCGGGCCGAACTCCGCGCGGGGCAGACCGGACATCACCGCATGCATCAGCGCATCCAGCTGTGCGCGGTCGCATTGCAGCTGCAGCACGCATTGCTCGTGGGCATGGTCCACGGACAGCACATAGATGCCGATGTCCCCGCCTAGCGCGCGGTGCAGCGCCAGCCGCACGTTCAGCGCGTCCAGCGTGTCGATCCTGATGGTCAGCGCGACCAGGTCGGGCCGGGCTTGCGCGTGCTGCGCGGGCAGGGGGGCGGGCATGGATGAGTGGCGGGCTTGCAGTCGTGGGATCATGGCGGGAGAAGGGATTGCCGCTGGCGGCGTTCCGGGATCCGGTTGGTTGATGACGCTTCCACTATAGGAAGCGCGCCATAAATCCTGCCGATAAAAGCGGACGCGGCGCGTAAAAAACGCGTCAACGTCCGTGCGCCCTCAGAAGGTCTTGGTTACCGACAGCAGGCCCGTCGCGCGGCCCATGTCGCGGCCGTGTGTATTGGTGTAGACGGCGCGGTCGGCGTTGGTGTCCAGGTAGGCCAGCGACACCGACAGGCCTTGGCCGAAGTCCTTCGTCAGCCCCAGCTTCCAGTCCGTGTACGAACCGTTGTCGACGTTGCGCACCAACTGCCGGCCGACGTGCGCGTTGATGGTCAAGCCCCAGACGCCGGTATCGAAATTGCCGGACAGGTCGAAGTATTGGCTGTACTTGCTGTCGGCGAAGCCGAACAGATTGGTCATCGCGATGGAGTACTTGAACATCACCGGTCCGTAGCCGATGCCGGCATAGAGCTCGGTGGTGTCGGGGCTGGTAAAGCTGGACGGATAATCGCCGGGGTAGTAGTACTGCAGGATGCCCAGGTCGACAGGCACGTCCTGCGCGAGGTTGCCTTTGTAACCGCCGTAGAAGTCCATTTCCACGGGGGCGGACACCTTGCTGTTGCTGTCGTTGAGCCAGCTGATGCTGGAGTTCCAGTTGCCCAGGTAGAAGCCGCTGGAATGGGCCAGGTCGAATCCGCCCTGGATGGCCGGCTTGTTATTGCTTTGCATCAGGCCGCGATAGCGGTACTGGCTGGCCAGGGTGAGGTTCGCCGTCAGCGCGAAATCGGAAGCGGCGGGCGTGTTTGCGGCATCGGCGGCAGGCGTATCGGCGGCGAGCGCGCTGGCGCTGTGCGCGGCGGCCAGGGTCAGCAGCGCGAACGCGGCCAGGGTATGGCGGGGCATGGGGGCTCCTAGTGTTGGATGGGATCGCAACAATAGGAGGAACCGCATAAAGCCCGAGACAAGACTTGCGGGCCGCGCATAAACGCGGCATCAATGCGCGCGCCGCGGCGCGCGTTTCAGCCCGCGAAGCGGTAGCCCACGCCGATTTCGGTCAGCAGGAAGACGGGTTGCGCCGGATCGGCTTCGAGCTTCTGGCGCAGATGGCCCATGTAGATGCGCAGGTAGTGGTTGCTTTCCACATGCGACGGTCCCCACACTTCGCGCAGCAATTCGCGGTGCGTCATGACCTTGCCGCGATGCGCCAGCAGCGCCGCCAGCAGCCGGTATTCCATCGCGGTCAGGTGGACGTGCTGGCCGCCGCGCTCTACCACGCGCTTGGCGAAGTCAACGCGCACGTCGCCGAAGCTGATCTCCGACGCATTGCCCGCGCCGCCCCGGGCATGCCGCCGCAGCAGCACGCGCAGGCGCGCCAGCAGTTCGCTGACGCCGAAGGGCTTGGTGAGGTAATCGTCCGCTCCGGCATCCAGCGCGGCGACCTTGTCGGCCTCGGCGCTGCGCGCGGACAGCACCAGCACCGGCACTTCGGTCCAGCCTCGCAGCTCGCGGATCAGGGTCATGCCGTCTTCGTCGGGCAGGCCCAGGTCCAGCACCACCGCGTCGGGCTGCCGGGTGCCTGCCTCGATCAGGCCGCGCTTGACGGTCTCGGCTTCATACACGGCGCAGCCCTCGCTTTCCAGGGCCTGGCGCACGAAGCGCCGGATGTTGGCGTCGTCTTCAATGATCAGGACGGTAGGCTGGTAATCGAACATGCTGTGCGGCGTTCAAGGGGTTTCGGATTGGATGGGGGGCGGCGTGCCCAGCGGCAGGGTGAAAACGAATTGCGCGCCGGAGTCCTGGCCTGGCGCGTGCTCGACCCAGATTCTCCCATGGTGGGCGGCGATGATGGCTTCGCATACCGCCAGGCCCAGGCCGACGCCCGGCGTGGCGGATTCGCGGTCGCCGCGCGTGAATTTCTCGAAGATGCGGCGTTCCGCGCCGACGGGCACGCCTGGACCGTTGTCGCTGAGGGCCACGCGCAGTTCGCCTTCATGGACGTCCGCGTGCAGGCGCAGGACGCTGCCGGCGGGCGTGTACTTGGCCGCGTTCTCCAGCAGATTGCACAGCACGCGTTCGATCAGCACGCCATCGCATTCCACCAGCGGCAATTGCGACAGGCTGTCCACCGTGACGCGATGCGCGGCCAGCGGCTCGCGCATGGCGGCCAGCGACGCGCCCACCAGTTCTTCGATGGACTGCCATTCCAGGCGCAGCGGCGTGTCGCGGCTTTGCAGCCGCGCCATGTCCAGCAGGTTGACGACCAGGGCATGCATGCGCTGGGCTTGGTCGCGCATGGCGCGGATGGTGTCGTGGATGCCGGGCGGCAGCGTGTCCTGCTGGCGCATCAGTGTGTCCGTCATGCCGACCAGGCTGGTCAGCGGGGTGCGCAGATCGTGCGATACCGCTGCAAGTAGCGAGTTGCGCAGCTTCTCGGATTCCATGCTGACCAGCGCCTGCTGCGCCACTTCCACATAGTGCAGGCGTTCCAGCGCAATGGCGATCAGGGTGGCGTAGGCCTCGATCTGGCGGCGCGAGTCGGGGTTGGAGAACAGGCTGCGGCGCGGCGCGGCCAGCGCCAGCACGCCGCGCGTGCGCATGGGCGCCTTCAGCGGCAGATACAGCAGTTCGCTGTTGGACAGGGTGGCGGTGCCTGCGCCTGCGGGCTGTCCGTGGTCGTAGACCCACTGGGCCAGCGCCGACTCCAGCGGCGGCATGTCTTCCGCGGCCGGCGAGGCCAGTTTCAGCCTGTCGTCCAGGCCCAGGATGTAGAGCGCGCAGCGCGAGCCGAAGGTGGCGTGCACGAACGCGCCGGCCAGGGTGACGATCTGCTCCGGCAGCAGCGCGGACGACAGTTCGCGCGCGAACTCATACAGGCTGCGCGCGTCGGCCTCGCGCTTGACCGAGGTCTGCGCCTGCAGGCGCAGGCCGGCGGTCAGCTGGCCGATGAGCAGGCCCACCGACAGCAGCACGCCGAAGGTCAGCAGGTACTGCACGTCGGATACGGCGAAGGACGCCAGCGGCTGCACGAAGAAGAAGTCGAACAGCCCGACGCTGACGACCGAGGCCAGCGCTGCCGGGCCGCGGCCATGGCGCAGCGCCACCGCCACCACCGCCAGCAGGAACAGCATGACGATATTGGTCTGGTGCAGGGCCGGGAAGGCCAGCGCGGACAGCGCCGTGGCCGCGGCGCAGTAGCACAGCGCCCAGGCATAGCCAGCCAGCGGCCGCGGATTGCGCTCGTCGGCGGCCTGGCGCGCTCGTTGTCCCAGCGTCAGCGGATCGCGTCCGGGCGCGGAGGCGGCCGGCAGCGGCGGCGCGCCCAGGCGGATGATGTCGATCTCGGGGCAGCCCGCGGCCAGCATGTCGGCGAAACTGTGGCGGCGCCACAGCCAGCCCGGCGAGAGGGCCGCGGTCAGCAGCGCGGACAGCGACAGTCGCAGGCGCTGCAGGCCGCTGGCTCGGGTGCGGCCGATGATGGCCTTGGTGATGTTGTGGCGGCGCACGTAGCGCACCACGGCCTCGACCATGTCGCCGCCGGCCAGCGTTTCGCTGCGCGCGCCGAGCGAATCCGCCAGGGCCAGGCTGCGCTGGATGCGTTCCTGTTCGGCCTGCGGCGGCGGCGCGGCGCGCGGCGTGTCGATGGTGACCACGTGCAGATCGCATTCCAGCTGCTGGCTCAGGCGGTGGGCGCTGCGGATGACGTACTCGGCGTCCACGTCCGGGCCGATGCAGGCGACCACGGCTTCGCGCGTGCGCCACACGGGTTCGATGGCGCGGTCGCGGCGGTATTCCTGGACATCCTCGTCGACGTGGTCGGCGGTGCGGCGCAGCGCCAGCTCGCGCAACGCGATCAGGTTGCCCTTGCGGAAAAAATTGCGGGTGGCGTGGCGGGCCTGCTCGGGCAGGTAGACCTTGCCTTCCTTCAGGCGGCGCAGCAGTTCGTCGGCCGACAGGTCCACCAGGATGACTTCGTCGGCCGCGTCGAAGACCTCGTCGGGCACGGTTTCCCAGACGCGCACGCCGGTGATGCTGCCGACCGCTTCGTTCAGGCTGTCCAGGTGCTGCACGTTCAGCGTGGTCCAGACGTCGATGCCGGCCGCCAGCAGTTCCTGGATGTCCTGCCAGCGTTTGGCATGGCGCGAGCCGGGCGCGTTGGAGTGGGCCAGCTCGTCCACCAGCACCAGGTCGGGGCGGCGCGCCAGCGCGCCGTCCAGGTCGAATTCCTTCAGCACATGGCCGCGGTAGGCCACGTCCTTGAGCGGCAGCGCAGGCAGGCCTTCCAGCAGCGTGGCGGTTTCGCGCCGGCCGTGGGTCTCGACGATGCCGGCCAGCACGTCGGCGCCCTGGGCGGCGTGCGCGCGCGCCGCCACCAGCATGGCGTAGGTCTTGCCCACGCCGGCGGACGAGCCGAAGTAGACGCGCAGCTTGCCGCGCACCGCCTGCCGCGCGGCGTCGTCCAGGGTCTTCAAGAGCGCGTCGGGGTCGGGACGCTCGCCAGCGATATCAGCCATGAACGCGCAATAGGTGTGAGGGAACGGCTGGTAATACTATACGCCGCGGCATCAGCGCGCCGGACTCAGCTGGTCCAGCGCCAGATTGAGCTCCAGCACGTTGACCGCGGGGTCGCCCAGCACGCCCAGCCAGGGCTTTTCGGTATGGGCCTGGATCAGCGCGTCGACCTGCGCGCGCGGCAGGTTGCGCGCGCGTGCGACGCGCTCCGCCTGGTAGGCGGCGGCGGCCGGACTGATGTGCGGATCCAGTCCGCTGCCGGACGCGGTGACCAGGTCCACCGGCACCGGCACGGGGTTGGCGGGATCGGCTTCCTTGAGCGCGGCGATGCGGGCCTGGATGGCTTCGGCCAGCGCCGGATTGCGCGGCCCAAGGTTCGAGCCGCCGGAACTGGCGCCGTTGTACGGCATGGGCGCGGTGGCGGACGGGCGGCCCCAGAAGTAGCCGGGCGAGCTGAACGACTGGCCGATCAGTTCCGAGCCCACGACGCGGTCGCCTTGCTTGATCAGCGAGCCGGCCGCCTGGTGCGGGAACACGGCGGCGGCGATGCCCGTGGTCAGGAAGGGGTAGGCCAGACCGGTCACCAGCGACAGCGCGGCGAACACGACCAGCGCGGGGCGCAGGATGCCGCCTTGGCGCGGCAGGGGGGCGGAGGTTTTCATGAGAGTTTCCTTTTCAGTGGCGGGCCGGGATCAGACCCAGCCCAGGGCGGCCAGCACCATGTCGACCAGCTTGATGCCGGCAAACGGCACCAGCAGGCCGCCCAGGCCGTAGATGAGCAGGTTGCGGCGCAACAGCACGGCGGCGCCCAGCGGCCGGTAGCGCACGCCCTTGAGCGCCAGCGGGATCAGCACCACTATGATCAGCGCGTTGAAGATCACCGCCGACATGATGGCCGAGGCCGGCGTGGCCAGGTCCATGATGTTCAGCACGTTCAGTTGCGGATAGACCGTGGCGAATGCGGCCGGGATGATGGCGAAATACTTGGCCACGTCGTTGGCCACGCTGAAGGTCGTGAGCGCGCCGCGGGTCATCAGCATCTGCTTGCCGATCTCGACGATCTCGATCAGCTTGGTGGGGTTGGAATCCAGGTCCACCATGTTGCCGGCTTCCTTGGCGGCCTGGGTGCCCGAGTTCATCGCCACCGCCACGTCGGCCTGCGCCAGCGCGGGCGCATCGTTGGTGCCGTCGCCCGTCATCGCCACCAAGCGGCCTTCCGCCTGGTAGGCGCGGATCAGCTTGAGCTTGGCTTCGGGCGTGGCTTCGGCCAGAAAGTCGTCCACGCCGGCCTCGGCGGCGATGGATGCGGCGGTGAGCTTGTTGTCGCCGGTGATCATCACGGTCTTGATGCCCATGCGGCGCAGCTCGGCGAAGCGCGACCGGATGTCGGGCTTGACGATGTCCTTCAGTTCGACCACGCCCAGCGCGCGGTTGCCGTCGCTGACCATCAGCGGCGTGCTGCCGCGGCGCGCCACGTCCTCGGCCAGGCGCAGGGCCTGTTCGGGCACCGTGGCATCCTGCGCGGCGAGCCAGGCTTGGACGGCATCGACCGCACCCTTGCGGATCATGCGGCCGTTCAGGTCCACGCCGCTCATGCGCGACTGCGCGGTGAAGGGCACGAACTCGGCGTTGGAGATCGGCGCGGCCGGCGCGTGGATGGACTTGTCGGCCAGCGCGACGATGCTGCGGCCTTCCGGCGTTTCGTCGGCCAGCGAGGCCAGGCGCGCGGCCTCGGCCAATTCGCGCGCGGACACGCCGGGCGCCGGCAGGAAGGTCGAGGCCTGGCGGTTGCCGAAGGTGATGGTGCCGGTCTTGTCCAGCAGCAACACGTCGACGTCGCCGGCGGCTTCGACTGCGCGGCCCGAGGTGGCGATGACGTTGGCGCCCATCATGCGGCTCATGCCCGCCACGCCGATGGCGGACAGCAGGCCGCCGATGGTGGTGGGAATCAGGCAGACCAGCAGCGCGACCAGCACCGTCACCGTGACGGCGGTGCCGCCGCCGGCGGCATGGACCGCATAGATCGAGAACGGCATCAAGGTCACGACCACCAGCAGGAAGACCACGGTCAGGCCCACCAGCAGGATGGTGAGGGCCAGCTCGTTGGGCGTCTTCTGGCGCTTGGCGCCTTCCACCATGGCGATCATGCGGTCCAGGAAGCTCTCGCCCGGATCGGCGGCGATGCGCACGAAGATCCAGTCCGACAGCACGCGGGTGCCGCCGGTGACCGACGAGAAGTCGCCGCCGGATTCGCGGATGACGGGCGCGGATTCGCCGGTGATGGCGCTTTCGTCCACGGAGGCCACGCCGGCGATGATCTGGCCGTCGCCGGGGATGGTTTCGCCCGCTTCGACCAGCACCACGTCGTCGCGGCGTAGCAGGCCCGAGGGCTGGCTGACGGCCCGGCCGCGCCAGTTGCCGGGCTGGGCCGTGGCGGCGTCGGCGTCGCGAAAGCCTTTCAGCAGGCGCGCGTCGATGGTGGTGCGCAGGCCGCGCAACGTAGCGGCCTGCTGCTTGCCGCGGCCTTCGGCCAGCGCTTCGGCGAAGTTCGCGAACAGCACCGTGAACCATAGCCATACGCTGATCGCCAGGATGAACCCGGCGGGCGCCTCGGCTTGGCCGCGCAGGGCCATGACCCACAGCACGGTGGTCAGGATGCTGCCCACGTAGACCACGAACATCACGGGGTTCTTCAGTTGCGCGGCGGGCGAGAGCTTGCGCAGGCTGTCCAGCAAGGCGGGGCCGACCAGGGCGCGCGACCACATGCCGAACTTGCGTTCATGCTGGCCGCCAGCCGCGGCACGGGCGGCGCCGCCGCCGGCGCCGGTAATGGAGGTTTCAATCTTGGCCATTTTCATTCCTAGCCTTTCGTTTGCAGGTGTTCCGCGACCGGGCCCAGGGCCAGCGCGGGCACGTATGTCAGGGCACCCACCAGCAGCACCGCGCCGATCAGCAGCACCACGAACAGCGGGCCGCTCGTGGGCATGCTGCCCGCGCTGGCGGGATGCCGGCGCTTGGCGGCCAGCGAGCCGGCCATCGCCAGGATGGCGACGATGATCGCGAAGCGGCCAAACCACATGGCGATGCCCAGCAGCACGTTGTAGAAGGGCGTGTTGGCGGACAGGCCGGCGAAGGCGCTGCCGTTGTTGTTGGCGGCGGACGTCAGGGCGTAGAGGATCTCCGAGAAGCCGTGGATGCCGGGATTCAGCACGCCGGCCTGGCCGGCCGATACCGAGACTGCCAGCGCCGTGCCGCAAAGCACCAGCAGCGGCGTCGCCAGGATGACGATGGAGACCATCTTCATGTCATAGGCCTCGATCTTTTTGCCCAGGTATTCCGGAGTGCGGCCTATCATCAGCCCGGCGATGAAGACGCCCAGGATGGCGAAGGCCAGCATGCCGTACAGGCCAGAGCCCACGCCGCCGAAGACGACCTCGCCCAGTTGCATCAGCAGCATCGGCGTCAGGCCGCCCATGGCATTGAACGAATCGTGCATGCCGTTGACCGCGCCGCAGGACGCCGCCGTGGTGACGGTGGCGAACAGCGAGGTGGCGGCTATGCCGAAGCGGGTTTCCTTGCCTTCCATGTTGCCGCCGGGCGAGAACGCGCTGAGCGCGCTGTCGGCGCCGGCCTGGGCGGCCATCGGATTGGGTTGCTGCTCGAAGTAGGCGGCAGACAGGGCGAACACCGTGAACAGCACGGTCATGGCCGCCAGGACCGCGATGCCCTGGCGACGGCTGCCCACCATCTCGCCGAACGAGAAGCACAGCGCGGCGGGGATCGCCAGGATGGCCAGCATCTCCAGGAAGTTCGCCAGCGGCGTGGGGTTTTCGTACGGATGCGCGGAGTTGGCATTGAAGAAGCCGCCGCCGTTGGTCCCCAGCAGCTTGATCGATTCCTGCGAGGCGACCGGACCCATGGCCAGGGTCTGGGTCTTGCTGACGGCGGGATCCGTCACGGCCTGGCCCTTGGCGTCCAGCACGGGCTGGCCCTGGGCGTCGACGCGCGGCTGGTCGTAGTGGACGGCCTCGATCGTCTGGACCTCCTGGTAGGGACTGAAGTTCTGGATCACGCCCTGGCTGACCAGCGCCAGCGCCAGCACCAGGGACAGCGGCAGCAGCACATAAAGCGTGCTGCGCACCATGTCGGTCCAGAAGTTGCCCACCGTGGCCGAGCAATGGCGGGCCAGGCCGCGGATCAGCGCGAACACCACGGCGATGCCGGTGGCGGCCGAAACGAAGTTCTGCACCGTCAGCGCCAGCATCTGGGTCAGGTAGCTCATCGTCGATTCGCCACCGTAGCCTTGCCAGTTGGTGTTGGCCACGAAGCTGATGGCGGTATTCAGGGCGGAATCGGGCGAAACCGCTCCCATGCCGGCGGGGTTCAGCGGCAGCACGCCCTGCAGGCGCTGCAAGGCGTAGACCACGGCGATGCCGATGATGTTGAAGGCCAGCACCGCCAGGGCGTATCGCTTCCAGCCCATTTCGGCCTGGGGATTGATGCCGGCCAGCCGGTAGATGCCCCGTTCCAGCGGGCGGCCCCAGGCGGTCAGCCGGGACTGCCCGTTTTCCATGGCGATGCGGATGTAGCGCCCGAGCAGGGGCGCGATCGCAAGCAGGACTGCCAGGTACACGACCAGCAATCCGATGAATTCGGCGGTCATCAGAATTTCTCCGGTTTGAACAGCGCGACCAGCAGGTACACGAACAGCAGGGCGGCGGTCAGGCCGCTCAGCCAATAGAGCCAGTTCATGATTGCTCCCCCGCAGACAAGGCTTCACAGAACCGGAGCAGGGCGTAGGTCAGCCCCGCCATGACGGCGAAGACGACGATATAGATGGCATCCACGTTTTTTCCTCCCGGGAAGCGGCGCTTCCCTCGAACGACTGGCCCTTGCGGCAAAAACGGATGCGCGCCGGGCAGGCCAGGTGACCAATCAGGACACCGGCAGGTTACGGAGCAGGGGGTAAAAACGGGGTATACGTTTGGGAGGGGGGTGTAAATGAAACGTAAAATCCCAATATTTAGAACGTGGATGTCAAAATGCACCACTGTGGTGCGCGGAATATGTAAATGAATGCTCCTTCTTAGGGCATTCCCCTAGTGTGACAATCCCGCTTCTGGTGCAGAATCTCGTTCCATGCAGGTGAGGAGACAAAGCCCTGCATGGGCAAATACCGGCGGCACCGGTACATAAAAAAAGTAAAGCAGTACCCAAAAAAAGCAAAACGCACAACGGCTGGCACCAGGAAGTGCCGGCCGTTGTCGCATAAAAAGCCGGCATTTCACTCGCAAAGGCTTTTCAGGCGCCCGCGTTTCGCGATAAACACATAGGGGTCCGCTCATCCCAGCTATGCCGGAATCGCGCCTTTCATCCTCGCAGCGAACCACCACTCCCTATTGGCGCCGCAATCTGTGGCTGATCCTGGTGTTGCTGGTCGCCTGGGCGGCGCTGACCTTCATTCCCGCCTACTTTGCCCGCAGCCTGAACTTCGATTTCATAGGCTGGCCCTTCGCCTTCTGGATGGCCGCCTATGGCGCGCCGCTGGCCTACCTGATCATCATCGGCATCTACGCCCGGGTCATGAACCGCGCCGATGAGCGCACCGAAGACGCCGGAGGGGACCGCTGATGCCGTTTTTCAGCGGAGACACGCCCCAGGAGTTCCGGGTCCGGCTACGGCGCATCTACGTCCTGTACACCGCCGGCTTCGCGCTGATGATCCTGCTGATGGCGCTGGCCGAGATCCTCGGCATGCCGCGCAACTGGATCGGCTACGTGTTCCTGCTGGTCACGGTCAGCCTGTACGCGGGCATCGGCATCGTCTGCCGGACGTCGGACCAGGTGGAGTACTACGTGGCCGGACGCCGGGTGCCGGCGATCTACAACGGCATGGCCACGGCCGCAGACTGGATGTCGGTGGCCTCCTTCATCGGCGTGGCAGGCACCCTCTACCTGACGGGCTACGGCGGCCTGGCCTACATCATGGGCTGGACCGGCGGCTACGTGCTGGTGGCCATGTTGCTGGCGCCCTATCTGCGGCGCTTCGGCCAGTACACCATCCCCGATTTCATGGGCGCGCGCTACGGCGGCAACATGCCGCGGCTGGCGGGCGTGGCCTGCGCCATCCTCTGTTCCTTCACCTACCTGGTGGCGCAGATCTACGGCGTGGGCATCATCACCACCCGCATGACCGGCATTTCCTTCGAACTCGGCATCTTCGTGGCGCTGGGCGGCATGCTGGTCTGTTCGTTCCTGGGCGGCATGCGCGCGGTCACCTGGACCCAGGTGGGGCAGTACATCATCCTGGTCATCGCCTACCTGGTGCCGGTGGTCTGGCTGTCGGTCAAGCACACCAACATGCCCGTGCCGCAGCTGTCGGCCGGCGTGGTGCTGCAGCAGGTCACCGAAAAAGAGGTGTACCTGCAGAACGACCCGGCCGAGATCGAGGTGCGCCGGCTCTGGCAGGAGCGCGCCGACGAGATGGGCCGGCGGGTGGCTGCCCTGCCCGAATCCTGGACCCTGGAAAAGGACAAGCTGCGCAGCCGGCTGGCCCAGCTGAACGCCACCGACGCGCCCATGGTCGAGATCCGCTCGGCGGAACGCGAACTGGCCGGCTATCCCGCCAGCGTGGAAGAGGCGCGCATCGCGTGGTCGCAGTCCAAGGCCACCTTCGAGGCGCGGGCCGCGCCGCCCACGCCGCATGCCGAGCCTTTCCCTTCCAAGGATCCGGAAGAGCAGAGCAATATGCGCATCAATTTCCTGGCGCTGGTGCTCTGCCTGATGCTGGGCACCGCTGGCATGCCGCATATCCTGATGCGCTCATACACCACGCCCTCGGTCATCGAGGCGCGCAAATCGGTGTGCTGGTCCTTGCTGTTCATCCTGCTGCTGTATTTCATGGCGCCGGCGCTGGCGCTGCTGGTCAAGTACGAGGTCTATACGCAGGTGGTGGGGTCCAGTTTCCTCAGCCTGCCCAACTGGGTGCATGCCTGGAGCGCGGTCGACAGCAATCTGCTGGACGTGACCGACGTCAACCGCGACGGCATCGTGCAGCTGAGCGAGATCAGCATGGGCGCGGACGTGGTGGTGCTGGCCATGCCGGAGATCGGCGGGCTGCCTTATGTGATCTCGGGCCTGGTGGCGGCGGGCGGGCTGGCCGCGGCGCTGTCCACCGCCGACGGCCTGCTGCTGACCCTGTCCAACTCCCTGTCGCATGACATGTGGTACCGCATGGTGTCGCCGCGCATGTCGGCGGCGCGCCGGGTGATGGTGTCCAAGATCCTGCTGCTGCTGGTGGCCTTCGGCGCCGCCTGGGTGGCGGCGCGCAAGCCGGCGGACATCCTGTTCATGGTGTCGGCCGCGTTCTCCTTCGCGGCCTCGTCGTTCTTCCCGGCGCTGGTCATGGGGGTGTTCTGGCGCCGCGCCAACAAATGGGGCGCGACGCTGGGCATGGCGGCGGGGCTGGCGGCGACCTTCGCCTACATGACGCACACGCATCCGTGGCTGCGCGAATGGGTGCTGGGCATTTCGCGCACACAGCCGGTGGATTTGTGGTGGGGCATACAGCCGATCGCGGCGGGCGTGTTCGGCGCGCCGGTGGCCTTCCTGACGATCATCGTGGTGTCGTTGCTGACGCCGCCGCCGGACCGCGCCACGCTGGCGCTGGTGGATTATCTGCGCCATCCGGGCGCGCCCAGGCCGCCGAGCGAAAACGCCTAGGGCATTTCGCAGGCGTCGGCCCTGCGGTTTTCCGGGTCGATGCAAGCGGCCCAAGCCGCCGCGGGCATGGCTTGCAGCAAGGTATAGGTCTGACCTGGCGCCCACAGCCAATGCACGCCGCCCGGCGTCTGGCCGGCGGCGTTCCAGATCCGCTTGCGTTGCGCGGCGGTCATGGCGAACTGGCCGCCGTTGCCGCTGTTGCCTGTTGCCAGCACCTGGGCGGGGTCGCGCTTGGCGGCATAGATGCTGGCCATGCCCTCGGCAGTCTGCCTGGGCTGCACGATGGCCCAGTCGTAGTGGTATGAGTCCAGCGCAGGCGCTTTCCAGGCCGGGCCGGGCAGCACCAGCGCGGGGTACTGGTCCGGGCTTGCGCGGTAGGGCAGTCCCAGCACGGGGGCTTCGTCCGACCATGTCTGCCGCTGGCGCAAATAGCGCTGCGTCTTGCGACCGTTGGCGTCGTACGTCACGACTTCCAACGCAGCCTCGGATTTGTCCAGATAGGAAATGGTGCGCAGCAGCCGGCCCGCCGCGTCATGCACGTAGCGAGCCACGGGCCGGGAGGCCGCGGCGCAATCGTTGGCGCCAAGCTCGGCCAGCCAGCCGCGCGCGTCGTAGCGCAGGCAGTAGCGTGCCGGCCGGTTGCGGCGGCCTTCCCAGGTGCGCGAGCGTTCCTCGTAGCCCGTCAGCCGGCCGGCCGCGTCATAGTAGAAACGCGTTTCGGCATCCGGCGGGGGCAGCGCGGTCTGGCCTGATTGGCGGGCTGCGTCGACGGCGCTGGCGCTGTAGCGGGCGATGCCGCATAAATGCTGGCGGCCGTCGGGGGCGCTTTCCCAGCGCAGCAGTGTGGCGCCGATGCGGGCGACCGGCGCGGCGGCGTAGACCGACCAGTCCACGCGTTCGGCCCAGATGGCGGCGGTGGCGCGCGCGCCCGTGTCGATGGCGATGCTCGGCAGCCATGATGGGATGCGAGAGCCGTCCAGCGCCAGCAAGGTCTTCATGTCGTCCAGGGAAATATCCATCACCCTGGTGTGGCGCTGCGCGGACGCTGCCAGCGGTTCGCACAGCGCGTTGGCCAGCCCGGGAGCCAGGGACAGCGCCGCCAGCGCAAGCAGGCGCAGCACGGAATCAGAGCGCGGCATTGTGCAGGTAGGCGATCAGCCCCCAGAGTTCGCTGCTGACGCCGCCCAGGCGCAGCGAGCCGCCGCGCGTGTCCATCAGCAGGAAGGGGTAGGCGTTGCGTTCCAGCTTGCCAGGCGGCGGCAGCCGGTAAGGCGTGAAGTGCTCACCCGAGAGCAGGTAGGTATTGGCCATGTCGCCGACATCCACATGCAGGTACCAGACGGTCAGGTCCGCGACGTTCAGGGCCGCGTCCGCTTCCGGGTATGGACCGCCCTGGCCCGCTGGGATGGCGCTGTCCAGCACGGCGATGAACACGGTGCGCGGGCCGGGTTTCGGAAAGTAGGTCCCTTCGGCGCCGCGCTGCGCGAAGGCCTGGCGGATGAACCCCGCGCCGCGCGTGCCGGGCACTACCGAGCGGGTGAACATCGTGTCCAGCTCGGTCTCCGAGAGCGGGCGAGGCGAGGCGGACAGCCGTTCCAGGTCTTGCTTGAAAACAGTCAGCCAGGCGCGGTAGCGCACGAGTTCGGCGGCGCGGTTGAAGTCCTGGGCCCAGGACTTGCCTGCCGGCAGAAGGCCCAGGCAAGCCAGGCACAGAGCCGACGCCAGCCAGCGGCGGATGTGGAGGTTCGCCGTGGGCTGATCGCGAGGCTTCAATGCGAGACGGACTTCGAGAAGACGTTCATCACCACCACGCCGGCGATGATGAGCCCGATGCCGATCAGCGCGGGCGTGTCCAGGTGCTGCTTGAACAGCACCGCGCCGACGATGGAAATCAGCACGATGCCCACGCCGGACCAGATAGCGTAGGCGATGCCCACGGGGATTTCGCGCAGCGTCAGCGACAGGAAGTAGAACGAGATCACATAGCCGAACACCGTGATGATGGACGGCGCCAGGCGGGTGAAGCCTTCGGATCCCTTGAGCGCGCTGGTCGCGAAGATTTCGGCGATGATGGCCACGGCCAGATAGAGCCATTTCATTTGCGGGATCCTTCGGCCTGCCGCAGCAGCACCAGCAGGGCGCCCGCGCCGCCTTCGCGTTCGGGCGCCTCGGAAAACGCCAGGACTTCGCTCTTCTGCACCAGCCAGGTGCGCGCCTTGTCCTTCAGCACCGGCTCCAGCCCCTGCGAACCGTAGCCCTTGCCGTGCACGATGCGCACGCAGCGGATGCCGTGTTCCTGGCATTCGTCCAGGAACGACAGCAGGGCGTGGCGCGCCTGTTCCACGCGCAGGCCGTGCAGATCCAGTTCAGCGCCGGCGCGCCATTGGCCGCGGCGCAGGTTGCGCGCGGTGTCCGGCGCGGCGTCGCTGCGCACGAAGGCGGTGCCGCCCTCGGACAGCAGATGCGTGATTTCGCCGCCGTCGGAGACGCCGACATCGGCGCGCGTGGGCGTTTCGCCCAGCGCGTTGGCGCGGCGCAGCGCGGGCGCGGGCTGCGCCACGGGCTTGTGCTCGACCCGCTGGGCGGCCTGCTTGAGCGGCGTGACCGACCGCATCGTGCGCTGGAATGCCGCCGTGTCGTCCACGGGGGCGCTTTCGGGCTTCTTCAGCGCCGCCACGCGTTGGGCGAGGGCGGCGCGTTCGCGTTCGGCCTGCAGGTCCTTCTTCAGGCGTTTCAGGTCGGCCAGGCCGACCTTACTGCCCCGCATTCTCCAGCCACCGTTGTGCGTCCAGCGCGGCCATGCAGCCCGTGCCGGCGCTGGTGATGGCCTGGCGGTAGACGTGGTCCTGCACGTCGCCGGCGGCGAACACGCCGGGGACGGAGGTCATCGTGGCCATGCCGGACAGGCCGCTCTTGGTGACGATGTAGCCGTCCTTCATTTCCAGCTGGCCCTGGAAGATCTCGGTGTTGGGCTGGTGGCCGATGGCGATGAACGCGCCGGTGGCCGCCATGTCTTCGGTGGCGCCGGTGTCCACGTGGCGTACGCGCACGCCGGTAACACCGCTGTCGTCGCCCAGCACTTCTTCCAGGGTATGGAACAGCTTCAGTTCCATATTGCCGTTCTCGACCTTGCTCATGAGCTTGTCGACCAGGATGGGCTCGGCGCGGAACTTGTCGCGGCGGTGGATCAGGGTGACCTTGCGGCAGATGTTCGACAGGTACAGCGCTTCTTCCACGGCGGTATTGCCGCCGCCGACCACGACCACGTCCTGGTTGCGGTAGAAGAAGCCGTCGCAGGTGGCGCAGCCGGACACGCCGCGGCCCATGAAGGCCTCTTCGGACGGCAGGCCCAGGTACTTGGCCGAGGCGCCGGTGGCGATGATCAGGGCGTCGCAGGTGTAGATCTTGCCGGTGTCGCCCGTGAGGGTGAAGGGACGCTTGGACAGGTCGACCTTGGCGATGTGGTCGAAGATCATTTCGGTGTTGAAGCGCTCGGCGTGCTTTTGGAAGCGCTGCATCAGGTCCGGACCCTGCACGCCTTCCGCGTCGGCCGGCCAGTTGTCGACGTCCGTGGTGGTCATGAGCTGGCCGCCTTGGGCCAGACCTGTAACAAGAACAGGGCTCAAATTGGCGCGTGCCGCATAGACGGCCGCCGTGTAACCGGCAGGGCCGGAACCGAGTATCAAAACTTTAGCGTGCGTAGGCGTGGACATGGGCGGGTATCTTTAGGTTAACGCCCAATTATAATGAGCCGCATGCCGCGTATCTCGACTGCTTCTCCGCGCGCCTCGCGCAACACCCGTAACGGGCCTTCGCCGCTGCAGACGCGCCTTTCGGCGTTGCTGCGCGAAGCCCGCTGGATCCTCTTCGCCGCCCTGGCTGCCTGGCTCACGCTGGTGCTGGCCACCTGGAACGCGGCCGACCCCGGCTGGTCGCATTCCGTCCCCGCCGGCGCCATTCACAACCGGGGCGGGACGCTCGGCGCCTATCTGGCCGACATCCTGCTCTATCTGTTCGGCTTTTCCGCCTGGTGGTGGGTCATCTTGCTGCTGCACCGGGTGCGCGCGGGCTACCGCCGCCTGGCCAGCCATCTTCGCGTTACCAATGGTAAGCAGCCGGAAGTGTTGCCGCGCGTCCATTGGGAAGAGGGCATCGGCTTCTTCCTGCTGCTGGTCGGCTCGCTGGGCATGGAAGCCCTGCGCCTGGCCAGCCGCGGCATGCACCTGCCCGGCGCCTCGGAAAACACCAGCGGCGCGGGCGGCGTGATCGGCCAGACGCTGGCCGACCTGATCGGCCGCAGCATCGGCTTCACCGGCAGCACGCTGGCCTTCCTGGTCATGCTGGCCATCGGCCTGAGCCTGTTCTTCTCGTTCTCGTGGCTGTCCGTCGCCGAGCGCGTGGGTTCCTGGATGGAAGGCCTGGTGCGCCGCGTCCGCAATTCCTACGCCGCCCGCGAAGACCGCAAGGTCGGCGAGGTCGCCAAGGCCGTGCGCACCGAACAGGTCGTGGCCAAGCAGGAAAAATTGGTGCACGAACAGCCGGTCCGGATCGAACCGGCGATCACCGTGGTGCCCAAGTCCGAACGGGTCGAAAAGGAAAAGCAGCAGTCGCTATTCTTCGCGCCCTCGGGCGGAGCCGAAGGCGATCTGCCCGCGATCAGCCTGCTGGATCCGCCCCTGGCCAACCAGGAAACGGTGTCGGCCGAAACCATCGAATTCACCTCGCGCCTGATCGAAAAGAAGCTGGCCGACTTCGGCGTGTCGGTCACCGTGGTGGCGGCGCAGGCCGGCCCGGTCATCACGCGTTACGAAATCGAGCCCGCCACCGGCGTGAAGGGCAGCCAGATCGTCAACCTGGCCAAGGACCTGGCGCGCGCGCTGAGCCTGGTCAGCATCCGGGTGGTCGAAACCATCCCCGGCAAGAACCTGATGGGCCTGGAACTGCCCAACCCGCGCCGCCAGATGGTCCGCCTGTCCGAGATCCTGGGCTCGCAGACCTACCACGCCAGCCATTCCGTCGTGACCATGGCGCTGGGCAAGGACATCGCCGGCAATCCGGTGGTGGCCGACCTGGCCAAGATGCCTCACCTGCTGGTGGCCGGCACGACCGGTTCGGGCAAGTCCGTGGGGATCAACGCCATGATCCTGTCGCTGCTGTACAAGGCGGATGCGTCCCACACCCGGCTGATCCTGATCGATCCGAAGATGCTTGAAATGAGCGTCTACGAAGGCATTCCGCACCTGCTGGCGCCGGTGGTCACCGACATGCGCCAGGCGTCCAACGCGCTGAACTGGTGCGTGGGCGAAATGGAAAAGCGCTACCGCCTGATGAGCAAGATGGGCGTGCGCAACCTGGCGGGCTACAACACCAAGATCCGCGATGCGATCAAGCGCGAGGAACCGATCCCGAATCCGTTCTCGCTGACGCCGGACGCGCCCGAACCCCTGTCGCCGCTGCCCACCATCGTGGTGGTCATCGACGAGCTCGCCGACCTGATGATGGTGGTCGGCAAGAAGATCGAAGAACTGATCGCCCGCCTGGCGCAGAAGGCACGCGCCGCCGGCATCCATCTCATCCTGGCCACGCAGCGTCCCAGCGTCGACGTCATCACGGGCCTGATCAAGGCCAACATCCCGACGCGCATCGCGTTCCAGGTGTCGTCCAAGATCGACTCGCGCACCATTCTTGACCAGATGGGCGCGGAAACCCTGCTGGGCCAGGGCGACATGCTCTATATGCCGCCGGGCACCGGCCTGCCGGTGCGCGTGCACGGCGCGTTCTGCAGCGATGACGAAGTGCACCGCGTGGTGGAAAGCCTCAAGGCGCAGGGCGAGCCCAACTACATCGAAGGCCTGCTGGAAGGCGGTCTGGACGGCGACGGCGGCGAAGGCGCCAGCAGTGTCACCGGCATCGGCGGCGACGCCGAATCCGACCCGATGTACGACCAGGCCTGCGAAGTTGTCCTCAAGCACCGCCGCGCGTCCATTTCGCTGGTGCAGCGCCACCTGCGCATTGGTTACAACCGTGCGGCCCGGTTACTGGAGCAGATGGAGCAATCGGGTATGGTGTCGGCGATGCAGTCCAATGGCAACCGCGAGATCCTCGTTCCCGCAGCAGCCGCCGCCCGAGAGGAAGCCTGATGAAGATGTTCCGCCGACTGGCCGCCATCGCGGCCCTGAGCCTGACGCCCGCCTGGGCATTCGCCGCCAGCGCGCAGGAGCAGTTGCGCTCCTTCGTGGCCACGGTGAGCTCGGCCACCGGTGCGTTCTCGCAGTACACGGTGAACAACCAGGGCCGCACCCAGCCCGCCCAGACCGGCGTATTTTCGTTCCAGCGTCCCGGCAAATTCAAGTGGGCAGTGCAAAAGCCCTACGAGCAGCTGGTCGTGTCGGATGGCCGCCAGGTGTTCCAGTTCGATCCGGACCTGGCCCAGGTGACCGAGCGCAAGGTCGACGCCGCCATCGGCACTTCTCCCGCCGCCATCCTGTTCGGCTCCGGTTCGCTGGAGCAGTCGTTCGAAGTGTCGGCCCTGCCGTCCAAGGACGGCATCGACTGGCTGCGTGCCAAGCCGCGCACCGCCGACGCGGGTTTTTCGCGCGTCGACATCGGCATGAAGGACAACCTGCCTGTGCGCGTGGAGTTGCTGGACTCGTTCGGCCAGACTACCCGCGTGGACCTGTCCGGCATCGCCGCCAACCCGCAGTTGCCAGCGTCTGAATTCCAGTTCGTGGCGCCCAAGGGCGTGGATGTGGTGAAGATGTAAAAAAAAAGCCCGGCGATGCCGGGCTTTTTTGTATGGGACGCTCTTTCCCCGCCGGGCCGCCCCAAGGGGAAAGGCCCCCTCGGGGGGCAGCTAGCCCGCGTTAGCGGGCGCGGCGTGGGGGCGCTTATACGCGATGCAGTCGACTTCGACCTTGGCGTCCACCACCAGCGACGACTGCACGCAGGCCCGGGCCGGCGGGTTCTCCCCGAAGTACTCCTTGAATACCTTGTTGAACGACGCGAAATCGCGCGCGTCGTCCAGCCATACGCCGCAGCGCACGACGTGCTCGGGACCGTAGCCGGCTTCCTTCAGGATGGCCAGCACCTGCTGGATGGCCTTGTGCGATTGGGTCACGATGCCGCCCTCGACGACCTCGCCGTTTTCCATCGGTACCTGGCCGGACACGTGCAGCCAGCCGTCGGCCGCGACCGCGCGGGCGAAGGGCATGTGCGAGCCGCCCTGGCCGGTGCCGCCTGCGACGCCGTAGCGGGTGATGCCGTTGTTGTCGGCGGTGGGAGTGGTGCTCATGGTTCTCTCCTGGAGTGATGGCGCCAGGCGGACGCGCGCCGCGTCCGCCTGGGTTCAGCTGAAGTTCTTGCGCAGGTCGCCGCTGCGCGGCAGCCAGCGGCCGGCGCGGTCGCCGGTGGACTCGCCCTGGCGGTAGGACAGGGTGCCGTTGACCCACACCGCTTCGATGCCGGCGGCGGTCTGCACCGGGGCGGCGAAGGTGGCGCGGTCGATGACCGTGGCCGGATCGAACAGCACCAGGTCCGCGTGATAACCCTCCTGCACCAGGCCGCGTTCGGCCAGGCCGAAGCGCGAGGCGGACAGGCCCGTCATCTTGTGCACGGCCTCGGTCAGCGGGAACAGGCCCACGTCGCGGCTGTAGTGCCCCAGCACGCGGGGGAACGCGCCCCAAAGACGCGGGTGCGGCATGGGATCGTTGGGCAGGCCGTCGGAGCCCACCATGGTGAGCCGGTGCGACAGCACGCGGCGCACGTCGTCCTCGTGCATGTTGTGATACACGGCGCCCGCCGGCTGCAGGCGCGCGGCCGCTTCCAAAAGGCTCAGGCCCCAGTCGGCGGCGATGTCGGCCAGCTTGCGGCGGGCCTGCTCCGGATGCGGCACGGACCAGGTGATGTCGATGTCGAACTCGTCCGTGACCTGCTTCAGGTCCAGCGTGGACGAGCTGGCGGAATAGGGATAGCAGTCGCAGCCCACGTGTTGCAGCCGGCCCGCGGTCTCCAGCGTGGACAGCACTTCCTTCGTGCGGCCCCAGTTGCCGGCGCCGGCGCACTTCAGGTGCGACACCACCACCGGTACGCGGGCATGGCGGGCGATGTCGAAGGCTTCCTGCATGGCGTCCAGGATGGCGGCGAACTCCGAGCGCAGATGCGTGGTGTAGAGCGCGCCGAACTCATCCAGGGCCTCGGCCAGCAGCTTGACCTCTTCGGTGTCCGCGTCGAAGGCGGAGGCGTAGGCCAGGCCGGTGCTCAGGCCGATGGCGCCATGAGCCAGCGCGTCGCGCAGTTGCTCGCGCATCGCCAGGACTTCCTCGCGCGTGGCGGCTCGGTCGAGCCGGTCCATGTGATTGCTGCGCAGGGCGGTGTGGCCGACCAGCGCGGCCACGTTCACGGCGGGCCGCGCGGCTTCGACGGCGCGGGTGTAGTCGGCGAAGGTGGGGTAGCTGAAGTCGGCGCGCGCGCCCAACAGGTTCATCGGGTCCGGCGGCTCGCCGCGCAGGGCCACGGGCGACGCGCTGATGCCGCAATTGCCCACCACCACGGTGGTCACGCCCTGGGACAGCTTGGGCAGCATGTCCGGCGTGCGGATGACGTTGGTGTCGTCATGGGTATGCACGTCGATGAAGCCGGGAGCCAGCGCCAGGCGGGTGCCGTCGAAAATATGGCGGGCGGCCGCGCCGGGCAGGTCGCCGATGGCGGCGATGCGGCCGTCGGCCAGCGCCACGCTGGCGCGGTACGCGGCTTCGCCGGTGCCGTCCAGGACCAGCACATTGCCTATGAGGGTGTCGTACATCTTGTGTTCCAGTTCAATCGCCCAGCGGCAGGCGGTTCGGGCCGCCGCGGTGTTCGTCCAGCGCCAGCTTGATGCGGCGCAGGCGCTCGCGGTTCTCTTCCTGATTCAGCATGGCCAGCTCGGTCGAGAGCAGGTCGATGGCCAGCATCATCGCGTAGCGCGAGGCCGAGGGCTTGTAGATGAAGTCCGTTTCGTCGGTGCGGATCGGCAGCACCACGTCGGCCAGTTCGGCCAGCGCGGAGGTCTCGTCGGTGATGGCGACGATGCGCGCCCGGTACTGCTTGACGATGCGGGCCGCGCCCACGATCTCGGGCGTCAGGCCCGAGGCCGACAGGATCAGCACGGCATCGCGTTCGTCCAGCGTGGCCGCGACCATGCGCAGCAGCACCGCGTCGCTGTACACGGCGATGGGGTAGCCCAGGCGCACCAGGCGCGACTGGACTTCCTGCGCCAGCACGGCGGACGCGCCGCCCATGCCGAAGACATAGATCATGCGCGCGCCGTCGACGATGCCGGCGGCCGCCTCGAACAGCTGCTCGGTGAAGACGGGCAGGTGCGCGCGCAGCGTGCTTTCGATGTCGGCGTAGATGCGGGCGTAGAAGGTGCTTTCCTCCGGCGGCGCGCTGGGGTCCAGGAAGCGGCTGCCCACGGTGCTGGCCTGGGCCAGCTTCATCTTCAGGTCGCGGGTGTCGTCGCAGCCCACCGTGCGCGCGAAGCGGGAGATGGTGGCGATGCTGACGCCGGCCTTGGCGGCCAGCTGGTCGACGGTGGCGCTGGCGCCCCAGATGATGTCGTCCAGAATGGCGTCGGCGACCTTGCGTTCGGTCACGCTCAGCGAGTCCCGCCGACTGCGTATCTGGAAGACGATGTCGCGGATGATGTTCATGTGGGCTTCCTGGGTCTGATCTGGACAGTGGGCGGCCGTGTCAGGCCGCCAGCTCGGCATCGCCGATGCGGGAACAGGTCACGTAGTGGCCCGGGCCGACGCTGGTGGCCTGCGCCTCGGTCGCCGCGCAGCTGTCGATGGCATGCGGGCAGCGGGTGCGGAACACGCAGCCCGAAGGCGGATTGACCGGGCTGGGGATGTCGCCCTTGAGCAGGATACGCGAACGCGGCGCGCGCGGATCCGGCACCGGGGCGGCGGACAGCAGAGCGCGGGTATAGGGATGGCGCGGGCGGGCGTAGACCTCGCTGGTCGGGCCGCGTTCCATGACGCGGCCCAGGTACATCACCACGACCTCGTCGCACAGGTAGTCCACCACGGCCAGGTCGTGCGCCACGAACAGCATGGTCAGGCCCAGGTCGCGCTGCAGGTCCTGCAGCAGGTTCAGTACCTGCGCCTGCACGGACACGTCCAGCGCGGACACGGGTTCGTCGGCCACGATGAAGTCGGGCTCGACCGCCAGCGCGCGGGCGATGCCGATGCGCTGGCGCTGGCCGCCCGAGAATTCATGCGGATAGCGGCGGCTGTGGTCGGCGTTCAGCCCCACGCGTTCCAGCAGTTCGCCGATGCGGGCCATGCGGCGGTTCTGGGCGAGCTGGTGGGTGTCCAGCGCCTCGCCCAGGATCTCGGCCACCGTCATGCGGGGGTTGAGGCTGGCGTAGGGGTCCTGGAACACGATCTGCATGCGGCGGCGCCAGGGCAGCATCTGCTTTTCGGACAGCTTGGTGATGTCCTGGCCGTCGAACAGGATGCGTCCGGCGGTGGGCGCGAACAGGCGCAGCAGGGCGCGGCCGGTGGTCGTCTTGCCGGAGCCGGATTCGCCGACCAGGCCCACGATGGTATTGCGCGGCACATCGAAGCTGACGCCGTCCACGGCCTTCACCATGGGCGCGTTGCGCGCCTGCGAAGTGGGGAAGTGGACCTTCAGGTCCTGGATCCGCACCAGCGGCTCTTCGGCGCGGATGGGGGGCGGGTTGCTCGTCATATCTGATTCACCTTGATGCAGCGCGCGCGGTGTTCGGTCTGCACCGGCACGAGTTCGGGCACGGCGGCGCGGCAGTCGTCGGCGGCCAGCGGGCAGCGCGGCGCGAAGGTGCAGCCAGGCGGCAGCGACAGCACGCTGGGCACGTTGCCGGGAATGGCGCGCAGGCGTTCGCCGGAAGCCAGCAGGGCGGCCGTGGGGATGCAGGACAGCAGGCCGCGGGTGTAGGGGTGCGTGGGTCTTTCGAACAGGTCGTAGACGCCGGCGTCCTCGACCACGCGGCCCGCGTACATGACCGCCACGCGGTGCGCGATCTCGGCCACCACGCCCAGGTTGTGCGTGATGAACAGGATGCTCATGTTCATCTCGGCCTGCAGCCGGCGCAGCAGGTCCAGGATCTGCGCCTGCACGGTCACGTCCAGCGCGGTGGTGGGCTCGTCGGCGATCAGCACGGCGGGGTTGCACGCCAGGGCCAGCGCGATCATCACGCGCTGGCGCATGCCGCCCGACATCTGGTGCGGGTACTCGTTGATGCGCCGGTCGGCGGCCGGGATCTCCACGCGCTCCAGCATCTCGCGGGCGCGGCGGATGGCGGCGTCGTAGGAGCCGCCCTCATGCTGCAGCACGGCCTCGGCGATCTGGTCGCCCACCGTGTACAGCGGGTTCAGGCTGGTCATGGGCTCCTGGAAGATCATGGCGATTTCGGCGCCGCGGATCTTGCGCAGGGTGGCGGGCGAGGCCTGGGCCAGGTCGTGCTGCGCGCCCTGGCGGTCGCGGAACAGGATCTTGCCGCCTTCGATGCGGCCCGCCGGCTTGGGCAGCAGGCCCATGATGGACAGGCTGGTCACGGACTTGCCGGAGCCGGATTCGCCGACGATAGCCAGCGTTTCGCCGCGCGCCAGGTCGAAGGTGACGCCGTCCACGGATTTGGCGATGCCGTCGCGGCTGTGGAACCAGGTCTTCAGCCCTTCCACGGAAAGCACGACGTCTCGGGTGCTTGCGGTCATGATTACAGCTCCTTGCGCAGGCGCGGGTCGAGGACGTCGCGCAGGCCGTCGCCGACCAGTTGCAGCGACAGCACGGACAGCACGATGGCGATGCCGGGGAAGATCATGATCCAGTCGGCCGAGCCCATGTACTGCTGCCCGGCGTTGATCATGGTGCCCCAGGTGGGGATGTCGGGCGACACGCCTACGCCCAGGAACGACAGGCCGGCCTCGGCCAGGATCGCGTAGGCGAAGATGAACGTGCCCTGCACCAGGATGGGCGACACCAGGTTGCGCAGCACGTGCACGGTGACGATGCGCCAAGTGGGCACGCCCAGCGCGCGGGCCGCTTCCACGAAGGGCAGCTCGCGGATCACCAGGGTCGAGGCGCGTACGATGCGCGCCAGGCGCGGCGTGTAGACGATGCCCAGCGCGATCACCACGTTGACGAGCGAGGGGCCGAGCGCGGCCACCAGCGAGATCGCCAGCAGGATGTCGGGGAAGGCCATCATGGCGTCGATCAGGCGCGACACGACCTTGTCCGCCGAGCGGAAGAAGCCGGCGATCAGGCCCAGCGCGATGCCCAGGATGCTGGACACGATCACCACGGAGAATCCCACCATCAAGGACAGGCGGCCGCCGTAGATGACGCGGCTGAACACGTCGCGGCCGAAGTCGTCGGTGCCGAACCAGTTCGCGGCGCCGGGCGCCTTGAGGCGGTTCATGATGGACAGCTTGAACGGATCGTGCGGGCTGATCCAGGGCGCCAGCAGCGCGGCCAGCACCAGCACCACGATCACGATCAAGCTGATCAGCACGGTCTTGCGCGACACCAGCAGGCGCAGCACCTGCCAGCGGTCGGTTCCGGAATTCACAGTAGTCCCGGTTGTCATTTCAATTGCTCCACTTGCGGTGCATCGAATCGGGGCCGCGCGGAGCCGGCTTTGCCGGGCCGCAGGCGGCGCCCCCTTGAGGGGGAAGCGCCGCAGGCGCTTCGGGGGTGGGCTTCATCATCAGTAACGGACGCGTGGGTCGACCAGCAGATAGAGCAGATCGATGATGAGATTGATCAGGACGTAGATGGCCGCGATGATCAGCAGCGCGCCCTGGATGACGGGGTAGTCGCGGCGCAGCACCGCCGACACCACCAGGCTGCCCACGCCGGGCAGGCCGAACACGGTCTCGGTCACGACCGCGCCGCTGATGAGCAGCGCGGTGGTCAGGCCCAGCACCGTCAGGATCGGGATCAGCGCATTGCGCACGGCGTGCTTCAGGATCACCTTGCTTTCGGGCAGGCCCTTGGCGCGGGCGGTGCGCACGTAGTCGTCGCGCAGCACGTCCAGCATGCTGGCGCGGATGAAGCGGGTGATCAGCGCGGAGTTCACCAGGCCCAGCACCACCGCAGGAAGGATCAGGTGCGACAGCCGGGTCATGAGCGAGGCATCGGGCCCGCCGTAGCCGGCCACGGGCAGCCATCCCAGCTTGACCGAGAACACCTGCATCAGCAGCAGTCCCAGCCAGAAGCTGGGCACGCTGGAGGTAAACATCGAGAACGACAGCACGGACTGGTCCAGCGTGGTGCCGCGCTTGACCGCGGAGAGTATCCCGACCGGCAGGGCGATGGCGCTGGCGATCAGCAGCGACATGAGCGTCAGCAGGATGGTGGGCTCGGCCCGGTCGGCCAGCGCCGACAGCACTGGCTTGTTCATGAAGATGGATTGGCCCAGGTCGCCTTGGGCCAGCTTGCCCAGCCACGTCAGGTACTGCACGGCCATGGGCTGATCCAGCCCCAGCTGCGTGCGCAGCGCGGCGATGTCCTGCTGGCTGGCTTGCGGGCCCAGCATCACCGCGGCCGGGTCGCCGGGCGTGACGCGGATGATCACGAACACGATGGTCGCGACGATGAACATCACGGCCACCAGCCCGACCAGCCGGTTTAAGAGATAACGCAACACGATGGAAGTCCTGAAGAAGCGTCGTAACGTGAAACGGGGGTGCCATGCGCTCGATGGGTGGCGCCTGGCCTGGTCAGTTGGGCGCGGCAGACAGTCTCATCCCGCCTCTGCGCTGCCGCGCTCAACTCGTCTTACTTGGACTTCCAGGCGTTCCAGAAGTACGGCCACGGCACGGCGTTGGTGCCTTGCAGCGCCGGAGAACGCGCGGCCTGGGCGTTGAAGTCGCCGACCTTGATGAAGGGCACTTCGTCGTACACGGCCTGCTGCACGTCAGCCCAGCGCTTGACGCGTTCTTCCTGGCTGCGGGCCTGGTTGAAGGCGTCCAGGGTCTGGTTGCGGCGCGGCGTGTCCCACCAGCCCGGCGCGTCCTTCGACGGGAAGTCGATCAGGGCGGGTTCGGGCAGGAAGGGGCTGTGCGTGATGAAGATGTCCCACAGGGCGGGATCCTGGCGGCGCTGCGTCAGCGTGGCCCAGTCCACCACCTGCATGTCGACGGTGAAGCCGGCGGCCTTCAGGTATTCGGCGGCCACCAGGGCCATCTTGTAGTGGAACTCGTATTGCTGGCTGGTCAGGATGCGGATCTTGCGGTCCTGCACGTTGGCGCCGTCCACCAGCTTTTTCGCGCCGGCGGCGTCGCCCTTGTTGTAGACCTTGCCGCCCAGGGACGTGGCCCAGGGGAAGCCCTCGGGGTACAGATCGCCGTTGAGCTTGTAGAAGTTCTTGTCGCCGAACGCGGCGTACAGCATGTCTTCTTCATTCAGCGCCAGCTGCACGGCCTGGCGGACCGCCTGGTTCGACATGATGCCCTGCTTGGTGTTGAGCACCAGGCGCGGCCAGCCGAAGGGCTTGAGCATCACCGGATCGGAGCGGCCGTTCTTGAGCTTGGGCAGCGATTCGACGGGCAGGGAGTCGACGTAGTCGAACTGTCCGGCCACCGCGCTTTCGACGCGGGTGTTGGCGTTGCTGACCGGCACGAAGCGGATCTCGTCCAGGTACTGCTTGCGCGCGCCGCCATAGCCGTCGGGCTCGCCTTCGCGTTGCTTGTAGCCGTCGAAGCGGACCAGCTGGATGTACTGGTCGGGCACGCGCGCCTTCAATTGGTAGGGGCCGGTGCCGACGAATTCGGTCAGGGCCGGGGCGATCTTGCCCTTGGGCATGATGACGGCGGCGCTGTTGTTCATGGCCAGCAGCGCGGTCAGGGGCGCGTAGGGCTGCTTGAGCGTGATGCGGATGGTGTTGGCGTCCGGCGCTTCCATGCCGGTGATGATCTTGGCGGCCATCTTGCCGCGCGTGGCGGTCTCGGTCCAGCGCTTGAGCGAGGCCAGCACGTCGGCCGAATCCATCTTGGAGCCGTCGTGGAAGGTGATGCCCTGGCGCAGCGGGATGATGTAGGTCAGGCCGTCAGCCGAGACTTCCGGCAGCTTGTCGGCCAGCAGCGGGGTCAGGTTCCACTTGGCGTCGAAGGTGTACAGCGTTTCGAAGAAGTGCTGGGTCAGGATGCCCACCAGGTCGGCCGTGCTGGTCATCGGGTCCAGCGTCGGCGGCTCGCCTATGGTGGCGACCGAGATCGTGCCTCCCTTGATCGGCGCGGCACAGAGGGCGGGGGTCGACAATGCGGTCAAGCCAATTGCGCCGGCCAGCAGCAGGCTATTGAGCCCGCCGCCTCGCCGGGAGGTACGGAAGTTCATGATTCTCTCTCCAGAGGGTCAAAAACGGTTTTACTTGTAGTAATTAGAGGATTGCGCCGGGGTCCGCGATGCTTCCTGCCCCGCGCCGGCGCGGCGGAGGGCAGGGACGTTCAGAAGAAGGTGTCGGCCACGTCGACGACGCGGTACTGCTCGTCCACCAGCAGCACTTGGCGCCACTTGTCGAAGGTCAGGCAGGGGTGGGAAATGTCGAAGGCGATCATGTCGCCGACCTGGATGTCGTCGCCTTCGCCGATCTGCATGAAGGCGTGCTGATCCATCATCGCGCTCAGCTTCCAGTGCGCGGGAACCGGGCCGGGCGCGCTATCGCGGCCGGGGCGGTAGAGCGAGGCGGGCGCCGGCAGGCCGGCGTCGAAGGCGGCGTCGCGCTTGCCCATGGCGATGATGGCGCGGCCGGGTTCGGGCAGCGACTGCACGTAGGCCCAGACTTGCAGGGCCGGCTGCAGGCCGGGCTCCATCTTGCGGGCGACCGGGTTGTGGGCGTTGATGCGCTCGGCGGCGGAACGGTAGATGCCGACGTCATGCGACAGGTAGCAGCCGGGGCGCAGCACGATTTCCAGCGGCGCGCCGATGTCGGCTTGCGAGAATTCCTCGGCCACCACGTCGAACCAGGCCGAGCCGGCGCCGGAGATCAGCGCCGGGCCATTCTTGCGCAGGCGGCCGGCGGCGGCCAGGCCGCGCAGAGCGTCGGTGGCGCGGCGCAGGAAGGCGCGGATCGCGCCTTCTTCCTGCAATACGCCTTCGTAGACTTCGATGCCGGCCAGCGCCAGGCCAGGCCATTTGCCGATCTCGTCGGCCACGGCCTGCAACTGCGCGTCGTCGCGCACGCCGGTGCGGCCGCCCTGCGGGCCCAGTTCGATCAGCACGGGCAGGGTCAGGCCCTGTTCGCCGAAGTAGGCGCCCAGCTGCGCCGCGTTGGCGGGGGAATCGACGATGCAGAAAAAGGTGAAGCCCGGATCGCGCAGCAGGCGGGCGATGATGGCCATGTTGGCGCGGCCGACCAGCTGGTTGGCCATCAGCACCCGGCGGATGCCGTGCTGGTATGCCGCCTGGACCTGCGGCGCGGTCGCCAGCGTGATGCCCCAGGCGCCGCCGTCGATCTGGCGCTGGAACAGCGCCGGGCTCATCGTGGTCTTGCCGTGAGGCGCCAGCTTGACCTTGTACGCTTCCATGAAGCGCTGCATCCATTGCAGGTTGTGGCGCACGCGGGCTTCGTACAGCACCGCCACGGGCAGGCTCACGTCCTCGTTGAGCAGGTTCCAGTCCAGTGCCGCCACGCCGGCGGTGGTACAGGATTCCGGAAAGGCGCCCAGGCCTTTGCCGTTCACGTCCAGGGGGGCTGCGGGGAAGGAGGAATTCGTCATGGCGGGCGCCTGCTATGGAAAATATTTACGTCAAATCTGATTTTTTTCATTATCGTGAAAGAAATTTACAAGCGGGAGCTAGGAGTTTCCCGTAGTCGGCGCAGGCCGGCGGTTGGCGCGACAATAGGAAAAACCTCCGACACAAGGAAGCGTCATGCTGAAAGTTGCTTTGGGCCAGTTCGCCGTCAGCCGCGTCTGGGAAGAAAACGCGCAGGTCTGCATCGACCTGATGGAACGCGCCCGCGCCGGCGGCGCCGGCCTGCTGGTGCTGCCGGAAGGCATCCTGGCCCGCGACATCACCGATCCCCAGATCGTCCTGAAGGCCGCCCAGCCGCTGGACGGCCCCTTCATGAGCCGCCTGCTGGAAGCCAGCCGCGGTTCGCAGATGGCGACCATGATGTGCGTGCACGTCCCGACCGGGGAAGGGCGGGTCTGGAACACGCTGGTCACGCTGCGCGACGGGCAGATCCTGTCGCAATACCGCAAGCTGCACCTGTACGACGCCTTCAACATGAAGGAATCCACCAACGTCACGCCGGGCGTCGACATTCCGCCTCTGCTGGACATCGGCGGCCTGCGCGTCGGCCTGATGACCTGCTATGACGTGCGCTTCCCGGAACTGGCGCGGCGTTTGGCGCTGGACGGCGCCGACCTGCTGGTGCTGCCGGCCGCCTGGGTGCGCGGCCCGCTGAAGGAAATGCACTGGGAGGTGCTGGTTACCGCCCGCGCGCTGGAAAACACCTGCTACGTGGCGGCCGCGGGCGAATGCGGCGAACGCAACATCGGCTGCAGCATGGTGGTGGACCCGCTGGGCGTGGTGACGGCGCGCGCGGGCGAGGCGCCGGCGCTGGTGTACGCCGACATCGACCCCGAGCGCCTGGCGCATGCCCGCAAGGTGCTGCCGGTGCTGGAGAACCGGCGCTTTGCGCCGCCTGCCCTGGGGTGAGCGCACCCTGGGCTGGAGCCGGCCCCTGGGTGAGCCGCTCCAGGGCAGGCGCAGGCCCGCGGCATGGTGTAATGCTGACTTGAATTACTTGCTGTCTCCCCTCATCTTCTGCCAATGAGCAACGATCTCTTCGCGGCCGATCCTGCGCATCGGCCCTATGTGCCCCTGGCCGAACGGCTGCGTCCGCGCACCTTGTCCGACGTGGTCGGACAGTCGCACCTGCTGGGGCCGGACAAGCCCCTGCGCGTCGCCTTCGATTCGGGACGCCCGCACTCGATGATCTTCTGGGGCCCGCCCGGCGTGGGCAAGACCACGCTGGCGCGCCTGATGGCGGACGGCTTCGACGCGCAGTTCATCGCCATCTCGGCGGTGCTGGGCGGGGTCAAGGACATCCGCGACGCGGTCACCGTGGCGCAGGTGGCGCAGGGCCAGGGACGCCGCACCATCCTGTTCGTCGACGAGGTGCACCGCTTCAACAAGGCGCAGCAGGACGCGTTCCTGCCCTATGTGGAAAGCGGGCTGTTCACCTTCATCGGCGCCACTACTGAGAACCCCTCGTTCGAGGTCAATTCGGCGCTGCTGTCGCGGGCGCGGGTGTACGTGCTGCAATCGCTCACGCCCGAAGAGCTGCAGCAGCTGGTCGACCGCGCGGCGCAGGCCCTGAACGACGCGCTGGAAGAGGGCGAGCAGATCCACATCGAGGCCGACGCGCGCGAACAGCTGGCGGCCTGGGCCGACGGCGACGCGCGCCGCCTGATCAGCGCCGTGGAAGTGGTGGCCGAGTCGGCGCAGGCCGCCGGCCGCGACACGGTGGACGCGGCTTGGCTGGAGATCTCGCTGTCGCAGAACCTGCGCCGCTTCGACAAGGGCGGGGACGCGTTCTACGACCAGATCAGCGCGCTGCACAAGTCGGTGCGTGGCTCCAACCCCGACGCCGCGCTGTACTGGTTTTGCCGCATGATCGACGGCGGCGCCGATCCCAAATACCTGTCGCGCCGCCTGGTGCGCATGGCGGTGGAGGACATCGGCCTGGCCGATCCCCGCGCCACGGACCTTGCCGTGAACGGCGCCGACATCTATGAGCGGCTGGGGTCGCCGGAGGGCGAGCTGGCGCTGGCCCAGGCGGTGGTCTACATGGCCTGCGCGGCCAAGTCGAATGCGGTCTACAACGCCTACAACCAGGCGCGCAAATTCGCGGCCGAGCACGGCAGCGCGCCGGTGCCTATCCACCTGCGCAACGCACCCACCAAATTGATGAAGCAGCTGGGTCACGGCAAGGCCTACCGCTACGCGCACGACGAGCCGCACGGCTACGCCGCCGCCGAGCAATATTTTCCCGATGGACTCAATCCCTCCTTCTATCGGCCGACCGATCGCGGCCTGGAGGCTAAAATCCAGCAAAAGCTGGCATTCCTGCGCGAGCTGGACGCTCAGGAACGCGCCAAGAAACGGTAACGGGCCCCGCCCGTTGCTTCACGCAACCTCACCGACATCACCATGCTAGACCCGATACTGCTGCGCAAAGACCTGCAAACCGTCGTTGACCGCCTCAAGACCCGCGGCGTGTCCTTCGACACGGAACGGTTCAATGAGCTGGAATCCCGCCGCAAGGCCGTCCAGACCGAAACCGAGTCCCTGCAAGCCCGCCGCAACGCGCTGGCCAAGCAGATCGGCCAATTGAAGGCCAAGGGCGAGGACGCCAGCGCCGTCATGGCCGAATCGCAGGCCGTGCCGGTGCGCCTGAAGCAGCTGGAAGAAGAACTGGCCGCCCTGCAGCAGCCGCTCAATGAACTGCTGATGTCGGTGCCCAACCTGCCGCATGCCAGCGTGCCGCTGGGCGAATCCGCCGACGACAACGTCGAAGTGCGCCGCTGGCTGCCTGGCGCGGCCGGCGCCGACGGCAATCCGCCGGCCCTGGCGTTCGAGGCCCGCGACCACGTCGCCATCGGCGAGCCCCTGGGCCTGGATTTCGATATGGCCGCCAAGTTGTCCGGCGCCCGCTTCTCGTTCATGCGCGGCTCCATCGCGCGCCTGCACCGCGCCTTGTCGCAGTTCATGCTGGACCTGCAGACCGGCACGCACGGCTATACCGAGTGCTACACGCCCTACATCGTCAATGCCTCGACGCTGTACGGCACGGGCCAACTGCCGAAGTTCAAGGACGACATGTTCGCCGTGTCCAAGGGCGGCGGCGACGACGATCCCAAGGTCGACGACCAGGGCAAGCCGTATGTGCGCGAAGACCAATACCTGATCTCCACCTCGGAAATCACCCTGACCAGCGTGGCGCGCGACACCATCCAGGCTGCCGCCGACCTGCCGCTCAAGCTCACGGCGCACACGCCGTGCTTCCGTTCGGAAGCCGGCAGCGGCGGCCGCGATACCCGCGGCATGATCCGCCAGCATCAGTTCGACAAGGTCGAAATGGTGCAGATCACGCAGCCCGAGCAATCGTATGAAGCGCTGGAAGACATGGTCGGCCACGCCGAGCGCGTGTTGCAGCTGCTGGGCCTGCCGTATCGCGTGGTGCTGCTGTGCACGGGCGACATGGGCTTCGGTTCGGCCAAGACCTACGACCTGGAAGTGTGGCTGCCGGCCCAGAACACCTGGCGCGAGATTTCCTCGGTGTCGAACTGCGAAACCTTCCAGGCCCGCCGCATGCAGGCGCGCTTCCGCAATGCCCAGGGCAAGCCGGAATACGTGCACACGCTCAACGGTTCCGGCCTGGCCGTGGGCCGCGCGCTGGTCGCCGTGCTGGAAAACCACCAGCAGGCCGACGGCAGCGTGCTGATTCCGCAGGCCTTGCAGCCTTACATGGGCGGCCTGACGGTGCTGAAGCCGGCAGAAAAAGCCTGACGCCTTTCAGCGTGTCCATCCGCCATTTGGCGGAGAAAACGACGGAGCCCTCGGGCTCCGTTTTTTTCTAATATGTGTACATATTCCTGTCGCCTGCGGCCATTAATCTGGCGGCGACGGTGTTTGATTATGATGTGAGCAATTGTGTATTCCAATAAAAGGGCCGGATAGTTGCGGCACAATACGCCCCGTGTTCTACACGCTTCATTCACTTAAATAACAAGGAGTTGCCCATGACTTCAAGAATGATTGGAGATTTTCGTGTGAGATGCTCCGTGGCTAAAGAGGACGAGCAGGGCTACCGCGTGCAAATATGGACCCGCCGCGTTGGCGGCACGGCGCCGGAAAAATGCTGGACCGTGCCCGGACAGGAGCCGTTCACGACCCTGCATGAAGCCGAGCAGGAAAGCCTGCAGCTGTTCCAGGGCATCAACGGCGTGCGTTTCAACGGTGAACCGGAGTTTGCGCATGCGTCCGCATAATGGTTGGTGGCGTTCGACGAGCGAACCGCGCCGCTGGATCGATCTGGTCCAGGAATCGTCGCGCTGGGCCGATGGCAAGGCCAAGCAGGTTGTGCAACAGCCGGCCGCGCTGGCCGCAAAACCCGTGCAGGCTCCGGCAGCCTGATTTGCCTTTTGCGGGGCACCGGACATTGCTCCGCAGAAAAAAAGGCCACTCTTGCGAGTGGCCTTTGTCTTTTCCGGCGTCGGCGGGGCGGACCGCCGCTGGATTCCGTGCTTAATCGCGGTCGTGCCCGTGTCCGCGGCCGCGATAATAATCGTGCCCGCGTCCGCGGCCGTGGTAGTAGCCACGGTCATAGTAGCGGCCGCCGCCACGGTAATACACCGGAGCCGGGTAAACGACCGGGGGCGCGACATAAACCGGAGCCGGGCGATAGTAGACGGGGGGCGGGGGCGCCACGTACACCGGTTGCGGCGCTACATAGACCGGGGCCGGATACACGATGCCGGGCACGCCGATGGAAATACCGACGTCCACGCGAGCCAGGGCGACGCTGGAGATCAGCAGACCCGCCGCACCCACGCCAGCGATAAGCCATTTTTTCATGTTCCACCTGCCTGCCGCTTGACGCAGCAAAGTTGAGTATTCGTTGATGCCATTTTCGGGCTTTTCGGCGGGCAAGGGGTAAGCGGACCGGCGTCAATCGCGACAATCCGCAACCGTCCCCCAGGGCGTGGTTCGCGCGATGTTGCCTCGCAGCAGCAAGTCTTCGCTCTGGGGAGGCCGTCATTGAAATGGATTGAAATCGCCTGGAATCAGGTGAAGCCAGGGGCGCCGGTTACAGGCGGTCACTATCCGCCCCTGTTTCCGGGTAACGGCGTTGCGCCGATGCGCCAGTTTCCTAGGCTTCCTGCTCGTCGTCAGGGTGCTGGCGGCGGAATTCCACCACCCATACCCAGGGGTTCGCGGCCCAGGCATGCGAGCCATAGCGTTCGCACCAGGTCAAGGCGAAGGCGGTCTGCAGCGGTACGCCCGGCAGCAGGGCAGAGGACTGATACAGGGCCTGGGTACCCTCGGCGCGGGCGTCGGCCTCGGACAAGGTTTGCAGGCGCTGGATGCGCACACCCACGATGACGGCCGTGGCGAAAGGCTTGCCGGTTTCGTCCGTCAATTCGATGCTTTCACCTGTTTTCCCAAAAGGGCATCTGACCCAGCTGGAGGTTTTGCGCAGTTCGGAAGGGTTATCCAGCGAGGGGCCCATGGCCACCCATTTGCCAGAGTCCGCGGCATCCGCATACCAGACTGTAGTCAGTTTGGTCGGCTGAGGTTTCAAAATACGGCGGCTCTGCACTTTGCGGCCGTCCAGGATGGCCTGGATTAGCGGTTCGCTGAATTGAAGAGACTGCTTTTTCATGCTGCGCGGCTCTCCTCACGATCAACATATATGCGCTGCCATTGACGAAAAATCCGGACGGCGCGTTGCCTGCTGCGCAGGCGGCTGCACAGGGAAGTATGCCGTGTCATGCCCATCATGTCAGGCATGCTCCGGATTTGTGTGTCTTTTTGAATACGGCGCGGGGAAGTTTGTATACTCGAAACATGACTACTGACCTGCACAATCTCAAGCCTGGGTACTACTGGTACACCATGGCAAATGACCCGCTGGCCATCATCCATATTCACGAAGATGGCGGCGCGACGCTGATGGGCACGGATTACCGCATCGGCGCCGAAGGCGTGGCCGACATGGTCCGCCAGGGCGAACGCTTCTTCTGGATCGAACCGCCCCAAGCCTGAGCTAGCCTGCACGCGGCTCCCGGTCTGGGCCGGGCCGGCCAGCGTGCCGCGCCTGGAATCCTGCCATGACCGACCTGTTGTTGAAGAATGTCCGCTCGCCGCAAGGCGCGGCGGTGGACGTGCTGGTGCGCGACGGGCGCATCCAGCTTATCGGCCCCGGACTCGGCGCCGATCCGGGCGTGCCGGTGGAAGACGGCGGCGGCGCCTTGCTGCTGCCGGGCCTGGTCGAAGGCCATACCCACCTGGACAAGACCACCTGGGATTCGCCCTGGTACGTGAACGAAGTGGGGCCGGCGCTGACCGACCGCATCGACAACGAACGCGCCTGGCGCGCCCGCACCGGGCACGACGCGGCCAGCCATTCGCGCGCCCTGGCGCTCGCCTTCCTGCGCGAAGGCACGACCCGCATCCGTACCCACGTCGATATCGACACCGAAGCCGGGCTGCGGCATCTGGATGGCGTGCATGCCACGCGCGCCGAACTGGCCGGCCGGTTGGAAATCCAGACCGTGGCCTTTCCGCAGTCGGGGCTGCTGATACGGCCTGGCACGGCCGAGTTGCTGGACCAGGCTCTCGGCCAGGGCGCGGATGTGCTGGGCGGCCTGGATCCGTCCGCCATCGACCGCGACCCGGCCAGATCGCTGGACGTGCTGTTCGGCATCGCCGACAGACACGGCAAGCCCATCGATATCCACCTGCACGAGCCGGGCGAACTCGGCGCGTTCACCCTGGACCTGATCCTGGACCGCACGCAAGCGCTGGGCATGCAGGGCAAGGTCGTCATCAGTCATGCCTTCTGCCTGGGCGGAGTGGATGCGAAGCGCCTGGACGGGCTGCTGCGGCGGCTGGCTGCGCTGGACGTGGCCCTGCTGACCACGGCGCCGCCTTCGCGTCCGGTGCCGGCCGTGCGCGCCTGCCGCGAGGCCGGCGTGACGATCTTCGGCGGCAACGACGGCATCCGCGATACCTGGACGCCCTATGGCAGCCCCGACATGGTGGCGCGCGCCATGCTGATCGGCCTGCGCAACGACCTGCGGCGCGACGACGAGGTCGAATGGGCTTTCGATTGCGTGACCGCCGCCGCGGCCCGGGCCTGTGGCTTTACTGGCTATGGCCTGGAGCCGGGCGCGCGCGCCGATCTGGTGCTGGTCGACGCCAGTTGCATCGCGCAAGCCGTGGCGGCGCGGCCGCCGCGCCGCCTGGTGGTGTCCGGCGGCGTGGTCGTGGCCCGCGACGGCCGCGACGCGAGCCCGCAGGGCTGATCCGCAGCTCAGGCCAGGCCGAGCTCGGTCTCGGCCAATTCCACGAACGCCTGCATCAGCGTCGCGCGCACGCCGGAACGCAGCCAGACCGCGCCCACCGTGCGCACCGGGCACGGCTGCGGCAAGGGCCAGCGCCTGACGCGGGCTGACGGCTCGCCCGTGGTGGCCCAATCCGGCAGCAGCGCCACGCCCAATCCTTCCGACACCAGCTTGGCGATGGAATCGATGCCATCGAGTTCGAAGCGCACCTGCGGCCGCAGGCTGCGCGCGCGCAGGTAGTCGTCCGCCATCTTGCCGCCCACCACGCTGCGGTCATAGCAGATGTAGGGTTCGCGCGCGAGGACCTCCAGCGGGTCGCGCACCTTCATGCCGGCGGGCGTCACCAGTACCAGCGGCTCCTGGCGCAGGTCGCGCCAGGCGCAGGTCTTGGGGATGGCAAACAACGGATGCACCAGCAGCGCGCCGTCCAGCTCGCCGGACAGCACCTTGGCATAGAGCAGGGTGGTGGGGGCGGGCTCTATATAGATTTCGATGTGCGGATGGCGCGCAACCCAGGTGCGCAGCACGGGCGGCATGATGCCCGTCAGCGCCGTGGGCGTGGCGCCCAGGCGCAGCGGGCCGGCGGGCAGTTCGGTGTCGGACGCGGCCGAGCGCAGGTCGCGCACGTCGCGCAGGATGGCGCGGGCGCGTTCCAGGATACGCATGCCGGCCTGCGTCGGCTTCACGGTTCGGCCGGAACGCGCGATCAGGGCGCTGCCCATGTCCGCCTCCAGCGCGCGCAGGCGCTGCTGCACTGTGGCGGGCGTCAGTCCCTGGTGGCGCGCGGCCTGGGCGATGGAGCCCAGCTCGACCACGTGCACATAGGTTTGCAGAAAGCGCGAATCCACGTTCCCATGGTCTCCATGAAAGATGCTTTTTCCATATTCTAAAGATGGATGAAGATAATTGTTGTTTTCTTTGGCGGCGGCAAGAATACGCCCAGAGCGTCGAGGCCGCGCAAGGCGCGACGGCCGCGCCTGCCGGAACTTCCCGATAACCAAGGAGCCAGTTGTGCCCATCATTGAATCCATAGACGTGTGCGCCGCCGCGGTGCCGCTGGATAAAGTCACTTCGTTCTCGAACCGCAGCGTGTCCACGCGGCACTACGGCCTGGTGAAGGTCCGCTCGGCCGACGGCGTGGAAGGCATCGGCTTCTGCTACGTGGGCAGCGCCGGCGGCGCCATCTTCGAAGCCGCAGTGCAGAACCTGCTGGCGCCGGTGCTGCTGGGCAAGGATTCGCATGCGGTCGAAGGACTGTGGCAGACCATGTACCAGGAAGCCCTGCTCCAGGGCCGCCAGGGCACGGTGATGCGGGCGCTGAGCGCGCTGGACATCGCGCTGTGGGACCTGAACGCCAAGACCGCCGGTCTGCCGCTGCACAAATTCCTGGGCGCGGTCGAGCTGGAAACCGTGCCGGCCTATGCCAGCGGCGGCTACTACCTGGACGGCAAGACGCCGCAGCACCTGGGCGAGGAAATGGCGAGCTACGTGGACAAGGGCTTCCGCGCGGTCAAGATGAAGACGGGCCGCCTGTCGCCGGCCGAGGAAGAGGCGCGCCTGAAGGCGGCGCGCGCGGCGATCGGACCCGACGTCGAACTGATGATGGACTGCAACAACGCCTGGCAGGACGTGACCCAGGCCATGCAGTACATCCGCCGCTTCGAACAGTACGACCCCTACTTCATCGAAGAGCCCTTTGGCCCCGACGACATCGACAGCCATGCCAAGCTGGCGCGCCTGACCCGCCTGCCCATCGCCACCGCCGAGATCGGCTACGGCCGCTGGTATCACAAGGAGCTGCTGGACAAGGGCGCGGCCGGCATCCTGCAGACTGACGCCGCGGTCTGCGGCGGCATCACCGAGTGGAAGCGCATCGCCGCCACCGCCGCCAGCTATGGCGTGGTGGTCTGCCCGCACTGGTTCCATGACGTGCACGCGCCGCTGGTCGCGGCCACGCCGAACGCGCGCTATGTCGAATTCTTCTGGGACGACCAGGTCCTGAACTTCCGCAGGCTGGTCGACCGCCAGCTGACCCACAAGCAGGGGCGCGTGGTGCTGCACCAGGAGCCCGGCCTGGGTTTCGGCTTCGACGAACGCATGGTGGAACGCTACGGCAAGTGGACCCGCGTCGGCCGCTGAGGCCGGGGACGCCGCCGCCAGGCCGCGGAGATGGCCGGCGGCGGCGTGTGATGACAGTATTTCGATAAGCAGTCGCCGGCCCATGGACCGGCGCGCAAGGAGACGGCAATGCAACGTAGGCAATTCATGACCAGCGCGGCGGCGCTGGGGGCGGCGCTGGTCCTGCCGGCAACCGCGCGCGCGCAGGATCTGCCGCACGGACCGGTGAAGATCGTGGTCGGTTTTCCCGCAGGCGGCGGCACCGACGTGCTGGCGCGCCTGTTGGGGCAGAAGCTGGGCGTGATGTGGAACATCCCGGTCATCGTCGAGAACCGGGCGGGGGCGGCCGGCATCATCGCCGCCGAGCAGGTGGCGCGCCAGCCCAACGACGGCAACACGCTGCTGATGGCGCACGTCAACAGCCATGGCATCGCGCCCGGCCTGCAACCCAAGCTGGCCTATTCGGTGGAGCGCGATTTCACCCCTATCGCGCTGGTCGGCAAGACGCCCACCATCCTGATCGGCGGCGCCTCGCAGCCCGCCAAGACGCTGCCGGAACTGGTCGCGCTGTGCAAGGCGCAGCCGGGCAAGATCGTGTTCGGCTCGGCCGGCAGCGGCTCGGCGCAGCACCTGGCGCTGGAGATCTTCAAGGCCCGCGCTGGCATCGACGTGCTGCACGTGCCCTACAAGGGCTCGGCGCCCTTGATGAACGACCTGCTGGGCGGCCACGTGCAGTATTGCTTCGAAGGCATGACCACGGCCACGCCGCTGGTGCAGTCCGGCAAGGTGATCGCGCTGGCGCAGACGCTGCAGCAGCGCTCCAAGAGCCAGCCCGACGTGCCGACGGTGGCGGAGCAGGGCTATCCGGGCTTCGAGGCCAGCATCTGGTTCGGCATGGTGGGCCCCGGCAAGATGCCTGCGGCCATGGTCCAGCGCATGAACCAGGACATCGACCGCGTCCTGGCGATGGCGGACGTGCAGGAGAAACTGGCGCAGGTGGGCGCGGAGGACGGCGGCGGTAGCGTGCAGCGCTTCGCGGACTTCATGAAGCAGGAGCAGCAGAAGTACGCCCAGACCATCAAGGACGCCAAGATCGTCGCCGAAGGCTGAAGGTCCGCCGGCGGGCGGAAATTGATGGAGACACTAGCCCCCCAAAAAGTGTAAAAAGATATAACCTCGCCAGCCGGCGATTCCAGGGGACGGCTTCGATGCCGCGCAAGTATGTAATAGGCATCGCCATCGCTCTCGCCGCCGCCGCGGCGCTGTTGCCCATCGGTTTCGCGCTGCACATGTCCTGGGCCCGCGCCGTCGCGGGCGAGCAGCGCTACCTGGACGGCCAGGCGCAACGGATCCTGAAGGACACCCAGGAAATGCTGGACCAGACCGTGGCGATGCTGCGCGATCTGGACGATGTGGCATTCGAGCCCTGTTCGCCGCAACACATCCGCCACATGCGGGCCCTGGCGCTGCGCGACCGGGCCGTGGACGACCTGGCCTTCGTGGCCGGCGGCGTCGTCAAATGCACCACCTGGGGCGTGCCGGCCTATGACGAACCCCTGGTTCCCGCCCAGGTCGATCTGGCCAACGGCGGCCGCCTGGTGCTGGACGCGGTGCCGGTCCAGAGCCCCGGCATCCGGATGGTGGCCGTGCGCCATGGCGATTACAGCGCCCTGCTCGAACCGGGCAGGTTCACCGAGAGAGCGGCCGCCGACGGCTCCCAGCTGGCCGTGGTCCTGCCGGGCGTGGGCATGCTCGGCACCCGCAACAATCCGGATCTGGTGCTCGTGTCCCAGGCGCTCAATGGCGGCAAGCTCGACATCGATGAAGCCTATCTGAGCGCCGTGGCCCGGAATGCGGACCTGGCCGTGGTCCTGCTCGAACCGCAAACCGAAGCGCTGGACATGCTGCCGCGCGAGCGCCTGTTCTGGTTGCCCATGGGCGCGCTGGTCGCGGCCGTCATGATCGGGCTGGTGGTCTGGCTGTCGCGCCGCCGCCTGTCGATCGCGGGCGAATTGGCCACCGCCGTCAGGCGGCGCGAGTTCGTCGTGCACTACCAGCCCATCATCGATCTGCGGACCGGCCGTTGCATAGGAGCCGAGGCGCTGGTCCGGTGGGTCAGGCGCAGCGGCAAGACGCTGCGGCCCGATCTGTTCATTTCCATCGCCGAGGACAACGGGCTGATGACCCGCATCACCGAAGAGGTGTTCCGCCTGGTGATCCGCGACATGGAAGACCTGCTGGGCGAGGACCGCGGCGCGCACATCGCCGTCAACCTGAGCGCCAGCGATCTCAAGGACGGCAAGGCGCTGCGGGTGTTGCAGCGCATGCTGGAGGGCACGGCCATCGATCCCAGGCAGATCTGGCTGGAAGCCACCGAGCGCGGCTTCATGGACGTGGACAAGGCCTGCAGCGTCATCGAACAGGCCCGGGCGCAAGGGCATGCGGTGGCCATCGACGACTTCGGCACGGGCTATTCCAGCCTGTCCTATCTGCAGCGCCTGCCGCTGGACTCGCTGAAGATCGACAAGTCCTTCGTCGACACCATAGGCACCGACTCGGCGACACACAAGGTCACGGACCACATCATCGACATGGCCAAGTCGCTGAACCTGCTGACCGTGGCCGAAGGCATCGAGCGCCAGGAACAGGCGGACCACCTGATCGCCCGCAACGTGGACTTCGGCCAGGGCTGGCTTTACGGCAAACCCATGCCGGCGCCGGAATTCATCGGCTACTACAGGAAGAACGTGGCCAGCACGCCGCCGCCGGGGCGACTGCCCGACGCGCGGGCCTGAGCCTCGCCGCCGCGCTCAGCGCGCCTGCGGCTCCACCCAACCCGCCGTGGCCGAAATCGACCGGGCCTTTTCGCTCAGCAGCCGCGCGGTGTCGGATTGCAGGTCGTCGTCGATGGCGCCCACCGGCCCCATCAGCGTGATCGCCGCCTTCATTTCGCCCAGCATGTCGAAGATGGGCGCCGACAGCGACGTGAAGTGCGGCAGCAGCGCATCGCGGCAGCGGCTGAGGTGGTGCGTGAGCACCTCGTCGCGGATGGCCTGCACGTCCCGCTGCGTGTAGGACTTGCCGGCGGCGCCATGGCCGTCCAGCCCGGACGAGGCCATTTCCTGTTCCAGCAGTTCGCGCGTGCTGGCTTCCGGCAGGTGGGCCAGGAAGTTGCGGCCCAGCGCCGATGACAGCAGGGGCAACACGCTGCCCACGCGCAATTCCAGCAGGGGGCGGCTGCGCGCGCCTTCGACGCGGTAGACGATGGTCGGGCCCTTGTTGCCCCACACGCCCAGGAACACGGTGTGGCCGGTGATGGCGGCCACTTCGGCCATGATGGGCCGCGCGGTGGTGAAGACGTCGAACTGCTCCAGGGCCGCCAGGCCCAGCCGCAGGGCGTAGGGTCCCAGGCCGTAGTGGCCAGTGTCCGCATGCTGCTGCACCACGCCCACTTTCTGGAAGCTCACCAGGTAGTAGTGGACGTTGGGCACCGTCAGCTCACAGGCGTCGGCGATTTCCTTCAGGGGCAGGGGACGGCCGGCCTTGCGGATGACGTCCAGGATCCGGAACCCCACTTCGATCGACTGGATGCCCCTGCGCGCGGCCGTGGGCGCCTGTTCCGCATTCTTTTCAACCTTGCCGGCGGGCCTTGCCATTGCTGCCTCCACTGATTTTCTGGCGGCAGTGTAGCAGCGGCCGCGACCGCTTCCGCCCGGGGGGAGAACCCGTTCGCCGGGTTTCCCCTAGTTTTTCAGATCCTGGCTTAAGTTTGATAATAGTTAATGACTACAGCATTATCAATTTAGAACGCATCAGGAACGCACGCATGGAAGCGAATGTGGCAATGCAAGGGCTCGACGCGAGCCCGACGCTCAGCAGGAAGGAGGAACGCCAGGTGGTGGTGGCCTCGACCCTGGGCACCTTGTTCGAGTGGTACGACTTTTTCATCTACGGGACCCTGGCCGTCTTCATGAGCCAGGTGCTGTTCCCGCAGGACAATCCCACCGTGGCGCTGCTGGCCGCGCTGGGCGCGCTGGCGGTGGGCTTCATCATCCGGCCGCTGGGCGCGGTGCTGTTCGGCTACCTGGGCGACAAGCTGGGCCGCAAGTACACCTTCCTGATCACCGTGGTGATGATGGGCGGCGCGACCGTGCTGATCGGCTGCCTGCCCACCTATGAATCGGCGGGCCACCTGTCGTGGATCCTGTTGCTGACCTTGCGCGTGGTGCAGGGCCTGGCGGTGGGCGGCGAGTACGGTGGCGCGGTCATCTACGTGGCCGAGCACTGCGAGCCCAAGCGCCGCGGGCTGCTGACGGGCTGGATCCAGATCACCTCGTCGGCGGGCCTGATCCTGTCCCTGATCGTGATCCTGTCCACCCAGGCCATGATGAGCGCGGAAGATTTCCGCCAATGGGGCTGGCGCCTGCCGTTCATCCTGTCGATCGTGATGCTGGCCGTGTCGATCTACGTGCGCGCCAAGCTGCATGAGTCGCCCGTGTTCACGCGCATGAAGCAGCAGAACCGCCTGTCCAAGAACCCGGTCAAGGAAACCTTCGGCCAATGGTCCAGCCTGAGGCTGGTGCTGCTGGCGCTGATCGGCGTCACCGCCGGTCAGGGCGCCACCTACTTCACCGGCCAGTTCTACGTCATGATCTTCATGCAGCAGGCGGTGCAGCTGGACCAGACCAGCGTCTACACGCTGATCCTGATCGGCTTCATCATCGGCGCGCCGACCTTCGTGCTGTTCGGCTGGCTGTCGGACCGCATCGGCCGCAAGTGGATCATGATGGTCGGCCTGTTCATCGCGGCCGTCGGCTACCACTCGATGTTCGACGTGCTGCTCAAGGCGGGCAACCCCGCCCTGGCGCAGGCCATGCAGAGCACTCCGGTGCGCGTGCATGCCGACACCAGCGGCGGCGCCTGCGACTTCGGGCTGCAGGCGGCCATGATCGGCAGCCACGCCGACCACAAGAAGGTCTGCGTGCAGGCCAAGAAATTCCTGGTCGGCAAGGGCATCAACTTCGAATACGCCGCGCCGCTGCCCGGCCAGAGCATCGCCATGAGCGTGGGCGGCACGACCGTCAACGGCTTCGACCGCGCCGCCTACGCCAGCGCGCTGACCGCCGCCGGCTACCCCGAGCGCGCCGATCCCGCGCGCGTCGACCGCACGACCATCATCCTGATCCTGGTGCTGATGACCGCCGTCGTCGCCATGGTCTACGGCCCGGTCGCGTCCTATCTGGTCGAGCTGTTCCCGGCCCGCATCCGCTATACGGCGCTATCCTTCCCGTACCACATCGGCGCCGGCATCTTCGGCGGCATCGTGCCCTTTACCGCCACCTACCTGGCCCAGGCCAGCGGCAATATCTTCGGCGGCCTGATGTATCCGGTCGTCGTGACCGCGGTGGTCGGCGTCATCGGCAGCCTGTTCCTGCCGAACACCCGCGCCCGCGCCATCGACGAAGACCCCGCGCACTGACAAGAAAGGAGAGACATGTCCAAGCAACAGAGCTTCAAGGCTGCCGTCATCCAGGCGGCATCCATCCCGACCGACAGCGTCGCCTGCGCCGAGAAGGCGGCATCCCTGATCCGCCAGGCGGCGGAGCAGGGCGCCCGGGTGCTGGTGTTCCCCGAGGCCTTCCTCGGCGGCTATCCCAAGGGCAACTCCTTCGGCGCGCCCATCGGCATGCGCAAGCCCGAAGGCCGCGACGCCTTCGCCAGCTATCACAACCAGGCCATCCGCCTGGACGGCGAGGAAGTCGCGCTGGTGGCGCAGGCCGCGGCCGACACCGACAGCTTCGTGGTCATGGGCTGCATCGAGGCCGACGGCGGCACGCTGTACTGCACCGTGCTGTACTTCAACGGCCGGGAAGGGCTGGCGGGCAAGCACCGCAAGCTCATGCCCACCGCCGGCGAACGCCTGATCTGGGGCTTCGGCGACGGTTCCACCATGCCCGTCTTCGACACCCCCTACGGCAAGATCGGCGCCGTCATCTGCTGGGAGAACTACATGCCCATGCTGCGCATGTATATGTACAGCCAGGGCGTGGCGCTGTATTGCGCACCGACCGCCGATGACCGCGATTCCTGGATCCCCAGCATGCGCCACATCGCGCTGGAAGGCCGCTGCTACGTCCTGACGGCCTGCCAGCACCTGCGCCGCGACGCTTATCCCGACGACTTCGAGTGCGCGCTGGGCGATGCGCCCGACACCGTGCTGATGCGCGGCGGCAGCGCCATCATCGATCCGCTGGGCGAAGTGCTGGCCGGTCCGGATTTCTCCGCCGAAACGATTCTGTACGCGGACATCAACCCCAACCAGATCCTGCGCGGCAAGTACGATTTCGACGTGTCCGGCCATTACGCCCGCCCCGACGTCTTCCAGCTGCAGGTCGACACCCGCGAAAAGCGCGCCGTATCAACCTTCAACCCCGGCCAGCAGCAGGAGGCCTGATCCATGCATTTTGATTTTGGCGCCTTGCCGGCGCAGACGGTCTACAACGTGCTGACATCGACCGTCACCCCGCGGCCCATCGCGTGGCTCACCACCGTGTCCGGCAAAGGCGTTGTCAACGCGGCCCCGTTCAGCTTCTTCAATGTCATGGGACATCAGCCGCCGACGGTCGCCATCGGCCTGATGCGCCATGCCAGCGGCGAACTGAAGGATTCCGGCGCCAACATCATCGAGAACGGCGAGTTCGTGGTGAACCTGGTGCCGGAGTCGCTGGTCGCGCAGATGAACCAGACCTGCGCCGACTATCCGGCGGACGTGGATGAAATGGCGGCGGCCGGCCTGACCGCGCTGCCGGCGTCGCATGTGCGTCCGCCCTTGATCAAGGGCTCCCCGGTATCGCTGGAATGCGTCAGCCAGGCGACCATCGTGACCGGCCCGCGCCAGCTCGTGGTGATCGGCCGGGTGCTGGGCGCCCATGTCGACGATGCCTACGTGCTGGATGCCGAACGCGGCTACATGGACACGCCGGCCATGGGTTTGATCGCGCGCATGCATGGCGGCGGGTGGTACGCGCGCAGCACGGACCTGTTCCAGTTGGCGCGGCCGACGGCGCCGTTGTGAGGCGAGGCATGGCCGCCGGCGCTGATTGCGGCGCCGGCAGCGCTTCAGGGGAATCCGCCGGCTTGCCGGCGATTCCCCGCTTTCCCGGTCAGGCCAGGACGTACACCCAGGCTTCCTTGCCAGACTTCAAGGGCACGCGCACGCGCTTGTAGTCCGAAACCTCATAGCTGTCGGCGGCGGCGAGCTCCTGTTCGGTAATGCTGAACACCTTGCCAGGGACCTCGTCCTGCGATTGGCCGGTAGGTTTGACGATGGGGTGGAATTTCTGCCCGCTCTTGCGCAGAACCTCGGGATCGGTGATCTCGACCATGGACTGCTTGTAGCCCAGCATGGCGTCATCCTCGCCGTCGAGCAGGCGGCCGAAGGATTCCAGCTGGACCTTTTCCAGCTGCAGGGTTCCGTAGGAAAACAGCAGGCAATTCCGACTATCCGACACGTTCCGTTGCTCCCGAGGTTTGCGGGCTTCGGTGAGTTGCCCGCGCGGGCGGAGTTCTACTGGCTTGGCGGGGGCGGCTCCGGGGTTGGCTGGGAACCGCGCATGCTTCGATTGCCATCCCCGATGGCCGTGGCCGGCCGGAATGAAAAAAACCCGCGTCCGGTGAGGGATGCGGGTTTTTTGGTGTTCCGGTGAATTCACCGAAAGCGAATACTGGCGGAGAGGGTGGGATTCGAACCCACGGTACGGGGATACCGTACGCCTGATTTCGAGTCAGGTACATTCGACCACTCTGCCACCTCTCCTTGCTGGGTTTCGTAACGGTGGGGTTTCCACTAAAAGATCCCTGGTCGGAAGGATCTTCGTTGTCGAAGCAGCGAAGCCCGCAATTCTACAGGATTTTTTTTGTTTGTGTAAAGGGGGTGGCAGAAAGCCTTCTACAGCGGGTTTCATGCAGCTTCCAGCGGCGGCGTTCTTTGCCCAGAATCCCGATATGCCGGCCTTCCGCTCCCGGCAGCCGTTGCTCCCCCGGCCCTCATCCTGGAATCCAGCCGTCCCATGGATCTGATCCTCATCCTCCTGCTCGCGGCCGTGCTGTGCGTGCCCTTCACCCAGTTGCTGGGATTGGGCGCCATTCCGGGCTACCTGCTCGCGGGTGTGCTGGTGGGGCCGTCGTGCCTGAAGCTGGTCACGAATGTGGACACCATGATCGGCGTGTCGCAATGGGGCGTGGTGATGATGCTCTTCATCATCGGGCTGGAGCTGTCGCCCAAGCGCCTGTGGGCCATGCGCAATGAAGTCTTCATGCTGGGAGCCTTGCAGATGCTGGCCTGCGGGCTGATGCTGGCGCTGGTGTTCGGCGCGGCCTTGCGGCATCTGGCTGGGATGGAGTGGCAGGCGGCGATCCTGTGCGGCCTGTCGCTGGCGCTGTCGTCCACGGCGGTGGCGTTGCGGTTGCTGGACGAGCGCGATCTGACGCGCACGCCGCTGGGCCGGTCGGCGCTGGGGATACTGCTGTTCCAGGACATGGCGGCGATTCCGATGCTGGTGGCGGCCGGCTTGCTGGGCTCGGACGGCACCTCGGCTCCTTCTTTCAAGGAAGCCCTGGTGGCCGTGGTGGTGGTCGGCGCGGCCTACCGGCTGCGGCTGCTGGGCTGGGCGGCCAAGGCGCAGCTGAATGAGCTGTTCACCGCCGCCGCGCTGCTGATGGTGGTGGGCGCCGCCCAGCTGTTCGACTATGCGGGCCTGTCCGGCGGCCTGGGCGGCTTCCTGGTGGGGGTGCTGATGGCGGAGTCCCGCTACCGTCACGATCTGGAAAGAGCGATCGAGCCCTTCAAGGGCCTGCTGCTGGGCCTGTTCTTCGTCGCCATCGGCATGTCCGTGAACCTGACGGTGGTGGCCGACCATTGGCGCTTCATCTTTGCCGGCGTGACCGCGCTGCTGCTGGTCAAGGCCTTGATCCTGTACGGTTTTGCGCGCTTCCTGGGCTTGCCGCGCTATCACCGGCTGCTGTTCGCCGTGGTGCTGGCGCAGGGCGGCGAATTCAGCTTTGCCATCTTCAATGAAGCCTGGGACAACCACCTGATGAACCTGGAGCAGCGCGACCTGCTGTCGGTGATCGTGGCGATTTCGATGGGCGTGGTGCCCGTGCTGATCAAGCTGCTGGAACTCATCCCCGAGAAGCGCGGCGGCATGGCCGACCTGCCCACGGCGGAGTCGGTCCGGCATGAGACGCCACCGCCGCCCGCGCCGCGCGATCCGCCGCCCGCCGGATGACCCTGCGGGACGTGCGGGCATGGCATGATTGCCGTCTTGCCGGGCAGCTACACTTGACGCCTGCCTGGCCCGTCCCTCGCGCCCGACCACAGGAGAATGCTCATGCTTAAAGGAAAAGTCGCCCTCGTCACCGGTTCCACCAGCGGCATCGGCCTCGGCATCGCCACCGCCTTTGCCCAGCAAGGCGCCGACATCGTCTTGAACGGCTTCGGCGACGCGGCCGAAATCGAAAAAGTGCGCGCCGGCCTGGCGGACAAGCACGGCGTGAAGGTGATCTATGACGGCGCGGACCTGTCCAAGGGCGCTGCCGTGCGCGAGCTGGTCGAGAACACCGTGCGCCAGATGGGCCGCATCGACATCCTGGTCAACAACGCCGGCATCCAGCACACCGCCCTGATCGAGGACTTCCCCGCCGAAAAGTGGGACGCGATCCTGGCGCTGAACCTGTCGGCCGTGTTCCACGGCACCGCCGCCGCCTTGCCGCACATGAAGAAGCAGGGTTTCGGCCGCATCATCAACATCGCCTCGGCCCATGGCCTGGTGGCTTCGGCCAACAAGTCGGCCTACGTGGCGGCCAAGCATGGCGTGGTGGGCTTCACCAAGGTCACGGCGCTGGAAACGGCGGGGCAGGGCATTACCGCCAACTCCATCTGCCCGGGCTGGGTCCGCACCCCGCTGGTGGAAAAACAGATCACCGCGCTGGCGGAAAAGAACGGCGTCGACCAGGAAACCGCCGCGCGCGAACTGCTGAGCGAGAAACAGCCCTCGCTGCAATTCGTGACGCCGGAACAGCTGGGAGGCACCGCCGTGTTCCTGGCCTCGGACGCCGCCGCGCAAATCACTGGAACGTCCGTCTCGGTCGATGGCGGCTGGACGGCACGCTGATAAAAGGAATTCTGGAATGCTGTTTCTGCTTTCTCCCGCCAAGAAGCTGGACTACGACTCGCCGCTGCACATCGAGACGCACACCCAGCCGCTGTTCGTGGATCAGGCCGCCGGCCTGATCAAGGTGCTGAAGACCAAGTCGGCCGAGGACATCTCCGAACTCATGAGCCTGAGCCCGGCGCTGTCCGAGCTGAACGTGCAACGCTATGCGCACTGGAAGCGAAGCTTCACGCAGGCCAATTCGCGCCAGGCGGTGCTGGCCTTCAATGGCGACGTCTACGAAGGCCTGGAAGCCGCCACCCTGTCGGCCAAGCAGCTGGATTGGGCGCAAGAGCACGTGGCCATCCTGAGCGGCCTGTACGGCGTGCTGCGCCCGCTGGACCTGATGCAGCCGTACCGTCTGGAAATGGGCACGCGCCTGGCCACGCCCAAGGGCAAGAACCTGTACGAGTACTGGGGCTCGGCCATCGCCGGCTACTTGAACGAACGGCAGGCCGGCCAGAAGGCGCCCGTGATCGTCAATCTGGCGTCCGAGGAATACTTCAAGTCGGTCGACCTGAAGACCCTCAAGGCGCGCGTGGTGCAGTGCGTGTTCCAGGACTGGAAGAACGGCGCCTGGAAGGTCATCAGCTTCCACGCCAAGCGCGCGCGCGGCCTGATGGCGCGCTACGCGATCCTGCACAAGGTGTCCAAGCCCGAAGGCCTGCAAGGCTTCGACCTGGAAGGCTACAAGTTCGACGCTGCCGCCTCGTCGGAAGACAAGCTGGTGTTCCGCCGCAAGGTCTGATCAGGTCCCGGGCCTTGAGCCCGGGACGGCTTCCTTCCCCAGCCCCGCGGGGATTACGCCGCAGCCGCGACCGGCGGCGCGTGCGTGGGATCGGCCAGCGCGTGCAGTTCCTGGCGGATCATGTGCGCGGCCTTCAGCATCTGCTTGACCGGATAAACCAGGGCCGCCTGTTCGCCTTCGGTCTCGAACTGGGTGGGCAGGTTGGCGGGCGCTTGCGCGCGGTTTTCGTCCAGCAAGTCCACCATGCCGGTCAGCGCCCGCTGCACAGCCTCGGGCGTGGCGGGCAGGCTGGCCAGGATGGGTATGGCCGCGGTGATCTGCGAGGCCAGGATGTGGTTCTGGATCAGCAGGTTGTTCAGCTCGGGCACGCTCACCTGGTGCGACTTGGGTTCGCTCATCATGCGGTAGAAGGCCTCGGCGAAATTGCTGAACGCGATATGCACGTTCTTGCGCGCCAGCCGCCACGCCAGGTCGGCGTCCGTGACTGCGGGGGTCTCGCCGGCGGCCGCGCCCACCGGCGCGCCGTGGGCCTGCATGGCCTCGACGTAGCGCAGGCCGGCGATCAGGTATTCGCGGTTGGCGCGCGTGGCCGCCGCGGCCAGCGGCTTCAGGTAGCGGGCCTCCCACCAGGGCAGGATGTAGCTGCAGATCAGCGCCAGCGCGCAGCCGATCAGCGTGTCGATGGCGCGTTCCCCGATCACCGACATGGACACCGTGCCCGGCGACACGAAGTGGAACACCAGCACCACGAACAGCGTGTTGAAGGTGGCGCTGGCCATGTAGTTCAGCTGGACCAGGCTGTTGCCCATGATGCAGGCGCCCAGCAGCACGGCGAACAGCAGTTCCGGGCGGTCGGTCAGGTTGAACAGCAGCAGGGCCAGGATGCAGCCGATCAGCGTGCCCGTCAGGCGCCAGCTATTGCGCTGGCGGGTCAGCGCGAAACCCGGCTTCATGATGATGACGATGGTCAGCATGATCCAGTAGTTGTGCGCGGAAAACGCCGGCGACAGCCATTGGCTGGCCAGGGTCATGGCGATCGCCGCGGCCGCCGTCACGCGCAGCGCGTAGCGGAAGTGGGGCGAATCCAGGCGCAGGTTGCTGGTCAGCAGCCCCACGCGGAACTCCTGCCGCGAAATGAAGCGCGTCAGCGACTTGTTGATGCGCAGCACGTCGGTCGGTTTGGCGTCGGGCGAGGCGGCGGTGTGGTCGGCCAGGCGGTCGACGATGCGCGCCGAATTGCGCAGCCGGCGCAGCACCTGGATGATCAGCGCCAGCATCTCGGGTTCGCGTTCGCCCAGGCCCTGCTGCTTGAGCTGTTCGATCTCGTATTCGATGGCGCGCAGCTCGGCCTTGGCGCTGCTGCGGTACTGCACCTTGCGCCCGCGCGACACGTCCAGCGCGATGCGGTTGAGCTCCAGCGACATCTTCACCAGCGCGTCGCGCATGAACATCAGGCAGTCGTTGCCGGCCAGCGCGCGGCGCAGCGCGGCGTAATCGGTATGGGTGGCCACCAGCGTGTCCAGCAGCTGCAGCATGTCCACGAACATGTTCCAGAGCATCACGCGCTGGCGATCGCCCAGGCCCTTGCCGCGGGGCAGGGCGCGCAGCACCATGTCGCGCGCCGCCTGGTGTTTTTCGGTCATGACCGACTGGCGCTGGATCAGCTCGCGGTAGGCGTCGTCCAGGTCGGCCGTGTCGTCGTAGAACGTGGCGCGGGCCGCCACGTAGTCGGCGGTGGCGAACAGCGCCACCGACATGGCCTGCTGTTCCTCGCGCAGCCAGAACAGGCGCGAAAACCCCAGGCTGAACGCCACGTAGAACAGCGCGCCGCCCAGCGTGGCCGCGGCGTGCGCCAGCACCTCATGGGGCGCCAGTGGAGAGTGCATGGTCAGGGTCATCAGCAAGAGGCCGGCAAAGCCGATCAGCCCGCCGCGCTTGCCGAAGACGGTGAACATCGAATAGACGAAGCACTGCACGATGACCGCCAGCCAGATCAGCACGGGATGCGATGACGCCAGGCCGGTGATGATGACAGTCAGCGTGCCCAGCGCGGCGCCGCCCAGCATCTCGTTGGTGCGGTGGCGCTGCGGCCCGCCCGGCTGGTCGATGATGGCCAGGCATTGCGCGCCGAAGGTCGCGACCAGTCCGGTGGTGTAGTTGCCGAACAGCCCGCCCAGCACCAGCACGGGCAACAGCATCCCCACCCCCTGCCGCACCCCTCCGAAGAAGTAGTGGCTGTAGAGGAAGCGGCGGATGCTGGCGATGCGCAAATCCATGAGGCGGCGGCTTGGTTCTGGATGACGAAACAAGTATAGAGAGACTGTTCAGATTTTTGGGGCCGGATGGTTACCGAACCTTCCACGCAACGCCCTGGGAAAGGTCGATTTGCCACCTTTGACGCAACGCGGTAAATTGCTCCACTTGCGCCGGTCTGCCTATCCGAAACCGGTGCGTTGAGGCGGATTGCCAGGGTCACCTCCCAGCCATCCCGCAGCAGTTACACCTGCCGTTGGCCGCGCCACAAGCGTGTGTTGCCAAGGCTTCCATTTCGACCTCCAGCGTCCCCCAGGGGCGTTTGCACTGCGTTCTGTCGAGCGTGTGCCGGGTCGGCAAGGTGTCCGGGTGGCGTGGCTCCGTGAGCCGCAAAGCGCCGGATCATGTTGTCGGAACCGGTATGGGTTCAGTTGCCGCCGTATCCGGGCGAGCAGCAGTCAGGGTTGCAGGGCCGGTACTGAAAGGAATGACAACATGGAACTGAATGGCGCCGATATCGTCGTGCGCTGCCTGGCCGATGAAGGCGTGGAACACGTTTTCGGCTACCCCGGCGGCGCGGTGCTTTACATCTACGACGCGATTTTCAAGCAAGACAAATTCCAGCATATCCTGGTTCGTCACGAGCAGGCCGCCGTGCACGCCGCCGATGCCTATTCGCGCTCGTCGCAAAAGGTCGGCGTCTGCATCGTGACCAGCGGACCGGGCGTGACCAATGCCGTCACCGGCATCGCCACCGCCTACATGGACTCCATCCCCATGGTCATCATCAGCGGGCAGGTGCCCACTGCGGCCATCGGCGAGGACGCCTTCCAGGAATGCGACACCGTCGGCATCACGCGTCCCTGCGTCAAGCACAACTTCCTCGTGCGCGACGTCAAGGACCTGGCCGAAACCATGCGCCGCGCGTTCTACATCGCGCGCACCGGCCGTCCCGGCCCGGTGCTGGTGGATATCCCCAAGGACATCACCGTCGCGCAGTGCAAGTACACGCCGCCCAAGGGCGAGATCTCGATGCGTTCCTACGCGCCCGTCAACAAGGGCCACCAGGGGCAAATCAAGAAAGCCGTGCAGATGCTGCTGGCCGCCGAGCGGCCCATGATCTACACGGGCGGCGGGGTGATCCTGTCGAACGCCGCGCCCGAGCTGAACAAGCTCGTGACGCAGCTGGGTGCGCCCTGCACCAGCACCCTGATGGGCCTGGGCGGCTACCCGGCCAGCAGCGGCCAGTTCGTCGGCATGCCCGGCATGCACGGCACCTACGAAGCCAATATGGCGATGCAGCATTGCGACGTGCTGCTGGCCATCGGCGCTCGTTTCGATGACCGCGTTATCGGCAACCCCAAGCACTTCGCCCAGAACGCGCGCAAGATCATCCACATCGATATCGATCCTTCGTCGATCTCCAAGCGCGTGCGCGTGGACGTCCCGATCGTCGGTAACGTCAAGGACGTCCTGGCCGATCTCAGCGCGCAGTACGACATCGCCGCGGCCGAGCACAAGCCCGCCTCCATCACCAAATGGTGGGAGCAGGTCGAGACCTGGCGCGGCAAGGAATGCCTGAAGTTCGCCAACTCGGACGAGGTCATCAAGCCGCAGTACGTGGTGGAAAAGCTCTGGGAAGTGACCGGCGGCGACGCCTTCGTCACCTCCGACGTGGGCCAGCACCAGATGTGGGCGGCGCAGTACTACAAGTTCGACAAGCCGCGCCGCTGGATCAACTCCGGCGGCCTGGGCACCATGGGCGTGGGCCTGCCGTACGCCATGGGCGTGCAGATGGCCAATCCTGGACACGACGTTGCCGTCATCACCGGCGAAGCGTCGATCCAGATGAACATCCAGGAACTGTCGACCTGCCACCAGTACCGCCTGACGCCGAAGATCGTCTGCCTGAACAACCGCTTCCTGGGCATGGTCCGGCAGTGGCAGCAGATCGACTACGGTTCGCGCTATTCCGAGTCCTACATGGATTCGCTGCCCGATTTCGTCAAGGTGGCCGAGGCCTATGGCCACGTGGGTCTGCGCATCGAACGCCCGGCGGACGTCGAGCCGGCGCTGCGCGAGGCATTCAAGAAGCACAAGGACCGCCTGGTCTTCCTGGACTTCATCACCGACCGCACCGAGAACGTGTGGCCGATGGTCAAGGCCGGCCGCGGGCTGACCGAAATGCTGCTTGGCTCTGAAGACCTGTAAGGAGGCCACCCATGAAGCACGTGATTTCCGTCCTCCTCGAAAACGAACCCGGCGCGCTGTCGCGCGTGGTGGGCCTGTTTTCCGCGCGGGGCTACAACATCGAGACCCTGACGGTGGCGCCCACCGAGGACTCCACGCTATCGCGCATGACCATCGTGACCACCGGTTCCGATGAAGTCATCGAGCAGATCACCAAGCACCTGAACCGCCTGGTGGACGTGGTCAAGGTCGTCGACCTGACCGAAGGCGCGCACATCGAGCGCGAACTGATGCTCGTGAAGGTGCGCGCGGTCGGCAAGGAGCGCGAGGAAATGAAGCGCATGGCGGATATCTTCCGCGGCCGCATCATCGACGTCACCGACAAGTCCTACACCATCGAATTGACGGGGGTGCAGGAAAAAGTACAGGCCTTCCTGGAGGCCCTGGACCGTAGTGCCATCCTTGAAACCGTGCGCACCGGCGTGTCCGGCATCGGACGCGGTGAACGGATTTTGAAGATTTGACCGGCCTTCCAGGCCAAGCCGCACCCTACATCTGAACCAAACAATTATCCAAAATACTGGAATCTGGAGCACAACCATGAAAGTTTTCTACGACAAAGACTGCGATCTCTCCCTCGTCAAGGGCAAGACTGTCGCCATCATCGGCTACGGTTCGCAAGGCCACGCGCACGCGCAGAACCTGCATGACTCGGGCGTGAAGGTCGTGGTCGGCCTGCGCAAGGGCGGCGCCTCGTGGAACAAGGCCGCCAACGCCGGCCTGGAAGTCAAGGAAGTCGCCGACGCCGTCAAGTCCGCCGACATCGTCATGATGCTGCTGCCCGACGAGAACATCGCTTCGGTCTACAACAAGGAAGTGCACGCCAACATCAAGGCCGGCGCCGCCCTGGCGTTCGCCCACGGCTTCAACGTGCACTACGGCCAGGTCGTGCCGCGCGAAGACATCGACGTCATCATGATCGCGCCGAAGGCTCCGGGCCACACCGTGCGCAACACGTACAAGCAGGGTGGCGGCGTGCCCCACCTGGTGGCCGTGTACCAGGACAAGTCGGGCGCCGCGCGTGACGTGGCCCTGTCGTACGCCAGCGCCAACGGCGGCGGCCGCGCCGGCATCATCGAAACCAACTTCCGCGAAGAAACCGAAACCGACCTGTTCGGCGAACAGGCCGTGCTGTGCGGCGGTACCGTCGAACTGATCAAGGCCGGTTTCGACACGCTGGTGGACGCCGGCTACGCGCCCGAAATGGCGTACTTCGAGTGCCTGCACGAACTGAAGCTGATCGTCGACCTGATCTATGAAGGCGGCATCGCCAACATGAACTACTCGATCTCGAACAACGCCGAATTCGGCGAGTACGAAACGGGTCCGAAGATCGTCACCGACGAAACCCGCAAGGCCATGCGCCAGTGCCTGACGGACATCCAGACCGGCGAATACGCCAAGAAGTTCATCCTGGAAAATAACGCCGGCGCCCCGACGCTGACCTCGCGCCGCCGCATCAACGCGGAATCGCAGATCGAGCAAGTGGGCGGCAAGCTGCGCGCCATGATGCCCTGGATCGCCGCCAACAAGCTGGTGGACAAGTCCAAGAACTGATCCAGGCCGGCGCGGGGCTTGCCCCGCGCAATCCGGGTCAAAGCGGCATGCCTGCGAGGGCATGCCGTTTTTTTTGCGCTGGGACGCCTGGCGATTCGCCCAGGCATGCCGCTTGCTCCGCCCCGCAAGCGGGGCCAGATGGGTTAACCTTTCAATGTCCGTTGTAAGTTATTGAGACCATGCCCAATTTTTCCATGCGCGATTCCGAGAATCGTCACCGAAGCATCTACCTGCTGCCCAACGCGTTCACCACCGCAGCGCTGTTCGCGGGGTTCTACGCCGTCGTGCAAGCCATGAACGACCGCTTCGAAGTCGCCGCCATCGCCATTTTCGTGGCCATGGTGCTGGACGGCATGGACGGCCGGGTGGCCCGGCTGACCAACACGCAGTCCGCCTTCGGCGAACAGTACGACTCCCTGTCCGACATGACCTCCTTCGGCGTCGCGCCCGCGCTGGTCATGTACGAATGGATCCTGAACGACCTGGGCCGCTGGGGCTGGCTCGCCGCCTTCGTCTACGTGGCTGGCGCCGCCCTGCGCCTGGCGCGCTTCAACACCAACATCGCCGTGGTGGACAAGCGCTACTTCCAGGGCCTGCCCAGCCCGGCCGCGGCCGCGCTGGTGGCGGGTTTCGTCTGGCTGGCGGTGGACAACAAGCTGCCCATCCACGATAGCCTGATGGCATGGGTGGCGTTCACGCTGACCATGTACGCGGGCATCACCATGGTGTCGAATGCGCCGTTCTTCAGCGGCAAGAGCTTCGCCCTGGGCCGCAGCGTGCCGTTCTGGGGCATCCTGCTGGTGGTGGCCGTGTTCGTGTTCGTGTCCAGCGATCCCCCGGTGGTGCTGTTCGGCCTGTTCGTGCTGTACGGCCTGTCGGGCTGGGTCATGTGGGCCTGGCGCTGGAACCGCGCCCGCCGCCTGACGCAGGAACGCCGCGGCCAGTCTTCCTGATCCGCCTGCCCAAAAACAAAACCCGCCTCTCGGCGGGTTTTGTTTTTTGGGCGGCGTTTCAGCGCCACATGAAGCGGTCGTCGTCGTACATGGGATCGGGGCCCGGATGGAAATGCGTGAGCTTGCTGCCGTCACGGCTCATGTACACGTACATCAGCGAATTCCAGACGCCGTTTTCCTTGTAGCGGTACGACCAGACGACCTCGCGCTTCTCGCCCAGGCCGGCTTCCTCGATGCGCGCGGGCGGACCGAATTCGCAGCGCACGCGGTCGGGCCCCCATTCGCCTTCGCTCAGCACCTTGAAATGGGCGTCCGTCAGCAGCGGCACCACGGGGCCCACGCGGCCATCGGTGCCGACGTTGGTGCCCCAGGCATACTGGCCCATGGGCTGCTGGGTCCAGATCACGCGGCGTCCGCCGCCGGCTTGCGGGCATTCGAAATTGGGCTGGCCGAACTTGGACAGCACGTCGGCATACGGGGTGCCGGGCGGAATCTGGGCCATGTTTGCGCAGGCGGTCAGGCCGGCCAAGGCGGCGGCGACAAGCGCGACGCGGGCAGTTCTGTAATATTTAGACATATGTTCTCCTGACGTCGGATCGCGGCCTGCGGCGGGGCAGGCAGCCCTCACTGGGGTAATTCTAGCGAATCGGCTATAATCATCGAGCTTTATCAAGTGTATTGATCTTGCAACATACTTTGCGCTGGCCGCAGATCTGGCCCAGGTGCCTGGTTCCGGTGTCGAAACACCGCGCCTGCTCCCGGTTTCCAGGGTTCTGTTTGAGTCATCAATGGCAGCAGTGAGAAAGCGAATTCAGCCAGGTTCGCGCAAATTTTTTCCAAACCACGTCAGGGCGCCTCGGCCCTGTCGCATGTCCGAAGAGGTCATCAATGTCTGTAGCTGACATCAAGAAATCCGATATCGTCGCGCAATTCCAACGCGCTCAAGGCGACACCGGCTCCCCCGAAGTTCAGGTGGCTCTGCTCACCGCCCGCATCAACGAACTGACCGGTCACTTCAAAGAACACATGAAGGACCATCACTCGCGCCGCGGTCTGCTCCGTATGGTCAGCCGTCGCCGCAAGCTGCTCGACTATCTCAAGGGCCGCAATCCCGATTCGTACCGCGCACTGATCGAAAAACTCGGTCTGCGCAAGTGATCGACGGGGCTGGCTCCCCATGACGCAACCGTGGTCGGTGCGACGCATGTCGCGACGGCCACGGTTTTTCATTTGTAAGGAATAATCGTCATGTTCAACAAAGTGACAAAATCGTTCCAGTACGGCCAGCACACGGTCGTCCTGGAAACTGGCGAGATCGCTCGCCAGGCTTCCGGCGCCGTTGTGGTGTCGATCGAGGACACCGTCGTCCTGGCCACCGTCGTGGCTTCCAAGAAGGCCAAGCCGGGTCAGACGTTTTTCCCGCTGACCGTTGACTACATCGAGAAGACCTACGCCGCCGGCCGCATTCCGGGCGGCTTCTTCAAGCGCGAAGGCAAGCCCTCCGAGAAGGAAACGCTGACCTCGCGCCTGATCGACCGTCCCCTGCGTCCGCTGTTCCCCGAAGACTTCTACAACGAAGTCCAGGTGGTCATCCACACGCTGTCGGTCAACCCCGAGATCGATCCCGATATCGCCGCCATGATCGGCGCGTCGGCTGCCCTGGCCATTTCCGGCATCCCGTTCAACGGCCCGATCGGCGCCGCGCGCGTGGGCTACATCGATGGCCAGTACGCCCTCAACCCGACCGCCTCGCAACTGAAGTCGTCGAAGCTGGACCTGGTCGTCGCCGGCACCGAAAACGCCGTGCTGATGGTGGAATCGGAAGCCCAGCAGCTGTCCGAAGAAATCATGCTCGGCGGCGTGGTCTACGGCCACCAGCAGATGCAGGCCGTCATCAACGCCATCCACGAACTGGTCAAGGACGCTGGCAAGCCCGATTGGGACTGGCAAGCTCCCGCCAAGGACGAGGCCCTGATCGCCGCCGTGACCTCGGCTGCCCAGGAAGGCCTGAACGCCGCCTACCAGATCCGCGAAAAGCAGGCCCGTACCGCCAAGCTGCGTGAAGTGTCGGCCGACGTGTCGGCCAAGCTGGCCGCCGCCGCCGCCGAAAAGGGCGAGTCGCTGCCGGACGCCGTGACCGTCGACAACATCATGTTCTCGCTGGAATCGGCCATCGTCCGCGGTCAGATCCTGAACGGCGAGCCGCGCATCGACGGCCGCGACACCCGCACCGTGCGCCCGATCAGCGTGCGCCTGGGCGTGCTGCCGCGCGCTCACGGCAGCGCCCTGTTCACCCGCGGTGAAACCCAGGCGCTGGTTGTGGCCACGCTGGGCACCAAGCAGGACGAGCAGATCATCGACGCGCTCATGGGCGAGTACCGCGACCGCTTCATGCTGCACTACAACATGCCTCCGTTCGCCACCGGCGAAACCGGCCGCATCGGTGTGCCGAAGCGCCGCGAAATCGGCCACGGCCGCCTGGCCAAGCGCGCGCTGATCCCGCTGCTGCCGGCTCCCGAAGACTTCCAGTACACCATCCGCATCGTCTCGGAAATCACCGAGTCCAACGGCTCGTCGTCGATGGCTTCGGTCTGCGGCGGTTCGCTGGCCATGATGGACGCCGGCGTGCCGGTCAAGGATCACGTGGCCGGCGTGGCCATGGGTCTGATCCTGGACGGCGGCAAGTTCGCCGTGCTGACGGACATCCTGGGCGACGAAGATCACCTGGGCGACATGGACTTCAAGGTCGCGGGCACCGAAAACGGCGTCACCGCGCTGCAGATGGACATCAAGATCCAGGGCATCACCAAGGAAATCATGCAAGTGGCGCTGGCTCAGGCCCGCGAAGGCCGCCTGCACATCCTGGGCAAGATGAAGGAAGCGCTGGACGGTTCGCGCGGCGAGCTGTCGGCTTTCGCTCCGCGCATGCTGACCATCAAGATCAACCCCGAGAAGATCCGCGACGTGATCGGCAAGGGTGGCGCCACCATCCGCGCGCTGACCGAAGAAACCGGTACGCAGATCGACATCTCCGACGACGGCACGATCGTGATCGCCAGCGTCGACGAAGCGCAGGCCAAGGAAGCCCAGCGCCGCATCGTCGAGCTGACCGCCGACGTCGAAGTGGGCCAGATCTACGAAGGCTCGGTGCTGCGCCTGCTGGACTTCGGCGCCATCGTGCAAGTGCTGCCGGGCCGCGACGGCCTGCTGCACATCTCGGAAATCGCCAACTACCGCATCGCCAACATCAACGATGTGCTGAAGGTCGGCCAGCAAGTCCGCGTCAAGGTCATCGAGGCCGACGACAAGGGCCGTCTGCGCCTGTCCATCAAGGCCATCGGCGGCATCGAGCAGCAGCAACAAGCTGCTGCGGCTCCCGAAGCTGCCCCGCAATCGGAACCGCAAGCTGAATAAGCTCGCGTAACCGGTAGCAAGAAACGGCGCCCTCGGGCGCCGTTTTTCATGGGCTGGCCGGATTCATCTTCTTGCTTCTTCGCGCTGCGGACATCTCCCAACTGCGCCTACCTTCCTGTAAAGTCTTGCGCGAGAGCGTAGCCGCCCGCGCGGAAGTCGGCATACGCGACGTGACAGAAAAGGGGGAAACGGATGGGCAAGGCATGACGGCATGGGTCAGACCCGCCGGTGCCGCGGTGCTGCTTGCGGCGCTGCTGACCGGTTGCATGAGCAGCCCCGGGCCGGGCCAGGGCGGCCCCAAGAGCGAGGACATGTCCGCCGACCAGTTCGGCCAGACGGACTTCAACCGCACCGTCACGCTGGAGGTGCGCGACAACCTGGCCAGCCTGTACGTCCTGCTGGACAAGCTCTACCGCCGCAATCCGCGCGAATGGCGCAAGACCGGAGCGCCCGATCAGGCCAAGGCGGTGGCGCTGGTCAGGCATTCCATCGAAGTCCGAATCCCGCCCAAGGACCTGGTCGGCCTGCGCGACATTCAGATCCTGGCCGTGTCGCTGGATCCCAACTATTCCGGCGACCGGGTCGGCGCCTTCATTTACGGCCTGGCCGACACCATCATCGCGGCCCACAACGGCAAGACCCGCCTGTACGCGACCGACGCGCTGGACGGGCAGCGGGTCTACAATGCCGCACGGAACGTCGAGGCAGCCGCCTGGCTGCTGGCGTCGCGCCGCAATACCCAGGGCGAACCCCTGCTGCTGGCCAACGAAATGTCTCAGAACGCCACCAACCTCAGCTTTGAACGCGAATTCGGCGCCATCATCGGCCGCCTGGATCTGATCGCCAATCTGCTGGGCGAAAACACGCGGCGTATCGGCATCAACTATGCCCAGGGCCTGCTGCTGTTCAATTTCCTGCCCGTGCGCTAACAGGATTCCCATCGTGATCGATATCGCCTCAATTCAGACTGCCCGCGAGAACCTGCGCGGCCAGGTGCTGAAGACCCCGTTTACCCTGTCCCGCACGCTGTCCGACATTTTCGGCGCCGAGATCTGGCTGAAGTTCGAGAACCTGCAGTTCACGGCCTCGTTCAAAGAGCGCGGCGCGCTCAACCGCATGCTGACGCTGTCGGAAGAGGAGCGCGCCAAGGGCGTGATCGCCGTGTCCGCCGGCAACCATGCGCAGGGCGTGGCCTACCATGCCCAGCGCATGGGAGTGCCGGCCGTGATCGTGATGCCGCGCTTCACGCCCACCGTCAAGATCGCCAACACGCGCCGTTTCGGCGCCGAGGTGGTGCTGGCGGGCGATACCTTCGACGACGCCAAGGCGCGCGGCTATGAGCTGGCGCAGGAACGCGGCCTGATCATGATCCACCCCTACGACGACGAGGCGGTGATTTCGGGCCAGGGCACGGTGGCGCTGGAAATGCTGGAAGACCAGCCGCAGCTGGACACGCTGGTCATCGCCATCGGCGGCGGCGGCCTGATTTCCGGCATCGCCACGGCGGCCAAGGCGCTCAAGCCGGGCATCGAGATCATCGGCGTGCAGACCGAGCGTTTCCCGTCCATGTACGCGGCCGTCAAGGGCGTGAGCATGCCGCAAGGCGCATACACCATTGCCGAGGGCATCGCGGTGAAATCGCCCGGCGCGCTGACCCAGCCCATCGTGACGCAACTGGTCGATCGCCTGGAACTGGTCAGCGAAAGCGATATCGAGCACGCCATCGTGGTGCTGCTGGAGATCGAGAAATCGGTGGTCGAAGGCGCTGGCGCCGCCGGCCTGGCCGCGCTGCTGCGGGCCCAGGAAGAGGGCAGCGACCGCTACAAGGGCAAGCGCATCGGCCTGGTGCTGACGGGCGGCAACATCGACCCCCTGATGCTGGGCGAACTGATCGAGCGCGGCATGGTGCGCGCCGGCCGCCTGGCCCGCATCCGGGTGGACCTGCGCGACCTGCCGGGCGCGCTGGCCCATGCCACCAAGCTCATCGCCGACGCGCAGGCCAACATCACCGAGGTGCACCACCAGCGCGCCTTCACCTCATTGCCTGTGCGCAATGTCGAGGTGGATTTCGTGCTGCAGACTCGCGGCCATGATCACATCCAGGAAGTGATCGAGATCCTGAACGCGGCGGGCTTCGCCGCCAGCAACCACGATCACTGAGCGCGCACGCGCCTCAGGCGGCGCCGCTCTGCGCGGCGTCGCGCGCCAGCAGGCTCTTCAGGCCGTACAGGCGTTCGCGGTGCAGGGTTGCCGACAGCGGCTCGGGCTCGCGGCCCAGCGCGATGTAGTCGGCGGGCACCTGCGCCGCCGCCGCGCGGATGGCATCGGGCGCGGCCTGCCACCAGTGGGTCAGCATGCGGTCGGGGTTGTAGACGTCCAACCCCTGGCGCCGCAGTTCAGATCGATTGAAATCCTTCAGGTTCCAGGTCAACACCTGCACCACCGGCGGCTGCTGCAAACCGCAGCGCGCGCGCCGCGCCAGGCCGGCCGCGATCACATGGAAGTCCTTCGGGTCGCTGTAGCGCAGGGACGCCTCGTAGACTTGCGTGTCCGTTTCGCGGGCCTCGGGGAAGCGGGTATTCATGTCGTCCCACAGCTCCATCATCACTTCCGGCGGGATCTCCCAGATGCGCGAGGCGTTGCGGCGCCATTCCTCGCCGATGCGGTCGGTCCAGACCGGCGTGTACACGCCGGACTCGGCCAGCCTGAGCAAGAGGCGGCGCAGGATGCCGGACATGAGGACGCAGGCGTCGAGGACGATGAAGGGAGGGGAGGCGGGAGCGGCGGTCAAGTCAGGTCTGCAGCCCTGCTGGCGGAGGCTATCCGGACGGCGCGCAGGGCGAAAAAATGGAAAACGAGGCGCAAGAATACCTTTTTTTGGGAAGCGGCCGGAACGCGGCCCGGCCGTTCAGGGTTCATGCGGCATCCCTTTCGCGCGAGGGCAAAGCCTAGCCCAGCTCCGCTCGAACGGCACTGCAGTGGCTCACCAGATTGCGCCGCGACGCCAGGCACTGCTTGAGCGGCGTGTCGATGGCGTAGAAATAGATGTTGGCCAGGAAGCCGTAGAGTCCCGCGTCCACGCTGCCGGGATTGGGGCCGAACATGAAGCTTTTCTCGCCCAGCAGGCTGGAGATGACCTCCAGGTCGGCGACCCCGCGCGCGTAGACGTCGTCGGGCGCGTAGCGGCCGATGCCCTGGTAGTGGTAGCGCTGGAAGTTGTACTGGCGGGCGGCGTCCAGCTGTTCGGGCGTGACGTCCGGGTGCGTGTCCAGCAGCGCCTTGCGGAACACCGGCCAATAGCGGTCGTCGCGCCAGCGCGAATAGGACATGACCCAGTACAGGTCGTCCAGGGCGCGGCGCACCAGCAGGTCCAGCCCGCGCTGCTGCGGCGTGAGGCCGTCGTCGATGGTCAGGTCGTACTGCCGCTTCAGGTACGCGACGATGACGTCGCTGTCGCCGATCCGCTGGTCGCCGTCGGCAATGTAGGGCAATTGCCCGCGCGGCGCGGACTGCACGTCCAGGGTGTGGCGGTGGTCGAACGGCAGCCGGCAGAGCTTGAGGAAGGCGTAGATCTTCAGGCCGTAGGGATTGTTGTCTTCCAGCCCATAGAGTCCGGGGTACGAGTAGAGGGTGATCATGGCGCGCTCCCAGGTGGTCCGCTCTAGGTTAGAACGGCGGCGGGATTTTTGCGCGCTACGGTTTGGCGGGGAGGGGCGGCTTGCGACGATTGGCCGAGGCCTTGCGCAAAGGGGTGGTGCCCGAGACCGGAATCGAACCGGTACGGCCGCGAGGCCGAGGGATTTTCTTACCACTTCGGCTTTCGCCGCCAGCGCGGATGCGCTGTTCGTGGTCTGGAGCACGCCTTCACCTTAGCCTTCTGGCCTTAGGTGCCCGCCGTCTGCTCTCTACACCTTCCCGGGTCATGCAACCTGGGCTTGGCTCGGCGTTGGCTCGGAACGGGTCCAGGGCATTCGCCGAGTTTGACGGGCTACACCTTTGGAGTTTCCCCCAAAGGGCTCAAATTAGTTCAAGTCCCTTGTGTCTACCAATTTCACCACTCGGGCGTTGCGCGATCCCGGAAGGGCCGGCAGCGGGCGAGACTATACCATCTTGCCGCATTGGGGCCGGCCAGCGGCCCCGGCGCGGCGCGAGGGGTCAGGAGATGAATTGCACGGGCGGGCGGGCGCGGTCGTCCACGGTCAGCGAGAAGACGTCGGGGCGCGAGTAGTGGCCCACCACGTCGAAGTCGTAGCGGGCGCGCACCAATTCATCGGTGTCGACCTGCGCCGTCAGCAGGCCGGCCTTGCCGCGCAGGGGGCCTGCCAGCACGTCGCCCAGCGGGCCGACGATGACCGAGCCGCCGTTGATCAGCGGGCGCTTGGCGTCCCAGCCCGGCACGTCCTGGCCCAGTTCGGCGGGCGAGGGCTGCACCTGGCAGGCGCTGACCACGAAGCAGCGGCCTTCATGGGCGATATGGCGCATCGAGCATTGCCAGATGTCGCGTTCGTCCACCGTGGGCGCGCACCAGATCTCCACGCCCTTGGCGTACATGGCGGTGCGCAGCAGCGGCATGTGGTTTTCCCAGCAGATGGCGCCGCCGATGCGGCCGGCTTCGGCATCGACGACCGGCAAGGTCGAGCCGTCGCCCTGGCCCCAGATCAGCCGTTCGGTGCCGGTGGGCATGAGCTTGCGGTGCTTGGCGACGAGGCCGGTGGCGGGCTCGAAGAACAGGGCGGTGCAGTACAGCGTGTTGCCGCTGCGTTCGATCACGCCCACGACCAGGCTGGCGCCGGTGCGCTGCGACAGGCCGGCCAGCGCCTCGGTCTCGGGGCCGGGCACGTCGATGGCGTTGTCGTAGTAGCGGGCATAGGCTTCGCGGCCTTCGGGCAGGCGGTAGCCCAGGCGGGTGCCGAAGATTTCGCCCTTGGGATAACCGCCCAGCAAGGCTTCCGGCATGACCACCAGCGAGGCGCCGCTGGCGCGGATGTCGTCCTCGTAGGCCAGGATTGTTTCCAGGGTGCGGGCTTTGCCCTCGGGGGAGGAGCCGATTTGCAGGGCGGCGACGGTCTTTGCAGTCATGTCGGAGTCTCGGGGCGTGGCAGGAGCTTCAGTGTCCGGCCGGCCCTAAAATCAATCAATCCTGGTCAGAGATAAATGATATGAACCAGATTGATATCGAGTCGGCCGACCTGAACCTGCTCAAGGTCTTCGAGGCTATTTACGACGAAGGCGGGGCCGGGCGCGCCGCGTTGCGTCTGGGGGTGACGCAGTCCGCCGTCAGCGCGGCGCTGGGCCGGCTGCGCGCGCTCTACGACGATGCGCTGTTCACGCGCACCGGCCGGGGACTGACGCCCAGCCTGCGGGCGCGAGAACTGCGGCCCGTCATCGGCGAGGCGCTGGACAAGTGCCGCCAGAGCCTGTCGCTGGCACGGCCGGGCGCGGCGGGATTCGCGGGGCGCTCGGTCACGCTGGGGCTGTCGGACGATTTCGAGATTGCCCTGGGGCGCGACGCGATCCGCGCCCTGGCGCAAAGCGCGCCGGGCCTGCGCATCATCTTCCGCCAGACCCACAGCCGGCTGGCTGCCGACATGCTGATGGCGCGCGAGGCCGACCTGGTGATCGCCTCGGGCGGGCTGGCCGCGCATGCCTTGCAGCGCGTTACGGTTGGGCAGGGCGGCTATGCCTGCCTGCTGGATCCCGCCAGCCTGGCGCCGGGCCAGACCGCGCTGTCGCTGGAGGAATTCATCCGCCGCCAGCACATCCTCGTGTCCTCCGGCGGCTTCATTGGCGTGGTGGACGAGGTGCTGCACGGCATGGGGCTGGCGCGGCGGGTGCAGGCCTCGACCACGCATTTCGCGGCGCTGGCGTTCCTGCTGCCCGGCAGCGATGCCCTGTCGACCTTGCCCGCGCACGCGGCGCGCGGCCTGGCTGCGGCATCGGGCCTGCGCATGCTGCCCTGTCCGGTGGCGATGCCGGGGTATGCCATCGAAATGGGGTGGCGCGCCGACGCCTTGCGCGACGAGGCGGTGGCCGCGGCCCGGCGTGGCTTGCTGGGCTTGCTGAACGGCTATGAGTGGGAGCGCGCCGCGTAGGCGCGCGGCCTACTTGCGCCGGAACAGCCGGCTTAGCAGGCCACGCGGCGCGGCGTCAGCCTGTTCCGCGGCCATGGCCCTGTCCAAGGACAGTTCCTGGTATTGCGGCTTGCCATTCTGTTGATAGGCTGCGGCAGCCTGACGATAGGCCATGGCGGACTCGGCGTGGCGCTTCATCTCGCCATAAGCCTGGCCGCGCGAAAACAGCGCCCAGCTGCGGTATTCCGGATCGACCGCGATCAGGCGGTCGCAGGCGGCAAGCGCTTCGTCGTGGCGTCCGGCCGCGATCAGCGCGTTGACGCGTTCGGCATGCAGGGCGCCGTCATCCGGCCAGCGCTCCATGGCGCGGTCTGCGTCAGCCACGGCCTCGTCCGCCCGGTCCAGGCGGGTCAGCGCTTCGATGCGGACGCGGCGCCACTTCAACCATGCCGGATCGAGCGCGATTGCGACTTCGGATAGCGGCAGGGCTTCGGCGTAGCGTTCCAGCCGGTTCAGCATGTCGGCGGCGTTGCCGGGCAGGAAGTCGTTGTCGGACGCCAGCTCGTAGCCCTGCAGGTAGTACGCCAGGGCCTCGTCCCAGTTGCATTGGTCGCGTTGCGCGTTGCCGGCCACGAACAGCAGCTGGGCATCGCCGCTGTTGATCGGGTCCAGGCCTTGCAGCGCCTGCTCGGCCAGTTCTGGATCGCCGCTGCGCACGTACTCGCGGGCCTGCTCCCTGCGGCCTTCCCAGCCGCTGTCCGACAGCGAGTCCAGATGCCGCCACAGCGGCGCGGCTTCGTCCGCGCGGCCCAGCCGGTGCAGGGACCGCGCCTTGCCTTCCAGGGGCCAGTCCCAGTCGGGTTCGCGGCGCAGCAGGCTGGACCATTCCTCGACCGCGTCCGCATGGCGTTCCAGCGCTTGCAGGCACGAGGCGCGGTTGTGTTGGATGGCGTTTTGCTCGCCCAGGATGGCGCGGGAGCGGTCGAACATTGCAATCGCGTTGCGCAGGTCGCCCAGGCTGCGGTAGGTGTTGCCGGCGTCGTACAGGAACATGCCGTTGCCTGGCGCCAGCGACGTTGCGCGCCGGAAGTAGGGCTCGGCTTCGGCATGGCGTCCAGCGTTGGCCAGGTTGGACGCGATATAGCAATGAGGCGCGCCGGCTGAAGGACGCAACTGCGAGGCGCGGGTCCAGCACTCGATGGCTTCGTCCAGCTGGCGCTCGTTGATGAGCAGATAGGCTTGCGCCATCAGTAGCCCGAAGTGCGAAGGCGCGCGCTGCCGGGCGTCGCGCAGGATGCGCCAGGCTTCCTGCCGTTCGCCCGCGTTGTGGAGCGCGGTGGCCTGGACCCGGATGGCGTCGGCGCAATGCGGGTCCAGGGTCAGCGCCCGCTCCAGATCGGTCTGGCGCGCCGCGTGGGCGCCGCGCTTGTCGTGATAGCGGGCGCGCAGCGCCCACATGAGGGCGGAGCCGGGCTGTTCGCGCAGTCCCTGTTCGCACAGCGCCAGCATGCGCGCGTGTTCGTCGCCGTCGTCGGCGCGGTGGATGGACTCGATCAGGGTGGACATGCGCGGGATTCCGTGTCGGGACTAGGGAGCCGAGGCGCCGGCTTCGTGGCGGCAGCTGTAGGGGCGGTCGGCGCGCGGGATGTCGTCGCTGCCGCACTGCCAGCGCCGCACGCCGCCGCCTTTCTTTTCCGAGCGCAGTTCGGGCAGGTAGACGAGATGCTTGCCGCCGAGCGCGGGCGCGTCCGCTGTGCCGGGTTCGCCGGCGATGGTAAAGCGCAACACGCCGTTGACCGGATTCAGGCTTAGCGCGCTGAAGCCGCTGCTTTTCAGAGATTCCAGGGTGACGCCGAGCGCTGCCATATCCGGGGCATAGGCCCCGGTGCGCCGGTAGTGGTTTTCGGCCAGCATGCGCACGGGTTGCGAAACCAGGTCCAGGCGGATCACCTCGGCGCGCAAGGGATTGTCTTCCTGCTTCGGATTCATGACGATGGCGCCGATGATCATGCCGCCTGCGACCAGCGCCAGCACGCCGAGCACGATGAAGATGAACTTGCCCGCGCCCGTGACGGATCGGGTCTTGGCGATGGCGGGCCGGACGGCCCGCGGGTCTGCCAGGCTGGACACCACATAGGTGCTGGAGATCCAGTTATGCATTGCGCGTTCGCCAAACATGGCGCGCTGGATGCGGTAGAAGATTCCGGGCAGGGCCAGGTTCAGCGCGTATTTCATCAGGTGCCGCCAGCTTGCGCGCAGGATGCCGGGATTGTCGCCATTGCGGTTCACGACACGCAGTTTCAACAGCCGCTTTCCCGGCGAACCGCCGCCCCAGGCATCCATCAGGGCCGGCAGCATCAGGCCGATGAAGCCGGCGGCCATGGTCAGCAGGCCGGAATGCGGATTCCCGGTCAGCGCTACGTAGGTGAGGTTGGCAGCCGTGCTGAAGCCGACCATCGCCGCGACCATGACCACGGCGTCGATCGCCGTGGCGCCCAGCCGTGGCCAGATGCCGGGGAAGACCGGCGCATTGCCGGGGCGGGCCGGGGCGCTCTTGGCGGCCTTCGCCGCTGGCGCGGCAGCGGCCGATGCAGAGGCGGCCAGCGGCGCATTGCAGCTGAAACACAGGGTGTTGGAGGCCGGATTCTGCCAGTTGCAGCGGGGGCATTGCATGGGAGACGGTGGCGGCGCGGGAAAGCCGCAAGAGCGTTGGGAGTGCGGATGTTACCGGGAAAACCCCGATCCCTGGACGCTGCCACTAAGCACGACACTTCCCGCCATGAAGCCCGTCCAGCCCCCTTTGCCACATCCCCGCGATATCGATCCCGTTTCCCTGCGCCTGTTCCTCGCGGCGCTGGAGGAAGGCAGCCTGGCGCGCGCCGCCGCGCGCGAGAATATCGTCCCTTCCGCCGTCAGCAAGCGCATGTCGGAAATGGAGGACGCCTTCGGCGTACCCCTGCTGGAACGCGGGGTCAAGGGCGTGCAGCCCACGCCGGCGGGCAATGCCCTGGCCACGCACGTGCGCATGGTGCTGCAAAGCATGGACCGCATGCGGCGCGAGATGGCGGGCTTTGCGACCGGGGTGCGCGGCAGCATCCGGCTGGCGGTCAGCGTGGCGGCGCTGTCCGGCGAACTGCCGGCGCAGATCCAGTCCTTCCGCCGCGCCTATCCGCAGATCGACATTTCCCTGGAAGAGGGCACGACCCAGGAGGTGTTCCGCGCGGTGCTGGACGGCCAGGCCGACGTGGCCGTGGGGTCCGACTTCGGCCACGACGGCTTGCAGGTGTTCACTTGCGGCCGCTGCGACCTGGCGGCGGTGGTGCCGGGCCAGCATCTGCTGGCCGACTGCGAGACGCTCGACTACGCGCAGCTGCTGCCTTTCGAGCAGATCGAACTGAACCGCGACAACGGCATCAGCGCCGTGTTCCAGCAGGCGGCGCAGAACGCGGGCGTGGCGCGCCGCATCAGCGCGCGGGTCAGTTCGCACGAGACCATCTGCATGCTGGTGGCGCGCGGCATGGGCGTGGCCGTGGTGCCCATGTACCTGAAGGCGCGCCACGCCAATCTGGATATCCGCTTCATTCCGCTTTCTGGAGCCTGGTCCAGCACCTCCTTGTGCATTGCCGTGCTGGGGCTGGAGGCCTTGCCGCCCGCCGCCCGCGTGCTGTTGGCGCATCTGGGCGTGGCCGGCGCGGCGGCTTGAACAGCGCATTGCGGCCAGGGTGCGCGGTACCCGTGGCGTCGCGATGAGCGCCATGGTCGGCATATGGCTCAGGGCTTTCCCGGACGTTCCCAAACGAGAATGCCCCCGTGCTGAAAGACCGCTACCCGCAAGCCCGGCATGCCGCCGATGATGCAGGCATCGGGGCGGCGGCATGCATGGCCTGGCCGCCGCCCGTGTTTCATCGCGTCAGGCCAGAGGATATGCAGATGGCAGCAACACCGGCTTCACCCTTCATGGACCACTCCGAATTGCCGCTGCGCGGCATCAAGGTGCTGGAGCTGTCCCACATGATCATGGGCCCGGCGGCCGGCCTGGCGCTGGCCGACCTGGGCGCCGAAGTCATCAAGGTGGAGCCCATCGAAGGCGACCGCACGCGTCGCCTGAAGGGCTCGGGCAGCGGCTATTTCCCCGTCTTCAACCGCAACAAGCAAAGCCTGGCCATCGACCTGAAGACGCCGGATGGACAGGCCGTGGTGCGGCAGCTGGCCCTGCAGGCCGACATGGTGGTCGAGAACTTCCGCGACGGCAGCCTGGCGCAGTACGGGCTGGATTACGAATCGCTGTCCGCCGAAAACCCGGGGCTGATCTATGTCTCGCTCAAGGGTTTCCTTTCCGGCCCCTACAAGCAGCGCACCGCGCTCGACGAAGTGGTGCAGATGATGGGCGGCCTGGCCTACATCAACGGCGGGGCGGACACGCCGCAGCGGGTCGCGGCCTCGGTCAACGACATCCTGGGCGGCACCTTCGGGGTGGTGGGGGCGCTGGCGGCGCTGCACGACCGCCATGCCACCGGGCGCGGCAGGCACGTGCGTTCGGGCCTGTTCGAGAACAATCTGCTGCTGGTGGCGCAGTTCATCGCCCAGTACCAGCTGACGGGCGCGGCGCCCAAGCCCATGGGCGCGGAACGCCGGCCGCCCTGGGGCGTGTACGACGTGTTCGAGACGGCGGACGGCAGAGTGTTCGTGGCCGTGGTCGGCGATGCGCAATGGCGCAACTTCGCGCAGAAGTTCCTGCCGCCCGAATGGGCCGCCGATCCGCGCCTGGCCACCGCCGTCGACCGCGAGGCCGCGCGGCCCTGGCTGGTGCCGGGCGTGGGCGAGATCCTGAAGGCCTGGAAGACCGATGAATTGTGCGCGGCGCTGGAGGCCGCGGGCCTGTCGTACGGCCCGATACGCCAGCCGCACGACCTGCTGGAAGACGCGCACCTGAACGCCGGCGGGGCGCTGTTGAAAACCCGGCTGCCGGACGGCGGGGAAATATCCGCCGCCGCGCTGCCCATCGAGTTCGACGGCCTCAAGGCCGGCAAGCGTTCCGACCCGCCCCTGCAGGGCGGCGACACGCAGGCCATTCTGCAGGGGCTGGGCTGGGACGCCGCGCGCATCGAGGCCTTGCGCAGCGCCGGAGTCATAGCCTGAGCGGACCGCAGCGTCCGATACCTGTCGAGGCGGCGCAGACCGCCAAGACATCCATCAAAGAGGAGACAACCCGAGATGATCCGCAAACTGTTCGCGGTGGCCGCGCTGGCCGCCGCCTGTGTCGCCCACGCCCAGGACTATCCCAGCAAGCCCATCCGCATCATCATCCCGTCCACGCCGGGCGGGGGCACCGACTACATCGGCCGGCTGATGAGCAGCAAGCTGCATGAGCTCAATGGCTGGTCCGTCATCCCCGAGAACAAGCCGGGCGCCGGCACGGCGCTGGGCCTGGCCGAAGCGGCGCGCTCGCCGGCCCAGGGCTATGACCTGGTGATCGGCCAGTCCGACAACGTCACCCTGATTCCGCTGCTGATGAAGGTTTCGTACGACCCGGTCAAGGACCTGGCGCCCGTGGCGCTGGTGGCCACCACGCCGATGGTGCTGCTGGTGTCGGAGAATTCGCCGTACAAGACCTTGCCCGAAGTGATCGACGCCGCCAAGAAGGATCCCAACAAGATCTCGTACGGCACCTCGGGCACGGGCGGCGGCGTGCACATCGCCATTGAAATGCTGCAGCACGCGGCCGGCTTCAAGATGCAGCACGTACCGTACAAGGGTTCGGCGCCGGCGCTGGCGGACCTGATGGGCGGGCACCTGCAGTTCGCGGGTTCCTCGATCTCCTCGGCGGCCACGCTGATCAAGTCTGGCAAGGTGCGCGCGCTGGCGGTCACCTCGCCCAAGCGCAATCCGGCGTTGCCGGAAGTGCCCACCGTGGCCGAGCTGGGCTACAAGGATTTCAGCGTGGTGACCTACTACGGCGTGCTGGCCCCGGCCAAGACGCCGCCCGCCATCGTGGCGCGCCTGAACAGCGACTTCAACAAGCTGCTGGCGCGCAAGGACGTGCAGGAAGCGCTGGCCATGCAAGGCCTGGAGACCGATCCGGTATCGACCGAGCAGTTCGCCGCGCTGATCCAGTCGGACATCGCCAAGGCGCGCCAGACGATCGAGAGCGCCGGCATCGTGGTGCAGCAGTAACTCGGCACGGACGACAGGACCGCACATGAACCAGGAAGTCAGACTTTGCGAAGTGGGCCCGCGCGACGGGCTGCAAATGGCCAAGGGCATGATGTCCGCGGCCGACAAGCTGCGCTGGATACGGCAGCTGGCCGACGCCGGCCTGCGCGAGATCGAGGCGGGCAGCTTCGTGTCGCCGCGGCTGGTGCCGCAGATGGCCGATACCGGCGCGATCCTGCCTGAAGTGCTGAAGATCGAGGGCCTGACCGTGGTGGCGCTGGTCTGCAATCTCAAGGGCGCCATCGCGGCCTACGAGGCGGGCGCGCATGCGCTGTCCTTCCCGGTCTCCGTCAGCGACACCCACAGCCATGCCAACGTCGGCAAGGGTACCGATGCGCAGGTGGAGGTGCTCGCCTCCATCGTCGACTGGGCGCGGGCGCAGCCGCGTCCCATGCGCATCGACGCGGCGGTGGCCACGGCCTTCGGCTGTTCGCTGGAGGGCGCCGTGCCTGTGCGCCGGGTGGCGCAGGTGGCCGCCGCCACGGCGCTGGCGGGCGCCGACGAAATCGCGCTGGCCGACACCGTGGGCTACGCCCATCCGGCCCTGGTGCGCGAGGCGGTGCGCGCCGCGCAGGACGCGGTGGGCGCGCGGCTGGTCAAGCTGCATCTGCACGACACGATGGGGCTGGGCCTGGCCAATGCATTGGCCGGCCTGGACGAGGGCATCCGCGCTTTCGATGCCTGCCTGGGCGGTTTGGGCGGCTGCCCGTTCGCGCCAGGCGCGTCGGGCAACATCGTCACCGAAGACCTGGTCTTCATGCTGGAGAGCATGGGCTACCGCACGGGCGTGGACCTGCCGCGGCTGCTGGCGGCGCGGCCCTTGCTGGCCCAGGCGCTGCCGCGGGAAAGCCTGCGCAGCGGCGTGGCTGCCGCCGGCATCCCCAAGACCTACGGGGCGCGGGCAGCGGCCTAGGCCGCGCCCGCCTTGCTTAGCGGTAAACGATCACCGGCAGCGTCGAATGCGCCATGACCTTCTGCGTCTGACTGCCCAGCAGCACGGCGGTAAGTCCGCCGTGGCCGCGCGAGGCCATGGCGATCAGGTCGCAGCCCTGTGTCATCGCGACATCGATGATGGTTTGCGACGGGTCGCTGCTCTCGCGCATTTCCGTGGTGCAGGGTACCCCCGCGGCGCTGGCCTGGGCGGCCGCCTCGGACAGGTACGCCTTGGCCGATTCCGTGGCCTCGCGGACATATTCCGAATGCACGCCTTCCAGGTGCACGGTTTCCATGGAGGTCGGACGGAACGGGCTGTACACCGTCAGCACCGTGACGCTCGCGCCTAGCGCGCGGGCCAGGCCCAGCCCTTGTGCCAGGCCGGCAGAGGAGCGGGCGGATCCGTCGATGGGGATGAGTATGTGCTTGTACATGACGACCTCCTGAGGGTGGGGAGGGCTGCGCGAGTCCGGGCGGCCCTAGGAGCGTGAACAGCAACCGCTATGCCCATGCTACCCCTTGTGGAGGCCCTAGCCTACCTTCCGCTCTTCGAGCACCCAATGCGCGTCCCGCAATTGCTTGCGCGCCAGCTTGCCGTTGGCGTTCTTGGGCAGTTCGGCCACCAGTTCGATGCTGCGGGGCTTCTTGAAGTCCGCCAGGTGCTTGCGGCAATGCTCGATAAGGTCGGCCGCCGTCGTGCCGTCGCCCGGCTTGAGCACCAACACCGCCTTGACGGCTTCGCCCCACACCTTGTCGGGCACGCCGAAAACGCAGGCTTCATACACGCCCGGATGCTGGTATAGCGCTTGTTCGACCTCGGTCGGATAGATATTGAATCCGCCCGAGATGATCATGTCCTTCTTGCGATCCACCACGTAGAGAAAGCCTTCGTCGTCCGTCCGCGCGAGGTCGCCCGTATGCAGCCGGCCGTTGCGCAGGGCTTGCGCGGTCAACTCGGGTTCGCGCCAGTAGCCGGCGAAGACGTCAGGACCGCTGACGGTGATTTCGCCCACCTCGCCGGGCGCGACCTCCCGGCCGTCTTCGTCCAGCAGGCGGACTTCGCTCTCTCCGAAGGGACGCCCGCAGGACAGCAGCCGCTCGGGGTGGCGCGCCATGGCTTCCGCGTGATCCAGAGCGCTCAGCAACACCAGGCCGCCGGTGGTTTCCCCGGCGCCATAGCCTTGGCTGAGCTTGGGGCCCAGGGCCTCCCAGGCCTCGCGGATGCGGGCCGGCGCCATGGGCGCGCCGCCATAGGAAATCTGCCGCAGCGACGTCAGGTCATGCTGATGCAGGCGTGGATGCGCGATCAGCATGTTGACCATCGTCGGCACCATGAAGCTGAAGGCGGCGCGGTGCCGGGCCGCGGAAGCCAGGAAGCTCTCCGGGTCGTAGCGGTCGTGCAATACGATGGTTCCGCCCTGGAACAGGAACGGCTGCATGAACATGCCGCTGGCATGTGTGATAGGTCCGGCCAGCGCCAGCACTTCGCCCGGATTGGCGCGCATGCGGCCCATCACGACCTTGCGCAGGGATGCCAGCCGGTTGCCGACGGTCTGCATGGCCGCCTTGAGCTTGCCGGTCGAGCCCGACGTGAAGTGCAGCACGGCCAGGTCGTCGGGCTGCATCGGAATGTCCGGGTTGCTGTCGGCGGCGGCTTCCAGCAGGCGCTCATACGAACGCCAGCCTTCTATGTCGCGATTTCCCGTCACCAGCCTGTGCCGCACGCCCTCCAGTCCGCCGAGTATGGACTCCGCTCCTTCCACATGGGCCGGGTCGACAATGAAGGCCGCGGCCTGGGCGTTGTTGACCGAGTCCAGCACTTCCTGGTTCGACAAGCGCGCGTTCAAGGCCACCTTCACCAACCCGGCCTTGTAGAGCGCGCATTCCAGCTCGATGATCTCCGGGCAGTTCCAGGCCAGGATCGCGACCCGGTCTCCCTTGGCCAGCCCAAGGCCCAGCAGCGCATTGGCCAGGCGGTTGGACCGGGTCTCCAGCTGTCCGAAGCTCAGCGTCCTGTCGCCGAAAATGACGGCGGGGCGGTCGCGCCAGTAGCGCGCGTTGCGGGTGGTGTATCGGCCTTGGTTCATGGTCTGTCCGTGTCGGGGTTTTGCGTGGCGCTATCGTGCGATGCCGCAAGCCCTGAGCGGATAACCAAGCCGCGGATTCTCATGCCGCGCCGTTATCGCGGCAGCGCGATTCCCTGGCGTTATGGAATTCGCCCGCTGCGGCATCATGTGCCGACGGCTCGCGGGTTACCTCTATGCGAAAGCGGGCCGGCACCGGCGCGCCTCGTACAAGAACTGGAGACAAGATGAACAAGCGAAATCCCCGCCTCAGGGGCAGAGCGGCCCGTGCCCTGGTGTGCGCTGGCCTGGGCCTCGCCGCGCTGATGGCGGGCCCCGCGCAGGCGTCTGGCGCGGCGGCGTCCGGATATCCCGACAAGCCCATACGCTTCGTCGTGCCATTCTCGGCCGGCGGCCAATTCGACTACATCGCCCGCCTGGTCGCGGTGCCGCTGGGCAAGGATCTGGGCCAGACCATCATTGTCGAGAACGTGGGCGGGGGCGGCGGCAACCTGGGCGGAGCCAAGGTCGCGAACGCGCCCGCGGATGGCTACACCCTGCTGGAATACGGCGGCAATTTCGCCATCGCCAAGCACCTTACGCCCAATCTGTCGTTCGACCCCATTGCCGATCTGACGCCGGTATCCGGCCTGAGCATCGCGCCGCACGTGGTCCTGGTCAGCAAGGCCTTGCCGGTCAAGACGTTTCCGGAGCTGCTTGCCTATGCCCGCGCCAATCCGGGCAAGCTCAGCTATGGCAGCCCCGGCATAGGCTCTTCGATGCACCTGACGTTCGAAACGCTCAAGCAGCATTTCGGCCTGGATGCGATCCACGTGCCATACCGGGGCGGCAGCAACGCGCTCAACGATCTGGTGGGCGGCCAGATCGATATCGCCATCGTGGCGGTGGCGCCGGCCATGCCTTTCATCGCGTCGGACAAGATCCGCGCCTTGGCCGTCACCAGCGCCAAGCGCGCGGCATCCCTGCCAGAGGTTCCCTCGGTGGCGGAATTGGGCTACGCCGGGTTCGACAGCGGCAGCTGGGCCGGCATCGCCGTGCCCAAAGGCACGCCGCAGGCCATCGTGGACCGGCTCAATGCCGCCGTCGGCCGCGCGATGCAGGACCCTCAGGTATTGCAGGCGCTGGCGTCGCAGTCGTTCACGCCCATTCCCGGCACGCCGCAGCAACTGCGCACGCTCATCGACGAGGAGTCGGCCCGCTACGGTCCGCTGATCAAGAAACTGGACCTGAAGGCGGACTAGGCGGGGCGCGGGGCCGAGGCGCCCGAGCGGGTGCGGGCATGGTCCCGCAGTATTTCCAGCAGCCGCTGCGTGAGCGGCGATTGATAGCTGTTGCGCCGCGTCAGCACGCCGATCTGACGGTGCCAGGTCATGTCGTCCAGGGGCAGGATGCTGAGGCCCTGGCCGGCATGCGCGGACAAGGTGATTTCGCTGACCAGCGTCAGCAGGTCCGTGCTGTGCAGGATGCCCAGCAAGCCCGATACCGATGCATTGGATTCGATCATCACATTGGGCGGAGCCGAGCCGTGCTGCTCGAATTTGGCTTCCAGCCAGCGCCGCGATGCTGCTTGCGGGCCGGGCAGCATCCATTGGTAGCCCGCAAGGTCGGCAAAGCGGATCTTGCGGCGGTCCAGCAAGGGATGGCCGGGCCGGGCGGCGACGAAGAGTTTGTCGGAGAACAAGGGTTCGCGGTCGAATTCCGCCGCCGTGGCGGATTCGAACAGCGAACTGATGGCGAAGTCCAGGTCCCCCTGGCGCAGGGCGGGAATCAAGGCGTCGTTCAGGCTGACCATGACCTGGACCTTGGCCGCGGGCCGTTGCGCCAGCAGTTCCACGCAGGCCGGATTGAAGAAAGGTTCGGCCAGCAGGGGCGTGACCCCGACGCGCAGCAGGCCGATGCTGCCGCGGTGCAGGTCGCCGGCTTCCTGCATGGCGTCGTCGAGCTCTCGTCTTGCCTGCATCGAACGCTGATAGAACGCCCGCCCTGGCACCGTCAGTTCCATGCCCTTGGGGGTGCGGATGAACAGCTGCAGCTTCAGTTCTTCTTCCAGGCGCCGGATGCCTTTGGTCAGCGCGGGCTGGCTGACGCCGATGCCATCGGCGGCCCGGCCCACGTGGCCCAGCCGGGCGACCGCCAGGAAATAGTCCAGATCTTCCAGCCTCATGATTCCGCCGCGTTATCGAAAACGAAGAAAAGATAATTGCGAGGATGCTGGGTGCTGTCAAGCTGGGGGCTACTCAGAGGAGACGACATGCCCCAAGACAACACGCTGGCCGGCCTGCGTGGCCGTTTGCAGCAATACCTGCAGGACGAGCTGATACCGCTAGAACAGTCGCTGGGACTGGGCTACGAGGACAAGTTCGCGCGCGACCTGGTGCAGTCCGTGTGGAAGCGGTGCCGGGAGCTGGGGTTCTATGGCGCGCAGCTTCCGCGCGAACTGGGCGGACAGGGGCTTTCCTACCGCGACCTGTGCCTGCTCAAGGACGACGTCGCGGCGTCCGGCGCGATCCTGTTTCCCCATGTGCTGGGCGATTGGGGCGGCCCTTCGCGCATCGGCAACCTGGTCCAGTACGCGACGCCGTACCAGCATGATCGCTACATCATGCCCGTGGTCAATGCCGAGCGCGGGGCCTGCTTCGCCATGACCGAGCCGCAGTCGGGCTCCGATGCCACGCGCCTGCAGACCACTGCCGTGGCCGACGGCGAAGACTACGTCGTGACGGGGGTCAAGCACTACATCACGGCCTCGACCTTCGCCGACTTCGCCATCACCATGTGCGTCACCGATCCCGAGCGGGGAGCGGAGGGCATCTCGGCGATTTTCATCGACCTGGACAGCCCGGGCGTGCGGCTGGTGCACGATTGCGTGCCGATGACGGGGCAGTACGTCGATGCGGACATCGTGCTGGACCAGGTCCGCGTGCCGAAGAAGAACCTGATCGGCCAAGAGGGGCAGGGTTTCAAGATCGCCATGAACCGCGTCAGCGTGAACCGCCTGCTGCATTGCCCGACCATGATAGGGCTGGCGCGCCAGGCCTTCAGGCTGGCGCTGGACTATGCCAGGCACCGCCAGCAATTCGGCGGCCCCATCAGCCGCTTCCAGGCCATACAACACATGCTGGCCGACATGGCGACGGCGCTCTACGCCTGCGAACAGATGGTGCTGGCCACGGCCGACCGCGCCGATGCGGGCGAGGACGTGCGCGAAGCCGCCTCGATGTGCAAGCTCTTCGTGTCGGAGCGCTGCTTTGAAATCGCCGACAAGGCCATGCAGATACACGGCAACGTTGGCGTGACGAAGAATCATCCGGTGGAATTCATCTTCCGCCGCCTGCGCCTGTACCGCATCGTCACCGGCACCAGCGAAATCCAGCGCAACACCATTGCCAAGGGGCTGCTCGCATGAGCGCCGGCGCGAAGCCGGACGCGGCGGGCTATCTGAGCGGCTTGTCGGTGCTGGACATGGGGCAGCTGCATCCCGGGCCCTACACCGCCATGCTGCTGGGGCAACTGGGCGCAACCGTGATCAAGGTGGAGAAGCCGCAAGGCGACACCGCCAGGCAACTGGGCGCGGAGACTTTCGCCAAGTACAACCGCGGCAAGCAGTCCATCTGCCTGGACCTGAAGCGCGAGGAAGACAGGCGCATCCTGCTGGATCTGGCGGCGGGCAGCGATGTCGTGGTGGAGGGGTTCAGGCCCGGCGTGATGGCGAATCTGGGGCTGGACTATGCGCAGTTGGCGCGAGCCAACCCGCGTATCGTGCTGTGCTCGATTTCAGGCTTTGGCCAGACCGGTCCCTATGCGCAACGTCCCGGCCATGACGTGAACTACATGGCCCTGGCCGGATACTGGGCCGTGCCGTCGCAGGTCCGCGATGTGGTGGCGCGGCCCCGGCTGCGCCTGTCGGATTACTGCGCGGCCATGCATGCGGCGCTTGCCATACTGGCTGCCGTGCAGGACGCGCGCCAGTCTGGCACAGGACAGCATCTGGACGTGTCTATCCACGACACCTTGACGGCATGGATGGCGCCGGCCCTGCATGCCATGAACGGCCCGTCAGGTGGCGCCGTGGAGAACCTGACGCACGTCATGCCCGACAATGACATCTTCGAAACGGCGGATGGCCGGCATCTGGCCCTCGGCATCCTGGAGGAATCGTTCTGGCACAACCTGTGCGAGGCGCTCGCGCCGGCCTGTCCCGAGCTGGCCCTGCCGCGCTATCAAACGAGGGCGGGGCGGATGCGGGAGAAGCGGGCATTGCACGATAGCCTGAGCGCGCTGTTCAAGAGCCGCCGCCTGGCCGATTGGGAGCAGGTCTTCGCGGGTCGGGACATACCCTGGGCGCCGGTGCTGCTGCATGACGAGGTGTTCGAGGATCCGCATGTGCGCCACCGCGCCATCGCCGCGGATACGCCGGACGGACTCCGGGTCGGTTTCCCCGTGAGGTTCTCCAAACCCTTGCCGGCCTCAGGGGGCGAAGTGCCCGGGCTGGATCAGCATCGGGAGCAGATTCTGGCGCGCTTGCGCGCCGGCCGCGGCTGAGGTGCAAGGCGCGGCTTCTGGACATCCTGGCCCGCGCACACGGCGCAAACAAAGAAAAAGCCCTTGCATGCGCAAGGGCTTGATTTCTTGTCCTGGCGGAAGCGGTGAGATTCGAACTCACGAACGGTTGCCCGTTGCCGGTTTTCAAGACCGGTGCAATCGACCACTCTGCCACGCTTCCGGGTACTGCATATCGCCAGGCAATCCGGCCACTGGGCAAACAATCTGCCACGCCGGAAACACGATACGCCGTAAAGGGCGCAATAATAATCCATTTGCTGCAAAGGAGGCACGCGATGCACGCCGTAGAAATCTCTCGCCCTGGTGGCCCCGAGGTCCTGGTCCCCGTGGAGCGCCCCACGCCGGAAGCCGGCGCGGGTGAAGTCCTGATCAAAGTCAGCGCGGCGGGCGTCAATCGCCCCGACGTGTTCCAGCGCAAGGGCAACTATGCTCCGCCGCGCGGCGCCTCGGACCTGCCGGGCCTGGAAGTGGCCGGCGAGATCGTCGGCGGCGACCTGGCCGGCAGCGGTTTCGCGTTGGGCGACAAGGTCTGCGCCTTGGTGGCGGGCGGCGGCTACGCGGAATATTGCGTCGCGCCCGCGGCGCAATGCCTGCCCATTCCCAAGGGCCTGTCCGACATCGAGGCCGCCGGCTTGCCGGAAACCTATTTCACCGTCTGGAGCAACGTGTTCGACCGCGGGCGCCTGTCCGAAGGCGAGGCCCTGCTGGTGCACGGCGGCGCCAGCGGCATCGGCACCACGGCGATCCAGCTGGCCCGCGCCATGGGCCACAAGGTCTACGCCACGGTGGGCAGCGACGACCGCGCCCGCGCCGTGGAAGCGCTGGGCGCCGAGCGCGGCATCAACTACAAGACCCAGGATTTCGTGAAGGAAGTGCTGGACGCCACCGGCGGCCGCGGCGTCGACGTGATCCTGGACATGGTGGCCGGCGATTACATCGGCCGCGACATGCAGTGCCTGGCCGATGACGGCCGCATCGTCATCATCGCCCAGCTGGGCGGAGCCCACGCCAATGTGGATACGGCCCAGGTCATGCGCCGCCGCCTGACCATCACCGGCTCCACCTTGCGTCCCCGTCCGGTCGCGTTCAAGGGCGCCATCGCCCGCGCCCTGCGCGAACAGGCCTGGCCCCTGCTGGAAAAAGGGGCCATCAAGCCCATCGTGCACGCCACCTTCCCGCTGGCCGAGGCCTCCCGCGCCCACGCCATGATGGAAAGCGGTGAAAACATAGGCAAAATCATCCTGACCATGTAAGAAATGGGGGGCGCTCGGCGTAGCGCCCCGCAACAGGATACAATCACGGGTTTCGCCTGGAATTTTTTCCAGGCAGGCCCGTGGGCGGTTGCTACGCAGCTCCAGGCTCGCCCCAGTCCAACCGTTACAGATACCTCGCCATGACTTCAGTCGAAAACCGCGCCCGCCTCGTGCTGGGCAACTGGAAGATGCACGGCAACCTGGCCGAGAACGCCGCGTTGCTGACCGAGCTGCGCGCCGCGGATGCTGCGAGCCACTGCGAAATCGGCATCTGTGTGCCGTTTCCCTATCTCGCGCAGGCAGCGTCGGCCCTGACCGGCAGCAGCGTGTCCTGGGGCGCGCAAGACGTCAGCGCCCACGAAAAGGGCGCCTACACCGGGGAAGTCTCCGGCGCCATGCTGAAGGAATTCGGCTGCCGCTGGGCCCTGGCCGGCCACTCCGAGCGTCGCGTGCTGCACGGCGAAACCGACGAAGCCGTGGCTGCCAAGGCCCAGGCTGCGCTGGCCGCCGGCCTGACGCCGGTGGTCTGCGTCGGCGAATCGCTGGCCGACCGCGAAGCCGGCAATACGCTGGCCGTGATCGAACGCCAGCTGAAGCCCGTGCTGGCGCTGGGCGCCGAGGCGGTTTCACGCATGGTCCTGGCCTACGAGCCCGTCTGGGCCATCGGCACCGGCCGCACCGCCAGCCCCGAGCAGGCGCAGGAAGTCCATGGTGCCATCCGCGCCGCCCTGCGCGCGCTGGGCGCTGCGCAGGTGCAAGTGTTGTACGGCGGCAGCGTCAAAGCTGCCAACGCCGCCAGTTTGTTCGCCATGACTGATATCGACGGAGCCCTGGTCGGCGGCGCGTCGCTCGTGGCCGAAGAATTTTTGCGAATCGCCGCCATCTAAGTTTCCGTTCCGGAGTCTGTAATGCCCTTGATGCTCAAAGTTTTGCTGGCCGTCCAAGTGATCTCGGCGCTGGCTATCATCATGCTGGTCCTGCTTCAGCAGGGCAAAGGCGCCGACATGGGGTCCGCTTTCGGCAGCGGCTCGGCCGGCAGCCTGTTCGGCGCCACCGGCGCGGCGAACTTCCTGTCGCGCGCGACCAAGTGGGCCGCCGTGGTCTTCTTCGCCTCCACCGCCGGCCTGGCCTATGTCAGCCACAAGGGCACTAGCGGCCCGGCCGTCGATTCCGGCGTGATGCAGAGCTTCCCGGCCGACCGTTCGGTGCCGCAAGTGCCGGGCGCCGCGCCTGGCGCGCCCGCCGGCGCTTCCTCGGTGCCGGGTTCGTCCTCGGTTCCCGGCGCCGGTTCGGCGCCCGCGGCTCCGGCCAAGCCCGACGCGTCGGTGCCCTCGGTGCCCGCCGCGCCCGCCACCCCAGCCGCTCCGGCCGCAGGCGACAAGCCCGCCGAAACGCCGGCGAAGTAAGCCGCAGCGAACGGAAAGGCCGGCATATGCCGGCCTTTTTCATGGGTTGCGCCAGCCTGCGATAATGCGCAGGCGCGGCGGCCGGCGACAGTATCTGGTCCCCGCCTGCACAGGCATACCCGGATTGGCCCCATGGAAAAGCGTTTGATGCCATCGATGATGGCGCTGCAATGTTTCGAGGCGGTGGCGCGGCACATGAGCTTCACGCGCGCCGCCGAGGAACTGCACATGACCCAGAGCGCGATCAGCAAGCAGATCGCGCAGCTGGAGGCGCTGCTGCGCAACCCGCTGTTCCTGCGCGTGCGGCGGCGCCTGCAGCTGACGCCCGCGGGTGCGCTGTACCAGTCCGAGGTCAGGGCCATCCTGAACCAGGTGGACATGTCCTCGCGCTACATCCTGACCTACGGCAGCGAGACCCAGGTCCTCACCATCGGCACCCAGCCCACCTTCGGCGCGCGCTGGCTGATTCCGCGGCTGCAGGGCTTCATGGCCGCGCACCCGGACATCCAGGTCAAGGTCCGCAGCGAGACCCGGCCCTTCGACCTGATGCAGGCCAAGATCGACATTTCCTTTTTCTTCGGCCACGGCACCTTGCCCGGCGCGCAGTGCCGCGAACTGTTCGAGGCCGAGGTGGTGCCGGTATGCGCGCCCGGCTATCTGCCAGGCGACCGCGTGGAGAGCCTGGAAGCGCTGAGCGCGCACGCGCTGATCCAGTGCGCTTCGCGTCCGGAAGCCTGGCACGACTACTTCTCGCGCCAGCAGTTCCAGTCCGACCGCAGCTACCACGGCCCCCGCTTCGATACCTTCTACATGTGCGTGCGCGCGGCCGAGGGCGGCTGCGGCATCGCGCTGACGCCGCGGCTGCTGGCCGAAGAGGAACTGCAGGCCGGCAAGCTGGTGATTCCCTGGGACTACGTGCAGCCCAGCGATGGCGCGTACTTCGTCGCGTACTCCGAGCATTCGGCCGAGGTGCCGAAGATCAAGCACTTCGTCGCCTGGGTGGAAGACGAGGCCGCGCGCAAGCGCGCGCGCGATGCCCAGCGGGCGCGGTCCATGAAAAAACGGACTGATTAAGCCGATTTTTTTCATTTGATCGCGGGCGCGTCGCGTGATTTCATGCGGCCATCTTGTTTATCGATGCGCCGAGCCCGCCATGAGTCAGAATTTCGTCAATCCGGATCAGATCCGAGCCTGGTTCTCCCGCGCCATGTCCGACATGTACAAGTCGGAAGTGCCGCTGTACGACACGCTGCTGGACCTGGTCGCCCAGGTCAACGCCAAGACCCTGGCCGCACAGCCGGAACTGGCCGCGCAACTGGCGCGCACGGGCGAGATCGAGCGCCTGGACATCGAGCGCCACGGCGCGATCCGCGTCGGCACCGCGCAGGAGCTGTCCAATATGCGCCGCGTGTTCGCCGTGATGGGCATGCAGCCGGTGGGCTATTACGACCTGTCGCCGGCCGGCGTGCCGGTGCATTCGACCGCGTTCCGCGCCACTCACGAAGCCTCGCTGCAGGCCAGCCCGTTCCGGGTCTTCACCTCGCTGCTGCGGCTGGAACTGATCGACGACGAGGCGCTGCGCGAGAAGGCCGCCCGCATCCTGGCCGCGCGCCAGATCTTCACGGATCGCGCGCTGAAACTGGCCGCGCGCTTCGAGGCGCAGGGCGGGCTGGACGAGGTCGACGCGCGCGAGTTCGTGGCCGAAGCCCTGCACACCTTCCGCTGGCACAGCGAGGCGACCGTGAGCCTGGCGGACTACCAGGAACTGCATGGCCAGCATCGCCTGATCGCCGACGTGGTGGCCTTCAAGGGTCCGCACATCAATCACCTGACCCCGCGCACGCTGGACATAGACGAGGCCCAGGCCGAAATGCCGCGCCGCGGCGTGTCCGCCAAGGCCGTGATCGAAGGTCCGCCGCCGCGCAAGTGCCCGATCCTGCTGCGCCAGACCAGCTTCAAGGCGCTGGAGGAAGCGGTCCGCTTCGCCGGCTCCGACGCCGGCAGCCACACCGCCCGCTTCGGCGAGATCGAGCAGCGCGGCGTGGCCCTGACCCGCAAGGGCCGGGCGCTGTACGACCATCTGCTCGACCTGGCCCGCAGTCGCATCAGCGGCGCGCCCAACGAAGGCAATGCGGACGCCTACATGCGGAACCTGCAGGACAGCTTCGCCGCGTTCCCGGACGACTACGAGCAGCTGCATGCGCAGGGACTGGCCTATTTCCGCTACTTCCTGACCGGCAAGCAAGGCGCCGAGCCTGACGCCGACCTGCAGACCTTGATCGCGCAGGGCCATATCCGTTTCGAGCCGCTGGTGTACGAGGACTTCCTGCCCGTCAGCGCCGCCGGCATCTTCCAGTCGAACCTGGGCGACAAGGCTCAGGCCGAATACGCGCAGAACGCCAGCCAGGCTGCCTTCGAGCAGGCCCTGGGCGCCAAGGTGCAGGACGAGCTGGCGCTCTACCAGGACACGCAGGACCGTTCGCTGGCCGCCTGCCTGCAAGCGCTGGGAGCGCAAGCCGGCTCGCCGGTGGCCGCATGAGCCGTCTGGACCGCTGCCTGTCCGTGCGCGACTTCGAGCGCGAAGCGCGGCGCATCATGCCGCGCTGCGTCGAGGGCTACGTCTGCGGCGGCACCGAGGACGGCGCTTCGCTGGCCGAGAGCGTGCGCGCACCGGGCGAGGTCGGCTTCCGGCCGCGCGGCCTGCGCGTGGTCGAACAGCGCAGCAGCCAGGTCGAGCTTTACGGCCAGACCTACGCCATGCCGGTCGGCTTCGCGCCCACCGGCTTCTCGGCCATCGTCATGCATGAGTGCGACCTGGCGCTGGCGCAGGCCGCGCAGCAGGCTGCCATCCCCTTCATCATCAGCGGCGCGTCCAGCGTGCCCCTGGAACGCCTGCAGCAGGCCACGGGCAAGCGTTGCTGGTACCAGGCCTATCTGCCGGGCAATACCGAGCGCATCGCCAAGCTGTTGGCGCGGCTGCGCCAGGCCGAGATTCCGGTGCTGGTGGTGACCATCGATACCTGCGTGGGCGCCAACCGCGAGAACCTGCAGAAGCTGGCCTTCACCGTGCCCTTCAAGCTGAGCCCCAGCGTAATGCTGGACGGCATGCGCCATCCGCGCTGGAGCCTCAACGTCTTTCTGCGCACGCTATTGGGCAGCGGCATCCCCAGGTTCTCGAACCTGTACGAAGAGATCGGCCCGCCCATCACGCAGGATCCGCCCAACGGCTTTCGCGGCGAACGCGACAAGCTTTCATGGGAACACATCCGCTGGATCCGCGAGAACTGGCCGGGCAAGCTGGTGCTCAAGGGCGTGATGCATCCCGACGACGCGCGCCTGGCCTGCGCGGCGGGCGCCGACGGCGTGATCGTGTCGAACCACGGCGGACGCCAGCTGGACGGCTGCATCTCGCCCCTGCAGGCGCTGCCCGACGTGGTGGCCGCGGTGCCGCCCGGCTTCCCGGTCATGGTGGACGGCGGTTTTCGCCGCGGCTCCGACGTGCTCAAGGCCGTGGCCCTGGGCGCGCGCATGGTCTTCACCGGCCGGCCCCAACTCTTCGGTGCGGCCGTGGCCGGCAGCGCCGGCATCCGCAAGGTGGCGGAGATATTCCGCAGCGAGATTTCGACCAACATGGCGCTGCTCGGCTGCGCCACGCTGGCGGACCTGACTCCGGATCTGATCGCGCCGCTGCGGCCGGCAGGCTCCGCGTAGCGCAGGCGGCGTCGCCGCCTCGGGGCAGGACTGCCCGCACAACAACAAAAAAACGGCGCGCACCCCATGCGCGCCCATCCGTTTTCGACAGGAGGAAACATGAAGAAGATCTACACCAAACTGGCCGGCGCGGCGGCGCTGCTTGCCTGCGTCGCCAGCGCCCCGGCGCAGGCCCAGGCCGGCGCCTACCCGACCAAGCCCGTGAAGCTGGTCGTGGGCTATGCCCCCGGCGGCACCACCGACATCAGCGCGCGCATGATCGCCGAGGTGTTGGGCAAGGAATTCGGCCAGACCTTCGTGGTCGAGAACAAGCCCGGCGCCAACAGCAACATCGGCGCCGAGTCCGTGGTTCGCGCGCAGGCCGACGGCTACACCCTGTTCGTGGGCTCGATCTCCACCGCGATCAACCAGTCGCTCTATTCCAAGATGTCCTATGACGCGCTCAAGGATCTGGACGCAGTCGCCTTGCTGAACGTCGTGCCCAACATCCTGGCCGTCAACGCCAGCGTGCCGGTCAAGTCGGTGCAGGAATACATCGCCTATGCCAAGAAGAATCCCGGCAAGCTGACCTGCGCCTCGCCTGGCAACGGCTCGTCCGCGCACCTGGGCTGCGAGCTCTTCAAGATGAAGACCGGCATCGACATCCTGCACGTGCCGTACCGCGGCAGCGGCCCGGCCGTGGCCGATCTGCTGGGCGGCCAGGTGGATTCCATCTTCGACAATCTGCCGCCGCTGCTGCCGCACGTGCGCGCCGGCAAGCTGACCGGCCTGGCCGTCACCACCGGCAGCCGTGTGCCGTTCGCCCCGGAAATCCCGACCATCGCCGAATCCGGCGTGGAAGGCTTTGACGTGGCGGCCTGGTTCGGCGTGTTCGCGCCCGCCGGCACGCCGCCGGAAATCGTCCAGAAGGTCAATGCCGCCATCAACAAGGCCCTGAGCTCCGACGCCACCCTGGCCGCCAACTACCAGACCAACGGCTTCCTGATGCCGCCGCCGCCCAACACGCCGCAAGCGTTCAAGGCCTTCATGGAAAGCGAAACCCGCAAGTGGGGCGAAGTCGTCAAGGCGACCAACCTGCAGATCAACTGATCGGCCAGGGCAGGGCCGCTTGCGGCCCTTCCGCGCTTCAGGGGACGGATCGGTGGCATTCGCGCGACAAAGCGGGCAGGGCTCACCGGATTCTCGATTTGCGTGATAGAATGTTCGACTTTCCAGGAAAGCACGCTTTTCTGGCTTGATTTAGCCGACGTGGTGAAATTGGTAGACACGCTATCTTGAGGGGGTAGTGGCGAAAGCTGTGCGAGTTCGAGTCTCGCCGTCGGCACCAAGATTTTTTCCAGGCATGCTCCTGGAATGCAGAAAGCCCGCAAGAATCCATTTCTTGCGGGCTTTTTTGTTGCCCGGCGCAACGGGAGGCGGAGCAGGGCAAGGCTGGCTATGGCGCCGGGCAACCAAGAGCCGGCAACCAAGAGCAGATAACATGGCGCACACGCCAGTATCCGCTCCGCGCCATGACTCAGACGATTTCCGCACAGCAGGACCTTGATAAGAGCCAGGCGGTCATAGACCGTCTCTTGCCGCTGACCACGCCGTTTTCCGGTTCGGATCAGGAGCTGAAGGAGCATCTGGTGGCCGCCTGGTTCACCAAGCTGCGGAACTTGCGGCGCTTGGGAAAGACGGCCGAGGAAGTTCAGTCGGCCGATGCGCTGGCCGTGCATCTGGAAGGGGCGGTTCCCGAGGATTGGCCATGGATGGCCAGGGCGCAGTTCGCCAAGGGCGCGGCCCTGGCCGCCGACGGCAAGCATGAGGATGCCTTGGCGGCCTGGCGTCACCTGGAGCAGCGCTTCGAGCATGTCGAGTCGCTGGCGGTGCGCGAGTGGCTGGCTCGCGCGGGCATGGAGGTCATCGCGCTGACCGTGCATCGCGGCGCGACCTTTGCCCGCGTCGACATGGTGCGCGAGGCGGATCGCCTGGAGCAGCGCTTTGGCGATGACGCATGGCCTGCCACGCAGGCGCTGGTGGCCAAGATCCGGCTGCGCAAAGCGGAGCTGTTCGAGGATCTGGGATATCGCCAGCAGGCGCTTGAAGGCTATGCGCGGCTGCAGAGCGATTTTCAAGAGAGCGATGCCGACGATCTGCGCGAAGCCGCCGCCGACGCGGCCCTGGCGCAGGCGCGGCTGTTGGCGGACAAGGACTGGCCCGGCGCTTTGCAGGCCATGGACGCGTTGTTGCGGACTCATGGAGGCAGTTCAAGCACCGGCATACGCCAGACCCTGGCCCTGGCGCATCTGGATCGTGTCTTCTGGTGGCATCTGTCCAGTCTTGACGCGCCGGAGCACAGCAGCAAGCCTGAACAGGCGGTGCTCGCCTGCGAGCAGATGGAGGCGCAGTTCTCCGACACCGATAGCGTGATCGAGGTGCGTTGCCTGGGACGCTGCTTGCAGGCCCACGCCGAGGCTTTGCACGAACTGGCTGACCAGACCGAGGACGAAGAGCAGGCCGCGAGCCTGACGAGCAGGGCCGAGGCCTTGAGCGAGCAGCATTGGCAGCGCCATTGCGGGCATGCCGATGCGCAAGTGCGCCGCACGGCCGTGATCGCCTGGATCGATGCCCTGGAGATGCGTGACGAGGAAACCGCAAGGCAGGGCTATGGGCAGGTGCTGGAAAGACTGGGCGATGACCGCGTCGCCGCGCTTCAGGAGCCTCTGGCCAGGGTCTGGTACAGGCTGGCCGGGACCGAGGACACGCTGGGCTCGCCCGAGCGGGCCCTGGAAACGCTCGATGCGTTGCGGCGGCGTTTCGCGGATGACGATGACGCGGCGGTCCGCCTCGTCGTATGCCGCGCCATGCGGCAGAAGGCCCGCTTGCTCAAGCACATGGGCCAGCATGAGGCTGCCCTGGGCGCGCTGGAGGACATGACGAGGCTGTCATTGCCCGTCGAGCCCGGCGGCGCGCAGCAGACCGCATGGCGTCAGCTGCAAGCATCGTCCATGGAGCTGGAAGCGGAAATCTGGGGCGATCTGGCGCCGCCCAAGCATGCGCATCCCAGCGGAAAGAATGACAACGATGAGCCGATACCGGTTCCCGACGTGACCGAAGCCGAGCGGCGGCGGGCCGCCGTGGGCGATAGCCTGCTGGAGCGCTTTGGCGACGACGAGGACACGGCCGTGCGGCTTTCCGTCCTGGACGCCCTGTACGACCTGGCCGTCAGCCAGCGCGAGCGCCTGCATTTCGAGGAGGCCGTGCAGACCTACCAGAAGCTGCTGCGGAAGTTTGCCGCCGACAAGACCGAAGCGATCGAGTCGCGCGTGGCCAGCAGCTACCTGAATCTGGCCTATCTGCAGATGCAACTGCTGGAGCGCAACGAAGAGGCGCTCAAGACCTACGATGCGCTGCTGGCCCACTGCGGCTCCAGCACCCGGCCGATTGCCCGCGACACCGTGGCCCGCGCCAATGCCAGCCGCCTGACCTGTCTGAACCGCCTGCAAGGACAGGGCGTTGCGGTGGACTATGGCGCGCAATACGAGCCCGTGGCGCCGCAGCGGCTGCAGGAGATGAAGGCTGTGGTGGCGGAGGGCCGCAAGCTGCAGGATCAGGAAAACTACGGCGATGCGATCGCGCGGTACGAGCAGGTCGCCAGTGCGCATGTGGAGTCGCTGCATCCCGAACTGCGCGCCATCTGCCTCGACGCCCTGGTCAACAAGGGATTCTGCCTGGCGCGGCTGGGGCAGCGCGAGGCCGCGATCGTCGTCAACGATGAAATCGTCGCGCGCTACAGCGACGACATGAATCTGTCCTTCGACAAGGATGTGGCGCTGGCGCTGTCGAACAAGGCGGTGCAGCTGGACAAGCTGGGGCGCCATGAAGAAGAGCTTGCCGTCTACGACGAGATCATTCGCCGCTGGGAGGGCAACACGCTGAGCTATCTGCGCCTGCGCGTGGCGCGCGCCATGTGGAGCAAGGCGCTGACCCTGGCCGAGCGGGACGTGGCCGGGGCGGAGGCACAGTACCGCCGCGTCGTGCACAACTATCTGGACGACGGCGAACCCGACGTGCGGCTGGAGGCGGTCAAGGCCTGCGTCAACCTGGGGGCCTTGCTGCGCAAACAGGGGCGCTACGCGGAGGTCATTCCCTGGCTGGAAGAGAAGCTGCAGCAGCTCGGCGACGAAAACGCTCCGGGCTTTGCGGTGCAGATCAACTGGATGCGCCTGCAGCTGGCGCGTTCCTACGGCAAGGTCGGCGCGAGCAAGCAGCAACTGGCCCTGTACGAGCAGTTGATCCTGCTGCCCAAGGGGGTATTGAATCGGGAGCAGCTGGATGCCACGCTGGCCGAATACCGGGCCTGCAAGCCTGGGACGGGATTGCAGATACTGCGCAAGAAGCTGGCCGGCATGTTTGGCGGGAAGAAAGGCTAGGCGTGTCGCCAGTCCGCCCCGGTCCTGCCGGCATGGCCGAAAAAAAAACCCGCAGCTCCCACGAGCGTGCGGGTTTTTTGCGCCTGGCCCCGGAAGCGGGCCAGACACCGGTTGCATCATTCCTTCTTGTACGCCAGGTAATCCTGATGGATGCCAATGTGATCGGCGATGTAGCGGGCGTCGTGCCAGACCCCCCAGATGAATGAGGAACTGCGATTGGTCAGGTTTGGCAGGCCAAGAAAGTAAATGCCCTTTTCGGCGGAAATGCCGCGCTTGTGGATGGGGTAGCCCTTCTCGTCGAAGGTGTCGACGTCGATCCAGCTGAAATCGACCTTGAAGCCCGTGGCCCACAGAATGGTCTTGATGCCGGCCTCGGCCAGATTCAGGCTGAGGATGGGGTAGGTGAGGCATTCCGGATCGGGCAGCAGCTTCCAGGCCTCGGGCTCGGGCGGAAGGTCGAGGCCGTTCTGCTCGATGTAGGCATCGGCCTCGCGCAGCACTTCGAAGTAGTCGGCATCGCCCTGGGCAACATCGCGGCCCAGGTTGTCGGCGAAGTGCAGCACGCCGTTCTCGTAGGAGGTCGTGATGCCGACCAGCTGGATGCCGTCGCGGGCAAGACGCCGGAAGTCGACGGTCTTGCCGTTTTCGTAGCCGCTGACGGCAAAGGCCACGTGTTCGCGCTTGGGCTTCTTCTTGACTTCATCCCACATGCCCAGCGCGCCCAGCCACCAGCAGTAGTCGCGTTCGCGGTAGGAGCGCGGCGGCCGGTAGTGTTCGCCCACGGACAGATAGACGGTGCGGCCGGCCTGGCGGAGTTCTTCGGCGATCTGCGAGCCGGAGGCGCCGGCGCCCACGACGAGCACGGCGCCGTCGGCCAGTTGGCCCGGGTTCTTGTAAGCCGAGGAATGCAGCTGCTGGATGCCGGCGCTTTCCGGCACGATCTTCGGGTAGGTGGGGACCTGGAAGGGGCCGGTCGCGGCGACCACGTGCTGGGCTTCTATGGTGCCCGCGGAGGTGGTGACGGTGAAGCCCGGGCGCTTCTCATTGCGCTTGACGCGCAGGACTTCGACGCCGGTGCGCACGGGCGCCTTCAGCATCTTGGCGTAGTCCTCGAAGTACTGGGCCATGCGCTCCTTGGGCGGGAAGACGTCGGGCCCGACGTCATCGAACTTCAGGCCGGGAAAGCGGTCGTGCCAGGCGGGGCCGTTGGCGACCAGCGAATCCCAGCGCTCGGAGCGCCAGCGTTCGGCGATCCGCTTGCGCTCGAGCACGATATGCGGAATCCCCATGGCGCCGAGGTGCTCGCTCATTGCGATGCCGGCCTGGCCGGCGCCGATCACCAGCGTATTGGTTTTTTCAATTGACATGTGAAGATCCTAAGGAATACCGAGACCCTGGTGCGTCTCGAGGCTGACACGAAGATCAAGGAACGGAAGGCCGGCGTACCGCAAGCACGATCAGAGTGCGCGCTGGACGATTGGCAGGCAGTGTGATCCCGAAGCCCCGAGTTGATAACTTCGTTTTTCGGACGGCTGACTTAGGAAAAAGCAAAGGTGCCGGTTTGGCCGTCCGGCGGGCGTCGCTGAGCCCCCGGGGGATCGCGATTTCTTTTTTCCGATGGCCCCCATCAGCTTCGGCAACGCACTGCAAATAGGGCTTTGCCGTATTCTTGAAACCACCAGAACGCTGACGTCGCACCCTTGCGCGCCATGTGGCCATCGCCTGTTTTTCCCGGGATTTTCGCGCCGGGAGACTGAACTCCGTGAGTGCAGCAGCCATGCCGAACAGTCCCTATTCCTCCGATAGCTCCAGCGCGGTCAGCCTGGAGGGAGTGGTCAAGAAATACCGCGATCACGCGGTGCTCCAGCAGGTGTCCCTGAAAATCGGGCGCGGCGAGTTCCTGACGCTGCTGGGCCCGTCGGGCTGCGGCAAGACCACCTTGCTGAACCTGATCGCGGGCTTTGCCGACGCGGATGAGGGCGAGATCTTCATCGACGACACGCCGGTCACGGCGCTGCCGCCGTATCAGCGCCAGATCGGCATCGTGTTCCAGAACTACGCGCTGTTTCCGCACATGACGGTGGAGCGCAATATCGCCTATGGCCTGCGGATGCGGCGCGTGCCGGCCGCCGAGATCGAGCGGCGGGTGCGCGAAGCCATGGCCCTGGTCAAGCTGGACGGGTTGGGCGAGCGCAAGCCGCGCGAGCTGTCCGGCGGCCAGCAGCAACGCGTGGCGTTGGCGCGGGCGCTGGTGATCCGTCCCAAGGTGCTGTTGCTGGACGAGCCTTTCTCCGCGCTGGACAAGAGCCTGCGCGGCGCCATGCAGGTGGAAATCCGGGATATCCAGCGCAAGCTCGGGGTGACCACGATCTTCGTCACGCATGACCAGGGCGAGGCCCTCAGCATGTCGGATCGCATCGCCGTGATGAGCCAGGGCGTGATCCGGCAGGTCGCCACGCCGGACGAGCTGTACCGCAATCCGCAAGACCCCTTCGTGGCGTCATTCCTGGGCGACGTCAACATCCTGCCCGCCCACTATCACGGCACCAGCGCGGAAACCATACAGCTGCGCCTGGGCGCGGGGCTGACCCACATCCCGCGCCACCGCCTGGTGGGCGGCTCGCACGAGGGGCACCGGCTCGATCTCTACGTGCGGCCGGAACATATCAAGCTGGAAGCCCTGCACAGCGGCTCGGTCCTGAGCGGCACGGTGGTCAATCACGTCTTCCAGGGCGACCACGTGGACCTGTACCTGGAAGTGCACATTCCCGTGGAGGGGCGCCAACACGTCATGGTGCGCACCTTCGACCTCAACAGCATCCATGAATGGCCCGTGGGCGCCGTGGCAGGCCTTGCGCTGCCCGGCCACGGGGTCAGTGTCTTCAACGCGTCGTCCTGAAGACGGCGGCCACGCTGTTCCACACCTTTCCTGGCGGCCGCGCCTGCGCAGCCGCCGAGTTTCCATTCGTCCGCGAGGCACCCCGCCATGACCCAAATCCCCGCTGAAATGCAAGCCATCATCGCCCGCGAGCCCGGCGACGCCACGGTGTTGACGCTGGCCAGCCGGCCAGTGCCCGCGCCCGGCCCCGGCGAAGTGTTGCTGCGCGTGCTTTCGGGTGGCATCAACCGGCCCGACGTCATGCAGCGCCAGGGCCTGAGCAAGCCCGCGCCGGGCGCGACCGACGTGCTCGGGCTGGAGGCCTGCGGCGAGGTGGCCGCTTGCGGTCCCGGCGTGCCGGAATCCATGATGGGGCAGCGTCTCATGAGCCTGCTCGCGGGCGGCGGCTATGCGCCGTGGTGCGTGGCGCGGGTAGAACATTCCCTGGCGGTTCCCGAGGGGCTGGATGACGCGCAGGCGAGCGCCTTGCCGGAAGGCCTGTTCACCGTCTGGCACAACCTGTTCGAACTGGGCCGCCTGCGCATGGGCGATACCGTGCTGATCCACGGCGGTGGCGGCGGCATCGGCACGCTGGCGATCCAGATGGCGCATGCCGCGGGCGCGCGGGTCATCGTCACGGACGGCGAGCGTGACCGCTTCGATGCCCTGCGTGAACTCGGCGCGGCCGAGGTGATCTGCTTTCATGACACCGATTTCGTGGAGGCCTGCGCGGCCCTCACGCAGGGCCGCGGCGTGGACGTGGTGCTGGACATCGTCGGCGGCGACTATGTGCGGCGCAATCTGCAGGCGCTGGCCTTCGGCGGACGCCACGTGAGCCTGTCCTTCCTGCAGGGTTCGGCCATCAACATCGAGCTGCTGACCCTGATGCAAAAGCAGCTGAGCCTGCATTCCTCGACCATGCGCCCGCAGACCGATGCCGAGAAGGCCAGGATGGCCGTGGCGCTCAGGCGCCATGTGCTGCCGTTGCTGGCCGCGGGCCGCATCCGGCCCAAGATGGCGCAGAGCCTGCCCCTGGCCGACGCCGTGCGCGCGCATCAGTTGCTGGAAAGCGGCAAGGTGTTCGGCAAGCTGGTCCTCAAACCCTGATAACCGGAGAACGGCTTGAAACTCCTCTATGCCCCCACGTCTCCCTTCGTGCGCAAGGTCATGGCCTGCGCCCACCTGACCGGCCAGGCCGGACGGATCGAGTGGCTGGCCAGCGCGGCGCATCCAGTCAACCGCGATGCGCGTATCGCCGCCCACAATCCCCTGGCCAAGGTGCCGACCCTGATCCTGCCGGACGGGAGGTCGCTCTACGACAGCCGCGTGATCTGCGAGTACCTGGCCGAGGCGGCCGGCGACAAGCAGCTGTTTCCGTCGGGCCCGGCGCGCTGGGTGGCGTTGACGCGCCAGGCCCTGGGCGACGGCCTGCTGGATGCCGCCCTGCTGGCGCGCTACGAGCGCACGGCCCGGCCGGCCGAAATCCAGTGGCCGCAGTGGCGCGAGGCGCAGCTGGTCAAGGTGCAGGCTTGCCTGGCGGAAATCGAGGCGCAGGCGGACGAGCTGCCGCGCTCGGATCCGAGCATAGGCGACCTGACCATAGGCTGCGCCCTGGGGTATCTGGATTTCCGCTTTCCCGAGCTGGACTGGCGCAAGGCGCATCCGCGCGCCGCGGCCTGGTTCGCCGTGTTCAACGCATTGCCTGCCATGCAGGCGACCCTTCCCCACGAAAGCTGAGACTGCCGCCATGACGACGCCTAGCGCAACCCCATCATCCTCCAAGGTCTGGTTCCTTAATGGGCCGAACGCCAATCTTTACGGCCTGGACGCCAACAAGACCTATGGTTCCGACAGCTTCCCCGTGCTGCAGCAGCGCTGCGAAAGCAAGGCCGCCTCGCTGGGCATCCAGCTGAACTTCGTCCAGTCCAACTACGAAGGCCAGCTGGTCGACTGGATACAGGAAGCCCGCGGCAGCGCGCAGGGCGTCATCATCAACGCGGCCGGCCTGACCTACTCATCGGTACCTATCCTCGATGCCTTGCTATCCTTTTCGGGCCGGATCATCGAGGTCCACATGAGCAACATCTGGCGGCGCGAGGCCTTCCGCCATCATTCGTATATTTCCAAGGCCGCCGATGGCGTCATCGCGGGGCTGGGCGGCGATGGCTATGAACTGGCCATCGAGGCCATGTCCCGTCTGATAAACCGCAGTACCTGAGGTAGACCGCCCATGCATGCATCCTCCCGCCCCGCCGTGTCGGGCGCCATGATCTTCTACAGCGAGTTCGACGACTACACGGCCTGGCGCGAAGCCATGCAGGCGCGCCTGCCGGACCTGCGCATGGTGCATGGCAGCGAAGCGCATGATCCGGCCAGCATCCACTACGCGCTGGCCTGGAAGGCGCCGCAGGGCTTCTTCGACCGCATGAAGAACCTGCGCCTCATCGTGAACCTGGGCGCGGGAGTGGATTCGCTGGTGGGCCGCGAGGACCTGCCGGCCGGCGTGCCCATCACTCGCATCACCGATCCCAACATGGCGCGCATGATGGCGGGCTACGTGCTGTTCGCCACCCTGCGCTATGCGCGCGATATTCCCTATTTTGAAGCGGCGCAGCGGCGCGGCGAATGGGCCTACCGTCATCCGCGTTCGCCCGAGGACGTGCGCGTGGCAGTGCTGGGCCTGGGCGAACTGGGCGCCTGTGCGGCGCAGGAGCTGCGCCGCCAGGGGCTGACCGTGCTGGGCTGGTCGCGCAGCCCGCGCAGCATCGAGGGCGTCGAGTGCCACAGCGGCATGGAATCGCTGGACACGGTGCTGTCGCGGGCCGAGATCCTGGTGGTGATGCTTCCGCTCACGCCGCAGACCCGCGGCCTGCTGGATCGCGAACGCCTGCAACGCCTGCCGCGAGGCGCGGCCCTGATCAACGTGGCCCGGGGTGCGCTGGTGGACCAGACCGCCCTGAACGATCTGCTGCGCAGCGGCCACCTGGGCGGCGCGACGCTGGACGTGTTCGAGCGCGAGCCGCTGCCCGCGGGCGACCCACTCTGGGCAATGGACAACGTGCTGATCACGCCGCACCTGGCTTCAGTGGCCATTCCGGCATCGGCCGCCGGACAGATCGCCGACAACATATTGCGCGTCAGCCAGGGCCTGGAGCCCGCCAACCGCGTCGATCCCGCGCGCGGCTATTGAAGCTGGGTCTTGCGGATGTCGGGGTTCTTGAGCCGCCGAGGCAGCCCTGCGCCATTCCGATGCTCGCCCCAATGGGGCTGCGCTTCGGATGGCTCCGGGCCGCCTCGGCTGACAGCCGCCTAATGCGTTGGTTTCAGCCTCCGTGCATGGTCAGATGCCGTGAGCCGGTGGCCGGACGGAGGGATCCGAAGCGCAGCCCCACCGGGGCGAGCATCGGAATCCCGCAGTCCGGACGCCGGCGGCTTAAGAACCCCACCTCACAGAACCGAAATGCAGAGCGGCAGAACTTCGAGCTTGCGGATGTCGGGGTTCTTTAGCCGCCGAGCCTGCCCTGCGCCATTCCGATGCTCGCCCCATTGGGGCTGCGCTTCGGATGGCTCCGGGCCGCCTCGGCTGACAGTCGCCTAATGCGTTGGTTTGGACCGCGTGCATGGTCAGATGCCGTGAGCCGGTGGCCGGACGGAGGGATCCGAAGCGCAGCCCCACCGGGGCGAGCATCGGAATCCCGCAGTCCGGCCACCGGCGGCTCAAGAACCCGCCCTCACAAAGCCAATCGACAACATCCCACCCAGAATTCCCTAGTGGTTGTCCTCGATATTGAGGATCCGACCCAGCCCCAGGAAGCGGTTGGCGAAGATCAACAGCGCAGCCGTCACCACGATGTACACCACCGACAGCGCCGCCAGGGTCGGGTCGGCGAACTCGCGCACATAGTTGTACATGGTCACCGGCAGGGTCTGCGTGCTTTGCGTGGTCACGAACAGCGAGGCGGTGAATTCGCTGAACGACATGATGGCCGCGAACAGCCAGCCGCCGAACAGGCCGGGCGCAAGCAAAGGCACGGTGATCGTGAACAGCACCCGCACCGGCGAGGCGCCCAGGCTGGCGGCGCTTTGTTCCAGGCGTTCGTCCAGGTTCTCCATCGACACATAGACGCTGCGCAGCACGAAAGGCAGGACGAGCATGACGTGGCACAGGATCACGATGCCGTAGCCGCGGTCCACGTTCAGCTGCGCCGCCAGGATCAGCAGGCCCAGCCCCACCGTGAAATGGGGAATCACCAGCGGCGAGAGCAGGATGGCCTGCAGGATGTTCTTGCCGGGGAACGCCATGCGCTTGACCGCGATGGCCAGGCCGGTGCCGATGATCAGCGCCAGCAGCGACGACCACAGCGTCACCACCAGGCTGGCGCGAAAGCCGTCGCGGAAATCGGAGTAGGTGAAGACGCGCTCGAACCAGCGCCAGGACCAGGCCTGCGGCGGAAAAGTGAGCAGGGCCTTGTCGTTGAAGGCGGCCAGCGTCACCACCACGACCGGCAGCAGCACGAAGGCGAGGATCAGCGTGATCAGCACCGGCGCGCCGATGCGCAGCCAAAGGGGCAGGGACTTGCGGATGCTCATGTCAGTGTCCTCCGATGACCTTGAGACGGCGCGTGACCCGGCCGAGCAACATCAGCGCGATGGCCGTCAGGCCCAGGCCCATGACGCTCAGACTGGCCGCCAGGGGGAAGTTCATCGACGAGAATCCCAGCTGGTAGACCAGCGTAGAGACCGTGGGCACGCGGCCCCCGCCTATCATCTGCGGCGTGGCGAAGGCGCTGAAGGTCCAGGCGAACGAGGTGGTGATGCTGGCCAGGATGCCCGGCATGGACAGCGGCAGGGTGACCGTCAGGAAGGTGCGCACCGGCCCCGCGCCCAGGCTCTCGGCGGCTTTTTCGTAGTCGCGGTCGATGTGCGAGATGGCGGTGGCCAGCATCAGCACGACCACGGGGATGGTGACGTGCACCAGCGCCACCAGCACGCCCAGGTGGCTGAACATCAGCTTCAGCGGCGTATCGATCAGTCCCATCTTGAGCAGCATTGAATTGATGAAGCCCGTGCTGCCCAGCACGATGATCCAGGAATAGGTGCGCACGATCTCGCCCAGGAACAGCGGCGTGATAGACACGATCAGGATGAAGGACTTGATGTAGCGGTTGCGCACCCGGACCAGGGCGTAGGCCAAGGGGTAGGCCACCAGCAGGGAGCAGACCGTGGTCTCCACGCTCAGGCGCAAGGTGTTGGTGAAGGCATCGAGGTAGATCTGCTTGCCCATGCCCGAGAAGTTCGTCAGCGTCAGGCCGCCGACATCGAGCGAACCCGGAATGAAGGTGCGCAAGCTGTACTGCAATACGGCCGCCATGGCGACGCAGATGCACAGGGCTATGAAGCTTGCCGGGGATATCAGCCATCCCTTCAGGGTGGTACGCGCATCCATGGTGGACCCATCCTTGGTTTACGTTGAGGACGTGGCAAGGCCGCGGACCCAAGGGCCGCGGCCGCCGGCTATCAGTTCATGATGTTCTCGGTAAACCACTTGCGCCATTCGGCGGTCTTCTCGGCGCGCAACTTGTCGTCGATGACGATGGCCTGGGTATCCCATTGCTGCTTGGTCGTGAAGACGCCAGGAAGCGCGGCATCCTCGGGCGAGACCTTGGCGTTGTCGATGACGGGGCTGGCCTTCTTGGCCGCCACGATCTTGGCCTGCACCTCGGGCGACAGCGCGATGTTCATGAACTTGTAGGCCAGGTCGGTCTTGGCGCTGCCTTTCATGATGGCCATGGTGTCCACGCCCAGTACCGCGCCTTCCTTGGGCATCGCCACCTTGATGGGCACGCCCTGGCCGATCATGTAGTACGCGTTCATGGACAGCACGACCTGCACCGGCGTCTCGCCGGCGGCGATCAGTTGCTGGCTGTTGGCATCGTTGGTGTAGAAGGCCTTGAAGTTGGGTTTGAGGGCCTTGAGCTTGTCCTGGCCTTTTTCCCAGGTGCTGGCGTCGCCGCCGGAGAGCAGGGCGGAAATGTCGATGATGTGGCTGGGGTCGAAGTCGGGCGCGGACAGCTTGCCTTTCAGCGCCGGGTTCCAGAGATCGTTCCAGCTGTTGAAGGTGATGCCGGCGGGAACCAGGTCGGGACGGTAGCCGATGGTGTAGACGTAGGCCCAGCTGCCGATGTGGTACGGGCTGATCTTGGCTCGGTCGACCAGATGCGAGTAGTTGGGAATCTTGCTCAGGTCGAGCTTTTCGTACAGGCCGGAATTGACGTAGAGCCAGCCGATGTGCGACGTGGTGAACGTGATGTCGCTTTCCGGCTTGTTGGCGAGCTTGGCCTTGTTCAGGCGGTCTATGGTGCCGCCCGTGATGTACTTCACCGGCACGCCGGTCTGCCGCGTGAACTCGCGGCCGATGTTCTCGTCGATGAGATCCCGGAAGCTGCCGCCCCAGGTGCTGACCACCAGCGCATCCTGCGCCTGCGCCGTGCCGGTGAGAGCCGCGCCGGCAAGCATGCCGGCGAAAATGAGTTTCTTGATCATGACAACCCCTTGTCGATATGGTTGACTACAGAACCTGCTCTAGGAAATTCTTCAGGCGTTCGCTGCGGGGCGAACCAAAGAACTGTTCGGTGGGCGCGGTCTCGATGATTTCGCCCCGCTCCATGAAGACGCAGCGGTCGGCCACCTTGCGGGCGAAGCCGATCTCGTGGGTGACGCAGATCATGGTGATGCCGGTCTGGGCCAGGTTTTCCATGATGCGCAGCACGGAGCCGACCGATTCGGGATCGAGGGCCGAGGTCGGCTCGTCGAACAGCATGATGCGCGGGCGCAGGCAGAGCGCGCGCGCGATCGCCACGCGCTGCTGCTGCCCGCCGGAAAGCTGGATCGGATACTTGCCGGCCTGTTCGATCACATTGACCTTGGCCAGGTATTCGCGCGCCGTCTCTTCGGCCTCGCGCGCCGGAACCTTCAAGGCGATCTTCAGCGCAAAGGTGCAGTTGTCCAGCACCGTCATGTGCGGAAAGAGGTTGAAGTTCTGGAACACCATGCCCAGCTGGCGCCGCACCTGCTCCACGCTTTCGGGGCGCCGGGTCAGTTCGGTGCCGTTGACGCGGATGTCGCCCGAGTCATGTTGTTCCAGATGGTTGATGCAGCGGATGAGCGACGATTTTCCGGAGCCGGAAGGGCCGCACAGGATGACGATCTCGCCGTTGGATACTTCGAGGTGGATATCCCGCAGGGCATGGAAGGTGCCGTAGAACTTGTTCAATCCCGAGATGGAGACCGCGGGCGCGCACTCCGACAGGGTGGCGGATACAGGCGGCGTGATGCTGGACAGGATGGCAGTCATGATGGTTCGCGCTCTGATGGTCGGTCGGCCGGGCGGTTCAGACCCTGGCGAGATAGCGGTTCAGCCTGCGATCCGCGATCGAGAAGCCCAGGCGTATGCTGTTGGTGATGCACCAGTAGATGGCCGCCGCCGTGATCAAGGGCGTGAACGGGTCATAGGTGTAGTCGAACACGGTGTTGGCGGCCGCCGTCAGGTCGACCAGCGTGATGGCGCTGACGGCCGCCGTGCTTTTCACCATGATCAGCAATTCGTTCTGGTAGGCGCGCAGCACATAGCGCGCCACCAGCGGGAGCCGCAGGCGGAACAGGATCTGCGCGGGCTTCAGGCCCAGGGTCTGCGCGGCTTCGATGGTGCCCTTGGGAATCGCGGCCAGCCCTCCGCGGATGATCTCCGCCATGAAGCCCGAATGGGTCAGGGCCAGGCCCAGCCAGGCGCAGACATAGGCGCTGGAAAAGACATTCCACAGAAAGGTGTCGCGCACGAAGGAGAATTGCGGCAGTCCGCTGTAGATCAGGTACAGCAGCACCAGGCTGGGCACGCCGCGGAAGAAGCCGATGTAGCTGCTGGCGAAGACGGCGCGCGGGCCAGGCCGGAAGCTCGCCAGGGCGACCGGCAGCGCCAGCAGCAGGCCGATGACCAGCACCGGCAGCAGCACGGCGAAGGTCGTGCCGGCGCCGGCCAGCAGTTTGGGCAGGCTGTCCCAGGCCACCTGGAAGTCAAAGTGCATGGGACGCTCCCTTGGTCACGACGGGATGGAAGCCGCGCGAGGCCCAGGTTTCCACGCGGCGGGCCACGTAGTAGGTGAGCCACGTCATCACCAGGAAGAAGGCGGCCGCAAGCATGTAGTAGACGAAAGGCTCCTTGGTCACGCCGGAGGCGAGCTTGGCGTAGGCCATGATCTCCTTCAGGCCGATCAGGGAGATGAGGGCCGTGTCCTTGAGCACGACGATCCACATATTGGTCATGCCGGGCAGGGCCAGGCGCAGCATCTGCGGCAGGATCACCTTCAGCCAGATGGCGCTGCGCGGCACCAGCAGCACGCGCGCGGCTTCGAACTGGCCGTGCGGCACGTTCTGGATCGCGCTGCGTATCAGGTCGGCCAGATAGGCGCCGTACACCATGCCCAGGGCCGCCACGGCCGCCATGAATGGCGTGATCTCGATGCGCTGGCCGATGCCGAACGGCGCGAGCAGGCTGGCGACGATCTGCGAGCCGCCGTAATAGAACAGGAACGCGACCAGCAGCGAGGGCACGCCCGTGAAGATAGAGGCGTACGGAATCCAGACGATCTTGGCCAGCAGTGTCGGCCGTAGCGTGATCAGGGCGAAGAACGTCCCGATCGCCAGCGCCAGCAGATAGGCACAGACGGCGACCTGGATCGTCATCATCGCGCCGGTCGCGAGTTGCTGCACGAAACCCATCGAAGGCATGAGGTATTCCTAGCAAGCGTGTGTAGAGTGCCGCCCGGCCCGGCGGCCCGGGCGGCGTGCGCCGGTCCGGCTAGCGGCAGGCCGCTTCCTCGGGCAGCAGCTCCACTTCCATGTACGGCTTGCGCAGCTTGGTGAAGGTGCAGTCCTTGATGATGGTTTCCAGCGTGGCGTTCATGCGGTTGAGCAATTCGCCGCTGTCCTTGCGGGCGATCCAGCTGGAGCCGGCTTCGCCGCCGCCGGTCCACAAGTCGCCGCCGGCGAATTTCCAGCCCTTGCCCTGGGGCTTGGACAGGAACTCGTTGGTCCAGCTGATCTTGGGGCCCAGGCTCATGTCCAGCCGCCCGTTGGCCAGGTCGAGGCGGATCTGGTCGGGGTTGTCGTAGAACACGATCTGCACCGCATTGCCGAAGGTCTCGCCCACGTACTTGGCCTGGGCGGAACCGCGTTGCAGGCCGATGCGCACGCCCTTGAGGCCTTCAGGCGTGAACGTGTAGTTCTTCGCCTCGGGCACCACATAGGAATCCGGATTGAACAGCACCGGGCGGCCGAAGAGCACCTTTTCCTTGCGCTCCGGCAGCGGCTTGGTCTGGCTGACCACGGCATCCAGCTTCTTCTGCAGCAGCGCCGGGATCAGCCCCTTGAAGTCCATGACGACGATTTCGCAATCGACCTTCATCCGCTTGCACATCTCGCGCGCCAGATCGGGTTCGAAGCCGGTCAGGCGGCCTGACGGGTCGACCATGCTGAAGGGCGGATAACTGCCCTCGTTGCCCAGCACCAGCTTTTCCGCCTGGGCGGGCGCCAGGGCGAACAGCGAAGCGCCTGCGAGCGTCAGCGCCGTGATGGTTTGGTGTAGATGCATTATTTTCCCCTTGCTTATTTATTGGTCATGCACTTCGTTGGATTGCCTACGTCATGGCGGCCTTGCTCAGGTTGCCGTTGAACAGCGAGCCGTAGCCGGGCTTGGCTCCGGCCGCGCCGGTGAGATCCAGGCAATGCCAGAACGAAGCCTGGATGGCCGAGATCACCGGCTTGCCGAGTTTCTGCTCCAGCGCCTCGATGGCGCCGACGGTGCGGAAGTTGGTGCACGAGACGAAGATGGCCGTCGCGTCGGAGTGGTCGACCGAGAGCACATGGTCGTAGACCTGTTCCAGCGAGACCTCGGCCAGCGCGTGGTCGTCCGAGATGCCGAGGCAGGCGCTCTTGACGACCTCATGGCCGTTTTCCTGCAGGAAGCGGATGGCGCGCTCGTGGATCTCCGGGAGATAGGGCGTGGCCAGCGCGACCTTGCCGGCCTTGACCTTCTTCAAGGCCGCGAGCGTCGCGGTGGATGCGGTGGTGATCTGCGGCCCGGGCACCCATTGCCGCAGCTTCTGGATCAGCGCCTGGTCATAGGCGGTGCCGTGCAGGAACGAGGCGCTGGTGCCGCCGAACAGCAGCACGTCGATGGGGGCGGCGCCCGCCAGGCGCGCGGCCTGTTCGAGTTCCGGCGCGTTCATCATTTCCTCGATGCCCTGCACGGTCACCTTGGGCAGCTTGATGCGCGCCGTATGGGTGGAAACCCCTGGAGCGGACATGGCCCACATTTCTTCTTCCATCACGACGCTGGAGGCGATGTAGATCAGGCCGATGCGGGCGAGGTCGCCGGAGCCGTCATAGCGGAATCTGGGGTAGGCGGCGGGGGCGGGCGTTGATGCAGTGTTCATCCGGATTCCCTGTAGGGTGAGGTTGCTTCAGCTTGCTGCAGATGGCTTCGGCCATCGATCCGGGGCCGCGCATCGCCGCGCCCACCGCACCGGCCGGGCCAGCGAAAACCAATGATGAGAGAGCCGATCCGAGGGACCAAGTCGCCTTTTCCTTTGGCGTGAATAGATTTTCCTGATGGTCGCGGGAGGCGCCCCAAGGCAGTGCGCAAGCGCATTGGCGCGTGCGCCGCCCGCGTCAGGATTTCCGAGATGGGACGCCGGAAAAAACAAATAGGCTGCTGCCCTGCTTGAGCCGACCATCAACGGGCAGGTCACGGCCTTGTGCGATGCCGCTTACCAGGCGGGTACGGGGTCTCCGGATAAACCCTAATAAAGATACGAGCCATGAAGCACAAGCGCATACGCACCTTCAATACCAAGGCAACCTACCCGGAACAGAAACTCGACAACGACCTGTGCCAGGCCGTCGTCGCGCGCGGCAGCACCGTCTTCCTGCGCGGCCAGATCGGGCAGAACCTGGACACGTCCGAGAGCGTCTGCATCGGCGATGCGGGAGGCCAGGCGGAGCAGGCGATGAAGAACATCGACATGCTGCTCAGGGAAGCCGGCGGCGAACTGCAGGATATCTGCAAGATCACGATCTACATCATCGATCCCCGCTATCGCGAAGAGGTCTATCTCGTGGTCGGCAAGTGGTTGAAGGGCGTGTTCCCGGTGTCCACCGGCATCGTGGTGTCGGCATTGGCGCGGCCCGAATGGCTGGTGGAAATCGACGCGACTGCCGTTATTCCGGATTGACGCCACAGGAGGCCCTGGTCATGACTTTCTCCATCATTGCCCGTTGCCCGGCCACCGGCCAATTCGGCGCGGCCGTCTCGTCCTCGTCGCCCGCGGTCGCGGCGCGCTGCATCCGCGCGCGCGCCGGCGTGGGCGCCGCGGTCAGCCAGAACATCACCGACCCCGCCCTGGGGCCGCTCATGCTTGATGCGATGGCCGAGGGCCATGCGCCCGAGCAAGCGCTGCAAGGCCTGGCGGAACGTCCCTTCATCAGCTACCGGCAACTGATGGCCATCGACGCCACGCGGGCGCCGGCCATCTACACCGGCTCGAACGCGCTGGGCCGCCTTGCCAGCGCGCAGGGCGAGCATGCCGCGTGCGCCGGCAATATGCTGGCGTCGCTGGATGTACCCGCCGCCATGCTGTCGGCCTTCGAGAAGACCTCGGGCTCGCTGGCCGAGCGCCTGATGCAGGCCATGCTGGCCGGGCAGGCGGCCGGCGGCGAAGAGGGGCCGGTGCATTCGGCCGGGCTGCTGGTGGTGGCGGACCTGGATTGGCCCATCGTCGACCTGCGCATGGACTGGGTGGAGAACTGTCCCGTCGAAACGCTATACGAGGCCTGGAAGGTCTACGAACCGCAGATCCAGGATTACATCACCCGCGCCAGGGATCCGCGCGCCGCGCCGAGTTTCGGCGTGCCAGGCAATTTGTGACTGCTTGCTGCAGGCGGCTAGTGCGAGAAAACCCGAGGAGCGCCATGCCCCGCTGGCCGGGCATAGTGGATACACTTTTGCTCGGTACGGCTCATGCCGGCGCCGCGCCACGATGGCGGCCCGCAAGGCGGAACGCCATCTCCCTCCAGCCTGCTCCAGTTTTCTCACTTCGGACTATGCTCAATCGCATTTCGCTGCGCCAGATGGAGTACTTCGTCGCCACGGCCAAGCATGGAAGTATCGCTGCGGCATCCAGCCAGATCCACATTTCGGCGCCTTCGATCTCGGCAGCCATCGCGCATGTCGAAACCGAGCTGGACGTGCAGCTGTTCGTCCGGCATCCGTCCAAGGGCCTGGCCCTGACGGTGCTGGGCCAGCAGGTCATGAGCGAATGCGAGGACCTGCTCGAACGCGCGTCGCGCCTCTACAAGATCGCGTCCGTCTCCAGCAATACCATCCAGGGCACCTTGCGCGTGGGCTGCTTCCAGTCGCTCACGGCCATGATCGCGCCGGAGGTGATCTTCGGCTTCTCGCGGGCATTCGAAAAGGTCGAGCTGCACATGGTCGAAGGCGACCAGCAGTTGCTGATCGACAAGCTGCACACGCTGGAGATCGACGTGGCGTTGAGCTACGACCTGCGGCTGGGCGACGAGATTTCGTTCGAGGCGCTGGCGCGCCTGCCGCCGCACGTGGTGGTCAGCGAACTGCATCCGCTGTCGCAGCAGATCGCGGTGACGCTGGAGGAATTGGCCCGGCTGCCGATGGTGCTGCTGGACCTGCCCCTGAGCCGCGACTACTTCATGTCGCTATTCGCGAAGGTCGGGCTGGAACCGAACATCGTGGCGCGTTCGCGGTCGGAGGAAGTGGTACGGTCCATGGTGGCAAACGGCATAGGCTACGCCCTGTTCAACGTGCGGCCGAAGTCCACGCAGGCGCTGGATGGCAAGCGGCTGGTGCGGCTGCGCCTGGTGGGCGAACACCGGCCCATGCTGCTGGGCCTGACGACCTACAAGCCGATGAAGCCCTCGCGCCTGACCGAGGTGTTCATGCAGCGCTGCCGCGCCTATATCTCGGATCAGTACATACCCGGCATGAGCGAAGGCAGCTTCTTCGATCCCTACGTGTCTCCCGAAAACAAATGAGCGCAGGGCGCGTCTGAGCGCCTGGCGCCTTCCTGCAGGTCCATGCCATGAGCAAACCGACTCCGGACAATAGTCCAGACCTCTTGCGCGAGCTGCTCGCGTTCCAATCCGTCACGCTGACGCCCAATATCGAACTCATCGAGCGTGTGCGGGAACTGCTGGCGCAGGCAGGCATCGAGTCCACGCTGGTGGCCGACCCGCAGGACGCCGGGCGCAGCAATCTGTATGCGTCCGTCGGTCCGCCGGACGTACCCGGCATCCTGCTCTCGGGCCACACCGACGTGGTTCCGGTGACGGGCCAGCCCTGGACCTCGCCGCCCTTCGAGGCGACCTTGCGCGACGGCCGCATCTATGGACGCGGCAGCGCCGACATGAAGGGCTTCGTCGCCTGCGCCGTGATGGCCATGATCCGCGCGGCCCGCCTGCCGCTGGCGCGCCCGCTGCACCTGGCGCTGTCGTTCGACGAGGAGATCGGCTGCGTGGGCGTGCGCCACATGCTGCGCGCGCTGGAACTCATGGAACCGGCGCCGCTGCTCTGCGTGGTGGGCGAGCCCACGCTGATGAAGATCGGCACCGGCAACAAGGGCAAGGCGGCCTACCGGGCCTTATGTTGCGGCCAGGCGGGCCACTCGGGGCTGGCGCCGCATTTCGTCAACGCCATCCACACGGCCAGCGATCTGATCAGCGCCTTGCGCGACGTGCAGCATGACCTGGCCGAAAACGGACCACGCGAATCCGGCTATGACGTGCCGTACACCACAGTGCACGCCGGCACCATCAAGGGCGGCACGGCGTTGAACATCGTGCCGGCGGAATGCGAGGTCAATTTCGAGATCCGCAACGTCGCGCAGGATGATCCGAACCAGATCCTGGAGCGGGTGCTGGAACTCACCAGGACGAAAATGCGCGTCGCGGGCGCCCGGCCCGAGGCCGAGCCTCCCCGGGTCACGACGGTCAACAGCTATCCCGGCCTGGCCACGGCGGAGGACTCGGAGGCCGTCGCGCTGCTGGCCTCGTGGCTGCCGCCGGGCACGCCGCTGACCAAGGCAGCCTTCGGCACCGAGGGCGGCTTGTTCCAGCAATTGTGGGCGCAGACCTCGGTGCTGATCTGCGGACCCGGCAGCATCGAAGTGGCGCACAAGGCCGACGAGTACGTCGAGCTGTCGCAGCTGGAGGCTTGCGACGCCATGATGGAGAAGCTGACCCAGTATCTGATGGCCTAGCGCCAAGACCCGCATCCCTGCAGGAGGATGCGGGTTTTTCGTGGTCCGTTCAGGCGCTGCCCGCCGCCTTCAGGAATTCGCGGACGATGGCGGCGGCGTCCATCTCGAATTTGGCCATCAGATAGGGCGTCGTGCCGCCATGGGTGAACTTGTCGCGCACGCCGACGCGGGCGAAGTTCACCATGACCTTGTGCTCCATGAGCAGTTCGGCCACGGCCGAGCCCAGGCCGCCAATGACCGAGTGGTTCTCGACGGTGAGCACCGTGGGCACTTGCCGCGCCATTTCGGCGATGGCGGGATTCAGCGGCTTGAGCGAGGTGACGGCGACCACGCCGACGTCGCGGCCCTGGCGGGCCAGTTCGCCTGCCGCGGCCTCGGCGGCGGGTATGCCCAGGCCGCAGGCCAGCAGCAGGCCGTCGCGACCGGGCCGCAGCCGCGCCAACCCGTCCTTGGGCGGCGGGTAATCGGCGGCGGCCGCGGAGGGGTTGGCCCGCGCCAGGCGCAGATATGCCGGGCCGTCGTGGGCCAGGGCCTCTTCGACCGCGGCAGCGGCCTGGCCGGCGGCGGGTTCCAGAATCCGCATGCCGGGCAGGGCGCGCATCAGGGCGATGTCGTCGATGGCCTGGTGGCTCACGCCGAGCAGCGTGTCCACGCCGGGAATGAAGCCGACGAGTTTGACGTTCAGGCCGGGATAGGCCACCTGCATGGCGACCTGGTCGTAGGCGCGCCGCGTGGCGAAGACGCTGAACGTGTGCACGAAGGGAATGTGGCCGCAGCGCGCCATGCCGCCGGCCATGCCGACCATATTGGCTTCGGCGATGCCGGCCTGGTAGAAGCGCTCGGGCAGGGCGTCGCGGAAGATGTCGGTCTCGGTGGGACCGCTCAGGTCGGCGGTCAGCGCGACGATGCGCGGATCGCGGCGGGCCGCGGCCAGCAGCGCTTCGCCGTATATGCGGCGCGTGGCCTGGGCGCCGGAGCGGTCGGTGAAGTCGTTGACGGCGAGCGTGTCTGGGGAATGGCTCATGCCAGGGCCTCCTGTTGATCGAGTTCTTCCAGCGCGCGGGCGGCGGCGTCGGCGGGCAGCTTCAGGTTATGGCCCAGTATCCCTTCGAGCGAAGGGGCGCCCTTGCCGACCAGGGTCCGCGCGATGATGCAGTGGGGCTGCCCGGGAGTGGTGCGCGCCAGGCGCAGGGTTTGCTGCAGGGCGGGGATGCTGTTGCCGTCGATGTCGTGCGTGTGCCAGCGGAAGGCGCGCCATTTGTCCGCCAGGGGCTCATCGGGCTGCACCTGGTTGATGTGGCCTTCGACCTGCATGTCGTTGGCGTCGATGATGAGGCAAAGATTGTCCAGGCCCCAATTGCCGGCGACCATGGCGGCTTCCCAGACCTGGCCTTCCTGCAATTCGCCGTCTCCCAGCACGACGTAGACGCGGCTGCGGCTGCCCGCGCGCTTGAGGGCCGCGGCCATGCCCACGCCGACCGACAGGCCCTGGCCCAACGAGCCGCAGGTCGCTTCGATCATGGGGCCCAGGCGTTCCGAGGCATTGATCTCCAGTTCCGAACCGTCATCGCAATAGGTGTCCAGGCGCTTGGCATCGAGGATGCCGCGCGCGGCAAGCGTGGCGTAGAAGATGGCGGTGTTGTGCGCCGTGGACAGGATGAAGCGGTCGCGCTGCGGCCAGGCGGGATCCTCGGGCTTGAGGGTCAGCTCGGAGAAGTACAGCGTGGCGAACAGGTCGGCCGCGCCCAGCCCCTGCTGGACGTAGCCCTGGCCGGTCCGCGCGACCATGCGCACGACCTGCTTGCGCAGCGCGAGCGCGATGCGCGCCAGCTCGGAAGGTTCCTGGGTGGGTGCGAATACGGGGAAAGGCGTGGGTGCAGTCTGTGCGTCCATTTTTTCTCCTTCAGTGGGCGGCCGCGTTGGCGACGGTTTCGAAGGCGCGGTCCGTCACTTGCAGGGCGTGATCGATGTCCCGCGCGGTATGCGCAAGACTGAGGAACATGTTGTGGCGGTGATGCAGGTAGACGCCGTGCTTCAGGGCTTCCGCCATGAAGCGCGCGCCGCGGGAGTAGTCCGCGTCGTCCGCGAACAGCACCAGCGGCAGCTGGGCCGGACCGGTCTGGCTGATCCTGACGCCGTGCCTGTCGGCCTGGCGCTGCAGGCCGTCGCGCAGGCGCTGGCCCATCTGTTCGAAGTGCTGGATGGCATTGCTGCTTTCCAGCACGTCCAGCGTGGCGATCGCCGCCGCCATGGCGACGCCGCCCATCCAGAACGAGCCGGTGATGTAGATCTGCTGGGCCGCCTGGCGGAACGCGTCGTTGCCGGTGACCGCCGCCAGCGCATAGCCGTTGGCGATGGCCTTGCTCCAGGCGCAGATGTCGGGCCGCACGCCCAGGGCTTCCCAGCTGCCCTGCAAGGACAGGCGCATGCCGGCGCGCACCTCGTCGATGACCAGGGCCGCGCCCTGGCGGTCGCACAGGGCGCGCGCCGCCCGGGCGAAGTCGGCGCGCGGCATTTCCTGGGGCGTGCCCAGGTCGTGGCGGAAAGCCGAGACCAGCACGGCCGCCAGGTCGTCGCCGGCTTCCCGCGCCGCCGCTTCCAGGCTTTCGATGTCGTTGAACGTGAAGTAGATGAGATGGGCGCGGTCTTCGGCGGTGACCCCGGCCACCGACGGCGTGCACCAGGGCACGGCGCCGTGGTAGGCGCCTTTGGCCAGCAGGATCTTGCGCTTGCGGGACCCGGCGCGCGCGATCATGAGGGCGGCCGTGGTCGCGTCGGAGCCGTTCTTCTGGAACATGGCCCAGTCCGCGTGGGGCAGCATGCCGACCAGCCGCTCGGACAGTTCCACCAGCTTGGCGGTGGGGCCGTTCATGCAATCGCCCTGTTCGGCCTGCTTGCGCGCGGCTTCGTCAATGGCGGGGTGCTTGTGGCCGGCGATGACCGGTCCCCAGCTGCACATGAAATCCAGGTACTCGCGGCCGTCCACGTCCCAGACGCGGCAGCCGTCGGCGCGGGCATAGAACTGGGGATAGCCGGGCGGCAGGTTCCTGGCGTGCAGGTGGCCGTACATGCCGCCCGGTATGACCTTGGCGGCGCGGGCCCGCAGGGCCGTGTCTACAAGTGCTTGGTTGCTGCCCTGGTTCAGATCTACTGCCGTTTGTGTCGCGGTCATTTGTCGTTCCCATCCCTGGCTTACGGTGCTTGGAGCAAACATGATACATGATATATGATGTTTGAAAACACACTGGTAATCCCGACTGTTGCGCGGGGACCGGAAGGGGAGCGGTTACTTGCGCGGGCTGCGGCGGACCGATTTGGCCGAGGACTTCTTCACTGGCTCGGGCTCTTCGTGGTCGATCGATTCCAGGTAGGCGACGAACTGTTCGCCGCCTTCGATCAGGTCCTGCTCCACGGCGGTTGCCAGCGCCGCGGCGTCGCCGGCCTTCAGCGCGTCGATGATGCGCAGATGCTGGTGCTCGCCTTCATAGGTGGGGTGGCCGTGGGGATAGAGGTAGTTCAGCAAGGGGCCCGCCTGTATCCACAGGCGTTCCAGGATTTCGGTCAGCTGCGGCATGCCGGACCGGCGGTAGAGCGAGAAATGGAAGTCGTAATTGGATTGGACCGCCTGCGGATAGTCTTTTTCCTCTTCGGCGCGGATCAGCGTGGCGTGGATCCGTTCGAGGTCCGCGATGAAGGCCGGGTCCGTGTGGGCCAGCGCCTCGACGGCGGCCATCGGTTCCAGGTGCAGACGCAGACGGCGGATCTCCAGGTATTCCGACAGCGAGAGGCGGCGCGTCAGGAAGTAGTAGCCGGCCTTCATTTCGATGGCGCCGTCGTTGGTCAGCAGCAGGATGGCTTCGCGCACCGGCGTTTCGCTGACTTCGAGGTCAGCCGCCAGCGTGGAGATCTTCAGGCGTTCGCCGGGCTGGAAGCGGCCGGACATCAATCTGTCGCGCAGGGTGCGGTAGACCTGACCGGTAAGGCTGGAGCGAGTGACGGAGGATTTCTCTGTTGCCATGGTGGACGGAGCGGAGGCCGGCATCGGTTGTCTTGGATCTCGATTTTAGGGAAGTACCGTCGCCTAGGTAGAACTACGGATATGACCGCACCCTAAAAGAACACAATATATTATATATCGTGTTAAGCCAGTGGCCCGGGCCACGGCAAACCGGAGGAACGCTGAATGCCATCGTCCCCTGAAGTGCTGCGAGACCGCTGGGGCATCCCGCATGTCCGCGCAGGCGGCATCGACGAGTTGTTCTACGCCAATGGCCATGTGCATGCGCAGGACCGGCTGTGGCAGATGGACGCCGCGCGCCGGCGCGCCGTTGGCCGCTATGCCGAATGGGTCGGGCCCGAAGGGGCGGGGGCGGATGCGCTGGCCCGGCGTTTGGGCGTAGAGGCGGCGTCGCGCCGCGATTACGCCGCCTTGTCTGCCGAGACCCGGCGCATGCTGGAGTGCTACGCCCAGGGCGTCAACGCGGCCATGGCGGAACTGCCCTTGCCGGTGGAGTACGAACTGCTGGGGGAAACGCCGGAACCCTGGGAGCCCTGGCATTCGGTCGCCGTGATGCGGCAGCGCGGCCTGCTGATGGGTTCCATCTGGTTCAAGCTGTGGCGCGCCGCGGCCTTGCGCACGATCGGGCCCGAGGCCGTGGCCTTGCTGCGCTATGACGACGGCGGCAATGAACGCTACGTCGTGCCGCAAGTCGATGACGGCGAGACGCGGCGCTGGATCGCCGGCCTGCAATCCCTGGCGCCCTCCATCGAGGCGCTGCTGGCCCTGGCGCCGGCGGACGGCACCATCGCCGGCTCCAACAACTGGGCGGTGTCGGGCGCGCGCAGCGCAAGCGGCAAGCCCCTGGTCGCGGGGGATCCGCACCGCATCTTCGAAATCCCCGGCATGTACGCGCAACTGCACCTGAGCTGTGGCGAGTTCGATGCCCTGGGCTTTTCGGTGCCGGGCGTGCCCGCCTTCCCGCACTTCTGCCACACGGAACACGTGGCCTGGTGCGTGACGCATGCGTTCGCGGACATCCATGACCTGTACCTGGAACGTTTCGATCCCGACGATCCCTCGCGCTACCAGACCGAAACCGGCTGGGCCCAGGCCCAGGTCCGGGAGGAATGGGTCCGGGTGCGAGGCGCGGAATCCTTCAAGGTGCACGCCATCCAGACCCGTCACGGTCCGCTTCTGGCGGATCCCGGTCCGGAAGGCTACGGCCTGGCGTTGCGGTCGGTGCAGCTGGATCCGGTGGACCGTTCGCTGGACTGCCTGCTGCCCATGCTGCGCGCCCGCGGCACGCGCGAATTCAACGAGGTCTGCCGTCCCTGGGGCGTGATCGATCACAGCGTGGTGGCGGCGGACACGGCCGGCCACATCAGCGTGAATGTGCGCGCCATCGTGCCGCAGCGCGACCGCGCCAACGGCTGGCTGCCGGTGCCCGGCTGGACCGGACAGCATGAATGGCGCGGCTACATTCCCTGGGAGCGCATGCCGCGCCAGGAGGATCCGCCCTCCGGAAAAATCGTCACCGCCAACAACCGCATCGCGCCGGACGATGGCGCCGATTACCTGTGCACCGATTGCCATCCGTCGACCCGCGCGCGCCGCATCAGCGAACGGCTCGACGCCATGGACGGCGCCCGCGTGGACGACATGGTGGCGTTGCTGGGCGATACCGACAGCGCACGGGCCCGCGACATCGCCGCGCGCATCGCCAGGACGCCAGCGCAGGGCGCCGCGGCGCAATTGGCGGCGTCGCTGCAAGGCTGGGACGGCAGCATGGCCGCAGGCCAAACGACGCCCTCGGCGTATTACCTGGTGCGCCAGGAGATGACGCGCATTCTGGCGCGGCGTTCGGGGCTGGACCGCGCAGCACAGGACATGTTCGCCGTGATGGCCGCGCCGGGCGTGGTGCCGGTCAATCAATTGTGGTGGACGCTGCCCGAGCTGCTGCGCCGCGAAGACGCCAGCCTGCTGGCCGGCGCCACCTGGGACGAGGTCATCCGGGAAGCGCTGGATACCGTCGCCGGACGCGGCGCGCCGCCGCCCTGGGGGCAGTTGCACCGCCCCATCTTTGCGCATCCGCTGGCCACGGCCTTCCCCGAGGCGGCCGCCGGGCTGGCGCCCGCTTCCAACGAGGTCGCCGGCGACGGCGATTGCGTCTGCGCCACGGGCGCCTATCCCTCCGGCGGGCCGCCCTCCAGCTATGGGCCGGTCGCGCGCTACGTCTTCGACGTGGGCAATTGGGACGAGAGCCGCTGGTCGGTTTTCCACGGCGCCTCGGGCGCGCCCGGCAGCCCGCATTACAGCGACCAGAACCCGCTGTGGGCGCGTTGCGAGCTTGCGCCCGCGCCGTTCACGCGGCAGGCGGTCGATGCTTGCGCCGTGTCGCGCCAGCGCATCGAGATCCAGGGACTGCGGCCGGAATCAGCAAGCGCCGTCAGTCCATAAGGCCTGGCGCGGGCGCGCAAGCCGCGCGCCCGCGCCGGTCGCAACCGGGTCCGCCGCAATCCTCGGCCGGACCCCATGAACAGAAAGGGGAACAGGATGTTCACGAATTCCACATTGCAGCGGATCGGGTGCGGCCTGGTCATGGGCGCCGCGCTTCTGGCTGGCGCCATGGCGCCGGCAGGCGCGGCGGAAGAGACGCCGAAGCAGGGCGGGACCCTGGTCTACGCCAGCCTGTCCGGCCCGGGCACGCTCGATCCCCAGGTCGCGGCCAGCATGGTCGACCTGGAGGTGATCCATCACCTGTACGAAGGCCTGGTGACCATAGACGGTTCCTACAACACCAAGCCCCTGCTGGCCCGCGAGGTCAAGGTCAGCGACGACCTCAAGACCTACACCTTCCTGCTGCGCAAGGGCGTCAAGTTCCACAACGGCAAGATCATGACGTCCGAGGACGTCAAGGCGACCTTTGAACGCTATGCCCGTGTCAGCCCGAACAAGGCCGCGCTCGACGACGTGGAAAGCTATGAAACGCCCGACGCCGACACCTTCGTGATCAAGCTGAAGAAAACCAACGCGGCCTTCCTGGACGTGCTGAAGACGCCGGTCTATCCCTTCGTGATCCTGCCCGCGGAACAGAAGGACAAGCCCGCGCGCGGCATCGACATCATCGGCACCGGCGTCTTCAAGCTGGGCCAGTGGGTCAAGGACAGCCACCTGGTCATCCAGCGCTTCCCGGACTACGTGCCCGACGACAGCGCGGACGGTCCCGACGGCTTCGCCGGCAAGCGCACCGCCTACCTCGACGCAGTGCGCTTCAATTTCGTGCCCGAGGCCAACGCCCGCGTGGCCGCGATGCAGACCGGCGAAGCGGCCTTCACGTCGACCATTCCGCCGGAACTGGCAGCGCGCCTGAAAGGCCAGAAGCAATTGCAGGAAGTCACGGTCTATCCGTACTGCCAGCAGTACCTGATCGTGCATTCGCAGCAAGCGCCCACGGACAACGTCAAGGTGCGCCAGGCGATACGCGAGGCGGTGCACGTCGACGACATCATGAAGGTGATAGGCGCGTCGAAGAAGAACCACTCCATGGTCTACCCCGAGGGCGCGTACTACGGCGGCAAGGTGACCGACGGCCGCTACAATCAGAACGATCCGCAGAAGGCGCGCGAGCTGCTGAAGGAGGCGGGCTACAAGGACACGCCCATTGTCCTGCAGACCAACAACAACTACGACTACATGCGCGACGCCATCCTGGTGCTGTCCGAGCAGCTCAAGGCGGCCGGCATGAACGTCAAGATCGACATCACCGACTGGACCACCAACGCCTCGAACCTGCAGACCGGCAAGGGCAACTGGAACGTGTCGACCACCAGCTTCTGCTCCAACCCCATCCTGGGTCCGCAGCAGTGGCAGTCCATGATCTACAACTTCCCGCACGTGAAGGACGACAAGGTGCTGGATGACGCCTACGCGACCTTCTACAAGACGCCCGACCTGGCGGGGCGCAAGGCCGCCTGGCTGGACATCGAGCAGCGGGTGCTGGACGAGGCCTACATGATCAAGGTGGCCGACCGCGGCAACGTGCAGGTCATCAACACGCGGAAGGTGGGCGGATTCAGGCCGTACTACATGAACCACTTCTGGAACGTGTGGCTCAAGTAAGGGGCGGCGACCATGTTGCACAGCATATCCACCCGCATCGCGCAGGCGGTGCCGGTCATGTTGATCGTGGCCATCCTGACCTTCTTCCTGATGCACCTGCTGCCTGGGGACCCGGCCGTCATCATCGCCGGCGACCAGGCAGGTCCGGAAGCCATCGAGGCCATGCGCCGCACGCTGGGGCTGGACCGGCCCCTGCTTGAACAGCTCTGGCTGTGGCTCACGCACCTGGCGCAGGGCAACTTCGGCGAATCGCTGGTCCTGAACCAGCCCGTGCTGTCCGCGGTGCTGGAGCGCCTGCCCGTCACGCTGTCGCTCGCGGCCGTGGCGTTCGCCATTACCTTGCCCGTGGGCGTGGCGCTGGGCATTACCGCGGCCTACTGGCGCGATTCCTGGCTGGACTCGGCCGTCATGGGGTTCGCGCTGCTGGGAGTGTCCGTGCCCAACTTCTGGATAGCGACCCTGTCGGTCATCCTGTTCAGCGTGAACCTGGGCTGGCTGCCTTCCGCCGGCTACGTGCCCCTGGAGGACGGCTTCCTGGACTGGCTGGCGGCGCTGCTGCAGCCGGCCGCCGTGCTGGCGCTGTTCCAGATCGGCTTCCTGGCGCGGATGACGCGTTCCGAGATGCTGGAGATCCTGGACCAGGACTACGTGCGCACGGCGCGCGCCAAGGGCGTGTCCGAGTTCTTCACCGTGAGCAAGCACGCCTTTCGCAACACGCTGGTGTCGGTGGTGACGGTCGGCGGCTACATCGTCAGCCTGCTCATCGGCGGTTCCGTGGTGGTGGAGCAGGTGTTCGCCCTGCCGGGCATAGGCCGGCTGCTGGTGCAGGCCATCATGGCGCGCGACTATCCGACGGTGCAGGGCACCATGCTGCTGCTGGGTTTCGCCTTCGTGTTGATCAACGTGTTGATCGATGTGCTCTACACCTTCATCGACCCGCGGGTGCGCTATGACTGATATTGCAATCGACAGCCAGGCGCAGGTGGCGGCCGCGGCTTCCGGCAACCGGCGGCGCGTGCTCAAGCGCCTGTGGCGCCATCGCTCGTTCCGGATCGGCGCGGTCATCCTGCTGGTCATCGTCGCCGGCGCCGTGTTCGCCCCGTTCATTACCTCGGGCGATCCGATGGCGATGCGCATCGCCGACCGCTTCCACGCGCCTTCGCTGCAGCATCCATTCGGCGCCGACATGTACGGGCGGGACGTCTTCACCCGCGTGCTGTACGGCGCCCGCCTGTCCTTGTGGATCGGGCTGGCGGTGTCGGTCCTGGCGGCGATAGGCGGGGCGCTGGTGGGGATGATCGCCGGCTACTTCACCTGGCTGGATTCGCTGCTGATGCGCATCATGGACGCGCTGCTGGCGTTTCCGGCCATCCTGCTGGCCATCGGCATCAACGCGGTGCTGGGGCCGCAGATCCACAGCGTGATCATCGCGCTGGCCTTCGCCTACGTGCCGCGCATCGCGCGCATCGTGCGGGCCACGGTGCTGGTGATCCGCCAGCTGGACTACGTCGACGCGGCGCGCATCAGCGGCGCCAGCGCCTGGCGCATCATCGCCCGCCACATCTTTCCCAACACGCTGGCGCCGCTGCTGGTGTCGCTGACCTTCATCTTCGCCTACGCCATCCTGGCCGAGGCCACGCTCAGCTTCCTGGGCATCGGTCCTCCGCCGCCCATGCCCAGCTGGGGCAACATCATTTCCGAGGGCCGCGACTACGCCGTCGAGGCCTGGTGGATCATGCTGTTCCCGGGCCTGGCCATCAGCCTGTCGGCCCTGGCCATCAACCTGCTGGGGGACGGCTTGCGCGATGTCCTTGATCCCCGCTTGAAAGTGGAGGGCGCGTGATGAACCAGCCCTTGTTGGAGGTGGACAAGCTGAGCGTGGAGTTCCGCACGGACGCGGGTTGGACCCGAGCCGTCAGCGACGTCAGTTTTTCCCTGGACGCCAACCGCTCGCTCGGCATCGTCGGCGAATCCGGCAGCGGCAAGAGCGTATGCGCGCTGTCCATCCTGCGCCTGCACCACAAGCGCACCTCGCGCATGCCCGGCTCGGCCATACGCTTCGAGGGCAAGGACCTGCTGGCCTTGCCCGAGGGCAGGCTGCGCCAGGTGCGCGGCGGCGATATCGCGATGATCTTCCAGGATCCGATGACCTCGCTCAATCCGGTGCTGACCGTCGCCGACCAGATCGGCGAAACGCTGCGCATACACCAGGGCCTGGACCGGGCCGCGGCGCGGCGCCGCGCCATCGAGCTGCTGGACATGGTGCGGATTCCCGACGCCCGCCGGCGCGTGGACGAGTATCCGCACCGCCTGTCGGGCGGCATGCGGCAGCGGGTCATGATCGCCATGGCGATCGCCTGCCGCCCCAAGCTGCTGATCGCGGATGAGCCGACCACGGCGCTGGACGTGACCATCCAGGCGCAGATCATGCAGCTCTTGCGCGAGCTCCAGGCCGAGATCGGCATGTCGGTCATCCTGATTTCGCACGACCTGGGCCTGGTCGCCGAATTCGTCGAGCGCGTCATCGTGATGTACGCCGGCCACATCGTCGAGGAGGCGGGCGCGGCGCAGATGTTCGAAAAGCCCTTGCATCCCTACACCGAGGGCCTGCTGCGGGCCATTCCCGATCTGGATGCCGATCATGAACGGCTGCTGGCCATCCCGGGCAGCATTCCCGCGTCGGGCAATTGGCCCAAGGGCTGCCGTTTCGGGCCGCGCTGCGGCCTGGCGCAGCCTGCCTGTCTGGCGGCGCCGGTGCCGATCCAGGCCTTGCCGTCGGGCCGCATCCTGCGCTGTCCGCCCCGCGCGGCCCTGCAGGCCAAGGAGGAGATCGCCGCATGAGCCAGAATCCCATCGTGCAGGTCAGCGGCCTGAGCCGCGATTTCAAACTGGGCCGGGGCGCGGGCAGGAACGCCGTGCTGCGGGCCGTAGACCAGGTGAGCTTCGACATCCTTCATGGCGAAACCATCGGCCTGGTGGGCGAGTCCGGCTCGGGCAAGTCCACCATCGGCCGGATGATGATCGGGCTGCTGCAACCCACCGAAGGCGATATCCGCCTGTTCGGGAAATCCATCGCCGGCCCGCAGGGGCGCGCCAATCTGGCCGCGGTGCGGCAACGGATCCAGTTCGTGTTCCAGGATCCCTATTCTTCCTTGAACCCGCGCATGCGGGTGGGCGACGCCGTCGCCGAGCCGCTGGACATCGCCGGCAGGCAGACCCGCAAGGAACGGCAGGACCGGGTGGCCGAGCTGTTCGACATGGTGGGCCTGCCGGCGGGCTTCGCCGGGCGCTTTCCGCACGAGTTCTCCGGCGGACAGCGCCAGCGCATCGTGATCGCGCGGGCGCTCGCGCTCAATCCGGATTTCGTCGTGTGCGACGAGGCGGTGGCGTCGCTGGACGTGTCCATGCAGGCCCAGATCGTCAACCTGCTGATGGACCTGCAGCAGCGCCTGGGCCTGAGCTATCTCTTCATCGCCCACGACCTGGCCGTCGTCAAGGCCATCTCCCATCGCGTGGCCGTGCTGTACGCGGGGGAGATCGTCGAGATCGGCCACAAGCGATCGCTCTACGCCGCGCCGCGCCATCCCTACACCCAGGCCCTGCTCAAGGCGGTGCCGCGCCCGGTGGCCGGCCGCGTGCGCCCGCCGCCGATCAAGGGCGAACTGCTGAGCGTGCTGAACCGGCCGGCGGGCTGCAGCCTGAGCCCGCGCTGTCCGCACGCGGCCGACCGTTGCCGGCAGGAGAAGCCCCTGCTGCGCGAGGTCGAGCCCGGCTGGCTGGTGGCCTGCCACTTCCATGACACCCTGGCCGCGCAATCCGTCACTCAATCCGTCGCCCAACCCGCGGTCCAACCCGCGCCCTGACCGCATCCACGAGGATTTCCCGTCATGCCCGACCCGCAGCAGCAAGCCAGACCCGAATTCGGCCCCTTGAACCAGCGGCCGCGTCCCACGGGCATCATGCATCCCGATCAGGCGCTGCACCTGTCGCATTGGTACGAGGCGCCGAGCGAGAATCCGGCGCGGCCGGAGGTGTACGTCTACACGGACGCGATGTCGTACGAGGCGGGCGAGGAGATCGCGTTCCACGCCTCCAGCACCGCGCAACGTTGGACGCTGGAGGTCTGGCTGGACGGCATGGAGCCGCAATGCGTGCATGTCCAGGAGGGCATCGCGGGCGAGTTCGCGCCCATGCCGCGCCAGGCCTATCGCGACGGCTGCGGCTGGCCTGCGGCGCACCGCTGGCGCCTGCCCCAGGACGCCGCCAGCGGCTTTTACCGCGTGGCCGCGCATTGCGAGCGCGCCGATGGCTCGCGCTTCCTGCAGCACCATTTCTTCGTCGTGCGTCCGGCGGCGGGACAAGGCGCGCGCGCCGGCAGGTTCCTGTTCCTGCTGTCCACGTCCACCTGGATGGCGTACAACGATTGGGGCGGCGCGAACGCCTACGACGGCATCGACGGCCCGCAGGAGAACCAGTTCTCGCCGCTGCTGAGCAATCAGCGGCCCTGGACCCGCGGGCTGGTCTGGCTGCCGCCGGGCGCGCCGCGCCTGTGCGATCCGGTGCCGCGCGAGCCTTGGGAGGCGCCACGCTACCCGACCAAGGAATGGGCCTATACCAACGGCTTCGCGCAGTATTACGCGTCGTCGGGCTGGGCCCAGTTCGAGCGGCATTTCGCCGTCTGGGCGCAACGCGAAGGCTATGCCTTCGACATGGCGACGCAGACCGATCTGCACTACCGGCCGGAGATCCTGCAGGATTACGCGGCGGTGGTCATCGCCGGGCACGACGAGTATTGGACGCGCGCCATGCGCGAGTCCATCGACAGCTACGTGGAACAGGGCGGCAACGTGGCGCGTTTCGCGGGCAACTTCATGTGGCAGATCCGGCTGGAGGACGAAGGGCGGACACAGGTCTGCTACAAGGCCCGCGCCAAGGCCGAGGACCCGGTGGCAGGCGGGCCGCAGAACGACTTGCTGACGGGAGCCTGGGAGGAACAGGCGGTGAACTGGCCCGGCGCGGCCACGTTCGGCGTCAACGGCATGCGTGGCGTGTATTCGTCCTGGGGCGGCTTCGCGCCGCGCGCCAGCCGGGGATTCACGGTGTACCGGCCCAGGCACTGGGCCTTCGAGGGCCTGGACATGCACTATGGCGACGTCATGGGGGCGCAGGCCGGCATCTTCGCCTACGAGGTCGACGGGCTGGAATACACCTTCCGCCATGGCTTGCCGTACCCCACGCACGAGGACGGCGCGCCGCGGAGCGCCGAGATACTGGCCATGTCGCCGGCGCTGTACGGCGAGGAAATGCACGACGGCGAAGGCTTCCGCTATTACCTCAAGGACGGCGGACTGGCGCGCAAGGCCGAGGCCTTGAGCGGCGAGGCCACGCCCGAGGCCATCGCCCGCCACCAGTACGGTTCCGGCATGATCGTCTCGATGACCCGGGGCCGCGGCGAAGTGTTCACCGCCGGCAGCTGTGAATGGGTCATGGGCCTGACGCGCAACTGCTATTACACCCAAGGCGTCACGCGCAACGTGCTGAAGCGTTTCCTGGGCCAAGGGGCGGCGTAGCCGGTCTTCCATCCCCGATTTTCCTGGCCATGCCGGTATGGTTTTGACGCCATTCTGCATTGCCGTTTGCAGCGCGCCCGCGCCAGAGCCTGCTATAAATGCGGCTGCAGCTTTTCTGTAGGGCCAGGAAATGTCCATTCAAACGTTGAGCCGCCGTGGTGTGGCGCTGCTTTTCATCGCGCTGGTTGCCGGTTGCTCATCTAGCGGTCCCAAGGGTTCGGATAGCGCTTATCCCGCCCGATCCTCCTCTTCCGCTTCCGGACCGGCCAAGGTCAGCGAGGAATGCCGGGCCAGCCGCAGCAAGTGCCTGTATCAAGGACCCTACGAGTCCGGCGAACGCGACTATGCCGAGGCGGAAGCCAAGCGCCTGAACCTGGCCGAGCTGGAACGCCTGCGCCGCGGCTTCGGCAATTGAGCGGGGCCAGCGACCGGCGCATGCCCACGCCGGCAGACATTATGAGGCATTACGAGTCCGATCCGGACGAGATGCCCTGGGTGCGCGGCAAGCCGGCGCCGGAGCAGGTCCACGTCGTTCCCTATGACCCGGATTGGCCGGTCCGCTATGAGCGGCTGGCGGCGCAGGTGCGCCAGGCATTGGGCGCCGTGGCGCTCGATGTCGAGCACATGGGATCGACGGCGGTGCCGGGCCTGCCGGCCAAGCCGGTGATAGACATCGATCTGGCCGTGGCCGATCCGGCGCGCGAGGACGAGTATGTCCCGGCGCTGGAAGCCTTGGGCTATGCCCTGATCCTGCGCGAACCCTCCTGGCACCAGCACCGCTTGTTGCAGCTGGCCTCGCCCCGCGTCAACCTGCATGTATTCGGGCCAGATTGCCCCGAGAACATCCGGCACCGGATGTTCCGGGACTGGCTGCGCGCGCATGGCGCCGACCGCGATCTGTACGCCCAGGCCAAGCATGCCGCGGCGGACGGCGTGATGCAGGTCATGGAATACAACAAGCGCAAGGAGTCGGTCTTGCGCGGCATCTACGAGCGCATGTTCCGCGCCGCCGGCTTCATCTGAATCCGGGGCGCGTCGGGCGTCCGCGTCAGTAGTGGCTCTTCAGCGGCACGGCCGGATCGGTCAGGGCCTCGCGGGGCGGATTCAGTCCCAATTCCAGCAGCTTGCGCGCCGCCAGGTGGTCCATCGGCGCGTTGATCGACTCCACGCACACCAGGTGGCCGTCGGCGAAGTGCAGGATCGAGAAGCTACCGGGCTTGGCGCCCGGACGCAGCACGCGTTCGGTGTCCGGGGGCGCGAGGCCGGCGATCTGCAGGCGCAGCGCGCCTTGATCCGACCAGAACCAGGGTAGGGCGTGATACGGCGTCTTCGTGCCGAGCAGCACGCCGGCCAGCGTGCGGGCCTGGTCATTGGCGTTCTGCACCGATTCCAGGCGCAGGGTCTTGCCCCAGCGCGCGTAGGGAAATGAGGTGCAGTCGCCGATGGCGTAGATGCCTGGGGCGGAGGTCTGCATCAGGGCGTCGACCACGATGCCGTTCACGCATTCCAGGCCGGCGGCCTGCGCCAGCGCGGTTTCGGGCACGGCGCCGATGCCGGCGACCAGCAGGTCGACCGGATGTTCTTCGCCGTTGACCACGATGTTGCGCACGCGGCCGTCTTCCGCGCGCACCTGTTGCAGATCGGAGGACAGGCGCAGCTGGACGCCGGATTCATGCAGCACGCGGGCGACGTGCTCGGAGGCCTCGGGCGACACGGAGCGCGCCAGCAGGCGGGGAGCGGATTCGAAGACGGTGACCGGGCGGCCGAGGGCGCCGGCCGTGGCCGCGATCTCCAGGCCGATGAAGCCGCCGCCCACGACCGTGACCGAAGGCGCTGCGGCGATCGCGGCGCGCAGGCGCGCGGCGTCGTCGGCGTTGCGCAGGTAGATCAGGTTCTGCAGATCATCGGGCAGGTCCGGCAGGCGGCGCGCGCGCGTGCCGGTGGCCAGCACCAGCGCGTCATAGTCCAGTTGCTTGCCGGAGGCCAGCGTCAGCCGGTGCGCATCGCGGTCGATGGCGACTGCGGGGTCGGCCAGCAGGACCTGCACGCCGGCGTCGGCGTAAGTGGCCTCGGGACGCAGCAACTGGACCGCGGCGTCCCGGGTCTTCAGATAGGTCTTGGAAAGCGGCGGCCGGTGGTAGGGCAGAGTAGCCTCTTCGCACACCAGGGTTACGCTGCCGGGAAAGCCGCCTTCGATAAGGCTGGCGCACAATTGCGCCGCCGCGTGGCCGCCGCCGACGATCACCACTTTTTGCATACCTGACTCCTGTTCTTCCTGGCGCGTCCGGTGAAGAAAGGGTCGGGTCCGGACGCGACCGGCAATCCTACCGCAGGTCGCGGCGGGACGGGGGCGGCAGGGAGGAGTCGGGGGGAGGGATCAGGCGCCCGGCAGCATGTAGCGGGCGGAGACGGCCAGGATGCGCTGGGCGGATTCGCGCAGCATGCGCGATTCGCGGTAGGCGTTGAGGGAAACCACGGCGTCGTAGCGGCGCGCGCTGCGCGGGCCGGCGAGCAGCACCGGGCGGCGGCTGAGAATGGGGGATATCAAGCGTTGCATGTGTAGCATTCCTGCGGGCTCTTGGCCCAGTCGATGCCAGGAATCGTAAGCCGGCCAGGGGCGGCGGCCAACGAATTACCTTTCATATGGATATCCGGGACGGTCCCGGGATTCGGGGTTCGGGATATCCGGACGCCAGTATGGCCCGCGAGTATGACAACCGTATGCCAACGGACCAGGGGTCTTCCCCAGGTCGCGGGAAACGGGTCTTGTGAATTCTGATACTACGCGGTAGCATTAAAAAAACGAATGCTGGATCGGAGACGGAAATGGCATTGCCCCTGGAAGGCCTGTTGGTGATCGCGGTGGAGCAGGCGGCCGCAGCGCCCTACGCATCGTCGCGGCTGGCCGACGCCGGCGCGCGCGTCATCAAGATCGAACGCGCCGCCGGCGATTTCGCGCGCGGCTACGACGGCGCCGTCATGGGCGACAGCACGTACTTCGTGTGGCTCAATCGCGGCAAGGAATCCATCGTGCTGGATTTCTCCCAGCCGCAGGACCTGGCGCTGCTGCGCACGCTGATCCTGCAGGCCGACGTGCTGATCCAGAACCTGGGACCGGGCGCGGCCGAACGCGCCGGCTTCGGCTGGCAGGAAATGCGCGCGGCCAACCCCCGCCTGATCACCTGCGACATCACGGGCTACGGCGAATCCGGGCCTTATGCCGGCATGCGGGCCTATGACCTGCTGGTGCAGGCCGAATCGGGCATCGCGTCGGTGACGGGCACGCCGGAAGCGCCGGGCAGGGTAGGCATCTCCGCCTGCGATATCGGCACCGGCATGTATGCGCACGCGGCCATCCTGGAAGCGCTGCTGCAGCGCGAACGGACCGGGCAGGGCAGCGCGCTGCATGTCTCGTTGTTCGATGCCATGGCCGACTGGATGACCGTGCCGCTGCTGCACTACGACTACGCTGGCACGGTGTGGCCGCGCGTGGGCCTCGGGCACCCCACCATCGCGCCCTATGGCGCCTTTGCCTGCCAGGGCGGCCAGTCGCTGCTGATCGGCGTGCAGAACGACGGCGAGTGGAGCCGTTTCGCCCGCGACGTCCTGCAAAGGCCCGAATGGGTCGACGACGAGCGCTACCGCAGCAACCGCGACCGCGTGCTGCACGCGGACGAACTGAAAGCCGCGATCGAAGCCGTGCTGAGCACGGTGGACCTGGCGGAATTGCGGCAGCGCCTGACGCAGGCCAAGATCGCCTATGCCTCGGTCAACGGGGTCAAGGAACTGTCGGCGCATCCGCATTTGCGCCGCTCCGAGGTGCGCACCGCGCACGGCGTGGCGTCCATCGTGGCGCCGCCCGTCCAGGTGCGCGGCGAGCCGCGAGCCCTGGGCGACGTGCCCGCCATAGGCGCCCACACGCAGGCGATCCGCGACGAGTTCGCGGGCGCCGGCCGGCAGGCCTGAGGGTAGAATTTCGCGTTTATTTCCGCTTTAGCAAGGACATTGATGGGACGGCCTAGCCTGATGGACAGCACGGAAGGAATCGAGAAGCGCCTCGGCATTCTCGACGCAGCTGCGTCCGTGTTCATGAACCTGGGCTTTTCCGCCGCCTCGCTGGACGACATCAGCGTGGCTTACGGCGCCACCAAAGGCATCATCTATTACTACTACCGCAACAAGTCGGCGCTGTTCTTCGCCGTGCAGCGGCGCGCCATGGAACTGACCCGCGAAGCGATCGAGCCGCACGCGCTGTCCGCCGAGCCGCCGGCCGTCAAGCTGCGCAAGATGGCGCACGACCACACCGTGCTGATGATGGAGCACCTGGCCTATCTGCGCGTCGCCGCGCAAGGCCTGGAGCTGCATCTGACGGGCCGCACCACCGCGTCCGAGCGCGCCGAGCTGGAAGATATCCTCAAGCTGCGCGCCGCCAACGAAGCGCTGTACGTGCGGGTGATCGAGGAAGGGGTGCAGAGCGGCGATTTCCGCGCCATGGACGCCAAGCTCCTGGTCAAGCCCTTGCTGGGGGCGCTGAACTGGACCTCGCGCTGGTATCACCCGCGCAAGAACGAAACCGCGAAGGACCGCGAGCGCGTCGCCAGCGAGCTGGCCGGCTTCGCGGTCAGCGCCTTGTTGCCGCATCCGCAGTAAACGCAGGCCGCGCGGACCGACAGGCGCGCGGCTTTTTTTTCAATCATTTTGATACTGCTTGGTATTATTTAAATAACGGGACGACAGCAATTCATGGCTCCGAAAATCCTGGTGGAACGCGATGGCTTTGTGACCACGGTGATCATCAACCGGCCCGAGGTGCGCAATGCGCTGGATCGCGAGGCGGCTTCCGCGCTGGCGCGCGCCTTGCGCGAGTTCGATGCGGACGAGCAGGCCAGGGTGGCCGTGCTGTGCGGCGCCGGCGGCGCCTTCTGTTCCGGCGCTGACCTGAAGGAGCTGGCCGGGGGCACGGACTACGAGCCCTGGGCGGGCAGTCCGGACGGCCCCTTGCATGCGCCGCTGTCCAAGCCCGTCATCGCGGCGGTGGCCGGGCATGCCTGCGCGGGCGGGCTGGGCGTGGCGCTGTGGTGCGACCTGCGCATCGCCGAGGAAAGCGCTTCGTTCGCCGTGCTGTCGCGCCGCTGGGGCGTGCCGATGAGCGACGGCACGACCGTGCGCCTGCCGCGCCTGATCGGCATGAGCCGCGCGCTGGACATGCTGCTGACCGCGCGCATCGTGGGGGCCGCGGAAGCCGAGCGCTTCGGCCTGGTCAACCGCGTGGTGCCGGACGGGCAGGCGCGCGCCGAGGCCGAGGCGCTGGCCCGGCAGATGGCGCAATTCCCGCAGATCGCGATGCGCTCGGACCGGCAGTCGGCCTACGCCCAGATGGCGCTGTCCGAGCGCGATGCCGTCGCCGCGGAAATGGCCTATGCCGCTGCCGCGCGCAAGCTGGAGGCGCGCGCCGGCGCGCAGCGTTTCCAACGGGGCGCGGGCCGTCATGGCGCCTTGCCCGAAGCCGACTAGGAGAGAACCATGCGAGCCGTCATCTGCCGCGGGTTGGACGATCCCGGCCAAGTCAGCGTCGAGACCTGCGCCGCGCCGCCCTTGCGGGCGGACAGCGTGCGCATCGAAGTGCATTCCTGCGGCGTGAGCTTCGCCAACCTGCTGGTGCTGCAGGGCAAGCACCAGAACCGGCCGCCGCTGCCGCTGACGCCGGGCACCGAGGTCGCCGGCATCGTGCGCGAATGCGGGCCCGGCGTGACGCTGTTCCGTCCGGGCGACCGGGTGGTGGCCGGCGTGCAATCGGGCGGATTCGCCAGCGAAGTGATGGCGCCGGTCGACACGACTTTCGCCTTGCCCGACGGCGTGGACTTCGACAGCGCCGTGCAGTTTCCGACCATCTACGCCACGGCCTATGGCGCGTTGAGCTGGCGCGCCCATCTGCAGCCGGGCGAGACCGTGCTGGTGCATGGCGCCAGCGGCGGCAGCGGGCTGGCGGCGATTGAAATCGCCAAGCGCCTGGGCGCGCGCGTGATCGCATGCGCCAGCACCCAGGCCAAGCTGGACGCGGCGCGCGCCCATGGCGCCGACGAAGGGCTGAACTACCGGGAAGGAGGCTTCCGCGATGCGGTGCTGGCGCTGACCGGCGGGCGCGGCGCCGACGTGATCTTCGATCCGGTGGGCGGCAAGGTCTTCGAGGAATCGCTGCGCTGCGTGGCGCCCGAGGGGCGGCTGATCCCCATGGGGTTCGCCGGCGGCGACATCCCGCAGATCCCCGCCAACATCCTGCTGGTCAAGAACGCCACCGCGATCGGCATCTACTGGGGCTATTACATGGGCTGGGGCAGGGTGGCCGTCCCGCCCGAGCGCAAGGCGGCAGTGCGCGCCGCCTTCGCCACGATGTTCGACTGGGTCGTCGAAGGGGCGCTGAAACCCTACACCCAGCAGACCTACGCATTGGAAGCATACGAAGAGGCGCTGGCCGCGCTGGCTTCCCGCGAGGTCATCGGACGGGTCGCCCTGCATCCGCAGTCATCTTCCTGACCGCGCGCGCAGGCGCTCTCATTGCAAAAACCGACAACAAGGCACCCTCACAGGAGTTGGAGACATGAAACGCTTGACCACCTTGCTCATAGGCGCCGCGCTGGCGCTGGGCGCCCAGCTTAGCTACGCATTTCCCGACAAGCCGATCCGGCTCATCGTGCCGTATCCGCCGGGCACCGGCACCGATACGCTGGCGCGCTACACCGCGCGCCAACTGGAAGCCAAGCTGGGACAGCCCGTGATCGCCGAGAACCGGCCGGGCGCCAGCGGCATCATCGCGACCCAGGCCGTCGTGTCGGCGGCGCCGGACGGCTACACGCTGCTGCTGGCGGCCAACGCGCCGGTCGCGACCAACGTCGCGGCCTTCGCCAAGCTGCCCTACGACCCCCTGGTCGATCTGGCGCCGGTGGCGGTGCTGGCCCAGGCTCCGATGGGCTTCTACGTCTATCAGGACTCGCCCTACAAGACGGTCGCGGATCTGGTGGCGGCCGCCCGAAAGGATCCGAAGAAGCTGAACTACGGGGCGGGCAGCGCCACCTACCAGATCGCCAGCGAATGGTTCCTGTCGCTGGCGCAGGCCAGCGCCAACGGCATTTCCTACAAGGGCGCGGGCCCGGCGCTCAATGACCTGGCGGGCAAGCAGGTCGACTTCGTGATCGCCGAGTACAGCGGCGCGCAGGCCCTGGTGCAGGCGGGCAAGCTGCGCCTGCTGGCCGTGACCACCGACAAGCGGCTGGCCAGCGCACCGGACGTGCCCACCTTGCAGGAGCTGGGCTACAAGGACTTCTTCAAGGTGGCATGGTGGGCCATGTTCGCGCCGGCCAAGACGCCCGCGCCGGTCGTGAAGACGCTGCAGGACGCCCTGCTGGAAATCTACGCCGACCCCAAGACCCAGGCCTTCCTGGCGCAGAGCAATTTCATTTCCTTCATCGGCGACGCGGCCGCGCTGGCCAAGTTCCAGAAGAAGGAAATCGAACTTGAGATCGCCACGGCCCAGCGCGCCAACATACCCAAGCAATAGCGCCCGGCTCTGACGACAGGACATTTCTTCATGAGCATGCAAGCGACGCTCGCGTGGCCGTTCTTCGAACCCCGCCACCAGGAAGTGCTGCGGCAGGCCGATGCCTGGCTGGCGTCCTTGCCCGCCTGGACCCCGCCGCAAAACCGGGCGGAAATGGACGGGCTATGCCGAAGCCTGGTGGCCGGCATGGGCCGGGCGGGGCTGCTGGCCCATGCCGTGCCGGACCCGCGCGACCCCGCCGTCCGCATCGACGCGCGCGCGGTCTGCCTGCTGCGTGATCGTCTGGCGCAGCATGGCGCGCTGTTCGATTTCGCCTTCGCCATGCAGGGCCTGGGTTCGGCCGCCATCGCGCTGGACGGCACGGCCGCGCAGCGCGAGCGCTATCTGGCGCCGGCGCGGGACGGGCTGCATATCGCCGCCTTCGCGCTGTCGGAGGCGCAGGCGGGTTCCGACGTGGGCGCCCTGTCGTGCGCCGCCAGGCAGGATGGCGGCGACTACGTGCTGGACGGCGAGAAGACCTGGATCTCCAACGGCGGCATCGCCGACCACTACGTGGTGTTCGCGCGCGATCCGCAAAGCGCGGGCGCCAAGGGTATATCCGCGTTCATCGTGGACGCGGATACGCCGGGGCTGGAAATCGCGGAGCGCATCGACGTCATGTCGCCGCACCCGCTGGCCACGCTGAAGTTCAGCGCCTGCCGCGTCGCGGCCGGGCAATTGCTGGGCGAGCCCGGCCAGGGCTTCAAGCTCGCGATGCGCACCCTGGACATCTTCCGCACGTCGGTGGGCGCGGCGGCGCTGGGCTTCTCGCGCCGGGCCCTGCAGGAAGCCACGCGGCACGCGCTGCAACGCCGGATGTTCGGCAAGACGCTGGCCGATTTCCAGCTGACCCAGGCCGGCCTGAGCCAGATGGCGACGCGGACGGAGGCGTCGGCGCTGCTGGTCTATCGCGCCGCGTGGGCCCGCGACGCCGGGCAGGGTTCGTCGCGCGACGCGGCCATGGCCAAGCTGGCCGCGACCGAGCACGCCCAGCAGGTGGTGGACGCGGCCTTGCAGATGCATGGCGGGCTGGGCGTGCGCGCGGGACACATCATGGAGCAGCTGTACCGCGACGTGCGGGCGCTGCGCATCTACGAGGGCGCGACCGAGGTCCAGCACCTGATCATCGGACGCGACCTGCTGCGCGAGGCGCGTGAGCAATCCGCGCTGGCAGCACTCCCATCCACTCAAGTCCCGAGCAGGGCGACCCTTAACCAGGAACAACCATGACAGGCCCTTTGTCCGGTATGCGCGTCATCGACGCCAGCAATTTCGTGTTCGGACCGATGGCGACCCAGCTGCTTGCCGACATGGGCGCCGATGTGATCAAGGTCGAACCGCCCCAGGGCGATCCGATGCGCATGGTCGGCAAGTCGCGCAACGCCAGGATGGGATCGTTCTTCCTGAACCTGAACCGCGGCAAGCGCAGCGTGGTGCTGGATTTGAAGAATGCCGCCGACGTGGCGCGGCTGGACGCGCTGCTGGCCACCGCCGACGTCTTCGTGCACAACATGCGGCCGGCTGCCGCCAGGCGCCTGGGCATCGATTACGACAGCCTGGCCCCGCGTCACCCGCGGCTGGTCTATGCCGTGGCGCTGGGCTTCCATCAGGACGGCCGCTACGCCGAGCGCCCCGCCTACGACGACGTGATCCAGGGCATGAGCGGCGTGTCCGGCCTGCATGCCAGGATGTATGGCGAGCCGGGCTTCATTCCCATGCTGTTCACCGACAAGCTCTGCGGCGTCTATCTGGCCAGCGCCATCGCGTCGGCGCTGGTGGCGCGCGCCGCCAGCGGGCATGGGCAGCAGGTGGAGGTGCCCATGTTCGAGACCATGGCCTCGTTCAACCTGGTCGAGCATCTGGCCGACAGCATCTTCGGCGGTTCGGAGGCGGTGGCCTCGCCGCGCGGCTATGAGCGCGTCTTCAGCCGCTATCACCGGCCCTTGAAGACGCGTGAGGGCCATGTGTGCCTGGTCGCCAACACCGATGCGCAATGGCAGCGCCTGTTCGCCCTGCTGGGCCGGCCCGAACTGGCCGCCGATCCGCGCTTCGCGACCATGGGAGACCGCATCCGCCACGCCGAACCCCTGTACGAGGAAGTCAGCCGCAGCCTGCTGGAGCGCGGCGCGGTGGAGTGGCTGGCGCTGTTCCTGGAACACGATATTCCCGCGGGCCCCGCCAACAACCTGGACGACCTGCTGCGCGATCCGCATCTGGCGGACGTGGGATTCTTCGAGACCGTCGCGCACCCGACGGAAGGGGAGCTGCTGTGCGCGGCCACGCCGTTCCGGTTTTCCGCGAGTCCCAGGGCGTCCGCCGGCGCCGCGCCGGGGCTGGGCGAGCATAGCGCCGAACTGCTGCGCTAGGCGCTGTGCGATTCCGCCGTCGCCGCGGGATCATGCCCCAGCCGCTGCGATAGCCGCGCGCAGATCTCGGCCAGCACCAGCTTGATCTGGGCGGTATCGGGCGTGGGCGTGCCGTCGATGCGGGCGATGTGCGGGATGTTGATGGCGGCGACCACGCGCTGGCCCAGGCCCCACACCGGACGCGCGATGTTGGTGACGCCCTGGATCTGGATGCTGGGCATCATCGCGTAGCCGGTCTGGCGCACGGTCTCCAGCAGTGAAAACAATTGCCCCGGATCCATGTCGAGCTCGCCTTCGACGTGGATGTGGTTGCTGAGCATGCGCGTGCGGGTGACTTCGTCCTGGTATGCCAGCAGCACGTGGCCGGACGAGGTGTCCGTCAGGCCCATGACCACGCCGACCTTCAAGCCGAAAGACCAGCGCTCGGGGCTGTCGACCTGGGCCACGACCACCACCCGGCCGTTCTGGAAGATGGCCAGGTGCGCGGACTGGCGCGTGCGTTCGGCCAGTTCCTGCAGCAACGGCAGGGCCGCGCCGACCAGGGACTTGATCGGCGGCTGGCGGTGCGCCAGCGCGAACATCTTCAGCGTCAGGGAGTAGCGGTCGTTTTCGTCGGTCTGGATGTAGCCGCGGTGCTGCAGCGTGACGACCATGCGGAAGATTTCGTTGACGTTGCGCTGCAGGACCTGGCTGAGCTGGTTCAGCGTATAGCCCTGCGCGCTGGCGCTCAGCGCTTCCAGGATGTCCAGGCCTTTTTCCAGCGCGGGCGCGCTGTAGCGCGCCGCTTTCTCGGCAAGCTGGGCGTCGCCTTCGGGATGGGCGGGCGGGATTTCGGCGGACAGGTCGGTCGTGCTCATGGGCAGGCGGTTTCACTGGCGATGGACCTCTCAATCATACCTGCGGGGCGCGCCTGGATGGGGTAATTTCATTCACATATAAAAATTTATCTTGTATATAAAAAATCATTGAAGGTGGCGTTCTACGGGAAAGTACGTATTACTAGAGGTAAACACGCAAAATAATATTGAAAAAAGACAGACGCATGTGTTGTTTGGCGGAAATTTATTTTTATACATAAAAATATCTGATCTGAATCGAGGGGCGCGCGGCTGGACCCGGCGCGCATGTCTGCCGGCACTGCCGGCGCTCTTGCGGACCCGCGCAGGGCCGTGGATCCCTTGCTTCATTTCCCTACGCTTGGAGACGAAATGGCTGGTCGTTTGGCAGGAAAGAGCGCATTGATCACGGCTGCCGGGCAGGGCATCGGCCGCGCGGCGGCGGAACTGTTCATCGCGGAAGGGGCGCGCGTCATCGCCACCGATCTCAAGCCCGAACTGCTGCACGGCCTGGCCGGCGGCGAGGTCCGCGGCCTGGACGTCACGGACAGCCGGGCCATCGCCGCGCTGGCGGCCGAACTGGGCGACATCGACGTGCTGTTCAACTGCGCGGGCTACGTGCATGACGGCAACATCATGGACTGCGACCGCGCGGCCTGGGATTTTTCGTTCGCGCTGAACGTGACCGCGATGTACGAAATGACCCGCGCCATCCTGCCGGGCATGCTGCGCCTGGGTCGCGGCTCCATCATCAACATGGCCTCGGCCGCTTCCAGCGTGAAGGGCGTGCCCAACCGCTTCGTCTACGGCGCCAGCAAGGCCGCGGTCATCGGCATGACCAAGGCCATCGCCGCCGACTACGTCGGCCAGGGCATACGCTGCAACGCCATTTGCCCGGGTACGGTGGAGTCGCCGTCGCTGCAGGCGCGCATCGCCAGCCAGGCGGACAAGTACGAAAAAACGCTGGAACAGGTGCGCGCGGATTTCGTGTCGCGCCAGCCGATAGGACGGGTGGGGCGGCCGCAGGAAATCGCCGCGCTGGCCCTGTACCTGGCATCGGACGAGTCCAGCTTCACGACCGGCACCGCCCAGGTCATCGATGGCGGCTGGTCGAACTGATTTTGACAAGGAGTAGTCATGAAGCTTTTGCGATACGGCCCGGCGGGCCAGGAAAAACCCGGCATCCTGGATGCCCAGGGCGCGGTGCGGGACCTGTCCGGCGTGCTGCCTGACATCACCTCGCGGAATCTCTCGGCGCAGGGGCTGGACGCGCTGCGCCGGGTCGATCCGGCGTGCCTGCCGGTGGTGGCCCAGCCCGGCCGGATCGGCACGCCCTACGCCGATCCCGGCAAGTTCATCTGCATCGGCCTGAACTACAGCGACCACGCCGCCGAGACCGGCGCCGAGGTGCCTGCCGAGCCCATCCTGTTCAACAAGTGGTCGCGCGCCACGGGTCCCGACGACGCCATCGTGCTGCCCAAGGGTTCGGTCAAGACCGACTGGGAGGTCGAGCTGGGCGTGGTGATCGGCGCCAAGGCGCGCTATGTGCCGCTGGCGGACGCACTCAAGCACGTGGCCGGCTATTGCGTGATCAACGACGTGTCCGAACGCGAATACCAGATCGAGCGCGGCGGCACCTGGGACAAGGGCAAGGGTTGCGACACCTTCGGCCCGATCGGCCCCTGGCTGGTGACGCCGGACGAGATCGCCGATCCGCAGAACCTGGCCATGTGGCTGGAAGTGAACGGCAAGCGCTTCCAGAACGGCAGCACCCGGACCATGGTGTTCGGCGTGGCCTACCTTATCCACTACGTGAGCCAGTTCGTCACCCTGTATCCGGGCGACCTGATCTCCACCGGCACGCCACCGGGCGTGGGCCTGGGCCAGAAACCGCCGGTCTACCTGAAGGACGGCGACGTGGTGCGCCTGGGCATCGAGGGCCTGGGCGAGCAGACGCAGCGCGTCCACGCCTGGAACGCCGACCTGCTGGACTGATGTTCCACCGCCGCGGGCGCCAGGCGTCCGCGGCAAGACCCCACGGTTTCCTCTCCGTCCGGCGCGCAGCCGGCCCGATAGCCATGAACTACGCTTTCCAGTTCGACGCGGTGTTCGACGCCTGGCCCCTGCTGCTGGAGGGCACGCTGCACACCATTGCGCTTTCCATGGCGGCCATGGCCATCGGCCTGTGCATCGCGGTGCTGTGCGCCTGGGGCAAGCACGCCGGGCCGCGGCCGCTGGCGTGGCTGATCAATGCCTACATCGAAGTCATCCGCAACACGCCGTTCCTGATTCAGCTGTTCTTCTTCTATTTCGCCCTGCCCAGCATCGGCCTGCAATGGTCGGCATCGACGGCGGCGCTGGTCGCCATGTTCGTGAACCTGGGCGCGTTTTCGGCGGAGATCATCCGCGCCGGCATCGAGGCGATTCCCAAGGGGCAGATCGAGGCGGGCCTGGCGCTCAATCTCAAGCGCTACCAGGTCTTCATATACGTGGTGCTGAAGCCGGCGCTCAAGACCATATTCCCGGCCCTATCCAGCCAGTTCATCCTGCTGATGCTGACCTCCAGCGTGGTCTCGGCGATCTCGGCCGACGACCTGACCTCGGTGGCGGCCAGCATCCAGTCCAACACCTTCCGCAGCTTCGAGATCTACATCGTCGTCACGGCCATCTACTTTGCGCTGTCCATGGCGTTCATGGCGCTGTTCAAGCTCTGCTACCAGCGTTTCCTCTATTACCCGGGGCATCGGTAATGCGCGACTTCTCGGTTTCAGATGTCTGGCTGATCGTCGGCGCCGTGCGCTGGACGCTGGCGCTGTCGGTGATCGCCCTGATCGGCGGCAGCCTGGGCGGATTGCTGGTGGCGCTGTGCCGCAGCTCGGAAAACCGGACGCTGCGCGCGCTGGCGCGTGGCTTCATCCTGGTGTTCCAGGGCACGCCGCTGCTGCTGCAGCTGTTCCTGATCTTCTTCGGCCTGCCCATCGTCGGGCTGGAGATCAATCCCTGGATCGCGGCCGGCGCGGCCCTGGTGCTCAATACCAGCGCCTTCCTGGGCGACATCTGGCGGGGTTGCATCGAGGCGGTGGCGCATGGCCAGACCGAAGCCGCCAAGGCGCTGAACCTGGGCTACTTCCACCGCATGCGATACGTGGTGCTGCCGCAGGCCTTCCGCATCGCGGTGCCGCCCACGGTGGGCTTCATGGTGCAGATCATCAAGGGCACCTCGCTCACCGCCATCATCGGCTTTGCCGAACTGACCCGGACCGCGCAGGTGGTCAATAACGCGACATTCGCGCCGATGCAGGTCTTCGCGCTGGTTGCCGCCCTGTATTTCTGCTTGTGCTGGCCGCTGTCCAGATGGGCCACGCACCTGGAAGGACGCCTGAAGGTTTCAGGACGATAAGGGGCGCAGCGCGCCCGATAAACCCCATGGAGACTACCGTGCATCTCAACCGCCTCAAGAATCGCCTGCATCACGCCGTGTTCGCCCTGCTGGGCGCGGCCGCCATCGCTGCCGCGCCCGCGGCGCAGGCCGCCGACAATGCCCTGGCCGCCATCCAGAAGCGCGGCACCATCAAGGTCGGCATCGTGGTGGACTTTCCGCCCTATGGCTCCACCGACGCGAACAACCAGCCCGACGGCTATGACGCCGACGTGGCCAAGCTGCTGGCGCAGCAGCTGGGCGTGAAGCTGGAGCTGATCCCCGTGACCGGCCCCAACCGCATTCCCTTCCTGCTGACCGACAAGACCGACGTGCTGGTGGCATCGCTGGCCATCACGCCCGAGCGCGAGAAGCAGGTGCAGTTCTCGCGGCCGTACTCCGCCGCCAGCATGGTGCTGCTGGGCCCCAAGGCCGTGGCCATCAAGACACCCGAGGATTTCGTCAAGTACAAGATCGGCGTGCCGCGCGCCAGCACCACCGACCTGGGCGTCAGCAAGATCGCGCCCGCCGGCACCAATATCCGCCGCTTCGACGACGACGCCTCGGCCCTGCAGGCCATGATGGCCGGCCAGATCGACGCCGCCGGCACCTCGTCGGTCATCGCCGCCCAGGCGCAGAAGCGCGCGCCCGGCAAGTTCGAGATCAAGTACGTCATCAACGAGCAGCTGATGGGCATCACGATGCAGAAGGACCGCCCCGAACTGCTGGCGGCCATGAATGACTTCGTGGCGGCCAACACCGCCAACGGCAAGCTCGACCAGCTGTTCCAGAAGTGGCTGGGCACGCCGCTGCCCGCGTCGGTCAGCAAGCAGCCCTGAGCGCCCGGCCGCCGAGCCGTCTTCCGCATTCCCGAATCGAGCATGGTCCGCAATGAACAATGACAAGCACATCATCCAGTTCACGCAAGTCGAGAAATGGTACGGCGCGTTCAAGGTCCTGAACGACATCAACCTGTCGGTCAGGAAGGGCGAACGCATCGTGATCTGCGGGCCTTCCGGTTCGGGGAAATCCACCTTGATCCGCTGCATCAACGGCTTGGAGTCCATCCAGGGCGGCCGCATCGAGGTCGAGGGCATAGATCTGACCGGCGGCGCGCGCAACGTGGAGTCGGTGCGCCGCCACGTCGGCATGGTGTTCCAGCAGTTCAACCTGTTTCCCCACCTGACCATCCTGGAGAACTGCATCCTGTCGCCGATGCGCTCGCTCAAGCAGAGCCGGGAAGCGGCCGAGCAGATCGCCATGGACTACCTGCGCCGCGTGCGGATTCCGGACCAGGCGCACAAGTATCCCAGCCAGCTGTCAGGCGGCCAGCAGCAGCGCGTGGCGATCGCGCGGGCGCTGTGCATGAAGCCGGATATCATGCTGTTCGACGAGCCGACCTCGGCGCTGGATCCCGAGATGGTCAAGGAAGTGCTGGATACCATGATCGCGCTGGCTGGCGACGGCATGACGATGTTGTGCGTGACCCATGAAATGGGCTTTGCCCGCAGCGTCGCCGACCGGGTGATCTTCATGGCCCAGGGCGAGATCGTGGAGGAAGCGCCGCCGGGCGACTTCTTCACCAATCCCAGGAACGAAGTGACGCGCAACTTCCTGGGCCAGATCCTGAACCACTGAGGCCCGGCGCCGCGCGGCGGCGTCTCGCCCTATTGCGGTTATTGCGGCTTCAGCCGCGACGGCACTTCGCCCACGTCGCTGCACACCGCCAGCACTTCGGCGGGCTTTTTGCTCAGCGACAGGTAGACGTGGCCGATGCTGCTGTCGAAGTAGGCGGTCTCCAGCTTGCCGAGCACCACGCTGTCGCCGTTCTCGAACTGGATGCGGACCTTGCCCGACAGCACCACCGCGAATTCCTGGCCCGGGTGCCGGATGTAGTCCTCGAACTCGACCACCTCGCGCGCGTCGATCAGCGCCAGCATGGGCGTCATCTTCTTGCCGGGGTACTCGCCCATCAGCAGGCGGTAGTGGTAGTTCTCGGTGACGTAGTCGCGGGCGTCGCTGAGCTTGTTCTTGACGAAGGTGGGGGCGACGGCGGCCTGCGAGGCGTCCGGCAGCATGAACATGCGGGTCATGTCTATGCCCAGCGCGCGCGCCAGGGCGGCGAACTTCTCGTAGCTCAGGGCGATCTGCCCCAGCTCCGCCTTCGACAGCGTCGATACCGCGATGCCGCTGGCCTGGGACAGCGCCTGCAGCGTCATCTTGCGCGCCTTGCGCTCGGCCCGCAGGCGAGCGCCCATTTCTTCCTTGCCCACGATCTCGGGGGGGGATGTAGTGCCGGGTAGGGCCATGTAGCGGTCTGGCAGTTAGGGTTGGTTGGGGGCAGGGCCCGCAAGCCCCGCCGCGTATGCCGGATTGTACGGGTTGGCGGGCCTCAGGCCGCGGCCCGGTTGAGCACCCGGCCGGCGTGCTGGCCGGTGAAGGACTGGTCCTGCCAGACCGCCGCGCCGTTGACGTAGACCGAGTGGATGCCGGCGGCGCACTCGGTGGGACGCTCGAAGGTGGCCGAGTCGGCCACGGTGGCGGGGTCGAAGACCACCAGGTCGGCGTAGTAGCCGGGCTGCACCTGGCCGCGCTCGGCCAGGCCGAACTTGGCGGCGGTCAGGCCGGTCATCTTCCAGACCGCCGTTTCCAGCGGGAACAGTCCCAGGTCGCGTGAGTAGTGGCCCAGCACCCGGGGGAAGGTGCCCCACAGGCGCGGATGAGGGCGCTCGTCATGCGGCAGGCCGTCGGAGCCGATCATGGTGGGGCCGAAGGCCAGGATGCGCTGCACGTCAGGCTCGTCCATCATGAAGTAGATGGCGCCCGCCGGCTGCAATTCCGGCACCACGTCGTACTTCGATTTGCCGCGTTCGGCGGCGATTTCCTCCAGGTCGCGCCCGCTCAGTTCGGGAAAGGGCTTGCACCAGGTGATGAGGGTGCGGCCCGCCAGCAGCACGCGGTCCTGCTTCAGCATGGTGGAGCCGGCCACGTAGGGATAGGCGTCCAGCGACACGTCCTGCCTGGCCATGGCGGTCTCGATCAGGGCCAGCGTTTCCTTGGAGCGGCCAAAGTTGGGCTTGCCCATCACCTTGTGGTGCGAGATCACGACCGGCACGTCCAGCTCGCGGCCGATGCGGAAGGTCTCTTCCAGGGCGGCCACGATGTGCTCGCCTTCGTCGCGCATATGGGTGGCGTAGACCCCGCCGCGCGCGCCCAGCGGGCGGCAGACCTCGATGATCTCCTCGGTGCTGGCATGGGCGGCGGGCGGATAGAAGGCGCCGGTGGAGATGCCGATGGCGCCGCTGGCGAGCGCGTCGTCGGCCAGTGCCTGCATGGCCTGGATCTCCTCGTCCGTGGCCTCGCGCCGCAGGTCGGGCATGACGGCGGCGCGCAGGGTGGAATGGCCCACCATGCAGGCGGCGTTGACCGCGGGCGGCGCGGCGCGCAAGGCTTCCAGGTAGTCGGAGAAGCGCTCGAAGCGGAACGAGCCGCCTTCGTCCAGCAGGTCCAGCGGCGCGGGCGGGTTGGCGTGCGCCAGCGGCGCCAGGCTGATGCCGCAGTTGCCGGTCACCACGGTGGTGACGCCCTGCGAGATCTTGGGCGTCATGTCGCGGTGCTTGAGCAGGTAGTTGTCGTCGTGCGTGTGCGAGTCGATGAAGCCCGGGGCCACCACTTTGCCGGCGACGTCGATGCGGCGGCGGGCGCTGCTGGCGCTCAGGTCGCCGACCGCGGCGATGCGGTCGCCGCGCACGCCCACGTCGGCCAGCCGGCCCGGAGCATTGGTGCCGTCGATGACGGTGCCGCCTGCAAGTATGTAGTCGAACGGGGTGGCGTCGGTCTGGGACATGCGTATCTCCGGCTAAATGGGGGCTGCGAAATGGCAGGCGACTTGCTGGTCGGGGGCAATCTGGCGCGGCTGCGGCGTTTCCTCGGCGCAGCGCGGCTGCGCCATCGGGCAGCGGGTGCGGAAGGCACAGCCCGATGGCGGCGACAGCGGGCTGGGAATCTCGCCTTTCAGCACCTGCACCGGCGCGCGCTCGCCTTGGCGCGCGGACGGCACGGCGGCCAGCAGGGCGCGGGTATAGGGGTGGGCGGGACGTTCGTAGATGGCGTCGCGGGTGCCGGTCTCGACGATCTTGCCCAGGTACATCACGGCGACGCGGTGGCTGATGTGGCGCACCACGCTCAGGTCGTGCGAAATGAACACATAGGTCAGGCCCAGGTCGCGCTGCAGGTCCATCAGCAGGTTGATGACCTGCGCCTGCACCGACACATCCAGCGCGGATACCGGTTCGTCGCACACGATCAGGCCCGGGTCCAGCGCCAGCGCGCGCGCGATCACGATGCGCTGGCGCTGCCCGCCGGAGAACTCGTGGGGGTAGCGGTCGGCGGCGTCCGGGCGCAGGCTGACGCGGGCCAGCAGCTGCGCGACGCGGTCGCGGATGGCGGTGCGGCCGTGGCCGAAGGCGCGCAGCGGCTCGCCGATGATGTCGCGCACCCGCATGCGCGGGTTCATCGACGAGAACGGGTCCTGGAAAATGAACTGCATGCGCTGGCGCATGGCACGCAGCTCGCGGCTGTTCATGGCGGCCAGGTCGCGGCCTTCCAGCAGGATGCGGCCTTCGGTGGGATCGGTCAGGCGGATCAGGCATTTGCCCGTGGTGGACTTGCCGCAGCCGGATTCGCCCACCAGGCTCAGCGTCTGGCCGCGCGGCACCGACAGAGAGACGCCGTCGACGGCGCGCAGCACCTTGGCGGCGCCGCCGTTGTCCACGGGGTAGTGCTTCTTCAGGCCGATGACTTCCAGCAGGGGCGAGGCCTCGGCCGCGGGCGCGGAGGCGGCGCTGGAAAGGGGGATGTCGTGCAGGTTCATGGCGGCTCTCAGGCGGTCAGGGCGGCAGGCGCGGGCGCGGCCTCGCGGGCCCAGCACCAGACGCGGTGGCGGCTGCCGGCGTCGGCGGCGGGCGGGGCCTGTTCGGCGCAGCGCGGCTGCGCCTCCGGGCAGCGCGCGGCGAAGGCGCAGCCGCGCGATTCCGGCGTCATCACCGGCACGATGCCGGGCAGTTCGGCCAGGCGCGCGTCGTGGCCCTGGCCGGCGGCAAAGTCGGGCAGGGAACGGAGCAGGGCCTGTGTATAGGGATGCTGGGCGCGGTCCAGGATGTCGTCCACGCTGCCTTCCTCCACCTTGCGCCCGGCGTACATCACGATGACGCGCTGGCACATCTGCGCGACCACGCCCAGGTCGTGCGTGATCAGCACGATGGAGGTGCCCAGCCGCTGCTGGATTTCGCGCAGCAGATGCAGGATTTGCGCCTGGATGGTGACGTCGAGCGCGGTGGTGGGCTCGTCGGCGATCAGGACCTTGGGCTGGCAGGCCAGCGCCATGGCGATCATGGCGCGCTGGCGCATGCCGCCCGACAACTGGTAGGGATACTCGCGCACGCGCCGCGCCGGATCGGAGATCTGCACCAACTCCAGCAGCGACTCGGCCTGCGCCATGGCCTCGCGCCGCGACAGGCCCTGGTGCAGCATCAGCGATTCGCTGATCTGCCGGCCCACCGTGAACACGGGGTTGAGCGAGGTCATGGGTTCCTGGAAGATCATCGAGATCTGGTTGCCGCGGATCGCGCGCATGGCCTTCTCGGGCAGCGCCAGCAGGTCCTGGCCGTCGAACTCGATGCTGCCGCCGGCCACGCGTCCGGGGGCGCGCAGGAGGCGCATGATGGACAAGGACGTGACGCTCTTGCCGCAGCCGGATTCGCCCACCAGGCCCAGGGTTTCGCCGGGCATCAGGTCGAAGGACAGGCGGTCCACGGCGACTACCGTGGTCTCGTCGCCGTCGAAACAGGTGGTGAGGTCGCGCACGCGCAAGACGGGTTGGGTTTGCATGGGCGCTCCTACAGCTTTTTCGCCAGACGGGGATCGAGCATGTCGCGCAGCCCGTCGCCCACCAGGTTGACGGCCAGCACGGCCACGCCCAGGAACAGGCCCGGGTACAGGATGATATGGAAGGCCACGGCGACGAAGTTGCGGCCTTCGGCCATGATGTTGCCCCAGCTGGGGATGTGCGGCGGAATGCCCACGCCCAGAAAGCTCAGCACGGCCTCGGTCAGGATGGCGGAGGCCGCGATGAAGGTGGCCTGCACCATCAGCGGAGCGAACAGGTTGGGCAGGATGTGGCGCAGCAGTATCGCGGGCACGCGCGTGCCCGAGGAAATGGCGGCCTCGATATAGGGCTGCTCGCGTATCGTCAGCACCAGCGCGCGCACCAGCCGTACCACGCGCGGCACTTCGGGGATGACGATGGCGATGATCACGGTGCCCAGGCCGCCCTTCAAGGTGGCCATCAGGGCGATGGCCAGCAGCACGCCCGGAATGGCCATCAGGCCGTCCATGATGCGCATGATGAAGGCGTCGATGCGGCGGAAGTAGCCGGCCGCCATGCCCAGGGCCACGCCGGCCACGGTGGACACCAGCGCCACCACGATGCCGACCACCAGCGAGACGCGGGCGCCCCAGACGGTGCGCGAATAGACGTCGCGGCCCAGCGCATCGGTGCCGAAGAAGTGTTCCGACGAGGGCGGCTTCATGCGCGCCAGCGGATTGATGTCCTGCGGGTCGACGGTGGCCAGCCAGGGCGCGGCCAGGGCGATGGCGGCCAGCGCCAGCAGGATGGCGCCGCCGATGTAAAGCATGGGGTGGCGGCGCAGCGAGCGCAGGAGGCGGCGGTGGCGCGGCCGCCGCGCGGGCAGGGACAGGGTGGTGGTAGTCATGCGTCGCCCCGTTAGTAGCGGATGCGCGGATCGAAGAGCCGGTAGCTCAGATCGACCAGCAGGTTGATCAGTACATAGATGCCCGAGGCCACCAGCAGCACGCCCTGGATCACGGGATAGTCGTGGCGCAGCACGGCATCGATGGTCAGCCGGCCCAGGCCGGGGATGGCGAACACGGTTTCCGTGACGACCACGCCGCCGATCAGCAGGGCCACGCCCACGCCGATGGTGGTGACGATGGGGTTGGCGGCGTTCTTCAGCGCGTGCCAGACGATGGGGCCCGCCGCCAGGCCCTTGGCGCGGGCGGTGCGGATGTAGTCCTCGGACAGGGCTTCAAGCATGGTGGCGCGCGTCATGCGCGTCAGCAGCGCCATGTAGACCAGGCCCAGCGACAGGCAGGGCAGCACCAGGTGGCGCAGATAGGGCACCACGCCGTCGGCCAGCGGCTTGTAGCCCTGCACCGGCAGCCAGCCCAGCTTGATGGAAAAGCCGTAGACCAGGCTGTAGCCGATCAGGAACACCGGCACCGAGAAGGCGCAGACCGCGCCTATCATGACCAGCCGGTCCAGCCAGCGCCCGGCGTTCCAGGCCGCCAGCACGCCCAGCGGAATCGCCGCGATCACGGCGAACAGCATGGTGAAGAGGGCGATGGACAGCGTCGGCCCCATGCGCTGGCCGATCAGCTGCGAGACCGGCATCTGCGTCGACATCGACGTGCCCAGGTCGCCCGTGGCGATGTGGCTGACCCAGATGCCGAACTGCTGCAGCAGCGGCTTGTCCAGGCCCAGGTTCTGGCGGATTTTCTCCACGTCGTCGGCGGTGGCGTTGTCGCCCGCGATCACGGCCGCCGGATCGCCCGGCGACAGATGGATCAGCAGGAACACCACGACCGCGACCACGGCCATGACGGGTATGACGGCCGCGATGCGGCGCAGTATGTATTTCACGCTGGATTCCCCCTGGCTGGCGGCCGGGCGCGCGCGGCGCCCGGCGCCTGCCTTACGGCTTCTCGATGTTCCACATCACCGGGATGCCGGTCTTCAGCAGTTCGGTGTGCGTCAGGCCGCGGAACGCGGACACGGGCTTGAATTCGCCCCACATGACGTACGGCACGGTCTGGTAGGCGCGGGCCTGCATCTGCGCGGCGATCTCCTTGCGCTTGGCCGCGTCGGTCTCGCGGATCCAGCTGGTGCGCAGCGCGTCCAGTTCCTTGTCGCAGGGCCAGCCCGGCAGGCTGTTGCCGCAGGCCGCGGACATCCAGGGGTTGGTCACCGGCGTGCTGGCGTCGTAGTAGCCGCCCCAGGTCAGGAACACGTTCCATCCGCCTTGCGCGGGCGGATCCTTCTTCAGGCGGCGTCCGGCCAGCGAAGCCCAGTCCATGGATTGCAGGTCGACGTTGATGCCGGCCTTCTTCATGTTCTGCGCCAGCACCATGACGGCGGGCGCGCTCAGGTGGTCCGTGGGGTACAGGACCACGACCTTTTCGCCCTTGTAGCCGGCTTCCTGCAGCAGCTGCTTGGCGCGCGCCGTGTCGGTCTTGGCGTAGGGCGCCGCGCCCGCGTCGCTGGCCAGCGGCGAGCCGCAGACGAACAGGCTGGGGCAATAGTCGACCCGGTACTTGTCCGGGTAGCCCATGGCCGACAGCATTTCCTTCTGGTTCACCAGGTGGTACAGCGCCTGGCGCGCCAGCTGGTTGTCGAAGGGCGGATGCAGCGAGTTGAGAATGACCATGCCCTGCGAGGCGACGGACGTGCTCAGGGTGATGTCCTTGTTGCTTTCCAGCACGGGCAGGAAGTCGGGCGTGGTCTGTTCGATCATGTCGACCTCGCCGTTCATCAGCGCGGCGGTGGACGTGTTGCCGTCGGGGATGTAGACCCATTCGACCCGGTCGACCTTGACGTTCTTGCCACCCGCCAGGCCGTCGGCCGGTTCTGCGCGGGGCACGTAGGCCGGGTTCTTCACGTAGACGACCTTGTTGCCCGGCACCCATTCGTCGCGCTTGAACAGGAAGGGGCCCGAGCCGACCATTTCGGTGACCTGGGTGTTCGGGTCCGTCATGGCCAGGCGCTTGGGCATGATGAAGGGCGGCATGCCGGACGGCTTGGACAGGGCGTCCAGCACCAGGCCGAAAGGCTCCTTGAACGTCAGCGTGAAGGTGTTGTCGCCGGTGGCGGCGAGTTCGGCGCCGGCGGCCATCATGGCCTGGCCCAGCGTGTCCTTCTTGGCCCAGCGCTGGATCGACGCGACGCAGTCCTCGGCCTTGACCGGGGTGCCGTCATTGAACTTCAGGCCGGGACGCAGCGTGAAGCTCCAGCTCTTGCCGTCTTCGGACGTGGTCCAGCTGTCCACCATCTGCGGCTTGGGCTGGCCCTTGCTGTCCTGCGAGAACAAGGTGTCGAACACCATGTAGCCATGGTTGCGCGTGATGTAGGCCGTGTTGAACAGCGGATCCAGCGTCTTGAGGTCCGCATGCGGCACCAGGCGCAGGGTCTTGGTCTGCGCCAGCGCGCCGGTGGCGGCCCCCATGGCCAGCAGGGCGGCTGCGCCCAGCAAACTGAAACGTCTGATCATTGTTATCCCCTTCGTTATTCCCACGCCCGGGTCGGGCGGCAATCGTTGAGCCTCAGGCCTTGAACGGCCACTTCGGCAATTTGCGCTTGGTGTACGGCAGCGCGTTGTAGTCGGTCGTGATGGCGCCCGGCGTTTCCACGTAGATGACGTGGCGGCCGACCTGCGAATACGAGGCGTAGAAGTGCTGCGACGATTTCACGATGATGAGCTTCATGGCATGCAGGTCGACGCCGAACTGCGTGAACAGGTCGGTGCCCATGGCCTGGGTGCGGTTGGTGGTCAGGGCGATGGTCACGCCCTGGCTGCGCACGATGGCCACGTCGCCCAGCAGCGCGGGTGTGCCCGCCAGTCCGGTCATGATGGCGTCGCGCTTGAGCGCCACGATCTCGCAGTCCAGGTCCAGCGGCCGGCCCGACACCGGCGCCACCTTGCCGCCGATGCGCAGCTGGATGCGGGCGCCTTCGCCCGCCTCGAAACAAAGCTGCACGGCCACCGGATCCCAGAACGGGCCGGTCGCGACGTCGGTGATGCCGCGCGCCAGCACGCGCTCGAGGATGAAGGTGGCGTCGCTGGGCGCACCGCCGCCCGCGTTGTCGGCGGAATCCGCCAGCACCACGGGGAAGTCGTTCAGCGCCAGCGCCTGGTCCAGCGCCTCGTCGGCGCCGGGGTAGGGCGGCGCCAGCTGGTCGCGGAAACCGATGATTTCTTCGCCCAGCGCGCGCGCCAGGGCTTCGGCCTGGGCCTGGTCTCCGTCGGTGTAGACCAGCACCTTGGAACCCATGTCGGGCGTGTCGCCCCAGGGAAAGCCGTGGGCGATGGACACGGACAGCACGCCTTCCTTGCCTTCCAGGGCGAGCAGGCGGTCGACGAAGCTGCGCATGGGCTCGCGGCTGGTGTGCATGATGGAGATCATTTCGCAGTCGTACACGGCGCGCGCGGGTTTGATGCGGCCTTCGGCGCGCGCCACGCACAGATCCACCAGGTCGTAGGCGCGCTCCAGGATGTCGGTATGCGGATATTCCTTGAAGCACACCAGGAAGTCGGCGTTCTGCACCATGGCGTCCGTCATGTGGCAGTGCGGGTCCAGTTCGGCGCCGATCACGGCGTCGGGGCCGACGATCTCGCGCGCGCGGCGCAGCAGGTCGCCTTCGCAATCGTCATAGCCGTCGGCCACCATGGCGCCATGCAGGCCGAACAGGGCGATGTCGACGCGGCCGGCGCGCTTCAGGTCCGCCAGCAGTTCGTCGCGCAGGGTTTCGTAGGCATGGCGGGTGGTGATGCCGGCCGGCGTGGCGCCGGCGGTCAGGCCCTCGACCAGCGTCCAGTCCTTGCCCTGTGCGCGCTGGCGCGCGGCCCACAGCGGGCCGGAGAACATCTGCATGCGGTCCGGATGCTGGCCGGCGGGATAGTAGCCGCGGGCCCGGTAGGCGGACAGCCCGGTCGGAATGGGAGAAAAGGTGTTCGTCTCGGTCGCCAGGGACCCGGAAAATATCTTCATGCTGCCGCTCCGCGTAGGGATGTGCACAGGAGGGCGCAGGCGTTGCCGCGAGCGCGTGGGAAAGTCCGCACCGCCCGGCTCCGGCCAGGCGGTGGCTAGCAATCAAATCGGCCCGCGCCGCGGGCTCAGGCTTCGGACACGGGGCCCGGCATGAAGCCGCCGCGGCCCACGGCCGCGCCCAGCCAGGCCTGCACTTCGATCTCGACGTCCACGCCCATGGCCAGTTTGGCCTCGACCGTCGAGCGCGAGGGGAAATCGGACGAGAAATGGCTGCGGTAGGCGTCGTTGAACTGGGCGAACAGCTCCAGGTCCGACAGCCACACCGTCACGCGCACCACGTCCTTGAGCGTGGCGCCCGCCAGGGCCAGGGTCTCCTTGATGCGCTCGATGGCGGCATGGGTCTGGGCGGTGATGTCGCCGCGCACGACCTGGCCGTTGGCGTCCATAGGGATCTGTCCCGACAGGAACAGGAAGCCGCCGGCCTGGGTGGCGCGGGAGAACGGCAGGGGCAGCGTGCTGGGGTAGCGGGCGATGGAGGTCATGGTGTGGGCTCTCTCAGGCTAAGGGGAGGTCAGCGCAGGCGCGCGGGACGCACGGCTTCGGCATCCACGCCGTGCGCATGCAGATGGGCGGGCAGCGGCTGGCGAGTCAGCAGCGCGGCGGCCAGCTCGGAAGTCGCCGCGGCCGTCTGGATACCATAGCCGCCCTGCGCCGCCAGCCAGAAGAAGGCGGGCGCGTCGGCATCCCAGCCAACCACGAAATCGCCGTCGCGCACGAAGGAGCGCAGGCCGGCCCAGGTGTGCTTGGGGCGGCGGATGGTCAGCGAGGTCGCGGTTTCGATGCGGTAGATGCCGGTGGCCACGTCCAGTTCTTCCGGCACCACGTCGTGGGCCGCGACCGGATCGGCGTTGGCCGGCGATCCCAGCAATTGGCCTGCATCGGGCTTGAAGTAATAGCTCTCGTCGACGCCGACCACCGCCGGCCAATGGGAAAAGTCCACGTCCTGCGGACCGGAAAAGGTGAAGGCGGTGCGGCGGCACGGCTGCAGGCCGACCGGCGAGGCGCCGCACAGCGCGGCCGTGTGGTCCGCCCAGGCGCCGGCGGCGTTGACCAGCGCGCGCGCCCGCAGGCTGCGGCCGTCGGCCAGCGTCAGCGTCCAGGCGCCATCGGCATGGGCGGCCGACACGACTTCGGCATTGTTGTGCAGCACCGCGCCCTGGCGGACCATGCCGCGCAGAAAGCCCTGGTGCAGCGCGTGCACGTCGATGTCGCGCGCGTCCGGTTCTTCGATGGCGCCGCAGATCTGGTCGCCCCGCAGGCAGGGCACGCGCTCGACCGCTTGTTCGGCGTCGATCAGCGCCACGTTGGGCGACTGGCTGCGGAAGTCGTCGTACACCTCTTGCAGCAGGTCCCGCTGTTCCGGCGTGGCGATGTACAGCACGCCGCGCGGGCTGAGCAGCGGGTGTTCGCTGAAACCTTGCGGCGGATTCTCGTAGAAGGCGCGGCTGGCGCGGGTGAGCGCCTTGATCTGGGCCGTGCCGTAGGTTTCCATGAACATGGCCGCGGAGCGGCCGGTGGAGTGGTAGCCCGGCTGGGCCTCGCGTTCCAACACGGCGACCGAGGCCGAGGCGCTCAGGCGGTAGGCCACGGAAGCGCCGGCGATGCCGGCGCCGATCACGGCGTAATCGAATAGGGGTTCTGCTGTCATTTTGTCGGAAGCGAGAATTCTCTTATTTGATAATTCTCGAATACGATAGTTTTTTGACGGCAGCCAGGTAATAGGGGAAACCCCGGATGGTGATTTAAGGCTTCAGGTCAGCCGCGTGCCGTTGGGCACCTCGGCGTCCGGCACGCCCAGCACGATGCCGCCGGCCTCGTCGGCGAAACCCAGCACCAGGACCTCGGATTTCACTGGCCCGATCTGGCGCGGCGGAAAATTCACCACCGCCATGACGCGCTTGCCGGCCAGGTCCTCCAGCGTATAGCGCGCGGTGATCTGCGCCGAACTCTTCCTGATGCCCACGCCGGGACCGAAATCTATCGTCAGTTTGTAGGCGGGCTTGCGCGCCTCGGGAAAGGCCTCGGCGGATTGGATCGTGCCGATGCGGATATCGACCTTGAGGAAATCGTCGAAGCCGATGTCGGCGGCGGGCGGGGAGTTCGGATCTTGCGTGAAGTGCATATGGGTTCCTTGAATTGGCGCGGTCCGTGTCTTACCAGGAGCTGATTTGCTTCATGGGCAGAACAGTTTGTTCCGATTGCCACCACGCTTTTTTGGCTTGTGTACGTATTCGGGACAATTGCCGCTCGTTAGAATTCCTCATGCATTTTCCCCTATCTACTCGTCGGAAGGCCATATCGTCATGAGCAACGCTTATCTGGAGGCGCTCAAGCAGCGCCGCACGCAATACTCGCTGGGCCGCAACCTGTCGATCTCCAAGGAGGATCTGGCCTCCCTGATCCAGGAAGCGATCAAGCACAGCCCCTCGTCGTTCAACTCGCAGAGCTCGCGCGCGGTGATCCTGTTCGGCGCCGAAAGCGAAAAGCTGTGGAACATCGCCATCGAGGAAGTGCGCAAGGTCGCGCCGGCCGAAGGCTTCGACAAGACCGAAGCCAAGCTCAAGAGCTTCGCCGCCGGCGTGGGCACCGTGCTGTTCTACGAAGACCAGGACGTGGTGCGCGGCCTGCAGGAAAAATTCGCGCTGTACGCGGACAACTTCCCTGTCTGGTCCGAGCAGTCGGGCGGCATGGCCCAGCTGTCCACCTGGAGCGCCCTGGCCAGCGCCGGCGTGGGCGCCAGCCTGCAGCACTACAACCCGCTGATCGACGCCGCCGTGGCGCGTGAGTGGAACGTTCCGGCCTACTGGAAGCTGCGCGCGCAGATGCCTTTCGGTTCCAACGAGAACGGCTTTGGCGCCAAGGCCTTCATGGACGACGCCGAGCGCTTCCGCGTGGTGGGTTGAGCGGTCGGGCGCCTTGGGCGCCCCTGTATCGCTCCCGCATCGCCGAGCCCGCATTGCCTTCAAGGGAATGCGGGCTTTTGTTTGCCCGAGGGGCTCAGGACAGCTTCATGACCTCGCCCGTGGCGCGCGGATCGCGCGCTGTCCAGCGGCCGGCCTCGACCGTGGATATGAAGTCCAGCACGGCGCGGTTGAAGGTTTCGGGCTCTTCCAGGTTCAAGGTATGGCCGGTCTTGGGCAATACCAGCAAGCCGCTGCAGGGCAACGTGCGCTTGAGGAACAGCGCCGGCTCCAGGGCATGGTCATCCTCGTCGCCGGCGATGATCAGCGTCGGCACCGCCAGCTTGGCCAGCGGACCGGCCAGCGTGTCCAGCGCGGGACGTCCGGCCTGCACGCCGCGCAGGGTCAGGGCGGCGCCGGTGGCGTCGTGGCGGGCGAGGGCCTCGGCAAACGCCTGCCAGCCGCGCGGATCCTTGTTCTGGTACTGGACGCGGGCGGCTCCTGCCGCGTAGACCGGTCCATAGCCTGCGCTGCCCTGCGCCTCGAAGCGTTCGGCCGCCTGTAGCGAGGCGTCGCGGAAGGCGGCGTGGCCCGAGGCTAGGGCGCCGTATCCTGCGCCGGCGATCGTGAGCGACAGGGCGCGTTCCGGGTGCGCCAGGCCGAAATGCAGCGCGGCAAAGCCGCCCATGGACAGTCCGACGACATGGGCGCTGTCGACGCCGGCGGCGTCCAGCGCCGAGACGATGTCGCGGACCGCGTTTTCCTGGGAATAGGCGGCCGGGTCGCGCGGCACGTCTGATGGCGGATAGCCGCGGGCGGCGTATGCGATGCAGCGGTGGCGGCGGGCGAAGGCCCGCAGCTGGGGTTCCCAGCTGAGATGGTCGCCAGCGAATTCATGGACGAAGACGACGGGAGATCCCTGTCCGGCTTCTTCCATGTGGAGGCGGTAACCGTCGTGGGTGAGGGCAGTGCGCATGGCGGCTAGCGTCCGGAAACTGGGGGCGGGCGGCGGAGCTTGAACCAGTCGGCGATCTGGCCTCCGGTCATGAAGTCCACCTTGGGGTGGCGCATCAGCAGATCCAGCATTTCCTCGAAATAGCCATGGCGGTGCGGCACGCCCATCAGATGGGGGTGCAGGCCCAGCGCCAGCACGCGGGGCTGGTTCTCGCATTCGCGTTCGAACAGTTCCAGGGTCCGCGTCAGCCGCAGCAGGAACTCCGGAGAGGAGTGCTTTTCGATGGCGTAGATGACCGAGTCGTTGAGCTCGAGGTTGTAGGGCATCTGGATCAACGTGCCGCGCTTGACGCGCATCCAGTTGGGCAGATCGTCCAGTACCCAATCGCACACGTACTCGACGCCGGCGTCGGCCAGCAGGTCCGGCGTGTCGGGCGTTTCACGCAGGCCGGGGCTGAGCCAGCCCCGCGGGCGGCTGCCGGTGAAGGCGCGCAGCTTATCTAGGCAGGACTCGATGAGCGCGGCTTCGCCGTCGGCCTGGTTCAGCGACTTCTGGTGCATGCCGTGGCCGATGAATTCCCAGCCCGCGGCGAGCATGGCTTCGGCCGCGCGCGGGTAGGCGTCGATCACGCTGGCGTTGCAGCTGGTGGACGCGGGCAGGCCGCGCGCCTGGATGGCCGCGAGCATGCGCGGCAATCCGGCGCGCATGCCGTATTCCGCCCAACTGAAATTGGGTACGTCAGGCACGGTTTCGCGGCCGTGGGGCGGGGTGATGATGGTGCGCGGCATGGGCTGGTCGAAGGGCCAGTGCTCGACGTTGATGACCAGGTGCACCATGATCCTGCCTTGCCCCGGTTCGGCCAGGTCGGACGGGTCGGCGGAAAACGCGTGGGGGATACGGGGAGTCGCCATGATGGATCCGTGGGGTCAGTGCCGCATTTGCTTGAGGATTTCGCGCTTGAGTCCGTTGAACGCCTCGCCGGTGATCAAGTCCAGCGAGCGCGGGCGTTCGATGGGCACGGTGATGCGGGTGGCGATGCGCCCCGGGCGCGCCGACATGACGTAGATCGTGTCGGCCAGCAGGATGGCCTCGTCGATGTCGTGGGTGACGAAGACCACCGTGGTGCGCAGCTTCTGCCACACGGACAGCAGCAATTCCTGCATGGTGAGCCGCGTCTGCGCGTCCAGCGCGCCGAAAGGCTCGTCCATCAGCAGCACCTTGGATCCCAGGGTGAGCACGCGCGCGATGCCCACGCGCTGGCGCATGCCGCCCGAGAGCTGGATGGGCAGATGGCGCGTGAACGCCGACAGGCCGGTGATGCGCAGCATCTCTTCGGCGCGCCCGGCGTATTCGGCCTTGGGCAGTCCGGCGATCTTGGGGCCGAACACCACGTTTTCCCAGACGTTCAGCCAGGGGAACAGCGCCGCTTCCTGGAATACCACGCCGCGTTCCGGACCCGGGCGCGACACGGGCTTGTGATCGACGGCCAGGGCGCCCGAAGAGGGCGATTCAAAGCCGGCGATCAGGTTCAGCAGCGTGGACTTGCCGCAGCCGGAGGGCCCGAGCAAGGCCACGAACTCGCCCGCGGGGACGTGCAGGTCGATGTTGTCCAGCGCAAGCACCGGGGTCGTTCCCGGATAGGTCTTGCTCAGGTTCGAGACGGAAATGTCAGACATGGCACCCTCAATGGTTCTGCAGCATGCGCCAGACCAGCACCCGGCGTTCGATGATGACGATCAGGCGGTCGCTGAGAAAGCCCATCAGCCCGATGGAAACCATGTCCGCCAGCACGATGTCCATGCGGCCGACGTAGTAGGCGTCCCATAGCACATAGCCCAGGCCCGATTTCACGGCCACCATTTCAGAGACGATCACTGCCGTCCAGGATATGCCCAGCCCGATGCGCAGCCCGGTGAAGATGGCCGGCATAGCCGCGGGCAGGACGACCCTGCGCAGCAGCTGGCTCGACGAGGCGCCCATCATGCTGGCCGCGCGCACCAGGTTGCGGTCGACGTCGCGGGCGCCTTGCGTGGTGTTGACGACGATGGCGTAGAAGCCGCCCAGGAAGATCAGGAAGATCGAGCCCATGTCGCGTATGCCGAACAGGGCGATGGAGAAAGGCAGCCAGGCCGTGATGGGGATCGGCCGCAATCCCTGTATCAGCGGGTCCAGCGTTTGAGAGGCCAGGCGGCTCCAGCCTATGGTCAGGCCCAGCGGTATGCCCAGCAGCATGGCCAGCGCAAAGCCCTGCAGCACGCGCATGGCCGAGTACTGCACGTTGCCCGCCCAGGTGCCCTGGTAGGGGTTCAGGCCCATGCCCGGGGAGCCGAAGATCCAGGCGTACCAGGCGCGGGCCACCTGGACCGGCGTGGGGACCACGCCGGCCATGTCGGGCGACTGCCCCGCGAGTTGCCAGATGATCAGGATGAGGGCTGGCACGGCCAGGGCCAGCCCGGCCCGGCCGATCGCGCGGCGGGAGCGGCGGATCGGCGTTGCGTATTTCAGTGTTGAAGCGTTCACCTGCGTCTCCCTGGCCGGCGGCAGCGCGCGCTGCCCGCCAGCCGCGCAATCACATGATTTCCTTGAGCAGCCCTTCGTCCCAGACCGTGTCGATCTGTCCGCTCACGTCCTTCGGAATGACGCCCAGTTCGTTGAAGGTCTTGGCCTGCCGGCGCAACTGATCCAGGTCCAGCACGCCGCCCAGCTTGATCAGCTTGGCCGATTCGCGGGTGACGTTCAATGGCAGGCCGGTGTACTTGGAGTAGGCTTCGGCGAACGCCTCGGGATCCTTGGCGAGCCTTTCTTCGGCGCTCTTGTAGGCCCACAGGAAGCACTTGACCGCCTCGCGCTTGTCGCGCAGCGCGTCGCGGGTGGCCGCGAGCAGGCCTAGTTCGGCGCCGACCGCCTTGCTCTGGCTGTACTCCAGGTTCTTTGCGAAGAAGGCGCTGCCGTCGGCGACCAGCTGCGATTCGAAGGGTTCCCACAAGGCCACGGCGTCGACGTCGCCGCGTTGCAGGGACTGGACGAAGGCCGTGCCCCCGCCCTGGATGTTGACGGCGGTGAAAGTGTTGTACGGCACGCCCTTCTCGGCCAGCATGGCGGCCCACTGGAACCAGACGGCGGATCCGGGCGCGATGCCGATGCGCTTGCCCGCGAGGTCCTTCCAGTCGTCCATCTTGACGCCCTTGCGCGTCACCAGGTATTTGGGCGAGGAGGCGACGCCCGACAGGCCGACCAGCTTCTGGCTGCCTTGGGCCAGCGCGATCGCCAGATCGGCGGGGCCGATGCCGGAGACATCCACCGAGCCGGAAAGCAGGGCGGTGCGCGCGTCGGCATAGCGGACGAATTCAACCGGCTTGACCTCCACGTTGCAGGCCTTCAGTTCGTCGGCGACGAAGATGATGGGCGAAAGATGGCCGACCTTGACATAGCCCACCGTCAGGACCTGCTTTTGCGGCGCGGGCGCGGGACGCGGGCCGACTGCGTGGCTGGCCGCGGCATAGGCGCAGAGCGCGGCCGCCAGGGTCATCCTATGGATATGGAGCGTTTTCATGCATTTTCCCCTTGTTGCTTGATAAACACTGCGAGCGGCGCGGCGGCGCCGCGCCGGGAAGGAGCCGGGCGCGCTCGCGCTCAGCTCCCGGTAAAGGCCGGCGGCCGCTTTTCGCGGAAGGCTAGCTGCCCTTCCTGATAGTCCCGGCTGACAAAGCAGGCGCCGACGGCCGTGTTCACTGCTTGCGCGGACGGCGCCGAGGGTTCGCCCGCCAGATGCCGCAAGGCCATCTTGGCGGCGCGCAGCGTCAGCGGTGCATTGCCCGCCACTTCGCCGATGCGCCGGGCGACGGCCTGGTCGAATACCTCGTCGTCATAGACCTCCTGCACCAGGCCGATGCGCGCGGCCTCCAGGCCGTCCACGGTGCGCGCCGTCAGGAACAGGTCGGCGGTGCGCGCCGTGCCCAGCATGTCGCGCATGCGTTGCAGGCCCTCCATCGCATAGCCCAGGCCCAGCCGGCCCGCAGGCATCCGGAAGCGCGAGGCGGGCGTGCAGTAGCGCAGGTCGCATGCCAGCGCCAGCGCCATGCCGCCGCCCATGCAGATGCCGCGTATCGCCGCGATCACCGGCAGGGGGCAGGCGCTCAGGGCGTGCATGGCCGCGGCCACCGCCGCGTCGTAGCGCGCCACCTGATCGGGGTTCTTGCGCTGGGAGGCGAATTCGGAAATGTCGGCGCCGGACACGAACGCGCGCTGGCCCTCGCCCGCCAGCACCACGGCGCGCGCGCCGTCATGCTCCGCGGCCGCGTGCAGCGCGCGCGCCAGGTCTTCCCACATGGCCAGGGACATGGCGTTGTAGCGCGCGGGGTTGACGATGCGCACGCGCACGATGCTGCCGTCGAACGCGATGTCCAGACGGCCGGTAGAGGGGGGAGAGCTCTGGGTCATGTTGATTTCCGCTGCTGCGTCAGATGGCGCGGGCCGCGCGCAGGCGTTCGATGTCGGCATCGCCGTAGCCGGCTTCGAGCAGGATTTCCTCGGTGTGTTCGCCCCAGCCGGGCGCGGTGCGGGCGATGTCGGCGGGCGTCCTGGCCAGGGTGACCGGCTGGGTGATGAGCGTGCGCTCGCCGCCTTGCCACGCCGGGCAGGCGCGGGCGGTCTGCAGGTGCCGCACCTGAGGATCGTCGAACATCTGCGGCACGGAATAGACCGGACCCGCCGGCACGCCCGCGTCGTTCAGCAGCGTCACCCAGTGGTTCACGTCGGCGTGCAGGAAGACGGCCTGGATCTCGCGGTTCAAGCGCTGCCGATTGGCCACGCGCAGCTTTTCCGTGGCGAATTCCGGATCCGATTCCCAGTCCGGCCGTTCCAGCGCGGCGCAGAAGCGCTTCCAGTTGCCTTCGCCGGCGGCGCCCAGGTTGAACATGCCGTCGTTCGCCTGGAACAGCCCCATCGGGCTGCTGGTCGGATGGTCGTTGCCCTCCTGGCGCGGCACGTCGCCGTCATTGAGGTAGCGCGCCGCCTGGAAATCCATCATGGCGATCTGCGCGTGCAGCAGCGAGGCATGGACCCATTGGCCCTGGCCGGATTGCTCGCGTTCCAGCAGCGCGGTCAGGATGCCCAGCGCGGCATACAGCCCGGTGCTGGAATCCGCGACCGCCAGGCCCGCGCGCACGGGACCCTGGCCCGGCAGGCCGGTGACCGACATCAGGCCGCCCATGCCCTGGATGATCTGGTCGAAGCCGGGCCGGCCCGCGTACGGGCCGCTCTGGCCGAAGCCGGAAATGCTGGCGAGCACCAGGCGCGGATTGATCAGGCGCAGCGATTCATAGTCGAGGCCGAGCCGCTGCTTGACGTCCGGACGCCAGTTTTCGACCACCACGTCTGCCTCGGCGGCCAGGCGCTTGAACACCTCCAGGCCTTCGGGCTTCTTCAGGTTGAGGGTCAGCGAACGCTTGTTGCGGTTCAGGTTCTGGAAGTCTCCGCTCCAGCGGTCCGCCGCGAACATGGCCTCGTTGGGATCGACTCCGGGGGGCGGTTCTATCCGGATCACGTCCGCGCCGAAATCGGCAAGCATGCGCACGCAGGTGGGGCCGGCGCGCACGCGGGAAAGGTCCAGCACGCGGAAGCGACGAAGGGCGGGCGAGGCGGAGAGTTGTGGCATGGTCTCGGCTTCAAAGAGTGGATGGAAGGAAAGGAGCCGCGCAGGGATGCGCCTGCTCCACGTGGTGCGCGAACGCCAGCAGGCGGGCTTCCTGTCCGGGCCGGGCGATGGCTTGAACGCTGATGGGGCGTCCGCGTCCATCCAGCCCGATCGGAAAGACGATGGCGGGCAGTCCCAGGTAATTGACGAAGGACATCCAGGAAAACAGGTCGAGCAGGCGGCGTGGTTCGAATTCGGCCGAAGTGGTCAGCACGTGGCGCCAGTCGGGGACGCCGCGCGGCAGCGCGGGTGTCAGCAGCAGATCGGCACGGCGCAGCGCTTGCGCGATGAACCGGCGAGCCTGCGCGCCGCGTTGGCGCAGCGCTTCGATGTACCAGGGAGCGGGCAGGGCCGCGCCGGCCAGCGCGACGGTTCTCGTCAGCGGCGTCAGCGGCGGTGCTTCGGCGCGCAGGGCCGCATGGTGCACGGCGGCGGCTTCGGCGTGCAGCAGCGTGTCCGCAAGCCGGGTCCAGGTCGACAGGTCGTCGAGCGTGGCCGCGGTCCGCGCCGTGCCTGGCGGCAGGGCGTCCACCAGGTCTTGCAAGGCTTGGCCGACGTCGCCGTCCAGCGCCACGGCGGAATTCGGATGTTCCCAGCAGGTCGCGACGCGCCAATCCGCCCGCGCCGGCGCGCCGGCAAACATGGCGGCGCCTTGCGGGAACAGGCGCCGCGCCTGGGCTGGAGCGACCAGGTTTTCCAGCAGCAGCGCCGCGTCGGCGGCGCTGCGCGCAAGAATGCCGGCCGTGTCCAGGCTGGGCGCCAGGGGCGCGATGCCCTGCGTGGGCAGCAGCCCTCTGGTTGGCTTGAGGCCCAGGATGCCGCAGGTCGCGGCGGGGATGCGCACCGAGCCCGCCGTGTCGCTGCCCAGCGAGCCGTAGCAGAGGCCCGCGGCCACGGCGACCGCCGATCCGCTGGAGGATCCGCCCACGGCCGCTTGCGCGTCGAGCGGATTCTGGGGCAGGGGGAAATGCGGATTCTCGCCGGTGGCGCCGCAAGCATGTTCCGCCATGACCAGCGCGGCCAGGGGGAGGCTGCCGGCGCGATCCAGCCGGCGGATCAACGTCGCGGCCGAGGCCTGCGGCGCTGCGGCGCCAGGTTGCGTGCCACAGCCTGGCGCGCGGCCGGCCAGCGCATAAATGTCCTTGTGCGCCAGGCCCACGCCGGCCAGCGGCAACGACAGGTCGGGCAACTTTTCGGGGGGATCGAACAGCGCGCAGCAGCTGTGCCGCGTGTCCGCGGCGAATGCCGCACGCTGTCTGGAAAGGGCTTCGCCCAGGCTGAACTCGCCTCGCAGCAGGGCGGCGCGCAGTTGCGCGATGCCGGCGGGCAGTCCGGCCGGTGTCATGGCCGGGGCTCCGGCGGCGGCGCAAGCCGGATCAAGGTCTTCGCGACGCCGTGCGCCTGCGCTTCGCTGGCGGCGATGCCTTGCAGGGCCAGCAGTTCGCGTACGGCGAGGGCCAATGACGACGCGCCGGCGTTGCCATGTGGGGCTGCTACAGCCTGGTGTGGAGCTGCCATGCCTTTCCCTTGATATGTATTATTTGAATGTTTATAAATATATTTATAGAACAAGGGATAATTTACAGCAACCGAATTTTTATATGTGGAAAGCATGAAAGTCAGTGAACGCATCCGCTTGGCCGTCGAGGAGGACATCCGCGCCGGCGTTTTGCTGCCCGGCGACGCGATCGACGAACAGGAGCTCGCCGCGCGCTTCGGCGTGTCGCGCACGCCGGTGAGGGAAGCGTTGATTCAGTTGAAAGTGCAGGGCATGCTGGCCAGCCAGCCGCGCAACGGCATGGAAGTGGCGAGGATGGACGTGCAGGAGCTGTTGGCCATCTGGGAACTGATGGCGGAAATGGAAGGCGTCTGCACGCGGATGGCCTGTCAGCGCATGTCGCCGGAAGAGCGCCAGGAACTGGCGCGGATCCATCGCGAGGCGGCGGCGCTGGTCGAGGCCGACGATGCCCAGGGCTGGCGCGAAGCCAACCACGCGTTTCACGAAGTGCTGTACCGGGGTTGCCGCAACCCCTATCTGCGGCAGGAGCTCCTGAGCCTGCGCGCCCGCACGGGTGCATATCTGCGCCATGCGTTCAGCGCGGTGGGCCGCGTGCGGGCGTCGTACGAGCAGCACGGCGAATTGCTGGAAGCGATCCTGGCCAATGATCCGGAGCGGGCGCACCTGATGATGATGCGCCACATCTCCCTGGCCCAGGGCGCCAAGGGGTTGGCCGATTTCCTGATCAACCTGCCCCGTTCCATGGTCAAGACCTGAGGCGGCGCGCTCGCGGCCACACGGAACTCAATCCGTCTTCCAGCCCCACTTCTTGAAAATCGCCCGGCCTTCGGGCGCGGTCAGGAAGTCGACGAAGGCCTGCGCCTGCGGATTGGCCTTGCCCTTTTTAGTGACCACGGCGCCCGCGTCCCGGTAGATGCGGTACGGTTCCTCCACCTCGACCAGGCTGGCCAGATCGGGGTTCGACACCAGCCAGATGTTCCAGATCAGCCAGGCGTCTATGGCGGGGTCCTCGGTCCATTGCTTGCGCGCCTGCGCGCTGTTGCCGGCCTCCGGCAGCACCAGGTTGGCGCGGAAGGCGCGGACGGTCTCGATATCGCCCAGCCGGCCTGCCACGTCTTCCCACAGGCCGGTCTGCCCCGCGCCTGACACCGCCATCACCTTGATGCCCGGCTTGAGCAGGTCCTTGAAGCCCTTGATGGCCTTGGGATTGCCCGGGCGCACCAGGATGGCGGAGGGCCGCAGGTACAGCGTGCGCGCCTCGCGCAGGTCGAACACGCCGGGCAGCGCCGAGGCGAATCCGCTCATCATGTTCTCGGCGCCGCTGTAGATCACGTCGGCGTCCTGTTTGGCCTGCTCGGCCCAGGCGGGCGTCGGGCCCGCGGTGACCGTGACGCTGATGCCCTGCGCCTTGCCGAATGCCTCGGCCGCCTCTTTCATCGCGGGGGCGGGGCCGCCCGGCCCGTACACGTTCAGGCCAGGCGCGGCCCAGGCGCTGCCTGCGGCAACGCAGGCCAGCGCAATGCCGCAGGCCAGGGATTTGATCGACTTCATATCAAGCTCTTCCGTTTTGCGCCGATGCGCGCATGCAGAATGCCGAAGGACGGCGCTATCGGCTGGTTGGTCCCAAGGGCGCGCCGCGCGGTCCCGTTGCGCGGCCGGCCTGCCAGGTAGACGTCGAAGGGCAGGCGGATATTCCGCGTCCGGCTGGCAAGGCATGGATTGGCCACGGACGCGGCGCGAGTTTCAGAGCGTTGGACTCCGTTGCCATTCTGTTGCCAAATCTCGTGCAGAATTGCAGCCTTGTCGAGTCTGTCCCCATGGACCACCGCGCAAGATACCGAGTAGGGAAACGTCACATGAAATCCGGAATGTCCGCTGTTCGCCTGCTGTGCCTCGCAGGCCTGTACGCGCTTTCGTCGCCCGCCCTGGCCATCGATTGCGCCAAGGCCGGCAGCGCGGTCGAGAAGCTGATTTGCGCCGATCGCAAGACGGTAGCCGCCGATGCCGAATTGAACCGCGCCTATGCCGCGATCTTGAAGCAGGCGCCCGACAGCGAGATCCGCGCCATGCTGGTGGCCGGCCAGAAGCGCTGGATCGCGGCGCGCGACAAGACGCTGGACATGATGATCAAGGAACCGGACGAGCGGCCCGAAGGCCAGACGCCCGGCGCCATCGCCCGCGATCTCATCCTGGGCCGCGCCGCGGAATTCAAGGCCACGGCCAAAGGCTCCGCCACGCCGCGCCTCATCGACAGCGCGCTGCGCCAGCGGAAATTCCAGGCGCAGTTCAGCGGCGGCAAGTTCGCCGGCTTTTCGACCTCCTGCGACGTGCTGCCGCGCGACTACACCGGCTACAGCTGTTTCGCCACCCGGCATTATCAGAACAAGGACCGCATCTGCTCCGTCGATGAATACTGGGCGACCAACGCCGGCTATACCAAGCGTTATGTCGCCAATGTCGTGAACGGCAAGCCGAAGGTGGTCGCGTCTTGCTCGTTCAGCAGCGCGGACGAGGCCTGCTCCGACTCCGAGGGCCAGGCGAAATGGAATATGAAGCCGCAGCAGCCGGCGGATTTCTCCTATCCGTCCAGCCCGCTGCCCAAGATCGATGGCGAGGTCTACACCGAGGATGATTACGCATGGGCGCAGGCCTGTCTGAGCGCTCCGGTCTATCCGCCGGCCGGAGTGATTTCGGCGCACTGACCGCGTCGGGATGACGCGCCCATGCAAACTCCGTAAGGGCAGGCTAGGTGTGCGTTGCCAGCAAATGAAGTGGTGTTGGCAAGAAATGCAGTATTTTGCGGGTAATGTGTCGATTTGTAAGTGACGCCGGGGCGGCGTGGACAAGCGTCCGCGCGTTTCGGCGGCGCTTGCCGCAGCAGGGAAAAGCGGCTGCAAGAGCGACCTGCAACTTGCGTTTCGGACCGGATCGGCAGCAAGATTTTGAAACGGTCTGGAAGCCCGCAAGCCAAAAACGTCCATTGCGCGAACGTAGAATGCCGCTTTTCATCAGTGCCATCCGGCTGACAGGAACGAATCATGAAGAAAACCATCCTCCTTGCGTCCGTATGCGCCGCGCTGCTGCAAGCTTGCGCTCCGACTTCCTCCCCCCGTGAAGGATCGTCCTCCATGCCCACCACCGCCACCACGCCGGCCAGCCCGGAAGTGCAACTGCCCGCCTACTACTGGCGCCTGGCCTCCGCCACCGACGCGTCCGGCAAGCCCATCGCCGCGCTGCAGATCGGCATCGAGCGCCCGCTGCGCCTGTCGTTTTCGCAGGACGCGCTGAACGTCCGCGGCGGCTGCAACGCGCAGTTCGGCGGCTACACCTATAAGAACGGCGTGTTGAGCGTCGCCAACCTCGCGTCCACGATGAAGGCCTGCGACCAGAGCCTGATGAGCCTGGACGCCGAGATCGGCCAACGCCTGAAGGGCGATCTGCGCGCGACGCTCAGCGGCGATGCGGCCGAACCCGGACTGGAACTGGTTGCCAAGGATGGCAGCGTCCTCAAGTTCGTCGGCGAACCCACGCCCGAGACCCTGTACGGCAGCGCCGGCGAGATCATGTTCCTCGAAGTCGCCGCCAAGAAGACCGCCTGCAGCCACCCGCTGATTCCTGGCTACCAATGCCTGATGGTGCGCGAACGCCGCTACAACGAAGCCGGCGTGCAGCAGCCCACCAAGGACAAATGGCATCCGCTGTACCAGTCCATCGAGGGCTACGACCACCAAGACGGCGTGCGCACCGTGCTGCGCGTGAAGCGCTACGACTGGAAGAACCCGCCCGCCGATGCGCCCAAGCAGGTATATGTGCTGGACATGGTGGTGGAGCAGGACGCGTCGAAGAAGTAAGACGCCAGCATTCCACCCGGCAGCCCTTCTGCGCCCGGCCCCTGGAGACAGCGGCCGGGCGCAGTCATTTCACCCGTCGCAGGCACAATATTGTAAATTATAGTTATTCTCATTTGTGACTGTGCGTCTTCATGGCCGCTTCAGACCCTTCTCCGCGGCACCCCCTGCACACCCTGTACCAAGAGCATCAAGGCTGGCTGCAGGGCTGGCTGCGCAAAAAGGTGGGATGTGCGTTCGACGCGGCGGATCTGGTGCACGACACCTACCTGCGCGTGCTGGCGCGGCGCCAACCTGACGATATCCGCGAACCGCGTTCCTATCTGGCGACCATCGCGCACGGCCTCATGGTCAACCACTTGCGGCGCAGGGATCTCGAGCGCGCCTACCTGGAAACGCTGGCCCAGCTGCCCGAAGCCCAGTCGCCGTCGCCCGAGGCCCGCGCGCTGGCGCTGGAAGCCTTGTACGAGATCGACGCCATGTTGGACGGCCTGCCCGTTCGGGTGCGGCGCGCATTCCTGCTGTGCCAGCTTGAAGGACTGACTCACGCGGAGATCGCCCAGGCGCTGGGCGTGTCGGTCGGGTCGGTTCGGCTGTACATCGCGCGCGCCTTGCGCCACTGCCTGGAATTCGCGCCATGAGCGCCGACGAGTCACGGAGCATCGACCCGCGGGCGCTGGACGGCGCGGTGGACTGGTTCCTGCGGCTGACATCGGGCGCCGTCAGCGACGCGGAGCGGGCGGCATGGCAGGCCTGGCGCCAGGCCGATCCTGAACACGAGCGCGCTTGGCAGCGCACCGAAGTCTTGACGCGCCGTTTCGAGGCGCTGCCCAAGGGCATGCTGCCCGTCCTGGGCCAGCCGCGCTCGCCCGCGCGCAGGGCTGCGCTTGGCAAGCTGCTGGTGCTGATCGGCACCGGGGGGGCCATCGGCTATGCGCAGGTCGACGAAGCCTGGCGCGGCTGGGTGGCACAGTACCGGACGTCGGTCGGCGCGCGACGCGAGGTGATGCTGGCGGACCACAGCCGCGTGGTGCTCAACGCCGCCACGGCCATGGACGTCCTGTTCGATGCCCAGCAGCGGCTGATAGCCCTGCATGGCGGCGAAATCCTGATCGAAACCGCTCCGGACACGGAGCAGGCTTCGCGGCCCTTCATCGTGCGTACCCGCGAAGGCAGCATTACGGCGTTGGGCACGCGCTTCGTGGTCCGGCGCGACGACGGCGTATCGGCGGTACAGGTGCTGGAAGGCGCCGTGCGCGTGGCACTGCGGGGCGCGCCAGCGGACGCGGCACGCATCGTGCCGGCGGGCATGGGTTTGCGATTTACGGGCGGCCACATCGACAGCGCCGAAGCTCTGGCAGGGGATCCCTCCGCTTGGCAGCGCGGCATGCTGCAGGTGGACAGCATGCCTTTGAACGAATTCCTGCGCGAGCTTCAGCGCTACCGCGCCGGCTGGGTCGATTGCGCGGCTGAAGTGGCACACCTGCCCATCTCCGGCGCTTTCCCGCTGGCCGAGCCCGACCGCATTCTGGCGACCGTGGCTGACACGCTGCAGCTCAGCCTGCGCTATCGCACCCGCTACTGGGTGTCGATCGTGCCGCGCAACGGAACGAAGTTGTAACGGCGACTAGTACTTTCCGCGTCTTATCTGGCTACGAGGATAAGACCAATATCTGGAGTGCATGTCATGCCTCGTCAGTTTTCCCCGTTGCGCCCTGGCGTCTCCCTTCCTGCCTTGTGCGCGGCAAGCGCATTCGCGCTGCCGCTGGCGGGGGTGATGGCACCCGCCCATGCGCAGGCGCCCGCCGGACAGGTAAGCGTGGCCATCGCGCCCGGGCCGCTCAGCGCGGCGCTTTCGGCCTATGCCGCCCAGGCCGGAGTCCTGCTGTCGTTCGACCCCGCGCTGACGCGTGACCTGCAATCGCCCGGACTGCGCGGCAGCTTTGGCTTCGAGGAAGGGTTGCGCCATCTGTTGGCCGGCAGCGGCCTGGAACCGGCGCGGCGCGCCGACGGCGGCTATACCCTGCGCAGATTGCCGCAGGGCGAAGTCACGGCCCTGCCTGCCGTGACCGTCACCGGCGCTGGCGACGAAGGCCCCTCCGAAGGCACCGGCTCCTACACCGTGCCGGCTACCAGCGCCGCGACCCGCATGCCGCTGTCGCTGCGCGAAACCCCTCAATCAATCAGTGTAGTCACCCGTCAGCAGATGGACGACCAGAACCTGAACACGCTCGATGAGGTACTGCGCCAGACGCCCGGCATCGCCGTGGACCGGTTGGACGAGCGCGTGCAGTTCACCTCGCGCGGCTTTGCGCTGAACACCATGCTCGATGGCGTTCCCACGCTCTCGTTCAAAACGCCGTCCGCCGAAGCGGGCATGATCAACACCGCCATCTACGACCGGGTGGAAGTCGTGCGTGGCGCTGCCGGCCTGCTCAATGGCGTGGGCGAGCCTGGCGGTTCGGTGAACCTGGTGCGCAAGCGCCCCACGTCGGAGTTCGCGGGGCATGTCACCGCTGGTGCGGGGCGCTGGAATAGCTACAACGCCGAAGCGGACCTGGGCGGCCCGCTGAACAGCGCCGGCACGCTGCGCGGCAGGATCGTCGCAGCCCGCACTGCGGGCGACAGCTTCATCGACTACAAGAAGCGATCCGACGATGTCTTCTACGGCATTCTCGAAGCCGACATCCGGCCCGGCACCACCGTCAGCGTCGGCTACGAACACCAGAAGACCGCCATCGACGGCGCCAACTTCGGCCAGGCGCCGCTGTTCTATAGCGACGGCGCGCGCACGAACTTTCCCAGGTCCTTCAATCCCGTGACGCCCTGGAGCCAATGGGATATGTATACGGACCGGATTTTTGCGACGCTGGACCACCGCTTCGACGGCGGCTGGCACGTCAAGCTGGACGCCAGCCGCTTGAAGAACGAAAGAAAAGCCGCCTGGGGCTACATCCTTGCGTATCAACCCATCGATCCGTCCGGAGCCTCCACCATCGAGCTGCGCGATAACCCGGCGAGCTCCACCAACAAGTCCTTCGACATCTACGCCGAAGGGCCGTTCCAGGCCTTCGGCCAGGAACATCGCGCTGTCCTGGGACTGAGCTACAACCGCTATGTCAGCGAACTCAACCTGAACTCCGCGAACCCCGCCGGCTGGGATCGCCGGTCGGTGAATCTCTATGACCTGCGGGGCGTGCCGCGGCCCGCCATGCCCTACACGTTCTACAACACGTACCTTGACGCGAAGGAAACCGCCATCTACGGTTCGGCGCGCCTGAAGGTGGCCGACCCCGTGTCGCTGGTGCTTGGCGCCCGGACCACCTGGTACGAGGAAAACTCGTCGGCGTACAACGGCCCCGCCAATGCCTGGACCCACAATCCCACCGCAAGGGAAAACGGCGTCTTCACGCCCTATGCCGGCGTGGTCGTGGACCTGAACAGGGACTTTTCGGCCTATGCCAGCTATACCCGGATCTTCATTCCCACGACCTCGCGCGATGCCAGCAACATGGTGCTGCCGCCGCAGACCGGCCAGAACTACGAGATCGGGCTGAAGGGCGAACACCTGGACGGCAGGCTGAATTCGAGCTTTGCGATATTCCGCACCCAGGAGGAAAACGTGGCGGTCGAAGACCCGTCGAGTCCGCCGTTGCCGGACGGAACCACGCCTTATCGCGCGGTCAAGGGCGCGCGCAGCAAGGGTTTCGAGCTCAGCCTGGCCGGCGAGGTGGCGCCTGGCCTGCAGTTGATGGGGGGGTACACCTACTTTGCCAAGCGCGATGCCGAAGGCGCATTGCTGCTGGCGAGCACGCCTCAACGGCTGTTCCGGCTTGCCGCAAGCTACAGACTGCCGGGAGAGTGGAACAAGCTTACGATCGGTGGCAGCGTCAGCTACCAGAGCAGCATCTACTATGACGAAGCGAGTGGCCTGGGCCGTGCCAGCCAGGGCGGCGTCACGTTGTTCGGCCTGATGGCGCGCTATGACTTCAACCGGAACGTGTCCGCTTCCATCAATGTGGAAAACCTGACCGACAAGTACTACTACAGCGGCCTGGGGGGCTACAACGGCTACAACTACGGCACGCCCCGGAACGTCTGGATGAAGGTGAGCTACAAGTTCTGACGGGACAAGCACGGCGGCGATGCACCGGGCTTGCGCCAGGAACGGGCGGGCTTGATGTTTGTCATGCCCGCGCCATCTCTGCGGATGGGACAATCCATCATTGATGGCCATTCCTGTTCGCAGCCATGAATACCTATCCCTTGCTGCTCATCCTGCACCTGCTCGCGGCCTTCCTGTTCGTCGGCACCGTCAGTTTCGAGGTGCTGTTCCTGGAGCCTGTGCACAAGCGCCTGCCGCCGGACGTGCGCCACGCGCTGGGCAGCCAGCTGGCGCCGCGCGTGCGGTCCGTGCTGCCTTGGGCCGTGGTGGTGCTGTACCTGGCCGGCCTGGGGCTGGCCTGGCAACACCGGGGCGCGCTGGCGCATCCGTTCGAATCTTCCTTCGGCATCCTGCTGGCGCTGAAGATCGCGTTGACCCTGAGCGTGCTGGTCCACGTCGCCACCGCCTTGACCCTGGCGCGGCGCAAGCGCCTGACCGGGGCTTTGAGCCGCCGCATGCATGTCAGCGTGTTCTGCCACATGATGCTGATCGTGGTGCTGGCCAAGGCGATGTTCTACCTGACCTGGTAAGCGCGATCGGATGAAGTTCCATCCGGCAGGACCGCAAGGCGGCGGTGCCGCGCGCTAGGACTGCGCAGGCAAGGCCAGCGGTTCGCGCGTGCCGTAGCCTTCTTCGCCATACACAAGCCCGGGCAGCGGAGAGCCGCCGCAGGCTGCCCATAGTTCTTCCACCCACGACATGGCGGTGTCGACGATGACGTCCTGTACGTCGAAGCCGGCTCCGTCCGAGGCGAACAGCGGAACTTCGGGTTCGATGCCGTGTTCCGTGTGGCGGACGTCGAACAGATAGCGATGGCCTTCGATGGCCTTGTTGAGCACGAACAGATCCGGGCCGTCCAGGCTCGCGACCACGGAGAGCGTGCCTTCGCCGTCCTGGTCGGGGAACACCACGAAGTGGATTTCGCGCGCCTTGGGGGGCAGGGCGGCGATCAGGGCCGTGAGCGTGGCGCGGGCCGCGGCGCCGTGGGCGCGCAGGATGCGCAGAAGTTCGGTTTCGTATTCGGATCGGGTCAAGGAAATCTCCGTTATCTGGCCAGCCGTAAGCATTCCATGAAATACGCCGCATGTTCCGATGCCAGCGCCGTGTCGCGCCACACCATGCCCGTGATCCCGCGGCTGCGCATGGGCAGGGGCAGCACCTTGATCATGTGCTGCCGGGCAAAATGCCGCGCCAGCCCCTCCGAGATCGGCAGTATCAGATCCGAGCCGTCCAGCAGCGCCAGGTTGACCAGCACCGACGACGACTCCACCTGTTGCCACGGCGCGGGCTGGTCGGCCAGCGCCAGTTCGTAGTCGATGCGTATCCGCATGGGCGTCGAAGCGCCGGGCGTGATCCAGGGGTAGGCCTGCACGTCCTGCCACGTCACCTTGCGCTTGTTCGCCAGCGGATGCGCCGTGCCCACGGCCAGGCAGATGGGTTCGTCGTACAGCTCTTCGTAGTGCAGGTTGCGCGGCAGCGAGTGCTGCTCCAGGCGTCCGACCAGCACGTCGAAAGAGCCTTCCTGTACCAGCGGCAGCAGATAGTCCAGCGTGTTCTCGGCCAGGCGCAGCAGCACGCGTGGATAGCGTTCGCGGAAGCGCTGGATGCTGGGCGGCAGCAGCACCGGCGCGATGTTGGGCGTGACGCCCACGGCCAGCGTGCCGGTGGCGCCGCGCGCCAGCTGCGCCATGGTGTCCTGGGCCCGGCCCAGCTTGCCCAGGATTTCGCGCGCATGCCTGCGCAGTTCCAGTCCGTAAAGCGTGGGTTCGATGCCGCGCGCGTGGCGGTCGAACAGGGTCAGGCCGATGTCCGCTTCCAGGTCCTTCAGCCACTTCGACAGCGCAGGCTGCGTGATGTTGAGTTCGGACGCGACCTGGCTCAGGTTGCGGGTGTCGCACAGGCGCACCAGGATGGCCAGGTGGCGCAGGCGGATGCGGTGGGTCCAGTCCATGCGGGCGTCCTTAAGGCATAAATACGCGGTTATGGATCGGTAATATTAATTCATTATCAATTTATGTCTCATCTCCACATAATGGCCGGACAACAGAGCCATGCCGGCGCAAAGCCGGCGGCGAGGAGACACGATGCAGCCGAATTTCCTGCTATTCATCACGGATCAGCAGCGCGCGGATCATCTGGGCAGCTATGGCAACGCCATGCTGCGCACGCCGGAGCTAGACGCGCTGGCGGGGCAGGGGTGGTCGGCCGACCGCTTTTATGTCGCGTCGCCGATCTGCATGCCTAACCGGGCCACCCTGATGACTGGCCGCATGCCCTCGGTGCACGGCGCGCGCCACAACGGCATTCCGCTGTCGCAGCGCGCCACCACCTTTGTCGACCGGCTGCGCGGCGCGGGCTACGCCACCGCGCTGATCGGCAAGTCGCATCTGCAGAACATGACCGGCAAGCCCGCCGTCTGGCCGCCGGCCGGCGATCCCGCGCAGGGCGAGGCCTGGACCGCCGAACCCGGCAACTACGACCAGGAATGGGGGCCGCTGTGGCGCACGGATCCGAACCATGACCTGGAAACCCCTTTCTATGGCTTCGAGCGCGTGGCGCTGGCGGTGGATCATGGCGACCAGGTCTGGGGCCATTACGAGCGCTGGCTGGCGCGGGAGCATCCCGAAGTGCGACGGCTGTGGGGCCCCGAGCACGCCTTGCCTGCGCCCGGCTATGTGTTGACGCAGCATCACCAGGCCTGGCGCACGCGGGTGCCCGAGGAATGCTCCACCACCGCCTACATCGGCGACCAGACCATCGCGCAACTGCGCGAGAACGCCGCCAGCGGCAAGCCCTTCTTCATCCAGTGCTCGTTCCCCGACCCGCACCATCCGTTCACGCCTCACGGCAAGTATTGGGACATGTACCGTCCCGAGGATGTGACGCTGCCGGAGTCCTTCCATGCCTGCGCCGCGCCGGGCCGTCAATTGCCGCCGCACGTGGCCTGGCTGCACCAGCAGCGCGACCAGGGCAAGGCCGTCAAGCACACGCCCGCCATCTTCGCTTGCACCGAGCGCGAGGCGCGCGAAGCGATTGCGCTGAACTACGGCTCCATCAGCCATATCGACGCCACCATCGGCCGCGTCATGCAGGCGCTGCGCGAGACCGGCCTGGACGAAAACACCGTCGTCATCTTCACCAGCGACCATGGCGATTACTTCGGCGACCATCAGCTGCTGCTCAAGGGCCCGGTCCATTATCAGAGCCTGATCCGCACGCCGTTCATCTGGCGCGATCCGCAGGCGGCGCCCGCCGCCGCGCGCAGCCAGGCGCTGTGCTCCACCGCCGACATCGCCGCCACCGTGCTGGCGCGCGCCGGCCTGCCGGCCTACAACGGCATGCAGGGCGCGTCCCTGCTGCCGCTCATGTCCGGCGCAGCCGATGGCGTGCGCGACGCCGTGCTGATCGAGGAAGAAGGCCAGCGCACCATGTTCGGCTTTGCCGGCCGCACCCGCATGCGCACCCTGCAGACGCCGCGTCACCGGCTCAGCGTCTATGCCGACGCTGCCTGGGGCGAACTCTATGACTTGCGCGAAGACCCACACGAACTGCGTAACCTGTGGGACGACTCCGCCGCGGCCGCGCTGCGTGGCGAACTGCTGCTGGAACTGTCGCGCAGCATGATCCGCCACGCCGAGACCAGCCCGCACCCCACCGCCATTGCCTGATGTTCCGCCACGACGCCGGCCCCCGCGGCCGGCGCCACCCAGGAGAAAAGCATGATCAAGTCCTTGCTGTTCTGTACGGCGCTGCTTGCGGCCGGAACCTCGGTTGCCGTGGCGTCCGACTATCCGTCGCGTCCTGTCCGCCTCATCGTCAACTTCCCGCCCGCGGGGCCGCTGGATCTTGAGGCCCGGGCTATCGCCCAGCACGCGGGCAAGATCCTCGGCCAGACCATCGTGGTGGAAAACCGCTCCGGCGCATCCGGCAACATCGGCGCCCAGTCGGTGGCCCAGGCCGCGCCCGACGGCTACACGCTGCTGATGACGCTCGACACGCTGATGACCGTCAACCCCTACATCTTCAAGGGGCTGGACAAGGACGTTACCCAGCGGCTGGAGCCGCTCAGCCTGGCCGGTTCCTTCGGCCTGGCCCTGGCCGTGCGGCCCGAATTGGGCGTCGGCACGCTGGACGAATTCCTGCGCTATGCCAAGACCCACCGCATCACCTACGCGTCCGCCGGCTACGGCAGTCCCGGCAACCTCGCCTTTGAAAAGCTGCGCCTTGCCGCCACGATAGACGCCGCGCACGTTCCGTATCGCGGCAACGCGCCGGCGGTCAACGCGCTGCTGGGCGACCAGATCCAGGCCGCGTTCCTGGCCACGCCCGGTGTGCTGCCGCACGTGCGGGCAGGCAAGCTGAAGGCGCTGGCGGTATCCGGCAAGGATCGCGACCCCGATCTGCCCGAGGTTCCCACCGCGGCGCAATCGGGCGTGGCGGGCTTGAAGGGCTATGACGTCTCGTTTGCTTTTCTGGTGATGGCGCCCAAGGGCACGCCGCCTGCGATCGCAAAGGTCTGGGAAGACACGCTGGCCAAGGTGTACGCCATGCCCGAATTCCAGCAGAGCATGGCGTTGCTGGGCATGCACGGACCTTTTGCGGGCAAGGCGCAGGCGCAGGAATGGGTGGACAGGGAGGCGAAGGGCTGGAAGGAAGTGATAGCGAAGGCGGGGATACGGGGGGAGTAGCGCTGTAACACAGCGGTCAGCAGGGTCTGCTAGACTGCCTTTTCTCTTTGGGGAGTAGCCTCCTGCCAGCCCGGCCCGATTCGGCCCGATCCTGCAGGGCTTGCGTCAACATTCTTGGCTCTTCAGCCATGGCGCAAGCGGCATTCAAGCTTGGCGAGACCACGGATATTTCGCGCGACGCTGGGCGGCGCGGAAGTCCGTGCCGTTCTCGCCCAGTGGGATCTCTCCTCGAATGAATGCCATCGCCATCATCGTTCTTGCGTTCGCCATGTCGACGGACGCCTTCGCCGCGGCCATCAGCAAAGGCGCCGCGCTGTACAAACCACGGATTTCTGAAGCCCTGCGCACGGGGCTGATCTTCGGCGTGATCGAAGCCATTACGCCAGTCATCGGTTGGGCGCTGGGCTCCGTCGCGGCCAAGTACGTGGTCGCCTGGGACCACTGGATCGCGTTCACGATGCTCTGTGTGCTCGGCTTGCTGATGATACGCAACGGCTTCAAGGAAGAAGACGAAGACGCTGCACCCGTGACCCGCCATTCATTCTGGCTGCTGGCCGCCACGGGCCTCGCCACCAGCATCGACGCCATGGCGGTGGGCGTGGGTCTGGCCTTCGTCGACGTGAACATCGTGGTGGCGGCCATCGCCATCGGACTGGCTACCACCTTGATGGTGACCATAGGGGTGATGCTGGGGCGGGTGCTGGGCAGCGTCGCGGGCAAGCGGGCGGAGGTCCTGGGCGGACTGGCGCTGATCGGTATCGGCGCGGCGATACTCTACGAGCACCTGAGCGCCACCGCCTGAAAAAAAGAAGGCTACTGATCGACCGATTTCATGTCGCAGCTGGTTTCCTGGCTGGAGCACAGCCCCCGGAACCAGGCGCGCCCGGTCGATCGTTCGTCCTTGGCGAGTTCGGCCAGCTGTTCGTCCGGCAGGCGCTTGCGCTCCACCGTGTAGTCGAGCAGCACCCAGTCCTGGTGGCAGGCCAGTATGCCGTTGATCGTGCCCATTTCGGTCAGCCAGTTGCTGCCCAGGTCGAGCAGCCGCTTGCTCTTGGGGTCGGGCTTCAGATAGCCGCGCCCGGACTGTATGCCTATCCGGGCGTCGCCTGACCTGATCCAGCCTTCGCCCTTATGGAACTTGCGCGGAGCGCGGCTTTCGTCCTCGGCTTCGTTGTAGTCGTCGCTGGCATTGGCGATCTTCAGCCATCCGTTCTGGGCCGCGATCACGTCAAAGGTGATGCTGTAGGCGTACTCGGGCTCTCCGGCGGCTTCCACTGTCGGCAGCTTGCCGACGATCCTGGCGTTCGCCGACGGCGCATCGCGCACCTCGATCGCGGGCTTGCTCAAGTAGTTGGTCCATGCCCCGAAATTGCAGGTCGTCGGCCCCTCGGGAATCGCGGCCTGGGAGCCCGCGGCGACGGCAGCCGCGGCCGGCAGGAGAACGAGCGAGAGCGCGGTGAGTAAAGCTTTCTTCACGAGGGGAGCTCCTAAAGCCGATCAGGAAACGGTTCCCGATGTCACGATGCTTAGGGGCAGAGGCTATCAGAAGTAGGCGCAGTCGCGTAACAGCTCGACCCTGCCAAAGGCCGTGGCGTTCATCAGGCGTACCGCTTCGCGCCCGTCACGCAAATCACCGCCGCCAGCGTCACGACCAGCATGGTCCAGCTGACGTTTTCGTGCAGCAGCAGCGCAGCCAGCCCCAGTCCCATGAAGGGTTGGAACAGCTGCAGCTGGCCGACCGCGGCGATGCCGCCTTGCGCAAGGCCGCGGTACCAGAACACGAAGCCGATGAGCATGCTGAAGAGCGACACGTAGGCGAAGCCGATCCAGGCGGGCGCGGTGACATGCGCGAACGAGGCGGGCAGCGTCAGCAGCGCGACGGGCAGCATGACGGGCAAGGACAGCACCAGCGACCAGCTGATGACCTGCCAGCCGCCCAGCTTGCGGGACAGCTTGGCGCCTTCGGCATAGCCCAGGCCGCAGACGACGATGGCGGCGAGCATGAGCAGGTCGCCGGCGGGCGAGGCCTCCAGGCCGCCCCAGGCGGCATAGCCCGCGACGCAGGCCGCGCCGACGATGGAGAACATCCAGAACGGCGCGCGAGGGCGTTCGCCGCCGCGCAATACCGCGAAGATGGCGGTGCTAAGCGGCAGCAGGCCCACGAAGACGATGGAATGGGCCGAGGTGACGTACTGCAGGGCCAGGGCCGTCAGCAAGGGGAATCCGACGACCACGCCCAACGCGGTCAGCGCCAGCGAGGGGAGATCGGACAGGGCGGGCCGGCGTTGGCGCAGCAGCACCAGGAGCGCCAGGCCCAGCAGGCCGGCGATGGCCGCTCGCGCGCAGGTCAGGAAGATCGGATCCAGCTCCGCCACGGCAACCCGGGTTGCGGGCAGGGAACCCGCGAAGATTGCGACGCCGATAAAACCATTCACCCAGCCGCTAGTGGCCTTTTCCATCTGAAGCTCCTTGATAGCAGGCTTCAGTACAGCACGGCGGCCGTTCCGAGTCCACGCACAATCCAGTACAATTTATAGAAACTGTTATGGAATAAAAACAAGTACAGCGGAGCACTCTATGGCGCGCGGCGGCACCCTCATCAACAAAGTCATGGCGGAGATCCAGGGCCGGATCGCCTCGCGCGCAGCCTTGCCGGGCTCGCGCCTGCCCTCGGTCAGGCTGCAGGCTAAGGCGCTGGAAGTGTCCGTGTCGACGGTGGTGGAGGCCTACGAGCGCCTGGCGGCCGAAGGCGTGCTGGTGTCGCGGCCCGGCTCGGGCTTTTATGTCGCCGGCCATGCGGCGCCGCTGGCGCTGACCGAGATGGGACCGAAGCTGGACCGCGAGGTTGATCCGCTGTGGGTATCGCGCCAGTCGCTGGCGGCGGATGCCGACACCTTGCGGCCTGGTTGCGGATGGCTGCCGATCGACTGGATGTACGAGGAAGGGCTGCGGCGCGCCATGCGCGGCATGGCCAGGGCCGATTGCGGCGAATTGACCGAGTACGGAACGCCTCTGGGGCATGCGCCTTTGCGGCAACTGCTGGCGCGGCGAATGGCGGGCCTGGGGATAGAGGCCGGACCCGAGCAGATCATGCTGACCGATTCGGGGACCCAGTCCATCGACCTGATCCTGCGCTTCCTGCTGGAACCCGGGGACACGGTGCTGGTGGACGATCCCTGCTACTTCAACTTTCACGCGCTGTTGAAGGCCCATCGCGTCAAGGCCGTGGGAATTCCGTACTCGCCCAACGGGCCGGACGTGAAGGCCTTCGAAGCGGCCTTGCGCGAGCATGCTCCGCGTCTCTACATCACCAATTCCGGGATCCACAATCCCACGGGGGCGACGCTCTCGCCCCTGGTTGCGCACCGCCTGCTGAAGCTGGCGGACGATTCCGAGCTGGTGATCGTCGAGGACGACATCTTCGCGGATTTCGAGCACACGCCCGCGCCGCGCCTGGCGGCGTTCGATGGGTTGTCGCGGGTCATACACATCGGCAGTTTCTCGAAGACCGTGTCGGCATCGGTGCGCTGCGGCTACATCGCCTTGCGCGCCGAGTGGATCGACAGCCTGATCGACCTGAAGATTGCCACCACCTTCGGCAGCAGCCGCCTGGCCGCGGAGATCATTTTCAAAACACTGACCGGCAGCGGCTACCGCCGCCACATGGAGTCGACCCGGCTGCGCCTGGCGGAGTTGATGGACAAGACTGCCGCCAAGCTTCAGAAACTGGGCGTCAAGCCCTGGCTGATGCCGCGCGCGGGAATGTTCCTGTGGTGCCGCCTGCCCGAAGGCAAGAATGCCGCCACGGTGGCGCGGCTATGCCTTCAGGAGGGCGTGATCGTGGCGCCCGGCGACGCGTTCAGCCAATCGCTGACGGCGGGGGATTTTCTTCGCTTCAACGTCGCGCAGTCCAAGGACGAGCGGATCTACACGGTGCTGGCAAAAGCGTTGAACGCGGCTTGAGCTGCAGGGCAGCTTCCGCTTCGGGCTGCTTGCCGAGCGTTCACATGCACGCGGAGCCCGGGCAGACCAGGACATCCGCGCGCACGGCGGCAGCGGCTACAGGTAGGCCATGGTCACCACATAACCCAGGGTGTCTTTCTGTCCAGGCTGCCCCGCCTTGAGGGTGATGGGTTGCACCTTGACATTGACTCGGCTGGCGCTCACGCGGTATCGGTCGGCGGGCTTGCCGGCGGCGCGTGCGCGTTCGGCGTCGCACTCCACGCGGACGGCTACTTTCCTGGATTGGACCTGGGGCGTGCATGACGCCGCCTCGACGATGGCTCCCTGGAAGTAGATGGTTCCATCCGCGGCATGAGCTGCGGGAAGGACGCTGGAAGCGCACAGCATGAGCAGGGAAAGGCGGTATTGGAGCTTGGACATGACAGCGACTCCTTGCGACTAGGAACGGAGGGATAGCTAGGTCTGTCTACACTTCATTAACGGCATCCTGCGGCAAAAATTAACCGCGGCGAGCCGTCGGGCCGTGTTCGTCCTTGGTGAGTCCGGGTCTCGCTTGCAGCCGCGACGCAGACGCATCAGCTCGCACGGCAATAGGCCGTCCACGCTGAAAATCAGCAGACGTACTGCGTCTTATGGATGAAGGAGCGGCTCGCTAGGCGAACTGGGGGAGGAGTATGGGCGGCATCGTGGGCTCCTTTGAGCGCGCGGCGGAGGACGCGCGGGGGCGGTTGGGGACCAGGATCGAGCTTCGGCCAATACGTATATATGAATTCTATTGTTGCAGGTCGCCCGGAAAAATCAATATGAAGATGCACGGTATGCGCGAGTCCCGGGTATTGTCGCGTCCCGCGCCGCGACATACCTGGGAATTCCGGCGTTGGCCGCTGCCGCGCTCACTTGTGGCAGGCCTTGCCTTGCGCGGCGTGGTAGCCCTGCTTGATCGCGTCAGTCTCGGACATGTACGAGCCGGCCTTGGTGTTGCCGTAGTACTTGTCGCTGGGGCAGTGATAGACCTTGGAGCTGGAGTTAACCCAGACCTGGCCCGGCGCGCCGCCCATGGCGGGAGGGGTCTTGGCCATGCCCTTGTCGGCCGGCATGGCGGCGGGCGGCGCGGTCTTGGCCGGGGCGGTCATCGGTGGAGGCGTGGCGGCCGGCGGCGCCGTCTTGGGAGCGGGGGTTGCAGTGGGGGGCTGGGAGTAGGGAGTCTGGCCATATGCGCCCATGGCCACAAGCAAGCCCGCGGTCAGCGCGACCGACATGAGTAACGGCTTCATATGATTCTCCTGAAGAGAAGCGCGCGGCGCTCTTGTAAGAGCGCCGTTGGCCGTCCGGGATGGATCTCTGGTGCTCGGTATGAGTTCGGAACCCTTGCGGGACCGCTGTCTCGCCAGCTCGTCCAGGCGGCGCTGCGCATTACCATGCTAGACATTCGGCACGCCGATATCAATGCGCGTCCAGGTGTGCCCGGCAGTCAGGTTTCTGTAAACTCCGGAGCTTGCCGTCGCGGCCTGGATGGGCCGCCCTCAGCCGCTTCCCTGTGTTTCCGTCGCCATGCCTGATTTCGATACAGCGTTCGCCGCTGCGCTGCGCACTCCCGTCACCGTTCTTGCTGACCTGGACCCGCTGGATCAGTTCTTCCAGCGCCCGGAGGTCAGCGCCTTTCTAGACCATGCGAGAGAGCCCGGGCAGGCCGATTCCGCGCTGCGGACCTGCGCCGACTTGCTGCCCGCGCTGCATCCCGGCCGTGCTTCCGCCTTGGCCCTGATGGGCGGATCCCTGGTCGAGGACGGCGCCGATCCGTCGATCCTCTTTCCCGTTCTGCATGGCTTGCTGCGGCAATGGCTGCGCACCCTGGGCCCGTATTGCGCGCAGGAGGTAGAAGAGGAAGACGAGGAGGTGGAAGAGGCCGACCGCCAGGCCTGGGCCGATGCCCTCGCCCGCATGGCCGAGGTGCCCGCGGACCGGCGCTGGGAAGTGGAAGCCCTGCATCAGGCGGCGGACCTGCTGGTGCTGCCCATGATGACCATGCTGCTGCGCGACCGCGGCAATCACGCCGCCTTCGTGTCCGACGCGGAGCTGATGGCGCGGCTGCATCCCATGGCCACCAGCAACGACAGCCTGCCGTTCGAGAGCCTGCACTATCTGTGGCTGGCGTCGCAGCTGGGCTACGAGGACGAACTGGTGGTGGTGCTGCCGACGTCCATGACGGGTTTTATCGCGCGCGCGCATGCCGTCAACAATAATTTCCATGCCTTCACGCTGCTGCAGATCATCATCGGCGAACATGCGCAGGCGCTGGGCGTCAAGCGCGGCATCGCGGCGCGCGAACCGGACCAGGATGGCGACAGCGCCGATTTCCAGTGGCTGCAGGCGGATGCCTATGCCGCCGGTGAATTGGTCGACGCGATGCGCTACGCCTGGGGCGAGGCCGCGCTGCGCCACAACGCCGCCCGCCATGGCCGGCGGGTGCTTGTGGCGCTGGAAACGGACGAGGGCATGAAGCGCAACTGGTCGGGCTTCAACGGCATCATCCACGAGGCGCAACAGCCCTCCATGACCTTCACGCGCTATCTGACGCGCGCGGAGGTCGAGTCGTACCTGGCTTGAACTTGCCTCAAACCCCCAGATAGGCGCGGCGCAGCCCTTCGTCGGCCAGCAGTTCCGCGCCCGGCCCGGACATGACGATCTCGCCGTGCTCCAGCACATAGCCGCGCGCGGCCATGCTGAGCGAGCGGTGCACGTCCTGCTCCACCAGCAGGATGGTGATGCCGCGCGCATTGATCAGCGGCAGCTTGTCGAAGATGTCCTTGACCATGATGGGCGCCAGCCCGATGGACGGCTCGTCCAGCAGCAGGAGCTTGGGCGAGGTCATCAGCGCGCGGCCGATGGCCAGCATCTGCTGTTCGCCGCCGCTGAAGGAGCGGGCAAGCTGCCGGCGCCGTTCGCGCAGCCGCGGGAACAGCTGGTATACCCAGTCCAGGTTGTCGCGGCTGCGGCGCTTGTCGCGCAGCACGTCGGCGCCGACCAGCAGGTTGTCCTCGACGTCCATGTGGCCGAACAGCCGCCGGCCCTCCATGACCTGGGCCATGCCCAGGCGCGCCACGAGGTGCGCGGGCAGGCCGCTGATGCGCTCGCCCAGGAAGCGGACTTCGCCGGCCAGCGCGGGCAGGGAGCCCATGACGGTGCGGATCAGGGTGCTCTTGCCGGCGCCGTTGGCGCCGACCAGGCTGACGATCTCGCCTTCGCCCACGTGCATGTCCACGCCGCGCAGCACCTGCACGTCGCCGTAGCCGGCGTCCAGTTGACGGATTTCCAGCATCAGGCGGCCTCCCCGAGATAGGCGCGCACCACGAGGGGATCATTGGCGACCTGCTGCGGCAGGCCATCGGCGATCTTGCGCCCCTGCTGGATGACGACGATGCGGTCGGATAGCTGCATGATGGCCTTCATATTGTGTTCGATCACCAGGACACTGATGCCGTCGCCGCGCAGCGACAGGATCAGCGCCACCATTTCCTCGGTCTCGACCGGCGTCAGGCCCGCCATCACCTCGTCCAGCAGCAGCAGCCGCGGCTGGGTGGCCAGGGCCTTGGCGACTTCCAGGCGCTTGCGGCCCGACAGGGTGAGGGTGCGCGCGACCTGATGCTCGCGTCCGCCCAGGCCGACGCGGGCCAGCACGCCCTGCGCGATCTCCTCGGCCTGGGCCGGGGCGCGGTGGCGCAGGAAGGCGCCGATCATGGCGTTCTCCAGCACCGTCATGTCGCCGAAGGGCTTGACGATCTGGAAGGTGCGGGCCAGTCCGGCGGCGCAGATCCGGGCCGGATCCTGGCCGTTGATGCGCGCGCCGTTGAAGCGGATCTCGCCGCTGCTGGGCGGCACGAAGCCGGAAGCCATGGCGAACAGCGTGGTCTTGCCGGCGCCGTTGGGGCCGATCAGGCCGACGATCTCGTCGGCGCCGACGGTGAAGCTGACCTCGTCCGAGGCGCGCACGCCGCCGAAGTTGCGGCTGACGCCGTGGAATTCGAGCAGGTTCATCGCGTGCCTCCCATGGCGGGGCCGGCGGCCTTGACGGGCGCGGCCGCGCCGCGGGCGGGGGGCCCGGCACGGCGGGCCAGGATGGCCATCAGCCCGCGCGGCTCCCAGCGGATGACGATCATCAGCAAAAGGCCGTACAGCATCATGTCCGCGCCGACCATGCCGCCGGTCAGGGACCGGGCCAGCTCTTCGCCGGGCAGCAGCAGCAGGGCGCCCAGCACGGGGCCCCACAGCGTGCCGCGTCCGCCGATGATGCAGACCACGGCGATGATGACGCTGAGGTTGGCGCCGAACACCTTGTCCGGGCTGATGTAGAGCACGAACTGGGCGTAGAAGGTGCCGCCCAGCGCGGTCATGGCCGCGCTCAGCATGGCGGCCGTCAGCTTGTAGCGCCGCACCGGCACGCCCAGCGCCATCGCCGCGTCCTGGTCGTTGCGCACCGCCGTCAGGCAGTAGCCGAAGCGGCTGCGCAGCACGTGGCGGTTGATCAGCAGCGCGGCGACGGTGAAGACCAGGGCCACGACGTAGTAGTAGGCCTTGCCCGTATGCTGGAAGTACAACGGCGCGTCGCGCAGCAGCGTGACTTCCATGCCGCGCGGCCCGCCCAGCAGCGAGTCGGCGTTCTCCACCAGGGTCTTGAGCACCATGCACGAGGCGATGGTGGCCAGCGCGAAGTAGGCGCCGCGCAGCTGCAGGCAGGACAGACCCACCACCAGGGCGGCGGCCATGGCCACCACGGCGCCGGCCCACATGCCCAGCCAGGGGCTGATCCCCAGGTGCACGAACAGCCAGGTCGAGGTGTAGGCGCCCAGCCCGAAGTAGGCGGCATGGCCCAGCGAGAGCTGGCCGGCGATGCCGCCCAGGATGTTCCACGACAGCGCCAGGTAGGCGTACAGCAGCGTCATGGCGCCGACCGACAGCAGGTACTGGTTGCCGCTGGCCAGCGGCAGCAGCGCCAGCACGCACAGCGCCGCGATGCCGGCCGCGGAGTTCAGTTTGTTCTTGGCCATTATTCGTTCTCCACGCCGAACAGCCCGCTGGGCCGGAAATACATGGTGGCGAGAAACAGCAGGAAGATGAGCGCCTCGGCATAGGTGATGGGGATCAGCTGGCTGCCGACCGATTCCAGCACGCCGACCAGGATGCCGCCCCAGAACGCGCCCGCCACCGAACCGATGCCGCCCAGCACCACGATGACGAAGGCGCGCAGGCCGAAGATGTCGCCGACGAAGGGGTTGACGGGATACAGCGGCAGCAGCAGCGCGCCGGCCGCGCCCAGCACCATCAGGCCGATGGCGAACGACAGCCGGTAGACGCGCGCGCTGTCGATGCCGAGCACGCTGGCGGCCTCGCGGTCCTGGCCGGTGGCGCGGATGGCGCGGCCGGTGCGGGTATGGCGCAGGAACAGCACCAGGGCAGCGGTGATCAGGCAGGCGAAGACCAGGCCGGCGATCTGCGGATAGGTGAAGATTAGGTCGCCGGGCATCCAGACCTCGTTGGCCCAGGGCGCGTCGATGGTGCGGCTGTCGGGCCCGGCCAGCGCCAGGAAGGCGTTGTCCAGGAAGATCCACAGGCCGGTGGTGAAGATCAGCACGCCGATGGGCTCGCGCGAGGTCTCCTTGCGGTAGATGCCGTCGATCAGCCAGCGCTGGCAGGCATAGCCCGCGGCGAACAGGACCACGGCGGTCAGGGGCATGGCGGCCAGCGGATGCAGGCCGAAATGGCTGGTCAGCGCGAAGCACACGTACATGGACATCATCAGGAAGGCGCCGTGCGCGAAGTTGATGATCTTCATGACGCCGAACTGCAGGCTCAGGCCGAGCGCGATCAGGCCGTAGACGGCGCCGCTGGCGATGCCGCCCAGCAACGCCTGGAGTAGGGTAGTGGTCAAGGAAAGCTCCTAGCGGTAACGGGGCGCCGCGGCCACGCGAAGGGCGTGGCGGCGGCGCCGGGTCGGTCAGGGCTGGGTAGCGGGCCAGACCATCTTGTAGGACTTGGAGGCCAGGTTTTCCGGCCACACGGTGCGGTACTGGCCGTCAGGCGTGATCTGCTGCATGACGTAGCGCTTCTGCGGGTTCTGGCCCTTGGCGTCGATCACGATGTCATAGCCCACCAGCTTGTTCAGGTCGGTGCCTTGCAGCTTGGTCTGGGCCAGGGCGTCGCGGATGGCTTCGGGATCGGCGCGGCCGGCGCGCTCCAGCGCATCCTTGATGACCCAGACCGCGGCATAGGCGCTGACCGACAGCTCGTTGGGATCGACCTTGTAGGCGGCGACGAAATCGTCCCAGAACTTCTTGGCGAACGGCGTGGTGATCGACGACTCGTAGCCGGCCCAGCCGTTGGTGGTGTAGACGTGGCTGGCGATGTCCTTGCTGACCAGCGGAATGAAGGTGCTGTCGATCTGGCCTGCCGCGCTGCCGACGTAGGTCGAACCCACGCGCATCTGCGCCAGCAGCTTGTGCAGCTGCACCGCGTCGGCGCCGTAGGAGGTCACGGTGACGACGTCGGGCTTCTTGCCCTTGATCTTCAGCACCAGCGGACGCAGGTCGGGCGAGTTGGGCGGATAGCCTTCATCCAGCACCAGGTCGATGCCGGCGGCCTTGAACTTGGCGCGCAGGGTGTTGGCCATGTCCTGGCCCCAGTCGGTGTTCTCGTAGACCATGGCCACGGTCTTGGCGGGCTTGCCGGTGGTCTTGCCCGCGTATTGGATGAAGTCGGCCATGCTCTCGGCATTGCCCGAGGCCGGAATCTGCGTGGGACGGAACACGTACTTGAAGCCGCGCTCGGTGATGTCGGCCTTGGCGGCCAGGTCGACCACCCATGGCACGCGGTTCTTCTCCGCGACGGCGGTGGCAGGGAAGGTGACACCGCTCTGGAAGGCGCCCAGCAGCACCGGGGTCTTCTCGCGGGTGATCAGGCGTTCGACCTCGGTCATGGCGACCTTGGCGTCGCCGCGCGTGTCGACCTCGACCAGTTCCAGCTGCGCGCCGCCCAGCGCCTTGATGCCGCCGGCGTCGTTGATGTGCTTGACGGCAAGGTGGGTCGCGCGCGACATGTCCTTGCCGATGGAGGCGGTGGCGCTGCCGGACAGCGGAATCAGGTAGCCGATCTTGACGGGCTCGGCGGCCAGGGCGGCGCCCTGGACCAGCAGGGCGGCGCCGGCGGCGGCGAACAGGCGCCGCAGCGCGGCGGGGCGATGGGGGATGCGAGTGCTCATGAGGTTTTGTCTCCAGTGTTTTTGTGGTTTGTGCGTGCGTGCGCCGCCGTCAGCACGGCGGCGGCGCGTCCAGCGCGGCATGGGCGGCGCGCACCAGCCGGTGCGCGCGGTCGTCCAGCAGCACCGTGCGGCCCATGCGGTTCATGGTGTAGGCAAAGGAAAGCCGGCGTTGCGGCCAGGCGTAGGCCAGCGAGCCGCCGGCGCCGGTATGGCCAAAGGCCTCGTCGCCGAAGCAGGCGCTGTCCAGGCCGCGCGCACGGTTGTCCATCTGGCGCATGAAGCCGCTGGCGTAGCGCGAAGGCACGCGCAGGCAGGCGTCGTCGTCCGTGTGCGCGGACAGGGCCGTGGCCGCGGCCAGGGTGTCTTCATGCAGCAGGCGCACGCCGTCGCGCGCGCCGCCCAGCGCCAAGGTTCCGTACAGCCGCGCCAGGCTGCGCGCGTTGCCGATGCCGCCGGCCGCGCACAGCCCGGCCGCGTGGCCGGCGCGGCTGTTGAAGCCGGAAGGCCGCCAGCCGCCGGTGTTCTTGGCGTACAGCGCCGTCGGGCTGGCGGGCTCGTCCTTCAATGACAGCTCGAAGGGGCTGAATGGCGCCTGCGGCGCCGGCGGCGGCACGATGGGCGCGACGCGCCCTTCTTCGCTGGCGGGCAGGCCGATCCAGAAATCGAGCGCCAGCGGCTCGGCGATATGACGGCGGAAGAACTCGCCGGGCATGCAGCCGCCCAGCCTGCGCACCAGCTCGCCCACCAGCCAGCCGTAGGTCAGGCCGTGATAGGCCACGCGCTCGCCCGGCGTCCAGAAGGGCGCGGCGGCGGCCAGCCGGCCGGTCATGCCTTCCCAGTCGAAGGCGGCGTCCTGCGGCAGCGGCTCGCGCAGCGCGGGCAGGCCCGCGCTGTGGTTGAGCAGCATGCGCGGCGTGGTGCCGCCCTTGCCGGCCGCGGCGTATTCGGGCCAGTAGCGCGCGACCGGCGCGTCCAGGTCCAGCTCGCCCGCTTCGGCCAGCATATGGGCGCACAGCGCCGTGGCCGGCTTGGTGTTGGAGAACACGATACAGACCGTGTCGCGCTGCCAGGGCTGGCTGCGGTCTGCGTCGGCCCAGCCAGCCCACAGGTCGACCACCGGCCGGCCGTCGACCTCGATGGCGACGGATGCGCCCAGTTCGCCGCCCTCCGCGAAGTTGCGCGCGAAGGCGTCGCGCACCGGCTCGAACGCGGGATCGCAGTGACCGTGGATGGGCGGGGCCGCGGCTTCGGGCGCCTGGGGCAGGGTTGCGGCGGCCATGGTCAGCGCGTCAACGGCGCGCGCGCGCCGTAGCCCAGCAGGTAACGCGCGTCGTTGGACAGCCCGGCCGCGACGCCCTCGGCCAGCGTGCTGGTGAAGTCGGCGAAGCCGCGCAGCCAGGACACGTTGTAGTTGCAGAGGATGGCGCGGCGCTCGCGCTCGGTGTGGTTCGGGCCGGAGCGGTGCCAGGTGTTGGACAGCCAGATCGCCACGGAGCCGGCGGGCGCGGTCAGCGTGACCTCGCCGTCCAGCGGGCCGCTGCCCCAGGGCGGCGACTTGCGCAGCTTGTGGCTGCGCGGCATGACGCGGGTGGCACCGTTGTCGGCGGTGAAGTCGTCCAGCATCCAGACGTTCTGTAGCGTCAGCGGGAATTCTGGCAGCGGCTCGGCGATCTGGCCCAGCGGCGCGTCCACGTGCCAGGCGCCGCCGCCCGTGCCCGGGCCGATGCTGGTGGCCTGGAAGTCGTGCAGGTTGCAGTCCTGGCCCATCACGCTGCGCACCATGGGCAGCACCACCGGATGTTCGATCAGCGGGATCATTTCCGGCGCCTTGTTCAGCAGGTTCCAGACGCGTTGCGACTTGTCGTCGTCGAACAGGGTGGGCAAGTGCAGGAAGTTCTTCGACACTTTGTTGATGGGCACTGGCCAGCGCGTGTTCTCGTTGTCGCGGCGGTACTGGTGCACGCGCGCCACCATGCGCCGGGCCTCCAGGTCGCTGACCGTGTAGTGGCGCTTATAGTAGGCCAGGATGTCCTCGTCGTCCTCGTGCCGTTCGTCGTCCAGCGGGAACGGATCGGCGCGTTCGGCGGCCATCAGCGCGGCCACGCGTTCGCGCGCCTGCTCCAGCTGCCTGGCGTCCAGCACATTTTCGATGACGGCGTATCCCTCTTCGGCGAGCTGGTGTTGCAGCGCCTGCAGATCGAGTTGCTTCATGTTCCTCCCCTTGTATTGAATGTCACTGCGGAATGTCACTGCGAAATCGGGCCGGACCCGGCGACCGGCTGCAGCGCGCCGCGCGCGAGCTTGCCTATGCTGGTGCGCGGCAGGGCATCGGCCGCGCCGATGCGGCGCGGCACCTTGTAGCCGGCCAGGTGCGCGGCGCAATGGGCTTGCAGCGCGGCCGGGTCCAGGCGCTGGCCGGGCGCGGGCGTGACCCAGGCATGGACCACCTGGCCCAGCCGCTCGTCGGCCACGCCGAAAGCGGCGGCCTCGCCGACCTCCGGGCGCGCCAACAGCACCTGTTCCACTTCCAGCGGATAGACCTTGAAGCCGCCCACGTTGATGCAGTCGTGGCGGCGGCCCCGCAGATGCAGATAGCCCTCATCGTCGAAGACGGCGACGTCGCCGGTGTAGAACCAGCCTTCGCGCAGCGCCTGTGCGGCGTCCGCGGCCGGCTGGCGGTAGCCGGCCATCACATGCGGTCCGCGCACGCGGATCTCGCCGGGCTGGCCGGGCGGCATGATGCGGCTGCCGCCGTCCAGGTCCACCACCTGCAGCTCGCCGCCCGGCACCGGCAGGCCCACCGAGCCGGGCTTGCGCGGACGGTGCATGGGATTGAAGGCCAGGCAGGGGCCGGCTTCGCTCATGCCATAGCCTTCATGGATGGGGCAGCCGGCGCGCTGTTCGAAGCGCGCCAGGGTCTCGCGCGGCAGCGGCGCCGCGCCGGAGAAACAGGCGCGCAGGCTGCCAAGCTTTTCGGGTTGGAAGGCCGGGCTCAGCAGCAGGTCGTGGAAGATCGCGGGCGCGCCGGGCAGCAGGGTCACGCCATGGGCGGCGATGGCCTCGACGCTGCGGGCGGCGTCGAAGCGCCGCATCACCACCAGCTCGCCGCGCGCATGCAGGCTCAGGTACAGCGACATGGAGACCGCGGAAACATGGAACAGCGGCATCACGCAGAGCACTACCTCGGCGTCGCGCCGCGTCGGCAGCCAGGCTTCGCGCTGCGCGATGTTGTAGGCGATCTGGCGGTGCAGGATGTTCACGCCCTTGGGGCGGCCGGTGGTGCCGCCGGTGTATTGCAGCGTGGCCAGGTCTTCGTGCCGCGGCAGGTCGGCGGGCAGCGCGCAGGCCTGCGGCAGCATGTCCAGCAGGCCCGCGCCGTTGCCGGTGCGCAAGATGGCGCCGGCATCCAGGCCGGGGCACAGGGCGTGCAGGTCCAGTTTCACGCTGTCGTCGTGCAGCAGCATGCGAGGCGCGGCGTCTTCCAGCATGAACGCCAGTTCGCGCTCGCGGTAGCCGGGGTTCAGCGGCACGGCCTGGGCGCGCAGCGCATGCACGGCGAAGGTGGCGACGGCCAGGTCCAGCGAGTTCTGCATCAGCAGCGCGACGCGGTCGCCGGGCCGCACGCGCTCGCCCAGGCGGCGCGCCAGCGCCCCGGCCAGGCCGGCGTATTGCGCATAGCTCAGGCGCGCGCCTTCAAAGAACAGCGCGGGCCGGTCGGGCGTTTCGCGGGCGGCGTCGCGCAGCAGATGGACCACCGAATCCGGCACCGCGGGCAGGGCGGGAGCGTTCATGCCTTGGGCTCTGCGGCCTTGCGGGCAGCCTTGGCGTCGCTGGCCTGCCACACCGTGGGCCGGCCCGCGCCGCCCAGCAGGGTGATGGGGTCGGCGTTGTCGATGTGCCCGTACTGGCCCTTGTAGATGCTGTAGCCGCACAGTTCCTGCAGGCGGCGCGGAAAGCGCCGCGCCACGTCGGCGGGGATGCCGAGCTGCAGGTTTTCCTGCTGGCGCATCCAGCCGGCGCAGTAGTAGCACGACAGCGCGTAGCGGCGCGCATTGCTGTTGTTGGCGCCGCCCTTGTGCCACAGCGCGCTGTCGAACAGCATGACGCTGCCGGCCTTCATGGTGGCCTGCACGGTTTCTATGTCCTGCGCGCCGTAGGGCGGCGAGGAATCGTAGCGGTGGCTGCCGGGCACGATGTGGGTGGCGCCGTTCTCGGGCGTGAAATCGCTAAGCGCCCAGATGGCGTTGATCGCCAGCGGCGGGCGCGGCCGCGGCAGGGCCAGCTGCTGGGTGTCTTCGTGCAGGGGCTGCGCGCCTTGGCCCGGCGCCAGCGTCAGCGAGCACAGCGAGGACAGCAGCAGTTCGCGGTCCAGCAGGCGCTCGGCCACGGCCAGCACCTCGGGCTGCAGCGGCACGTCCCAGAAGCGCGCATCGTAGACCAGCAGGTTGTTGATGCGCACGGTCTTGTGGCCTTCGAACGAGGTCTTGGCGTAGCCCAGGTTGTGCTCGGCCTCGATGCGGATCAGGGCCTCCTGCAACTGGCTGACCTGTTCGGGCGGGATGATCCCGGGCAGCACGACGAAGCCGTCGCGTTCAAAGGCGGCGATCCGCTCGTCGAGCGGTTCGGGCGTGGACATCTTTTGTCTCCTGATGGGGGCCTGGATCACGGTCCGGCGATATAGGTCTGTGCGTATAATCGGCCGGTAGTCTTCGCCCTGCCAGCGCGTAGCGTCCACGGCAGTGGCGCAAAGCGTCCATCCCCTAGAAGATGGCGGCCCCCATCGGCATGATCCGGTACTCAAGATGAGCGCGCAGGCCTACCACCACACCACCGATGTCATCGCGCCGCAGGACCAGTTCGCGTACTGGCGCGACGCGATCTGCGACGCCTACGTGCCGCTCGAACCCGAGCGCGACGCAGCCCGCAGCTTCCGTGGCCAGATCGACGGCCTGCTGCTGCCGGACCTGCACGGCTCCACCATCACCGCCCAGTCCCATGTGGTCAGGCTGTCCGCCGCGGGTCTGGCGGCGCGCACGCAATCGCCCTTTTTCGCCAACCTGCTGTGCGTGGGCGAGGCCGTCATCTCGCAGGGCGGCAGCGCCATGCGCGCGCGCGCCGGCGACGTCTACGTGGTGGATTGCGCCTCGCCCTGGGAAGTCGATTTCCGCACCGATTTCCGCATGTTCTGCATAGAGATTCCGGAAGGCCTGCTGCGGCCGCAGCTGGGCCGGCGCGGCAAGCTCGCCACGCCGGTGCTGGACGGCGCTGCGGGCGCGGGGCGGGTGCTGGCCAGCTACATGCGCCTGGTCAGCGAATTGCCGGCCAACGAACTGCAGCATGTGCAGGCGCTGATGGTCAGGCATTGCAGCGAGCTGCTGTCCCGGACCCAGCTCGAAAGCGCGGAAGCCGGCGCGCACGGCGCCGAGCGGGTGCGCCACGAAGTGCTGGACCGCATCCTGGCGCTGGTGCAGCGCCGCCTGGCCGACCGCGACCTGACGCCGGCCTCGGCCAGCGAAGAACTCGGCATGTCGCGCAGCTACCTGTTCAAGATCCTGGCCGAGCACGGCCTGAGCTTCAGCGCCCATGTGCGCCTATGCCGGCTGGAGCAATGCCGCCAGGCGATCGAAACCCAGCCGGGCCGGTCCATCGCGGACATCGCGGCCAGCTGGGGCTTCGAGGAAGTATCGACCTTCAACCGGGCGTACCGCGCCCAATATGGCCGCTCGCCGGGCAGCGAGCGCGGCGGCGCGCCGTCGCGGACCGGGTAGCGTCCGCTACCACTTGCCCTGGCCTTGCGATTGCTGCTGCATCTGCGGCGCGTTGGCCGGCCGCACCGTGTCCACGTACTTCTTGTAGCTGGCGACGTACTCGGGGCTGTTGATGTCCGGAGTATTGTCGCTATCCCAATTTCTTTCCACGCCGGACTGCTTCCAGGCAGCCAGGTCGCGCTCGACCTGATCGCGGGTGAGCTGGACGTCGGACGGCGGCGCCGCGGTGGCGGGAGCGGGGGCGGTCTGCGCGGCGGCGGGCCCGGACAGCAGGGCGCAGGCCGCCAGGCAGAAAGGAAGGGCGGCACGAACGATTAGGGCAGTTTTCATGAAATGCTCCTGATGACGTGAGTGATCGCAGCATCGGATAGTGGTGTCCCTGGGGGCGTGCGGCAATGCAGCTTGGGCAAGGACAGCTGCGCCACGCGCCCATCGTAGGACGCGGGAAACAGGTGCCACATACTCAAAATTGGGTATGGCGGCGTGCGCCTATAGCAGCGAGGCCAGCCTGACCAGCTCGGCCTGGCGGCTGCACTGCATCTTGCTGAGCAGGGACGCGACCTGCTTGCGCACCGTCAGCACCGAGGCGTGGCGCAGGGTGGCGACTTCCTCGACGCTATGGCCCATGGCCAGTCCCGCCAGGACCGCGGCTTCCGCATGGGTGATGGCGAACACGGCTTCCAACCTCCCGATGTCGGGCTGGGCGAACGCACTCTTGCGCCGCATGCACACAAGCAGCATGCGCGCGCCGATCAGGCTCAACGCGCGAGGCGCGGCGCTGATGTCGACCCAGGACAGCTCGCCCCAGCCGGCGGCCGCGGCCAGGGACCGCGCCTGCCCGTCGCGCGCGACGGACAGACAATGGGCATCGAACAGCGCCTGTATCTTGCCGTCCGGATGGCGCAGCCTGCCGTCGCGCACCTGCCAGCCGCGTCCGTCGTCCAGATAGCGCGCGGCCAAGGCCGACATCCTGTCCACCACGGCATTGCGGCTGATGAGGAGCACGGCCTCGCCGACGGCCGAGAAGGCGCTGTCCACCGTGCTCCAGTCGCGGGCGAGCATCTTTTCGCGCTGCGGCAGCTGGGCCAGCGGCAGGCGGAAGTAACGGCTCAGATCGTGGGACGGGAGGCGGTCGCGGGGGGAGGAATCAGTCAGCGGGCCCGGCGCCTGGATCACGGGTCCGACGGCAATCTGGTGTTCAGCCATTTCGTGTCTCCAGTTTTGGTACAGACGCAAACGCTGTCACGCATTGCAGATCGCTGTAGAGGCGGAGCGGCAGCGGTGCCTGCCGGAAGCCAGCAACCTGAAAGGAAATTATCCTCGCAAATTCACGGGCCGGATGAAAATCCCCGCTCCAGCGGGGATGGCGCGCGCCGCGCCTTCAGCGAGGGTGCGCGCGCACCGGGGCATTTCCACCAGTGCGCGGCAAATCGGGGGCAGGGTTGGCCCGGCGCGCCGGGAGGATGGATCGCCGCGCGCCACAGGTCCAGGAAGTGCCGCTTCTTCAGCGGATCCAGATACACCAGCAAGCCCACGCCCAGTCCCACGGGCCGCACGCCCGCTTCCGGGGTGACCGAGGCGGCCACCGGCCGCATGCCCGATTGCCGCGCGACCATTTCCTGGCCTCGGGGCGACAGCAGGTAGTCGAGGAACTGCGCGCCCAGGTCGGCCCGCGGCGCCAGCCTGGGAATGATGGCCGAGCGCGACAGCATCAGCGTGTAGTCCTGCGGATAGACCACGGCCAGCGGCGCGCCCTGGGCGATGCGATGGCGGGCATAGGATTCCAGCAGGTTGTAGGCCAGCGCGGTCTCGCCGCGTTCGAGCTTGTCGAGCGCGTCCTCGGTGGAGGCGTGGACGGTGACGCGGTTGCGGCCCAGTTCGGCCAGCAGCGCGCCGGCCATGCTGTCCAGGCGCGTGTCCTGGGTGGCCGCCAGGTAGCCGATGCCGCTGCCTTCGACGTCGTAGGTGGAGATGGCCCCCGCCAGCGGCTGGTCGGGCGCCTGCAGCAGCGACAGCAGCTCGCGCCGGGTGCGCGGCGCGCGCTGCGCGGCGAGCTTGCCGGTGTTGTAGACCATGACGATGGGATCGGTGCCGATGCTGAAGACCTCGTCGCGCCAGTTGGCCCAGGAGGGCAGGGCGCGGGTCTCGGGCGAGACGTGCGCCTGCGCGTACCCGTCATTGACCAGCTTGGTCTGCAGGTCCATGGCGCTGCTGATGATGAGGTCGGGGCCGCCCTTGGGCGCGTCCGCCTGCGCGGCCCGCGCGACGGTGCCGCTGTACAGCTCCTGCGTCGACAGTTCGGTGTATTCCAGGCGCAGGCCGGGGTTGAGCCTGCTGAAATCTTCCAGCACGCCGCGGAACACCTGCACATTGTTGGAGGCGTGCACCACCAGCACGTTCCTGCTGTCGGCCGGGCCCAGCGCCAGGCCGTCGGCGCTGGTTTCCGCGGCCAGGCCCGCCGCGGCTGGCAGCAGGGCGGCCAGCGCGGCCAGCAGGCGCAGGGGTTTCAGGAGATCACGCTTCATGGGGGCGGGCCGGCAGCGTGATGACGGCGTCCAGGCCGCCGCCCACGCGGTTGCTCAGGGTCAGCTTGCCCTGGTGGATGTCGACCACGCGCTTGATGATGGACAGGCCCAGGCCGGCGCCGGGCGCGCGCGCGTCGGGGCCGCGCACGAAGCGCTCGAAGGCCGCGTTGGCCAGCGCCGGTGGAATGCCGGGCCCCTGGTCGGAAACCGAGATCCGCCAGCCCCGGTCCTGCGCTTCCAGCCGCACGGCGATATGGCCGTCCTCGGCCGCGCCGTGGCGCAGCGCGTTGTCGATGAGGTTCTTGAAGGCTTCGCGCAGCATCAGGCTGTCGCCGGCCACGATGGCGGGACGGCCGGACGCGGGCAGGTGCAAGCGTACGTCGGGCTGCGGATCGGCTTGCGGGACCGTGTCGTGTACCGCCTGGCGCAGCAGCTCGGCCAGGTCCACGGGCTGAAACTGCCGCACGTTGCTGCGGTGGATGACGCTGGCGTCGCTCAGCAACTGATTGACCAGGCGCGAGAGCTTTTCGGCGTTGCGCAGCACGGCCAGCAGGCTGCGGCGCTGTTCGGCGGGATCGTCCTCGTCCAGCGCCACTTCCATCTGCGCGTGCAGCGCGGCCAGCGGCGTGCGCAGCTGATGGGCGGCCTCCGCAATGAAGAGGCGCAAGGTGTCCAGGTTTTCCGACAGGCGCGCCATGAAGCCGTCCAGCGCATGCACCAGCGTGTCGAGCTCTTCGGGCACGGGCGCGGCGATGGGGTGCAGGTCGGAGGCGCTGCGCGCCGCAAGCTCGCGTTCGATGCGCCGGATCGGCGACAGCGAACGCAGCAGGCCCCAATAGGCCAGCGCCAGCGCGGCGGCGGTGAAGCCGATCAGCGCCAGCGTGCCTTGCCAGAGGATGCCCTGGGCCAGCGCGTCGCGCGCCTCGCGGGTCTGCGCGACCTGGATCAGCGCGGTCTCGGTATTGCGCGGACCGGCGATCTTGCGTTCCATCCAGGCGATGCGCACCGGCACGCCCTGGTAGCTGGCGTCGTACAGGCGCGGCGAGTCGGCCGGGTCCGCGTCGTTGCGGGCGGGCGGGGCGGGCAGGTCGGCGTAGCCGGAGATCAGCGCGGCGCCGTCGCCGACGCGGTAGAACACGCGGTCGCGCGGCGCCTGTTCCAGCAGCGCCAGCGAGGCATAGGGCATGTCCATGCGCCATTCGTCCTGCACCAGCTGCAGGCTGTCGGCAATGGATAGCGCCGAGGACCGCAGCAACTGGTCGTAGGTGGTGTCGGCGGTCTGCTGCGCATAGCCGCGCACCAGCAGATAGAGCGCGCCCAGCGCGGCGACGAACAGCGCCAGCAGCATGGCCAGCAGCCGGCGCTTGATCGAGATGCGGCGCTGGCCGTGGCCGGGCCGGGCGGGCTCAGTCCCGGCCGGAACCGGGCGCGGCGGAACGGTCGTGGTCATCGGTGGCGGTCAGGAGGTAGCCGGTGCCGCGCTGCGTTTCGATGCGCAGGGGCGAGCCTTCGAGCTTGCGGCGCAGACGGGCGATGTAGACCTCGATGGCATTGGGCGCGGCGTCGTCGTCGAAGGCGAACAGCTTGTGGGCGATCTCGGCCTTGCTGACGGCGCGGTTCATGCCGGCCAGCAGGATCTCCAGCAGGCTGTATTCGCGCTTGGGCAGGTCGATGCGCTGGCCCGCCAGCGTGACCTGGCGCGCGGCGCTGTCGATCTGCAGTTCGCCAAAGCGCAGCACGCCGGCGTTCTGCGCGCTGGGCCGGCGCAGCAGCGCGCGGCAGCGGGCTTCCAGTTCGCGGAAATCGAAAGGCTTGGCGAGGTAGTCGTCGGCGCCGGTATCCAGGGCATGGACGCGGTCCTCGATGTCGATGCGCGCGGTCAGCGCCAGCACCGGCGTCTTGCTGCCGCGGTCGCGCAGGCGATGCAGGATGTCGAAGCCCGACATGCGCGGCAGGCCGATGTCCAGGATGACGAGGTCGAAGGTTTCGTATTGCAGCACCCCGTCGGCGCTGAGGCCATCGTTCTGGCAGTCCACGGCATGGCCGAGACGGCGCAGCCGGCGCACGAGTGCGTCGGCAAGGTCCGCGTCGTCTTCGATCACCAGTATGCGCATGCGGGAGATTGTCGCACGGGAGGGGGGGCCCCACGCCGCGCTCGCTGCGTTCGCTTGCTGCCCCCCCGAGGGGGGCGCCCATTCAAAAACGACAGGTTCCAGACAGCTTTTATTTCTAGTCTTGCGGTCCCGCTGCCCCAGCCGGTGGCGGGATCGACACATAACAACGACTAGCCGGAGATAACCCTCATGCTTCTGACCCTGCTTGGCTTCGGCATGGTGATCACGTTCATGACGCTGATCATGACCAAGCGCCTGTCGCCGCTGGTGGCGCTCATCCTTGTCCCCATTATTTTCGCCCTGCTGGGCGGGTTCGGCTCGGGCATCGACAAGATGATGCTGGACGGCATCCGCAAGATCGCGCCCACGGGCGTGATGCTGATGTTCGCCATCCTGTACTTCGGCGTCATGATCGACGCCGGCCTGTTCGATCCCATCGTCGGCCGCATCCTGCGCGCGGTGAAGGGCGATCCGCTGAAGATCGTGGTCGGCACCACCGTGCTGGCGCTGGTGATCTCGCTGGACGGCGACGGCTCCACCACCTACATGATCGTGGTGGCGTCGATGCTGCCGCTGTACCGCCGCCTGAAGATGAACGCGCTGTCCATGACCTGCCTGGCGATGCTGGCCAGCGGCGTCATGAACCTGACGCCCTGGGGCGGCCCGACGGCGCGCGCCGCCAGCGCCCTGCACGTGGACGCGGGCGACATCTTCGTGCCGCTGGTGCCGGTGATGGGCGTGGCCATCGTCGCCATCCTGATCCTGGCGTTCTGCCTGGGCCTGCGCGAACGCCGCCGCCTGGGCGTGCTGTCGCTGCCGGACGGCGCCTCGCTGCACGCGGGCTACGACGAGGACGGCCCCAAGAACCTGCCCGAGATCGAGGTCGATCAGGACCTGCGCCGCCCCAGGCTGCTGTGGGTGAACGCCGGCCTGACGCTGGCGCTGATGGTGAGCCTGGTGATGGGCGTGCTGCCCCTGCCGGTGCTGTTCATGATCGCCTTTGCGATCGCGCTGGTCATCAACTACCCCGATCTGGCCGAGCAGCGCCGCCGCGTTACGCAGCACGCGGGCAATGTGCTGTCGGTGGTGTCGCTGATTTTCGCGGCGGGGATCTTCACCGGCATCCTGTCGGGCACGGGCATGGTCGAGGCCATGTCGCGCAGCCTGCTGGCCGTGATTCCCGACGCCATGGGTCCGTACCTGGCCGGCATCACCGCGCTGGTCAGCCTGCCGTTCACCTTCTTCATGTCCAACGACGCCTTCTACTTCGGCGTGCTGCCCATCCTGAGCGAAGCGGCCCAGGGCTACGGCATTTCGCCGGTCGAGATGGCGCGCGCCTCGCTGATCGGCCAGCCCGTGCACCTGCTGAGCCCGCTGGTGCCGTCGACCTATCTGCTGGTCGGCCTGGCCGGCGTGGACTTCGGCGACCACCAGCGCTATTCGCTCAAGTGGGCCACGATGGTCTGCATGGTGATGCTGGCGGCGGCGTTGGCGTTCGGCCTGTTCCCGCTGGTCGGCCAGGTGGCCTGATCCGCGGCGCGATACCGTCTTTTTCAAAAGGGGAAGTACATGGCTTTGCGCATTGCTTACGTCACCAGCGGAATGGGCCACACGGGCACCGCGATCTGCCAGGCGCTGCAACTCTCGGGACACCGCGTGGTGGCGGGCTGCGGGCCGCGCTCCTCGCGCAAGGACCACTGGCTGAAGGAACAGAAGTCCCTGGGCTACGACTTCATCGCCTCCGAGGGCGACGCCACCGACTGGGCCTCGACCGAGGCGGCCTTCGCCAAGGTGCGGCGCGAGGTCGGCGAGATCGACGTGCTGGTCAACAATGCCGGCGCGATGCTGGACATGCGCTTTCGCCAGATGAGCCACGCGGATTGGTCCGCGGTGCTGCGCAGCAACCTGGACACGCTGTTCAACACCACCAAGCAGGTCGTGGACAGCATGGCCGACCGCGGCTGGGGACGCATCATCAACATCGGCTCCGTGGCCGCGGAAAAAGGCCAGATCGGCCAGATCAACTACGCCACGGCCAAGGGCGCGGTCATCGGCTTCACGCGCTCGCTGGCCCAGGAAGTCGCGGCGCGCGGCGTGACCGTCAACCTGGCGTCGCCGGGCTTCATCGCCGACGACACCGTGAAGGCGTTTCCGCCTGCCTTGCTGGACCGCATCGTCGAAAGCGTGCCGGTGGGCCGGCTGGGCACGGCCAAGGACCTGGCCGGCCTGTGCGCCTGGCTGGCCTCGGACGAGGCGGCTTTCGTGACGGGCGCGAACTACGCCATCAATGGCGGCGTGTATATGAGTTGAGGGCAGGGCGGCGAGGCTGCCTTGCGCTTACACGTCGATCTGGTCGAAGTGCACGCCCAAGGCGGCCGCAAGACGCTCGCGGGTGCTTTTCCTGGGGTTCGCATCAGCGGATTCCATTGCGGCGTAGCTGGGCTGGCGTATGCCCAGGCGCGCCGCCATGTCGACCTGGGTGATCCCCAGGTACTCGCGCCAGGCGCGCACGATGCTCCACCCGTTGCTGGCCATCAGCGTGACGACTTCATGCGGAATCGTGCCGTCCGAGGGAATGCGCGGCTGTCGCCGGGCAATGGCTGCCGGTGCTCCAGTCAAGGCGAGACACTCCGAATAGCTTTTCAAGCCTCCTCATCGCTTCCCAAGAAAGCATGAGCAGGCGTCCTCCATCTTCTAAGGTTTTTCAGGAGGGCCGAACAAGCTGTTTGCCGCTATTCCAGGACGAACGCCCGATTTTTTCCGATCGCTCAATTCGCCAGCTTCACCGCCCCGCTATCGATCAGCTTCTGCCATTTGGCGCTATCGGCCTGGATGAACGACTGCAATTCATCCCGCGAGCCGCCACCGGCGATCATGCCGGCGTTTTCCAGGGCGGCCTTGAACTCCGGCGTGGCCACGGCGGCGCGTAGCGCGGCGTTGACCTGCTCCAGCTGCGCCGTCGGGATTTCCATGCTGGCCGCGACCGAGAACCACTGGGTGGCGGCGTAGCCCTTGAAGCCGGACTCTTCCACCGTGGGCACGCCGGGCAGGCTGTCCAGGCGGTAGGGCGTGGTGACGGCGTAGGCCTTCAGCACGCCGGCCTTGATCTGCGGCATGACCGGGGCCGAGCCCAGGATGGCCAGGGGAATCTGGCCGCCGGCCACGTCGGCCACCGCCTGGCCGCCGCCCTTGTAAGGGACGTGCACGATGCGGGTGCCGGCGTACTGGTTGAGCAGTTCGCCCGCCAGGTTCTGCGAGGTGCCGTTGCCGGAACTGCCGTAGCTCCAGGCCTCGGGCCGCTGCCGCGCGTCGGCCAGCACGTCCTGCAGCGACGCCTTGGCGTCCTTGGCCGGGCCGACGACGACCATCGGGCCCTGGGCCATCAGGATGACGGGCGCCAGTTCGCGGCCGATCTCGGGTTGGGGCGTGGGGTAGATCAGCGGGCCCGGCACGGTCAGCAGATAGCCGTCGCTGGCCTTGCTGCGCGCCACCAGTTGCAGGGCAATGGCGCCCGCGGCGCCGGGACGGTTTTCGACGATGACGTTCAGGCCGCTGCGCCGCGCCAGTTCCTGCGCGGCGATGCGGGTCAGCACGTCGGCGGTGCCGCCCGGCACGAAGCCGACCACCCAGGTGATCTGCTTGCCGGGCCAGTCCAGCTTGTGGTCCGCCGCGCCGGCGGTGGCGGTCAGCGCCGCGCCCAGCAGCAGCGCGCAGCATCGGATGGCGAGTTTCATGTTTTCCCCTTTGTGTTTTTTTGCCCAGGCCGCCGAGTGGCTCAGCTGGGATCCGGCTTGCCCGGCGGCGTGTTCGGATGCGCGGCGCAGGACTGGTTGAAGGCCTGCACCATTTTCAGGATGGGGCCGAGCACCCAGGTGTTGAAGATGAGGATGTCGCTTTCTTCCTTGGGGTCCTGCTTCAGGTTGAACAGGTACGGCGACTCCAGCTTGCCCTTGCCCTCGTTGACTTCGGGCTCCCAGTAGAAGTGCAGCTTCCAGTCGCGCCACTTGACCGCGCGCAGCTCGTTCTTGATGTAGAACAGAAAGCCCTCGCGTTGCGAGGCCGGACTGGCGCCGGTGAAAAAGTCGGTCTGGTCGATGCCGTCGATGGGCCGGTCCTGCGGAATGGCGGCGCCGGCGATGCTGGACAGCGTGGTGTACAGATCGGTGACGTGGACGATGTCGTTGGACACCTGGCCGGGCTTGACCTTGCCGGGCCAGCGGATCATGAAGGGCACGCGCAGGCTGCCTTCCATGGCGGTGTGGTAGGTGCCGGTCCAGGGGCCGGCGGTGCCGCGGTAGGGCTTGCGGAATTCAGGGCCGTTGTCGCTGCAGAAGATGAACACGGTGTCGTCGCGCAGCTTCAGCTCGTCCACCGCCTGCACGATCTGCCCCACGCGGTGGTCCATTTCCACCATGGAATCGGCGAAGTCGCCGGCGCCGGTGCGGCCCGCGAAGTCCGGGTGCGGCAGGGTGGGGAAGTGCAGGTGCACCAGAGGCAGGTACAGGAAGAAGGGGCGGCCGGCCTCGGCGTGCTTGCGCATGAAGCCGACGGAGCGGTCGACCAGCTCGGCGTCGATGCCGCGGCGCGTCTCCAGGTCGTAGACCTTGACGTTTTCCGAGGGCGAGCCGGCCTGGCCCTGCATGATGTGCGGGATGTCGGCGACCGTGGGATCGAAGCCGATGGACGAGGTGAACTGGCTTTCGTCGGTGGTGCGCGGAATGCCGTACCACTCGTCGAAGCCGCGGTCGGACGGATAGCGGCCGGGGATGTCGCCCAGATGCCATTTGCCGTAGTGCGCCGTGGCGTAGCCCTGGCCGGACAGCTGCTGGGCCAGGGTGATCTCGTCGCGCGCCAGCCCTTGCGGCAGGCCCGGAGGCACGGATTGCAGGCAGCCGGTGCGGATGGGATGGCGGCCGCTCATCAGCGCGGAGCGCGTCGGCACGCAGTCGCTTTCCACGTTGAAGTTCTGCAGCAGCAGCCCTTCGGAGGCCAGCCGGTCGATGTTCGGGGTGGGCGCGCCGCGCAGGGCGCCGCCGCCGTAGCAGCCGAGTTCGCCCCATCCCAGGTTGTCGGCCACGATCAATACGATGTTGGGCTTTTTATCCATGCGCTGCGCCTTCTGTCGGTCCTCGGGTTTATCCAGGGATTCTAGGGGCGTGGACTCGGCTTAATATTCCTGAAGCTGAGTCTATGCATAACCAATGATTATGAATCTGTCGCTGCGTGACATCGAATATTTCCTGGCCGTGGTGGAACACGGCAACCTGGACCGCGCCGCGGCGGCCTGCGGCGTCAGCCAGCCGGCGCTGTCGAAGTCCCTGCAGCGGCTGGAGGCCGACACGGGGCTGGCGCTGCTGGACCGCGGCGGGCGCGGGCTGCGCCTGACCTCGGCGGGCCTGGCGTTCCGCGAACACGCGCAGCGGCTATGGGCGGAGTACCGCGACGCGGTGCGCAACGCCATGGAACTGCGCCTGGGCGAAGCCGGCCTGCTGCGCGTCGGCGCCACCGGCGCCACGGTGGACAGCGTGGTGATGCCGGCCCTGCGCCGCCTGCTGCCGCGCCGGCCCGCGCTGCGGGTGCAGCTCACGCAAGGCCAGTCGGACGACTTGAACGAGCAGGTCGCGGGTGGCAAGCTGGACCTGGCTGTGACGCCGATCTATGCCGACGTGCCGGGTTCGCTGCACCAGGAATCGATACGCGAGGACGGCCTGTGCGTGGCCGCCAGCCGCAAGCATCCCCTGGCGTCGCGGCGCAAGCTGGCCTTGCGCGACCTGGACGGCCAGCGCTGGATCCTGCCCATGCAGGGATCGGTGGCGCGCCACGCGCTGGAAGCCCGCTATGCCGAGGCGGGCCTGGCGCTGCCGTCGGCGGCGCTGGAGGTACAGCATTTCTCGGGGGGCGCGCTGGCCTTGCTGGCGGCCTCGGACCTGCTGGCGCTGATGCCGCAAAGTGCGTTGGGCCCGGACATCGCCGAGCTGCCGGTGACGCTGGGCCGGCCCCTGCGGCGTAGCATGGCGCTGGTCACGCGCCATGGCGCGACGTGGTCGCCGCTGATGCAGGAGTTCCGCGCGGCGGTGCTGGAAGCCGCCGGCTAGTACTCCGATTCCACCTGCCAGCTGACGGGGATTTCCGCCACGCTGGCGCTGGGCGGCAGCTCCAGCACCAGCCGCGCCATGCGGGCGATGTCCTCGGGCTGGGTCAGGCGGGTCTTGATTTCCGCGGGCACGCCGTCGGCCATGTCGGTGGCCACGAAGCCCGGGCAGATGGCGGTGCAGCGGATCTGGTGGGGATCGCCGCAGTGGCGGATGCCGTGGGCCAGCGCCAGCGCCGCGAACTTGCTCATGGCGTAGAGCGTGCCCTCGGGCGCGCGGACCCGCTTGCCGGCCAGCGAGGCCATGACCAGGACCTTGCCCGCGCCCGCCGCGATCAGGTGCGGCCAGGCCTTGCGCGTCAGGCGCATGGGCGATTTGACGTTGACGGCGAACAGCCGGTCGAACTCGTCGTCGGTGGCCTCGACCACCGAGCTCTTGCTGAGGATGCCGGCGTTGTGGATCAGCGCGTCGATGCGGCCGTAGCGCGCCATGGCGTCCGCTATCCACGCGTCCTCGCTGGCGGCGTCCTCGGCGTCGAAGCGGGCGCGGTGCACCCGTTCGGCCGGAAAGCCGTCGAAGGCGTCGGTGGGACTGCGGGTGCCGGCGCTGATGCTCCAGCCGTTGGCAAGCAGTTCGCGGGCGATGGCCAGGCCGATGCCGCGGCTGGCGCCGCTGATCAGCGCGACGCGGGGAGTGGAGGGGGATTGCATCGTGTTCCTGGTCTGTGGCGGACGGTGGACTCAGCGCCGGGCGTGGCCCAGATAGCCTTCCAGCATCGAACGGGTATTGGCGCGCAAGGCGTCGATGGCGTAGCCGCCTTCCTGCACGAACAGCGTGGGCAGGCCGAGCTGCGCGATGCGCTTGCCCAGTTGCGCATAGTCCGGCGTGTCCAGGCTGAGATTGCCGAAGGCGTCGCCGCGGAAGGTGTCGTAGCCGGTGGCGACCACCAGCGCGCGCGGCTTGAACTGCTCGACGCGCTCCAGCGCGGGCTCGAAGGCCTTGAGATAGCCGGAGAGCTCGGTGCCGGCCGCCAGCGGCAGGTTCAGGTTGTAGCCCTCGCCCGCGCCCGTGCCGGTTTCGTCGCCGTAGCCGCTGCAGAAGGGGTAGATGCTGGCGGGGTCGCCATGGATGGAGACGGTCAGCACGTCGTCGCGGCCATAGAAGATCTGCTGCGTGCCGTTGCCGTGGTGCACGTCGATGTCCAGGATCGCGACGCGGCCCCATTGTCCGGCCAGGCGTTGCGCGGCCAGCGCGGTATTGGCCAGCAGGCAGCCGCCCATGCCCATGTCCGTCATGGCGTGATGGCCGCTGGGCCGCACCAGCGCATACACGCTGGACGATCCGTCCAGCACGGCCTGCGCGGCGGCGACCGCGGTCTCGGCGCTGGCGTAGACGTTGCGCCAGGTGTCCTCGACGATGGGCGTGGCGCCGTCGGCCAGGTAGCGGCCGGCCATGGCCACGGGCGTGGTGGCGCGCATCTCGGTGTAGTGGCGGTTGGGCCAGATGTTGGGCCGCACCTCGAACGAGGCGTCGGGCGCCTTGCGCCATTCGGCCCAGGCGCTTTGCAGGTAGGCCAGGTAGTCGGGCGTGTGGATCTGCGTGAGCTCGGGGATGCCCTGGGCCAGCGGGCCCACGGTCTGGCAGTCCAGCCCGACGTCGCGCAGCGCCGCCTCGATCTCGCGGCCGCGGCCGCGCGCGTCGTGGTGCGGTTTGAGGATGCCGCGGACCAGGGCGTTGCCGGTCCATTCGGCGTCGTGCAGGGGGGAAAGCAGGGCTTTCATCGTGGGGATTCCTGGATAGCCGGGGGGATGATCGGTAAGAGGGCAGGCATGGGCAGCGGGCCTATTTCCACTGGCGGCCCGGCACCGCGTCGATCAGCTGCCGCGTGTAGGGGTGCGACGGCGCCTGCAGCACCTGCGCCGCGGGGCCTTGCTCGACGATGGCGCCTTGCTGCAGCACCACGATGCGGTCGCACAGCTGGGCCGCCACGCGCAGGTCGTGGGTGATGAACAGCATCGACAGGTGCAGCTTGTCCTTCAGTTCCTTCAGCAGCGTCAGCACCTGGTCCTGCACCGACACGTCCAGCGCCGACACCGGTTCGTCGGCGATGATGAGTTCGGGCTGGGCCGCGATGGCGCGGGCCAGGCCCAGCCGCTGGCGCTGGCCGCCCGAGAATTCGTGCGGATAGCGGTCCAGCGCCGAGGCGTCCAGCCGCACCAGTTCCATCAGCTCGCGCGCGCGGCGCAACGCCTGTTCGCGCGGCACGCCCTGGGCCACCAGGCCGCTGGTCAGGATGGTGGCGACGCGGTGGCGCGGGTTGAGCGAACCGTAGGGATCCTGGAACACCATCTGCACCGAGCGCCGCACGGCGACGTCGTCGAAGGCGCCGCGCGCCGTCAGCTCGGCGCCCTTCAGGCGCACCGAACCGCCATCGGCGGCGATCAGGCCGGCGACGATGCGGCCTATGGTCGATTTGCCCGAGCCGGATTCGCCGACCAGGCCCACGGTCTCGCCGCGGGCGATCTCGAAGCTGACGTCGCGCACCGCCGGGAATTGGCGCGCCGGCTTGAACAGTCCGCCCTTGCGCACGTAGGTCTTGCGCAGCCCGCTCACCGACAGCAGCGCCTGCGCCGCCACCGGAGTCGGGGCGGGCGGCACGGAAGAGGGCACCGCCGCCAGCAGGCGCCGGGTGTAGTCGGCCTGGGGCTGGTTGAGCACCTGCGCGGCGGCACCGGTCTCGACCACGCGGCCGTCCTTCATGACCACGATGCGGTCGGCGATCTCGGACACCACGCCGAAGTCGTGGGTGATGAACAGCACGCCCAGGTTCTTGCGCTTCTGGATGTCCAGCAGCACCGCCAGGATCTGGGCCTGGGTGGTCACGTCCAGCGCCGTGGTCGGCTCGTCGGCGATAAGGATCTCGGGTTCCAGCGCCAGCGCCATGGCGATCATGACGCGCTGGCGCTGGCCGCCGGACAGCTGGAAGGGATAGGAGTCCGCGATGCGGCGGTGGTCTTCCAGCCCCACCGACACCAGCAGCGCGGCCAGGCGCTCGGCGTTCTGCGCGGCGTCGGCCGCGCCATGCTCGCGCAGCATTTCGACGATCTGGTCGCCGCAGCGCATCAGCGGGTTCAGGGCGCTGAGCGGCTCCTGGAACACCATGGCGATGCGCTTGCCGCGGATCTTGCGCAGGGCGTTCAGGCCCAGGCCGGTCAGGGCCTGGCCGTCCAGCCGTATCGCGCCGCCGCTGACGCTCACGCCGCGCGGCAGCAGGCTCAGCACGGCATGGGCCAGGGTGGATTTGCCCGAGCCGGATTCGCCCACCACGCAGACGATTTCGCCGGGCGCGATGTCCAGGCTGACGCCTTCGACGGCATAGGGCCGGTCGGCGCCGGCGGGCAGCTTGATGGACAGGTCTTCGATCTGGAGCAGGCCGTTCACGGTTATTGTCCCTTGCGGTGCAGACGCGGATTGAGCGCGTCGTTGAGGCCTTCGCCCACCAGGTTGATCGCCAGCACGGTCAGGAAGATGGCCAGCCCGGGGAACAGGCACATCCACCACGCCAGGCGCAGCAGCGAGCGCGACGCGCCCACCATGTAGCCCCAGCTCATCAGGTTGGGATCGCCCAGGCCCAGGAAGCTGATGGCGCTTTCCAGCAGGATGGCGTTGGCCACCATGAGCGAGGCCATTACGATCAGCGGCGACAGGCAGTTGGGCAGGATCTCGGCCATGACGATGCGCAGGTTCGACAGGCCCTGCACGCGCGCGGCCTCGACGAATTCGCTGGACTTCACGCGCATGAATTCGGCCCGCACCAGCCGCGCCACCGGCGGCCAGCTCACCAGCCCCACCGCCGCGATCACCGAGGCGAACGAAGGCTGGAAGATGGCCACCAGCACGATGGCGAAGAAGAAACTGGGGATGGTCTGGAAGATCTCGGTCAGGCGCATCAGGATCTCGTCGCTGCGCCCGCCCAGGAATCCTGCGGGGATGCCCACGGCCAGCCCGATCACCAGCGCCACGGCGGTGGCGACGCAGCCCACCAGCAGCGAGGCGCGCGCGCCGTGCACGATGCCGGACGCGATGTCGCGTCCCAGCGAGTCCGATCCCAGCCACACGCCGCCTTCCTGCAGGGGCTTGAGGAAGGGCGCGACCGAGGGATCCCACGGATTTTCCGGATACAGGCCGTTGGCGCCCAGCGCCATCAGCACGATCAGGCACAGCACCAGCAAGCCCGCGACGGCGCCGATGTTCTTGGCAAAACGTTTGGACAGGCCTTTCATGCAGCGCTCCGCATACGGGGATCGATCAGCAGGTACATCAGGTCGGTGATGAGGTTGAACGCGACCACCATCAGCGAAGTGCAGAAGAACACGCCCAGCAGCACCTGGTAGTCGCGCTGCATCAGCGCGTCGAACGCCAGGCGGCCGATGCCGGGCCAGGCGAACACCGTCTCCACCAGCACCGAGCCGCCGATCAGCTGCCCGGCCTGGATGCCGGCCAGGGTGATGACCGGCAGCACGGCGTTGCGCAGCTGGTGCACCCAGACCACGCGCGACGGCGACAGGCCCTTGGCCCAGGCGGTCTTGACGAAGTCGGCGGTCTGCACCTCGTTCATCGAGGCCCGCGTCATGCGGGCATACAGCGCAAGATTGAACGCCGCCAGCGTCAGCACCGGCAGCACGGCGTGGTGGGCGATGTCCAGCGCGCGCGCCAGGCCGCTCTTGCCGGAACCCATGGCTTCCAGGCCGAAGGGCGGAAACCAGCCCAGCTGCACCGAGAACAGCAGCACCAGCATCAGCCCCACCCAGAAGATGGGCGTGGCATAGAAGGCCAGCGATCCCGCCGTGATGGCGGAATCCTTCCAGGTGCCCCGGTACTTGCTGGCCAGCACCCCCAAGAGCACGCCGCCCAGCAGCGACAGCAGGAACGCGGGGATGGCCAGCACCAGCGTGGCGGGCAGGCGGTCCGCGATCAGGTCCCACACCGGCTGCTGCTGGCGGTAGCTGAAGCCCAGGTTCAGGGTCGCCATGGAGCCCAGGTAGCCGGCCAGCTGCACCGGCAGCGGCTTGTCCAGCTTGAACTCCTTGCGCAGCTGGTCGATGTAGTGCTGGTCGGAGGCGCCCGCCTCGCCGGCGAGGACGCTGACGGGATCGCCCGGCGCCATCCGCACCAGCATGAAGTTGATGACCGCCACGGCCAGCAGCACCGTGATGGACTTGATCAGGACGGACGCGACCGCCAGCAGGGACTTCATGGCCTGCCTCCCCTTACTTCTGGATGTAGGTCGTGGCGAAGGTCTCGGCGACGCCGATGGCCGAAGTCGTCACGTTCTTGACGGACTTGCTGGTGATGGTCGGGAACGACAGCTCCACCAGCCAGGCCGACGGCGCATCTTCCGCCAGCGTGGTGGCGGCCTGGGTGTAGAGCTGCTGGCGCTTCTGCTTGTCGGTTTCGAGCGAGGCGGCGCTGAACACCTTGTCCAGCTCGGGGTTGGTGTAGCCCGAGATGTTGGTGCCGTAGACGCCCTGGCGGATGTTGTCCGACCGGTAGCTGCGGTCCACGCCCAGGGCGGGGTCCGAGTACTGATACAGGTAGGTGACCGTCATGTCGAAGTCCCAGTTGGCGTAGCGGCGCGCCCAGTTGCCGGCGTCCGTGCTTTCCAGCACCACGTCGATGCCGACCTTGGCCAGCGAGTTCTTGACGTATTCGGACACCTTGTTCCAGGTGTCGCCGTAGGGCAGGCCCAGCAGCCGCAGCGAAACGCGCTTGCCGTTGGCGTCGGGCTTGAGGCCCATCTCGTCGAGCAGGGCGATGGCCTTCTTCGGGTCGTACTTGTATTGCGGGATGTTGGGATCGTAGAAGCTCGTCACCGACGAGATCGGGCCGGTGGCGGGCTTGGCGGCGCCGAAGAAAATGCGCTTGGCGATGAAGTCGCGGTCGATGGCGTACTGGATCGCCTGGCGGAAGCGCTTGTCGTCCAGTGGCTTGACGCGATGGTTCAGTTCGATCCATGACAACGGGCCGGCGAATTCATAGCCCTTGGTGGTGACTTCCAGCGCCGGGTTGGCCTTGATCTGCGGCAGGAAGGCGAAGTCGATGTCGCCGAAGCTGGCGACCTGCACCGAGCCGTTCTCCAGCGCCAGCAGGCGCGAGGCGGAGTCAGGGATGACCTGGAAATAGACGTTGTCCAGGTAGGGCAGGCCGGCCTGCCAATAGGCTTCGTTGCGCACCAGCTGCACGTACTGCCCGCGCTTCCATTCCTTGAACTTGAAGGGGCCCGTGCCGATCGGCGTCTGGTTGGCGGGGTTGTTGCGGAAGTCCGTGCCCTTGTAGAGGTGGGCCGGCATGATGGGCGCGCTCGACACCTCGAAGGCGTTGAGGAAGGGCGCGTAGGGCTCCTTCAGCGTGATCTTGACCGTGTTGGCGTCGGGCGTTTCGATGCTGGCCACGTGCGACAGATTGCCGCGGGCGCGCGGGTGGGTCTGCGGCAGGTAGTCCTGCAACGAGAAGCGCACGTCTTCGGACGTGAAAGGCTTGCCGTCGTGCCAGGTCACGCCTTGCTGCAGATGGAAGGTGTAGACCAGGCCGTCGGGCGAGATCTCCCAGGACTTCGCCAGCGACGGCTTGGCCGTCAGGTCGAAGTCATAGGTCAGCAGGCCTTCATAGATCTTGCCCGCGGCGATCTGCGTGGGCGTCTGCTGGTTCAGGCCGTAGATCAGCGTGGGCGGTTCGGGGTTGAGGATGACGTTCAGGGTGCCGCCGCGCGTCTGCGCGTGCACGCCGGACGCGGCCGAGGCCATGAGCGCGGCGCCCAGGGCGAGTTGGCCGAGGATCGATTTCATCTTGGGTGGAAGCTGCTTCATTTTCTTTTTTCCTTTCTGTAGCGTGGAGTCTGCGAGACGGCGGTCCCGATGCCTCAGGGCCGCGCGGCGGCGCATTGCTGTTCCAGGGCTTGCAACAGCAGGTCCGCGTGGGCCTTCTGGAAAGTGAGCGGAGGGCGGATCTTCAATACGTTGGCCTGGGGGCCGCTGGCGCCGATCAGCACGCCGGCGTGGCGCAGGCCGTTGACCAGGGCCGCCGCGACGGCGGGCGCGGGCTCGGCGGGACGGCGCGCGTCCACCAGTTCCACGCCCCAGTACAGGCCGCGGCCGCGCACGTCGCCGATGATGGGATGGGCCGCGGCGAGGCGGCGCAGGCCGGCCTCCAGGTGCGCGCCCACGTCCGCCACGCGCTTGGGCGCGTCCATGGCCTGCAGCGCGTCCAGCACCGCCAGCCCCACGGCGGCCGAGACCGTGTTGCCGCCGAAGGTATTGAAGTAGCGGCACTTGCGGCCGAATTCTTCTACCAGGTCCGAGCGCAGCACCAGCGCGCCTATCGGATGGCCGTTGCCCATGGGCTTGCCCAGCGACACCATGTCGGGCAGCACGTCGTCGCGTTCGAAGGCCCACCAGGATTGTCCGGTGCGGGCCAGGCCGCCCTGGACTTCGTCGGCGATGAACAGGCCGCCGCGCCGCCGGATGGCGGCCGCGGCCAGCGCCAGCGCCTGGTTCGATTCAGTGTGGATGCCGTCGCTGGCGAACACGGTGTCGACCATCAGCGCGGCCGCGGGCGTGCCGGCCTGGGCCAGTTCGTCGGCGGCGGCCTCGACGGCCTCGGCGAAGCGCAAGGCGGCCAGCGCCGGGTCGCCGCGGTAGCTGTCGGGCGGCGGCACCGTGCGCACATGGCTGGCCACGGGGCGCAGCGACGGTGACATGTCCGCCAGCGAGCGCGTCACGCCGTGATAGGCGTTGCGGGTGACGATGAAGCCCGTGCGGCCGGTGGCCTCGATCGCGACGCGCAGCGCCAGGTCGTTGGCCTCGCTGCCGGTGCAGGTGAACATGGCGTTGTCCAGGCCCGCGGGGAACAAGGCCAGCAGCCGCTCCGCGTACTCGACCACGCCTTCGTGCAGATAGCGGGTGTGGGTGTTCAGCACCGCCGCCTGCCGCGCCAGCGCCTCGACCACACCGGGATGCGCATGGCCGACCACGGGCACGTTGTTGTAGGCGTCCAGATAGCGTTTGCCTTGCGCGTCTTCCAGCCAGACATCCTCGCCGCGCACCGGATGCACGGGCTCGTCGTAGAACAGCCGGTAGGCCGCGCCCAGCGCGCGGCGGCGGCGCGCCAGCAGTTCGCCGGACGTGGAGGTGGGGGCGGAGAGATCCTGGGACATGGCGGTATCCGTGGCGGTCAGAAGGAAGCGGAAGCGGACGCGCGCGCATCGCGCCCGTCTTTCCAGGGGCCTATCAGGGCGTCGAACAAGCGGGTGGCGGCGGCGTGGCTGCGCAGGATGTAGTCGCGGTTGCCGGGGAATTGGCGCGCGCGCCAGGCGGTGATGACCATGCGCTGCGCCAGCCGCGCCAGCACCAGGTCCAGCGTCAGCTCGCGCTCTTGCGCGCTCAGCGCCAGCACTGAGGCGTAGCCGTCCAGCATGCAGTCCAGCACGCGCATCGGCGCGTCGGTCTGGGTCATCTGGTAGGAGGCGGCGATGGCGATTTCAGCGATGCGCGGCGCCTGCACCATGTCGCCGAAGTCGAGCACGCCGGCCACGGCCAGGCCGCCCGCATCGGTCAGCAGATTGCTGGCCGACAGGTCGTTGTGGATGATCTGCTGCGGCAGCCCTTGCAGCCGCGGCGCGGTATGGATGGCGTACAGGCCCAGGAATTCGCCAAGGGCGTGGCGATGGTCGCGGTCTTCGACCGCGTCGAGCAGCGGGCGCATGGAGGGCGCCTCGCACACGTTCCAGAGGAAGCGGCGTCCCGCGGCCGGGTGCGAAAAATCAGCTAACGCCGCGTCCAGTTCGCCGGCGGCGCGGCCCAGGGCGGTCCAGGCAACGGGTTCGGCGCGCAAGGCCGAGCCGGGCTCGCCCTCCAGGAAGCTGTAGGCGCGTACCCGCACGGCGGACTCGCCCGCGCCGGGCGGCTGGTGCGACAGCCAGTCGGCGTCCAGGCCCTGGGGGGCGTGGTGCGCCGGCACCGGCACGGCGCAGCGGCCGGCCAGGTGGCGCAGCACGGCGATCTGCATTTCCGTTTCGGCCACGGTTTCGGCCGCGTTGATGAACTTCAGCGTCAGCGACGAGCCATCGGCGCGGCGCACGCGGAAATTGCGGTCGCGTTCGCCTGCCAGCAACTGGCAGCCGGCGCCGGCGCCATAGCGGACCCGCGCCACGGCGGCGGCTTCCTCCACGGTCACGGCGGGCGGTGAAGTGGTCAGCAGGGCTTCGGTGAGCGCGGCGGATTCGACGGTAGGCAGGGGGTGTGCCGGCACGGTGTTGGGCGGGATCGTTGGTTCAGGATGATGCATCATGCATCAAGTGCTGAATGTGCCGAATCAGTGATTACCCGAGCAGGAAGTCGGGCCTGTTCTTTCGAAATTTTGGAAAATTAAAGAATAATCAAGGAGTTATTGATTTATTTATGGCGCCAGGCTGCCATGAGGATTGGCCTGAAAAGCAATCGCCAGTCTGAAATTCGAGCCTGAACAGCGCCGGCCCAGGATTTTTTACGATTTATGATGCATCATGTTGAAAATATCCTGAACCGGCGGCTACCGCCTTAGGCGGCCGCCGGAGCTTTGTCGTATCGTCTTCATCCCTGCCACGCGCCCATCCTCCAATAACAATGACGCAAACCCCCGACTCGCAGACCGCCGCCGCCTTTTCCCAGCTGGAATACGGGAGCCTGGGCGCGCTCGTCTATCAGAGGCTGGCGCAGGCGCTGATGGAGGGCAGGCTGCGCCCGGGAGACCGGTTGCGCATCCGGGAACTGGCCGAAACCATGGGCGTCAGCGTCACGCCGGTGCGCGACGCGATCCTGCGCCTGGTGCAGGACGGGGCGCTGGTCATGCGCAGCGCGCGCGACATCCGGGTCTACGAGGTCAGTACGGCGGAGTACCTGGAGATCCGCGACATCCGCCTGGAACTGGAAGGCATGGCCGCCGCCCGCGCCGCGCAGAACGCCACGCCCGAGGACATCGCGCGGCTGGAAGCCATGGTGCAGGCCAACGAGGACGCGCTCAAGACCCAGGACATCCGCACCGCGGTGGGCCTGAATCAGCGCTTCCATTTCGAGTACTGCAAGATCGCCCGCATGCCGACCATGCTGGAAATCCTGCAGCGGCTGTGGCTGAAGATGGGGCCGCTGATCGCGCAGATCTATGCCGAAGGCGGGCGCGACATGATCGACGGCCACTACCCGCTGATGGCGGCGATCCGCAACAAGGATCCGCAGGCCGCGCGCATCGCCATGCAGACCGACATCCTGTCGGGCGGCCAGCCCATCCTGGACTACAAACTGCGGCAGGCTGAAACGCCGCCCGCCGCAACGCCGCCTGCCGCCTGACCACGCCCGCCGCCACGGCGCGTTCAGCGTCCCCAGCGCGCCTTCAGCCGCTGCTCGAACATGCGCAGGGCCAGGTCGATGCAGATGCCGACGATGCCGATGGCGATCATGCCGGCCATGACGATGTTGGTGGCGACGTTGAGCTGGCCCTGCACCATCATGTAGCCGATGCCGTTGCCCACCACGATCAGTTCCGCGCCCACCAGCGATTGCCAGCCTATGCCGGCGCTGACGCGCAGGCCCGCCAGGATGGAAGGCAGCGAGGCCGGCAGCAGCACTTCGGCCACGATGCGCGGGCCGCTCGCGCCCAGGGTGCGCGAGGCTTCGAGCAGGCGCGTGTCGACGAACTTGGCGCCGCGGTAGGCGCTGATCAGGCAGGGCGGGAAGGCGCCGGCGAAGATGATCAGGGTGGGGCCGCCGATGCCGGTGCCGAACCACAGGCCGGCGAACGGCACCCAGGCGATGGGCGCGACGAAGCGCAGCGCGTCGAAGAAGGGGCTGACCACGTCGTCCAGCCAGCGGTACCAGCCCATCAGCAGTCCCAGCGGTATGCCGATGGCCGCCGCCAGCAGGAAGCCGCAGGCGAAGCGGTAGAGGCTGGCGCCCAGGTGCGTCCAGAGCGTGGCGCCGGAATAGGGCTCGCTGCTGTATTGCGCGATGGTGCGCAGCACGGCCAGGGGGCCGGGCAGGTAGTTGGGCGGGAACACGCCGCTCATGCTCAGCAGGTGCCAGGCCAGGAGGAATCCGGCCAACCCCAGGCAGGACAGGCCGAAGGTGAAGGCGGGCGAGTCGCCCGAGGTGCGTGTCAGCGTAGCCATGGCAATGCCCTCTTTTCGATCCATTCCAGTGCGCGCGTCATCACCGCGCCCAATAGGCCCACCCACACCATGGCGTAGAGGATCATGCCGGGCCGGATGTCCAGCGCGGCGGTGTCCAGCACCTTGCCCAGGCCGATGAAGGCGCCGATCAGCTCCGCCGCCACCAGCGTCATCCAGGCGGTCTGCAGCGACAGGCGCAGGCCGGTGAATATCATCGGCATGGAGCCCGGAACCAGCACCTCGCGCAGCATGCGCAGCGGACCGCCCGCGCCGTGCACGCGCGCGGCCTCGATCAGCGTGGGATCGATATTGCGCACGCCCGCATAGGTGTTGATGACGGCGGGCGTGAACGAAGACACCCAGATCAGGAAGATCTTCGCCGAGTCGCCCAGCCCCAGCCACAGGATGGCCAGCGGAATCCAGGCCAGCGGCGGAATCGGCCGCAGCAGCGAGAACACCGGCCCGACCAAGGCGTCGATGCGCTTGCTGAATCCCATCAGCAGGCCCAGCGGCACGCCGGTGCCGATGGCGACCAGAAAGCCCAGGAACACCAGGCGCAGGCTGTGGCCGATGTGCTGGAACAGCGTGCCGCCGGCGTAGCCGGAGTCGCGCGACAGCTGCACGGCGGCCTGCCAGGTGGTGAGCGGCGTGGGAAAGCGCGCGCCGTTGACCAGGCCCAGCGCAGACACGATCCACCAGGCGGCGAAGACGATGGCGACGGCGGCCACGCCCACGGTGACGCGGCGGCGCGAGGCGCGCGGCCGGCGCGCGGGCAGGGTTGCGATGTGCTCACCCATGGCCGGGCTCCGCGCAGTCGCGATCCAGGTGGGCCACGTCTTCGAGCAGCAGCAGCATGGCGGTGCAGTCCTGTTCCTGCCGGCCCCAGGACTTGGCCAGCGCGAACATCTCGCGGGCGTAGCCGCCCAGCCCCAGCGGCGCGCCCACCGAGGCCGCCAGGCTCATGGCCAGGTTGATGTCCTTGTAGCCCATGCGCATGGGGAAGTCGGGGCTGATGTCGCCCGCCAGCACCTTGCCCGGAAAATTCGTCAGCAGCTGGCCGCGCCCGGCGGTGGTGTTGGACAGCACCTTGACGACGGTGGCGCGGTCCAGTCCGAGCTTGGCCGCGAACATCAGCGCTTCGCCCGTCAGCACCATGCCGACCATGGACATGTAGTTGTTGACCAGCTTGAGCCGGATGCCCGAGCCGAAGGCGCCCACGTGCACGATCTCGTCGGCCATGGCGGCGAAGATCGGCGTCGCCTGGTCGAAGTCCGCCTGCGCCCCGCCGGCCATGATCAGCGCCTTGCCCAGCGCGGCCTCGCGCGGGGTGCGTCCCACCGGCGCGTCGATGCAGCGCAGGCCCAGCGCGGCGAGGTCGGCGGCGATGCGGTCGGTCTCGACGGCGTCGCCGGTGCTCATCTCGATCACCAGCGCGCCCGGGTTCAGGCCCGCCGCCGCGCCCTCGGCGCCGAACAGGGCCTCGCGCACATGGGCCGAGGTCGGCAGCATGGTGATCGCCACGTCGCAGCCGCGCGCGGCGTCCAGCGGCGAAGCCGCCCGCCGGTAGCCGGTATCGGCCAGGCGGTCCATGGCCGCGGGAACAACGTCGTAGCCTGCTACGGCATACCCCTGCGCGGCCAGGTTGCGCAGCATTGCGCTCCCCATGACGCCCAGGCCCAGGAATGCGATGCGGGGTGATTCGGTGTGTTCCATGGGGCTTGCTCCAGTGTGGTCAGCTGCCGTGGCGCGCGCTGGTGCTGCTGCTTGGCGGCGCGGTGGTGTCGCGGACGATCAGTTCCAGTTCGATGCAGACGTTCTCGGGCGGCGTGTCGGCGTCGGCCGCCAGCAGGATGTTGGCGGCGCGCTGGCCCAGGTCGAAGGCCGGCACGTTCAGGGTGGTGATGCCGGGCCGGCAATGGGCCGCCATTTCGATGTTGTCGAAACCCGTGATCGAGATCTGCTCGGGCACGCGCAGGTTCTGCCACAGGCATTCCTGCAGCGCGCCGTAGGCCAGGATGTCGTTGCCGCACATGACCGCGGTGGGCGGTTCGGGCAGGCGCAGCAGGGCGGCCATGGCGCGGCGGGCTTCCGGCACGGTGTAGGGCTTTTCGATGACGTATTGCGGCGGCAGTTCGACGCCGCGGCGCTTGAGCGCGCGCGTGAAGCCGGCCACGCGGTCGGCGGCGCGGTCGTTGTCCTTGGAGATGCCGGCGATCACGCCGAGGCGGCGGTGGCCGATGTCCAGCAGGTAGTCGGCGATGCGTTGCGCCGCCGCGGCGTTGTCCCAGCCCACCATGGGCCAGGGATCGGCCGCGTCGTAGTGGCAGGTGGTGACGAAGGGGATGCCCTTGGAATGCAGCAGTTCGTAAAGCTCCGGGTCGCGGCTGCGCCCGACCAGCATCATGGCGTCCACGCCGCGCTCGATCAGCGCGCGCACTTCGCCCGCTTCGCGCGCAGGGCTGTAGTTGGTGCTGGCCAGCAGCAGCTGGTAGCCGTGTTCATGGATCGTCTGCTGCATGCCGTCGACCAGCTTGGCGAACAGGGCGCTGTCCACGGTGGGGATGATGGCGCCCATGGTGCGGGTCTTGCGCGAAGCCAGCGAACGCGCGGCGCCGTGCGGCACATAGCCCGCTTCCGCCAGCAGCGCCATGGCGCGGGCGCGCAGGTCCGGCCGCACTTTTTCAGGGTGGTTCAACACCCGCGACAAGGTGGCCGAGGAGATGCCGCCGCTGGCGGCAATCGACTTCAGGGTGTCCCCGGGTAGGGGAGCGGACTTTCGCTTCATTTTTGAAAGCGCTTTCAGAAATTTGATGGTGTGAATATACAGTTATTGAAACGCCGTGGTCTATCTCTAGGGTTTTCTCGGGGTTGAATGGGATTCTTGCGCGCTTATTCTTTGTATGCGCTTTCAAAACTTGAGTCCGGACACAGATCCGGGCCTGCTATCCGGGGAATGCCGCGGCAGCTCGCGCATGCAGACCGGAGTCCACTATCTGGAGACTAAGCATGTCGAGAATCCCCCGCATCCTGGGTCTGTGCCTGGCGCCGCTGGGCGCCTTGCTGTTGAGCCCCTCCGTGTCGGCCCAGGCGCCGACGCCCATCAAGGTCAGCTACCAGATCGCCTATTGGGCGCTGCCGATCTACATCGCCACGGAAAAGAACTGGTGGGCCGAAGCGGGCCTGAAGCCGGAGTTCGTGGTGTACCCGGCGGGCGCGCAGCAGATCGCGGGCGCCGCGTCCAAGTCCTGGGACGTGGGCGGCACGGGCTCGCCGCCCGCGGTGCTGGGCGCGCAGCGCTACGGCATCGTGACGCTGGGCGTCACCAACGACGAATCGACCGCCAACGGCGTGATGGCGCGCAAGGAAAACGCCGCGGCCGTGCGCAGCAACGCCGCCAAGGAAGTGAAGGGCAAGCAGATCCTGCTCAGCCCGAATTCCACCGGCGAATACGCCACCATGGCCTGCCTGAAGAAATGGGGCATGCAGCGCAGCGACGTCAGCGTGGTGACCTTGGCGCCGGCGCAGCTGGTGTCGGCCTATACCGGCGGCAACGGCCTGCTGGCCGGCACCTGGGCGCCGAACTTCTACACCCTGAACGAGCAGATCGGCGCGGAAGTCGTGTGCAACGGTAAGGACGCGGGCGTGATGATTCCCGGCGCGCTGGTGGCGCGCGGCGAATTCGCGCAGCAGAACCCGGACGCGGTGGCCAAGTTCCTGGCCGTGTACCTGCGGGCCGTGAGCTTCGAGAAAAGCCACAAGGCCGAGGCCATGGGCTATCTGCGCAAGCTGTTCGAGGCCAACGGCATCAAGCTGAACGACGGCTACCTGGGCCAGGAGCTGGAGCGGCCCATCTTCACGCTGGACGAACAGCTCAAGCTGATGGCGCGCAATGGCGGCAAGTCCACGCTGGACAACGCCTACGAGGCCCTGTCCGGCTACCTGAAGAGCGTGGGCACGCTGGCCGAGGTACCGGACCCCAAGACCTATATCTCGGACGACTACATGAAGCGCGTCGACCAGACCCCCGCGCTCAAGACCTTCGCCAACAACGCCAACTGAGCCGCATCCAACCATCCGGGAGACTCCCATGGCAGTAAGCAAGCTCAAGTCCGCGTCGAAGCAGCCCCAGGGCAACGAGGCCGCCGCGCGCGAGGTCGCCGCCGAGATGCTGGCGAACATCAAGTCCGGCGGCGAGGCCGCGGTGCGCGACTACGCCCGGCGGCTGGACAAATGGGAAGGCGACATCCTGGTCGGCGCCGCCGAGATCGAACGGCGCACCGCCGCCATCCCTGAGGGCATCAAGCGCGACATCGAGTTCGCCGCCGGCCAGGTACGCAAGTTCGCGCAGGCGCAGATGGCCTCGGTGCGCGAGTTCGAGCTGGAGCTGGCGCCGGGCCTGACCGCCGGGCAGCGGCTGATTCCGGTCAACGTGGCCGGCTGCTACGTGCCGACCGGGCGCTATGCGCACATCGCCTCGGCCTACATGAGCATCGCCACCGCCAAGGCGGCGGGCGTGCCCACGGTGATCGCCTGCTCCACTCCCTATCGCGGCGAGGGCATCCATCCGCAGGTGCTGTATGCCATGAAGGTGGCGGGCGTGGACGCGGTCATGACGCTGGGGGGCGTGCAGGCAATCGCCGCCATGGCCTACGGCCTGTTCACGGGCAAGCCGGCCGACATCATCGTCGGACCGGGCAACAAGTTCGTGGCCGAGGCCAAGCGCATGTTGTTCGGCAGCGTGGGCATCGACGTCTTCGCCGGCCCGTCCGAGGTCTGCATCATCGCCGACGCCTCGGCGGATCCGGCCATCGTGGCCTCGGACCTGGTGGGGCAGGCCGAGCACGGCCATGAGTCGCCCGCCTGGCTCATCGCCACCGACCGCAAGCTGGCCGAGGCCGTGCTGCGGCGCGTGCCGGAGCTGATCGAGGCCTTGCCGCCGACCGCCCGCGACGCGGCCGGCGCCGCCTGGCGCGATTATGGCGAGGTGGTGCTGTGCGACACGCGGGAAGAGGCGGTGGAGGTCTCCGACCGCTACGCCAGCGAGCACCTGGAGGTGCATTGCGAGGACCTGGATTGGTGGTTCAGGAACCTGACTTGCTATGGCTCGCTGTTCCTGGGCGAGGAAACCACGGTGGCCTTCGGCGACAAGGCCAGTGGCACCAACCACATCCTGCCCACCAAGGGCGCGGCGCGCTATTCGGGCGGCCTGTCCGTGCACAAGTTCATCAAGACCGTGACCTGGCAGCGCATGACGCGCCAGGCCAGCCGCGACACCGCCCAGGTGACCGCCCGGATCTCGCGCCTGGAAGGCATGGAGGCGCATGCGCGCACCGCGGACGACCGCCTGGCCAAGTACTTCCCCAAAGAATCGTTCGAACTGGGCGAACCCGTGCGGGAGTGACACCATCATGCACAACGACATGACCCGCCTGTTCAATCTGGACGGCCGCGTCGCGCTGGTGAGCGGCGGCAGCTCCGGCATAGGCAAGGCCATCGGCCTGGCGCTGGCGCGCGCCGGCGCCAGCGTGGTGCTGGTGGCGCGGCGCGAGCAGGAGCTGGCCGCCGCGGCGGGCGAGTTCGAGGCCGAAGGCCTGCGCGCCAGCGCCTTGCCCTGCGACCTGGCCGATCGCGAGGCGCTGCGCGGCTTCGCGGCCCGCGCCGGCGAGGCCTATGGCGCGCCCGACATCCTGGTCAACGCCTCGGGCATCAATGTGCGCAAGCCCTTCGAGGACACGGCCGACGAAGACTGGGACCGCTCGCTGGCGATCAACCTGACCGCGCCGTTCCTGCTGACCCGCGCGCTGGCGCCGGCCATGCGCGAGCGCGGCTGGGGCCGCATCATCAACATCACCTCGCTGCAGTGCGTGCGCGCCTTCCCCGACAGCGCGCCCTATGGCGCCTCCAAGGGCGGCCTGATGCAGCTGACCCGCGCCATCGCCGAGTACTGGTCGCGCCACGGCGTCACCTGCAACGCGATCGCGCCGGGCTTTTTCGAGACGCCGCTGACCGCGCCCGTGATGAGCGACCCCGCCCGGGTGCAGGCGTTGGCCGCCAGCACCATGATCGGCCGCAACGGCAGGCTGGACGACCTGCACGGCGCCGCCGTGTTCCTGGCGAGCGAGGCCTCGGCCTACATCACCGGGCAGACCCTGTTCATCGACGGCGGCTTTTCGGCCCGCTGACCGGCATCTCCACGGAGTCCCGCCATGAAAGCCCTTGTCTATACCGCGCCCAGCCAGCTCATGTACCGCGATGAACCCGAGCCCGCGCAGGGCGACGGCGACGCGCTGCTGCGCATCGAGGCCGTGGGCATCTGCGGCTCGGACATGCATGCCTTTCACGGGCATGATCCGCGCCGCAATCCGCCGCTGATCCTGGGGCATGAGTTCGTCGGCACGCTGGTGGGCGGTCGCCTCGCGGGCCAGCGCGTGACGGGCAATCCGCTGATCCATTGCGGCCATTGCGATTTTTGCGTGCAGGGGCGCAACAACCTGTGCCGCAACCGCGGCATGGTGGGCATGACGCGCCCGGGCGCGTTCGCCGAGTTCATGGCCATCCCCGAGCGCTGCCTGATCCCGGTGCCGCAGGACATGCCGGCCGCCGCGGCCGCCCTGACCGAACCGGCGGCGACGGCCCTGCACGGCGTGGCGCTGGCGCAGCGCGCCTTGTTCCGCCCGCTGGCCGAAGCCCGCGCGCTGGTGGTGGGCGGCGGCGCCATCGGCCTGCTGACGGCGCTGCTGCTGCGCGCCCAAGGGTGCCGCGTCAGCCTGGCCGAGACCAATCCGCTGCGGCGCGAGTCGGCGCGCAAGCATGCGGGCTGCATCGTCTTCGACCCGCGCGAGACGGCGCCCGCTCCCGGCGCCTACGAACTGGTGGTGGACGCGGTGGGCGGCAAGCTCACGCGCCCGGCCGCGCTGGCCGCGGTGCAGCCGGGTGGCGTCATGCTGCACATCGGCCTGCAGGACTGGGCCAGCGAGATCGACATGCGGCGCCTGACGCTGGACGAGATCACGCTGATCGGGGCCTACACCTACACCACCGCCGACCTGAGCGCCACGGTGGACGCGCTGCACCGCGGCGTCTTCGGCGACCTGGCCTGGGTCGAGGAGCGTCCGCTGGGGGCGGGCGCGCAGGCCTTTTCCGACCTGGACGGCGGACGCGCGGCGTCGGCCAAGATCGTGCTGAGGACGCATTGACATGGCCCGGCACCCGCTTGCTCCCCGCGCCGTCGCCGGCGTCCCGGCCGTCCTGGCCCTGCTCGACCGGAGCGCCGCCATGACCGTCGCCAGGCCCCCCGTGAATCCGCCCGCGCCGGCGCGGCGGCGCTTGTCCCTGCGCTGGCTGGTCAGCGGCGCGTCGATCGCGGCGCTGCTGCTGGCCTGGTATCTGGCCACGGGACCGCTGGAACTGCTGAGCGCGGTGCAGCTGCCGTCGCCCGCCGACGCCTGGGACGCCTTGCGGGAGATCGCGGGAGATGGCTATGCCGACGGCACGCTGCTGCAGCACATCGCCGCCAGCACCGGGTTGGTGCTGTACGGCTTCGCGGCGGCGGCGCTGACGGGCGTGCCGCTGGGCATCCTGATGGGGCAGAGCCGGCTGGTCGAGGCCTACGTCAATCCGGTGTTCCAGATCGTCCGGCCCATCGCGCCCATCGCCTGGATTCCGCTGACCATCCTGTGGTTCGGGCTGGGCACCAGCGCCAAGGTCTTCGTCATCTGGCTGGCGGCCTTCGCGCCCACAGTGATCAATACCCATACCGGCGTGCGCAATATCGACAGCACGCTGCTGCAGGCGGCGCGCGTCAACGGCGCGGCCGGCCGCCTGATGCTGCTGGACGTCATCGTGCCCGGCGCGCTGCCCGCCATCTTCACCGGCCTGCGGACCTCGCTGCAGGCCTGCTGGATGGTGCTGGTGGCGGCGGAGCTGGTCGGCTCCTTCGTCGGGCTGGGCCATGTGCTGATCATCGCCACCCGCGACCTGAACTCGGGAATGATCGTGGTGGCCATGGCCGCCGTGGCCGTCATGGGCATGCTGATGTCGGTGCTGCTTGCGCAAGTCGAACGCAAGGTGATGCCATGGAAAGCCTGAACCCGGCTCGCCGCGGCGGCGCGCGCGAGGCGCTTTTGCGCCGCGTGGCGGAGCGCTGGCTGATGCCGGCGCTGGGCATCGCCACGCTGTTCGGCGGCTGGGCGCTGCTGTCGGGTCTGGGCCTGGTGTCGCCGGCCTTCCTGCCGGGCCCGCTGACCGTGCTGCGCAGCATGGCCGAGCACACGCGCGAGCCCTATGCGGGTTCGGTGCTGCAGGTGCACTTGCTGGCCAGCCTGGAGAAGTTCCTGATCAGCTTTTCCATCGCCGTCCTGCTGGGCGTGCCGCTGGGCCTGTTCATGGGCCGCTTCAAGACCCTGCATTGGGCGGTGGGGCCGGTATTCGAGGCGTTCCGCTTCATTCCGCCGATTGCCTGGGTGCCGTTCGCGATCTTCTGGTTCGGCACCGGCTTCCTGTCGCCCACGCTGGTGATCTTCGCCGGGACCTTCGCGCCCTGCGTGCTGAACGCCTACCGCGGCGCCAGGCAGATCGACCGCGCCCTGATCGAGGCCGGCCAGATGCTGGGCGCAGGCCGCTGGACCACGCTGACCGAGATCCTGCTGCCGGCCTCGCTGGCGCACATCGTCGCCGGCATCCGCGTCGGCGCGGGATTCGGCTGGCAGTCGCTGATCGGCGCGGAGCTGATCGTGGGCTCCACCGGGCTGGGCTACATGATCGTGCAGGGTGGCAGCAACCTGGAACCGGCCATCGTGATCAGCGGAATGATCACCATCGGTCTGATAGGCGCGGGCATCGACTTCGGCATGCGCGCCCTGCAACGGCGGGTGCAGCGCGACTGGTCGCGCTGATACGGAAGGAAAGGAGGAAGAACGGGCAGTCAGTGCATACGCGGCATTCCATATTGGAGAGAGACAGATGAGACATTACAAAGGCCTCAAGGCCTTGGCAGCGCTCTTGATCGGGTGCTGGCTGGGGGGACCCGGACAGGCGGCGGCGCAGGCCGCGCCGGCGGCCGGGGAACTGTTCACCATCCGCATCGGGCAGCAGCCGCAGCGGTGGGCGCTGGAGTGGTACATCGCCAGCCAGAAGGGCTGGTGGCAGGAGGTGGGCCTGAAGCCCGAGATCTCGACCTTCGCCTCCGGCGCGGTGGAGATCGCGGCGGGCGCGTCGGGCTCCTGGGACGTGGGCGGCGCGGGCAACATCCCGTCCCTGCTGGGCGCGTCGAAGTACGGCCTGCAGACCATAGGCATCGCCGACGGCGAGGCCGCCATCATCACCCTGATGGCGACCAAGGAGCGCGCGGACGAATACCTGAAGAATCCGGCGCTGCTCAAGGGCAAGACCATACCCGTCACCAGCAATTCCACCGGCCAGTGGGGCGCGGCCGAATGCCTGTCGAAGAAGTTCGGCCTCAAGCCCGACGACTACCGTTTCGTGAACCTGTCGCCGCCCGACATCAACGCCGCGGTGATGAGCGGCAAGTACGACATTTCCTCCGTGTGGGCGCCCAATACCTACATCCTGCAGGAGGCCATCGGCGCGCAGGTGATCTGCACCGGCGCCGAACTGAAGATGCCCATCCACAGCTACCTGTTCACGACGCCGGCCTTCGCCAGGCAGCATCCCGACAAGGTGGCGCGCTTCCTCGCGGTGTACCTGCGCGCGGTTGCTTGGCAGCGCGCGCATCCCGAAGAGGCGAGGGCCTATCTGAAGGAGTTCTTCGGCAGCGTGGGCGTGAAGTTCCCCGACAAGTACCTGGAGCAGGAACTGCGCGACCGTCCCGCCTTCGACCTGGCGGAACAGGCCAAGCTGTTCGCGCCCGGGCCCGGCGGCACGTCCGAGATCGTCGGCTGGTGGAACAGCGTGGGGGAATTCATGGTGTCCGTGGGCGTGGTCAAGAAGATCCCCGATCCCAAGACCATGGTCACGGGCAAGTATCTGCAGATGATCCAGGACGATCCCAAGCTCAGGGCCTTCGTCGCCGACGTCGCGAAGTAGGCCGGCGGCGGGTTCTCAAAAAAGGAACGCAAGCATGAGTCAGATAACTTTCGAACGGGTGCAGCGCACGTTCAGCCGGGGCGGCGAGAGCTTCCTGGCGCTGGACGACGTGAGTTTCGAGGTGGGCGAAAGGGAATTCGTCTCCATCGTGGGGCCGTCGGGTTGCGGCAAGACCACGCTGATGCGCATGGCGGCCGGTCTGGAGTTTCCGTCCGCCGGCAGCGTGCGGGTGGGTGGCAAGGAGGTGGAGGAGCCCGGGCCGGACCGCGCCGTCGTGTTCCAGCAGTTTGCGCTGTTTCCCTGGAAGACCGTGACCGAGAACATCGGCTTCGGCCTGAAGTGCAAGGGCGCCTCGCGCGAGGCGCGAGCGCGGACGGTCGCTCGCTACATCGAGCTGATGGGGCTGTCGGGCTATGAACAGGCCTATCCGCACCAGCTGTCCGGCGGCATGCAGCAGCGCGTGGCCATTGCCCGCAGCTACGCGCTGGACCCCGACGTGCTGCTGATGGACGAGCCCTTCGGCGCGCTGGACGCCCAGACACGCGTGGTCATGCAGGAAGAACTGGTCAAGCTGTCCCGGCTGAATCCGCGCACCGTGCTGTTCATCACGCACAGCGTGGAGGAAGCGGTGTACCTGTCCGACCGCGTGGTGGTGCTGACGGGCCGCCCGGGCCAGATCAAGGAAATCATCAACGTGGCCGACGTGCGCAAGCGCGAGGACTGGGACAGCATGGAACGGATCGAGGACGTGATGGACATGGAGGCGTTCGTGCACCTGCGCACGCACATCTGGAAGCTGCTGCGCGCGCAGGAAACCGAACCGCTGGATGCCGCCATGGCCGCGGCTCACTGAAGGGAAGCGTAGATGAAGCACATCAATGAAGGCGCGGCCCATGCCGCGGGCACGGCCGGCAAGCGCCGGGCCGCCGGATCAACCTCCCGTACTGGAGACGATGCAATGACTCCCCGGCTTGCCGCCCTGCATACCGAGACGCCCTGGTGGCGGCTCAGCGCCACTGCCGCGGATGCGAAGGCGATCGAGCCGCGCGAGATGGTCCGCATGCTGGAGCAGCTGATCCTGATCCGGCGCTTCGAGGAAAAGTTGCTGAAGCTGAGCGTGGCCGGCATTCTGCACGGCCCCGCGCATTCCAGCATCGGCCAGGACGGCGCCGCGGTGGGCGCCATGTCGGTGCTGGAGTCGGCCGACAAGATCAACGGCACCCACCGCATGCACCACCAGTTCCTGGCCAAGGCCTTGAACCACGCCACGCCGGCGGACTATTCGCCGCTGGATTCGGCCACGCTGGACTCGCATCGCGACGTGGTCTACCGGACCTACGCCGAGATCCTGGGCCTGACGCCGGGCTATTGCGGCGGGCGCGGCGGGTCCATGCACCTGCGCTATCCGGAGGCCGGCATCTACGGCTCCAACGCCATCGTGGGCGGCAACCCTTCGCATGCGGTGGGCTACGCCTTCGCCGACAAGCTGCGCGGGCGCGACCACGTTTCGGTGGCCTTCTTCGGCGACGGCGCCATGCAGAGCGGCGCCGCCTATGAGGCCATGAACCTGGCGGCGCTCTACAACACGCCCGCCATCTTCTTCGTCGAGAACAATCTGTACGCCGTGTCCACCCATGTGTCCGAACAGACCCGCGAGACCCGTTTGTCGGCGCGCGGCCTGTCCCTGGGCGTGCCGGCCATCGAGTTCGACGGCATGGACGTGGTGGCTGCCAGGCTGGCGATGCAGGAGGCCCGCGCCATCATCCGCCGCGACGGCGGACCGGTGCTGCTGGAGGCCCAGACCTACCGCTACCTGCACCAGTCGGGCGCGTTGAAGGGCAGCGCCTTCCGTTACCGCGACAAGGAAGAGGAAGAGGCCTGGGGCGCGCGCGATCCCATCCAGACCTTCCCGGCGCAGCTGAAAGCGCTGGGCCTGATCGACGACGCCGGTATCGAGCGCCTGGAGCGCCGCGCCGATGAACTGATAGACGGCGCGCTGGAACGGCTGCTGGAAAACTACGGCGACGAGGCCGCGCAGCGCATCCGCCCCGAGCTGTGGCCGGACCCGGCCAGCGTGGACAGAGGCATCCGCGGCGACCTGGGCGAACTGCGGGGGCAGCGCGCGGTGGAGCTGGAAGAGCAGGCGCAAGACGGCCTGGCGGACGCCAAGTTCCAGGACGTGATCTCGCGCGCCATGCTGCTGAACATGCGGCGTGATGACGGCATCTTCATCCTGGGCGAGGACGTGCACCGCCTGAAGGGCGGCACGGCCGGCGCCACCAAGGACATCGGCGACCATTTCCCGGAACGCCTCATCGGCACGCCGATCTGCGAAAACGGCTTCACCGGCCTGGCGCTGGGCGCGGCGCTCAACGGCATGCGCCCGGTGGTGGAGATCATGTACCCCGACTTCGCGCTGGTGGCGGCGGACCAGCTGTTCAACCAGATCGCCAAGGTGCGCCATATGTTCGGCGGCAAGTTCGCGGTGCCGGTGCTGGTGCGCAGCCGGGTCACGGCGGGCACCGGCTATGGCTCGCAGCATTCCATGGACGCCAGCGGCCTGTTCGCTCAGTACCCGGGATGGCGCATCCTGGCGCCTTCGCGGCCCTATGACTACATCGGCCTGCTCAACGCCGCGCTGCGCTGCGACGATCCGGTCCTGATGGTGGAATACAACGACCTCTTCAAGAAGGTGGACAAGGTGCCGGCCGAGGACTGGGACTACATCGTCCCCATCGGCCGGGCCCGCGTCGCGCGCGAGGGGACGCGCTGCACCATCCTGACCTACGGCGTCATGGTCGAGGTCTGCTGCCAGGCGGCGGAGCGTACCGGCATAGACGCCCAGGTGATAGACCTGCGCACGCTGGACCCGCTGGGCATCGATTGGGAAACCATCGCGGCCGGGGTCAAGCGCACGCAGGCGCTGATGATCGTGGAACAGACCACGCGCGGCACCTCCATCGGCTCGCGCGTGGCGAGCGAGGCGCAGTCGCGGCTGTTCGACTGGCTGGACCACGAGATCGTCCATGTCACGGGCGCCAATTCCTCGCCCGTGGTGTCCAAGGTGCTGGAGCGCGCGGCGCTGGCGGACGCGCAGGCCGTGGAGACGGCCCTGAAGTCCATGGACAGCCGCCGCGGCGGCGCCCGCTGAGCCTGGGAGAGATAAGGATGCTGAAAGACAAATTGCTGGCGGCGCATCACACGGCCATCTGCGTCAACGATTTCGAGCGCGCGCGGGATTTCTACACGGGCTTTCTCGGCTTCGAGCTGGAGGGAGAAATGGACCACCGTTCCGAGCCCGCCCTGGCCGAGGTGGTGGGCCTGCCCGGCGCGACCGTGCGCTGGGCCATGCTGCGCCACGGCGGATACCGGGTCGAGCTGTTCAAGTACTACACGCCGGATGGCGACAAGCAGGCGCGCCGCCAATGCGACTTCGGCTACAGCCACATGGCCTTCGAGGTGGAGGACGTGGACGCGGTGTATGAACAGGCCACCCGCGCCGGCTACGAGACCGTGTCCTCGCCGTGCGTCATGCGCAAGGGACGCACCAAGGTGTTCTACCTGATGGAGCCCGAGGGCGCCATCACGGAGTTCATCCAGTTCATGAATCCAGCGGCCTGAGGCCGCGTTGGGGCAAGGGGCGTCCCGCCAGCCGGGACGCGCATCGATCTACGAAGGAACAAGCATGACGAGAACGCTGGATATGGTCGTCCCGCCGACAGGCGAGGCCCTGGACGCGGCCCGCCTGGTCGCCTGGATCGTGACGCCGGGCCAGGCCTTCAAGGCGGGCGACGTGCTGGTCGAAATCGAGACGGACAAGTCCATCATCGAGGTGCCGGCGCATGACGACGGCATCATGCTGGAACACCTGGTGGCGGTGGACGGCATCGTCAACGCGGACACGGTGATCGCGAGAGTCGAGATGGAAGGAGAAGTGCCGCCTGGATCGGGGACGAGCGCGGCGCAGACGCCGTCCGTCGCTGCGTCCGCCGGCGGCGCGTCGGTGGCAACGCCCTTGCCGCCGGTTGCGCACGCCACCTCGCAACCCGCGCCGCAATCTGTGTCGCAATCTACGCACCCCACGCACTCCGCCCAGCCCGGAGCGCGCAAGTTCGCCACGCCCGCCGCCCGTCGCGTCGCGGCCGAGCGCGGCATAGCGCTGGACGCGGTGCAGGGGACCGGTCCGAATGGCCGCGTGACCGTGGCCGATGTCGGAGAGGGACCGCAGCGGGCTGGCGCCAGGGGCGTGGAGGGCATGCAGGCGCGCGGCGCGGCCGGGGACAAGCGTGAGGGTTGGGCGGCCACGCGCCACGGCGACGTGCGGTACAGCGTGTGGGAAGGGAGCGGCCCCGCCAGCCAGACGGCGGTGCTCATCCACGGCATGTTCGGCGACCGCGACGCCTGGGCCAGCCTGGCGCACGCGCTCAACCGCGGCGGCCTGCGCGTGCTGGCGATGGACCTGCCTTGCCATGGCGCCACGCGCTCGCAGGCGGCGCGTTTCGAGCAGGTCGTCGATGCGGTGGCCGACACGGTCGCGTCGCAGTGCGCCGGGCCTTTGACCTTGATCGGCCATTCCTTCGGCGCCGCGGTGGCGGCCAGGGCCACGTCGCGTCCCGGCATGGACGTCAGCGCCCTGATCCTGATCGCGCCGGTCGGCCTGGGCACCGAGATCGACCAGGGATTCCTGACGGGCATGACGCACGCCGCCACCAACGAGGCGGTGCAGCGCGAACTGCAGAAGCTGACCGTTACCGGCATGACGCCGTCGGGAAACTTCATCGACGCCTTGCGGCAAAGCACGCAGGCGCGGCGCGAGCCGCTGATCGAGCTGTGCCGGGAGGTGGGCTGGAACGGCGTGCAGCAATTGAACATCGTGCCGGACCTGGCCAATCTGTCATCCCGCTGCACACTGATCCACGGACGGCGCGACGCCGTCATTCCCTGGCGCCACGCGCTGAACGCGCCGCCCCGCACCGCGCTGCACCTGCTGCCGGATGCGGGCCACATGCCGCAATGGGAGGCCGGCAAGCTGGTGGCGGATATCGTGCTGGACGCGCTGGCGGCCGCGCGCTGAGCAGCCGCCAGTCTCAGGCGGCCGGCGTCGCGGTGTTCTCGCCGCTGGCGAACAGGTCCACCAGGGTCCGGCGCAGCCAGCGCTGCGCCGGCACCGTGTCGTTGCGCTGGTGCCAGAACAGCGTGATGGTGCGCGGCGGCGCGAGCATGGGCAGCGCCATGGCGTGCAGATAGGGCGCGTGCGGCGTCAGTGCGCCCAGATGCAGCGGCAGCACCGCGATCATGTCGGTGTGGCGCAGCATTTCGTAGGCCACGTTGTAGTGGTTGACCAGGGCCGCCACGTCGCGCGACAGGCCGCGCGCCGACAGGTACACGTCATACGAGGGCGGTGTCTGCCCGCCCAGGCTTACGTCCACGTGGCGCGCCGACAGAAAGGCCCGCGTGCTCAGGCGTTTCATGGAGGCCAGCGGATGGTCGCGGCGCATGAAGCAGGCGTACTCCACCAGCCATAGCGAGCGCGAGCGGATATGGCCCGGGTACTGGGCTTCGTTGATGTAGGCGCTGAGCACGCAGTCGGCGCGGTTGTCTTCCAGCTGGTCGGGAATGTCCACCACATTGTTGGGCAGGGTGCGCACGCGCGCCTGCGGCGCCGCGCGCGCCATCAGCCCGCATAGCGGCGGCATGACGATGCCCGCCGTGTAATCCGACATGGACAGGCTGAATTCGACCTTGGCGCGCGCCGGGTCGAAGGCGTCTGGGTCGAGCGCGCCGCGCATGCGGTCCAGCGCCTCGGCCAGCTCGTTCCACAGCACGGCGGCGCGCTGGGTCGGCATGACGCCGTTGCCGGCGCGCACGAACAGCGGATCGCCCAGGCTTTCGCGTAGGCGGGCCAGCGCATTGCTGACGGCGGGCTGGGTCATGAACAGCGCATTGGCCGCGCGCGTGACGCTGCCCTCGGTCATCAGGGCTTCGAAGACCTTGAGCAGGTTCAGGTCCAGGGTGCGGAAGGTCATGGAAGGGTATTCACATCAGTGATAGAGGGCATCATTACTATAAATTGGATTCATGAAATCACGCGTGCCTATCATGCGCTTTCTCATCAAGTACGGCTCCAGTGTCCTATCCCGTAGATGCGTCCGCATGACGAAATTCCTCCATGAACGTCAGGGCTAGGCGCAAACCGCAGCGATACCCGTAGGTATCGCGAGGATTTGCAACGACGCTCTGGCGTTCATGGGGGGATTTCGTGTGGGCGCATCTACGGGATAGGGCACCAACCGTCGACTACAGGGGAACCGCATGTCCATGATCTCGGCGCGGATCGAGCGCCTGCCTTTCGCGCGTTTTCATAAGCATCTGCTGCTGATGGGCGGCCTGGGCTATATGTTCGACGCCATGGACGCCGCCGTGCTGGCGTTCATCCTGCCGGTGCTGCGCACGGAGTGGGGCTTGAGCAGCGTGCAGATCGGCCTCTTGGGCAGCAGCACTTTCATCGGCTTCTTCTTCGGCGCCTTGCTGGCAGGCACGCTGGGCGACCTGATCGGCCGGCGCGCGGTGATGATGTGGGCATTGGCGCTGTATTGCGTGGCGTCGCTGGTGAGCGCCTGGGTGGACAGCTGGCCGCCGTTCTTCGCGGCGCGGGTGGTCGCGGGCATGGGCACGGGCGCCGAGAGCGCCATCATCGCGCCTTATCTTGCGGAATTCGTGGCGCGGCGCTTTCGCGGCAGCTTCACCGGGGCGCTGGCGGGCTTCTTCTCGTTCGGTTTCGTGGCGGCCGCGTTGCTGGGCTATTTCATCGTGCCGGCGCACGCCAGCGGCTGGCGCATCGTGCTGGTGATCACCGCGCTGCCCGTCGTGATGCTGCTGTGGTGGCGGCGGGCGCTGCCCGAGTCGCCGCGCTGGCTGGAAAGCCGGGGCCGCGAGCAGGAGGCGGGCGTCATCCTGGACCGGATCGAGGCCGACTTCACGCGGCGCGGCCACGCGCTGGCCGAGCCGCGGCCCGAACCGGCCGAGCCCGCGCGTGGCGGCGGCAGCCTGCGCGAGAATTTCGCGCTGCTGGTCACCGGCCGCCAGGCCCGCATCACCTTCATGACCTGGATCATGTGGCTGTCCATCACCTTCAGCTACTACTCGTTCTTCGTCTGGATTCCCGGCCTGCTGGTCGAGAGCGGGATGAGCATCACCAAGAGCTTTTCGTATTCGCTGGCCATGTATTGCGCGCAGGTGCCGGGCTATTTCAGCGCGGCCTGGCTCAACGAGAAGATCGGCCGGCAGGCCACCATCGCCAGCTACATGCTGCTGGGCGGCGCCAGCGCGCTGGGCCTGGCGCTGTCGCACAGCGACGGGCAGATCATGCTGGCCGGCGTGCTGATGTCGTTCTTCATGAACGGCACCTATGCGGGCGTGTACGCCTACACCGCGGAAGTGTTTCCCACGGCGGTGCGCACCACGGGTGCGGGGCTGGCCTCCGCCATCGGCCGGGTGGGCGCCATCGTCTCGCCCATCCTGGTGGGCTATCTGTATCCGAACTTCGGTTTCCTGGGCGTGTTCGGCACCACCACGGTGACCCTGCTGCTGGGCGCGCTGGTGGTGGTGCTGATGGGCGTGCCCACGCGCGGACGCTCGCTGGAGGAAATCGCGGCCGGAGGCGTGAAATGAGCGGCGCCCGCGCGGGCGTGATTCCGGCGCTGGACGCCCTGGCGCGCGCGCATGCCGACGCCGGCCAGCCGCAGGCGGTGTACGCGGCGGCGGACCGGGCCCTGGCCGCCGCCATCGGCCACCGCCTGTTCACCATCCTGTCCTACGACCCGGACACCGCCCTGGCGACGCGGCTGTACTCGAACCTGCCCGAGGCCTATCCCGCCGGCGGCAGCAAGACCCTGGCCCCGGGGCCATGGACCGAAACCGTGTTGAACCGGGGCGAACCCTACATCGGCCGCACGCCGGAAGATCTGCAGGCGGTCTTTTCCGACCATGCGCTGATCGCATCGCTGGATTGCCAGAGCGTGCTGAACATGCCGATACGCTGGCGCGGCCGCACCGTGGGCTCGCTGAACCTGCTGCACGCCGCGCACTGGTACGGACCAGACGACGCGGCCGCGTGCCGGCCCTATGCCCAACTGGTGCTGCCGGCGCTGTGCTGCGCCTGACGCGGACGCCGCAACGCCGCTGCCGATTTCTACACGCATCCATCATCCGAACCAAGGGAACATCATGGAAAGCACATTGTTCAAGAACGCCGCGCTGCTGGACCCGGCCCGGCCCGACCTATTGGAAGGCCACGACGTGCTGGTCGAGGACGGCCTGGTCAAGGAAGTCTCGGACCGGCCCCTGACCGCGGCGAAGGCGCGTGTCATCGACCTGAAGGGCAAGACGCTGATGCCCGGCCTGATCGACCTGCACGTGCACGTGATCGCGGTGCAGCTGAATCTGCCGCAGCAGATGGCGATGCCCAACGTGCTGGTGACGTTCCGCTCCGCGCCCATCCTGCGCGACATGCTGCGGCGCGGCTTCACCACGGTGCGCGACGCGGGCGGCGCGGGCCATGCCTTCAAGCAGGCGGTGGAGCAGGGCCTGGTGCAGGGGCCGCGCCTGTTCGTGTCCGGCCGGGCCTTGAGCCAGACGGGCGGCCACGGCGACGGGCGCGCGCGCACCGACTTCATGCCGGGCGATTCGCCGTGTCCCTGCTGCGTGCGGGTCGGGGCGCTGGCGCGCGTGGCCGACGGCGTGGACGAGGTGCGCCGCGCCGTGCGCCAGGAACTGCAGATGGGCGCGGACCAGATCAAGATCATGGCATCGGGCGGGGTGGCTTCGCCGACCGATCCGGTGGGCGCCTGGGGCTATTCGGAAGACGAGATCCGAGCCATCGTGGCCGAGGCCCGCGCCCGCCAGACCTATGTGCTGGCCCACGCCTATACCGCGGACGCGATCGCGCGGGCCGTGCGCTGCGGCGTGCGCACCATCGAGCACGGCAACCTGGTCGACGCCGAGGCCGCGCGGCTGATGGCGGATAGCGGGGCCTATGTGGTGCCCACGCTCGTGACCTACGAGGCGCTGGCCACGGAAGGCGCGGATCTCGGCCTGCCCGTGGACAGCGTGGCCAAGATCGCGCAGGTGCGCAACGCCGGCCTGCATTCGCTGGAAATCTACCGCGACGCGGGCGTCGCCATGGGCTTCGGCACGGACCTGCTGGGGCCGTCGCACCGGCTGCAGAGCGACGAGTTCCGCCTGCGCGCCGAGGTGCTGGGGCCGCAGGCCGTGATCGCCAGCGCCACGCTGGTGGGCGCCGAAGTGCTGGGCATGAGGGACAAGCTGGGCCGCATCGCGCCGGGCGCGTTCGCCGACATGCTGGTGGTGGACGGCAATCCGCTGCGCGACGTGTCCTGCCTGCTGGGCCAGGGCGAGCGCATTCCGCTGGTGATGCAGGGCGGCAAGGTGCAGTTCGACGAACTGGCGGCCTGAAGCCTCAGCCCTTCAGCCCGATGCGCCGCGCCAGCTTGTGCAGGTTGCTGGAGTCCACGCCCAGCGCGCGCGCCGCGTGGGCCCAGTTGCCCTGATGCGTGTCCAGCGCCCGGCGGATGGCCTGGCGCTGGCAGGCGTCCACCGCCTCGCGCAGCGTCTGTTCCGGGCCGGCGGGAGCGGGCGCTTCGGCGTCGTCTTGCGGCGCCGCCAGGGGCATGTCGCCGTCGGACAGGTCCAGCAGCTTGGCGCCCAGGGTCACGATCTCGTTGCGCGTGGCGCCATGGCTGACGGCCTTGATCGCGGCGCGGCTGATGACGTGTTCCAGTTCGCGCACATTGCCGGGCCAGCGGTAGCGGCGCAGCATGTCCTCGGCTTCCGGCGACAGCCGCAGGCTGCGCAGGCCCAGCCGCGCGCGGTTCAGTTCGAGGTAGCGGCCGGCCAGCAGCAGCACGTCATTGCCGCGTTCGCGCAGCGGCGGAATCGGAATCGGGTAGACCGACAGGCGGTGGTACAGGTCGGCGCGGAAATCGCCGGCGCGCACCAGGTCGCGCAGGCTGCGGTTGGTGGCGGCCAGGATGCGCACGTCGACGCGGCGCGGGCGGTCGTCGCCCAGGCGCTGGATTTCGCCGTTCTGCAAGGTGCGCAGGAGCTTGGCCTGCACCAGCAGCGGCAGTTCCCCCACTTCGTCCAGGAACAGCGTGCCGCCGTTGGCGGCCTCGAAGCGGCCGGGACGGTCGGCCACGGCGCCCGAGAACGCGCCCTTGGCGTGGCCGAACAATTCGCTTTCGGCCAGCGATTCGGGCAGGGCGGCGCAGTTCACGTGCACCAGCGGCTTGTCGCGGCGGCGCGACAGGCGGTGCACGCGGTGCGCGAACAGTTCCTTGCCCACGCCGGTTTCGCCCAGCAGCAGGATGGGCAGCTCGGAATCCGCCACCACCTGGATCTCGTGCAGCAGGCGGCCGATGGCGGCGCTTTGTCCCAGGATCTCGTTGCTGTCGGCGACCGCGCTGTCCGCGGGCTCGGCGCCGCGCGCCACGCGCAGCGCCCGGATCTCCGCCTCCAGCCGGGTGGTGCGCAGCGCGGCCTCCAGCAGCACGATGTAGTCGCGCAGGTCGGACTGGGCCTCGGCGTCGAAGGTGCCGACCTCCAGCGCGTCCAGGGTCAGCACGCCCCAGGGCCGGCCTTCGATATGCAGGCTGGTGCCCATGCAGTCGTGCACCGGCAGCGGTTCGCCCGCCATGCCGTTGATCAGCCCGTCATAGGGATCGGGCAGGGTGCTGTCGTGGTGAAAGCAGGTGACCCCGCGCCGCGCCAGGATGGCCGCCAGCCGCGGATGCTGCTGGACCGCGAAGCGGCGTCCCAGCGCGTCCTGGGTCAGGCCGTCCACCGCGATGGGACGCAGGTGGTCCTCTTCCAACTGCAGCAGCGCCACGGCGCCGCAGCGGAAATGCGTGCGCAGGCTGGAGACCAGCCGCTGCAGGCGGACTGCGGGAGGAAGATCGGCGACGAGATCGGCGAGCAGCAGGTTTTGCATGGGTCAATCTTACCGTTGGGGGTGATTTGAACCCCGGGTTGCCAGGGTCATATCTACCCTTTATTTGGTAATTCCTTGATAAACCGCAAGTTTTTTCTGGCACGCTTTTCGCATCTGTCCTGGTACCCGTCACGAACCATGGAGAGACGAAATGAACCTCGCCGAACAATCCCTGGGCCAACTGGCCCGCAGCATCCCTGGCGCTACCCAGGTGTTTCATGAATACCAGCTGGATTTCTGCTGCGGCGGCAAGAAGAGCCTGGCCGAGGCGGCGGCCCAGCGCTCGCTGGACGCGGCGCAGATCGAGGCGCGCCTGGCCGAGCTGGCGCGCAACCCGTCCCAGGAGACCGATTGGGGCCAGGCCTCGACCGCCGAGCTGGTCGATCACATCCTGGCGCGCTATCACGAGGTGCATCGCCAGCAGCTGCCCGAACTGATCCGGCTGGCGCTGAAGGTGGAGCAGGTGCACGCCGACAGCCCGGACTGCCCGACCGGGCTGGCCGAACATCTGCGCGGCATGCAGCAGGAACTGGAAAGCCATATGCAGAAGGAGGAGCAGGTGCTGTTCCCGATGCTGGCCCGCGGCCATGGCGCCATGGCCGGCATGCCCATCATGGTCATGCGCGCCGAACACGACGACCACGGCGTGGCGCTGGAACGGCTGCTGGCACTGACCAACGGCATCACGCTGCCGCGCGCCGCCTGCAATACCTGGCGGGCGCTGTACCTTGGGCTGCGCGCCTTCAAGGAAGACCTGATGGCGCACATCCACCTGGAAAACAACATCCTGTTCGAGAACGCCGCCGGCATGGCGACCCGCGGCCACGGTTAGGGCCGCGCGGGCGCGCGCCCTGTACACTCCAAAAACCTTTTTGGGGTACAGGGGACGCCCGATGGCCGGAAGCAGTTTTTTCGCACTGTTCGACGATATCGCCACCATTCTTGACGACGTGTCCGTCATGACCAAGGTGGCGGCCAAGAAAACGGCCGGCGTGCTGGGCGACGACCTGGCGCTCAATGCCCAGCAGGTCAGCGGCGTGCCGGTCAACCGCGAGCTGCCGGTGGTCTGGGCGGTGGCCAAGGGCTCCTTCATCAACAAGCTGATCCTGGTGCCGGCGGCGCTGCTGATCAGCGCCTTCGCGCCCTGGGCCGTGACGCCCCTGCTAATGGTGGGCGGGGCTTTCCTCTGCTATGAGGGCGTCGAGAAGCTGGCGCACAAGTTCCTGCCGCATGGCGATTCCAGCGAGGGCAACCACGCGGCGCGCGCCCAGGCCCTGCAGGACGGCTCGGTGGACATGGTGGCCTTCGAGCGCGACAAGATCAAAGGCGCGGTGCGCACCGACTTCATCCTGTCGGCGGAAATCATCGTCATCAGCCTGGGGGCGGTGGCGGACGCGGACTTCACCCGCCAGGTGCTGGTGCTGTCGCTCATCGCCATCGCCATGACGGTCGGGGTCTACGGCTTGGTGGCCGGCATCGTCAAACTGGACGACCTGGGCCTCTACCTGAGCCAGAAGTCGTCCCAGGCCATGGCGTGGCTGGGCCGGGGCATCGTGGGCGCGGCGCCTTATCTGATGAAGACGCTCTCGGTGCTCGGCACTGCCGCCATGTTCATGGTGGGCGGCGCCATCTTGACTCACGGCATCGCGCCGGTGCAGGCCGCAGTCGATCAGGCTGCCGCCGCGGTGGGTGGGGGCGGCCTGGTACAGGCGCTGACGGCGACGCTGCTCAACGCCTTGTTCGGCATTGTGGCCGGGGCCGTGGTGCTGGGCGCGGTCAGCCTCGCCAAGCGGCTGTTCAAACGAGGCTGAAGCGGGCAGGCGCCTCCGCCTGCGCCAAAAAGGAGCGCCGCGGCGCTCCTTTTTTACATTCCTAGGGAATCCCCTGCCTTGTTGCGCCGGAATCCATGCGCCTAAAATTGGCGCCAATTTATGTGAACATTATTTCGATCACCGGCACAGACCATGGACCCGCCCGAGCGGCCATGGAAACGAGGAAATCATGCAGTCCAACGCAGCACCCGCCATCCAGCCCGACGCCGCCCGCGCGCGGGCCATGTACGACCTGGGCCACAGCACCGTCTACGCGGCGCGCAGCGACCCGCGCTTTTCCTATTGCACCTACGTGCCGCCGCACATCGACAGCGCCAAGCATCCGATGCAACTGGTGGTGATCATGCACGGCACCGGCCGCGCCTTCGTCGAATACCGCGACGCCTTCGCGGAGTTCGCGCGCTGGAACGATTGCATCGTGCTGTGCCCGTTGTTCCCCGTGAGCCCGCTGGGCGACGGCAACCGCGACGGCTTCAAGCAACTGCGCGAAGGCGACATCCACTACGACCAGGTCCTGCTGGACATGGTGGCGGAAGTGGGCGAGAAGTTCGGCTGCAATTTCGAGAAGTTCGGCCTGTTCGGCTATTCCGGCGGCGGCCAGTTCGTGAACCGCTTCGCCTACCTGCACCCGGAACGCCTGTGGGCGGTCTCGATCGGCGCGCCGGGTTCGGTCACGCTGCTGGACCCGACCCAGGATTGGTGGGTGGGCGTGCGCGACGCGCAGGCGCGTTTCGGCAAGCCCGTCGATATCGAGGCGCTCAAGCAGGTGGCCGTGCACATGATCGTGGGCAAGGCTGACCTGGAGACCTGGGAAATCACCCACCGCGAAGGCGGCAAGTTCTTCATGCCCGGCGCCAACTCCGCCGGCAAGAACCGTCCGGAACGCCTGGAATCGCTGCGCCGCTCGTTCGAGGCGGCCGGCGTGAACGCGACGCTGGACGTGGTGGATAACGTGCCGCACGACGGCTTGAAATGCGTGGGCCAGGTGCAGGACTTCCTGGCCGCCGCCTTGCGCAAGATGCGGCATGAAGGCAACTGAGATCGCCGCAAGCGGCGCTCGCGGCCGTCCGCGAGTCCGCGACGAGGAATAGGAGAGGGCCATGTTGCGTTTCGCGCTGTCCCGTATTGTCATGGCCATACCGACACTGCTGATCGTGGCGGTGGCGGTGTTCGTGATGATCCGGCTCATCCCGGGCGATCCCGCCCAATTGTTGCTGGGCGACCTGGCGACGCCGGCGGCGCTGGCCGACCTGCGGGCGCGGCTGGGCCTGGACCAGACCTGGCTGACCCAGTTCGGCATCTGGTTCGGCAATATGCTGCACGGCGACCTGGGTTCGTCCATCAACACCGGCCAGCCGGTGCTGCCGCTGGTGTGGGACCGCTTCCTGATCAGCGGCCGCGTGGTGGTGGTGGCGGTGCTGTTCGCCGCGCTGGTGGCGGTGCCCGCCGGCATGATCGCCGCCTGGAAGCAGAACAAGGCGCCCGACCTGTTCCTGGTGGGCACGGCCACGCTGCTGGTGTCGATCCCGACCTTCTGGCTGGGCCTGCTGCTGCTGATCTTCTTCGGCCTGAAGCTGCAATGGCTGCCGGTGGTGGGCTACGTGTCCATCGGCGAGGACTGGAAGGCCGGCCTGCTGTACCTGGCCATGCCCATCCTGACGCTGTTCCTGCATGAGATCGGCGTGCTGATGCGCATGGCGCGGGCCAGCACGCTGGAAGTGCTACGCCTGGACTACATCACCCATGCGCGCGCCAAGGGCCTGTCGGAATCCGCGGTGCTGATGCGCCACGCGTTCCGCAACGCCTTCGGCCCGACCTGGACGCTGATCGGCCTGGTGCTGGGCAACCTGCTGGGCGGCATCGCGGTGGTGGAAACCGTGTTCACCATCCCCGGGCTGGGACGCCTGCTGGTGGATTCCATCTTCGCCCGCGATTACCCCGTGATCCAGGGCTGTCTGCTGTTCGTGGGCGTGGTCTACGTGATCGTGAACCTGTTCATCGACCTTTGCTATCCCATCTTCGACCCGAGAGTGACCGCCGAATGAAAAAGCGAATCGCAGCCAACGCGCTACTGGGCGGCGTGATCGTGGCGCTGATGATAGTGGCGGCCATCATGGGCGCCTTCTGGACGCCGCACGACCCGCTCAAGATCAACTTCGTGGCCCGGCTCCGGCCGCCCGGCGGAGAATTCCTGCTGGGCACGGACGAGTTCGGACGCGACGAGCTGTCGCGCCTGCTGGCTGGCGCCTCCAGCAGCGTCTGGATCAGCCTGCTGACGGTGACCTTCGCCATCGTCGCGGGCACCGCCATCGGCACCCTCACGGGTTTCGTGCGCGGCTGGACCGACCGCATTATCATGGCCTTCAACAATGCGCTGCTGGCCTTTCCCGGCTTGCTGCTGGCGCTGGGCCTGCTGGCGGTGGTGGGCGCCAACAAGTACGGCATCATCCTGGCGCTGGGCCTGGCCTACACGCCGTCGGTGACGCGCATCGTGCGCGGCACGGTGCTGTCGCTGCGCGAGAAGGAGTTCATCGAATCCTCGCGCGTGCTGGGCAACTCCGAGCTCTACACCATGTTCCGCCACGTGCTGCCCAATTGCGTGGCGCCGCTGACGGTGCTGGCCACCTCCATGTTCGGCTGGGTCATCCTGGCGGAAAGCGCGCTGTCCTTCCTGGGCCTGGGCGTGCCGCCGCCCGCGCCGACCTGGGGCAACATGCTGGCCGCGGCCAGGCCCTTCATGGCGCAGGCCTCCTATCTTTCCATTCTTCCCGGCCTGGCCATCGCGCTCGCGCTGCTGGGGATCAATCTGCTGGGCGACGCGGTGCGAGACCGTCTCGATCCCCGCATGAGGGGCGTGCAATGAGCGCATTGGTATCCGTATCGAATCTGTCCCTGACGGTGGGGGCCGGCGGCCGGGAAATCGTCAGCGGCGTGTCCTTCGAGGTGGCGCCGGGCGAAATGGTCGGCATCGTCGGCGAGTCCGGCAGCGGCAAGACCCAGGCCGCGCGCGCCATCATGGGGTTGACGCCATCGCCGCTGGTGGTGGCGGGCGGCTCCATCAAATTCGAAGACGTGGAAGTGACGAAGGGTGCGCCGGCCGCGCTGCGCAAGCTGCGCGGGGCGCGCATCGGCATGGTGTTTCAGGAGCCGATGACCTCGCTGAACCCGTCCATGCCCATCGGCCGCCAGCTCGACGAAGGCCTGAAGCTGCACCGCAAGGACCTGTCCGCGGCGGCGCGGCGCGAACGCATCCTGGAAATGCTGCGCCGGGTCGGCATCCGCGATCCCAAGGGGGCGATGGAAGCCTGGCCCCACGAGTTCTCGGGCGGCATGCGCCAGCGCATGATGCTGGCGTCGGTCATGCTGCTGGAGCCCGCGCTGCTGATCGCCGACGAGCCCACCACGGCGCTGGACGCGGTGGTGCAGCGCGACGTGCTGGAACTGATGGTGGACCTGACCCGCGAGCACAACACCGCGGTGCTGATGATCAGCCACGACCTGCCCATGGTGGCGCGCTATACCGAACGCATGGTGGTGATGCAGCACGGCAAGGTGCTGGAGACCGGCGCCACGGCCGCCATCCTGGAACGGCCGCAGCATCCCTATACGCGCAAGCTGCTGGACGCCATGCCGCGCCGGCTGCCGGCGCGGCAGGTGGGCAAGGAAGCGCCCATCGTCGAAGTGAAGAACCTGGTGGTGGACTACGCCGGGCACCAGCGGCTGTTCTCGCGCACGGGCGCCAAGCGCGCGCTCGGCGGCATCGACCTGCACGTCAGGCCGCGCGAGGTGGTGGCGGTGGTGGGCGGTTCGGGTTCCGGGAAGACCACGCTGGGCCGGGCCATCGCCGGGCTGCTGGCGCCGACCTCGGGCCAGATCCTGTTCCGCGGCCAGTCCGTCAGCCGCCGTTCCGCCTCCTGGCGCGACTACCGGCTGAACTGCCAGATGGTGTTCCAGGACCCGTATTCCTCGCTGGATCCGCGCATGACCATCGGCCAGCTGGTGGGCGAGGGCCTGCGCATGCTGGACGACATGCCGGCCGCGGACAAGCGCCGCCGGGTCGACGAAGTGCTGGCCGAGGTCGGGCTGGGCTCCGAGTACGCCAAGCGCTATCCCCACGAGATGTCCGGCGGGCAGCGCCAGCGCGTGGCGATCGCCCGCGCCATCGTGCGCCGCCCGGCCTTCGTCATTGCCGACGAGCCGGTGTCCGCGCTGGACGTGACCGTGCGGGCGCAGGTGCTGGACCTGTTCGCCGACCTGCAGGAGCGCCACGGCTTTTCCTGCCTGTTCATCAGCCATGACCTGGGAGTAGTGGAGCAGGTGGCCGACCGCGTGGTGGTGATGCGCGACGGCGGCATCGTCGAACAGGGTTCGCGCGACGCCGTGTTCGACCAGCCGCAAGAGGAGTACACCCGCAGCCTGCTGTCGGCGATTCCGGCGCTGGAAGCCACCGATACCGGCGGCGTGCGCCTGCGCTGGCGGCTGGACCGGCCCGAGGAATTGCAGGCTCGCGCCTGATCGGGGGAAGGGTTTCCCAGGGGGCGGCGCCCGCGCCGTCGCCCGCGGGACTTACGCATAAAATACGCGCTTCGGATTTGATAGACGGGAGTGGTCCATGCCGAAAGCGGCAACGGCACAGCCCGGGCTGGTTGATCGCATTGCCCAGGATATACAGGCGGGCGTGTACGGTCCCGGCGCCTGGCTGAAACAGATCGACCTGCAGGAACGCTATGACGCCAAGCGTCTGGACGTCCGGCGGGCGTTAGACCAATTGGCCGCCAAGCGGCTGATCGCGCACATCCCGAACCGGGGCTACCACGTCTACGCCATGGACCCCGACCAGCACCTGCAGATCCGCGACATCCGCATCCTGCTGGAGACGGGCGCGGCGGCCGACCTGATGCCCAACGTCACGGCCGCCAAGGTGCGGGCGCTGCGCACCCTGGCCGAACGCTTCGCCAAGCTGCTGCAGGATGGCACGCTGCTGGAGCAGTACGAGGTCAACCTGGCTTTCCACGCGGGCATGTACGACATGTGCGGCAACCGCGAGCTGGTCGCGCTGATCCACGAAACCCGCGCCCGCGGTCCGGCCGCGCCGGCCAAGGAATGGGTGACGCGCTCGCGCATCGAGCTGTCCGCGCGCGAACACTTCGACATGGTGGACGCCCTGGAGGCGCGCGACGTCAAGCGCCTGCAGAAGATCATCGCCCAGCACGTGGGGCAGGATATCTCCTGACGCGCGTCCGGCGATTTCTGCCCCACGCATGCGGCGGCCCCTGACAGGGGCCGCCGTTTTTCATTCCGGCGCCACTTTCAGGGATAGCCCCGATAGCGGCGCGCCATATTCCGCCCATAATGAGCAGCTAATTTTGGCGCCAATATATGCGTGAATTTTGCGCCGCACGCCGGGGAGTCTTTGCATGCACCACCTTTTCGTACCCAGAGCGCTCGCGCTCAGCCTGGCGCTGGCCGCCGCCGGCTCGGCCCAGGCCGCGATGCTCACCATCGCCCAGCCGGCCGACATCCGCTCGACCAACCCCGGCGTCAACCGCGACAACACCACCGATGGCGTGATCCTCAACATCGTCGAGGGCCTGGTCGGCTATCGCGAGAACGGCACCGTCGGCCCGCTGCTGGCCAAGTCGGTCGACCTGTCGGACGACGGCCTGACCTACACCTTCAAGCTGCGCGACGGCGTCAAGTTCCACAACGGCGCCACCCTGACCTCGGCCGACGTGCTCTGGAGCTGGCAGCGCTACATGGATCCGAAGACGGATTGGCGCTGCCGCAGCGACTTCGACGGCCGCAACGGCCTGAAGGTGACGGACGTGTCCGCGCCCGACGCCCAGACCGTGGTGATGAAGGTGGACCGCAAGTCCGCGGTGTTCCTGGATTCCCTGGCCCGCACCGACTGTGGCATGACGGCCATCATTTCCAAGGATTCGGTCGCCGCCGACGGCTCCTGGATCAAGCCGGTCGGCACCGGCCCCTACATGTTCAAGGACTGGAAACGCGGCGAATACACCTTGATGTCGGCCTTCAAGGACTATGTCTCGCCCGGCGGCGACAAGCCGGACGGCTACGTGGGCTCCAAGCGCCCGCTGGTGGAAGAGGTGAAGTTCCTGGTGGTGCCGGATCCCTCCACGTCCAAGGCCGGTCTGCTGTCGGGCGCCATCGACGCCGCGCAGATCACCAACACCGACGTGGGCGAGCTGAAGAGCGCCAAGAACCTGAACGTGTTCAGCCCGCATGACGCGGTCAAGCACGTGCTGCTGTTCCAGACCGAGGATCCGGTGCTGAAGAACGTGAAGATCCGCCAGGCCATCGCAGCCTCGCTGGATATTCCGCAGGTCGTGGCCGCCGCCTCCGAAGGCCTGGGCCAGCTGAACAACTCCGCCGTCTATGCGGGCTCGGCCTATTACAAGGACGCGGAGAAGCGCGGCTACAAGTACGACCCGGCGCGGGCGCAGCAGCTGCTGAAGGAAGCGGGCTACAAGGGCGAGCCCGTGGTCATCTACGCCAACAAGCGCGCCCACGTGCCCAGCTACCAGGTGGCGGTGATCGCGCAGGCCATGATGCAGGCCGTGGGCATCAACGCCAAGATCGAGGTGCTGGAATGGGCCACGCAGCTGGACCGCTACAACACCGGCAAGTACCAGATCAGCTCGTTCTCGTTCTCGTCGCGCCTGGATCCATCGCTGAGCTTCGAGCAGTTCGCCGGCGACAAGGCCAAGCAGCCGCGCAAGGTCTGGGACGATCCCGCCGCGCAGAAGCTGATCGACGAGAGCTTCCTGGAATCCGATCCGGCCAAGCGCCAGGCGCTGTTCGACCAGCTGCACGCCCTGATGCTGGAGCAGACGCCGATGCTGATGCTGTACAACGGCGCCGACGCCTGGGCTTCCAGCAAGCGCACCGAAGGCTTCTCGGTATGGGAAGGCAAGCCGCGCGCCTGGGAAACCACGGTGCGTGACGGCAAGTAAGACCGTGAGGTCCGGGCCGGGCCGCGCTTGCGGCCCAGCGGCCCGGAGGCTCAGCGGCCCGGAGGCTCAGCGGCCGGCTGTCCGCCGGCCCGGCCATCCAGCGGCCGGCGCGTTTGCCGCGCACCGGCCGGCCGACGAGTACAGGCGCTAGTCGAGCTTGACGCCGGCCTGCTTGATCACCGTGCCCCAGTCGCGGACCTCATTGCCCAGGAAAGCGCCCAGTTCGGCCGGCGTGGACGCCTCCAGGATCAGGCCTTCGTCGGAAAAGCGCTTGCGCAGTTCGGCGTTGGACAGCACTTTCTCCAGCGCCGGATGCAGGCGCTGCACCACTTCCGCAGGCACGCCCGCAGGCGCCATCAGGCTGTACCAGGTGGTGGCTTCCAGCCCCTTCACGCCCTGCGAAGCCGCGGTCGAGACCTCGGGCAGGGCGGGCGATTTTTCGAGGCCCGTCACGGCTGCGGCGCCGACCCGGCCGCCCTTGTATTGCGGCAGCATTTCCACCACCTGGGTCACGCCCATGCTCAGCTCGCCCGAGGCCACCGCCAGCAGCACCGGCGAGCTGCCCTTGTACGGCACATGCACCAGCTTGCCGCCCGTGGCCAGGTTCAGCACTTCGCCCGTCAGGTGGGTGATGCTGCCCGCGCCGGAAGAGCCGAAGGTCAGCTTGCCCGGGTCCTTGTTGGCCAGGGCGATCAGTTCCGGCAGGTTCTTCGCCGGCAGGCTTGGATTGACCGCGAAGACCAGCGGGCTCTTGCCCACCAGCGTGATGGGCGTGAAGTCCTTCACGGGGTCGTAGTTCAGGTTCGGATACAGGCTGGGCGCGATCGCCAGCGTCGACACATTGCCCAGCAGCAGCGTGTAGCCATCCGGCTCCGCCCGCGCCACCGCATTGGTGCCGATGGTGCCGCCCGCGCCGGCGCGGTTTTCCACGATGACCTGCTTGCCCAGCGTGTCGTTCAGCTGCTGCGACAGCGCGCGCGCCAGCGTGTCGGCCGCGCCGCCAGGCGGGAAGGGCACGACGATGCGGATGGGCTTGCTGGGATAGGCCTCGGCGTGCGCGGCCGGGCTCAGGCCCAGGGCCAGCAATCCGGCCAGGGCCGTGGCCAGCAGGCCGCGGCGATTGATTTTCTGGTACTTCGACATACTGCTCTCCTGATGAGAAAACGTGGGCGATGCAGAAAACGAATCAGCGCGCGGCGTCCTGGCCGGCCGGATGGTGCGCATGCCAATGGCGCGCGATGTCGGCGCGGCGGCATACCCAGACATCGCCGTGCGCCGCCACGTGGTCCAGGAATCGCGCCAGTCCCGCCGCCCGTCCGGGCTGGCCGACCAGCCGCAGGTGCAATCCCACGGACATCATCTTGGGAGCCGTGGCGCCTTCCTCGTACAGCATGTCGAAGGCATCGCGCAGGTACTCGAACAGGTCCTGGCCCGTGGCCATGCCGCCGCGGATGAACTTGGCGTCGTTGTTGGCCAGGCCATAGGGCACCAGCAGGTGGGGCTTGCCGCCGACCCGGGTCCAGTAGGGCAGCTCGTCGTTGTAGGTGTCGGAGTCGTAGAGGAAGCCGCCTTCCTCGGCCAGCAGGGCGCGCGTGTTCAGGCCGGGGCCGTAGCGGCAGTACCAGCCCAGGGGGCGCGAGCCCACCGTGCGGGTGATCGATTCCACGGTGCGGCGGATGCGCTCGCGTTCCTCTTCCAGCGTCAGGTTCTGGTGCCGTTCCCAGCGCCAGCCGTGCGCACACACGTCATAGCCAGCGGCCTTGATCGCCTCGCAGACTTCCGGATTGCGCTCCAGCGCCAGGCCGCAGCCCAGTATCGTGGCCGTCATGCCGCGCGCCTGCAGCAGGCGATGCACCCGCCAGAAGCCGATGCGGCTGCCGTACTCGAACATCGATTCGGCCGCCAGATCGCGCCCCGCGAAGCCACCCGCGCCGCCCTCGGTCAGCCCGGTCTCGGATTCGGCATCGCCGTCAGGCACCGAAGGCTCGCCGCCTTCCTCGTAGTTGATGCACAGGTTCAGCGCCAGGCGCGCGCCGCCCGGCCAACGGGGATCGGGCGGGTTGGCGCCGTAGCCGACGAAGTCGCGGCGCAAATGCGGATAATCGGTAGTCATAGCGGGCCAGTCATCGGTGGAAGGTCAATCGGAAATCGAAACAAGCGCGTGCGGAGCCGGCGCCTGCCAGAACTCGTCGTCATCGCCGCGGCCGGTCTGGCCCATCAGGACCAGGAACTCCGCCGGCCCCTGCAACACAGTCAGGCCGTGATGCCAGGTGCCCAGGCGGTAGCACACCCCCTGACTGCCGCTGGCGAGAAAGGCCTCCAGCCGCGCCATGTCGGGCAGGTCGTCAGCCCCGGTCGGCGCCACCACGACCAGATAGGGCGAGGCCGTCAGCGGCACGAAGCTCTGCGCCGCGTAGCGATGTCGTTCCATCAGCCGGATCTCGACCGGCCCTGGCGCCGCCGCCTGCACCCGGCTCACCCAGCTCGCGTGCCGCGTCACCTCGGGCCCATGCCGCATGGGCTCGGTCAGATGGTGGCGGCGCTCCGAACCCTGGTGCGCGATCACCTCGCCATACGGCGCGAACGCCTCGGGCGTGAGCGGCAGGGGGCGGATCAAGCGCAACGCGCCGCCGGCGTCAGGCGCCATGGCTCAGATATCCCAACGAGTTGACATAGCTGCGCCGCACGTTCTCCAGATGCGCCGCCATCGCCTGCCGCGCACGAGCCGAATCGCCCGACAACAGCCCTTCGACGATCGCCAGATGCTCCTCGCGCGCCTGCACCTGCCGCTGCGGCAAGCGCTCCACATCGCACATCCGCACCTGCCGCCGCGCCGCCGTGATCATCGCCGCCAGATTCCGGTTGCCGCAGTACGCCGCCACCAGGTCATGCAGGGCGTTATCGACCTCCCAGTCCGATTTCTCGTCCGGCGTCTGCGCATCCAGCAACGCCTGCAACCGCGCGCGCAGCCCTTCCAGCGGTTCCGCCGGAATCCGGCTGGCCGCCATCGCCGCCGCCTCGCTTTCCAGCAGGCTGCGGATCTGCAGCAGTTCCAGCAGATCCGTTACGCCAAACGAGCGCACCACGATCGACCCGTTGGACAGCCGCTCCAGCATGCCTTCGCCCAACAACCGATTCATGGCCGCCCGCAAAGGCGTCCGCGACACCTCCAGCTCATCCGCCAGACGGCGTTCCTCCAGCACTTCCCCCGCCGGAATCCGGCGCGAAACGATCTGGTCCAGCAGCGTTTGATAGGTGCGTTGCGTAGCGTTCATGTGTATTGCAAGTAAGAAAAAGGCGCGAACGACAGAGACTCCAAGTTGCCGTCCCGCGCAACGGATGAGAAGGTACCCCACTGGTATCCCAAAGAGATACCAGTAGTATCCCTAATAGGCATGACCGAGGCTGAGAGGCGATCAGAGAGGGGGCGTGAAGAGCGGAAGGGGGAAACGCGGGAGGGGGGGACTAGGAGGAAGGGAAAAGCGCGGAGGGCAGAAGCGAGGACGGCAAAAGCAAGAACAGCAAATGCGAGGGCAGCAAAAGCAGGAACAGAAAAGACGGCAAAAGCAGGAACGGCAAAAGCAACAGCAGCAAAACCAAGAACAGCAAGAGCAAGAACAGCAAAAACGCGATCAGCAAAACGCGGCCAGCAAAACCGAGCCCCCCCGCCAGCGCGCCAGCGCACCCCGCCCCGACGCTCCACCACCACGTAAGCTGCTTGCGGCCGCCCGCGCGGCCGCAAGCAGCGGGCCCCGCAAACCTCTCCCCCACCCACAGGTCCGACGGCGCAGCAAACCAAGAAACCCGTAGCCTGGCGGCTCGGCCCTCTGGGTGGCGAGCAACCTCGATGCGCCCGAGGGAATCGGAAGGAGCCGCCGTAGGCGGTGACGACGATGACGACGGGGCAGTCCGGAGCGAAGGCTCCGGACCGCAATCGTGGGCGCTCGCCGCCCAGAGGGCCGAGCCGCCGGGCGGCCTACGAAGACACCAACAGCAGCAGCAACAAAGACAGCTTCAAGGCGCCGCCACCCTCTCCACCTCCCAAGCCCGAGGCTTCTTAACCGCCCAAGGCTGATACCCCCTGATATCCCCCCGATAAGCCCCAATATCCAACCCGTTATACAAAGGAATGCTAGGCACATCCGCCAGGAACAACTTATGCAGCTGATCGAACGAAGCCTGCCGCTTCGCCGGAGCCGTATCCGCCGACGCCGTCTCGATCAGCTTCAGCGCCGCCGGATTGTCCCAGACCTTGCGCGGCTGCTTCGCCTTGTCCCCCGTCACCATCTCGTAGTTCAGCGCCGCGTCCAGCCGCGCCGAATAGGGGAACGTCATCATCTGGTAAGTGCCCGCGTTATAGCGGTCCAGCTGCGTCGCCCATTCCACCACCGACAGCTGCGCCTTCACGCCCACCGCCTGCAGCATCGCCTGGATGATCACCGCCGAGTTGTACGACTGGGGATAGCGCTTGGTGGTCAGGATCGTCAGTTCCTGCCCCTTGTAGCCCGCCTCGCCCAACAGCTTCTGCGCCAGCGCCGGATCGTAGTTCCAGCCCTGCTTCTGCGCCGCGTCGTGGTAGGGCGACACCAGAGGCACGATCGAATTGTTGGGCTGGGCCAGGCCCTCGGTCACGGCCGCCGCCAGCTGCTGGTAGTCGATGGCGTGGGCCAGGGCCTGGCGCATCTTGGGATTGGCCAGCACCGTATCCTTGGTCTGCATCAGCAGCGCCGTCATGCTCATCACCGGCGCATGCGCCACCTTGACGTTGGGCGTGGCCTGCAACACCGGCACGTCGCTGTTGGACACGTCCTCGATGATGTCGATATTGCCGCGCTGCAAGGCCGCCTTGGCGGTGGAATCGTCCGGCACGATCAGGAAGCGCACCTCATCCACCAGCGGCCGCTTCGACCCTGTGTAGCCGTCGCGCTTGCCGTCCAGGTTCGAATAGCCGGCGAACTTCGTCAGGCGCACGTACTCGCCGCGCTTCCACTCCGCCAGTTCGAACGGGCCGGTGCCGATGGGCTTGTCCCAGCTGCCGTCCGCGCGCACCGAATCCTTGGACAGGATGCCGGTGCCGCCACAGTCGGCGCGCGCCAGCGTCGCCAGGAACAGGCTGCTGGGCTTGTCGATGTGGTAGACCACGGTCTGCGTGTCCGGCGCTTCCACGCCTGTCACCTTGACCGCGCCGCGGCCGTCGAACTCGCTGGCGCAGCGCCAGCCGGAATTGGCGGCGGTGTAGTGCTGCCAGGTCCACAGCACGTCGGCCGAGCTCATCGGCTTGCCGTTATGGAACTTGATGCCGTCGCGCAGCTTGAAGGTATAGGTCTTGCCGTCCGGGCTGATGTCGACCGACTTGGCCAGCAGGGGGCGCACCTCGGCGTCCTCGCCATAGGCCACCAGCCCTTCGACGATGTGCAGCACCACCGCGTCGCTATTGCTGTCGCGGTTGACGCCGGGCTCGGTGGAGCGGATGTCGGCCGTGAGCGAAATGCGCAGCGGCGGGGCGGATTGCGCCCACGCCGCGCCGGCCATCGCGCCCAGTGCCAGCGCAACCGCGGCGTCCAATATGTTTTTTTTCATTGATACGTCTCCCTTGGGGTTGCGCGGGCGCGCGCCGCTCAGGCGGCGGCCAGCAGTTCGGGTTCGGCGGTCAGACTGTAGCGGGTGAAAGTGCGGTTCAGTGCCGGCAGCGGCGCGACTTCCATCAGCCCGGCGGCCGGCTCCATGATGACCATGGCGACCGTGGCCGACAGGTTGTCATGGCTGCCCGGGCGCGGCGGACGGCAGACGGAATAGGGCGTGCCGAAGTCGTCGAACAGCGCGCGCTTGAGGTCCTCGCGCGTCAGCTTGGACGCTTCGTTCAGCAGCCGGCGCACGCGCCAGTCGCGGTAGGCGCTTTCCGGCGTGCTGGCGCGGCCCGTGTCGCGCAGCTTGCCCAGGGCCACTTCGCTGACCCAGTGGTTGGCGTGCACGATCAGGTCGTCGCTGCCCGGATAGATGGGGAAGGCTTCGTCGGTGGTGCATTCATAGTCCACGCCGAAGCCCGCGGCCATGCCGATCATGATGTTGTTGGAGCAGGACTTGGGCGTGGTCGCCACGGCCTTGATGGCCAGCGCGAAGTGTTCCTGTTCCAGCACCTTGCGGCGGATCAGTGACAGCGGCACGCCCAGTTGACGGAAGTCGCGGTCCGACTCCAGGTAGTTGGCGGTGATCGAAACGCCGGCGCTGTTCAGGCCGCTGCGCGCCAGGCCGCCGGCCTCGACGAAGGTCAGGATGTCGGGGCCGTTGTCGTTGCGCACGCGCAGCACGATGGCGGTCTCGGCGCATTCCGCGCGCCAGTCCCAGTTCTGGCCATGGATCAGGCGGCCGTTGGCCGAGCGCGTCGGCAGGATCAGGGCGCCGGTGCAGCCGTCGCCCGGCTCCAGTTCGGCGGCCTTCTTCTTCTCGGCGCGGGCCTTGGCGATGACCTCGGTGCGGGCGTTCACCATCACGATGTCTTCGAACGGCACGTCGGCGCCGGCGGCGATGCCGCGCATTTCTTCCAGGTAGTGCGGCGCGAAGTTCTCGATCTCGCGCGCGAAGCTGTTGATGAGCTGGGTGCGCGCCATGGCGTCGTAGCCCAGGTCGACCAGCGTCTGGCCATACATCTTGGCGCTCTTGCGCACGCGGTCGGCGGCTTGCTGGCCATAGGAACGGCCGCGGGCTTCGGGCGCGCCCGAAACCGATACGAAGGGAAATTGAGTGATCTGGGTCATGGACGTATGGCGGCGCGGCGCGCCGCAAGCGGAGGGAATAATGTGGCGAAAAAATGTTAGCTTATTTTGGCGCCAATATTGCTCAGGGTTTACCAGTGCAAAGGCGCCGGGCGCGCCGCGGCCTCAGCGCGCCTGCGTCTGGCCGGCGGCCAGTTCCGCGCAGGTCCTGAAGCTTGCGCCCGCGGCGCGGAAGCGTTCCAGCAACTGTTCGACCTTTTGCAACCGGGCGGCGCGGCCGACGCCGTTGTCCGCGCGCGGATGCAATGTCAGGCAGGCATAGCCCTCGGCCGCCAGCAGCGCGTCGCCCTGTTCCACCCAATGCGCATAGGCGCGGTCCTGGGTGACGCGGCGGCTGAAGTGGGTGGCGTCGCACAGGCCTTCGCTCCAGGGCAGTTCCACCATGCCCGGGGCGCCGTCCGCGTCCAGCGCGTAGGGCGCGTCGTCGTCGATGGCGCTGCTGTCGTAGCGGTAGCCCAGCCGCTGCAGCAGCGGCAGGGTGGCGGCGGTGAATGAGCTGCCGGTGTAGCGGAAGCCTTGCGGCGTTACGCCGGCCAGTTCGGCCAGGCGGTCGCGGGCCTGTTCCAGCACGTCGCCTTCGCGCTCACCCAGCTTGGCCAGGTCTTCGTAGGCGTTGCCCTGCGAAGCCGCCTCATGACCGTCGCGCAGGCTTTGCTCCAGCAGGCCGCGGCAGCGTTCCGCCTCGAACACGGGCCAGAACAGGGTGGCGCGCACGCCCTGGCGGCGCAGCATGTCCAGCACGCGCGCCAGGCCGCCGCCATAGGTGTAGCGGCCATGCGCGTCGCGCCCGTGCAGCGCAGTCTCGGGCTGGGTCGCGGCCTCGGGGCCTATGCCCTGCACATTGATGGTGACCAGCACGGTCTTGTCGGCGCTCATGCGTTTCTCCAGGCGTCGGGGCGGGCAAGGCAGTGGCGCGCCAGCGCTTCCAGCGTCATGACGTGCACATCGGGTTGGGCGGCCAGATAGGCCAGGTAGCGGTCCAGCGCGGCGGCGCGGGCGGGCGTGCCGGAACCGCCGGCGGCCTTGGGATGCACGGTCAGGTGCACGTAGCCTTCGGCCTGGCGCAGCGCCTCGAACTCCTGCACCCAGTTGTCATAGGCTTCAGCCGCCAGGCTGTGGCCCGAGAAATAGAATGGATAGTCGTCCAGCGAGACGGTGTTGTTGGGCAGCATGATGAAGTCCGCCGCGCCCGCTGGCAGATATGGACGGTCCTGGTCCTTTTCGCTGGCGTCGTAGCAATAGCCCAGGCGTTGCAGCGCGGGCAGGGTGCGGTGGCTCTTGCGGCCCGAGGGCGAGCACCAGCCCACCGGCGTCACGCCCAGCTCGCGCTGGATGATGCGGTGGGTCTTCTCCAGCAGCGCGGGCTCGTCCTCGCCCAGGTCCCAGGCCTCGTGCAGATAGCCGTGCGCGGCGATTTCGTGTCCCGCCTCCAGGATGCGGCGGAAGGTGGCAGGGTAGTGCTCGACGTCGTAGCCGCAGGCGAAGAAGGTGGCCGGCATGCCGTGGCGCGCCAGGATATCCAGGTGCCGCGGCACGCCGCGCCGGATCGCATAGCGGCCGGCGGTATGGGGGCCGGCGGGAAACTGCTTGCGGCCGACCTCGACGGCGGGGCCGTCCACGTGGACCGTGACGCAGACCACCGCGCGCACCGGCGCGGCGTTCGCGGCGCGCAGTCCCTGCGAACGCAGTTCGCGGTCCAGCGGCAGCCAGGGGTTGGAGCCGGCATCCAGCGGGACGCCATAGGGTATCCGTTGCATCAGGTGGCCTTGATATTGGCGTTCTTGATCAGCGTGCGCCATTTCTCGCTTTCGGTGGCGACGAAACGGCCCAGCTCCTGCGGCGTGCTGCCGTGCAGCTCCAGTCCGTTCCGGGTCAGCTGTTCCAGGGCGGGCTGCTTGAGCGCGCTTTGCACGGCGGCGTTCAAGGTCTGCACGATGGCGGCCGGCGTGCCGGCGGGCACGAACACGCCGTTCCAGCCTATGGCCTGGTAGCCGGGAAAGCCCGATTCCGCCACGGTCGGAACGTCGGGCAATGCCTGGGCGCGCTGCGCCGAGGTCACGGCCAGCGGGCGGGATTTTCCGCCCTGGATGAACTGCTGCTGGTTGATCACCACGTCCATCAGGATGGGGAACTGTCCGCCCAGGAAGTCGTTGACGGCCGCGGCCGCGCCCTTGTACGGCACGCCGGGCAGGTCCAGGCCCGCCGTGGCCTTGAGCAATTCCATGGCCAGGTGCGCCGAGCTGCCGTTCTGCGTGATGCCGTAGAAGTACTTGCCCGGATTGGCCTTGATGAGGGCGACGAACTCTTGCAGCGTGCGCGCCGGAAACGACGGGTGCACCACCAGCACGTTGTTGTAGTAGCAGACCATCGACACGGGCTCGAAGTCCTTCACGGGGTCGTAGCCGATGTTCTCGTAAAGGCTTTGGTTCACGGTGTGCGTGCCGGTGGAGCCCAGGGCGACGGTGTAGCCGTCCGGCGCGGACCGCGCGGCCTGCTGGGTGCCGATGTTGCCGGCGGCTCCGCCCTTGTTGATGACGATGACGCTCTGCTTGAGCGCTTCGCCTATGCCCTGGGCCAGCGGACGCGCCACCAGGTCGGTGCCGCCGCCGGCCGGGAAGGGCACGATGAACTGGATGGGACGCTCGCCCGGATAGCCGGCCGCCCAGGCGCGGCCGGGACGGGCCAGCGCCGCGCCGGCCAATGCGGCGGCCGAAGCCCCCAGGAAATGCCGGCGGCTGATGCCGCCCTTGGTCCCGCAAGACTGCTTCATAGGTGTTCCCCTTGGAGTTTTCCGCAAGGCCCGGGGCATGTGCAATGCCGCGTCGCTCTTGGTTTGAATATCATTATTCGATAAAAAATTTATCTAACCAATTAGTTTTTATCTATAAATGATAAAAAATAGGAAAACGATAGATGAAACCACGGCGTCAGAACGATGGCGATAGGCGGCATCAATGGGCCGGGCGCGAGGCCTGGACCCCTGTGATACGCTGCGCCCGATCCCGCCTTGTTCCCAACCCACGAGCGTCATGTCCACCCTGAAGCGAGCCCTAGCGATTCTTGACCTCTTCAGCCTGGAAGCTCCGGTGCTGACGGCGGACGAGATCATTTCGCGCCTGTCGTATTCGGCGCCCACGGGCTATCGCTACATCCGCGACCTGACGGACCTGGGCTATCTGCTGCGCGTGACGGGAGAGGGCTACAAGCTGGGACCGCGCATCATCGAACTGGACCACCTCATCATCGACGGCGATCCGGTGCTGGGAGTGGCGCGGCCCATCATGCGCGAGGTGGTGGACCAGGTGGGCGGTGACGTGCTGCTCAGCGTGATCCACGGCCTGCGCATCCTCAACATCCACCATGAACGCGGCCCCGACGAACTGGGCATTCCGCATGGACGGGGGCGCGCCCATCCGCTGTTCCGCGGCGCCACGGCCAAGACCATCGTGGCGTTCCTGCCGCGCAAGGACCAGCGCCGCCTGTACGAGTCCCATTCGGACGAGATCCGCGGCCTGGGGCTGGGCGCGACGCTGGCCGAATTCACCGCCAATCTGGACAGGATCCGGGTGCAGGGGTTTTATCTGGGAGTCGGCGAGATCTCGCCGGAACGGGCCGGCATCGCGGTGCCCGTGTTCCAGGAAGACCGCCGCGTGTTCGGCGCGCTGACGGTGACCTTTCTGGCGGCCCGGCTCAATACCATCGCGCAGGACAAGACCACGGCCCTGTTGCAGTCGGCAGCGCGCCGCATCGAATCGCTGGCGCTGGCCACGCGCATGAAGGAACAAGCCCCCGCGCCATGAGCGCGAGGGCTTGCATGCGCGGGCCCGGCGCAGCCGCCGCGCGCGGAACCCGTCTATTGCTGCGCGGCGCGCGCCGGAGAACCCATGGCCTGGAACAGCGCCGCGGTTTCGGTCAGGCGCGCATTGGCGTACTCGATCTCGCGCAGCCTGGCCGCCACATAGTGTTGTTCGGCGGCGTGCTCGGTATAGGGTGCCAGCGCGCCCAGGCGCACCCGGCTGGCCGTATTGCGGTAGGACTGCTCCGCGGCGCGGCGCGAGGCTTCGGCCGAGGCCAGCGCCTGGCCGTCGGCATCCAGCCGCGACAGCGTGTCGGCCACGTCGCGGAAGGCCGTCAGCACGGTCTGCTTGTATTGCAGCAGCGCGGCTTCATAGCGTTCCTTGGCGGCGCTGCGCTCGGCCAGCAGGGCGCCGCCATGGAAGATGGGCTGCGTGAGCGATGCGCCGATGGCCCAGATGGAGCCCGTGCCGGATAGCGCCGCGGGCCAGTTGAAGCCGCCCTTGCCCATGGACGCGGACAGCGACAGGCTGGGGTACAACTGCGCCGTGGCCACGCCCACGTCGGCAGCGGCGGCCTGCACCACCGCATCGGCGAACAGGATGTCCGGGCGCGCGGCCAGCAGTTCCGACGGCACCACCACCGGCACCTGCTCTGGCACGGCCAGCAGGTTGAAGGCCAGGTCGGGGGGCGCCTGGTCGGGGCTGCGGCCCAGCAGCACCGCCAGCGCATGCCGCGTGGCGTGCCATTGCGCGCGCAAACCGGGCAGGGACGCGGCCAGCGTGGCGGCGTCCTGGTCCGCGTCCAGCGCGTCGTTCTGCGATGCAGAACCCAGCTCGTAGCGGCGCTGGGTGTCGCGCGCCACCTGGCGCGCCAGCACCACCTGCTTTTCGGTCAGCGCCACGCGTTCCGCCAGCGCGGCGGAGGCGAGGGCGCCCGTGACGATATTGCCGGCCAGCGAGCGGCGCGCGGATTCCAGCTGGAAGGCCTGCTGCTCGACCTGCGCCGCCAAAGAGGCGTTGGCGAAGCGCGCCGCGCCGAACAGGTCCAGGTCGTACTTGGCATGGATCTGGCCGGTGAAGATGTTGTATTGCGCGGTGGGCTCGGGCAGGCTCGGCATGGTCAGCGCGCGGCGGCGCGAGACGTCCGCGCCCGCGTCCACCGAAGGCAGCAGCGACGAATTCACCTGTCCGCGCAATTGCTCGCGCGCGCCCGCCAGCCTGCGCTCGGCGGCCGCCAGGTCGGGACTGTGTTCCAGGCCCTCCGCCACCAGCGCGTCCAGCTCGGGCGAGCCGTAGCGCTTCCACCATTCGGGCACCGGCCGCGCGCCCTGTTCAAAGCGTTGCGCCACGCCCTGGGCGGGGGCGCTGGCCGCGGGCGCGGCTTCCACGCCATATTGCGCGGGCTGTGCGATCGCGGGCGGCTTGCTGCTGGGCGCGAAGGCGCAGGCGCCCAGCGCCAGCGTCAGGGGCAGCGCGGCCAGGCTATGGGTCAGTCTGCTCATCGTCATGCTCCCCGCTCCACCGTGTCGCCGGCATTGGCGCCCGGCGGCACGCCCTCGGGTTCGTCGCGCTCGTCGTGGCGGACGCGGAACCACGCGGCGTACAAGGCCGGCAGGAAGAACAGCGTCAACACGGTGGCGATGGTGATGCCGCCCATGAGGGCGGTGGCCATGGGGCCGAAGAAGTTGCTGCGCAACAGGGGGATCAGGGCCAGCACGGCGGCCGCGGCCGTCAGCGTGATGGGCCGGAAGCGCCGCACCGTGGCGCCGACGATGGCGTCCACGCGCTTGTGCCCCGCGCCGATGTCCTGTTCGATCTGGTCCACCAGGATGACCGAGTTGCGCATGATGATGCCGAACATCGCGATCACGCCCAGCATGGCCACGAAGCCGAAGGGCTTGCCGAACAGCAGCAGCGCGGCGACCACGCCGATCAGGCCCAGCGGCGCGGTCAGCACCACCATCAGCACCCGGGCGAAGCTTTGCAGCTGCAGCATCAGCAGGGTCAGCACGGCCACCGCCATCAGCGGCATCTGCGCGTTGATGGAGGACTGGCCCTTGGCGCTTTCCTCCACCGGGCCGCCGACCTCGACGCGGTAGCCCACGGGCAGTCCGGCGCGCAAGGCCGCCAGCTTGGCGTCGATGGCGTGGGTGACGTCTATGCCCTGGGCGCCGGCGGTGACGTCGGCCTGCACCGTGATGGTGGGCTGGCGGTCGCGTTCCCAGATGACGCCATATTCCAGGCCGTAGCGCACGTGGCCGATGCTGCCCAGGGGCACCGGGCCGTTGGGCGTGGGCATGGCCAGGGTGGAAAGGCGCGCCGGATCGATCCGTTCCTCGCGCGGCGCGCGCAGGCTGACGTTGATGAGCTTGTCGCGTTCGCGGTATTGCGTGACCGTGTAGCCCGACAGCGTCATGGCCAGGAAGTCCGATATATCGCTGGAGCTGATGCCCAGTTCACGCGCCTTCTGCTGGTCGATCTCGAATCGCACCGAGCGTTCGGACGGCTCGTCCCAGTCGAACTGCACATTGGTCGAACGCGGGTCGGCGCGGACTTCGGCGGCCACCTGCTCGGCCACCGCGCGCACCTCGGCGATCTTGTCGCCGCTGACGCGGAACTGCACCTGGAAGCCCACGGGCGGCCCGTTTTCCAGGCGCGACAGGCGGCTGCGTATGGCCGGGAACTGCTCGCGCAGCACCGGTTGCAGCCACTGGGCCAGTTTTTCGCGGTCTTCCACGGAATGGGCGGTGATGACCAGCTGGGCGAAGTTGGGCGTGGCCAGCTGCTGGTCCAGCGGCAGGTAGAAACGCGGCGCGCCGGTGCCGACGAAGCTGACCGAGTGGTCGATTTCGGGGCGGCCTTCCAGCGCCTTCTCCAGGCGCTCGACCTGGCGCAGCGTGGCCGCGAACGACGCGCCTTCCTGCAGGCGCACGTCCACCAGCAGTTCGCTGCGGTCGGAGCTGGGGAAGAATTGCTGGGGCACGAAGCGGAAGCAGGCCATGGACACGACGAACACCAGCACCGTGGCGCCCAGCACCAGGTAGCGGCGGTCCACGCACCAGCCCACCCAGCCGCGCAGGCGCTGGTAGAAGCGGGTGTTGTAGATGTCGTGCTCGTGGTCGTCGGGCAGGTGGGCTTCGCGCTTGCGTTCCGGCAGCATGCGGTAGCCCAGCAGCGGGATCAGCACCACGGCGGCGAACCAGGACGTGATCAGCGCGATGGCGGACACCTGGAAGATGGAGCGCGTGTATTCGCCGGTGCTGGACTTGGCCAGCGCGATCGGCAGAAAGCCCGCCACCGTGACCAGGGTGCCGGTCAGCATCGGAAAGGCGGTGCTGGTGTAGGCGAACGCCGCGGCGCGCGCGCGGCTCCAGCCCTGTTCCAGCTTCACGGCCATCATCTCGACCGCGATGATGGCGTCGTCCACCAGCAGGCCCAGCGCCAGCACCAGCGTGCCCAGCGATACCTTGTGCAGGCCGATGCCGAACATGTCCATGAACAGCGCCGTGACCGCCAGCACCACGGGGATCGAGATGACCACCACCATGCCGGTGCGCAGGCCCAGCGACACCAGGCTCACGGCCAGCACGATGGCGACCGCCTCGGCCACGGAACGCAGGAAGTCGTCGACCGAATGCGAGACCGCCTTGGGCATGCTGGAGACTTCCTTCAGCGTCAGGCCCGCGGGCAGCTGGGCCTGCAGTTCGTCGAACTTGGCGCCCAAGGCCTTGCCCAGGTGCACCACGTCGCGCCCCGGCTGCATGGTGATGCCTATGCCCAGCACCGCGGCGCCGCCCAGGCGCATCTGTTCGACGGTCGGGTCGTCGTAGCCGCGGTGGATGGTGGCGATGTCGCCCAGCCGGATCGATTTGCCGTCGACCCGGATCAGCGTGTCGGCCAGGGCCCGGCTGTCGGGATACTGGCCGGTGGGACGCACGAAGATGCGGTCGTCGGCGGTGGTCAGGGTGCCCGCGCTGGCCACGGCGTTCTGGCTGTTGATGGCCTGGACGATCTGCTGCGGCGACACGCCCAGCCGCGTCAGCTGGGTATTGGAGATTTCAACGTAGATGTGCTCAGGCTGGTCGCCGAAGTAATCCACCTTGGCCACGCCCGGCACGCGCAGCAGCACGGTGCGCAGCCTGTCCGCGTAATCGCGCAGCTGCGCCGCGGAAAAGCCGTCGCCCTGCAGCGTGTAGATATTGGTGTAGACGTCGCCGAACTCGTCATTGAAGAACGGGCCCTGCACGCCCGGTGGCAGCGTGGCCGCGATGTCGCCGACCTTCTTGCGCACCTGGTACCACTGTTCGGCCACCGTGCTGGCGGGCGCGGAATCCTTCATGGTGTAGAAGATCAGCGATTCGCCCGGGCGCGAATAACTGCGCATGAAGTCCGTGTTGGGCGCTTCCTGCAGCTTCTTGGCGACGCGGTCGGTGACCTGCTCCTGCACCTGCTGCGCCGTGGCGCCGGGCCAGAGCGTCTTGATGACCATGACGCGGAAGGTGAAGGGCGGGTCTTCGGACTGCGCCAGCTTCGAGTACGACAGCACGCCGAACAGCGTGATCAGCGTGATGATGAAGATGACCAGGGGCTGGTGCCGCAGCGCCCAGGCCGACAGGTTGAAACGGCCTTCCTCGTGGCGCTGGGCCTGGGCCGGGGCGTCCTGATGCGCGCCGCTCATGAGGCGAAATCCTCGGGATGCAGCGGCGGCACGGCGCGGACCTTCTCGCCGGCGGCGACGGTGTGCACGCCTTGCCACACCACGCGCTCGCCTGCCTGCAGGCCCTTGGACAGGGTCACGCTGCGGGCGTCGTAGCGCAGCACTTCGACGCGGCGCAGTTCCAGCGTGTCCTCGCCCGCCTTGACGATCCAGACAGCGGGTGCCGGACCATCATGGAACAGGGCAGTGGCCGGTACCGTGTAGGTGGCCAGCCCCGCGCCGGAACGGTTGTCGAAGCTGATGTTGGCGGTCATGCCCAGGCGCACGTCCGGGGTCGGCGCTTCCAGAGTCAGCTTGACGCGGTAGGTGCGGCTGCGCGGATCCGCGGCCGGCGCGATCTCGCGCAGCACGGCGGCATAGGACTGGCCGGGCAGGGGGCCGAGCGTGACGCTGGCGCGCTGGCCGATGGCCAGGCCCGCCAGCACGCTTTCCGGCACGTCGCAGATGGCGTCGATGTCGCCGGACCAGGCCAGGTTGTAGACGGGGTCGCCCGCGGCCACGTTCTGGCCGGTGTCGGCCTGTTCCGCGGTGATGACGCCGGCATGATCGGCCTGCAGGGTGGTGTATTTCAGCTGGTCGGCCGCCAGCGCCGACTGCTGCGCGGCCTGGTCGCGCTGCGCCAGCGCGGCGGCATAGGCGTTGCGCGTCTGCTCCAGCTGGGTCGCGGCGATCAGGTTTTCACGGGCCTGGGCGCGGTCGCGGTCCAGTTGCTGGCGCGCGTAGTCCAGCTGGTGCTGGGCCGCCGTCAGCTGCGCGCGGGCGCTGGCCGCGTTCTTGGCGGCGTCGGCGGGATCCAGCTTGGCGACCACCTGGCCGGGGACGACGGCGTCGCCCAGCCGGACCTGGCGCTCGATGATCTTGCCGCCCACGCGGAACGACAGTGGCGTGCTGTAGCGGGCCTGCACTTCGCCCGGCAAGGTCCAGGCCGGCAGGCGTTCATCGGCCTGGGCCGGCATGGCGACCACGGGACGCGGCGCCGGCGCGGGCGCTTCGTTGCGGCCGCAACCGGCGACCAGCAGCGCGAGGGCCGCCGCAGCCGGCAGGGATAGCATGCGCATCCAGCGGCGTTGCGGGACGGAGGAAGGCGGCGCCGCAGCGGCGGCGGCGGGGCTGTGCGCGGCGGGGCGCGCGCAAGGGCCAGGGCAATTCACGTAACACCTCGCGGCGCTGAAAGTGGCGGAAGCTGGCCGGATCCGGCCAATACGGCCTGGATTCTAATACAGGTATGAATCCAGATTCAATAATGAATCCGAAATGTCGGCCAATGCTAAACTCGCGCCATGTCAAAAGTCCGCCTTACGCGAGAGCAAAGCCGTGATCAGACGCGCCAGCGTCTGCTCGACGCTGCGCAATCGATCTTTGTAGCGAAAGGATTCATGGCGACCAGCGTAGAGGAGATCGCCGAGCAGGCGGGCTACACGCGCGGCGCCTTCTATTCCAACTTCAGCAGCAAGTCCGAACTGTTTCTGCAACTGCTCAGGCGCGACCACGAAAGCGTCATGAACGAGATGCGCGCCATCTTCGAAGACGGGTCGTCACGGCCGCAGATGGAAGCGCGCGTGCTCGAGCACTATTCCACGCACTTCCACCAGAACGACTGTTTCCTGCTGTGGATGGAAGGCAAGCTGCAAGCGGTCCGCGATCCCGAATTCCGCGTGGGCTTCCTGGCGTGCATGCGGGAATTGCGCGCGGCCGTCACGGACTACGTGCGGCAGTTTTCGGCCCGGGTCGGCACGCCGCTGCGCATGCCGGCGGAACAGATGGCGCTGGGCCTGCTGGCCCTGTCCGATGGCATGCAATTCAACTATGCCTTCGATCCGCAGGCCGTCACGTCGGAGATGACCGAGGCCGTGCTGGCCGGCTTCTTCCGCAGCGTGGTCTTCGGCGAACCCACGCCGGAATAATGGCTGGGGGCGGGCCTCAGGCCTGCAGTTCCGATATCTCGATCAGGTTCAGATCCGGGTCGCGCAGATAGACCGAGAGGATCTTGCCGGTGGCGCCAGTGCGCGGCACCGGCCCTTCGATGATCCGCGCGCCTTCACGGTTCAGGTGGGCGATCACCTCTTGCAGCGGGCGGTCGGCAATGAAGCACAGGTCCAGCGCGCCCGGCACGGGCAGGTGGGCCTTGGGCTCGAACTCGCGGCCGCGCACGTGCAGATTGATCTTCTGGTTGCCGAAGCGCAACGCCTGGCGGCCCTCGCCGAAGGTTTCCAGGCGCATGCCCAGGATCCGGGTGTAGAAGTCCACCGTGGCGTCGGGGTCGGTACAGGTCAGGACCAGATGGTCCAGGTGATCGATCATGGAATGGTTCTCCTGAGGCCGGCCCGCCTTGATGTTTCGGATTGTCAGGCGGCCGTTGGCCGTGATAGTAATACCTGCAGCGCGCGGCTGGACTGAGGGGGGCGCGCGCTGGAATTTCCCACCCTCGGGCGAAAGGAGAGGCTGCATGGCTTCAGAAAACCGACCATCCACCATCAATCGCCCCGTGTTCTTTCCAGCAGCCGTATTCACGCTGCTGCTGGTCGGATTCGCGATCCTGGCGCCCAAGGCGGCGCAAAGCCTGTTCGAATCCATGCAGGGCTGGATCCTGGGCAACGCCAGCTGGTTCTACATCCTGGTCGTCGCCATCATCCTGATCGCGGTGGTGTTCCTGGCGGTCAGCCGCTACGGCGACATCAAGCTCGGGCCGGATCACAGCGAACCCGACTACCGCAACTTCACCTGGTTCGCGATGCTGTTTTCGGCGGGCATGGGCATCGGCCTGATGTTCTTCGGCGTGGCCGAACCGGTGATGCACTTCATATCGCCGCCCGTGGGCGAAGGGGGCACCGCCATCGCAGCCCGCGAAGCCATGAAGATCACCTTCTTCCACTGGGGCCTGCATGCCTGGGCCATCTATGCGGTGGTGGCGCTGATCCTGGCTTTCTTCAGCTACCGGCATGGTCTGCCGCTGACCTTGCGTTCGGCCTTGTATCCCCTGATCGGCAACCGCATCCACGGTCCCATCGGGCACGCGGTCGATATCTTTGCCATCATCGGCACGGTGCTGGGCGTGGCCACTTCGCTGGGCTTGGGCGTGGCGCAGATCAATAGCGGCCTGAATCACCTGTTCGGCATTCCGGTGGGCGTGACCACGCAGATCATCCTGGTGGTCGTCACCTGCGGCCTGGCGACCCTGTCGGTGGCCAGCGGCCTGGACAAGGGCATCCGCATCCTGTCCGAAACCAATCTGGTGCTGGCGGCGGTGCTGCTGCTGTTCGTGCTGGTCGTCGGCCCCACGGTGTTCCTTTTCCAAACCTTCGTGCAGAACACCGGGGCCTACCTGTCGGACATCGTCAACAAGACCTTCAACCTCTATGCCTACGAACCCACCGACTGGATCGGCGGCTGGACGCTGTTCTACTGGGGCTGGTGGATTGCGTGGTCGCCCTTCGTGGGCCTGTTCATCGCGCGCATTTCGCGCGGCCGCACCATCCGCGAATTCGTCACCGGCGTGCTGCTGGTGCCGGCCGGCTTCACCTTGTTCTGGATGACGGTGTTCGGCGATACCGCCATCCACATGATCCTGGTCGACAAGGTGCAGGGCCTGGCGGAAGTGGTGCAGGCGGATTCGTCGCTGGCATTGTTCGCCTTCCTTGAGCAACTGCCCTGGAGCGGCGTGCTGTCCGTCGTCGCGATCGCAATGGTGGCCGTGTTCTTCGTTACCTCGGCCGACTCGGGCGCGCTGGTGGTGGACCTGCTGGCCTCGGGCGGCTCGGACCGCACGCCCGTGTGGCAGCGCATCTTCTGGTCGGTGCTGATGGGCGCGGTGGCCATCGCGCTGCTGCTGGCCGATGGCTTGACCGCATTGCAGACCGCCACCATCGCCAGCGCCTTGCCGTTCTCCATCATCCTGCTGCTGTCCCTGTGGGGCTTGTTCAAGGCATTGAAGCTGGACGCGACCAAGCGCGGCATCCGCTACCAGTCGCTGACGCTGTCGCGCCCGGCGCGCGGCGGCCAGTCCTGGGAGCGGCGTTTGCGCAACATGGTCATGATGCCGCGCCGCGCCCACGTGCAGCGCTTCATCAGCGACGTGGTGCGGCCCGCGCTGGAAGACGTGGCCGACGAATTGCGCAAGCAGGGCTACCAGGTCGAGGTGCGGGAGAACGGCAACGACGAGGGCGTGATCATGGAGGTCTCGCACGGCGAGCACCTGGATTTCTCCTATGCCGTGCAGCCCGAGGCCTTCGTGCGTCCCAGCCTGACTCCGGAGGAAGCCGCCGACGAGGAAGAACGCAAGTACTTCCGCGCCGAGGTCCATCTGCGCGAGGGCGGGCAGGACTACGACATCATGGGCTGGAGCCGCGACGCCGTCATCGGCGACATCCTGGACCAGTACGAACGCCACCGCCACTACCTGCACATGGTGCGGACCTGACGTTCGATTGAGGGGGACTTCGTTTAGAGCTCCGCTACGTCACGAAGCCGGACGCCGTTCAACTTCGCCGCAACCAGGGCATCAGACATCACCCGGTCGCAGATGGGAGGAGCACCCAAGCGCTCTTGGCGAAAGATGTGGGCATTTTCCACGGCGTCCGCTTTGAAGATCAGGCTCGCTCCACCCACCACGCTGTACAGCTTTACGTCCTGGCCAGTCTGGTGGTCGTGGTCAAGTTTGATCTTCACCCGCGATCGGGCTTCGTCCAGCGCATTCAGCGTGCGCAGCACATTGCAGAGGTAGTACTGCGGACCGGGGGAGCCGTCGGCAAGGGTGAAGTCGCATGGGACGAAGGCGAATGCTGCGGGGTCCACCCGCAGGAATACCTGTCTGAGCGCCTCGGAGACAACCCAGATGCCTGCCAGCACTTCAAAGTCGCGCGGTAGCCCCCCTTTCTCCGGCACGTGCACCAGATGTGGCCGCTCGGGGTACTGATCGGGTTCGCCAGTCGGTCGCTCGACAATATTCATGCCCGGGTGGATCAGTGCGTCTTCGTTCGCAAACTCCAGCCCCGAAACCTGGCCATTCCCTCCGAAGCTCGGGTCAACGAGAAAGAACCTGCCCTTGCGGGCCTCGGTCTCGACTGAAACGGGAATGGCGGTCTGCTCGTTCATAGGTTTCCAAAGTGCTTCCCGCATTTTAGGACGGGAGCCCTTGTCCGCCATAGTCCGCCGCTATGCCAGGGATTGGATTAACCCTTTTGACGAAAGCCTCGATATCGTGGATTATCCAAGAACATTCTTTGATAAATAGCGAGTCGATCATGAAGGCGAATTCAGGAGCGTGGGCGGCGGGCGCCGTGGCGCTGGCGGTGGTCCTGGCGGGTGCCGGGCTGTATTGGAAGTACGGCGGCGCCCAGCAGAAGGGCGGTTGGGCCATGGCGCCGGCCAAGGTCGCGGTGGCCGCCGCGCGGCAGGCGGATTTCCCGGTGACCCTGGGCGGCATCGGTTCGCTGGAGGCCGCGCGCCAGGTGCAGGTGGCGGCTGAAGTGGACGGCCGGGTGGACCGGATCCTGTTCGCGTCCGGCGCCCAGGTCCAGGCTGGGCAGCTGCTGGTGCAGCTGAACGACGCGCCCGAGCAGGGCGAACTGGCCAGGCTGCAGGCCCAGGCGCGCAATGCGCGGGCGCTGCTGGACCGCACCCGCCGGCTGCTGCCGCAGCAGGCGGCCACGCGTGAACAGCTGGACCAAGCCCAGGCCGACTACGACCAGGCCGCGGGCGACATCAAGCGGGTGCAGGCGCTGATCGAGCAGAAGCGCGTCAAGGCGCCGTTCGACGGGGTGCTGGGCGTGCGCCGCGTGAACCTGGGGCAATTCGCCCGCGCCGGCGATGCGCTGGTGTCCCTGACCGATGCCTCCGCCGTGTACGCCAACATCACCTTGCCCGAGCAGGCCATGGGCGCGCTGCGCGCCGGACAGCCGGTGTCGGTGACGGTGGACGCCCATGCCGGGCGCGTGTTCGACGGCAAGATCTCCACGGTGGAGCCGCAAGTGGACGCGGGTTCGCGCACCGTGCGGGTGCAGGCGACCCTGCCCAACCCGGACGGCGCGCTGGCGGCCGGCATGTTCGCGCATGGACAGATCGGCCTGCCGGCGCGTCCCGGCGTGATTACGGTGCCGGAAACCGCGGTCAGCTATAGCGCCTACGGCGATTCCGTGTACGTGCTGAATCCGTCCAAGGACGGGGCGCCGCCGACGGTCAGGCAAGCCTATGTGAAGACGGCGGAGCGCGTGCGCGGCCGTGTCGTCGTGAGCGAGGGCCTGCAGGCGGGCGACCAGGTCGTGACCTCGGGCCAGCTGCGCCTGCACAATGGGGCGGCGGTGGAGGTCAGCGCCGAGGACACCGTGGCGCTGGACGCCGCGCAACAGACCGTGGCGCAAGCCCGGTGATGGCGCGGAGTCGAACATGAAATTCACCGATCTCTTCGTGCGCCGGCCGGTGCTGGCCCTGGTGGTCAGCACCCTGATCCTGCTGCTGGGCATCAAGGCCCTGAGCGGCCTGCCGGTGCGGCAGTATCCGCTGACCGAAAGCACCACCATCACCATCACCACCCAGTACCCGGGCGCGTCGCCCGACCTGATGCAAGGCTTCGTCACGCAACCCATCGCGCAGTCCGTGGCCACGGTGGAAGGCATCGACTACCTGTCGTCCTCGTCCACCCAGGGCCGCAGCGTGATCACGGTGCGGATGAAGCTGAACGCCGATTCCAACAAGGCCATGACCGAGGTGATGGCCAAGGTCAACGAGGTCAAGTACCGCCTGCCGCGCGACGTCTACGACCCGGTGCTGGTCAAGTCCGCCGGCGAGGCGACCGCGGTGGCCTATGTCGGCTTTTCCAGCAGCACCTTGTCGCTCGCGTCGCTGACCGACTACCTGTCGCGCGTGGTGCAGCCGCAGCTGTCGTCCATCGACGGCGTGGCCAGCGTGGAACTGTACGGCGGACAGAAGCTGGCCATGCGGGTGTGGCTGGACCCGAACCGGATGGCGGCGCGCGGCATCTCCGCCGGCGAGCTGGCCGACGCCTTGCGCGACAATAACGTGCAGGCGGCGCCGGGGCAGGCCAAGGGCCTGTACGTGGTGTCCAACATCCAGGTCAACACTGACCTGGTCAACGTGGCGGAATTCCGCGACATGGTCGTCAAGCGCGACGGCGACGCCATCGTGCGGCTGGGCGACGTGGCCACGGTGGAACTGGGCGCGGCTTCCACCGATTCCAGCGGCCTGATGGACGGCGAGCCCGCGGTGTACTTCGGGCTGAACGCCACGCCGGTGGGCAATCCGCTGGTCATCGTCAAGCGCCTGAACGAGCTGCTGCCCAACATCAAGCAGAACCTGCCGCCGGGCACTAGCGTGCAGGTGCCGTTCGAGCTGGCGCGCTTCATCAGCGCCTCCATCGACGGCGTGGTGCATACGCTGATCGAAGCCATCGTCATCGTGGTGGCGGTGATCTTCCTGTGCCTGGGGTCGTTGCGCGCCGTGCTCATTCCGGTGCTGACCATACCGCTGTCCATGCTGGGCGGCGCGGCCATCATGGCCTTGTTCGGCTTCAGCGTGAACCTGCTGACCCTGCTGGCCATGGTGCTGGCCATCGGCCTGGTGGTGGACGACGCCATCGTCGTGGTGGAAAACGTGCACCGGCACATCGAAGAGGGCAAATCGCCCGTGCGCGCGGCCCTCATCGGCGCGCGCGAGGTGGCGGGACCGGTGATCGCCATGACGATCACGCTGGCGGCCGTCTATGCGCCCATCGGCCTGATGGGCGGGCTTACCGGTTCGCTGTTCAAGGAATTCGCCTTCACCCTGGCCGGGGCGGTGGTCGTGTCCGGCGTCATCGCGCTGACCCTGTCGCCGGTGATGAGTTCCTTCCTGCTGAACAGCCGCGTCTCCGAAGGCTGGATGGCGCGCCGCGCCGAGCATTTCTTCGGACGTCTGGGCGATGCCTATGGCCGCTTGCTGGATGTTTCGCTGCATCACCGCTGGGTCACCGGCCTGCTCGCCGTGGCGGTGCTGGCCAGCGTGCCGTTCCTGTACAACGCCGCGCAGCGCGAACTGGCGCCGGTGGAAGACCAGTCCACCGTGCTGACCGCGATCAAGTCGCCGCAGCACGCCAATATCGACTATGTGGAGAAGTTCGGCCGCAAGTGGGACGACGTGATGAAGACCCTGCCCGAGCAGCAGGGGCGCTGGCTGATCAACGGCTCCGACGGCGTGTCCAACAGCATCGGCGGCGTGGACTTCGTGCCCTGGGAAAAGCGCCAGCGTTCGGCCGACCAGATCCAGGCCGACATGCAATCCATGGTGAACCAGGTCGAAGGCAGCAACATCTTCGCCTTCCAGCTGCCGTCCCTGCCGGGTTCCACCGGCGGGCTGCCGGTGCAGATGGTCATCATGAGCGCGTCGGACTACCCCGTGGTCTACGAGGCCATGGAAGGCTTGAAGAAGGCGGCGCGCGAAAGCGGGCTGTTCATGGTGGTCGACAGCGACCTGGACTACAACAACCCGGTGGTGCAGCTGAAGGTGGACCGCGCCAAGGCCAACAGCCTGGGCGTCACCATGAAGGCCATCGGCGACACCCTGGCGGTGCTGGTGGGCGAAAACTACGTCAACCGCTTCGGCATGGACGGGCGCTCCTATGACGTGATTCCGCAAAGCCTGCGCCAACAGCGCATCTCGCCCGAATCGCTGGCGCGCTACTACGTCAAGAGCGCCAGCGGCGAGCAGGTGCCTCTGTCGAACATCGTGACGGTGTCCATGGGCGTGGAGCCGAACAAGCTGACCCAGTTCAACCAGCTCAACGCCGCCACCTTCCAGGCCATCCCCATGCCGGGCGTCACCATGGGCGACGCGGTGCAGTTTCTGACCAAACAGGCCAGGTTCCTGCCCGCCGGCTTCAGCTACGACTGGCAGTCCGATGCGCGCCAGTACAGCCAGGAAGGCTCGGCGCTGATGATCACCTTCATCTTCGCCATCATCGTGATCTACCTGGTGCTGGCCGCGCAGTACGAGAGCCTGCGCGATCCCTTCATCATCCTGGTGAGCGTGCCCATGTCGATCTGCGGCGCGCTGATCCCGCTGGCGCTGGGCATGGCGACCGTCAACATCTATACCCAGATCGGGCTGGTGACGCTGATCGGCCTGATCAGCAAGCACGGCATCCTGATGGTGGAGTTCGCCAACGAGATGCAGGTCAGCCACGGGCTGGACCGGCGCGCCGCGATGGAGCAGGCCGCCCGCATCCGCCTGCGCCCCATCCTGATGACGACCGCCGCCATGGTCATGGGCCTGATCCCGTTGCTGTTCGCCAGCGGCGCGGGCGCGCACAGCCGCTACAGCCTGGGCCTCGTCATTGTGGTGGGGCTGCTGGTCGGCACGCTGTTCACGCTGTTCGTGCTGCCCACCGTCTACACCGTGTTCGCCCGCGACCACCGCGCGGCGCACGACACGCCACGCGCCAAGGAGTTGGCGCTGGCCCAGGCAGAGGACGCCGCCGTGCCGGGCGCCGCCGCCTAGCCGAAGGAAACGATCATGAAGAATTCCCAACTATCCCAACGTCTGCGCCGCGGCGCCGTGGTACTGCTGGCGGCGCTGGCCGCCGCGGGCTGCGCCGTCGGCCCCGACTACCACAAGCCCCAATCCGCGCCGGTGACGCTGGCCAGCCCCGAGCAGGCCCGCTTCTCCGCCGACCGGCTGCAGCGCGACTGGTGGAAGCAATTGCAGGACCCGCAGCTGGACCGCCTGATCGAACTGGCGCTGGCCCGCAATCTGGACATACGCATCGCGCAGGCGCGGCTGGCCGAATCGCGCGCGGCGCTGGACGAGAAGCAGCTGGACCAGCTGCCGGCGGTCACTTTGGGCGGAGGCTATGAGCGCAGTCTGTCCCAGGCCAACGCCGGCGCCGGCCAGCGCAACCTGGCGCAGAGCTACCGGGCGGGCTTCGACGCCACCTGGGAGCTGGACCTGTTCGGCCGGCTGCGCCGGGCGGCGGAAGGCGCGGCCGCGCGCAGCGAAGCGCAGGCCGCCGACCTGGCCCAGACCCGCATCGTGGTGGCCGCAGAAGTGGCGCGCAACTATTTCGAACTGCGCGGCGCGGAGCAGCGCCTGGCGGTGGCGCGCGCCAACCTGGACAGCCAGCGCGACAGCCTGCGCGTGATCCAGGCCATGGTGACGGCCGGCCGCGGTGACGAGGGCGATCTGGCCAGCGCGCGCGCCGAGCTGGAGACCGTGCAGGCCAGCGTGCCGGTGCAGATCGCCGCCCGGCGGCTGGCGCAGTACCGGATCGCGGTGCTGGCGGGCCTGCGGCCGGTGGAGCTGGGCGAACTGGACGGGGACAGGGTGCTGCCGCCGCTGGACACCCGTCTGCCGATCGGCGACGTGAGCGCCTTGCTGTCGCGCCGCCCCGACGTGCTGGCGGCCGAACGCAACATGGCCGCCGCCAACGCCGACGTGGGGGTGGCGACCGCCGAGCTGTACCCGCGCATAGACCTGGGCGGCTTCCTGGGCTTCGTCGCCTTGCGCGGCGCGGATTTCGGTTCGTCGGCCAGCCGCGCCTTCAGCGTCGCGGCCAATGCCAATTGGCCCGCCTTCCACCTGCCGACGGCACTGGCGCGCAAGCGCGGCGCGGTGGCGCGCTCCGATGGCGCCGTCGCCAGCTACGAGCAGACCGTGCTGCGCGCGGTCGAGGAGCTGGAGTCGGCGCTGACGGAATACGGTCAGACGCAGCAGCGGTTGGGCAGCCTGGCGCAGGCCGCCGTGCATAGCGGCAGGGCGGCGGAGCTGGCGCAGCTGCGCTACCGCGAAGGCAGCGCGCCGTATTTGACGGTGCTGGACGCGCAGCGTACGCTTTTGCGCGCCCAGGACGCCGTGGCCGTCGCCGAGACCGAGTCCTATACCCGCCTGATCGCGCTGTACAAGGCGCTGGGCGGCGGCTGGGAAGCGCCCGAGGCGGCGCCGCAAGCGGCCGCCGGCTGACCGCCAGGCGCGGTTCGTGGCACCATAGGCACCTATCCGGAGACCCCACATCCATGTCCGACAGCCCGTCCCATCCCGTCGCCTGGCAGCATCAACCGGCGGACCGCGTGCTCATGACCCTGAAGACGCGCGGCCCGCAATCGGTCGCGGTCATCGCCAAGGCCATGGACGTGACGGCCGAGGCCGTGCGCCAGCAGATGGCCCGCCTGCATGCCGAGGGATTGGTAGATTCGGAAAGCCAGAGCGCGGGCCGGGGCCGGCCTACGCAGATCTGGTTCCTGACGGAAGCGGGGCATGGGCGCTTTCCGGACACGCATGCCGAAATGACGGTGCAGATGATAGGCGCCATCCGCCAGGTGTTCGGCGAGGATGGCGTCGAAAAGCTGATCCAGGCGCGCGAGACGGCCATGCTGAACGGCTACCGCCAGGCCATGCAAGGCGCCCGCAGCCTCAAGGAAAGGCTGGAGCGGCTGGTGGAAGTGCGGTCCGCGGAAGGCTACATGGCCGAGCTGCGCAAGGACGGCAAGGACTATCTCTTCATCGAGAACCATTGCCCGATCTGCTCCGCGGCCAAAGCCTGTATGGGCTTTTGCCGCAGCGAGCTGGAACTCTTCCACAAGGTGCTGGGCGACGAGGTCCAGGTGCGGCGCGAAGAGCATATCCTTGCGGGCGCGCGCCGCTGCGCCTATCGCATCGAGAAAAGCTGACGGCGGGATGGGGCCGCGTCGAAAGGCCGGAACAGGAATTCCGGCCTGCGGCGCGCGTAGCCCGCCAGCGCATCAACCGGAAATGCCCGGCGGGTCCGCCTGTTCCCAGCCTCCCAAGGCCTTGTACAACTCCACCGCATTGACCAGCCGGCGCTGTTGCAGCCGGATGAACTCCTGCTCGGATTCGAACAGGCTGCGCTGCGCTTCCAGCATTTCCAGGTAGCTGGCCACGCCGCGTTCGTAGCGTCTTTCGGTCAGGCGCTGGCGGTCGCGGTCGGCGTCGCGGACCTTGCGCTGGGCGTCGATCTGGGCGCGCAGCGTGTCGCGCGCGGACAGGGCGTCGGCCACTTCGCGGAAGGCTTGCTGGATGCTGCCTTCGTACTGCGCCACCGCGATGTCCTTGCGCGTTTCGGCCAGCGACAGGTTGGCGCTGTTGCGCCCGGCGTTGAAGATGGGCAGCGTCAGCTTGGGCACGAAGCTCCAGGTGCCCGTGCCTGAACCGAACAGGTCCGAGAAGCTGCCGGCGGTGGTGCCGATGTCCGTCGTCAGCTGCACCGACGGAAAGAACGCCGCGCGCGCCGCGCCGATGTCGGCGTTGGCGGCGCGCAGCGTGTCTTCGGCTTGGCGCAGGTCCGGGCGCCGGACCAGCAGCGTGGACGGCAGGCCGGCCGCCAGCGGCGTCAGGCTTTGGCTTTCCAGCGTGACGGCGTCGGCGTCGGGCGGCAGGGAAAAGTCGCCCGCCAGCAGGCCCAGCGTATGCACGGCCTGGCGGTACTCGCGGCTCAGCTCGGCGTGCGTGGCGCGCGACGACTCCACCAGCATCTGCGCGGTGCGCAGTCCCACGGCCGTTTCCAATCCAGCGTCATAGCGGCGCTGCGTGAGTTTGAGCGAGGCCTCGCGCACCGCCAGGGTGCTCTCGGTCAGGCGCAACTGCTCGGCCAGCGAGCGCTGGTTGAAATAGGCCGTCGCCGTTTCCGAGACCAGCGACAGCGTGGCGGCGCGGTGCGCCTCCTCGCTGGCCAGGTAGCGCGACAAGGCGGCGTCGCTCAGGCTTTTCACGCGGCCGAAGAAATCCAGCTCGAACGCGGAAATGCCGACGGCGGCGCGGTAGCGGTCCGCCACGGGCATGCGCGGCTGGCCGGGTTCGGCGCCGCGGCCGCGGCTGTACTCGCCCACGCCGTCGATGGACGGCAGGCGGTCGGCCTGTTGCACGCCATAGAGCGCGCGCGCTTCCTGGATGCGGAGCGCCGCCACCCGCAGGTTGCGGTTGTTCTTCAGCGCGGCTTCGATCCAGGCTTGCAGCGCCGGGTCGTTGAAGTAGCCGCGCCAATCCTGCGGCATGGCCGCCAGGCCTTCGGCGGCAGGCGTGTCATAGGCCTGCGGGACCGGCGCGGCCGGGCGTTCGTACTTGGGGGCCAGCGAGCAGCCGGCCAGGGCCAGCGCAAGCAGGGTCATTGCCATAGCCTTCATGGCGAGGTCTCCAGCGTTTCGCGGCCTTGCGGACGCGAGGGGCGGACGCGCGTGCCCAGCACGCGGCCCACGATGAGAAAGAACAGCGGCACCAGGAAGATGGCCAGCACCGTCGCGGTGATGATGCCGCCCAGCACGCCCGTGCCGATCGCGGCCTGGGCGCCCGAGGCCGCGCCGGTGGCCAGCGCCAGGGGCAGCACGCCCACGCCGAAGGCCAGCGAGGTCATCACGATGGGGCGCAGCCGCAGCCTTGCCGCCTCCAGGGTGGCGGACACGATGCCCTGGCCGTCGCGCACCAGGTCCTTGGCCACTTCCACGATCAGGATCGCGTTCTTGGCCGACAGCCCGATGGTGGCGATGAGGCCGACCTTGAAGTAGATGTCGTTGGGCATGCCGCGCAACGTCACCCCCAGCACCGCGCCGATCACGCCCAGCGGCACCACCAGGATCACCGCCAGCGGGATGGACCAGCTTTCATACAGCGCGGCCAGCGCCAGGAACACCACCAGCACCGACAGCGCGAACAGCACGGGCGCCTGGTTGCCGGACAGCCGTTCCTCGTAGGACTGGCCCGACCAGTCGAAGCCGATGCCGCGCGGCAGGTCGGCCGCCAGGGCTTCCATGGCGCGCATGGCTTCGCCGCTGCTGTGACCCGGCGCCGCCGAGCCGTTGATCGTGAACGAAGGGAAGCCGTTGTAGCGGTTGAGCTGCGGCGGCCCCATCGACCACGTCAGGGTGGCGAAGGCGGACAGCGGCACCATCTGGCCCTGCAGGTTGCGCACGTGCAGGCGCGACACGTCGTCCACCTTGACGCGGCTCTTGCCGTCGGCCTGCACGGTCACGCGCCGCACCTGGCCGTTGAGCATGAAGTCGCCGATGTAGTCCGATCCATACATCACCGCCAGCGCCGTGTTGATCTCGTCGATCGTCACGCCCATGGCCTGGGCCTTGTCGCGGTCGACGAACAGCTGCAGCTGGGGGGCGTCTTCCTGGCCGGCGAAGACGACCTCGGTGAGCGCGGGATGCTTGGCCGCCGCCGCCAGCAGCTGCTGGCGGGCCTGGGTCAGGGCCTCGTAGCCCAGGCCGCCGCGGTCCTGCAGGCGGAAGTCGAAGCCGGAGGTGGAGCCCAGGTCGGGCAGCGGCGGCGAGTTCAGCGCGTGCACCATGACGTTCTTGCGGTCGGCGAAGGCGGCGTTGATGCGTTCGACCACCGCATTCACGTGCAGGTCGGCGGCGCCGCGCTGCTTCCAGTCCTTCAGCGTGACGAAGAACATGGCCGAGTTCGGTCCGCTGCCGTAGTTGCTGAAGCCGTTGACCGAATAAACGTATGCGACGGGCTCGTGCTCCATCATGTAGCGCTCGACCTCCTTCACCATCGCCATGGTCTCGGCCTGCGGCGAGCCCTGGGGCAGGATGACCATGGCCATGAAGCTGCCCTGGTCCTCGTCCGGCAGGAAGGAGGAGGGCAGGCGCGCGAACAGCAGCGCCACCGCGGCGATCACCGCCAGGTAGGCCAGGCCGAAGCGCACTGGCCGCGCCAGCACGCCCGAGACCCGCGCCGTATAGCGCGTGGTCAGGCGCGCGAAGGCCCGGTTGAACCAGCCGAAGAAGCCGCGCTTCTCGTGGTGGCCCGCGGCGATGGGCTTGAGCATGCTGGCGCACAGCGCCGGCGTCAGCGACAGCGCCAGGAAGGCCGAGAACGCGATCGACACGGCCAGCGTCACCGCGAACTGGCGGTAGATGTTGCCCACCGCGCCGTCGAAGAAGGCCATGGGCACGAACACCGACACCAGCACCACCGTGATGCCCACGATGGCGCCGCTGATCTGGCCCATGGCCTTCACCGTGGCCTCGCGCGGCGGCAGGCCTTCCTCGGCCATGATGCGCTCGACGTTCTCCACCACGACGATGGCGTCGTCCACCAGGATGCCGATGGCCAGCACCATGCCGAACATCGTCAGCACGTTGATGGAATAGCCCAGGCCCAGCATCACGCCCAGCGTGCCCAGCAGGGCCACGGGCACGACCAGCGTCGGAATGAGCGTGGCGCGGAAGTTCTGCATGAACAGGTACATCACGCAGAACACCAGGGCCACGGCTTCCAGCAGCGTCATCAGCACCTTCTTGATGGAGATCTCCACGAAGGTGGAGGTCTCGTACGGAATGTCCCAGGTCACCCCCGGCGGGAAGTACTGGGCCAGCTCCTGCATCGTGGCGCGGATGCGCTTGGTGGTTTCCACCGCGTTCGACCCGGGCGCCAGCTTGATGCCCAGGCCGGTGCCGGTCATGCCGTTGACGCGCGACAGGTACATATAGTCGGTGCCGCCCAGCTCGACCCGGGCCACGTCCTTCAGGCGCAGCGTGGCGCCGTCCGGCTGCGCGCGCAGCGGGATGTTGCCGAACTGCTCGGGCGTGCGCAGGGATTCGCCGGCGACGATGCTGGCGTTCAGCGGGGCGTCCTTGGGCACGGCCTGGTTGCCGAGTTCGCCGATGGTGACCCGCGCGTTATGGCTGCGCAGGGCCGTGACGATGTCGCCCGGGGTCAGGGACATGGCCGTCAGCTTGGCCGGATCGGGCCAGATGCGCATGGCGGCTTCGGCGCCGAAGGATTGCACCTTGCCCACGCCTTCCACGCGGCGCAGGGCCTGCAGCACGTTGGAGGCGGCCAGCTCGCCCAGCTGGATGTCGTCCAGGCTGCCGTCCGATTTCAGCGACACCACCAGCTGGATGTTGTCGGCCGCCTTCTCCACGCGCACGCCGTCGCGACGCACCGATTCGGGCAGGCGCGGCTCCACCGCCTTCAGGCGGTTCTGCACTTCCACGGCCGCCAGGTCCGGATTGGTGCCTTGCTTGAAGGTCAGGTTGATGCTGGCCCAGCCCGTCGAATCGCTGCTGGACGAGGTGTACATCAGCCCCGGGGCGCCGTTCATCTCGCGTTCGATGATGGCGGTGACGGCCTCTTCGACCACCTTGGCCGAGGCGCCGGGATAGCTGGCGCCGACGTTGACCACCGGCGGAGCGATGTCGGGATACTGAGCCACCGGCAACGCGCGGATCGACAGGATGCCGACCAGCACGATCAGTAGCGAGATCACCCAGGCGAAGACCGGGCGATCGATAAAAAAACGCGCCATTGCGGTTTATCCTTTTTTGCCCTCGGCGGCCGTCCTTGCCTGGACGCCGGCCTCGGGATTTTCTGCGGCGGCGGCCTGCGCGCTGGGCGCGGCCCGTTCCACCGGTTTGATTTTCTGGCCCGCGGCCAGGTGCGCGGCGTTCTCGACGACGATGCGCTCGCCGCCCGCCAGTCCCTGCGTGACGATCCAGTTGGCGCCCTGCAGCCGATGCGCCGTGACGGCGATCTTCTTCAGTTCGCCGTCCGGCCCGGCGGCCAGCACGTGCGCGCCTTCGGCGTTGCGCAGCAGGGCGTTGCGCGGAACCAGGTAGGTGTCGCGATTGATCGCCTGCTCCAGCCGCACCCGCACGTACATGCCCGGCAGCAGGTCGCGGCCCGGGTTCTCGAACAGCGCCCGCATGGTGACGTTGTCCGTGCCCGGATCGACCGCCAGGTCGGCAAACGACAGCGTGCCGCCGCGCGCGTACTCGGAACCGTCAGGCAGCAGCAGCCGCACCCGAACCTGGTCCGGCGCCACGCTTTCCAGGGCGCCGGCGCGGATCTGCTTCTGCAGCTGCATCACCTCGGCGGCGGGCTGCGCGAAGTTCACGTAGATGGGATCGATCTGCTGCACCACCGTCAGCGGCGTGGCCTGGCCTTCGCCGACCAGCGCGCCTTCCGTCACCAGCGCGCGCCGCGCCCGCCCGTCGATGGGCGAGGTGACGCGGGCGTAGTCCAGCTTCAGCTTGGCGCTTTGCAGGTTGGCGCGGGCCAGGGCGACCTCGGCCCGGGCCTGGCGTTCCTGTGCCACGCTTTCGGCGTGGTCGCGTTCGCTGATGGCGCGGTCCGACACCAGGTCCGCGTAGCGGCGCAGCTTGTCGGCGGCGGCGGACAGGTTCGCCTGCGCCCGCGCCAGGTTGGCGGCTTCGGAATCGTAGGCGGCCTGCAAGGGGGCGGGATCGATCTGGAACAGGGCGGCGCCGCGCGCCACGTCCTGGCCTTCCTCGTACAGGCGCGCGGTGACGATGCCCGCCACGCGGGCGCGCACCTCGGCCTCGCGATAGGGTTCCAGCCGGCCCGGCAGTTCGGTGGCGACGCTGGTGGGCGTGGCCGCCGCGACGATGACGCCGACCTCGGCGGGTTCCTGGGCGGCTTGCTGGGCTTCCGGCTTCGAGCAACCAGTAATAAGAACTACTACGGATAAAAGGGCGAGCGTGCGTAGAGAGACTCTTTGCTTCATTTTTAAAATTGTCGTGGTGTGGCCGCAGGGGGCCGTGGTGGGGAAAGGCGCCGACTTTCCCGGTGGGGAAGCGAGTCTATCATTTAATCCGTCATGCTTGATTAATTAGTTTGTTCGAAAGTATGCTTCGCGCTTCACACTTGTTAACAGTGTGGAAAAGGCGGCTTCTCGGTTGTGGAGCCGCCGTTTTTTTGCCACCGACATTTTTGGAAGGAGACCCCAGCATGGCCCGCAAGACGAAGGAAGAATCCCAACGCACCCGTGACCGCATCCTCGATGCGGCCGAACACGTATTCCTGTCCAAAGGGGTGGCCGGCACCACCATGAGCGACATCGCCGACCACGCGGGCGTGTCCCGGGGCGCCGTCTACGGCCATTACAAGAACAAGATCGACGTCTGTATCGCCATGTGCGACCGCGCGCTGGGCGAGGCGGCGACGCTGACCCAGGTGTCGACCGACGGCGAGGTGCTGGAATCGCTCTACGCCTCCATGCGGCAGTACATACAGATCTACGCGCAGGAAGGATCGGTGCAGCGCGTGCTGGAAATCCTGTACCTGAAGTGCGAGCACAGCGACGAGAACGCGCCGCTATTGCGCCGGCGCGACCTGTGGGAACGCCACGCCCTGCGCACGTCGGAGAAGCTGCTGCGCGCCGCGGTCAGGCGCGAAGACCTGCCGCGCGCGCTGGACGTGCGCCTGTCCAATGTCTATCTGCACTCCCTGGTCGACGGCATCTTCGGCAGCATCTGCTGGTCCGACCGTCTCAAGGGCGATATGTGGCCGCGCGTCGAGCGCATGCTCCGCGCCGCCATCGATACCCTCCGGCTTTCCGCGCACCTGTTGACGCCGCAAGCCGCCTGATTCAGCGGGGCTTCCGGTCCCGGAGCCTGAGCATGGGGCCGCCGGGCGCCCCTAAGCCGGGCGCCCCTACGCCGGGCGCCCCTATGCCGGGCGCCCCTACAATCCACGCATGACCCTCAAGCAACTTGAAGCCTTCTACTGGGCCGCCACCTGCGCAAGCTTTGCCGTGGCCGCCGAGCGCCTGCACCTGTCGGTGTCGTCGCTGTCCAAGCGCATCGCCGAGCTGGAGGAGGGCCTGGGCCTCTCTCTCTTTGACCGCAGCGGCCACAAGGCGGTGCTGACCGACGCCGGCCAGCGCCTGCTGCCGCAGGCGCGCGACCTGCTGGCCTCGGCCGAGCAGATCCGGGCCTCGCTGGCGCAAAGCACGGGGCTGAGCGGCCGCTGCCGTTTCGGCGTGGGCGAATTGACCGCGCTGACCTGGCTGCCACGCCTGATCCGCGGCGTGCGCGCCGCCTATCCCGACCTGGTGCTGGAGCCCTATGTCGACATCGGCCAGGTGCTGGAGCAGCGCGTGGCCGATGGCGAACTCGATTTCGCCGTGATCGCGGGCCGATCCTCGCGCCCCAACATCGCTTCCACGGCCATCGGCCAGGCCGAGTTCTCCTGGGCCGCCGCGCCAGCCGTGCTGGACGGCGCCACGCGCATGACGCCGGCCTTGCTGGAACGCCTGCCGCTGGTCACGCTGCCGGCGGGGGCCGGCACCACGCGCATCATCGACGACTGGCTGGCCGGCCGCGAGGCAGGCGGCGAACGTCTCTGCTGCAATAACTGGGGGGCGGTGGTCGGCCTGCTGATCGAAGGCACCGGGGTCGGCCTGCTGCCCAGCCATTGGGCCGGCGCGCTGCAGGCCGAGGGCAGCCTGCGCGTGCTGGACGGGGACCGGCCCCTGGCGGCCTTGCCCTATGCCTTCCAGTACCGGCGCGACGACGCCAGGCCCCTGGTGAGCAAGCTGCGCGCCGAGGTCCAGGCCGCGGCGGACTTCGCGGCGCCTTGCCGCATTCCCTGAAAACGCGTCCGCAAGGCGGCCGGCCGGCGGCCGTTTAGGCCCGAGACAGCCGCGCCTCTATACAATCGCGCCGCGCCTGGCGCAGAATCCAACAAGAACGTGCGCAGCGGGGGATGGACCCGGCGATGCAGCACGGCTCGGGTCTGTTCCCTCATGCCAGGCGGCGCGTCCGCGCGGGGAACCAGGCCGACCTGAACCGACGGAGATCTTTCATGCGTAAACTTTGCCTCGCCATGGCCATGGCGGGAATGCTGGCCAGCGGACTGGCGCAAGCCCAGTCCACCCTGCGTATCGGCCTGCAGGACGACCCCGATGTGCTGGACCCGGTGCGCGCGCGCACGTTCGTGGGCCGCATCGTCTTTGCCTCGCTGTGCGACAAGCTGGTCGAGATCACGCCGGATCTGAAGATCGTGCCGCAGCTGGCGCAGTCCTGGACCATCAGTCCGGACAACAAGGTCCTGACGTTCAAGTTGCGCACCGACGCCGTGTTCCATGACGGCACGCCGGTGGACGCCGCCGCCGTCAAGGCCAACCTCGACCGCGCCCGCACGCTGCCCGACAGCAACCGCAAGAGCGAGTTGGCCACCGTCGCCAGCGTCGAGGCGCCCGATGCCCACACCGTGGTGCTGAACCTGTCCGAGCCCGACGCCTCGCTGTTGTCGCAACTGTCGGATCGCGCCGGGATGATGATGTCGCCCGCCGCGTTCGACAAGGATCCGGGCGGCAAGCCGGTGTGCTCCGGCCCCTACCAGTTCAAGGAGCGGGTGCAGAACGACCGCATCGTGCTGGAGAAGTTTCCCAAATACTGGGATGCGGCCAACTATCACTTCGACCGCCTGGTCTACACCCCGATTCCCGACAACACCGTGCGCCTGAACAATCTGCGCGCGGGCGACCTGGACATCATCGAGCGCGTCGCGCCCAGCGACGCCAAGGCCGTGAAGGACGACAAGAACCTGAACCTGGCGCCGGTGACGGGCCTGGGCTTCCAGGCCATTTCGGTGAACCTGGCCAACGGCGCGCGCGCCAACAACCCCCTGGCCAAGGACAAGCGCGTGCGCCAGGCGCTGGACCTCGCGATCGACCGCGACGTGCTCAATCAGGTGATCGGCGAAGGCATGTTCCAGCCCGCCTACCAGCCGTTCCCGCCGGCCAGCTTCGCCTACAACACCGCTTTCGAGCACAAGGGCCGCGATCCCAAGAAGGCGCAGGCCCTGCTGAAGGAAGCGGGCTATGACCGCGTCAAGTTCGAGATCACCTTCGGCAACAACACCACCATGCAGCAGGTGTTCGAGCTGGTGCAGGCCATGGGCGCCGAAGCGGGCTTCGACATCACCCTGCGTCCGGTGGAGTTCGCGTCCCTGCAATCCTCGCTGGCGCGCGGCGACTTCGAAGTGGGGCAGAGCGGCTGGTCGGGCCGCGTCGATCCCAGCGGCAACATCCACCAGTACCTGAGCTGCAAGGGCAACCTGAACGACGGCAAGTTCTGCGACCCCGCCGTGGACAAGCTGCTCAACGACGCCCGCGCCGAATCGGATAACGCCAAGCGCCGCGTCATGTATGACCAGGTGTTGGCTGCGATGCAGGACCAGCGTCCCATCGTCTACCTGTTCTACCTGCCGTGGACCTTCGGCGTGCAGAAGAAGATCGAGGGCTTTGTGCCGTATCCCGACGGCTTGATTCGTCTGAAAAATGTGAGGTAGAACCATGGCTATGACATCAAGCGTGCCGAATGCGCAAGCGAGCGACAGTGCCAACGTAGCGCGGTACAGCGGGGACGCCACGGATCCGGCTTTGCCGGTCCGTAGGCGTCGCCCCCTTGAGGGGGCCCGCGCAGCGGGTAGGGGGTAAGCCATGTTTACGACTCGCCCGGAAATTCTTGGCACCTTCGGTGTCGTGACGTCCACACATTGGCTGGCCAGCGCCGCCGGCATGTCGCTGCTGGAGCGCGGCGGCAACGCCTTTGACGCCTGCGTGGCTTCGGCCTTCGTGCTGCAGGTGGTCGAACCCCATCTGGTCGGCCCGGCCGGCGAAGTGCCCGCGGTGTTCTACTCCGCGCGCACCGGCCGCGTCGAGGTGCTGTGCGGACAGGGCACCACGCCCGCGGCCGCCACGCTCGAACGCTATCGCGCCGAAGGCCTGAAGCTCATCCCCGGCAACGGCTTGCTGGCCACCGTCATCCCCGGCGCCTTCGACGCCTGGATGCTGCTGCTGCGCGACCACGGCAGCATGCGCGTGCGCGACGTGCTGGAGCCCGCCATCTATTACGCCGAGCACGGCCATGCGCTGATGCCGCGCATCTCTAATACCATCGCCGGCCTGAAGGATTTCTTCCAGACGCATTGGCCGACGACCGCCGAGGTCTATGTGCCCGGCGGCAAGGTGCCCGAGGCCCGCAAGCTGTTCCGCAATCCGGCGCTGGCCCGCACCTGGACCCGCGTGTTGCAGCAGGCCGAAAGCGCCGGCGCGGACCGTGAGCGCCAGATCGAGGCGGCGCGCGACGCCTTCTACCGCGGCTTCATCGCCGAGGAAATCGACAAATTTGCGCGCAACACCGATGTCATGGACGAGAGCGGTTCCACTCACCGCGGCGTCATCACCGCCGACGACCTGGCGGGCTGGTCGGCCAGCTACGACAAGCCGGTCACGTACGACTACCACGGCTATACGGTGGCCAAGGCCGGCTCCTGGAGCCAGGGCCCGGTGTTCCTGCAAACCCTGGCGCTGCTCAAGGACATGGACCTGGCGGGCGTGAGCCCGACCAGCGCCGAGTTCGTGCACCGCGTGACCGAAGCCATGAAGCTGGCCTTCGCCGACCGCGAAGCCTATTACGGCGATCCGGCTTTCGTCGACGTGCCGCTGGAGCACCTTCTGTCCGACGTCTATAACGCCGAGCGCCGCGCGTTGATCGGCGAATCGGCCTCGCAGGACCTGTTGCCCGGCCAGGTGCCCGGTTTCGAGGCGCAGGTGAAGCGCGTCATGGACACGCTGGAACGCCTGTCCAAGGTGTCCGCGCCTGGCAGCGCCACCAACGAGCCCACGCTGGCCGACATGCGCGCTTCCGCCAAGCGCGGCGACACCACCCACGTGGACGTCATCGACCGCTGGGGCAACATGATTTCGGCCACGCCCTCGGGCGGCTGGTTCCAGTCCTCGCCGGTGATCCCGGAGCTGGGCTTCGGGCTCAACACGCGCGCGCAGATGTTCTGGCTGGAAGAAGGGCTGCCCGGCACGCTGGCGCCCGGCAAGCGTCCGCGCACCACGCTGACGCCTTCGCTGGCGCTGCGCGACGGCAAGCCCTATCTGGCGTTCGGCACGCCGGGCGGCGACCAGCAGGAGCAATGGCAATTGCTGTTCTTCCTGCGCCACGTGCACCACGGCCTGAACCTGCAGGAAGCGATCGACCTGCCCATGTCCCACACCATGCATTTCCCCACGTCCTTCTATCCGCGGGACCGCAAGCCGGGACATCTGGCGCTGGAGGCGAGCTTCGGCCGCGAGGTCATCGAGGCGCTGCGCCAGCGCGGGCACCAGATCGAGGAAGTGCCTGAATGGTCGGTGGGCCGCCTGACCGCGGCGTCGCGCGACGCCGACGGCCTGCTGCACGCGGCGGCCACGCCGCGCCTGATGCAGGCCTACGCCATCGGCCGCTGAACGGTCGCGGCGGGCGCCTGCGCGCGCCCGCCGCCGGCCTTGTTGCGGCGCTTTGCCGCCATGGGGTATGTTTGTCCCATGACGCCACCCCAGCAGAACCCGGCAGCAACGGCCCACACCCTGACGGGCCAGGAACCCCTCTTCATCGTCCTCAACACCGGATCGGGGCGCGGCGACGCGCAGATCCTGCAGGACACCATCCGCCGCATACTTGACGAAGCCGGCCGGCGCCACGAATTGATGCCCGTGCAGGACCCGTTGCGCCTGGCCGAAACCGCCGAGGCCGCGGTCAGGCGCGCGCAGGAGCAGCAGGGCGTCGTCATCGCGGCTGGCGGCGACGGCACGCTCAGTGCGGTCGCCGGCGTCGTGCTGGGCAAGGGCGTGCCGTTCGGCATCCTGCCCCAGGGCACCTTCAATTACTTCGGCCGCAGCTACGGCATTTCGCAGGACACGGAAACGGCCTTGCGCGGCTTTCTGTCAGGCCAGGTCAGGCCGGCGCAGGTCGGCATGCTCAACGGCCGGCTGTTCCTCGTCAATGCCAGCCTGGGGCTGTATCCGCAATTGTTGGAAGACCGCGAAGCCTACAAGCAGAAGTACGGCCGCAGCCGGCTGGTGGCGCTGTGGTCGGGCCTGGTCACGCTGCTGCGCGCGCCGCGCCAGCTGAGCCTGGTGCTCGATCACACAGGCCAGTCCCGCACCCTGCGTTCGCCCACGCTGGTAGTGGGCAACAACAAGCTCCAGCTGGAGCACATCGGCATCGCTTCCGAAGGGCTGGAGCAGAACCAGCTGATCGCGATGGCGACGCGGCCGGTCGGCACCCTGGCGCTCTACGGCTTGCTGCTGCGCGGCCTGTTCAGCCGCCTGGGCGACGCCGATCATGTGCTCAGCTTCGCCTTCGACCGCCTGACGGTGGCCGTGCGCGGGCGCCGCCGGGTCAAGGTGGCGATGGACGGAGAGATATCCTGGATGGACACGCCGCTGGAATTCAAAGTGGCCGATGACAAGCTGCCGCTGGTGGTGCCGGCCGACCCGCAATACCTGGACCGTTCATGACCCGCATCCTGCATTTTTCCGATACCCACTTCGGCACGGAACGCAAACCCGTGGTCGAAGCCGCGCTGGACCTCGCCCGCACGCTCGAACCCGACCTGGTGGTGCTCAGCGGCGACATCACGCAACGCGCGCGCCGCGGCCAGTTCGCCGCCGCGCGCAAATTCATCGAACGCCTTTCGCTGCCGGTGCTGACCGTGCCGGGCAATCACGACATTCCGCTGTTCAACGTCTTCGCCCGCGCGCTCAATCCCTACGGCAACTACAAGCGGGCGCTGGGGCCGGTGCTGGAGCCGGTGTTCGAGAACGCCGGCCTGCTCGCCATCGGCGTCAACACGACGCGCCCCAAGCGGCGCAAGGACGGCGAGATCTCCGCGTCCCAGATCGCCCGGGTCGCGGAACGGCTGCGCCAGGCGCGGCCGGGACAGCTGCGCGTGGTGGTGGCGCACCATCCGGTGCGCGCCAAGGTGGAGTCGGATCGGCACAACCTGCTGATCGGACGCGAGCGAGCCTTGGAGGCCTGGGCGCAGGCGGGTGTTGATTTGGTCTTGGGCGGCCATATCCATCTGCCTTACGTGCTGCCCCTGGATCCGGCGGCAACCGCGGGCGGCTGGATAGTCCAGGCCGGAACCACGTGTTCGCGCCGGGTGCGCGGCAACGTGCCGAACTCCGTCAATGTCATTACCCGGGAGGGGCAGGGCGAGTGCCATGTCGAGCGTTGGGACTACGCCGTCGGGGCGCATGCCTTTGCACCGGTGGACAAGACCCTGGTCGCGCTGTATTGAGTCATCGAGGGAACCACTTCATGACGGGTGCCTATACATGATGGACGCTTATGCGGCGTGGGCCGCGGTCCATGCCTTGCAATTGTTCATAGGCTTGCCGCTGCTGGCAGGCGCGGCGGCGCTGGCCTTCGGGCGCTGCTGGCCGCGCCTGGGCGCGAGCGGGCGCGCCGCCCTGTTCGCCTCCGGCGCCACCGCCGCGCTCGCCTTGTTCCTCGTCCTGGCGTTCGCGATCGAACGGCAGGGCGCCGTGGTCAGGTTCGATCGCGCGCTGGCGGATTCCCTGAGCATGTCATTGTCGACCTCGTTGCTGTGGCTGCTGTCCTGGTTCACCTATCTGGGCGACCGGAATTTCCTGGCTGGGGTAAGCGTGCTGATGACGCTGTTCCTGTTGTGCCGCGCGCAGTGGGTACTGGCTATCGTCTGCGCCGTCGCCACGGGCGTGGGCGGCGCGCTCAACTGGCTGCTCAAGCACGCCTTCGAACGGGTGCGGCCGGAGCATGAGCATGGCTATGCCAGCGTGGCCGGCTGGAGCTTTCCCAGCGGCCACGCCTCGGCGGCGATGGCGGTCTACGGCATGGCCTGCTATCTGCTGTGGCGGCTGGCGCCGCCTGCCTGGCGCCAGCCCGGCCTCGCGGTCCTGGCGGCGCTCATCATGGCAATCGGCCTCAGCCGCATCCTGCTGCAGGTGCATTTCGCCAGCGACGTGCTGGCGGGGTTCGCGATCAGCCTGGCCTGGCTGGCGCTCTGCGTGGCGGGCGCGGAACGCTTGCGGGTCTCAGGCGGCGGGCGCCAGCGCGTTCAGTAGGCGCGCCTCGGCGTCGCCGGCTTCGTGCGACGCCCGCCAGGGGGCGCAGGTGTAGCGTCCGCCCGCCGCGACGATCGCCTGGTCCAGGCTGCGCGCGCGTTCCTCGCATGGCGGCTCCAGATCCACGATCAGCTTGCCCGCGACGGGAGCGGTGACGTGCCCGTCGCTGAAGCGTTCCAAGGTGCGGTCGATCTCGCGCTCGCGCGGCAGCGCCAGCACGATGGTGTCCGATTCTTCCAGGGCCTCGCGGGCCGAGGTGGCCAGCGTGGCGCTGCCGCGGAAGTCCTCGCAGCGCCCGGGTTCGATGTCGTAGAGGGTCAACGCGATGTCCGGCTCGGCAGCCAGGAGGCGCTGCGCGGCCCGGGTGCCGGTCCTGCCCATGCCGACGATGCTGACGCGCATGCTCATGGCTTGGGCACCGACCAGGTGCTCACGATGTGGGCCAGGGGCTCGTCCGAGCCTTCGCCGGTCAGGATGACTTCGCCAGCGGACAGGCGGCCCACTTTCAACAGCCGGGCGTCGGCGTAGATCGCGCCGGCGGGGCTCTTGCGCAGGAAATTGATCGTCAGGCTCGCCGTGACCGCGTGCGCCTGGCCGGTGGCGCCCACCACGGCGGCATACATCGTCAGGTCTGCCAGGCCCATCAACATCGGGCCGGCGACGATGCCGCCCAGCCGCTGGTGGGCATCGCGCGCGGGCAGCACCGCGCGCGCCGTGCCGCGGCCGATGCGCAGCACGTCTATGCCGAGCAGCAGCGAGAAGGGGTGCTGGTCGGCCAGCAGGATATGGAAATCGGCCAGGCTGATCAGCGGGGCGTCGGCCGAGGTGTCCAGGTCGGTGGCGGTCATCGTTGCTCCAGGGCGAGGCAGTAGTTGTCCAGCAGCGCATCTGCCTGCTGGCCCAGGGATTTCAGGCGGCGGGTATGCAGCAGCAGCAACAGCCCCATCAAATAGGTGAAGAGATTCATCTGCTCGACCGCGACCACGGCGGCATCCCAAGACTTGGTCCTGGCCAGCGCCAGGCCCAGCAGGTCGATGCACTTGCGCAGGCGGGCATTCAGGCGCTCATCCATTTCGCGGCCCAGCCCGCGCGGCCCCAATCCCTGGAACAGATACATCCCCAGGGAAAAGTCGGTGCGCCGTTCCGCGTAGTAGCCGAAGAAGGCGTGGATCGCATTGCGCGCGGCCGCTGAAGCGGCGCCGGAGGAGGCCGCCTCGGCCAGGTGCGAGTGCAGGCGCTCCAGCGATTCCTCCAGCAACGCGCCATAAATGGTCTCCTTGCCGGCAAACCAGGGATAGATGGCGCCCGTGGTGCAGCCGGCCTCCTTGGCGATCGCGCGGATCGTGGTCTTCTCCAGGCCGTCGCGTTCGAACACGCGCTGGGCGGCGTCCAGGACCAGCTGGCGGCGCAGGGCGTTCAGGCGTTCGGAGCGGTCGGCGCGGGAGGAGGGCGTAGGCATGTGCTTGGAGGCAGGGATCTTTGGCTCGATCATATCGGTGATTTTTATTAATAACAATGTTATCAAGACGTGGTCGATTGCCTCATTCCGGCTGTAAGGATTCTTACGCTGCGGAACGGCGGGGGAGGAGGCGTTTCAGGGCCAGGCCGGACTCGAGCCGCGTCCGAAACGGTGCGTTATCCGCCGACGGAGATGGTATCCAGATCGTCCGAATAATTAGGGGCAGGGCTGAAAGTCGCATGGATAGGTGCTCAGCCTGAAAACTAAGGGTAAGCCCTAGCGCGATCGGCCAGGGGTCGGCTAGTTGTTGCAATATCCCAACAAGGCTGTCGTAAACCAGCACTTTTCTGACGTCGACCATAGCCAGCCCCCCTGATTTTTGATGCAATAGCGTCAACTTCCCTTCGCGGAGTTAGGGGGGCGGCAGGCTGGTTTGCTGGATTGCTGCTCTTGTCACTCAAATCAACGGAGATTTCTTAAATGAAAAAGACTCTGCTCGCTGCCGCCCTGCTCGCCGGTTTTGCCGGTGTCGCCCAGGCAGAAACGTCTGTCACCCTGTACGGCATCATCGATACGGGTATCGGCTACAACAAGATCAGCGGTGGTCCCGATGCCGTCAACGGCAGCCGTTTCGGCATGATCAACGGCGTCCAGAACGGTTCGCGCTGGGGTCTGCGTGGTTCGGAAGACCTGGGTGACGGCCTGCGCGCTGTTTTCCAACTGGAATCGGGCTTCAACTCCGGTAACGGCACCTCCGCTCAAGGCGGCCGCCTGTTCGGTCGTCAAGCCACCATCGGTCTGGCCAGCGACAGCTGGGGTCAACTGGACTTCGGTCGCCAAACCAACATCGCGTCGAAGTACTTCGGCTCGATCGACCCGTTCGGCGCTGGCTTCGGTCAAGCTAACATCGGCGTTTCGATGAGCGCTGCCAACACGCAACGCTACGACAACATGGTCATGTATCAGACCCCGTCGTTCAGCGGCTTCCAGTTCGGCATCGGCTACTCGTTCAACGCGAACGACACCAACGCCGCTCAAACCGGCTTCCGCACCGCCGACAACACCCGCGCCATCACGACCGGCCTGCGCTACGTCAACGGCCCGCTGAACGTCGCTCTGTCGTACGACCAGCTGAACGCTTCGAACAAGCTGCCCTACGCTGCTACCGAAGCCACCCCGCGTATGTACGCCATCGGCGGTTCGTACGACTTCGAAGTCGTGAAGCTGGCTCTGGCCTACGCTCGCACGACCGACGGCTGGTTCGCTGGCCAAGGCGTTGACCTGGCTGTTGGCTCGGCCAACTTCGGCAACAACACGTTCGCTGATGGCTTCAAGGCCAACTCGTACATGGTTGGTCTGTCGGCTCCGATCGGCGGCGCAAGCAAGCTGTTCGGTTCGTGGCAAATGGTCGACCCCAGCAACGACAAGCTGACTGGCGGCGACAAGACCACCAACGTGTTCTCGCTGGGCTACACCTACGACCTGTCGAAGCGTACCAACCTGTACACGTACGGTTCGTATGCCAAGAACTACGCCTTCGTGGACGGCCTGAAGTCGACCGCTGTCGGCGTCGGCATCCGTCACCGCTTCTAATCCAAAGCAGGGCGCAAGCTCTGCCTGGATTTAAGGTGCACGAACGGGCTTCGGCCCGTTCGTATAAAACCACCCTGCGGGGTGGTTTTTTTTGCTTGTTCTATCTGTATTTTTCGAGTTCGGAAGCGCTTGTTGGCGGCTTGCGGTATGCTTGCGCTCCGGTGCCGAAAACAGCCATTGTTCCATTTGAGGAATGCTGTCTTTCGCCTGCTGTTCAAGCTACAGAGTTCAGCCAGAAGTAACCGCGCGAATGCTACAATCCTAAGGTTTGCGCATTTGACGGACGCCTGAATGAACCTGCAACAGTATTTTCCCGTCCTGCTGTTTATCGTAGTGGCCACCCTTATCGGGTTCGCGCTTCTAACGGCCGGCTCCCTCCTTGGTCCGCGGCGTCCCTACGCCGAGAAGCTCTCGCCGTACGAATGCGGTTTCGAGGCCTTCGAAGACGCCCGCATGAAGTTTGACGTGCGCTACTACCTGGTGGCGATTCTGTTCATTCTTTTCGACCTGGAAATCGCGTTTCTGTTCCCGTGGGCCATCGCCCAGGGCACGGTCGGTCTCGTCGGTTTCTGGACGGTCATGGTTTTCCTGGCCGTGCTGACGGTCGGCTTCATCTACGAATGGAAAAAGGGCGCGCTGGATTGGGAATAACCCGCCGGGTTTTTTCCACAGCACGCTATCAGAGACGAATATGGCTATAGACGGCATTCTCAAGCAAGGGTTCATCACAACCAGCGCGGACAAGTTCCTTAACTGGGCGAAGACCGGCTCCATGTGGCCCATGACCTTCGGTCTGGCCTGTTGCGCGGTTGAGATGATGCACGCGGGCGCGGCCCGCTATGACCTGGACCAATTCGGGATCATCTTCCGGCCCAGCCCCCGTCAGTCCGATCTGATGATCGTGGCCGGCACGCTGTGCAACAAGATGGCGCCGGCGCTGCGCAAGGTCTATGACCAGATGCCCGAGCCGCGCTGGGTGGTCTCCATGGGCTCCTGTGCCAACGGCGGCGGTTACTACCACTACTCGTATTCGGTGGTCCGTGGCTGCGATCGCATCGTACCGGTAGACGTCTACGTGCCGGGCTGCCCGCCCACGGCCGAGGCGCTGGTCTACGGCTTGCTGCAGATGCAGAACAAGATCCGTCTGACCAACACGATTGCGCGCTGATCCTTCGCCCCGCCAGGCAGCAGCCTCTGCAGCCGGCCCAGCGAAACCAGCGTATCGGTTCACCTAAGCGTACAAGATGATGACCAGGCTCGAAACCCTGAAAAACAATTTGCAGACCACCCTCGGCGCGGATATCGCGCTGACCGAGGCGTTGGGCGAGCTGACGCTCGAAGTGCCCGCGCAGCAGTGGTTCTCCGTCTGCAACAAGCTGCGCACCGAAGCCGGCCTGCGCTTTGAAACCTGTATCGACCTCTGCGGCGTCGACTACCTGACCTGGGGCAACGGCACGCGCGAGCTGCCCGAGGAAACCAGCGCCAAGATCCACCGCGCGCGTTTCGCCGTGGTCGTGCATCTGCTCTCGATCGAGAACAACTGGCGCTTGCGCGTGCGCACCTGGGCCGAGGACGACGAGTTCCCGATGGTCGCTTCGCTGATGGAATGCTGGCCGGCCGTGGGCTGGTTCGAGCGCGAAGCCTTCGACCTGTACGGCATCGTCTTCGAAGGCCACCCGGACCTGCGCCGTATCCTCACCGACTATGGCTTCATCGGCCATCCCTTCCGCAAGGACTTCCCGCTGTCCGGTACCGTCGAAATGCGCTACGACCCGGAACAACGGCGCGTCATTTACCAGCCGGTCACGATCGATCCGCGCGAGATCACCCCGCGCGTGGTCCGCGAAGACTCCTACGGCTTGGGGCGTTAAATCATGGCAGAAATCAAGAACTACACGCTCAACTTCGGCCCTCAGCACCCGGCCGCGCATGGCGTGCTGCGCCTGGTGCTCGAGCTCGACGGCGAAGTCATCCAGCGCGCCGATCCGCACATCGGCCTGCTGCATCGCGCCACCGAAAAGCTGGCCGAGCACAAGACCTACATCCAGGCGCTGCCCTACATGGACCGCCTGGACTACGTGTCCATGATGTGCAACGAGCACGCCTACGTCATGGCCATCGAAAAGCTGCTGGGCGTCGAAGCCCCGCTGCGCGCGCAATACATCCGCGTGATGTTCGACGAGATCACCCGTCTGCTGAACCACCTGATGTCGCTGGGTTCGCACGCGCTGGACGTGGGTGCCATGGCGGTGTTCCTGTACGCCTTCCGTGAACGCGAAGACCTGATGGACTGCTACGAAGCGGTCTCGGGCGCGCGCATGCATGCGGCCTACTACCGTCCGGGCGGCGTCTACCGCGACCTGCCGGATTCGATGCCGCAATACGGCGACACCAGCAAGTACCGCGGCGACAAGGAAATGCGCGTCATGAACGACGCGCGTTCGGGCTCGCTGCTGGATTTCATCGAAGACTTCACCAACCGCTTCCCGGGTTGCGTCGACGAGTACGAAACCCTGCTGACCGACAACCGGATCTGGAAACAGCGTCTGGTGGGCATCGGCGTGGTCGATCCGGAGCGCGCCAAGGCGCTGGGCTTCACCGGCCCGATGTTGCGCGGTTCCGGCGTGGCCTGGGACCTGCGCAAGATGCAGCCCTACGAAGTCTACGACCTGCTCGATTTCGACATCCCCGTGGGTGTCAACGGCGACTGCTACGACCGCTATCTGGTCCGTATCGCCGAAATGCGTGAGAGCAACCGCATCATTCGCCAGTGCGTGGAATGGCTGCGCAACAACCCGGGCCCGGTCATGATCGAGAACCACAAGATCGCCCCGCCCAAGCGCACCGCCATGAAGACCAACATGGAAGAGCTGATCCATCACTTCAAGCTCTTCACTGAAGGTTTCCACGTGCCTCCCGGTGAAGCGTACGCCTCGGTGGAACACCCCAAGGGCGAATTCGGCATCTACGCGGTGTCCGACGGCGCCAACAAGCCTTACCGCCTGAAGATTCGGGCCCCCGGCTTCGTCCACCTGCAATCGCTGGATGAAATGTCGCGCGGTCACATGATCGCCGACGCCGTCACCATCATTGGCACGCAGGACATCGTTTTCGGCGAGATCGATCGCTGATCCGCCCAGACAGTCACGAGCACGCCCGCATAACCCGGATTCAAACTATGCTGCTTTCCGAACAGGCCTACCAGAAAATCGACCGAGAACTCGCGAAGTTCCCGGGCGACCAGCGGCAGTCCGCCATCATGGCCTCGCTTGCCATCGCGCAAGAAGAGAAGGGCTGGTTGGCTACCGAAATCATCGAAGATGTGGCCAACTACATTGGCGTTCCGCCCATCGCGGTCCAGGAAGTCGCCACCTTCTACAACATGTTCGACGTCAAGCCCGTCGGCAAGAACAAGATCGCCGTCTGCACCAATTTGCCCTGTGCCTTGCGCGACGGCGAGCGTGCCGGCGATTACCTCAAGCGCAAGCTGGGTGTCGACTACCGCGGCACCACTCCCGACGGCCAGTTCACGCTGGTTGAGGGCGAGTGCATGGGCGCTTGCGGCGATTCGCCCGTGCTGATCGTGAACAACAAGCATATGTGCGTGCGCATGACCGAAGAAAAGCTGGACGCGCTGGTCGCGGCCCTCAAGGCGCAAGGAGAGTCGGCATGAACGCGCCCGACCTGTACAAGCAGTTCGCCCAGGGGCTGGATCCCAACCCCCTGAACGACCTGTCCAATTCGATGTGCCTGCACGGCCGGCACCTCCAGCCGCAGATCCTGGCTGACGTCGACGGCGCCAACTGGCGCCTGGCCGACTACGTCAAGCGCGGCGGCTACGAAGCCCTGAAGAAGATCCTGACCACCGGCATGAAGCCGGAAGACGTGATCGCCGAGGTCAAGGCCTCCGGCCTGCGCGGCCGCGGCGGCGCGGGCTTCCCGACCGGCCTGAAGTGGAGCTTCATGCCGCGCGCCTTCCCCGGCCAGAAGTACCTCGTCTGCAACTCAGACGAAGGCGAACCCGGCACGTTCAAGGACCGCGACATCCTGCGCTTCAATCCGCACATCGTGATTGAAGGCATGGCGATCGCGGCCTACGCCATGGGCATCAGCGTCGGCTACAACTACATCCACGGCGAAATCTTCGAAGTCTACGAGCGCTTCGAGGAAGCCCTGGAAGAGGCGCGCGCGGCGGGCTTCCTGGGCGACAAGCTGCTGGGTTCGGATTTCAGCTTCCAGCTGCACGCGTTCCACGGCTATGGCGCCTACATCTGCGGCGAGGAAACCGCGCTGCTGGAATCGCTAGAAGGCAAGAAGGGCCAGCCGCGCTTCAAGCCGCCGTTCCCGGCCAGCTTCGGCCTGTACGGCAAGCCCACCACCATCAACAACACCGAGACGTTCGCGGCGGTGCCCTGGATCATCCGCAACGGCGGCCAGGCCTACCTCGAAGTCGGCAAGCCGAACAACGGCGGCACCAAGCTGTTCTCGATCACCGGCGACGTCGAGCGTCCCGGCAACTACGAGATCCCGCTGGGAACCCCGTTCTCGAAGCTGCTGGAACTGGCGGGCGGCATGCGCGGCGGCAAGAAGCTCAAGGCCGTGATCCCCGGTGGTTCGAGCGCTCCGGTGCTGCCGGCCGACATCATCATGGAATGCACGATGGACTATGACTCCATCGCCAAGGCCGGCTCGATGCTGGGCTCGGGTGCCGTGATCGTCATGGACGAAACGCGCTGCATGGTGAAGTCGCTCTTGCGCCTGTCGTATTTCTATTTCGAGGAAAGCTGCGGCCAGTGCACGCCGTGCCGCGAAGGCACCGGCTGGCTCTACCGCATGGTGCATCGCATCGAAAACGGTCACGGCCGTCCGGAAGATCTGGACTTGCTGGACAACGTGGCGGGCAACATCATGGGTCGCACCATCTGCGCCCTGGGTGACGCCGCCGCCATGCCCGTCCGTGGCTTCCTCAAGCATTTTCGCGACGAATTCGCGCACCACATCGAGCACAAGTCTTGTGTGGTCCCGCAATATCTGTAGGTCTCAGGAACAGCAATGGTTGAACTAACCGTCGACGGCAACAAGGTCGAAGTGCCCGAAGGCAGCATGGTCATGCATGCCGCCCAGAAAGTCGGGCTTTACGTGCCGCATTTCTGCTACCACAAGAAACTGTCCATCGCGGCCAACTGCCGCATGTGCCTGGTTGAAGTGGAAAAAGCGCCCAAGGCGCTGCCCGCCTGCGCCACGCCCGTGACCAACGGCATGGTCGTCCACACCTGCTCCGAGAAGGCTCGCGCCGCTCAGAAGTCGGTGATGGAATTCTTGCTCATCAATCACCCGCTCGACTGCCCGATCTGCGATCAGGGCGGCGAATGCCAGCTGCAGGACCTGGCGGTGGGCTACGGCGGCTCTTCCTCGCGTTACCAGGAAGAAAAGCGCGTGGTCTTCCACAAGGACCTGGGTCCGCTGGTTTCCGCCGAGGAAATGAGCCGCTGCATCCACTGCACCCGTTGCGTGCGTTTCGGCCAGGAAATCGCCGGCGTCATGGAACTGGGCATGCTGGGCCGCGGTGAGCACTCCGAGATCACGACCTTCGTGGGCCGTTCGATCGAGTCTGAACTGTCGGGCAACATGATCGACATCTGTCCGGTGGGCGCGCTGACCTCCAAGCCTTTCCGCTACAGCGCACGCACCTGGGAACTGGCTCGCCGCCGTTCGGTCAGCCCGCACGACAGCCTGGGCGCCAACCTGGTGATCCAGGTCAAGGGCGACCGCGTCATGCGCGTGGTGCCGTTCGAGGACGAAGCCGTCAACGAATGCTGGATCAGCGACCGCGACCGCTTCTCGTACGAAGGCCTGAACAGCGAAGACCGCCTGTCGGCTCCGATGATCAAGGGCACCGACGGCAAGTGGCAGGAAGCCTCCTGGAGCGATGCGCTTGCAGCCGTCGCCCAGGGCCTGTCGCGCGTGCGTGACAGCTTCGGCGCCGGCCAGATCGGCGCCTTGGCGTCCGAATACGCCACCACCGAGGAATACGCGCTGCTGGGCCGCCTGGTCCGCGCGCTGGGTTCCGAGAACATCGATTTCCGTCTGCGCCAGACCGATCCGGCCTTCGACGCCGCCCTGACCGGCGCGCCGTGGCTGGGCATGCCCATCGCCGAACTCGACAACCTGGACCGCGTCCTGGTGGTGGGTTCGTTCCTGCGCAAGGATCACCCCTTGATGGCGCAGCGCCTGCGCCAGGCTGCCAAGCGCGGCACGCAGATCCTGATGATCGACAGCGCCGCCGACGATCCGCTGATGCCCGTGGCTGCCCGTATCACGGTGGCCCCGTCCGAGCTGGCGCGCGCACTGGCCGAAGTGGCCGTGGCCCTGGCTCAAGCCAAGGAACAGGCCGTGCCGGCCGAATTCGCCTCGGTCACCCCGGGCGAAAACGCCAAGCTCATCGCCGCCAGCCTGACTTCCGGCGCCAACACCGCCGTGCTGATGGGCAACCTGGCCGTGGCCAGCGCCCAGGCCTCGACCCTGGCCGCCAACGGCCGCGCCGTGGCTGAACTGGCTGGCGGCAAGTTCGGTTTCCTGACCTCCGGCGGCAACACCGTCGGCGGTTACCTCGCCGGCGCCGTTCCGGGCAAGGGCGGCAAGAACGCCACCGCCATGCTGGCCGAGCCGCTGAAGGCCTACGTGGTCCTGCACGCCGAACCGCTGCTGGATGCCGACAACGGCCAGCAGGCCATCGCCGCGCTGCGCGGCGCGCAGTTCGCCGTGGCCCTGACGCCTTACCGTTCGGCTGCCGCTGAATGGGCCGACGTCATGTTGCCGGTGTCGCCGTTCACGGAAACCTCGGGCACCTACGTCAACGCGCAAGGCCTGGCCCAGAGCTTCAAGGGCACGGTCTCGCCGTTTGGCCAGACCCGTCCGGGCTGGAAGGTTCTGCGCGTGTTGGGCAACGTCCTGCACCTGGCCGGCTTCGACGACGAGACCTCCGAGTCCGTGCGCGACGCCGTGCTGGCTGGTGGCGTCGAAGGCCGCCTGTCCAACGAGATCAAGGCTCCGCTGGGCCTGGGCCAGGTCGCCAGCGGCCTGGAGCGCGTCGCCGACGTGCCGATCTACCGCACCGACGCCATGGTCCGCCGTTCGGAACCGCTGCAAGCGGCTCCGGCCTCGAAGAAGCCGGCTGCCGCCATGAACGGCCGCACGCTCACCAGCCTGGGCCTGACGGCCGGCGTCAAGGTGCGCGTGACGGGCGGGCAGGGCTCCGTCGAGCTCGAAACCGTGCAGGACGATGCCGTGGCCGACCGCGCCGTGCGCATCTCGGCAGCCTTTGAAAACACCGCAGCCCTGGGTGGCGCATTCGGTCAAATCAGCGTGGAGCGTGCCTGATGGAATGGCTTAATGTTCTTGAGAGCCAGGGTACGGCACTGCTGGGCCCGACGGTCTGGATGGTCCTCTGGACCCTCATCAAGATTGTGATCATCGCCGTGCCCATCATCCTGTGCGTGGCTTACCTGACGTACTGGGAACGCAAGATGATCGGCGCCATGCACGTGCGCATGGGTCCGAACCGCGTCGGTTTCAAGGGGCTGCTGCAGCCGTTTGCCGACGTGTTCAAGCTGCTGACCAAGGAAGTGGTGGTTCCGTCGCAGGCCAACAAGGTCCTGTTCATCGTGGCCCCGGTGGTCACGCTGATGCCGGCCCTGGCCGCCTGGGCGGTGGTGCCTTTCGGTCCCGACGTGGTCCTGGCCAACGTCAACGCCGGCCTGCTGTACATCATGGCCATCACGTCCATCGGCGTGTACGGCGTGATCGTGGCGGGCTGGGCGTCCAACTCCAAGTACGCGTTCCTGGGCGCGCTGCGCGCCTCGGCGCAGATGCTGTCGTACGAACTGGCCATCGGCTTCGTGCTGGTGACGGTGCTGCTGGTGTCCGGCAGCCTGAACATGTCCGAGATCGTGCACGTGCAGAACCGCGGCTGGTTTGCAGAAAAGGGCCTGACGTTCCTGTCCTGGAACTGGCTGCCGCTGCTGCCGCTGTTCGTGATCTACGTGATTTCGGCCGTGGCTGAAACCAACCGCCACCCGTTCGACGTGGTTGAAGGCGAATCGGAAATCGTGGCCGGCCACATGGTCGAATACTCGGGCATGGCGTTCGCGCTGTTCTTCCTGGGCGAATACGCCAACATGATCCTGCTGTCCTGCATGGCCTCGATCATGTTCCTGGGCGGCTGGGCTTCCCCGATCGACATCGCGCCGCTGACCTGGATTCCGGGTTGGATCTGGCTGGGTCTCAAGACGTTCTTCGTGGTCTCGTTGTTCGTGTGGTTCCGCGCGTCGTTCCCGCGTTACCGCTATGACCAGATCATGCGTTTGGGTTGGAAAATCTTCATCCCGCTGACCGGCGTGTGGCTGGTCGTGGTGGCGATCTGGATGCAGACGCCCTGGAACATTTGGCGCTAAGCCGCCAGGCAGAGGCAGGATATGGAAGCGATCAAGGATTTCTTCGGCAGCCTGATGCTGACCGAGTTGCTCAAGGGCATGCGCCTGACGGGCAAGTATTTCTTCAAGCGCAAGGTCACCTTGCGCTACCCCCAGGAAAAGACGCCCGCGTCGGCGCGTTTCCGTGGCCTGCACGCGTTGCGCCGCTACCCCAACGGGGAAGAGCGCTGCATCGCGTGCAAGCTGTGCGAAGCCGTGTGTCCCGCGCTGGCGATCACGATCGAGTCGGACCAGCGCGACGACGGCACCCGCCGCACCACGCGCTACGACATCGACCTGACCAAGTGCATTTTCTGCGGCTTCTGTGAGGAAAGCTGCCCCGTGGACTCCATCGTGGAAACGCATATCCACGAGTACCACGGCGAAAAGCGCGGCGACCTGTATTTCACCAAAGACATGCTGCTCGCCGTGGGCGACCGCTACGAAGCCGAAATCGCCCGCCGCCGGGCCGAAGACGCTCCCTATCGTTGAGCCCAGGACCTGATCCATGACTTTTACCACTGTCCTGTTTTACATACTGGCCGCCGTGCTGGTGATCGCGGCGTTCCGCGTGATCACCGCGCGCAGCCCGGTCACCGCCGTCCTGCACCTGATCCTGGCGTTCTCCAACGCGGCCATGCTGTGGATGCTGCTGGGCGCCGAGTTCCTCGCGCTGCTGCTGGTGCTGGTGTACGTGGGCGCCGTGATGGTGCTTTTCCTCTTCGTCGTGATGATGCTGGACATCCGCATGGATGCCCTGCGCCAGGGCATGAAGACCTATCTGCCCCTGGGCCTGGTCATCGGCCTGGTGATGGTGCTGGAAATGGCCTTCGTGCTGGGTTCGACCTGGTACGGTTCGGGCCCGCAAGCCCCGGTCGCCGGCGACTACAACAACGCCCGCGCGCTGGGCGAGGCCATGTACACGCAGTACATCTACGCCATTGAAGTGGGCGCCGCGCTGCTGCTGGTGGGCATGGTTGCCGCCATCGCGCTGACCCTGCGCCGCCGTCGCGACGTGAAGTACAACGACCCGGTGGCCGCCGTCCGCGTGCGTGCGAAGGACCGTTTCCGTCTGGTGAGCATGCCCGCCCAGAGCGAGCGCGCCCAGGCGCACAACGGCACCCCGTCCGCCGCCGCGCCCCAAGGAGAACAAAAATGACGCTGACGCTGGCCCACTATCTGATCCTCGGGGCGATCCTGTTCGCCATCGGGATCTTCGGCATCTTCCTGAACCGCCGCAACCTGATCATTCTCCTGATGTCCATCGAGCTGGTGCTCCTGGCCGTCAACATGAACTTCGTGGCGTTCTCCAGCTGGTTCGGCGACACCGCCGGCCAGGTGTTCGTGTTCTTCATCCTGACCGTGGCCGCCGCCGAAGCGGCGATCGGCCTGGCCATCCTGGTGCTGCTGTTCCGCAACCTGAACACGATCAACGTTGACGAACTCGATCGCCTGAAGGGCTGACGGGGTATTGGAAGAAAATGTCTAGCTCACCCAATCTCTACTTGCTCATCGCGCTGGCTCCGCTGGCCGGAGCAATTCTCGCGGGCCTTTTTGGCACCGGGTTCCTGGGCCGTCCCATCGGCCGCCGTGCTTCGCACATGATCACGATCCTGGGCGTGCTCATCTCCACCATCGGTTCGGTGGTGGTGCTGAACGACGTGCTCAACGGCCTGCGCTTCGACGGCGCCGTCTACACCTGGAGCCTGATCGGTCAGACCAAGCTGGAAATCGGCTTCCTGATCGATCCCCTGTCGGCCATGATGATGGTCGTGGTGACCTCCGTGTCGCTGATGGTGCACATCTACACCATCGGCTACATGGCGGATGATCCCGGCTACCAGCGCTTCTTCTCGTACATCTCGCTGTTCACGTTCTCCATGCTGATGCTGGTGATGTCGAACAACATGGTGCAGCTGTTCTTCGGCTGGGAAGCGGTGGGCCTGGTGTCGTACCTGCTGATCGGCTTCTGGTACACCCGTCCCACGGCGATCTTCGCCAACATGAAGGCGTTCCTGATCAACCGCGTCGGCGACTTCGGCTTCGTGCTGGGCATTGGCCTGCTGTTCGCCTACGCCGGCACCATGCACTACGGCGAAGTCTTCGCCCAGGCCGACAAGCTGGCCACCCTGACGCTGCCCGGTTCCGACTGGATGCTGCTGACGGTCGCGTGCATCTGCCTGTTCATCGGCGCCATGGGCAAATCGGCCCAGGTTCCGCTGCACGCCTGGCTGCCCGACTCGATGGAAGGCCCGACCCCGATCTCCGCGCTGATCCACGCCGCCACCATGGTGACGGCCGGCATCTTCATGGTCGCGCGCTTCTCGCCGCTGTTCGAACTGTCGAACACCGCGCTGTCCTTCATCATCGTGATCGGCGCCATCGGCGCGCTGTTCCTGGGCATCCTGGGCATCATCCAGAACGACATCAAGCGCGTCGTCGCGTACTCCACGCTGTCGCAGCTGGGCTACATGACTGTCGCCCTCGGCGCGTCGGCCTACTCGGTGGCGATCTTCCACCTGATGACTCACGCGTTCTTCAAGGCGCTGCTGTTCCTGGGCGCGGGCTCCGTCATCATCGGCATGCACCATGACCAGGACATCCGCAACATGGGCGGGCTGCGCAAGTACATGCCCATCACCTGGATCACCTTCCTGCTGGGTACGCTGGCGCTCGTCGGCACGCCGTTCTTCTCGGGTTTCTACTCGAAGGAACACATCATCGAGGCCGCTGGCGCCGCGAACGTCTGGGGCGCGAGCTTCGCGTACTACTCGACCCTGATCGGCGTGTTCGTGACCTCGCTGTACTCGTTCCGCGTGTACTTCCTGGTCTTCCACGGCAAGGAGCGCTTCGATACCACCGGTCACGGCCACGGCCATGACGACCATCACCACGTCGCCGACGTCGACCATGAGCCGGACGGCCATGGCCATCATGGCACGCCGCATGAGTCGCCCTGGGTGGTCACGCTGCCGCTGGTGCTGCTGGCGATCCCGTCGGTCATCATTGGCGCCCTGGTGGTCGATCCGATGCTGTTCGGCAAGTTCTTCGACGGCGTGATCAAGGTCCTGCCGCAGCATCCCGCGATGCACGAGCTGCACGAAGAGTGGCACGGCTGGGTGGCCTTCGGCCTGCACGCCTTCCAGACGGTTCCGTTCTGGCTGGTCGTGGCTGGCGCCGTTACCGCCTGGTACTGCTATCTGATCAATCCCAAGGTTCCGGCCAAGATCAAGTCCAGCCTGTCCGGCATCAACAAGGTGCTCGAGAACAAGTACTACGTGGATTGGGTCAACGAGCAGATCATCGCCCGCGGCCTGCGCTGCCTGGGCCGTGGCCTGTGGCAGACCGGTGACCGCGGCATCATCGACGGCCTGCTGATCAACGGCAGCGCCCGTGTGGTGGGCTGGGTGGCGGCGGTCAGCCGTCACCTGCAGTCCGGCTTCATCTATCACTACGCGTTCGCGATGATCATCGGCATCATGGCGCTGGTGACTTTCTTTGTGCTGATTCCCCAATGATGGCAAGCGAGATGGCATCCAACACTTTCCCCTGGCTCACGCTTGCGATCTTTGTCCCGATCGTATTCGGCCTGCTGGTGCTGGCGGTGGGCCGTGACGACCGTCCCGGCCTGACGCGCGGCCTGTCGCTCGTCGGCGCAATCGCCGGTTTCCTCGTCACGATTCCGCTGTACACCGGTTTTGACTCCACCACCGCCAAGATGCAGTTCGTGGAGAAGACCTCCTGGATCGAGGCCTTCAACGTCAATTACCACCTGGGCATCGACGGCATCTCGATGTGGTTCGTGCTCCTGACGGCCTTCATCACCATCATCGTGGTGCTGGCCGGCTGGGAAGTCATCACCAGCCGCGTGGCCCAGTACATGGCCGCCTTCCTGATCCTGTCGGGTCTGATGGTGGGCGTGTTCTGCGCGCTGGACGGCATGCTGTTCTACGTGTTCTTCGAAGCCACGCTGATCCCGATGTACATCATCATCGGCGTCTGGGGCGGCCCGAACCGCGTCTACGCAGCGTTCAAGTTCTTCCTGTACACGCTGATGGGCTCGCTGTTGACGCTGGTCGCCTTCGTGTACCTGTGGAATGCCTCGGGCGGCTCGTTCGACATCCTGACCTGGCAGCAGACCAAGCTGGGCTACACCCCGCAGATCCTGATCTTCGTGGCGCTGCTGGCGGCCTTCGCCGTCAAGGTGCCGATGTGGCCGGTCCACACGTGGTTGCCCGACGCCCACGTCGAAGCGCCCACCGGCGGCTCCATCGTGCTGGCCGCGATCATGCTGAAGCTGGGCGCCTACGGTTTCCTGCGCTTCTCGCTGCCGATCGCTCCGGACGCCTCGCACAGCCTGGCCGGCATGATGATCACGCTGTCGCTGATCGCCGTGATCTACATCGGCCTGGTCGCGATCGTCCAGGACGACATGAAGAAGCTGGTGGCCTATTCGTCCGTCGCCCACATGGGTTTCGTGACGCTGGGTTTCTTCATCTTCAACACGGCCGGCGTCGAAGGCGCCATCGTGCAGATGATCTCGCACGGCTTCGTGTCGGGTGCCATGTTCATGTGTATCGGCGTGCTCTATGACCGCATGCACTCGCGCCGCATCGCCGACTACGGCGGCGTGGTCAACGTCATGCCGCGTTTCGCCACCTTCTTCATCCTGTTCTCGATGGCCAACAGCGGCCTGCCGGCCACCAGCGGTTTCGTCGGCGAGTTCATGGTGATCATGGGCGCGGTCGAGCACAATTTCTGGATCGGCCTGCTGGCGGCGACTGCCCTGATCCTGGGCGCTTCGTATTCGCTGTGGATGGTCAAGCGCGTGGTCCTGGGCGACGTCGCCAACGACCACGTGCGCGAGCTGACCGATATCAACCGCCGCGAGTTTGTGATTCTTGGCGTGATGGCGATCGCCGTGTTGTACATGGGGATCTATCCCAAGCCCTTTACCGACGTGATGCACGTTTCGGTGGAGGCCCTGCTGCAACACGTTGCCGTCTCGAAACTGTAAGACAAGACAATGATGCAATCCCAAATCGATTTCGCCCTGGCGACACCGGAAATCCTCCTGCTGGTTTTCGGCCTGGCTATCCTGCTCGTCGACGCGGTCAGCAATCACCCCGAGCGCAAGCCGACGTTTCTGCTGACCATGCTTGCATTGGGCGTGCTGACCGTCGTGTCGGCCCTGCAATGGAAGAATGGCGTCACCGGCTCGACCTTCAACGGCCTGTACGTCACCGACGAACTGTCGCACCTGCTCAAGATCGCGTCCTACATCGCCGTGGCCGCGACCCTGGTCTACGGCCGCGTCTATGCGCAAGTGCGCGACATGATGCGGGGCGGTGAACTCTACGTCCTGACGCTGTTCGCTCTGCTGGGCCAGATGGTCATGATCTCCTCCGGGAACCTGATCTCCATCTACCTGGGCCTGGAACTGATGTCGCTGGCCCTGTACGCCCTGATCGCGCTGCGCCGCGACAACGTCGTCGCCACCGAAGCCGCCATGAAGTACTTCGTGCTGGGCGCGCTGGCCTCGGGCTTCCTGCTGTACGGCATGTCCATGGTCTACGGCGCCACCGGCCACCTGGATCTGGCTGAAGTATCGAAGGTCATCGCCGCGGGCAAGGCCGAGAAGCTGGCCCTGGTGTTCGGCATCGTGTTCCTGGTGTCGGGTCTGGCCTTCAAGCTGGGCGCCGTGCCGTTCCACATGTGGGTGCCTGACGTCTACCAAGGTTCGCCCACCGCCGTGACGCTGATCCTGGGCGGCGCGCCCAAGCTGGCTGCCTTTGCCATCACGCTGCGCCTGCTGGTCGACGGCCTGCACGGCCTGGCCGCCGATTGGCAGCCGATGCTGATGATCCTGGCGGTGCTGTCGCTGGCCATCGGTAACCTGACCGCCATCGCGCAGACCAACTTCAAGCGCATGCTGGCCTACTCGACGATCTCGCACATGGGCTTCGTGCTGCTGGGCCTGATGTCGGGTTCGGTCGCGGGCAAGCCGGAACTGTCGTCGGCCGCCTACGGCGCCTCGCTGTTCTACATGCTGACCTACGTCCTGACCACGCTGGCCAGCTTCGGCATTGTGCTGCTGCTGTCGCGCCAAGGTTTTGAGTGCGAGCACATCGACGACCTGAAGGGCCTGAACCGCCGCAGCCCGTGGCATGCCGCCATCGTGCTGCTGCTGATGTTCTCGCTGGCCGGCATTCCGCCGCTGGTCGGCTTCTACGCCAAGCTGGCCGTGCTGCAGGCGCTGATCAGCGCCGGCCACGTGACCCTGGCCGTGATCGCGGTGGTGTTCTCGCTGATCGGCGCGTTCTACTACTTGCGCGTGGTCAAGGTCGTGTACTTCGACGAGCCGGCCGCCGATGCCGCCCCGATGGTCGCCACTTGCGGCCAGCGCGGTGTGCTGTCGGTCAACGGCGCGCTGATCCTGATCCTGGGCATCCTGCCTGGCGGTCTGATGGCCCTGTGCGTGCAGGCCATCCGCAGCTCGCTCAGCCTGTAAGCGGAAAACGGGGCCATGAACCAGACTCTGGCGGTATGGCTGCTGATCGCGCTGGCCCTGGTCAGCGCGAATCTCCCGTTCCTGACGGAGCGGGTGTTCGCCGTCATGCCCTGGAAGCAGGGCGGGGCGGCCGCGGTCAAGCCGTTCTGGATGCGCCTGATCGAAGTGTTGGTGTTCTACGTGATCGTCGGCGCATTGGGTTTCGCCTTCGAATCCACGCTGGGCAACCGCTTTTCCCAGACCTGGGAGTTCTACGCGATCACGCTGAGCCTGTACCTGGTGCTGGCCTATCCCGGCTTCGTGTACCGCTATCTGTTCAAGCGCCATCCCCGACTGCGCGCCTGACTTGGCCTCGCCAAACTGAAAAACGCCCCTCAGGGGCGTTTTTCTTATGCGCGCTCATCAATTCTCCCGGCTCCCTCCTCCTGGACCTCTACGCCGGCTCCATGGCCCTCCAGATGGCTTTCAAGCGCTTGGCCCTGCTGCGTGTATCAGGGACCGGGAGCAGGACGCCGGACCAGGGTGCTGGCGGAGCATAGGTCAGCAATGGTTCTCATTAGTGTTGTTTTTTGATCCTTTAACGGGATTAAAGCCTTTCATTCAGGTTTCATTCAGCATCGCAGTTCAGAATCGCAAACGTTAAAAAAACAAGAATCGTTGCTATTCACATTCGGAGAAGCTGGTTTGAAGCCCCAAGATACGTATTCGCTGAATACGCTCACTACCTCCCTGGCCGCCGCCATCGCGGCTCCCGCGCTGTTCATCAGCCCTTACGCCGCCGCTCAGTCCGCGGACGCCGGCGTGACGCAACTAGCGCCCGTGCGGGTCGAAGGTGAGGGCTCGGCCTACCAGACCTCGACGGCGCAATCGCCGAAGTTCACCGCTCCGCTGTTGGATACTCCGCGCACTGTGCAGGTGGTGCCCAAGCAAGTGATCCAGGATCAGGCTGCCTCTACGCTGCAGGACGTGTTGCGCAACTCGCCCGGCATTACCTTCGGCGCGGGCGAAGGCGGACGTCCGGGCGGCGACCTGCCGATCATCCGTGGCCAGAACTCGGCCGGCAGCATTTTCCTGGACGGCATCCGCGACTCCAGCACGCAAGTGCGCGATACGTTCAACCTGGAACAGGTCGAAGTCATCAAGGGGCCGGACTCGGTCTATTCGGGACGCGGCGGCGCGGGCGGCAGCATCAACATGGTCAGCAAGACGCCCAAGGTCACGGACTTTACCGAAGCCACGGCGCAGATCGGCACGGACAGCAACTACCGGGCCACGATCGATAGCAACTGGCGTCTGGCCGACAAGGCCGCGTTCCGCCTGAACGTCATGGGCAACAAGGGAGACGCTCCCGGACGCGACGACGCCGTCAACTTTGAACGCTGGGGCGTGGCACCCTCGCTGACGCTCGGCGTGGGCACGCCGACGCGCATCACGCTGAGCTACTACCACTACCAAGACGACAGCATGCCGGATTACTCCATGCCGTATGACCCGAAGACGGGTCAACCGGTGACGGAGACCATGGGCGTGAGCCGCAAGAACTTCTACGGGTTGAAGGGCCGCGATTTCATGAACACGCGCGACGACGTCGCGACCGTGGACTTCCAGCACGACTTCTCCGACAGGCTGCAGCTGCGCAACGTGACGCGCTATGGCCGTGGCACGAACGATTTCGCCGCCACCAACCCCGACGACAGCAAGGGCAACATTCCGAATGGACTGGTGTACCGGGCGCTCAAGTCGGGCTACTACGTCACCAAGAGCTTCGCAAACCAGACCAACCTGACTGGCGAGTTCGATACGGGTAGCCTGAAGCACTCGTTCGACCTGGGCTTCGAATACAGCAACATCAAGCAGGACAAGGACAGCTACACCGAGACCGGCGTTCCCGCCGGCACCAGCGGTTGCGTGACCGGCACCGCCAATGGCAAGAACACTTATGCCAACCCGGCGCTGTGCGCTTCGCTGTGGGATCCGGATCCGGGCACCTACTATCCAGGCCATCTGCAGCGCAATGGCAACCCGGCGCGCTACAACACGGATACGGTCGCGCTTTACGGCTTCGACACGATCAAGTTCAACGAGCAGTGGCAGGCCAGCCTGGGCCTGCGCTGGGACAACTACCGCACCAGTGGCAGCAATATCGCCAAGGGCCGCAACGATCCCGCCAGCACCCCGGCGTTCTACAGCACCAGCCGCGAAGACAATCTCTTCAACTACCAAGTCGGCGTGGCGTACAAGCCGGTGCCCAACGGCACCATCTACGCTACCTACGGAACCTCGTCGACGCCGTCGGCCATCGCTTCCAGCGCGATCAGCGATGCGGTCTCGGTCACGAACCAGTCGCTCGAGCCGGAAAAGAGCCGCACGGTGGAACTGGGCACGAAATGGCAGGTGTTCGATGACCGCCTGACGGTTTCTGCAGCGGCCTTCCAGGACATCCGCAAGAACACCAGCGTCGCCGTGTCGGCCACCGAAACCGCACAGGTCGGCGAGGCCAAGGTGCGCGGCATCGAACTCGGCTTCTCGGGCAGCATCACGCCCAAGTGGAACGTGTTCGGCGGCTACACCTTCATGAACAGCGAAATGACCAAGGGCGCTTACAACAGCGGCGCCGTGGGCCAGGACCTGCCCAACACGCCGCGCAACGCCTTCAGCCTGTGGACCACCTACAAGGTGCTGCCCAAGCTGACGGTCGGCGGCGGTGCTTATTACGTGGACAAGGTATACGGCAACTCGGATTCGACCAAGAACGCCGACGGCACGCCCAAGGCGCGCTGGGTGCCTTCCTACTGGCGCTTCGATGCCATGGCGGCATACGAGTTCAACGAGCATATGTCGGCTCAACTGAACGTGTTGAACATTTTCGACGAAACGTACTACACCAAGGCCTATGCGGCGCACTACGCGGCGCTGGGAACCGGGCGTGCTGCGCTGCTCTCGCTGCGCGTGCGGTACTGATCCGCTGCAAGCATGAAAAAAGCCACCGCGAGGTGGCTTTTTTCATGTCCGAGGAAGAGGCATGCGCTCAAGCGTCTGCCGTCACGAGATCAGCTCTCGAACCAGTTCAACACCCCGTCCAGACCCGACACGTTCAGCGCATAGCGCGTTTGCTGGCGCACCAGCGGCTTGGCGTGGTAAGCCACGGGGAAGCCGGCGATGCCCAGCATCTTCAGGTCGTTGGCGCCGTCGCCCATGGCGATGATCTGTTCCCGGGAAGCGCCATGCTGGCGGGCGAACTCACGCAGGTGGGCTTCCTTGGCGTCGGCGTCCAGGATGTCGCCCAAGACCTTGCCGGTCAGCACGCCGTTGGCGATTTCCAGGGTGTTGGCGTGCGCGCTGTCCAGGTTCAGGCGCTGGCGCAGGCGTTCCGTGAAGAAGGTGAAGCCGCCCGAGACCAGCAGTACCTTGATGCCGGCGGCCTGGGCCGTGGTGATCAGGCGTTCGGCGCCGGGGTTCAGGCGCAGCTTGTCCGCATAGACTTGTTCCAGCGCGTCGGCCGGCACGCCTTCGAGCAGGGCCACGCGGCGGCGCAGGCTTTCCGAGAAGTCCTTGATTTCGCCGCGCATGGCGGCCTCGGTGATCTCGGACACCTTGTCCTTCAGGCCGGCCACGCCGGCGATCTCGTCGATGCACTCGATGTTGATCAGCGTGGAGTCCATGTCCATGGCCAGCACCTTGCACTGCGACAGCTTCAGCCCAGCCGGCAGGAACGCGGTGTCGACGCCGTGGCGTTCGGCCCAGCCCACGACTTCGGCGCGGGTCGAGTCGTCGTGCTGCACGTCGAGCAGGCGGGCGGCGGTGGCGCTGATGCGGGCCACGCCCTGGGCCTGGGCCAGGGCCGCCAGCTGTTCCGCGTGTTCCACGGTCAGGCCGGGGGATTGGACGACAAGGTGATGGGTAGTCATAGAAATCAGTGTGGTTTGACGGTTACTTCAAGGCGCGCAGCACGGCGCGGACGGCGTCGGCGCGGGCCGGGATCTGCGCGGCCTTGATCTCGACCCGCAATTTATCCTGTCCCGCCAGCTTGATGTGGCGCTGGCGCTGCACCAGCTCGATGATCTTGCCGGGATCGACCGAGGTCTTGGGACCGAATTGCAGCAGCGCCTGGGTCTCGCTGGCGTCGATCTTGACGATGCCCAGCGGCTGGGCGGCCAGGCGCAGGCGGTGCGTGGCCAGCAGCGTCTGCGCGGCCTCGGGCAGCTTGCCGAAGCGGTCGATCAGTTCTTCCTGGATCTGGATCAGGTCGTCTTCGTCCGCGGCATGCGCCAGACGCTTGTAGATGCCCAGGCGGGCATGGACGTCGGCGCAATAGTCGGACGGCAGCAGCGCCGGCGCGTGCAGATTGACTTCGCAGGCCAGGTTGAAGGGCGCGTCCAGGTCGGGTTCCTCGCCGGCGCGCAAGGCGCGGACGGCCTCGTTGAGCATCTCGTTGTACATCGAGAAGCCCACTTCCTGGATATTGCCGGATTGCGAATCGCCCAGCACCTCGCCCGTGCCGCGGATCTCCAGGTCGTGCATGGCCAGGTAGAAGCCGGAGCCCAGCTCTTCCATGGCCTGGATGGCCTCCAGGCGCTTCTTGGCGTTGTTGGTGATGGCGTCCTCGCCCGGCGTCAGCAGGTAGGCGTAGGCCTGGTGGTGCGAGCGCCCGACGCGGCCGCGCAGCTGGTGCAGCTGGGCCAGCCCGAAGCGGTCGGCGCGGTGGATCACGATGGTGTTTGCGCTGGGTACGTCGATGCCGGTTTCGATGATGGTGGTGCACAACAGCACGTTGTAGCGCTGCTGGTAGAAGCCCTTCATCACCTGTTCCAGCTCGCGTTCGGGCATCTGGCCGTGGGCCACGGCGATGCGGGCCTCGGGCACGAGCTCTTCCAGGCGGGCGCGGCGGTTGTGGATGGTCTCGACTTCGTTGTGCAGGAAGTAGCACTGGCCGCCGCGCTTGAGTTCGCGCAGCAGCGCCTCGCGCAGGGTGCTGCCGTCCTCGCGCCGCACGAAGGTCTTGATGGCCAGGCGCTTCTGCGGCGCGGTGGCGATGACGGAGAAGTCGCGGATGCCTTCCAGCGACATGCCCAGCGTGCGCGGAATGGGCGTGGCGGTCAGCGTCAGCACGTCGACCTCGGCGCGCAGCGCCTTCAGCGCTTCCTTCTGGCGCACGCCGAAGCGGTGCTCTTCGTCGATGATGACCAGGCCCAGGCGCTTGAACTTCACGTCCTTGGACAGGATCTTGTGGGTGCCGATGACGATGTCGACGCGGCCGTCGTTGATGCCTTCGATGGCGGCGGAGACTTCCTTGGCCGAGCGGAAGCGGGACAGCTCCACCACCTTCACGGGCCAGTCGGCGAAGCGGTCGGCGAAGGTCTGCGCGTGCTGTTCGGCCAGCAGCGTGGTGGGGCAGAGCAGGGCGACCTGCTTGCCATTGGCCACGGCCAGGAAGGCGGCGCGCAGCGCGACCTCGGTCTTGCCGAAGCCCACGTCGCCGCAGACCAGGCGGTCCATGGGGCGTCCGGAGGTCATGTCGGCGATGACGGCTTCGATGGCGGCCGCCTGGTCGGCGGTCTCCTCGAAGCCGAAGCCTTCGGCGAAGGCCTGGTAATCGTTGAGCGGCAGATTGAAGGCATAGCCTTCGCGCGCGGCGCGCTGGGCATAGAGCGCGAGCAATTCCGCGGCGGTGTCGCGGACCTGGCGGGCAGCCTTGCGGCGCGCCTTGTCCCACTGGCCGGAGCCCAGCTGATGCAGGGGCGCGGCCTCCGGGTCGGCGCCGCTGTAGCGGGCGATCACGTGCAGCTGCGACACCGGCACGTACAGCGTGCTGCCGTTGGCGTATTCCAGATGGAGGAACTCCATCCCGCCTTCGCCCATGTCCATGTTGACCAGGCCGTGGTAGCGGCCGATGCCGTGCTGCGCATGGACCACCGGGTCGCCTGCCCGCAGTTCGGACAGGTCGCGCACCATGGCTTCGACGTTGCTGGCGCGCTCCTGGTCGCGCTTGCCGCGGCGGCCGGTGGTGGCCAAGCCGGGGTACAGGTCGTTTTCGGTCAGGAAGGCCAGATTGGCCTGGGGCAGGCCGAAGCCGGTGGACAGCGGCGCGGCGACGATGCCGAAATGGGCGTCCGAGGCCAGGAAGGCGCCGATGGTGTCGGGCTGCGCGTCCGGGGTGACACCGAACTCGTTCAGCATCTGCACCAGGGTCTCGCGCCGGCCGGCGGAGTCGGCGCACAGCAGCACGCGTGTCTGGCCGGCCTGCACCAGCGCGCGCAGTTTGGCGATGGGATCCTCGGAACGCCGGGCCACGCTCACGTCGGGCGCGGCGCGGAAATCCGGGTGCGGCTGGCCGGCGGCCAGCGACAGGCGGCGGAATTCCTTCAGACGGGCGTAGAGCGCCTCGTTGTCCAGGAACAGCTCGGACGGCGGCAGCACCGGCCGTTCGCGGTCGCTCTTGAGAAAGCCGTAGCGGCTGGAGGTGTCCTGGTTGAAGCGCTGGATGGCGTCGTCGATGTCGCCCACGGTGACGGTGACCGTGCCTTCCGTCAGGTAGTCGAACAGGGTCGCCGTTTCCTCGAAGAAGAGCGGCAGGTAGTACTCGACGCCGGCGAACGGTATGCCGTTGCCGATGTCCTTGTAGGGCAGCGCGCGCGAGGGATCGCCCTCGAAGACTTCGCGGAAGCGCGCGCGGAAGCGGTTGCGCGCGTCCTCGTCCATCGGGAACTCGCGGCCGGGCAGGAGCTGCACTTCGCGCACCGGGTACAGGCTGCGCTGCGTATCCACATCGAAGCTGCGGATGGTCTCGATCTCGTCGTCGAACAGGTCCAGGCGGTAGGGCACCACCGAGCCCATCGGGAACAGGTCGATCAGCCCGCCGCGCAAACAGAATTCGCCGGGCGCGGTCACCTGGGTGACGTGGTTGTAGTTGGCCAGCGTCAGCTGGGCGCGCAGCGCCGTCTCGTTGAGCTTGTCCTTCTGCTTGAAGGAGAAGGTGTAGGCCGCCAGGAAGGAGGGCGGCGCCAGCCGGTACAGCGCGGTCGTGACCGGCACCGTCAGCACGTCCACGGACTTCGTCATCAGCGAATGCAGCGTGTGCAGGCGCTCCGAAATCAGGTCCTGGTGCGGCGAGAAGGCGTCGTACGGCAGCGTTTCCCAGTCGGGCAACTGGCGCACGCGCAGGTCCGGCGCGAACAGCTGGATTTCCTCGGCCAGGCGCTGGGCCTCGACGGGCTCGGCGGTCAGGATGACCAGCGGCGCCGCGGCCTGGCGCGCCAGGTCGGCCAGCAGCCAGGCGTCGCCGGAACCCGGAGGACGCGGCTGGGCGTAGCGCGCGCCGGCCTTCAGCGCGGACAGGGTGGGAGCCGTGGAGGGGACGGGCGGCGCGGCGGGGGCGGGGGTAGCGGGGGCTGGCATCAGGCTGGGAGCAGGCATCAAGCGGAAGATTATAAAATCACCGCACCATGTCTGCCTCCCTCATTGCAATCGTGCCCGCTGCGGGCGTCGGGGCCCGTGCCAGCCGCCCCGGGCATGAAACCGTGCCCAAGCAATATCGTCCGCTGGCCGGACAGCCCATGCTGCGCCACGCGGTATGCGCGCTGCTGGCCGACGAACGGATCGCGCAGGTGCGCGTGGCCGTGACGCCCGGCGACGGCTGGGTGGACGCGGCGCTGGCCGGCCTGCCCCGTACGGTGTGGCGGGCCTGCGGCGGCGCGACGCGCGCCGACACCGTGGCCGGCGCGCTGGCCGACAGCGGCGTGGCCGACGATACCTGGGTGCTGGTGCACGATGCCGCGCGCCCCGGGCTGCCGGCGGCGGCCCTGGGCCGCCTGATCGATGCTTGCCTGGCGGATCCGGTGGGCGGGCTGCTGGCCTTGCCAGTGGCGGATACGGTCAAGGGCGGCCACGAGCGCGTCGAGCGCACGCTGGACCGCAATGGCCTGTGGCTGGCGCAGACGCCGCAGATGTTCCGGGCCGGCGTGCTGCGCGACGCGCTGACGGCGGCCTCGGTGAGCGGCGCGGTCGTTACTGACGAGGCTTCCGCCATCGAAGCGGCAGGCTACGCGCCGCTGCTGGTGCCCGGCGCCATGCGCAACTTCAAGGTGACATGGCCGGATGATTTCGAACTGATGGAAAAATGGCTATGAGTATTCCTTTCCGCGTCGGCCAGGGCTTCGACGTGCACGCGCTGGTCGAAGGCCGCCCGCTGATCATTGGCGGCGTCACTATCCCACACACGCATGGCCTGCTGGGACATTCGGACGCGGACGTGCTGCTGCACGCCATTACCGACGCGCTGCTGGGCGCGGCCGGCCTGGGCGACATCGGACGGCATTTCCCCGATACCGATCCAGCCTTCAAGGGCGCCGACAGCCGCGTCCTGCTGCGCGAAGCCATGTCACGGGTGCGCGCCGCCGGCTGGGCGCCGGTGAACATCGACGCCACGCTGCACGCGCAGGCGCCCAAGATCGGTCCGCATGCACCGGCCATGGTGAAGAACATCGCCGCGGATACCGGGCTGGCCGAGACCGAGGTCAACATCAAGGCCAAGACCAACGAAGGCCTGGGCTATCTGGGGCGCAAGGAAGGCATTGCTGCGACGGTGGTGACGCTGTTGGCGCGGATTTCGTAGCCCGCTGCGAGGGCTCTGGCAAGGGGCTTTCGCACATTCCCTGCAATTCATTTGGTTTTGATACATCTTTAACAAATGAATAAGCGGGTCGAATTGATCTGGCATATTCTGCGCTACTTCATTTCGACTACAGAGACATTCTGATGCATTTACGTGGCATCGCCTTGCTCGCCGTCTTCGGCGCCTTGAGTTCGCCCGCGCATGCGCAATACGAGCAGCAATTGGGACCGTTGGCTGGCGCGGTCAAGCAGCAAATGCTGGAGGGCTGGACCGCCGGCGTGCAGGACGGATGGTTCACCCTGCACAATCCGACGAAGCCCGATAGCGAACAGACTCTGTACATGAACGTTGGACCGGCGCCGGACTCGGGCCGCGTGACCGACGTCAATGTGGTCGTGAAATCGGCGAACCCGAAGGCGTCGATCGGCGTCGCGCTGAGCAATCGCGCCAACAAGGCCTTGTGCCTGCTGGAACTCACGGCGGACAAGAACACGCTGCTGTTCTGCCTGCAGGGGCAGAACCGCCGCGATATCGCCTCGGTTCCCAATGTGGCCAAGCTGGACGGTTCCGACCGCATCCGCGTGGTCGAGCTGCCGGGCGCGGCCCGCTTCATCGTGAACGGCAAGCAGATCGGCGACGTCAGCAACGAACCCGCGACGGGCGCCGAGCTTGGCATCATGGCCTATGACGTGGGCACCTTCGGCATCGCCGACTTCAAGATCACGATGACCGGCAACGAATCCGGCGCCGCGCCGGCGGCGGCCGGTCTGCCGGCGCGTGGCGGCGCGGGCGGTGGAGGCGGCGGCGCCACGCAGAAGCCTCAGGCCCCGGCGGCAGGGCAGTCTGGCGGCGACAGCAACCCGGGCTTGCCCGGCGAGGGCCCGTATCCGCGCTTTGGCGGCGACACGATGCGCATCGTCTCGGTGTACATCGGCATCATGCGCAGCATCTTCATGCACGAGTTCGGGCATGCCCTGATCGGCGAACTGGAGCTGCCTTCGACCGGCGCGGAAGAGGACGCGGTCGATATCTACTCTGCGCTGCAGATCGTCGAGCCGACCATGTATCCGTCGGACAACAAGGACGTGAACATCATGGCGCAGGATGCGGCGAAGTATGCCGCCCTGCAGTGGTATTACAGCGGCAAGCTGGCCGAGCGCAGGGGCGCCGACGCTTCGTCGGCCTGGCAGGACGAGCACACCGGCGACCTGAAGCGCTTCCGCAACATGCTCTGCATCATGTATGGCGGCAACCCCGCCGTGTTCGAGTCCATTGCCAAGCACGTCGGGCTCGAGGACCGGACCCGGGCGCGTTGTTCGGATGAATTCAACAAGCAGAACCGCGCCTGGAACAAGATCCTGGCGCCGCACACGCGCGTGGGCACCTGGACGCCCGAGGGCCAGCAGGCGGCGAATGCGCCCGGCGCTCCGGTGAATGTGGTCTTCCAGCCGTCCAAGCGCAAGATCGGCAACCTGTTCGCGAACAATCTGTCGGAAGCGATCTCGAACAACATCAAGCTGCTGGGCGAACGCTACGTGCTGCCGCGTCCGGTGAACGTGGTGTTCAAGGACTGTGGCCAGCTCAATGCCTGGTACAGCCCGCGCGAAGGCTCGATCACCATGTGCTACGAGCTGATCGAGAACATCGCGGTGATGATTTCCGACATCGAGATGGGAACCGTGGGCGGCGAGGTCGCTGCGCAGGGCGGCGGAGCAGCCCCGGGTTCGGCCGCGCCGCGGCAGCAGCCGGCGCAGCCGGGCCAGGGCATGCCTCCCAGCGCCATCGACGAGCTGAAGGACTTGGGCGTGCCGGCCACGACCATGCTGTTCACCGCGCCGTACAAGGGGCCGACGCCCAACAAGATCTACCGCGCCCAGGTGATCACGACCGGCGACCTGGTCGGGATGATCCAGAAAGACAAGAATCTCCTGATCGTCGACACCAGCGGGCTGCGCGACACGGTGCCCATCGGCTATCCGTTGCCGGATGCGGGTTCGGACGGCAGCGTCACGGATCGCCTGCAGCAAGACCTGGACGCCTGGCTGTTGAAGAACAACGGTGGCAATCGGAAGGCGCCCGTCGTGATCCTGGGCGCGGGCATGAACGACCGTTCGGCCTACAACGCGGCGCTGCGCGCCGGCACGCTGGGCTGGACCGTGTACTGGTACCGCGGCGGCGTCGAGGCATGGGCCGCCAACGGCCTGCCGACCACCTCGTCCATGCCGAAGAAGTAGGCGGCCAGACGCCGCAGGGCAATAAAAAACCCGCCTGCAATGCGCAGGCGGGTTTTTTTATTGCTGGACTGGCTGCTTACTTGCCTTGGGCGGCCAGCGCCAGGGCGGCGGCGTTGACCACGGCGGCGATGCGGCCGGCATCGCGCAGCTGCTCGGTCGATAAGCCGTCGTTCTTCAGGTTCTCGTAGTGCGAAGCCACGCAGAAATGGCACTTGCCGATAATCGAGGCCACCAGCGCGAACAGCTCGAAGCGCTTCTTTTCCACGCCGCCGTGGGTTGCGTAGGCGTTCATGCGCAACTGGGCCGGCAGGCTCTTCAGTTGGGCGTCGCCGGTCATTTCCACGTACGGATACCAGGTGTTGTTCATGCCCATGAGGGCCGAGGCCGTCAGCGCGGCGTTGGCGTCGCCTTCCGACAGGCCGCTCTTGAAGGCTTCGACCAGCACCGGGCTGCGCGCGGCGTAGGCGGCGGACAGGGCGGCGCCCACGGCATCTTCAGGAGCCAGCGTCGAGCGGGCGATCACGGCGTCCAGATTCAGGCGGATATCCTTGGCCCAATCCGGCAGTTGTTCCTTAATGGTCGTAAGAAATTCCATAGCTTTTACCTATAATCTAGAGCAGTTAAAGCCCAGCGCAGGACCCGCAAGCGGGTCCCGGGCCGGGCTGGAAATTACAGCGTGGCGCCGCCAACCGTACGGTTGCACGGGCACAGCTCGTCGGTTTGCAGGCCGTCGAGCAGACGCAGAACTTCTTCCGGGTTACGGCCGACGTTCAGGTTGTTCACCGAAACGTGCTGGATCGTGTTGTCCGGATCAACGATGAAGGTGGCGCGCAGGGCAACGCCAGCACCCTTTTCACGCACGCCCAGCTGGTCGATCAGGGCGCCGGTGGTGTCGCCGAATTGGTAGTGACCCAGCTTGTTCAGGTCCGGGTGCTCACGGCGCCAGGCCAGCTTGACGAATTCGTTGTCGCTCGAACCGCCCAGCAGGACGGCGTCGCGGTCTTCGAAATCCTTGGCCAGCTTGTTGAAGCCGACGATTTCGGTCGGGCAAACAAACGTGAAGTCTTTCGGGTAGAAGTAGATGACCTTCCACTTGCCGGGGAACGAGCTTTCGGTGATGTCTTCAAACGCCGACACGCCGTTTTCTTCGTGCTGGTTGAAGCCGGGCTTGACGCCGGTGACCTTGAAGGGCTCGAGTTTGTCGCCAACAGTTTTCATGTTTACTCCCAGTTGTTGGTGGAATTAAGGCTGTGCCTCAAACCATAAATTCTACGCTATGGATTTTCGTTGTCTAATTGATAATTCCTAAACTTCGCTTTGGGCAACTCTATCCTTGCGGTCAGGCCGCCACCCTCGCGGGGCAGCATGCGCAACGAGCCGCCCACGTGCTTGAGCAGGCGTTCGACGATGGCCAGGCCCAGCCCCGCGCCGCTGACGCCGGTGCGCGCCGCCTCGCCGCGCGAGAACGGCCGCAGCAGGCGGTCCACGTCTTCAGGCGCGATGCCGGGACCGCGGTCGGACACCTCGATCGCGATCATGGCGCCGTCAGCTTGCAGTGTCATGACGAGATGCGCCATGCCGTCGCTGGAGCGGCCATAGCGGCGGGCGTTCTCGATCAGGTTGCTGACGATGCGCTTGAGGTCCAGCGCCGTGATGCGGGCGCGCAGGCCCGGTTCCAGCGTGGCTTCCAGTTCGCCGCCCACCGAAGCCGTATGGCTGCGTTCGCGTTCGTAAAGTTCGGCCAGCACTGCGGAAATGTCGGTCGCCAGCTGCGGCAGCGTGCCGGCGGGGCGCGCGTACTCCATCAACTGCCCGATACTGTGGTCGATCTGGCCCAGGTCTTCGTCGATGGCCTGGCGGGCATCCTCGGACACCCCGCTCAATTCGATTTCCAGCCGCATGCGCGCAAGCGGCGTGCGCAGGTCGTGCGAAATCCCCGCCAGCATCAGTTCGCGGTCGGCCTCGGCCTGCCTCAGGTCCTTGGCCATGCGGTTGAACGAGGCGTTCAGGTCGCGGATTTCCAGCGGGCCTTGCTCGGGCAGGGCAGCGGGAGTTTCGCCGCGCGACAGCACCTGGGCCGCCCGGGCCAGCCGCGATAGCGGCCGGTTGACGAAGCCCACGCTGACCGCGGCCCCGACCAGGGACAGCAGCAACGCCGTGGCGCCCCACCCCAGCCATTCGATCCCGCCGGTCAGGCCGATCTGCTCTCGCTCGAACACCAGCCAGTAGAGGTCCTTTTCTATCTGGAAACTGACCCAGAAGCCGGGCACCTGGTTCACGCCCCAGGCAATCTGCGTTTCCGGGCCGAAGCGCGTGCGGATGTGCTGGGCAACGCGTTGCCAGTAGTCGTCGTCGGGGAGGGCTTCGGCGAAGTCGGTGACCTCGCGCGGATAGACCTGGATGCCTTCGTTGGTGGCCAGGTCCAGCAGGAGCTTGCTGCGTTCGTCGTTATGCGAATAGATCAGCGCGGTGCGCGTGATATTGACGGCCGTGATCACCCGCTGCGCCATCTGATTGGCGCGCGGTCCCAGCTCCATGCTGAAAAATACTTGTAGCCACGCGCCCAGGCTGACGAGCATCAGCGCGGCGAGCAACAGGAACGTGCGGCCGAACAAGCCGAGCCGCAAACGTGATGTCAAGTTCCTGAAGGTTCTGCGCAAGCGGGGCACGAGGCTGCGCTCCTGCCCGGGGCGGGCGAGTCGGTCAGCTACCACCGTCCGGCACAAACACGTATCCGAGACCCCAGACGGTCTGGATGAATACGGGTTTGGACGGATTGGGTTCGATCAGCTTGCGCAGGCGCGAGATCTGCACATCCAGGCTGCGATCGAAGGCTTCGTATTCGCGGCCGCGGGCCAGTTCCATGAGCTTGTCGCGAGACAGCGGGATCTTGGGGTGGCGGGCAAATACCTTCAGCACCGAGAATTCGCCCGTGGTGATGGGCACCTGTTCGCCGTTGCGCGTGAGCGTGCGGGTGGACAGGTTCAGCGTGTAGGGGCCGAAGGCGATGGATTCGTTTTCCTGGCTGGGCGCACCGGGATGTTCCTCGGTGCCGCGGCGGCGCAGGATCGCGTTGATCCGAGCCAGCAGCTCCCGGGGATTGAACGGCTTGGACAGGTAATCGTCCGCGCCCATCTCCAGGCCGACGATGCGGTCGATTTCTTCCGCCTTGGCCGTCAGCATGATGATGGGGGTGTTGTCGTGACCACCGCGCAGCCGGCGGCAGATGGACAGGCCATCTTCGCCAGGCAGCATCAGATCCAGCACGAGCAGGTCGAAATGCTCGCGTTGCCAGAGTTTGCCCATCTCTTTGGCGTCTTCGGCAACGAAAACGTTGAATCCCTGCTCGGATAAGTACCGACGCAGCAAATCGCGCAAGCGCGGATCATCGTCGACGACGAGGATTTTTCGGGTGGGGGTGGTGTTTTGCGTATTCATGGCCGGAAATGTAACAGTGGCGAGAACCAGCGGCTAGTGGGCGTTCACAAGATATTACACATTGCGAACCATGGTTGAAATCCCCCTAACATCCCCCTAACAACCGGGGGAGGAGTCGCGGTATTTCGTACAATCTGCACCTATGGAACTAAACCTGCTGGCTTTGGAAACTTCTTCGTCCCGTTGCGGCGTGGCCCTGTTGCGGGCGGTCGATGGTCGCCTGGAGGTCAGCGTCAGGGAACACGAGGGTTCCCAGGAGCACGCGGAACGGCTCTTGCCCATGGCCAACGAGCTGCTGGCGGAGTCCGGGCTGGCGCCTGGCGCCCTGCACGCAGTGGCTTTCGGCCAGGGGCCGGGCGGCTTCACCGGCTTGCGGGTGGCTTGCGGGGTGGCCCAAGGCATGGGCCTGGGCCTGGGCATCCCGGTGCTTCCCATTGTCTCTCATCAGGCGGTTGCCGCCCAGGTGCCGGCTACACCGGAGCAGGCGATCGTGGTGGCGCTGGACGCCCGTATGAACGAGGTCTATCTGGCGGTCTACCGCCAGGCGGCCGTTTCGGATGGTGAAATCTCCTGGGAGATCCTGCAGGCGCCACTGCTGATCGCGGCGGCCGAAGTCGTGCCCTGGACCGCCCATCATCTGCCGGGCTGGTCGGCCCGCGCCGGCCGGCCGTTGGAACTGGTATTGGCTGGCGACGCCTGGGACGCCTACGCGTCCGACATGCAGCATCCCGGCCAGTGGCAGCGCGCCCTGGACGCGCGGCGGCCGGAAGCCGCCAGCGTGGCCCGCCTGGGACGGCAGGGCTGGATGCGGGGCGAGGCCGTGGCGCCGGAACTGGCGGCACCGCTCTACGTGCGCGACAAGGTGGCTTTCACCACCGCCGAGCGCATGCGGGGCGAGGGCGGCAATCCCAAGGCTCAACCTTCGCTGGCGCCCTGGGTGCCCCAGCCGATGACCGACGCCGACCTGGAAGAAGTCGTGGCGCTGGAGGCGCACGTGCAGGCCTTCCCCTGGACGCGCGGCAATTTCGCGGACGCCCTGGCGGCGGGCTACGGCGCCTGGGTGTTGCGGCGCGAAGGCAAGCTGGCGGGGTTCTGCGTGCTGATGTTCGCGCCCGACGTGGCGCATCTGCTGGTGATCGCCGTGGCCAAGGCGCTGCACCGCCAGGGGCTGGGCGGCGCGCTGCTCAGCTGGTGCGAGCAGCAGGCGCGCGAACGTGGCCTGGAAGGCGTGCTGCTGGAAGTGCGGCCGTCGAACGCGTCGGCCATCAGTTTCTACAAGCGGCACGGCTACCTGCAGATCGGCGTGCGCCGCGGCTATTACCCTGCCGAGAAAGGCGGCCGCGAGGACGCCCTGGTCATGCAGAAGCGCTTCACGGCGGATGGAGCGGCGGCATGAGCCAGCCCACTGCCGCGCCGCCGTCGGCCGCGCCCCGCGTCAATCCGTTGCAGCGCATCTGGCTGCGCGAGATCGGCATGGAGCGGCTATGGCTGCGTCCTGCACCGGCGCCCAGCCAGCCTGCGGTTGATCCGCAAGTCATTGTTTCCAAGGAGGTTTTGTCGGCGTCGGTGCAAGTGTCCGCTGCCGAGGCGCGGCCTGTGCCGCAGTCTGCGGCACAGGCCGCCGCAGCGCCGGTTGCCGAGTCTCCGGCCGCCGCTGCGCCTGTCGCCGTCGCTCCCGCCGCTGCCGAGCCAACCCCTGGCCGTCCCGGCATACCGGCCTCGATCCTGACCCGCAGCGGTCCGCCGCCGCGTCCGGCGCCCAAGACGGAGGCCGAGGCGCCGCCACCGCCGCCGGTGCCAGTGGCCGAGGCGATCCGCAACGCCAGCCTGGACGAGATGCGCGAGCAGGTCGTGGCCTGTTCCGCCTGCGGCCTGTGCAAAGGGCGCCGCAACGCGGTGTTTGGCCATGGCGGCCAGCCCACGCGCTGGCTGGTGGTGGGCGAGGCGCCGGGCGAGCAAGAGGACCGCCAGGGGCAGCCCTTCGTGGGGCGCTCCGGGCAGTTGCTGGACGCCATGCTGTCGTCGGTGGACATGAGCCGCGAGCGTGACGTCTTCATCACCAACGTCATCAAATGCCGGCCGCCGGGCAACCGCAATCCCAAGCCGGAAGAGATTGCGGCCTGCAGTCCCTACCTGACGCGGCAGATCGCGCTGCTCAAGCCGGAGCGGATCCTGGTGCTGGGCCGCTTCGCGGCGCAGACGCTGCTGGGTACGGACGCCACCATCGGCAGCCTGCGCGGCCGCATCCATCAGCTGAAGACGGACGAAGGCCGGGAGATTCCGGTGGTCGTCAGCTACCACCCCGCCTATCTGCTGCGCAGCCCGAGCGAGAAGGCGCGCGCCTGGCAGGATCTGCGGCTGGCGGTGGCGCAGCTGAACTGAGATTGCGATTCCGAGGCTGCGCTTCCTAGATCGCGGTTCCCGCAGTCGAAAAAAAAACCGGGCCGAAGCCCGGTTTTTTCATTGCCGCAGTCAGCGCATCTAGTGCGACGAGTCCAGGGCGCGGCCATGGCCTTCCTGGCCGATCTGCTCGTGCAGCTCGGGGTTGGCCTGCAGGTTGCGCTTGCTCCAGCGCATGAAGACCACCATCAGTACGGCGACCACGGTGCCGAAGATCACGATGATGATGTTGATGGGCAACTGCAGCCACAGCAGCAGCGTGTACATGGCCACCATCAGCAGAATGTTGAGCTGCTCATTGAAGTTCTGCACGGCGATGGAGTGGCCGGCCGACAGCAGCACGTGGCCGCGGTGCTGCAGCAGCGCGTTCATCGGGACCACGAAGAAGCCGGCCAGGCCGCCTGTGATCAGCAGCAGCAGGTAGACGCTCCAGGGCGAGTAGACCAGCGGCATCAGCAGCACGACCAGGCCCATGGCCGCGCCCACCGGCAGCACGGCCAGCGCGCGGCGCAGGGGAATGCGGCCCGCCAGGATGGAGCCGACCACCGTGCCCAGGGCGGCGACGCCCATCAGCATGGAGGCCTTGTCCAGCTGGTAGCCCAGATGGCTGCGGCCCCATTCGATGACGATCAGCTGCAAGGTGGCGCCGGCGCCCCAGAACAGGGTGGTGACAGCCAGCGAGATCTGGCCCAGCTTGTCCTTCCAGAGCACACAGACATAGCCCCAGAACGTGCGGATGAGACGCACCGGGTTCTTCTGCTGCGGCGGATAGCGCACGTGGGTGTGCGGAATCATCAGGTTGCACAGCGCGGCCAGCAGGTAGACGAAGGCGATGACCAGGATCGCGGCCTCGGCCGGCGTATGGACCAGCTTGCCGATGAACGAGTGGCTGAGCAGGGCGGTGGAAACGGAGGACGAGATCAGCAGGCCGCCCAGCACCGTGCCGAGGATGATGGAGAACACCGTCAGGCCTTCGATCCAGCTGTTGCCCTTGACCAGCATGGACGGGGGCAGCATTTCGGTCACGATGCCGTACTTGGCGGGGGAATAGGCCGCGGCGCCGATGCCGACGATGGCGTAGGCGGCGCAAACCAGGTAGGTCTGGTACTGGGGGGCGACGCCGATGCTGGCATACGAGAACATCAGCATGCAGCCGGCCACTTTCAGGGCGTTGGTGGAGAACATCACGCGGCCCTTGGGGAAGGAGTCCGCCAGCGCCCCGACGAAGGCGGCCAGGACCACATAAGCCAGCGCGAACGACCACTTCATCATGGGTGCCAGCCAGTCCGGCCCATGCAGTTCCTGTATCAAGGCGATGGCTGCGATGAACAGCGCATTGTCCGCCAATGACGAGAAGGCCTGCGCGGCCATGACCAGATAGAAACCACGTTTCAAGAATGTCCCCGTTCTCAGGCCTGGCGCCCGCCAGTCCGCGTGAAAATTTATGTGTCGTGCCAAAAAAATGTCAGGGAGTATAGCCGGAGCCCAGATGGCGGCCATTGAGCGTTTGCCCGCAAGTTGACCGCCCGCAACGCTCAGGGACAACGCGCCTTGACCCTTGCTGACGTTTGGGGACAGACTGCCTGCGGTATCATACGACCCATGTGTATGCCGGCCCCCCAGGGGCCGGTTTGCAATCTGTGCGGCAGGTCCGTTAACGCCTTTCGTTCAACCCACCCCGTCGTCATCGTATTGTGCGTCTTACTCAGCTAAAACTCGCCGGTTTCAAGTCCTTCGTCGATCCCACCGTGATTCCCGTGCCCAGCCAACTGGTGGGCGTGGTGGGTCCCAATGGTTGCGGGAAATCGAACATCATCGACGCCGTGCGCTGGGTGCTGGGCGAGGCCAAGGCCTCGGAACTGCGCGGCGAGTCCATGCAGGACGTCATTTTCAACGGCTCCGGCAACCGCAAGCCCGCGGCGCGGGCTTCGGTGGAAATGGTGTTCGACAACAGCGAAGGGCGCGCGGCCGGCCAGTGGAGCACCTACGCCGAAATCGCCGTGCGCCGCGTGCTGACCCGCGACGGCACCAGCAGTTATTTCGTCAATAACCAGCAGGTCCGGCGCCGCGACATCCACGACATCTTCCTAGGCACCGGCCTGGGCGCCCGCGGCTACGCCATCATCGGCCAGGGCATGATCAACCGCTTGATTGAGGCGCGCCCCGAGGAACTGCGGGTGTTCCTGGAAGAGGCGGCGGGGGTGTCGCGCTACAAGGAACGGCGCCGCGAGACCGAGAACCGCCTGTCCGACACGCGCGAAAACCTGACCCGCGTCGAAGACATCCTGCGCGAACTCAACAATCAGCTGGAAAAGCTGGAAGCGCAGGCCGAAGTCGCCACGCGCTACCGCGAGCTCCAGGCTGACGGCGAAAAGAAGCAGCATGCGCTGTGGTTCCTGAAGGAAACCGGGGCGCGCGAGGAGCGCGCCAAGAAAGCCCAGGAAATGGCCCAGGCCCAGAACGAGCTGGAAGCCGCCATTGCCGGCCTGCGGGCGGGCGAGGCCGCGCTGGAATCCCGGCGCCAGGCCCATTACGCCGCCAGCGATGCCGTTCATACCGCCCAGGGCGCGCTGTACGAGGCCAATGCCCAGGTCAGCCGCCTGGAAGCCGAAATCCGCCACGTCGTGGACTCCCGCAACCGCCTGCAGGCGCGCCGCGACCAGCTGCAGCAGCAGATCGGCGAATGGACCGCGCAGCGCGAGCACTGCACTGAACAGATCGCCCAGGCCGAGGAAGACCTGGCCGCCGGCGCCGCCCGCACCGAAGAGGCGCGCGCCAAGGCCGAGGACGCCCAGGCCTCGCTGCCGGCCGTGGAGCAGCGCGTGCGCGAAGCCGCCTCGGGGCGCGACGAGATGCGCGCCGCGCTGGCCCGGGTCGAACAGAACCTGGCCCTGGTGGCGCAGTCGCAGCGCGACGCGGACCGCCAGATGCAGGCCCTGGAGCAGCGCCGCGAGCGCCTGCAGCAGGAACTGCGCGAACTGCACAGCCCCGATCCCGTGCGCCTGGAGCAACTGGCCGGCGACCGTGTCGCGGGCGAGGACCAGCTCGAGGAAGCCCAGGAAGAACTCGCCACCCTGGAAGGCCGCGTGCCGGAAGCGGATGCCGAGCGCAGCCGCGCCCAGGCCGCTGCCCAGACCGACGTCCAGAACCTGGCGCGCCTGGAGGCCCGCCTGTCGGCCCTGGTGAAGTTGCAGGAAGACGTGCAGAAGCAGGGCGCGCTGGAACCCTGGCTGGCCAAGCATGAACTCGCCGGGCTGTCGCGCCTGTGGCAGAAGCTGCATATCGAACCGGGTTGGGAAACCGCCCTGGAAGCCGCCCTGCGCGAGCGCATGGCCTCCATGGAGGTGCGCAGCCTGGACTGGGCCCGCGCCTTCGCCGAGGACGCGCCGCCGGCCCGCCTGGCGTTCTACCAGCTGCCGGCCGCCGCGCCCGCGCCGGCAGCGCCGGCCGGCCTGACGCCGCTGGCCAGCCTGCTGCGCATCACCGATCCCGACCTGCGCACGCTGCTCAACGAGTGGCTGGGCGGCATCTACACGGCCACCGACGTGACCCAGGCCCTGGCCATGCGCGCCACCCTGCCCGCGGGCGGCGCCTGCGTGGTCAAGGCCGGCCATCTGGTCGACGCGCACAGCGTGCGCTTCTATGCGCCGGATTCCGAACAGGCCGGCCTGCTAGCGCGCCAGCAGGAAATCGAAAACCTGCAGCGCGAGATCAAGGCGCAGCAGCTGATCGCCGACCAGGCGCGCGCCGCGGTCGCCCGCGCCGAAGTCGCCTGGCAGCAGGTGTCCCAGGCCATCGCTCCGGCGCGCCAGCGCGTGGCGGAGGTTACCCGCCGGGTGCACGACATCCAGCTGGAACACTCGCGTCTGCAACAGCAGGCCGAACAATCCGGCGAGCGCGCCTCGCGCCTGCGCCAGGACCTGGAAGAGATCAAGGTCCAGGAAGAAGACCTGCGCGCCGCCCGCGAAGAGGCCGAGGCCCGCTTCGAGGCGCTGGACGAAGAACTGGCCGAGCACCAGTCCCGTTTCGCCGACGCCGAGATCGACGGCGAGACCCTGGCGGCCCAGGCTGAAGCCGCGCGCGCCGGCCTGCGCGAACTGGAGCGCGCCGCCCAGGAAGCCGAGTTCGCCGAGCGCGGCATCCAGGTCCGCATCACCGACCTGCAACGCAATCAGCAATTGGCCGCGGACCAGAGCCAGCGCGGCAGCGTCGAGCTGGAGCAGCTGCTGGTGGATCTGGTCGAGCTGGACGCCTCGGCGTCCCAGGCCGGCCTGCAGGACGCCCTGGAAGTGCGCGCCGAGCGCGAGGAAGCGCTGTCGCGCGCGCGCCAGGAACTGGAAAACCTGGCGGCCCTGCTGCGCGGCGCGGACGAAGACCGCCTGCAGCAGGAGCAGACGCTGGAGCCGCGGCGCGCCCGCATCATGGAATTGCAGCTGCAGGAACAGGCCGCGCGCCTGGCCGAAGAGCAGTTCACCGAACAGCTGAACGCGCGCGAGGTCGATCGCGAGGCGCTGGCCCAGGATCTGGCCAACCAGCCCGACGAATGGCGCCGCGCCAGCTGGCTGCAGTCGGAAGTCAGCCGCATTTCGCGCCAGATCGAAGCCCTGGGCTCGGTCAACCTGGCGGCGCTGGACGAATTGAACACCTCGCGCGAGCGCAAGGGCTTCCTGGATTCGCAGCATCAGGACCTGATGACCGCCATCGAGACCCTCGAAGACGCCATCCGCAAGATCGACCGCGAAACCCGCGAGCTGCTGCAAGAGACCTTCAACGTCGTCAACGGTCACTTCGGCGAGTTGTTCCCCAAGCTGTTTGGCGGCGGCGAGGCCAAGCTGACCATGACGGGCGAGGAAATCCTCGACGCCGGCGTGCAGGTCATGGCCCAGCCCCCGGGCAAGCGCAACAGCACCATCCACCTGCTGTCCGGTGGCGAAAAGGCCCTGACCGCGACCGCGCTGGTGTTCGCGCTGTTCAAGCTCAATCCCGCCCCGTTCTGCCTGCTGGACGAGGTGGACGCGCCGCTGGACGACGCCAACACGGAACGCTACGCGAACCTGGTCGCCAACATGAGCGAGCAGACCCAGTTCCTGTTCATCTCGCACAACAAGATCGCGATGCAGATGGCAAAGCAACTGATCGGTGTAACCATGCAAGAGCAAGGGGTTTCGCGTATCGTTGCGGTAGACATAGATTCGGCCGTCCAGATGATGGCCTCCGAAGCGGCATAAACCCAATATTCAGAAGGGCGTCGGGGTCTCGGCGCGGGATTTATACATGAGTGATTTGCAGATCGGGCTGATAGCCCTGGGCGTATTGCTGATACTGCTGGTGCTGGGATTCAACTGGTGGCAGGACCGGCGCGTCCGGCGCAAGATGCAAACCCATTTCCCCTCCACCGAGCAGGATCCGCTGTTGGGGGCGGGGGCCGCCACAGGCGCAGCCGCGACCGCGGGCGCCGCGGCGGCGCGCCGCGAGCCCGGCATGGGCGGCGAGGCTCCTCGCGCCCAGCCCGGCCAGCCGGCCCCGGTCGATCCGGGCAGCGATGCCGACGACACGGAAGAGCCCGATCCCGCCTGCGAGGTGGTCATCGAGATCAACTTCGCCGAAGCCGTGCGCGGCGCCGATCTGCTGCCCTACATGCAAAGCCTGCGCCACGTGGGCCGTAAGCCCATGCGCGTGTTCGCCGAAACCGACCAGCGCCGCCACCGCGCGCGTATCCATGCAGGCGAGACCTACGCCTCGATGCAGCTGGCCGTGCTGCTGGCCAACCGCAGCGGCCCGCTGACCGCCATCGAATGGTCCCAGGCCTGGGCCCGCGCCCAGGACATGGCCGAGCGCTTCGATGCCACCATCGAAGGCCCGGACCAGCAGGCCGTGCTGGAACAGGGCGCCCGCTTGGACGACACCTGCGCCGCCCTGGATACCCAGGTCGGCCTGACCCTGCTGCTGGGCGCCGCCCAGCCCGCGGCCGAGGTGCTGTCGGTGGCGCGCGACCTCGGCTTCGTCGCCGACGGCAGCCGCCTGGCCTGGCCGGCGGAAAACGGCGTGGCCCGCTTCACGCTGGCGCGCGCCGACGGCGCCGCTTTCGATGCCGGCATGGGCGGCATCGAACGCCTGTACCTGCTGCTGGACGTGCCCTGCAGCCCGGCGGATGCCCGCGCCTTCGGCCGCATGGTCGACGTGGGTCGCGACCTGGCCGCCCGGCTGCGCGCGGATCTGGTCGACGATCAGGGCAAGCCCCTGGCCGACGGCTCGGAAACGGTGATCGACGAACGGCTCCAGGTGCTGTTCGGCCAACTTGAACAAGCGGGCCTGCCCGCCGGCAGCGAGCGCGCCCAAAGGGTGTTTGCTTAAATGAACAGCAAGTCTGGCGGTGAAGACGCGGCGCAGGCCGCGGCGCGCTTGCGCGCCGAAATCGAGCAGCACAACGTCCGCTACTACGTCTACGACGACCCCACCGTTTCGGACGCCGAGTACGACGGACTGATGCGTGAATTGCAGGCCCTGGAGGCCGAGCATCCGGAGCTGGTGACGCCGGAGTCGCCGACGCAGCGCGTGGGCGCGGCGCCTGTGTCCGCCTTCGGCAGCGTGCGCCATGCGGTGCCGATGCTGTCCCTGGGCAACGCCTTCGACGAAGAGGACGTGGTGGCCTTCGACCGCCGCGTGACCGACACGCTGCGCGGCGCGGGCCTGCTGGGTCCGGCGCAGGAAGCCGACTACTTCTGTGAACTCAAGCTGGACGGGCTGGCGATCAGCCTGCGCTACGAGGACGGCCGGCTGGTGCAGGCCGCCACCCGCGGCGACGGCCAGACGGGCGAGGACGTCACTTCCAACATCCGCACCATCAAGGCGATTCCGCTACAGCTCAAGGGCGCGGCGCCGAAGGTGCTGGAGGTCCGCGGCGAAGTGCTGATGAACCGCGCCGACTTCGAAAAACTGAACCAGGCCCAGGCCAAGCGCGACGAAAAGGTCTTCGTCAATCCGCGCAACGCCGCCGCCGGCAGCTTGCGCCAGCTGGATCCGCGCATCACGGCCAAGCGCCCGCTGCGCTTCTTCGCCTATGGCTGGGGCGAGATCCACGGCCTGCCGGGAGCGCAGGGCGGCTTGTTCGCCGAGGCGACGGCGGGCGCGGCCGAGGCCTCGCAACTGCCCGAGAAGTCCCATGGCGCCATGCTGGACTGGCTGGCCTCGCTGGGCCTGCCGGTCAACGTCAAGCACAACCACCGCGCCCGCGGCGCCGAGGGCCTGATGGCCTTCTACGCCAAGGTCGGCCAGCTGCGGCCGGAATTGCCCTACGACATCGACGGCGTAGTCTACAAGGTGGATTCGCTGCCGGCGCAGAAGGTGCTGGGCTTCGTGGCGCGCGCGCCGCGCTTCGCGCTGGCGCACAAGTTCGCCGCCGAGGAAGCCACCACCACCTTGCTCGACATCGAGGTGCAGGTGGGCCGCACCGGCGCCATCACGCCGGTGGCGCGCCTGAAGCCGGTATTCGTTGGCGGCGTCACCGTCACCAACGCCACACTGCACAACGAGGACGAGATCCGCCGCAAGGACGTGCGCATCGGCGACACGGTTATCGTGCGCCGCGCGGGCGACGTGATTCCCGAAGTGCTGGGCCCGGTGCTGGAAAAGCGGCCGGACGACGCGCGCGAGTTCGTCATGCCGATGGCCTGTCCGGTCTGCGGCTCGGCCATCGAACGCCTCGAAGACGAAACCATCGCGCGCTGCACAGGCGGCCTGTTCTGCGGCGCGCAGCGCAAGCAGACGCTGTGGCACGCCGCCAGCCGCAAGGCGCTGGACATCGAAGGCCTGGGCGAGAAACTGGTGGACCAGCTGGTCGACAGCGGCCGGGTCAAGACCCTGGCCGACCTGTACGGCCTGCGCCCGCTGGAGCTGGTGGGCCTGGACCGCATGGGCCAGAAATCCGCCGACAACCTGGTGGCCGCGATCGACAAGGCGCGCGCGCCGGGGTTGAACCGCCTGCTGTACGCGCTGGGCATCCGCCACGTGGGTGAAACCACGGCGCGCGACGTGGCGCGCCATTTCGGCAGCATCGACGCCATCATGGGCGCCGACGAGGACGCCTTGTCCTCCGTGCCCGACGTGGGGCCGGTGGTGGCCGCCTCGATCCGCCGCTTCTTTGCGGAACAGCACAACCGCGACGTGATCGAACAGCTGAAGTCGCAGGGCGTGAACCCCGTGGCCGATGCGGCGCCGCAAGCCACGACGCTGGCCGGCAAGACCTTCGTGCTGACCGGCACGCTGCCCAACTGGACGCGCGAGGAAGCTTCGATGCGCATCCAGGCGGCCGGCGGCAAGGTCAGCGGTTCGGTCTCCAAAAAGACCGCCTACCTGGTGGCGGGCGAAGATTCCGGCAGCAAGCTCACCAAGGCCCAGGAGCTGGGCGTCGCGGTGCTGGACGAGGATGGGCTGAAGGCCCTGCTGGGCGAGCAGGGCGGCTGAGGCCGCCCGGCCGCCAGTTCAGATGCTGCTGCGCGGCATCATGTCGCGGATGGCGGTAGCCGCGCGCTGCAAGGCAGGCAGGTGCTGCCGCTTCAATTCGTCGGGTTGGCGGGAGCCGAGCACCATGCTGACGCTCAGGCCCGCCACCGCGCGGCCTTCGTGGTTGTACAGGGGAACGGCCACCCCCGCGAAGCCGTCCACCAGTTCGCTGACCGAAATGCAGTAGCCGTCCTCGCGCACCTGCCGGATCAGCTTGCGCAGGGCGCTGCGCGACACCGTCGTGTAGGGCGTCAGGCGCTTCAGGTCGGCGCTTTCCAGATAGGCATCGAGCGCCTCGTCATCCAGCGTCGACAGCAGCGTGCGGCCCAGGGAATGGGCGTAGGCGGGCAGGCGGCTGCCCACCGAGAGGTCCAGCTTGAGCAGCTTGGGGCCTTCCTCGCGCGCCAGAAAGACGACGTGCTGCCGGTCCAGCACCCCCAGCGAGCAGGTTTCCCCCACGCTTTGGGCGACTTCGCGCATGGTCGCGCGGGTCAGCTTGGGCAGGCTCAGCGAAGCGAAATAGGCGTAGCCCAGGTCCATGACCTTGGGCGTGGGCGAGAAATCCCTGCCGTCCTGCCGCACATAACCCAGCTTTTCCAGCGTCAGCAGAATGCGCCGCGATGCCGCGCGCGTCACGTCGAGCTGTTCGGCGGCCTCCTGCACGGTCACGCTGGCCACGCCGGTGGCGTAGATTTGCAGCAATTGCAGCCCGTTGGCGAGGCTGTCCAGAAACTCCTCTTTCCTTTCTTTCGGTTCCGGCAATGTCGTGTCCATGTATCGGCGGTCTTGTCGTTGAAGGCTCGATTGTAGTTTGACATCCGCGGCAATCTCCATAAAATGCCAATTAGCGAACAATTGTTCGTTAATTAGATGGGTCGGCCAGGGCACCCGCCCGGTACGTCCCGCATAAACGGAGACATGCCATGTGCAGGAGACTATTGCGCGCCCTGGGCGCGTGCGCCCTGGCGGTAGGGGCGGCGGCCAGTTCCGCCGCCGGCGCGGCCGAAGCCTATCCCAGCAAACCCATCCGCTTCGTGGTGCCCGCCGCGGCCGGCGGCCCGACGGAAATCGTCACCCGGTTGCTGGCCGAGCGCATGACGCAGAGCATGGGCGTGACGGTGATCGTCGAGGCCAAGCCAGGCGCCGGCGGCAACATCGGCGCGGACGCCGTGGCCAAGGCTGCCCCGGACGGCTACACCATCCTGATGGGCACGATAGGCACCAACGCCATCAACCAGACCCTGTACAAGGCCATGCCGTTCCAGCCGCTGAAGGACTTCACGGCGGTGACGCAGGTCGTGTCGTATCCGCTGGTCGTGGTGGTCAATCCCAAGCTGCCCATCCATTCGGTGGCGGACCTGATCGCCTATGCCAAGGCGCATCCCGGCAAGCTCAACCGCGCTTCGGGCGGCAGCGGCACGTCCATGCACATGTCCGGCGAACTGTTCAACGAAATGGCCGGCGTGCAGATGCAGCACATCCCGTACAAGGGCAGCCTGCCGGCGCTCACGGACGTGATCGGCGGACAGGCCGATCTGGCCTTCGATAGCCTGGTCATCGCCCAGCCCCTGATCAAGGCGGGCAAGCTGCGCGCCATCGCAGTCACCGGGCCCGAGCGTTCGCCGGCCGCGCCCGACATCCCGGCCGTGGCCGAAACCCTTCCGGGCTACGCCATGACGTCCTGGATCGGCGTGTTCGCGCCCGCCGGCACGCCGCGCCCCATCGTCGACCGCCTGCAGCAGGAAATCGCCCGGGCGCTGGCCGATCCCCGCGTGCGGGAACAGTTGCAGTCCCAGGCCGCCGACCCGGTAGTCAGCACGCCCGACGACTTTGCCCGCTTCACCGCCGACGAAACCGAGAAATGGGCGCCCGTCGTCAAAGCCTCCGGCGCGTCCGTTTCCTGAAGTCCCCAACAAGGAGCCATCCATGCAGTCCATCGATTTTCAGGCGCGCCGCAAGCGCGTCGCGCAGCACGCGCGAGAACTCGGTTTTAATGCCTACCTGGGCACCCGCCAGGGCGCGCTGCACTACCTGAGCGGAGCCTTCATGCCCTGGCGCGGCGCGGTGCTGGTGACCGCCGACGGCCATTGCGAATTCATCTACTGGGCCATGGACGCTTCGCGCGTGCGAGCCGAGGGCCACCAGATGGAAATGTACGAATTCGAATTCTCGGACTTCCCGCAGCTGATACGCCAACGCCTGGAGCATCACGGGCTGACGCGCGGCAAGGTCGCGCTGGACCTGTCGCACCCGGGGGCCGCGCAGGTGGCGCCGGGCATGCTGACCGCGGCCGAGTACTTCGACCTGTCCAGCCACCTCCCCGACATCCGCTTCGCGAACGGCGTGGACGTGATCGACGACGTCATGCTGATCAAGGATGCCGCGGAGATCGAACGCCTGCGCCATGCGGCGGAGGTCTCGGACTACGGCTTCGAACAAGGCATGAACGCGGTGCGGGCGGGGGCGACCGAAAACGAGATCGCCGGCGAGATCGAGCGCGCGATCCGGCGGCGCGGCAGCACCTGGTCCTGGGCCGTGACGGGCGGCACCGAGGTCGGCGCGGGCGAGCGCACCGGCTTTTTGCGCGGCGTCACGCAGCAGGCGACCGACCGCGCCATCCGGCAGGACGAATTCGTGATCCTGGACCTGCACCCATTGCTGGATCTCTACATGGCGGATACCGCCTTGCCCGTGTTCCTGGGCAAGCCGGACCCGGTCCAGAGCAAGCTGATCGACTGCTGGGAAGAGACCGTGCAGACCATGCTCGCCTCCCTGACGCCCGGCCGGCCGATAGCGGAGTGCGCGAGCCGCGGCATCGCCGTGTTCGAGAAGCACGGCCTGAGCGAATTCGGCCTGCCGCTGTTCGGCCATGGCCTGGGCACCTGCGCGCGCACCCGGCCCTTCATCAACCTGCGCAGCCGCGACGTCGTGACGCCGGGCATGGTGGTGGCGTTGGGTACGCACTTGTACCGGCCCGGCGCGGGCGGCATGCGGCTGGAGTATCCGGTGCTGATCGGAGAGCACGGCGCGGAACCCCTGGTGCGCACCGAGGCCTGCGTGCACCGCCTTCCCTGAATCCCTGCAGGAGCCTGACGATGAAAGCAACACCCCTGAGCCCGCTGATCGGCGCCGCCGTGCGGGACGTGGATCTGGAAACGCTGGACGACTCGGCGTTCGAGGACGTGAACCAGCTGTTCCTGCGCCATCAGTTGCTGGTCTTCAAAAGCCAGCGCCTGTCGCCCGAAGGCCAGCTGCGTTTCAGCCGCCGCCTGGGCGAGCTGGATATCCATGTGCTGGCCCAGTACAACCACCCCGAGTATCCCGAGATATTCGTCTTGTCCAACGAGGTCAAGAACGGCGTGCCGGCGGGCATTGCCGACGGCGGTTCGTACTGGCATTCGGACTTCGCCTTCCGGGAGTGTCCCGCCAAGGCCACCATACTCAATGCCCAACTGATTCCGCCGGAAGGCGGCAACACGTTGTTCATCAACATGTACCACGCCTACGAGGAGCTGGACGAAGCCACCCGGTCCCAGTTGGCGGGGCTGCGGGCGGTGCACCGCTACCGGCGCAAGAACACCAAGGCCGAGGAGGGCACCCGGGTCACCATGGACGCGAGCCAACTGGCCGGCACCCCGGACGTGGAGCACCCCATCGTGCGTATGCATCCCGAGACTGGCCGCAAGGCGCTCTATGTGCACCCGGGCATGACGGCGGAGGTGGCCGGCTGGGGCGAGGCGGACAGCCAGGACCTGCTGGACCGATTGTTCGCGCATTGCACGCAGCAGAAGTACCAGTATGCGTTGCAGTGGGAGCCGGGCGACGTGGTCATGTGGGACAACCGCTGCGTGATGCACAAGGCGACTACCCGCGAACTGCCTGCCAGCATGCGGCGCACGATCTACCGCACGACGGTCATGGGCGAACGTCCGGTCTAGGAGCTTGCCGTGGCGGCATACTTGTCCGCGGATCACGCCGCCGGCGTGACGCAATTCGGCGGCCTGCGCCTGGACGGCGGCGGCACGCTGGCCCCGGCCGCGCTGGCCTGGGCCCGCTACGGCCCGGCGCCCGGGCGTGCACGCGCCGTGGTGCTGTTGTTGCACGGCATCTCGGGCAGCCACCAGGCCTTGCGTCCGGATCAGGGCGACGCCCATCCCGATGCTGGCTGGGCCAGTCCATGGCTGGGGCCGGGGGCCGCGCTGGACACGCGCGATACCTGCGTGCTGTCGCCCAATGCGCTGGGTTCCTGCTTCGGCAGCAGCGGCCCGGACGGCGCCCTGGCTGGTGAATTTCCCGACGTGTCGATTGCCGATGGCGTGCGCCTGCAGGGGGAATGGTTGCGCGCCCTGGGTGTCGAGCGGCTGGATGCCGTGGTCGGCTATTCCTATGGCGGCTACCAGGCGTTCCAGTGGGCGGTGGCTGCGCCGCTGCCGGTGGGGCGGGTCGTGGTGCTGGCCTCGGCGCCGCTTGGTGGCGGCAGCATGGCAGACGCGCAGCGCCTGCGCCGGATCGCCGCCGCGCTTGACGCGGGCGATGAAGCGGCCTGGAACGAATGGGTCGAATTGCGCTGCTCCACCTTGCGCCGCTATGGCTATGCGCAGTGGCTGGCCGACAAGGGTGAGCACAAGAGCGAGTCCGACCTGGAGCAGCGCCTGCGGGCCGATGCCCAGGCCTGGGCGGCGCGGTTTTCGCCCTGGGCCATGGCGGCGCTACGGTCGGCCGCCTGCCGCTACGACGCGCGCGCGGCCTTGTCGGGCAGTTCGACACCGGTGCGATGGCTGCGCTGCGCGTCCGACGAGCTGTTCGCGCCGGACGATCCGGGCGCCCGGGCGCGCGAGCCATACCCGGCCAACATCGTCCAGATTGGCGTGGACGGGCGCTATGGCCATCTGTCGCCGCTGCTGGAAGGCCGCCTCTGGAACGATCATTTGCAGCGGGCGCTGGCCTGAGAGGCCGGTACGCCGCCAGGCTGCGCCAGATTCCGGCGCAAGATCCAGGCATAAAAAATGCCCGCTTGCGCGGGCATTTTTCATCTGTGCGGCAAGGCTTACTGAATCTTGGCCTTTTCGCGCAGTTCCTTCTGGTAGTCGGCCAGGGTTTGCTGGCGCAGCATTTCTTCCAGTTGCGGGCGCACCTGGTCGAGCGGCGGGAATTCCACCGGACGGGTGTCGTCGACCATGATGATGTGCCAGCCATACTGGGTCTGCACCGGCTTGTCGACCAGTTCGCCCTTCTTCAGCTGCGTCACGGCCTGCGCGAACGGCTGGACGTAGTTGGTCGGGGGAGCCCAACCCAGGTCGCCACCCTTTTCGGCGCTGCCGGGGTCCTTGGAGTTCTTCTTGGCCAGGTCGCCGAACTTGCTCTTGTTGCTCTTGATCTGGGCCAGCAGGTCGTTCGCCGTCTTCTCGTCTTCGACGAGGATATGGCGGACCTTGTATTCCATCTTGCCGGCTTGTTCCTTCTTGATCTTCTCGTATTCGGCCGTGACCTTGGCGTCCGACACCGGGTGCTTGGCCAGGTAGTCGGCCATCAGGGCGCGCACCAGGATGCCTTGGCGGGCCAGTTCGATTTCGGTCTGGACGTCGGCTTGCTTGGCGATGCCGCCGGCTTCGGCGGCCTGCACGAAGATCTGGCGGTTGATCATTTCCTGCTTGACCTGTTCGCGCAGTTGCGGCGAATCGGTGGCGCCCTGGCTGACCAGCAGCTTGACGAATTGATCCAGGCTCTTTTGCGGAATGGCCTTGCCGTTGACGGTAGCCACGTTCTGAGCAAAAGCCGGCACGGCGATGACGCAGGCCGCAGCCAGCATGACGATGCGTTTCATGAATATCCTTTTACTTACTATTTGGGAGCCTGGGCATCTAGCGCAAGCGCATGAATCGGATAGGGGATCAAATCTTGCAAATGATGATACACCAGCCTATGCCGCGCAACGGCGGAGAGCCCCGCAAAGCAAGGCGCTACGATGATCACGCGATAGTGGCCGGCGCCGTTTTTACTGCCTTCGTGGCCGGCATGCAAATGCGAGTCGTCCAGGATGTCGAGGCTGACGGGTTCCAGGGCGGCTAGCCGCTCCCGGATAAGGGAAATGCGGTCGGTGGTGTCTGACATGGGGACGGGTATCAAGTTCCGGCGCGCGGGCTGGGGGGCGGGCGCGCCGGCAGGGGAATCGGAGCGCTTCAGGGCTGGCGGGGCGGGGTATCGGAGGAGGGGGCCTGTTCCTCGGTCTGGATGTGCTTGCCCAGCCAGATCGACTGGCCGATCACGAAGACCACCATCAGACCCATCAAGCCGAAGGCCTTGAAGCTGACCCATTGCGACTCGGTGAAGTGGCCGGAAAACGCCACATACAGATTGAGCGCGCCGGCCACCAGGAAGAAGCCGGCCCAGACCAAGTTCAGGCGTTCCCAGGCGGCGTCCGGCAGCTGGATCTGCTTTTCCATCAGGCGGCGGATCAGGTTGCGGCCGAACAGGAGGCGAGCGAACACCAGCGCGCCGCCGAACAGCCAGTACAGCACCGTGGGCTTCCACTTGATGAAGACGTCGCTGTGCAGCCAGATCGTGGCGCCGCCGAACACCAGGATGACCGTGAGGTTGATCCAGTGCATGGCCTCGGTGGCGCGGCCGGTCGCCTTCAGCCAGACGATCTGCAGCACGGCCGCCGCCATGGCGACGCCCGTGGCGATGAAGATGTCCGTGTACCGGTAGGCGATGAAGAAAAGGAACAGCGGAAACAGGTCGAACAGGAACTTCTTCATTCAGTCTTCTATGGGTTCAAACGTCATCGACAGGGAATTGATGCAGTAGCGCAGCCCGGTGGGCTCGGGGCCGTCGGGGAAGACGTGCCCCAGGTGCGAGTCGCAGACATTGCACAGCACTTCGGTGCGGACCATGCCGTGGCTGACGTCGCGTTCCTCGCGCACCAGCTCAGGATCCAGCGGCTGGAAGTAGCTGGGCCAGCCGCAGCCGGCATCGAATTTGGTGTCGGAAGCGAACAGCGCCGTGCCACAGCCCACGCAGCGGTAGATGCCGTGCGAGAACGTATTCCAGTAGCGCCCGGTGAACGCGCGTTCCGTACCCTTTTCACGGGTGACGACGTATTCTTCGGGGGAAAGCTGGGCACGCCATTCGGCGTCGGATTTGCGTACTTTGTCCATATGAGCTCTTGGAGTCCCGATGCCCGAAATGGTTCGGGCATAATCCCGCCCCATGTTAATCGAGTTTGACCAGGCGGTTGTTTCCACGCCCCAGGCGCAGGTGCTGACCGGGGTGAGCCTGACGCTGGCCGAACGCCGCATCGGCATCGTCGGCCCCAACGGCGCCGGCAAGAGCACGCTGGCGCGCCTGATCAACGGTCTGGTGCTGCCCTCCGCGGGCAGCGTGCGGGTCGGCGGACTGGATACCCGGCGCGACCTCAAGGCGGTGCGTCGCCAGGTCGGATTCGTGTTCCAGAATCCCGAAAACCAGATTGTCTTTCCCATCGTGCGCGAAGACCTGGCATTCGGCCTGAAGCAGCTGGCGCCGGACCGCCAGCAGCGCGAAGCCCGCATCGAGGCTCAGTTGGGGCATCTGGGCGTGGGCCACCTGGCGGACCGGACCAGCCACACGCTGTCGGGCGGCGAACGCCAACTGGTCGCGCTGGCCGCGGTGCTGGTCATGGAGCCGGCGCTGATCGTATTCGACGAACCCACCACCCAGCTGGACCTGCGCAACCGCAACCGGGTGCGCGACGCCATCGCGGGCCTGCCCCATGACGCCATCGTGGTCAGCCACGACCTGGAGCTGCTGGAGGATTTCGACCGGGTCGTGGTGGTGCGCGACGGCAATATCGCGGCCGACGACAGTCCGGCCGCCGCGCTGCGCTGGTACCGGGAGCACTGCGCATGATGGAACCGCTATATGTTGCGGGCGATTCGGTTCTGCACCGCCTGCCCGCCTGGTTGAAGCTGCTGGCGCTGATGGCGGCGGGCGCGGGCCTGTTCGTGCTGCGCGACCCGCGCTGGCTGGCGTTGGCCTTCCTGGCCGCCGCTGTGCTGGTCTGGTCCACGGGCGTCGCGGCGGCCTCGGTCTGGCGGCAGGTCCGGGGATTGGCCTGGGTGCTGCTGGCCGTGGGCGCGTTCACCGCCTGGTTCCAGGGCTGGCTGGAGGCGCTGGCCGTACTGCTGCGCGTGGCGGCGATGGTCGGCCTGGCCCTGGCCGTGACGCTGTCCACTCGCACGTCCGACCTGATCGCCGTCTGCGAAAAGGCGCTGATGCCGCTGGAGCGCATGCGTCTGGTCGACGCCGGCAAGGTTGCGTTGGCCCTGGCGCTGACGCTGCGCTTCGTTCCCGAGATCTGGCGTAATTTCCAGGAAATCCGCGAAGCGCAGGCCGCCCGCGGCCTGGGCGCCAATCCGGTGGCGCTGATCGTGCCCTTGATCGTGCTGACCTTGAAGCGGGCCCAGGAAGTATCCGAAGCGATCGACGCGCGCAGCCACTGAGCGCTGCGCGTCCTGTTTCATCTCCCAAAGGGGAATACCGTGAAATCCAGTAATACCGTGCTGATTGCGCTGTTCGCGGCGCTGATCGTCGTCCTGAGCCTGATCCCGCCGATTCCGCTGCCCGCCATACCGGTGCCGGTCACCTTGCAGACCCTGGGCGCCATGCTGGCGGGCGCGATGCTGGGTCCGGTCCGCGGCGCGCTGGCCTGCCTGCTGTACCTGGTGCTGGCGGCGGTCGGCCTGCCCGTTCTACCGGGCGGCCGGGGAGGGCTGGGCGCCTTTTTCGGGCCCACCGGCGGTTTCCTGGTGGGCCTGGTGGTAGGCGCCTTTGTCACCGGTTGGCTGGCGCGGCGTCTTGCCGGCCGCGCCACGGGCGGCTGGGCGCAATTCGCGGGCTACGTGCTGGCCTGCGTGGTCGGCGGCATCGTCGTGGTCTACGCCTGCGGCGTGCCCTGGCTGGCCGCCGTGACGAAGATGGGCCTGGCGAAGGCGGCGATGGCGGTGGCGGTATTCCTGCCGGGCGATCTGGCCAAGGCGGTGGTCGCGGCCTGGGTGGCGTCGCGCGTCGAGCGCGTGTGGCCGATGCTGGGGCGTTGAGGCGCGCGGCGGCGTCCAAGGGAATCCCCCAACTGACGCCCGCCGGGCTTTTCTAGTACAAGTTCGCCATTAACGAATGCATTTGCTGAAACGCGTTTTTCGTAGCACATCAGGGAATTACCGGAGTTGCGCATCGTCATCTGATACTGTTTTAACCCTATAATATTTTTTTCTGTATAACTTTAACTAGGCTCGCCCTGCCTCGCCCGAGGCGCTCCAGAGCCACCACAGGAGACAAAAATATGCGCAAGCACTTCGGCTTGTCCGCGGCGGCTGCCGCCATTGCCCTGGCCCTGCCGCTACTGGCGAACGCCCAGGTCAAGGTCGGCGTGACCGTGTCCAGCACTGGCCCCGCCGCGTCGCTGGGTATCCCCGAGCGCAACACCGTGGCCCTGCTTCCCAAGGAAGTGGCCGGCCAGAAGATCGAATGGATCGTCCTGGACGACGCCACCGATACGACGCAAGCCGTCAAGAACTCGCGCAAACTGGCCTCGGACGACAAGGTCGACGTGCTGATCGGCACCTCCGTCACGCCGGGCTCGCTGGCCATGGTCGACGTGGCCGCCGAAGCCAAGGTCCCGATGATCAGCGTGGCCGCCAGCGCCAAGATCGTCGAACCCGTGGACGACAAGCGCCGCTGGGTCTTCAAGACCCCGCAGAACGATGCCCTGATGGCCGGCGCCCTGGCTGACGCCATGGCCAAGTCCAAGGTCAAGACCCTGGGCTTCATCGGCTTTGCCGACGCCTACGGCGACGGCTGGCTGGACGTGATGCAGAAGGCCGCCAAGGCCAAGGGCATCGAGATCGTCGCCATCGAGAAATACAGCCGCACCGACACCAGCGTGACGGGCCAGGTGCTCAAGCTGGTCGGCGCCAAGCCCGACGCCATCCTGATCGCCGGCGCCGGCACGCCGTCGGCCCTGCCGCAGAAGGAGCTGAAGGCCCGCAACTACGGCGGCACCATCTACCAGACGCACGGCGCCGCCAACAACGACGTGCTGCGCGTTTGCGGCAAGGACTGCGACGGCATGCTGCTGCCGGCCGGCCCGCTGCTGGTCGCGGCCCAGCTGCCGGACAGCAACCCGGTCAAGAAGTCGGCCCTGGCCTACGTCGATGCCTACGAAAAGGCCAACGGCGCCGGTTCCACCAACACGTTCGGCGGCCACATGTGGGATGCCGGCCAGCTGGTCGTGGCCGCGCTGCCCGTCGCGCTGAAGTCGGGCGCCAAGCCCGGCACGCCGGAATTCCGCGCCGCCATGCGCGATGCCCTGGAAGGCGTGAAGGACCTGGCCGCTTCGCAAGGCGTGTTCAACATGTCGCCCACGGACCACGCCGGCTTTGACGAGCGCTCGCGCGTCATGGTCAAGGTGGAAGGCGGCAAGTGGGTCTACCAGCCCGGCCTGTAATCCTCCAGGATCGCCTGATCCACGGGTGCGCAACGCGCGGCGGCGCCCGCCGCGCGGCACCCCAGCAATGCTTCGCACCGGCCTTTCCGGCCGGTGTGTCGTATCAGTGTCCCGGGTGCGGCCGGAACACCAGAATAAATAAGGTTGTTAGATGGATTCCTCAATTGCGCTGATCCTGCTGCAAGACGGTGTCGTCAACGGCGCCATCTATGCCCTCCTGGGCATGGCTCTGGTGCTGGTATTCGCCGTTACGCGCGTCATTTTCATTCCCCAGGGCGAGTTCGTGGCGTTCGGCGCCCTGACCCTGGCCATGCTGGTGGACGGCAAAGTGCCGGGCACCGCCTATCTCCTGCCGCTGCTGGGCGTGGTCTGTCTGGTGCTCGAGCTGCTGCGCGCCGTGCGCACCCGCAGCGCCGCCGCCTTGCCCAAGGCCGTCGCCACCTGCGTGGTCCTGCCGCTGGCGCTGCTCTGGCTCACCGTGACCTACACCGCGCCCGGCAATTCGCTGTGGCTGAACATGCTGCTGACGCTGCTGCTGGTGATTCCGATGGGTCCGATGGTCTACCGCATCGTCTACCAGCCCTTGGCCGAGGCCACCGTGCTGGTGCTGCTGATCGTGTCCGTGGCCGTGCACTTCGCGCTTACCGGCCTGGCGCTGGTGTTCTTCGGCGCCGAAGGCTGGCGCACGCCCGCCTTCGTCAGCGGGCAAGTGGACCTGGGCTTCATGACGTGGTCGGCGCAAAGCCTGTTCGTGGTGGCGACCTGCGCCATCCTGATCATCGGCCTGTGGCTGTTCTTCGGCAAGACGCTGTACGGCCGCGCGCTGCGCGCCACCGCCGTCAACCGCCGCGGCGCGCGCCTGGTCGGCATCAGCACCACCATGTCCGGCAGCCTGACGTTCACGCTGGCCGTCGCCATCGGCGCCATGTCCGGCATGCTGATCGCGCCCATCACCACCGTGTACTACGACACCGGCTTCCTGATCGGCCTGAAGGGCTTCGTGGGCGCCATCATCGGCGGCCTGGCCAGCTACCCCGTGGCGGCCGCCGGCTCGCTGCTGGTGGGCGTGCTGGAATCCTTCTCGTCCTTCTGGGCCAGCGCCTACAAGGAAGTGATCGTCTTCACCCTGATTATCCCGGTTCTGGTCTGGCGTTCGTTCAGCACCCATCACGTGGACGAAGAGGAATAAACGTCATGAACCGCATTCTGCTTGCCGTCTTCATCGTCGTCCTGGCGGGCCTGCCCCTGCTGCCGGTCACGCCCGAATTCTGGGTGACGCAACTCAATTACATCGGGCTGGCCAGCCTGGTCGTGCTGGGCCTGGTGCTGCTGACCGGCGTGGGCGGCCTGACCTCGTTCGGCCAGGCGGCGTTCGTGGGCCTGGGCGCCTACACCACCGCCTACCTGACCACGCAATACGATGTCTCGCCCTGGCTGGCGCTGCCGGCCGGGCTGATCCTGACGGCCGTCGTAGCCTACCTGCTGGGCGCCATCACGCTGCGCCTGTCGGGCCACTACCTGCCGCTGGGCACCATCGCCTGGGGCCTGTCGCTGTATTTCCTGTTCGGCAACATCGACTGGCTGGGCAAGCATGACGGCATCGCCGGCATCGAGCCCATCAGCATCTTCGGCGTGTCGCTGGCCAGCGGCCGCCACATTTATTACCTGATCTGGGTATTCGTGCTGCTGGCGCTGTGGGCGACCCGCAACCTGCTGAACTCGCGTCCGGGCCGCGCCATTCGCGCGCTCAAGAGCGGCGCCGGCATGGCCGAGTCCATGGGCGTGAACACGGCTGCCTACAAGGTCGTGATCTTCGTTTGGGCGGCCTTGCTGGCCTGCGTGTCCGGCTGGCTGTATGCGCACATGCAGCGCGCCGTCAGCCCCAGCCCCTTCGGCATCAACTACGGCATCGAATACCTGTTCATGGCGGTGGTCGGCGGCGCCGGCTACGTCTGGGGCGCCTTGCTGGGCTCCGGCGTGATCCTGGTGCTGAAGGACCAGCTGCAGAACCTGCTGCCCAAGCTGCTGGATACCAACGCCAACTTCGAGATGATCGTCTTCGGCGTGCTGCTGATCCTGATGCTGCAATACGCCCGCAACGGCCTGTGGCCGATCCTGGCGGGCTGGTGGGACAGCATCACCGGCGCGGACAGTTCGCGCCGCAACCTGGCGCCGCCGGCGCCGGCCCCGGCCCTGCCGACGCGCGAGCGTCCGCAAGCCGGCCAGGTGGTGCTCGAAGTCGATGCCATCCGCAAGGAGTTCGGCGGCCTGGTCGCCGTCAACGACATCTCCTTCAAGGTCGCCTCCGGCGAGATCATGGGCCTGATCGGCCCGAACGGCGCGGGCAAGAGCACGACCTTCAACCTGATCAGCGGCGTGCTGCCGGTGACGCGCGGCAAGGTCACCTTCATGGGCCAGCGCATCGACAGCCGTTCGGCGCGCGACATCGCCAAGCTGGGCGTGGGCCGCACCTTCCAGCACGTGCAACTGCTGCCCGGCATGACCGTGCTGGAAAACGTGGCGCTGGGCGCGCACCTGCGCTCGGACGTCGGCGTGCTGGCGGGCGCGCTGCATTCGGACCGCGCCCGCGAGGCGCAGTTGCTGCACGAAGCCGCCGAGCAGATCAAGCGCGTCGGCCTGGGCGAATACCTGTACGAGCAGGCGGGCAACCTGGCGCTGGGCCAGCAACGCATCCTGGAAATCGCGCGCGCCCTGGCCGCCGACCCGGTGCTGCTGCTGCTGGACGAACCCGCCGCCGGCCTGCGCTACAAGGAAAAGCAGGACCTGGCGCGCGTGCTGGAACAGTTGCGCGCAGAGGGCATGAGCATTCTGCTCGTCGAACACGATATGGATTTTGTGATGCGTCTGACCAACCACCTTGTGGTGATGGATTTCGGCACCAAGTTGGCTGAAGGCGTGCCGGCCGACGTGCAAAAGAACCCGGCGGTGCTGGAAGCCTATCTGGGCGGCATCGATGACGACCTGCCCGAAGCGGACCAGGCCAAGCCCGTGTCGGCAGGAGGCGTGTGATGAGCGCGACGCAAACTCCCGTTCTCGAAGTCAGCAACCTGTCGGCCCGCTACGGCAAGGTCGGCGCGCTGGTGGGCGCGTCGCTCACAGTGCCCGCCGGCAGCATCGTCACGGTGATCGGCGCCAACGGCGCCGGCAAGTCCACCATGCTGAACGCCATGATGGGCTCCTTGCCCCAGACCGGCCACGCGGCCGGCACCGTGCAATACGCCGGCGCCGACGTGTCGGGCTGGCAGGTCGAGCGCCGCGTCGCGGCCGGCATGTCGCTGGTGCCCGAGCGCCGCGAACTGTTCGGCACCATGTCGGTGGAAGACAACCTGCTGCTGGGCGGCTTCCGCCGCTACCGCGCCCGTGAAAGCGGCTGGCGCGACACGTTGAACGAAGTGTTCGACCTGTTTCCGCGGCTGCGCGAGCGGCGCGGCCAGCAGGCCGGCACCCTGTCGGGCGGCGAACGGCAGATGCTGGCGGTGGGCCGCGCGCTGATGGCCAAGCCCAACCTGCTGATGCTCGACGAGCCCAGCCTGGGCCTGGCGCCGCGCATCGTGCGCGAGATCTTCCACATCATCGCGCGCCTGCGCGAGACCGGCGTGGCGATCCTGCTGGTCGAACAGAATGCGCGCGCCGCGCTGCAGGTGGCCGATTACGGCTACGTGCTGGAAACCGGCGAAGTCATCCTGCACGGCCCGGCGCGCGAGCTGGCCGGCGATCCCAAGGTCATCGAAAGCTATCTGGGCCTGGGCAAGAGCGGCGAGCAAGGCTGAATCCTGCCCGCTTTCATGCAAAAGCCGGACGCTGAAAGGCGGCCGGCTTTTTTCTTTTGGGGATGATGGGCTGCGCGAGTTGGGGGCTCGCTCACGATCTCGCGCTTTACCCAACCCCCGCGCCGGCAACCTCCCTACCTTTCAAACACATCAACCAGCCGGAACCTTTCGCACACCAGCACCATGTCCGGCTGATAGCCGCCATTGCGGCCGAAGTAGGCGATATGCGCATCGCGCCAGGCCTCGTAAGGCCCTTCGCCTTCCGCCAGCGCGAACGCCTCGTCGACCTGATCAAAGCGCTGGATCAGCACGCTGGTGGTCTCGATCACGCAGGCTGGACGGCCGGAGCCGTCCAGCACCACATCGCGCCGGCCGGCCTCAGGCACTGGCTCCTTGTCGTTGAAGTCGCGCAATGCGCCGCAGGTGGCGGTCTTTTCGCCCGCGAGCACCAGGGCGAGCAGTTCGTCGGCCAGCTCGGGCGTATCGCCGAACTGGAAGGTCACGGCGTTTTCATAGGGGGCGGGCGGCTTCATGTCACGGGAGTCCATTGCAGTATCAGCTCCTGTCCCATGGCGGGATCGGAAGTGGAGGGGGCGCCGGTCTCGATGCGTCCGGCCAGGCGGCGCGTATAGGCAGGATCGCCGATGTCGCGCACGGTGAGGTCGTACCAGCCAGCGCTGCGGTGCATGTCCCAGGTCAGGGTGACGCTTTCGCCGGGAGCGAGCGGTGTGTCGGCCTGCCGGGGGTGGTCATAGGCATTGGCCTCCACCCGGAATGAACGGGCCTGTCCGGCGGGATTGCGCAGCGTCAGCCGCAGCGCCGCGCCGGGGCCCGGACAGGCCGCCGTGACTTCCAACGGCGGCTGGCCGCCGCGTCCTGTGCAATGCCGGTGGAAGCCGTTGGGACCCAGCACCCAGATATCGTAGCGGCCGTCGTCGGCGGAGGCGGTCCAGGCATCTTCCAGCTGCTTGCCGGCTTCCACGGTGTAGCGGCGCGGACCGCGCTCCAGGTTCAGCCGGTCGTACACGTGCAGCACGGCGGCTGCCGTGCCGCTGTTTTCGAATCGCAGTGCGACGCGCTTGCCGTCCGTGCGCGCCTGAACCTGGAGTGCATAGGGCAGCGGACGCGAAGGGCGCGTGCCGGCCTGCTGCCGCGCCAGCCCGGGCTGCAACGGCGCCGGCGGCGTGACCGTGCCCGGCAGGGCGGAGGCAAGGCTGGCGCGTTCCGCCGTTGCCGGCAGGCCGCGGGTCAGGCCGGCATCGTCCGGCGCCGCGAAGTCGAAGATCGAAGTCAGGTCGCCGCAGACGGCGCGGCGCCAGGGCGAGATATTGGGTTCCGCCACGCCAAAGCGCTGCTCGATGAAGCGCAGCACCGAGGTGTGGTCGAACACCTGCGAATTGACCCAGCCGCCCTTGGTCCAGGGCGACAGCACGTACATGGGCACGCGCGGCCCCAGGCCGTACACGCCGTGCAGGTGGGCCGGGGTGTCGTCTTTTTCCGCGCCGGCCACGATCTCATGATATTCGCCGGTGGTATCCACCGTGGAGGCGCCCGCCAGTGCCCCGGCGGCATCGCGAGAGGGCGGGGCGGGTGGCGGCATGTGGTCGAAAAAGCCGTCGTTCTCGTCGAACATCAACAACAGGACGGTCTTGCTCCAGACCTCGGGGTTGGCCGTCAGCGCATCCAGCACCCGGGCCGTGTAGTCCGCGCCCTGGGCCGGGCTGGACGGGCTGGGATGCTCGGAGCCCGCCTTGGTCGCGCAGATCCACGACACTTGCGGCAGCTTGCCGTCCAGCACGTCCTGGCGCAGCAGGTCCAGGTCGCGGGTGCTCAGCGCCTTGTCCTTCAGCGCGGCCAGCGAACCCGGCACGCCATGGTAGGCGTCGCGATAGGCCTTGAAGCCGGCGGTGGGATTCAGCGAATAGTTGTCCGCCATGTTCTGGTAGATGCGCCAGCTGACGCCGGCCTGCTCCAGGCGCTCCGGGTAGGTGGTCCAGGTATAGGCGCGCGCGGGATCTCCGCCCGTGAGCTTGTTGTAGGTGTTGCCCAGCGCCGGGCCGTTGCCGCGGCCCAGGCCGTCGTTGGTGCCGGTCCACACGAATAGCCGGTTGGTGTTGGTACCGCCCGTGAACGAACAGTGATAGGCGTCGCAGACCGTGAAGGCGCGCGCCATGGCGTACTGGAAGGGCATGTCCTCGCCGGTGTAGTACGCCATCGAGTGGTTCTTCTTGGCCGCCGGCCACTTGCCCATGCGGCCTGTGTCCCAGGCGTCCTGGGCGTTGGACCAGGTATGCGGCGTGCTGGCCACGCGCATGGTCTCGAAGGCCTCGCGCGTGTCCAGGCGGTAGGGCAGCACCGTGCGCGGCGCGCCGTCATCGGGCTTGTCGTTGTACTGCGCCCAGACGCTGCGGTGGCGCGCGTCGGGACTGTCCGGCACCGGGATGGGGAAGCGGTCGCCGAAGCCGCGCACGCCGGCCAGCGCGCCGAAGTAGTGGTCGAAGGAACGGTTCTCCTGCATGAAGATCACGATGTGCTCGACATCGCGGATCGTGCCCGTGCGGCGGGCGGCGGGAATCGCAAGCGCGCGCCGGATGGAGGCGGGCAAGAGGGCCAGGGCGCTGCCGGCGCCGGCCAGCGAGGCGCCGCTGCGGAGGAAATCGCGTCGTGTCTGCATGAGGCATTCCCGAGAACGACGCTGCCCGCGCGTAGGCGGGCAGCAGATGGGTAGGAACTGGGCGCGGGCCGCTTACTTCCGGCCGGTGCTTTCGGCGTAATCCATGTACAGCTTGTGTGCGCGGCGCGCCATCGGGCCGTATTCCAGCTTGCGGTCTTCGACGCGGTTCACGTGCACCACCTTGCCGTAGTTGCCGGACGAGAACACTTCATCGGCTTCCTCGATGTCGGCGCGGGTCAAGCTGCGTTCCTGCACGTCGACGCCGTCGGCCTTCAGCAGGGCCAGCACGCGGCGGCGCGTGATGCCGTTGAGGAAGGTGCCGTTGTCGGCCGGCGTGGACACCACGCCGTTCTTGGCGATCCACAGATTGCTGGTGGCGAATTCGGCGATGTTGCCGGCGCCGTCCAGCATGATGGCGTTGTCGAAGCCCTTTTCGGCGGCTTCGCGGATGGCGCGCTGGCCGTTCGGGTACAGGCAGGAGGCCTTGGCGTCGGTGGGCGCCATGTTGGGCCAGGAACGCGCAAAGCTGGAGAAGCAGGCGGAGAAACCCTGGTCGCCCGGCATCGGCACCTTGAACACGTGCAGCACGAACTGGGTCTTGTCGGCGTCCGGCAGCAGGAAGCCGTCGGCGCAATAGAACATGGGCTTGATGTAGAGCTCGGTGCCTTCCGGGAACTTCGCCACCGCCTGCAGGCACAGCTTCTGGATTTCTTCCCAGCCGAGCTGCGGTTTCATCAGCATCTTTTCGGCCGAGCGCACCACGCGCTGGCAGTGCAGGTCCAGGTCCGGCGTCAGGCCGCGGAATGCGCGCGCGCCGTCGAACACCATGCTGGCCATCCAGAAGGCGTGGTCGGCGGGGCCGAGCAATTTGGGGTTTTCAGTGGTCCAGTGACCGTTGTGCCAGAACAGGGCGTCCATGCTTGTCTTCCTTCGCTTGAATTGGGTTGGCGCGGGCGGCGCGCCGAGACGTCAGGATACATGAGCCGGCGACGGCGCTCCGGCGGTCACTCGCGCGCCAGCGCCGCCTGCACGCGCTCGGCGGCTTGCGGCGGTATCCATTGCCGCCATACCGGTCCGTACTGCTTGAGGAAATAGCGCGCGGCGTCCTCGGGTTCCTTGCCTTCGTTTTCCAGCCAGCCCAGGGTGGCGTCGATGGCGTCGCTGGGCACCGTCAGCTTGCCCAGGAATTCGGCGATCTGCGGCGCCTGCTTCGCGAACGCGGCGTTGACGCCGGTGACGACGGGGTTAGGCTTGAATTCGGTGGGCACGGGATCCAGGCACTTGGGATCGGTCATGCAGGTGTACGCGGCCTGATCGAAGGCCGGCAGCTCCAGCTTCACCAGGTCGAGCGCCCCGACCAGCGAGGTGGGCGTCCAGTAGTAGAAGACGATGTCGCGCTTGCGCTTGTACGCGGAGACGATCGCCGCCTTCTGGGCGGCGCCGGAACCGGGGGCGAACATCGCGTAGTCGCGGTCCAGCTTGAGCGCGCGCAGCAGGTTTTCGTTCAGCGTGCCGCAGGCCCAACCCGCCGGGCAGCCATAGATGCGGCCGCGGCCGGGCTCCTCGGGATCGGCGAAGACGTTCTTGAAGCGTGCCAGGTCGGCCGCGGATTTCAGGCCGGGGTGGCGTTCGACGGTGTAGCGCGGCACATACCAGCCTTCGCCCGCGTCATACACGTGGCCCACGCCCAGCACCTTGCCGCTGGCCAGGGCCTTCTTCCAGGCGCCTTCGATCTGGCCGGGCCAGACCTCGGGGGTGACGTCCACGTCGCCGCGTTGCAGCGCCGCCAGCATGGGCAGCGTTTCGCCGATTTCGACCGTGGTCTTGCAGCCGTAGCCATGTTCCAGCACATAGCGTTCGATGCCGGCCAGCACCAGGTTGGATTCCCAGTTCAGGCCGCTGAAGCGGATGGGGCGGTTGACTTCGCAGACGGGATCGGCGGCTTGCGCGGCCGATGGAAGCAGGGCGGCGGCCAGCGCCATGGCGCCAAGGACGGGGGCGAGCGGATGCGGTTTGCGCATGGTCAGCACCTGTTTGGTTGGGTACCGTCCATTTTACGGGTGTGCGCCGGCTCGCCAAATGAAAACGGGGCCGCATATTGCGGCCCCGTGTTTGCAGTGCAGGTATCAGGCGTGGCTATCAGGCGCGGGCAGTGCGCCGGCGATTGATGAAGGCGCCGATCTCGCCCACGATGCCGCGGCGGAACGCCAGCACGCAGATCACGAAGATCAGGCCGATGACGATGGTGACGGATTCGCCCAGTCGCAGGAACCAGTCCACGCCGGTGACGTTGGCCAGCATCTGGCCGAAGTCGCCCACCTTGTTTTCCAGCAACACCACGATGAAGGCGCCCAGTATGGGGCCGGTCATCGTGCCCAGGCCGCCGATCAGGGTCATCAGGATGACCAGCCCGGACATCTGCCAGGTAGCGTCGGACAGGGTGGCCGACACGAACACCAGGGTCTTGGTGGCGCCCGCCAGGCCGGCCAGCGCGGCCGACAGGACGAAGGCCAGCAGCTTGAAGCGGTCGACGTCGTAGCCCAGCGAAATCGCGCGCGGCTCGTTTTCGCGCAGCGCCTGCAGCACCTGGCCGAAGGGCGAGTTCACCGCGCGCCAGATGATGAAGTAGCCGATGATGAAGATGGCCATCACCAGGTAGTACAGGTTCAGGTCCTTGGACAGGTCGACGAATCCCAGCAGCGTGCCGCGCGGCACGCTTTGCAGGCCGTCCTCGCCGCCGGTGAACTTCGCCTGGAGGAAGAAGAAGAACACCATCTGCGCCAGCGCCAGGGTGATCATGGCGAAGTAGATGCCGCTGCGCCGGATGGCGATCGCGCCCATGGCCAAGCCCAGCAGCGCCGCCACGGCCACGCCGAACAGCAGGCCGATCTCGGTGGGAAAGCCCCAGACCTTGAGCGCATGTCCGGTCGCGTAGGCCGCGCTGCCCAGGAAGGCGGCGTGGCCGAACGACAGCAGGCCGGTGAAGCCCAGCAGCAGGTTGAATGCGCAGGCGAAAAGCGCGTAGCACATGATCTTCATGGCGAAGATCGGATACACCCCGACGAAGGGAAGAATGGCCACCACGATGGCCAGTACCGCATAGCCCAGGAATTGACGATTCATTTTTCTTTTCCGAACAGCCCGGCCGGGCGGATCAACAGAACGATGGCCATGATGATGAACACGACCGTGCTGGAGGCCTCGGGCCAGAACACCTTGGTCAGTCCTTCGATCACGCCCAGGCCCAGACCGGTCACGATGGCGCCCATGATGGACCCCATGCCTCCGATCACGACCACGGCGAACACGACGATGATGAGGTTGGAGCCCATCAGCGGGGAAATCTGCAGCACGGGCGCGGCCAGCACGCCGGCAAAGCCCGCCAGCGCCACGCCGAAGCCGTAGGTCAGGGTGATCATGCGGGGCACGTTCACGCCGAAGGCCTCGACCAGTCGCGGGTTTTCGGTGCCGGCGCGCAGCAGGGCGCCCAGGCGGGTGCGCTCGATGACGAACCAGGTCGCCAGGCAGACCACCAGGGACGCTCCCACGACCCAGCCGCGGTAGTTCGGCAAGATCATGAAGCCCAGGTTGGTGGCGCCGCGCAAGGCGTCGGGCGTGGGATAGGGCTGGCCCGACACGCCGTAGAAGCTGCGGAACAGGCCTTCGATCAGCAAGGTCAGGCCGAAGGTCAGCAGCAGCCCGTAGAGGTGATCGAGCTTGTACAGGTGCCGCAGCAATAGCTTTTCTATGATGATGCCGAACAGCCCGACGACCAGCGGCGCCAGGATCAGCATGACCCAGTAGTTCAACCCCAGGTACGACAGGCCCATCCAGGCCACGAAGGCGCCCAGCATGTAGAGCGCGCCGTGCGCGAAGTTGATGACGTTCAGCAGCCCGAAGATGACGGCCAGCCCGAGCGACAGCATGGCGTAGAAGGAGCCGTTGACCAGGCCTAGCAATAGCTGGCCGAACAAGGCCTGTATGGGGATGCCGAAAATGTCAGTCATCTTGTGAAAATCCTGCGCGTACGGAGGGAAGCGAACTAATCAAAACGCGGCCCGAGGCCTGGGGCCGCGGGTCGCGTCTGGGATCACATGGGCTGGATTACTTCTTGACCAGCTTGCAGGTGGACTCGGACAACTTGGTGTAGACCTCGTCGCCGGGCAGCGTCGCCACGACCTTGTAGTAGTCCCACGGAGCCTTGGATTCGGCCGGGGTCTTGACCTGCATCAGGTACATGTCGTGAATCATGCGGCCGTCTTCGCGCACGTAACCGCCTTGCGCGAAGAAGTCGTTGATCTTGTTCGACTTCATCCACTTCATCACGGCATCGCCGTCGTCGGTGCCGGTGGCCTTGATGGCGTTCAGGTAGAAGGCCGTGGCGGAGTAGTCGCCCGCCTGCAGCATGGACGGCTTGCGGCCGACCTTGGCTTCGAACTTCTTGGACCAGGCGCGCGAGGCGTCGGATTGGTCCCAGTACCAGCCGTCGGTCAGGTACATGCCTTGCGTGGCCTGCAGGCCCAGCGCGTGCACGTCGTTGATGAAGACCAGCAGGCCGGCCATCTTCATGGTCTTGGTCACGCCGAATTCGTTGGCGGCCTTGATCGAGTTGATGGTATCGCCGCCGGCATTGGCCAGGCCCAGGATCTGCGCCTTGGAGGCTTGCGCCTGCAGCAGGAAGGACGAGAAGTCCGAGGCGCCCAGCGGCGCGCGCACCTGGCCCTTGACCTCGCCGCCGGCGGCCTTGACCACGGCCGCGGTGTCGCGTTCCAGCGCATGGCCGAAGGCATAGTCAGCGGTCAGGAAGAACCAGCTCTTGCCGCCGTCCTTCACCACGGCGGAGCCGGTGCCGCGCGCCAGGGCCACGGTGTCGTAGGCATAGTGCACGGTGTACGGCGAGCACTGGGCGTTGGTCAGGTCCGAGGCGCCCGCGCCGATCGCCATGAAGGGCTTTTTCTTCTCGGCGGCCACCCCGGCCATGGCCAGGCTGGTCGACGAGTTGGTGCCGGCGATGATGACGTCCACCTTCTGCTCGTCGAACCATTCGCGCACGCGCGCCGAGGCCACGTCCGCCTTGTTCTGGTGGTCGGCCGACACGACTTCGATCTTCTTGCCGTTGATCGAACCGCCGGCATCCTCGATCGCCATGCGCACGGCTTCCAGACCGGCCTTGCCGTCGATGTCGGAATACACGCCCGACATGTCGGTGATGAAGCCGATGCGGATGACATCGTCGGAGATACCTTGCGCGTGGGCGGTTGCCCCAGCAAATCCCAGGCCCGCCATGGCCAGTGCAGCAGTGATGGTGTGCAGCTTCATGGGATGACTCCTCTCTTCCCTACGGTGTAGTGTTGCCGGATGTCCGGCGGATGACACAGGTTCTAGACGCCCAGCAATTCGTTGAGCGTGTCCTGTTTTTCTGAAAGTTCTGCGGCTTCGAAGTGCTCGACGATCTGGCCGTGCTCCATGACGTAGAAGCGGTCGGCCAGGGGCGCTGCGAAGCGGAAGTTCTGCTCCACCATGACGATGGTGTAGCCGCGCTGCTTCAGCGCCGTGATCATGCGAGCCAGCGCCTGCACGATGACGGGGGCGAGGCCCTCCGAAATTTCGTCCAGCAGCAGCAGGTTTGCGCCGGTGCGCAGGATGCGCGCCACGGCCAGCATCTGTTGTTCGCCGCCCGACAGGCGCGTGCCGGGAGAATTCCGGCGCTCCTGCAGGTTGGGGAACATGTCGTAGATCTCGGCCAGCGACATGCCGCCGCCCAGCGAGCCCACGACGGGGGGCAGCAGCAGGTTCTCTTCGCAAGACAGGCTGGCGAAGATGCCGCGTTCCTCGGGGCAATAGCCCACGCCCAGGTGGGCGATCTTGTAGGTGGGTAGATCGATGGCCTCGGTGCCATGGATGCGTACCGAACCCTTGCGCGATCCCGTCAGGCCGAGGATGGCCCGCAGGGTGGTGGTGCGCCCGGCGCCATTGCGTCCGAGCAGGGTGACCACTTCGCCTTGTCCAACGCGCATATCCACGCCGTGCAGGATATGCGATTCCCCGTACCAGGCCTGCAGGCCCGAAATTTCCAGTGCCGGGGTGCTCATGCGTGCGCTCCTTGAAGTTCGCCGTCGGTGGTGCCCATGTAAGCCTGCATCACGGCCGGATGGCGGGAGACTTCGGCGTACGATCCTTCGGCCAGCACGGCGCCGCGCGCCAGCACGGTGATGGTGTTGGCGATGGAGGACACGACATTCATGTTGTGTTCCACCATCAGGATGGTCCGCCCGGCGCTGACGCGCTTGATCAGTTGCGTGACGCGGTCCACGTCTTCGTGGCCCATGCCTTGCGTGGGTTCATCCAGCAGCATCAGCTCCGGCTCCATCGCCAGCGTGGTGGCGATTTCCAGCGCGCGCTTGCGGCCATAGGGCAGGTTTACGGTGGTCTCGTCGGCGAACGCGCCCAGGTCCACCTGTTCGAGCAGGGCGCGCGCGGGTTCGTTCAGCGAGGCCAGCCGCTTGTCGCTCTTCCAGAAATGGAAGGACAGGCCGGTCTTGCGCTGCAGGCCGATGCGCACGTTCTCCAGCACGGTCAGGTGCGGGAACACCGCCGAGATCTGGAACGAGCGGATGACGCCGCGCCGCGCGATCTGCGCGGGCCGTTCGCCGGTGATGTCGATACCGTTGAACTTGATGGTTCCCGACGTGGGAGATAGGAACTTGGTAAGCAGGTTGAAGCAAGTGGTCTTGCCGGCGCCGTTAGGCCCGATCAAGGCATGAATCTCGCCTCGCTTGATACGCAAATCGACCCCATTGACCGCGACGAATCCGCGGAATTCCTTGGTGAGGCCTTTTGTCTCCAGGATCGTGTCGTCCATGTTTGCTGCACCGGCGTTGTATTTATTCGGTCTCGACCTGACGTCGTGCGACAGGCCCCCGCAGGGTCAGGAAAACTGGCGAAGATTCGCAGTTTTCTCATGAGTTGCCGGCGAGTATGCGCACCTCTCTATCAAAATTCCATGAGGGTTTGTCATAGGTTTTGCAGTGCGGAAAGGGCAATTGTCGGCAGGCCGACAATGCTTGCGCCACAAGGGACGAAAGCCGGTACTTAATGGCAATGCATTGCAGCAAATGCGCGTTGATCGTCATCAACGCGTCATGGATTTCGTAGCGAGGGAAAACCCGGTTTGCTGCGCGCCGATGCGATATCGGCGCATGAGCTTATGCGTCTCAGGCGGGTGTTTTCTGCTTGAATTCGCAGAGGTCGGAAATGCCGCATTGGGGGCATTTTGGCTTGCGTGCCACACAGACGTAGCGGCCCAGCAGAATCAGCCAGTGATGCGCATCCTGCATGTATTCGCGCGGCACGAACTTTTCGAGTTTCTGTTCGACTTCCAGCACGTTCTTGCCGGGCGCGATGCCAGTGCGGTTCGACACGCGGAAGATGTGCGTGTCCACCGCCATGGTGGGCTGGCCGAAGGCGGTGTTCAGCACCACGTTGGCGGTCTTGCGGCCCACGCCGGGCAGGGCTTCGAGCGCTTCCCGGGTTTGCGGCACTTCGCCGCCATGCTGTTCGATCAGGATCCTGCAGGTGGCGATGGTGTTCTTCGCCTTGGTGCGGTACAGGCCGATGGTCTTGATGTAATCCGCCAGGCCTTCCTCGCCCAGCGCCAGCAGCGCTTGCGGCGTGCCGTAGGCGGGGAAGAACTTGCGCGTGGCGATGTTGACCGATTTGTCGGTCGCCTGCGCCGACAGCAGCACCGCGATCAGCAGTTGAAACGGCGTTTCGTATTCGAGTTCGGTGGTCGGATGCGGGTTGGCGGCCTGCAGGCGGGCGAAGATCTCTCGGCGTTTGGCGGCGTTCATGTCTGCGAGGGGTTGCGGCGGGCCCGGGCGCGGGCCAGCGCGGATTCAATGGCGGAGCGCTTGCGGTCTTCGTTGCGCGCCTCGTCGGCGGGCGCGGGAGCGATGGCTGCGGCTGGTTCAGGCGCCATCAGGCGCGCGTTGTCGGCTGCCAGGCGTTCAACCCGCGCCTGGTGGTTGCGGTGGCGCAGGCGGCTGACGGCGGCGTCTTGCGCGCTCCAGGCGCGGCCCGCCGGCACCATCTGGATGCAGTCGACCGGACAGGGCGCCACGCACAGGTCGCAGCCGGTGCACCAATCGGGCAGCACCGTGTGCATGTGCTTGTTGGCGCCGACGATGGCGTCCACCGGACAGGCCTGGATGCACAGCGTACAGCCGATGCAGTGGGCTTCGTCGATGCGCGCGACCAGCAGCGGTCCGGGTTCGCCGCGGCTGGCGTCCAGGGGCAGGGCGGGCACGCCGAGCAGATGCGACAAGGCGGCGATGCCTTCATCGCCTCCGGGAGGGCAGCGATTGATCGGGGCGGCGCCGTCGGCGATGGCGTCGGCATAGGGCCGGCAGCCGTCGTATCCGCACTTGGTGCATTGCGTCTGAGGCAGCAAGGCATCAATGCGGTCGGCTAATGAGCGACAGGACATGAGTATGAAAGAGAAGCCGCAGGGCGGGTGTGGCGCGAGAATCCTCGCGCAAGCGCGGACGCCAAGCGCGCGACCCATGCCGCCGCGGGCAGACAGGGCCCGCTTGTTGCAGGAAGACAGTCTATTGCGGCCGCACGGGTTACGCGCGCTGGGCGCGAGGGTTCTGGCTGGAGAACCCTCGCGCTGCACCCATCCTACGCAGATTGCCGGATGAATTCGGCAATTTTAGGACAGATCATTTCGCGCCAGCGGCGGCCCGAGAAAATGCCGTAGTGGCCGCAGTTGGGCGCCGTGTAGTGCGTCTTGCGCTCGGCCGGGATGTTCTTGCACAGCTTGATCGCGGCGCGCGTCTGGCCCTGGCCCGAGATGTCGTCCAGTTCGCCTTCGATGGTGAGCAGGGCGACCTTCTTGATGTCGGCCGGGCGCACCAGCTTGCCATCCACTTCCCAGGTGCCGTTGGGCAGCTGGAACTCCTGGAACACCATGCGGATCGTGTCCAGGTAGAACTCGGCCGGCATGTCCAGCACGGCGTTGTACTCGTCGTAGAAGCGGCGGTGCGCTTCGGCGTCGCTGTCGTCGCCGCGCAGCAGGTCCAGGTAGAAGTCGTAGTGCGACTTCATGTGGCGGTCGGGATTCATGGCCATGAAGCCCGCGTGCTGCAGGAAGCCCGGATAGACCTTGCGGCCGGCGCCCGGATAACGCGGCGGCACCGGGTGGATGACCTGGTTCTCGAACCAGGAATAGGGCTTGGTCGTGGCCAGGCGGTTCACCTGCGTGGGCGACTGGCGCGGATCGATGGGGCCGCCCATCATCACCATGCTGCGCGGCTGGCAGGGATCGTTGGCGGAGGCCATCAGCGAAACGGCCGCCAGCACTGGCACCGTGGGCTGGCAGACGGAAATGACGTGCACGTCCGGCCCCAGGTGGCGGATGAAGTCCTGCACGTAGCGCACGTAGTCGTTCAAATGGAACGGACCGGCCGACAGCGGCACCATGCGGGCGTCGACCCAGTCCGTGACATAGACGTCGTGGGCGGGCAGCAGGGCGCGCACGGTGTCGCGCAGCAGGGTGGCGTGGTGGCCGGACAGGGGCGCGACCAGCAGGACCTTGGGATCGTCGCGGCCAGCGTGGCGGACGTCGCGCTGGAAGTGCAGCAGGCGGCAGAACGGCTTGTCGATGGCCACGCCTTCGATGACGCGGACGGACTTGCCCTTGATTTCCGTGGTGGGCAGGTTCCAGGCGGGTTTCTGGTATTCCTTGCCGATGCGGGTCATCAGCTCATACCCGGCCGCCATCTGGCGGGAAATGGGGGTATAGGCGAGGGGGCTGTAGGGACTGGAAAACAGCTGGGAACCGGCGTCCGTGAATGCTGCAAACGGAGTCAGGAAGGCGCGCTGCATTTCGTGCAATTGATACAGCATTTGGGAAAAGTCCTTCTGGGTCGTGCATGTGCCCCGATTATTGCCCCGGGGACTAACGTTATTTCTATACAGCCTAAAGAAACGCCGACAAAAAACGTAAATCTGTTGCTAAAAAGCGACCCGATACCCATTGAGCACCAGTTTAGGGCGCTTTTTATAACGCGCAGCAGCACCAAAGGGTGGATTTATGCACTAAGTCGGACGGAGCGAACTACCAGTAGTTTTCCACCGCCAGATTGCCGGGAATGCCGCGGCGTCCGGGCTTGAAGCCCCGTTCTCCCAGCAGCTTGCGGGCATCCGCCAGCATGTCGGGATTGCCGCAAAGCATGATCTTGGCCTGCTCGGGATCCAGCGGTTGTCCCGCCAGCTGTTCCAGGCCGCCGTCGGCGATCAGCGTGGTCAGGCGCGCCTGCGGCATGCCGGGCAGGGCCTCGCGGGTGGCGATGGGCAGGTAGACGAGCTTCTGCGGATCCGCGGCGAAGAATTCGGCCAGTTCGGGCTGGTTGCGCCAGGATTCGATCTCTTCGCGATAAGCCAGCTCCGCGGCGGTGCGCACGCCATGCACCAGGATGATGCGGCGGTAGGCGCGCCAGGCGGCGGGGTCGCGCAGGATGGACATATAGGCCGACAGGCCCGTGCCCGAGGCCAGCAGCCAGAGATCGCCGCCGGGGGCGAAGCGCTCCAGGGTCAGGAAGCCGTAGGGGTTCTTTTCCACATAGAGGGCGTCGCCGGGTTGCAGCCGCGCCATGCGCGGGCTGAACAGCCCTTCGGGGACCACGATGGAATAGAACTCCAGCCAGGGCTGATGCGGCGCCGAAACCATGGAATAGGCGCGCCACAGCGTGGGCTCGGCATCGGACGTGCCGGCCTCCGGCAAACCGACCCGGGCAAACTGGCCCGGCAGGAACGCATACGCGTCGTCGCGCGTCACGCGCACGGAGAACAGCTTGTCGGGCACCCACGTGTGGACATGGGTTACGGTCTGGCGCGTGTATTTGGAGTCGTCGGTCATCGGCACATCGCGCGTGGCCGGCCGCCAGGCGGTGGCCGGCGTTCGCGGATTATTTTTCCAGGTATTGCAGCTTGTCCTGCTTGCCGTTCCATTCGTCGGCGTCGGGCAGGGGCTTCTTGGCGCGGCTGATGCTGGCGAACTCGGGCGAGAGTTCGGCGTTCAGCGCGATGAAATTCAGTTGGTCTTGCGGCACGTCTTCTTCGGCGTAGATCGCATTGGCCGGGCATTCCGGGATGCAGACGGCGCAGTCGATGCATTCGTCGGGATCGATCACGAGAAAGTTCGGACCCTCACGAAAACAGTCCACCGGGCACACGTCTACGCAATCGGTGTACTTGCACTTGATACAGTTTTCGGTGACAACGTGGGTCATTCAGGAACTCCGGGAGCGGCGGCTTTTGTGTCTTGTTGGGCGGATTTTACCCAATGACGCGCCAACGTGCCGGCAATACCCGTATTGACACAGGGGCCCTTCGCCCTGAACGGCGCGGGCTCTATGCTATGGTGTCGCGAAACGAAACGCGCCATCATGATAATCACTTCGCTGCTCGACACCGATCTGTATAAATTCAGCATGATGCAGGTGGTTCTGCATCAGTTTCCCGCTGCCCAGGTCGAGTACCGTTACAAATGCCGCACGCCCGGGGTCGACCTGCGTCCCTATCTGGACGAAATCCGCGAGGAAGTGCATCAGCTGTGCCAGCTGCGCTTCACCGAGGAAGAACTTAAATATCTGGGCGGCTTGCGCTTTATCAAAAGCGACTTCGTCGATTTCCTGGAACTGTTCCACCTGCCGGAGCGCTGCATCCATATAGAGGAAGGCGAGGGCCCGGGCGAAATCAGCATCGAGGTCCGCGGCCCCTGGCTGCACACGATCCTGTTCGAGATCCCGGTGCTGGCCATCGTCAACGAGGTCTATTTCCGCAACACGCGCAAGAATCCCGACTGGGAAGAGGGCCGCAAGCGCCTGCAGTCCAAGATGCACCTGGTGCTGGACGATCCCGCGCTGGCCGATTTCCGCGTGGCCGAATACGGCACGCGCCGCCGCTTCTCCAAGGTCTGGCACGAGGAAATCGTGTCCACCATGAAGGCGCAGATGGGCGTGCATTTCGCCGGCACCAGCAACGTGCTGCTGGCCAAGCAGCACGAGGTGCTGCCGCTGGGCACGATGGGCCACGAATACCTGCAGGCCTGCCAGGCGCTGGGCCCGCGCCTGCGCGATTCGCAGGTGTTCGCGCTGGAAGTCTGGGCCAAGGAATACCGCGGCGACCTGGGCATCGCGCTGTCCGATGTCTACGGCATGGATGCCTTCCTGCGCGACTTCGACATGTACTTCTGCAAGCTGTTCGACGGCGCGCGCCATGACTCGGGCGATCCGTTCGTCTGGGGCGAGCGCCTGCTCGAGCACTACCGCAAGAACCGCGTGGATCCGCGCGCCAAGACGCTGGTGTTTTCCGATTCGCTGACCTTCCCTCGCGCCATCGAACTGGCTCGCCAGTTCTCCGGCCGCTGCAAGGTGTCTTTCGGCATCGGCACCAACCTGACCAACGACCTGGGCCACGAACCCTTGCAGATCGTCATGAAAATGGTCCGCTGCAATGGCCAGCCGGTGGCCAAGGTGTCCGACGCGCCGGAAAAGACCATGTGCGACGATCCGGCCTACCTGGCCTATCTGCGCCAGGTCTTCCAATTGCCTCCCGCCTGATGGCGGCTCGGGGTAAATTGCGGGTTCTTCAGCATTGTTCCACCCAACCCACTCGAATCTAGGGGACTATTCATGAGCAGCATCAAGCGCTTCCACGTGGCCAAGCGCCTGTCCGACATGGCCGTCTACAACGGCGTCGCGTACCTGGCAGGCCAGGTGCCGGACGATTCCACGCTGGACATCACCGGCCAGACCGAACAGGTGCTCGCCACGATCGACCGCCTGCTGGCCGAAGCCGGCACCGACAAGACCAAGATCCTGATGGCCCAGATCTACGTGGCCAACATGAAGGAATTCGACGGCATGAACAAGGCGTGGGACGCCTGGGTCGCCGACGGCAACTCGCCTCCGCGCGCCACCGTCGAAGCCCGCCTGGCCAATCCGGATTTCAAGGTCGAGATCGTCGTGACGGCTGCCGTCTGAAGACGTTTTCCGGAATCGGGCGCCTTGGCCGCCTGATTCCGATCCGGGCATTCCCCGGGGCGCCGGACCGCGTTCGGCGCCTGCCAGATTTCCCCCCGCGTTCTGCCGGCTATTGCCCGAGCAGCAGCGTCGCGGCCAGCAGGCCGCCCAGTTCCTCGCATTTTGCAAGGTCCGCGCCGGCCACTGTCTTGGGCGCCAGGATCTGCTGCGCGCTTTGTGCGCCCATGTTGACGATGAGCGGCGGCGCCAGGGGCGCGAGCCGCCAGCCGGTGCAAATGCGCTCCACCTGCCGCGCCGCGCCCGCGCCGTCGCTGCCCGCGCTGATGGCGCAGGCATAGGGCAGCCCCTGTATCCGGTCGAGCACGGCGTAATAGTTGCGGTCGAAGAATTCCTTCATCTCGCCGCTCAGCGAGGCCAGGTTTTCGGGGGCGCAGAACAGGTAGGCCTGGCTGGCGAGCAGGGCTTCGGCCTGGGTGTCGCAGGCCCGCCGCAGCAGCACGCGCAGGTCGGCCGCCTGTTCCAGCTGCGCCGCGGCCGCGCGCGCCCCGCGCTCCGCGGCTTCGGCCATCTGCCGTGCGGCGCCGGTACGAGAATGCCACACGATCAGCAGCTGTTTCATGCCTAGCGTTCCAGGGGATCCTGCCGGTAGTAGGCCCGCAGCAGTCCATACCATTGCGGCAGCGCTTCGTGCATGGGGTAGGGATCGACGAAGAAGTGCTCCGAGCTGACCGCAAAGAATTCCGCTTCGTCGGTGGCGGCATACGGGTCCATGGGCAACTGGCCGTACCAGGCATCCGCGGCCTCGCTCTCCGGATCCACGTCGTGCGGGATGGAAGCCTCGACCGTGTCCACTGCGGCAATGAAGCGGTCCAGGCTGTCGTCCAGGATGCGGCGCCAGGCCTGCGGCTTGAGTTCGGGGTGCGCGGCCAGCGAGGGCATGCCGTCGGCGTAGCCGGAGCGCAGGTCCAGCTTGTGGGCGAATTCATGGATGACCACGTTGAAGCCGCCGTCGGAGAGCTGGGTGTCTTCCCAGGACAGGACCAGCGGCCCGCCTTCCCAGGCTTCGCCGGCCGCATCCTCGACGTATTCATGCACCACGCCGTCGTCGTCCTGGCGTGAGCGCGGAATGCGGAAGCCGGCCGGGTACACGATGATCTCGTCCCAGCCTTCATACAGTTCCGGCGTCAGGTTGAGGATGGGCAGGCTGGCCTGGGCGGCGATGCTCAGGCGCATGAAGTCCGAGACCTCCAGCCCTTGCGCGCCATTGATGTTCTTGCTGGCCAGCAGCCAGGCCGAGCGCGCCTGCAACTGGGCGGTTTCGGCGGCGTTCAGGGCCGCCAGGAACGGGTGGGTGTCCAGCACCAGCCGCCATAGTTCCGGCGAGATGCGGGCCTGCATTTCGGCCACCGCGGAGGGGCGGGCGCCGCGGCCCTTGAGCCAGCGCAACATAAGCTTCGGTTCCTTCCATATGCCGGGGCTAGCGGCGTCTTTTGGTGTCTACAAACCCTAGTGTAGAGTGTCGGAATATCAAACTACATCCGCTCGACGCCCGTCATGTCCGCCCCGCCAGTTCCCGACGCGCCTACGCCATTCGATGCTTCCTGGCGCCAGGAGGTAGGCGCCGGCCTGGATGCCGACGGCATGGCATTGATCGACCAGGCCGTGGCCTGGGCCGAGCCGCGTTTCGAAGGGCAGCACGCACTGACCGGCGAGCCTCTGGCGGGTCATGGGGCCGGCGTGGTCCGCATCCTGGCCGCCCTGCATACCGATGCCGCCACGCGTGCCGCGGCGCTGCTGGCCGCCTTGCCGACCGACCTGATGGCTCCGGCGCCTTCGCTGCGCAACGATCCGGTCGCGACCGCGTTCGGCGCCGAGATCGCCCGGCTGGTGCAGGGCACGCGGGCGCTGTTGCGGCTGGGCGTGGTGGCCCGGCAAGCGAGCGACGCGGCGGCCGAAAGCGGCTCGCAGAAGGAAATGCAGCGCAAGATGCTGCTGGCCATGGCGGCCGACCTGCGCATCGTGCTGATGCGGCTGGCCTCCAGGCTGCGCACCTTGCGCTGGCATGCGGAAAGCAAGGCGCCGTGCTCCACCGATTTCGCGCGCGAGACCCTGGACCTGTACGCGCCCCTGGCGAACCGCCTGGGGATCTGGCAGATCAAGTGGGAAATGGAAGACCTGGCCTTCCGCTTCCTGGAGCCCGAAAAGTACAAGCAGATCGCCCGCCTGCTGGAAGAAAAGCGGGTGGAGCGCGAAGCCTTCATCGCCGGCGCCATCGAGCGCCTGCAGGCCGGATTGGCCCGTGCTGGCGTCGAGGCCGAAGTCAGCGGCCGGCCCAAGCACATCTACAGCATCTGGAACAAGATGCGGGTCAAGCGCCTGGATTTCTCGCAGATGTATGACCTGCGCGCGCTGCGCATCATCGTCGACGACGTGCGCGCCTGCTACACGGCGCTGGGCATGGTGCATGAAATGTGGACGCCGATCTCCGAGGAGTTCGACGACTATATTTCGCGGCCCAAGCCCAACGGCTACCGCTCGCTGCACACGGTGGTCGCCGACGATGACGGCCGGCCGTTTGAAGTGCAGATCCGCACGCGCGAGATGCACCAGTTCGCCGAGTACGGCATGGCCGCGCACTGGCGCTACAAGGAAGCGGGCGCCAAGGGCGGCCAGGTGGCGGCGTCCAGCGAATACGACCGGCAACTGGCGTGGATGCGCCAGCTGCTGGCCTGGAATTCCGATGTCGAGGGCGGCGGCGACGAGCCCGCCAAGCCCGCGCCCGGCAAGGCCGCCGCGGGCAAGAATCGCGGCGCCGCGACGGCGCCGCCGCATACCGATGAGCGCATCTATGTGCTGACGCCGCAGGCGCGCGTGATCGAATTGCCAGCCGGCGCGACGCCGGTGGATTTCGCCTATCACCTGCACACCGACCTGGGCCACCGCTGCCGCGGCGCGCGCGTCGACGGGCAGATGGTGCCGCTGCAGACCCGGCTGTCCACCGGTCAGACCGTGGAGATCATTTCGGCCAAGTCGGGCGGGCCGTCGCGCGATTGGCTCAATCCCCAGCTGGGTTTTTTGGCCAGCCCGCGGGCCCGCGCCAAGGTGCGCATGTGGTTCAACGCGATCGAGCTGCAGCAGCGCATCACCCAGGGCCAGGCCCTGGTCGAAAAGGAATTGCAGCGACTGGGCAAGACGGCCGTCAACTTGGAACAGCTGGCGCAGAACCTGGGCTTTGCCCGCGCCGACGATCTGTACGTGGCGGCGGCCAAGGAAGAATTCAGCCTGCGGCAGATCGATACGCTGTTCCAGCAGCCAGGGCCTGCGGTCGAGCCGCAGCCGGCCGCGTTGCGCCACGCCAGCGCGGGCAGCGCCGAGAAAAGCGGCAAGAGCGGTGTTTTGGTGGTGGGAGTGGGGTCGCTGCTGACGCAGCTGGCGCGCTGCTGCCGTCCGGCGCCGCCGGACCTCATTGCGGGCTTCGTCACCCGCGGCCGCGGCGTGTCCATCCACCGCAGCGACTGCCACAGCTATCTGGCGCTGGCGGCGCGCGAACCCGAGCGCGTCATCGAAGTGGCCTGGGGCGAGACCGCCGATACCTTCTATCCGGTGGACATCAGCGTGCGCGCGCATGACCGTTCCGGCCTTCTGCGGGATCTGTCCGAAGTCTTCGCGAGGCTGCGCCTGAACGTGGTAGGCGTGAACACCCAGAGCAAGCAGTCGCTGGCCCACATGGTGTTCACGGTGGAAGTGCGCGGCGGGGAATCGCTGTCCCGCGCCCTGGACGCCCTGGCGGAAGTGCAGGGCGTGTCCTCGGCCACGCGCCGCTAGGCGCGAAACCCGGGCCGGGCGGCCCGGGTGGAAGCGGGACTCAGTTGTCCAGCTGTTCGTGCGCGCGCTCGCGCATGAAGAACGCGGCGATCAGGCCCAGCGCCACGCCGAACATCACGTAGTAGGCGGGCGCCATCGGCGAGCCGGTGGTCTTGATCAGCCAGGTCACGATGAACTGCGCGAAGCCGCCGAAGATCATCACGGCCACGTTATAGGCCAGGGACAGGCCCACCGAGCGCACGCGCGCGGGGAACAGTTCCGCCATCACCGTGCTGAACACGCCGAAGAACGCTGACACGAACAGGCAAACCACGACCTGCACGGCCAGCAGACGGCCGATGGACGGCGCGTCCGACAGCCAGTGGTACAGCGGGTACAGCACGATCAGGTAGCCGATGAGCGAGCCGATCACGATGGGGCGGCGGCCGACGCGGTCCGACCAGGCGCCCATGAAGGGCGTCAGCAGCACCATCAGCGCCGCGCCCGCCATCTGCACCAGGAAGGTCTGGTTCAGCGGCAGCTTCAGGATCTGGGTGGAGTAGGTCACCAGATACGTGAAGGTGATGTAGATGGACACGGTCGCGGTCACGACCAGGCCCACGCCGATCAGCGTTTCGCGCGTATGCGTCCTGATCATCTGGCCCAGGCTCAGGCGTTGCACCTCGCCGCGCGCGCTGGCTTGGCGCTCATCTTCCTTCATCTGCTTGAAGGCGTCGGTTTCGTCGACGTTGCGGCGGATATAGATGGCGATGGGCACGATCACCAGGCCGAAGGCGAACGGCAGGCGCCACGCCCAGTCGGCGATCTGTTGCGGCGTGAAGAATTCGGTGATGAGCGTGCCGCAGGCGGCGCCGATCAGCAGGGCCAGCATCTGCCCGGCCATCTGCCAGGAGCCGTAGAAGCCGCGCTTGCCGTTGGGCGCCATTTCGATCAGCAGCGCGGTCGAGGTGCCGAATTCGCCGCCGGCCGAGAAGCCCTGCAGGAGGCGCGCGATCAGGATGAAGATCGGGGCCAGGATGCCGGCCGCGTGGTAGGTGGGGGCGACCGTGATCAGCGCGATCGACACGGCCATCAGCGATGTCACCATGACCATGGCCGCCTTGCGGCCCTTCTTGTCGCCATACAGGCCCAGGATGATGCCGCCGACCGGACGCATGAAGAAGCCGACGCCGAAGATCGCGGTGGTCATCAGGATGGCGTTCAGCTCGCTGCCGGGGACGCTGGGATCCGTGGGGAAGAACAGCTTCGAGATGATCGGCGTCATGAACGCGAACACCAGGAAGTCATACCATTCGAGGGCGTTGCCTATGACTGCTGCCACGATGTTGCGTGTGGGAACTGCTTTGTGCTGCACGGTTTCTCCTTGGGGTTTGCCTAACCGGGCGACATTCTAGGCGCTCGCGCGCCCGGCCCCGTCCGAGACGCGGATGCGCGCTGGCCTTACACTCCTGTTTTTCCCCAAGAGAGTAGTGACATGAACGCGCGCACCTGGCTGGAAACGCTGGTTGGCTTTGACACCACCAGCCGCAATTCCAATCTTGCCCTGATCGAAACCGTCCGGGATTGGCTCAAGGGCCAGGGCGTCGACGCATGGCTGGCGCACAATCCGGAGCGCACCAAGGCCAACCTGTTCGCGACCCTGCCCGCCCAGGACGGCGGCATGCAGGGCGGCATCGTGCTGTCGGGCCACACCGACGTGGTGCCGGTGGACGGCCAGGAGTGGAGCACGGATCCGTTCAAGCTGGTCGAGAAGGACGGGTTGCTCTACGGCCGCGGCAGCTGCGACATGAAGGGCTTCATCGCCAGTTCGCTGGCGCTGGTGCCGGAGTTCCTGGCCATGCCGCGCAAGAAGCCGATGCACCTGGCGTTCTCCTACGACGAGGAAGTCGGCTGCGCCGGGGCGCCCTACATGCTGGCCGACCTGCACGAGCGCGGCATCCGCCCCGAAGGCTGCGTGGTGGGCGAGCCCACCGGCATGCAGGTGGTGGTGGCGCACAAGGGCATCAATCTGTTCCGCTGCAAGGTGCACGGCAAGGCCGCGCACTCGTCACTGACCCCGCGCGGCTGCAACGCCATCGAATACGCGGCCCGGCTGATCTGCCGCATCCGCGACCTGGCGGACAGCTTCAAGGCCAACGGACCCTACGACCAGTTCTACGACGTGCCGTTTTCCACCATGACCACCAACCAGATCCGGGGCGGCATCGCGGTCAACACCATTCCCGAGCTGTGCGAATTTACCTACGAATTCCGCAACCTGCCCGGCATGCAGCCGGATGAGATCCAGGCGGAAGTCGAAAAATACGTGCGCGAAGAACTCCTGCCGCGCATGAAGGCCGAATTCGACGGCGCCAGCATCGAGATCGAAACCGGCGCGGCGGCGCCCGCCCTGGAAGCTTCCGAAGAGGCCGCCATCACCCAGCTGGTGCGCGCCCTGACCGAAGACCGCGCGACCCGCAAGGTCGCCTACGGCACCGAGGCCGGCCTGTTCCAGGGCATCGGCATCCCCACCGTGGTCTGCGGCCCCGGCCATATCGAGCAGGCTCACAAGCCCGACGAGTACGTGGCCCTGGACCAGCTGGCCGCCTGCGATACCTTCCTGCGCCGCCTGGGGCAGTCGCTCTGAGCGCAGGCTGACGGTTCCCGGGGTGGCTGCGGCGTTGCGCCCGGCCATTGCCGGCGTCAGGTAAAATGACGGGTTGCAAACCGGATTTGCGGCGGCAGTGGCCTGCCGCGATACCCGGGGGAGAAGCTTGGTGAAACCTTACGACTTTCCGGATGCCCAGGGCCATTTCGGCCCTTATGGCGGTGTTTTCGTGGCGGAAACGCTGATGCACGCGCTCGACGAGCTGCGCGCCGCCTATGACCATTACCGTGTCGACCCTGCCTTCCAGGAAGAGTTCAACTACGAGCTCAAGCATTTCGTGGGCCGGCCCAGCCCGGTCTACCACGCCCGCCGCTGGTCGGAAATGGTGGGCGGCGCCCAGATCTGGTTCAAGCGCGAAGACCTGAACCACACCGGCGCTCACAAGGTCAACAACTGCATCGGCCAGGCTTTGCTGGCCAAGCGCATGGGCAAGCCGCGCGTCATCGCCGAAACCGGCGCCGGCCAGCACGGCGTGGCCACCGCCACCGTGGCGGCGCGCTATGGCATGGAATGCGTGGTCTACATGGGCAGCGAAGACGTCCGCCGCCAGGCCTCGAACGTCTACCGCATGAAGCTGCTGGGCGCGACGGTCGTGCCGGTCACGTCCGGTTCGCGCACCCTGAAGGACGCGCTGAACGAAGCCATGCGCGACTGGGTCACCAACATCGAGAACACCTTCTACATCATCGGCACGGTGGCGGGTCCCGACCCCTATCCCCGCATGGTGCGCGATTTCCAGACCGTCATCGGCAACGAATGCCTGACGCAGATGCCCGAGGCCGCCGGCCGCCAGCCCGACTACGTCGTGGCAGCGGTGGGCGGGGGTTCCAACGCCATGGGCATCTTCCATCCCTACATCCCGTACGAGAACGTGCGCCTGATCGGCGTCGAGGCGGCGGGCGAGGGCATGGACAGCGGCCGCCACGCTGCCTCCCTGGCCGCGGGCCAGGTGGGCGTGCTGCATGGCAACCGCACCTACGTCATGCAGGACGCCGACGGCCAGGTCCAGGAAACGCATTCGGTCTCGGCCGGGCTGGACTATCCCGGCGTTGGCCCGGAACACGCCTGGCTGAAGGATTCCGGCCGCGCCGAATACGTCGGCATCACCGACGAGGAAGCCCTCAAGGCCTTCCACGACTGCTGCCGCATCGAAGGCATCATGCCGGCTCTGGAGTCCTCGCACGCCATCGCCCAGGCCGTGAAGATGGCCGCCACCTTGCCGCGCGACGCCGTCATCCTGGTCAATTTGTCGGGCCGCGGCGACAAAGACATGCATACCGTGGCCGAACAGGCCGGCATCGAGCTCTGAGGCCCCGTCCATGACCACCCGCACCGACCGCATCGCCGCCGCATTCGCGCGCACCGCCGAGTCCGGCCGCGCCTCGGCCCTGATTCCCTACATTGCCGCGGGCGATCCCTCGCCCGCCACGACCGTCCCCCTGATGCACGCGCTGGTCGAGGCCGGCGCCGACGTCATCGAACTGGGCGTGCCGTTCTCCGATCCCATGGCCGACGGCCCGGTGATCCAGCGCGCCGCCGATCGCGCCATCGCGCAGGGCGTGGGCCTGGCCCGCGTGCTGGAGCTCGTGGCCGAGTTCCGCCAGCGCGACGCCTCCACTCCGGTGGTGCTGATGGGCTACGCCAACCCGATCGAACGCATGGGCCAGGCCGAGTTCGCGCGCCGTGCGGGCGAAGCCGGCGTGGACGGCGTGCTGGTGGTGGACTATCCGCCCGAAGAGGTCGTCGAGTTCGCCGCCACGCTGGGCGAGCACGGCATCGCTCCCATCTTCCTGCTGGCGCCGACTTCCACCGAAGCGCGCATCAAGGCGGTTGCCGCGGTCGCCCGCGGTTACGTGTACTACGTGTCGCTCAAGGGCGTCACGGGTTCGGGCTCGCTCAATACCGATGACGTCGCCGAACGCCTGGCCGTGATCCGCCGCCACGTGCGCGATATCCCGGTGGGCGTGGGCTTCGGCATCCGCGACGCCGAAAGCGCCCAGCGCGTGGCGCGCGTCGCCGACGCCGTCGTGATCGGCAGCAAACTGATTGAAACCATGGAGCAGGCGGTGGCAAACGCCCCCGCGGCCCAGAAAACCGATGCCGCAGTCACCGCCGCCAGCGGCTGGCTGCGCACCATCCGGCAGGCGCTGGATCAAGTAAAACGAGAAAACGCGTCGGCCTGAGTGGCGGGCGCGACCTCATACGGGATGAAAAATCAATGAGCTGGATCGAAAAACTCCTGCCTCCTCGCATCAATAAAACCAGCGACAGCGGCGCCCGCCGCGTTCCCGAAGGCCTTTGGGTGAAATGCCCGTCGTGCGAATCGGTGCTGTACAGCGAAGACTTGGCGGCCAACCTGCACGTTTGCCCCAAGTGCGACCACCACATGCGCATCGGGGCCCGCGCCCGCATCGATTCGCTGCTGGACGTGGAAGGCCGGGTCGAAATCGGCCAGACCACGCGTTCGGTTGACACGCTGAAGTTCAAGGACACGCGCAAGTACCCCGAGCGCCTGCAGGAAGCGGTCAAGCAAACCGGTGAAACCGACGCCCTGGTGGTCATGAGCGGCTCGATCCGGGGCGTGTCGGCGACCCTGGCCTGCTTCGAGTTCGAATTCATGGGCGGTTCCATGGGCTCGGTGGTGGGCGAGCGCTTTGCGCGCGGCGCCCAGGCGGCCCTGGACAACAAGACCCCGTTCATCTGCGTGGCTGCCTCCGGCGGCGCGCGCATGCAGGAAAGCCTGCTGTCGCTGATGCAGATGGCCAAGACCAACGCCATGCTGACCCGCCTGTCGGCGGCCGGCCTGCCGTTCATCAGCGTGTTGACCGATCCCACCATGGGCGGCGTGTCGGCCAGCTTCGCCTTCATGGGCGACGTGGTCATCGCCGAACCCAAGGCGCTGATCGGCTTCGCCGGCCCGCGCGTGATCGAACAGACCGTGCGCGAGAAGCTGCCGGAAGGCTTCCAGCGCGCCGAATTCCTGCTGCAGAAGGGCGCCATCGACATGGTGGTGGACCGCCGCAACCTGCGCGAGGAAATCGCCCGCCTGCTGGCCCTGCTGACCAATCAGCCCGCGGACGTGGTCACGGCCTGATCGTCCCGCCGGACCGATTGCGGCCAGATGCCGCCGGCAGCTTGAGGCTCCCGGCGGCATCGTCGTTTAGGGAGTCTGTCAGCTGATGTGTGACGTCTGTTTTGCGGAACAGTGTTTTCCACCCGCAATGTTGCCTGTGTGCGACAGAAATCAAGTCGGTTGGTCCGGATTTTGCTATGTTGCGTACTAGGATTGAAATCTAGGAGTTTTCCAATGCAGTCGATCAAAAAGAAGATGCTCGCCGGCGCAGTCGGCTTGGCGCTCGCCGCAGTCGCATCGCTGGCAAGCGCGCAATCGTCCACCGGCACCCAGGGTGGCGTCAGCATGCATTACGGCATTGGAGACCACTATCAGCGCCTGACCCTGAACTACGAAACGCCTTCGGTCTGGACCTATCAGTTCGGCGGCAACTGGGGCCGCCTGGACCTGACGCCTGAACTCGGCGCCTCGTACTGGTGGGCCAACGGTTCGCGCTCGCCGGGCCATGTGTGGCAGCTCAACGCCATCCCGATGTTCCGCTGGTGGACCGGCGAACGCTTCTACCTCGAAGCAGGTATCGGCGCCACGCTGTTCTCCAGCACGCGCTTCGCGGACGAGAACATCAGCACCGCCTTCCAGTTCGGCGACCACATCGGCATGGGCTTCCTGGTCACGCCGAACAACCGCATCGGCCTGCGCTATTCCCACTTCTCGAACGCCAGCATCAAGCGTCCGAACCCGGGCCTGGACACGCTGCAACTGACCTACACCTACCAGTTCTGATTCCCCCGCGCGGCGCTCCCGCCAGGGCGCGCCAGCCAGGAAAATCCACTCTTCGGGGTGGATTTTTTTTGGCCGTCCGACGGTCATTTCCAGACCGCAAAAAATTTTATGTTCTGACGACGTATTCACGTACTTGTTGGTGAGGAGTGCAATGGCCAGAATGCCCAGGCACCGCACGACACACAACAAGCCGCCGCAGAACCTCTTCCCGCGCGGGACGGGGGCGACGACGGCAATCGGAGACCGTCATGAACTACCCCTGTAAGCGCGCGCGCCTCATGGCGCGCATGACCGGAGTCATCGGCCTGGCCGTCGCGTTCGCCTGCGCCTCGTCCGCTGCCCGCGCCGAGGAATTTCCGACCAAGCCGCTGCGCATGGTCGTGGGCTTTGCCCCCGGGGGCGGCGCGGACATCGTGGCGCGTCTGGTCGGCGCCAAGATGGCCGAAAACCTGGGGCAGCAGGTGGTTGTCGAGAACCGCGCCGGGGCCACCGGGACGATCGCCGCCGACAACGTGGCCCGTTCACCCGCAGACGGCTATTCGCTGTTCCTGGGCTCGCAATCCACCATGGTGGTGGCGCCGTCCTTGTTCCCGTCCTTGCCGTTCAAGCCTGAAAAGGATTTCGCGCCGGTGTCGCAGATCGTGACCATGCCGCTGATCCTGGTGGTCAATCCGGCCCTGGTCGACGCGAAAACCGTGCAGGAGCTGACCGACCATATCCGCAAGGCGGGCGATGGCGCCGTGAGCTACGCCTCGTCCGGCCAGGGCGGTCCGCAGCACATCGCCGGCGAACTGTACGCGCACATGGTAGGCACCAAGGTGACGCACGTGCCCTACAAGGGTGAGGCCGCGGCCATGGCCGATGTGTTGGGCGGCCATGTGCCGTTCATGTTCGCCAATCTGCCGGTGGCGCTGCCGCACATCAACTCCGGCAAGGTCCGGCCGCTGGCCATCACCAGCCTGAAGCGCGACCCCAAGGCGCCGCAGATCCCGACGCTGGCCGAATCCGGCTTCAAGGATTTCGAGGTGTCGACCTGGTATGGCGTGTTCGCGCCGGCCAATACGCCCAAGCCCGTGGTTGGCAAGCTTTCCGATTCCATCCGCGCCGCCCTGCAACAGGGCGACATGCAGGCCAAGCTCAGCGAACAGGGGTTCACCGTGGTGGGCAGCGATTCCGAGGCCTTCACGAGCTTCGTGGGCGCGGAGCTGCCGCGCTGGTCCGTGCTGATCCGCGACATCGGCATCAAGCCCGAGTAACCGGCGGGCCCGCTGCCGGGCCCAGCCTTCTTCATCCGAGACAACGACATGATCGATTTCACCGAAAAACGCGCCGCGGGACCCGTCATCCGGCTGCATTTCGCCGACAACGTGGTGGTGGCGCGCGTGCCCATCAGCATAGGCATGGAGGTGCCTTCCGAGGGCATCGTCAGCCGCAGTCAGATTCCTGCCGGACACAAGATCGCGGCGCGCGACCTGCGCGCCGGCGAGCCCATCCTGAAATACAACGTCTGTATCGGCTTCGCGGCGGCCGACATCCAGGCCGGCACCTACGTCCATTCGCACAACATGGACTTCCAGGAGTTCGACCGCGACTATGCGCATGCCCGCGACTACGTGCCCACGCCTGTGCTGCCCGAATCCGAGCAGGCGCGGTTCATGGGCATCGTGCGCGCCAATGGCCAGGTCGCCACCCGCAACTACATCGGCGTCATGGCGACGGTCAACTGTTCGGCGACGGTGGTGCACCGAATTGCCGAGGCCTTCACGCCGGAACTGATGGCGGCCTATCCCAACGTGGACGGGGTGGTGGCGCTGAGCCATGGCATGGGCTGCGGCATGGAAATGTCCGGCGAACCCATGGACCTGTTGCGCAGGACCATGGGCGGCTACGCCTGTCACGCCAACTTTGCGGCCGTGCTGATCGTCGGCCTGGGCTGCGAGCGTAACCAGCTGGACGCCTTGCTCAAGGACCAGGGCCTGGAGGCCGGCGCGCGGCTGAAGACCTTCATCATGCAGGAGACCGGCGGCACGCGCAAAACCATCGAGGCCGGCGTCGCCGCGGTAAAGGCCATGCTGCCGCAGGCCAATGAGGTTAAGCGGGTGCCGGTGTCCGCGCGGCACCTGACGGTCGGCCTGCAATGCGGCGGTTCGGATGGCTTCTCGTCCATCACCGCCAATCCGGCGCTGGGGGCGGCCATGGACATCCTGGTGCGCCACGGCGGCACCGCCATCCTGTCCGAAACGCCGGAGATCTACGGCGTGGAGCACACGCTGACGTCACGGGCCCGCAATCGCGAGGTCGGCGAGAAGCTGGTGCGGCGCATCCGCTGGTGGAAGGAAGAGTATTCGCCGGGGCGCGATGTCCAGATCAACGGCAAGGTCAGCCCCGGTAACCAGATGGGCGGGCTGGCCAACATCTTCGAGAAGTCGCTGGGGTCTTCGATGAAGGGCGGCACCACGGGGTTGATGGAGGTCTACCGCTATGCCGAGCCGGTGCGGCAGCCCGGCATGGTGTTCATGGACACGCCCGGATTCGACCCCGTGTCGGCGACCGGGCAGATCGCCGGGGGCGCCAACATGATCTGCTTCACCACCGGGCGAGGCTCGATGTTCGGCGCCAAGCCGGTGCCTTCCATCAAGCTGGCGACCAACACGCCGATGTATCAACGACTGACGGAAGACATGGACGTCAATTGCGGAGACATCCTGGACGGCACGGCCACCCTGCAGGAAGTGGCGCAGCGCATCTTCGAGGAAATCCTGCAGGTGGCTTCAGGCACGCGCAGCAAGAGCGAGCTGCTGGGGCTGGGAGATCACGAGTTCGTGCCCTGGAACATCGGCGTCGTGAGCTGAGGTCCGACCCCGCAGATGCCTGGGGTATCTGCGGGGCGCGTTGCGCTAGTTGCCGGCCAGCGCCTTGGCGCCGGGCATGTCGAAACCGTTCTCGTCCAGAGCGGCCTGCAAGGCGGTGCGTTGCTCGGTGTTCAGTTCCACCAGGGGCGGGCGCACCGTGGCCCAGGCGGGGTCACCGGATTTCCAGGCGATGGCCGCCTTCATGGCGGGAATCATGGGGAATTTGCCGAACACGTTGCGGGTCGCGTTCAGTCCGGCCTGGCGCGCGTCGGCGTCCGCTTCCTGCCAGCGCTGCTGCAGCGCGACGATCGGGCCCGGGTTGACGTTGCCGGTGGCGGTGATGCAGCCCACGCCGCCCGCACGCAGGGTTTGCAGCAGGAAGGCCTCGCTGCCGGCATAGACCTGGAAGCCGCGCGGCGCGAAGCGCTCGATCATGGCCGCGGTGTTGTTCCAGTCGCCGCCGCTGTCCTTGACGCCCGCGACCTGGCCGGGATAGCGGTCCAGCAGGCGGTCGATCAGGTCCAGGCTCAGCGGCACCTGGCTCACGGGCGGGATGTGATACAGGTACATGCGCAGCCTGTCGTCGGCCACGCCTTCGATCAGTCCGGCGTAGTAGCGGAACAAGCCCTCGTCGCTCACGCCCTTGTAGTAGAAGGGCGGCAGGACCAGCACGCCCATGCTGCCGCTCTGCACGGCATGCCGGGTCAGCTCGATCGCGTCGGGCAGGGCGCAGGCGCCGGTGCCGGGCATGAGCGCGGACGGCTCCACGCCGGCCTCCAGCAGCGCGTCCAGCAGGCTGCGCTTTTCCGCCAGGGACAGCGAGTTCGCTTCCGAATTGGTGCCGAAGATCGCCAGGCCGACCGATTGCTCGCGCAGCCAGCGGCAGTGCTTCACATAGCGGCCCAGGGCCGGCCGATAGGTCTCATCGAACGGCGTCAGGACCGGAGAAAAAACGCCGGGGATGCTGGCTTGGGAAGTCATTGTCTCTACTCGTCTTCTGGTGGATGGAAAGGACGCGCCGCGACACGGCGGCAGACTTTGATTCTGGCACCGAAGCAGCCGCTGAACATCTGCTGTTTAATTGCTTCAATCCATAAAATTGTTGTGGTTTGCCCATGCTCAAACCGCGCATCGAAAAAAAGGGGAGACAGTGGATACTCGATATGTGCAGAGCTTCGTGTCGGTGGTGGAGTGCGGGTCGCTGGCGGAAGCCGCGCGGCGGCTAGACCTGACTCCGGCCGCCATCGCGGCGCGGGTGCGTACTCTGGAAGAGGAACTGGGCGCCATCCTGATCAAGCGGGTCGGACGCAGCGTCAAGGCGACCGAGGCGGGCTTGAAGGTGCTGGAGCGCGCCCGCGGCGTGCTGCGCGAAGTGCGCGACCTGCGCGCCAGCGCCAGCGACGACGCTCCGCTGGGCGAGCTGCGCCTGGGCGTGTCGGTGTCGGCGTTGACCGGCATCATGCCCGCCGTGCTGGGACGCCTGTACCGGCGCTTGCCGAAACTGGCGGTATTCATGGAACCCGGCACCTCCAATCACCTGTATCACCGGGTGATCAACGGCGATCTGGACGCCGCCTTCATCGTCAAGCCCCAATTCAACCTGTCCAAGGGCTATGCCTGGAAGCTGGTGGCCGAGGAGCCGTTGGTGGTGCTGGCGCCGCCCGGCACCAAGAGCGACGACGCGCATGAGCTGATTAGCACTCAACCCTTCATCCGCTACGACCGCAATGTCTGGGGAGGGCGGCTGGCGGACCAGTACTTGCGGCAGCACGGCATCGTGCCGCGCGAGCGTCTGGAGGTCGATGGCCTGATGGGCATCGCCTGCATGGTGTCGGAAGGGCTGGGGGTGTCGCTGGTGCCCGACTGGGCGCCGGACTGGCTGGACAGCCGCCGCGTCAAGCGGGTGCCCCTGCCGGGTCGCGCGCCGCTGCGCCGCATGGGGATCATCTGGGCGCGGCATATGCCGCATTCGGCCCTGGCGGAGGCCTTCGTGGAGGAGGCCGGATTGGCCTTGAACCTGCCCGAAGGGCGGATCGAGGGCGACTGAGCGCCGGGTCGCCGGGGAGTCGCGGCCAGGCGCCGATCACGCTGCCCGTACCGCAAGCACAATGAAAAACACCCCGGAAGCTGGATTCAGCTTCCGGGGTGTCATGCCTGCTGTCAGCCTATTCAGGCTGGCGGCTTAGTGGCGCGTTTCGACCTGAACCAGCGGCTCGTTGGAAACGGGCGCGACCGGCTTGCGCTCGCGGCCCAGGCGGACCGGCGTGTGCGCCGCGGCGATACGCAGTTGCGTCTGCGCGTGGCGGTCCGGGTCGGTTTCCACCCACTGCAGGCCGGCGGCGTTCACCACGTCGTGCAGGGCTTGGGCCTTGGCCGACGGAGCGGCTGCCGGCACTACGATGGGCTGGCTGGCTGCGGCCGGGGCAGCTTGCGGGGCGACGGGCGCCGGGGCTGCGACGGGCGCGGGGGCTGCGACGGGCGCGGCCACGGGCGCCGCAGCAACCGGCGCAACCACGGGCTCGGCTGCGGCGACCGGGGCTGTCACGGGCTCGACGGCGGCGGCTTCCACAGGCGCCTGCTCAGCCGCCACGGGAGCGAAGGCTTCGCTTGCGGCCTGCACGGAGACCGGCTGCGTCACTGCGGGGGCGGCCGTTTGCACGGGCTGGGCTGCGGCGGGCTCGGCGGCTTCGGTGGCCTGCACCGGTTCAGCCAGCGGAGCTGCAACCGGGGCGGCGGCAACTTGGGCGGGCTCGGACGGCACGGCTGCGGCTTGCTGGACTTGCGTCGGGGCCTGGACCGCCGGGGCTTGGGCCGCTGGGGCCTGGACCGGTTCGGCGGCTTGCGCTGCCGTCACGGCGGGCTGGGCGGCAGCGTCGTCGGCGTTGTCGTCCTCGGCGCCGTCTTCAAGCTGCTCGTCGCTACCGGCCAGACCGGCTTCGTCCGGGCTGCGGCGGCCACGGCGGCTGCGGCGGCGGCGGCGCTTGCGCTCGGGATCGGCGGCGCCTTCGGCGCCTTCCACGGCGGGCACGCCATCGGCAGTCTGTTCGACGGCGTCGGCTGCCGCATCGGCATCCTGGGCGGCTTCAGGGACAGGCTTGGCTTCCGGCAGGGCGGTGGCGACCGTCTGGGCCAGCGCGGCGACCATGCTTTCCTGTTCGCTCATCGGAGCGTCGGACTGGCCTTCCTCGCGGCGGTTGCGGCCACGGCCGCGACGGCGGTTGCGGCCGGCGCCGGTGTCGTCGCCGCCGGCTTCCACGGCCTGCTCGGGACGGTTGGACGCCAGGGCCGCTTGCGTGACCTGGACGTCGCGTTCGCCGCGGGCTTCGTTGCGGCCCTGGCGTTCGCCGCGTTCCTGGCGTTCGCCCTCGGCGCGGCGGTTGCCGCGCACGTGGTGGCGGCCGCCTTCGCTGCCTTCGGCGCCTTCGCCGCGCGATTCGCCGCGGCGGTTGCGGTTGCGGTCCGAACCATGGCGTTCGCCACGGCGTTCCTGGCCGTCATGGCCGCTGCGGCCCTTGCCGCGGCTGGAGCCGGCGCGCTTGGCGCTGTCTTCCTGGGCGGCGGGAGCGGGCTTGGCCGCCTCGGAGCTGCCGCCAAGCCAGCCGAACAGGCGCTTGAACAGGCCACCCAGGCCGCCGGCGGCTGCCGGCGCGGGAGCCGGAGCGACGGGGGCAGGGGTCGAAACCGGAGCGGGTTGCGAGGGAGTAATGCCCTTGACCAGCGCTTCAGGACGCGACTTGATTTCGTGTTCGCGCGGCTGCCAGGGGGCGTCCGTGGCCGGCGCCTCGACCAGCTCGAAGCTGGTCTTGGTTTCTTCCAGGCGCGGATCGTCGTGGCGCAGGCGCTCGATGTGGTGGTGCGGCGTTTCCAGATGCTTGTTGGGGATCAGCATCAGGTTGACCTTGAGGCGGGCTTCCATCTTGGTGATGTCGGCGCGCTTTTCGTTCAGCAGGTAGGTGGCCACGTCCACCGGCACTTGGGCGTGCACGGCGGCGGTGTTTTCCTTCATCGCCTCTTCCTGGAGCAGGCGCAGCACGTGCAGCGCGCTGGACTCGGCATCGCGGATCACGCCGGTGCCGTTGCAGCGCGGGCAGGTGATGTGCGAGCCTTCGTTCAGGGCGGGGCGCAGGCGCTGGCGCGACAGTTCCATCAGGCCGAAGCGCGAAATCTTGCCCATCTGGACACGGGCGCGGTCGAAATGGAGGGCGTCACGCAGGCGCTGTTCGACGGCGCGCTGGTTCTTGCTGTCCTCCATGTCGATGAAGTCGATGACGATCAGGCCACCCAGGTCGCGCAGGCGCAGCTGGCGGGCCACTTCGTCAGCGGCTTCCGAGTTGGTGCGCAGCGCGGTTTCCTCGATGTCGGCGCCGCGGGTGGAGCGGGCCGAGTTGACGTCCACGGAAACCAGGGCTTCGGTGTGGTCGATGACGATGGCGCCGCCCGAGGGCAGCGTCACCGTGCGCGAGTACGCCGTTTCGATCTGGTGTTCGATCTGGAAGCGGGAGAAGAGGGGGATGTCGTCGCGGTAGCGTTTGACGCGCTGGACGTTGTCCGGCATCACCACGCTCATGAAGGCCGTGGCCTGGTCGGCGATCTCGTCGGTATCGATGAGGATCTCGCCGATTTCCGGGGAGAAGTAGTCGCGGATGGCCCGGATGACCAGGCTGGATTCCAGGTAGATCAGGATCGGCGCGGAGTTGTCGCGCGCAGCGCCGTCGATGGCCGTCCAGAGCTGCAACAGGTAGGACAGGTCCCACTGGAGTTCTTCGACGTTGCGGCCGATGCCGGCGGTGCGAGCGATGATGCTCATGCCCTGGGGCAGCTCGAGCTGCTCCATCGTGTCGCGCAGTTCCTGGCGGTCCTCGCCCTCGACGCGGCGCGAAACGCCGCCGCCGCGGGGGTTGTTGGGCATCAGGACCAGGTAGCGGCCGGCCAGCGAGATGAACGTGGTCAGGGCGGCGCCCTTGTTGCCGCGCTCTTCCTTTTCAACCTGGACGATCAGTTCCTGGCCTTCGCGCAGGGCGTCCTGGATGCGGGCGCTGCGGACGTCCACGCCTTCCTTGAAGAAGCTGCGGGCCACTTCCTTGAAGGGCAGGAAGCCGTGGCGGTCTTCGCCGTAGTTGACGAAGCAAGCTTCGAGGCCGGGTTCGATCCGGGTGATGACACCTTTGTAGATGTTGCCTTTGCGTTGTTCGCGGCCGGCAGTCTCGATGTCGAGGTCGATGAGTTTTTGCCCATCGACGATAGCGACGCGTAATTCTTCCTGGTGCGTCGCATTGAACAGCATGCGCTTCATGAGTGGGGTTCTCCGTTGTCATGACGCGCCGATATCGGCGCGTGACCTCGGGTCACTCGGGCTGCGGGCTGAAGCGGGCAAGAGGTTGCGGACCGTACCTGGGCGGCGCCCAGGCGTATCCGCCGCGGGTCAGGCGGGCACGTCGAGCCGTGGGGCTCGGGGTTCTGTCAGCAGGAGGGTCAGCTTCACTGAATGTGGTTTGACGGAAAAGTGCTGTGAACGGCAGTTGCGGTCGGATTGGTTGCCCACACGCAGCTGGTGCTTTAAATATGCGACGATTCTTGCGGTGCTTCAGAGCCGCTTGCGGCATGCAACGGACCTGCTGGGACAGCGGGCAAAGTGAATGCCACACCACTATCCGGCAGGGCGCGGTTGCGCCGGCGACCAAGTAACCCCAGGGGTTGAATGAGCAGGCAGTACAATGGCGGCCCGCGCGCTCGACGGAGTTGCGTACAGTTGCATCTCTACGTCAGGCGGCTAGTTCAGCCCCTTTAGGCTGTCCCGATTATATGTCGCTTTCCGCAATGCGCAAAGAAACTTCCTCCTCCCTTTCCCCCTCTAAAGCTCCCCCCGCCGTCCGGATGGTGGAAGTCGACGCCGAGCATGCCGGCCAGCGTCTCGACAACTATCTTGCGCGGCTGTGCAAGGGCGTCCCCAAAACCCATATCTATAAGGCCATACGCGGCGGCGAGGTGCGGGTAAACAAGGGACGCACTTCGGCCGATTACCGCGTCGCCGCCGGCGACGTGGTGCGCGTTCCGCCCCTGCGCTTGCCCGATCCGGGCAAGCCCCGGCCGGTGCCTGGCGCCGAATTCCCGGTGGTGTTCGAGGACGAGGCCCTGCTAGTGGTGGACAAGCCTGCCGGCGTGGCGGTCCACGGCGGCAGCGGCGTGTCCTTCGGCGTGATCGAGCAGTTGCGGGCCGCGCGGCCCGGCGCCAAGTTCCTGGAACTGGTACACCGGCTGGACCGCGAGACCTCGGGCCTGCTGATGGTGGCCAAGAAGCGCAGCGCGCTGCTGGCGCTGCACGCCATGCTGCGCGAAGGAAAAGGGGACAAGCACTATCTGGCCCTGGTCGAGGGCGATTGGGTCAATGACCGCCAGCACATCAAGCTCGGCCTGTCCAAGTGGACCACCCAGTCCGGCGAGCGCCGGGTCAAGGTCGATCCGGACGGCCAGTCGGCGCACACCATCGTCACGCTCAAGCAGCGTTTCGGTGGCTATAGTCTGGTCGACGCCGAATTGCGCACCGGGCGCACCCACCAGATCCGGGTGCACCTGGCCGCCAGCGGCTTTCCCATCGTGGGCGACGACAAGTACGGCCACGATGAGGTGCGCGCGCATTTTGCGCGCATGGGTTTCGGCAGGATGTTCCTGCACGCCCACCAATTGACCCTGGCTCATCCGGTGACGGGCGAGCCCCTGACGCTTACCGCCGAGCTGCCCCCCGCTTGCCGGAAAATACTGAAACAACTGGAGTCGGTCTGATTATGTCGTATTCGCTGGTCGTGTTTGACTGGGATGGCACCCTGATGGATTCCACGCACAGCATCGTGGCCGCCATTCAGGGCGCCTGCCGTGACCTGGACCTGGCGGTGCCTTCGGCCTCCGATGCCAGCTGGGTCATTGGTCTGTCCCTGGAAAGCGCCTTGCGCCGTGCGGTGCCGGAATTGACCCAGGCGATGCTGCCGCGTTTCCTGGAGCGCTATCGCACGCACTACCTGCTGCGCGATCCCGAATTGCGCCTGTTCGAAGGCGTGCAGGAGCTTCTGACCGAATTGGCCGGGCAGAACGTGCGTCTGGCGGTCGCCACTGGCAAGAGCCGCGTGGGCTTGACCCGCGCGCTGGCCGCGACCGGCCTGGGCCCCGTCTTCAATGCCACCCGCACCGCCGATGAGACCTTCAGCAAGCCGCATCCCGCGATGCTGCACGAACTGATGCAGGAACTGGATGTGGAGCCGGATCGCGTGGTGATGGTGGGCGACACCTCGCATGATTTGCAGATGGCCATCAACGCCGGCGTGCATGGCCTGGGCGTGACCTACGGCGCTCATACCCTGAAGGAACTTGAGGGTTGTTCGCCCCAGGCGGTGCTGGACAGCGTGCCCCGCCTGCGCGAGTGGCTCTTGCCGCGCGTCGCATAGCGGAGCTGGCTTGCGTAGTCCGCGCGGCGGGCGTCAAGGCGCCGGGCGCGGAACGCCGTGCCTGCGGGCGGGTCTATAGGAAATACCCGCAAGCGTCCGCCGCCGCGGAATATCATGGGGCGGCGCGGCGTCCATGGCTTGCGCAGGGCGCGCCCATGACCCCGCGGGCGCTACACCGGAGACCATGATGTTGATACGCAAGCCCGACGATATTCTTCCGTCCGAGATCACCGCCGAGGCGGTCTGGCGTTCGCGCCGCGACTTGATGCTGCGCGCCGGAGCAATCGCGGCCGCGGCGGGCTTGCCGGCCTGGGCAGCGAGCAGCGCCCATGCCCAGGAAGCCGGCGCCTTGCCCGGCAAGCTCAATGCCGCCTTGAGCGTCATGGACAAGCAGACCTCGCTTGCGGACGTCACCTCGTACAACAATTACTACGAGTTCGGCGTCGATAAGGGCGATCCCGCCGCCAATGCCGGCAAGTTGCAGACCCGTCCCTGGAGCGTGAGCGTCGAGGGCGAGGTCGGCAAGCCGCGCACTTTCTCCATCGAAGAGTTGCTCAAGCTGGCGCCCATGGAAGAGCGTGTCTACCGGCTGCGCTGCGTCGAGGGCTGGTCCATGGTGATTCCCTGGGTAGGCTATTCGCTGTCGGCGCTGCTCAAGCAGGTGGAACCCACGGGCAACGCCAAATACGTCGAATTCGTGACCGCCGTGCAGCGCGAGAACATGCCGGGCGTGCGCGCCGCGATCCTGGAGTGGCCCTACGTGGAGGGCCTGCGCATGGATGAGGCAATGAATCCTCTGGCCATGCTCGTGTTCGGCGTCTACGGTAAGGTGTTGCCGAACCAGAACGGTGCGCCGCTCAGGCTGGCGGTGCCCTGGAAATATGGCTTTAAGTCGGCCAAATCCCTGGTGAAAATCCGCCTGGTGGAAAAGCCGCCCGTGTCGTCGTGGATCAAGGCCGCGCCGCAGGAATACGGCTTCTACGCCAATGTGAACCCCGACGTGCCGCATCCGCGCTGGAGTCAGGCCACGGAGCGGCGCATCGGCGAGGATGGCCTGTTCTCGCCCAAGCGCAAGACCCTGATGTTCAACGGTTATGGCGAGCAGGTGGCATCGCTTTACCAGGGCATGGACCTGAAGGCGAACTACTAAGGCGAATCTTGGGGCACGACATGCCTGACGGCACTCCGCAGGCGGCTTCGGCCGCGCCGCCGCGCAAGATGCAACTTTCCGCCAGGGCGGTGGGGCGCTTCAAGCCGTTCCTGTTCTTGCTGGGGGTGGCGCCGTTCGCGCGCTGGATCTGGCTGGGTCTGAATAACGGACTGACGGCGAATCCGGTCGAATTCCTGACCCGTTCATCGGGCACCTGGACCCTGGTCTGCCTGCTGGTGACCTTGGCCATCACGCCGCTGCGGCGGCTGGCCGGGCAGCCGGCCCTGGTGCGGCTGCGCCGCATGTGCGGGCTGTTCGCGTTTTTCTATGGCTTCATGCATTTCATGGCCTGGGTCTGGTGGGATCGGGGCTTCGATCCCGCCGGAATGTTGCGTGATATCGGCGAACGTCCCTTCATCATGGCGGGATTTGCCGCCTTCGTGCTGATGGCGGCGCTGGCCGCCACCTCCACGCAATGGGCGATGCGCAAGCTGGGCAAGCGCTGGCAAAGCCTGCATCGCGCCATCTATGCCATTGGCCTCCTGGCGGTGCTGCACTACTGGTGGCACAAGGCCGGCAAGAACGACCTGACGCAGCCCATGCTCTATGCGGCCGTGCTGGCGCTGCTGCTAGGGTGGCGCCTGGTGGCTTGGCTGCGGCGCCGGCGATAGCGCCGGCGGTTCCTACAGTATCGCCAGCATGATGGCGGCGGTTTCCGCGTCGGGCTGGCCGTCGTAGCGGGTCGGGCGGTAGTGCATCTGGAATGCCGCCAGGGCGCTGATCGTGGCCTGGTCCAGCACACCGTCCTGGGGGACGGCATAGCCCAGCCGCGCCAATTGCTTCTGGAACCACGCCACGTCGGGAATGCCCTGCGCCTGCAGGCGCGCCAGGTGCTCGGCAGCGCCTGCTTCGTCATACCAGCGGCCGATGCCGGCTGCCGCCAAGGCCTTCCATGGGAACAGGGGACCGGGATCCACCTTGCGCTGGGGCGCGATGTCGCTGTGGCCCACCACGTTTTCGGGCGCGATGTCGTGGCGCTGGATGATGTCGCGCAGCAGGATGGTCAGCGCGCGCAACTGCCGCTCGTTGTAGGGATGCCAGACCGGCTTGCCGTCGGGGCCTTCCGTCCAGCCCGGGTTCACGATCTCGATGCCGATGGACGTTCTGTTCATGGCAATGTTGCCGTACCAGGAGCTGATCCCGGCGTGCCACGCGGCGCGGTTCTCGTCGACCAGCCGGTAGACGCGCCCGGCATCGTTCACGAGGTAGTGGGCGCTGACCTTGCCCTTGGAGAGCAATTCCATCGAGTGGGCGTCGTCGACGCTAGTGTAATGCAGCACCACCGAGCGCACCCGGCTGGCTTGGCTTACCGCGGTGACGGAGGTGTCCAGGTCCAATCCGGCGGGGCCGCGCGCCGCGCATCCCGCCAGGGCGGCCGCGACGAGCGGCGCAAGAATCAGGTGGCGCATGGTCTACCGCGCCAGGAAGAGAAACAGCGTGGGCAGCTTGTCGAGCTCGGGCGCGGGCTGCTTTTTCCAATCGGCCACGCTGCGAGTGACGATCCATTCGTCGGCCGTCGTGACCGAGCGCGCCACGCACAGTTTGGTGTCGCCCTTCAGGCTGGACAGCAGGGTGGCGAACATGGCGGCGTTGCGGTAGGGCGTTTCGATGAGCAGCTGGGTCTGGTTGTGCTTGGCCGAATGCTGTTCCCAGGCGCGCAGCTGCTTGGCGCGTTCCGTCGGATCCACCGGTGCATAGCCGTGGAAGGCAAAGCGCTGGCCGTCCAGGCCGCTGGCCATCAGGCCCAGCAGGATGGAAGAGGGGCCGACCCAGGGTTTGACGGCGATGCCGAGCCGGTGGGCGGCGTCCGCCACCTTGGCGCCCGGATCCGCGACGGCTGGGCAACCGGCTTCGGAGACCAAGCCGATTTCCGCGCCCTTGAGCGCGGGTTCCAGCCAGGACTTGATCTGGGCGGCGTCGACCTTGTCGCTGAGGGTGTGGATGGTGATTTCCTGCAACGGCCGGGTGGTGCCGATCAGCTTGAGGAAGGCTCGGGCGGTCTTGGCGTTTTCGGCGATGTAGGTGTCCAGCCGGCCGGCCAGGACGCGGACCTCGGCGGGGAGCCAGCGCTCGGGTGGGGCCTCGCCCAGGCCGACCGGGATCAGGTGCAGGGCGCCGCTCATTCGGGCGCTCCGGGGGCGTCCAGCGGATCCAGGCCGAAACCGGCCAGCATGCCAGTCAGCGCGATCAGCGGCAGGCCGATGATGGCGGTGGGGTCGTCGCTCTGGATGCTTTCCATCAGGGCGATGCCCAGGCTTTCCGCCTTGGCGCTGCCTGCGGTATCGTAGGGTTCCTCGGCGCGCAGATAGGCCTCGATGGCGCGGTCCGACAATTGGCGGAACCGGCAGCGCGTAACGATGTCGGCTTTTTCCACCCGCTGGCCGTCCGTGACCGCCAGGGCGCTGTGGAATTCCACGATCTGACCCGACAGGGCCCGCAATTGCGCCAGGGCGCGCGGAAAATCCCCCGGTTTGCCGATGGGCTGTCCGTCCACGGTGGCCACCTGGTCCGAGCCGATCACGATGCTGCCGGGGTGGCTGACCGCGACCGCCATGGCCTTGGCCACTGACAGGCGCAAGGCCAGCGCTTCGGGCGTTTCGCCGGGGTGTGGCGTTTCGTCTACATCGGGGGAAATTGCCGTGAAGGGCAGGCGCAGGCGGGACAGCAGTTCTTTGCGGTAACGCGAGCTGGACGCGAGGATCAGGTTGGGCTTGGAAGGCATGCGTTATTTGACGTTAATGCTTAAGTCACAGTATTATCTAACGTTTTGCGGGATTTTTGCATGACTGGCCGCGCAAGCAAGCTCGACGGTCCAGGCAAAATCATGGGTGGCGCAAGCCCGTGAACAGTTCCGCGAATGCAAAGGACTGAACATCAAGCGCATCGATGCATACGCATTTGCCCATATGGGCAAGGAAGCGCAAGGAACCATACCTCTTGTGCGGCTTACGCGCGTGGTTGACGGGCTACCCGAACAACCGCAGGGCGATGCCGGACTCGTGACCTGGTCCGTGCGCGGCGAAATGGGTAAATCCGGCCTCTTGATGGGCCGGCCGCTCTTGCACATCCATGTGCAGGCGAATCCGGTGCTGATATGCCAGCGGTGCAATGAACCGTTCGTGTATCCGATAGACAGCGAAGTCCTTTTGCAGCTGGTCAAGTCCGAAGCCGATCTCGACGACGACGTTTCCTATGGGGATCCGTCCAGCGAGGACGACGAGGGCGAGGAAGGAAATGGTTTTGTGTCCAACCTGCCTGAAAAGGTGGTGGGTTCGCATCATTTTGATCTGCTGGCCCAGATCGAAGATGAGCTCATTCTGAGCGTTCCGTATGTGCCCAAGCATGATGTATGCCCGGGCGCGCTGGCCAAGGTCAGCGAAGCTCCTCCCGAGGAGCCCGCTGTCAAGCGTCCGTCGCCGTTTGCGGTGCTGGAACAACTGAAGCACAAAGATTGAGATCAACATCGGGCCGCATCGCGTACAATGCGCCCCGTTTCTAGGAGTCATCATGGCCGTTCAACAAAACAAGAAGTCCCCGTCCAAGCGCGGTATGCACCGCTCGCACGATTTTCTGGTGAACCCGCCGACCGCGATCGAACCCAACACGGGCGAAGCGCATCTGCGTCACCACATCAGCCCCAACGGCTTTTACCGCGGCCGCAAGGTCCTGAAGACCAAGGCCGACGAATAAGGCCCCCGGGCCGAACTCGTACTCGGACCATTTCGGCTGAGCGCTGATACCTGGCACCCGTGATACGCATCGCCATAGACTGTATGGGCGGAGACTTCGGTCTGCCCGTCACGATTCCGGCTGCGATCGAGTTCGCCCGGCAATTTCCGGATACCCGGCTATTGCTGGTCGGGCTTCCCGACGCTATCGAAGCGGCGCTCTCCGAGCACCGCGGCGTGGCGCGCGATCGCATTGAGATCGTGGCGGCCTCCGAGGTCGTCACCATGGACGACCCGGTCGAGGTCGCCCTGCGCCGCAAAAAAGACTCCTCCATGCGCCTGGCCGCCCAGTCCGTCAAGGACGGGCGCGCCGACGCCTGCGTTTCCGCGGGCAACACCGGCGCGTGGATGGCCATTTCACGCTATGTGCTCAAGACGCTGGACGGCATAGACCGCCCCGCGATCGCCACGTCCATTCCGAACCAGACGGGCCGCGCCACCACGGTGCTGGACCTGGGCGCGAACGTGGACTGCACGGCCGAGCACCTGCTTCAATTCGCCATCATGGGCGCCGCGCTGTCGCAGGCGGTCGACCATCGCGAGCGTCCCTCCGTGGGCCTGCTCAACATCGGCGAAGAAGTCATCAAGGGCAACGAAGTCGTCAAGGAAGCCGCCGAGCTTCTGCGCGCCAGCCCGCTGAACTTCTACGGCAACGTGGAAGGCAATGACATATTCAAGGGCACGGTCGACGTCGTCGTCTGCGACGGCTTCGTCGGCAACGTCGTGCTCAAGTCCGTCGAAGGGCTGGCGAAGATGCTGTCCAGCGTCATTCGCGAAGAGTTCAAACGCAATCTGATCACGCTGCTGGCCGGCGCCGTGGCCAAGCCGGTGCTCAACCGCTTGCGCACGCGCGTCGACAACCGGCGCTATAACGGCGCCGCGTTGCTGGGGCTGCGCGGCGTGGTCATCAAGAGCCATGGTTCCGCGGACGTATACGCCTATGGTTTTGCCTTGCAGCGTGCCCGTGAAGCCGTAGTGAGTAAACTGCTGGAGCGTACCGCTCAGACGGTCGCTCAGATTACCAAGCGCGTTCAATCCGGCGAGGGCCCTTTGGCGCCTTCGCCCGACGCGGCTGGGGACACCGCTTGATGGATACCGCAATGAAATATTCCGTGATCGCGGGCACCGGCAGCTTCCTGCCGGAACGCGTGGTTTCGAATGACGAACTGGCTGCGGAGCTGGCGACCCGCGACATCGCCACTTCCGACGAATGGATCGTCGAGCGCACCGGCATCCGCCAGCGCCATCTGGCCGAGCGCGGCGTCACGACCAGCCAGCTGGCCACCGAGGCCGCGCGCCGCGCGCTGGCCGACGCCGGCGTGGATGCCGCCGAAGTCGACCTGATCGTCCTGGCCACGTCCACCCCTGATTTCGTTTTCCCGAGCACCGCCTGCATCGTGCAGGCCAACCTCGGCGCCAAGGGCTCGGCGGCATTCGACGTGCAGGCCGTGTGCAGCGGCTTCGTCTACGCGATGACCACCGCCGACAGCTTCATCCGTGCCGGCCGCGCGCGTTGCGCGCTGGTCATCGGCGCCGAAGTCTTCTCGCGCATCCTGGACTGGAACGACCGCTCCACCTGCGTGCTGTTCGGCGACGGCGCCGGCGCCGTGGTGCTCAAGGCTTCCGACAAGCCGGGCATCCTGGCGGCGCAACTGCATGCCGACGGCAGTCAGGCCAAGATCCTCAATGCGGCCGGCAACGTTGCCTATGGCGACGTGACCGGCGATCCGTTCCTGCGCATGGACGGACAGGCGGTGTTCAAGCAGGCCGTCACCGTGCTGGACCGTTCCGCGCGCGATACCTGCGCCGAAGCGGGCGTGGAGATTGCCGACGTCGATTGGCTGATCCCGCACCAGGCCAACGTGCGCATCCTGAATTTCCTGGCCCGCAAGCTTGCGGTGCCGGTCGAGAAGGTCGTCGTTACCGTCGACAGCCACGCCAATACCTCCGCGGCCAGCGTGCCGCTGGCCCTGGATGCCGCGCGCCGCGATGGCCGCGTCAAGCCGGGCCAGCTGATCCTGATGCAAGGCGTGGGCGGCGGATTCACCTGGGGCTCGGTACTGGCCCGCGTGTAAAGGCGCGCTCCGGCGCGGCGTGGCTCGTGCCGCGCCCACCGGAGGATGCGCCTGGCATTCCCCACAGACACTGAATCAATCCATACGGTCAACCATGAAAATCGCATTTGTCTTTCCTGGCCAAGGTTCTCAAGCTGTCGGCATGCTGGACGCCTGGTCGGGCGTCGCGGCCGTCACGGACACCGTGGCGCGGGCTTCGCAGGCCCTGGGGCAGGACCTGGGCGCGCTGATCGCGCAGGGCCCCGCAGAGCAGCTCAATCTGACCACCAACACCCAGCCCGCCATGCTGACCGCCGGTGCCGCGTTCTACGCCGCCTGGTGCGCCGCGGGCGGGCGCAAGCCGGACGTGGTCGCAGGCCATAGCCTGGGCGAATACGCCGCGCTGACCGCCGCTGGTTCGCTCGCGCTTGAGGATGCCGTGCGCCTGGTGCGCGTGCGCGCCGATGCGATGCAGGCCGCCGTGCCGGTGGGCACCGGCGCCATGGCCGCCATCCTGGGCCTGGACGACGACGCGGTGCGCGCAGCCTGCGAGGCCGCCGCCCAGGGTGAAGTCGTCGAAGCCGTGAACTTCAACGCGCCCGCCCAGGTCGTGATCGCCGGCCACAAGGCCGCGGTCGAGCGCGCCTGCGAACTGGCCAAGGCCGCGGGCGCCAAGCGCGCGCTGCTGCTGCCGGTGTCCGCGCCGTTCCACTCCAGCCTGCTCAAGCCCGCAGCCGAGGTGCTGGCCGGCGCGCTGGCTGGCGTGACGGTGTCCGCGCCGCAGATACAAGTGATCAACAACGTCGACGTGGCATCGCCCGCCGACCCCGGGGCAATCCGGGATGCGCTGGTGCGCCAGGCATGGCATCCTGTGCGCTGGGTCGAAACCCTGCGCGCGATGAAGGCGCAAGGCGTCACGCACGTCATCGAATGCGGTCCCGGCAAGGTGCTCGCCGGCCTGACCAAGCGCATCGACCCCGAACTCACGGGCATGGCCATCACCGATCCTGCTTCGCTTGAAGCAGCGTTGGCCGCCGTCAACGGAAATTAAGAACATGGACAACACCTCGATCGAACTGCAGGGCAAGGTCGCGCTGGTGACCGGCGCCACGCGCGGCATCGGCCGCGCCATCGCCCAGGAACTGGCCGCGCGCGGCGCCACGGTCGTCGGCACTGCCACGTCGGAATCGGGCGCGGCAGCCATCACCGAAGCGCTGGCCCCGTTCGGCGGCCGCGGCGTGGTGCTGGACGTGACCGACGCCGCTGCCTGCGATGCGCTGATCGACGCGCTGGGCAAGGAAGGCGGCGGTCCCCACATCCTCGTCAATAATGCCGGCATCACGCGTGATACGCTGGCGATGCGCATGAAGGACGAGGACTGGCTCGCGGTCATCGACACCAACCTGGCCTCGGTTTTCCGCCTGTCGCGCGCGGTCCTGCGCAACATGATGAAGGCCCGCTGGGGACGCATCATCAACGTCACGTCGGTGGTGGGCTCCAGCGGCAACCCCGGCCAGGCCAATTACGCGGCCGCCAAGGCCGGCGTGGCCGGCATGTCGCGCGCCCTGGCGCGCGAGCTGGGCAGCCGCAACATCACAGTGAACTGCGTCGCGCCCGGTTTCATCGACACCGACATGACTCGCGCGCTGGGCGAGAACCAGACCGCGGCCCTGCTGCAGCAGATTCCGCTCGGCCGGCTGGGTTCGCCGGCTGACATCGCCCACGCGGTGGCGTTTTTGTCTGGCCCGCAAGCGGGTTACATTACCGGCACCACCCTGCACGTCAACGGCGGGATGTACATGCAATAAATCACGAATCGCGCGCAGGCGGCCCAGGCCGCCAGGCCATAGCCGGAATCGCCGGCGCGGCTGCGCGAGGTTCAACCGGAAACGCCGCACACCGTTTCCTGCGCCATTTCCGGCGACAGAACAAGTGCGCGGTGTTATTTTTGTCACGGCCAGGCGTCGCAAAACTCCGCGCTTGGCTATAATTCGCGGGATTTTTCCCATTTGGAGATCTGCATGGAAAGCATCGAACAGCGCGTCAAGAAGATCGTCGCTGAACAACTTGGCGTCAACGAAGCCGAGATCAAGAACGAATCCTCCTTCCTTGACGACCTCGGTGCCGATTCGCTCGACATGGTCGAACTGGTCATGGCGCTCGAAGACGAATTCGAGACCGAGATCCCCGACGAAGAGGCCGAAAAGATCACGACCGTGCAACAAGCGATTGACTACATCAATTCGCACGGCAAGCAGTAAGCTAGGCCTATACCCTTCTGGTTGCCCCAACACGATCGTCGGGGTTCACCGGGAAATCGGGGCGGTTTCAGGAATTTGCCGTGTGGTCCGCGTGCGGGAAGGGCGTAGTAAAGCCCGACCCGCTTTCGCGTGGGCCGCACGTGCAGCGCATCCCGAAAACCGCCTTTCTTTTGTCTGTTTGAGGAGTCATCCGTGAAGCGACGTGTCGTCATCACTGGCCTGGGTATCGTTTCTCCCGTTGGGAACGACCTGACCACCGCTTGGGACAATATCGTCAACGGACGTTCTGGCATCAGCCGCATCACCCGTTTCGATCCCACGGCCATCACCACGCACATTGCTGGCGAAGTCAAAGACTTCGACATCAGCACCTATATCTCGGCCAAGGAAGCCCGCCAGATGGATACCTTCATCCATTACGGCCTGGCCGCCGGGATGCAGGCCTGGCGCGATAGCGGCCTGGAAGTCACCGAAGCCAACGCCGAGCGCATTGGCGTGATCGTGGGTTCCGGCATCGGCGGCCTGCCGCGCATCGAGGAAACGCAGGTCGAGTATCTGGCCAAGGGTCCGCGCCGCATTTCGCCGTTCTTCGTGCCCGGTTCGCTGATCAACCTGATCTCCGGCCATCTGTCCATCGCCTACGGCATGAAGGGTCCGAGCTACGCAGTCGTGTCGGCTTGCACCACCGGCCTGCATTGCATCGGCGATGCCGCGCGCCTGATCGAGTACGGCGATGCCGACGTCATGGTGGCCGGCGGCGCCGAGTCGACCGTGTCGCCGCTGGGCATCGGCGGTTTTGCCGCCATGCGCGCCTTGTCGACGCGCAATGACGATCCTCAGACGGCCTCGCGTCCCTGGGACCGCGACCGCGACGGCTTCGTGCTGGGCGAGGGCGCGGGCGTGCTGGTGCTGGAAGAGTACGAACATGCCAAGAAGCGCGGCGCGCGCATCTACGGCGAGTTCGCGGGCTACGGCATGAGCTCGGACGCGCACCACATCACCGCTCCGGACAAGGACGGCCCGCGCCGCGGCGTGCTGAATGCGCTGCGCAACGGCGGCCTGAACCTGGAAGACGTGCAGTACGTCAACGCTCACGGCACCTCGACGCCCCTGGGCGACAAGAACGAAACCGATGCGCTGAAGCTGGCTTTCGGCGACCACGCCAAGAAGCTGGTGGTCAATTCGACCAAGTCCATGACCGGGCACCTGCTCGGCGCGGCAGGCGGCATCGAGGCGGTGTTCACCACCTTGGCGGTCTACAACCAGGTATCGCCGCCGACGATCAACATCTTCAATCAAGATCCGGAATGCGATCTGGATTACTGCGCCAACGAGGCGCGGCAGATGAAGATCGACGTGGGCCTGTCCAACTCGTTCGGCTTTGGCGGCACCAACGGCTCGATGGCCGTTCGCCGGGTCTGATTTGGACGAGCCGCTCGGGGGACGCTGGTCGTTCCGCGTGCCTGTCCTGCAACCGAAGGGCGCCTCGGCGCTTTTCGGCCTGGCGCTGGCCTCGGCCGGCGCCAGCGCGTTGACCGCGGCATCCTGGCACGGCATGGCATGGGCTGCGGGCGCGGCGATCGCGCTCCTGCTGGCGCTGGCCGGGCTGTTACACTCGGCACGGAGCAGCCTGTCCCCCGTATCCGCATTGCGTACGGCCGCGGGAGCCGGGCGCTGGCAGGTGCGCCTGCCGCAAGGCTGGCAGGACGCGAGGCTGTTGCAAGGACAGCGCGGTCCCCGCTGGCTGACGCTCACTTTCCTGCCCTTGTCCACCGGGAGTACGGCCTTTACCAATAGCACAATCACCCTCACCGTCTGGCAGCGGACGTTGCGACCCGAATCCTGGCGGCGCCTGTGCCTGCTGGCCGGCGCAACGCGGCCCGCGCGCCCGGCGGCCAGCCTGCGGGAGGCCTCATGAGCGAGCGCGAAGTCGACGCTGAGCTTGTCGCGCGCGTCCAGCGAGGCGACAAAAAGGCCTTCGACCTGCTGGTGCTCAAGTACCAGCGCAAGATTCTCCGCCTGCTGGCCCGCATGATCCGCGACCCCGCGGAAATCGAGGACGTGGCGCAGGAAGCCTTCATCAAGGCCTACCGGGCCTTGCCGCAGTTCCGGGGGGAGAGCGCCTTCTACACCTGGCTGTATCGGATCGCCATTAACACGGCGCGCAACTGGCTGGCCTCGCAGGGCCGGCGTCCCAGCGCGCCCAATGCGATAGAAACGGAAGACGGTGAAACTTTTAACGAAACCGACAACCTAACCGATATAAGCACGCCGGAATCCATGGTCGCCAGCCGCGAAATCGCCGAGACGGTGAACGCGGCTATTGAGGAACTGCCGGAAGAATTGCGCACCGCAATTGTCCTGCGTGAAATCGAAGGTATGAGTTACGAAGACATCGCCCAGAGCATGGATTGCCCTATCGGTACGGTGCGCTCCCGCATTTTTCGTGCGCGCGAAGCCATTGCCGTCAAGTTGCGTCCGTTGCTAGGCACCGATGCCGAGCGTCGCTGGTAAGGAGTGGCAGTCATGCAAACAGCAGCCAAATCCGTTGTGATCGCCGAGTCCTCCTGGGAGGAATCGGTTTCCGCCTGGATGGACGGAGAAGAATCCGACGACATATTTCCAGGTTTATTGTCCCGCGAAGGACGCGAAACCTGGGACACCTATCATCTGATCGGTGATTCCCTGCGCAACGCCGATCTGGCGCTGACCCCGAGCGCGGGCTTCCAGGCCCGCCTGGCGCGGGCGCTGGACGCGGAATTGCCCATTGTTGCGGCGCCACGGCGCCGCTCGCCATTGCGGCTCGGCCTGTCCGGTCTGGCTGTCGCCGCCGCCGTGGCGACGGTTGCCTGGGTGGCGCAACCCTACCTGACCGGCGAGCCGGCCACGGAAGTTCGCGTGCTGGCCGATGCCAGCTCGCCGGCCTCGGCCGCCGAAGACGCGGGCCTGCGCGACTACCTGGAGGCCCATCGCCAGATGGCGGGCCCCAGCGCGGTCCGTCAGGTCTCCTTTGACGTCGGGGCGGGGCGCTGATGGCCCTGGTGCTTCCATCGCGCTGGCCGGTGCTGGGCCGGGCCGCAACGCTGCAGGCCCACCGCGCCGGCTGGTTCGCCGCAACGCTCCTGACCGCTTTCCTGGCCGCGCATGAACCGGCGCGCGCCGCCGACGCCGCGCCAGCCGCCACCGATGATGTGGTCCAGCTGCTGACCCGCATCCAGCAGGCCGCCCGCAAGCAAGACTATGCGGGCGTTTTCATGTATCAGCAGGGCGAGACCATCCAGTCCTCGCGGCTGGTGCATGTGGTGGACGGCACCGGCGAGCGCGAGCGCCTGGAGATCCTGGATGGCCAGCCGCGCGAATACCTGCGCCACAACGAAGACGTGCAGTGCCTGATCCCCGAGCGCAAGACCGTGCTGCTCGAGCGCCGCCGTGGCGACCGCTTTCCCGGCCTGTTGCTGGGGGACGCGGCGAATCTGTCCGATTACTACAAGATCCGCGCCGAGTCCGCGCTGCACCGCGTGGCCGGGCGGGAATGCCGCCTGATCACGATCGAGCCGCTGGACAAGCTGCGCTACGGCTACCGGCTGTGCGCCGACGTCGAAACCAATCTGCTGCTGAAGGCCCAGACGCTGAACGCCGCCCGCGGCGTGGTCGAGCAGGTGTCCTTCACCTCGTTGCGCCTGGGGTCGGAAGTCGATCCCCAATTGCTGACGTCGCGCTGGAGCACGCGCGACTGGAAGGTGCTCGAGCCCACGATGAAGCCGGTGGACCTGGCTGCCCAGGGGTGGCGCATCCCGGCGCCCCAGGGGTTCAAGGCCGTCATGCAGGTGGCGCGGTCCATGGGCAAGGGCGTCACGGTCAATCAGATGGTATTGTCCGACGGGTTGGCGGCGATTTCCGTGTTCATCGAGCCCTACGACAGCCAGCGCGGCCACCGTTCCCCCCACGGCGCCGCGCAACGTGGGGCGATCACTGTCTACGGCACTCGCATTGCCGACTTCTGGCTGACCGCCGTGGGTGAAGTACCCGTGGCGACGCTGGAGCAGCTGGCGCAATCCACTGAGTATGTGCCCGCCGCGCCCGCGGCAGAGCCGCCCGCCACAGGATCGCCCGCCGCGGGATCGCCCGCCGCCGAGTCCAAGTGATCGGCCGGCGGCGGCAAGCAGCAATTTCGGAGTAACACTTATGAAAGCATTGACGGTGTCGAACGCTTTTTTCCGGCGTGTTCTGGTGGCGGTGGCGGCTGGCGTCATGATGTCCACTGCCTACGTGCCGGCGGCGGTCGCCCAGGCGCCGACGGTGGCGTTGCCTGATTTCACCAGCATTGTCGAAAAGACCGACCCGGCGGTCGTGAACATCCGCACCACGGCCACCGTGCCGGTGCGCGGCATGGGCCCCGGCGGCGGCAACGATCCCTACGAACTGTTCCGCTGGTTCTTCGGCCCCGATTTCCAGCCGCCCGGTGGCGGCCAGCCCGGACCCGGCTCGCGCCAGCGTCCGCAGCCGCCCCAGCAGCCTGAAGAGCGTACCGTGCCACGCGGCGTGGGCTCGGGCTTCTTCATTTCCAATGACGGCTACATCCTGACCAACAACCACGTGGTGGCGGATGCGACGGATATCTACGTTACCCTGACCGACGGCCGTGAATTCAAGGCCAAGGTCATCGGCATGGACGAGCGCACCGACGTCGCGCTGATCAAGATCGAAGCCAAGGACATGACGCCGTTGGTCATCGGCGATCCGAAGAAGCTCAAGAAGGGGCAGTGGGTGCTGGCCATCGGTTCGCCGTTCGGCCTGGACTCCACCGTCACCGCGGGCATCGTCAGCGCCATCGGCCGCGATACTGGCGAATACCTGCCCTTCATCCAGACCGATGTGGCGGTCAACCCGGGTAACTCGGGCGGTCCGCTGATCAACCTGGAAGGCGAGGTCGTGGGCATCAATTCCCAGATCATCTCGCGCAGCGGCGGCTTCATGGGCATTTCGCTGGCCATTCCCATCGACGAAGCCATGCGCGTCGTCGACCAGTTGCGCGCCACCGGCAAGGTCACGCGCGGCCGCGTCGGCGTGCAGATCGGCGAAGTCGGCAAGGACGTGGCCGAAGCCATCGGCCTGCCGAAGGCCGAGGGTGCGCTGGTCAGCAGCGTGGAAGCGGACGGTCCTGCCGAACAGGCGGGCGTGCAGCCGGGCGACGTGATCCTCAAGTTCAACGGCGAACCCATCAAGCGCTGGTCCGACCTGCCGCGCATCGTGGGTGAAACCAAGCCGGGCACGCGCGCCGACATGGAAGTGTGGCGCAAGGGCAAGAACCTGACGCTGTCGGTCAAGGTGGGCGAGATCCCGACCGAGAAGTCGGCCGCCGCCGCCAAGAAGGGCGCCGCGCCGGTGCCGGAAGTCACCAACGCGCTGGGCCTGGGCGTGATCGACGTGCCCGCCGACGTGCAGAAGAAGCTGCGCATCAAGGGCGGCGTTCAGGTCAAGGTGGCCGAGGGCGCTGCCGCCAAGGCCGGCCTGCAGGAAGGCGACATCGTGTTGGCCCTGAACGACACCGACGTGACCGGCGCCAAGCAGTTTGGCGAACTCGTGGCCAAGTTGGACAAGGGCCGCGCCGCCGGACTGCTGGTCCGCCGCGGCGACCAGACGCAGTGGGTGGCGGTGCCGGCATCCAAGTAGTACGGCGTCCTTGGATGGACGCCGCAGAAAAAAGGCTCAAGACCGGCTAAAATGGCTGGTTGCCGCAAGAGGGGGCGCAGGGCGCCCCCTCGTTTTGCCTGGGCCCGGCCCGTTGGCATCTTCCTCGTCAGCCGTGCGTATTCCGGCGGCGGTGTCTTCCGGCCCAGAGCCGAGTGTTCCGTCCCTTATAACTTCAAGCATGCAGCATATTCGCAACTTCTCCATCATTGCCCACATCGATCATGGCAAATCGACCCTGGCCGATCGCCTGATCCAGCGCTGCGGCGGATTGGCGGATCGCGAGATGTCGGCGCAGGTTCTCGATTCCATGGAAATCGAGCGCGAGCGCGGCATCACCATCAAGGCCCAGACCGCGGCCTTGCACTACAAGGCGCAGGACGGCAAGGTCTACAACCTGAACCTGATCGACACCCCGGGACACGTGGACTTCTCGTACGAAGTCAGCCGTTCCCTGTCGGCCTGCGAAGGCGCGCTGCTGGTGGTCGACGCCTCGCAGGGCGTCGAGGCCCAGACCGTGGCCAACTGCTACACCGCCATCGAGCTGGGCGTGGAAGTGCTGCCCGTGCTGAACAAGATGGACCTGCCGCAGGCCGATCCCGACAGCGCCCGCCAGGAAGTCGAGGACGTGATCGGCATCGACGCCTCGCAGGCGGTGCTGGCCAGCGCCAAGACCGGCATGGGCATCGACGAGATCCTGGAGATGGTCGTTGCCCGCGTACCGCCTCCCAAGGGCGATCCGGACGCGCCGCTGCAGGCGTTGATCATCGATTCGTGGTTCGACAACTACGTGGGCGTGGTGATGCTGGTGCGCATCATCAACGGCGTGCTCAAGCCCAAGGACAAGATTCTGCTGATGGCGTCCGGCGCCACCCACCTGTGCGAGCAGACCGGCGTGTTCACGCCGAAGTCGCAGCAGCGTCCGCACCTGTCGGCGGGCGAGGTGGGCTTCATCATCGCCGGCATCAAGGAGCTGGAAGACGCCAAGGTGGGCGACACCGTCACCCTGGCCAACAAGCCCGCGGCCGCGCCGCTGCCCGGCTTCAAGGAAGTGAAGCCGCAGGTGTTCGCGGGCCTGTACCCCGTGGAAAGCTCCGAGTACGACCAGCTGCGCGACTCGCTCGAAAAGCTCAAGCTGAACGACGCCGCCCTGATGTTCGAGCCGGAAGTGTCGCAGGCCCTGGGCTTCGGCTTCCGTTGCGGCTTCCTGGGCCTCTTGCACATGGAAATCGTGCAGGAACGCCTGGAGCGCGAATTCGACATGGACATCATCACCACCGCGCCGTCGGTGGTGTACGAGGTCGAACAGCGCGACGGTTCCGTGATCACCGTGGAAAGCCCGTCGCGCATGCCGGAAATCGGCAAGATCGCCGACATCCGCGAGCCCATCGTGAAGGTCACGCTGTTCATGCCCCAGGACTACGTGGGTCCGGTCATGACGCTGTGCAACAACAAGCGCGGCGTGCAGGTCAACATGAGCTACCACGGCCGCCAGGTGCACCTGGTGTACGAGATCCCGCTGGCCGAGATCGTGCTGGACTTCTTCGACAAGCTGAAGTCGGTGTCGCGCGGCTACGCCTCGATGGACTACGAGTTCCTGGAGTACCGCTCGGCCGACGTGGTGCGCGTGGACCTGCTGATCAACAACGACCGCGTCGACGCGCTGGCCGTGATCGTTCACCGCAGCAACGCCCGCCACCGCGCGCGTGACGTGGTCACGCGCATGCGCGGGCTGATCCCGCGCCAGATGTTCGACGTGGTCATCCAGGCCGCCATCGGCGCCGAAATCATCGCGCGCGAAAACGTCAAGGCGCTGCGCAAGAACGTGCTGGCCAAGTGCTACGGCGGCGACATCTCGCGCAAGAAGAAGCTGCTGGAAAAGCAGAAGGCCGGCAAGAAGCGCATGAAGCAGGTGGGTAGCGTGGAAATTCCGCAGGAGGCGTTCCTGGCCATCCTGCAAGTGGAAGACAAATAGAACCCAAAGAAGGCGGTTAGCTGATGAGTTGGAACTTTGCCCTGATTCTTTTTGTTTTGCTGGTGGTGACCGGCATTATCTGGGTGCTTGATCTGGCAGTGCTGCGCAAGGGCCGCGAACGCCGGGCCCAGGCGGCAATGGCGCAATACGATACGGCCCTGGTCGGCGACGCCCAGGAAGCCGAGCGGCTGCGCCGCGAGGCGGGCGATGCCGCCCGCCGCGTGCCGTGGTGGATCGAATACGCCGTCAGCTTCTTCCCCGTCATCCTGTTCGTGTTCATGCTGCGCTCGTTCGTGGTGGAGCCCTTCCGCATTCCGTCGGGCTCCATGCTGCCGACGCTGCAATCGGGCGACCTGATCCTCGTGAACAAGTTCAGCTACGGATTGCGCCTGCCGGTCATCGACAAGAAGGTTGTTGACGTGGGCAAGCCGCAGCGCGGCGACGTGTTCGTGTTTCGCTACCCGGTGGATCCGGACGTCGATTACATCAAGCGCGTGGTCGGCCTGCCGGGTGATGAAGTTGCCTACCTGGACAAAAAACTCTACGTGAACGGCGAATTGGTGCCGCATGTGCGGGACGGTGACTATTTTGAACCCGACCGTGTCTCCTATATTGCGCAATATAAGGAGAAGTTGGGCGAAGTTGAGCACAAAATCCTGCTGGATGAAGGAACGCCGCAGGAATATCGGCCGATGCCGCCGTTTCCCTTCCGCGAGAACTGCCAATACAGCCGAAATGGGGTACGCTGCAAAGTACCTGAAGGGCAGTATTTCGCCATGGGCGATAATCGGGATAACAGCGCCGACAGCCGATACTGGGGCTTCGTACCGGAAGCCAATATCGTCGGGCGCGCATTCTTCATCTGGATGAATTTCAGCGATCTCAGCCGCATCGGCCGGTTCAACTGATTATGTCGCTAGCCACGCTAGAAAACCGCCTGGATCACCACTTCAGTGATCCGGCATTGCTCGAACAGGCGCTGACGCATCGCAGCCACGGCGCGCGCCACAACGAACGCCTGGAATTCCTCGGGGATTCCGTGCTGAACTTCGTCGTTGCGGCGATGCTGTTCGAGCGCTATTCCAAAATCGACGAAGGCGACCTGTCGCGCTTGCGGGCCAACCTGGTCAAGCAGGCGTCGCTGGCGGATATCGCCCAGCGGCTGGAACTGTCGCAGTACCTGCGCCTGGGCGAAGGCGAATTGAAGAGCGGCGGTTTCCGTCGTCCTTCGATCCTGGCGGACACGGTCGAGGCCCTGTTCGGCGCCGTGTTCCTGGATGCCGGCTTCGATGCCGCCCGCCGCGTGATCGTGCGCCAGTACCAGCCGGTACTGGCCTCCGTCGATCCCAAGACCCTGGGCAAGGACGCCAAGACCCTGCTGCAGGAATTCCTGCAAGGCCGCAAGATGGCCCTGCCGGTGTACACGGTGGTGGCCACGCACGGCGCGGCCCACAGCCAGCAGTTCGAAGTCGAATGCGCCATCCCGGCGCTGGAGATCAAGGTGATGGCGCCCGGCGCCAGCCGCCGCGCCGCCGAGCAGTCGGCGGCCAAGCTGGCGCTGGAGGCCGCATTGGCCGTCAGCCCGGCGACCAAGGCAGCCCGCAAGTCGGGCAAGGCGCGCAAAACCGCGCAATTGTCGCTGCCGGTGGCAGTGGCTCAAGAGACTAAATGAGCGATACCCCTTTTCGTACCGGCTTCGTCGCCATCGTGGGCCGCCCCAACGTGGGCAAGTCCACCCTGACGAACGCCCTGATCGGTTCCAAGATTTCCATCGTGTCGCGCAAGGCGCAGACCACGCGCCACCGCATTCACGGCGTGCTGACGCGCGAGCACGAACAGTTCGTGTTCGTCGACACCCCCGGCTTCCAGACCCGCCACGGCGGCGCCATGAACCGCATGATGAACCGCGTGGTCACGCAGGCCCTGGCCGACGTGGACGTGGTGGTGCACGTGGTGGAAGCCGGCAAGTGGTCCGAGGGCGATGCCAAGCTGCTGCCGCTGCTGCCCGCTCCGGAACGCACCATCCTGGTCGTGTCCAAGATCGACGCGCTGAAGAATCGCGACGACCTGTTCGCCTTCGTTTCCAAGATCATGGCGCTGCATCCGTTCGGCGCCGTGGTGCCCGTCAGCGCCACCAAGAACCAGCAGCTGGACCAGCTGCTGGAGGAAATCGCGTCGCGCCTGCCGGAAGGCGAGCCGATGTTCGAGGAAGACACGCTGACCGATCGCCCCATGCGCTTCATCGCCGCCGAACTGGTGCGCGAGAAGATCTTCCGCCTGGTCGGCGACGAACTGCCCTACGGCTGTACCGTCGTCATCGAGCAATGGGAAGAGACCAGCAAGGGCGCCAGCATCAACGCCTGCGTGGTGGTCGAACGCGACAGCCACAAGCCCATCCTGTTGGGCACGGGCGGCATGCACATGAAGCGCATCGCCACGGAGGCGCGGCAGGACATCGCCAAGCTGCTGGACAAGCCGGTGCACCTGGAGGTCTACATCAAGGTGCGCAAGGGCTGGTCCGACCGCGAGGGTGCGCTCCGCGATCTGGGCTATGAGTAGACGGGCGCCTCGCGTCCAGGATCGTCCGGGATACATGCTGCACGCCACCGCCTGGCGTGAGACATCCCTCATCGTTCAGACCTTCTCGCGCGATCATGGCTGTGTGGCCATGGTCGCCAAGGGCGCCAAGCGCCCGTATTCCGTCCTGCGTCCCGTGCTGTCCGCGTTCCAGCCGCTGCTGCTGTCGTGGACCGGCAACGGCGAGGTCAAAACCCTGACCCGCGCCGAGATCGTCGGCATCCGTCCGCTGACCGGCACCGCGCTGATGTCGGCCTGGTACATGAACGAGCTGCTGCTGCGGCTGCTGCCGCGGGAAGATGCCCATCCGCTGCTGTTCGACGCCTACGATTTCGCCTTGCAGCAGCTGTCCGGCGGCAGCCGCGCGGCGGGCGCGTTGCGCCGCTTCGAATGGACGCTGCTGCGCGAAACCGGCTATGGCGTGGACGAGGATCCCCCCGATTTCGACGACCCGGCGATCGAGCCGGCCCTGCGCCGCGACCTGCGCGAACGGCTGGCGGAAATCCTGGCCGGCCGTCCCTTGTCGACCCGGCGCGTGTTGATGGACCTGCAGCGCATCTGAGCGCGGCGCGATCCGGCCATGACCTTCACGCTCAAGCAGGTCGAGACCTTCCGCACGGTCTATGAAACGGAAAGCGTGACCGCCGCCGCCAGGCGGCTGGACGTCTCCCCCGCGACCGTCAGCGCCACCTTGGCCGCGCTGGAAGCCAGCATCGAGCTGCGCCTGTTCGAGCGCGTGCGCCAGCGCATGCAACGCACCCCCGAGGCCACGCTGCTGTACGAGGAAATCCGGCGCCTGAACGTGGGGCTGGAAAGCCTGGGGCGCAAGATCCGCGCGATCCGCGGCGCGGCGCAGCCGCGGCTGCGCATCGGCTGCATCCATGCCTATAGCGGCGCCGTCATCAGCGACACGATTGCGCGCTTCCGCGAGCGTTATCCGGACACGGGCTTGTACCTGCAGATCCGGGATTCCAATACCTTGCGCGACATGGTGGTGTCGGGCGAACTCGACCTGGCCGCGGTTGCGGACGAGTCGGAACTGGAAGGATTGCGCGGCCACAGGCTGGCCAGCCTGCGCGCGGTGGCGGTGTTTCCAAAGGGACACCCGCTGGCGCGCCTGGAGCAGGTGCAGTTCTCGCATCTGGCCGACGCGGACGTGATCGCGCTGAACGCCGAGGACGGTTCGCGCAAGCGGCTGGATGCGCTGCTGGCGCAGGCGGGACAGAGCCTGAAGGTGGCCATCGAGACGCCTTATTCCAGCACCGTGTGCCAGCTGGCGCTGGCCGGGCACGGGGTGGGCATCGCCAACCCGGCCACGGCGGTCGGCATGGCGGCGGCGGGCCTGTGCTATCGCCCGCTGGCCGCGCCGGTGCATTTCGAATGCCACATGATCCTGCATGGCAGCCGCCCCTTGTCCGAGGCGGGCAAGTTCTGGGCGACTTGCCTGCGCGGCGCGCTGGCGCCGCTGGTGGATAGCTTCGGCGTCTAATGCGGGCCCGGCCGTTCAGCGCCGCACCTCAGTCGCGAACGCTCCAGCCCTCGGCCGTTCAGCCCCGGCGTCCGTCCGAGGTCACGATCAGCACCACCGACGATTCCGCGTCCAGCAGGCCCGAGCGCCGCAGCCGGGAGACGGCGGCCAGCGCCGCCGCCGCCGACAGCTCGGTGGCCAGCCCGATGCGTTCGAGCCGCTGCTGCGCCTGCGCGGCCGAGGCATCCGATACCTCCACCGGCGAGCCGCCCGAGCGCGACAAGGCTTCCAGCGATTGCAGCGTGCTGGTGCCGCCCGCGATCGAATACTGGTCCGTCACGCCGTCCCAGATCTTGCGCGCATCGCCGGTGGCGCGCGCGCGCGACAGGCGGGCGTAGGGTTCCACCGCGTGAAGACGCGGCATGCGCTCGATGCGGCCGCTGCGCAGCAGGTGCTGCCAGCCCAGGAAGATGCCCCACAGCAGATCGCCGCGCGCGGTGGGCACGACGATGTCGCTGGGCGTGCCGCAGGCGTCCAGGATTTCCTGGGCGATGGGCTTGTAGCCTTCCACGCCATAGGCATGGGTGCCGGTGGGCGGATTCAGATAGTTGGTGCCGGCGAAGGCGCCGTGGTTGCGGCACAGGTCCTCGACGTGGGGCCAGCGGCTCAGGCTGTCCTCGAAGGCGGTCAGCCGGGCGCCGAAGCGCTGCATGGCTTCGCGCTGCAGGGGCGGGCAGTTGCGGGTGATGGCGATGTCGGCCTGCAGCCGCGCGGCGGCGCAATAGGCGGCCAGCGAGACGCCGGCATTGCCGCTGGACGCGGCCGCCACGCGCGTGGCGCCGGCCAGGCGGGCGCGCGACACCAGCTGGGCGGCCATGCGGTCCTTGTGGCTGCCGGTGGGGTTGGCGCTTTCGCACTTCAGCCACAGCTGGCCCACGCCCTCGGCTTGCGCCAAGGCGGGAGCGGCCAGGCAAGGCGTGGCGCCTTCGCCCAGGGTGACCGGGTCCAGCACCGGCAAGGGCATGGGCGCGTCCGCCGCGGACGGCTCGTAAAGACACTCCAGGCTGGCGGGGTGGCCGGCCTCCAGGCAACTGGGGCAGCCTTCGGGGTAGTCGGCGGGCGGCCACAGGCTCGCGCAGCGGATGCAGCGCAGGCCGGACAAGCTAGGGTTCATCTGCATGGGTCAGTACTTTGAAGCAAGAGAGTCCAGGGGGAGGGCGGGGGCGATCTGCAGCAGGCAATCGCCGTCGTCGCTGCGGGCCAGGGCGCGCAGGCAGACGACGGTGCCGGCCTGTGGGCTGATCAGGGGGCGTGGAGACAGGTCGGGGCGGGCGGGTTCGATCAGCTGGCCGACGCGCTGGCGCGCGCCGACCGCCTGGCCCAGTTCGACGGCAGGCACGAACACGCCGGCTTCGCTGGCGCGCAGGGTGGCGGCAGGTGCGTCCAGGTCATAGAGCCGGACCTCGCGATTCTGCGCGGCAGGGCGATCGGGCAGCAGCCCCAGTTCGCCCAGGCAGCCCAGCAGGCCGTCGCGGCAGCGCTCGACCAGCGCCTGGCTGGTCTCCGCGCCGCCGCCGATTTCGGCGCTCAGGCGCAGCACGTCGTGGCGGCTGGCGGCAGCGGGCATGGAACCCGCTTCGCTGCCGCGGAAGTAGACGCAGTCTGGCAGCCCGAAGGCGCGCGCCAGGGCCGGCAGGCGCTCGTCGTAGGCGTCGTCTCCATAACGTGTGATCACCGATGAGGGCAGGTAGCGCAGCGATGCGCCGCCGCTGTGCACGTCCACCAGCGCTTGTATGCGCGGCAGCAGCCGGGCTTCGAGCGCGGCCGCCACGCTTTCCGTGTAGCCGCGCGCGGGGGCGCCAAGAAAGGCGCGGTTGAGATTGCCGCCATCGGAAGGCGACAGGCGCGTGCCGGCCAGCGAGGCCTCGGCGTTCACCGCGGGCAGCAGGTAGACCGTGCCGCGCCGCAGGATGCCGGGCAGATGGCGCCACAGGTCCAGGATGGCGGCCTGGCCTTCCCATTCGTCGCCGTGCACGCCCGCCATCAAAGCGACGGCGGGGCCTGGCCCCGCCTCGATCTTCAGCATCGGAATGGTGACCCGCCGGTACGCCGACGCATTGGTCGCGGCGGCGCAGGAGAAATCCTCGCGACTTACCGTCGCCATGCGCGGACTCCTGCAGGGCGGGTGTTGCGGCTCAATCCAGCGTCGTGCCGGCGGCCTTGATGATGCCTTCCCATTTGGGCAGCTCCTTGCGTATCTGGTTCTGTACGTCCTGCGGCGTTCCACCCAGCGGTTCCTGGGAGCGGCTGCGCAGTTCCTTGCTGATATTGTCCGAGCGCAGCGCCGCGTTCATCGCCGCGTTCAGCCGGGCGATGACTTCGGGCGGCGTGCCGGCGGGCGCGACCAGCGCGCTCCAGGCCGACTGCTCGTAGTCGGGATAGCCTTGCTCCGCCACCGTGGGCACGTCCGGATTGGAGGCGGCGCGCGTCTTGGTGGTGACCGCCAGCGCGCGCAGGCGGCCGTCCTTCAGATTGCCGATCAGCGGCGGCAGGTTCTCCATCATGGAGTCGACGTGGCCGCCCAGCAGGTCGGCCAACTGGGCGGCGGTGGCCTTGTACGGGATCTGGCGCACGGCGGCGCCGGTCTGGGCGATGAAGAGCTTGACGCCAACCTCGCTGGTGGTGCCGGGGTCGGCCGAGGTCATGGTCAGGCGGTCCGGCTGGGCGCGGCTGGCCTCGATGAAACTCTTCAGGTCGCGATAGGGCGAGGCCGCGTTCACCACGATGACGTTGGGCGTTTCGGCCACCAGGCCGATGGGCGTGATGTCGCGGTCCAGGTCATAGAGCTGCTGCTTGAACAGGTAGCGGTGCAGGACCAGGGTGCCGACGTGGGCATAGCCGATGGTGTAGCCGTCGGCCGCTGCGCGCGCCAGGGCCTGGGTGCCGATGCGGCCGCCCGCGCCGACGCGGTTTTCCACCACTACCGGCTGGCCCAGCTGGCGGCTCATTTCCTGGCCGACGAGACGGGCGGTGATGTCGGCGTTGCCGCCGGCCGCGGCGGGCACGATCAGGGTGATGGCGCGTTCGGGGTAGCCCGCCAGCGCGGAGCGCGAGGCCAGGCAAAGCAACAGGGCGGCGGCAAGACAGGCAGTGCGTTTCATGACGATTCCCGAGGCGTTGAGATCTGCGCCATTGTGCGGTGGCGGTCCCGGGAAGACGTTTGTTTCAATGAGATGGATGTTCAAAAAAATCTAAGGCTCATCCGCATTGATCCGATCCGCCTTGCGGCCCAGCCCATAGCCCACCGCGGCGGCGGCCAGGGCGCATGCCGCGCCCAGCACCGCGATCAGCGCCACGCCGTGGCCCAGCATGTCCACGCCGGCCTTGACCCAGCCGCTGGCCGCGTCGCCGGCCCGGTAGACCACGGTGTCGATGACGTTCTTGGTCTTGTACTTGTCCTCGGGCGACACTGCCGTGAACAGCATTTCGCGCCCCGGCCGGATCAACGCGTATTCGCCGACGCGGCGTACGATCATGGCCCCGGCCAGCACGCCGAAGACGGGGAAGGCCGCCAGGGCCAGGAAGGCGGCCGTCATCGTCAGCGGCACGGCGGTCAGCAGGAAGCCCAGCCCCAGGCGCGCCGCGACGCGGCCGGTGATGAAGATCTGCGACAAGAGCGAAAGCGCCTGCACCGCGAAATCCAGCGCGCTGAAGACGCGGATGCGCTGCGCGGTGTCGGGAAAGGCGTGCGCCACCAGCCGCGCCTGCTCCATGTAGAGAAAGGTGTTGAGCGTGGCCAGCAGGATCACCAGCAAGGAAATCCCCATCAGGTAAGGGGACTGGAAGATGCGCGACAGGCCGGCCAGGATCGAGCCTTCGATGGGACGCCGCATATCGTCCGGCGCCACGTCGTCCCGGTGCGCGGCGCGCCAGCGCAGCAGCCAGCGCTTGAGCGGCAGCGTGGCGGCCAGCAGCAGCGCGGACAGCAGCAGCAGGCCCGAGGGCCCCAGGACGCCGGCCAGCAATCCGCCCAGCAAGGGGCCGGACAGCCCGCCGGCGCTGGCGCCTGCCGCGATCAACGCGAACAGGCGCTTGGCCGAATCCATGCGGAACACGTCAGCCATCAGGCTCCAGGCGATGGAGACGACGAACAGGTTGAACACCGACAGCCAGACGTAGAAGGCGCGCGCCGCCCAGACGCTGCCGGGGCGCAGGTAGAGCAGGGCGGCAAAGCCCGCCATGCTGAGGGCGAAGGCGGCGTAGACCCAGGTCACCAGCATCGCGCGGGGCACGCGCGCGGACAGCCAGCCGAACAGCGGCACGACCGCCAGCATGGCGATGAAGGTCGCGGTGAAAAGCCACTGCAGTTGGTCGACGCCGGCCTGTATGCCAATCGTCTCGCGGATGGGGCGCAGCATGAAGTAGCCGCAGAACAGGAAGAAGAAAAAGGCGAAGCCGCAGGCCGCCGGCGCCAGTTCTTCCGGGCGTATGCCCAGCGCCTGCGCGGTCCGGTCCTGCATGCTGCCGCCGGCGGCCGTCATGGCGTCAGTCCAGCAGGGCGGCGATGCGTTCCCGCATGGCATCGTTCGGCATGCGGCCGAAGCCCGCCAGCACGTTGTCCGCCATGTTGGCCGGCTTGGAAGTGGCGGGGATGACCGCGGTGACGGCGGGATGGGCGACGATGAACTTCAGGAAGAGCTGCGCCCAGGATCCGCAATTGATCTCGGCGGCGAATCCGGGCAGCGGCTTGCCCTTGACCTGGCGGAACAGCGCCCCGTCCTGGAAGGGGCGGTTGATCAGCACCGCCACGCCGTTGGCCTGGCAGGCGGGCAACAGCCGCTTTTCCGCGTTGCGGTCGCCGACGGACAGGTTGACCTGCACGAAATCGGGTTTTTCGCTTTCGACCAGCCGGGTCAGTTCGTCATGGGCGTGGTCGGCGTAGTGGGTGATGCCGTAATAGCGGATCACGCCTTGCCGTTGCAGATCGCGCAGCAGCGCCAGCTGGTTGGCGGTGTCGATCAGATTGTGGATCTGGAGCAGGTCGAGCTTGTCGCGGCCCAGCGCCTGCTGCGATTGGCGCACTTGGCGCATGGCCGCTTCATGGCCCTGCGCGCCGATCTTGGTCGCCAGGAAGGTCCTGGGGCGCGGGTTGCCTGCGCGGGCCAGCAGCGCGCCGGTGACCGCTTCGGCCTGCCCATAGCTTGGCGCCGTGTCGATCAGCGTGCCGCCTCTTTGCAGCAGCGTGTTCAGCACTTGCGCCAGCGGCGCCATGGCGGCCTGGTCGGAAGGGGGCACGTTGAAGGTGTCGGCGGTGCCCAGCCCGATGACCGGCAGCGCCTCGCCGGACACGGGTATGGTCCGCGCCAGCATGGGGGCCTCCATGCTGAGGGAGCGAGCCGTCCAGGCGGGACTGGCCAGGGCGGTGGCGGCGGCGGCCTGGAGGAAGCGGCGGCGATCGGGCATGGTGTGGCTCCTTCAGGAAGGGAGGCCCCGGCCGGGCAAAGAAAAAGGGCCTACACGTGAATGTAGGCCCTTTTCAGCGGCTTAGGACCGCTCTGCGATTACTCGCGGTTGCCGCCGAAGATGCCCAGCAGCATCAGCAGGTTCGAGAAGACGTTGTAGACGTCCAGGTAGATGGCCAGCGTGGCGGACACGTAATTGGTTTCGCCGCCGTTGACCACGCGCTGCAGGTCGACCAGCATGAAGGCCGAGAAGATGACGATGGCCAGGACCGAGATGGTCAGCATCAGCGCCGGCAGCTGCAGGAAGATGTTGGCCAGGGCCGCCACCAGGATCACGACCGCGCCGATGAACAGGAATTTCTGCAATCCGGACAGGTCGCGCTTGATGGTGGTGGCCAGCGTGGCCATCGTGCCGAACACGATCGCGGTGCCGCCGAAGGCCGTCATGACCAGCTGCGAGCCGTTGCTCATGCCCATGACGAAGCCCAGCAGGCGCGACAGCATCACGCCCATGAAGAACGTGAAGGCCAGCAGCAGGACCACGCCAAGCGAGCTGTTCTTGTTCTTTTCGATCGCGAACATCAGGCCGAACGCGCCCACCAGGAACACGATGGCGGACAGGCCGGGGCTTGCGCCCATGACGCGGTTGATGCCGGTGTACATGCCGACGGCAGCGCCCAGCACGGTGGGGATCAGCGACAGCGCCAGGAGCCAGTACGTATTGCGCAGGACCTGGTTGCGCGCGACCTCTCCCGGCGCGCCGGCCATCGCGCCGGAACGGTTAAAAGGGGACGGACGATATTCGTTCATGGAGAACTCCTGTGTGCGGCAGAGTAATAGTTGCCTGAGAGACTTAGATGCGAAGGATACCTTACAGTTCCCTTAAGAATCCAGTTCTGCCAAGAATTAGACCAGAGGCGGGACAGAGGTTCCAGAGGGGTCAACCCGGCCTTACATCCCGCAGCACCCGGGCCACGATGCGAGGCAATTCGGCGTCCATGCGGGCCTGGATCTGGTCTATGGCTTCAGCCAGGGCCTCGCGCATGAGCTGCTCGACCTCGGCCTGCAGGCGCGCGCTCAGCACGGTGGCATCCGGGGGCGCGGCCGGGGCGGTCTGGGCCTCGGTCTCCGTCGGGGACGTATCGGCCGGTCCGGCTACCTCGGTCAGCAGCGGAAAGGCCTCGTCGTCATAGGCCGGTCCGGCCTCGCCGGCCAGTTCGGTCAGCAGGGGCGCGTCCAGGCTGTCGTCGGCGGACGGCGCATGGAGCGAGGGTTCGGCCCGCTGGGTCAGGGTGGGGATGCCGGCATCGGCGGGGCGAGAGGGCATGATGGCTCCCGGATTTCGAAGTGGGCGCGCCAGCGCGGGCGTGGCGGTCAGGCGCCCGGCGGCTGGCGGCTGAGGTCGTGGCTTTGCGGGGTGTGGCCCGCGGTCTGGTACGTCCGCCAGCGCTGGCGGGCGGCCTGCTTGTCCTCGGGGTCGTCGGAGACGATTTCGAGCAGGCGCTCGAAGGCGTCGAATCCGGGAGGGCAGTCGCTGTCCAGGTTCAGCAGCCAGGAGGGTTGGGGCTGGTCGCCCCGGCCCGCTGCGGCGGCGGCCTGCTGCGGATCCCCGGCAGTCAGGATCACCGGGGTATCGGCCGCCAGCGGGTCGTTGGCCAGCACGTGCGGCACGAACGACGTATCGTCGAAGGCCCAGAGCATGCGGTCGAACGCGGCCAGGCGGGCACCGTCCTTACAGTACACCACCAGGCGCTGGCCTGCCAGGTAGCGCTTGCGCACCACCTGGCAGGCGGTGCGCAAGCGGTCGGGCGCGCCGAAGGCGAAGTCGATGCGCGTCATACCGGGTTCCGTTGCCGCGGTTTCAAGCCTGGTCCAGCAGGTACTGCATCAGCAGGGGAACGGGGCGGCCAGTCGCGCCCTTGTCCTTGCCGCCGCGCCAGGCGGTGCCGGCGATGTCCAGGTGGGCCCAGCGGTACGAGGAGGTGAAGCGCGACAGGAAGCAGGCCGCGGTGACCGCACCCGCCGGAGGGCCGCCGATGTTGGCGAGGTCGGCGAAATTGGACTTGAGTTGTTCCTGGTAGGCGTCGTCCAGCGGCATGCGCCAGGCGGTGTCCAGGGACTGGCGGCCGGCCGCGGCCAGCGCGTCGGCCAGGGCGTCGTCCTTCGAGAACAGGCCGCTGTTGACATTGCCCAGGGCCACCACGCAGGCGCCGGTCAGGGTGGCGATGTCGATCACGGCGGACGGCTTGAAGCGTTCGGCATAGGTCAGCGCGTCGCACAGCACCAGGCGGCCTTCGGCGTCGGTGTTCAGGATTTCGATGGTCAGGCCGGCCATGCTGGTGACCACATCGCCCGGCTTGTTGGCCTTGCCGCTGGGCAGGTTTTCGCAGGCCGGGATCAGGCCTACCACGTCCAGCGGCAGCTCCAGTTCGGCCAGGGCGCGGAACGAGCCCAGCACGCTGGCGGCACCGCACATGTCGTACTTCATTTCGTCCATGGTGGCGGCGGGCTTGAGCGAGATACCACCGGCATCGAAGGTGATGCCCTTGCCGACCAGCACGATGGGACCTTGCGCGGCCTTGGCGCCCTTCTTGACGGTCTTGGCGCCGGCATGGCGCAGCACGATGAAGCGCAGCGCTTCCTCGGAGCCGCGCGCCACGGACAGGAACGAGCCCATGCCCAGCGCTTCGACCTGCTTGCGTTCCAGCACTTCGACCTTCAGCGACTTGAACTCGCGGGCCAGGCGCTTGGCCGTTTCGCCCAGGTAGGTCGGCGTGCAGATATTGCCGGGCAGGTTGCCCAGGGTGCGGGTCAGGTCCATGCCGTTGGCGATGGCGCCGCCTTCGCGCAGGCCCTTCTGAGCCTGGGCCGCGTCGGCGCGTTCGACGACCTGGACGATCTTCTTGAGCTTGGGACGAGCGTCGCGATCGGGTTTACCGAAGCTGGCGTCGTAGTGATAGGTGGCGTTGCCGGCCGCGATGGCGGCGCTGCGGGCGCGCGCGATGATGGCCACGTCGGCGATCGGGTTGGCAGCCAGCGTGGACACGCCTTCGGTCAGCTGGGCCGACACGCAGGCCGAGGCGAAGGCCTGTTCGGCCGAGGCGTGGGCGCGGGCCGAATACTCTTCCTGCTTGCCCAGGCCGACCAGCACCACGCGCTGCGCGGACACGCCGGGCAGGTTGCGCAGGATCAGCGTGGAACCGGCGCGGCCGCGGAACTCGGTCTTGACCACGGCGCGCACGGCGCCATTGGAGGCGCGGTCGATGAGGTCGGCGGCGGGGCTCAACACGCCTTCCGCGTACACCCCGACGGCCAGGGCGGCGGTTTTGACTTGGTGCAGGGAAGCGGTGGTCTGTGTGCTAAATTCCATGAGGGTTTCCCGTGTGCGTCTGTGTAGAATGCGGTCGATTATCCCGCATATTCTCCCATGTCTCTATTTAAACGCTCTGTCGTCAGCGAGATCACCAGTCACGCTGGCGTTGTCTTTTCCACGTTGCTCGTCGTATGGCTCAGCGTGCTGCTCGTGCGCCTGCTCGGCGAAGCCGCGGGCGGCAACATCGGGGCCGACGTTGTCATGGTGCTGGCCGCGCTGTCGACCATCACCGCCTTGCCGACCATACTCGCGGTATCGATCTTCATCGCGGTCTTGACCACCGTCACGCGCAATTACCGTGAATCCGAAATGGTCGTATGGTTCGCCAGCGGCCTGTCGCTGGCTGACTGGCTCAGGCCGGTGCTGCGCGTTGCCATTCCCGTGGCGCTGGCGGTGGCGGGGCTGACGCTGGTGGCGGCGCCCTGGGCGTACCGCCAGATCGGCGAATACCACGAACGCTTCGAGCAGCGCTCGGACCTGTCCAAGGTCACGGCCGGCCAGTTCGCGGAGTCCTCCGGCGGCAGCCGCGTGTTCTTCGCCGAAGACCCGCTGCAGCCCAGCGACGAACTGGGCAATGTGTTCGCCCGCGAAACCGGTCCCGAATGGTTGAGCGTGCTGACCGCCAGCAAGGCGCATAGCGAAACGTTGCCCAACGGCGACCGCTTCCTGGTGCTGGGCGAGGGCCACCGCTATGACCTCAAGCCCGGTGGACTCGAAATCCGGCTGGTGCATTTCGACAAGTATGGCCTGCGCCTGGAAAGCAAGTCGGGCAGCGATCCCGTGGCGGAAGCCCGCGCCAAGGCCGAACGCTCTGCCAAGGCGCGCACCACCTCGCAGCTGATCGCGGACAACACCGACAACAGCTGGTCGCAAGTGATGTGGCGGGTTTCGCTGCCGCTGGCCGCGCTGAACCTGGCGCTGTTGGCGATTCCGCTGGGCGCCGTCAATCCGCGTTTGGGCCGTTCGGGCGACCTGCTCATCGCCGCCCTGGTGGGCCTGCTCTACATGAACCTGATGAACCTGTCGCGCGCCTGGATCTCCAACGGCAAGCTCAGCTTCGGTGTGGGCGTCTGGGCGATCCACGGCCTGGTCGCGCTGCTGACGGCCTTCCTCCTGATGCGGCGCCTGCGCGTGAAGGCGCCCAAGAACAGCGCCTGACGCCAGCAGATTCTTCTACGCCGCGCGGCCCGCCTTGAGCGGGCCGCGGCGTTTCAGGGCAGGTAAGTCATCGTGCCGCGCTTGCCGGCCAGCAGGTCGGCGTTCTTCAGCACCGACTTGCGGATGAACTCCCACAAGGCCGTGACCCGCTTCAGTTTGCGCAGGTCTTCGTGGCAGTACATCCAGAACGAGCGCGTGATCTCCACCTCGTTCTCCAGCACGGGCGTCAACCGGGGATCCTGCGCGGCGATGAAGCAGGGCAGGATCGCCAGCGACTGGCCCTGCAACGCGGCGTGGTACTGCGCGACCACGCTGGTGCTGCGTAGTACCACCTTGCTGGCGGGCAGCAGGTCTTCCAGGTAGCGCAGGCGCTCGCTGAACAGCAGTTCGTCCACATAGCCGATGAAGGTGTGGCCGGCCAGGTCCGAGCGTTCCTTGATCGGCGGGTGGCTGGCCAAGTAGCCGGGCGTGCCGTACAGCCGCAGCGTGTAGTCGCACAGCTTGCTGCACACGTACGGGCCGCGCTGGGGACGCTCGATGGTGATGGCCAGGTCGGCTTCGCGCTTGGACAGGCTGACGAAGCGCGGCACCGGCAGAATGTCCAGCGTAATGTGCGGATAGCGGCGCTGGAAGTCCGCCGCCAATGGCGTCAGCACGTAGCTGCCGAAGCCCTCGGTGGCGCCGATGCGCAGGTGGCCCGACAGCGCCTGGCCGATGCCCGAGAGGTTTTCACGGGCCGAGTGCACGGTGCTTTCCATCTGCTCCGCGTGCACGAACAGGCGCTGGCCATCTTCCGTCAGCATGAAACCCGCGCCGCGCGACTTCTCGAACAGCAAGGTATCCAGCTCGGCTTCCAGCGCGCGGATGCGGCGCGACACCGTGGTGTGTTCGACCCCGAGCTTGCGCGCGGCGGCGCTGACCCGCTGGGTGCGGGCCACTTCCAGGAAATATCTCAGGCTGTCCCAATCAAGCACGATCCGGCTCTCCAGGCGCCGCCGCGCGAGGCTGGGCGGGCCAAATTCTAGTTGTGCATGAATGCACAAGGAATGTGCATTTCTAGTGTTGCTTGTTGATTTTCACACATCTACACTGGGTCGGCGGGCTTGGGGCCTGTAGCCAGGCTCTCCGGGGCCGAAGCCCCGGGACCGCAGGCCGCGAAGACGGCGCCATAACGCATAAAACTCAGGAGACAAATCCATGAAATTGCACGCACGCGGGCTGGCCGTAGGCTTGTGTCTGGGCGCCGCCCTGGTGGTCCAGGCCCAGGCGGCGGAGAAGCCGCCAGTGAAGATCGGCATTCTGACGGACATGTCGGGTACCTACGCCGGCATGGGTGGGCCAGGCTCGGTGGCGGCGGCGCAATTGGCAATCGACGATTGCCTGGCCGCGGAGTGCAAGGGCATGAAGATCGACCTGGTGTCCGCGGACAACCAGAACAAGGCGGACGTGGGCGCGGCCAAGGCGCGCGAATGGTTCGACCGCGATGGCGTGACCGCCATCGCCGACCTGACCAACTCCGCGGTTGCGCTGGCCGTGCAAGGCATCGCGCGTGAAAAGAACAAGGTCGTGATGTTCTCCGGTCCCGCCACCACGGCGCTGACCAACAAGGAATGCTCGCCGGTGGGCTTCCACTGGATGTTCGATACCTATTCGCAATCGGCGGGCGGCGCCAAGGCCACGGTGAAGGCGGGCGGCAAGTCCTGGTACTTCATCACCGTCGACTATGCCTTCGGGCACTCGCTGGAAGCCGACACCGCCAAGGCGGTGCAGGCCCTGGGCGGCACCGTGGCCGGCAGCGTGCGCCATCCCTTGAATGCGCCGGACTTCGCCTCCTATCTGCTGCAGGCGCAGGCCTCCAAGGCCCAGGTCGTGGCGCTGGCCAACGGCGGCCAGGACACCGTCAACGCGGTCAAGCAGGCGCGCGAATTCGGCATCGTGGCCGGCGGCCAGCGCCTGGTGTCGCTGCTGATCTTCCTGTCGGACCTGCGCGCGCTGGGGCTGGACAGCGCCCAGGGCCTGTCCTACGTGGACGGCTTCTACTGGGATTACGACGACGCTACTCGCCAGTGGTCGACGCGTTTCGAGAAGGCTTTCCGCGGCCTCAAGCCCACCATGACCCAGGCTGGCGTGTATTCCAGCGTGCGGCATTACCTGCGCGCGGTCGCGGCCTCCGGCAGCACCGACGGCAAGGTGGTGGCCGACAAGATGCGCGCGCTGCCCATCGAGGATCCGATCATGCGCAACGCCTCGATCCGTCCCGACGGCCGCGTGATCCACGACATGTACCTGTATGAAGTGAAGAAGCCGTCCGAGTCCAAGGGCGGCTGGGATTATTCCAAGCTGGTCGCCACCATTCCGGCCGCCGAGGCGTTCCAGCCCCTGGCCGATTCGACCTGCCCGCTGGTCAAGCAGTAAACCCGGGGGCGCCGGCAGGCCCTTGCCGTCGGCGCGTCCCGCAGATCCATGAACGCGGATTCCGTCCGCATCGACTATGCAGTGTGAGGAGCATCAAATGAGTGAAGTCCCCCGCGTTCCGCTATTGATCGGCGGCAAGCTCGTGCAGTCCAAAACCACCGAATGGCGGGACGTGATCAACCCCGCCAACCAGGAGGTCGTCGCCAAGGTGCCCTTCGCCACGCGCGAGGAACTGGACCTGGCCGTCTCCAATGCCAAGGAGGCTTTCAAGACCTGGCGCAACAGCGGGCAGGGCGCCCGCATGCGCGTCATGCTGAAGTTCCAGGAGCTGCTGCGCGCCAACACCGCCAAGCTGGCTGAAATGATCACCCGCGAGCACGGCAAGACCCTGCCGGACGCCGAGGGCGAAGTCGGCCGCGGCCTGGAAGTGGTGGAGCACGCCTGCTCGATCGCCAACCTGCAATTGGGCGAGTACGCCGAGAACGCCGCTTCCGGCATCGACGTCTACACGCTGATCCAGCCGCTGGGCGTGTGCGCGGGTATCACCGCGTTCAACTTCCCGGTCATGCTGCCTTGCTTCATGTTCCCGATCGCCGTGGCCTGCGGCAATACCTTCGTGCTCAAGCCTTCCGAGCAGGATCCGACCTCCTCGCTGTTCCTGGCGCAGCTGGCGCTGGAAGCCGGCCTGCCGCCTGGCGTGCTGAACGTGGTGCACGGCGGTCCGGACACGGCCAATGGCCTGTGCGAGCATCCCGACATCAAGGCGGTCTCGTTCATCGGTTCGACCCGCGTCGGCACCGAGATCTACAACCGCGCCTCCGCCGCCGGCAAGCGCTGCCAGTCGATGATGGGCGCCAAGAACCACTGCGTGATCCTGCCGGACGCCGATCCGGACGTCGCGCTGAATCAGCTGGTGGGTGCCGCCTTCGGCGCGGCCGGCCAGCGCTGCATGGCCTCGTCCGTGGCCGTGCTGGTGGGCGAAGCCCGCAACTGGCTGCCTGACTTCGTCGAGCGTTCCAAGAAGCTCAAGGTCAATTCCGGCATGGACCGCGAAGCGGATCTGGGTCCCCTGGTGTCGCCCAACGCCAAGAAGCGCGTTGAAAGCCTGATCCAGAAGGGCGTGGACGAAGGCGCCAAGCTGCTGCTGGACGGCCGCAGCCTCAAGGTCGCCGGCTTCGAGCAGGGCAACTTCGTGGGCCCGACGATTTTCGACGGCGTCACCGAAAACATGACGATCTACACCGAGGAAATCTTCGGCCCGGTGCTGTGCGTGGTGGGCGTGGAAACGCTGGAAGACGCGGTGGCGTTCATCAACCGCAACCCCAACGGCAACGGCGTGGCGCTGTTCACCCAGGACGGCGGCGCAGCGCGCTACTTCCAGAACAACATCGACGTCGGCCAGGTCGGCATCAACGTGCCGATTCCCGTGCCGGTGGCCTGGTTCAGCTTCACCGGTTCGCGCGGTTCCAAGCTGGGCGACCTGGGCCCCAACGGCAAGCAGGCGGTGCAGTTCTGGACGCAGACCAAGACGGTTACCGCGCGCTGGTCGGCTCATGCCAAGAGCGTGAACACCACGATCTCGATGCGCTGAACCGGGGACGCCTTGCGCGTAAGCTTATATAAATAAGTTATATGGCAAGGCGTCCTTATTACTTATAATTGGCCCGTCTATCAGGGGCCAATTCATGAACCTGCAGCAATTTCGTTTTGTGCGTGAAACCATCCGGCGCGACTTCAACCTCACCGAAGCCGCCCGGATGCTCTACACCTCCCAGCCGGGGGTTTCCAAGGCGATCATCGAGTTCGAAGACGAACTGGGCATCAAGATCTTCGAACGGCACGGCAAGCGCATCAAGGGGCTGACCAAGCCCGGCCTGGCGGTGTCGCAGGTGATCGACCGCATCATGCGCGAAGTGGACAACCTGAAGAAGGTCAGCGACGAGTTCGCGCGCCGGGACGAAGGCGGCCTCGTCATCGCCTGCACCCACACCCAGGCGCGTTATCTGCTGCCGCGAGTCATTCCCGCGTTCCGCAAGCAATTCCCCAAGGTGCACCTGTCGCTGGCCGAAGGCAGCCCCGCCCAGCTCGCCGAGATGGTGCTGCATGAGCAGGCCGACCTCGCCCTGGCGACCGAATCGCTGGCCCTGACGCCCGGCCTCGCGACGCTGCCGGTGTATGCCTGGGAGCACACCGTGGTGGTGCGCCCGGACCATCCCCTGGCCGAACTGACCTCCAGCGCAGCCAAGCGCCTGTCGCTGGCGCAACTGGCCGAATACCCCATCGTGACCTACGACCGCGCTTTCACGGGCCGCAGCACGATAGACGAAATTTTCGCCAACCAGGGCATCCACCCGGACATCGTGCTGGAAGCCATCGACGCCGACGTGATCAAGACCTATGTCGACGTGGGCCTTGGCATAGGCATCATCGCCGGCGTGGCCTATGACCCGCGGCGCGACGGCAATCTGGTCGGCCTGCCCGTGGGCCATCTGTTCGGCACGCATACGACCCGCGTGGGCGTGAAGGCGGGGGTGTTCCTGCGCGACTACGTGTACACCTTCCTGGAAATGCTGGCGCCTTCGCTGACGCGCGCGGTGGTGACCGAGGCGGTGCAGGGCACGCCGAAGTAGGCCAAGCATTGCTCCAATACAAGAGGCGCGGCGCCAGCAGGCGACGCGCATTTTTTCCTGGCGAAATGCGGTCGCCGCTATCTCATCCCATGGCCTCATAAAAACAATTAAATAAGAACAGATCTCATTTATGTTGACTAAAAAATAGGAATCATTATCATTACATCCAGTCTCAACGACCCAGTGAGGTTCATCATGACGGCAGGATTAAGTGCAGTGGTAGTGGGCGCCGACCGCCTCGGCAACATTCCGGATCTGCTCAAAGGGCACAATATTTCGATCACGCACCACATCAGCGGGCGCGATCCTTCGCACCAGAAGAAGACGCTGCAGCTGCCTTCCGGCACCCAACTGGTCATCTTGCTGACCGACTTCCTGGGGCACAACGTCATGAAAACCTTCCGCAACGCCGCGCAACGCGGCGGCATCCGGGTCGTCGCTTGTCGCCGTTCGGTATGCAGCATGCAGCAAGCCCTGCAGCAATGCGGCCTGTGCCCGCGAGCGGGCTCGGTGCACTGACACCGCGCTCTGCCGCCACCTGACAAAGAACCTGGGGAGGCCGACACGGCCTGCGGCCATCAAGCCGCGAAGAGAAATGAAAAACGCCGCCGGACTGGAAAGTCCGGCGGCGTTTTGGCTTGTTGAGGGGAGAGCCTGACGGCTATCCTGGACAGTATCAGTTGGAGGCGCGGGCGGACGCCATCAGATTGTTGTCGATGCGGCGCGCGCCGTTGTAGCGCTTGGACCAGTAGGCCATGGTCATGTTTTCGACACGGACCACGCCGCCGGCGCTGGGGGAGTGCACGAAGCGGTCGTCGCCCAGGTAGATGCCCACGTGCGAGTAGCGGCGGCCCAGCGTATTGAAGAAGACCAGATCGCCGGCCTTCAGCTCGTTCTTGTTGATGGACGTGCCCAGTTGGGCCATTTCAGCGGCGTTGCGGGGCAGCTTCAGGCCCAGCGAACGTTCGGCCGTATAGGTGACAAGGCCGCTGCAATCGAATCCGGTATCGGGAGAGTTGCCGCCGAAGCGGTAGCGGATGCCCAGATGGTTCAGGGCTTCGCTGACCAGGGCGTTGTCGCTGTTGACGCCCGAATGGGTTTTCTGGCGTTCGCGCTTGAACTTCTGGCTTACCAGTACGCCGATGGGATCATCGGAGGTGGCTACCCATTCCGTTTCGTAAGGATCGATCTCGGACGTATGGGCGGTTGACTTTTGATTTGTAGCGGCACAACCTGCCAAACCCACCACGCATGCAACCAACGCCAGCAAGCGCAGACCGCGATTTGCTTGGCCGGAGGATGAAATCAGTCTCGCGTGGTTGGAGTGTCGATGCATTCGCCTGGGGGTGATTTGCAGATAACGGCAAAAAACACGGAATTCGCCGTGAATGTGGCCGAGATGTCAGCAAAATCAACATTTTTCTACAACTTCGCGGGGATTCTACCAAACTTTTAAGACCAGTTCGTTACGAGACTGGCGTAAATGTCCATGCAGCGTGGACGTTTGGCAGAACTTTTTGACTTGCGGCAAGCCTCGTGCAAGGTTTGCCTACCAGAATGACCAAAAGATTCGAGAAGAAATCAATCAGCCTTAAGGCGTAAGAAAGATAACAGGAGACATAAATGCAAAAAACCCGGGATTTCCATTACCGCTCGATTCATGATCGCGATGCGTTCTGGCGGGAAGAGGCCGGCCGCATTCATTGGGAAACGCCTTTCGATTCCGTGCTGGACTTCTCCCGGCCGCCGTTCGCCAAGTGGTTCACGGGCGGCCGTACCAATCTTTGCTACAACGCCGTCGACCGCTGGCTGCCTACCCAGGCCGACGCGCAGGCGCTGATCTGGGTGTCCACCGAGGTGGAGCGCGAGCGCGTCTATACCCGCCAGGACGTCTACGAGGAGGTCAACGCCGCCGCCGCCATGCTGAAGGAGCTGGGCGTGGAGCGCGGCGACCGGGTCCTGCTCTATATGCCGATGGTGCCGGAAGCCGTGTTCACCATGCTGGCCTGTGCCCGGATCGGCGCGGTGCATTCAGTGGTGTTCGGCGGCTTCGCCTCGGTCAACCTGGCGCAGCGCATCGACGATGCCGCGCCCAAGGTGGTGGTCTGCACCGACGGCGGCTCCCGCGGCGGCAAGGTGGTGCCCTACAAGCCGCTGCTGGACCGGGCGCTGACGTTGGCCAAGACGCCGCCGGCCTCGGTGGTGGTGTTCGACCGCGGCCTGGCGCCGTTCGAGCCCGTGGCTGGCCGCGACCTGGATTACGCGACCTTGCGCGAGCGCCATCTCGGCGCGCGGGTGCCGGTGGAATGGCTGGAATCGTCCGAGCCCAGCTATATCCTGTACACCTCCGGCACCACCGGCAAGCCCAAGGGCGTGCAGCGCGATACCGGTGGCTACGCGGTGGCGCTGGCCTCGTCCATGGAATATCTCTTCAACGGGCGCGCTGGCGATACCTTCTTCTGCACCAGCGACATCGGCTGGGTGGTGGGCCATTCCTACATCATCTACGGCCCGCTGATCGGCGGGCAGGCGACGGTGCTGTATGAAGGCACGCCGGTGCGTCCGGACGGCGCCATCCTGTGGAAGCTGGTGGAGCAGTTCGGCGTCAATACCTTGTTTTCCGCGCCGACCGCGGTGCGCGTGCTCAAGCGCCAGGATCCGGAGCTGCTCAGGCGCCACGACCTGTCCACGCTGCGCGCCGTCTACCTGGCGGGCGAGCCTCTGGACGAGCCGACGGCGCAATGGATTTCCGGCGGCCTGGGCAAGCCCATCATCGACAATTACTGGCAGACGGAGTCGGGCTGGCCGATTCTGTCGGCCCAACCCGGGGTGGAAAACGTGCCCACGCGCTTCGGCAGCCCCTCGTTCCCGGTGTATGGCTTCGACGCGCGCATCGTCAGCGAATCCACCGGCGAAGACCTGGGACCGGACCAGAAAGGCGTGGTGGCCATCGTGCCGCCGCTGCCGCCGGGCGCCATGTCCACCATCTGGGGCGACGACGAGCGTTTCGTGCAGACCTACTTCACCTCCATTCCCGGCCGCCAGGTGTACTCGACGTTCGATTGGGGGTTGGTGGACGCCGATGGCTACTGGTTCATCCTGGGCCGTACTGACGACGTGATCAACGTGGCGGGCCATCGTCTGGGCACGCGCGAGATCGAGGAATCCGTCAACAGCCACAGCGAAATCGCCGAGTGCGCGGTGGTTGGCGTGGCCGACTCGCTCAAGGGCCAGGTCGCCATGGCGTTCGCAGTGCTCAAGAACCCCGTGGGCGCCGAAACCGAAGAGGGGGCAAAGCGCCTGGAAGGCGATATCATGCGGCTGGTGGAAGATCAGCTGGGAGCGGTGGCGAGGCCCGCCCGGATCCGGTTCGTGGGCGCCCTGCCCAAGACCCGTTCTGGCAAGGTCCTGCGCCGCGCGATCGTCGCGGTATGCGAAGGACGCGATCCCGGGGACCTGACCACCATAGAAGATCCAACCGCCCTGGAACAAATAAAGGAGTCGCTGCAATGAATACCAAGCCCGTGCTGAGCGCCGAGGACGTCAAGAAGATCCTGGCCGCGGCCGAAGCACACGCCCTGCAGAACAAGTGGGCGGTCGCCATCGCCGTCGTCGATGATGGCGGACACCTGATGGGCATGCTGCGCCTGGACGGCGTGGCTCCGATTTCTTCGTATCTTGCGCCGGCCAAGGCCAATACCGCGGCCATGGGCCGCCGCGAATCGCGCATCTACGAAGAGATCATCAACAATGGGCGCTATTCCTTCCTGTCGGCGCCGCACCTCGAAGGCATGCTGGAAGGCGGTGTGCCCATCGTCGTCGATGGCCAGATCGTGGGTGCGGTCGGCGTGTCGGGGGTGAAGTCGAGCGAAGACGCGCTGATCGCGCAAGCGGGCATCGCCGCGCTCGGCCTATGAGCCACGGCGAGCCATCGGAAGCGCCGGCTGGCGCTTCCGGGCAGAACGCCGGAGCAGGGGGCGACAGCCCCCTGAATCCAGGTGTGGCCAAACGCGAAGTCTGGGCCTGGGCCATGTACGACTTCGCCAACTCCGGCTACACCACCGTGATCCTCACTGCGGTGTTCAGCACTTATTTCGTCGGCGTGGTCGGCGGGCGCGCGCCCTGGGCCACGCTGGCCTGGACGGCGGCCTTGTCGCTGTCCTACCTGCTCATCATGCTGACCATGCCCACCTTGGGCGCGCGCGCCGATGCGCGCGCCGGCAAGCGCCGTCTGCTCTACACGAGCACGGCGGGCTGCGTGGCCGCCACGCTGGTGCTGACGCAGGCAGGGCCGGGCGACGTGTGGCTGGCGCTGGCCGCCATCGTCGTGTCCAACTACTGCTATTGCGTGGGCGAATCCGTGGTCGCGGCCTTCCTGCCCGAACTCGCCCGGCCCAGCGCGCTGGGCCGCGTTTCGGGCTGGGGCTGGAGCTTCGGCTATTGCGGCGGCATGCTCACGCTGGGCCTGTCGCTGGTGGTCGTGACGCTGGCCGAGGGGCGTGGCGAGACGGCCGAGCATTTCGTGCCCTGGGTCATCGTGGTCACGTGTTCGGTGTTCGCGCTGGCGGCGCTGCCTTCCTTCTTCATGCTGCGCGAACGCGCGAAGCCGCAGGCCGGCAAGCAGGAACCGCTGCACATGTTCAAGCGGCTGGCCTATGCCTGGCGCGAAACCGGACAGCACTTTCCTGAATTCCGCCGCCTGCTCATGTGCATCGCCTGCTACCAGGCCGGGATCTCGGTGGTGATCACGCTGGCGGCCGTCTATGCCTCCGAAGTCATGGGCTTCACCACGCCGCAGATCATGCTGCTGGTGTTCACCGTGAACATCGGTGCGGCGGCCGGCGCGTTTTCCTTTGGCTACGTGCAGGACCGCATCGGCCACAAGCCGGCGCTGGCCCTGACGCTGTGCGGCTGGATTGCGATGGTGCTGGTGGCCTACGCGGCCGTGACGGCGCCGGTCTTCTGGGTGGCGGCCACGCTGGCGGGGCTGTGCATGGGCACCACGCAGAGCGCGGGCCGCGCCATGACCGGCGCGCTTGCGCCCGCCGGGCGCCTGGCCGAGTTCTTCTCCTTGTGGACCTTCGCGGTCCAGCTGGCCGCGGTGATCGGGCCGCTGACCTATGGCCTGGTGACCTGGGCCACGCACGGCAACCACCGCCTTGCGATTCTCGTGACCGGCCTGTTCTTCGTGGGCGGCCTCATCCTTTTGTCGCGCGTGGACATGAAGCGCGGGCTGGCGCGTCGCACCGCTTGATGCCCGCGGTTCGCGTAGTCCATGCCGGCTGCTATCCTTATGGACTGTCCGGTGCCGCCGCTTTCGCAGCGGCGGCATGCATTGCCCGGCACCGTTCTTGCGCACGCGCGGACTCCGGCCCGCATTTTGCGTAAGGTGCCCGTAAGAGCGTGGCGATACGGTTGCGGTTGGGTAATGGAACAAGCGGCACAAACAACAGAATTACCGATTGGAGACAAAGATCATGTCGAACGCTATTGAATCCGTACTGGTGGAAACCCGCGTGTTCCCGCCGCCCGAGCGTGCCGCTGCCGGCGCCGCGATTCCCAGCATGGAGGCCTACAACGCGCTGTGCGCGCAGGTCGAGAACGATTTCGACGGATTCTGGGCCGGGCAGGCGCGCGACAACCTGCAATGGACCAAGCCGTTCACGCAGGTCCTGGACGAATCGGATGCGCCGTTCTACCGCTGGTTCGGCGACGGCGAGCTGAACGTGTCGGCCAACTGTCTGGACGTGCACCTCACCAACGGCAACGCCGACAAGACCGCCATCATCTTCGAAAGCGACGATGGCAAGGTCAACAAGGTCAGCTACCGCGAACTGCTGGCGCGCGTCTGCCGCTTCGCCAATGGCTTGAAGGCGCTGGGCTACAAGAAGGGCGATCGCGCCATCATCTACATGCCCATGTCGATCGAAGCCGTGGTCGCCATGCAGGCCTGCGCGCGCCTGGGCGTGACGCACTCGGTGGTGTTCGGCGGCTTCTCGGCCAAGAGCCTGCAGGAACGTATCGTGGACGTGGGCGCGTCGCTGGTCATCACCGCCGACGAACAGGTGCGCGGCGGCAAGACCATTCCGCTCAAGCCCGCCGTGGAAGAAGCCTTCACCTTGGGCGGCTGCGAGGCCGTGACCAAGGTCATCGTGTACCGCCGCACCGGCGGCAAGGTTCAGTGGAACGAAAGCCGCGACCTCTGGATGCACGACGTCGAGGCCGGCCAGCCCGACACCTGCGAACCGGTGCCGGTCAACGCCGAACACCCGCTCTTCATCCTCTATACCTCCGGCTCCACCGGCAAGCCCAAGGGCGTGCAGCACTCGTCGGCAGGCTATCTGCTGTGGGCGCTGCTGACGGTGAAGTGGACCTTCGACGCCCGCAAGGACGACGTCTACTGGTGCACGGCCGACGTGGGCTGGGTCACTGGGCACACCTACATCACCTACGGCCCGCTGGCTGCGGGCCTGACGCAGATCGTGTTCGAAGGCGTGCCGACCTATCCCAACGCCGGCCGCTTCTGGGACATGATCGCGCGCCACAAGGTCACCACCTTCTACACCGCGCCCACCGCGATCCGTTCGCTGATCAAGGCCGCCGAGGCCGCGCCCGAGGCGCATCCGCAGAACTACGACCTGGACAGCCTGCGCATCATCGGCACGGTGGGCGAGCCCATCAACCCCGAAGCCTGGATGTGGTACCACAAGAACGTGGGCCGCGAGCGCTGCCCCATCGTGGATACCTGGTGGCAGACCGAGACCGGCGGCCACATGATCACGCCGCTGCCGGGCGCCACGCCGACCAAGCCTGGCTCCTGCACCTTGCCGCTGCCGGGCATCGCCGCGGCCATCGTCGATGAGACCGGGGGCGACGTCGAGAAAGGCAACGGCGGCTTCCTGGTCATCAAGCGTCCGTGGCCCGCCATGATCCGCAATATCTGGGGCGACCCGGAGCGTTTCAAGAAGAGCTACTTCCCGTCCGAACTGCGCGGCTACTACCTGGCAGGCGACGGCGCGCAGCGCGATGCGGACGGCTATTTCTGGATCATGGGCCGCATCGACGACGTGCTGAACGTGTCGGGTCACCGCTTGGGCACGATGGAGGTCGAATCGGCCCTGGTGGCGCACGAAATGGTGGCGGAAGCCGCCGTGGTGGGCCGTCCGGACGACACCACCGGCGAGGCCGTGGTGGCCTTCGTGGTGCTCAAGCGTTCGCGTCCCGAAGGCGACGAGGCACAGGCCATCGCCAAGGTGCTGCGCGACTGGGTGGCCAAGGAAATCGGCCCCATCGCCAAGCCCAAGGACATCCGCTTCGGCGACAACCTGCCCAAGACGCGCTCGGGCAAGATCATGCGCCGCCTGTTGCGCGTGGTCGCCAAGGGCGAGGAAATCACGCAGGACGTTTCCACGCTGGAGAACCCCGCCATCCTGGACCAGCTGTCCAAGTCCCTGTGATCGTTCCCGTCCGCGCCATGGACGGGAACGGCCCGCCCGAGACTGCCAGGAGCAGCAAGGCGGGCGCATAATGTCATACGCCCGTACCGGAACCGCCGGTACGGGCGTATTTGCTTTTTCGCGTCCAGAATTTTCCACGGAGCCGTGCCAGTGAGCCGCAGCAGTTTCGATCGAGCAGGGCTAGCCCTGATGTTCAGCACCATCCTGGTCTGGGCGGGCAGCTGGATCGCGATGAAACTGATCGTTCCCTACATCGGCCCGTTCGACTTTGTCGCGCTGCGCTACATATCGGGCGGCCTGGTGCTGTTCGTGCTGGCCCTGGCCTTGCGGCGTCCGCTGGCGATGCCCCCCTGGAAGCTGACCCTGCTGATCGGCCTGACGCAGACGGCCGGGTTCCAGGGCTTCGTGCAGACGGCGCTGGTGACGGGCGGCGTGGGCAAGGTTTCGCTCATGGCCTACACCATGCCGTTCTGGGTGATCCTGTTCGCCTGGGGACTGTTGGGCGAGCGCCCCACGGCGCGGCATGGGCTGGGCATTGCGCTGGCCGCCATCGGCCTGGTCTGCTTCGTGGAACCCTGGAACGGCCTGGGCGACATCCGTCCGGTGCTGCTGGGGCTGGGCAGCGGGCTGTCGTGGGGCGTGGGCACCGTGCTGTCCAAGCGCATGTTCGAGCGCCACAAGCCGGACGTGATGACATTCACCGCGTGGCAGATGTTGCTGGGGGGGCTGGTCATGGCGCCGTTGGCCTTTCTGGTGCCGCAGATGCCGGCGCAATGGGGCTGGCAGCTCTGGACCGGCATGGCCTATATCGTGCTGATCGCGACGGCCGCGGGCTGGCTGCTGTGGCTGCTGGTGGTGCGGCTGGTGCCGGCTTCCATCGCGGGCCTGTCCAGCCTGGGCGTGCCCGTCGTGGCCATGCTGTTCGCCTGGGCGCTGCTGTCCGAGCAACCCAGTCCGGCCGAATTGGGCGGCATGGCGCTGATCCTGGCCGGCATCTGGGTGGTGAGCCGCGCCGCGCCGGCGCCGCGCGCCGAGTAGCCTTATTCAGAAATTCGTTTCCATCCTGGGATTTTTCATGATCGATCTGCGTAGCGACACAGTCACCCGGCCGTCGGCGGCCATGCTGCAGGCAATGGTATCCGCGCCCTTGGGCGATGACGTGATGGGCGACGACCCGACCGTGATCCGCCTGCAGGAGGCGGTCGCCGAGCGCACGGGCAAGCAAGCCGGCCTGTTCTTTCCGTCGGGCACGCAAAGCAATCTGGGGGCGCTGATGGCCCATTGCGAGCGCGGCGACGAGTACCTGGTGGGCCAGCTGGCGCACACCTACAAGTACGAAGGCGGCGGGGCGGCGGTGCTGGGCAGCATCCAGCCGCAACCCATCGAGCATGCCGACGATGGTTCCCTGCCGCTGGAAAAGCTGGCCGCGGCGCTCAAGCCCGCAGGCGACGCGCATTTCGCCCGCACCCGCCTGCTGGCGCTGGAAAACACCTTCCACGGCAAGCTGATCCCGGCAGCCTACGTGCAGGCCGCGACCGCGTGGGCGCGCCAGCATGGGCTTGCCACGCATCTGGACGGCGCCCGCGTGTTCAACGCGGCCGTCGCCAGCGGCAAGCCGGTGGCTGAGCTGTGCGAGCCCTTCGATACGGTGTCCATCTGCTTTTCGAAGGGCCTGGGCGCGCCCGTTGGGTCGGTGCTGGTCGGCAGCGCCGAACTCATCGCCCGCGCCCGCCGCTGGCGCAAGATGCTGGGCGGAGGCTTGCGCCAGGCTGGCGTGCTGGCCGCCGCCTGCCTGTACGCGCTGGAGCACAACGTGGAGCGCCTGGCCGAGGACCACGAGAACGCGCGACTGCTGGCGCAGGGGCTGCGCGCCATTGCGGGCGTCAAGGTGCTGAGCCAGGACACCAATATGGTGTTCGCCGAATTCGAGCCCGAGCGCTGCGATGAGCTCACCGCCAAACTGGCCGGCGACGGCATCCAGATGCGGGCCGTCTACGGCGGCCCGACCCGCCTGGTCACGCACCTGGACGTGTCCGCCGCGGACGTGCGGCAGGTGGTCCAGGCGGTGGCGCGGCACCTGGCGTAGGCAGGACTGGCGCTCAGGCGCCCGCGCGCAGCACGTCCGACAGGACGGAGAACAATTCGTCGATCTGCGCGCGCTCGATGATGAGCGGCGGCGACAGCAGCATGGTGTCGCCCGCCGAACGGATCAGGCAGCCGCGCTCCAGGCACGCCTGGTGCACGGCATAGGCCCGCTGGCCCGGCTTGCCTTCCAGCGGCTCCAACTCGATGGCGGCCAGCAGGCCGATGTTGCGGATGTCCACCACGTGCGGCAGCCCCTTCAGGCTGTGCGCGGCGTCCTCCCAATAACGCCAGAGCTCGCGGCTGCGCTGGAACAGGCCTTCGCGGCGGCAGATGTCCAGGGTCGCGAGACCGGCGGCGCAGGCTACCGGATGGCCGGAATAGGTATAGCCGTGGGACAGCTCGATGGCGCTGTCCGGCCCCTGCATGAAGGCGTCGTAGACGTGTTGCTGCACCAGCGTGGCGCCCATCGGGATGGCGCCGTTGGTCAGTCCCTTGGCGCTGGTGATGATGTCCGGCGTCACGCCGAAATGCGCCGACGCGAAGGCGCCGTCGATGCGGCCGAAGGCGCAGATCACTTCGTCGAAGATCAGCAGGATGCTGTGGGCGTCGCAGATCTCGCGCAATTTCTGCAGATAGCCCTTGGGCGGCACCAGCACGCCGGTGGAACCCGCCACCGGCTCGACGATGACGGCGGCGATGGTGGAGGCGTCATGCAGCGCCACGATGCGCTCCAGCGTGTCGGCCAGGTGCGCGCCCCAGTCCGGCTGGCCGCGGGCATAGGCCATCTGGCTGCGGTCATAGGTGTGTGGCAGATGGTCGACGTAGGGCAGCAGATTGCCGAAGGGCTTGCGGTGGCCGGCGATGCCGGAGACCGACAGGCCGCCGAAGCCCACGCCATGGTACGAACGCTCGCGCCCGATCAGGCGCACGCGCTGGCCCTGTCCGCGCGCGCGGTGATAGCCCAGCGCGATCTTCAGCGCGGTATCCACCGCTTCCGAACCCGAGTTCGAGAAAAACACGTTCGAGAATCCCGCGGGCGCCTCCTGGCGCAAGGCCTCGGCCAGCTCGAACGCCAGCGGGTGGCTCATCTGGAACGAAGGCGCGTAGTCCAGCTCGTGGGCGGTTCGGGCGATGGCATCGACGATTTCGGGCCGGCGGTGTCCGGCGTTCACGCACCACAGGCCCGCGATGCCATCCAGCACGCGCCGGCCATCCGGACGGATGTAGTGCATGCCCTCGGCCGCGCTGAACAGCACGGGCGCGCGCTTGTAGCGCCGGTTGGCGGTGAAGGGCATCCAATAGGCTTCGGCGTTGAGGGCGGGGGTGGGGTGAGACGCTGAGGAAGACATGGGAGATCCGGCTTGGAAAGATTCGGGCTTTCTATTTTGTATTAATCAAATGATAAATACAATACAAGACTGGCCGAGGCCGGTCCGCAGGCGTCGCCCCTTGAGGGGGCGCGCGCAGCGGGTAGGGGGGGGGCTCCCCTCTCAGGACACTTGCAACGAGGTTTTCAAATGCCGGCGCATGAGCTGCGAAGCCCATTCCTGGTCGCCGGCTTCGAGCGCGTCGATGATCTGCAGGTGCTCGCTGCTGGAATTGACGAAGCGCGCGTCGCGATGGAACGCGGCGTGTTCTTCCAGCCGGCGCAGCTGGTTCTGCTGTTGCACTGCTTGAAGGATGTAGCGGTTGCCAGAGAAGCGGGCCAGCATCTCGTGGAACGAGGCGTTCAGATTGAAGAATTCCGTGGCCGAGATCTCGGCGTCGCTGCGCGCGGCAAGCGCCTCGTGCGCCGCGCGCATGCGCGCCAGCGCCTGGCGGTCCAGGCGGAACGTGGGCTCCAGCAGGCCGGCGCACTCGACCGTCATGCGGAAGCGGTAGCTCTCGTTGAGCGCGTCGCGGTTCTCCAGCGACGGCACGAACTGCCAGCCATGGCCCTTGCGCTTTTCGATCAGGCCGTCCGCGGAGAGTTGCAGCAGGGTCTTGGCCAGCACGCTGCGCGGCGCCGGATAGCGCTGCTGCAGGTCGCGTTCGGTGAAGGTTTCCGGCAGCGCGCGCGAGGCGCGGTCGTCGATCAGCCTGCGGTACAGCTCGTCCTGCGTGGGGCCGGCGCCTTCGATGGCGGGCGGCGCCGCGGCGGCATGGGCCGCCACGGTGTAGCCGCTGTTGGGGCGGTGCGTGATGAGGCCTTGCGCGGCCAGCAGCCGGAGCGCGCCGCGCACCGGCGTGCGCGAGACCTCGTAGCTTGCCGCCAGCGTTTCTTCCGACAGATGGTCGCCGGGCGCATGGCGCCGGGCCACGATGTCTTCCGCGATATGGCGCGCCAGGTCGACTTGCAGCGGCGTGGGACGGGCGGGGGCGGGGTTGGACATGGGCTTGCGGCTAGGGCGTAGGAGTGGGAATGGTACCGGAGAGCCGCCGGGCGCGGAGGTCGCCATTCGCGCCTGGGGGAAACCCTTGTATTGAACTTTTTCATATATTAGTACAAAATTTGCCGGTCTGATTGAATCATGCCGGAGCCTTGAGCCGTGACTTTGCCTACCCCCTTTCCCCTGGTCGACGTACAGGGCAGCCCCTACGAGCGGGGCCGCCAGCATGGCGCCGCCGTCCCCGAGCGCGTGGCGCGCAGCGTGGCCCTATACCGCGGGCAACTGGAACGCCGCGGCGTGGGCGCCGACCGCCTGAAGCAGCTGGCGGCGGCCATGGTGCCGGTGGTGGGCGACTACGACGCGGCCTATCTGGAAGAGTTGCGCGGCATCGCCGACGGATCGGGCCAGGCGCTGGAAGACGTGGTGGTCATCAACTGCCGCACCGAAATGATGTTCGGCCATGCCGAACTGGGCCGCGCCCGCAAGGGGCTGGACGATGGCTGCACCGGCCTGGTCGTCCTGCCCGAGGCCGCCGCCGGCGGCAAGCTCATGCATGCGCACAACTGGGACTGGCGCGAGGAATGCGTGGACACCGGCATCGTGCTGCGCATGCGCCGCGAAGACGGCCCCGACCTGCTGATGTTCACCGAGGCGGGCAGCCTGGCGCGCCACGGCTTCAACAGCGCCGGCGTTTCGCTGTCCGGCAACTTCCTGTCCTGCGAGCACGATTACCAGCGCCCCGCCGAGGTGCCGCTGGTGCTGGTGCGGCGCAAGATGCTGGAAGCCTCCAACATCTGCAACGCCATGAAGGTGCTGTGGGCCTCGCGGCGCTTCTGCTCCAACAACCTGATGCTGGCGCAGGCGCAGGGCGAGGCGGTCGACCTGGAATGCTCGCCCGACGAAATCTTCTGGATCACCCCGGAGGACGGCTTGCTGGTCCACGCCAACCATTGGATCAGCCAGCCCGCGCGCGCCAAGCTGTTCGACAAGGGCCTGGCGGCCAATCCCGATTCGATCTACCGGCAGCGCCGCGTGCAGGACATGCTGGCACGCGCCGCCGGCGGCATCGACTGGGACGTGGTCAAGCGCATCCTGGCCGATGACTTCGCCGCACCCGACGGCGTGCTGCGTTCGCCCAAGCCGGCCAGCTTCGACAGCATTTCGGCCACGGTGGCCACCACCTTGATGGAGCCTGCAAGCGGCGTGATGTGGATCGCCCGCAAGCCCTACGAAGGACGCAATTTCGCGGAGTACCGGCTGTTCTGAGCCGGCCCCCAGACCCGTACGCGGCGAGCGCCGCACCTGGAGTGATCCCTATGAATTCGCATGGTTCGCGCGTCAAGCACACGCTGTTGTTGTCCGCCGCGCTGGCCGGCGCCATGGCCGCCGTGCCCGCCGCGGCATGGGCGCAGGCCGCCGTACCCGAAATCCGCTACGCCGAAGGTTCGGGCACGCCGACCACGCTGCCGGGCGGACGGTCCCGCAACACCTCCACCGACAACGTGCTCGCGCACGTGGTGGAGTCCCTGGTGGCGCTGCGCGCCGACATGAGCGTGGCCCCGATGCTGGCCGACAGCTGGACGCTGTCCGACGACAAGCGCGCCTACACGTTCAAGCTGCGCCAGGGCATCACTTTCCACGACGGCACGCCCATGACCTCGGCCGACGTCAAGTGGACCTACGACTATCTCAATGGCGCCCAGTCCGAGTATTCCTGCAAGAACCTCTACGACGGCAGCAAGGGCGCCAAGGTCGTGGCGGTCGAGACGCCCGATCCCGCCACGGTGGTGTTCCGGTTGGACCAGCCCTACGCGCTGTTCCTGGACCAGATGGCCAGCGTCCAGTGCCCGATGCCGGTGCTGAGCGCCAAGAGCGTCGATGCCGACGGCAAGTGGACCAAGCCCATAGGCACCGGCCCCTACGTCCTGGCCGAATGGAAGAAGGAACAGTACGTGCTGCTGACGCCCTACGCGGGCTACAAGCCGCGCGAGGAAGCGCCTAGCGGCATGGCCGGCAAGAAGACCGCGCAGGCCAACGTGCGCTTTGTGGTGATTCCGGACGCCGCCGCGCAGAAGGCGGCGCTGATGGCGGGGCAGGTCGACGCCTACAACGCCGACGAGGACAATCTGCCGGTCAAGGACCCGCGCTGGAACATCGTCACCGAACAGGGGCTGGACACCGTCAACCTGCTGATGCAGACGCGCGCGCCCTTGCTGTCGGACGTCAACATGCGCCGCGCCATCGCGCTGGCGCTGGATTTTCCCGGCATCGCCAAGGCCCTGAACAATGGCCAGGCGGACTACAACCCGTCCCTGGTGCCAGCAGCCAGCGTCTACTACTCCGAGGCCGACCGCGCGGGCTACGAGAAGAACCTGAAGGAGGTCAAGCGTCTGCTCGACGCCGCGGGCTATCGCGGCGAACCCCTGAAGCTGCAGGCCAACAAGCGCTATCCCTATCTGTACCGCGTTGCGGTGGTGACGCAGCAGTTGCTGGGCAAGGCCGGCATCAAGGCCGAGCTGGACATGCTGGAATGGGGCACCCAGGTGACCAACTTCCGCGAAGGCAAGTTCCAGCTGATGGCTTTCGCCTACTCGGCGCGCACCGAGCCGGCGCTGATGTTCCGCGACGTGATCGGCGACAAGTCCAAGACGCCGATGGCTCAATGGGAAAGCCCCGAGGCCGCGGCCATTCTTGAAAGCATAGAAGCCGAGTCCGATCCCGCCGCGCGCAAGCAGGCCTTCGACAAGCTGCATGCGCTGATGCTGCGCGACACGCCGCTGCTGATGTACTACAACAAGCCGGGCTATGTGGTCGTCTCCAGCAAGCTGCAAGGCTTCACGGGCTGGCCGCTGCGCAAGCCGCGCTTCTTCAACGTGACCAAGAACTGAGGCGCCGTGCTGGGCTATCTACTCAAGCGCATCGCGGCGTCGGTGCCCACCGTGATCGTGGTCACGGTGCTCGTGTTCGCGCTGATACGCGCGATTCCCGGAGACCCGGCGTCATTGATGCTGGGCGATATCGACAATCCGGCCCTGCTGGCGGAAATGCGCCACGCCCTGGGGCTGGACCGTCCCGTAGGCGAGCAGTTCCTGATCTGGGTCGGCAATGCGTTGCACGGCGACCTCGGCATGTCGATCGCGCGCCGCGAGCCGGTGATGCATCTGGTGCTGACGCACTTCGCGGTGACGGCCCAGGTGGTGCTAACCGCCACGCTGCTGGCCTGCCTGGTGGCGATACCGGCCGGCATGGTTGCCGCCTGGCGCCAGAACCGCCGCGCCGATACCGCCATCGTGTCGACCTCGATCCTGTTCGTATCCATGCCCAGCTTCTGGGTGGGCATCCTGCTGATCTGGCTGTTCGGCGTCAAGCTGAACTGGCTGCCGGTGTATGGCTTCGAATCGATCGCCCAGGGCGGCCTGGGCGCGGCGCGCTACCTGGTGCTGCCGGTCTGCGCCATCGTATTGACGGAGATCGCCGCGATCACGCGCATGATGCGGGCCAGCACCATCGAGACTTTGCGGCTGGAATACGTGGCCCATGCCCGCGCCAAGGGGCTGCCGGAAAAGCGCGTCATGCTGCGCCACGTGCTGCCGAATTCCTTCGGCCCGACCTTGACGGTGATCGGCCTGATGCTGGGCCATCTGCTTTCGGGCGCCGCCGTGATCGAGACCGTGTTCACGTTGCCCGGCATCGGCCGCTTGCTGGTGGAAAGCATCTATGCGCGCGACTACCCGGTGGTGCAGGGCTGCCTGCTGTTCATCGCGCTCTTGTACGTGGCGGTCAATCTGGTGGTGGATCTGCTGTATCCGCTGTTCGACCCGCGCGTGAAGCTTCAATAGGATCATCATGGGCTTTAAACATACCAATGCCGTCCTGGGCGGCGCGCTGGTCGGGGGCGTGGTGCTGCTGGCCCTGGTCGGGCTGGTCTATACGCCGCACGATCCGCTGGAAGGCGATCTGCTGGCGCGCTTTTCGCCGCCGTCGGCCGAGTACTGGCTGGGCACCGATGAGTTCGGCCGCGACGTGTTGTCGCGGCTGATGGCCGGCGCCGGGGTCAGCGTGGCCGTCAGTGTGTTCTCCGTGCTGCTGGCGCTATTGCTGGGCACGACGATAGGCGTCACGGCCGGCTATGCGGGCGGCTGGGTCGACCGCGGTATCACCGTGCTGGTGGAATCGCTGATGGCGTTTCCGGGCCTGCTGCTCGCGCTCGGGATCATGACGGTGCTGGGACCGTCCAAGTGGGGCGTGGTGCTGGCGCTGGGCCTGGCGTATTCGCCGTCCGTCTCGCGCATCGCGCGCGGCGCGGCGCTGTCGCTGCGCCAGCGCGATTTCGTCATCGCCTCGCGCGCCACCGGCCACGGCGGCCTGTGGACCGTGTTCCGCCACGTGCTGCCCAATTGCCTGCCGCCGCTGCTGATCTTCGCGACCTCCATCTTCGGTTCCGCCCTGTTGGCGGAAAGCGCGCTGAGCTTCCTTGGCCTGGGCGTGCCGCCGCCGCTGGCCACCTGGGGCGGCATGCTGTCCGAAAGCCGCAACGCCATGGACCAGGCGATCTGGCTGGCCGTGTTCCCGGGCGCCATGATTTCGCTGAGCCTGCTGGGCATCAACCTGCTGGGCGACGCGGTGCGCGACCTGCTGGATCCGCGCATGCGCGGGGTGATGGCATGAGCGCAGCGCAACCCTTGTTGTCCGTGCGCGACCTGGAGATCCGTTTTCCGGGCAAGCGCGATGCCGCGCCCGTGGTGAACCGGGTGTCGTTCGATCTGCATGCCGGCGAGTCGCTGTCCATCGTCGGGGAATCCGGCAGCGGCAAGACGCTCATCGGCAAGACGCTGCTGGGCCTGCTGCCGGATTCGGCGCGCATCAGCGGCGGACAGGCGCTGTTCGAGGGCCAGGACCTGCTGCGGCAGACGCCGCGCGACTGGCTGGCGAAGCGCGGCACCGGCATCGGCATGGTGTTCCAGGAGCCAATGGTGTCGCTGAATCCTGCGTTCCGTGTCGGCGAGCAATTGATCGAGGCGCTGGTGCTGCGGCGGGGCATGACGCGCCGCGCAGCCTGGGACGAGGCCGTGCGGATGCTGGAACGGGTGCGCGTGCGCGACGCGCGCGACTGCATGAAGCGCTATCCGCACGAGTTCTCGGGTGGCATGCGCCAGCGCATCCTGCTGGCGGGCGTGATGCTGCTCAAGCCGCGCCTGCTGATCGCCGACGAGCCCACCACGGCGCTGGACTGCGTGGTGCAGAAGGAGGTGCTGGACCTGATGTGCGAGCTGACGCGCGAGCAGGACACGGCGCTGATCTTCATCAGCCACAACCTGGCGCTGGTGGCTGCCTACACGCAGCGCGTGCTGGTCATGTGCCGCGGGCGGGCGGTCGAGACCGGGCCGGTGGCGGAGGTGCTGTCGCGGCCGGCGGACCCGTATACGCTCAGCCTGCTGGATGCGCTGCCCAAGCGCGGGCCGGCCCGCGCGGCTGTGGACCGTCCGCCCATCCTGCAGGTCGACGGCCTGGCGATCGACTACTCGGTGCGGGAAGGCTGGTTCAGCAAGCGCGCCGTGCGGGCGGTGCACCAGGCGACGTTCGCGGTGGCTCCCGGTGAAACGCTGGCCATCGTCGGCGAGTCGGGCAGCGGCAAGACCACCGTCATGATGTCCATCCTGGGCCTGGTGCCGCAGGCCCAGGGGCGGATCGAGCTGGACGGCCAAGCCTTGCCCGCGGGCGGCTCGGGCCAGGCCTGGCAGGCGGCCCGCCGGCGCGTGCAGATGGTGTTCCAGGATCCCTATTCCTCGCTGGACCCGCGCATGACCATCGGCGACCTGGTGGGCGAGGGGCTGCGGCTGGAAGCCGGCATGACGCCCGAGATCCGGCGCCAGCGCGTGGCGGAGGCCTTGCGCGACGTGGGCCTGGGCGACGGCTACGCCGAGCGCTATGCGCACGAATTGTCGGGCGGCCAGCGCCAGCGTGTCGCCATCGCGCGGGCGCTGGTGCTGCGGCCCGAGGTCATCATCGCCGACGAGCCGGTATCCGCGCTGGACGTCACGGTGCAGAAACAGGTGCTGGAGACGCTGATGTCGCTGCAGCGGTCCCATGGCTTCGCTTGCCTGCTGATCTCGCACGACCTGGGCGTGGTCGAGCAGATCGCCGACCGCGTGGTGGTGATGCTGCGCGGCCATATCGTCGAAGAAGGCACGCGCGACGAAGTGTTCGACCGGCCCACGCATCCCTACACGCGCCGCCTGTTGCAGGCGGTGCCTGAGCTGCGCGGCAATCCGGCCGAGGGCTTTCGCGTCGAGGTGCGCGATCTGCCGGCAGGGCAGGGGCGCGATGAAGCCGACTACTTCGACCCGTCGGCCGCGCTGGGCGCGCCCGCGATGGCGGCGGTGCTGGAATCCGGCGCCACCCACCGGGTGGCGCTGGCGGCGGCCGCTGCCGGGGCCTGAGGCGAGGGTCTCAGCCGTGCCGGTCGCGGCTGTCGGCCGGCGTCGCGTCGCGCTCATGCATGCCGTAGTCGCGCAGCACCTGCGCCACGCGCAGGCGGTAGTTGGCGAAGACGCCGCCGCGCCCCGCTTCCTGGGCGCGGCGATGCGATTCCAGCGTGCGCCAGCGCTTGACCGCGTCCTCGTCCCGCCAGAACGACAACGACAGCAGCTTGCCCGGCGAGGACAGGCTCTGGAAGCGTTCCACCGAGATGAAGCCGTCCATGGCTTTCAGTTCGTCGATCAGGCTGGCGGCGATATCCAGATAGGGGTCGGGATTGCCGTGGGCGGGCTCGACTTCAAAAATCACTGCGATCATGCTGCTTGCTCCTCGGGAAAATCGAACTGGGGTATGCGTGCGTTGGGCAGGGGCCGGTAACGGAAGCGGGCCGCCAGCGCGGCGGCGGGCAGGCCCGCGCGCAGCAGGCGGACCAGCGCGCCCGCCGCATGCTGACGGGCGGGCAGTCGGCCGGGGCAGGCATGGCCGAACGCGCCGAAAGTCCAATGCGCCTGCGGCTGCAGCGTGGCCGCGGCGGCCAGCACCAGCAGTACGGTCTGGCCCGCCGCGATGTGCTGGCCGCGGACCTCGATGTCGGCGGCGAGGAAGCGGCGGGTGTTGTGCAGCGGCGGATCGCAGCGCTCCACGTCGTCCAGCAGCGCCAGGGCCGCATCGTCCCCGAGGTCGGCGGATACGCCGCGCCGTCCGGCCAGGATGATCGCGTTGCCCAGCAGGCCCGCGCCCGCCTCGCAGGACTGGAACAGCAGGCCGGCCAGGTTCGCCGCCAATAGCGCGGGCGAGATGCCGGCTTTCTCGCTGTCCTCGCGCAATCGGCGCAGGGCCGGCGCGGCGTCCGGGGCTTGCAGATGGGATTCCAGGCGCGATTGCAGGCGTTGCGCCGCGGCGTGTCCGGCGGCGATGCGATCCGCCGCGGCCGTGGCCGGCAGGGCGGACAGGAAGGCCGCGATGTCCGCCGCGCAATCCGCATACGCTTCTTGCGGCAGGCCCAGGAAGGCGGCCTGCGCATGCACCGGCGCCGCGCCCAGGTAGCGGTCGACGGCGGCGGCGTTCAACGCGCCCAGGTCCGGCCAGGAGGGCGGACCCGCCTGGGTGACCTGGTCACGGAGATAGGCGGTCAGCAGCGTCTTCAGCTGCGCATGCGTCGCGCTGTCGTTCATGCGTACGAAGCGGCCGAACAGCTCGCCGGCGGGGCCGGGGCATAGGTGCGTGGGCACCGGTTCCGCCGGAGGCCGCACGCGCGCCGCGGGATGGCGCATTACGGCCGCTATCGCATCCGGATGGCTGGCGACCCACAGGTCCAGCGCCGCGTCGCGGTAGAGCGGCCTGTCGCGCGCCAGCGCGGCGTAGTAGGGGTAGGGGTCGGGATGGGTGACCGCCTGCAAGGGATGTTCGGGAGGCATGGCATGGACCGGTGGTGGTTCTGGCCGCCAGTATCGGCCAGCTTTGCCACCCACGATTCGATGCTTGGCGAACTATGCCTGCGGCGCTTCCTGCTTGCCGGCAGCCGCCAGCAGCGCGGCATAGCCTTGCCGCGAGTCCGGCCATTGCAGGGTAAAGCCGCTGGCGCGCAGGCGGGCGTTGCTGAGCTTCTTGCTGCCGACATTGGGTGGCGCCGCAGCCTCGCGTGGCGCGGGAGCGCCGATCATCCTGGCCAGATCGGCGTAGAGCTCGTGCAGGGGCAGGGGCGTGTCGTCGCAGCCTATGTAGACAGGCTCGGCCTGGGGCAGCAGCGCCAGGTGGACCACGGCCGCCGCCGCGTCATCGATGTGGATGCGGTTGGCCCAATGTTCGGGCGAGGTCGGCGCGCCGGCCGCGCCCTGGCGCAGGCGTTCGATCAGCTGCAGGCGGCCGGGACCGTACAGGCCAGCCAGCCGCAAGGCGGTCGAGTGCAGGCCGCGAGCCGCCAGCGCGGCTTCGGCCTCGAGCAGGATGCGGCCATTGCTGCCCAGCGGCGCGGGCGGCGTGTCTTCGTCGACCCAGCCGCCCTGGTGCTCGCCGTACACCGCGCTGGACGAGACGAACACGATGCGCTTGAGCCGCGAGGCGTCCAGCGCGTCCAGCACGTGCTTCAGGCCGTCCACGAAGACCGCGCGGTACGCGGCGGCTTCGCGCGCGCCGGGCGCGGGCAGGTGGATGAGGCGCGTGACGCCGTGGGGCAGGGCGGGCAGCCCGTCGGCGCTGGAGATGTCGCCCCGCAGCCACTGGATGCCGTCGGCGGCCTCGGCAGGCGGATTGCGCCGCAGCGCAAGGACTTCGTCGCCGCGCGCCAGGAAGCGCCGGGCCACACGCTGGCCCAGGTCGCCGCAGCCGATGAGGAGTACGCGTTCGGTCATGGAGGATGGTCCTGCAGGTCGGAAAAAAAGGCGCCCCGCGGGGCGCCTTTGGTGGCCGGGCGCGGGCGTCCGGTGGATTACATGCCGCTGTAGACGGGGCCTTCGCCGCCTTGCGGGGCCACCCAGACGATGTTCTGGGTCGGGTCCTTGATGTCGCAGGTCTTGCAGTGCACGCAGTTCTGCGCGTTGATCTGCAAGCGGTCCTCGCCGTGGTCGTCCTTCACGAATTCGTACACGCCCGCGGGGCAGTAGCGCGATTCCGGGCCGCCGTACTTTGCCAGGTTGACCTTCACTGGCACCGACGGATCCTTCAGCGTCAGGTGGACCGGCTCGTTCTCGTCATGGTTGGTGTTCGAGATGAACACCGAGCTGAGCTTGTCGAAGGTGAGCTTGCCGTCGGGCTTGGGGTAGTCGATGCGCGCGCATTGCGATGCGGGTTGCAGACAGGCGTGATCGGGCTTGTTGTGGCGCAGGGTCCAGGGCATCTTGCCCTTGAGCAGCAGCTGTTCGACGCCGGTCATCACGGTTGCGATGGTGCGGCCCTTCTTGAACCACTGCTTGAAATTGCGCGCCTTGTTCAGTTCCTCGTGCAGCCAGGAGGACTCGAAGGCCTTGGGGTAGGCGGCCAGCTCGTCCTGGCGGCGGTCGGCGACCAGCGCGTCGAACGCGGCTTCGGCGGCCAGCTTGCCGGACTTGATGGCGGCGTGGCTGCCCTTGATGCGCGAGGCGTTGAGGAAGCCGGCTTCGCAGCCGACCAGCACGCCGCCCGGGAAGGTCAGCTTGGGCAGGGCCAGCAGGCCGCCGGCGGTAATGGCGCGCGCGCCGTAGGCGATGCGCTTGCCGCCTTCAAAGGTGCCGCGGATGGCCGGATGGGTCTTGTAGCGCTGGAATTCGTCGAACGGCGACAGCCAGGGGTTGGCGTAGTCCAGGCCCACGATCATGCCCACCGCCACCAGGTTGTTGTCCAGGTGATAGAGGAACGAGCCGCCGTAGGTGTCGGCGTCCAGCGGCCAGCCGGCGGTGTGGATCACCAGGCCCGGCTTGGACTGGGCCGGATCGACCTCCCACATTTCCTTGATGCCGATGCCGTAGGACTGCGGATTGCGGCCGTCGTCCAGCTTGTAGCGTTCGATCAGCTGGCGGCCCAGCTGGCCGCGCGCGCCTTCGGCGAACACGGTGTAGCGCGCATGCAGTTCCATGCCGGGCTGGTAATGATCGGTATGCGAGCCGTCGCGGGCCACGCCCATGTCGCCCGTGGCCACGCCGCGGACGGCGCCGTTCTCGTCGTACAGCAGTTCCACGGCCGCGAAACCCGGGAAAATGTCCACGCCCAGCGCTTCGGCCTGTTCGCCCATCCACTTCACGACGTCGCCCAGACGGACGATGTAGTTGCCTTCGTTGTGGAAACAGGGCGGCAGCAGCCAGTTGGGCGTGGTGCGTGCGCCGGTCTGGGACAGGAACATGAACTTGTCCTGCGTCACGGGCACGTTCAGCGGCGCGCCTTTTTCCTTCCAGTCGGGGATGAGCTCGGTCAGCGCCAGCGGGTCCATGACGGCGCCGGACAGGATGTGCGCACCCAGTTCCGCGCCCTTCTCAAGTACGCAGACGCCGATTTCCTGATTCTTCTCAGCGGCTAGCTGCTTGAGACGGATTGCAGTGGCCAGGCCGGCGGGTCCACCGCCAACCACGACCACGTCATATTCCATCGACTCGCGTTCAGACATTTGCAAAGCTCCCCGAATGTGTTCCATATTTGGCTGGAAGTATTATCGGCGATTGTATTGCAGGCGGAGGTCCTGTATGCCTTCGTATTTCTTTTAGCCATCAGGAGTAATTGGTGAACCCGGACAAAACATCGGCGCGCATCCTGGCCGTGGGAGACATCCATCAAGTCGAATTGCCGCTGCGTTGGGGCGATTCGGACGCCCTGAACCATCTGAACAACGCGATGTACTTCCGCCTCATGGAAGAGGCCCGGATACAGATACTCTATGGCGCGGGCTTCGCGCTGCCCGCGGACCAGGGGCTCATCCTGGCGCATGCGTCCTGCGATTTCCTGCGGCCCCTGACCTATCCGGCCAATGTGCGCGTGACCCACAAGCTCATGCGCATCGGCCGTTCCAGCGTGGAATTCGAACTGCTGCTTGAAAAGGTCGGCGACGAGGGTGGTCCGTATGCCCGCGCGCGCAACGTGCTAGTCTGGATGGACTACGTGGCCAATGCGTCCGCCCCGTGGCCGCAAGAAGTGATGGCCAAGCTGGGCGCCATGTTCAAGCCCGCGGCCTGACGCGGCGCTGCGGACGGCCCGGCCAAAATAGCGCGTGCTTTGGCCCGGCATGCCGGTAAAATCAAGCGCAAAATTAAAAAAGCAATAAGGGCGCGCCACCCTCGGCGCCAGCCGCCAGCAAGCGCCGCAAGGCGCTGCTGGAACGGCGCCGGCAGCCGCGCCCTCTTCAGTTAGACCTTAACTAGGAGTTGGAGCGATGGACAAGGTTTTTGCAAGCGCACAGGAGGCGCTGGCAGGCATCGTCAAGGACGGCCAGATGATCGCCGTGGGCGGTTTCGGCCTTTGCGGCATTCCCGAAGCCCTGATCGCGGCATTGCGCGATTCGGGCGTCAAGGATCTCACTTGCATCAGCAACAATGCGGGCGTCGACGGCTTCGGCTTGGGCCAGCTGCTCAATACGCGCCAGGTTCGCAAGATGATCGCGTCCTACGTGGGCGAGAACAAGGAATTCGAACGCCAGTTCCTGTCCGGCGAACTCGAGCTCGAGTTCACGCCGCAGGGCACGCTGGCCGAGAAGCTGCGCGCCGGCGGCGCCGGCATCCCGGCGTTCTTCACGCGCACCGGCGTGGGCACCATCGTGGCCGACGGCAAGGAAATCCGCGAATTCGACGGCCAGCAGTACGTGATGGAGCGTTCACTGGTGCCCGACGTGTCGCTGGTCAAGGCGCATATCGCCGACCGCAGCGGCAACCTGGTGTTCCGCAAGACCGCCCGCAACTTCAATCCGAACGTCGCCATGGCGGGCAAGTTCACGGTGGTCGAAGTCGAGGAAATCGTTGATACTGGCAGCCTGGATCCCGATCAGATCCATCTGCCCGGCATCTATGTGCAACGGATCGTGCTGAACGCCACGCCCGAAAAGCGCATCGAACAACGCACCACTCGCCCGGCCTAAGGAGAACAGACATGGCATGGTCCCGCGATGAAATGGCGGCGCGCGCCGCGCGCGAGCTGCAAGACGGTTTTTACGTGAACCTGGGCATCGGCTTGCCGACCCTGGTGGCCAACCACGTGCCCAAGGGCATGGAAGTGTGGCTGCAATCCGAGAACGGCCTGCTGGGCATCGGCCCGTTCCCCACCGACGATGAAGTCGACGCCGACCTCATCAACGCCGGCAAGCAGACAGTCACGACGCTGCCCGGTTCCTCCATCTTCTCGTCGGCGGATTCGTTCGCGATGATCCGCGGCGGCAAGATCAACCTCGCCATTCTCGGCGCCATGCAGGTGTCCGAAAAGGGCGACCTGGCCAACTGGATGATCCCGGGCAAGATGGTCAAGGGCATGGGCGGCGCGATGGACCTGGTGGCGGGTGTGGGCCGCGTCGTGGTCCTGATGGAACACGTGGCCAAGAAGAAGGACGGCACCGAGGACATCAAGCTGCTGGCCGAGTGCAATCTGCCGCTGACCGGCGTGGGCGTGGTCGACCTGATCATCACCGACCTGGGCGTGATGGAAGTCACCGAAAGCGGCCTCAAGCTGCTGGAAACGGCGCCGGGCGTGACGGTGGACGAGATCAAGTCCAAGACCCAGGCCAAGCTGGACGTGTCGGCGGTCAAGTAATCCGCGCGGCTCCGTCCAAGAAAAACGCCCCTTGAAAGGGGCGTTTTTTTATGCGGTCTCGTTGAGCCGCATCCCCACATGCGGGATGCCGTCCTCGATGTATTCCTCGGTGACCTGCACGAAGCCGTGCCCGCCGTAGTAATTGCGCAGGCGGGCCTGGGCGCCCAGGTACATGGCGCGTCCGGGCCAGCGCAGGCGCACTTCCTGCATCGCGTGGCGGATCAGTTCGTGGCCCAGGCCCTGGCCGCGCGTCCAGGGCGCGGTGATGACGCGTCCGATCTCTATCTGGCCGTCCTTCAGCGACGGATCCAGGATGCGGCAGTAGGCCGCCAGCTTGCCGTCCTGCCAGGCCATCAGGTGGGACGTCTGTCCGACCAGGTCCTTGCCGTCCATGTCCTGGAAGATGCAATTCTGTTCAATAACAAAGACTTCCGTGCGCAACCGCAGGATCGCGTAGATCTCGGTCACGGTCAGTTCCTGGTGCGGCTTGCAGATCCAATCGGGCATGGCGTCAATCCGGTATAGCGGGAAGAGGGCGCCCCTCGCCGGTCTGGCGTAAGGGCGGTCTTAGCGTAACTCAAACCGACCCCGTTTATTTGTTGCATTGTTACATGTAATCACGGGTATACCCTTAGTATGAAAATCTATTTTCTTATCTAAAATTTGTTTGTAAACAGATTTACATAAACCCTCGCTATACCTCCGCGCTCCCTCCCCATTCGATGAACAAGGCCGCACTTACGATCGCTGATCGGATCGCCCGGGCTCAGCCCGCGCTGAGCCGGACCCAGCACAAGATGGCCGAGTACGTGCTGGCGCACCAATTCCGCGTCGCCACCATGACCATCGACGAGTTCGCGGCGGCGGTGGGGGTGTCGGTGGCCACGGCCAACCGCTTTGCGCGGGCCCTGGACCTGCCGGGCTATCCGCAATTCCGCGCCGAACTGGCGCGCGGCTTCGAGGCCGCGCTGGAGCCCGTGGAAAAGCTGCGCACCGAACTGGCGCACTCGGCCAGCGCGGTGCAGATCTTCGCCGCCACGTTGGAAGAAGACATCCGCAACGCGCAGCGCAACCTGCAGTCGCTGGACGCCGCCGCTTGCGAGCAGGCGGTGGACGCCATCCTGGCCGCCGAGCGCGTCTTCATCATCGGTTTCGGCGCCAGCGGTTTCCTCGCCGGCCTGCTGCAGCGCGGCCTGTGCATGCACCTGCATTCCGTCGAGTCGCTGGCCGGTCCCGGCGGCGTCTCGCACGCCGCGCGCCAGATGGCGCGCATGACGGCCAAGGACCTGGTGATCGCCATCGGCTTTCCGCGCTACCTGGCCGACACTGTGACGCTGGCCGGCGCGGCCAAGCAGGCCGGCGTGCCCGTCCTGGTGCTGACCGACAAGCCCACGTCGCCGCTTGCGCCCACGGCTTCCGTGATGCTGTACGCGTTTTCCGCGCGCCAGCTGATTCCCAATTCCGAAACCGCCGCCCTGGGGCTGATCGAAGCCCTGTCGGCCGCGGTGGCCTATCGGGCCAAGAATTCCGTCGCGGCCGCCGCTGGGGTGACCCAGTCCGTCATGCCGTGGCTCATCCATGGAGTAGGTAAACGATGATTCAACCCGTGATCGCGATTCACGGCGGCGCCGGCGCTATGTCCCGCGCGGCCATGTCGCCCGAGAAAGAGCAGGAGTACCTGAGCGCGCTGGAGTCCATCCTGACCGCCGGCCAGGCCGTGCTGGCCAAGGGCGGCAGCGCCCTGGACGCCGTGACGGAAGCCGTCCGCCTGCTGGAAGACTGTCCGCTGTTCAACGCCGGCCACGGCGCCGTGTTCACCAGCGCCGCCACCCATGAGCTGGACGCCGCCATCATGGACGGCGCCACGCTGCGCTCGGGCGCGATTGCCGGCGTGCACCGCGTGCGCAACCCGATCTTCGCCGCGCGCAAGGTCATGGAAAACAGCAAGCACGTGTTCTTCGTGGGCGAGGGCGCCGAAGCCTTTGCCAAGGAAGAGGGCGTCGAACTGGTCGATTCTTCCTACTTCTCCACCGAAGCCCGCCGCGAGCAGCTGCTGCGCGTGCAGCGCGAAACGCCGGAAGCGGCGGTGCTGGACCACGACGGCCAGGCCATGGTCGCGCGCGGCCAGCCGGCGCCGGCCGATCCGCTGGATTCGGACAAGAAGTTCGGCACGGTGGGCGCGGTGGCGGTGGATGCCCAGGGCAACCTGGCGGCGGCCACCTCGACCGGCGGCATCACCAACAAGCAGGTCGGCCGCGTGGGCGACGCGCCGCTGATCGGCGCCGGCACCTATGCCAGCAACAAGACCTGCGCGGTGTCCACCACGGGCACCGGCGAGATGTTCATCCGCATGGTCGCCGCCTACGACGTGGCCGCGCAGATGGAATATTGCGGCGCGTCGCTGGAAGCGGCGGCCGACCGCGTCGTGCATGAAAAGCTGCCCACTATCGATGGCAAGGGCGGCCTGGTGGCCGTCGACGCCCAGGGCAATGTGGCCTTGCCGTTCAACACGGAAGGCATGTATCGGGGTTACGCCCGCGTCGGCGAGAAGCCTGTCACCGCTATCTACCGATAAGCGGCGGCGGGTTCGTTTTTTCAGTATTTGGGGAATCAAAAGAGATGGTTGATCGCGCAAACAGCCTGGCGCTGCCGGAAAACCGCGTGGTCCAGGTCGACGACCTGACGGTGCGCTTCGTGGGATCGGAGCGCACGGTCGAAGCCGTGCGCAATCTGTCGTTCCATGTGGACCGGGGCGAGACCCTGGCCATCGTGGGCGAATCGGGTTCGGGCAAATCGGTGACGTCCCTGGCGCTCATGCGTCTGGTGGAACATGGCGGCGGGCGCATCGCCCAGGGCAGCATGGCCCTGCGGCGCCGCAACGGCTCCGTGATCGACCTGGTCGGATCCAGCCAGCGCGTCATGCGCAATGTGCGCGGCGCGGACATGGCCATGATCTTCCAGGAGCCGATGACCTCCTTGAACCCGGTCTTCACCGCCGGCGACCAGATCGCCGAATCGATCCGCCAGCACCAGGGCAAGGACGCCGCGGCCGCTCGCGCCGAGGCGCTGCGCATGCTGGAGCAGGTGCGCATTCCGGAAGCCAAGTCGGTGCTGGACCGCTACCCGCACCAGCTGTCCGGCGGCATGCGCCAGCGCGTGATGATCGCGATGGCGCTGGCCTGCAAGCCGGCGCTGCTGATCGCCGACGAACCCACCACCGCGCTGGACGTCACGATCCAGGCGCAGATCCTGCAACTGATCCGTCAGCTGCAGGAAGAAATGCACATGGGCGTGGTGTTCATCACCCACGACATGGGCGTGGTCGCCGAAGTGGCGGACCGCGTGCTGGTCATGTACCGCGGCGACAAGGTCGAGGAAGGCCCGTCGCAGCAGGTGTTCGCCGCGCCCCAGCACCGCTACACCAAGGCGCTGCTGTCGGCGGTGCCGAAGCTGGGCGCCATGCAGGGCACCGACCTGCCCGCGCGCTTCCCGCTGCTGCAGGCCGAAGGCCAGGCCCAGCCCGAACCTCAAGCCGTACAGGCCAGCGCGCAGCCCGCGCCGGACGCCAAGCGCGAACCCATCCTGAGCGTGCGCAAGCTGGTCACCCGCTTCGACCTGCGCGGCGGCATCATGAGCCGTGTGCAGCGCCGCGTGCACGCGGTGGAGCAGGTCAGCTTCGACCTGTACCCCGGCGAAACGCTGTCGCTGGTGGGCGAATCCGGTTGCGGCAAGTCCACCACCGGCCGTTCGCTGCTGCGCCTGGTCGACAGCCAGGGCGGCGAGATCCGCTTCGGCGGGCGCGACATCGTGCGCCTGAAGAACAATGAGCTGCAATCCCTGCGCCGCGACATCCAGTTCGTGTTCCAGGATCCGTTCGCCTCGCTCGACCCGCGCGTGACCGTCGGCTTCTCCATCATGGAGCCGCTGCTGGTGCACGGCGTGGCCAAGGGCCGCGACGCCGAACGCCGCGTGGCCGAGTTGCTGGAACGCGTGGGCCTGCCTGCGGAAATGGCCCAGCGCTATCCGCACGAGTTCTCGGGCGGCCAGCGCCAGCGCATCTGCATCGCGCGCGCCCTGGCCCTGAACCCCAAGGTCGTGATCGCCGACGAATCCGTGTCGGCGCTGGACGTGTCGATCCAGGCTCAGATCGTGAACCTGCTGATCGACCTGCAGCGCGACATGGGCATTTCCTTCCTGTTCATTTCGCATGACATGGCCGTGGTCGAGCGCGTCAGCCACCGCGTGGCCGTGATGTACCTGGGCCAGATCGTCGAGATCGGCCCGCGCCGCGCCATTTTCGAGAATCCGCAGCACCCTTACACCAAGAAGCTGATGTCGGCCGTGCCGATCGCCGATCCGGCGCGCCGCCACATGAAGCGCACGCTGTTGTCCGACGAAATCCCCAGCCCCATCCGCAAGCTCGGCGACGAGCCCGTGGTGCAACCGCTGGTGCAGGTCGGAACGGATCACTTCGTCGCCCGGCATCCGGTCGGCGGAGCGTATTGAGTCAGTTGTCGTACTTGTTTTTCTTCCACCAAACCCCCTAATTCCTTCATGGAACCAGGAGTTGCAATGATGAAAGTTCTGCGCCCCACCAAACTGATGGCCGCCGCCGCGCTGGCCTTCGGCGTGATCGCGTCGCCGCTGGCGCATGCCGCCAAGGACGTGACGTTCGCCGTCTCCATCGCGCTGGAAACGCTCGATCCGTACAACACCAACAGCACGCTGAACCAGGCTGCCGGCAAGGCCTACTACGAAGGCCTGTTCGAGTTCGACAAGGACCTGAAGGTCCAGAAGGTCCTGGCCACCGACTACACCGTCAGCGAAGACGGCCTGGTCTACACCTTCAAGCTGCGTCCCGGCGTGAAGTTCCACGACGGCACCGATTTCAACGCCGAAGCCGTCAAGATCAACTTCGACCGTCCGGCCAACCCGGATAACCGCCTGTCGCGCTACATCCAGTTCAGCGTCATCGAAAAGACCGAAGTGGTCGACCCGATGACCGTCAAGATCACGCTGAAGAAGCCGTTCTCGGCCTTCATCAACGCGCTGGCCCACCCGGCGGCCATGATGATCTCGCCTGCCGCCCTGGCCAAGTACGGCAAGGAAATCGGCTTCCACCCCGTGGGCACCGGTCCCTTCGAATTCGTCGAATGGAAGCCGGCCGAATACCTGAAGGTCAAGAAGTTCGACGGCTACTGGAAGAAGGGCTACCCCAAGGTCGACACCCTGACCTTCCGTACCGTGACGGACAACAACACTCGCGCCGCCGTGGTGCAGACGGGTGAAGCGCAATTTGCCTTCCCGGTGCCGTTCGAGCAGGCCGCGGTCCTGAAGAAGAACGACAAGCTGGACGTGGTCGATCACCAGAACTCGATCATGGCGCGCTACCTGTCGATGAACGTGCAGCAAAAGCCGTTCGACAACGTCAAGGTGCGCGAGGCCATCAACTACGCCATCAACAAGGAAGCGCTGGCCAAGGTCGCTTTCTCGGGCTACGCCACCGTCGTCGACGGCGTCGTGCCGCAAGGCGTGGACTTTGCCTACAAGACCGGCCCGTGGCCGTACGACCTGAAGAAGGCCAAGGCCCTGCTGGCCGAAGCCGGCTACCCCAACGGCTTCGAAAGCCAGCTGTGGTCCGCCTATAACGACGGCACCTCGGTGAAGGTGGTCCAGTTCCTGCAGCAGCAACTGGCGCAAGTCGGCATCAAGGTGTCGGTCGAAGTGCTGGAATCGGGCCAGCGCGTGCAGCGCGTGCAGCAGGTGCAAAAGCCTGAAGACGCCAAGGTCCGCATGTACTACGCCGGCTGGTCGTCCTCGACCGGCGAAGCCGACTGGGGCCTGCGTCCGCTGCTGACCACCGCCGCGTTCCCGCCGGTGCTGAACAACGTGTCGTACTACTCGAACAAGTCGGTGGACGACGGCATCCAGCAAGCCCTGGCCACGACCGACCGCGCCAAGAAGACCGAGATCTACAAGAACGTTCAGGAAACCATCTGGAAGGACGCCCCGTGGGCCTTCCTGGTGACCCAGAACAACCTGTACGTCAAGTCGAAGAACCTGTCGGGCGTGTACGTTGAGCCGGACACCTCGTTCTGGTTCGGCGACATCGATCTGAAGCAGTAATACTGGCAGTAACTCTCGGGGCCTTCGCGCCCCTGTAAGGCCACATACGGCGGGGGCGCGGTGTCCCCGCCGATGTTGCAGGAATTTCAATGCTGACCTACATCGTCAAACGTCTTCTGGGCATGATCCCCACGCTGCTGCTGGTAGCGGTGGTCGTGTTCCTGTTTGTGCACATGCTTCCGGGCGACCCGGCGCGACTGGCCGCGGGCCAGGAGGCCGACCAGCAAACCGTCGAACTCGTGCGCAAGGAACTTGGGCTGGATCTGCCCCTGCCGCAGCAGTTCGTGCGCTACTTCAGCCACATGCTGCAAGGCGACCTGGGTACCTCTCTGCGTACCAAGCGCCCCGTCTCGACCGAAATCGCCGACCGCTTCATGCCCACCCTGTGGCTCACGATAGCCAGCATGGTGTGGTCAGTGACCTTCGGCATGATCATCGGGATCGTGTCGGCCGTATGGCGCAATCGCTGGCCCGACCGTCTCGGCATGACGCTGGCGGTGTCCGGCATCTCGTTCCCCGCGTTCGCGCTGGGCATGATGCTGATGCAGGTCTTCTCCGTGAACCTGGGGTGGCTGCCCACCGTGGGCGCCTCGACCTGGCAGCACTACATACTTCCGTCCATCACGCTGGGCGCCGCCGTGGCCGCCGTGATGGCGCGTTTCACCCGGGCTTCCTTCGTGGAAGTCATCCAGGAAGACTTCGTGCGGACGGCCCGCGCCAAGGGCCTGACCGAGCGCCGCGTCGTGATCAAGCACGCGCTGCGCAACGCGCTGATTCCTGTCGTCACCATGATGGGCCTGCAGTTCGGCTTCCTGCTGGGCGGCTCCATCGTGGTCGAAACGGTCTTCAACTGGCCCGGCCTCGGCCGCCTGCTGGTGGACGCCGTGACCCAGCGCGACTATCCGGTGATCCAGGGCCTGGTGCTGCTGTTCTCGCTGGAATTCATCCTGATCAACCTGATTGTCGACGTGCTCTACGGCGTCATCAATCCCAGCATCCGTTACAAGTGAGGCGGCCATGAGCAATACGACACCCGCCACGACCATCGCCGCCGCTCCCAAGAACGACGTGCGCACCCCCGCCACCGAGTTCTGGCGCAAGTTCAAGAAGCAGAAGCTCGCCGTCGGCGCGGGCATCTTCGTCCTGCTGCTGGTCATCATCGCGATCTTCGCGCCCTGGATCGTGCCGTTCGATCCGGAGAACTTCTTCGACTACGACGCCCTGAACGCGGGGCCTTCCATGACCCATTGGCTGGGCGTGGATTCGCTGGGCCGCGACATCTTCAGCCGCATCATCATGGGCGCGCGCATCTCGCTGGCCGCCGGCTTCCTGTCGGTCGCCATGGGCGCCATCGTCGGCACCTTCATGGGCCTGATGGCGGGCTACTACGAAGGCTGGTGGGAGCGCATCACCATGCGCATCTCCGACGTGCTGCTGGCGTTCCCCGGCATGCTGCTGGCCATCGGCGTGGTCGCCATCCTGGGTTCCAGCATGGTCAACGTGATCGTGGCCGTGGCCGTGTTCAGCGTGCCGGCGTTCGCCCGCCTGGTGCGCGGCAACACCCTGTCGATCAAGCAGATGACCTATGTCGAAGCGGTCAAGAGTGTGGGCGCGTCGGACTGGACCATCATCATGCGCCACATCCTGCCGGGCACGATCTCCCCGATCGTGGTGTACGGCACGATGCGCATCGGCACCTCCATCATCACCGCGGCCAGCCTGTCGTTCCTGGGCATGGGCGCTTCGCCTCCCACGCCGGAGTGGGGCGCGATGCTGAACGAGGCGCGCGCCGACATGGTGATCGCTCCGCACGTGGCCATCTTCCCGGCGCTGGCGATCTTCCTGACGGTGCTGGCGTTCAACCTGCTGGGCGACGGCCTGCGCGACGCGCTCGATCCCAAGATCGACCGCAAGTAATCCTGCCGCCGGACCTCACGACGAGGGCCGGCGTGGAGGGCGATTTTTCCGCCGCCGCCTCCGTCCGTTACGCGCATCGCGATGCGCGTGCCGCGGACCCAGGGCGGCGGCGTTTTGCATTCTGGAGCGTGGCGACACGTAGCGAACATGGACAAACAAGCGCAGGACTTTCCCCGCATCGGCGTGCTGCCGTCGGGCCCGCTGGATTCGATCTGCGACGTGGGCGAGATCACCGTCGGCCATAGCACGCTGGCGGACGGCCCGCTGCAGACTGGCGTGACCGTGGTGCGCCCGCATGCCGGCGATCCCTACCTGGACAAGGTGCCGGCCGCCGCTACCGTGCTGAACGGCTTCGGCAAGAGCACGGGCCTGGTCCAGGTGCAGGAGCTGGGCGTGCTGGAAACGCCCATCGCGCTGACCAATACCTTTGGCGTGGGTACCGTGGCCAATGCCCAGATCCGCGCCGCCTGCGTGGCCAACCCCGGCATCGGCCGCGGGCTGGCCACCGTCAATCCGCTGGTGTTCGAGTGCAACGACGGCTTTCTGAACGACATCCAGGCGCTGGCGGTGCAGGAATCGCACTACGCCGAGGCGCTGGCTGCCACGGATAAGCCGTTCGAGCAGGGCGCCGTGGGCGCCGGCCGCGGCATGTCCTGCTTTTCGTTCAAGGGCGGCATCGGTTCGGCCTCGCGATTGGCCAGCGTGCAGCCCGACCAGCAGTACACGGTCGGCGCGCTGGTGCTGGCCAACTTCGGCCGCCTGCCCAACCTGACCGTGGCGGGCCGCCCCTTCGGCCGCCGTCTGGCGCAGCAGCTGGACCGCGGCCTGGCACTGGCGGGCGAGAACGCCGCCATCGTGCCCGAGAAGGGTTCCATCATCCTGCTGCTGGCCACCGACGCGCCGCTGGACTCGCGCCAGTTGCGCCGCCTGTCGCTGCGCGCAGGGGCGGGCCTGGCCCGCACGGGTTCCGTGTTCGGCCACGGCAGCGGCGATATCGCGCTGGCCTTTTCCACCGCCTACACGGTGCCGCAGCTGCCGGAGCAGCCCATGCCGGCGCTGGCGATGCTGCACGAGACCCGCATCGACGCCCTGTTCGAGGCGGCCGCCGAGGCCAGCGAACAGGCCATCATTTCCGCGCTGTGGCACGCCGATGGCGTGACGGGGCGCGCCGGCAACCACCGCTCCTCCATCCGCGACGCCGCGCCGCAGTGGCGCCAGTGGCTGTCCGATACCGCATTCTGATGTCCTCCAAGGCTGATCCCATGAAGATCCTGATTTCCACCGATATCGAAGGCGTCGCCGGCGTCTTCCATTCCGAACAAGTCCGCGCCGGCAACGGCGAGTACGAGCGCGCCCGCGCCTGGATGACCGCCGAGGCCAACGCGGCCGTGCAAGGCGCGATCGCCGGCGGCGCCGAAGAGATCCTGGTCAACGACTCGCACGGCGGCTTTCGCAACCTGCTGCCCGACGGCCTGGACGAGCGCGCCCGCCTGGTGCTGGGCAAGCCGCGCTACCTGGGCATGATGGGCGGCCTGGAAGAGGGCTGCGACGCCGTCTTCATGATCGGCTACCACTCGCGTTCGCAGGGCCGCGGCATCCTGGCCCACACCATCAACAGCTTCGCCTTCGCCCGCGTGTTCATCAACGGCATGGAGCTGGGCGAGGCCGGTCTGTACGGCGCGCTGGCCGGCGAGATGGGCGTGCCCGTCATCCTGGGCACCGGCGACGATGCCTTCATCGCGGAAACGCGCGATACCTTCCCCGGCGCCGAATGGGTCCAGACCAAGGTGGCCCACGGGCAGGGCAGCGGCGTGACGCTGTCGCCGGCCGCCTCGCGCCGCGCGATCGCCGCCGCCGCGGAAACCGCGGTGCGGAACTTGAAGAAGGGTACGGCAGTTCCTTTCCGCATCCCCGCCCCTATAGAATGCCGCTTGCAGACGCAGAGCTCGGCCCTGGCCGACCTGTTCTGCATGTGGCCCACGCTGGAACGCGTGGACGGCGTGACCTTGCGATTCACCACGGATAGCATGCAGTCCGCCGTCCGCACGCTGAACAGCCTGGCCGCCATGTCTTTCATGTTGCGCTAAGGATCCCATCCCCCATGTCTAGCACCGACGCCCGTATCGCCCAATTGCGGCAGGCCATGAGCCGCCGCGGCCTGTCCGCCTATGTCGTTCCGTCCTCGGACCCGCACCTGTCCGAATACCTGCCTGCGCGTTGGCAGGGGCGGCGCTGGCTGTCCGGCTTCACGGGCTCGGTCGGCACGCTGGTGGTCACCGCCGATTTCGCCGGACTGTGGGTGGACAGCCGCTACTGGGTGCAGGCCGAGGCGCAGCTGGCCGGCACCTGCGTGCAATTGATGAAGATCGCGCTGGCCACCACGCCGGGCCATGTGGACTGGCTGGCGGCCAATACCAAGGCGGGCGAAGTCATCGGCGTGGATGGACAGGTGCTGGGCCTGGGCGCTTTCCGCGCCCTGTCCGCGGCCGCGGCTGCCGCCGGCGCCGTTCTGGAAATCCGCGAAGACCTGCTGCAAGAGGTCTGGAAGGACCGGGCCGGCCTGCCGAATGCCGCCATCTATGAGCACGTGGCGCCCGAAGCCTGCGTGACCCGCGCCGACAAGCTGGCGCAGGTGCGCGAGGCCATGCGCGGCCATGGCGCCGACGTGCACTTCATCAGCACCCTGGACGACATCGCCTGGCTCTTCAATCTGCGCGGCGCCGACGTGGATTACAACCCGGTATTCGTCGGCCACGCGCTGATCGGCCTGGATCACGCCACGCTGTTCGTGGCGGACGGCAAGATCGACGATGCCCTGCACGCCGTCCTGGCGGCCGACGGCGTGGAAGTGGCTGGCTACGCCCAGGCCGCGGATGCGCTGGCTTCGCTGGAACTGGACCAGAAGCTGCTGATCGACCCGGCCCGCGTGACCTGCGGCGTGTTCCATGCCATGGACCCGGCCGTGCCGCGCGTCGAGGCCATCAATCCGTCCACGCTGCTGAAGTCCCGCAAGACCGATGCTGAACTGGCCAACGTGCGCCAGGCCATGGCGCAGGACGGCGCCGCGCTCTGTGAGTTCTTCTCCTGGTTCGAGGGCGCGCTGGGCAATGAAACCATTACCGAACTGACGATCGACGAGCAGATCACCGCCGCCCGCGCGCGCCGGCCTGCCTACGTCTGCCCCAGCTTCGCCACCATCGCCGGCTTCAACGCCAACGGCGCGATGCCGCATTACCGCGCTACCGCGGAGTCGCACTCCACCATCGAAGGCGACGGCCTGCTGCTGATCGACTCGGGCGGCCAGTACCTGGGCGGCACCACCGACATCACCCGCGTGGTTGCGGTGGGCACGCCCAGCGCCGACCAGAAGGTGGACTTCACGCTGGTGCTCAAGGGCATGATCGCGCTGTCGCGCGCCTCGTTCCCGCGCGGCACGCCTTCGCCCATGCTCGACGCCATCGCGCGCGCGCCCATCTGGGAAGGCGGCGCGGAATACGGCCATGGCACCGGCCATGGCGTGGGCTACTTCCTGAACGTGCATGAAGGCCCGCAGGTCATTTCCTACCGCGCAGCGCCCGGCCCGCACACCGCGATGGAGCCGGGCATGATCACCTCCAACGAGCCGGGCATCTACCGTCCGGGCCGCTGGGGCGTGCGCATCGAGAACCTGGTCGCCAACCGCGCCTGGCTGACCTCGGAACTGGGCGAGTTCCTGTGCTTTGAAACGCTGACGCTGTGCCCGATCGACACGCGCTGCATCGAGCCCGCCCTGATGCGCGCCGACGAGATCGCCTGGCTCAACGACTATCACAAGACGGTGTTCGAGCGCCTGTCGCCGCTGGTCGAGGGCGAGGCCCTGGCCTGGCTGAAGCGCCGCACCGCGGCGATCTGATCCGCGTGAGCGCATGAAAAAAGGCCGCAGGCGTTTTGCCTGCGGCCTTTTTTCGTGGGCGAGGCTAGCTCAGCCCGCTGGCGTCGCGGCCTTGGCGCCGCGATACAGCGCCAGACTGCCGATCACGCAGCCCAGGGCCAGCAGCGCGCCGTATCCCAACAGCGTCATGACGGCGGTCGCCTGGGACTCCGAGGCCCGGATCAGCTGGCCCCAGGTCATCGCCCGGACGATCAGGAATCCTATGCCTATGCCCAGGGCTTGAGCCAGCCAGAACGCGAGGGTGCCATGGGCCACGGCCCGTCCGAAGCGGGCGTCGCCGATCGGATGCGGCAGCGTCTGCAGGCAGACCAGGAGGCACAGCGCTAGCAGGATCGCGGGCAGGGCCAGATAGCCCAGCGCGAACGCCGTCCAGCCTGCGTCCGGCATCTGCATTTGCAGCATGCCGCTCAGCGCGATTGAAACGGTCAGTTGCCAGATCAGCACGGTCAGCCCCGCAACCCAGGCGGCGTGGCGCCGTTCATAGGCGGGGCCGCCGGCCGGGCCGGCGGGTTGCACGGTCCAGGCGGCAATGCGCACGATGACGCAGATGCCGATGATCTCCAGTGCGATGGTCACCAGCTTGGTGATGGTGTTCAGGGCCAGGAATTGCCCGATCATGCCCAGGCCCAGCCGCTCCTGCAGCATGTCGCGGTTGTCCATGACGTAGCGCATCAGCGTGTTCTGCAGGAAGGCCATGCCCGCCGCCACGACCAGGGTGTAGAGCAGGAACAGGGCGATGAAGGTGCCGTACAGCTTGCGGGGTGCGTCCACCGCCCTGGTGTCATGGCGCGCCAGCCAACGGCGCATGGCTCCCCAGGTGGTCAATCCGGCGATCAGCGCTCCCGCGGCGATATGAGCCAGGAGCGGAACCAGGAACTGGGGCTGGCTGTACATCTCTTGCAACTGCTCGTACTGGGGCATGCCGAGCAGGCTGTAGAGCTGGACCAGCGCGGAATATCCCAGTCGCAGGAAAACGGCGGTCAACGCCAGGCGCCAGGCGAGCGAGTAGGGGGATCGGACAGGATCGGTCATCGGCGTAGGGGAAAGTGTTGAGAAAAAGCAGCAACCGAAAAAATAGGGATCGAACATAGCACGGCGCTGCGCCGCGCCACGCAACGCGCTGGTCCTTGCGGCGCTTCGAGTGCTGCCAAATGTTACGCCCCGGAGCTAGGGGAAAACCCAAATAACCTCCGCCTCCCGGCTATAATCCAAATTTCCCGCACGCGCCCGCTCGTCCCGGGTGCTCATTACGATGACCAAATACGTATTTGTCACCGGCGGTGTGGTGTCTTCCCTGGGCAAAGGCATCGCCGCTGCGTCGCTCGCCGCCATCCTCGAGTCGCGTGGCCTGCAAGTCACCATGCTGAAGCTCGACCCGTACATCAACGTCGATCCGGGCACGATGAGCCCGTTCCAGCATGGCGAGGTGTTCGTCACTGAAGACGGCGCCGAAACCGACCTGGACCTTGGCCACTACGAGCGTTTCATTTCCGCTCGCATGCACAAGGTGAACAACTTCACCACCGGCCAGATCTACGAATCCGTGCTCCGCAAGGAACGCCGCGGCGACTATCTGGGCAAGACCGTCCAGGTCATTCCGCACATCACCAATGAAATCCAGGATTTCATCGCGCGTGGCGCCGACGCTGCCTGGAACGGCAACACCGACGTCGCCATCGTTGAGATCGGCGGCACGGTCGGCGACATCGAGTCCCTGCCGTTCCTGGAAGCCGCGCGCCAGATGAGCCTGCGCATGGGCCGCAACAACGCCGCCTTCGTGCACCTGACGCTGGTGCCCTTCATCGCCTCCGCTGGCGAATTGAAGACCAAGCCGACCCAGCACTCGGTGCAGAAGCTGCGCGAAATCGGCATCTACCCGAACGTGCTGCTGTGCCGCGCCGACCGCCGCATTCCGGACGACGAGCGCGCCAAGATCTCGATGTTCTCCAACGTGCCCCTGGACGCGGTCATTTCCGTCTGGGACGCCGACTCGATCTACAAGATCCCGGCCATGCTGCACAAGCAGGGCGTGGACAACATCGTCTGCGAAGCGCTGGGCCTGACCCCGCCGCCGGCCGACCTGTCCATGTGGGACAACCTGGTCGAGGCGCTGGAGCACCCGCAGCACCAGCTCACCATCGGCATGGTCGGCAAGTACGTCGACCTGACCGAGTCGTACAAGTCGCTGACGGAAGCCCTGGTCCACGCCGGCATCCACACGCGCTCGAAGATCAACATCGAGTACATCGACTCCGAAGACATCGAAACCCGCGGTACCGACCAGCTCAAGCACCTGGATGCCATCCTGGTTCCGGGCGGCTTCGGCAAGCGCGGCACCGAAGGCAAGATCGCCGCGATCCGTTACGCCCGTGAAAACGGCGTGCCCTACCTGGGCATCTGCCTGGGCATGCAGCTGGCCGTCATCGAGTTCGCGCGCCACGTCGCCGGCCTGGGCGGCGCCAACAGCACGGAATTCGATCCGTCCGCGCCGCACCCGGTGGTGGCCCTGATCACCGAATGGATGGACCGCGAAGGCAAGGTCGAAAAGCGCGACCAGTCGTCCGACCTGGGCGGCACGATGCGCAAGGGCGCGCAGCGCGTGCCCATCAAGGCCGGCACCCGCGCGCAGGCCATCTATGGCGACGAGGTGAACGAGCGTCACCGCCATCGCTATGAAGTCAACAACGTCTACGTGCCGCGCCTGGAAGAGGCCGGCATGGTGATCAGCGCCCGCACGCCGAGCGAGAACCTGCCGGAAATGATGGAATTGCCCGATCATCCGTGGTTCGTGGGCGTGCAGTTCCACCCGGAGTTCACGTCCACTCCGCGTGACGGCCACCCGTTGTTCTCCAGCTATATCCGCGCCGCCATCGAGCAGAAGGCTCGCCGCGGTCAGGAGGCGTAATGCGCGTCTGCGGTCTCGAGTTCCGTAAGCGGATCTTCGGGACCGCGGGCCTTCGCCCCAGCGCCGCCCTGTACGGCGGCGCTTCTTTCGGATACAACCAATTAGCATCGGATATGCGTCGCCGGGCCGCCTTGCGCGACACTGGCGGCTTCGCCGTATCCGGCGTCAGACCGAAACCAACGCAACTGCTCTGAAGGAATCCCATGAGTGCCTACCTCATCGCCGACGTCTCAGTGACCAAGCCCGCGCAATACGAGGATTACAAGCGTCTGTCCACGCTCGCGATGCGCGCGTACGATGCCAAGATCCTGGTGCGTGGCGGCGAATCCAGGCACCTCGAGGGCCGTGAGCCCGGCCGCACCGTCGTCATGGAATTCCCCTCCATGACCGCGGCCCAGGCTTTCTACGACTCCTGGCAGTACCGCCGCGCCCGCAATGCCCGCGAAGGCGCGGCCGTCATGAATATGTTTATCGTTCAGGGAATGTAAAGTCATGAGTGCAATCGTCGATATCATCGGCCGCGAGATTCTGGATTCGCGCGGCAACCCCACCGTGGAATGCGATGTGCTGCTGGAATCCGGCGCCATGGGCCGCGCGGCCGTGCCGTCGGGCGCTTCCACCGGCGCCCGCGAAGCCATCGAGCTGCGCGACGGCGACAAGAGCCGTTATCTGGGCAAGGGCGTGCTGCGCGCCGTTGAAAACCTGAACACGGAAATCTCCGAAGCCCTGATGGGCCTGGACGCCCAGGAACAGACCTTCGTCGATCGCACCCTGATCGAGCTGGACGGCACCGAGTCCAAGGAACGCCTGGGTGCCAACGCCATCCTGGCCGCCTCCATGGCCGTGGCCCGCGCCGCCGCCGACGAGTCGGGCCTGTCCCTGTACCGCTATTTCGGCGGCAGCGGCCCCATGAGCATGCCCGTGCCGATGATGAATGTCATCAACGGCGGCGCGCACGCCAACAACACGCTGGACCTGCAGGAACTGATGATTCTGCCGGTGGGCGCAGGCAGCTTCCGTGAAGCCCTGCGTTGGGGCGCTGAAGTCTTCCACATGCTGAAGAAGCTGATCCACGGCCAGGGCATGTCCACGGCAGTGGGCGACGAGGGCGGTTTCGCGCCCAACGTGGCCAGCCACGAAGCCGCCATCCAGCTGATCCTGAAGGCCATCACCGAAGCCGGCTACGAGCCGGGAACGCAGATCGCCCTGGGCCTGGATTGCGCCAGCTCCGAGTTCTACCGCGACGGCAAGTACACGCTGGCCGGCGAAGGCGGCATCTCGCTGTCCTCGCAGGAGTTCACCAACCTGCTGGCCACCTGGTGCGACAAGTACCCCATCATCTCCATCGAAGACGGCATGGCCGAAAACGACTGGGATGGCTGGAAGCTGCTGACCGACCAGTTGGGCAAGAAGGTGCAGCTGGTGGGCGACGACCTGTTCGTCACCAACACCAAGATCCTGCGCGAAGGCATCCAGAAGGGCGTGGCCAACTCGATCCTCATCAAGATCAACCAGATCGGTACCCTGACCGAGACCTTCGCCGCCATTGAAATGGCCAAGCGCGCCGGCTACACCGCCGTCGTGTCGCACCGTTCGGGCGAAACCGAGGACTCCACCATCGCCGACATCGCCGTGGCGACCAACGCCATGCAGATCAAGACGGGTTCGCTGTCCCGTTCGGACCGCATGGCCAAGTACAACCAGCTGCTGCGCATCGAGGAAGAGCTGGCTGAAGTCGCGTCGTACCCGGGCCTGGAAGCGTTCTACAACCTGCGTTGATGACTAGCAGCCCCGGGCGCAAGCCTGGGGCCGCATCCACGCCACGACTGCTGAGGGTTCCCGCGTATGCGCCTGTTGTTCCTGGTGCTGTTCGTGCTGCTAGGCCTGATCCAATACCCGCTGTGGCTGGGTAAGGGCGGGTGGTTCAAGGTCTGGGATCTGCAACGCCAGGTGGCGGAGCAGCGCGAGACCAATGAGGGCCTGCGCGCGCGCAATGCCGCGCTTGAAGCCGAAGTGCGCGACCTCGAAGGAGGCTCCGGCGCCATCGAGGAACGCGCCCGCGGCGAACTGGGCATGATGCGCGACGGCGAAGTGTTCGTGCACATCCTGCCCCAGAACACGCAGCCGCCGGCTGGCGGCGCATCCCTGGCGTCCGACGCCGCGGCCAAGCCGGCCGTTCCCGCGCGCGCCAGCGCGCCTGCCGGCCGGCCTGCCGCCCAGGCTCCCAAGCCCGCCAACCAAGCCAACACCCGGCACTGAGCGCCCGCCGCGGCGCTCGCTCATTCACCACCATTGCCATTACCCGCAGCGCAGGCTGCGGCACTCGCCGTACACGATGCCGGCGGGTTGTGGCGCCCTGTGCGCCCAATCCACCGGGTGCGAGTGCATTTCGGTTTCCAGTTCCATCCGCACAGGCAGGAGGCCGCGGGCTTGCGCGTTGCCGGCATAGCTGGCGGCATCGACCGCCAGCGCGGCCAGCAGCGCCCGCAAGGGCGGCAGCAGCGGTTTGTGCAGGTAGGTCAGGCGCAGTTTCAAGGTATTGGCCTGGAATATGCTCTGGCCGCCCGGGCGCGGCGGCCGGCGCGCGTGTTGCAGGTCCTGGTAGCCGTTGTCGATGGCGCGCAGGCCGGCCGCCGCGGCTACCTTGAGGCCCGGGCGGGCATGTTCGCGGAACGACTGTTCGTCCGGCAGCAGCACTTCGATGCGCCAGGGATCGGAGCCTGAAATGGCCGCCAGCTCGGCCTGTTCATGTTCCTGGCGGCGGCGGGCGTGGTCCACGCCCTGCGTGCCCGCATGGCGCGGCAGCAGGGCCTGCAGAAAGGCCGCTCGCATGCGTGCCGGGTCTCCGTGCGCGGTGGCGCCGGCGCGCGCCGCTTCCATCAGGGCCAGATAGGCCATCTGGCGCGCGCCTTGCCAGAGAGCCGCTTCGATCGCGAGCAGGCCCAGCAGCAGCAACAAGGCCGCCGCCACCGCGAATTCGACGGCGGCGGCGCCGCGCTGGCGGTGCGGAAGGGCATGAAAAGAGGCGGTCATGGCTGCGCAGTCTGGCGCAGGCATGGCCGCCTGTCGATGAGGATAAGCCGGCGTGACGGAAACGTCCCGGCGGCCAGGCCGCCGGCGCGGTTCAGTGCACCGTGGGAGGTTCGTCCGCGGCGGGAGCCGCGTTGGACGAGAACAAGGTCGCGCAGTCGACGGCGTCGAACTTGTAGGGCTTGCCGCAGAAATCGCAGGACACGTCGACCTGGCCGCGTTCGGCGATGATGCTGTCGATCTCTTCCTGGCCCAGCGTGCGCAGCATGCTGGCCACGCGCTCGCGGGTGCAGGGGCAGTGCCAGCGCACGGACAGCGGATCGAACGCCACCAGGGTTTCTTCCCAGTACAGGCGATGGATCAGCGTGTCGATGTCGGTGGCCAGCAACTCGTCGCGCTGCAGGGTGCCGGACAGCGCGCAGGTGCGATCCCAGGTCTCGGCGGCGCCCTGTTCCGTCAGGACCGGCGCGTCCGCACCGCCGTGGAACGGCAGGCGCTGGATGAGCATGCCGGCGGCATGGTCGGCGTCGGCCGCCAGCCACAGGCGGGTGTCCAGTTGTTCGGAGGCCTTCATGTAGTGTTGCAGCGCCTCGGCCACGGTGTCGCCCTGCAGGGGCACGATGCCCTGGTAGGCCTGCTGGCCCGGCAGCTTGCGCTGCGGGTCCAGCACCACGATGAAGCGGCCGTTGCCGCCCGGGTTCAGCAGGCTCTGCATGTTGCCGTCGGTGGGGACGTCGTATCCTTCGCGCATCTTGACGGTGGCGCGCAGGCTCAGGTCGTTGCGGCATTCCACCACCAGCAGGGCGATGGGGCCGTCGCCCTGGATCTGCAGCACCAGCGAGCCGTCGAACTTGATGTTGGCTGCCAGCAGGGTGGACGCCGCCACCAGTTCGCCCAGCAGGTGGGTGATGGCGGGGGGATAGTCGTGATTGGCCTGCACGGCCTTCCAGGTCGCGTCCAGGCGCACGGCCTGGATGCGGACGCTGCGGTCTTCGGTAAGGTATTTCTTGAGCTGATCGGTCATGGGGGAATGTTAGCCGATCGGGCCGGCCTATTCCCCCTGCCGCCAGCAGGGTCGGGCGGCTGCCCGAGGGGCGCTCAGCCGATGCGCTTCAGGGCCGTCTTGTAGTGTTGGCCGCGCGCCACGTAATGGGCGGTGTTCTTGTGCAGATTGGCGATTTCTTCGTCCGAGAGCTCGCGGACGATCTTGCCGATGCCGATGACCAGGGAATTGTCGGGAATGATGCGGTCTTCGGGGATGATGGCGCCGGCGCCGATGAGGCAGTTGCGGCCGATGACGGCGTTGTTCAGCACGATGGCCTGCATGCCCACGAGTGCGCCTTCATGGATGGTACAGCCGTGCAGCATGGCCTGGTGGCCCACCGTGACGTTGGGGCCGATGGTCATGGGACAGCCGTCGTCCACGTGCAGCACACTGCCTTCCTGGATATTGGTGCCGCTGCGGATCAGGATGGCGTCGTTGTCGCCGCGGATCGACACGTTGGACCAGATGCTGACGCCGGCCTCCAGCGTGACGTTGCCGATGATGTCGGCGCTGTCGGCCACATAGGCGGCCGGGTCGATGCGGGGGATCAGGTCGTCGAGCTGGTAGATGGGCATGCCTTAGTCTCCGGTTGCGGCGTCACGCCTTGGGGGCGTGCTGCGCGTCTGTAATGCCTGCGGTCATCCGCGAGCGCTCTTCTTCGCGCAGGCGCAGGATGCGGCGCTGGATTTTACCGGTGGTCGTCATGGGCAGCTCGTCGACGAACTCGATCTCCTTGGGGTATTCATACGGGGCCAGGCGCTCGCGCACGTGTTCCTGCAGGTTCTCGATGATGTCGTTGCGGTCGCGCTGCGCGAAATCCGGCGTCAGCACCACATAGGCCTTGACCAGGGCGCCGCGCTCGGCGTCGGGCTTGGGCACGACGGCGGCGTTGGCCACGGCCGGATGTCCGATCAGGCAGCTTTCGATCTCGCCGGGGCCGATGCGGTAGCCGGCGGACTTGAAGACGTCGTCGGCGCGGCCCGCGTACCAGAGGTAGCCGTCGGCGTCGATCTTCGCCAGGTCGCCTGTCAGGCACCAGTCGCCCTTGAATTTGGCCTGGGTGGCGGCTTCGTTGCGCCAGTAGCCCAGGAACATCACCGGGTCGGGGTAGCCGTGGATGTCGAGGCGGTTGACGGCGATCTCGCCGGTGCCGCCGGGCGCCACGGGCTTGCCGTCCTCGTCCAGCACCGCGACGTTATGGCCGGGGTAGGGGCGGCCCATGCTGCCCGGCTTGGCGGGCCAGCGCTTCTGGCTGTTGCCCACCACATAGTTCATTTCGGTCTGGCCGAACATTTCGTTGGGCGTCACGCCCAGCGCCGACTGGCACCAGTCGAACACGGTTTCGCCGACGTTCTCGCCGGCGCTCATGATGGAGCGCAGGGCCAGCTGGTAGCGGTTGCGGGGTTCCGGCACCGCCTTCATCATCATCTTGAGCGCGGTGGGGAACAGGAAGGTGTTGGTGACCTGGTAGCGCTCCAGGAGTTCGAACGCGCGTTCGACCGAGAAGCGGCCGCGCGTGCCGACGATGGGGTGGCCGAAGTACAGGGTGGGCAGCAGGGCGTCCATCATGCCGCCGGTCCAGGCCCAGTCGGCGGGCGACCAGAACACGTCGGCGGGCTTGGGGAACCAGTCCTGCGAGGCCACGAAGCCCGGCAGGTTGCCGATCAGCACGCTGTGCGGCAGCAGGGCGCCCTTGGGCGCGCCGGTGGTGCCGGAGGTATAGAGCAGGATGGCTGGATCCGACGAACGGGTCTGGACCATCTTGAATTCGTTGGGCTGGCGCGCCAGCAGGCTGCGCCAGGGCAGCACGCGTTCGTCGGCGAAGCCGATGCCGATGATCTGTTGCAGGTTGGGGCAGTTGTCGCTGACGGCCAGCAGGTTGGCGCTGGAGGCGTGGTCCACGATGGCGACGCGGGTTTCGGAGTCGCGCAGGCGGCTTTCCAGGGCTTCCGGCCCGAACAGGGCGGATAGCGGCAGCACCACGGCGCCGACGCTGTAGATGGCCATGTGGGCCACCACGGTTTCAGGGCGTTGCCCCAAAACCACACCGACGCGGTCGCCGCGCCCCACGCCCATTTTCACCAGGCCGTTGGCCAGCTGATTGACCGCTTCCGCCAGGCGGGCATAGGTCCAGACCTCGCGGTTGCCGGATTCATCTTCATAGTAGATGGCAATGCGCCGCGCATCCGGACTGCTGGATGCCCAGCGGTGGCAGCACGCTTCCGCGATGTTGAACTGGGTGGGTACCAGCCAGCGGAATGTTTGGTAGAGCGCCTGATATTGGTCGTTCATGGCCCTATGTTGTGAGCATGTTGCAGCGTGAACGGGTCAAGTTCGCCCGTTGCCCCAGATGCAAGCATGACCTAGAGGGCCGTGAACTGCAACATCCCCGTTGCGTAACGGGGACGCATACGGGTTATCACGGGTGTTTGCCTTGGCGGCGCAGTGCCGAGGGCAGGGCGGGCAAGGTCAGCGAGCGCGGCGGACGGGCGGCGGGGTCGGCCTCGCGCTCGGCCATGACGGCGGCCCAGTCCAGCAACTGGAGCTGGCCGTCGTGGGTCTCGGCCAGGGCGGACAGGCTTTCCACCCAGTCGCCGTCGTTGCAGTACAGGATCTCGCCCACGTAGCGCAACTCGGCCTTGTGGATATGGCCGCAGACCACGCCGTCCAGTCCCCGGCGCCGGGCCTCGCCCGCCAGCGCTTCCTCGAAGTCCGTGATGAAGGACACGGCGTTCTTGACCTTGTGCTTCAGGTATTGGGACAGGGACCAGTAGTGCAGTCCCAGGCGGTGGCGCAGCCGGTTGAAATGGTGGTTGATCCACAGCGCCAACTGGTAAAGGCCGTCGCCCAGGTGGGCCAGCCAGCGGCTGTGCTGGATCACGCCATCGAACTGGTCGCCGTGCAGCACGAGCAGGCGCTGCCCCTTGGCGGTGATGTGCACGTCCTCGTCCAGGATTTCGATGTCACCGAACGCGAAGCCGGCGAATTCGCGTGCGAATTCGTCATGGTTGCCCGGAATGAACACGACCCGGGTGCCGTTGCGCGCCTTGCGCAGGATGCGCTGGATCACGTCGTTGTGCGCGCGAGGCCAGTGCCAGTGCTTGCGCAACTGCCAGCCGTCGACGATGTCGCCCACCAGATAAAGGGTGTCGGAATCGTTGTGGTCCAGGAAGTCGAGGAGGAATTCCGCCTTGCACCCGGCGGTGCCCAGGTGGATATCGGAAATCCAGAGGGCGCGCCAGTGCGCGGGGCGGATTTCGTTCACGGTAGCGTTCCCAGGGGCTGTGCTCATGCCTGGGAATGAAACCATCCGGCGATGACCGGAACGTGAAGGTTACATGACGCTGTTGTGACGGCGCGCGCCGCCGTTCAGCGGCGCACCGAGGCCAGCATTTCGTGCACGTCGTGGGCCATCACGGCCAGGATGCACACCAGCGCCAGGTAGGCGCAGGTATAGGTCAGCTTGCTTTCCGTCGAGACGCCGTAATAGGCCTGGTTTTCCGGCAGCGAGGGGTCGTAGCGGAAGGCCCGCAGCACGTTGGGAAAGGCCAGCACCGCCACCAGGATCAGGATGGGGCTGGGACGCCAGAAGAACAGGGCGACCAGGATCGGCACGCCGGCCAGCCAGATGCGGGGGGACAGCACGGCCGTGATGCGTCCGCCGTCGAACGGCGACAGCGGGATCAGGTTGAACAGGTTGATGAAGAAGCCCGCATAGGACAACGCCAGCAGCAGGTCGCTGCCCGTGTCGCGCGCGGCGAAATAGCAGGCCAGCGACGCCAGCGTGCCGGCGAAGGGGCCGCCCAGGCCCACGTAGGCCTCGGTATCCGCGTCGTGCGGCAGCTCCTTCAGCTGGATCCAGGCGCCGACAAAGGGAATGAAGACCGGGGCGCCGACGTCCAGCCCGCGCTGGCGCGCCGCAACGTAGTGCCCCAGCTCATGCATGAGCAGCAACAGCACGAATCCGGCGGCGTAGCGCCAGCCGAAGATAAAGGCATAGGCCGCCACCGACAGCAGCATGGTGCCGCCGGTGGCCAGCAGCTTGCCGAACTTCAGGTACTTGAAGCCCGACAGCAGCAGCAGGAGCAGCTTCATGGCCTGCCGATCAGGACTGCTGCTGGTCGGCCTTCTTGGAGCGCAGGCGCTTCCACAGGCCGCCGCCCAGCGCCGCCGCGGCCAGCACGCCGACCTTGGCGAACTTGGCCAGGAAGGCGGCGATCACGGCGAACAGGCCCAGTTTCTTGGCGGCCACGCCGGCCACCAGGGCGGCCAGGCCGTACTCGGCCACCTTGTCGGTCGACGAGTTGAAGTCGGCGTAGCGCTTGCCTTCGACGTAGGTGAGGTTGTCCAGCAGGGTCAGCACGGCCGTCTTGTCCTTCGGCACCAGGCTCTTCTGCGTGATCAGGTCCAGCGTGATGTAGCCGTCGCGGCCCAGCGCGTAGGTGTTGTAGTTGACCGTGGGGTTTTCGGTGGCGCTTTCGCCCTTGTGCTTGACGGCGACCGACCAGACCAGACGCTGCGTATTGCTGTCGTATTTCGGCGCTTCGACCCAGCCGTCCATGATCAGCTCGGGGAAGCCGCGCTTCTTGCGCTCTTCGTTGGACTGTTCCGTGCCTTCGCGCAGGCTGTCCAGCAGTTCGTTGACGTTCCAGTTCTTGGCGTCGTCGTCCTTGATGTAGCCGGCCTTGTCGAAATTGACGGTGATGACCCAGTCGTCATCGTCGCTCTTGGGCATCACCACGCCCAGCAGCGAGGGATCCTTGCCGTTGCCGTAGGCCGCCATCAGGCGGTCCGCCTGCAGGCGCGGCACGAAGAACATGGATTCGGGCAGGTGAACGACCGCCTGCTCGCCCAGCTTGACGTCAGCCGGGCCTTCCTGGGCGGCGGCGAAGGCGGCTTTCGTGGCCGCTTCGATTTCCTGCTGGGCGGCCGCGTTTTGGGCGTTGGCGCCGGCGGGGAGCAGGAACAGGGCGCTGGCGGCGGCCAGCGCAAAACGGGAAAGGAAAGCGCGCATGATGGTTCCGGGGCGTCTTGAAAAAAGGGGCCCCATTGTCTTTGCGGTCGACTTTCAACTTTCTGAAAGCAAGCGGCTAATTCGGCGCACGATGTTGCTGTTTGTCGCTGAATGTATGCGGCGTCTATTCCTTGGCGCCGGATCCGCCGTTATCGGGCCTTTTTGTGCCGCGGCGCGTTGCGCAGCCGCGTGCCCAGGATGCGGTCGTGCAGGAACTGGCCGTCGGGGTCGAACCAGGACCAGATGAAGATGCTGAAGGGCGCGGCGACGATGAACATGTCCATCGACGCCCAGCCGGTGGCGCTGGACGCGGCCCAGACCAGGGCTGCGCCGGCCAGCACCAGGGGCCAGGCCAGCACATAGCGCAGCACCAGGCGGGGCGTGGACGGGGTGTTGCCGTCGCGGTCGACCAGGCGGATGTTCCAGGTCTTCATGGGCAGGGTCTGCCCGCGGCGGCGCCAGCACAGCACGAAGTACGCGCCGATCGCGAAGAACAGCCAGGCCTGCCGGGCGGAGCGTAATTCCAGCGCGTTCTTGCTTTGGGTAAGGGTGTCGAGCAGGTAGCCCGCCAGGAACACCACGCCGAACAGCAGCACGGCTTCGTACATCATGCAGGCGAACCGGCGCAGCCGGTTGGGGGTCTGGTCTAGGAGGGCGTCGGTCGTCATGGGTCGCTATTATCCGACAAAGCCCGGGCCTTCCAAGGCAAAAAAAAACCCACCGGTAAGGGTGGGTCTTAAAAGGGGCTGTGCAGCCCCCAAGGGGAAAACTGTTCAGGCCTGAGGCCTGGGCCTTGCTCAGGCGGCGGAGTGCGCGTTCTTGGCGCTCGTCTTGCCAGCCAGGGCACGGACGCCGTGGGCCAGCTTGCGCAGGCCGGCGGCCAACGCCCGCATCGGGTGCGGACGGAATTGTTCTTCAATAGCCTGGAGCATCAGTTGGCGCTCGAGTTCGTCGGTCAGGCGGATGGTGTTGTTCGGGTTGATCACAATAGCCTCCACGGGCTTGCACTGTTTGTTTAGCTACTAGGGATAACCCGAATTATAGGGTTAACCCTGAACATGTGCAAGTGGCCAGTGCGGATTGGCAACACCTTGGTGCGATGATGCCCAAAAACGATGCCGGGGGACACCATAAGCAAAGATACGCGCACCATATTGCGGCGCGTTTACAACGCGCGATTCAGGGGTGGGCGCAAGGCTGGGGAACAGGGTTTACCCAGGGCGGAGCCGCCCCGGGGTGGCGGCGCGTTCAGGCGTCGCGGTAGCCGGCGGCGACCAGCTCGAAACCGAACAGGCGGCAATCCAGCGAGCCGTTGTGTAGCGGCACGCGGCGCTTGGGCTTCAAGCGCAACTGGTTGGGCAGGGTCAGGTCGCTGGTGATGACGTGCAATTGCCAGCCGGCGAAGTTGCGCTTCAGGCAGGTGGCCCAGTCGCGCCACAGGTCGGCGTCCTGTTCCGTCCCCATACGCTCGCCGTAGGGTGGGTTGGTGACGATCCAGCCATGGTCGGCGGGCGCCGTCACATGGCGGGCGTCGCCGACCTCGAAGCGGATGGAGTCTTCCGTCAGCCAGGCGCGTTCGGCGTTGTTGCGGGCAAACTCGATGGCGCGCGGGTCCAGGTCGTAGCCGACCAGCGGCGCATCCAGCTGCGGCAGGATGCGCGAACGGGCGTCGTCCTTCAGGTCGCGCCAGCGGTAGGCGTCGTGGCCGCGCAGGCGTTCGAAGCCGAACGGACGCGAGATGCCCGGCGGTACGCCCAGCGCGATCCAGGCGGCCTCGATCAGGATGGTGCCCGATCCGCAGAACGGATCCAGCAGCGGCGCGGCCGGGTCCCAGCCCGCCAGCGCCAGCATGCCGGCGGCCAGGTTCTCGCGCAGCGGCGCCTCGCCCTTGTCCAGGCGCCAGCCGCGCTTGAACAGCGATTCGCCGGAGGTGTCCAGGTACAGGGTGGCCGTATGCCCGGTCAGGAACAGGTGCACGCGCGCGTCCGGCCGCACCGTGTCGATGCTGGGGCGCTCGCCTTCCAGGTCGCGCAAGCGGTCGCAGATGCCGTCCTTGGCGCGCAGATTGCAGTACTGCAGGCTCTGCACCGGGCTCTTGATGGCCGAAGTGTCCACGCGCAGGGTTTGTTCAGCGCCGAACCAGCGTTCCCAAGGGGTGTCGCGGGCCAGGTCGAGGATGTCGTCTTCGTGCGAAATCTCGGCATGGGCCACCTGCACCAGGATGCGGGTCGCCAGGCGCGAATACAGGTTGGCGCGCTGCACGCCCGCCCAGTCGGCGGTGAAGGAACAGCCGGCGCGGCCGGCCTGGGCGTCCTCGAACCCCAGCGCTTGCATTTCCGCCGTCAGCGCTTCTTCCAGCCCCTGCGGGCAGGGGGCGAAGATGGGAAACACTTCCGCCTGGCGAGTTTCGCGCGGGCGGCGGCTGCGGACCTCGACGGCCGGCTCGCGGCGGTCGTGATCCCGGTCGTGGTCCCGGTCATGTTCCTGGCTGTGGCCATGGCCGTGGTCGCGGTCGCGGGCGAAATCCGATTCGTGCTCGGGCTCCGCCTGGTATTCAGGGGCGGGGCCGTCGTCCTCGAAGGGGTCGTAGAAGCGTCCCGCTGGCGTGGCCGGAGCGATGTACTGGTCGTCGCGCAGGCGCGGCGCGCGCTGCGGGGTGCGGCCGGAACGGCTGCCCGGTTCGGCGTCGCGGTACTGGCTGTCGGGACGCTTGTCGCCTGGTGCAGTTCGGCTCGATGCAGCACGGCTTGGCGCGGCCCGGTCTGATGCGGTCCGCCCCGATCCAGTCCGGCCTGACGCGGCCCGGCCTGACGCGGCCCGGTCCGACGTGACCCGGTCCGACGCCGCGCGATCCGAGGGGCCGCGCGCGGCCTGGCCGCGGCCAGCGCCGCGCGGGCCGCGGGCTTCCTCTTCCTTGCGCCGCTGATAGGCAGCGGGATCCTTCTGGCGTTCGACGTTTTCCTTGGCGCGCTCCTGCTGCGCGACGAGACGGGCGCGGGCGCCGCTGCGGGTGCGCTTGGGGGCGTCCTCGGCATGGGCGTCGCGCGCCGTTTTCTTGATCGTCAGCGTCTTGCGCGGGCGGTCCTGTTCATCAGCGGACATACGAATCCTGGCGAATGTGCAAAGGTAGGGGGGATATCAGAAGGGTTTGACGACGACCAGCGCCACCACCACCAAGAGCAGCAAGACGGGAACTTCGTTGAACCAGCGATAGAACTTGTGCGAACGGGTGTTCTTGCCCAGTTCGAATTTGCGCAGCATGGAGCCACAGGCGTGATGGTAGCCGATGATGAGCACGACGAAAAAGAGCTTGGCGTGCATCCAGCCGTTGCCGGGGCCGACACCGATGCCGTAGCCCATGTACAGCCACATGCCCAGCACGACCGCGATCACGGCCAGGATGGTGGTGAAGCGGTACAGGCGGCGCGCCATGCCCAGCAGGGTGGTCTGGACTGCGGGGTCCGATTGTTGCGCCAGGTTCACGAAGATGCGCGGCAGGTAGAACAGGCCGGCGAACCAGGAAGCGATAAAGACGATATGAAAGGTCTTGACCCAAAGCATGGCCATGGCGCGATCCAGTCGAGGAAAGCCGCATTGTAAGCTGCGCCACCCTGCCGGGCGGCCATGAGGCAAAGCCCCGCGGACGGGGCTTTGCGAGGGCTGCGGCTCAGATCACATACAGGTCCACGTACTCGTGCACGGGCATCGCTTCCAGCCGTTTCTGTTCCAGCGACGCATCCAGGATGCGATCCTGTTGGCGGGCCGGGAACATGCGCGCCAGGTTGGTGCGGAACTTGGCCTCCAGCAGCGGGATGCCTTCGGCGCGCCGGCGCTTGTGGCCGATGGGGTATTCGCAGACCACCTCGTCCAGGCGCGTGCCGTCCTTGAATTCGACCGTCAGCGCATTGGCGATCGAGCGCTTGTCGGGATCGTGATAATCCCGGGTGTAGGCCGGATCCTCGACGCAGACGATCCTGTCGCGCAGCGCGTCGATGCGCGGGTCGCGCGCGATCGCGTCCTCGTAGTCGGCCGCCGTCAGCCGGCCGAACAGCAGCGGCACGGCCACCATGTACTGGATGCAGTGGTCGCGGTCGGCCGGGTTGGCCAGCGGGCCCTGCTTGTCGATGATGCGGATGCAGGCCTCGTGCGTGCGGATCGTGATTTTCGCGATGTCGTCGGCGCTCCTGCCCGCGGCCTTCAGTTGCCCGTGCAGTTCCATGGCGCATTCGACCGCGGTCTGGGCGTGGAACTCCGCGGGAAATGAAATCTTGAACAGCACGTTTTCCATCACGTAGCTGCCATAGGGGCGCTGGAACCTAAACGGCTGGCCCTTGAACAAGACGTCGTAGAAGCCCCAGGTCTTGGCCGTCAGCACCGACGGGTAGCCCATTTCCCCGGTCCTGGCGATCAGCGCCAGGCGCACGGCGCGGCTGGTGGCGTCGCCCGCGGCCCAACTCTTCCTGCTGCCGGTGTTGGGGGCGTGGCGGTAGGTCCGCAGGCTCTGGCCGTCGACCCAGGCCAGCGACACCGCGTTGATCACTTCGTCGCGGCTCAGGCCGAGCATCTGCGCCACCACGGCGGTGGATGCCACCTTGACCAGCACGACGTGGTCCAGGCCGACCTTGTTGAAGGAGTTTTCCAGCGCGATGCAGCCCTGGATCTCATGCGCCTTGATCATGCCGGTCAGCACGTCGCGCATCAGCAGGGGCGGCTTGCCCGCGGCGACCGCGGTGCGGGACAGCCAGTCGGCGGTGGCCAGGATGCCGCCCAGGTTGTCGGACGGATGGCCCCATTCGGCGGCCAGCCAAGTGTCGTTGAAGTCCAGCCAGCGGATCATCGCGCCGATGTTGAACGCGGCCTGCACGGGATCCAGCTGGAATTGCGTGCCCGGCACCTTGGCGCCCTGGGGCACTGTCGTGCCGGGCACGATGGGGCCCAGCAGTTTCCTGCACGCCGGATATTCCAGCGCTTCCAGGCCGCAGCCCAGCGTGTCGATCAGGCAGTTGCGTGCCGTTTCGTACGCCAGGCCGCTCTGGATTTCATACTTGAGGACGTAGTCCGCGATATCGACCAGGACCTGGTCGGGCTCGGGACGGACGTTGGAGATCGGGGCAGACATAGCGGTACCTCTCCATGAAATGAATACAGGTGGCCATGCCGTGCCCTCGTCCGCGTCCTTGCCTTACTTGCGCTTTTCCAGCGGCACGAACTTCTGGTCTTCCGGGCCCACGTAGTTGGCGGTGGGGCGGATGATCTTGTTGTCGATGCGCTGCTCGATGATGTGGGCCGACCAGCCCGCCGTGCGCGCGATGACGAACAGCGGCGTGAACATGGCGGTGGGCACTCCCATCATGTGGTAGCTGACGGCCGAGAACCAGTCCAGGTTGGGGAACATCTTCTTGATGTCCCACATGACCGTTTCCAAGCGTTCGGCGATGTCGAACATCTTGGTGCTGCCGGCCTTCTTGGACAGCTTCTTGGCCACTTCCTTGATGACCTTGTTGCGCGGGTCGGAGACGGTGTAGACCGGGTGGCCAAAGCCGATGATAACTTCCTTGGCTTCGACGCGGCGGCGGATGTCGGCTTCGGCCTCGTCCGGCGTTTCATAGCGCTTCTGCACGTCGAAGGCCACTTCGTTGGCGCCGCCGTGCTTGGGGCCGCGCAGTGCGCCGATGGCGCCGGAAATGGCGGAGAACATGTCCGAGCCGGTGCCGGCGATGACGCGGGCCGTGAACGTGGACGCGTTGAACTCGTGTTCGGCGTACAGGTTCAGCGAAATGTGCATGGCCTTGACCCACTCGTCGCTCGGCTTTTCGCCGTGCAGCAGGTGCAGGAAGTGGCCGCCGATGCTGTCGTCGTCGGTTTGCACGTCGATGATGCGGCCGTTGTGGCTGTAGTGGTACCAGTACAGCAGGGCCGAGCCCAGGTTGGCCATCAGGCGGTCGGCGATGTCGCGCGCGCCCGGGGTGTTGTGGTCGTCCTTTTCAGGCAGCACGCAGCCCAGCACCGACACGGCGGTGCGCATCACGTCCATGGGGTGGCTGGCGGCCGGCAGGGCTTCCAGCGCGGCTTGCAGCTGGGCGGGCAGGCCGCGCAGGCTGCGCAGCTTTTCCTTGTAGGCCTTGAGTTCGGCCTTGTTGGGCAGCTTGCCGTGGACGAGCAAGTGGGCGATTTCCTCGAATTCGCTGGCGTCGGCGATATCCAGGATGTCGTAGCCGCGATAGTGCAGGTCGTTGCCGCTGCGGCCGACCGTGCACAGCGCGGTGTTGCCGGCGACGACGCCGGACAGCGCAACCGACTTCTTGGGCTTGAAGCCGGCTTTTTCTTCCGGCTTGGCGTCCGATTTGGCCTCTTGCTTCTTGGGAGCCGTACTCATGTGTCTACTCCTTTCCTTTCGCGTTGGTCGTTGCTATGGGGTGGGCATGCAAGGCGCCGGGCGGCTGCCGCGGCGCCGGAAACCGGCAGGCGTGCTTTACGCTTTGCCCTTCTGGAAAAGCGCGTCCAGCTTGGATTCAAACTCGTGGTAGCCGATGCGGTCGTACAGTTCCTCGCGGGTCTGCATCAGGTCCACCACGTTCTTCTGGTGGCCGTCGCGGCGGATCGCGGTGTAGACCGCTTCGGCGGCCTTGTTCATGGCGCGGAAGGCCGACAGCGGGTAGAGCACCATGCCCACGCCCACGCTCTTCAGCTCTTCCACCGAGAACAGCGGCGTCTTGCCGAATTCCGTGATGTTGGCCAGCACCGGCACCTTGACCGCCTTGACGAAGCGGTCGTAGGTGGGCAGGTCGTAGGCGGCTTCGGCGAAGATGGCGTCGGCGCCCGCTTCCACGCAGGCCAGCGCGCGCTCGATGGCGGCGTCCACGCCGTGCGAGGCGATCGCGTCGGTGCGGGCGATCAGGTAGAAATCGGTGTCGGTGCGGGCGTCGGCGGCGGCCTTGACTCGGTCGGCCATTTCCTCGGTCGAGACGATTTCCTTGCCCGGGCGGTGGCCGCAGCGCTTGGCGCCGACCTGGTCCTCGATGTGGCAGGCCGCGGCGCCGAACTTGATGAGGCTCTTGACGCTGCGGGCGATGTTGAACGCCGAAGGGCCGAAGCCGGTGTCGATGTCCACCACCAGCGGCACGTCGCAGACGTCGGTGATGCGGCGCACGTCGGTCAGGACGTCGTCCATGGTGTTGATGCCCAGGTCGGGCAGACCCAGCGAACCGGCCGCGACGCCGCCGCCGGACAGGTAGATGGCGCGGTAGCCGGCGCGCTTGGCCAGCAGGGCATGGTTGGCGTTGATGGCGCCGATGATCTGCAGGGGGCTTTCTTCGGCGAGCGCGCGGCGGAAGAGGGCGCCGGCGGATTCGGGTCTGGACATGGGTGGTCTCCGTATTTGGACCGGGTGTTTTCAGGGAGCCCCGGATGGAACGACTGGATTGCGGACTGGCGGCCTGCCGGCCGGGGCGAGATGCTTCCCGCCCTGTCGCCTGACCTTACCGCGGGCCCGGAAAATAAATCTGTCCCCTTCGCGACAATTCTTTGCGCAGGGGCAAAGGGACAGGTTTATGTTTCGGTCTTGCCTAGGAATTGGGCCCGCGCAAACGGGCCCAATTCTTTACTCATGCGCTGCTTACTTCAGCAGGTCCTTGACGCCGTCGCGCTCTTCGAGGAGCTCTTTCAGCGTGAAGTCCAGGCGCTCGCGCGAGAAGGCGTCGATTTCCAGGCCTTCGATGCGCTTGTATTCGCCGTTTTCGGTCGTGACCGGCACGCCGTAGATGATGCCTTCGGGGATGCCGTAGGAGCCGTCCGACGGGATGCCCATCGTGACCCACTTGCCGTTGCTGCCCAGGACCCAGTCACGGACGTGGTCGATGGCGGCGTTGGCGGCCGAAGCGGCCGAGGACAGGCCGCGGGCTTCGATGATGGCGGCGCCGCGCTTGCCCACGGTGGGGATGAACGTGTCGCGGTTCCAGGCGTCGTCGTTGATCAGCTTGGACAGCGATTCGCCGCCGACGGTGGCGAAGCGGTAGTCGGGGTACATCGTGGGCGAGTGGTTGCCCCACACGACCAGCTTTTCAATCGCGGCGACCGGCTTGCCCGACTTGGCGGACAGTTGCGACAGGGCGCGGTTGTGGTCCAGGCGCAGCATGGCGGTGAAGTTCTTGGCGGGCAGGTCCGGCGCCGACTTCATGGCAATGTAGGCGTTGGTGTTGGCCGGGTTGCCCACGACCAGGACCTTGACGTTGCGGCTGGCGACGTCGTTCAGGGCCTTGCCCTGGGCCGTGAAGATCTGGGCGTTGACGGACAGCAGGTCCTTGCGCTCCATGCCGGGGCCGCGCGGACGGGCGCCAACCAGCAGGGCCACGTCGGCGTCCTTGAAGGCGGTGCGCGGGTCGCTGTGGGCGGTGACTTCTTGCAGCAGCGGGAAGGCGCAGTCATCCAGTTCCATGATGACGCCCTTCAGGGCCTTTTGCGCTTTCTCGTCGGGGATTTCCAGCAGTTGCAGGATGACGGGTTGATCTTTACCCAGCATTTCGCCCGAGGCGATGCGGAATAGCAGTGCGTAACCGATTTGGCCGGCGGCGCCGGTGACGGCGACACGCAAGGCAGGCTTGGACATGGACGTTCTCCGTAATGGTTTGGCGAGAAAAAATCTCACCAATCAGTGTAATCGTTGGGCGTGAAAATCAACGCGGGCGCGACAGCGGGCGCGGGGCCCGGGGCAGCGTTGAATCCTAGATCGAATTTACGTATGCGTCAATTGCTCTTCTATCTTATATAAGACATAAGACGTTGGACAGTTTCCCGGCCGATATGCCACAATAGAGCGTTTATTCGAATGCGCCGCAGCCCGGTTCGGCTGCGCGCCTGTATCAAGCCAGAAGACCGGCGGCAGCGCATTGCGGATGGGTACGCTGCCTTTGTGTCGCTTTCCCGTTCCCCCGGATAAACATGACTCAATCAAAAAGATCCATGGCAGAGCCCCGGCCCGAAACCTCCTTACGCATTCGCGCCGCCCGTCCGGCGGGCGAGGGGGCCGCTTTCAGTCCGCTCTACCGCCAAATCAAGGATCTGCTTGTCCAGAGCCTGGAACGCGGCGAATGGAAGCCCGGCGAGCTCATCCCCAGCGAAATCGATCTGGCCGCCCGTTTCCAGGTAAGCCAGGGCACGGTGCGCAAGGCGGTCGACGAGCTGGCCGCCGAGCACATGCTGCTGCGCCGCCAGGGCAAGGGCACTTTTGTCGCCACCCACCATGAAGCGCGCGTGCGCTACCGCTTCCTGCGCCTGGCCGCCGACGACGAAGGCGAGGCCGGCCGGGCGGAAAGCCGCATACTGGAATGCCGGCGCCTGAGGGCGCCCGCCGAGATCGCGCGCGCCCTGGACCTGCGCGTTGGCGAGACCGTCATCATGATCCGCCGCCTTCTTTCCCTCGGGCATGCCCCCACCGTGGTGGACGACATCTGGCTGCCCGGTTCCATTTTCCGTGGACTGACCCTGGAGCTGCTGAGCGCCAACAAGGCGCCGCTCTATGGCCTGTTCGAATCCGAATTCGGCGTGAGCATGGTGCGCGCGGACGAAAAGCTGCGCGCGGTGCTCGCGCCGGCCGAGGTCTGTCCGCTGCTTAATGTTCCCCCCGGAACGCCGTTGTTGCAGGTGGATCGAGTGTCTTATACGTATGGTGACCGCCCCATGGAAATCCGCCGGGGTTTGTACTTGACCGATCGATACCACTACCGCAATAGTCTGAATTGATGAGCTTTTTACCTACGATTTGATACCGACCCTATCTCTGGGCGAAAATAGCGTGTTTGCCCGCAAGGGCCACGACATTTTCGTCGTAACGATTCCCTAGTTCCGAAACACCGAGGCCGTCATGTCCGACACCGCTGCCAAGCCACGTCCGCAGTTTCGCAATATTGGTATTGCGCAACTCGCCAGCTACCGCCTGCCCCTGGCCGGCAAGCTGTCCATTCTGCACCGCGTCAGCGGCGCGCTGCTGTTCCTCTGTCTTCCCTTGGTCATCCTGCCGCTGTTCGCGGCCAGCGTGGCCGCGCCGCAGACGTTCGCCGCCGTGGCCGCGTACGCCGGCAACCCGATAGTCAAGCTCGTGTTTCTGGTCCTGGTCTGGGGCTATCTGCATCACTTCTGTGCCGGCATCCGCTACCTGCTGCTGGATCTGCACATCGGCATCGACAAGCTGTCGGCCAGGAAGAGCGCCGGCGTGGTTTTCGGGGTGAGCCTGGCGCTGACCCTGGTGTTCGCTCTCAAACTGTTCGGAGTGCTGTAATGGCCGACGTCAAAAACTACGGACCCAAGCGTCTGGTCGTGGGCGCCCATTACGGCGTCATGGATTTCATCATCCAGCGCATCACCGCCGTCATCATGGCCGTGTACACGCTGGTGCTGCTCATCGGCATCCTGATGATGCCGGCCTTCACGTACGAACACTGGACCGCGCTGTTCAACTTCTACGTGGGCGTTCTTCCGGTTGGCCAGATCCTGGCCACCCTTGCATTCATTGCGCTGGCCTGGCACGCCTGGATTGGCGTGCGCGACATCTGGATGGACTACGTCAAGTCGGTGGGCGTGCGCCTGCTGCTGCAAGTGCTGACGATCCTCTGGCTGGTCGGTTCGGTCGTTTACTTCGCGCAAATCCTCTGGAGCATTTAAGCCGTGGTCTCTGTCATGAAATCCCTGCCGCGCCGCCAGTTTGATGTGGTGGTCGTTGGCGCCGGTGGAGCCGGCATGCGTTGTTCGCTGCAACTGTCCCAAGCGGGCCTGTCCGTTGCGGTGCTGTCCAAAGTGTTCCCCACGCGTTCGCACACGGTTGCGGCGCAGGGCGGCGTGAGCGCCTCGCTGGGCAACATGAGCGAAGACAACTGGTACTGGCACATGTACGACACCGTCAAGGGTTCGGACTGGCTGGGCGACCAGGACGCCATCGAATTCATGTGCCGCGAAGCGCCGAACGCCGTGTACGAGCTCGAGCACTTCGGCATGCCGTTCGACCGCAACCCCGACGGCACCATCTACCAGCGTCCGTTCGGCGGCCACACCGCCAACTTCGGTGAAAAGCCGGTCCAGCGCGCCTGTGCCGCTGCCGACCGCACCGGCCACGCGCTGCTGCACACCCTCTACCAGCGCAACGTCGCCGCGCGCACCCAGTTCTTCGTCGAATGGATGGCGCTGGACCTGCTGCGCAACGAAGCGGGCGATGTCGTGGGCGTGACCGCCCTGGAAATGGAAACGGGCGAAATCTACATCCTGGAAGCCAAGACCACGGTGCTGGCCACCGGCGGCGCCGGCCGCATCTGGGCCGCTTCTACCAATGCCTTCATCAACACCGGTGACGGCTTGGGCATGGCCGCCCGCGCGGGCATCCCGCTGCAGGACATGGAATTCTGGCAATTCCACCCGACCGGCGTGGCCGGCGCCGGCGTGCTGATCACGGAAGGCGTGCGCGGCGAAGGCGGCATCCTGCTGAACAAGGATGGCGAACGCTTCATGGAGCGCTATGCGCCCACGCTGAAGGACCTGGCCCCGCGCGACTTCGTGTCCCGCTCGATGGACCAGGAAATCAAGGAAGGCCGCGGTTGCGGTCCGGACGGCAGCTACGTGGTCCTCAAGCTGGACCACCTGGGCGCCGACGTGATCAACAAGCGTCTGCCCTCGATCCGCGAAATCGCGATCAAGTTCGGCAACGTGGATCCGATCAAGGAACCGATCCCCGTCGTTCCGACCATCCACTACCAGATGGGCGGCATCCCGGCCAACTACCACGGCCAGGTGCTGACGCGCGAAAACGGCGAGAACAAGATCGTCAACGGCCTGTACGCCATCGGCGAATGCGCCGCGGTGTCGGTGCACGGCGCCAACCGCCTGGGCACCAACTCGCTGCTGGACCTGATCGTGTTCGGTCGCGCCACCGGCAACCACATCGTCAATTCGCATCCGGAACGCCAGCACGCGCACCAGCCCGTGCCGCAGCAAGCCGTCGAATTCTCGCTCGACCGCGTCAACAAGCTGGAATCGCGCACCTCGGGCGAAAAGACCCAGGACATCGGCAACGCCATCCGCTTCTCGATGCAGCGCCACTGCGGCGTGTTCCGCACGCTGGAACTGCTGAACGAAGGCGTGACCCAGATCGAAGATCTGGCCAAGCAAGCCGACAACATCTACTTCAAGGACAAGTCCAAGGTGTTCAACACCGCGCGCGTCGAGGCGCTGGAACTGGCGAACATGACCGAAGTGGCCCGCGCCACCATCAAGTCGGCCGCCAACCGCACCGAAAGCCGCGGCGCGCACGCGCTGGACGACCACCCGACGCGCGACGACGAAAACTGGCTGAAGCACACGCTGTGGTACTCCGAAGGCAGCCGCCTGGATTACAAGCCCGTGCAGATGAAGCCGCTGACGGTCGAGTCCTTCCCGCCCAAGGCGCGTACCTTCTAAGTCCGGATTGAGCCCACTATGAGCACCAAGAGAATCGTCAAGTTCGAAATCTACCGCTACGATCCGGACAAGGACGAGCGCCCGTACATGCAGAAGCTGGAAGTCGAACTCCAGCCGACCGACAAGATGCTGCTCGATGCGCTGGTGCGCATCAAGAACGACGTCGATGACAGCCTGGCCCTGCGCCGCTCGTGCCGTGAAGGCGTGTGCGGTTCGGATGCCATGAACATCAACGGCAAGAACGGTCTGGCTTGCACGACGAACCTGCGCGAACTGAAGGAACCCATCGTTCTGCGTCCGCTGCCGGGCCTGCCCGTCATCCGCGACCTGATCGTGGACATGACGCACTTCTTCAACCAGTACCACTCGATCCGCCCGTACCTCATCAACGACACGCCGCCGCCTGAAAAGGAACGCCTGCAGTCGCCCGAGGCGCGCGAAGAGCTGGATGGCCTGTACGAGTGCATCCTGTGCGCGTGCTGTTCCACTTCCTGCCCGTCGTTCTGGTGGAACCCGGACAAGTTCGTCGGCCCGGCCGGCCTGCTGCAAGCCTACCGCTTCATCGCCGACAGCCGCGACGAAGCCACCGGCAGCCGTCTCGACAACCTGGACGATCCGTACCGCCTGTTCCGTTGCCACACCATCATGAATTGCGTCGACGTCTGTCCCAAGGGACTGAACCCGACCAAGGCGATCGGCAAGATCAAGGAACTGATGGTTCGCCGTACGGTCTAGTTGTAATACGGTCTGGTTTTAATTAAGCGCGTTTTGCCTCCGGCGGTGGGTTTCCGCCGCCGGGCCGTCCCAAGGCAAAAATGCCCCCTCGGGGGGCAGCAAGCCCGCGTAGCGGGTGCGGCGTGGGGGCGTTTTATTAGGTGTAAGAATGAGCAGGCTAACTGAATTGGAGCGGGCACGTCTGCGTTGGCGGGCGCGCCGCGGCTTGCTCGAAAACGACTTGATCATCACCCGGTATCTGGACGCCCATGAGGGCGAACTGACCGATGATGACGTGGCCGCATTGACGCAGCTTTTCGAGATGGGCGACAACGACCTTCTCGATCTGCTGCTGGCCCGCAAAGAGCTTGAAGGCGCGCTGGACACGCCCAGGCTTCGGAGCATCATTGGCCAGATGCGCGCGCTCTGATTAATTGAGAGGAATGAACATGAACCTGTCTGACAAAAAAGCCACGCTATCCTTCTCGGATGGCAGCGCCCCTATCGAGTTCCCCGTTTACAAGGGTACGGTTGGTCCGGATGTGATCGACATCCGTAAGCTGTATGGCCAGACGGGCATGTTCACGTTTGACCCCGGCTTCATGTCCACCGCCGCCTGCGAATCGGGCATCACGTACATCGACGGCGACAAGGGTGAACTGCTGTACCGCGGCTACCCCATCGAGCAGCTGGCCGTGAACTGCGACTTCATGGACATCTGCTACCTGATCCTGAACGGCGAACTGCCCAACAAGGACCAGAAGGCCGATTTCGATTCGCAAGTGACCCATCACACGATGGTGAACGAGCAGCTGCACTTCTTCCTGCGCGGCTTCCGCCGCGATGCGCACCCGATGGCCGTTCTGACGGGCCTGGTCGGCGCGCTGTCCGCGTTCTACCACGACTCCACCGACATCACGAACCCGCAGCATCGCCATATCTCGGCCATCCGCCTGATCGCCAAGATGCCGACGCTGGTCGCGATGGCCTATAAGTACTCGCAAGGCCAGCCCTTCATCTACCCGCAGAACAACCTGTCCTACACGGGCAACTTCCTGCGCATGATGTTCGCCACGCCGTGCGAAGACTACAAGGTGAACGAAGTCGTCGAGCGCGCGCTCGACCGCATCTTCATCCTGCACGCCGACCACGAGCAGAACGCTTCGACCTCGACCGTCCGCCTGTGCGGCTCGTCGGGCACCAACCCGTTCGCCGCCATCTCGGCTGGCGTGGCTTGCCTGTGGGGCCCGGCTCACGGCGGCGCCAACGAAGCTTGCCTGCAAATGCTGGAAGAACTGCAAGCCAACGGCGGCATCGCCAAGGTCGGCGAGTTCATGGAGAAGGTCAAGGACAAGAACTCGGGCGTGCGCCTGATGGGCTTTGGCCACCGCGTCTACAAGAACTACGACCCGCGCGCCAAGCTGATGCAGGAAACCTGCAAGGAAGTGCTCTCGGCCCTGGGCCTGGAAAACGACCCGCTGTTCAAGCTGGCCATGGAACTGGAACGCATTGCCCTGTCGGATCAGTACTTCGTGCAGCGCAAGCTGTACCCGAACGTGGACTTCTACTCGGGTATCGTCCAGCGCGCCATCGGCATCCCGACCTCGCTGTTCACGGCCATCTTCGCGCTGGCCCGCACGGTGGGCTGGATTGCCCAGTGGAACGAAATGTTGTCGGATCCCGATTACAAGATCGGCCGTCCGCGTCAGCTGTTCACCGGTTCGGTCACGCGCGACGTGCCCCCGATGGACAAGCGTTGATACGCAGCCTGGCTTGAACAAGAAACCGCCTTCGGGCGGTTTTTTGTTGTCGGCTCGTCCTGCGGCCGCGGCGGGGCGGTTTGGCGTGTACCATCCTTGCCATGATTCCGATAGCACTGCCTTCCGCCGGCTTTTACATCTTCGTTTCCCTGGGTTTTCTTGCAGGCCTGGCGCTGCTGGCCTGGGCCGTGGTCCTCGTCGCCAGCGGCGGCGCGCGCCGCACGGTGCGCAAGTACTGGAAGACTTCCTCCCTGGTTTTCATCGTGCTGGCTGTGCCGTTCGCGTTCTATGCCTGGGTCCAGACGGTGGTCTGGCAGATCGAGCGGGAGGGCGCTCGCGCCGAGGCGGCTCGCAATGTCACCCTGCAGGAAACGACAACGGTGGGAGGCACTGCCATGCCCGCCGGCACGCGCCTGAAGCTGCAGGACGAAGGGCAACTGGAAACCTATATTGAGGCGGAGTTTCCGCAGCCCGTGGCCATGTACGGAGCCATGGCGACGAGCGTGCGGCGTTTTCTGGGCACCGACTACGACAGCGAAACCTATGCGCTGCGCGAGCGCTACCCGCGCAGCGTCATCCTGCGCGGCGCTGGCAGCCAGACGGTGCGGGGCTGGCAGTGCGAGGCCACGCAGGACATCGAGTTCGACGTGGAGCGCGACGGCGCCATGACGCAGCTGAGCAAGTGCGTGCTGGGGCCGGGCAACCGGGTCGAAACCTTGGAGCTCGCGCCCGGCTCCATCGTCTACGAATCCAGTGGCACGGTCTATACCGACGGTGCGCGCGATCCGGACCGTTGGCGCATCGAGGTCAAGGACCCGGTGGCGGTCAAGGTGTTCGGGCTGCCCCTGAGCGAACCCAGGCTGTACCTGGACGAGGCGCGGCATTTGTTGCGCGTTAGCGATGCCGAACTTGCCTGCCCCACGCGCTTCGGCGGTGTCAGCTATGCCGTCGGCACCCAGGTCAAATCAGTGCGCCGCGGCCGCGGCGATGAGCGCGAACCGTTTCCCGGCGTGCTGGTGCTGAGCCCCTGGAACGGTCAGGCCGCCAAGCGCGATGGCCAGGCCGACGTGCCTGAGGGGATGTCGGTGATGCAGACACTGGCCGGCGAAGTCGTCGATGTGGTCAAGAACGATGAGGTGGGCGTGTTCCACTTCGCCACCTTTGTCGTCGGCGATGAGGAGCCAGAAGTCCGCCGCGCGGCCTGCCCCTGAGCCGCGCGTCCTATCGTTGAGTCGCGCGGCCCATGGCGCGGGTATCAGGCGCCGATGCCGCGCGCCATCAGCACGGCGAACAGCGGCAGGAAGATGAACAGATGCGATTCGATCATCACCCAGCGCCGCGCCCGTTTGATGTCGGTGGCGGCGGGCACGAAGCCCGGCTGCTGGCGCGATTGCTTGGCCCAGCGCAGGAACGTCATCGTGGGCGGGATCGAACAGAGGCCGATGACGACGAAAAGCGTGATCTTCGCGTGGAACCAGGGATTGCTCATGTAGAACGCGGCGCCCTTGGCGCCCAGCGTCAGCCGCAGCACGCCGGTGATCAGCACCACCACGGCGCTCAGCGCATAGAGGCGGTCATAGATGACCAGGCGCTTGAGCCCGTTGACGGTGAGGTCGGGCCGCAGCAGCACGGCTTCCGCGGTGAGGACCACCACGAGCAGGAAAATGGCCAGGTAGTGAAACCAGGCATACAAGGCGTCGGCCAGCATGGGGACTCCAGAAACAAGGTTGAACCTGGTTTTTACCATCAGCCCGTGCGCGCGGGCTATCGTGGCGGCGATGACATCGCGCAATGAAAAAGGGCGCCCCGCGGGGCGCCCTTTGCCTTAGAGGCCGTAGATCATCAACGGCGCTTCTTGGCGGCTTCGGCGGCTTCCTGCTGCGCGTCCACCACGGCCAGCGCCGTCATGTTGACGATGCGGCGCACGGTGGCGCTGGTGGTCAGGATGTGCACCGGGCGCGCCGCGCCCAGCAGGATCGGACCCATCGCGACGCCATTGCTGCCGGTCATCTTCAGCATGTTGTACGTGATGTTGCCGGTGTCCAGCGTGGGCATGACGAGCAGGTTGGCGCGGCCCTTGAGCGTGCTGTCCGGGTAGGCCTGGACGCGGATCTTTTCCGACAGGGCGGCGTCGGCGTGCATTTCGCCGTCGACTTCCAGGTCGGGCGCGCGGTCCTGCACCATCTGGCGCGCGGCGGCCATCTTGCGCGACGAGTCCGTGACGCGGCTACCGAAGTTGGAGTGCGACAGCAGGGCGATCTTGGGCACCACGCCAAAGCGCAGCATTTCGTCCGCGGCCTGGATGGTGATGCTGGCGACTTCCTCGGCCGTCGGGTTTTCGTTGACGTGGGTGTCGGTGACGAACAGCGTCTGGTCGGGCAGCATCAGCACGTTCAGGGCGGCGTAGGTCTGGCCTTCCTTCTTGCCGATGATTTCATCAATGTACTTGAGCTGGTTGTCGTACTTGCTGGCCACGCCGCAGAGCAGGGCGTCGGCGTCGCCACGGCGCAGCAGCATCGCGCCGATGAGCGTGTTGTGCTTGCGGATCATCGCCTTGGCGATGGCCGGCGTCACGCCTTCGCGGCCCTTGAGCTGGTAGTACGCGTTCCAGGTTTCGTTGAAGCGGCTGTCGTCTTCGGGATCGACGATCTCGAAGTCCTTGCCGGCAGCCAGACGCAGGCCGAACTTCTTGATGCGCATTTCGATGACGGACGGGCGGCCGATCAGGATCGGGAATGCCAGTTTTTCATCGGCCACGGTCTGCACCGCGCGCAGCACGCGCTCGTCTTCGCCGTCGGCGTAGATGACGCGCTTGGGCGCCTTCTTGGCCTGGGCGAACAGCGGACGCATCAGCTGGCCCGAGTGGTACACGAAGCCCATCAGCTTCTGGCGGTAGGCTTCGATGTCCTCGATGGGGCGGGCAGCCACGCCGGAGTCGGCGGCGGCCTGCGCCACGGCGGGGGCGATCTGGACGATCAGGCGCGGGTCGAAGGGCTTCGGAATGATGTAATCCGGGCCGAACGACAACTCCTGGCCGGCGTAGGCGCGGGCCACTTCGTCGTTCTGCTCGGCCTGCGCCAGGTCGGCAATGGCCTTGACGCAAGCCAGCTTCATTTCTTCCGTGATGCGCGAGGCGCCGGCGTCCATGGCGCCGCGGAAGATGAAGGGGAAGCACAGCACGTTGTTGACCTGATTCGGGTAGTCCGAACGGCCGGTGGCGATGATGCAGTCCGGGCGGGCGGCCTTGGCCACTTCGGGACGGATTTCGGGTTCCGGGTTGGCCAGCGCCAGGATCAGCGGGCTGGCGGCCATCGTCTTGACCATGTCGGCGGTCAGCACGCCGGCGGTCGAGCAGCCCAGGAACACGTCGGCGCCGTTGACCACGTCGGCCAGCGTGCGCGCGTCGGTCTTCTGCGCGTAGCGCTTCTTGTTGGCCTCCATGTTCTCGTCGCGGCCTTCCCAGATCACGCCGCGTGAGTCCACCACGTAGATGTTTTCGCGCTTGACGCCCAGGTGGACCAGCAGGTCCAGGCAGGCGATGGCGGCGGCGCCGGCGCCGGAGCAGGCCAGCTTGACCTTGCCGATGTCCTTGCCCACGACCTTCAGGCCGTTCAGGATGGCGGCCGACGAAATGATGGCGGTGCCGTGCTGGTCGTCATGAAAGACGGGGATCTTCATGCGTTCGCGCAGCTTCTTCTCGATGTAGAAGCACTCGGGCGCCTTGATGTCCTCGAGGTTGACGCCGCCCAGCGTGGGCTCCAGCGCCGCGATGATGTCGACCAGCTTGTCCGGATCGTTCTCGGCCAGTTCGATGTCGAACACGTCGATGCCGGCGAACTTCTTGAACAGGCAGCCCTTGCCTTCCATCACGGGCTTGGCGGCCAGCGGGCCGATGTTACCCAGGCCCAGCACGGCGGTGCCGTTGGTGATCACGCCCACCAGGTTGCCGCGCGAGGTGTACTTCGAGGCCGCGTCGTCGCCCTGGTCGAAGATGGCCATGCAGGCGGCCGCCACGCCGGGGGAGTAGGCCAGGGACAGGTCGTCCTGGTTGGCCAGGGTCTTGGTCGGGGTGACCGAGATTTTGCCGGGAGTGGGGTAGGCGTGGTAGTCCAACGCCATTTTGGTGAGAGTTTCGTCCATGGGATACAGGCCTTGCGGGCGCTAAATGGAAAGGAAAGCTGGAAAGGAAAACTGGAAAAGAAAGCGGAGTGCAAAAAGCGGGCTCGCGGCCCGCCGTATTCTCTGGGAAATGCTTGGGAACACCCGTATTTCAACAGAAAGCGCGGGTGCTTGGTTGTTGCGGTGCAGCGAATGGACGATTTTGAAGGCGCAGGATGGATGACGCGCGAGATTTCCGATGAAAAGCCCGCGGCGTCCAACGCGCGTTCTTGACCCTGCCTTCCCGCGCTGCACCCATCCTACAGTTCCCAGGGAGGCGTCTGACGCGCGCCGGCGTTCAGGCGGGCGCGCAGTGCCCGGGCGTCTTCCTGGCGGTCCAGGCTGTCCAGCGCGTACAGCATGATCCAGTCCGCGCTGACTTCGAAGAAGTCGCGCAGCTGGGCGCGGGTGTCGCTGCGGCCGAAGCCGTCGGTGCCCAGCGTGCGGTAGGGCGCGGGCACCCAGGCGCGGATCTGTTCGGGCACGGCGCGCACATAGTCGCTGGCGGCGACCACCGGGGCGTTGCTGGCGCCCAGGCAGGCGCGGACCCAGTCGACGCCGGCCTCCAGCCCCAGCACCCGCGCGCGTTCGGCTTCGCGACCAGTGCGGGCCAGTTCCGAGTAGCTGGTGACGCTCCAGACCTCGGCGTCCACGCCGTAATCGGCCTGCAACCGCTGCGCCGCCAGTTCGGCCTCGCGCAGCATTGGGCCGGCGCCCAAGAGGCGCACCTGGGCCTGCCCGCGGGACGGACGCAGGCGGTACATGCCGCGCAGGATGCCCTCGCGTACCTCCTCGCCGGGCGGCATGTCCGGCTGCGCCAGGTTTTCGTTGGTGACGGTCAGGTAGAAGAACTCGTCGCGCTGTTCGTCCAGCATGCGGCGCATGCCGTGTTCGACGATGACGGCGACCTCGAAGGCATAGGCCGGGTCGTAGGCGCGGCAGTTGGGCACGGCCGCCGCGATGATGTGGCTGGATCCGTCCTGGTGCTGCAGGCCTTCGCCGCCCAGGGTGGTGCGCCCGGAAGTGGCTCCGACCAGGAAGCCGCGCGTGCGCTGGTCGGCGGCGGCCCAGATCAGGTCGCCGATGCGCTGGAACCCGAACATCGAGTAATAGATATAGAAGGGCAGCATCGGCAGGCCGTTGACCGAGTAGCTGGTGCCCGCGGCGGTCCACGACGAGATCGCGCCGGCCTCGGTGATGCCTTCTTCCAGGATCTGGCCGTCGCGGGCCTCGCGGTAATACAGCACCGAGCCGATGTCCTCGGGCTCGTAGAGCTGGCCTTGCGCCGAATAGATGCCGATCTGGCGAAACAGGTTGGCCATGCCGAAGGTGCGGGCCTCGTCAGCCACGATGGGCACGATGCGCGGTCCCACCGTGCCGTCCTTGAGCAGGGCGGTCAGCATGCGCACGATGGCCATGGTGGACGACATCTCCTTGCCGTCGGCGGCCAGCGCGAAGCGCGCCCAGTGTTCGGCGTCCGGCGGCGCCAGGCGCGGCGCTTCCATGTTGCGGCGGGGAATGTGGCCGCCCAACGCGGCGCGGCGCGCCTGCAGGTGACGCAGCTCGACGCTGTCCTCGGCGGGGCGGTAGAACTTCAGCGCCAGGCAATCGGCATCCGAGATCGGCAGCGCGAAGCGGTCGCGGAAGGCCAGCAGCGCTTCGTCGTCCAGCTTCTTCTGCTGGTGCGTGGTCATCTTGCCCTGGCCGGCCGAGCCCATGCCGAAACCCTTCTTGGTCTGCGCCAGGATCACCGTGGGCTGGCCGCGATGTTGAGCGGCGCGGTGGTAGGCCGCATGGATCTTCACCATGTCATGGCCGCCGCGGTGCAGGCGGTCGATGGCCTCGTCGCTCCAGTCGGCCACCAGCGCGGCCAGTTCGGGATTCTGGTTGAAGAAGTGGGCGCGGTTGAAGGCGCCGTCGTTGGCGGCGAAGGTCTGGAACTGCCCGTCGACGGTGTTGGCGAAGGCGCGCGCCAGCGCGCCATTGGTGTCGCGCCGCAAGAGCGCGTCCCAGTCGCTGCCCCAGACCAGCTTGATGACGTTCCAGCCGGCCCCTGCGTACAGGGTTTCCAGCTCGTCGATGATGCGGCCATTGCCGCGCACCGGGCCGTCCAGCCGTTGCAGGTTGCAATTGACCACGAACACCAGGTTGTCGAGTTTCTCGCGCGCGGCCAGCGTGAGCGCGGCGATCGATTCGGGTTCGTCCATCTCGCCGTCGCCGAAGATGCCCCAGACCTTGCGGTCGCCGCCGGGCATGAGCGAACGGTGCTCCAGGTAGCGCATGAAGCGCGCCTGGTAGATGGCGTTGATGGGGCCGATGCCCATCGAGCCGGTGGGGAACTGCCAGAAGTCCGGCATCAGCCACGGGTGTGGATATGACGACAGCCCGCGCAGGCCGCGCGCGGAGGCCGTGATCTCCTGGCGGAAATGCGCCAGGTCTTCTTCGCTCAGGAATCCTTCCAGGTAGGCGCGGGCGTACACGCCGGGCGCCGAGTGCGGCTGCATGTAGACCAGGTCGCCCGGACCGTCCTGGGTGCTGGCGCGGAAGAAGTGGTTGAAGCCCACCTCGAACAGGTCGGCCGCCGAGGCGTAGCTGGCAATGTGGCCGCCCAGCTCGCCGTGCGCCTGGTTGGCGCGTACCACCATGGCCAGCGCGTTCCAGCGGTTGATGCGGGCGATGCGCTCTTCCACCGCCAGGTTGCCGGGAAAGGCCGGCTCCTGGTCGGCGGGGATGGTGTTGAGGTAGGCGGTGCGGGTCTGGCTGTTGGCGCGCAGGCCCAAGGAGGCGGCATGGCCCAGCAGATTGTCCAGCACGTAGCCCGCGCGCTCGGCGCCTTCCGCCTGTACCAGCGACGCCAGCGCATCACGCCATTCGGCGGTTTCGGCGGGGTCGAGATCGTGCTGGGTATCTTGCCCGGGGCGGGCGGAACTGGCGTCGCGCATGGTCTTGTCGTCTCCTGGTTTGACGTCCATGCTAGACCCTAGCCCCAGGCATGGGTAATCAAAATTTTGGGGGAAATCCCGAAAATTCAGCATAATCTTTTGCAGGTTTTGCTACCTGCGGCAGCTTCTGCCGAGGATGTGCCTGACGGGCGTCCCAGGGACGGTGACCGCTGGGTGGACGCGAAGGCGCTAGAATTCGCGGCTGGCATGATAGGAATTACTGCAATGACCCAACCCATCAGCGTCCCGGCAGAGGTCACGTTGCCCGAACTTACGTTCCGCGGCATCCTCCTGGGCGCAATCATCACCGTGATCTTCACGGCCTCCAACGTCTTCCTGGGCCTGAAAGTCGGCCTGACGTTCTCGTCCGCCATTCCGGCGGCGGTGATCTCGATGTCCGTCCTGCGCCTGTTCAAGGACGCGAACATCCTCGAAAACAATATGGTGCAGACCCAGGCCTCCGCGGCCGGAACGCTGTCGGCCATCATCTTCATCCTGCCGGCCCTGGTCATGATGGGCCACTGGCAGGGCTTTCCGTTCTGGCAGACGCTGGGCATCTGCGCGGCGGGCGGCATGCTGGGCGTGATGTTCACCATTCCGCTGCGTCACGTCATGGTGGTGCAGAGCGACCTGCCGTATCCGGAAGGTGTGGCGGCCGCGGAAATCCTGAGGGTCGGCAGCGCCGAGCGCGCCCAGGACGAGGCCGCGGACGACGGCCGCACGCCCGCCAAGACCGAGACCGGCATGGGCGACATCGTGACCGGCGGCGTGCTCGCCGCCGTGGTCAGCTTCGCGGCCGGCGGTTTGCGGGTGCTGGGCGATAACGTCAGCCGCTGGTTCGAGCTGGGCGGGGCGGTGTTCCGGCTGCCCATGGGCTTTTCGCTGGCGCTGCTGGGCGCGGGCTACCTGATCGGCATCGTCGCCGGCCTGGCCATGCTGACCGGGCTGATCATCTCCTGGGGCATCGCCGTGCCCATCCTCAGCGCCATGGGCGACGTGCCCGCCGGCATGTCGCTGGCGAAGTACGCCACCGGCTTGTGGTCGTCGCAGGTGCGCTTCATCGGCGCCGGCGTGATCGGCGTGGGCGCCATCTGGACGCTGGCCACGCTGTTCATGCCCATGGTCCGCGGCGTCAAGGCGTCGTTCGCGGCGCTGACCAAGGCGGGCGCGGCGCGCGCCGGACGCGCGCCGCGCACCGAGCGCGACCTGTCGGCCGGCTGGATCTCGGTGGTGACGCTGGTGCTGGTGGCGATCCTGGTCGCTACCTTCCAGGTGTTTCTATCGGGCGCGCCGGTGTCGCCAGCCGGCATCTGGAAGCTGGTGGCCTACTCGGTGCTGTTCGCCTTCGTCTTCGGCTTCCTGGTGGCCGCGGCCTGCGGCTATATGGCGGGCCTGGTTGGCACGTCGACCAGCCCGATCTCGGGCGTGGGCATCGTTGCCATCGTGTTGGTGTCGCTGCTGATGCTGGCGCTGGGCGGCGAATTGCTGGACGCGCAGAACGGGGTGCAGATGGCGATCGCGCTGTCGATCTTCAGCACCTCGGCGGTGGTGGCGGTGGCCTCCATCGCCAACGACAACCTGCAGGATCTCAAGACCGGCTGGCTGGTGGGTGCGACGCCATGGCGCCAGCAGGTGGCCCTGCTGATTGGTTGCGTGGGCGGCGCGATGGTGATCTCGCCGGTGCTGGAACTGCTCTACAACGCCTACGGTTTCGCCGACGCCATGCCGCGCGAGGGCATGGATGCGGCGCAGGCCCTGTCGGCGCCGCAGGCGACGCTGATGCTGGCGATCGCGCGCGGCATTTTCACGCACCAGCTCAACTGGACCATGATCCTTATCGGCATGGCGGTCGGCGTGGGCCTGATCGTGGTGGACGAGATCATGAAGCGCACCTACCGCGTGGCGCGCATCCCGGTGCTGGCGGTGGGCATCGGCATCTATCTGCCGCCTACCGTGGCGACGCCCATCGTGGTCGGCGCCGTGCTGGCCTGGCTGCTCGAACGCGCCTTGCGCCGCCGCGCGGCCGCCGCCGGCAAGCCCTATGAGCAGTTCGCGGACGCGGCCAACCGCCGCGGCGTGCTGATCGCCTCGGGCCTGATCGTGGGCGAAAGCCTGGTCGGCGTGCTGTTGGCCGCCATCATCGGCGCGGCCGGCAGCGAGGCCCCGCTGGCGCTGGTCGGCGAGGACTTCGCCCAGACTGCCTCGTTCCTCGGCCTGGCCGTCTTCGTGCTGGTGGTGGTCCTGTTCTGGCGCCGGGTGATGAAGCTGGCTTAACGCGGCGGGCCGGCCCTGCCGGCCGCCGCGCTAGGCGGCAGCCAGCAGGTCGGCCAGCGTGCGGGCGATGACCTTGGTGGCGCGCCGCAGGTCTTCCAGCACCACGCGTTCATCGTTGCGCTTGGCGTGCGATTCCAGCACGGTGCGCGGCCCCGCGCCGTAGATCACGCCGGGGATGCCGGCTTCGGCGTACAAACGCACGTCGGTGTACAGCGGCGTGCCCATGGCGGCTATCGGTTCGCCGAACAATTCCTTTCCGTGTTTCTGGATGGCCTCGACCAGCGGCTGGCTGCCCGGCAGCGGGCGCATGGAATTGGCCAGCAGCAGGCGCTTGATGCCCACGCTGATGCCGGGCAAGGACGCGGCGGTTTCCTGGATGATGTGGCGGATGCCGGCCTCGACCTCGGCGGCGTTTTCCTCGGGAATCATGCGCCGGTCCAGCTTGAACGTGACCTTGCCGGGCACCACGTTGGTGTTGGTGCCGCCTTCGATGCGGCCGACGTTCAGGTAGGGGTGGCTGATGCCGGGGACTTCGGACCTGATTTCCCGGTAGCGCGCGTTCTGCGCATACAGCGCATTGAGGATCGCGACCGCGCCTTGCAGCGCGTCCATGCCACTGCTGGGGATGGCGGCATGCGCCATCTTGCCGTGCACTGTCACTTTCATCTGCAGGCAGCCATTGTGGGCGGTCACGACTTCGTAGCTGAAGCCCGCGGCGATCAGCAGGTCGGGCTTGGTCAGTCCTTGCGACAGCAGCCAGCCGGGGCCCAGCAGGCCGCCGAATTCCTCGTCATAGGTGAAGTGCAGTTCGACCGCGCCGCGGCTGGGCCGGGCCACGGCCTCCAGCGCGCGCAGGGCGAAGGTGTAGCTGGCGAAGTCGCTCTTGCTGACGGCGGCGGCGCGGCCATACAGGCTGCCGTCGTCGATTTCGCCGCCGTAGGGATCGTGCTGCCAGCCTTCGCCCGGCGGCACCACGTCGCCGTGGGCGTTGAGCGCCACGCGCGGGCCGCCCGCGCCGTATTCGCGGCGCACGATCAGGTTGGTGATGGATTGCAGTCCGTAGTCCCGGACTTCCTGCGCGGGCACTGGATGGGCCTCGGCCTCCAGGCCATAGCCTCGCAGCAGTTCGGCCGTGCGTTCGGCATGAGGGGCGTTGTTGCCGGGCGGCGTGTCCGTTGGCACGCGCACCAGCTCCTGCAGGAAGCGGACTTCCTCGTCAAAGTGGGCGTCGATCCAGGCGTCGAGTCGGGCGTAGTCGGTCATGGTGGCTATTGCTTGTCGTGGGCAAGATCGTCGAGCAGGTGCAGGAACGCCTGCACCGCAAGCTGGATGTCGTCGCTGGAGGTGGATTCGCGCGGGTTGTGGCTGATGCCGGAGTTCTGGCCGCGCACGAACAGCATGGCCTGCGGCATGACCTCGTGCAGCTTCATGGCATCGTGCCCGGCGCCGCTGGGCATGAGGTGGACGGGCAAGCCCAGCGCGTCGACGGCGCGTTCCCAGCGCTGTTGCCAGGCGGGATCGCTGGGGGCGGCGGCGGCGCGCATGGTTTCCTCCAGCGTGTAGCGCAGGCCGCGGCGCTGGCAGATGGCGTCCAGCTCGGCCAGCACGTCGCGCGCCAGCGCATCGCGCTGCGCGTCGTCGGGCGCGCGCAGGTCCAGGCTGAAGCGGCATTCGCCCGGTACGACGTTGATGGAGCCGCCGGGCACTTCCAGCATGCCTATGGTGCCCACCGAATCGCCGTCGCGGGCGGCGCGCTGTTCCACGTAGAGGGCCAGTTCGGCCGCGCCGGTGGCGGCGTCGCGGCGCCGGTCCATGGGCGTGGTGCCGGCATGGCAGGCCAGGCCCGAGATCCGGACCTGGTAGCGCACGCAGCCGTTGATGGACGTGACCACGGCCAGCGGCAGCCCCATTTCATACAGCACCGGGCCTTGCTCGATATGGACTTCGATGAAGCCCAGGTAGCAGGCGGGATCGCGGCGCAGGCTGGCGATGTCCTCGCTGCGCAGACCGGCCTGCGCCATTGCGTCGCGCATGCTGATGCCGTCGGCGTCCTGCTGGTCCAGCCATTCGGGCTTGAAGTCGCCGATCAGGGCGCCGGAACCCAGGAAGGTGGCGCGGTAGCGCTGGCCTTCCTCTTCCGCGAAACCGATGACTTCCAGGTGGTAGGGCAGGCGCTTGCCCTGGCGCTGCAGTTCCCGCACGCAGGCCATCGGCACGAAGATGCCCAGGCGGCCGTCGTACTTGCCGGCGTTGCGCACGGTGTCGTAATGGCTGCCGGTCATGAGCGTGGGGGCGTCGGGGCGGTCGGCCAGGTAGCGGCCGACCACGTTGCCCACGGCGTCGATCCCGACCTCGTCGAAACCGCAGTCGCGCATCCATTGCGACAGCAGCCCGGCGCAGGCGCGGTGGGCATCGGTCAGGTAGGTGACGGTCAACTGGCCTTTCTCGGCATAGCCCGGGTCGCTGTGGACGGCCAGTTGCTCGCCCCAGTCCCAGATGTCGTTGCCGACGGCGGGTTCGGCGCCGAACCGGCCGCGCAAGCGGATCTCGGCGATGCGGTGCAACTGCTGCATGGCCTCGTCGAACTCGAGGTCCGGCGGGTTGTCCAGGCGGCGGGCAAATTCGTCGATCACCTGCGGGCGGGTCATGCCGGCGCCGCGCGGGCCGCGCACGGCCAGCACGAAGGGAAATCCGAACCTGGCCTTGTAGGCGGCGTTCAACTCCTGCAGACGCGCCTGTTCGGCGGGCGTGCAGCCGGCCAGTCCGGCCAGGTTCTGCTCGTGCGCGGAATCCGAGTCCAGGGGCGCGCTCTGTGCGGCCGCCAGTTCGGGCTGGGCGCGCAGCAGCGCCGTCCGGGCCTCGGCATCGGCCGCGCTGACCGCCTGGCGCAGGCGCTGGCCCAGATCGGCCAGCGAACGGAACGGCCGGCGGGCCAGCGCGCGCTCGGCGATCCAGGGGGCGTGCCCGTACAGGCCGTCGAGCATGGCGGCGGCGTCGGCGGGCGCCGCCGCGTTGAGTTGGGCTAGGGTATGGGCCATGGCCGTCCTGTTCAGGCGTTGGGGGTATAGGGGTGCGCCGCCTTCCAGTGCCGGGCGATATCGAGCCGCCGGCAGACCCAGACGCGGTCATGGCGGGCGATGTGGTCCAGGAAGCGCTGCAGCGCGGTGATGCGGCCGGGCCGGCCCAGCAGGCGGCAATGCATGCCGATGCTCATCATCTTGGGCGCCTCTTCGCCTTCGGCGTAGAGCGCGTCGAAGCTGTCCTTCAGGTACTGGAAGAAGGGATCGGCGTGCGAATAGCCCTGCGGCAGCGCGAAGCGCATGTCGTTGCAGTCCAGCGTGTAGGGCACGATCAGCTGCGGCACGACGCTACCGTCCGTTTTCCGTACGCGCATCCAGAAGGGCAGGTCGTCGCCGTAGTAGTCGCTGTCGTATTCGAAGCCGCCGTAGTCGGCGACCAGGCGGCGGGTGCGCGGACTGTCGCGGCCGGTGTACCAGCCCAGCGGGCGGCTGCCGGTCATTTGCGTGATGGCGTCCATGGCCAGGCGCATGTGCTCGCGTTCGGTGGCTTCGTCCACATGCTGGTAGTGGATCCAGCGCCAGCCGTGGCAGGCGATTTCGTGTCCCAGTTCGGTGAAAGCGGCGGTCAGTTCCGGGTGGCGCTGCAAGGCCATGCCCACGCCGAAGACGGTCAACGGCAGGCCGCGCTTCTCGAATTCCCGCAGGATGCGCCAGACGCCGGCGCGCGAGCCGTATTCGTAGATGCTCTCCATGCTGAGATGGCGCTCGGGATAGCTGGCGGGGTTGAACATTTCCGAAAGGAACTGTTCGGACCCGGCGTCGCCGTGCAGCACGCTGTTCTCGCCGCCCTCCTCGTAATTCAGCACGAACTGCACCGCGATGCGCGCCTGGCCCGGCCATTGCGCGTGGGGCGGATTGGGGCCGTAGCCGGCGAGGTCGCGGGGGTAGGGCAGCGTGGAATCGTAGACGGTCATGGACAGGCGGGCGGAGTGCGCCGGCGCGAGGCGGCCGGGCGGTGGTTGGCGGACGACTTCCTGATGATCAGCACCATAGCCGGAAACCGTAGTTTTGTATACAAATTATGTATATGATTTTCCCGGGTTGAAGGCGTCTTTTGCGGGACGACGCCGGCAGGGAACCCCGATGCGATAAGCCCAGCCGGCGGATCCGCCGGCTGGGCTGTGCGTCCTGCATCCATCATGGGCGTTGGCGGCCGGGGCTGGCAAGCCCCGGCGCTCAATCAAGGCTGGCCTTTCAGCGCAGGTCGCCGCAAGGCCAGCCGAAGGCGCCGTAGGCGCCTTTATCCGTTGCGGTAGAGAAAGCTGTAGGCGTTGATCGCCGGCACCCCTCCCAGGTGCGCATACAGAACCCGCGAGCCTGCTGGAATCTCGCCGCGGCGGATGATGTCCATCATGCCCTGCATGGATTTGCCCTCGTAGACCGGGTCGGTCATCATGCCCTCCAGCCGGGCGCACAGGCGGATGGCCTCGTTGGTCTCGGCCGACGGCAGGCCATAGGCCGGGTAGGCATAGCGCGTGTCCAGCACCACGTCGCGGTCTTCGATGGCACGCTCCAGCCCGACCAGATCGGCGGTGCGCCGGGCGATGCGCAGGACCTGCGCCCGGGTCTGGTCGGGCGTGGCCGAGGCGTCGATGCCGATGACGCGGTCGGCGCGCCCGTCCGCCGCGAAGCCCACCACCATGCCCGCCTGCGTGCTGCCCGTGACCGCGCATACGACGATGTAGTCGAACTTGAATCCCAGCTCGGCTTCCTGGCGCCGCACTTCCTCGGCGAAGCCGACATAGCCCAGGCCGCCCAGTTCGTGGTCCGACGCGCCGGCCGGAATGGCATAGGGCTTGCCGCCGCGCTTCCGGACCTCTTCCAGGGCGTCTTCCCAGCTGCGGCGAAAGCCGATGTCGAAGCCCTGGTCCACCAGGCGCACGTCGGCGCCCATCAGGCGGCTCATCATGATGTTGCCGACCCGGTCGTAGACCGCGTCGGAATAGTCCACCCAGTTTTCCTGCACCAGCACGCAGGCGAGTCCGAGCTTGGCGGCCACCGCGGCCACCATGCGGGTGTGGTTGGACTGGATGCCGCCGATGGTGACGAGCGTGTCGCAACCCTGTTCCAGCGCCTGGGGGATCAGGTATTCCAGCTTGCGCAGCTTGTTGCCGCCGAAGGCGAGGCCGCTGTTGCAGTCTTCGCGCTTGGCGTAGATCTCGACCTTGCCGCCCAGATGCGCGGACAGGCGGTCGAGCTTTTCGATGGGGGTGTCGCCGAAAGTCAGGCGATGGCGGGGAAAGCGTTGCAGATCCATATGGGCTCCTGTGCCGGCCGGGTGGCGCGGATGGAAAAATCATAGGAATCGGGTGAATATGCCGTCAATTGCGTATTTTTGAGGTTTATTCGACTAATAATCGGGTAGGGGTTTTTAATTCTTCCCATTATTTCTTGTATAAAAACAAGAACGAAATTTAATTTTTCGGGGACGAATCGAATGCCGGCAATTTCCAATCTGGACCGCATCGACCGCCAGATCCTGCGCGTCATGCAGCAGGATGCCCAGATCACCAATCTGGAATTGAGCTCCCGCGTCCATCTGAGCCCGGCCGCCTGCTTGCGCCGCGTTGAAAAGCTCAGGGCCGAGGGCATCATCCGCAAGACCGTCGCCTTGCTCGACCCTGCGGAAGTGGACATGGCCACGCTGGTCATCGTGGGGGTGGTGCTGGACCGTTCCACGCCGGAATCCTTTACCGACTTTGAGGCCGCGGCGCGCGGCATCAGCGGCTGCCTCGAATGCCATCTGGTGGCGGGCGAGTTCGACTACTTCCTGATGCTGCGCATCCGCGACCTGGAACGCTTCAACAAGCTGCATGCGGGCGAGATCATCAAGCTGCCCGGCGTACGCCAGATCCGCACCTTTTTCGTCCTGAAAGAGATCCTGTCGACCACCGAATTGCCGGTATGAACGAGGCTAATGCGCAACACTGGCATTTCTGCCAGGGAAAATGATGCGTTGCGGCATTTTGGATTGACGGAAATTGATGGCGCGTAGACGGCGCAATGTAAGGGGTTCGCTGGACATTCCACGGCCGCATGAAGGCATTCCCTATGGGCTTTTGCGTCACGCAAACGCAAGAAGACGTGCTTAAACTCAAAGGGCTATACTCTTATCCATACGGCTTTCAAGGCTTGTACGCGCCTTCTGCCCCTGCTATCCGCTTAACGGGAAGCCCGTGTCGCGGAAGGTTTTCCTGCATCGTGTCGAGTGAAGCACTCGTAAAGGTGAAGCGATATGTCTTCGGAAATAGAATCTCTATCCACGTCTTATCTCTTTGGGGGTAACGCCCCTTATGTTGAGGAGCTTTACGAAGCCTACCTCGACAATCCCGGTTCGGTACCTGACAACTGGCGCGAATACTTCGACCAGCTGCAACATGCTCCCGCTACCGACGGCCAGGAATCCACTCGCGACCAGGCCCACGCTCCCATCGTCGAATCGTTCGCCCAGCGCGCCAAGGCCAATGCCTTCGTGCAACGCGCGGCCGAACCCGACCTGAGCGTCGCCAGCAAGCAGGTTTCGGTGCAGTCGCTGATCGCGGCCTACCGTTCCCTGGGTTCGCGCTGGGCCGACCTGGATCCGCTCAAGCGCCAGGAACGTCCCCCGATCCCCGAGCTCGATCCCGCCTTCTACGGCCTGACCGAAGCCGACCTGGATCAAACCTACTCGGCCACCAACACCTACTTCACGACCGCCAGCACGATGACGCTGCGCGACATCCTGAAGGCGCTGCGCGATACGTATTGCCGCAGCATCGGCGCCGAGTTCACGCACATCTCCGACCCCGCCGCCAAGCGCTGGATCCAGGAACGCCTGGAAGCCACCCTGGGCGCGCCCGCCTACTCGGCCGAAGAAAAGCGCCACATCCTGCAGCAGCTGACCGAGTCCGAAGGCCTCGAGCGCTTCCTGCACACCAAGTACGTCGGCCAGAAGCGCTTCTCGCTGGAAGGCGGCGAAAGCTTCATCGCCTCGATGGACGAAGTGGTGAACCACGCCGGTGAAAACGGCGTCCAGGAAATCGTGGTCGGCATGGCCCACCGCGGCCGCCTGAACCTGCTCGTGAACATCATGGGCAAGATGCCCGGCGACCTGTTCGCCGAGTTCGAAGGCAAGCACGCCGAAGGCCTGACCGACGGCGACGTGAAGTACCACAACGGCTTCTCCAGCGACCTGTCCACCCGTGGCGGCCCGGTCCACCTGTCGCTCGCGTTCAACCCGTCCCACCTGGAAATCGTCAACCCCGTGGTCGAAGGCAGCGCGCGCGCTCGCCAGGAACGCCGCGGCGACGCCGAAGGCAAGCAAGTGCTGCCGGTGCTGGTGCACGGTGACGCGGCTTTCGCCGGCCAGGGCGTGGTCATGGAAACCCTGAACCTGGCCCAGACCCGCGGCTACGGCACGGGCGGCACGTTGCACATCGTCATCAACAACCAGATCGGCTTCACCACGTCCGACCCGCGCGACTCGCGCTCGACGCTGTATTGCACCGACGTGGTCAAGATGATCGAAGCGCCTGTGTTCCACGTCAACGGCGACGATCCCGAAGCCGTCGTGTTCGTCACCAAGCTGGCCCTGGACTACCGCCTGCAGTTCCGCCACGACGTGGTCGTGGACATCGTCTGCTTCCGCAAGCTGGGCCACAACGAGCAAGACACCCCGTCGCTGACGCAGCCCCTGATGTACAAGCGCATCGGCCATCACCCCGGCACGCGCAAGCTGTACGCCGACAAGCTGACCACGCAAGGCGTGCTGGCCGAAGGCGAAGCCGATCAGCTCGTGAAGGACTACCGCCAGCTGATGGAAGACGGCCAGCGCACCATCGAACCGGTGCTGACCGACTACAAGAGCAAGTACGCCATCGACTGGTCGCCGTTCCTGGGCGCCAAGTGGACCGACCAGGCCGACACCGCCGTGCCGCTGGCTGAACTGAAGCGCATCGGCGAACGCATCACCACCGTGCCGGAAGGCTTCACGGTGCACCCGCTGGTCGCCAAGCTGCTGAACGACCGACGCACCATGGCCAAGGGCGAAATGAACCTGGACTGGGGCATGGGCGAACACCTCGCCTTCGCGACCCTGGTGTCCTCGGGCTACGCCATCCGCATCACCGGCCAGGACTCGGGCCGCGGCACGTTCACGCACCGCCACGCCGTGCTGCACGACCAGAACCGCGAACGCTGGAACGACGGCACCTACATTCCGCTGCAGAACGTCTCGGAAGGCCAGGCTCCGTTCACCGTCATCGACTCCGTGCTGTCCGAAGAGGCGGTGCTGGGCTTTGAATACGGCTACTCCAGCGCCGAACCCAACACGCTGACCATCTGGGAAGGCCAGTTCGGCGACTTCGTCAACGGCGCCCAGGTCGTGATCGACCAGTTCATCAGCTCCGGCGAAGCCAAGTGGGGCCGCCAGTCGGGCCTGACCCTGATGCTGCCGCACGGCTACGAAGGCCAGGGTCCCGAGCACTCGTCGGGCCGCATCGAGCGCTTCCTGCAGCTGTGCGCGGACAACAATATGCAAGTGGTCCAGCCGACCTCCGCGTCGCAGATCTTCCATGTGCTGCGCCGCCAGATGATCCGTCCGTTCCGCAAGCCGCTGGTGCTGTTCACGCCGAAGTCGCTGCTGCGCAACAAGGATGCCGGTTCGCCCCTGACCGACCTGGCCGGCGGCAGCTTCCGCCCGGTCATCGGCGAGGTCGACGAGGCCATCGACGCCAGCAAGGTCAAGCGCGTGCTGGCTTGCTCGGGCAAGGTCTACTATGATCTGGTCAATGCCCGCCGCGAGCGTGGCGCCGACAACGTCGCGATCGTCCGCGTCGAACAGCTGTATCCGTTCGCGCACAAGTCGTTCGAGTCGGAACTGCGCAAGTACCCGAAGGCAACCGAAGTGATCTGGGTTCAGGACGAACCGCAGAACCAAGGCGCCTGGTTCTACGTTCAGCATCATGTGTACGAAAACATGGTCGAAGGCCAGAAGCTGGGCTACGCCGGCCGCGCCGCGTCGGCATCGCCGGCCGTGGGCTACCTGGCCAAGCACCAGGAGCAGCAGAAGGCCCTGATCGAAACGGCTTTCGCGCCCAAGTTCAAGGTCATGTTGACGAAGTAACACTCGCTTGATGCACGCGCCGCGCGCGCAGGTTTCTGGAATTCCGATTCGAAGCTTGCCGCGCAGCGCGACCAGAACACAAACTTTACGGAACAAACAAAATGGCTATTACCGACGTCGTCGTCCCCCAACTCTCCGAATCCGTCTCCGAAGCGACGCTGCTGACCTGGAAGAAGCAGCCGGGCGCTGCCGTTGAAGCGGACGAAATCCTGATCGAAGTCGAAACCGACAAGGTCGTGCTGGAAGTGCCGGCTCCCGCTTCGGGCGTGCTGGCTGAAATCGTCAAGGGCGATGGCAGCACCGTCACCTCCGGCGAAGTGCTGGCTCGCATCGACACCGCCGGCAAGGCCGCCGTCGCCGCCGCCGCGCCCGCCGCCGAGGCGCCCAAGGCCGCTGAACAAGCCGCTGCCGCTCCGGCCGCTCCCGCTTCGTCGGCCGCCGCCGGCGTGGCTTCGCCCGCCGCCGCCAAGATCCTGGCCGAGAAGGGCGTCGACGCCGCTTCCGTGGCCGGCACCGGCCGCGACGGCCGCGTGACCAAGGGCGACGCCCTGGGCGCCAGCGCTCCCGCCAAGGCCGCTCCGGCCAAGGCCGCCGCTCCGGTCGCTCCCCCGACGCTGTCGCTCGACGGCCGTCCGGAACAGCGCGTGCCGATGAGCCGCCTGCGCGCCCGCATCGCCGAGCGCCTGCTGCAATCGCAGCAGGAAAACGCGATCCTGACCACGTTCAACGAAGTGAACATGCAGGCCGTGATCGACCTGCGCAGCAAGTACAAGGACAAGTTCGAAAAGGAACACGGCATCAAGCTGGGCTTCATGTCGTTCTTCGTCAAGGCCGCCGTTGCCGCGCTGAAGAAGTACCCGCTGATCAACGCCTCGATCGACGGCAAGGACATCATCTACCACGGCTACTTCGACATCGGCATCGCTGTCGGCAGCCCGCGCGGCCTGGTTGTGCCGATCCTGCGCAACGCCGACCAGCTGTCGATCGCCGATATCGAGAAGACCATCGCCGACTTCGGCCGCCGCGCCGCTGACGGCAAGCTGGGCATTGAAGAAATGACCGGCGGCACGTTCTCGATCTCCAACGGCGGCGTGTTCGGCTCGATGCTGTCGACTCCGATCATAAACCCGCCGCAATCGGCCATCCTGGGCGTGCACGCCACCAAGGACCGCGCCGTGGTGGAAAACGGCCAGATCGTCATCCGCCCGATGAACTACCTGGCCCTGTCCTACGACCACCGCATCATCGACGGCCGCGAAGCCGTGCTGGGCCTGGTCGCCATGAAGGACGCCCTGGAAGATCCGCAGCGCCTGTTGCTGGACCTGTAATCTCGACGCCCCGGCCCGGCGCCCGATCGACCTTCGGGTCTTGCGGCGCCCCGGCCGGCTCCATGCCGGCCCGCAGGGCGGGGCGTGTTCCACTCAATACCTCTTCGCGAGAACACTATGTCCAAACAATTTGACGTCGTCGTCATCGGCGCGGGCCCCGGCGGCTACATCGCCGCCATCCGCGCCGCGCAGCTCGGCATGTCGGTGGCTTGCATCGACGCCTGGCAGAACGGCCAAGGCGGCCCGGCTCCCGGCGGCACCTGCACCAACGTCGGTTGCATCCCGTCCAAGGCGCTGCTGCAATCGTCCGAACACTACGAACAAGCCAACCACCACTTCGCCGAGCACGGCATCGAAGTCAAGGGCGTCAGCCTGAAGCTCGATACGCTGATCGGCCGCAAGAACACGGTGGTCAAGCAGAACAACGACGGCATCCTGTACCTGTTCAAGAAGAACAAGGTCACGTTCTTCCATGGCAAGGGCGCGTTCGCCGGCCAGGTGGAAGGCGGCTGGGCCATCAAGGTCACCGGCACTGCCGAGGAAGACCTGGTTGCCAAGCACGTGGTGGTCGCCACCGGCTCGTCCGCGCGCGAACTGCCCGGCCTGCCGTTCGATGAAAAGGTCGTGCTGTCCAACGACGGCGCGCTGAACATCGGCGCCGTGCCGAAGACGCTGGGCGTGATCGGCGCCGGCGTGATCGGCCTGGAAATGGGCAGCGTGTGGCGCCGCCTGGGTTCCGAAGTCACCATCCTGGAAGCCATGCCGGAATTCCTGGCCGCGGCTGACGGCCAGGTGGCCAAGGAAGCCCTCAAGGCCTTCACCAAGCAAGGCCTGAACATCCAGATGGGCGTCAAGATCGGCGAGATCAAGGCGACCGCCAAGTCCGTGACCGTGCCCTACGTCGACGCCAAGGGCGCCGAGCAGAAGCTGGTGGTCGACAAGCTGATCGTCTCGATCGGCCGCGTGCCCTACACCGGCGGCCTGAACGCCGACACCGTGGGCCTGAAGCTCGACGAGCGCGGCTTCATCGCCGTGGACGGCGACTGCAAGACCAACCTGCCGAACGTCTGGGCAGTGGGTGACGTGGTGCGCGGCCCGATGCTGGCGCACAAGGCCGAGGAAGAGGGCGTGGCGGTTGCCGAGCGCATCGCCGGCCAGCACGGCCACGTCAATTTCGACACCGTGCCGTGGGTGATCTACACCTCGCCGGAAATCGCCTGGGTGGGCAAGACCGAACAGCAGCTCAAGGCCGAAGGCCGCGAGTACAAGGCCGGCAGCTTCCCCTTCCTGGCCAACGGCCGCGCCCGCGCGCTGGGCGACACCACCGGCTTTGCCAAGGTGATCGCCGATGCCAAGACCGACGAGGTCCTGGGCGTGCACATCGTGGGCCCGATGGCCTCGGAACTGATCTCGGAAGCCGTGACCATCATGGAATTCCGCGGCGCTGCCGAAGACATCGCCCGCATCTGCCACGCGCACCCGACGCTGTCGGAAGCCGTGAAGGAAGCCGCATTGGCCGTGGACAAGCGCGCATTGAACTTCTGATACGCGCATAGCCGATGCAAGACGGGGGCGGGTTCACGGATCCGCCCTTTTTTCATTCTGCTTTTCCTGCTCCCACATGAACGTCCGCGAATACTACGAACACGCCCTGGCCGAACGCGGCTACAAGCCCGACGAAGCCCAGAAAAAGGCGATCGACCGGCTGCAGCGCTATTTCGACGAATGGGTCAAGTTCAAGTCGATGCGCTCGAACGCGCTGAAGAAGCTGCTGAACCGGCCCGACGTGCCGCGCGGCGTGTACCTGTGGGGCGGCGTGGGCCGGGGCAAGAGCTTCCTGATGGACGCCTTCTACGCCACGGTGCCGGTGGTGCGCAAGACGCGCCTGCACTTCCATGAGTTCATGCGCGGCGTGCACCGCGAGCTGGAAGAAGTGAAGGGCATGCAGGATCCGCTGGACGAAGTGGCCCGGCGCGTGGCCAAGCGCTACCGCCTGATCTGCTTCGACGAGTTCCACGTGTCCGACGTGGCCGACGCGATGATCCTGCATCGCCTGTTGTTCAAGCTGTTCGAGTACGGCACGTCCTTCGTGATGACGTCCAACTACGAACCCTCGACCCTGTACCCGGAAGGCCTGCACCGCGACCGCGTCTTGCCTGCGATCGAACTGATCCAGGCGCGCATGGACGTGATGAACGTGGATGCCGGCGTGGACTATCGCCGCCGTTCGCTGGAGCAGGTGCAGTGCTATCACACGCCCTTGAACGACGCGGCGCGGCAGGCGCTGCAAGACGCTTTCAACAGCCTGGCGGATACCCCGCCGCAGGAGCCGCTGCTGCATATCGAGCACCGCGAGATCCGCGCGCTGGCGCTTGCGGGCTCGGTGGTGTGGTTCGATTTCGCCACGCTTTGCGGCGGTCCGCGGTCGCAGAACGACTACCTGGAACTGGCCAACCGCTTCCATGCGGTGATCCTGTCCGACGTGCCGCGCATGGGGCCGCGCCAGGCTTCCGAGGCGCGCCGCTTCACCTGGCTGATCGACGTGTTCTACGACCACCGCGTCAAGCTCATCATGTCCGCCGAGTGCGAGCCCGAGGAAATCTACACCGAGGGCGCATTGGCTAATGAGTTCCACCGCACCGTGTCGCGCATCCTGGAAATGCAGTCGCGCGAGTACCTGGAGTCGGAGCGCCGCCTGACCGTGACGTTGTAGTCGCGCCGCATCCGCCCGGATTTTTCGGGCGATGCTTACTTGAAATTGGTAATACAAGTCATTATCAATTAAGATTTGGAGACTTCTGGTCCAGCACCGCAGTCTCCATCGTGTCTTCCACCTTCCTGTCTGCATCGGCCCCGCGCGCAGAGGCTTGCGCCGCACCTGTCGATGGCCTGTACCGCGATCACCGCCCCTGGCTGTTTGGATGGCTGCGCCGCCGTCTCGGTTGCGAGCATCGCGCCGAAGACCTGGCGCAGGACGTGTTCCTGCGGGTGATCCAGGGGCGCAAGACGGTGCGGACCGGCGAGGCCCGCGCGCTGCTGACCACCATCGCCCAGGGGCTGGTGGTGGACCACCAGCGGCATGCGGCGCTGGAGCGCGCGTATCTGGCCTATCTGGCCGCCATTCCCGAAGCCTATGCGCCTTCTCCCGAAGAGCAGGCCGAACAGTTGCAGTCGCTGGCGCGGCTGGACCGGTTGCTCGACGGACTGCCGCCCAAGGCGCGCTCCGCCTTCCTGCTGTCGCAACTCGACGGATTGACCTATCCCGAAATCGCGCAGCGGTTGGACGTGTCCCTGAGCTCCGTGCAGCAATACATGGTGCGCGCGATGTCCGCGTGCTATGCCGCGTTCCATGAGTAGCGGCGCGGGCGCGTCCGCGGATCCGGTGGTGGAGCAGGCGATCGCCTGGTGGGTGCGGCTGCAATCCGGCATGGAGGGAGCCGCCGCAATGCGGTCTTGCGAGGACTGGCTGGCGCAGGATCCCGCGCATCGCCAGGCCTGGGACCGCTTGCAGCGCATCAGCCAGGACGCGCGCCGGGTGCCGGCGGCGTTGGCGCATTCGGCGCTGGCGCATTCCGCGCCCGGGCATGCGGCGCGGGCGGCGCCCCGTCCCAACGGCCGACGGACGGTGTTGCGCGGACTGCTGCTGATCGGCGGCACGGCCGTCACCGGCTGGGCGGGTTACCGCCATGCGCCCTGGCAGCGCCTGGCCGCCGATATGAGCACCGGCGTCGGCGAGCGGCTGGCAGTCGCGGTGGCCGATGGGCTGCACATCACCTTGAACAGCGACAGCGCGGTGCGACTGCATCTGCGCGGGAATGCCCGCGGCATTGACCTGCTGCGCGGCGAAATCCTGGTGCGGACTGAGCCGCGCCCCGGCCTGCCGGAGCTGCGCGTGGATACCGGTTATGGCGAACTGCGCGCCGAGCAGGCGCGCTTCGATCTGCGGCGCACGGCCCGAGGGGCGCGCGTGGGCGTCTATGAAGGCAGCGTCGTACTGTTGCGCGAAGGCGTGGCGACGCACGCGGACGCGGGCGAGCGCCTGGCTTTTGGAGGGCGCGGCGAAATCCATCGCCGCGCCTCCGACCCGGACAGGCTGGCTTGGGCTGACGGCCTGGTGGTGGCCAAGGACTGGCGCCTGGACTACTTCGCGCAGTACCTGGCGCGCCAGCGCATGGGCGTGATCCGCGTCGATCCGGCGGTCGCCGGTCTGCGGTTGTCGGGCGTGTTTCCGCTGGACGACGCCGAGCGCGCGCTCAGGGCGCTGGAACCGGCGCTGCCCATCCGCGTGACGCGCCACACGCAGTACTGGCTGCAGGTCAGCGCCCGCGAGGCTTGAGCGTTACAACTTTTTTTTCCAGCGCCTTGCAGGTTTTCGGATCCCGTACGGAAAGCAGGGATAGATACCACCGTACAGGGAGAGTTTCGTGTCCGCTTCATCTCACTCGCGCTTGCGCGTCCCCTTGTCTGCCAGCCGCGTCGCGGTGCTTGCCGCCATGTGGGCGGGAGGGATGGCCGCCGCCTTGCCGCAGGCTTGGGCGCAATCCGTTCCCGCCGCCAGCGCGCAGCGCAGCTACCAGATCGCCGCGGGGCCGTTGGCCGACGTGCTGACCCAGTTTGCGCGCGGCGCGGGTGTGGTCCTGTCGTTCGATCCGGCGCTGGTGCGCGGGCTGCGTTCGGAAGGGCTGGAAGGGGCCTACCCGGTGGGCGCGGGATTTGCGCGCATCCTGGCGGGCAGCGGCCTGCAGGCGCGCGCGCAATCGGGCAATACCTGGACGCTGCAACCGGCGTCCGCGCCGGGGGGCGATACGACCACGCTCGCGCCGGTGACGGTATCGGGCCTCGCCGACAGCGCGACCGGGCCGACCGTGGGCTATGTGGCTGCCGTGAGCGCCAGCGCCACCAAGACCGATACGCCGCTGATCGAAACGCCGCAGTCGATCTCCATCGTCACGCGCGAGCAAATGACGGAGCAGGGCGCGCAGACGTTGAACCAGGTACTGCGCTACACCGCCGGCGTCGCCACGGAGTCGCGCGGCGCCACCGCCACGCGCCTGGACCAGTTCAGTGTGCGCGGCTTTTCGGCCTCGACCTACCTGGACGGCCTGCGCGTATTCGGCGGCCGCGACGCCTTGCCGCAGGTGGACGCCTACCGCCTGGAGCGCGTGGACGTGCTGAAGGGACCGGCATCCGTCATGTACGGGCAGGGCGGTCCGGGCGGCGTGGTCAACCAGGTCAGCAAGCGTCCGCTGGAAGAGACGCTGCGCGAGGTCGAGGTGCAGGTCGGCAACTACGACTACCGCCGCGCCAATTTCGATTTCGGCGGCCCGGTGGATGAGGACGGCAAGTTCCTGTACCGCCTGGTCGGCTCGGGCTACATGTCCGACGGCCAGGTCAAGGACACCAAGGAGCGGCGCTACTTCGTGTCCCCGGCCTTCACCTGGAAACCCAACGCCGATACCTCGCTGACCGTGCTGACGAACTTCCAGCGCGATCCCGACATGGGATCCTATGGCAGCGTGCCGTCCATGCGCACGCTGCTTTCCGCGCCCGACGGCATCCGCCTGCCGGCCAACTACTACGACGGCGACGCCAATTTCGAAAAGAGCGACCGCAAGAGCTACTCGCTGGGCTACGTGCTGGACCATCGCTTCAACGACACGTTCAAGGCGACGCAGAGCCTGCGCTGGACGCGTTCGGAAGCGCAGTACCGCAGCATCTACGGCGCGATGACGAACTATTACGGCTACACCGACAACACCTACCGCTATCACCAGCGCGCGTCGATCGCGACCGACGTGGACGTGGGCGCGCTGACCATCGACAACAATCTGCAGGCGCGCTTCAACACCGGCCGCTTCGCTCATACCGCGCTGCTGGGCTTCGACTACCAGCACGTCAAGACCGACACCCTGGCGGGCTACGGGACCGCGCCCGCGCTGGACGTGTTCAACCCCGACAACCACCAGCACATCCCGGTGCCGGCGTTCTCGTCGGACGCGACCTCCAAGCAGTACCAGGCCGGCCTGTACTTCCAGGATCAGATCAAGATCGATCGCCTGTCGGTATTGCTGGGCGGACGCTACGACTGGTCGCGCACCGTGGGCGAGACCACCACGATCGCCACCGGACGGGTCGCGCCCTCGTCGCTGAACGCGGAAAAGTTCTCGGGCCGCCTGGGCACGATCTACAACTTCGACAACGGCGTGGCGCCTTACTTCAGCTACTCGGAGTCGTTCGAGCCGCAATCGGGCACCGGCTGGCAGAACGCGCCGTTCAAGCCGATCGAAGGCAAGCAGTACGAGGTCGGCATCAAGTACCAGCCTGCGGGCAGCGCGACGCTGCTGTCGGTGGCGGCCTTCGACATCCGCCGCCAGAACATGACGACCACCGATCCGGACCCGACCCATGTCTGCGGCACGGCGGGCGGACGCTGCTCGATCCAGGCGGGCGAGCTGCGCACCCAGGGGATCGAGCTGGAAGCCAAGACCGAGCCCTTGCGCGGCCTGACCCTGGTGGCGGCCTACTCCTTGATGAACAACGAGTACTCCAAGGCCTATCCGAACGCCGCGGGCCTGGACCTCAAGGGCAAGACGCCGGTGGGCGTGCCCTCGCAACAGGCTTCCGCATGGGCCCGCTACCAGCTGCAGGAAGGCCCGCTGGCCGGCGTGGGCGTGGGCGGCGGCGTGCGCTACATCGGTTCGTCGTATGCGAACGAAGCCAACACCCTGAAGGTGCCGTCGGTCACGCTGTTCGACCTGATGCTGGACTATGACCTGGGCCGCGCGTCGCCGTCGCTCAAGGGCATGCAAGTGGCGCTGAACGTGCAGAACCTGTTCGACAAGGAATACATCGCGTCGTGCTCGGGCGATTCCTGGTGCTGGTACGGCTACCAGCGTTCCATCAAGGCCAGCCTGCGCTATCGCTGGTAAGACCCGTCTCTATTTCTAAGTGAGAATGGTTATAATTTAAAACTAGCCGGAACAGGACCTGGCCGCGGGGCGGGTCCCATCCGGCCCTTGGACTAAAGGAAATCAACAATGAAATTCGCAAAAACCTTGGCCGCCATCGCCCTGCTGGGCTCGGCGGGCGCCGCGCAGGCGCATTTCGTCTGGTTGGAACGCAGCGCCGAGGGACCGGCCAAGGCGTACTTCGGGGAGTGGGCGGACGATCTGCGTGAACCGCGCGATGGCCTGCTCGGCAAGCTCCTGGTTGCCCCGGTCGTGACCGGCGCGGACGGCAAGGCGCTGAAGGCCTCGGGCCAGGGCGCGAATTTCCTGGAGTTCGCCGCGGCGGGCAAGGGTGACGTGCGTTTGCGCCAACCCTATCTGTACAAGGACACCTTGATGCAGTACGGCGCCAAGGCCGGCCGCGCGGACACCGAGGGCAAGCTCGACCTGGAGCTCGTGCCGGTGGCGGCCGGGGCCAACGCCTTCGTGCTGCAGTTCAAGGGCAAGCCGTTGCCGAAGACGGAAGTGACCGTGTTCGGCCCGCCCAAGTGGGAAAAGCGCTTCCACAGCGACGAGAACGGCCGCATCGAAATCACCACGCCGTGGCCCGGCCAGTACGTGCTGGAAGCCGCCCACGTCGAAGACCAGGCGGGCGAGGCCGACGGCAAGCCCTACGCCAAGATCCGCTACGTTTCCACCCTGACCTTCAACGTTTCCCAGTGAAAGCTCCCGCAGCCGGCGCAGGCATGATGCGCTACCGTCTGGCCGTATTTTCCCGGGCCGTCGCCGCCATCCTCGGCGGTTACGCCCTGGCCTCGGCGGCCGCGGCCTGCCTGGCCGTCTGGCTGCCCATGCGACGGCCGGACGCCGTGGTCACGGCGCAGATGCTGTCCTTCGTGTTCTACGCCTGCGGGGTGATCTGGGTCTTCGCCACGCGCAACGCCTGGCGCGCCTGGGCCGGTATCCTGCTGCCGGCGGCCACGCTGGGCGCGCTGTTCGCGGCCGGCCGCGCCATGGGGGCGGCATGAAGGCGAAACCGGAAAAGGCCCAGGGCGAGGAAGGCCTGCGCCAATCCATGTCCTGGCTGCACACCTGGTCCGGGCTGATCTTCGGCTGGGTGCTGTTCGCGATGTTCCTGACCGGCACGCTGGCTTTCTTCCGGCCGGAAATCACGAGCTGGATGCAGCCCGAGATCCAGGTGCGTCCGGCGCCCGCCGCGCAGTCGGTGGCCATGGCTCAGCGCTACCTGGCCGAGCATGCGCCCGATGTCACGCGCTGGTTCATCACGCCGCCGTCCGACCGCGAGCCATCCATCCAGCTGCTCTACCCGTCGCCCAAGCCCAAGCCGGGCGAGCGCGGCTTCGTGCGGGTGAAGCTGGACCCGGCCACGGGCCTAGCCGTGACCGCGCGCGAGACGCGCGGCGGAGACTTCTTCTACCGCTTCCATTTCGAACTGGAAACCGCGTTTCCGTGGGGGCGCTGGCTGGCCAGCATTGCCGGCATGTTCATGCTGGTGGCCATCATCAGCGGCATCATCACCCACAAGAAGATCTTCACAGACTTCTTCACCTTCCGTCCCAAAAAGGGCGGCCAGCGCGCCTGGATGGACGGCCACAACGCCTTGTCGGTGCTGGGCCTGCCATTCCATCTGATGATCACGTTCAGCGGCCTGGTGCTGTTCATGGCCATGCTGATGCCGGCCGGCATCCTGGCCGTGTATGAGAGCCCGCGCCAGTACACGGACGACGTGTTCAAGTCCTTCAAGGTCACGCCCGCGCGCAACGAAGCCGCGCCGCTGGTCCCGCTGGCGCCGCTGGTGGAGCAGGCCCAGCAGCATTGGCAAGGCAGGGTGGGGCGCGTCACCGTCAACCATCCCGGCGACGCTGGCGCGACCGTGACCCTGGTGCGCGATGCCGCCGACGGCGTGTCGTACGGCAAGCTGGCGCCATACATGCGCTTTGACGGCGCCACGGGCGCGCTGCAGGAAAGCGAGGACGAGATGAGCGCCACCGCGCGCACCGCCGGCGTCATCGTCGGCCTGCACCTGGGGCTGTTCGCCGAGCCGCTGCTGCGCTGGCTCTATTTCCTGGTCAGCCTGGCGGGCACGGGCATGGTGGGCTCGGGCCTGGTGTTGTGGATCGCCAAGCGGCGCCAGAAGGCGCGGCCGGGCGCGCGCGAGGCGTTTTCGTTGCGCCTGGTGGACGGGCTCAATGCCGGCACCGTGGCGGGGCTGTTCATCGCGGTGGCCGCCTTCTTCTGGGCCAACCGCCTCTTGCCCATCGACCTGGACGGCAGGCAGTTCTGGGAATCGCGCGCTTTCTTCGCCGCCTGGGGCCTGTCGCTGGTCTACGCCTTTGTCTTCCAGCACCGCAAGTGGCGCGACCTGCTGGCCGCAGCCGCAGCCTCCCTGGCCTTGGTTCCGGTGGTCAATGCGCTGACGACCTCGCGCCATCTGGGCGTGTCGCTGCCGGCGGGCGACTGGGTCATGGCCGGCTTCGACCTGACCTGCCTGGCCGGGGCGCTGCTGCTGGCCTGGATGGCCCGCAAGGCGGCCCGCGCTGGCAAGAAGTCGGCCAAGGCGCCAATCAAGGCGCCAGCCCAGGGCCGCGCCGCAGCCAAGCCCGCGGCCCCGCCACCGACCGCGCCGGTCCAGCCCGTCTACGAATCCAGAGGGAATACGCCATGACGCTAGCCGCCTTCTGCCTTGCCTACGCCGGCTTTTCCGCCTTGTGCCTGGGCATGGACCGCCACTACGAAGACCTGTTCGATCGCGCCTTGCCCCGGCGCCACCGCTTGCCGTTGCGCCTGTTCGGCTGGGCCGCGCTGGCCTTGTCGCTGTGCGCCTCGGCGGCGGTCTGGGGCTGGAGCTACGGCACGGTCGAATGGATAGGCATACTCAGCATCGCCGGATTGCTGCTGATCTGGTTCCTGACGTTCCGGCCCCGCGCCGCGCTGACCGCCGGCGGCCTGTGCGCGTTGGCGGCGCCGGTGCTGGCCGTCCTGTAGCGGCGCGCCCGGCACGTTACACTGGGCGTTTCCCTAGCAAACGCCTCTTCGCCTCATGAATACCCGCGTCCTCACCGGCATCACCACCTCTGGAACTCCCCACCTCGGCAACTACGCGGGCGCTATCCGTCCCGCCGTCCAGGCCAGCGCGCAGCCCGGCGTGGACGCATTCTTCTTCATGGCGGATTACCACGCGTTGATCAAGTGCGACGATCCGGCGCGCGTGGCGCGGTCGCGCCTTGAAATCGCCGCGACCTGGCTGGCGGTGGGCCTGGACCACGAGCGCGTGACCTTCTACCGCCAGTCGGACATCCCCGAGATTCCCGAGCTGACCTGGCTGCTGAACTGCGTCACGGCCAAGGGCCTGATGAACCGCGCGCATGCGTACAAGGCGTCGGTGGACCAGAACACCGAGAAGGGCCTGGAGCCGGACGACGGCGTCACGATGGGCCTGTTCTCGTATCCGGTGCTGATGGCCGCGGACATCGTCATGTTCAACGCCAACAAGGTGCCGGTGGGCCGCGACCAGATCCAGCATCTGGAAATGGCGCGCGACATCGCCCAGCGCTTCAACCACCTGTATGGCCGCGACTACTTCACGCTGCCGGAAGTCGTGATCGAGGAAGACGTGGCGACCCTGCCGGGCCTGGACGGGCGCAAGATGTCCAAGAGCTACAACAACACGATTCCGCTGTTCGAGGGCGGCGCCAGCGCGCTGCGCGCGGCGGTGATGCGCATCGTGACCGATTCGCGCGCGCCGGGCGAAGCCAAGGACGCCGAGAACTCGCACCTGTACACGATCTACCGCGCCTTCGCCACGCACGAGCAGGCCGCCGCGCTGCGCAAGCAGCTCGAAGAAGGCATGGGCTGGGGCGACGCCAAGCAGGCGCTGTACGACCACCTGGAGAACCTGCTGGCGCCCATGCGCGAAAAGTACTTCGACCTGATGGCCAACCCCGGCCGCATCGAAGACATCCTGCAGGCCGGCGCCGCCAAGGCGCGCAAGCTGGCCACGCCGTTCATGCAGGAACTGCGCCAGGCCGTGGGCCTGCGCAACCTGGACACCTCCGCTGCCGGCGGCAAGGCCGCGCAGCCCAAGAAGGAAAAAGGCAAGGGCGCGCGCTTCGTCAGTTTCCGCGACGAGGACGGCGGCTTCCGCTTCCGCCTGCTGGCCGCCGATGGCGAGGAACTGCTGCTGTCGCAGCGCTTTGCCGATCCCAAGGAGGCCGGCGCCCTGATGCGGCGCTTGCAGTCGGAGCCGGCGGATACGCTGCTGCAGGCCGATGGCCAGGGCTATGCCGCGATGATCGACGGCGTGGCCGTGGCGACGGCGCCTGCGGGCGCGCAGGACGAATCCGGCGCCTTGCTGGCGCGCGTGCGCGCAGCGCTGGCCTCGCTGTCGCAGGAGTAAGCGGAGGGCCGGTTAGGTACGGCCGGTCAGGTATGACCGGCCGCAAGAGTCAGGCCGCCCGGGCGCTCGCCACGATGCGCCCCTCGCGCACCTGGAAGCGCTGGGCGCTGCCCTGGCCGGCGATTTCGAGTATGTCGCCTTCCGTGTAGCCCGTGACGTTGGGGCAGTCCAGCCATTCCGGGTTGATGAACGGAAAGTACTTCAGGGCGCCGCTGCCCTGGCTGGCGAAATCGAAGGTCGTGCTGGCGACTACTTCCGGATCCCATTGGCTGGCGTCGAAGACCAGCGCGCAACCCGCGCCGATGCGGTAGACGATGCTGGCGCCCATGCTGGCGAAGCCCAGCGCGCCGACATGCAGCTGCGCGCCGTTGCGCAGTTCGATGATGCGGCTGCCCAGCCGTTCCAGCGTGATGTGCTTGAAGGTCACTTCGGCGCCGTCGACGATCAGGTGGGAATACTGGCCCAGGGTGACTTCGCTGTAGACGCCGCTGGCGTTGGCTTCCTTGGCCGTGATGGACGCCGTTTCGTTGGCGGCAAGCGTGATGGTGTTGGGCATGGCGGGGCGGATCTCCGGTCGTTCGGGGCGGGGCGCAGTGGTTCTTGTGCTGCTCCCCTGACAGGCGTCGGGCGCCGTGGCGGGCCTGCTCAGGAGGGCTTGTGCCACCTTGCGAGCTGGTGCCGCCGGTTTTATTATTTGGACACAATTAGATATTTTCTATTATTTTTGTGCGCCCCGGATTGAGAGATCGCAAGGAAGCGTACTTTTTACGGGAAAGCCCTAGGCAAAAAAAAGCCCGGCACACCAGGTGTGCCGGGTTTTTTTTACAGCGGGCGGGACGCGCTCAGCGCTTGAGCTTGGCGAAAGCGTCCGCCATGGCGCTGTTCATGCCGGAGCCGCCGTTGCCGCGGCCGGCATCGCCTTGCGGACGGCGGTTGCGGTCGCCGCCCTTGGGCGCGTCGCCGCTGCGGCGGGCGGGGGCCGCGGTGTCGTTCAGGCGCATGGTCAGGGCGACGCGCTTGCGCGCGACGTCCACTTCCAGCACCTTCACGCTGACCGTCTGGCCCACGCGCACGACGTCGCGCGGATCCTTCACGAACTTCTCGGCCAGGGCCGAAATGTGGACCAGGCCGTCCTGGTGCACGCCGATGTCCACGAACGCGCCGAAGTTGGCGACGTTGGTCACCACGCCTTCCAGCACCATGCCGGGGTACAGGTCGTTGAGGGTCTCGACGCCTTCCTTGAACTGCGCCGTCTTGAATTCCGGGCGCGGGTCGCGGCCGGGCTTTTCCAGTTCGGCGAAGATGTCGCGCACCGTCGGCAGGCCGAAGCGCTCGTCGGTGAAGTCGGACGGCGACACGCCCTTGAGGGCTTCGCGCTGGCCGATGATCTGCTTCACTTCGGCCTTGATCTTGGCGACGATGCGCTCGACCACCGGATAGGCTTCGGGGTGGACCGAGGACGCGTCCAGCGGGTTGTCGCCGTTGGGGATGCGCAGGAAGCCGGCGGCCTGCTCGAAGGCCTTGTCGCCGAAGCGCGGCACCTTGCGCAGGAACTCGCGGGTCGGGAAGGCGCCGTTCTCGTCGCGCCAGGAAACGATGTTCTTGGCCAGCAGCGAGTTCAGGCCGGACACGCGGGCCAGCAGGGCGGCGGACGCGGTGTTCACGTCCACGCCCACGGCGTTCACGCAATCCTCGACCACGGCGTCCAGCGAACGCGCCAGCTCGCGCTGGTTGACGTCGTGCTGGTACTGGCCCACGCCGATGGCCTTGGGATCGATCTTGACCAGTTCGGCCAGCGGGTCCTGCAGGCGGCGGGCAATGGACACGGCGCCGCGCAGCGTCACGTCCAGGTCGGGGAATTCCTGCGCCGCGGCTTCGGAAGCCGAATAGACGGAAGCGCCGGCTTCGGAGACCACCACGCGGGTGACCTTGAGGTCCGGGAAGCGTTCCATCATGTCGCCCACCAGCTTTTCGCTTTCGCGCGAGGCGGTGCCGTTGCCGATGGCGATCAGGTCGACCTTGTGGCGCGCCACCAGGGCGGCCAGCGTGTTGATGGTGCCGTCGCGGTCGCGGCGCGGCTCGAACGGGTAGACCGTGGTGGTGTCCACGACCTTGCCGGTCTGGTCGATCACGGCGACCTTGCAGCCGGTGCGGATGCCGGGGTCCAGGCCCAGCACGGCCTTGGGGCCGGCGGGCGCGGCCAGCAGCAGGTCCTTGAGGTTGGCGGCGAACACGCGGATGGCTTCGGCTTCGCCGCTTTCGCGCAGGCGGCCGATCAGTTCGCTTTCGAACGCCGTCAGCAGCTTGACGCGCCAGGTCCAGCGGCAGACTTCGCCAAGCCAGCGCGCGCGCGGCGTGGCGTCCAGCGCGAACAGGCCGTTGCCCAGCTTCAGGAAGCTTGCGATGCGGGCCACGCAGGGATGCGGCGTCTGCGCTTCGAGTTCGGCTTCCAGGCCCAGGCGCAGTTCCAGCACGCCTTGCTGGCGGCCGCGCAGCAGCGCCAGGATGCGGTGCGAGGGCAGGGTGCGCAGCGGCTCGTTGAAGTCGAACCAGTCGCGGAAATTCGCGCCCTCGGTTTCCTTGCCGTCGACCATCTTGGAATAGATCAGGCCGGTGGACCACAGGTGCTCGCGCATGTCGGCCAGCAGGTCCGCGTTTTCCGCGTAGCGCTCGGCCAGGATGTCGCGCGCGCCGTCGAGCGCGGCCTTGGCGTCGTTGATGGACGCTTCGGGATTCAGGTATTGCGCGGCCAGCGCGGCCGGGTCGCAGGCGGGATCGGCCAGGATGCCGTCGGCCAGCGGCTCCAGGCCCGCTTCGCGGGCGATCTGGGCGCGGGTGCGGCGCTTGGGCTTGTACGGCGCGTACAAGTCTTCCAGGCGCTGCTTGGTGTCGGCGGAGCCGATTTCCTGCTGCAGTTCCGGCGTGAGCTTGCCCTGCTGCGAGATGGATTCAAGAATGGCTCCGCGCCGCTCTTCGAGCTCGCGCAGATAGCCCAGGCGCACTTCGAGATTGCGCAGCACGGTATCGTCCAGGCCGCCGGTGGCTTCCTTGCGATAGCGGGCGATGAAGGGCACGGTGGCGCCATCGTCCAGCAGTTCCACCGCCGAGGCGATCTGGGAGGCGCGCGTGCCCAGCTCGGTGGCGAGCTGCGCGACGATGCGGGCGTTGTCGACGCCGGCGGCGACGTACGTGATAGCGGAAGTTTCAGACATCTCGATACGACGACAAAAAGGAAAAACAAGGGGCGGATTGTGCCATAAGCCGTTGTTACCAAACGTGCCAGGGTGGGCGGATACGTCCCTCATGAGACGTAATCGCGCACTGTCCGACGCGGGGGCGGGGGCCGGCAGCGGGTATCATTTGGTCCTTTCCCACACAAGTGTCTGGCGCCCGAACCGTTACCGGCACCGGTTCACCGTTGACTCGCTATGCTGGACCTGGATATCTCCGAATTCTTCGACGCCGATGGGCCTTTGGCCACGGCCATGCCTGGCTACAAGCCGCGCCCCTCGCAGGTGGAACTGTCGCAGGCCATAGGGCAGGCCATCCAGGACCGCGCCACCTTGGTGGCCGAGGCGGGCACCGGCATCGGCAAGACCTGGGCCTATCTTGTACCCGCCTTCATCCAGGGCGGCAAGGTGCTGATCTCGACCGGCACCCGCACCCTGCAGGACCAGCTTTACGCCCGCGATCTGCCGCGCGTGCGCGCGGCGCTGGCGGCGCCGGTGACGGCCGCGCTGCTCAAGGGCCGCGGCAACTATGTCTGCCATTACCACCTGGACCGCCTGCAGGGCGACGAGCGCGCCCTGAAGTCGCGCACCGAGATCCAGCAGTTGCGCCAGATCCAGGTGTTCGCCGGCATCTCCAAGACGGGCGACCGCGGCGATCTGGCGCAGGTGCCGGAAGACGCCGACATCTGGCAGCGCGTGACGTCCACGCGCGAAAACTGCCTGGGCCAGGAATGCCCGCGCATCCGCGACTGCTTCGTGGTGAAGGCCCGCCGCCAGGCCCAGGAGGCCGACGTGGTGGTGGTCAACCACGCCCTGTTCATGGCCGACCTGATGCTGCGCGAAGAAGGCGTGACCGATCTGCTGCCGGAAGCGGACACGGTGATCTTCGACGAAGCGCACCAGCTGCCGGACACCGCCACCCGCTTCCTGGGCAGCAGCGTGTCCACCCATCAGTTGCTGGACTTCGGCCGCGCCATGGAAGCGGCCGGCCTGGCCTACGCCCGCGAGGCCGCCAAATGGAGCGACGTCAGCCGCCACGTGGAAACCGCCGCGCGCGAACTGCGCCTGGTGTGCGCGCCGCTGGAGCGGATGCCGGGCCGCAAGGCCACCTTCGAGGCCATACCCAATCCCGAGGAATTCGACGCGGCGCTGCTGGCGCTGCGCGAGGCCGTGGACAGCGCGGCCAAGGCGCTGGGCGCGGTGGCCGAAAAACATCCGGACCTGATGGCGGCGGCGCGCAGCGGCGCCGAGATTTCGGTGCGGCTCAAGCGCTGGGCCACGCCGGGACGCTCGGGCGCGGACTACGCCGATGAAGGCTGGGGCCGCGATGACCAGGCGGCCGAGCCCGCGCTGCAAGCGGCGCTGGGCGATGGCCTGTCTACGCCCGCCGCCATCCTGGAAGGCGCCGCCGCCGCGGAGCAATGGACCGGCCCGGCGGTGCGCTGGGTCGAGCACGGCCAGCATCATGTGCGCCTGCATTCGGCGCCGCTATCCGTGGCCCAGGCCTTTTCCAAGTACCGCAAGCCGGGACAGGCCTGGATCATGACGTCGGCCACGCTGTCCGTGAACGGCGAGTTCACGCACTTCACCAGCCAGCTGGGGCTGGAGAAGGCGCGCACGGGCAAATGGGAGTCGCCCTTCGACTATCCCGAACAGGCCTTGCTGTTCGTGCCCCGCGGCATGCCCGAGCCGCAATCGCCGCAGTTCCTCGACCGCTTCGTGGAGACGCTGTTGCCGCTGCTGGAAGCCAGCCCGGGCGGCACGCTGGTGCTGTGCACGACCTTGCGCGCCGTGGACAAGGTGGCCAATTTGCTGGCCGATGCCTTCGACGACGCCGGACACGAGTGGCCCTTGCTCAAGCAGGGCGAAGGCACGCGCCGCGACCTGCTGGACCGCTTCTGCAAACTTGAACATCCGGTGCTGGTGGGCAGCGCCAGCTTCTGGGAAGGCATCGACCTGCCCGGCGACGTGCTGACGCTGGTGGCGATCGACAAGTTGCCGTTCGCGCCGCCCGATGATCCCGTCATCGAGGCGCGCTTGCGCGCCTGTCGCGCGCAGGGCGGCAATCCCTTCGCGGAGTACCAGCTGCCGGAAGCCGCGATCTCGCTCAAGCAGGGCGCGGGCCGGCTGATCCGCACCGAATCGGACTGGGGCGTGCTGATGGTGGGCGACGCGCGCCTGGTCGAAAAGCCTTATGGCAAGCGCCTGTGGCGCGGGCTGCCGCCGTTCGCGCGGACCCGGGAACTGGAAGAGGTGCTGGCGTTCTACCGGCGCAAACAGGAACCGCAGGACTGACAGCCGCCAGTGCTAGGCGGCGACCTGTCCGGTCCTGCGCGACAGCGCCCACCATCCCGTCATGACCGCGGCCAGGCCCACGATCGGCAGCATGGCCGTATTCAGGGTTTCCCAACCCATCCGCTGCAAGGCGGGACCCGCGGCCAGCGTGGCCAGCGCCGTGGTGGCGTAGCGCAGCATTTCGGCCGCCCCTTGCACCCGCGCCCGTTCGGCGGGCCGATAGGACTGGGCCAGCAGCGTGGTGCCGCCGACGAACATGAAGTTCCAGCCCACGCCCAGGCAGAACAGCGCCGCATGGAACGCGGCCAGCGAAGTCGATTGCATGGCGATCAGCGAGCAAGCCGCGTTCAGCGCCATGCCCATGCCCAGCACGCGGGGCAGGCCGAGGCGGTTGATCAGCGCGCCGGCGAAGAAGGCCGGGGCGTACATGCCGACCAGATGCCACTGCATGATGCTGGCGCCATCGGCGATGCTGTGCTGGCACGCCACGGCGGCCAGCGGCGCGGCCGTCATGACGAACATCATCGAGACCGAGCCCACCACGTTGTTGGCCAGCGCCGCCACGAAAATGGGCTGGCGCATCACGATGCCCAGGGGGCGGGCCGGCAGGCCGCTGGCCTGGGCTTCGGCCGCCGGGGCGCCGTCCTGGTCGCGGTAGGCAATGAGCAGCAGCGCGCTGGCCACGCCCAGCAAGGCCACCATGAGATAGGCGCCGGCGAAGGTCGCGGCGGGAAACAGGTCCTTGGCCCAGGCCGCCAGCGCCGGTCCCGCGATCGCGGCAATGACGCCGCCGGTCAGGACCACGGAGATGGCGCGGCTCTTGGCCTCGGCCGGCACCGCATCCGCGGCCGCCAGCCGGTAGTACTGCGCGAATGCCTGGAACACGCCGACCAGCGCCGTGCCCAGGCAGAACAGCCAGAAGTCGCTGGTGTACACCGCGGCCACCGATATCAATCCGCCGGCCGCGCCGGCCAGCGAACCGAGCACGAAGCCCGCGCGGCGGCCGATGCGCTGCATCAGCAGCGAGGCATACCAGGTGACCGCGGCGCCGGCCACCGTGATCAGGGCGAAGGGCAGGGTCGCCAGCGCCGGATACGGCGCCAGCATCTGGCCGGTCAGCGCGGTCAGGGTGAGATCGATCGAGATTGCCGCGATGTACAGGCCTTGGCAGATGGCGAGGATGCGGGCGTTGCGCAGGCCGGGCGAGATAGGGGGCATGGTGGCGAAAGGTCCGAAGATTGACGGTGGTTGACAGGCCTCACTCTAGCGTCGGAAACTGTGGCAAGAATGACTAATTTCCCTCGTTTTCAGCCATGACTCACCGGGTCTGCATCCTGCCCGTGCCCGCCTTCCAGTTGCTGGACATGGCCGGGCCGCTGTCGGTCTTCCAGATCGCCGCCGAGCAGGTGCCCGGCGCCTACGAGGTGGTGGTGGCTTCGGCCGAGGGCGGGCTGGTGCGCTGTTCGGCCGGCGTGCCCGTGATGACCCGTTCCTGGCGCGGCCTGCGCGCCGACACCGTGCTGGTGCCGGGAGGGCAGGGCGCGCGCGTGCCCGATGCGGCGCCGGCGCTGCTGGCGTATCTGCGCGCAGCGCACGCGCGCGGGCGGCGCATGGCCAGCGTCTGCACCGGCGCCTTTGTGCTGGCGCAAGCCGGCATCCTGCAGGGGCGCCGCGTCACGACGCATTGGCGCCATGCCGCCGAGCTGCAGCAGCGCCATCCGGCGCTGGCGGTGGAGGCGGACCGCATCTATGTCGAGGATGGCGCCGTCTGGACCTCGGCGGGCATCACGGCGGGCATAGACCTGGCGCTGGCCATGGTGCAGGCCGACCATGGCGAGGCCGTTGCCCGCGCCACGGCGCGCGAGATGGTCGTCTACCACCGGCGCACGGGCGGGCAATCGCAGTTTTCCGCCCTGCAGGACCTGGCGCCGGCCAGCGGCCGCATGCGCGAGGTGCTGGCCCACGTGGGCGAACACCTGGACGAAGTCCTCGACATCGAACGCCTGGCCGGCGTGGCTTGCCTGAGCCCGCGCCAGTTCTGCCGCCAGTTCAAGCTGGAAACCGGCCAGACCCCGGCCAAGGCGGTGGAACGCGTGCGCGCCGAGGCCGCGCGCGAACTGGTGGAGGCGGGCGAGGCCGGCATGGAGGCCATCGCGCGCCGGGTGGGTTTTGGCGACACGGAACGCATGCGCCGCGCCTTCATCCGCATCTACGGGCAGCCGCCGCAGTCCCTGCGACGCGGCGCGCCGGCATGAAAAAAGCCCCTATGAAGGGGCTTTTTTCGGTGCGGCCAATGGCGTGTATCAGTCGAACGGATTCCACCAGCTGCGATCAGCCTTCAGGCCCTTGCTCTTGAAATCGCTGTTGGGGTAGTTCTTGTCGTACACGCGCTGCGAGTCGTTCTTCAGTTCGGTCATGCCGAGCTTGTCGTAGGACTGGATCATCAGGTAGAGCGCTTCTTCGGTGGCGGGGGCGCCCTCGAAGTCGGTGATGACGGTCTGCGCGCGGTTGGCGGCGGCCACGTAGGCGCCACGCTCGTAGTAGTAGCGGGCGACGTGAACCTCGTTCATGGCGATGGTGTTGACCAGCCATGCGACGCGCTTTTCAGCATCCGGCGTGTACTTGCTGTCCGGGTAGCGCTTGATCAGCTCGTTGAATGCATCGTAGGACGCGCGCAGGCCCTTGGGATCGCGTTCGGCGGGATCCTGGCCGGTGATGCTGCTCATGAAGGCGCTGGCCGGCGTGAAGTTGATCAGGCCCTTGAGGTACAGGGCGTAATCAGTGCCGGGGTGGTTGGGGTAGAGCTGCTGGAAGCGGTCGATCGCGGCCAGGGCCTGTTCGTTTTCGCCGTCCTTCCAGTTGACGTAGGCCAGTTCCAGCAGGGCTTGCTGGGCGTAGACGCCGAAGGGGTAGCGGCTTTCGATGGCGGTCAGACGCTCGCGCGCTTCCTTCCAGCCGCCCGACGACATTTCGGCCTTGGCGTCCGCGTAGAGCTGCTCGGCGCTCCAGTTGGTGGTCTTGTCATACTTGCTGTTGGTCGAGCCGCAACCGGCGATGACCATGACGGCAAATAGCGCGATAACCACGCGCAAAACCGCCCCGCTCCGGGAGGCGGGGTTCGAGGGAGCTGCGGAGTGGTGAATCACGAGAATCGTATCCTTGGTGTTAGCATGGCAGGCTGATTATATGATTTGTCTCCATGTCTGATACAGCCTCCGGCGCAGATCTCGTTTCCGACGACGAACTCCTGGGTATTTCCGAAGAAGCCCCCCGGGGGGAGCCACAACTTGTAACCGTGCCCTCCGGCACGCGCGCGGACCGGCTGGACAAGGTATTGGCAGGCCTGTTGACCGAGCATTCCCGCGGCCGGCTGCAGGGCTGGATCGAGGCCGGCAACGTCCACGTCAATGGCAAACCCGGCAAAGTCCGCCAGACGGTCGGCCCCGGCGACGAACTCACCGTCTGGCCCCAGCCCGCGCCCGAGACCCTGGCCTTTGCGCCCGAACCGGTTGAATTCACCGTCGTCGACGAAAGCCCCGATTGGATCGTGGTGAACAAGCCTGCGGGTCTGGTCACGCATCCCGGCGCGGGCAACTGGAGCGGCACCTTGCTCAACGGCCTGCTGTACCGCTATCCCGAACTGACCCAGGTGGCGCGCGCCGGCATCGTGCACCGGCTGGACAAGGACACCTCCGGCCTGATGGTCGTGGCGCGCAACGAGACCGCCCAGACCCATCTGGTGCGCCAGTTGCAGGCGCGCAGCATGGGCCGCGAATACGTGGCGCTGACGCATGGCTGGCTGGCCGCGGCCGGCAAGGTCGACCGGCCCATCGGCCGCGATTCGCGGGTGCCGGTGCGCATGAGCGTGGAGCGCCCGGTGGCGCCCAAGCCGGCCGTCACCCATTACGCGCCCGCCCGCCGCGGCGAGGCGGATCCCGGCGGTCGCGTCACCGAAGTGGTGTGCCGCCTGGAAACCGGCCGCACCCACCAGATCCGGGTGCACATGGCCAGCCTCGGCCATCCGCTGCTGGCCGATACCATCTATGGCGGCAAGAACATCGCGGGCGCGCAGCGGCAGATGCTGCACGCCCGCGCGCTGCATTTCGAAGATCCGGGCGGCCGCGGCGAAGTCGAGTTCGTCGCGGCCGTGCCTCCCGACATGAGCTTGGTCCAGGAACAGATTGCATGGAACGCGTGATGGCAGGCCTGCCGGTCGTGACCGGCCCCGCATGGGCGGGCGTGAACTATTTCTGCACCACCCGGGCAGGGGGCGCGGGCGTTGCCCCGCATGACACCCTGAACCTGGGCCGCCGCGCCGGGGACGATCCTGACACCGTCACGGAAAACCGCCGCCGCGTGCGCGCGGCCCTGCCGGCCGAGCCTCTGTGGCTGCGGCAGGTCCATGGCAGCGAAGTCGTGGATGCCGATCAGCCTGGCTTGCCGGACGAGCCGGCCGTCGACGCCAGCGTGACCTCGCAGCCCGGACGGGTCCTGGCCGTGATGGTGGCCGATTGCCTGCCCGTGGTCATCGCCGATGCACAAGGCACGGTGCTGGGCGCGGCGCATGCCGGCTGGCGGGGCCTGTCGGGCGGCGTGCTGGAACATACCTTGGCGGCCATGCGCGCCAAGGCGCCGCAAGCCTCGGGCTGGCGCGCCTGGGTCGGCCCGGGCATCGGCCCGCAGGCATTCGAGGTCGGCCAGGATGTGGTCGACGCCTTCGCCAACGATGATCAGGCGGCCCTGCGCTACTTCACGCCGCGGCCGGGCATCCCCGGCAAATGGCTGGCGGATCTCGCCGGACTGGCCGATTTCCGCCTGCGCCGGGCCGGGGTACAAGAGGTGTCCTTGAGCGGGCTGTGCACGGTGGCCGAGGCGCAGCGCTTCTTTTCCTACCGGCGCGACGGAGAAACCGGACGGATGGCATTGCTGGCCTGGCTCGGCCCGGTTTGATCTGGCGCAAGGCCGGCTTGCGGCCTTGCGGCATACCCTGTCAGGCCTCCTTGTATACCCGCATTGACAGTCCCGGACCCGGAATGCAACATCAATCGCGTAGTTTCGATAACAAGGTGTCGAAGTGAATGCCAATCTCTCCGCAGGGCCCATTCCGGTGAGCGTGGCACCGGAAGTCCTGGCCGACATTCAGGCCGAATTTTCCCGCGAGTGGCAGCGCCTTTGCGATGACGCCCGCCGCGGCGCGCTTGCGCCGCCGCCAGACCGCCGCTTTTCCGGCCAGGCCTGGGCTGCCAATCACTCGCACCTGTTGCTGGCGCATACCTATCTGCTGTCGGCCCGCGCCATGTCGCGCATGGTCGACGCCGCCCAGGTCAGCGAACCCATGCGCGACCGCCTGCGCTTTTCCATCATGCAATGGGTCGACGCGCTGTCGCCGTCGAATTTCCTGGCGCTGAACCCCGATGCCCAGCAATCCATCGTCGAAAGCGCCGGGCGCGCGCTCAACGAAGGGCTGGCCAATCTGCTGGGCGACGTCAAGAAAGGCCGCATCACGCAGACGGACGAATCGCAGTTCGAGATCGGCCGCAACGTCGCGGTCACGCCCGGCGAAGTGGTATTCGAGAACCGGCTGTTCCAGCTCATCCAGTACGCGCCGTCGACCGCCACCGTGCACGAGCGCCCGCTGGTGATCGTGCCGCCGAACATCAACAAGTTCTACATCCTGGACCTGCAGCCCGAGAATTCCTTCGTGCGGCACGCGGTGGACCAGGGCTTTACGGTGTTCCTGATTTCGTGGCGCAACCCCGTGGCCAGCGATACCGACGGCGTGGACCGCGCGACTTGGTCCGATTATCTGGACGACGCGGTGCTGCAGGCGCTGCGCGTGGCCAGCGACATCACCAAGCAGCCGCAGGTCAATGCGCTGGGTTTCTGCGTGGGCGGCACGATGCTGGCCTCCGCGCTGGCGCTGGCCGAGGCGCGCGGCGAGCATCCCGTGGCGTCCCTGACTCTGCTGACCTCGCTGCTCGATTTCCACGACACCGGGGTGCTGAACGTCTTCGTCGACGAGGCCCATGCGCTGCTGCGCGATCATCAGCTGGGCAACGGCGGGCTGATGCCGGGGCGCGACCTCGCCACCACGTTCTCGTTCCTGCGGCCCAACGAACTGGTCTGGAACTACGTGGTCGGCAACTACCTGAAAGGCCAGAAGCCGCCCGCGTTCGACCTGCTGTTCTGGAATGGCGACAGCACCAATCTGCCGGGGCCGTTCTTTTCCTGGTATTTCCGCAATACCTACCTGGAGAACAACCTCAAGGTGCCGGGCCGCGCGCAGGCCGCGGGCATGCCGCTGGATCTGACGCGCCTGGAGATGCCGGCGTACATCTTCGGGTCACGCGAGGACCATATCGTGCCCTGGGTGTCGGCCTATGCGTCCACCCAGGTGCTGCGCGGACCGCAGCGTTTCGTGCTTGGCGCGTCAGGGCACATCGCCGGCGTGGTGAATCCGCCTGCCAAGAAGCGTCGCAGCTATTGGGCGGCCGACAAGCTGGAGCAGTCCGGGCATCATCTGCCCGGAGACCCGAACGCGTGGTTCGCGCAGGCGGTTGAAACGCCGGGCAGCTGGTGGCCCGACTGGACCAGCTGGCTGTCGGGCCATTCGGGTAAGCAGGTCAAGGCGCGGACAAAGTTGGGCAATGCCAGTTACCGGCCGATCGAGCCGGCGCCTGGCAGGTATGTGAAGGTCCGGGCGGCCTGAAACCGCGTTCAGCGGTTAGGCCCGGTCCAGAAGAAAGTCAATTAACGAGGCGTCCGTCGCACACAGGAGGAAGTCCAATGAGCGGAAAACTGGCTTACGTAACAGGCGGGATGGGCGGTATCGGCACCTCTATTTGCCAGCGCTTGGCCAAGGATGGCTTTCGCGTGGTGGCAGGTTGCGGCCCCAGCCGCAACTACCAGCAATGGCTGGATGAGCAGGCAGCGCAGGGCTATACGTTCTACGCGTCCGTGGGCAACGTGTCCGATTGGGACTCCACGGTAGAGGCCTTCGAACGGGTCACGAAGGATCTGGGTCCGGTCGACGTGCTGGTCAACAACGCGGGCATCACGCGCGATGGCCTGTTCCGCAAGATGAGCGCCGACGATTGGCGCGCGGTCATCGACACCAACCTGAACAGCCTTTTCAATGTGACCAAGCAGGTGATCGACGGCATGGTCGAGCGCCAGTGGGGCCGCATCATCAACATCAGCTCGGTGAACGGGCAGAAAGGGCAGTTCGGCCAGACCAACTATTCGACGGCGAAGGCTGGCATCCATGGCTTCACCATGGCGCTGGCCCAGGAAGTGGCCAGCAAGGGCGTCACGGTCAATACGATCTCGCCCGGCTACATCGGCACCGACATGGTTCGCGCCATCCGCCCCGATGTGCTGGAAAAGATCGTCGCCACCATCCCGGTGCGCCGCCTGGGCACGCCGGAGGAAATCGCGTCCATCACGTCGTGGCTGGCCTCGGATGAGTCCGGCTTTTCGACGGGCGCCGACTTCTCGCTCAACGGCGGCCTGCACATGGGCTGATGCATCGCGGGCCGCCTGCTGGCGGCCCGTCGGCGCCGGAGGGCCTCGGGGAGAGGGCCCTCCGGATTACACTAACCTTATTCCAAGCCTTAGAGATCGCCCGATCCGGGGACAACCATGACGCAAGCACAAACCGGCGCCAGCCTGCGCCTGATTAAAAAGTACCCCAACCGTCGTCTGTACGACACCCGGACCAGCACCTACATCACCCTGGCAGATGTCAAGCAACTGGTCCTGGGCAATGAAGAATTCCAGGTGGTCGACGCCAAGAGCGGCGAAGACCTGACGCGCAGTATCCTCCTGCAGATCATTCTTGAAGAGGAAAGCGGCGGCATGCCCATGTTCTCGTCGAACATGCTGTCGCAGATCATCCGTTTCTACGGCCATGCCATGCAGGGCATCATGGGTTCCTACCTGGAAAAGAACATCCAGGCCTTCATGGAAATCCAGCAGCGCATGGCCGAGCAGTCCAAGGGCCTGTACGGCAGCCAGTTCGGCCCCGAAGCCTGGGCGCAATTCATGAACGTGCAGACGCCGATGCTGCAGAACATGATGAACAACTACATCGACCAGAGCAAGAATCTGTTCGTGCAGATGCAGGACCAGATGCAGGACCAGACGCGAGCCATGTTCTCGACCTTCCCGTTCACGCCCGGCGGCAACCAAGGCCCAGGACGCAAGTAACGACGCGGCGCAGACGCGCCGGACACCGCACCCCAAAGATCGGATATCAATCCGATCTTTGGGGTGTTTTTTCATCGCCGGGGGGCTTGCGTGAGGATCCTGCCGCGCCCGGCGCCAGAAGGAACGAAACTCCGGGAGTGCAAGCATGAGACTGAACAAGGCTTTTTCCCGTCTGGCCTGCGTGGCGCTGGCCGGCTTGACGGGCTTGGCCGCGCCTGCCGCCTGGCCCTGCACCCGGGCGGTGTTCCATGGCGCCAACGGCCAGGTGGTCACCGCGCGTTCGATGGATTGGAAGAACGACATCACCAGCAATCTGTGGGTGCTGCCGCGCGGCATGGCGCGCAGCGGCGAGGCCGGCCCGAATTCGCTGCGCTGGACCTCGCGCTACGGCAGCGTCGTCACCTCGGGCTATGACGTGTCCACCACCGATGGCGTGAACGAGGCCGGCCTGAGCGCCAACCTGCTGTGGCTGGCTGAATCGCAGTATCCGAAGTTCGATGCGCGGAGCAAGCCAGGACTGACGATCGCCGCCTGGGCGCAATACGTTCTGGACAACTACGCCACTGTCGAGGAGGCGGTGGCGGCGCTGGAGCAGGAGCCCTTTACCATCGTCAGCGACAACGTGCCGGGCGAGGACCGCCTGACGACCTTGCATCTGTCGATCTCGGACGCCAGCGGTGACAGCGCCATCGTCGAATATATTGGCGGCCGCCAGGTGATCCACCACAGCCGCGCCTACCAGGTGATGACCAATTCGCCCCAGTTCGAGCAACAGCTGGCGCTGGACGCCTATTGGCAGCAGATTGGCGGCACCACCATGTTGCCGGGCACCAACCGCGCGGCCGATCGCTTCGTGCGGGCGTCCTTCTACATCAACGCCATTCCCAAGGACCCGGATCCGAACAAGGCGCTGGCCAGCGTCTTCAGCGTGATCCGCAACGTCTCGGTGCCTTACGGCATCAGCACGCCGGGGCAGCCCAACATCTCGTCCACCCGCTGGCGCACGGTCTTCGACCACCAGCGCAAGTTGTACTTTTTCGAGTCGGCGCTCACGCCCAATACCTTCTGGGTCGATCTCAAGGCGGTCGATTTCAGTCCGGAAACCGGCAAGGTGCTCAAGCTGGACCTGGGGCCCGACCAGCGCCACACCTTTGCGGGCGACGCCACGCGCGCCTTCCAGCCGTCCGCGCCGTTCAAGTTCCTGGGCCTGTGACAGGTCGCTCGATTGGCTTGATCGGGCGCAAGGGACTGCAGGGTTTTACGGGCTGAGGTTCAGGGATCTGTCAGTTGATTTGGTTACATTAATGAAAACGGTTCTTGTTTGTATTTTTGGAGCCGTCGTCTCAATGTGACTCAAGGATTATGCACATGATCAAGAAAGCCTTGGCCCTGGCCATTGTCGCCCTGAGCGTTTCCGCCGCGAACGCGGCCGAATACCCCATCGGCAAGCCGGTGGAAAAGGGCGGAATGGAAATCGGCGCGGTGTACCTGCAGCCGATCGAAATGGACCCGCCCGGGATGATGCGCCCGGCCAAGGATTCGGATGTGCACCTCGAGGCCGACATCCATGCCACCGCCGGCAACAAGACCGGCTTCCCGGAAGGCGAATGGGTGCCTTACCTGGTGGTGAAGTACGAAATCCAGAAGGTCGGCAGCCAGAATGTGCAGAAGGGCACCTTCATGCCCATGGTCGCCAATGACGGCCCGCACTACGGCGAGAACATCAAGCTGGAAGGCCCGGGCAAGTACAAGCTGAAGTACACCATCCTGCCGCCGACCGAAGACAAGATGAGCCATTTCGGTCGCCACATCGACAAGGAAACCGGCGTGGGCCCGTGGTTCGAGCCCTTCGACCTGGAATATGAATTCGTCTACGCCGGCACCGGCAAGAAGGGCGGTTACTGATCGTGCGCAGCCTGCTTCGCGTCGCCGCGGCAATCCTGATCGGCCTGGCAGGCCTGGCCGGCGCGGCGACCGCGCAGGCGGACGAGCTGCCCACGTTCACGCTGACCTTCAAGCCGAACGGCACGTTCGAGCCCGCCACGCTGGAAGTGCCGGCGGGCCGTTTCAAGATCGAGCTCATCAACGAAAGCAACGAGCCGGTGGAGTTCGAAAGCATTCCGCTGCGCAAGGAAAAGGTCTTGGGACCGGGCGTGAAGTCCTTCGTCGTGATCACCATTTCCCGTCCGGGCGAGTATCCCTTCTTCGACGATTTTCACCAGAACGTGAAAGGCACCTTGGTCGTCAAGCCCAAGGAATGACGCGGTAGCTATATATGGAACAGGTACTTTTCATCGTCTGGCGCGAAAGCGTCGAAGCCATGCTGGTGGTGGGCATTCTGTACACCTGGCTGCGCTCCACGCCCGAGGGCAAGCGCGGACTGAACTACCTGTGGGGCGGCGTCGCGGCGGGCCTGGCGCTGGCCGTGGCCCTGGCGCTGGTGCTGCTGGGCGTGTCCAACTGGCTCAGCGACGAGGGCCAGGAATGGTTCCAGGCCATCATGTCGCTGGCCGCGTGCGCGCTGGTGGTGCAGATGGTCGTGTGGATGAAGAAGCACGGCCGCACGCTCAAGGGCGAACTTGAAGGTGGGGCCCGCGCTTCCGTCGCCAACGACAACTGGTGGGGCCTGTTCCTGCTGGTGGCCATCGCCGTGGCGCGCGAAGGCAGCGAGACCGTCGTGTTCCTGTACGGCACCGTGTCGGCGGGCGAGGGCGGCAGCGACATGCTGATGCTGGCGCTGGCCGGTGCCGCGGGTTTCGTGGTGGCGCTGCTGACGTTCTGGCTGCTGCAGCTGGGCGGCAAGCTCATCACCTGGCGCCGCTTTTTCCGCGTGACTGAAATCCTGTTGCTGCTGCTGGCCGGCTCGCTGCTGGTGGGCGGCCTGGACCATCTGATTTCGCTGGACGTCCTGCCGACCATCGTGGACCCGGTCTGGGACAGCTCTTGGCTCTTGAGCGACAGCACGGGCATAGGCAAGATCCTGGCGGACTTCGCCGGCTACCGCGCCTTGCCTGCATTGATTTCGGTGTTGTTGTGGGTGGCTTACTGGATTGTTGTCTGGGCGCTGTTGCGCTGGGTGGGCGGCAAGCCCGCGAGGGCTTCTTCCGCCGCAGCCCGCAGCGCATCCTGAACCCGATTGTTGCCGGACTGAATATTTGAAGGTTTGACCATGGCAGCTGCACTCGGGAGGGCAACCTCCCGTATCGCCGACTTTCTCCGTGACCATGCCCCGCTGTTGCGCAAGCTGCAGTGGGGCATTGTTGCGATATACGCGTTCCTTTTGATCGTGCCCGCGATCCTGCCCTTGCCGGACAATGCGGCCTCGGTCTTCAACAACCTGACCATCGTCGCGCAGTTCGCGTTCTGGGGCGTGTGGTGGCCGTTTGTGCTCATCTCCATGCCCATCCTGGGCCGGGCCTGGTGCGGCTGGCTCTGTCCCGAGGGCATGCTGACCGAATGGGCCAGCGAGCGCGGCCAGGGGCGCGCCATTCCGAAGTGGATGCGCTGGGGCGGCTGGCCCTTCGTCGCGTTCGCGCTGACCACGGTCTACGGGCAACTGGTCAGCGTGTACCAGTATCCGCTGGCGGTGCTGGCGGTGCTGGGCGGCTCCACGGTGGCGGCCATGATCGTCGGCTGGCGCTACGGCCGCAGCAAGCGCGTGTGGTGCAAGTACCTGTGCCCGGTCAATGGCGTCTTCAATCTGCTGGCCAAGCTTGCGCCCTGGCACTTCAAGGTCGACGAGGAAAAGTGGCGCCATCCGGTCATCCGCATCGAGCCCATCAACTGTGCGCCGCTGGTGCCGCTGCGCCACATGAAGGGCGCCGGCGATTGCCATGTCTGCGGCCGTTGCAGCGGCTACCGCGGCGCGATCGAGCTGACGCCGCGCTCGCCCGAAGAAGAGATCGTGCACGTCACCCAGGGCGACCCCTGGCAGACGGCGCTGCTGTGCTTCGGGTTGATGGGCATCGCAATCGGCGCCTTCCTCTGGAGCGCCAGCCCCTGGTACGTGACCGCCAAACAGTGGGCCGCGACCTGGCTGGTCGAGCACGACATCATGTGGCCGCTGCTGGACAACGCGCCCTGGTTCATCCTCACCCACTATCCGGAGGTCAACGACAGCTTCTCCTGGCTGGACGGCGCGGGCATCCTGATGTTCGTCGTCGGCGCCACGATCTGCGTTGGCGGGGCGAGCTTCCTGTCGCTGTGGATCGCCGACCGCCTGGCGCCTGCCGCGCCCGTGCCCGACGAGCCCGCCACGCGCTGGGGGCGTCCGGGCCTGCACAAGCTGGCGCAGGCGCTGATTCCGTCCGCCGGCATCGGCGTGTTCCTGGGCTTGTCCGCCACCACCGTCAATCTGCTCAAGCACGAAGGGATGCAAGCCGCCTGGGCCGCGCCCGTGCGCTTCACGCTGCTGAGCCTGGCGGTGCTGTGGACCTTGCGCCTGTACGCGCGCCTGCTGAAGCCACGCCTGGCCAGCGCATGGCGCAAGGGTCTTGCATGGCTGGTGCTGGCCGCCGGCCTGGTTCCGTTCTGCCTTGCCTGGGTGCTTTTCTTCGCGGTCTGGTAGCAGGCGCTGGAGGCTTGCGATAAAGTGGGAACTGCGCCGGCGCTCGCCGGCGCTGTTTTTTCAACTCCCGCTACCGCCATGGCCTCCTACGCATTCCGCCTGCTAAACGTATTCGCTTCCTCCACCTTCAGCGGCAACCAGCTCTGCGTGTTCGAGGACGCGCGCGGCATGGATGACGCCACCATGCTGAACCTGGCGGCGCAATTCAACCTGTCCGAGACGACCTTCATCCTGCCTTCGGACAAGGCGGCCGCGCGGGTGCGCATCTTTACGCCGGGCTTCGAAATGAAGTTCGCGGGCCATCCCACCATAGGCACCTCGCAGGTCGTGCGCGACCTGCGGCACACCGGCGACGCGTTGACGCTGGAGTTCGCCGCCGGCGTGGTGCCGGTGACGGCGCGCGGCGATGCCTGGACCTTTACCGCGCCGTGCCCGGACGGCGTGCGCACCGCGGCCCCTGCGCTCGATCGCGCCGGCATCGCCGGCTTGCTGGGCCTGGACGCTGGCGACCTGCTGGGCGATCCGGTCTGGGTCGATACGGGCGCCGATCAGCTGCTGGTGCCGCTCGCCAGCGTAGCGGCCGTGCGCCGCATCGCGCCCGATGCCTCGCGGCTGGACCGCTGGCAGGCCAACAGCATCGGCCGCAGGGTCATGTACGCCTTTGCCTTCGACGACAGCCGCCAGCAGGACGGGCGGCAGGTGGTGGTGGCGCGCTACTTCTATGCCAAGGCGGGCGGCGGCGTGAACGAGGACGCCGGCACGGGTTCCGCCTGCGCCAACCTGGGCGGCTGGCTGCGGTATCAAGACCGTCCCTTGCCCGCCAGCATCCTGGTGGAGCAGGGCGACCAGATGGGCAGGCCGTGCCGGCTGTTGCTGGACGTCCAGGCCGACGGCCGGATCCAGGTGGGCGGGCGGGCGCTGGAGATCGGCCGGGGCACGGTTGATGTCTGAGCCTTGAGCCGGCCGCCCAGAAGCGCGGCCGCAGAAACAATGCGGCGCCTGTGTCGAACACAGGCGCCGCATTGTCTTTCAGGATAGGGCCCGAGGGCCCCAAGGGTCTACTTCTTGTTCTTGGCCGGGTCGACCTTGATGTTGTTCATCACTTGCTTGACGCCTTCGACGCCGCGCGTCACGGTGGCGGCGTGATCGGCTTCAGCCGCGGTGCCCACGGTACCCGTCAGCTTGGTGACGCCGCCGTTGGTTTCCACGGCGATGTCCAGCGCGCTCAGCTGCTTGTCGGCCACGATGGCGGCCTTGACCTTGGTGGTCACGGTGGCGTCGGACGCATATTCACCCACGGACTGTTTCGGCTTGCCGTCGTCGGCGGCAAAAGCCATGGAAGTGAAGACGGCGCCCGTGCCCAGTGCAGCGGCGGCGATCAGCTTGCGGAATTCCATAGTCATGCTCCTTGTTGGTGATGGTTCAGCGCGTCGGAACGCGGGGGATGGCAGGATGCCTGCGTGGCAGCTCCTATTTCTTGCGGAATGCGCCGCCAAGAATGGACAGCAGCGCCAGTACCAGGAAGACGAAGAACAGGATCTTGGCGATGCCCGCAGCGCCGGCGGCGATGCCGCCGAAGCCCAGGACAGCCGCGATGATGGCGATGACGAAGAAAACTACGGCGTAGTGCAGCATGTCAGCTTCTCCTGGTGGTTGGACGGATCAGGGATTGCGGTCGAAGAAATCCCGGACTTCCTTTTCAGCCTGCTCCTTGGTCTTGCCGTAGCGCTCCTGGATCAAACCGGCCAAGCGTTCGGCATTGCCTTCCGTGCGGGTCAGTTCGTCGTCGGTGAGCTCACCCCAGGCGGCCTTGGCCTTGCCTGCCAGTTGCTTCCACTTGCCAGCGATGATGTCGTTATTCATGTGACCTCTCCTGTAGCTTGCGGCATCCGGTTCGCGTCTTCCGAACCTTGCAGCCGTGGTTGAGTGGGACGTCTTCACCGTAAGGGTCGCCACCGAGGCCTGTCAAACCTGGCTGTGGGTAAATGTAACGACGCGCCCGCGCGGAAATCGCGCGATTTCGGACGGGGAGGGGTTGCAGGCGCACTAGGACCGACAGTTACATTTCCGCAATGTCTTGTCCTCTTTTGAGGGAGGCAGGTAACCGGATCTGCGGCATCCGGACAGGACATTCCCAACTGGCTTGCAGGGAGGGGCAACGGTATAGTCATGGCGGAACCCGCAGGCAGGTTCGGCCTCAGAAAACGGAGAAACACACGCATGACGCAACGACTTTGCAGCGCGATCTTGCTGGCGCTGGCCGCGGTGACGGCCATGGGATGCACCCACGTGACGGATAGGTACCAGGCCGCCGCGCCGGTGGCCGCGCCGTCCAGCAGTTGAGCAGCCGCTCGCTGCCACGCAACGCAAACGGGGCGCCCAAGGGCGCCCCGTTTTCACATCAGGAACCGCGCAGGGTTCAGGCCTGGGCGATGCGGCGCGCGATGTGCTCCAGCGCCTCTTCGACCTGGTCGACCAGGATCAGGCACAGGTCGCCGGGATTCAGGCGCGCCAGCGCCTTATCGATTGCGAGGAACTCGCCGTGGATCGCTTCGATGTGCTTGCTGCGGGTGGCGTTGGCCAGGCCCTGCTGCAGCAGGGCCAGCACTTCGCCGTCAGCGCGGCCGCGTTGGCACTGGTCCTCATAGAGCAGCACGTCGTCGAAGGCCTCGCCGAGGATCTCGGTCTGCATCCGGATGTCTTCGTCGCGGCGGTCGCCCGCGCCGCTGATGACCACGGAGCGGCGTTTGGCGGGCATTGCGTCCACCGCGCGCACCAGGGCGAGGATGGCATCGGGGTTGTGGCCGTAGTCGGCGATCACCGTGGCGCCGCGATAGTCGAACACGTTGAAGCGTCCGGGCGCGGTCTGGGCGTCGTTGACGAAGGTGGCCAGGCCGCGGCGGATGATGTCCGTGTCCAGGCCCAGGGCCCAGGCGGCGGCGATCGAGGCCATGGCGTTTTCGACCTGGAAGGTGATCGTGCCATTGCGCGTGAGCGGAATCGAGGCCAGCGGATAGCGGGTCTCTTCGGCGCCGTGCGCGGTCACGATGGCGTCGCCGTCGCGGTACACGCAGCGCAGGCCCTGCGCGCGGTGCGTGGCCAGCACGGGATGATTGCGGTCCTCGGCGAAGTAGGTGATCGAGCCGGGGCAGCTCGCGGCCATTTCGGCCACGATGGGATCGGCGGCGTTCAGCACCGCGGTGCCCGCGGGGTGCACGTGCTGCACGATCACGCGCTTGACCACCGCCAGGTCCTCGACCGTGCTGATGTAGCCCAGGCCCAGGTGGTCGCCCATGCCGATGTTGGTGACGATGGCCACGTTGCAGCGGTCGAAGGCCAGGCCTTCGCGCAGGATGCCGCCGCGCGCGGTTTCGAACACGGCCGCGTCCACGTCCGGGTGCATGAGCACGCTGCGGGCGCTGCGCGGGCCGCTGCAATCGCCAGTGTCGATGCGCAGGTTGTCGACGTAGACGCCGTCGGAGTTGGTCATGCCGACGCGGTTGCCGGCGACGCCCAGGATGTGCGCCGTCAGGCGCACGGTGGTGGTCTTGCCGTTGGTGCCGGCGATGGCCACCACCGGGATGCGGCCGTCGTCGCCGTCCGCGTACATGTTGGCGATGATGGCCTCGCCCACGGCGCGGCCCTTGCCGAACGAGGGATTCAGGTGCATGCGCAGGCCGGGCGCGGCGTTCACTTCCACCACGCCGCCATGCTGGTCTTCCAGCGGGTAGAGCACGCTTTCGGCCACCACGTCCACGCCGCAGATGTCCAGGCCGATCATGCGCGCCGCCGATACCGCGCGCGCAGCCATTTCGGGGTGCACTTCGTCGGTCACGTCGGTGGCCGAGCCGCCGGTGCTCAGGTTGGCGTTGTTGCGCAGGAAGATCAGCGTGCCGGAGGGCGGCACGGAGTCGGCGTCGAAGCCTTGCTTCTTGAGCGTGGCCAGGGCGATGTCGTCGAAGCGGATCTTGGTCAGCGAGGTGGCGTGGCCGTCGCCGCGTAGCGGGTCGGCGTTGACCTGGTCCACCAGCTGGCGGATGGTCTGCACGCCGTCGCCCGTGACTTGCGGCGGATCGCGGCGCGAGGCCGCGACCAGCGCGCCGCCCACCACCAGCAGGCGGAAATCGTGGCCCGGGATATAGCGTTCGACGATGACTTCGGAGCTGATTTCCTCGGCCACTTCAAAGGCCTGGATCACGCGCTCGCGCGTTTCGATGTTGACGGCGACGCCGCGCCCCTGGCTGCCGTCGCGCGGCTTGACCACGACCGGGCCGCCCAGTTCCTCGGCCGCGGCCCAGGCTTCCTCGGCGGTGGTCACCGAGCGTCCCATGGGCACCGGCACGCCGGCGGCGTCCAGCAGCATCTTGGTCAGGTCCTTGTCCTGCGCGATGGATTCGGAGATGGCGCTGGTCAGGTCGGTTTCGGCAGCCTGGATGCGGCGCTGCTTGCTGCCCCAGCCGAACTGCACCATGCTGCCCTGGGTCAGGCGGCGGTACGGGATGTTGCGGGCGGTGGCGGCGTTGACGATGGAGCCGGTGCTGGGGCCGAGGCGCACGTCTTCGTCCAGTTCGCGCAGGCGCTTCAAGGCGTCGGCGAGATCGAAGGGCGTGTCGTCCAGCGCGGCGCGCACCAGCACTTGAGCCAGTTCCATTGCCAGCCTGCCGACTTCTTCCTCGCTGTACTCGACCACCACCTGGAACACGCCGGGTTCGATGGTGGACGCGGTGCGGCCGAACGTGACCGGGCAGCCGGCGTGCGCCTGCATCGTCAGCGCGACGATTTGCAGCACGTGGGCGATGGAGACCGCGCCCTGATGCCCTTCGGGACGCAGCAGGCCGGTCTGGGGCAGACGCGCGCGCAGGCGCGCTTCGAAATCAGGCAGGTTGTCGATGGAGCATTCGGCGTCGGCGCAGGAAACGATGGCCTCGATCGCGGTGTTCTTGCTCCACAGATTGGGGCCGCGCAGTGCTCGGATACGGGAAACTTCCATGGCAGGGATTCCTGTCTAGCTCACGCGCGCCCCGCCTGGGCGAGGGCGCGCGCAGATATTGTCAGTATTGCTGGATCCAGCGGCGGACCAGATCGATGGTGGGGCCGGAGAAGGCTTCGTCGGATTGCAGCAGGACGAAGTCGCCGGCGGCGATGCTGTCGAGCTGGCTCTGGATGGCCTTGCCGTGGTCGGGCTCGTCCTGGATGTCCTTGACGCGGGAGCCTTGCGCCAGGCCCTGGCGCAGCAGCGCGCGCGCCTCGCCTTCGGGGCGCTTGCTGCGCACGGTCAGGTCGTCGTAGAGCACCACGCGGTCGAAGGCGTCGCCCAGCAGCTTGCCCTGTTCGATCAGGTCCGCGTCGCGGCGGTCGGCGCCGGCCGAGTAGACGGCGGCGCGCGTGGTCGACGGGAACTGGTCGATGGCGGCGATCAGGGGGCGCAGCGCCGAGGCGTTGTGCACGTCGTCCACCACCACGGTGCTGCCGTTGCGCTCGAACAGCGTGAACTGCCAGGGCGCGTCGGCCTGGTCGATGTCGAAGGTCTCGATGCCGGCGCGGATCAGCTCCACGGGGATGTCCAGCGCCCAGGCGGAGCCCACCGCGGCCAGCACGTTCTCGACCTGGAAGGCCACGCGTCCGCCGTGCGTCAGCGGGATCGCGGCCACGGCGGCCAGGCGTTCCTCGCGGGCGCCTTGCGCCAGCACGATGCTGCCGTCGCGCACGAACACGGCGCGGCCGTCCTGCTGCAGATGCGCGGTGATCGCGGGCAGGGCCGGATCGATGCCGAAGAAGATGACCGCGCCGTCGCACAGCTCGGCCATTTCCACCACGCGCGGGTCGCGCGCGTTCAGCACGGCGGCGCCGCTGGGCAGCACCACGTCCACCTGCGTGCGGAACACGTTGAACATGCGTTCCGTTTCGTTGATGTCGAAGTCGCCGAGATGGTCGGCGTCGTCGATGTTGGTGACCACGCCAACCTGGCAGCGGTCGTAGGCCAGGCCTTGGCCCAGGATCACGCCGCTGTCGTTCTCGATGACGGCTGCGTCCAGGTTGCGGTTCATCAGCAGGCGCGTGCCCGAGGCGAAGTCGGCGCGGTCGCCCTTTTGCACCTGGCGGCGGTCCAGGTAGAGGCCTTCGCTGCAGGCCAGGCCGGTACGCTTGCCGGACAGGCTCAGCAAGCGGGCCACCAGGCGCGCGACCACGGTCTTGCCGTTGGTGCCGGTGACGCCCACGATGGGGATGCGGCCCGCGTCGCCTTCGGGGAACAGGTGGTCAACGATGGCGCGGCCTACCGGGCGCGGGGTGCCGTCGGCCGGCTTCAGGTGCATCAGCAGGCCGGGGCCGGCATTGACTTCGACGATGGCGCCGCGCTGCTCTTCCAGCGGGCGGGAAATGTCCTCGGCCACCAGGTCCACGCCGGCGATGTCCAGGCCCACGATGCGCGCGGCCAGGGTCACGGTGGCGGCGATGCTGGGATGCACGCGGTCGGTCACGTCGAAGGCGACGTTGCCGCTGCGTTGCACCAGCACGCGCTGGCCTTCGGGCGGCACGCTGTCTTCCGACAGGCCCTGGCGCGCGATTTCCAGCCGCGCGGCGGAATCCAGGCGCACCGGATTCAGCGGATGGTTTTCGGTGCGGCCGCGGCGCGGGTCGGTGTTGATCTGGTTGTCGATCAGTTCGGTGATGGTGGACTTGCCGTCGCCCGTCACCCAGGCCGGCTCGCCAGCGGCGGCGGCCACCATGCGGTCGCCGACGACGAGCAAGCGGTGCTCGTTGCCCAGCACGAAGCGCTCGACGATCACGCCGCTGCCTTCGTCCACGGCCACGCGATAGGCCGACACGACTTCCTCGCGGGTCGTCAGGTTGGTGAACACGCCGCGGCCGTGGTTGCCGTCATAGGGTTTCACGACCACCGGCAGGCCGATGTCCTCGGCCGCTTCCCAGGCGTCGTCCTCGCTGCGTACCAGGCGGCCTTCCGGCACGGGCACGCCGCAGGTCGAAAGCAGCTCCTTGGTCAGGTCCTTGTCGCGCGAAATGCCTTCGGCGATGGCGCTGGTGCGGTCGGTTTCGGCGGTCCAGATGCGGCGCTGGGCCGAACCGTAGCCGAACTGCACGAGGTTGCCCTCGAACAGGCGGATGTAGGGGATGTCGCGGTCGTCGGCGGCATCCACGATGCAGGCGGTGCTGGGGCCGAGGCAATGCTTGTCAATCAGGCTGCGCAGCTTGGCGATGGCGGCGGGCACGTCGAACGGACGGTCCTCGATGGCGGCCATGACCAGGTCGCGGGCCTCGTTCAGGGCGGCGCGGGTGACCTGCTCCTGCCAGGCGCGCACGACGACCTTGTAGACGCCGCGCGTCGACGTTTCCCGGGCCTTGCCGAAACCGCCGCGCAAGCCGGCCAGGTTCTGCAATTCCAGGGTGACATGTTCAAGAATGTGGCCGGGCCAGGTGCCTTCCTTCACGCGCGACAGGAAGCCGCCGCGAACCCCCGGGCTGCAGCGGTGCTCGATCAGCGAGGGCAGCCATTCGGTCAGGCGTTCGTAGAAGCCGGGAATGGTATTGGAAGGGTAGTCCTCCAGTTCGCCAATATCCACCCACGCTTCGAGTACCGGGCGATACGTCCAAATGTTCGGGCCGCGCAAAGCCACGACATCGAGAAATTCAATGTCTTTCTTTTTCATGTTTTAATTTACGAGAGAAGCAGGTTGGCACGCGCGGACGCCCCTATGCAAGACCGCGAATTTATTGGGGTTGCGCCTTTAGAATAATGCCAACGAGTGGGGGATCCCAGATATTCCTAATTAGAAAAATCGGCTGCTACTATACGACGCCTTCAAGGCGTGAAATCGTTATGTTGTAAGGAAGGGACACGTTTGCCGCCAGTCCAGGCAGCGAACCGGTTGCCGCCTAGTAGGGCAGAGTTCTGGCCCGGTATGCGTTCCAATGAAAAAACCAAACCTGCTTTCCGGCCTTGCCGAAGCCTTTCCTGCCCGCTGGCGTGATGCAATCAGCGCCGAACTGGCGGACGGCGAAACCTTATTGGCCTGGGTTGAAATAGACCTGGATCAGCGCTTGAAGTTCCGTCCGGGGCTGATCGCCGCCACCGACCGACGGCTGCTGGCCCGCCACCCCGACGAGCCGCGCTGGGAATCCTGGGCATATGGCCCCCAATTAAAGCTGAACCTTGCCGACCACGCGGGCGCCGCGGTGCTGGAACTGCACGACGACACGGCCCGCCTGGGAATCTGGCGCTTCACGCTGGCCCGCAATCCGGCCGCGCTGCGGCTGCTGGCGCAGTTCGAGACCCAGCAGGCCATCCGTTTGTCCGGCCATCAGAACGAGGAACTGGCGGAGCGCACCTGCACCGTCTGTAATAACGTCATTCCGGCGGGCGAGGAAGAATGCCCGACCTGCAACCAGGAACAGGCGGCGCCATCCACCACTTGGGCGCTGCTGCGCCTGTGGCGCTTCGCCCGGCCCTACCGCGGGCCGCTGCTGGCGGGTTTCGTATTGACCCTGCTGGGTACGGCTGCCACCCTGGTGCCGCCGTATCTGACCATGCCGCTGATGGACGACGTGCTGATTCCGTTCCAGAACGGCGCGCCCATCGATTACGACAAGGTCCGCCTTTATCTGGGCGGACTGCTGGCCTCTGCCTTCCTGGCCTGGGGCCTGGGCTGGGCCCGGACCTACATCCTGGCCTGGGTCAGCGAGCGCATCGGCGCGGACCTGCGCACCACCACCTATGAGCACCTGCAGCAGCTGTCGCTGGAATATTTCGGCGGCAAGCGCACGGGCGACCTGATCTCGCGCATCGGCAGCGAAACCGACCGCATCTGTGTGTTCCTGTCGCTGCACTTGCTGGACTTTGCCAACGACATCCTGATGATCTGCATGACCGCGGTCATCCTGGTGTCCATCAACCCGTGGCTGGCGCTGGTCACGCTGGTGCCGCTGCCGTTCATCATCTGGATGATCCATGCCGTGCGCGACCGCCTGCGCCATGGCTTCGAAAAGGTCGACCGCATCTGGTCGGAAATCACCAACGTCCTGGCCGACACCATCCCGGGCATCCGCGTGGTCAAGGCTTTCGCGCAGGAAAAGCGCGAAGTGGCGCGTTTCCGCGAAGCCAACAACCGCAACCTGGAAGTCAACGACCGCGTCAATACCACCTGGTCGCTGTTTTCGCCCACCGTCACGCTGCTGACCGAGGTCGGCCTGCTGGTGGTGTGGATCTTCGGCATCTGGCAGGTGTCGCAGAAGCAGATCACCGTGGGCGTGCTGGCCGCCTTCCTGGCGTACATCGGGCGCTTCTACATGCGCCTGGATTCGATGAGCCGTATCGTGTCGGTGACGCAAAAAGCGGCCGCCGGCGCCAAGCGCATCTTCGACATCCTGGACCATGTGTCCAGCGTGCCGGAGCCGCAGAATCCGGTCAAGCTGCCGCACATCAACGGCCGCATCGAATTGCGCGACGTGGGCTTCCGCTACGGCAACCGGCAGGTCATCCGCGGGCTGAACCTGACCATCGCCCCGGGAGAAATGATCGGGCTGGTGGGCCACAGCGGTTCGGGCAAGAGCACGCTGATCAACTTGATCTGTCGCTTCTACGATGTGTCCGAGGGCGCGGTGCTGGTGGACGGCGCCGACATCCGCTCGGTGCGCGTGGCGGACTACCGGCGCAACATCGGCCTGGTGCTGCAGGAGCCGTTCCTGTTCTTTGGCACCATCGCCGAGAACATTGCCTACGGCAAGCCGGACGCCACCCGCGACGAGATCGTGGCCGCCGCGCGCGCCGCGCATGCGCACGAATTCATCCTGCGGCTGCCGCACGGCTATGACTCCCTGGTCGGCGAACGTGGCCAGGCATTGTCCGGCGGCGAACGCCAGCGCATCTCGATCGCGCGCGCGCTGCTGATCGATCCGCGCATCCTGATCCTGGACGAGGCCACCTCGTCGGTGGACACCACCACTGAAAAGGAAATCCAGAAGGCGCTGGACAATCTGGTGCGCGGCCGCACCACGATCGCCATCGCCCACCGCCTGAGCACCTTGCGCAAGGCGGACCGCCTGGTGGTGCTGGACCGCGGCCAGATCGTGGAGCAGGGGCCGCACGAGGAACTGATGGCCCGGGAAGGCGCCTACTACCGCCTGTACCAGGCGCAGGCGCGCCAGGCCGAGGCCGACGCGCAGGCGTCGGGCAGCGAAGACATGGCCGCCGTGGCCTGACGCGGAACCGGAATTATCGTCATGACCTTGCCGTCTTTTCAGCTGCGCCGCAACGCCTTCGGGCGTCTGGAGTTCCAATCCGCCGATGGCGCAACGCACGAAGGGGTGCTGCCCGTGCGCGCCTTTCCCATCAGCGAGCCGGGCCGGGGCCTGTCGCTGGTGACGGTCGACGGCCACGAACTGGTCTGGATCGAACATCTGGCCGATGTGCCTGCTCCGCAGCGCGCCCTGATCGAGGAAGAACTGGCGAGCCGGGAATTCATGCCCGAGATCCGCAAGCTGGCCAGCGTCTCGACCTTCGCCACGCCCAGCACCTGGCAGGTCGAGACCGACCGCGGCCCCACCTCGTTCACGCTGCGCGGCGAAGAGGACATCCGCCGCCTCAGCCCGCAGACGCTGCTGATCGCCGACAGCCACGGCATCTTCTACCTGGTGCGCGACATCCAGGCGCTGGACAAGCACAGCCGCAAGCTGCTGGACCGCTTCCTCTAACACCTGCACCCGCAAGCCTGTTCCTGCGCGGACAGGCTGTGGGCCTCAGTCTTCCCGCGGCCGCTTGAACGGCGAGTGCGTTTCCAGCTCTCCCAGGTAGTCCGTCACCGCCGCCGTTTCCTCGTCCAGGAAGTTCTGGATCGCGTCCGCGAAGCCGGGGTGCGCGACCCAGTGCGCCGACCAGGTAGGCGTGGGCAGCAGCCCGCGCGCCATCTTGTGTTCGCCTTGCGCGCCACCCTCGAAGCGGGCGATGCCGTGGGCGATGCAATAGGCGATGGACTGCATGTAGCAGGTTTCGAAGTGCAGCCCCGGCACGTATTCCGTGGCGCCCCAATAGCGGCCGTAGAGTGCGTCGCCGCCCGCCAGGTTGAGCGCGGCCGCGACTGGCCGGCCGTCGCGCTCAGCCAGGATCAGCACGAAGGCTTCGGGCTGTTCGCGGTACGCGCGCTGGAAGAATTCGCGGTTCAGGTAGGGCGGATTGCCGTGGCTGAAATAGGTGTGGCAATAGCATTCATGGAAGAAATCCAGTTCGGCCGCGCCGATCTCGGCGCCGCGTAGCCAGCGGTAGCTCAACCCCGCGGCGGCGACCTTCTTGCGGTCCTGGCGGATCTTCTTGCGCTTGTCGTGGCTCATCGTGGCCAGAAAGGCGTCGAAGTCCGCGTAGCCCGCATTGGTCCAGTGGAACTGCACGCTTTCACGGATCATGAAGCCGGCCTCGCGCAGCGCGCGCATGTCGGCGTCAGAGGGGAACAGCAGATGCAGAGACGAGACTTGAATCTCTTCGGCGAATGCGACCAGGCCGCGCACCAGGGTGGCGCGGTCCTCGTCGTTGCCGGCCAGCAGCCTGGGGCCGGTCACGGGCGTGAAAGGGATGGCCGACAGCAGCTTGGGGTAGTAACGCATCCCATGGCGCTGAAAGGCGTCGGCCCAGGCGTAATCGAACACGTACTCGCCGCGCGAATGCGATTTCAGGTAGAGCGGCGTGGCGGCAGTCAGCGCGCCGTCGCGCCATAGCGCCAGGTAATGCGGCGACCATCCGGTCGCCGGCGCGGCGCAACCCGTTTCATGCAGCGCGCGCAGGAAGGCGTGGCGTAGAAAAGGCTGGTCGCCCGCCAACGCATCCCATTGCTGGGCATCGATGCGGGACAGGTCGGTCTCTATGGTGAGGCGCAGGGAATCCATGGGTGAATGATAAAGTCTCCGTGTGCGCGCGGAGCCTGTGGCCGCTGCGCCTTCAAGGGATTTCGGGGCGGCGGGTCCGCCCCGCATAGAGATGAGTATGGACAGCAACACGATCCCCGCCGCGGCCGGGCAAGGCCAGGATTGCCTGCGTGGACAGGCGCTGGCAGCCTTGGCCGCGACCGCCTGGCAGGACAAGCTGACCGCGGTGCGCGCCATCGCGGATGACGCAGCGCTGGATTGCGGCAGGGTGTATGCGCCGGTGGCCGAGCTGCCGGGCCGCCCGCCGCTGCCGCCGCTGGTGGCGCCCGACCAGGTCAAGCACCGCTCCATGGCCACGCAGGAAGGGCGCGCGGCGCTGCTGCACGCGCTGGCGCACATCGAATTCAATGCGATCAACCTGGCGCTGGACATCATCTGGCGCTTTGCCGGCATGCCGGAAGCCTTCTACCGCGACTGGCTGCGCGTGGCGCGCGAAGAAGCCTACCACTTCGACCTGCTGAGGCAGCGCCTGGCGGCCATGGGCCATGCCTACGGCGACTTTCCCGCCCACAACGGCCTGTGGGACATGGCGCAGCGCACGCAGCAGGATCTGCTGGCGCGCCTGGCGCTGGTGCCGCGCACGCTGGAGGCGCGCGGCCTCGATGCATCTCCCGCGATCCGCGCCAAGCTGGCGGGGGCAGGGGACGCGGAAAGCGCCGCCATCGTCGACATCATCCTGGCCGATGAAATCGGCCACGTGGCCATCGGCAACCATTGGTACAAGCATCTGTGCGCGCAGGCGGGCAAGGATCCCGTGGCCTGCTATGCCGAACTGGCGCAGCGCCACGATGCGCCCCGCCTGCGCGGTCCTTTCAACCTGGAGGCGCGCCGCGCCGCCGGATTCGACGACGCCGAGCTTGCCGCGCTGCAGGCCGGGTAGACGGAAAACATGAGCATCGACATTTTCACCCACTCGCCGCGGCCCCGCCGCTTGCCGCTGCTGGCGGCCGCATGCGCGGGCGCCGCGCTCTTTGCATTGGCGCCCGCGGCCTCGGCCGCCGACGCGTTCGCCGCCTGCCTTGCGCAGCTGCGCGCGCCGGCCACCAAGGCCGGCGTGTCGGGCGCCACCTTCGACACCCACACCGCCGGGCTGGCGCCGGACATGGCCGTGATCGGCCTGCTGGACGCGCAGCCCGAATTCAAGACGCCCATCTGGGATTACATGGCGGGCCTGGTCGATGACGAGCGCGTGGCGGACGGCCAGGCGGGGATGGCGCGCTGGCAGTCCGACCTGGAGCGGGCGGCGTCGCGCTACGGCGTGGACCCGGCCACCATCGCCGCGGTCTGGGGCGTGGAAAGCAACTACGGCCGTACGCTGGGCGGCAGGCCCTTGCTGACGTCGCTGTCCACGCTGTCCTGCTTTGGACGCCGCCAGGCTTATTTTCGCGGCGAACTCTTCTCCACCCTGAAGATCATCCAGGACGAGCACATCGCGCCCGAACGCCTGGTCGGCTCCTGGGCCGGCGCCTTCGGCCAGACGCAGTTCATGCCATCGACTTATCTGCGGCTGGCGGTGGATTTCGACGGCGATGGCCGCCGCGACCTGGTCGACAGCGTGCCGGACGCGCTGGCTTCCACCGCCAACTTCCTCAAGCGCGCGGGTTGGAACAGCGCGCTGCACTGGGGCTACGAGGTCCGCCTGCCCGCCGGCCTGGATACCTCGGGTGCGGGCCGCAAGAACAAGCGCCCGATGTCGTACTGGGCCGGACGCGGCGTGACGCGCGCCGACGGGCAGCCCTTGCCTGCGGGCGACACGCCGGCCGGCCTGCTGCTGCCGGCGGGCCGCGGCGGCCCCGCTTTCCTGATCACGCGCAATTTCGACGCGCTGTACTCCTATAACGCGGCGGAAAGCTATGCGCTGGCCATTGCCCACCTGTCCGACCGGCTGCGCGGCGGCGGTCCGCTGGCGCAAGCCTGGCCGACCGATGACCCGGGCTTGTCGCGGGCGCAGCGGCGCGAATTGCAGCGCCTGCTGATTGCTCGCGGCTATGAGGTCGGGGAACCCGATGGCATGATCGGTACGCGCACCCGGCAGGCCCTGCAATCGGCGCAGCGCGAGCTGGGCTTGCCGCCGGATGGCCGCGCCGGCCTGAAGTCGCTGCAGGCCCTGCAGGCGGCCAAACCCGCCAACTGACTGGGCCGGATAGACAAGTTTTGCAAAGATCGGGGTGTCATCCTTCAGATGACACACAGGGCGGCGGGCATGGGCCTATACTGGATTTCCGATTTTTCAGGAGCACGATGATGAGCCTATTGGATACCTTGGCCTCGATGGCCGGCGGCGGTCAGCAAGGAGGTTCGGCTTCGATGCTGCCCGCGCTGATCGAGCAACTCAACAAGTACCCGGGCGGCCTGACCGGCCTGATCGCCAGCTTCCAGAAGGGCGGCCTGAGCGAGATCGTGGCTTCGTGGGTGGGCACGGGCCAGAACATGCCCGTCAGCGCCGACCAGCTCGGTTCCGTGCTGGATCCCGGCGTCGTCAATGAACTGGCCGCCAAGACCGGCCAGGACACGGATTCCGTGCTGGGTTCGCTGTCCTCGCTGCTGCCGCAGCTGGTGGACAAGGCCACGCCCAACGGCGAAGTGCAGGGCGGCCAGCAGTTCAACCCGGCCGAATTGCTGGCGTCGCTGTCGGGCATCTTCGGCAACCGCGCAGGGTAATCCGTATCGCCCGGCAGTCCATGCAGGCGCTTGCGCCTGCTTCCCCCAGCCGGCGGCGCCTGTTGCGCGGCCTGGGCGTGGCGGCGCTGGCCGCCAGCCTGCCCGCCTGTGCGCCGGCCTGGTCGCTGCAAAGCACCTTCTGGCAATTGTGGCCCAGCCATCTGGAGCTGAGCCCGCAAGCCTGGCGCGAGCGCATGGCCGCCATGCATGGGCTGGGCTTTCGCGAGATCATCATCCAGTGGGTGGGCGCCAGCGGCGGCGCTCAGCCGTGGCAGCTGCCGGCGGCCACGCTGGCGCTGCTGTTCGATGAAGCCCAGCGCCTGGGCATGGACCTGCAACTGGGCCTGCCTTACGACGAGCGCTGGTGGCGGCAACTGGGCAATCCGGATGACGCCGCGCTGGCGGCCTTTCTGCAGGCCGCGCAGGAGCAGGCGCTGGCCTACGCGCGGGCATCGGACGTGACCGGGCTGGCGGCCTTCCGCGGCTGGTACATCCCGTACGAAATAGAGCAGCACAGCTGGGCCACGCCCGAACGGCGGGAGCGCCTGGCGCAATGGCTGCGTGGATTGGCGGAGCCGCTCGCGCAGCAGGTCGGGCGCATGCCGACCATCTCCACCTATCACAGCAAGTTGCCCGGGCCGCTGAGCCTGGCTGACCTGTGGAGCGGACTGCTGGATGCCGTGAAGCTGCGGCCCATGTTGCAGGACGGAGCGGGCGTGTCGGGCATGGCGGCCTATGAGGCGCTGGAGCCCTTGCACCGCCTGCTGCTGGCGCGCCGCGCGCCGTTCGACCTGATCGTCGAACTATTCGAAGAACTGCCGTCCGAACGCCAGGACGGCACCACATTCAATGCCCGTTCCGCCTCAGCCTCGCGCATCCGCCAGCAGCTGCGCATCGCGCGGCGCTACCGCGCGCAAAGCGTCGTGGCCTTCGCGGCCGACCCCTGGCTGATCGGGCCGACGCCCGAGGCCGAGCGTCTCAGACGGGAATGGCCGCTGTAGGCTGGGGCCGTCCTAGTAAGACAAGGTCATGTTCATGAACCAGCCCTTGGCGCGGTCGCTTTCGCCGCCGCCAATGCTGGTGCGGTACTGGACGCCAAAATCCAGATATGAGCGCGGCGCATTGTAGTGGTCTTCGCGGAACCAGTAGCGCACGTTGAAGCCGGGGCCGACGCCCAGCGACCACGAGGTGCCGTGGTCGGACAGCACCACGGACTGGCTGCCGTAGCCGGGCAGGCCGTCCAGGCTGGCCACGCTTTTCTGCCATAGCCAGTCGGCGCCGACCACGGCGTAGGGAAACAGCACCAGCTTGTCGCTGATGCTGGTGGCGCGGAAACTGCGGCCCACTCGCAATTCGCCGGACAGGAATGCCTGGTCGCGCTTGAGGCGGCCCGGCGCGCTGCCCAGGTCCTGCTGCCGCTGTCCCTTGGAGTCCACGGAGTACGCGGTGTAGCGGGCGCTGTTGTCGTCCCAGAGGTAGCCGCCTTGCGCGTAGCCTTCGATGGTGAGCCAGCTGGGCACGTCCACCCGCAGCTCGCGGCCCTGGTAGTAGCCGTAGGTGAGGTAGGTCATCCACCCGCCCGCATCGCCGTTGAGCTTGTAGCGCGCCACCGCGCTCTGGTCCTGCAGGTTGGGGTAGGCGCTGTGGAAGGCCTGCTGCGCCGCGCACTGCACCGCGCTGGATTCCGGATAGGCATAGCCCTGGCGGGTGGCCGATCCCAGGAACTGGCGGCGCTCGATGCCGAAGGTCAGGCCGGTATCCGCCAGCAGGTAGCGCACGCCCAGCGCGCCGATGGTGCTGGGGATGCCCGAGGCCGAGCTGCTATTGCGCAGGCGCTCGTCGGCGGAGCGGTTGTCCGGCGTGCTTTCTCCGGTGCAGGGATCCACGTTCCTGCGCGATTCGTAGGTGCTGCCGCCGTCGTACAAGGTGTTGGAGCTGCGCGCATAGGCTTCCAGCATGCCCCAGCGGTTGTTCAGCTGCGGCGGGCGCCAGAAGATTTCCGCGGTGCTGAACACCACGTCGCCCGGCGTGTTGATGGCGGCGCCGCCCATGCTGGAATTGGCGGGGCGCGCGCCGCGGTAGGACGCGGAGAACGATGCGCCCCATTCGCGCGACAGGTCGGCGACGCCGCGGCGTGTGTTGTAGCGTTCCAGCGGCGTCAGGCCCAGCTGGCCGGCGTCGTCCATGTCGATGGCCTGCTTGAGCGAGTCGGTGGCGGCGCGGTTGTCGCCCATTGCCGATTGCGCGTAGGCCTGATCCAGGATCAGCCGCGGTGGCGCCTTGCCGGTGGCGCGCGCGGCCTCGAAGTCGGACACCGCGCCCGCGGGCTGGCCCAGGCGTTGGCGGGCGTAGCCGCGTTGCGCCAGCAATTCGGCCGAATCCGGCTGGCGGGCCAGCTCGTCGGTGAGACGGGTCTCCGCCTCGGCGGCCTGCGCGGTGGTGCCGGCGGCCAGTGTGGTCGTCAAGAGATGGGCATAGCTGGCGTTGTCCGGCGCTTCCGCCACGGCCTGGCGGGCCAGGACGATGGCTTCCTGGTAGGCGCCTTTGTCGTAGGCGGCATACGCGCCGGTGGCGGCCACGCTGCCGGGGGCGGGCGTGGCGGGCGCCTGGCTGGCGGTTAGCTGGCGCTGAAAGGCCTGCCGCCGGGCTTGCAGCGCAGCCTTGTTGGGCGCGCCCAATGCCAGCGCCTGGTCGACCGCGGCGCTGGCGGCCTCGTAGCGCTGCTGCGCGCCCAGCGATTCCACCCACAGCAAGGCCCATTCGCCCTGCTTGGGCACGGCGCGGAAGGCGCGTTCGGCGCCGGCGGCGGCCGCGGCGTAGTCCTGGCGCGCATAGTCCGCGTAGGCGCGGGTCGCCACGGGATAGGCCCGTTGATAGGCGGTCTGTGGCGCGGGCTTGCGGGTTTGCGCGGGCGGCTGCGCGGCGGGCTGCGCCGCCGTGGCGGTCTGCCCCGCGGCCGGTGCCGGGGTAGCGGCCGGGATAGTGCTCGGAGTGGCGGCCGGGGTCGCGGCCGTGGCCGTCGGACGTTGCAGATTGGCCTTGGCCTGGCGCAATTCGGGCGTACCCAGTCCGTCGGCGATCGCGGCATCGGCAGCGCGCATCGCTTCCTGGCGCTTGCCCTGTTTTTCCAGGGCGTACACCAGCAGCAGCCGCAGGCGGGCCACGTCGGGACGCAGCCGGATGGCGTTCTCCGCCATGACCTGGGCGGTTTCGTAGTGTCCGGCGTCGTATCGCTTGTAGGCCTGGTCGGCCAGTTGGTAAGCGTCGCCTTCCAGAGGACGTTCGGCGGTCGGCGCGGCCTGCGCGGCGGCTTCGGGCGCCGCCGCCGCGCACATCAGCAGGGCGGTGAGGGCCAGCGAGCGGGAAAGGACGGTCATGGAGCGGATGGCCTGTGCGATAGCGGGTCGTCGGGGGGCGGGTGGTCGGTGGGATTGCCTTGCTGGAAGGACAGGGCTTCGTGCAGCGTCTTTTCGTCCAGCACGCCTTGCTCCATCAGGATTTCGCCCAGCGGCCGCTTTTCGCGCGCCTGGGTTTCCAGCGCCCGCTCCAGCATTTCATGGTCGATCGCCTGCCAGGACAGCAGCAGGTCGCCCAGGCGCTGGCGCTGCTGCGAGAGCTGGTCGGTGGACGGGAAGTCGTGCATGGTCTTGTCCCAGGCCAGCCGCTTGCCCGTGATCAGGTGGCCGATGAACAGGCGCCAGGCCCGCGCCGCCGCCATGGCATTGATGAAGTTGCCGACGATCATGCGCGGCATGGACAGCAGGGCGTGCTCCCAGCCATACATGCGGCCGACGAAGTAGGCGCGCTGCACCACGCGCAGCAGCAGCGCGATCGCATTCAACCACATCAGCGTCACCAGCCAGCTGCCGGGGCGGAAGTAGGACGGGTAATAGACCTGCCACCAGCCGTAGCGGTCGGCCAGGTAGAAGACGAAGAAGTTGGCCAGCAGCAGATAGGCCAGTATTGCGATGAAGGAGGTGAACAGCCCCTTGCGGTCGCGGAACAGCAGGTAACGGGTGGCCAGCGATCCGGTCCATCCCACCTGCTGCCAGCCTTGCAGGCCGATGCCCAGGGTCCAGCGCGCCTTCTGCCGGTAGGCGGTGCGGAAGGTGTTGGGGAAGTACTCGCGCACGCCCAGCGGCATGCGGATGGCGGAGACCTTCTCCCGTCCCAGCCCGAACCACGAGCGGCGGCGCGTCACGTATTCCACTTCGAACTTGCCGAAGATCTGGCGCATGCCGCGCTGGGCCAGCCGCGCGCCGACGTCGTAGTCCTCGGTCAGCGTGTCGGTGTTGAAAGGCTGGTTGTTGGTTTCCGCCGCCAGTTCCTCCAGGGCGTGGCGCGAGAAGCAGGTGCCCACGCCAGCGGACGGCACCATCTTGGACAGGCTTTCGCGCACCACCAGGTCCTTGGTGTGCCATTCCGCGAACTCGTCCATGTAGGTGCCGGCGACCAGCTCGTGCCATTCCCGTTCCAGCGAGGTCACCGGCAGCTGGATGAAGTCGATGCGCGGCAGCAGGTAGTTGTAGTACTTCAGCTCCAGCGGGTGCAGCACGTCCTCGCTGTCGTGCAGGATCACGCCGGCGAAGGGCTCGGGCTGTTTGGCGTTCTGCGCGAAGATGGCCAGCACGATCCAGTTCAGGCAATCGGCCTTGCAGGTCGGCCCGTCGTGCGGCACCTCCACGCGTATCAGTTGCCGGTAGCGGCGCCGCATGCGCTCGACTTCCTTGATCGTGCGTTCGTCGTTCTGGTACGTGCCGGCGAAGATCATGTAGTTCTTGTATTCCAGCGTCGACACCATGCTTTCGAGCATGGGCGCGATCACGTCGTATTCCAGCCAGGCCGGCACCATGATCGCCAGCGGCTGTTCGCGCTTGGCGCGCAGCTGTTCGGCGCTCAGCGCCGCATACTGGCGCTTGACCGTCAGGCCGCGGCGCAGCTCGCGCAGCCAGAACCAGCCGTCGATGAACAGGTCATCGAGGCTGGACAGCAGGATGATGACGCCGACCACCGCCGTCACGATCTCCAGGCCGCGGTAGTAGTCGGCGATCAGGTAGGGCCAGTAAAGCGAGGACATGGCGCTTCCGGGTTACTTGTTGTCCTTGTTCTTCCTGCGGCTGACCCGCAAGGCGGCGATCAGGATCAGGAGCAGGACCAGCAGGCCCACGCTCAGCGCCGGCACGCTCCACGACAGGTAGTGGCGCCATTCGAAGAAGGCACTTGCGCCTGCGCCCGGCGGCTGGCCGGCGGCGGGATTGGCGCTGTCGATCCAGGCCAGCGGCCCCGCCGCGCCGATGATGGCGATGTTGCCGCGGTTCAGCACGAAGGGCGTTTCCGGAATGACGGGCTGCTGGCCCAGCGTGTGCCACAGCAGGCCGTCCTGCCCGCCCGCGCGCACGACCTCGGCGGTGCTCAGCTTGTCCAGGCCGGAGATATCCAGCCAGGGCGCGCTTTTGCCGTTCACCGTCAGCTGCTTGCGGTCGGTGACCTTGACCATGGGCTTGGCGCCGTCCAGCGCCACTTCCATCGCCACGAAGGGACTGCCGGGCGTGGCCGCCTGGCCTGCCGGGGTGAGCGACAGCGTGGCGCGGGTGGCCGACAGGCCGCTGGCCGCGGCGATGCCGATCACACGCTGCAGATTGGCCGGTGCATCGGCGAGGTAGGTGTCGGGGATGAGCAGCTGGGGCTTGCCCGCCAGCAGCGGCAGCAGCCCGACGAAGGTGCCGTCCGGCTCCGCGCGGCCGGGCTTGACGTAGCTGGTGGGCAGCACGTTCACCGGATAGCCCTGTGGGATCTCGTTGCAGTCCACCGATACCGGCTGGCGCTGGAACGTGACGCGCACCGCGTTGTTCAGGCCCAGGGCATAGCCGGGCACGCGCGCCGTCAGGCGTTCGGGTTGGCCGTTGGCGTCCATCTGCTTGGCCGCCAGCAGGATGCCGTTCCAGAACACCGAGGCGACCGGGCGGGTGGCCGAGGCGCCGGGCGCGGCGGCCAGGTCCATGACCAGCTCGTCCGGCATGTTGCCGTCCGAGGACACGGCGGCCAGCGCGAAGTTGGCGTTCCAGTCGCCGCGCGCGACCACGTCGAAGCTGGCGGATGAACCGCCCAGCGCCGTCAGCCGCAAGCCGCCGTCGGCCAGCGGCTGCGGCGGCTCGGCCGCCTTGACCTGCGCCTGGCGCGTGACCAGGATGCGGCGCCAGGCGGCGTCGAAGGCGCCCGCGCCCTGCGCGCCGGCATCGGCGGCCACCGCGATCACGGCTTGGCGGCCCAGCGGCGCCAGGCGGATTTCCTTGGATTGCAGGTCCTGGCCCGCCAACGGCATGCGCCGCTGGCGCCAGGTCTTGAAGGCGTCGGCGGCGTCGGCGTCCTGCGCCAGCTGCGCCTGCAAGGCGTCCAGCGCTTCGTTGTAGCGGGCGCGCAGCGCGGCGTCCGCGATCACCACGTCGCCGCTGACGGCCGGGGCGCCCATGACCAGCAGGGCGCCGATCTCGGCGGGGCTGGCCAGCTTGTGCTTGTCGCCGCCCGCCAGCGCCGCGAACGCGGGCACCTGGCCGAGTCCGTTGGGCGCTTGCAGACCGCGGGTGTCGATCTCGTCGCCCACCGCTGGGAAGGACTTGACCGTGACCCGCTTGCCGTTGCGTTCCATCGCCACGCCCATGCGCCAGGCGCTGTCGAACGCCTGCTGGTCGAGCTTGGCGCCCGCCACCATCAGCACCGGCTTGCCGGGCAGCGTGCTCCAGGCCTCGTCCAGGCTGTTGATGGCCGACGCGTCGTAGCGGTAGCTCAGCCGCGTTTGCGGCGAGATCATCAAGGCATTGGCGGTGGCGCGGTTGCTCTCGCACTGGCGCAGCGCGATCTCCGATTGCCAGTCCACCGCCAGGCGCAGGAAGCCGGTCTCGCGGATGCGGGGCTCCACGTTCAGCTTGCGCGTCGCGGAGCCCTCGCCGTCGGCGATGCGCTGCGCGGTCTGTGGCACGCCGTCCACCCACAGCACCATGCTGGCGCGGCCCGGCTCGCCCTTGATGTAGCGGGCGTCGAAATTCAGGGTGGCGTCGGCTATCGGCACGCCGCGCGGCACCGGCAGGTAGAACTCCTGGCGCGCATCGCTATTGCTCAGCACGACGGGTTCGCGGATGCCCAGGTCTTCCAGGCTGGTGTCGCGCGTGACCCAGTCGTCGCCCAGCAAGCGCCGCAGGCCGTCGCCCGCGGGACTGGCCATCGCTCCCAGGGGGAGCAGCAGCCCGGCGGCCATCAAGGCACGGCAAAGGGCGCGGGCGGCGGAGGTGTGCGGGGCATGGGGCATGGATACTCCGGGGGGATGCATGGGGCGGCTTAGCGGGCCGCTCCCGGTACTTGGGGGGAAAACTCGGATACGGGCCGGCCGCAGAGGGCATCGACGATGCGCTGGCTGGCCAGGCCGTCGCCATAGGGATTGATGCGCCGCGAGAACGAGGCGTGCAGTTCGGGCTGGTCGAGCAGGCGGTTCACTTCGGCCAGGATGCGCTGCGTATCGGTGCCGACCAGCGTCACGGTGCCAGCCTGCACGGCCTCCGGCCGTTCGGTGACGTCGCGCATCACCAGCACCGGCTTGCCCAGGTAGGGCGCCTCTTCCTGCACCCCGCCGGAATCGGTCAGGATCAGATAAGCGCGCTGCATGAACCAGACGAAGTCCAAGTAGTCCAGCGGGGCGATCAGGTGCACGCGCGACAGGCCGTCCAGTTGCGTCATGACCACGTTGCGCACTTGCGGATTCAGGTGCACGGGATAGACGATCTGCAGGTCCTCGCGCCGCGCCAGTTCGGCCAGCGCCGCGCAGATATTCCTGAAGCCGTCGCCGAAGCTCTCGCGCCGGTGCCCGGTGACCAGCAGCAGCCGGCGCTGCGGGTCCAGCCAGTCATAGCGTGCAGCCAGCTGCTGCGCGAGCGCGCCGTCGGGGGCGAGTTTGGAGCAGGTCATGGCCAGCGCATCGATCACGGTATTGCCTGTGACCGTGATTCGCCCCTGAAGGTTCTCGCGCAGCAGATTGCCGCGTGATTCCGCCGTGGGCGCGAAAGCCAGTCGCCCACCGCGTCGACCACGCGCCGGTTCATTTCCTCGGGGAAGGGCTGGGCCAGGTTGCCGGTGCGCAGGCCGGCTTCGACATGGCCGATGCGCACGCGGCGGTGGAACGAGGCCAGCGCGCAGGCCGACGCGGTGCTGGTATCGCCATGGACCAGCACGCAATCGGGCTGCTCCGCCTCCAGCACGCTGTCCACCCGGCTGATCAGCCGGGCATACAGGCCGTTGAGCGTCTGGTTGGGGACCATGATGTCCAGGTCGTGCTGCGCCTGCAAACCGAACAGGGCCATCACCTGGTCCAGCATCTCGCGGTGCTGGCCTGTCACGCAGACGACGCTTTGGACCAGCGGTTCGTTCTGCAGCGCAGCCACCAGGGGCGCCATCTTGATCGCTTCGGGACGGGTCCCGAATATGGAGAGAATCTTCATCGCAAGAACGGGCCCCCTACGCCGGTGGTGGCATTTTCTTGCGTAGATTATGTATTGAAAGTAATCGTAATATGCGACAAATTATGTCGCACATGCGGCATTTTTGGAAAACAAGGGACGTTTTGTTGCTTTCGGGCGAAGCCCCGGCCTACTTGCCCAGGGTCATGCCTCCGTCGATGGTGACGACCGAGCCGGTCATGAAAAGGAAGGGCGGCCGGGTGAGCGCGATGATCGCGGCCGCGATTTCCTGGGTGGTGGCCAGCCGGTTCATGGGGTGCATGGCGGCCAGCCGCGCCTCGTCCAGTTCGCCGGCGTCGATGGAGCGCTGGATCAGCGGCGTCTTGACGTAGCCCGGCGCCACCGCGATGACGCGGATGCCGTCTTCCGCCCATTCGTTGGCAAGGGAGCGCGTCAGCGTCGCCACGCCGGCTTTCGACACCGCATAGTGCGCGCGGCCCTTCATCATGACCATGCCGGCCACCGAGGCGATGTTGACGATGACGCCGCCGCGGGCGCGCAGGCCCGGGTAAAGCGCATGCGCGCAATGGAAAGTGCCGTTGAGATTGACGGCCAGGACCTGCGACCATTCCGCCGGGTCCTTTTCCGCGACCGGGGCGCGGCTGCCGGCGATGCCGGCGGCGTTGATCAGCAGGTCGACGCCGTCCAGCCGGGCTGCCGCGCCGGCCACGCTGGCGTAGTCGGAGACGTCGACGGCCACGGCGCCATCGGCCGCCGTGCGATCCCACACCACGACCTGCCAGCCTTCGGCGCGCAGTTGCCGCGCGCATTCCTGGCCGATTCCGCTTGCGCCGCCGGTGACGACGGCGACCTTGGTTTGAGTATTCGTGTTCATGTCTGGCTCGCTAGGGTGATTGATCCGGATTCAGGTGTTCGATGCCGCGACGCGCGGCGCGGGCTCCTGGCGGCGGTTGCGTACGCACAGCACCGCGAGGACCGCGCTTGCCAGCGTCGCGCCGCCGAACACCTGGGCCGCAAGCTGCCATTCGCCGCCGCTGGCCTGCATGACGGCGCCCGTCAGGGTCGGGCCGAAGAAGCCGCCCAGCGAGCCTATGGTCGTAACCAGCGCCAGCGGGCCGGCGTTGGCGCCAATGTAGTTCTGCACCGCGGCATTGAGCGGACCGTAATAGGCGATGGTGTAGCCGGTGATGATGGAAACCACCGCCAGGAACGCCGCCAGGGACACCGTCGCCGCGCCGTGCAGCAGCAGGAATCCGCAGGCTCCCGTCAGGCAGACGGCGGCCAGGTGCCAGCGGATGTCGCCCGTGCGTTCGCTGCTGCGCCCGATCACGTAGCTGAACACCAGCGCCACCACGTTGGGAATCATCAGCAGGGCGCCGATCTCCAGCGGCGTGATGCCGTAGAGCTTCTTGAGGATGGTGGGCAGGAAGTAGGCCAGCGCGAAAGTTGCGGCGTAGGCGGCCAGCAGGATCAGCAGGATGCCCCACAGCATGGGCTGGCGGAACACGGCGAAGCCATGCGTCCAGGAGCCTTTTGCGTCCGCCGGGCGGGGCGGGGCTTCGCTCTGCATGACGGCGCGCAGGGCCTGGCGCTGGTCATCGTTGAGCCAGCGCGCCTCTTCCGGCGTGCCGGGCAGGTAGCGCAGGATCAGCAGGCCGAGCAGCATGGTGGGCAGGCCTTCGATCAGGAACAGCCAGCGCCAGCCCGGCATGCCGGCATCGATCTTGAGCAGCGCGCCGGCCAGCGGGCCGCCGAAGATCATGGCCAGCGGCAGCGCCATGATGAAGATCGAGTTGATCCGGCTGCGATAGCGCGGCGGAATCCAGGACGCGATGTAGAAGTTGACGGCGGGGATGAAGCCGCCCTCCGTCACGCCCAGCAGGAAGCGCAGCACGTAGAACGATTTTTCGCCATGCAGCGCGGCCATCAGGCATGAGACCAGGCCCCAGGCCAGGAACATGCAGGCCAGCCAGCGCCTGATGCCAAAGCGCTGCAGTGCCAGGTTGGCGGGCACGCACACGCTGGCATAGCCGATGAAGAACAGGCCCGCGCCGAAGCCGTAGGCGGCCAGGGAAATGCCCAGGTCGGCGCCCATCTGCAACTGCGCATAGCTGATGTTGGTGCGGTCGAGGAAGTTGAGCAGGTATCCGGCGAACAGCAAAGGCAGTACGCGGTTGCGAAAGCCGGCGACGGCCTGTTCGGCGTGCGTCGGGTCAGGGCTGCGTGTCATGGTAGGTCTCCCGTCGTCCGCCTTGCTGGCGGATCTCTCTGGATTTGAATCGGAATGGCGCCTTGCCGCGCGCCGTCGTTGCTGGTTTCAATGGCAGCTGGTTTCAATGCCGGCTGGTTTCAATGGCGCCCGGCCACCCGGGCGTACAACTTGGCGTCCGGCGCGGCGCTGCCGCGCCAGGCCACGTGCTGATCCGGCCGGATCAGGGTGTAGGGGGCGGGGTAGAGGTTGGCCACTCCGCCTTCGGCTGGCTGGATCAGCGTCAGCGGCACGCCCGCGGTCCGGGCCGCGGACAGGGCCGCCTTGGCATCCGCGCCAGCCGCCGCCGGCGAAACCAGCAGCGTGTAGCCCTGGCCGAAATGGTCATAGAGCGAACTGCCGTCGTGCAGCCAGGCGTGCGGCGCCAGCGCGCCGGGACGCGACGACGGCGTGTAGTTGATGAAGTCCCTGGCGGGTTCGGGGCTGCCGTCCGGCACGACGATGGGCGAGTCGTCGTAGCGATAGCCCAGCACCACGCCCAGGGTCGAGAACTCGCGCATCTTGGCGGCGCGGATGCGCGCGCCCGTCTCCCGGCGCGCCTGCTCGCCCGCGGCGCCGGCGTCTTCCAGATGCTCGGCCAGCAGATGGTTGCCGAGTATCGAATGATTGTGCTCAGCCTCGTCCAGCACCCACTGGTGCACCGGCCGGCGTTCCTGCTCGTAGCTGTCCAGCAGGGCGGGACCGCCCCAGCCCTGCAGCACGGCGGCCAGTTTCCATCCCAGGTCGACGCTGTCGGCCACGCCCATGTTCATGCCGTAACCGCCGAAGGGCGGGTGCAGATGGCAGGCGTCGCCCGCCAGGAAGACTCGGCCCTCCCGGTAGCGGTTGCCCAGCAGCTTGCTGGCGGTCCATTCGTCGCTGCTGAGCACCTCATAAGGCAGGTCTATGCCGGTGGCGCGGGCGATCAGGGCGCGCGCATCGATCTCGCCCGCGCGCAGATTCGGATCCACATGGGTGGGCATGAAGAACCAGGTGTCGCCGCTGTCCATCGGCCCGATCAGGCTGGGCGCGTCGCCGTTGACCTGCCAGTACATGATGGCGGGCCCATGCCGGTGGGCCTGGGCCAGGCCGGGGGCGCGGAACACGATGTTGTAGTTGCGGGACAGGCCATGCTTGCCTTCCATGCGCGTGCCTATCAGGTCCCGCACCAGGCTGCGCGCGCCGTCGGCGCCGACCAGGTAGTCCACCGCGATTTCGGTGTCGCGGCCCGACTCCAGGTCCCGCAGCCGGGCGCGCACGCCGTTTGCGTCCTGCGCCAGGTCCAGCAGTTCGGTGCGGAAGCGGATCTCCACGCCGGGCAGGGAGACCGCGTGCGAGCGCAGCACTTCTTCCACCGTGTACTGGGGTATCCATTGCGCATGCTCGGAATAGAGCGGATTCCTGCCGGGCGCGCAATACATGGCGTTTTCGTGGCGCCCGAGTTCAAAGCCGGCAAGGCGAGTGCAGAACACCACGTTGGAGGGGTAGTAGGCGCCCAGCGGCGAGGCGGCGCGCAGGCGGTCCGCGATGCCCCAGCGGCGCAGGTGTTCGCGCGTGCGCACATTGGTCGTCTTGGCGCGGGGCGCGTAGCCCACGCGGTCATTGCGTTCGATGAGCAGGCACGGAATCTTCCTGTGCCCCAGTTCGATCGCCAGGCTCAGCCCTGCCGGTCCGGCGCCCACGATCAGCACGCGGGGCGATGCTCGCTTGTCCACCTTCGGTCTCCTCGTCCGCCCGCTATCGATGCAGGCTCTGGACGCATCCTAGGCCGATGTCGCTGATGCCGAAAGATGGCAAAATTAGCTTACTGATACCAGAATTGAATCGCTACTTCCATGAAGCTGAACACCTTGCGGGATTTCCTGGCGGTGGCGGAGCGCGGCGGCGTCAGGGCGGCCGCGCGCCACCTGGACGTGCCCCAGCCGGCGATTTCCCGCAGCATCCGCGAACTGGAAAAGGAACTGGGCTGCGTGCTGCTGGAACGGCACGCCCGCGGCGTGCGCCTGACGCCCATGGGCGCCGTGTTCCTCAGGCGGGCCAATGCCATACGCCATGAATTGCAGCGCGCGCGCGACGAGATCGGCCAACTGAACGGCGAGTCCCGCGGACGGGTCACGCTCTGCATGTCCACGGCGCCGCACCTGGGCCTGTTCGCCGAGGTCCTGCAGGCGTTCCGGGCGCGCTATCCGGACACCCACCTGGAGATCATCGATGGGGTGTATCCGCTGGTGGAGGCATCGCTGCTGGATGGCACCGTGGACTTCTACATCGGGCCGGTGCCCGCCCGCACGCCGGGGGAGCTGCAGGTGGAAAAGCTCTTCGACAACACGAGGGTGATCATCGGCCGCAAGGGCCATCCGCTGGCGCGCGCCCGTTCGCTGCGCGACCTGGCCGATGCGCAATGGATCACGACGTCCATCACGCACAAGGCCGAAGAGGAGCTAGGCCCCCTGTTCGAGAAGCACGGCTTGCCGCCGCCGCATCTGGCCCTGAAGGCCCAGTCCGCGCTGACCTTCATCACCGCCTTGAGCAATTCCGACCTGCTGATGATGCTGCCGGTGCAGTGGCTGCGGTATCCCTTGCTGCAAGGCGTATTCCAGGAGATCCGCGTCAAGGAACCCCTGCCGGCGCCGCCGGTCTGCATCGTGCAGCGGGCCGGCCTGCCGCTGACGCCGGCCGCCGACTACTACTGCACGCTGGCGCGGCGGGCCAGCGTCCGCGCCCAGGGCTAGCGGCTGGCGCGGCCCTACACGCGCCGGTCGCGGCCCGCCCAATAGGGTTCGCGCAGTTGCTGCTTCAGGACCTTGCCCACCTGGCTGCGCGGCAGTTCATCGCGGAACTCCACCGACTTGGGCGTCTTCATGCCGTCCAGCCGCGAGCGGCAATAGGCGATGGCCTGTTCCTCGCTCCATGCGGCGCCGGGCTTCAGTTCGACGATGGCCTTGACGGCCTCGCCCCAGTCTTCGTCGGGCACGCCGATCACGGCGCAATCGTTGACCAGCGGATGCGCCCACAGCACCTGCTCGATTTTGCCCGGCGATATGTTGAAGCCGCCCGAGATGATCAGGTCCTTCATGCGGTCGACGATGTAGAAAAAGCCGTCCACGTCGCGGTAGCCCACGTCTCCGGTGTGCAGCCAGCCATCGCGCAGGGCCTGGGCCGTGCCCTCGGGATTGTTGTAGTAGCCGGGCATGACCAGGTCGCCCCGCACCACGATTTCGCCGCGCTCGTCCGCGCCGAGCAGCCGGCCCTGCGGATCCATGACCTCGACGCGCGCGAAGGGCGCGGCGCGCCCGCAGCTGGCCAGCCGGTGCCCGGCGCCCGGTTGCATGGCGGCGATATGGTCTTCGGCCGTCATGCTGGTGCAGGTGAAGGGCGCTTCCGCCTGGCCGTAGCACTGCACCATGACCGGGCCGAACACTTCCAGCGCTAGTTCCAGCTTCGCTGCCGACATGGGCGCGGCGGAATAGACGAAGTAGCGCAGCGAGTCGTAGCGCCGGCGGCGCGCGTCGGAGTGGGCCAGCAGGCGGTAGATGACGGTCGGCGGGCAGAACAGCTGGGTCACGCGATGCCGTTCGATGGCTTCCAGGATCGCTTCCGGCCGCGCCGATGGCAGGACGATGTTGACGCCGCCGTAGGCCAGGGTGGCGAAGGCCACCATGCCGGCCGCGTGGGTCAGCGGCGCCACCACCAGGTGCACGGGCGTTTCGCGCACCGGCATGGCGGCGAACCAGTTGGCGAGCAGGGTGGCGTACATGCGGTGCGTGACGAGCACGCCCTTGGGCAGGCCAGTGGTGCCGCCGGTGCCGCGGATCGCCACCACCTCGTCGGCGCTTGCCTCCGATTCGACCGGCGCGGCGCTTTGGATGGCGGCCCATTCCTCCAGTCCCGGCGCCTGCTCCTGCGGTCCGTCGATGAAGACCAGGCCCTTCAGGTCCGGCAGCGCCGCGCGGATCTGGTCCAGGTCGCCGGCGAAGCTGCCGTGCAGGAACAGGAAGGCGCAATGTCCGCGCGCCAGCACGTGCAGGTTTTCCTCGATGCTGTTGCGCGCGTTGACGGGCAGCCAGACGCCGCGGGACCGGACGATGCCCAGCACCGCCACGAAGGTCAGCAGATGATTGGGGCTGAGCAGGCCCACCTTATCGCCGGGGCCAATGCCGGCGGCATGCAGGCCGTTGGCGATGCGGTGCGAGATGTCGGCCACCGTGCCGTAGTCCAGCACCCGGCCGCCGGGTTCGGCGAAGCAGGGCGCTTCTGCCGACATCCGCAGGCCGCGCTCGAAGAAATCGATCAGGCGGGCCATGGGCTATCTGGCATCCGCTGGCCATTGGAAGCGCTGCGCCGCCTTGTCGAGAAAGCGTCCGGCGGCCTCGCGGTGGTAGTCGGAAGAACGGGCCACGCCCTGGCCCGCTGCCTCCAGGTCCAGCATGGCGTTCAGGTCGCTGTTCAGCGAGGCGTTGAAACCGCGCTTGGTGATCGCCAGCGCCGCCATGGGCAGTTCGGCCATGGATAGCGCGATCTGGCGGGCCCGCTCGTGGATCAGCTCCTGCGGCTGGATCTCGAACACGATGCCCATGTCCAGGGCTTCCTGCGCCTGGAATTCGCGGGTGGAGAAGGCCAGCTCCTTGGCGCGCTGCAGGCCGACCATGCGCGGCAGGGTGTACATCGTGGCGCAGTCGGGGATGGCCCCCAGCCGCAGGAACGACAGGCAGAAGCGCGCGCGCGGCGAGGCCAGGATCAGGTCTGCGGTCAGCGCCAGGCCCAGCCCGGCGCCATAGGCCGCGCCGTCGACCGCCGCGATGACCGGGCGGTCCAGCGTGATCAGGCCCTCGATCGTCAGGAGCAGGCTGGCCATGCGCTCGCGCGCTTCCTCGGCCGAGCCGCCGGAGCCCATGGTGGAGATGTCGCCGCCGGAGCAGAAGGCGCCGCCGGCGCCCGCCAGGATCACCACGCGCACGCCGCGGTCGCGCCGGATCTCGCCCACCAGATGCGCCAGTTCCTCGCGCATGACCATATCCAGCGCGTTGCGCTGGGCGGGACGGTTGAGGGTGATGGTGGCGACGCCGCCTTCCACGGCATACAGCAGGGTCTTGAACTCGCTAGAGATGACTTGCATCGGATCGGTCTCCATGTCTGCCTTCCAGGGATGGCCGGGGCGCGGAAGTCCCGGCCCGGCCGCAAGCTGCCGCGGCGTGTCAGGCGATGGCGCCGTGTTCGCGCAAGGCCTGGATCTCGGCCTGCGCCAAGCCCAGTTCCGCCAGCAGGGCCTCGGTGTGCTCGCCGGGCGCGGGTACGGGGCGGGCCTGCCCGGGCGTGCGCGAAAAGCGCGGCGCGGGCGCCGGGTGCACGGTGCCGCCGGTCTCGATGAAGCTGCCGCGCGCCTGATGGTGCGGATGGCGCGGGGCCTCCTCGAAGTCCAGCACCGGCGCGAAGCAGGCGTCCGTGCCTTCGAGCAGCGCGCACCATTGGTCGCGGGTCTTGCCGGCGATGATGCCCGCCAGCTTGGCGCGCAGCTGGGGCCATTGCGCGCGCTCCCATTGTTGCTGGAAGTCCGGGTCGTCGATGCCGCAGCGCTCCAGCAGCAAGCGGTAGAACTGCGGTTCGATCGCGCCGATGGAAACGTACTTGCCGTCCGCGCAGGCATAGCAGCCGTAGAAGTGGGCGCCGCCGTCCAGCATGTTGGACTGGCGCCGGTTGACCCAGTCGCCGCTTTGCAGCTTGCCGTGATAGGCGCTGGCCAGCATGGAGGCGCCGTCGCAGATGGCGGCGTCGACGACCTGGCCCTGACCCGTGCGGCCGGCTTCGAGCAGGCCGCAAAGCACGCCGAAGGCCAGCATCATGGCGCCGCCGCCCATGTCGCCGACCAGGTGCAGCGGCGGCGCGGGCGGCAGCTCGGCGTGTCCCATGGCGTGCAAGGCACCGGTGATGGCGATGTAGTTCAGGTCGTGGCCGGCCGCCTGGGCCAGCGGGCCGTCCTGGCCCCAGCCCGTCATGCGGCCATACACCAGCCGCGGATTGCGCGCGAGGCAGGCGTCGGGCCCCAGGCCCAGCCGTTCCATCACGCCCGGGCGGAACCCTTCGAGCAGGGCGTCCGCCTTGTCCAGCAGCCGCAGCACGACGTCGGTCGCCCCTGGCTTCTTGAGGTCCAGCGCGATCGTGCGCCGGCCCCGGTCGATGATGGTGCCGCCTCCGCCCAGAAAGCCCGGGGTTAGCCTGTCGATGCGGATCACGTCCGCGCCCATGTCCGCCAACATCATGGCGCAGAAGGGACCGGGTCCTATCCCGGCCATCTCCACCACCGTCAATCCGCTCAGAGGACCAGCCATGTCTATCGTCACTCCATGATTGCGTTGCTTCAGGAATCGAAGAATTCGGCGCGCGCGTCCAGGATGATCTGGACATACTTTTCCATGTTGGCGTCCATGCGGTGGGTCGGGCCGACGATGGACAGGGCCGTCAGCTGGCCTCCCACGCGTCCCGCGATGCCGACCGCCGACACGCCTTCGTTGCCTTCGTCGCGGCTGTTGAAATAGTGCTTGGCCAGCTGCGATTCGATCTGCGAGCGCAAGGTGGCGGGGTCGGTAATGCTGCTGGCCGTGACGTGCTCGTACGGCAGCGAGTCGATCAGCGCGTTGCGTTCCGCCGCGTCCATTTCGCCCAGCAGGGCCTTGCCCAGCGCCGCGACCTGCAGGTCGAAGGTGGTGCCGGGCTGCACCACGTAGCGCAAGGCGCGCGGACTCTCCTGGCTGGCGTAGATCTTCACCTTGTTGCCGTCCAGCAGGCCGCACATCGAGGACTCGCCGGACTGGCGCGTCAGGATTTCCAGCGCTTCGGACGCGAAGGCCTGCAGCGGGTCGGCCGCCGAGATGCCCTGGGCCACGTCGAGCAGCCGGCCGGTCGGATGGAAGTAGCGCGACTTCGGCGTGCGCAACAGGTAGCCCGCCTGGCGCAGCGTGTAGAGCAGGTCGGAGCAGCTGCTGTCGGCCAAGTCTAGAAAGCGCGCCATTTCCGAGTTCGTCAGGGGACGGCGTTCCCGCGCATAGACTTCGAAGACTTGCAGCACGCGTTGCGCGGTAGGGAGAATTTGCGGCATAGGATGTCGGAGTGGGGTGGTGAGCCGGCCCGGGCCTTGGCGTAGTCGGTCATTTCAACGCGGATATGCCTAGTACGCTTTGCGCCATGAGTAGGGCCTGGATCTGGTTGGTGCCTTCGGCAATGCTCAGGTGGCGGGCGTCGCGGTAGTGACGCTCAACCGGGAACAGCGTGGTGTAGCCGGCGCCGCCATGCACCTGCATGGACATCTCGGCCACGCGCAGCACGGCGTCGGTGGCATGGCGCTTGGCCATCGAACATAGCATCTGGCTGTCGGCGGCGTTGCGGTCCAGCGCGTCGGCGGCGCGCCAGCACAGCAGGCGCGAGGTTTCGACCAGCGTCATCATGTCGGCGATCATATGCTGGACCAGCTGGAAACCGCCGATGGGCCGGCCGAACTGGACCCGGTCGCCGGCGTATTTTACCGCCGCCTCATAGGCCGCCTCGGCGATGCCCAGGGCCGAGAACGCGACCACGCAGCGGCCGATGTTGAGGTATTTCTTGGCCAGCGCGAAGCCCTTGCCTTCGGTGCCGATCAGGTTGGCTGCGGGGATGTCCACGTCCTCGAACAGCAGCTCGCCCAACGGGCAGCTCAGCATGCCCATCTTGTGGATCGGGCTGGACGAGAAGCCCGGCATGGCGCGCTCGAACAGCAGGCACGAAACGCCGCGCTCGCCGCTCTGGCGCTGGGTCTGCACGAACACCACGCCCAGCTCGCACACCGTGCCCAGGCTGATGTAGAGCTTGCGGCCGTTGACGCGCCAGCCGCCAGCGGTTTCGACCGCGCGGGTTTCCACGTTGGCGGCGTCGGAGCCGATATTGGGTTCGCTCAGCGCAAAGCTGGCGATCGCGTCGCCCGACAGGACGCGCGGCAGGTACTTTTCCTTGAGGTAGGGCGAGCCGCCGTCGCTCAGCACCGAGGCCGAGAGATTGCTGGTGCTGACGATGCTGCGCAGCGAAGGCCAGACCCGCGCCAGTTCGGCTATCAGCATGCCGTAGGTCGTCATCGGCAGGCCGTAGCCGCCGTCCTTTTCCTGCAGCATGCCGCCCAGCAGGCCGAAGTCGCGCATGGCGCGGACCATGTCCTGCGGCACTACGAGGCCTTCGGCTTCGTAGCGGTTGACGATGGGCGCGACTTCGGCCGTCAGGTAGCGGCGCAGCGAATCGCGCAATTCGGTCTGGGTGGAGTCCAGTGAGAAGTCCATGCGGGTCCTAGGCGGGTAGGGTCGAAGAGAGGTGTCCGGCGGCGTTCATGACGGGCGCCGTTCCGAGGCGGAATCGGCGTCGGCGCGCAGGCCTATCAGCGCGTCCAGCGGCATCGCGCCCTGTCCTTCGGCGCCGACCCAGACCGGGTTGAGCTCGATTTCCTGCAAGGTGTCGCGATGGTTCCAGGCGTAGTCCGAGACCTTGAGGATCAGGTCCTCCAGGGCCGCCAGGTCGGCGGGCGCCTGGCCGCGCACGCCGTCCAGCACCTCGGCGTAGCGGATCTCGCGCAGCAGCGCGCGGGCGTCGTCGCGCGACAGCGGAATCATGCGGTGGGCCACGTCGCGGATGGTCTCCACGAAAATGCCGCCCAGGCCGAAGGTCAGCACCAGGCCGAAGGCCGCGTCGCTGTGCACGCCGACCAGCACCTCGCGGCCGCCCGGCGGCAGCATGCGCTCCACCAGGATGCCGTCGATCACGGCGTCCGGATTGTGGCGCGCCACGGCTTCATGGATGGCTGCGTAGGCCTCGCGCGCCGCACCGGCGCTGGCGATGCCCAGCCTGACTCCGCCGGCTTCGGTCTTGTGCGCGATCTGCGCGCTGACCACCTTCATCACCACGGGGAAGCCCAGGCGCTCGGCCGCTACGGCTGCCTGTGCGGCGCTGGTGACGACCGTCCCCTGCGGAATCGGCAGTCCGGCTTCCCGCAGCAGCTGCTTGGCCGCGGCTTCGCTCAGCATGCGGGCGTCACCGCCGGCGGCTTCCGCATGGGGCGCGGCGGCCGCGGGCTGGCGCGGGGAACGTTGCCAGGGCACGGCCTTGGCCAGGGCCGCGATCGCGTCCGACAGCGACAGGAAGGGCAGCAGTCCGGCGCTTTCCAGCAGCTGGAAGCCGCCGCCCAGGCGCCGGCTCATCCAGACCGGCACGATCAGGGTCTCGGTTTCGGCCGCCACCGTGGCGATGGCCTGCGCCATGCCGTCGGTGATGACGCCGTAGTCCATCGGGATCGGGAAGAGAACGGTGCCGACCGAGGGATCGGCGCAGATCGCGCGCAGGCAGTCGGCCGAGGCCGCGGGATTGCGCAGGATGTCGGCGGTGGTGTCGACCGGATTGTCGATGCTGGCGAAATCCGGCAGGCGCTCGCGCAGGGCGGCCTTGGTGGCGGGGGAGAATGCCGCCATCGGCAGGTCGGCGGCGCCGGCGATGTCGGCCGCCAGCGCGGCGGTGCCGCCCGAGAAGGTATAGATGCACAGGCCCTTGCCGCTCTTGGGCGTGATCCGGGTCAACAGGCGCGCCGCCGCCAGCAGCTGGTCCAGGTCGTCGACTTCGATCGCGCCGAACTGCCGGAACACCGCGCTGTTGACGGCGGCCATGCCGGCCACCGACGCGGTGTGCGACTGCGCCGCGCGCACGCCGGCTTCGGAGCGGCCGACCTTCAGCACCACCACCGGCTTGTTGCGGGCGCGCGCCAGCTCCAGCGCGGCCGTCAGGCGCCTGCCGTTCTTGACGCCTTCCATCAGCAGGGCGATCACGCTGATCTGCGGATCGTTCGCCATGTGGGCGATGAAGTCGGGAATCTCCAGGTCGACCTCATTGCCCGCGGAAAACCACAGGCCCACGCCCTGGCCGAAGGACAGGCCCTGCAGCAGGTTGCGCCCCAGGCCGCCGCCCTGCGTCGCCAGGCCGATGGAGCCGGCGTTCAGGTCGTCCTTGAAGGCGGGGGAAAAGGTCATGCCCAGGCGGTCGCGGACATTGACGAAGCCGGGACAGTTCGGGCCGTATACGTGCAGGCCGGTGGCCTCGCACAATTCGGCGATCTCGCGTTCCAGGCGCCGGCCTTCCTCGCCCGCTTCCGAAAAGCCGGAGGTCATGACCACCGCGTAGGGAATGCCGCGCGCCACGCATTGCCGCAAGGCGTCCAGCACCAGCGCGGCGTTGATCATGATCAGGGCCACGTCGATCTCGGCCTCAGGCAAGGCGCTGATGGATGGCCAGCAGGGCCGCCCGCCGATCTCCTGGTAGGCGGGATTGACCGCGTACACCTCGCCCGGCACCGCGGAATGCAGCACCAGGTTGTCGTACAGGCGGCGTCCCTGGCTGGATTCGCGCGCGGAAGCGCCGACCACCGCCACGTTGCGCGGGTTGACGAAGCGGCTCAGGTCTGCAAACGGTTTCATGCCGCGCCCTCCATCGACCGCAGCACCATCGCGAAATCGGCCTGGACCACGACCTCGCCGCGCTGGTTGACGGCCTCGCGCCGGAACACCACCTTGTCCTTGCCGGGCCGGTACTGCTCGGTTTTTTCCGTCACCGTCACCCGCACGGTGATGGTGTCGCCAATGAAGGTGGGCTTGGGAAAGCGGCAGTTGATGTCGATCAGCGCCAGCACGTAGGGCTCCAGCTGGCGGTAGCCGCTGGACTGGGTGGTCAGTCCGGACAGGACGGACAGCACCAGCAGGCCGTGGGCGATGCGCTGGCCGAACGGCGTGGCGCTGGCGTACTCGTGGTCGACGTGCAGGCGGTTGAAGTCGCCGGACAGGCAGGCGAAATTGACGATGTCGCTTTCGGTGATGGTGCGGCCGGCGGATTCGAAGCGGTGGCCGACCCGCAGGGGCTGCTGCGGCGGCATGGGGGGAAGCGGGGACTGGCTGGCTGGGCTTGCGCTTTGCATGGCTGATCGGATTCCGGAAGAGGGGCGCGGAGAGGGCGTTTTACGAAGCGTAGCGGCCGCCGGTCACGTGCAGCAGTTCGCCCGTGATGAAGGAGGCCCGTTCCGAAGCCAGGAAGGCCACGGCGTTGGCGATGTCCTCGACCGCGCCCAGGCGCGGCACGGGCTGGCGCGCCAGCGCATTGGTGCGCAGGGTTTCATAGGTGGACAGGCCGCGCACCAGCGGCGTTTCGATCAGCCCCGGGGCAATGGCGTTGGCGGTGATGTTGAACTTGCCCTGTTCCAGCGCCAGCGCGCGGGTGAAGCCGATCAGGCCTGCCTTGGCGGCGGAATAGTTGGTCTGGCCGGGATTGCCCCAGTGCGCGCGCGAAGCGATGTTGATGACGCGGCCCCACTTCCTTTCCATCATCGAGGGCAGGGCGGCCTTGGTGCAGTAGTAGGCGCCCTTCAGGATGGTGTCCACCACCGAATCCCAGTCTTCCACCGGCATCTTGAGCAGGTACTTGTCGCGCGTGAAGCCGGCGTTGTTGACCAGGATGTCGATGCCGCCGAACGCGTGCGCGGCCAGTTCGGCCATGGTTTGGACCTGCTCGGCGTCGCAGACGTCGAGCACGGCGCCGATGGCGTCGTGGCCCGCCTGCTTCAGGCCGGCGACCGCCTGTTCCACCGATTCCGGGTTGATGTCCGTGATGACGATCCTGGCGCCTTCCTGCGCCAGGGCCAGGGCCGAGGCATAGCCGATGCCGCGGCCGGAACCCGTGATGACAGCGACTTTGCCGGTGAGTTGCAGGTCCATCTCCATTCCCCTTCTGTAGCTGATGGGTGCCCGGCGCCCTGGGCCCGAAATCCGATATCCCGGGATGACGCCTGACGGTTCAAATTTATTCCGAGGTTCCGAACAAATATACACATCACCGGAAATATTGACAATTATTATCGGCAAGTCGTTATACTGTTCGGTATGTCGGAATAAGTTGGCCCGACATTCCCATATCTCTAAAAAAACGGAAGGAGATCGACTCATGGCAATGTTGAAGGGATTGTTGGCCGCTGTACTGAGCCTGGCTGCCGTCGGTGCAGCCAGCGGGGCCGACGCTTATCCGGACAAACCGGTACGGGTGTACGTCGGCTTCGCGCCGGGCGGCGCCACCGACCTGCTGGCCCGCCTGTACGCCAAGAAGCTGGGCGAGCGTTTCAACCAGACGTTCATCGTGGAAAACCGCCCGGGCGCCGGCGGCAACATCGCGATCCAGGCGCTGACCCTGGCGCCGGCCGACGGCTACACCATCGCGATGGCGGCCAACTACGTGGCGGCCAATGCCGCCATGAAGCGCAACCCCTATGACTGGGAGCGCGACCTGATGCCCATAGGCATGGTGGCGTCCACGCCCAACATCCTGGTGGTGCCGCCGGGTTCCAGCATCCAGAGCGTCGACGACCTGATCCGCAAGGCCAAGGCGCCAGGCAGCAAGCTGACCTTCGGCTCGGCCGGCATGGGCTCGTCCATCCATCTGGCGGGCGAACTGTTCAAGGTCATGGCCGGGGTCGACATGACCCACGTGCCCTACAAGGGCGTGACGCCGGCGGAGGTGGACCTGATGTCGGGCACGGTCGACATGATGTTCGGCAGCGTGTCCACCGCGATTCCGCTGGTGCAGTCCGGCAAGCTGAAGGCGCTGGCCGTGACCGGGCGCGAACGCATGAAGGCGATGCCGGACCTGCCCACCATCGAGGAGGCCGGCCTCAAGGGCTATGACGTGGAGGCGGTGTATTTCATGGCGGCGCCCGCCAAGCTGCCGGCGCCGGTCCTGAAGACCCTGGCCGACGCCGTCGCCGACATCAACAAGCAACCCGATGTGCAGGAGTTCATGGACCGGATCTATGCCCGGCCCCTGACTGGCGGTCCGGAAGAGGGCCGGGCCTTCCTGAAGGCCGAAGTGAAGAAGTGGCAGGGCGTGGTCGACGCCACCGGCATGAAGGTGGATTGACGCGCGGCAGCGGATCCGGTCGCCGGATTCGTCACAGCGGGCGCCACAAGCCCGCGGACACAGAACTATCAGGAGACATACATGAACACACGCAGGCGATACACGCTGGCAGTGCTGGCCGGCCTGATGACTGCAATGGCCCTGCCGCCGATGGCGCGCGCGGCCGACGATTATCCGAACAAGCCCCTGCGCCTGATCGCGCCCAGTTCGCCCGGCGGGATCCTGGACATCACCAGCCGGGTGATAGGCAAGAAGCTGTCCGAGCGGCTGGGGCAGCCGGTGGTGGTGGAAAACATGGCCGGCGCGGCCGGCATTCTGGGCATGCAAGGCCTGCTGCGCGCCGAACCCGACGGCTACACCATGGTCATGGGCAGCAGCGGGCCGAATGCGGTCAATTACACGCTGTACAGCAAGCTGCCCTACGCGATGTCCGACTTCGCCCCGGTGATCCGCATCATCACCATGCCGAACGCGCTGGTCGTCAACGCCAACGCGCCGGTCAAGACGCTGGCGGAGTTCCGCGACTATGCGCGCAAGAAGCAGGGCAACCTGTCCATGGCCGTTTCCATGATCGGCACCTCCGGCCACCTGGGCGGCGAGCTGCTGAAAAACCGGCTGGACTTCACCGCGGTCACTGTGCCGTACAAGGGCGCCGCGCCCGCGACCAACGACCTGGTGGCGGGCCAGGTCGATTTCACGGTCGAAAACGTCATCACCGTGGCGCCGCTGGTCAAGGCCGGCAGGTTGCGGGCGCTGGCCGTCACCACCCGCGAACGCAGCCAGATCCTGCCCGACGTGCCCACGCTGGCCGAACAGGGCTATCCCGACGTGGACGTCGGCGCCTGGCTGGGCGTGCTGGTCGCGGCTCGCACGCCGCCGGCCGTGGTCGCGCGGCTGAACACCGAGCTCAACGCGGTGCTGGCGGACGAGGAAGTGAGAAAGCAGCTGGCGCAGCAGGGCGGTATTCCGTTGGGCGGCACACCGGCCGAGTTCGACAGCTTCATCCGGTCGGAAAAGGACCGCTGGGAAAAAATCATCAAGGCCGCCGGTATCAAGGCGGAGTGACCCGCATGCGGGCGGCAAGGCGCCGTCCGCATGCGTAGGGAGGCATGATCCATGGCAATCGATTATCAAAACCTGCGCAACTGGAAGTTCGAAGACCGCGTCGACCGCTACGACGCGCGCGACTGCATGATCTACGCGCTGGGCCTGGGCTACGGCAGCGACCCGGCCAATGAAGCGGAGCTGCGCTACGTGCATGAGGACGGCACGGCGGTGGTGCCGACGTTCCTGGCCACCATCGGGGCGCCCAACGGCTGGGCCGCCGATCCGGCCACCGGCATCGACTGGGTGAAGATCCTGCACGGCGAGCACCGCATGACCTTCCACGCGCCGCTGGCCGCGGCCGGCGCGGTGCGCAGCCAGACCCGCGTCACGCGGGTGGTGGACAAGGGCGCCAGCAAGGGGGCGCTGGTGGTGACGGTGCGCGACATCTCGGACGCCGATAGCGGCGCGCCGCTGGCCACCGTGGAGCACGTGTCGTTCTGCCGCGCCGATGGCGGCTTCGGCCAGGGCGACGAGCCGCCGCAGGCCTTGCCGGCCACGCCAGAGCGCGCGCCGGACCAGGTGGTGCTGCTGTCGACCTTGCCGCAGCAGGCCCTGCTGTATCGGCTGAACGGCGACCTGAATCCGGTGCACGCGCTGCCGCACATGGCGCGCGCCGCCGGCTTCGACCGGCCCATCCTGCATGGCCTGTGCACCTACGGCATGGCGGCGCGCGCCTTGCTGCAAGCCTGCGCGCCCGACGCCACGCAAAGGCTGGGCGCGATCGCCGCGCGCTTTTCCTCGCCGTTCTTTCCTGGCGAGACGTTGCGCGTGGAGATCTGGCGCGACGGCGCCAGCCTGCAATTCCGCGCGCTGGCCCATGAGCGCGGCACGGTGGTGTTGAGCAACGGCGTCGCCAGCCTGGCGCATTGAGCAAACTGGAGGTCCCTATGTCCGCACTAGAAGCCCATGCCCGGGAGATGCCGGATGGCATCGCCTACCGCATGATTCCTTCCGGCATCGCCGTCACCTGGCGCGAGCTGGAGCTGCGCAGCCGCAAATGCGCGGCGTCCCTGCTGGATGCCGGCCTGCAGCCCGGCGATGTGATCGCGGTGTTCCTGGAGAACCACCCGCGCTTTTTCGAGCTGCTGTGGGCCGCGCACCGCGTCGGCCTGTACTACACCACCATCAGCCGCCACCTCAAACGCGAGGAAGCGCGCTACATCATTGAAAACTGCGACGCCCGGGTCCTGTTCTATTCGGGCCACACCCAGGCCGAAACCGATACGGCGAGCCTGGATGCGCGCGGCGTGCTGCGCGTGAGCATGGACGGCGCGGACGCCGCCGCGATGCCGTACGAGGCTTGGATCGGCCGCCACGGCGACGGCGTGGCCTTGCCTGAAACGCCGGAAGGCACGGACTTCCTGTATTCCTCCGGCACCACCGGCCTGCCCAAGGGCATCAAGCGGCCGCTGTCGGTCGCCAACCGCTATTTCCGCGTCGGCGACGCGCCCAGCAGCGCATGGAAGGCATTCGACCGGGACACGGTCTATCTGTCCACCGCGCCGTTCTATCACGCCGCGCCGGTGCGCTGGAACATGGCTGCGCTGCGCGCCGGCGGCAGCTGCGTCATGATGGAAAAATTCGACGCGGCCGCGGCGCTGGAGGCGATCGCCACCTACGGCGTCACCCATTCGCAATGGGTGCCGACCATGTTCATCCGCCTGCTGCGGCTGCCGCAGGAGGAGCGCGCGCGCCACGACCTGTCCACGCTGCGCTATGCCGTGCATGCGGCCGCGCCGTGTCCGGTCGACGTCAAGGAGGCGATGATCGCCTGGTGGGGGCCGATCCTGTACGAGTACTACAGCGGCACCGAACTGGTCGGCCGCACTTCGCTGGGCTCGGGCGAATGGCTGGCGCACCGCGGCTCGGTCGGCCGGCCGGAGTTCGGCCAGGCCCACATCATGAGCGAGGACGGACTGAACGAGTTGCCCGCGGGGCAGCCCGGCGTCATCTACTTCTCGGGCGGCGGCTCCTTCGAATACCACAAGGATCCGGGCAAGACGCGCGGCGCCTACAACGAGCGCGGCTGGGCCACCTACGGCGACATCGGCTACCTGGACCAGGACGGCTATCTCTACCTGACCGACCGCCTGTCCAACATGATCGTGTCGGGCGGGGTCAACATCTATCCCCAGGAAGCGGAGAACCTGCTGAGCACGCATCCCGCGGTGGCCGACGTGGCGGTGGTCGGCGTGCCCAACGCGGAGTTCGGCGAGGAGGTCAAGGCCGTCGTGCAGTTGCGCGACCCGGCCGCCGCCAGCCCGGACCTGGCGCAGCAGTTGATCGCCTATTGCCGCGACCGCATCTCGCCCGTCAAGTGCCCGAAGAGCGTGGACTTTTCTGTCGACATGCCGCGCACCGAGACCGGCAAGCTGCTCAAGCGCCTGGTCAAGCAGCGCTACTGGCCGCAGGCATAGGCGGCGCACCATGACAGACCAGGAGGCAACATGAACCGGCAGCGCAAGCTTTTTTCGGCGGACCATGAACTGTTCCGCGACACCGTGGCGCGCTTCATCGCGGACGAGATCACCCCCCATCACCAGCAATGGGAACACGAGGGCATGGTGCCGCGCGAGCTGTGGCGCAAGGCCGGCGCGGCCGGCATCCTGCTGCCCAGCACGCCCGATGAATACGGCGGCGGCGGCGGGGACTTCCTGCACACCATCATCGTGGTGGAGGAAATCGCCCGCGCGCTGGCCACCGGCGTCACCGGCTTCACCACGCATTCCGACATCGTCGCGCCTTACCTGCTCAACTTCGGCACCGAAAGCCAGAAGCTGCGCCACCTGCCCGGCATGGCGCGGGGCGACATCGTGGCTTCCATCGCCATGACCGAGCCGGGCGCCGGCAGCGACGTCAAGGCGATACGCACGGCGGCGGCCAGGGCGCAGGGCGGCTACGTCATCAATGGCCAGAAGACCTTCATCACCAATGGCTTTCACGCCGACCGCGTGCTGGTGGTGGCCAAGACCGACCCCGGCGCCGGCGCGCGCGGCATCAGCCTGTTCTGGGTCGACGCAACGACGCCCGGATTCACGCGCGGACGCCTGCTGGACAAGGTCGGGCAGAAGGCGCAGGACACGGCCGAACTGTTCTTCCAGGACATGTTCGTGCCGGACGAGGACATGCTGGGCGAACCGGGGCAGGGCTTCGGCTACCTGATGAAGGAACTGGTGCGCGAGCGCCTGATGATCGCGGTGCGCTGCGCCATGGCGCTGGAGAGCGCGCTGCAATGGACCGTCGACTACACCAAGGAGCGGCGCGCCTTCGACCGTGCCTTGATCGACAACCAGCACATCCGCTTCAAGCTGGCCGACATCAAGACCCTGGCCGCCGCCACCCGCGCCTTCGTCGACGGCTGCGTGCAGCAGTACCTGGACGGCGAACTGGACGCCGGCGGCGCCGCCATGGCCAAGCTGTGGGCATCGGAAGCCACCAGCGCCATCGACGACCTGCTGCAGTTCCATGGCGGCTACGGCTACATGCGCGAATACCCCATCGCCCGCGCCTACACCGACGTGCGGCCCAACCGGATCTACGGCGGCGCTTCGGAAGTCATGCGCGAGCTGATCGCCCGCACGCTTTGAACCTTTATCTTCGACTGCCACAGGAGCAGATTCCTACATGACCAAGCATCTTTCGAAATCGGTCGCCATCGTCGGCGCCGCCGAATCCGACCTGGGGAAAGTGCCCGGGATGACCTCGCTGGACCTGCAGGCGCAGGCGGCGGCCCGCGCCCTGCGCGATGCCGGACTGACGCTCAAGGACGTCGACGGCGTGTTCGCGCACGTGGACGACAAGTTCGCCGGCCTGCATCTGGCCGAGTACCTGGGCATACGGCCGCGCTATGTGGATTCGACCAGCGTCGGCGGCATGTCCAGCGTCATGCACATCCGCCACGCCATGGCCGCGATCGAGGCCGGCATGTGCGAGGTGGCGCTGGTGGCCTACGGCAGCACTCAGCTGTCCGACGGCACGCGCAAGGTGGGCGGCACGCCTGAAGACATGCGCATGCCGCGCGGGCAATTCATCACGCCCTATGGACAGCTGAGCCCCATCGGCTATTACGCGATGGTGGCGCAGCTGCACATGCAGCGCTACGGCACCACCCACAAGGACCTGGCTGAAGTGGCGGTGGCGGCGCGCAGATGGGCGCAGCTCAACCCCAAGGCCTACCGGCGCGAGGAAACCTCCATCGAGGAGGTCATGGCTTCCAAGATGATTGCCGACCCCTTGCGCCAGCGCGACTGCTGCCTGGTGACCGACGCCGGCGGCGCGGTCATCATCACGTCCGCGGCGCGCGCCCGCGAGCTCAAGCGGCCGCCGGTCTACGTCATGGGGATTGCCGAATCGTTCTCGCACCATTACACGCCGTTCAATACCGCGGACTGGTTGGACACCAATGTGGCGCAGACGGCGGACGCCGCGCTGGCCATGGCCGGCGTCACGCGCGCGGATATTGATGTGGTGCAGATCTATGACCACTTCACCATCGGCGTGATCCAGTCGCTGGAGGAACTGGGCTTCTGCAAGCGCGGGGAGGGCGGCGCTTTCGTGGCCGACGGGCGTCTGGCGCCGGGCGGGGACTTTCCCATCAATACCTCGGGCGGCGGCCTTTCATACAACCACCCCGGCCAGTTCGGCATGCTGCTGCTGCTCGAAGCCGTGCATCAATTGCGCAAGGAATGCGGCGAGCGCCAATTGCCCAAGGCGGAGCTGGCCCTGGTGCACGCGCCCGGCCTGGTTTTTTCCTGCAACACCACCCTGATCCTCGGAGTCTGACCATGGACCAAGTTCAACGCCCGCTGCCGCAACCGACCCGGATCACCCAGCCGTACTGGGACGCGGCCAAGGAGCATCGCCTGGTCGTCCAGCAATGCGCTTGCTGCAAGACGCGCCAGTTCTATCCGCGCGAGTTCTGCGCGGCCTGCCTGTCGGACGACATCGAGTGGATCGAATGCGGCGGCCTGGGCACCGTCTATACCTACACCGTCAACCGTCGGCCGAGCAATGCGGCGCTGAGCGGGAAGGTGCCTTATGTCGTCGCCATGATCGACCTGGACGAAGGCGTGCGCATGATGGCCAACATCGTCGAAAGCCCGCCCGAGGCGGTCAGGATAGGCAGCCGCGTGCGGGTGTGCTTCGAGCGGGCGTCGGACGAGATCACCTTGCCGCAGTTCAGGCTGGAGGCCTGAGTATCGCGCCGGCCAGTGGCCGGCGCTGCCGGGCGGCTACAGGTGCTGCTTGAAGAAGGGCGTCAGTTCGGCCATGGCCAGGGCCACGGGTTCGGGCTTGTCATAGAGGTCGTAGTGCGACCAGCCTTCGGCCAGGACCATGCGCTTGTCCTTGGAGCCGGCGCGGCCATAGATTTCCCAGCCGTCGCGGTAGGCGCCGAAGCCGCCCGGCTTGCTGCCCATCACCACCATCAGCGGCTGGGTCAGCAGGACCTCGGCATTGATGAAGGCATCCCAGCCCATGGCCGCGCTATTGAAGGAGAACAGGCCACTGCTGGCGCCATTGGGCTGTTGGCCGCGCGGCGTCTTGTAGTACTCGGTGGCTTCCAGCACGTCGATGTCGCTGATGCCGGCCTGCTTGCCTGCTTCCACCGAGTCCGGCAGGTAGCTGATGACGTGCCGCGCGGCGCCCGCGGCTTCCGCCGTGCGCTGCTTGGCCATGGCTTCGATCGCGGCCACCGGATCGAAATTGGAGAAGCCTTCCCGCATCAGGCGGCCGAAGTTCACGCCGGTGATCGAGGCCAGGGCCTTGATGCGATGGTCGGTGATGGCGGCATGGATCGTATAGGCGCCGCCGCCGCAGATGCCGATGGCGCCGATGCGCTCCGCGTCGACGTAGGGCAGCGACTGCAGGTAGTCGATGGCGTAGCGGATGTCCGACACGCGGATGGCCGGGTCTTCCATGTAGCGGGGCTCGCCGCCGCTGGCGCCCTGGAAGCTCGCGTCGAAGGCGAGGACGATGAAGCCCTCTTTCGCGAGTCCGGCGCCGTAGACGTTGCCGCTGGTCTGTTCCTTGCAGCTGCCGATGGGATGGGTGCTGACGATGGCGGGATATTTTTTCTTTTCGTCGAAGCCCGGCGGCAGGTAGAGGTCGGCGGCGCTGTCCCAGCCCAGGTTCCTGTAGCTGACGTGCTTGATCGTGGTCGAGGTCATGATGGATTCCTTGCGGTGTTGTTGCGTGTAGGGGGATTACTTCAGGACGCGGGCATCCTGCACCGTGTTCTCCCTGCCGTTGGGGAACACACCGCCGCCAGGATGCGATACGACGATGGCCGGGTACTTCGCGCCGGCGTCGAAGCCTGCCGGGAAGTGGATGACGGCGGCCAGGGTGATGTCTTGGCCGTTCAGGTTCTTGATGCTGACTTTTTCCATGACGGGACTCCAGGGGGGGCGGTGGCTGAGTGCTGATGGAGCCATCTTAGGAGCCTCATTGATTCAGATAAATACGCATTAAAGACATGAGAGTTAAGCTATGCTTACCAATATGCCCATGTCGCCCACCTTACTTCCCGCGCTTGCCTGGTTCGCGCACATTGCCCGCCATCGCAGCTTCACCAAGGCAGCCTCGGAAATGGAGGTGTCGCGCGCGGCCTTGTCGCAACAGCTGAAGGCGCTGGAACAGCACCTGAACGTGCGTCTGCTGCATCGGACGACGCGCGACGTGTCCTTGACCGAGGAAGGGCAGCGGCTGTTCGATGCCCTGGGACCGGCGCTCACTTCCATCGAACGGGCGGTCGGAGAACTGGGCGAGGCCTGCGCCGAACCGGCGGGGCTGATCCGCATCAACACGTCCCGCCCGGCGGCGCGGCTGCTGCTGGAACCGTCCATGGACAGGTTCCTTGCGGCTTATCCCAAGCTGCGGCTGGAGCTGGTCATGGACGACGGCTTCTCCAATATCGTGGCCGAAGGGTTGGACGCCGGCATACGTCTGGGCGAAAGCCTGGCGAGCACATGGTTGCCGTGCCGGTCACGCCCATGCTGGAAATGGCCATCGTCGGCGCGCCGGCCTACTTCCAACGCCACGGCATTCCCGAAACGCCCGCCGACCTGATGCAGCACAACTGCCTGTCCTACCGCTACACCTCCAGCGGCACGATAGACCGTTGGTCCTTCTCTTCGCCGGACGCCGAGGGCCGCACCGTTGTGCTGGAGCCGCAGGGCAACGCCGTCTTCAACGACGACGACAGCATGTTGCGCGCGGCGGCGCAGGGGATAGGGCTGGTGCAGCACATCGACCTGTGCGTGCGCAGGCAACTGGCGGACGGAACGCTGGTGCGCGTGTTGCGCCCCTGGTGCAAGCCGTTTCCCGGCTTCTTCCTGTACGTGCCGTCGCGGGCGCAGATGCCCGCCAAGATACGGGCGCTGATGGACTTCCTGGTCGAACAGCGGCTGCAGCTGGACCAGGAAAAGCGCGACATTCTGGGGTAGACGGCGGATGTCTGCCGCCGGCAAATAAAAAAGGCCGGTCTGATTTTTGATCAGACCGGCCTTATGCGGTATTTGGTGGAGCCGGGGGGAATTGAACCCCCGTCCGCAAGCCCTCCGCAACCAGTTCTACATGCGTAGTCGATTTATTTGGTTTTAACCCTGGACTTAGCCAACCGACAGGCCGGACCAGAGCGATTCACGTAATTTAAATTTGAACCGTGTGACCCCAGTTCAAACCGATTCCTTGTGAATGTCGCTGCTGCGGTTCGAGGGTTACCCCCCTAGGAAGTTGCCTTCCCCCGCCTGACCCAAGGACAGATCAGTGCAGCGGCTCACCGCTTAAGCGGCGAGAGCGAAACGCTCGTCGTTGGCGTTTGTAGTGTTCCAGTGGTTTAACGAGCGTACTGGTGCTCGGCATGCCCTGAGTTGTTTCGCGACCCACGTCGAATCCGGATCGGCCCCAAGAAGATCTATTGTACTGGTAAATGTCATAGCCTGCTGTACCGCCTGCGCCGCCTTGCCCGGGCGTGGCGCGGACGATACAGGCGGGCCTCAGGCGCCGTTGGCGCCGAAGATGCAAGCCGCCGGCGATCAGGCGGCGTTGGCGCAGACAGCCTTGGGCTCGCGGCGCGGCCGCGAAGCCGCCATCAGCACGAAGGCCAGGACCACGGAAACGCCGACGATGACCGCCGCGGCCCAACCCAGGGACGCCAGCCCGTAGTTGTCGATGACGTGTCCGCCGACCACGGCGCCCAGGCCGATGCCGATATTAGCGCCCGAGATATTCAGGGACGCGGCAAAGGCTGGCGCTTCCGGCGCGGATTTCATCAGGCGCACGTGGCAGACGATGAACAGCGCGGCCTGCGCGATGCCCCAAATGCCCAACGCCACGGCCAGCAGCCCATGCGATTGCATGACGGGGGCGATGACCGCCAATCCGGCCGCCATCAGCGCCGAAAAAAGCGCGGTCGCGCCCAAGGGGCTGCGGTCCACCATGCGGCCGCCCAAAGTATTGCCGACCAGGCCGACCGCGCCGAACGCCATCATCGTCCAGCCCACGATCTGGCCATTGAAACCTGCCAGCCGCTCCAGCATGTCGGCCAGGTAGGTGTAGGCCGTGAACATTCCGGTGAAGACCAGCAGCGACAACAGCACGTGGCCGACCACGATGGGATTGCGCAGGATGCGCAGCTGTGTGACGAGCTTGACGCTGTCGGCGCGGATGCGAGTGCTGGGGAAGGCGAACAGCAGGAGCAGCGCCTTGGCGAACGCCACCACCGAGAGCACGGCAAAGGCGGCGCGCCAGCCGAAGGCGTCCGAGATCAGCACGCCGATGGGAATGCCGAACACCGTGGCCGCCACGATGCCGAAGGCAACCATGGAGATGGCGCGGCCGGCGCGGGCAGGGCCGACAAGTTCCACCGCCGTGGCGCTGGCCAGCGACCAGAACACCGGCAGGGCCAGGGCAGGGACGAAACGGGCCACGGCCATGATCCAGATGTTGGGCGCGACGGCGGCGAGGGCGTTGGACAGGCCGAACAGCACCAGCACGCTGATGAACAGGCGCTTGCGCTCGATGTTGGCCATCAGCGCAGTGAGCAGCGGGCCGGTGGCCGCCACCGTGAAGGCGAACAGCGTGACCAGCAGGCCGGCCTGGGACACGGTGACGTTCAGGTCGCGGGCCAGGCCGGGCAACAAGCCGACGATCAGGAACTCGGTGGTCAGGATGGTGAAGCCGGCGGCGGAAAGTAACAGGATGGGCAATAGCATAGGCATTCCTCTGGCGCAGCGCCGGATGGCGGCGCGCGTGGGCGTTGTGGGCGGTCTAAAAAAGGTCTGAGGTGCGCCGGGTCGGAGCGCCGGGCAATGCTCCGGGGCCGTAGGGCGCCGGGGCGTTGGATCAGTGGTGGTGGACGATGTTGTCCGCAACCTCCGGACTAAGCCGGAAAAGGCAATCGGGAAGCACCCGAATGCCGTGCATGAGCCACACTGTAAGTGACTTTGGTTTCAGGATAAAGGCTCTGAATCCGGAAAGATTATTCGATGGATTCAACTAATTCGCTCTAACAACTGCAAGAGCCGCGGCGAGCCGTCAGACGGCCCGCCGGGGTCAGCCTAGCGCAGGTCGCTGGGCAGCAGCGGCTGGATGGCGGGCCAGAGTTCCGCGGGGGTATTGGCGCAGGTTTCCGCTTCCCAGGTCGTGATGTTCTCGTCTTCGCCGACGTAGCCGTAGGCGGCCGCCACGGCCGGCATGCCCGCCGCGTGCGCGGCCTGGATGTCGCGCAGGTCGTCGCCGACATAGACGCAGCGGTCGATGGCGAAGCCCGCCTCACGGGCGGCATGCTGCAGCGGCAGCGGGTGCGGCTTGGCGTGCGCGGTGGTGTCGCCGCAGACCAGGACCGCGCTGTCGCGGGTGAGGTCCAGGTATTCGACGATGGGGAGGGTCAGGTAGGTGACCTTGTTGGTCACGATGCCCCACGACAATCCACGGTTGCGGATGTCCGCCAGCAATGCTTCGATGCCCGGGAACAGCTTGCTGTGGACGGTGGAGCCGGCGGCGTAGTCTTCCAGGAATTGCAGCCGGGTCGGTTCGTATTCCGCATCGCCGGGCTTCAGGTCCAACGCAACGCGCAACAGGCCACGCGCGCCCTGGGACGCGACCGGGCGCAGCGCCTCGTAAGGCATTGGTTCCAGGCCCCGGCGGGTGCGCTGGCGGTTGGCCGCTGCGGCCAGGTCGGGGGCGGTGTCGGCCAGCGTGCCGTCGAAATCGAACAGGATCAGGGCGCTCATTTGCGGGTAGCCATCAGGTAATTGACCGAGGTGTCGGACGACAGGGTGTAGATCTGGGTGATCGGGTTGTATTCCATGCCGCGCATGCTCACCGGTTCCAGGGCGGCGCCGCGCACGGCGGCCGACAGCTCGCTGGGCTTGATGAACTGGTCATAGCTGTGCGTGCCGCGCGGCAACAAGCGCAGGACATATTCCGCGCCGACGATGGCGAACAGGAAGGACTTGGGATTGCGGTTCAGCGTCGAAAAGAACACCCAGCCGCCCGGTTTGACCAGGGTCGAGCAGGCGCGCACGATCGAGGCCGGGTCCGGCACGTGTTCCAGCATTTCCATGCAGGTCACCACGTCGTACTGACCGGGCTGTTCGGCGGCAAGTTCCTCAACGGGGACCTTGCGATATTCCACCTTCACGCCCGATTCCAGGCCGTGCAGGCGAGCTACTTTCAGGGATTTGTCCGCCAAGTCGATCCCGGTGACCTCGGCTCCGCCGCGCGCCATCGCCTCGGACAGGATGCCGCCGCCGCAACCCACGTCCAGCACCTTCTTGCCCGCCAGGCTGCCCGCGCACTCCTGGATCCATTCCAGCCGCAGCGGGTTGATGGCGTGCAGGGGCTTGAACTCGCTTTCGGGGTCCCACCAGCGGCTGGCCAGGGCGCCGAACTTGTCCAGTTCGGCCTGGTCGGCGTTGATGGCGGGGCGGGCGGTGTCGTGAGTTTGCGTAGTCATGGGCAGGTTCAGCTTAAGGCGACTCTATGACTCTATATATAGAGGGGTCCGTCGCGCGAGGCGAGGGAGGGGCGCGGCCTTGCACCGGTTTGGTGCGTGGCTGGCGAAAAAAAGGGCCTCGCTATGCGAGGCCCCCTTATTGTAGCTAGTCCGGCAATTACTTGCGGCTACCCACGATTTCGATCTCAACGCGACGGTTCTGGGCGCGGCCTTCCTTCGTCTTGTTGGAAGCGATCGGGTTCTTCTTGCCCTTGCCTTCCGTGTAGATACGGTTCGGGTCGATACCCTTGCTGACCAGGTAGGCCTTGACCGAAGCGGCGCGGCGCTCGGACAGCTTCTGGTTGTAGGCGTCAGTACCGATCGAGTCGGTGTGGCCAACAGCAATGATGGTTTCGAGGTCGATACCGCGAGCTTGCTGGGCGACTTGGTCCAGCAGCTGACGGCCTTCGGGCTTCAGGTTCGACTTGTCGAAGTCGAAGAACGTGTCAGCATTGAACACGACCTTTGCCGCCATCGGGGCCGGCTTCGCCTTCTGTTGTGCAACCGGAACGCCGTCGCAACCGGGGATACCGGTGGCCGGGGTCCAGAATGCATCGCGCCAGCACAGTTCGTTCGTGCCGTTCTTCCAAACGTCACCGAACGGGTTGCGCCAGTTGTCCACGGTTTGCGCGGAAGCTACACCAGAGGCCGTGACGGCGGCGAAGGCGAGCGCCAGAGCGAATTTGGAGGGTTTGTTCATGTTTCTCCTCGTTGAGCTTGAAGCTGGATAAGTGACTCGCAGCGAACCCCCGCCGCATATCAGGAAAACGGGGCCAGTATAGCAACGCCAAGAGCTGGTTCAAAGGAATAGCTACTGGGTTTCCTGCGTGCTGGAAACAATCTTAAGGCATTTGGGGGGCTTTGGCTTCCCTGGAGAGGCGCATTGGTGCTGGATATGACGTTTTCGGCGCTCCATCCGTTTTCCATGTTGGTTTTTGACAACAGGCCCGCAGGACGCGGGCTGGTGCGCGGTCGAACCTGTCCATATGTCTTGCGGTCCGCTTGCCCGGCGAGCGACTTCAGGCAGCCCTTCTGACCGCTCCAGTAATCGGATGATAGAATTTCCTGTTTACCCGGCCCGGGTTCCTCCTTACACGATTCTGTCGTTATATATATGGATTCCTTTGCCAAGGAGACGCTTCCGGTATCGCTGGAAGAAGAGATGCGCCGCAGTTACCTCGATTACGCGATGAGCGTGATCGTCGGTCGGGCGCTACCGGATGTGCGGGACGGGCTCAAGCCTGTCCACCGGCGCGTGCTCTACGCGATGCACGAACTGAACAACGACTGGAACCGCGCCTATAAGAAGTCGGCGCGTATCGTCGGGGACGTCATCGGTAAGTACCACCCCCACGGCGACCAGTCCGTCTATGACACCATCGTCCGCATGGCGCAGGATTTCTCCATGCGCTACATGCTGGTCGACGGCCAGGGCAACTTCGGCTCGATCGACGGCGACAACGCCGCGGCGATGCGTTACACCGAAATCCGCCTGGCCAAGATCGCCCACGAACTGCTGGCCGACATCGACCAGGAAACCGTGGACTTCGGCCCCAATTACGATGGCAGCGAACAAGAACCGCTGCTGTTGCCGTCGCGCCTGCCCAACCTGCTGGTCAACGGCAGCTCGGGCATCGCCGTGGGCATGGCCACCAACATCCCGCCCCACAACCTCCAGGAAGTGGTCGACGGCTGCCTGTACTGCCTGCGCAATCCGGGCTGCTCGGTCGATGAGCTCATGGAGCTCATCCCGGCCCCGGATTTCCCCACCGGCGGCGTCATCTACGGCATGTCCGGCGTGCGCGAAGGCTACCGCACCGGTCGCGGCCGCGTCATCATGCGCGCCAAGACCCACTTCGAGGACATGGAAAAGGGCAACCGCCAGGCCATCGTGGTCGACGCGATCCCCTACCAGGTCAACAAGAAGACGCTGCAGGAACGCATTGCCGAGCTCGTCAACGACAAGAAGATCGAAGGCATCTCGGATATCCGCGACGAGTCCGACAAGGACGGGATGCGCCTGGTCATCGAGCTCAAGCGCGGCGAGGTTCCCGAGGTCGTCCTGAACAACCTCTACAAGAACACGCAGCTGCAAGACACCTTCGGGATGAACCTGGTGGCGCTGGTCGACGGCCAGCCCCGCCTGCTCAACCTGAAGCAGATGATCGACTACTTCCTGCAGCATCGCCGCGAAGTGGTCACGCGCCGCACCGTGTTCCAGCTGCGCAAGGCCCGCGAACGCGGCCACGTGCTGGAAGGTTTGGCCGTCGCGCTGGCTAATATCGACGACTTCATCGCCATCATCAAGGCGGCGCCGACTCCTCCGGTCGCCCGCCAGGAACTGATGGCGAAGTCGTGGGATTCCTCGCTGGTGCGCGAGATGCTGTCGCGCGCCGACGGCGATACGCCGGGAGGCCGCGCGGCCTTCCGTCCGGACGACCTGGGCGCCGAGTTCGGCCTCCAGGGCGACGGCATGTACCGCCTGAGCGACACGCAGGCCCAGGAAATCCTGAACATGCGCCTGCAACGCCTGACCGGGCTGGAGCAGGACAAGATCGTCGGCGAATACAAGGACATCATGTCCACCATCGCCGACCTGCTGGACATCCTGGCGCGCCCCGAGCGCATCACCACGATCATCGGTGAAGAGCTGCAGGCCATCAAGGCGGAGTTCTCGACCGGCGCGAAGGATACGCGCCGCTCGGAGATCGAACTGAACGCCACAGAGCTCGACACCGAAGACCTGATCACGCCGACCGACATGGTCGTGACCTTGTCGCACGGCGGCTACATCAAGAGCCAGCCGCTGTCCGAGTACCGCTCGCAAAAGCGCGGCGGACGCGGCAAGCAGGCCACGGCCATGAAGGAAAACGACTGGATCGACCAGTTGTTCATTGCCAATACGCACGACTTCCTGCTGTGCTTCTCCAACCGCGGCCGCGTGTACTGGCTGAAGGTCTGGGAAGTGCCGCAAGGCACGCGCAACTCGCGCGGCAAGCCCATCGTCAACATGTTCCCGTTGGCCGAAGGTGAGAAGGTCACGGTGGTGCTGCCGGTCAAGGAATTCAGCGAAGACCACTACGTCTTCATGGCGACCTCGCGCGGCACGGTCAAGAAGACCCCGCTGTCCGACTTCTCCAACCCGCGCAAGGCCGGCATCATTGCCGTGGACCTGGACGATGGCGACTACCTGATCGGCGCCGACCTGACCGATGGCAAGCATGACGTCATGCTGTTCTCGGACTCCGGCAAGGCCGTGCGCTTCGACGAGAACGACGTGCGTCCGATGGGCCGCAACGCCCGCGGCGTGCGCGGCATGATGCTGGAAGACACCCAGACCGTCATCGCGTTGCTCGTGGCCGGCGACGAAACGCAAAGCGTGCTGACCGCCACCGAAAACGGCTACGGCAAGCGCACGCCGATCACCGAGTACACGCGCCATGGCCGCGGCACCAAGGGCATGATCGCCATCCAGACCAGCTCGCGCAATGGCAAGGTCGTGGGCGCGGTGCTGGTGATGCCTTCGGACGAGATCATGCTGATCACGACCGGCGGCGTGCTGGTGCGCACCCGCGTCTCCGAAATCCGCGAAATGGGCCGCGCGACGCAAGGCGTCACGCTCATCAACGTCGATGACGGCAGCTCGCTGTCCGGCGTGCGCCGCGTCGTCGAAAGCGATGCGGACGATGATGGCGACCTGGGCGAAGATGGCCAGGACACGGATGGCGGCGACGACAACGGCGCTGCGGACTCGACGGATTCGACGGAACCTACGGAGCAATAATGGCCCGCCCCTGGAACTTCTCGGCAGGCCCCTCGGCCTTGCCCGAGGTGGTGCTGCAGCAAGCCGCTGCGGAAATGCTGGACTGGCACGGCAGCGGCATGTCCGTGATGGAAATGAGCCATCGCGGCAAGCACTTCGTGCAGATCTGCGATGAAGCAGAGTCCGATCTGCGCGACCTGCTCGGACTGCCGGCGGATTACGCCGTCATGTTCATGCAGGGCGGCGGTTCCGGGGAAAATGCCATCGTTCCCATGAACCTCATGGGACGCCGCGGCACGCCGGCGGCCGACTTCGTCGTGACGGGCCATTGGTCCAAGCGTTCGTACAAGGAAGCCGGCCGCTACGGCAGCACTCATGTGGCAGCAAGCAGCGACCAGTCCATCCAGCTGGATGGCCGCGAGCAGGCACCGCTGACCTGGGTGCCGCCGGTCGATACCTGGACAGTGCGTCCGGATTCGGCCTATCTGCACCTGTGCAGCAATGAAACCATCGGCGGCGTCGAGTTCATGGACTGGCCCGACACCGCCGCGCTGGGCGCGCCCGACGTGCCGCTGGTCGTCGACGCGTCCTCGCATTTCCTGTCGCGTCCGATGGACGTGACGCGCTGCGGCATGCTGTATGCCGGCGCGCAGAAGAACGCCGGTCCGGCGGGCGTGACCATGGTCATCGCGCGCCGCGATCTCATCGGCCACGCCTTGCCGATCTGCCCGTCCGCGTTCGACTACGCCAACGTGGCAGCCGAACACTCGCGCTACAACACCCCGCCCACCTTCGCCATCTACGTTGCCGGCCTGGTGTTCAAGTGGGTCAAGGCCAACGGCGGCGTCGCCGGCATGGAAGCCGCGAACAAGGCCAAGGCCGAGCTGCTGTACGGCTACCTGGACAGCACCAGCTTCTACCGCAATCCGATTCACGCGCCCGTGCGTTCGCGCATGAACGTGCCCTTCGTGTTGCGCGATGAGTCGCTCAACGACGCCTTCCTGCAAGGCGCGGAAGCCGCCGGCCTGACGCAGCTCAAGGGCCACAAGAGCGTGGGCGGCATGCGTGCCTCCATCTACAACGCCGTTCCCCTGGCCGGGGTGACGGCGCTGGTCGAGTACCTCAAGGAATTCGAGCGCCGTTATGGATGACGATCTGCAGCGCAAGCTGCTCCCCCTGCGTCAGCGCATCGACGCGTTGGACGCCCAGATCCTCGACCTCCTGACGCAGCGCGCGAGCGCCGCGCTGGAAGTGGGCGAGGTCAAGCATGCCGCCAATGCCGATGGCCCGGTGCTGCGCCCCGAGCGCGAAGCCGACGTCATCCGCCGCCTGCAGCAGACCAATCCCGGCCCGTTTCCGAACGCCGGCGTGGCGGCCGTCTGGACCGAGATCATCTCGGCCTGTCGCGGCCTGGAGCGCGGCATGACGGTCGCCTTCCTGGGGCCGCAAGGCTCGTTCTCGGAACAGGCGGCGCAGGAGCATTTCGGCCACGCCGTGCAGAAGCTGCCTTGCGCATCGTTTGACGAGGTGTTCCGCGCGGTCGAGGCGGGGCAAGCCGACGTCGGCATGGTTCCGGTCGAGAACTCCACCGAAGGCGCGGTCAACCGCAGCCTGGACCTGCTGCTGAACACGCCCCTGAAGATCCTGGGCGAGCGTTCGCTGGTCATCCGCCATTGCCTGATGTCGCAGTCCGGCAACATGGACGGCATCAAGACGATTTCCGCGCACCCGCAGGCGCTGGCCCAGTGCCAGGGCTGGCTGACGCGCAACTATCCCGACGTGGCCCGCGTGGCCGCGTCCAGCAATTCCGAGGCCGCGCGCGCGGCCGCGGGCGACCCCAGCATCGCGGCCATCGCTGGCGAAGTGGCCGCGCCCGCCTGGAACCTGCAGATCGTCGCCGCCGGCATCCAGGACGATCCGCACAACCGTACGCGTTTCCTGGCCATCGGCAATATCGAACCGCTGGTCAGCGGCAAGGACAAGACCAGTCTGATCCTGGCGGTGCCGAACCGCGCGGGCGCCGTCTACGAAATGCTGGCGCCGCTGGCGGCCAACGGCGTGTCCATGACGCGTTTCGAATCCCGGCCCGCCCGCACCGGCCAGTGGGAATACTATTTTTATGTGGACGTGCTGGGGCACCGCAATGACCCCAACGTCGAACGCGCCCTGGCCGCCTTGCAGGCGCAGGTTGCCTACCTGAAAGTGCTGGGTTCCTACCCGGCGCCGTGAGCCCCTCCGACATGACCACCGCATCCAAGCCCCTAGTTGCTCCCGCGCACGTCAGCGCCATCGCGCCTTACCAGGCCGGCAAGCCCATTGAAGAACTGGCCCGCGAGTTCGGCCTGGATCCGGCTGGCATCGTCAAGCTGGCGTCCAATGAAAACCCGCTGGGCATGCCCAAGTCGGCCCGCGCGGCCATGCTGGCCGCGGCCGAGTCGCTGGCGCGCTATCCCGATCCCAATGGCTTCGACCTGAAGGCGGCGCTGGCTGAACGCTACGGCGTGCCGATGAGCTGGGTCACCCTGGGCAACGGCTCCAACGACATCCTGGAAATCGCGGCGCTGGCGCTGCTGGAGCCGGGCGTGTCGGCGGTCTACGCGCAGCATTCGTTCGCGGTCTACCGCCTGGCCACCCAGGCCCGCGGCGCGCGCCACATCGTGGTGCCGGCCAAGGACTACGGCCATGACCTGGACGCGATGTTCGACGCCATCGCCGACGACACGCGGCTGCTGTTCATCGCCAACCCGAACAACCCCACCGGCACCTTCGTGCCGGGCGACCAGATCGCCGCCTTCCTGGAACGCGTGCACGCCGCTCACGGCGATCGCGTAACGGTCGTGCTGGACGAGGCCTACAACGAGTACCTCGATCCCGAATTCCGTTTCGACAGCACCGCGTTGGTGCGCCGCTATTCGAACCTGATCGTGTCGCGCACCTTCTCCAAGGCCTATGGCCTGGCGGGGCTGCGCGTGGGCTTCGCGGTGGCGCAGCCCGCGCTGACGGATCTGCTGAACCGGGTGCGCCAGCCGTTCAACGTCAACACGCTGGCGCAGGCCGCGGCCATCGCCGCGCTGCGCGACGCGGCCTACCTGGAAGAGGCCTATGCCTCGAACAAGGCGGGCAAGGCGCAACTGTGCGCGGCGTTCGAGGGCCTGAAGCTGCGCTACGTGCCCAGCTACGGCAACTTCGTGCTGGTGCACGTGGGCGACGCTCCGCGCATCAACCTGGAGCTGCTCAAGCGCGGCGTGATCGTGCGTCCGGTGGCCGGAGACGGCTTGCCGGAGTGGCTGCGGGTGTCCATCGGGCTGCCGCAGGAAAACCAGCGCTTCATCGATGCCCTGACCGCCATCCTGTCCGCATGAACGACGCGTCACCGAATTCCGATCAGGGGGCCGCTGGCCCCCTGATTCCTGTATTGGCCGTCGTGGGCGTGGGCCTGATCGGCGGATCCTTCGCCGCGGCCTTGCGCCGGGCGGGGCTGGTGGGCCGGGTGCTGGGGGTAGGGCGCAATGCGCAATCCCTGGCCCGCGCCGTTGAATTGGGCCTGATCGACGAAGCCGCTTCCGCCGAGGAAGCAGCCGCGCGCGCCGACCTGATCCTGCTGGCGACGCCGGTGGGCGGATTGGCCGACGCGTTGTCGCGCATGCGCGCCCACCTGCGTCCCGGCACCGTGCTGACCGACGCGGGCAGCACCAAGGCTGAAGTGGTCCTGGCCGCGCGCGCCGCCCTGGGCGACCGGGTGGCGCAGTTCGTGCCCGGCCATCCCATCGCGGGCGCCGAGCGCACCGGACCGGAGGCTGCCGATGCCGACCTTTACCGCAAGCGCACCGTCATCCTGACCCCCCTGGCCGAGAACGGCGCATCCTCGCTGGACTTGGTGCGCCGCGCCTGGCAGGCTTGCGGGGCGGACGTGATCGACATGGATGCCGACGCGCATGACCGCGTGCTGGCGTCCGTCAGCCATCTGCCGCACCTGCTGGCGGCGGTCTACATGGAGCAGGTGGCCGAGGCCGCCGACGCGCCGACCCGCCTGGGCCTGGCCGGCAGCGGCTTTCGCGACTTCACGCGCATCGCGGCCGGTTCGCCGGAAATGTGGCGCGACATCTTTCTGTCCAACCGCGATGCGATGCTGGCCGAACTGGCCGATGTGCGCGCGGTGCTGGACCGTGCCGAACGCGCCATCGCCGATGGCGACGGCGCGGCTTTGCTGACGTTGCTGGAGACGGCGGCCCGCGCCCGCCGCAACTGGCGCAAGGAGTAGCTGACATGGGCGCTTTGCCTTATCTCGATCTGCCGCGCGTGCGGCAAGCGCGAGGCGTGATCGCCTTGCCGGGTTCCAAGAGCATTTCCAACCGCGTGCTGCTGCTGTCGGCCATCGCCGAGGGCAGCACGGTCATTACCGGATTGCTGGATTCCGACGACACCCGCGTCATGCTGGCTGCCTTGCGCCAACTGGGCGTGCAGGTGTCCGAGCTGGACGCGGGCAGCGTCACGGTGCAGGGCGTGCGCCGCTTTCCCGTGGAAAGCGCGGACCTGTTCATGGGCAACGCCGGCACCGCGATCCGGCCGCTGACCGCCGCGCTGGCGCTGATGGGCGGCGACTATCGCCTGTCGGGCGTGCCGCGCATGCACGAGCGTCCCATCGGCGATCTGGTCGATGCGCTCAAGGGCCTGGGCGCCAGCATCGACTACCTGGGCCAGCCCGGCTATCCGCCCCTGCATATCGGCCGCGGCGATATCGCGGCGGACGCGGTCACGCGCGTGCAGGGCTCGGTGTCGAGCCAGTTCCTGACGGCCTTGCTGATGGCCGCGCCGCTGCAGGCCGGCCGCAGCGGCAAGCCGGTGACCATCGAGGTCCTGGGCGAACTCATTTCCAAGCCCTACATCGAGATCACGCTGAACCTGATGGCGCGCTTTGGCGTGCAGGTGCGGCGCGAAGGCTGGAGCCGCTTCGTCATCGACGGCGGGGCGGCCTACCGCAGCCCGGGCCGGATCGCGGTTGAAGGCGACGCCTCCACCGCGTCCTATTTCCTGGCGCTGGGCGCCATCGGCGGCGGACCGCTGCGCGTCACCGGCGTGGGCGCCGACAGCATCCAGGGCGACGTCGCCTTTGCCGCCACGCTGGCCGACATGGGCGCCGCCGTGAGCTACGGCCCCGACTGGATCGAGGTGTCCGGCGCGCGCGTGGCCCAAGGCGAACGCCTCAAGGCCTTCGATACCGATTTCAACCTGATTCCCGATGCCGCCATGACCGCGGCCGCCCTGGCGCTGTACGCCGACGGGCCTTGCCGCCTGCGCAATATCGGCAGCTGGCGGGTCAAGGAAACCGACCGCATCCACGCCATGCAGACCGAACTGGAAAAGCTGGGCGCAAAGGTGGAATCGGGGCCGGATTGGCTGAGCGTGACGCCGCCGGCGCAGGACGCCTGGCGCGACGCGCACATCGGCACCTGGGACGACCACCGCATGGCCATGTGCTTCTCGCTGGCGGCCTTCGGGCCGGCGGCCGTCCGTATTCTGGACCCGGGCTGCGTCAGCAAGACCTTCCCGGGTTACTTTGATGTTTACGCGGGCCTGGTTACGGCCTAGCGAAAGAATTGCCCATGACTTCGATTTCCTCCGCCAACTCTTCTTCCGTCCCCGTCATCACCATCGACGGCCCCACCGCGTCCGGCAAGGGCACGGTGGCGCATCGTGTCGCCAAGGCCCTGGGTTGGGCGGTGCTCGACAGCGGCGCGCTGTACCGCCTGACCGCCTTGGCGGCGCTCAATCGCGGTTTGCCTCCCGAAGACGAGGCCGGGGTCGCGCGCGTCGCTGAAACGCTGGACGTGCGTTTCGAGGGGCCCCACGTCTACCTTGAGGGCTTGGAGGTCGGCCACGAAATCCGCCGCGAGGAAGTCGGCAATTTCGCCTCCCGCGTGGCGGCTTTCCCGGGCGTTCGGCAGGCGCTGCTCGAGCGCCAGCGCGCTTTCCGGCTGGCGCCGGGCCTGGTGGCGGACGGCCGCGACATGGGCACGGTGGTGTTTCCCGACGCCCCGCTGAAGGTGTTTCTGGTCGCCGACGTGGTCGCGCGGGCGCAGAGGCGCTGTAAGCAGTTGATCGAAAAGGGAATTTCTGCTAATCTAGATGACCTTCTGCGGGATATGCGCGAACGGGACGCCCGCGATATGGGCCGAACCACCGCGCCCTTGGCTCCCGCAGCTGATGCGCACGTACTGGATTCGTCGGATCTGACGATTGCGGAAACGGTGCAGGCAATACTGGATTTCTGGAAGAACGCCACCGCGGATTGAAGCACTGGTCCCGGGCTTTCCTTCAAGAGTCCTTCCGCAGGTTTTCTGTTTTTTTTATCGGCCCTGTTCAGGCCAGGCGCAACCCCCACGGGCCACCCCGCAAGGGCGAACCGGCGAACAGGCATTTTGACTCCACTGTGGCGGGCAATCCGCTGCGGTGTGTTTTTAACGGCCATTTCGGCCCAATGGATTTCAACCCCATGTCTTCCGTTTCCACTACCGCCACCGGCGGCGAAAGCTTCGCCGACCTTTTCGCACAAAGCCTCAAGAGCCAGGACATGAAGTCCGGCGAGGTCATCAGCGCCGAAGTCGTGCGCGTCGACCACAACTTCGTCGTCGTCAACGCCGGCCTGAAGTCCGAAGCGCTGATCCCCCTGGAAGAGTTCCTGAACGACCAGGGCGAGCTCGAAGTGCAACCCGGCGATTTCGTCTCGGTGGCCATCGATTCCCTGGAAAACGGCTACGGCGACACCATCCTGTCGCGTGACCGCGCCAAGCGCCTGTCGGCCTGGCTGCAACTGGAAAAGGCCCTGGAAAACGGCGAGCTGGTTACCGGCACCATCACCGGCAAGGTGAAGGGCGGCCTGACCGTCATGACCAACGGCATCCGCGCGTTCCTGCCGGGTTCGCTGGTGGACCTGCGTCCGGTCAAGGACACCACCCCGTACGAAGGCAAGACCCTCGAATTCAAGGTCATCAAGCTCGACCGCAAGCGCAACAACGTCGTTCTGTCGCGTCGCCAGGTGCTGGAAGCCAGCATGGGCGAAGAGCGTCAGAAGCTGCTCGAAACCCTGCACGAAGGTGCTGTGGTCAAGGGCGTGGTCAAGAACATCACCGACTACGGCGCGTTCGTGGACCTGGGCGGCATCGACGGCCTGCTGCACATCACCGACATGGCCTGGCGCCGTGTGCGTCACCCCTCCGAAGTCCTGCAAGTGGGTCAGGAAGTCGAAGCCAAGGTGCTCAAGTTCGACCAGGAAAAGAGCCGCGTCTCCCTGGGCGTCAAGCAACTGGGCGAAGATCCGTGGGTGGGCCTGGCTCGCCGCTACCCGCAAGGCACCCGCCTGTTCGGCAAGGTCACGAACCTGACCGACTACGGCGCGTTCGTTGAAGTCGAAGCCGGCATCGAAGGCCTGGTGCACGTCTCCGAAATGGACTGGACCAACAAGAACGTCGATCCGCGCAAGGTCGTGACCCTGGGCGAAGAAGTCGAAGTCATGGTCCTGGAAATCGACGAAGACCGTCGTCGCATCTCGCTGGGCATGAAGCAGTGCCGCCAGAACCCGTGGGAAGAGTTCGCCACCAACTTCAAGCGTGGTGACAAGGTCCGCGGCGCCATCAAGTCGATCACCGACTTCGGCGTGTTCGTCGGTCTGCCCGGCGGCATCGACGGCCTGGTTCACCTGTCCGACCTGTCGTGGACGGAAACCGGCGAAGAAGCCGTGCGCAACTTCAAGAAGGGCGACGAGATCGAAGCCGTGGTTCTGGGCATCGATACCGACAAGGAACGCATCTCGCTGGGCATCAAGCAGCTGGAAGGCGACCCCTTCAACAACTTCGTTGCCACCTTCGACAAGGGCGCCGTGGTTCCGGGCACCATCAAGTCGGTTGAAGCCAAGGGCGCCGTCGTCACGCTGTCCGTGGACGTTGAAGGCTACCTGCGCGCTTCCGAGATCTCCTCGGGCCGCGTTGAAGACGCCACCACCGTTCTGACCGCTGGCGAGAACATCGAAGCCATGATCGTCAACATCGACCGCAAGACGCGTTCGATCCAGCTGTCGATCAAGGCCCGCGACAACGCCGAAACCGCCGAAACGATCCAGCGCATGTCCGACGCCAGCGCTTCGTCCGGCACCACCAACCTCGGCGCGCTGCTGAAGGCCAAGCTGGACCAACAGCGCAACGACGGTTAATTCGTGACCAAGTCGGAGCTGATCGCCGCCTTGGCGGCCCGCTATCCTCAGCTGGCCGCCCGCGACACCGATTACGCGGTCAAGACCGTGCTCGACGCAATGACCCAGGCCCTGGCCTCGGGTCAGCGCATCGAGATCCGCGGTTTTGGCAGCTTCTCGTTGTCGCAGCGGTCTCCCCGAATCGGTCGCAATCCCAAGTCCGGCGAGCAGGTGCTGGTGCCTGGCAAACAGGTGCCGCACTTCAAGGCGGGCAAGGAATTGCGCGAACGGGTGGACTTGGCCGGCGGCAATGACGAGGACGCTCAATCCTCTGGATCGAGTGAACCGATGCCGTCGATGGTGAGTCTGCACGCCATGCATTGACGGCACGGCAGTAAGGCCGCCTTCGGGCGGATCGGACCGAGAACCTAGCCCCTTGAGCAATCAAGGGGCTTTGTTTTTTGGCGCCAGGCGGGATCCGTCGCTTACAATTGATAGTCTTGAATTCTTTGGAGCATGCGCCATGCGCTACCTTGTCTGGGCCCTGCGATTGCTCGTGTTTGTTGCGGTACTGATGTTCGCGTTGAAAAACACGGATCCGGTCGCCGTGAAGTTCTACGCCGATTACGTGGTACAGGATGTTCCGCTCATCGTCGTCATGCTGGTGGTGTTCGTGCTGGGCGCCTTGTTCGGCTTGCTGCTGACCGTGCCCGCCGCCATGCGGCGCCGCCGCGAGGCCGTGCGCCTGCGCCGCGAATTGGACCGCGTCCAGGCCGCCGTGAACGGCACCACGCCCGCCGTGCCGCCGGAAGCCGTCGCTCCGATGTCGCCGCTGTAAGCCAGCGCGCCATTCGTCCATCCCTCTACGCACTACATAGCCGCAAGAGCCCGAATAGTGGATTTTGAACCTTGGTGGTTGATTTTCGTGCCGGTATTGTTCGCGCTTGGCTGGTTGGCCGCGCGCTTCGATGTCCGGCAAATGCTGCGGGAGACCCGCAGCTTGCCCGATTCGTATTTTCGCGGCTTGAACTTCCTGCTCAACGAGGAACCGGACCGCGCCATCGACGCCTTCGTCGAAGTGGCCAAGCTGGACCCCGAGACCACCGAACTGCACTTTGCGCTGGGCAGCCTGTTCCGTCGCCGCGGCGAGATGGAGCGCGCCATCCGCGTGCACCAAAGCCTGCTGAACCGTTCCGATCTGCCCGCCGCCGAACGCGAGCATGCGCAGCACGAACTGGCGCAGGATTTCCTCAAGGCCGGCATGCTGGACCGCGCCGAAAGCGGTTTCGAGCAGTTGAAGGACACCCGTTACGCCTTGCCGGCGCTGCGGTCGCTGATCCGCATCTATGAATCGGAGCACGATTGGCCGCGCGCCATCGAAGCCGTGAAGACGCTGCAAGGCCTGGTCGACGAGCCGGTGCCGCAGATCGTGCACTACTACTGCGAGCAGGCGCAGTCGGCGCTGGCGGCCAAGCCCGCCGACGTCGACGCCGCCCACAAGGCGCTGGACGCCGCCGATCACGCCTTGTCCACCATGGATGCCGGCTCGACCAAGGGCGCCCACGTGCGCACGGCGATGCTGCGCGCGCGCCTGGCCCTGATTGAACAGGATCCGAAGCGCGAAAGGCTGTATCTGGAATCGGTCATGACCGACGTGCCGGAATACGCCGGCCTGGTCGCCGAGCAGGTGCTGGCCAACTACCGCGCCGCCAACCAGGAAGCGGCCGGGCTCGATCTGCTGCAGAAGCAGTATGCGCGCCATGCCTCGCTGGACCTGTTCAACGTGCTGTTCCGCGAATTGCGCGTGCAGCAGGGCGCGGCGCCGTCGTGGGCCTTCGCCCGCAATGCGCTGCGCAGCCATCCGTCCCTGCTGGGGCTGGATCGCCTGCTGGAAGCCGAATTGGCCAATTCCGAAGGCAACGCCGATCAGGGGCCGGTGCCGGGCGCCGACCTGACGCTGTTGCGCAGCCTGATCCACAAGCATACGCAGCGGCTCGACCGCTACGCGTGCCGCAGTTGCGGTTTTCAGGCGCGTCGCTTTTACTGGCAATGTCCCGGCTGCAACGCCTGGGAAACCTACGCGCCGCGCCGCTTGGAAGAACTTGAATGAACTCTTTTCCCGCCGAAGCCATTTCGCATAGCCGCGTCCTCGTGGTCGGCGATGTGATGCTGGACCGGTACTGGTTCGGCGAAGTGGAACGCATCTCGCCGGAAGCGCCTGTGCCCGTGGTGCGCGTGGCGCGCCGCGAAGACCGCCTGGGTGGCGCCGCCAACGTCGCGCGCAACGTGGCGGCCCTGGGCGGCCATGTGACCCTGGTGGGCGTGCTGGGCGAGGACGAAGCGGGCGACAGCGTTCGCCGCCTGTCCGCCGAGGCCGGCATACAGGGCGAGCTGATCGCCGATCCGACCTTGCACACCACGCTGAAGATGCGGGTGCTGGGACGCCAGCAACAACTGCTGCGCGTGGACTTCGAGCAGCACCCCGGACAGGCCGCGCTGGATGGCGTGGACGCCGCCTTCGCCCGCCATTTGGCCAATCACGACATCGTCGTGCTGTCGGACTACGCCAAGGGCGTGCTGACGCGGGTCGAATCGCTGATCGCCCTGGCCCGCAACGCAGGCGTGCCCGTGCTGGTGGACCCCAAGGGCCACGACTACAGTCGCTATCGCGGCGCGACCCTGGTCACGCCCAACCGCTCGGAAATGCAGGAGGCCGTGGGCCGCTGGAATTCCGAGGCCGAACTTACCGATCGGGCGCAGCGCCTGCGCGCCGATCTGGACCTGGAAGCCTTGCTCGTGACGCGTTCCGAGCAGGGCATGACTTTGTTTACCGATGCGGGACGCGACCATACCGACGCGCAGGCGCACGAAGTGTTCGACGTGTCGGGCGCCGGCGATACCGTGCTGGCCACGCTGGCGGTGTCGCGCGCCATCGACCTGCCGTGGGTCGACGCGATGGGCTGGGCCAACAAGGCCGGCGGCATCGCCGTGGGCAAGCTCGGCACGTCCATCGTCACCGCCGCGGAATTGGCAGGAGAACCCTCATGATCGTCGTTACCGGAGCCGCTGGCTTCATAGGCAGCAACCTGGTGCGCGGGCTCAACCGCCGCGGCATCACGGACATCATCGCGGTCGATGACCTGACCGAAGGCGACAAGTTCGTCAATCTGGTCGATTGCCAGATCGCGGACTACCTGGACAAGGACGACTTCCGCCGCCGCGTGCTCGACGGCAGCCTGCGCGAGGTGCGCGCCGTGCTGCACCAGGGCGCATGCTCGGACACGACCGAGCGCAACGGCCGCTACATGCTCGACAACAACTACCGCGTCACGCTGGAACTGTTCGAGCTGTGCCAGGAACGCCGCATTCCGTTCCTGTACGCCTCGTCGGCGGCGGTCTACGGCGGTTCGTCGGTCTACGTGGAAGATCCCGCCAACGAAGGTCCGCTGAACGTCTACGGCTACTCCAAGCTGCTGTTCGACCAGGTCCTGCGCCAGCGCATGGACAGCCTCACGGCGCAGGTCGTGGGACTGCGCTATTTCAACGTCTACGGTCCGCATGAACAGCACAAGGGCCGCATGGCCTCGGTGGCCTTCCACAACATGAACCAGTTCCTGGAGCATGGCCATGTGCGCCTGTTCGCCGGCTGGGACGGTTACGTGGACGGCGGCCAGAGCCGCGACTTCATCTCCGTCGAGGACGTGGTCGCGGTCAATCTGCATTTCCTGGATCACCCCGAGCAGTCCGGCATCTTCAATTGCGGCACCGGCCGGGCGCAGCCCTTCAATGATGTGGCGGCCGGCGTGGTGAACGCGCTGCGCGCGGAACGCGGCGAAGCCGAGCTGACGCTGGCGCAGCTGGTCGAGCTGGATCTGATCCGCTACATCCCGTTCCCGGACGACCTCAAAGGCCGTTATCAGAGCTACACGCAGGCGGACGTCACGCGTCTGCGCGCGGCGGGATTCCAGGCGCCCATGCGCGATGTGCAGACTGGCGTGTCCGAGTACGTGCGCTACTGGCGCGCCCGCAAGTAAGGGCCATTGGACTGGCGCCGGCAGGGTTGCGGCGCCCTGGCAGATAAACCACCGGCGACGGTGGTTTTTTTTCGCCCGGGGATTTGCCGGGGTGGATGCTTCCATTCACTGGGCGGGCGCGGGAAGGAGGCGGGCGGCATGATCGGTGCGTGGCGTGACAGCCGTCGCGCCAGACTCCAAGGAGACCTTGCATGAATCCATTTCTTCAGTCCGCCGCCGCCCGGCCAGCCCCGTTCGCGCGGTGGCGCAGACAACGAACGGCCGTCGTCCCGGGGGCAGGAAAGTACCCTTTGCGGCGGGCGCTGGGTGCATTGCTGGTGACGGCGGGCCTGGGTCTGGCTGCGCCGGCGGCGCATGCGCTCGACGTCAACCAGGCCAACGCGCAGCAGCTGGAGGGCATCCGGGGCATAGGCCCGCGCATGGCGGAGATCATCGTGAAGGAGCGCGAGCGTAGCGGCAAGTTCGAGTCCCTCAGCGATCTGGCTGAGCGCGTGCGCGGCATCGGTCCGAAAAAGGCCCAGGCCCTGCAGGAGGCCGGCTTGCAGATAGGCGGCACGGAGCCGCAGGCCGGGGCGGGCGAGACGGCGGGCGGCACGTCGGCCAAACCGGCGGCGGGCAGGGCGGCTGCGGCCAAGCCCGTGGCCAGACCGGCGGCGTCCCAAGCGCCCGCTGGCGCTCGTCCCTGACGCGGCCGGCCCGCGTCGCGGGTAGCCCTGGCGGGAGCGCGGCTTTTGCCGGCGCGCGCCGCCGGGGGGAGTTATTATCGTCCGCATGACTACTACCTATCCCACTATCGAGCAAACCGTCGGCAACACGCCGCTGGTGCGCCTGCAGCGCATTCCCGGGGCCGCGGGCGCAGCCCGGGGCAATGTCATCCTGGCCAAGCTGGAGGGCAACAACCCCGCCGGCTCCGTGAAGGACCGTCCCGCCCTGTCGATGATCGCGCGCGCGGAAGAGCGCGGCGACATCAAGCCCGGCGACACCCTCATCGAGGCCACCAGCGGCAACACCGGCATTGCGCTGGCCATGGCGGCGGCCATGCGCGGCTACCGCATGATCCTGATCATGCCGGACAACCTGTCGGTGGAACGCCGCGCGGCCATGACGGCCTATGGCGCTGAGCTGATCCTGACGCCGGCGGACAAGGGCGGCATGGAATATGCCCGCGACCTGGCCTCGGCGATGCAGGCGGACGGTAGGGGGATGGTGCTGGACCAGTTCGCCAATCCCGACAATCCGCGCGCCCATATCGAGAGCACCGGGCCCGAAATCTGGAACCAGACCGACGGCCGCGTCACCCATTTCGTGAGCGCCATGGGCACCACGGGCACGATCATGGGCGTGTCGACCTACCTGAAGTCGCGCAATCCCGCGGTGCAGGTGGTAGGCGCGCAGCCTGCCGAGGGTTCGTCCATCCCCGGCATCCGCAAGTGGCCCGAAGCCTATCTGCCCAAGATCTTCGACCGCAGCCGCGTGGACGCCTACGAATCCATCGAACAGGCCGAGGCCGAGCAGATGGCGCGCCGGCTGGCCGCTGAAGAGGGCATCTTCGGCGGGATTTCGTCGGCGGGCGCGCTGGTCGCGGCCCTGCGCGTGGCGGAACGCGTGAATGACGCCACCATCGTCTTCATCGTGTGCGACCGCGGCGACCGCTACCTGTCCACGGGCGTGTTCAACTGAGCGCGCTGCACGGAAAGAAAAGCCCGGGTCTTGTGCCCGGGCTTTTCTTTTAGCGGCCCACGCGGGCTTCGATCTCGCTGGCCAGGTCGGCCACGGACGTGGCGTAGAAGTAGCTGCGGTTGTACTTCGTCAGCGCGAAGAAGTTGGGCGTGCCCACGCGGTACTGCGCGGTGCCCCGGGCTTCCTCGACCAGATCGACGACGCCCAGCGGCTGGCTGCCCCAGCCCGTGGCGGAGGCGCCTGGCTGCAGGCGGGCGCCGGCAGCGGTGAGCGAGCCCCAGCTTTGCTTGGGCTCAAGCCCGCCGTCGACCAGCGCCGTGGGATCGGTTGGCAGCACCACGGGCGCGAACACCGGCAGGCCGCGCTGCCAGCCATGCTGCGCCAGGAAGCTGCCCACCGACATGATCGCGTCGCGGGTGCTGTTGGTCAGGTCGATGTGGCCGCTGTCGTCGCCGTCCACGGCGTAATGCATGACGCTGGTGGGCATGAACTGGGGCATGCCGATGGCGCCGGCATAGGAGCCGCGCGTTTCCAGGTCCAGCTTGTCTTTCATGACCAGGGTCAGGAAATCCGCCAGTTGGCCACGGAACATGGTGGCTCGTTCGGGCTTGGCGGGATCCGGGTAGTCGAAGGCCAGCGTGGTCAGCGCGTCCAGCACTCGGAAATTGCCCATATTGCGGCCATACAGCGTTTCCACGCCGATGATCGAGGCGATCACGGGCGCAGGAACGCCAAAGCGTTGCGCCGCCTGGTTGAGCAGGTCGCGGTTCTCGTTGTAGAACTCCACGCCCCAGCCGATGCGCTTGGGCTCGACGAAGCGCGAACGGTAGGTGAGCCAGCTGCGCCAGATCTTCTTGCCCGGGGGCGCCGGCGCGATCAGGCGCGCCACGGTCGCGTTGTAGCGTGAGCTGGCCAGCGCCGCGACCATCGGATCCAGCGGCAGTTGGCGTTCGGTGGCCAGGCTCTCCACGAAAGTACGGACTTCGGGCCGCAGCGCGCCGTTGGCGCCCAGGGCGGCGGGCGCGTCGTCCGACAGTTCGGAGCCAGGTGTCGGCGCACTGGGTCCGATGCGGATGGGGGCCGGGGTTGATTCGGCGGCCGGTTGGCCGGCGAGCGTGTTGGGAGCAGTGGGAGCGGTGGTGGAGCAGCCCGCCAGCAGGGCGGAGAGCGTGCCGAGTTGCAGTAATCGCCGACAGATGAACATAATCTTCCTTATGGAGACCATGTATCTTACCCACCCGGCATGCCGCTTGCATGAAATGGGCAGTTGGCATCCCGAAAGCCCCCAGAGGCTGGACGCCATTTCAGACCAGTTGTTGGCAAGCGGATTGATGCCCTACCTGGACGACCGTCAGGCGCCACAGGCATCCCGCCATGACATATTGCGGGTGCACACTGTCCAGTATCTGAACAGTTTGCAGGAACATGTGCCGGAGCAAGGGTATTTCCCTATCGATCCGGATACCTTGATGAATCCCCACACCTACGAAGCCGCGCTCTACGCGGCAGGCGCGGGCGTGGCGGCGGTCGACGCGGTGCTGGGCGGCGAAGCCCGCACGGCGTTCTGCGCGGTGCGGCCGCCCGGGCATCACGCCTGCCGTTCCCAGGCCATGGGATTCTGCTTCCTGAACAACGTGGCTATTGCGGCGCAGCATGCGATCGACTTCCACGGCCTGTCGCGCGTGGCCATCGTCGACTTCGACGTGCACCACGGCAACGGCACCGAGGATATCTTCGCCGGCGACGACCGGGTGCTGATGTGCAGCTTCTTCCAGCATCCGTTCTTCCCCAACAGCGGCACGGAAAACCCAGCCACCAACATGCTGAATGTTCCCGTCGCAGCCTATACCGGAGGAGCCGCCGTCAGGACCATCGTGACCGATACCTGGCTGCCGGCCCTGGAAGCGCACCGTCCCGAGCTGATCCTGGTGTCGGCCGGTTTCGACGCGCACCGCGAGGACGACATGGGCCAGATGGGCCTGGTCGAGGCCGATTACGCCTGGATCACCGAACAGCTCGTGGAGGTGGCCGAGCGCCACTGCCAGGGGCGCATCGTCAGTACGCTTGAGGGCGGTTACAACTTGTCAGCCCTGGGCCGCAGCGTGGTTGCGCATATACGAGCGCTGGCGAAGCTGTAGAATCAAGAAAAAATTGTGCAATGCGATCCCGGCGCATGCCGGGTAATTATTTCCATTTGGAGGCAGCGGGATGAAGGTGTTGGTACCTGTCAAGCGCGTCGTTGACTACAACGTCAAGGTGCGCGTCAAGTCTGATCAAACCGGCGTGGACATCGCCAACGTGAAGATGTCCATGAACCCCTTTGACGAGATCGCCGTCGAGGAAGCGACCCGCCTGAAGGAAAAGGGCGCCGTGGCTGAAGTCGTGGCGGTTTCTTGCGGCGTTGCGCAATGCCAGGAAACGCTGCGCACTGCCATGGCCATCGGCGCCGACCGCGGCGTGCTGGTCCAGACCGATGCCGAACTGCAGCCGCTGGCCGTGGCCAAGTTGCTCAAGGCGCTGGTCGACAAGGAACAGCCGCAACTGGTGATCCTGGGCAAGCAAGCCATCGACGACGATGCCAACCAGACCGGCCAGATGCTGGCCGCGCTGCTGGACTGGCCGCAAGCCACGTTCGCCAGCAAGGTCGAGCTGGCCGACGGCAAGGCTACGGTCACGCGTGAAGTGGACGGCGGCCTGGAAACGCTGACGCTCAAGCTGCCCGCCATCGTCACCACCGACCTGCGCCTGAACGAGCCGCGCTACGTCACGCTGCCGAACATCATGAAGGCCAAGAAGAAGCAGCTGGACACCGTCACGCCTGAAGAGCTGGGCGTCGATCCGGCTCCCCGCCTGAAGACGCTGAAGGTCAGCGAGCCGCCCGCCCGCAAGGCCGGCATCAAGGTGGCCGATGTCGCGGCTCTGGTGGATAAACTCAAGAACGAAGCGAAGGTGGTCTGAACATGACGACGCTGGTTATTGCCGAACACGATAACGCCCAGCTCAAGGGCGCAACCCTGAACGCCGTCGCCGCCGCCGCCAAGATCGGAGGCGACGTGCACGTGCTGGTCGCCGGCGCCAACGCGCGCGCCGTGGCCGACCAGGCCGCCGCCGCCGCGGGCGTCGCCAAGGTCCTGCTGGCCGACGCGCCGCAACTGGCCGACGGCCTGGCCGAAAACGTCGCCGCCCAGGTGCTGGCCGTGGCCTCGGGCTACAGCCACATCCTGTTCCCCGCGACCGCCTCGGGCAAGAACGTGGCGCCGCGCGTGGCCGCCAAGCTGGACGTGGCTCAGATTTCCGACATCATCGGCGTGGAATCGGCCGACACCTTCCAGCGCCCGATCTATGCCGGCAACGCCATTGCCACCGTGCAGTCGGCCGACGCCGTCAAGGTCATCACCGTGCGCACCACCGGCTTTGACGCCGTTGCGGCGCAGGGCGGTTCGGGTTCGGTGGAAGAAATCGCCGCCGTGGCCGATTCGGGCCTGTCCACCTTCGTGAGCCGCGAAGTCGCCAAGAGCGACCGTCCGGAACTGGCCGGCGCGCGCGTCGTCGTCTCCGGCGGCCGTGGCCTGGGCAGCGCCGAGAACTTCAAGATCCTGGACCCGCTGGCTGACAAGCTGGGCGCGGCGCTCGGCGCCTCGCGCGCCGCGGTCGACGCCGGCTACGCGCCTAACGACTGGCAAGTCGGTCAGACCGGCAAGATCGTCGCGCCGCAGCTGTACGTGGCGGTTGGTATCTCGGGTGCCATCCAGCATCTGGCCGGCATGAAGGACTCGAAGGTCATCGTCGCCATCAACAAGGATCCGGAAGCGCCGATCTTCGGCGTGGCGGATTATGGCCTGGTGGGCGATCTGTTCCAGGTCGTGCCCGAACTGACCAGCGCGCTGTAAACGCAGACGCAGCGCCAAATCCAAAAGCCCGTCAGCTCAATGCTGACGGGCTTTTTTATTTTCCGACGCCGGCAACCAGCGCCGTCAGATTTTGACATCACAAAATTTTTGATTTCACGACATATTCTGATAATGTGTTCCGCGCGCAGCTAGATACGCGCAAGTGCTCGACCTGTACAGAACGAAGGAGATTCGGGATGGAATGGTTCTTTGACACTCTGCGAAAATATCCGGAACTTGCGATTTTCCTTACCCTGGGTCTCGGGTACTGGATCGGCTCCAAGAAAATTTTCGGATTCAATCTGGGGGCAGTAACCGGCACGCTGCTGGTTGGCGTACTGGTAGGGCAGCTCAATATCACGATTGCCCCCGTCCTGAAGCAGGTTTTCTTCCTGCTTTTTCTCTTCGGTCTGGGTTACGGCGTCGGACCGCAGTTTTTCCGAGGTATGAAAAGCGATGGCCTTCCCCAGGTCATCTTCGCCGTCATTCTGTGCGTGATTTGCTTGCTGGTGACATGGGCCACCGCAGTCGGCTTCGGCTTTGATGCCGGCACCGGCGCAGGCTTGCTCTCCGGAGCTCAGACCATTTCCGCGGTCATGGGCGTGGCAACGGACACGATCAATGGCTTGAACATCGACGCGACCACCAAGAAGCAGTGGATCGACAGCATTCCCGTCGCCTATGCGGTCTGCTACATCTTCGGCACGGTGGGCAGCGCCTGGCTGCTGGCCTCGCTGGGGCCGAAGCTCATGCGAGTGGACATCGTCAAGGAGTGCCAGGAGTACGAGGCCAAGATGTCCGGCGGCGCCGACTCGATGGAGCTGTCGGGCTATCGCAAGTTCATCGCGCGGGCCTACAAGCTGAATCGTCCGGAGTTCGTGGGCAAGACGGTGGGAGAGCTGGAGTCCCGCTTCGTCGAGGCGCGCGTGTTCGTGGAGCGCATCCGGCGCGGCGACCAGATCATCGACAGCGACGCCAAGACCGTGCTGCAGGATGGCGACGTGCTGGGCGTGACGGGCAGGCATGATGCGCTGGTCACCCAGGCGGCCGGCATCATCGGCAATGAGGTTGAGGACCGCGACCTGATCAGCATGCCGGCCGAGGTCGTCGAGGTCGTGCTGACCAACAAGAACATTGCCGGCAAGACCGTCAAGGAAATCGCGGACAGCGAAGCGGGCCGCGAGCTGGGACGCGGCGTGTTCCTGCGCAAGGTCGTGCGCGGCGGCCACGACATGCCGGTCAATTGGGGACTCAAGCTCGACCGCGGCGACCGCCTGTTCGTGATCGGCGCAAAGCGCGACGTCGAGCGCGTGGTCGGCAGGCTGGGTTATGTGGACCGGGCCACCAGCCAGACCGACATGGTGTTCGTCGGATTTGGCATCCTGCTCGGCGGCCTGTTCGGTTCCCTGGTCATGACCGTGGGCGGGATTCCCATCACCTTGTCGACGTCCGGCGGTTCGCTGATAGCCGGCCTGATCTTCGGCTATCTGCGTTCGGTCCATCCGACCTTTGGCAGGGTGCCGGAACCGGTGCATTGGTTCCTGACATCGGTGGGGCTCACGACCTTCGTGGCCGTGGTCGGCATATCGTCCGGGCCCGGGTTCGTGCAGGGCTTCCAACAATTGGGCGCCAAGCTCTTCATCGCGGGCATCATCGCCACCAGCGTGCCGATGATCGTGGGCGTGCTCATCGCGCGGTACGTCTTCAAGTTCCATCCCGCCATCGCGCTGGGCGTCTGCGCCGGCGCCCGGACCACGACGGCGGCGATCGGGCAGATCACCGAAACGGCGAAGAGCCAGGTGCCCGCCCTGGGCTACACGGTGCCGTACGCGATCGGCAATACCCTGCTCATCATCTGGGGGATCGTCATCGTCATGCTCATGTCCTAGCAGGATGTCCCGCAAGCCACCCAGCTTGCGAGGCGGACAGCAAGCGCGCCGGCCTGGCCGGCGCCGCCCCGCAAGCGCCTGTCACCATGCAAACCAGGAGTACTGAACAATGGCTTCCACCGCGCCTCTTACCGTCAGCCTGGCTTCGGCCTTGAAAACCACCCGGTCGCGCCAGCGCGATCTCGAGCAGCTTTCTCCCTTTGAACTGAAGGACTACCTGATCTCGCTGGCCAAGGGCAACCAGCAGACCGCCGCGATCACCATGCTGAACGCGGGTCGCGGCAACCCGAACTGGATCGCCACCGAACCCCGCGACGCCTTTTTCCTGATGGGGCAGTTCGCGATGAAGGAGGCGCGCCGCGTCCGCGACGAATCCATCCTGGCGGGCATGCCGGCCAGAACGGGTTGCGCCGACCGCTTCCGCAAGTTCCTGTCCAAGCACAAGGGCGTGGACGGTTATGACTTTCTCGTCGGCGTGCTGGAGTACGGCGTCAAGGTCAAGGGCTTCGACCCCGACGCCTGGATCCACGAACTGACGGACAGCCTCATCGGCGACAACTATCCGGTGCCGCCGCGCGCGCTGGTCCACCTTGAACAGATCGTGCATGACTACCTGCTCAAGGAAATGTGCGACGGCCGGCCGCCCAAGGGCAAGTTCGACCTGTTTCCGGTCGAGGGCGGCACGGCGGCCATGTGCTACATCTTCGACTCGCTGATGCAGAACGGTCTGTTGAAGCAGGGCGACACCATCGCGCTGTTCCTGCCGACCTTTACTCCCTACATCGAGATCGCGCACCTGGAGCGCTTCCAGTTCAAGATCGTGCCGATCAACGCCAGTAGCATGCGGGCCGACGGTACGCATGACTGGCACTATCCGGCTTCCGAAATCGCCAAGCTGGAAAATCCGAAGATCAAGCTGGCGGTCACGGTCAACCCCAGCAATCCGCCGTCGGTGGCGTTCAACCCGGTCGAGATGAAGCAGATCGTGCGCCTCATCCGCAAGAATCCGGACCTGGTGCTGGTGACCGACGACGTGTATGGCACGTTCGTGCCGAATTTCCGTTCGCTGATGGCCGAGGTGCCGCACAACACCATATGCGTGTACTCGTTCTCCAAGAACTTCGGTTGCACGGGCTGGCGCCTGGGCGTGATCGCGACCCATGAAAAGAACACCATGGACCGCCGCATTGCCGAATTGCCGGCATCCTGGAAGCAGCGCCTGAACAAGCGTTACGGCGCCATGACGATGGAGCCCGAGAAGCTCAAGTTCATCGACAGGCTGGTGGCCGACAGCCGCAATGTCGCGCTCAACCATACGGCGGGCCTGTCCCTGCCGCAGCAGGTGCAGATGGGCTTTTTCGCGCTGTCGCACCTGATGGACCTGAAGGATTCCTACAAGCATCTGACGATGAAGATCGTGCGGGCGCGCCGCGATGCCTTGTGGCGCGGCCTGGGCATCCCCATGCCTCCCGAGGATCCGATGCGCGCCTGGTACTACGTCGAGCTGGATTTCATGGTCTGGGCCAAGATCACGTACGGCGACGCGTTCTGCAAGTACATGACGTCCAACTACGAGCCCGTCGACTTCCTGTTCCGCCTGGCCGAGAAATCGGGTGTGGTGCTGATGGACGGCGGCGGTTTCGGCGGGCCGCCGTGGTCGATCCGCGTGTCCTTGGCGAACCTGGACGATGGCGATTACGCCAAGATCGGCAAGCACATGGTCGAAGCCGCGACCGAGTACGTCGAAGCCTGGAAGGCCGGCGAACTGGTGCGTTCGGGTCCGAAGGCCGGCAAGGGCCAGACGGTGAAGGCGCCCGCCGCCAAGCGCCGCGCGGCAGGCAAGACGGTCGCTGCGAAGAAGGCCGTGAAGAAAGCGGTGAAGAAGGCCGCCAAGAGGACCGCCAAGAAGGCCGTGGCGCGCAAGTAGGCAGACGAGGCATCAACCTCCAGGGCGACATGACGACATGACTTGCACCGTCGGGTTTTTCAATAGCGTTCCCATCGCAGTGCTGTTCGTGACGGTGGGCTTGGGATACCTGATCGGCAAGCTGAAAGTCGGGCCGATCCAGCTGGGCGGAGTGTGCGGCACACTCATCGTCGCCCTGCTGATCGGCCAGACGGGTTGCCAGATGCGCGGCGACCTGAAGGATGTCGCATTCGCCCTGTTCATTTTCGCCATGGGGTATTCGGGCGGGCCGCAGTTCTTCGCCAACCTGAACCGCTCCAGCCTGCGGTACATCGCGCTGCCGCTGGTCGAGGCCCTGCTGGTGCTGACCATCGTGTTGACCGCGGTGCCGCTGTTCGGCCTGGATGCCGGCACCGCGGCCGGCCTGGCCGCCGGCGCGGCCACCGAGTCCGCCGTGGTCGGCACCGCCGCCGAGGCGCTCAAGCACCTGGGGCTGGCGGACGCCGAGGTCCAGCGCATGGAGGCCAATATCGCCACGGCCTACACGCTGACCTATCTGGTGGGTCTGATCAGCATCGTCTTCTTTACCAGCCAGATCGCGCCGGCGCTGCTGCGCATGAATCTGCGCGAAGCCTCCAAGGCGCTGGAGCAAAAACTGGGGGCGACGAGCGGCGACAGCGAGGAAGTGAACATGCCGACGTTGCCGCGGCTGGTCGGCCGCTCGCACGTGGTCAAGGACGCCGACGGCAAAAGCGTGGGCGAAGTGGAGGCCGAGCTGGGCGGGCGCACCGTCATCAGCCGCATCCTGCGCAATGGCGAGGCGGTGGACGCCACGCCCGAGGACAGGCTGGCCACGGGCGACATCGTGGTGGTGCTGGGCCTGCGCCGCTTCGCGCTACGCGCGGGCACGGTCATCGGACCCGAGATCCAGCTGCCGGAGGCGCATGCCGATGACCTGCAGCTGCAGGAGCTGGCGGTCATCGTCAGCAAGAAGGCCGTTAACGGCCATACCGTCGGCGAACTGGCGAAGCGGCCGAACGCGCAGCGCGCGCGCGGCGTGTTCCTGCAGTCCATCGTGCGTTCGGGCCATGCGCTGCCGATCACGCCGTCCACCGTGGTGCAGTACGGCGATCTGGTCACGTTGGTCGGCGCGGAGCCTGAACTGTCGCAGGCCGGCGCGGCGCTGGGCAATGAGTTGCGCCGCAGCGGCGTGACCGACCTGGTGTTCCTGGCGTTCGGCATCCTGGCCGGCCTGCTGATCGGCAGCCTGAGCGCACGGCTCTGGGGCATCCCCGTGTCGCTGGGCAGCGGCGGCGGGGCGCTGGTCAGCGGCCTGGTGTGCGGCTGGATCAACGCCAAGCGCCCCGCGCTGGGCCATATGCCGGACCATGCGGTGCAGTTGTTGAAGGATCTGGGGCTGGCGGTGTTCGTGGCCTGCGTCGGCCTGTCCGCGGGGCCCGAGGCCATCTCGCTGATCAAGGAGCATGGCGCGGTGCTGCCGCTGATAGGCCTGCTGGTGTCGCTGGGACCGGCCTGCCTGTCGCTATGGCTGGGCCACAAAATCCTGAAGATCGAAGGCCCCCTGCTGGTCGGCGCGATTGCCGGCCAGCACGTCAGCACGCCGGCCATCAGCGCCATCCTGACGTCCAGCGGCAGCTCCGTGCCGCTGCTGGGCTATACGGTGACCTATGCCATCGCCAACGTGCTGCTGCCGGTGCTGGGCCCCATCATTGTGTCGCTGGCGCACCATCTGGCCTAGCGCGGACCCCGCTGCAGCAGCGCGCATCCCTGCCACGCCTGATCGTCGATCAGGCGTTTTATTTCGTCCTTGCACAAGGCCATGACCTGGCTTACTGCGGGCGTCGGAGGCTGGCTCTCGCTGGCGCACAGCACCAGCTCGCGCGAGAGGCTGTCGTCCAGCGCGTGCGCCACGATCGAGCCTTCCTCGATCTCGGGCTGCGCGGCCGAGCAGGGCAGGATCGTGGCCGCCATCCCGCTGCGCACGGCGGGCACGAGGATGGCCGAGGTGCTGGCTTCGGCGAACAGATTGCAGGTCAGTCCCGCCGTCAGGAAGGCATGGTCCAGGCGCGCGCGCAGCGTATTCGGCAGGCTGGGCAGCACCAGCGGCAAGTCGGCGAAGTCGGCGATGGTCAGGCTGCGGCGCGGCAGCGCCACGCTGGAGTGGGCCAGCAGGAACAGGCTTTCGCGCAGGAATGGCGTGCGTAGCAGGCCCTGCATGGGCTGCTGGTCCGGCGACAGGGAGAAATCGATGCGGCCCTGCAGGACCAGTTTGGTCAGGTCGGCGCTGGGCACGTCGACGATTTCCAGCACCACCGACGGCAGCTCCGCCTTGGCGCGGCGCATCAGCGGCAGGGCCAGGATGCGGGCGGTGCTGGAGGCCAGCCCGATCGACACGGTGCCGGTGACCTGATCCGCGGTCTTGGACAGCAGGCTGCGGGTGCTGTCGACCTGGCGCAGGATGGTTTGCGCATGCCGGTACAGCAGCAGGCCTTCCGCGGTGGGCTGCGCGCCCTTGACGCCCCGCACCAGCAATGACACCCCCAGGCTTTCCTCCAGCAGCGCCATCTGCTGGCTGAGCGCCGGCTGCGCCACGTGCAGGCTTTCGGCGGCGCGGGTCATGTTGCGCATTTCGACGACGCGGACGAAGTACTTGAGTTGGCGCAGATTCATGGAATAAGAAAATCTTATGAATGGATCGGAAAATAGTATTTTCGGTGCTCTTGGTGCACTGCCTAGAATGGGCCTCGCATCAAGGGAGAACGAACATGAGTCTGCCGCTGGCAGGGCTGAAGGTGCTGGATTTGACCCGCGCGTTGTCCGGGCCCTTCTGCACAATGATTCTTGGGGACCTGGGCGCCGAGGTCGTCAAGGTGGAACCCATGCCTGCGGGCGAGATGGCGCGGCAGTGGGGCCCTTTCGATAAAGACATAAGTGTTTATTATCTTAGTGCCAACCGCAGCAAGCAAGGCATAGGCGTGGACTTCCGCAAGCCTGAAGGGCTGGCACTGCTGCGCAAGCTGGCCCTGGCGTCCGACATCGTGGTCGAGAACTTCAAGGTCGGCACGATGGACAGCATGGGCCTGGGATACGAGTCGCTGGCGGCAGAACACCCGGGCCTGATCATGGCGTCGATTTCCGGCTTCGGCAGCAAGGGGCCGGCGCGGGACTGGGCCGGGTTCGACCAGGTTGCGCAAGGCTATTCCGGCTTCATGAGCCTTACGGGCACGCCGGAGTCGGGACCGACGCGGGTGGGCGTGGCCGTTGGCGACCTGACCGCGGGCATGTGGCTGACGATCGGCATCCTGTCCGCCGTCGCGCAGCGCGCCTCGACCGGACTCGGACAGCATGTGGAAACCTCGCTGCTGGCGGGCCTCATGGCGCTGCTCAGCGTCCAGGGCCAGCGCTATCTCAGCAAGGGAGAGGTCCCCGAACCCTGCGGCAACGTGCACCCGGTCATCGCGCCCTACGGCACCTTCGAGACCGCGGACGGCCCGCTCAACCTGGCGCCCGCGACCCAGGCGATGTGGGTCAGGCTGTGCAACATACTCGGGCTCCCGCACCTCGCGTCCGACGAGCGCTTCCTCACCAATGCCGAGCGCATGCAGCATCGCTATGCCTTGAAGCAGGAGCTGGAGGCTGGGCTCAAGCGCAAGACGCGCATGGAGTGGACCGCGCTGATGATCGACGGCGGCATTCCGGCAGGGCCCATCAACACCCTTGAAGACGTGTTCGCCGATGCCCAGGTGCAGGCTTGCGGACTGGTGCGCACCCTGGGCCACCCGCTGCTGGGCGAATTGCGGCAGGTGGATCTGCCCCTGGGCCTGAGCGGCGCGCAGGCGGCCAGCCGCCGCGCTCCGCCCGTCTTCGGCCAGCACACGCGCGAGGTCTTCGCGCGCTACGGGATGGCGCAGGCCGAGATCGATCGTTTGCTGGCCGAGGGCGTGGCGCATCAGGCAGAGGTTCCGGCATGACCGCGCCGGCCGATACGCCCAGCCTGTCCGTCGACGGACACGTCGCGACGATCCTCTTGCGCCGGCCCGGCCACGCCAACCGGCTGGCCCCGCAGGATCTGGCCGTGCTCAGGGAGCATCTGGACAGGGTCAATGAGGACGACGCGGTACGGGTGCTGCGCTTCCAGTCCGAGGGCAAGTACTTCTGCAGCGGCTATGACATATCGTCGCTGGCTTCGGACAACGCGCCCAGCTCCCTCTACTTCGGCCAGACCATGGACCTGATCGAGGCGGCGCGGCCCGTGACGATCGCTGCGGTGCAGGGCGGGGCCTATGGCGGCGGCACCGATCTGTGCCTGGCCTGCGATTTCCGCATCGGCACGCCGCAGGCCGACATGTTCATGCCGGCCACGCGGCTGGGACTGCACTTCTATCCGGGGGGCATGTCGCGCTACGTGACGCGGTTGGGCCTGGACCAGGCCAAGCGACTGTTCCTCACAGCGGAAAAACTCAAGGCTGACGAAATGCTGCGCATCGGATTCCTGACCGAACTGGTGCCGGAGGAACAGTTGCACGCCCGGCTGGATGCCTTGAGCGCGCAGATCGCGGCGATGGCGCCGATCCCGCTGTTCGGCGTGAAAGCGCACTTGAACCGCATCGCGCGGGGCGAACTCGACCTGGCCGGCATCGAGCAGGCGGTATTGCGTTCCGAGCAATCCCAGGATCTGGCCGAAGGCGCGAAGGCGTGGAAGGAAAAGCGCGCGCCGAATTTCACCGGCTGCTGAAGCGGCCGGCGCATGACCGGAGAGCCGCGCCAAAAGCGGCTCCGATTCCACCAAAGGAGACAAATATGAAATCCGCTATTGCTGCCTGCGGCGCCGCGCTTGTCGCCGCTGCCACCCTGTCCGCGATGCCCTGGGCGCATGCCGCAGCCCCGTACCCCGCCAAGCCCTTGACGTTGGTGATCGGATTTCCGCCCGGTGGCGGGGCGGATCAGGTGGGCCGCGTTTACGCGAATGCGCTTGCCAGGCAGCTGAAGCAGCCTGTCGTCGTCGAAAACCGCCCAGGCGCGGGGTCGACGATTGGCGCCAGCCTTGCCGCGCGCGCCGCGCCCGACGGCTACACGCTGTACCTGGGAAATTCCAGCGTCATGGGCAGCGACAGCGCGCTGTACAAGGTGGACTACACGCCGGACAGCTTCGTGCCCGTGGCGCAGCTCACCACCGGCCCCATGGTGTTGATCGCGAACGCGAAGCTGGGGCTGAAAAGCGTGCAGGACTTGATCGACCGCGCCAAGAGCAGGCCGGGATCCATCAATGTCGCCTCGTCCGGCAACGGCGTCATCACGCACCTGGCGGCGGTCGAGTTCATGACGCTTGCCGGCGTGAAGCTGATGCATATCCCCTTCAAGGGAGGCGCCGCGGCGGCGCAATCGGTGGCGGCCGGCGACACCGACATCTCGTTCGCCACGGCGCCTTCGGCCAAGTCGGTGATCGATACCGGCAAGGTGGTGGCGCTGGCGGTCACGTCCGGCCAGCCCTCGCGGCTGTTGCCCTATCCGCCCATCGCACGGACGGTGCCCGGCTACGATGTTTCAAACTGGTGGGGCATCTATGCTCCCAAGGGCACGCCGCCGGAAGTGCTGGATACGCTGTTCAAGGCCAGCAACGAGGTGCTGGCGCTGTCCGACGTGCAGCAGGGCATGGCGGCAGGCTATGAGGAAGTGACGCCGTCCGCATCGTTGGCCGCGTTCGGGGACTACGCCCGCAAGGAGGGAAGCAAGGGTTTAAGATTGGCCAGAGAAAGCCTAGAGACTGCCAATTGACGGAGACAACATGCCCTACGTAACCCCGCTGCAGGACTTCCGCTTTGCCTTGAAGGAGCTGGCCGGGCTCGATGAGGTCCTGAAGCTGCCCGGCTTCGAGGAGGTGACGCCGGACCTGGTGGACGCCATCCTGGAAGAGAACGGCCGCTTCGTCGAACAGGCCGTGGCGCCGCTGAACGTGGCCGGGGATACGCATCCGCCGGTGTGGCGGGACGGCCAGGTCACCACGACGCCGGGTTACGCGCAGGGGTTCAAGGACTACGCGGCGGGCGGCTGGCAGGGCTTGCAGCACCCCGCGGCCTGGGGCGGACAGGGACTGCCCAAGCTGGTCGCGGCGGCGCCGGGCGAGAACATCCAGGCGGCCAGCCTGGCGTTTTCCTTGTGCCCGATGCTGACGGACGGCGTGATCGAGGCCTTGCTGACCGTGGGATCGGAGGCGCAGCGCAAGCAGTACGTGCCCCAGCTGATAGGCGGCAAGTGGACCGGCACCATGAATCTCACCGAGCCGCAGGCCGGTTCGGACCTGGCGCTGGTGACGACGCGCGCGGTGAAGCAGGACGACGGCAGCTACCGGCTGAGCGGCCAGAAGATCTTCATCACGTATGGAGACCACGACCTGGCCGAGAACATCATCCACCTGGTGCTGGCGCGCACGCCGGATGCGCCAGCCGGCGTGAAGGGCATTTCGCTTTTCATCGTGCCCAAGTTCCTGGTGCAGCCCGACGGCAGCCTGGGCAAGCGCAACGACGTGTGGTGCGCGTCGCTGGAGCACAAGCTGGGCATACATGGCAGCCCCACCGCCGTGCTGTTGTACGGATCGGGCAAGGGCGAGGTGGGCGAGGGCGCCATCGGCTATCTGGTCGGGGAGCAGAACCGCGGCCTGGAATACATGTTCGTCATGATGAACGCCGCCCGCTACTCGGTGGGGCAGCAGGGCATCGCGGTGTCCGAACGCGCCTACCAGCACGCCCTGGCCTACGCGCAGGAGCGGGTGCAGGGGCGGGCCGTCGAAGGATCGGCCGGCCCGGTGGCTATCGTGCGCCATCCCGACGTGCAGCGCATGCTGTTGACCATGAAGGCGCTGACCGAGGCGGCTCGCGCCGTGTCCTATGTGGCCGCGGCCGCGCACGACAAGGGCACGCATCATCCGGATCCGGAGCAGCGGGCGCGCAACCGCGCCTTTTATGAATACATGGTTCCCATCGTCAAGGGCTTCTCGACCGAGACCGCGGTCGAGGTCGCGTCGCTGGGCGTGCAGGTCCATGGCGGCATGGGCTACATCGAGGAAACCGGCGCGGCGCAGTACTACCGCGACGCGCGCATCCTGCCTATCTACGAAGGCACGACCGCCATCCAGGCCAACGACCTGGTCAGCCGCAAGACGCAGCGCGACGGCGGCGCCACCGCCCATGCGGCCATCGCGGCGATGCGCGAGACGCTGCGCGCGGTCGAGGCAGAGGCCGCGCGCGCAAGCGCCGGCGACCGCGACGGGCTGCGCCTGCTGCGCGACAACCTGGACAGCGCCATCCAGGCCTACGAGGCCGGCGTGGCATTCATCCTGGAGCAGTCCCCGAGCAATATCCGGGCCGTCTATTCCAGCAGCGTGCCCTATCTGATGCTGGCCGGCGTGGTGCATGGCGGCTGGCAGATGGCGCGCGCCGTGCTGGCCTGCCGCCGTCTCCAGGCCACCGGGTCCACCGACCCGTTCCATGCGGCCAAGCTGGCGACCGGATTGTTCTATGCCGCGCATATCCTGCCGCGCGCGTTGGCGCTGTCCGCCGCCGTGCGCGCAGGCGTCGTGGCGGACGCCTGCGGCGCCGGTTTGAATATTGCATAAGGTTATATGACTTGCGTATTTCCCCGGCTAAAGGTTTGATGGAAGAATCGTTTCCCAGGCGCTAGCTTTCGCCACGAAACGCAGTTCCTGCGCCGCCCGCCGCGACGGGCGGCCAGCCCCCAACCTGAATCCGCACACAGGAGACATCATGAGTCATCTACGCCTGGGCGACACCGCCCCTGATTTCGAACAGGAATCCTCGGCCGGCCCGATCCGCTTCCATGAGTATCTGGGCAACAGCTGGGGTGTTCTTTTCTCGCACCCGGCCGATTTCACGCCCGTCTGCACCACCGAACTGGGCTACACCGCCAAGCTGGCCGACGAGTTCGCCAAGCGCAACGTGAAGGTGCTGGCCCTGTCGGTCGACGGCGCCGATTCGCATACCAAGTGGATCGAGGACATCAACGACACGCAGTCCACCAAGGTCAATTTCCCGATCCTGGCGGACAAGGACCGCAAGGTGTCCGAGCTCTACGACATGATCCACCCGAACGCCAACGCCACGCTGACCGTGCGCTCGGTGTTCATCATCGATCCCAACAAGAAGGTGCGCCTGACCATCACCTATCCGGCCAACACCGGCCGCAACTTCAACGAGATCCTGCGCGTCATCGATTCGCTGCAGCTGACCGACAGCCACAGCGTGGCCACGCCGGTCAACTGGGAGGACGGCGACGACGTGATCATTGTCCCGTCGCTGCAGGACGAGGCCGTGATCAAGCAGAAGTTCCCGAAGGGCTACAAGGCCGTGCGCCCCTACCTGCGCATCACGCCGCAACCGAATAAGTAAATTCGGAAACCGTGGGGCCGAGCCCCGCGTACAACCGCCGTCTTTCCCATGGGGAGGGCGGCGGTTTTTCTTTGAGGCGCGTGCGGCAGGGCGCGCACGGGAAGGAGCGCATACACATTGTTGGGATGCCTGTCCTATATGCCTGCGGGCGATGAGCAACCAAATAATGATTCGTTCCGTTCAGAACGCCCAGCCAGCACACTTGCTTCCACATTGCCGAACACAGGGAGCAAGGGATGTCTTTCAGGAAAGCCGGTTGGTTGGCCGCCTTGGCCGCAGTAACGATGTCGTTTGCCGCGATGGCGCCGGCGCAGGCGCAGCAAAAGCAGACGCTGCTGAATGTCTCTTATGACCCGACGCGCGAGCTGTACCGCGCGATAGACGACGCCTTCATCAAGCAATACAAGGAAAAGGCCAACGTCGACCTGACCATCCGCCAATCGCACGGCGGCTCCGGCCGCCAGGCGCGCTCGGTCATCGACGGCCTGGAAGCCGACGTGGTGACCCTGGCGCTGGCCTACGACATCGACGCCGTGGCCGACCGCGGGCTGCTGCCGGCCGACTGGCAGGCCCGCCTGCCGCAGAACAGCTCGCCCTACACCTCCACCATCGTGTTCCTGGTGCGCAAGGGCAACCCCAAGCAGATCAAGGACTGGGACGACCTGGTCAAGGACGGCGTGCAGGTCATCACCCCCAATCCCAAGACCTCGGGCGGGGCGCGCTGGAACTACCTGGCCGCCTGGGCCTACGCGCTGGAGAAGAACGGCGGCAGCGAAGACAAGGCCCGCGCTTTCGTGGGCGACCTGCTCAAGCACGTGCCGGTGCTGGACACCGGCGCGCGCGGCGCCACCACCACCTTCGTGGAACGCGGCGTGGGCGACGTGCTGCTGGCCTGGGAGAACGAGGCCTTCCTGGCGCTCGAAGAGCTGGGTCCGGACAAGTTCGACATCGTGGTGCCGTCGCTGTCCATCCTGGCCGAGCCCCCGGTCGCCGTGGTCGACAAGGTCGTGGACAAGAAGGGAACCCGCGCCGCGGCGCAGGCCTACCTGGAATTCCTCTACACGCCCACCGCGCAGGAAATCATCGCCAAGAACTACTACCGGCCCATCGACAAGACCGTGGCCGCCAAGTACGAAAGCAAGTTCCCCAAGGTCAAGCTCGTGACCATCGACGACAAGATCTTCGGCGGCTGGCGCAAGGCGCAGAAGGATCACTTCAGCGATGGCGGCACCTTCGACCAGATCTATCTGCCGCAAAAGAAATAAGCCCATAGAACTCGGACGACGGCCATGACTACAGCCTCGAACCCGGCGGCAAGCGGCGCGCAAGCGCCTTTTGCCTTTCGGCGCAACAGCCCGGGCGTGCTGCCCGGATTCGGCATCTCGATGGGCTACGCGGTGCTGTACCTGAGCGTGCTCGTGCTCATTCCGCTGGCGGCCCTGCCGATCAAGAGCGCGGGACTGGGCTGGCAGGGGTTCTGGGAAGCAGTGACCGCGCCGCGGGTGCTCGCTTCATACAAGCTGACCTTCGGCGCGTCGCTGATCGCGGCGCTGGTGAACCTGGTGTTCGGCACGGTGGTGGCCTGGGTGCTGGTGCGCTACCGCTTCCCGGGCAAGAAGATCCTGGACGCGCTGGTCGACCTGCCGTTCGCGCTGCCCACGGCGGTGGCGGGCATCGCGCTGACCTCGCTGTATTCGCAGAAGGGCTGGCTGGGCGGGCCGCTGGCCGACTGGTTCGGCTGGAAGGTGGCGTTCACGCCGCTGGGCATCGTCATCGCGCTGATCTTCATCGGCGTGCCGTTCGTGGTGCGCACGGTGCAGCCGGTGCTGGAAGACGTGGAGCGCGAGATCGAGGAGGCCGCGGCCAGCCTGGGCGCCAACCGCTGGCAGACCATACGCCGGGTGCTGCTGCCCATCATCATGCCGGCCTTGATGACCGGCTTTGCGCTGGCCTTCGCGCGCGCGGTGGGCGAGTACGGCTCGGTGGTGTTCATCGCGGGCAACATGCCCATGGTGTCGGAGATCACGCCGCTGCTGATCATCGCCAAGCTGGAGGCATTCGATTACGCCGGCGCCGCGGCTATCGCCACGGTGATGCTGGTGCTGTCGTTCGCATTATTGCTCGTCATCAACCTGCTGCAGGGCTGGCAGGCCCGCCGCAACCTCGGGAGGCTGGCATGAGCGCCGCGGACCGTCCCGCCCATCTCACCGAGCCGCGCTGGGTGCGCGGCGCGCTGCTGTTCATCGCGTTGGGATTCCTGACGCTGTTCCTGCTGGTGCCGCTGGCGGCCGTGTTCGCAGAGGCCTTCAGGAAGGGCTGGCAACTGTACCTGGATGCCATCGTCGAGCCGGACGCGCTGGCCGCCATTCGCCTCACGCTGCTGGTTGCGGCCATCGCGCTGCCGGTGAACCTGGTGTTCGGCGTGGCGGCGGCCTGGGCGATCACCAAGTTCCAGTTCCGCGGCAAGCAGTTCCTGATCACCCTGATCGACCTGCCGTTCTCGGTGTCGCCGGTGGTGGCCGGCCTGGTGTTTGTGTTGTTGTTCGGCACCCAGGGCTGGTTCGGCGGTTGGCTGCAGGAGCATGACATCAAGATCGTCTACGCCGTGCCGGGCATTGTGCTGGCGACGCTCTTCGTGACGTTTCCCTTCGTCGCGCGCGAGCTGATTCCGCTGATGCAGGCGCAGGGCAGCGAGGAAGAACAGGCCGCGCTGACCCTGGGCGCCAGCGGCTGGCAGATCTTCTGGCGCGTGACGCTGCCGAACATCAAGTGGGGCCTGCTGTACGGCGCCATCCTGTGCAATGCGCGGGCCATGGGCGAGTTCGGCGCGGTGTCGGTGGTGTCCGGGCAGATCCGCGGACTGACCAACACCATGACCCTGCACGTCGAGATTCTCTACAACGAATACCAGTATTCCGCGGCGTTCGCGGTGGCGTCGCTGCTGGCCCTGCTGGCGCTGGTGACGCTGGTGGCCAAGAACGTCGTCGAGTGGCGCAACGCGCGCTTTCTGCAAGCCGCCGACCTGCCGGTCGAGTATCCCGGCCAGGCGGCCGCCATCAAGCCGGCCCTAGCCTGACGCGGCGGCCCGGAAGGAGACACGCATGAGTATCGAAGTCCGCAATCTATCCAAGCGTTTCGGCCAGTTCCGCGCGCTGAACGACGTCTCGCTGCATATCGAGACGGGCGAGCTGGTCGCGTTGCTGGGCCCGTCGGGCTGTGGCAAGACGACATTGCTGCGCATCATCGCGGGATTGGAGTCGGCCGATTCCGGCAGCGTGCTGTTCGCGGGCGAAGACGCCACCGCGGTGGACGTGCGCCAGCGCCAGGTCGGATTCGTGTTCCAGCACTATGCGCTGTTCAAGCACATGACGGTGTTCGAGAACGTGGCCTTCGGCCTGCGCGTCAAGCACCGTTCGCAGCGCCCCTCCGAAGACGTGATTCAGCGCAAGGTGCATGACCTGCTGGGACTGGTGCAGCTGGACTGGCTGGCGGACCGCTATCCGGCGCAGCTGTCCGGCGGCCAGCGCCAGCGCATCGCCCTGGCGCGAGCCCTGGCCGTGGAGCCGCGGGTGCTGCTGCTGGACGAGCCCTTCGGTGCGCTGGACGCCAAGGTGCGCAAGGAATTGCGGCGCTGGCTGCGCCGCCTGCACGACGAGCTGAACGTGGCCAGCGTGTTCGTCACCCATGACCAGGAGGAAGCGCTGGAAGTGTCGGACCGCGTGGTGCTGATGAATGCGGGCCGCATCGAGCAGGTCGGCACGCCGCGCGAAGTCTGGGAAGAGCCGGCCACGCCTTTCGTCTACGGTTTCCTGGGCGACGTGAACCAGCTGCAGGGGTTTGCCACGCGCGGCGTCTGGAGCGGCGCGGGACTTTCGCTGCCGGCGCCGGACCTGGCGCAGGCTGAAGCCCAGCGCGCCACGGCCTACGTGCGGCCGCACGAGTTCGACGTCGAGCGCTACCGCGCCGGCGCGGACGGCATTCCCGTGCGCCTGGCGCACGCCTTCCTCGCCGGTCCCAGCGCCTACCTGGAACTGGCCAGCGAGGATTCCGACGCCATCATCGAGGCCGAGGTGCCCGAGTCCCTGTACCGGGAGCTCGGCCTGCGCGATGGCGAAGTACTGTTGGCGCGACCCCGGCGGGCGCGCATTTTCGCGACGCAATCATGAGCACCTCCGAACTCTCCATTGAACTCGAGGCGGGCCTGGCGGCGCGCTGGCGCGATCTGGGCGCGCGTCTGGCCGACATCCAGCGGCGCTATCCGGACGCCGCGCTGGCGTCCTCGCTGGCGGCCGAGGACATGCTGTTGACGCACGCCATCTACAGCGCCGGCCTGGACCTGGAGGTCTTCACGCTGGATACGGGACGCCTGCATGCTGAAACGCTGGGCGTGCTGGACGCCGTGCGCGAGCACTACGGCCGCGAGGTCTCCGTGTACCGGCCGGTGGCTGCATCGGTCGAGCAGCACGTCGCCGCGCATGGCGCCTACGCCTTCTATGAAAGCGTGGACCTGCGCAAGGCCTGTTGTCAGATCCGCAAGGTCGAGCCGCTCAAGCGCGCGCTGGCCGGACGCGGCGCCTGGCTCACCGGGCAGCGGCGGGCGCAATCCACCACCCGCGGCGAACTGCCGCTGGAAGAAGACGACCTGACCTTCGGCCTCCACAAGTTCAATCCGCTGGCCGAGTGGAGCGAAGAGGAGGTCTGGTCGGTCATCCGCGCCCTGGGCATCCCCTACAACCCGCTGCACGACCAGGGCTACCCGTCCATCGGCTGCGAACCCTGTACCCGCGCCATCCGGCCCGGCGAGGACCTGAGGGCAGGGCGCTGGTGGTGGGAGTCGTCGGACTCCAAGGAATGCGGCCTGCATGCGGGCAACCGGGTCATCAACATCGCGGCGCGCGCCGACTGACGCGGCCCACGAATTCAAAATCTGTCTTAGGGGAAGTGCATATGTCTGCAGTGATCCAACGCAGCCACCTGGATTGGCTGGAATCGGAAGCAATATTCATCCTGCGCGAGGTCGCCGCCGAAAGCGAGAAGCCCGTGCTGCTGTTCTCGGGCGGCAAGGATTCTGTGGTGCTGCTGCGCCTGGCCGAAAAGGCCTTCCGGCCGGGGCGTTTTCCGTTCCCGCTGATGCACATCGATACCGGCCACAACTTCGACGAGGTCATCGCCTTCCGCGATGCGCGCGCGGCCGAGCTGGGCGAGACCCTGATCGTGCGCAGCGTCGAGGACTCCATCGCGCGCGGCAGCGTGGTGCTGCGCCGCGAGACCGATTCGCGCAATGCGGCACAGGCGGTGACGCTGCTGGAGGCGATCGAGGAATTCGGCTTCGACGCCTGCATAGGCGGCGCGCGCCGCGACGAGGAAAAGGCTCGGGCCAAGGAGCGCATCTTCTCGTTTCGCGACGAGTTCGGAAAATGGGATCCCAAGGCCCAGCGCCCGGAACTGTGGAACCTGTTCAACACCCGCGTGCATCGCGGCGAGAACATGCGGGTGTTCCCGATCTCGAACTGGACCGAGCTGGATGTCTGGCAATACATCCAGCGCGAGCAGCTGGCGCTGCCGTCCATCTATTACAGCCACGAGCGCGAGGTGGTGCGCCGCAAGGGCCTGCTGGTGCCGGTCACGCGGCTGACCCCGCCGCAGGACGGCGAACAGGTCGAACGCCTGCAGGTGCGCTTCCGCACAGTGGGCGACATTTCCTGCACCTGCCCGGTGGCGTCCGACGCGGCCGATACCCGCGCCATCATCGCCGAAACCGCGGTGACCGACATTACCGAGCGCGGCGCCACGCGCATGGACGACCAGACTTCCGAGGCCTCGATGGAGCGCCGCAAGAAGGAAGGCTATTTCTGATTGCACGCAACGCCGGCTGAGGCCGGCGACCAGGGACGCATATGAACGCACTAAACGATTCTTTTCTTTCCGGCGCCGATACGGGCGTGCTGCGCCTGATCACGGCGGGTTCGGTGGATGACGGCAAGTCCACGCTGATCGGTCGCCTGCTGTACGACAGCAAGGGCGTGTTCGCCGACCAGCTGGACGCTATCTCGCGCGCCAAGCACAAGCGGGTGGCGGGCGACGGCATCGATTTTTCGCTGCTGACCGATGGCCTGGAGGCCGAGCGCGAGCAGGGCATCACCATCGACGTGGCCTACCGCTACTTCTCCACGCCCGCGCGCAAGTTCATCATCGCCGACGCGCCGGGGCACGAGCAGTACACGCGCAACATGGTCACGGGCGCGTCGACGGCGGACGTCGCCGTCATCCTGATCGACGCCACCCGCGCGGCCGACGGCGTGCTGCTGCCGCAGACCAAGCGCCACAGCACCATCGCCCGCCTCTTGGGCATCCGCCACATCGTGGTGGCCGTCAACAAGATGGATCTGGTGGACTGGGACCGCGCCGTGTTCGAGCGCATCCGCAATGCCTATGCTGACCTCGCCAACAAGCTGGGCATCGAGCACTTCGACGCGCTGCCCTTGTCGGCGCTGAACGGCGACAACGTCGTCACGCTGTCGCCTCAGACGCCCTGGTATGACGGGCAGCCCCTGCTGGCATTGCTGGAGTCGCTGGACCTGGCGGGCGACGGCCGCGCCTTGCCCTTGCGCTTTCCCGTGCAGTGGGTGGCGCGCCACGACGGCAACCGCAAGGACGATTTCCGCGGCTACGCCGGCCGCGTGGCGAGCGGCGTGTTGCGGCCGGGCGACGAGATCGCGGTGCAGCCTTCGGGCGTGACCGCGGTGGTGCGCGAAGTGCGCGCCTTCGATCGCGCGCTGGACGAAGCCGTGGCGGGCGATTCGATCACGCTGGTGCTGGACCGCGACGTGGACGTGTCGCGCGGCGACGTGATCGTACATGCGTCCGCGCCTGCGCAGGTCACGCGCGAATTCGAAGCCGAGTTGTGCTGGCTCGATGCGCAGGCCTTGAATCCGGCGCGCAAGTATCTGCTGAAGTCCGGCACGCGTTTGACCTCCGCGAAGATTCGCGCGGTGCTGTCGCATCGCGACATCCACGAACTGCAGGAAGTGGAGAACACGGAAGGCTCCTTGCGCATGAACGATATCGGACGCGTGACGCTCACCACGCGCGAGGCGCTGGCGGTCGATCGCTATGCCGATGTGCCTGCCACGGGCGCCTTTATCCTGATCGACGAGGCCACGCATCAGACCGCCGCGGCCGGCATGTTGCGGTAGCCGCAAAGAGGCCGGAAAACAACGGATTTCCGGCCCTCCAGGAGCTGTTGTTTTTCTGCTAGATCCAGCATTGGTGCGGCTTTCCGGGCGATCTCGCCTGGTGAAATCGAATTCTCCGGACGTCGCCCGCGTCTTGCGGTAAAGTGGGGTTGTCTTACGAAAAGGCTTTTGGTGCTTGTCAAAACCACTGTGTTTTTGTACAGTAGTTTTCATGGCACGCACCGATCATTCTTTTCTCGCCGGTTCTGGGTCCCCGGCTGCCGCCCCCGCCGCCTTGCGCGGTCGGGGTGCGGTTACTAATGTTCGGCATCGCTTTCAGCGCGATGACCGCGTGCAGGTCGACGACGGCTGGTCTTCCTCTGGTCTGCCGGCCGACTTCGTAGATTCCGTCCCCGATAATACCCCCGAAGAATCCTCCGGCGCACAGGCTGGCTCGCGGGTCATTCCCATCCTGCCGGACGCGCGCCTCGAGCGTGCCGCTCCCACGACCACGGTCACCGCCGAAGAAGCGCGCAAGATGCTGTCGCGCAATGACTCGCCCGACATTCCCTTCGACGTGGCGGTCAATCCGTACCGGGGCTGCGAGCATGGCTGCGTGTATTGCTACGCCCGGCCCACCCATTCCTACCTGGGCCTGTCGCCCGGCCTGGATTTCGAAACCCGTCTGGTGGCCAAGGCCAATGCGGTGGATGCCCTGCGCGCGGAACTCAGCCGGCCCGGCTACAAGCCATCGCCCATCAACATCGGGTCCGCCACCGACGCCTATCAGCCCATCGAGCGCGAATGGCGCCTGACCCGCGGGTTGCTGGAGCTGATGCTCGAAACCCGCCATCCGCTCACCATCGTCACCAAGAACGCGCTGGTCGCCCGCGACCTGGACCTGCTGGCCGCGCTGGCCGAGCAGAAGCTGGTGGTGGTCTACATGAGCATCACCACGCTGGACGCCGGCATGGCCCGCACGCTGGAGCCGCGCGCCGCCGCGCCGTGGCGCCGCCTGGAAGCTGTGCGCAGCCTGACGGACGCCGGCGTGCCGGTGGGCGTGCTGGTGGCGCCCATCATTCCGTTCATCAACGACGAGTCCATGGAACACATCCTCCAGGAGTCCAAGGCGGCTGGCGCGCACTACGCCAGCTACACCGTCTTGCGTCTGCCCTGGGAGGTCAAGACCCTGTTCGAGGACTGGCTCAACGCCCATTTCCCGGACCGCGCCCAGCGCGTCCTGCATCGCATCGAAGACCTGCGCAACGGCCGCCGCAACGATCCCAATTTTGGGTCCCGCATGCGCGGAACCGGCGTCTGGGCCGATCTGCTGCGCCAGCGTTTCTCCATCGCCACGCGCAAGCTGGGCCTGAACCGCCATCGCCTGGCGCTGGACTGCGACCGTTTCCTGCCTCCCGCCGCCTCTGCGGCGGGGACGGCCGATTTCCTATCCCCGGCTGGCGCGCAAGCGTCTTCAGGGGTCCCTTTTCCTGCCGTATCGCCCGCAGCCGGCGGCGCGCACGGGCGCGCAGCGCGCCAGTTGCAAGCCATGGCCGCAGGCCAGTTGTCATTGTTCGATTGACCGCCGGCTGCGGCCGCGGATGCCTGCCCGGGCGTTTGGCCTGGCGCTCGACCGTCTTTCCAAGGAGTTCCCATGAACACCGCTGATATTTCCGTCTTGTCGGATGAACTCGTTGTCACGCTGAATCCGCTGCGCCGCGGCGCGCAGCACGCCCGTGCCTGGTGCGCCAGGGTGGCCGGCATGGCGATGCCCTGGAGCACGGCCGCGGCCGACGTCGAGCCGCGCCGCCGCGCGCGGCCCGGTTCCGCGCCCGCTCGTTGGCCGTTCCCGCCGGCGCCCGCCGATGCGGACGCGCTGGCTGGCCAAGCTGTTGCCGCGCCCATGCCGATGCCTGCGCCCGCGGCG
>NZ_CAHLAR010000002.1 GCF_903652925.1 Achromobacter anxifer | reverse complement strand
CCGCGCTGCGCCTGGCGCCCGGCACGGCGCGCGGCTGCGTGGCCGCCGCCCACAGCGGCGCCGCGCCCGGAACAAAGGTGAATCTGATCGAGGCCTTCATGGTGCCGGCCGACGCGGCCGCGCCCTGGACCATCTCGGTGTCGATCGATGCCGAACGGCCCGCCTACCTGCGCTTCGCGCCGCCGGAGGCACCCGGGTGAATCAGGCTGCCGGCGCGGACGCCGGGCTGCGCATCTTCCACGGCGCGTAAGCGCATTCGAGCACGGCGGCAAGAAAGCAGATCCGCAAGGGCTCGATCAGCAGCCCAGTGGAAGAATCGCGGAACGGACTGCCGAACAGCAGCGACACGCCATGCGCCAGCAGCTGCCAGGTATCCAGGTCGTGCGGCCCGATCAGGCGCGCCGCGCCGTACCACAGCCACGCGGCGCCCCAGTCGATCAGGCGGTAGCCCACGATCAGCGTCACCAGCAGCAGCGCGCCGCTGTGAAAGGCCAGCCGCACGCCGCTGGCCAGCGGCAGATAGCGCTTGCGGTAGCCGGCGATGAAATGCTCGACGAAATCGCGCAGGAAGCGCGGCACCGCGCGATAGCGTTCGCCGAACCGTTCCAGCCTTTGATAGCGCCTGAGTTCCGCGTCCTCGCGCACGTCATAGCCATAGACCAGCGCCGCCATCACCAGCCAGAGCACCGGCAACAAGGCATAGAAGAACAGGCTGACCAGCGTCGCGCCCCAGCCTGGCCCTTGCGCCTCGGCAGGGGTCATGCCCGCGGCCCAGGCGTTGGATATGGGCGTCACCATGTTGATCAGGGATTGCCACAGCGCGTCCAGCCCGCGCCGGTCCGCCAGCCATTGCCAGGCCTGGTCCTTCCAGCGGCTGATGACGTACAAGCCGATCAGGATCCAGTTGGTTTCGCACAGCACCACCAGCCATTGCCAGCGGCCCTTCCCGGTGCGGTCGCGCGCCATGACCGCCGCCTTGCGCACCAGCCAGGAGATTGCCACCGAGACGATCAGCCAGCGCGAATCCAGCGCGTCCAGCACGTTGCCGTGCTCGCCCAAGGGGTCCAGGCCATAGGCCAGGCGCGAGTATTGCCGCACGATGTCGCCCAGGAAGCCCCAGGCCGCGTAATAGGCAAAGAACGGCAGCAAGGCCACCGTCAGCGCCTGCCCCAGCCGCCCTTGCGCGCCGTCCCCCGCCGCGTCCCCGCCGCGCGCCGCCGCTTGCGCCTCGCGCAAGGCCGGCAGGCCGGGCAGCAGCACCAGAAACATTGCCACGGTCGTGACCAACTGCGCCAACGCGACCAGGGTCAGCACGGCCAGGCCGGCCAGATGGTTGACGAAGCCGGTCTGCGCCGCCACCCACAGCAGCACATCGCGCGCCAGCGCGCCTGCCAGCACCAGCGCCATCAGCTGCGGCCAGAACCGCAGCCACAATCGGCCAGTCAGCGCCCATGGCGCGAGTACGGGCTCGAGCATGTCTACACCCTGTGGTTGCGCGGATTGAAGCGGTCGATGTTAATCTCGCGGCGGCGCGCGGAATGTTACCGCTCGCCACGATTGCGCACAGGGTGTCAACGCGCGATCAGAGGGCCTCGAGCCGCCATCCTGCCGCGGTCGCCCTCAAGTAATGCGTCAATTGCAGGCTGTCCATGAAGGCATCGTCGTGCGACACCACCACCAGGGCGCCGCAATACACGCGCAGTATCGTCTCCAGCGCGTGCAGCGAGGGCAGATCCAGATGGTTGCTGGGTTCATCCAGCAACAGCAGCTGCGCGGGCGGGTCCGCGTACAGCGCGCACGCCAAAGCCGCTTTCAGCCGTTCGCCGCCGCTGAGCGCCCCGCTGGGCGCCATGATCTTGCGCGCGTCCAGACCCAATTGCGCCAGGCGCGTGCGCAGATCGCCTTCCGGCGCGCGGCGGTTGGCCTCCTGCATCTGCTCCAGCACCGTGCGCCCCGGCGCCAGCGTGGCCAGTTCCTGGTCCAGGTAGACCGCGTCCACCGAGACCTGGCACGTTCCATCCGCCGGCGGAAGCTGGCCAGCCAGCACCTTGAGCAAGGTCGACTTGCCGCAGCCGTTGGGGCCGACCACGCCCACCCGCTGTTGCCCGCTCAGCGTCAGGTCGATGCGGCGCGTGGCGGCCGCGACAAACGGCAGCCGCACCCCGTCCAGCTGCGCCACGCGGCGCTGCGCAGGCGCGGCTGGCGAGAGCCCGCGCAGCACGATGGCATTGTCGTCCTCGACCTGGTCCGCCGCTGCCCGCACGCGCTGCGCCAACTGCTCGCTCGCCGCCGCATGTTGCCGGCGCAGCTTGCCCATCGAGCTCTCGCTGCGTTCCTTCTGCCGGTCCAGCAGAATACTGGCCTGATTGGCCTCCCGCCCCTGACGGTTGCCGCGCGCCTGCCGCCGCTCCTGGCGCTCGCGCTGCTCGCGCAGCGCCTGTTCCTCGCGCTGGCGTTCGTGCTTGCGCTGTTCCAGCAGCTGGAGCGCGCTGTGCCGTTCCTCCTCCTTCCGCTGCGCATAGAAGCTGTAGCCGCCCCCGTAGCTGCGCAGCCCCAATGAAGACAGTTCCACGATGCGCGCCATCGTTTCCAGCAACTGGCGGTCATGGCTGATCGCCAGCAGCCCGCGCGGCCAGCGCTGCAATTGTTCCAGCAACGCGCGCCGGTTTGGCCGGTCCAGGTGATTGGTGGGTTCGTCCAGGATCAGGAAGTCAGCGTCGGACAGCAAGGCGCCGATCAGCGCGACGCGCATGGCCTCGCCGCCGCTGAGCCGGCCCGCCGGCGCTGCGGCATCCAAATAGCCCAGGCCGGCGCGTTCCAGCTCCTGCGCCAGTCGCTGGCGCACATCCCAGCGCTCGCCCACGATGTCGAAATCCGCGGCAGCCGCGCTGCCGGCTTCGATGCGCACCAGCGCATCCAGCACGGCCTGCATGCCCGCCAGGCCGGCAACCGTCTCGTGCCCGCGCGGCGCGGCCTGTTGCGCCAGGTAATGCACGCTGCCCGGACGGACGCAGCGGCCCGAGGTCGGCTGCAGCTGTCCGGCCAGAATGCGGGCCAGCACGGTCTTGCCCGCGCCATTGCGCCCGACCAGCCCGGTGGGCCGATGATCGAGCTGTATGTCGAGACTGGAGAAAAGCGTCCTGCCATCCGGCAGAACATAGGACGCGCCTTCCAGCGCGAGATAGGGATTCGTCATATGCGGTTCCAAGGATGCCGAGAACTCCCCTGCTCTCTGGGGGTAGGTGGAGACTGGCCGTCGGGAAGACGGCGGCATCAATGGCGCATGGCGAATGACTCCTGGGGATGGGATGGATGCTGCATTGTAAGAGCGGTTGCGGCGCGGGGCCAAGCCGGGCAAAGGCTGCCACGACTGCGATGAAGGCTCATCCCATCAGCGCATCCAGTTCCTTGGAGGCCGAACGCAGGACCCGCCGCCCTTCCTTCGCGGCGTTGACCTGCAAGGCGACGCGCGCCACCTCCAGCACGGCCTCGGCCTGCGGATGGCTACCCCGGGCCTGCAGCCAGGCCAGCACATCCGCCAGATGCCAGATCGATGTGCTGCCTTCGTGCACCGGCAGCGGAAAGCTGCCGGGGTGGGCCAGCATGAGCTTGCGCATGTTCTGCCGCGACACGCCGACGAGCTCGGCCACGTCGGTCAGGCCCACGAGATCGGGCCCGGCCTCGATCAGTTTGGCGGAAGGCGCGGCGCGCCGGACGTCCCGCAGCGCCGAGCACACCGCCGCCTCGGCGTTGTCCGCCTCGCGGGTGAACTCCAGCGCCAGCCGTCCCGGCAGCCCCGTGCCCACCAGCGCATCATCGCAACCGGCCTCGCCCAGGCGTTCGACCAGCGCGTCCAGGTCGTGAGCGTCATCGGCAAGCTGGTACTTCAAGGTAAAGACATATTCCATCGCGCTACTCCCAGATTCCGTCGTCTGCCTCGGGCAGTCCGCGGTGCGCTGTGCAGTTGTTGACGACGCGCCGTAAGGCGCGCGCATGATTGCCTGGATTCTTCGGCGTGCTCCAGATGCTGGTGATGCAGAATTCGCCGCAGCGGCACTCCACATCGTTGCCGGGGCAATACATCCGGCCCCAGGCATGACTTCCGCCGACTTCCACGCGCCAGCCGTTTTCTTCGGCCTGGCGCAGCGCTGCCTCTACCTCTTTCTTGGGATGGGACGGACGAGCCATCATTGGTTTCCAGTATGAAGACAATCGAGATGGTTGTCAATCGACAACCTGAAAATTTTCGAGCGTTGCAGCGGCGCCACTTCAAAGCCGCCGCCGGCTTTCCGGCAAGGCCGCAGAACCCGAAAGCCGGCCATGCAGCTTATCCAGGGCTCACTTGGGAACCAAGGCGGAATCCGTCTGAAAAGAAGAGGACAAGCGCCAAAAGGCTTGCGGGATGTACTACTGCACGCATTTATGGACGGCTGCAATCCATCCGGGCCGCCTATTCGCGCCCTGCCCGCCGCCCCTACATTGCGATGGTCTCAACACACATCGCAAGGACCACTCCATGTCCACCATGACTCAAACAGGCATCGCAAATGCCTCCCATCGTCCGGCCGCCGACACGCTGCGCGACGGCGCGGAATTCCTGGGGCGCGCCCTGCTGTCGGCGCTGTTCCTGCTGTCCGGCTTCGGCAAGATCGCCGCCTATGGAGCAACCGCCGGCTACATGGCCGCCATGGGCGTGCCCGGCCTGTTGCTGCCGCTGGTCATCGCGGCGGAGATCGGCGGCGGCCTGGCCATCCTGCTGGGATGGCGCACCCGCATCATTGCCGTCCTGCTGGCCGGGTTCACGCTACTGACCGGCCTGCTGTTCCACGCCAACTTCGGCGATCAGATGCAGATGGTCATGTTCATGAAGAACCTGGCCATCACGGGCGCCTTCCTGGCCCTGGCCGCCCACGGCGCGGGGCGGTACAGTCTGGACGCGCGCCGCGCCCACGCAAGGTGACAGCAACGACGCCAGCCGCCCGATGGCTGGCCTGTGCAAGGCTTGATCTCGCGTGACCAGGCCCTGGCCCTACCAGAGGATGATTTGCGAACAGCGGAACAGCGACAGCTTCCGCCCGTTCGCATCGACGACGGTGGCCGACCATATCTGGGTCGTGCGTCCCATGTGCTCGGCCACCGCCTCCACGCGCAGCACGCCTTCCTTGGCGGTGCCCAGGAAGTTCGACTTCAGCTCCAGCGTGGTGAAGCCCTTCGCGCCTTCCGGCAGATGCGCCAGGGTGGCGTAGCCCGCGCAGGTATCGGCCAGCATCACTTGCGTGGCCGCGTGCAGATAACCATTGGGCGCCATCATCCACGGCGCGACGGTCATCTCCATCGCCATGCGGCCTTCTTCGATCGACACCGGCCTCACGCCGAAGGTATCGGGCAGCGTGCCGCGTTGGCGTTCAAGCAGGTTATCTATGGTTTCGGTAGCGCGCAGCATGTTCTTTCCCATGTGTATGTTCATCGAAGCCTCGAAAAATACTATCCCTGGCGTCCGCGCGCCATCAGCGCCGCAAAGGCCAGCGCCGAAGCCGCGGCCAGCACCAGCCCCAGCGTCATCGCGGGGCTGCCGCCCGCCAGGCTGGCCAGTGCGGTCATGCCACCCGCGCAACCCATCTGCAGGCCGCCCAGCAGCGACGAAGCCAGCCCCGCCTGCCGGCTGAACGGCCCCAGCGCCATGGCCGTGCCCAACGGGTTGACCAGCCCCATGCCGAACAGATACAGCGCGACGGCCGCCGTGAATTGAGGCAAGCCGCCCTCTTCGCCCCCCGCCAGCAGCGCCAGCGCGCCGGCCAGCGCCACCGCGCAGCCGCAACGCGCCACCCGCGCCGCGCCCCAACGGTGCGCCAGGCGCGGCGCCAGCATGCCGGCGGCAAAGACCACGAACACGGTGGACGCGAAGAACAGGCCCAGCTGCACCGCGCTCAAGCCCATGCGCCCCATGAGCATGGCCGGCGTGGCGGCGAAAAAGGCATACAGCCCGCCGATGATGACGCTTACCGCCAGCGCCGGCCCCATGAACCGGACGTCTCGCGCCAGGGTCGCGTATCCGCGCAGCACGGCAGCCGGCGTGGCCGCGGCGCGCCGGTCGGCCGGATGCGTCTCTCCCACCACGACGGCATAGGCCAGCGCCAACAGCAGGCCCAGCAAGGCGACCAGCGCGAAGCTGGCGCGCCAGCCTGGCCCGTATTCCATCGCGCTGCCCAGCAGCGGCGAAAACCCGGGCGCCGCCGCCATTGCCACCATGGTCAGGGCCAGCGTGCGCGACAAGGCCTCGCCCTCGAACAGATCGCGCGCGATGGCGCGCGACAGCACCGAGGCCGCGCACACGCCTAGCGCCTGGATCACCCTGCCCGCCACCAACAGCGGCAAGGTCGGCGCCCAGGCGCAAACCAGGCTGCCAGCCAGAAACAGCGCCAGCCCGCCCAGCACCGGGGCGCGACGGCCCCAGCGGTCCGAAACCGGCCCGACGAACAACTGCCCGATGGCGAAGGCCAGGAAGAAGCTCGACAGCACCAGCCCCATGTCACGCGTGTCCACGCCCAGTTCGGACGCCATGCGCGGAAAGGCCGGCAAAATGATGTTGGTGGAAAGCGCGCCCAGGGCGGCCAGCCCGGCAAGCACGGCCAGCAGGCGTCCGCTCAAGCGGGCGGGAACGGCGGCGCCCTGCGCGGCGGCGATGGCGGCGGGACCGTTCATGGCTCAAAGCGCGCCCGCGTAGCGCGGCGCGACGGTGTTGCTGGACAGATGGGCCGCCATGGCCAGGCGCGCGGCTTCGTAGGCATCCCACTCCTCCGCGGCATGCAGCGAGGGGATCGTCACCCGTTCGCCGCGCTCAAAGCCCAGCAAGGCGGCATCGACCAGGTCTTCGGCCCGCATCACGATGCGCGGATCCAGCTGTTCCACCGGACGGCCGCCTATGGCCCAGAAGTCGGTGGCCGTGGCGCCCGGCAACACGGCCTGCACCCGCAGGCCCGTGCCCGCCAGCTCGTGCTGCAGCGACTGGCTGAACGCCAGCACGAAGGCCTTGGTGCCTCCATAGACGCCGTTCAATACTTCCGGGGCGACGGCGACGATGGAGGCGATGTTGATGAGGGCGCCGCGGCCGCGCGCGACGAAACCGGGAACGGCTGCATAGGCCAGCCGCATCGGCGCGGTGACGTTCAACTCGACCATGCGGGTCATCTGCGCCACGTCGCTTTGCAGCAGCGGCGTGTGTGTGCCGATGCCGGCGTTATTCACCAGCAAGGCGATGCTGGCGTCCTGCCGCAGCTGATCCTCCACCCGCGCCAACGAGTCGCGGTCGGCAAGATCCGCGGGCAGCACCTCGACCGCGCGGCCCGTGCGGGTGCTGATGGCGCTGGCCAGCGCGTTCAGGCGTTCACGGTTGCGCGCGACCAGGATCAGGTCGTAGCCCTGCTGGGCGAGCTTTTCCGCGTACAAGGCGCCGATACCGCTGGAGGCGCCCGTGACCAGGGCGGTGCCGGGATGGATTTGTGACATGGCGAGACTCCTGAATGGGGAATGGACGTTTTCCATGGCGTCCATGTTGCGACTTGCGGCCAATGGCGTAAATGACATATATAGTTATTAATCAGGACATGCACGAAACAGGACGTCACCCATGCACCGCATCGGCTACATACTTCCCGAAGGCTTCCAGGTCATAGGCCTGGGCACGCAGGCCGTTTTCGAATTGGCCAACGTGGTGGCGGGCCAGCCCTTCTACGCCGTGGACAGCTATGCCCTGGACGGTTCCGTGCGCGCGTCGGCGGGCCTGACGGTGCAAGCCCGCCCTCTCACCGCCCGCAGCCAGGCCGACACCTGGCTCGTGACCGGCGTGATTTCGCCCCTGGCCCGGCCGGTGGCGGCGGAACTGCCCCGGCTGCTGGAAAAGCTCGCGCCCCGCTCGCGCCGCATCGCCGGCCTGTGCACCGGCGCTTTCCTGCTGGCGGAGGCCGGCCTGCTGGACGGCCGGCGCGCCACCACCCACTGGTACTGGGCCGAAGCCTTGCGGCAGCGCCATCCCCGCATCCAGGTCGAGGCCGACCGAATCTACATCGCCGACGGGCCGGTATGGACCTCCGCCGGCATGACGGCCGAACTGGATCTGGCATTGGCGCTGGTGGAAAAGGACCTGGGCGCCGAGGCCGCCCGCTCGGTGGCGCACCGCCTGGTCATGCACCAGCGCCGCTCCGGCGGGCAATCCCAGCATTCGGAAATGCTCAGGCTCGCGCCCAAATCTGACCGCATCCAGCAGGCGCTGGAGCACGCCCGCCGCAACCTCTCGCAGCCCCTCAGCGTGGAACAGCTGGCCGAGGCCGCCAGCCTCAGCCCGCGCCAGTTCAGCCGCGTGTTCACGGCCGAAACCGGCCAGTCTCCCGCCAAGGCCATCGAGGGACTGCGGCTGGAAGCCGCCCGTCTGATGATAGAAAGCAGCCGCCATCCGCTGGACGTGGTCGCCAGGGAAACCGGCTTTCGCGACCGGCGCCACATGCGCGAGGCCTTCATGCGCGGCTTCGGCCAGCCGCCGCAAGCCCTGCGGCGCGACTCGCGGACGGCTGCTCCGGCCCCCTGAGCGGGCGCAAAGCTCCCATTCCCGGCGCCGTCTCGCGCCCCGCCGTCCAGTACAATTTGCGCCTTGGCGACGTTGTGATCGCCCATCTGTCTGGACCAAAGCATGTTGCGACTGTCTGAAATCAAGCTGCCGTTGAACCACACGCCCGAGGAATTGCCTGCGGCGATTCTCAAGAAACTAGGCGTCCCGGCCAGCGACCTGCGTGGATATACCGTGGCCTCCCGCAGCTACGACGCCCGCAAGAAACACAATATCCTCCTGATCTACACGCTCGACATCGACGTCGAGAACGAAACGGCGCTGCTCAAGCGCTTTCACGACGACCGCAACGTCAAGCCGACTCCCGACACCGAATACAAATTCGTCGCCCAGGCGCCCGCCGGCCTGGCCAGGCGCCCCATCGTCATCGGCACCGGCCCCTGTGGGCTGTTCGCCGGGCTGGTTCTGGCGCAAATGGGTTTCAAGCCCATCATCCTGGAACGCGGCAAGGCCGTGCGCGAACGCACCAAGGACACCTGGGGCCTGTGGCGCAAGCGGATCCTGAATCCCGAATCGAACGTGCAGTTCGGCGAAGGCGGCGCGGGCACGTTCTCGGACGGCAAGCTGTACAGCCAGATCAAGGATCCCAAGCATTACGGCGAGAAGGTCCTGAAGGAATTCGTGCTGGCCGGCGCGCCGGAAGAAATCCTGTACGTGAGCAAGCCGCACATCGGCACGTTCCGCCTGGTCGGCATGGTCGAAGTCATGCGCGACACCATCACCAAGCTGGGCGGCGAAGTCCGCTTCTCCAGCAAGGTGGAAACGGTGCAGCGGGAAAACGGCCGCATCACCGGCGTGACCCTGGCCAATGGCGAGCACATCGAAGCCGACCACGTCGTGCTGGCCATCGGCCACAGCGCGCGCGACACCTTCGAGATGCTGCGCGACCAGGGCGTGTTCATGGAAGCCAAGCCGTTCTCCATCGGCTTTCGCATCGAACACCCGCAATCGCTGATCGACCGCGCCCGGTTCGGTCCCAACGCCGGCCATCCCATCCTGGGCGCGGCGGACTACAAGCTGGTGCACCACGCCAGCAACGGGCGGTCGGTGTACAGCTTCTGCATGTGCCCGGGCGGCACCGTGGTGGCGGCCACCTCCGAACCCAACCGCGTGGTCACCAACGGCATGAGCCAGTATTCGCGCAACGAGCGCAATGCCAACGCCGGCATCGTGGTCGGGATTTCGCCCGAGGTCGACTACCCCGAGCACGTGCTGGCGGGCGTGGACTTCCAGCGCAAATGGGAGTCCCAGGCGTTCGAGCTGGGCGGCCGCAATTACAGCGCCCCGGGCCAGCTGGTCGGCGATTTCATCGCGGGCAAGGCCTCGACCGAGTTCGGCTCGGTGCAGCCCTCGTACACGCCGGGCGTGCATCTGACCGACCTGGCGGACGCCCTGCCCGAATTCGCCATCAGCGCCATCCGCGAGGCCCTGCCGGTGTTCGACAAGACCATCAAGGGCTTCGGCATGCACGACGCCGTGCTTACCGGCGTCGAAACGCGCACCTCCTCGCCCATCCGAATCAAGCGCGACACCGAGACCCTGCAAAGCATCAACACCGAGGGCCTGTTTCCGGCCGGTGAAGGCGCGGGCTACGCAGGCGGCATCCTGTCGGCGGGCGTGGACGGCATCAAGATCGCCGAGGCCGTCGCCTTGAGCATCATGAGCCGCCAGCGGCAGGCTGGCTGACGCGGGCACGACCGGGGAAGCCGGGGTCACAGCCCCATTCCCCTCAAAAATGGACGAATGAACGCCGCGCGCGCCATCTAGTGCGCGCGGCCCGGCATTCCTATTCTGGAGGGCATATCAACCCCAGTCAGGAAATGCCATGACCCAACCCCGCATCGGCATCATCATCGGTTCCACCCGCGAAGGCCGCTTCAGCGACAAGCCTGCCGCGTGGATACACGCCATCGCCAGCCGGCGCGGCAAGCAAGCGCGCAGCACCGGACTCTAAGCGAGGGGCGTCATGGACATATCCACTCCCGCCACGCAGGCCGCAGCCCTTCATCTCCCGGCAAAACGCCGCATCGTCCACCAGACCGCGGGATCCAGCCACCGCTCCATCACGCGCCTGATGAGCCCGTCCGACCTGGGCGAAGTGCTCAAGCCCCACGTCTTCCTGGACCATTTCGACGATCCCGCCATGCGGCCCATGGCCATGCCGCTGCATCCGCATTCGGGCATCGCCACGCTCACCTACCTGCTGGAGGGCCACATCAGCTACGAGGATTCCACCGGCGCCAACGGCACGCTGCCGCCCGGCAGCGTGGAATGGATGATGGCGGGCGGCGGCGTCTGGCACGGCGGCGGCGCGGCGACCGAGGGCCGCATCCGCGGCTTCCAGCTGTGGGTGGCCATGCCGCCGGAACTGGAGAGTGCGCCCGCGTTCAGCCGCTACATCAGTCCCGAGGGCCTGCCCGCCGCCGGTCCGGCGCGAGTGCTGCTGGGCCAGTACATGGGCGTGGCAGGCGCATTGGCGGCACCCTCTCCCATGACCTATCTTGGCGTGCGTCTGCGCGCCGGCGAGCAATGGCGCTACGTGCCGCCGCCTGGGCATAGCGTCGCCTGGCTGGCCGTCAGCTCGGGCGAGCTGCGCGCCCATGGCAGCGTAAGCGCCGGCGAGATGGCCGTGTTCGACGAGTCCGAAGAGGCCATCGACATCCGGGCGACACAGGACACCGAATTCGTGATCGGATCCGCCGTCCCGCATCCGCACCCTCTCGTGCTCGGTTCGTACTCGGTCCATACCAGTCCCGCCGCGCTGGCCCTGGGCGCAAGCCGCATCCGCGAAATCGGCGCCACGCTGGAAGGCCGCGCCCGTGTACGATTCTGAAGCGCGCCCGGCCCGCCCCACAGGAGCATGACCAGGGCCTGTTCACCCTTGAAGGAATCTTGCATGGTCGATCTGAACGATGTCGCGCTGTTCGTCCAGGTGGTGCAGGCAGGCAGCTTCGCCGAGGCGGCCCGCCGCGCCGGCATGCCCTCCAACACCCTCAGCCGGCGCATCCAGCAGCTGGAAGCCGCGCTGGGCGCCCGGCTGTTGCATCGTTCGACCCGCAAGCTCACCCTGACGGAGGTCGGCGCTGCCTTCCATGCGCGCTGCGCCGATTCCGTGGAAATCCTGGCCGAAGCCGCCACCGACCTGGCCGAGGACGGCCCTTCGCCGGGCGGCCGGATACGCGTGGCGGCGCCGGCGGATTTCTTCAACTGGTTTCCGGTGGACTGGATGGCCGAGTTCCTGCGCGCCTACCCCAAGGTGAAGCTGGAATTCGCGCTCAGCGACAGCCGCGCCGACCTGGTGAGCGAACGCATCGACGTCGCTATCCGCGGCGGCGAAGTGCAGGAGCCCACGCTGGTGGCGCGCCGCATCGGCACCGGCAGGCACAGCCTGGTCGCCAGCCCCGCCTACCTGGCCGAACGCGGCATGCCGCAAGCCCCGGAGGACCTGCCGTCGCATGACTGCATCGTCATGTCCTCGGCCTCGGGCCGCCCGGTCTGGCGGCTGATCGGCCCTGAGGGCGCCATCGAGGTTCCCGTGTCCGGGCGCTTCCACGCCAACTCCGCGCAGGCCCTGCTGCAGGCGGCCCTGTCCGGCCTGGGAATCTCCCTGCTGCCGGACGTCATGAGCGCCGCCCATATCCGCGACGGCCGGCTCGTCGCGGTGCTGTCGTCATATGGCGTCGCCGGCGTGGACCTGCATCTCGTCTACCAGAGCCGGCGGCAACTGCCGCGCGCGGTCCACGCCTTCGTGGAATTCACGATGGCCAAGATACGCGAGTCCGGCCTGGTCTGCCTGAATTGAAGCCGGCCCCTTGAAGCCGTCGCACCACACACTAGGCCCCGGGCAGCGGCGCCTTGCCCTCGCGGATTACCGCTATCGTGTGGCCGCCGAAACCCCAGTTGTCGGTGTCCACTTCCTCGATCACGATGTGCGTCCAGGCCGGCGGCTTGTTCAGCACGCGCTCCAGCGTTTCAGTGACTTCCCGTATGACCTGCGCTTTCTGCTCGGCGGTAACGCCTTCACGGGTAATGCGGATACTGACGAAAGGCATGACGTTCTCCTGGTTGAAATGCCTGCACCCGCAACCTGGCCTGACTTCGGCATCAATCCAGCTTGGGATCAGGAAACGGCAGCTTATCCTGAGAAACGCTGGGCTGCGCCTTCCACGTCTTGCCCTGCTTGTAGAAATCCATCTGGTTCTCGCTGATCGCGGAGCCCATGGTCACCGCGACGGTGCAGGCGACCTGGCCCGGATGCGAGGCCTCTTCCGCCTTGATGCAGGTGCCCAGCTTGACCTTGGACGGGCGCGGCATGCCGGAACCCGCCAGCATGTCGACGATCGCATCCGTCGCTTCAGGAATGGTGGGCAGGACCAGGTCCTGGGCGCGGGCAACGCTTCCGGCGCCCAACAGTGCAAGCAGCGACGCGGTGGAAATCAAGGCCTTGTACATGTGGCAGTTCCATCGGGATTGAGACCGCCGCAGCTTAAAGGAACAGACCGCGCGCTACCGTAACAGAGCGATACGCGTCATTGCCTGTCTTGGCTCTTGGGCAGGATGTGGGGGTTGTAGACCACTTCCCACAAGTGCCCGTCCGGGTCCATGAAGTAGCCGGCATAGCCGCCATAAAAGGTGTCCGCCGCGGCCTTGACCACCCTGGCGCCCGCGCGGCCCGCCTGCCGCATCACCTCGTCCACCTCGTTCCTGGACAGGACATTGTGTCCTAGCGACATTTCCAGCTGGCCTCCCGTCCTCAGCGGAAGACCCGTATCGGCGGCCATGCTGGCGCGCGGCCACACGGCAAGCTTCAGGCCGTCCTGCAGATCGAAGAACGCGACCGCGCCGTGCTCGACGTGCTGTCCCACGATGCCCTCGGTGTACAGCCCCAGCCCGTCCCGGTAGAAAGCCACCGATCGCTCCAGATCCTCGACGCCGAGGGTAATGACCGTGATGCTTGGTTTCATGGGACGCTCCCTGAGATGAGGCCACGGTCGCCAAATTACCAGACAGGCAGCATGTTGTGGGTTTCAAACCATGACCCGGCCGCCTGCGACGTCCAGGACGATGCCGGTGACCCAGGACGACGCATCGCTGAGCAGGAACAGCGATGCCTGGGCAATATCTTCCGGCGTGCCCAGCCGGCCCAGCGGAAAGGCAGGCAGCATCTGCGCCTGCCGCTCCGGCGGCAGGTTGGCCCTGGTGCGCTCGGTCAGCACCGCCGACGGCGAAATGCAGTTGACGCGCACGCCGGCCGGGCCAGCCTCCTGCGCCAGGTGCCGCGTCAGCATGATCACGCCCGCCTTCGCCGCGCCATAGCCCGCCGGCGCGCCCGAGGCCATGCGGCCACCGGCGGATGCCATGGTCAGGATGCCGCCGCTGCCGCGGGCGAGCATGTCCGGCAGGAAGCACTTGAGGGTAAAGAAGGTGGAGGTCAGGTTGTGGTCCAGGCTGGAACGCCAGTCTTCCTCGCTGATCTCATGCACGGGTACGGGCCTTGCCGTGCCGCCTCCGGCAAACGCCAGCACGAAATCCGGCGCGCCGAACTCCGTCAGGACGGCATCGCGCATGCGCCGCACCTGGGCCAGGTCCGAGCAATCCGCCCGGATGGCGAGCACCTCGGCGCCACATGCGCGCACGGCCGCCACGCTGCTCTGCAAGGCCTCCTCGTCGCGCCCGTTGATTGCCACGCGCACGCCGTTGCGCGCCAACGCGAGGCAGGTTGCGGCGCCGACGCCGCGCGAACCGCCGGTCACCACCGCGACCTTGCCGCGCATGTCCGCGTAGACGGGCGGACCGGGCACGGCGCGAACTTCGCTATCAGGCTGCGTCATAGGTCCTCACTTCGATGCTATGCAGATCGGGATCGTGGAAGTACAGCGCATCCGCCCAGCCTCGCGCGCCGTACTGCCAGCCTATGCCGCCATCGCGCGTGAATGCATCGCCGCCAAACGGAAGGCCCAGCGTCCGCAGCCGCTGATACACTGCCTCGAACGCTTTCCGATCCACTTCCAGAGCCAGGTGGACGGGGTCGTTCGGCGCCTGTTCCAGCAGGTCGATCACGCAACCGTTGCCCAGGCGCAGTACCTCGAAAGGCGGCGCACTGGCGTGCGGCAACGCCAGCACCTGCTGATAGAAGCTGATCGATCTGGCCGCGTCGGCGACGCGCAGGATGAGATGATCTATTTGCATGGCCTCGGTCCGGAGGATTGGGAACACCCAGGCGCATGCAAGTCTATCCATGCCCCGCCGCCCACGCAGCCAACATTGCGGCATGCCCGCCATTCGAAAACGCATAGCAAGGCAGAACGATGTCGATCAACTGGGATGACCTGAAAGTCGCGCTGGCCATCGCCCGCCACGGCACGCTGAGCGCCGCCGCGCGGGCGATCGGCACCACCCAGCCCACGGTGAGCCGGCGGCTCGACGCCCTGGAACAGCGCCTGCAGGCACAGCTGTTCGACCGCGACGCCCATGGCCTGCGGCCGACGGCGTTGGCGCGCTCGCTGCTCGACGGCCTCGAAAGCATGGACGCGGGCGCCCAATCCGTGGAGCGGCTGGTGGCGGCGCGCGACACCGGCCTGAGCGGCGAGATCCTGGTGACCAGCCTGGACTGGCTGGGCGACGAGGTGATCGCACCGATGCTCGCCCGCTACGCCGCGCGGCATCCGGGCGTGCTGGTCGAACTGATCAACGGCACCCAGGTCTTCAACCTCGCCCGCCGCGAAGCCGACCTGGCGTTTCGCTTCGGCGCGTTTACCCAGGAGAACCTCATCGAGCGGCGCGTCGGCGAAGTCGCCTACGCGCTGTATGCGTCCAATGACTATCTGCGGCGGCACGGCGCGCCGGATGCCGCCAACGGCTACGCCGGCCACCATCTGGTCTACCTCGACCGGGCCGCGGGCGAGGTGCCGCACGAAGCCTGGTTGTCAGGCCTGGCGACGCAGGCCCGCACGGTGCTGCACGTCAACGGCTTGCGCGCCCACCTGGCCGTCGCGCGCGAGGGCGCCGCCATGGCCGTGCTACCTTGCCTTCTGGCTGACCGGGAACCGCTATTGCAGCGGGTGGACGTGCCGCATCCTATGCCGGTCCGGTCCGTGCGCGTGGGCTTTCATTCCGATATGCGCGACAGCCCTCGCATTCGCGCCCTGATCGATCACGTCGTGCAAGAGTTCGACCTGCTGCGCGCAACGCTGAACCCCAACAACCAGGAGCAGCCCTTACGATGATCCGCCGTCCCGCCCCGCCCGCAAGGTTCCTCGCTGCATGCGCCATGCTGGCTTTCACCGCCGTCTGCCAGGCCGAAGCATCCAGAACCTGGCACTTCACCGGCGTCGAACTTGTCGCGGCACTGCAAGGCAAGATGCCCAACCAGTTCCAGGCCGAAGCGCAGAGCCGCCTGTATTCCAGCGCCTACGGGCAAGCCTACATCGCCGGCATCGCCGACCAGACGCAAGGCGCGGCATGGTGCACGAGCACGGGCGTCCTGCCTCACGAGCTGAGCGATCGCGTGTACACGTATCTGTCGGGCCTGCCCGCAGCCCGTTTGAGCGGCAATGCCGGCCCCCTGGTCGGCGAAGCGTTGGCGCAGTCGTTTCCGTGCAAGCAAACGCGCTGATGCTGCGGGCGGACTTCGTTCCTCAATAGGTCCCGATGGGAACCTCGATCTTCAAAGGCGCGCCACCCTTGGCCGGGAGCAGGCGATAGGAGTACAAACCGCCATCGTCGTCGGCCAGTGTCGAATCCTTGCGTTCCACCGCGTAGCGCTGGCCGTTGATCTCAAGCGTGCGCGGAGCGACGGCCTGGGCGTGGTCGGGCACCAGCAGCCCGCCCACCCCGTCGCCGGCATCGCCGAACTCGTAGCCGCTCAGTTCCCCATCCACCCGCAGCAACTGCACGCGCGGCCGGTATGGCGCCGCGTCCAGGTTCCAGCCATTGGTCAGATCGGTTATCCAGGGCCCGGGAATGTCGTAGACGCTACCCAGCTGCTCCTCCGTCACCTCTCCTCCTTCCACCACCAGGCAGCACACCACCTTCCCCGCCTTGTCGTCGTACGCCGCCCAATTGCTGCCGATGGGCGCCGGGCTGGGTAGCATCGAGAAGTGGAACTGCCGCTTGAACTGGCTATCCGATACCTGGCGCCAGCCGCCGATGTTCGGAGTTTGCGCGGGGGATTGCGCCTGGACGGCCATTGCCATCAGGGCGCCGGCGGCCAGCGCGCTTGCTCGGAACAGTAAACGGGTCATCGGTGCCTGCCTGGGACTCATGGGGATCATTGGAAGTGGTGCTTGGGGCTTGGGGCTTGGGCCCTGGCCCTCGCATTAGTCGTTGAGCGTTGGGCCTTGTGCGTTGAGCCTTAGCTCCTGGCCGGCATAGTACCAGCGCCGCTCCGCGTGGCCCCATCGATCGCAACGTCTTGACCACCAGCCCGCTGGCCGCGCGCAATCCTGGCTACTATCCAGGCATGGCCCATCTCATTCCCTCCCAAATCGCCCCCCAGGTCGCCGCGGCCCAAAGCCTCATCGAGCGCCATCTGGGAACCGACCTCGTCGCCATCCACCTGTTCGGTTCCGCCGTGGACGGCGGGTTGCAACCGCACAGCGACATCGACCTGCTCGTCACCGTGACCCGGCCGCCGGACGAGGCCACGCTGCGCGCGCTGGCCGTGGAGCTGTTGGCGATCTCCGCCCCGCCGGGCGCCTCGCCCAGCCTGCGCGCGCTCGAAGTCACCGTGCTGGCGCTTGAACACATCGCGCCCTGGCGCCACCCGGCCCGGCGTGAACTCCAGTTCGGCGAGTGGCTGCGCGCAGACCTGGAGGCAGGCGTCGTGGAACCGCCCATGATGGACCCCGACCTGGCCATACTGCTCACCAAGGCCCGCGGCCATAACATTGCTGTCGTCGGCCAGCAGGCCGACCAGGTATTCGAGGCCGTGCCTCCAGCCGACCTGAGGCGCGCCCTGCTCGACACCGTGGCGCAATGGAATACGCCCGAGGACTGGGCCGGCGAAGAGAAACACATCATCCTCGCGCTGGCGCGCATCTGGTACACGGCCATCTCCGGCGGCATCGCCTCCAAGGCTCAGGCCGCGACGTGGCTGCTGGAGAGGATAGACCCGCCGTACCGCGAGATCCTGGACAAGGCGCGCCGGATCTACCTGGGGCAAGAAGACGACGATCTGGCGCGATACCCGGCCGAGACCGAGGCGTTCATTACCTACGCGCGCCACGCCATCGAGAGGCTTTGAAAACGCCGGGCGGTTCCTGGACGCGTGAACGGCCGGCAGGTCCGAGTGAACGCCTCGACCGCCCTGCCGCCATCAAGGCTTCAGGTCGATTTCCATGCGCACGAAATCGCCGCGATAGGTCACTTCACCCAGGTAGATGACGCGGCGGTCCGGTCCGGTGAACACGCGCCGGACTTCCGCCACCGGCGCATTCACATTGATACCCAAGTGATGTGCGACCTCGACATCGGCGGTCGAGATGGTCAACACCTGGCGGGCGCTGACGATATCCACGGAAGGCATGCCCATCAGAATGGGAATGACCGTTTCCTTGCGAAAACGCGTGGGGTGCTTGGCAAAGATGGCCGCGTCCAGGTAGATGTTGATGACGCAGTACGGCTGCCCATCGCGGGCATGGATACGCCGCATGAAGACGTACTTTTCCGCGGCGACGCCGTCGGCATCGTGCAGCAAGGGCGTGCGCGTCGACTCGTCGATATTGAGTATGGTCGGGTGCGTGTCGCGGTAGACGCTGGACAGGTTCTCCAGCGAGGTCTCGACGCGAAACCAGCGGTTGTCCTGGGGCGCTCCCGTGACGAAGGTGCCGCGCCCCCGTTGCGGTGAAAGCAGGCCGTCGCGGGTCAGCCTTTCGATTGCCTGGCGCACCGTGACCTTGGCCACGTGGAACTCTTCGGCCAGCGCATCGAGCGACGGCAATTTGTCGCCGTTCTTCCAGACGCCCTTCAGGATCCGCTGCCGGAACAGATCCGAAAGTTGGACGTAGAGAGGGGCTTGGGCGGTGTCGAGAATCATGGCGTCAAAGTGTCAGCGACTATATCACGCGCTGCCGGCCGGACTGCGCCGCGCGCGTCCTCAAGAATCAGCGCGGCGCCCTTCTCGCCAATCATGATCGAGGCCGCGTTGGTGTTGGTCGACACCATCCTGGGCATGACCGAAGCATCGACCACCCGCAGGCGCTCGATCCCGCGGACGCGCAAGCGCTCGTCGACCACCGATGCGGCATCGCCGCCCATGCGGCAGGTGCCGGCGGGATGGAAAACGGTGCCCCCTTTGTTGCGGGCGAATTGTTCCAATGCCGCGGCCGTCGTCACATCGTTTCCGGGCAGGTACTCCTCGCCGGTCACCAGGTCGCGAAACGATGGCTGGGCATAGATGTCGCGCAGCATGCGCAAACCCGCGACCAGCACCTTCGCGTCGCGTGGCTCGGTCAGGTAGTTCGAGACGATGCGAGGCGAGGCCAGCGGATCCTTGCTCACGATCTCCACGGCGCCGCGCGAATCGGGCCGGCATTGTGTCGCCGATGCGGAAAAGCCGGAAAAACGGTGCAGCGGGTCGCCAGGCTTGTCGACCGACAGCGGCATGACGTTGAAGAGTATGTCGGCGCGGCCGCCCACCGCATGCTCGGTCGCCGCCAATCCGCCCACCTGGCCCGCGCCGACCGTGAGCGGCCCCCTGCCCTGGAACAGCCACTGCGCTCCCATGCTGGCGAGGCTGAACGGATTGCGCACCGCGTCGTTGAGCGACATGCGCCGCTTCAGCTTGACGATGACGCGCGCCTGGTAATGGTCCTGCAGGTTGCGGCCGACTTCCGGCGAGTGCGCCGCGACGCCGATGCCATGCCTGGCGAGCAGCGCCGCGTCGCCCACGCCGGACAGCTGCAGCACCTGGGGCGATTGCAGCGCGCCCGCGGCAAGCACCACCTCGGCATCCGCCATCGCGCGCTTCAGCTCACCATCCTGCACCCACTCCGCGCCCAGCGCCCGCCCCCCTTCGATCAGGATGCGCGTGACGTGAGCCCCGGTTTCGATCACCAGGTTCGGGCGCGACCGGACCGGACTCAGGAACGCGGTCGCGGCGTCGCAACGCCAGCGGCTGCCCAAGGTCAACTGGTAGGCGCCCACGCCTTCCGATTCCGCGCCGTTGAAGTCGTCATTGCGCCGGCAGCCCGCTTCAACCGCCGCCTCGACCCATGCAGCCGTATAGGGATGGTCGTTGCGCAGGTTGGAGACGCGCAGTTCGCCCGCCGCACCGTGGTATTCGGACTCGCCGCCGTCGTAGCGCTCGGATTTCTTGAAGTATGGCAGCACGTCGCGGTAGCCCCAACCCGTCGCGCCAAGATCAGCCCAGTCGTCGTAGTCCTCATGCTGCCCGCGGATGTACAGCAAGCCGTTGATGACGCTGGAGCCGCCCAGGGCTACCCCGCGCGGCCACAGGATGGCGCGATTGCCGGTCTCGGCCTGGGCTTCCACCGGGAACAGCCGGGAAAAGCGCGGGTCGTAGATGGTCTTGAAGTAACCCACCGGCAACTTGAGCCAAAAATTGTGCGCCGCCGCGCCCGCCTCCAGCAGCAGCACGCGCACGGCGGGATCGCGGCTGAGCCGGTTGGCCAGCACGCATCCGGCGGAGCCGCCGCCGATGACGATGTAGTCAAAGCCTGCGGAAGCCGGAACGCTCATGCCTTGATCGCCTCGAGATAGGCCGTGGGATCGAAGTAGCGCGCGGCGGGCACGGGATTGGCGATATTCCCCGCCTGGGCGAAGAAGTCAGTCACCTGCTGCAGCCACCGGGTCACGGAGCCATCCTCATACTTGGTGCGCCACTCGGCCGTGGAGAAGTACTTGGCCTGCTTGAACTGCGCCTTGAATTCCTCAAGCGGGACGTCCTTGTATTGGGACTTCTGCAGCGTCTCGATCGCCGTATCCGGCGTCTTGACGATGACGTCGTTGGCCTCGCCCCAGGCGGCGATGAGACTACGGATGGCCGGCTTCTGGGCCTCGTAAAAATCGTTCCTGGCTGCCCATCCGCCCATGATGGCTGCCTCCGGATAGAACGCGGAGGCGTCGATCAGCATGCGCGCGTTCGGCACCTTGGACCGGACGACCGTGTCGAACGGAACCCACAGCGCCAGCGCATTGACCGCGCCCGACACGAATGAGGTCACCGCGTCGGCCATGCGTTGGTTGACGATTCTTACGTCCTTGCCCGGGTCGAGCTTGGCCGCGCGCAATGCCCTGTCCAGGAACACGTGGGCGGTCGTGCCCGTCGTCGTCGAAATCTGCTGGCCCTTCAGGTCGGCAACGGTCTTGATCGAATCGTCGCGCACCCAGAGCTGGGCGGTCCCGTACTCGATGTCGTTCACCAGGAAGACCTTGCCCTGGCCCCGGGCCGGGAAGTTCGAAACGACCGCGCCGGTGGCCAGCACATCCAGGCTGCCGCCTATCATGGCCTGGAAGATCTCCAGGCCCGTCGTAAAGACGATGGGTTCCAGTTCCAGGCCATGCTTGGCGTAGCTGCCCATTTGCATGCCCAGCCACAAGTGCCCGTCGACGGCGGGCGTGTGCAGGTAGCCGACGCGCAACTTCTTGCGCGTCTGGCCCATGACCGGGGCGGCGATGCCTGCGATGGATGCGGCTACGCCGGCCTTGAGCAGGGTTCTGCGATTGAGCTTCATGGAGTCTCCTTGTTATGGGCTGCTGACGCGGGCTCAATCGGTCGGTCGGACGGATTGGCGGGCCTGGGCCTGGTACTCGAACATCACCAGTTCCCGGATTTCACGGCTCAACTCGACAAAACGCGGGTCTTCGTGGACCCGCTCCGAGCGGGGGTAGCCGAATGGAACCTCGATCACCTTCCGGACCTTGGAGGGCCGGGCCGTGACCACGACGATCTTCGACGACAGGTAGATGGCTTCGTCCACCGAATGGGTGATCAGCATCACCGTCTTGCCCTCGGTCTGCAGCACTTCCAGCAGCAGGTCCTGCATGGCGGTGCGCGTCTGCGCATCCAGCGCGCCAAAGGGCTCGTCCATCAACAGGAACTGCGGATTGACGGCGTAGGCGCGCGCGATCGCCAGCCGCTGCCGCATGCCGCCGGACAGATGCTTGGGAAAGTGATCGGCGAAATCGGTCAGGCCCATCAGCTTCATGTAGCGCTGGCAGACCTCGGCGCGTTCCTTCGCACCCACTTTGTTGGCCGCGAGCTTCATGCCGAATTCGATGTTGCCGCGGACCGTGAGCCAGGGAAACACGCCGTATTCCTGGAAGATCACGCCGCGGTCCGGTCCGGGCGCCGTGACGGGCTTGCCGTCCAGCGTCACGGCGCCGGCGCTGGGCTGCACGAAGCCGCCAACGATATTCATCAAGGTCGTCTTGCCGCAGCCCGAGGGGCCGATGATGGACACGAACTCGCCGTCCCGGATGTCCAGGGTCACGCCGTCCACCACCCGCATCGGGCCCGTGGCGGTGGGAAAGTCCACCGTGACGTTATCGAAGCGGATCCTGACTTTCGGATCCGCGGCGGGTGCGGCCGAAGAGGTATCCACGCTGCGCAGTTGGGTGCTGATGGTCATGGTCTTGGATGTCCAGGGTCGGTCTCAGGCGATGCGGTCTTGCCAGGCGACCAGGCGCCGGCTTGCGGCCCTGAGGGCCAGGTCCATCAGCATCGCGATGAGGCCGATGCAGATGATCCCGACGTAGATCACGTCCAGCTGGAAGAACGAAGACGCGTTCTGGATGAGCGCCCCGAGCCCCTGCTGGGCCGCGATGAGTTCGGACGCCACCAGCGTTGCCCAGGCCACGCCCAGCGCCACCCGGATGGCGGTCAGGATGTGCGGCACGGTGAGCGGAACGATGATCTTGGTGAAGATCTCCACGTCATTGGCGCCCAGCGTGCGGGCGACCCGCACGAAGATCGGGCTGATCTGCGCGATCCCTTCGTACATCACGATGACGCCCGCAAAGAACGAGGCGTAGAACAGGATGGCGGTCTTGGCCGATTCGCCGATCCCGAAGTAGACGATCACCAGCGGTATCAGCGCGATCGGCGGGAGCGCGCGGAAGAAATTGATGACGGGATCGATGAAGGCCCGCAGCCCGCGATACCAGCCCAGGCAAAAACCAACCGGCACGGCGACGAGGATGCCGAACGTAACCCCGATGAACACGCGGCGGGCCGACATCCAGATGTCCAGCCACAGGCGGTCCTTGGAGAGCTCGATGAACTTTTCGACGACAGCGGCAGGCGAAGGCACGAGCGCGGGACTGACGAGCCCGCTGGCCCTGATGGCCAGCCACAGCCCAAGTATGCATAGCCATGGCGCCGCGATGAGCAGCGGACGCGAGATGAAGGACGGAAGACGCATGGTGTTTATAGAGGGTTAGACCTGAGTTGCAATCCGTAAGTGCTAAACATACTATAGACCAGCACTTAACAACTTAATGCCATGACAAACCCTAATATCAAGCAAGCTTGGGCCCTCGAACCTTTCACGCTGGCGCGCATCGAGGCCTTCGTGCTGCGCTGGCCGGTCAAGCGTCCGGTACAGACCTCGTTCGGCACCATGCTTGACCGCCCCGCCCTGCTGGTGCGGGTGGAAGACGCGGACGGCGCGGTGGGCTGGGGGGAGATCTGGTGCAACTTCCCGGCTTGCGGCGCGGAACACCGCGCCCGCCTGCTTGAAACCGTCGTCGCGCCGCTGCTCATTGGCCAGCCCTGCGCCTCGGCGCAGGCCGCGTTCGACCTCATGAGCGCGCGCACGGCGGTGCTCGCCATCCAATCCGGCGAGCCGGGCCCCATCGCCCAGGTGATCGCGGGCATCGATCTGGCCTTGTGGGACATGCAGTCCCGCCGGGCCGGCGTGCCGCTGTGGCAATTCCTGGGCGGCGCCTCAGGCGTAGTCCGCGTCTATGCAAGCGGCATCAACCCGGACCGTCCGGAAGACACGGTGCTCGCCAAACACGCGGAGGGTTATCGCGCCTTCAAACTCAAGGTGGGCTTCGGCGCGGAGCGGGATCTCGCGAACGTCAAGACGGTTCACGCCTGGCTGCCCGAAGGCAACGAACTCATGCTGGACGCCAATCAGGCCTGGGATCTGGAGGGCGCGCTGAACATGGCCAGCCGCTTGCGCGAATTCACGCCGCGCTGGCTGGAGGAACCGCTGCGCGCGGACCGTCCCGTCTCGGAATGGGCGCAGTTGGCGGAAAAAGCGGGGATTCCGCTTGCTGCAGGAGAGAACCTCATCGGTTCAGATGCCTTCAAGGCGATGATCCAGAGCAGGACGCTGAGCGTGGTGCAGCCGGACCTGGCCAAATGGGGCGGCATTTCCGGCTGCCTGCCCGTCATTGACCGGATCCATGAAGCGGGACTGCGTTATTGCCCGCATTTCCTGGGCGCGGGCGTGGGCCAGCTTGCTTCGGCGCATGTTCTCGCGGCCCGCGGAAAAGCCGGCGGCATGCTTGAAATCGACGCCAACGAGAATCCGCTGCGTGTGGCGCTCAGTCCGGCTTTGAGCGTGATCGTGGAAGGAGAGGCATTGCTCGGAAACGCGCCGGGGCTGGGGGTGGAACCGGATATCGCGCAGTTGCGCGATATCTGCGGCTTGCGTTCATAACCGCCGCCGCTTCCCCTCAGCCGGCCGTGTTCCTCGCAAGGTGCATCTGGAGAAAATCCAGAAAGACCTGGACCTTTTTGGAGTGCCTGCGATTCGGCAGATACGCCGCATGAACGCACACGCTCTGCTCTTGCGGATTGACCTCATAGTCCTCGAAAAGCCGCCGCAGCCGTCCGGCCCGCACGTCCTCCCCGATCAGCCATTCCGCCAGCAACGCAATGCCCAAGCCATCCAGCACGGCTTCGCGCACCATGTCCGAGTTGTTGGCGGCCAGACGCCCCTGCACCTCCACATGCTGCATGTGGCCATCGCCCCGCAGGAACGACCAGCGTTGCGGACCTGCCTGATAGGCGAATCGCGCACAATCGTGCTGCGTCAGCTCTTCTGGCGCCGCAGGCGTGCCGCGCCGCTCCAGGTACGCGTGGCTAGCCACCACATAGCGCCGGTGCTCGGCCAACTTGCGCACGATCAATTGAGGCTGCAAGGCCGGCGTGCCGATGCGGACCGCGACGTCGATCCGCTCCGCGACCAAGTCTACATACGCATCGGATAGCACCAGATCCAGTGAGACGCGCGGATTCTCGCGCAGGAAACCCGATATATGGGGTCCCAGGCAGAGGCGCGCGAAAGTCACCGGCAAGGAAACCCTCAAGGGCCCGACCGCGACAGCCCCGACGTCCGACACGCTGCCGTCGGCCTCCTCCAGATCCGACACGACCCTGGATACCTGCTCAAGGTATGTCGCTCCCGCGTCGGTCAGAGTTACCCGGCGCGTCGACCGGGTCAACAGCGCCGTACCGAGAGACTCCTCCAAGGTATCGATCAGGCGCGTGACGGAAGACGTGGCGACCCCCAGCCGCCGCGCGGTTTTGGAGAATCCCCCGGACTCGGCCACGTCAAGGAAGGCGCGCAAGGCTTGTAGTTTATCCATGGTTATCTTTGCGAAAAACGCAATACTGGATTGCGATATCGACTAATTCATTGATTTCATCGCAAAGACTAATCTGGCTATTCCCTCAACGCAAGGACCTGCGTCATGAAATCCGTCGACATTCAAATCACCTACGACTTCATCTGCCCGTGGTGCTGGATCGGCCATAGCCACCTGAAAACCGCCCTCGCCCAACTGCCGCCGGATACGCCCGTGGCGATCCAGTACGCGCCCTGCGAACTGAACCCCGACATGCCCGAGGACGGCGTGGACCGCAAGACCTATCGCAGCGCCAAGTTCGGCAGCTGGGCCCGTTCCCAGGCGATGGATGCGGAAGCAGCGCTCGCCGGCAAGCGCGCAGGCATCGACTTTCGCTACGACCGCGTGGCCATCACCCCGAACACCCGACTGGCCCATCGGCTGATGTCCTTTGCAGCCGGCAAGGGGGATGCGCATAAGACCGACGCGCTGTTCGCTGCCGTGTTCCATGCCTATTTCAGCGAAGGCCGGAACATCGGCAATGCGGAGGTTCTGGTCGCGCTTGCAAGCCAGGCCGGCTTTGACGCGCAAGAGGTCCGCGACGTCATGGCCACTGCGGCTGGCGAGCGCGAAGTCGCGGCTGGAGAACGGCAGGCGCGGATCGACGGCATCCGGTCCGTGCCCGCCCTGCGCATCGGCGGCTCACTCATCAGCGGCGCACAACCGCCCGCGGTATTCCTGCAAGCCCTCCAACAGGCCGCCGCGCCGGCCGCCAACTGAGCCCCCAACCATGGAACACACCAACATGTCAGCCGCCAGCACGTCGCCTGCCGTCCCTTCCACTCGAACAACCGCCGCCAAGGATCAGGATCCGGCCTCCTCCCCAGGGCTGCCGCTGCGCTTGACCTTCATGCTGGCCAGCAGCGCCGGTCTGTCGGTCGCGTCCCTGTACTACAGCCAGCCCATGCTGGGAGTGCTGGCCCCGGACATCGGCGCCTCTCCCCAGTCGGTCGGACTGCTGCCGACGCTGACCCAGTTGGGCTATGCCCTGGGCATCCTCTTCCTGGCGCCACTGGGCGACCGCCACGACCGGCGCAGGATCATCCTGGCCAAGGCCGCCATCCTGTTCGCCGCGCTGCTGCTGGCGGCTCTGTCGCCCTCTTTGCAGACACTGCTGGCCGCCAGCCTGGCCATCGGCGTGTCCGCAACGATGGCGCAGGACATCGTTCCGGCAGCCGCAACATTGGCGCCAGCCGCGCACCGCGGCAAAATCGTCGGCACAGTGATGACAGGCTTGCTGCTGGGCATCCTGCTGTCCCGGGTAGTCAGCGGCTTCGTTGCCGAGAACTGGGGTTGGCGCGCCATGTTCGCGGTGGCCGCCGCCAGCATCGCGCTCGTAGGCCTGGCCGCAAAGCGCCAGCTCCCGCGCTTCGAGGCCAGCACGCAATTGCCCTACTTCGCGCTGCTGCGATCGCTGGCCGCGCTATGGCAGCAACACGCTGCGCTGCGCCGCGCCACTTGGGCCCAAGGCCTGCTGTCGATCGGCTTCAGCGCCTTCTGGTCCACCTTGGCCATCATGCTGCATGACAAGCCCTTCCACATGGGCGCGGCTGCCGCCGGCGCCTTCGGACTGGCCGGCGCGGCAGGAGCCATGGCCGCTCCCATCGCCGGACGCATCGCCGACCGCCACGGCGCCCCGCTGGTCACCCGTCTAGGCGCAGGTCTGGTCGTCGCGTCCTTCGCCGTCATGGGAGTAGCCCCGTTCATGGCACCCGGCGCGCAGCTAGGGCTGCTGGTCGCCAGCGCCATCGGCTTCGACCTGGGCATACAGGCCGCACTGATCGCTCACCAAACCATCATCTACGGCATCGATGCCAATGCCCGCAGCCGGCTCAACGCGGTGCTGTTTACCGGCATGTTCATCGGCATGGCCATCGGATCGGCATTGGCAGCCTTGCTGTATGCGCAGTTTGGATGGATCGCGGTAACGGTGCTGGCGACGGTCACGGCGTTGGGAGCATTCTTGGTGCGATTGAGGGGATGACCGCAGCGTTCTCATCTCGCGGCTCAAAAAGAAAGAGGCGCCGAGGCGCCTCTTTCATTCACCGCACGACAACAGCGGGATCACTCCCACTCGATGGTCGCAGGCGGCTTGCTCGACACGTCATACACCACACGATTGATGCCGCGCACTTCATTGATGATGCGCGACGACACGCGCGCCAGCAGCGGATGCGGCAGCGGCGCCCAGTCGGCGGTCATGAAGTCGAACGTCTGCACGGCGCGCAGGGCCACGACATATTCGTAGGTGCGGCCGTCGCCCATCACGCCCACCGACTTGACCGGCAGGAACACGGCGAAGGCTTGCGAGGTCAGTTCGTACCAGGTCAGGCCGCTGGCCTCGTCCTTGGTGTTGCGCAGCTCTTCGATGAAGATCGCGTCAGCGCGGCGCAGCAGTTCGGCGTACTCGTGCTTGACTTCGCCCAGGATGCGCACGCCCAGGCCGGGGCCGGGGAACGGGTGGCGGTAGACCATCTGCGGCGGCAGGCCCAGGGCCACGCCGAGCTCGCGGACTTCGTCCTTGAACAGTTCGCGCAGCGGCTCCAGCAGTTGCAGGTTCAGCGTGTCCGGCAGGCCGCCCACGTTGTGGTGCGACTTGATGGAGGTGGCCTTGCCGGTCTTGGCGCCAGCGGATTCGATGACGTCGGGGTAGATCGTGCCCTGGGCCAGCCACTTGGCGCTCTTCTGCTTGCCGGCCTGTTCCTGGAACACTTCGACGAATTCGCGGCCAATGATCTTGCGCTTGGCTTCCGGATCGGCCACGCCGGCCAGCTTGCCCATGAACTGGGCGGTGGCGTCGACGTGGATGATCTTCACGCCCATGTTTTCGGCGAAGGTCTGCATGACCTGCTTGCCTTCGTCCAGGCGCAAGAGGCCGTGGTCGACGAACACGCAGGTGAGCTGGTCGCCGATGGCCTTGTGGATCAGCGCCGCGGCAACCGAGGAGTCCACGCCGCCGGACAGGCCCAGGATGACTTCGTCCGCGCCGACCTGCTCGCGGATGCGGGCAACGGCTTCGGCCACGTAGTCGGGCATGTTCCAGTCGCCTTCGCAGCCGCAGATCTCGTTCACGAAGCGGGCCAGCATGGCCTTGCCCTGGACGGTGTGCGTGACTTCGGGGTGGAACTGGACGGCGTAGAACTTGCGGTCTTCGTCGGCCATGCCGGCGATGGGGCAGGACGGCGTGGAAGCCATCAGCTTGAAGCCCGGGGGCAGCTCGGTGACCTTGTCGCCGTGGCTCATCCAGACCTTCAGCATGCCGTGGCCTTCGGCAGTGGAAAAGTCTTCCAGGCCTTCCAGCAGCTTGGTGTGGCCGTGGGCCCGGACTTCGGCGTAGCCGAATTCGCGATGGTCGGAGAAGCTGACCACGCCGCCCAGTTGCTGCGCCATGGACTGCATGCCGTAGCAGATGCCCAGGACGGGCACGCCCAGCTCGAACACCGCATGCGGCACGCGCATGGAGCCTTCTTCGTAGGCGGAAGCGTGGCTGCCGGACAGGATGATGCCCTTCAAGCCTTGCGCCATCTGGTCGCGCACGAAGGCGTCGTCGACGTCGCCAGGGTGCACTTCGGAGTAGACGCCGGCTTCGCGGACGCGGCGGGCGATCAGCTGGGTGACTTGCGAACCGTAGTCGAGAATGAGGATGCGCTGGTGCATGGAGACTCTACCGGTAAAGAATAAAACCGCAGTAAATAAAACCGCACCGGCAAAACCGCTGATTCATGTTGCGGTTTTGCCGGTGCGCGATGCATGACATTGTAGTTGACTGTACGGATCAGTCGGCGCGGTAGTTGGGCGCTTCCTTGGTGATCTGTACGTCGTGCACGTGGGACTCGCGCACGCCCGCGGAGGTGATCTCCACGAATTCGGTCTTGGTGCGCATGTCGTCGATGGTGGCGCAGCCGCAGTAGCCCATCGAGGCGCGGATGCCGCCAACCAGTTGGTAAATGATGGCCAGCACGCTGCCCTTGTAGGGGACGCGGCCTTCGATGCCTTCGGGAACCAGCTTGTCGGCGTTGTTGGACGGATCCTGGAAGTAACGGTCGGCGGAGCCATCCGTCATGGCGCCCAGGCTGCCCATGCCGCGGTAGGACTTGTACGAACGGCCCTGGAACAGCACGACTTCGCCGGGAGCTTCTTCCGTGCCGGCGAACATGCCGCCCATCATGCAGGCGAAAGCGCCGGCCGCCAGGGCCTTGGCGACGTCGCCCGAGTAACGGATGCCGCCGTCGGCGATCAGGGGCACACCCGTGCCTTCCAGCGCCTTCGCGACTTCGGAGATGGCATGGATCTGCGGCACGCCCACGCCGGCCACGATGCGGGTGGTGCAGATCGAACCGGGGCCGATACCGACCTTGACGCCGTCGGCGCCGTACTCGACCAGCGCGCGCGCGGCGGCGGCGGTGGCGATGTTGCCGCCGATGACTTCAACCTTGGGGTAGTTCTGCTTGACCCAGCGCACGCCTTCCAGCACGCCCTTGGAATGGCCGTGGGCGGTGTCGACGATCAGGACGTCGACGCCAGCCGCAACCAGCTTTTCCACGCGCTCTTCGGTGCCGGCGCCCACGCCGACCGCAGCGCCCACGCGCAGCTGGCCCTGGGCGTCCTTGCTGGCCATCGGGTGTTCGGTGTTCTTGACGATGTCCTTGACCGTGGCCAGGCCGCGCAGTTCAAAGCCGTCGTTCACGATCAGCACGCGCTCCAGGCGGTGCTTGTGCATCAGGGACTGCGCCTCTTCCAGCGTGGCGCCTTCCTTCATGGTGACCAGGCGTTCCTGCGGCGTCATGATGTTGCGCAGGGGCTGGTCCAGGTTTTCTTCGAAGCGCAGGTCGCGGTTGGTCACGATGCCGACCAGCTTGCGCCCTTCGACCACCGGCAGGCCCGAGATGCCATGCTGGCGCTGCAACGCGATGGCGTCGCGCACCTTCATCTGGGGGGTGACGGTGACCGGATCGATCACGATGCCGAATTCGTGGCGCTTGACGCGGGCGACTTCACGGGCCTGGGCGTCAGCGGACAGATTCTTGTGGATGATCCCGATGCCGCCCTCTTGCGCCATGGCAATGGCCAGGCGCGATTCGGTCACGGTGTCCATGGCGGCGGACACGAGCGGGATGTTCAGGGTGATGTTGCGAGTGAGGCGCGTAGCCAGGGAAGTGTCGCGAGGCAAGACCTCGGAATACGCAGGCACCAGCAACACATCGTCGAAGGTGAGCGCTTTTTGTACGAGACGCATGGGTAACTCCGGGCGCAAAGCAAGATTATACGCCGCCTGTGTGTTTTGCCTAGGTGTTGACCCTAGGAAATTTTTGTAGTTCTTTATTTATCAATAACTTACAGCAGGCACTTATTACCCATTTTGCACTGTTTTGTACCGTACTGACTACAGAAGTCCCCCGAAACTCCCCCAGCAGCGCCACACCTCAAACGCCAGCAATACTGTATGTTTGTACAGTTATGTCCTACTTCAAAGATCCCTCACGCAACCCGGGCGGCTGCTGGACCTGCACCCACTTTCACGGCGAAACGTCCGATGAAGGTAGAAGACCTTATTGCCGCAGGGATCCGCGATTCCCTATTTCTCCATCCTTCCCGGACGACGGCTGCTCAAGTTGGCTCAGGGAGCCCGGGGCGGATGATGAAATTAGGCTGTCGAAGGACCGCACCTATTTCGCCACAGCGGTTTTTCCCCTGAAGAGATAGGACAACCACACGCACCATTTTGGCTCACCCGGCTACAATCCTTCGCAAATTCCGTTCTTACAGAGAATAAAAATGATACAAAACATCCCGGCTCTCACCGGAGTCCGCGGGTACGCCGCGCTTTGGGTTGTTCTGATGCACTACACCTGGGGAGGCGGCATGAAAGGCGAGGGCCTGTTCATGCAGATCCTGCTATATGGTTTCTCCGGCGTGATCGTCTTCCTTGTCCTAAGCGGATTCGTGATGGCACACGTCTATCCGGAGTTCCGGAAGTCGGTCAATCTGGGCACCTACGGCAGTTACTTCTACAAACGAGTGGCCCGGATCTATCCGCTGCATCTGGTTACGCTCCTGGCCTTCCTGGCCTTGATGCAGGCCGGGTATCCACTGCGCACGCCCAATGAAACGGCTTTCACTTTCGGCCTGAATTTGCTACTGATCCAGGCCTGGGGCTTCGTTAACCAGTTTTCATGGAATGCGCTGTCCTGGACGATCAGCGTGGAAATGTTCGCCTATATCTGGTTCCCGTTTGCAGCGTTGATCTTGTTCAAGCTGCCCAAGGCGTTCGCCGCCGCAGTCATGGCCGCTATGGTCTGGATCCTGATGAAGATGCCCCATATCGGCCTCTTGCAGGCTGCCGGCGTCGATACGAGCAACATTGTCCTATCCCACGGAAATTTCCTGGTTCAGTTCACATCCGTGTTCATCGCGGGCGTGGCTCTCTACCGCGTCGTGCAGGACATCAACAAGCTCCCTACCCTCGTATCGGATGCGATGGTTGTCGCGGGTATCGGCGTCCTCGGTTACGCCTGCACGGTGCCGTTTCAATCGTGGATCATGACCTGTGGCGCGCTGCTCATCATCGCCGGGCTGCTCTGCGATAAGGGCTTGGGGCGTCTCCTTTTCGGGAATCGGGTTTCCGTGTTCCTGGGCGAGATCTCCTATTCCCTGTACTTGACGCACTTCTTGCTGAACGTGGTCATGTCCAACGAGATTGTGGGCCTGAGATTGGCCGACAAGATTTCGCTGGCCATCTGTACGGCCACAATCTCCTACTACCTGATCGAGCGACCGTCCCGTAACTTCCTGCGCAAGCTAGGCAACAAGAAGAAAACCACCGCCCAAACTGCAGCAGTCCCGGCTACTGCTTAGGCGCCCGCCAGGCGTCTACAACCGCCTGGTGCCGGGCGGCGCACTCGGCATACTGGAACGCCAGTGCGGCATGTGCCAGCGCCAGATCATCCCAGGACGGTGCATCAACGCGCGGGATCGGCGGGCACGGCGCGCTGAGGTTGACGGGCAGCGTTGGCCGCGTCGATGGCTTCGTTGGTTGCGCGCACCCGGCCAGGGTCGCGCACGCAGTCAGCAGGCAAAGGGCGCTGGACAATTTCACGGGTGTACCTCTCGATGACCTGCGGTCGCGTGGCGGCGAGCTGATCAATGCGGGCTTGCAGGTCGCCGGACAGGCCGGCCAGGCGTTCGGCCTCGGCCTTGAATTCCTCCAGGCCGGCCACGCGATGGGCTTCCTGGCACTCGGCCTGCCCGGCGGCGCGCTGGCTGACACCGTACCAGGCGATGGCGCCAGCGGCGCCAGCCAGTACCGTTGCGCCAACGAGGGCCGCCGCGGCGTAGCCCTTCCAGCCGATCAGGATCGAAGGCAGACCCACGTGTCCACCTCCCTGCGCGTAACCAGGCCCGGCAGCGTCATCAGCTTGCCGCCCACCCTACCCTTTACCCAGCGGTCAAGCTCGGCGCAGCCGCCGGCGTAGTCGCCGGAGTTGAATTTACGCCTCATGGTGGACTGTTCCAGATTGCCCGCACCGAGGTTGTAGGTGAAGTCGATGAGCGCGGCGCGCTGCCATTCATTGAGCGGCACGGTGATGAGCCGACGCACCGCGCGGTCAGCCGTTGCCAGGTCCGCGTCACGCCAGGCATCACACTCGGCATTGGTGTAAATCCGTTTCGGATCAATGTCAGGGCCTGTGTGACCGTCGCAGACGGTAAGCGCGCCCACCGGATCGATGTAGGGCTTGCCGCGGACCTTGCCAGGTTCGAAATGCGTAACCAACACGCCAGCAATAGCCACGGCCCCACCAGCGGCCGCGACGAGGATCTTGCGTTTCAGCTCGGCGGGGATCACGCTTCTACCTCTCCCCGTTCACGCCGCATGTCCCGGCGCCACTTCCAAAGCAGATAGGCCGCCTGCAAACCGATGTAGATCAACGTCGCCCACAGCACGGCTGCATTCAGGTCCCAGCCTGACGCGGCGCCGGCGACCACAACAGTTGCGGGTGGCGCGGCCTTGGCGACTTCGGCGCCGATTTCAGTTTGCATCTTGAAGATCCTTTGGGGCATGTCGCCTCCGATGTTGATCCGGCGCGCGGGCACCAATTCCCAGACGCATATCAGTTTCCCGTCAGCGTCCGCATTTCCAGCCAGTCCGTATTGAGAACGTTCCCAGTACCGTTGGTAATCCGGCGCCAGCCGTTGGTCATGACCTTGCTGCCAGCAACGCCAGCCTCTGAGGGGACCGCCAGATAGGCGATATCCCCCGCTTTCCAGGTGGACTGGGCGGGTAGTGCATTGAACCGCCGTGCGAATGTGCCCGTGCGATAGCCGCTCACGGTTATTCCGTCGAGGACATCGACGGGGCAATCCATCGCGTTGACACCTTCCAGGTGCAGGTTCGTGGCCGACCCAGACATCTCAATTGCGACGGGAGGCGCAGACAGAATGTCGCCGGACCCGATGGTCGGGTTCGAGATATCGAGCGTGTAATTGATGCCGGTGATAAGTAGTCCTCGCGTGTCCGCGGTGGGGACAACTGGAGTGGCGCGGCAGTTCTGGACCGACAACCCAACTTGCTTGTACACCAGCAGGCGACCGCCGCCGCCACCGCCTACGATCACCCCACGGCTGAAGCCGCTGAAATGGTTGTTGATGTCGAACGCCTCTTGCATGATCGTGTCGGTGTCAGCTCCCCAAACCATACCGGCGTTGTCCGTCGTATCGCTGCAATAGCCGAGGTTGTCGGCCGCGGTCAGACGATACACATCCGCGCCGTGGCCGGACGCGAAGTAGAAGGCGTACTTAGTGCCGATCAGGTGCGGATTAACGATCAGGTCACCTGTAATCTCGATCTGGTTGCCCAGTACGAAGAGATCCGACAACCCACCATTCCAAGTCGCACTGCTATATAGCCCGATGCCCTTGTGCGTCACCTTACCTGTGCAATTGAGAACAGACTGATTGCGGCGCATACCATCGGGCCCGTGGACCAACCACGCCATCTGACAATAATTCTCAACATGGCAGTTGATCATCTGAATGTTCGAGCCGTGCATCTCGACCGCGACAACCGGCCCGAACCGGCCAGTAGACGGTGTCGGGAACTTGAACCAGCAATCGCGCATAGTGATGTCGTCGCCGAACGCGAAAATGCTGGAATGGTCCTGGCTATCCAAGCCGTTGTTGAGGAAATCGCAGTTGCCGATGTACCCAGTGTTTTTGATGACTGTGCCGGGGCCATTGCGTTGCCCGGTGGCTATGCACGTGACGCCCGGTGAATTGATGACCTGGTTGTTGGTGAAATTGAGGTAGCGCGTGCCGGCATCTACGCCCACACTGGCCACGCTTCCCGACACCATCAACGCCGCGCAGTTGAAACCGTCGAACAGCCCCGCTCCGCGGCCCGGGTTGATCTTGTTGTTCTGACCGTTTATATCGAAGGTAATGCCGTCGATATAGGGGTACTCGACCACCGTATTCGCCGACATCATGTTGAACCACTTCGGGCTGGCGTCGGAGCTTTCGTTGTCAAGCAACTTGAAGATCGTCTTGCCCTTGCCTGCACCCTGGATCCTGACATACGACTTGAAGACCAAACAGCAATACGTCTGGTTCCAGCCTTCCATTGCGATGCGCTGCGACAGGGCCAGGCCGTATGTCCTTGCACTTGCGGTCAGCGGGACTTTCGACGCACTGGCCCAGTCGAACGCGGCTTGGATGCGCGCTGAATCATCGGCCACGCCGTTGCCACGCGCGCCGAAATCATCGATCGACACAAAGCCACGATGATTCAGCTTGTACCGATGGCCGAGCTGGGTCACGATCACGGTGCCCCCGTTGTCGGCGCTCACCCCGTCGGTCGGATCATAGAAGTAGAAGGCCGGGCTTTTGTCACCGCGGGCGTAGTAGCCTATGGCGGTCACATACGGGTTCTTGTCACCGCGCTGGTTGCGCAGCTCGTCGATGGTACTGACGATCCGGGACACGCCGCCCACCAACGCGCTGCCCTGCACAGTGTCCGTCGAGTTGGCCAGCGAGTTGATAAAGGACGCGAGAGCGAGCGCTACCTCAGCCGCAGAGCCTGACGCCGGGATGAGCGTGGTAGGGATTCCCGCCGCGTCGAACCCCAACATCTTGTTGGCCCGCAGGTCCGCTGGGGGTAGCACCGCGCCGGCGCCTGAATCAGAGATGGAGAATTTCAGGGATCGATCAACTTGCTCTTGCAGTTGCTGGATCTGAATAGTGCTGCGGTCCCCCATGTCTTCTACGATCTGGGGGTAAAAGCCGCCGTTGTTCTGGATGTCGGTCGGCTGGGTGTTCGGCAGACCGCCGGTAACCGTCAAGCGCCACGTCGCCGGAAGCGGCGATCCAAGAACGGGATAGCGCACCGTCCCGCCAGGATTCGAATCCTGGTCGGTGTTGAGGGTGACGCTATAGGAAGAATCCAGAAGCAGAGCCTGGTCGGCCCCGGTAGGATCCGTCAGAGTGACGCGCACGTCTTGCTTCTTGAACACCTTGAAGGTGAACGGGAAGTCGATCGTTGCGTCGTTGCCGAAGAACGGCCCCGCCTTGCGGGTGGTAGAGCTGATGGTCATTGGCGCGTCCTCGCGGTACGCGCCAATTCTCAGAGGCTAGGTCATGGGTATGCGCACCCGGGCTACCGCCGCGGGGCGCCGAACAGCAACGCTTCGGGCCCGGCGTCACCGCTCATCCAGGCATTGGCGCCGGCGACAAAGTCGGATATCAGTTTCCCCGGCAGCCCGAATGCGAAGCTCGTCGCCATAATCGCATTCTTGGTGTCCACGATGTCGCCCTCCCCCGCCACGATATCGGCCAGCGACTGGATACCCTTTACGACACCCTCGCCGGCCGACTGGACAGGGCTGATCTTGTAGCCGAAGTTGTAGGTGTCCGTGTCGAACACGGACCAGGTGTAGGACGAGATATCGCGCACGATGGGAAACATGCCGGCGCCGTACATCAGGAGCGCCCGGGCGTAGCGTTTCGCCAGCTTATCTTCGTCCTCATCGTCCCCGCCGTTGCCCATCATCATTTCCGTGAGGATCGCGGGCAACACGGCGATCATGACGAACTGCACTGTGAACTTGGCAATCGCCATCCCGGGGTTGCTGGCGGCCTCGCGCTTCGCGATCGCGCCCGCGCGCACCAGCATCTGCAGCTGGCTGTTGAAGTAGCTGTAGAACATCGTGAACAAGCGCTTGAGCTGACCGTATCCACCATGCCCCGACATGATCTTCGGCAGATCAACGTCGCGGCCGCTGCCCTGCGTTTGACGCACAATGTGGTCCGCGTAGTCGGCGGCCTTGGCGTTGTCGTTGTCGAACTGCACCATGCCGTCCTTGAAAGCCGCATTCCATACCGGCACGGATACGCCACGATCCACAAGCCCCATCAGCGCCAGCATGGTCGCCGTATCGGGCAACAGCCGGCCCTTGACCGTCAGCTTGGCGGCCATGTCGTTCAGATCGCGATCGAAATTCTGGTACCGGTGGCGCATATACTCGGAATTCTCCATGGCGAAGCGGTACCGCTCGGCCATCGCCGGGCTATAGAACCGCGCCATTTCCAGGCCGATGCTGCCTGCGTTCACGCGAGTGAGCGCAGGCACAAGGCCCACCACGTTCTGCAGCGCCGTCTTGACCCCAGACATCAGCACCACAATGGTGTTGCGCCGGGCGCTGGCCAGGATCTTCTCGATGAACCCGGAGGGGTTGCGCGGCGGTGCCGCCACCTCGCGCACCCGGTTCACCAGCGCGCGGTATGCCGGCACGCCAACCGAAGACTTGATCGCGGTCTGGAGGCCCTTGTCGTTGAGCAGGCGCATGGTATCGGCCACTGCCTCGCGCAGCGCCAGATCGTGCACCGTCTCGTTGACGGCCTCCACGAAGACGCCCAGGTCCAGACGTGGGCGCATGACCACACCGTCCTTGCGCTGCGTGCTGGCCCCCTGGTTCGTCTTGGCGGACATGCCCATGCCGCCGCCCAGCAGCTCACGCACGGCGGCGCCCTCGTCGAACCGGTGCGCGCGCTCGTCGAGATCCGTGTCGTACTTCAAGCGGAAATAGCCGCCGCGGGCCTCGCCGTACTTCGTGGGAAACGGCAGCGGCTCCACTTTCGGCGGGGCTTTGCCCCGCGTGCGCTTGTTCAGCGCCTCCAGCTCCGGCCAGAGCTTCGTGTCAAACTGCTCCCAGATCGCATTCGCGAGATTCCAATCACGCTCGTCCAGGACTTCCAGCACGCCCTGCATGCGGTTGTCGTTCCAGCCGTAGTTCTCCAGCCGCTTGCGGCCGTCGGCGTTGCCGTACAGGAGGGCCGCCACCAGGGCATTCTCGCGCGTGATGCTGGTGCCGATACTGGGCACGACGATACCCTTGCGGCCGTAGTCGCGGCGCTCCTTCAGGTTCCACTGTTTGAAAAGCGGCTTCAGGTCGCGGTACACCTTTTCCATGCGCGTGGCCTTCCAGTTTGCCCGCGAACTCATCCGGCCAAACAACGATTCGTGTACCTGGCCGAACTTACCGCCCTCCAGAATATCGAGGATCGTCTCGGCGCTCAGAAACTCTCCGGAGAACCCATCCCCCAACTTTGACACGCTCTTGCGGATATTGGGGACAAATTCCGGTTCGCGCGCCAGCGGGTCGCCGGCCTCGTCGAACGCCTTCGGATTGAATTCCCGCAGACGCGCCAAGATCGCGCCGCGCTCTTCGTCGAACGACATATCGCGCAGCGCGGTGTACATCTTCTGTTCGCGCCGCGCCAGATTGGCGAGCTGGCGCACGCTGTCGACCAGGCCCCGGAACTCCTCGACGGACATGTCCTTGTAATGTCGGCGATACCCCTCGTCGAGGATGTACGCCGGTAGGTCAGGCATGACCGCGTCCAGTCGCTCCGACTCGCTGGCGATGAACTCGGCCAGGCTCTGCGTCTTGGCAGCGTCGATCTGGCGCAATGACATGCTGCTGCGCAGGTCGAACCGCGCCAGCAGCGCGTTCAGCTGCGCCAGGGACTCCCCACGCATGCCGGACTGCGAAGTCGAGCCCGACAGGCGCTTCATGTAATTGAGGTCTGTCTCGATCTCGGCCTGGGCCGCCTGCGCAGCCCGTGCGGCATAGTTGTTCACGAGCTGGCGCTTTTTCTCGACGGCTGCGCCCTGCAAGTCGTTCTTGCGCAGCGCCGTTTCGGCGGCGCGCGCGGCGCGCGCTTCGGCCACGACCCACTGGCTGGGCCGCACGTCGCGGATGCGCAGGCGCGCAATGGTCGCCTCGGCGAACTGCCGCGCCGCGCGGGCCAGCACTTGGCGCTGACCCAGGGCGCGCTGCAGCGCGTTTACCTCGGTCGCGATGAACCGGCCGCGCGCCTCGTTGTGCACCGCTTCATCGGCCGCGCGGGCAATGCTCTGCGCATCCGTCAGATCGCCGTAGCGCTCCAGCATACGCTGATCCGTCAGGGCTTCGATCTTGGCGCGAGGGTCTTCGGCCGCGAGCACCGCGCGCACCAGCCCGTCGCCGGACTCGTACCCGAACCGATCGGCAACGATGTCCGGGTTTAGCCCGTCCGCGGCAAGCATGCCGTACTTGCCGTAGCCCAACTTGGACCAATCGAGCATTGCATATCGGTCCCCTTCAGCGCCGTACAGATCCTCCAGAGCGCTGATTTGCAGCTTGGTAGGACCGCTCACAGGTTCACCTGTCACCGGGTCCACTCCGCGCTTCATGAAGGTCTTGGCCTGGTTGACCGGTTCCGCCATGACTTCTGCCTCGACCTCCTTGCGCACGGTCTTGCGCCGGTCGGCGGCCTCCCGCTGCAGTTGGGCGATCACGCGGCTGCGCGCACCCGACAACCATTTCATGTCGCGGATGCTGCGCGCCTCCAGCTGCTGCACGGCGTCCTGGGTCGCCTCCAGGCCAAGGGCCTGGTACTGCGCCCACTCTTCCGGCGTCATGCCGGCCTGCTCCGCCGACGTGAAAGCGGGCTTGTAATCGAGCATCGTCTCGGTTTCCCGGATCTGCTCCGTTGACGCCAGCATGCGGTCGAAGACGCCGCGCACCTCGTCCGAAAGCTCGACGTTCAGCGCGGACATCGAGCGATACACGGCCAGCATCCACGCGCGGAAACGCTGGAATAGACCTTGCAGTTCTGGCGCGGGCGCCTTGCCCTCGAAAAGATACGCCTCGAAGCCGCGCGCCAGTTGCTCATGGAAGGGGCGCTTCTCTTCCAGGTCGAGCGCGTTCCAGGCGGCCAGGTCATGCACTCCGAACCAGGCCATAAGCTTCTGAACGTCATCGCGCACGGCGGCCGGCGCCTCGGCCTGACCCGCTATGTCCGTCAGGACTTCCAGGTAAAAGTGGCCAGACTCGTGCAGGAAGGTCGACAGATCCGCATTCTGCAGTAGCGAAATAGTTCGCGTGTCGATGTTGTAGGCACCGCGCTCGGACTGGTTCAGAATGCTCGGGTCACGGGCGTCGAAAGTCCCGCGGTTCTCCGTGGCCGATTTCACCTGGTTGGACTCGAAGGGGACGAAGATATCCGCCACGACATGGCTGTAGTTGTCCGTCGCGGCGTCTTTCGCGTTTCGGATGATGGCCCCGTCATAACCATTCTCTTTCGCGTACCGGGCTACGTCGTCAGTGGTACGAAACTGACCGTCACCCTTGTTCCAATCGCGCTCACCCCAATCCACCTCATAAGGGTTTTCAATCTTCACATACGCGTGATAGATACTGGGCATGTCCTCGCCGGCGCGGGCCTCCGCGCGCGACCCGGCGTACTGGGAAGCCATCAGCCGCGATGTCGTGAAGAATATTCCAGTCTCGCCGGGATTGAACGTGTCGAATCCTGCAGTCTCGGAGCCGTGATAGAGCACCAGCGGCCGGCCCTGCGCGTCCACCGCCTTACTGTCCCCGAACCAACGCAGAAATTCCGGCGTACCTGTCTGCGGTACCTCGGACTGATTGAGTTCCCGACCATTTGGTCCTACACTAGTACCCATGCCCCCGTCCGTTTCGGACGTTTGGCCGGCGGTAGCAGATTGCAAAATCTGCTGCTCATCGACCGACGGGGGATACTTCCACATCGTGACGCCGCGCATGTTTTGCCGCTTGTGGCTCACTTCCTCCAGGTACACCAGCACTCCGTCGCTAACTCGCTTCGCGTAAGCGATGCGATCGCTGCCGTTCGCCCCTCGCAGATCCGCCCGCATCGCATCGTAGTCCGTGACAATATCGGGCACCTGCGCCACGTCGGCGGCCGTGATCGGCAATTGACCTCGCGCCGTCTCCGCCGCAACGTCTCCATGAGCCTTTCGGATATGCGCAAGGTCCGAGCGTCCGAGCGAATGCGAATAGCCGGCTGTGCCCGGCAGATCGTCGCCGAGCTTGCCTTGCAGGTCAGTCCAGAATACGGTGGTACCGCCGGCCTGCCCATCCCACAACGCCGCAGCGTCGGCGCCGCTGGTGGAGTGGATCCATCCTTTGGGCGGCTGCGCCGCCAGCGCCTGGTTCAACTGCCCCATGCCTTCGGCCCGGATCTGGACCGGGTAGCGCTGGCACATTTCCTGTGGGGTGACGCCCAGCCGCGCAGCTTGCACAGCATAGAAATTGGACATCATGCCCGCATAGGCGCGGTTCACGTCGGGCGTGAACCGAGCGGCCTGCTCCAGCTGGGTCATCAACTCCGCTTCGACCAGATCCTTGGACTCCTTGAACGGGGCATCTGCCTCGCGCTCGGCCATGACCTGCTCGACCTCGGCACGCAGCTGCTCGCTGCGATTCTGCATGAATTCCTGGGCTTGGGCCTGGGTCATGCCGGCCGGATCGGTCTTCAGGAACGGCAGCATGGATTGCGACAGGTCCGTGCCCGCAACGCGCGTGGCGTACTCGTCCACCGGAATGCGCACGTCGCCGCCGGTCGCCAGCGCCTGCTCGTACTGCGCCGCCACTGCAGGCGACACCTGAGCCAGTTGGGCGATATCCACGCCGGACTGCGCCAGGTCTTCCGCCCGGATGTAGACGTCCTGCACGGGACCGTCGGCCATGGCGTCCTTGACGAATGCCTGGAAGTCTTCCGGCGAACGGGCGCGCAGCTTGGACGCCGCCGCGGTGGCGTCCAGTTCGGCCAGCACCTGCCCATCCAGCTGCGCGCGCTCCGCGCGCACCGTGCGCCCGGCCAGCCGATCCGCAGCTGTGTTCGCCAGCTGTGCCGTGCCCACGGCGCCGCCCGACGCCACGATGGTGGCCACCAAGGTTTGCGCCGCGGCGTCAGGGCGCGCTGCAAGATAGTCGGAAAAAGGTTTCTCCGGGTTCAGCACGGCCCACTCGTTCAGATCCTGCAGCGCCGTCGCAACCTGCTCGCCTGGGATCTCGGCTGATACTTGGCGCAGCAACATGTTCCAGAGCGGCGTGCCGGCCTTCATGTCATGGAGGAAGCGGCCGACAGGGATACGCTCGGTCGCGTACTCGATGGCGGCCTGGGACGTGCCGAACATCAGCGCGCGGTAGGGATCCATCCCCGCCTCGCGCGCCTGGCCGTAGGCCTGGCCGCCGGTGATGGCCGACATGCCGTAAAGCGTGGGCGCGGGGTTGCCCGTCACAATGCTGGCCGGAAGCGTCAAGCCCATTGTGACCAGCGACTGCACGCCTGAATAGACGCCCGCTTCGATATTTCCCGCAGCCTGGGGCATTAGCCCCTTGGCGGAGATCTCGCCCGCGCGCCCCTGGTCGGCCATGCCGGCGGCCAGGCGCCGCAGCGGGTTCTCTGGCAGCAGCGTGCCCGCCAGCGGGTCCAGCAGAGGCGCCAGGTTCTCGGCTGCGCCTTGCCCGACACGCCACAGCGCGCCGCCGGCCTGCGGGATGGCGGAAGCCGCGGCCTTCCCCACGTTGGCCAGGCCGCGCAGCCCCTTCTCGATGACGCCCATATTGTCGACGTCGTCGTGGGCAATGCGTGCATTCTCGACGCCAGCCAGATAGGCCGCGGTCGAGGGGAAATCCCGGGCTAAGCGCTCGAAGTCGAACGACGTGAGCGCGGCCTCGCGCTTGACTTCCTCCGGGTGACGACGCACGGAATCGATAGGGATTCCGGTGCGCGTCGCGACCTGGCGCAGTTCAGCTTCCAGGTCCGGGTTGCTGCCCAAGGCGGCCGCCACAGACACGCGCGTCGCGCCCGCCGGGTCTGTCGTGGGCGGGTTAGGGTCGTTCAAGTAGGCCGAAACGGCGCTTGCGGTATCAAGTGTTTCAGCTGCCATCTACAGCGTTCCTTTGTGTCATGGATGCATGACGCGCCTCGCGTTGCTGTCGCGCGGTCTCCAGACGCCAGTAGGCACCCAGCAAATCGGCTTCAGTCGGGTCGTCGATGCCGTTCTTCTTGAAATCGACTTTGAGCGCCTTTTTGACGTCGCTCGGAATATCACCGGCCTTTATGGTCAGCATTCGCTCATTCGATGTACTGAAGTAGCCTCGAAACTGCACCGACTTGGCAAACAGCCCGTCGATGAATTCCTCCGTCTCCCGGTCCGTCATCTGCTTGCCAGTGACCTTCTGCTGGCTGAGCACCGCGTCATTCACGAACTTGCGGATCGCGCCAACGCGAACGGCATCGCTCGTGGCATCTTTCGGCGTGGGGTCGATCTTGAGCGTAGAGAGACGATTGTTCAGCGTGCTATTGATCGCCGCCGTATTCAGATCGTCAGCCTTGTCCGTTCCACGCCCAGCGGCCGCCCCGCGCTGGTTGGAAAACGTCTTGAAATCGCTTTCGCTCAATTCGCCCCGCAGTCTGTAGAACTCGTTGTCGCTCAGGCTTCGCAGGTAGGCAGGGTCGCCAGCCAGCTTTTGGTAGACAGCCTCGTTGGTCCGGTCCTCCCCCTTCGCGATCTTGCCGGCGAAGCTGATGACTTCGGCCACACTCTCGGCCGGGATCGTGGCGCGCACAGCCAACGGCAGCTCGGAGTATTTGCCACCGTTCGCTACGAGTTCGCGCATGGCGCCCGCGACCGATTCGTCGTCGCGCTGCTTGATGGCCTTGTTCGCCACCTCATACTGCCGCGCGGTTTCCTCCAAGGCGATGCGGATCCGCTCGGGGTTCTGGCCTTCCATCTGATCCCGCACGTTTCGCTGCAGTTCGTAGAGGGTTGGCTTAGCCGGCGCGCCCTGCCCGGCCTCGTACTTCGCGAGGATGCCGCGCACGTAGGGGATGGTCTCCTCCGGCTTCGGAAGATAGTTCATCCAGTTGGCCCGGTCGCCCGCCTTGTCAGCGGCGGCGAGCGCCTTGTTCACGTTGCCGGGCCCTGCGTTGTATGCCGCCAGCGCCTGCGTCAGGTTGCCGCCGTAGTTCTGCAGCATCGCCTGGAGGTAGTCGCGGCCCACGCGCGCCCGCTCTTCTAAGCTGTCGTCACGCGCCGGCGTGACGCCGTAGCCGGGATCCCTATTGGTGTCGTCCATGACCTGCATGCGGCCTTTCGCACCCGCAGGCGAGGTCACAACCGTGCCGTCTGGGTTCAGGTCGCGGTTGCGGCTTTCGGCCTTCGCCACTGTCGTGACAAGGTCAGGCGGCAGCTGCGCGCCGTTGCCCGTAACGAGATTGACCAGCCGATCACCAGGTGTAGGCATCAGCCGCGGCATGGCCCCGTTCACGGCCGACGTCGCCGCGGCTGCGCCCAGGCGCGCATCCATCTGCTTGGTCAGCAGACCATTGATGCGCAGCATGTCGTCGGCGTCCATCTGCGGCGCGTACTTGCGCATGTAGGCGTCGGCATACGCCACGTCGTTTTTCTGCAACGCAGAAGACAGCGCGGTCAGGTGCGCCGTGCTCGTCGCCTTGCGGGTCTGGGCTTCGATCAGCGTTGCCGACACCCCCTTCATTCGGCCCAGATCGGCCACGGCCGCCTGGATCGATAAAATGTTCTGGTCGATCTTCTGCGGATCGTTGTAGTAGAGCGCGATTTCGTTGGTGCTGTTGGCGATCGTGCCTTCCCGAACTGACGCCGCGTAGGTACGGAACTGCTCGCCCTCGTAGCGAGTCGCCTGCTCCTGGAACTGCAGCCCGATCGCCTGGGAAGCTCGGCGGAATGCCAGGCGCTGCGCGTCGTTACCCAGCCCCTCGGCAATGCTCTGCATTCGCTGGTCCAGCAGGCCACCGTATTCGGTCGCCAGCGGCTGGCCACTGTCGCGCTGCAGGGCCTGTATGCCCTTCACATTCGTATACCCGGCCTGCGGGTCAAAGGTGAGCTTGAGCGCCGCCTCTTTCGCTTGGTTGACCGCATCGTCCACGCGCAGCTGGTTCGCCTGCTGCTGCATGTCGGTCGCGATGCTCGTGGCTGCCACACCTGCAGACATGAGCCCTTGGCCCAACTGCGCCGTCTGCCTAGCGCCAATCTCCTGCGCAAGCGCGCCCGGGCCCGCCTGCTGGCGCACACCCGGCAAGCCGGACGAATTGACGCGGGGTGCGTCTACGATAGGAACGCGCGGCACGGGTCAGCCCTCACTTTGACGCTTTCGAATACTGGTACCAACTGCCCGCAACCTGGCCAGCACTTCCCAGCAAGCTCAGCCCAGCCGCTGATCCAGGGCTCACTGCGCCAGCACCGGCTCGCAGGGCTGTCGCGTTATCGCTGTAGCTCGTGCCTTGTGTGCGATAGCCCCAGGCAGAGCGCGCAGCGTTCGCCTGGATGGTGGCGGCATCCATCTCGTTCATGTAGGCGGTCGACGCCAGGATATCGACGGCGCTCCCTTCATCTAGGGCCACGCCATTGGCGGCGAGCGCTGCGCGCTGCGTACCCTTGGTAGCGGCGTACTGCAAACGGCTCTGTTGCTCCTGCTCCTGCCCCTGGCGGATCGCATCTTGCGCCTGCCATTCCGCAATCTGGGCGTTGTTCGCCGCGACGTCGGCCTGGTGGTTCAAGCCCGCTTGTTGCGCCTTGGCGCTGTTGCTCGCGCCGACCGCCGACGCGCCAGCGCCGGCCATCATCACGTAAGGAGCTGCGGCAGGGGTGCACATATCAAACCTTTTTGCTGAAGCGATAAAACAGCACGCCGTCCGGCCCGCATGGCACCCCAATTTCGGAGTGCACCGTAAACCCCAGGCGTTGCAACCAGGCGATACTCTGAGTGTTCCGGGCGTCGATCATGTTGCGCAGTTCGGGATAAATAGTGTGCATAAAAGCAACATATCGACGCCCGACACGAGTAAGCGCACCCGGACGTCGGAACATGATCGAGGAGCCCAGTAGCCAGGGACTCCCAATGTTGTCGCCAAGCAACGTTCCAATGTCCGCCACCCCGCCGACCATGGCGATGCGCCCGTCCGACACGGCAGTCCACGCATGCGAAGACACGGCGATGCTGTGGCGTATGGCTTCAGGAACATCGACCTGCGCGCCGTGCATCGCCCGGATCTCCTGGGCGTCCTGGGCGCGCAGGTCGACCGCGAGCGCGGCGGCATCCACGGGGGCAGCCGGCCGGATGACCAGATCAGCCGCCAATTGCCGCCTCGATGGTCATGGACACGAGAGTGACAGGAAGGGGATCGGTCTGTCGAACGTACACCTGCGCCCCGTCAGTCCACGCGGCCTTTACCACGTGTTCGAACTCTCCCGAGATCCAGCGGGGTGGCGATCCATACGGCTCAGTCGTGCGTTGCTTGACCTGGGTCAGCTTGTCGAACCCAGGCCCGGCGAAGACGCCCGACGATTCATTCAGCCTCAACCACACCTTGTTCACGTTCTTGACGCGGCCCTGGCCCATCGCCTGCGTTTCGAAGGCCAACGGCAAGGTCACTGCATCCGCCTGGATGGGCAGCCCAATATGGACCTTGCGGGCTGGCTGTTCCAGCGTGACGGTGCCGGCCGTGACGGTTTGCGATGACACCACCGCGCCATCGGCCAGAATGTTCACCGCCTCCCCTTCGAGATGGCCAAGGTTAGAAAACACCGTGGCGGGCGGCCCGTCATAGGTGAGGCCGCTGTCCACGAAGAACGCGTCGGCCTGGCTAGGCATCATCCGGGTATGCAAGCGCTCCACATAGCGCACCTGCGCCCCGTTGACCGTTCGGCGGACGATCGCATAGAGCGCGTCCTCGTCGCCTTCGGCCACCGTGCATATCGATTCGAAGCGCCCGGACTTCGTGCCGTGACGGTGCCAGCCTTGCACCTGCTGCTCGGGTACGTAGGTCAGGCCGAGCAGCTCGCCCGACGACGACACGCACCAAAGGATCGGATGCGGCGCGCGTGAAAACGCCATGTCCACGATGGTGCGGTAATCGAATAGATGGGGTGCCAGGATCGACACGTCCGCGGTGATGTAGCCGTTCGCCTGCCAGTTATAGGACATTTCCCGGACATGCCCGCCGCGCCCGGCCGCATACAGCAGATTGTTGTTCACGACGGCCGGTTGCACGTTGTTCGCGCCGTTGTACGACTGCGGCCGCGGCGACGCCGTCGCTGGCGTCAGCACGTCGGAGTTAGCCGGCGAAACACGCCACTCGGCACTGGCCGTGAGCACAACGAGATTGGACAGCGGCACGATATGGCGAATCGTGTTCACCTCGCGCGCCGCGATGCGAAAGGCGATGGCGTCGTCGTCTCGCGTCGGTATGGACGAGGCCAGGTTCGATTCTGTGCCCGATCGGGTGCCCCAGACATTCTGGGGCTTGTTCCGCGTGCCGGCGAACCAGCGGCGCTGTTCGTAGTACGAGACTGCCGCGGGGTAGTTGTCGGCACCATTGAATGGGTCCGCCAAGGTGGGCGCGGCCTGCGAAATGTCGGGCGTGATGTTGTTGTCCCGGAACGTCAACCCGCCGGACTGCCCGACATATCCCCACAGCCCGTTGCTGCGCTTATACACGTTGTAGCGTACCGCGCCGGTCGCGGCCGGCCACGCGACATCGTTGTACGCGCCCTGCAGGGACAGATCATTCGAAACGGTGTTGGAAGCCGTCGAGATAAGCGATTCTTCGAGCGTGTCCGACGCCAGCGAGGTGACGGCATAGGTGTGATCGGTATTGTCGGCCGTCCCTGTGCCTGCGTGCGCGGTCGCTGTGACGCTAGCCGGCGCGGAAATGGTCGGCGTGAACTGGATGGTGGAAAGCACCCAGTTCAGCGCCCCAAGCCGCCGCAGTTCCCGGGGCGCATAGCCCGGGTGAACGATCGTCAGCACATCCGCGGACTGCACATAGTGCAGGTCGAACAGATCCACTGCAAGGTAAGGGGTCACCACCTCATACGGAGTCGCGCCGTTCACCAGCGTCGCGCCCATGGTATGGAATCGAACATAACCCTCGCCCACCTCCAGCGCGAAGGTCTGTTGCGTGTTGAACGAGAACGGAATCAGCCTGGTGCGCTTGCTGCTGTCTTTCACGGCGCGGACAAAGCCAAGGCCCGCGCGGTTCTGGGCAGGTCCATGGGGCAACGTGATGAAATTCGAGCAAGTTGCCAGGCCGGTCTGGTATTGCGGCAGGTCGACGCGGCCGAACAGTTCCGGCCTGATCTCGCCACGCGCGAAGGAACGCGATAGGGTGCGAACGTTGGCCATAACTCAGCGCCCCGCGATCCACGGCACGCTTTGCCGCGGCTTGATACTGCGCTGGTTGCTATCCGACACGGTCGCCTGCGAAACAATGCTCTGGTAGGCGCGAAGTTGCGCCTGCGCAACCGCGACTCCCTCGGTCCCCTTCACTACCGGCCCCGCAAGGTACGAGGCGAGCAGCCGGGACAGTGCATCCACGAACAATGGCGGGAAGCGCGTCGGGTCCTCTACCCGCCGCGTGTACCGGAGCACGGCACCTTGCTGGTTCGTGTACAGCAACCGGCGCCCGTCAGTGGCCTGGCCGTCGTTCTCGCCCGTCTCGATGCTGAATTCCTGGGGCATGTATAGCGCGCCGTGCGCCACCATCATCGATCCGGGGTAGCCCAAGTCGGCGCCGGAGGCGGGATAGCCGACGCTGTAGTCGTCCAGTGCGCCAGGAGGCAGCACGCTGATCGCGCGCACGCAGGTGGCGGGCAGCTCATAGCAGTAAGCCCAGCTGGGCCACGCCGAGCCGACCAGCGCCAGCACGCCGCGCGTGGTGGCGAAGTTCCAGTCGTGGCCTTCCAGTGCCGAGTCGCGCGCGATTGGGTAGAAGCGCGCGCAGTGCTCCGCCTGCGCACTCCCCTCGGGCGGATCGATGCTCGATACAGTGGCCTCGTCGCCCAGGTGGGCAAGCGCCAAATTGCAGATGTCGACGACGGACGCCATGGTCATGCTCCACGAACAAGCGGGGGCACTCGGCCCCCGCTTCTTGTCACCGGGTCAGAGGCGCCCGGGCTTACGCCAGGTCCTGACCTGCTTGCTTGCTGTCCGCCTTCCGACTACCGCGGGGCTTGTCGCCCTGCTCGTCGTCATCAACGGGCTTGAACCAAGACGCCTTGGAGCCTTCAGGCATCTCGAAGACATCGCCCGGCTGGCGCAGCTGGTGCCCATCCTTGCCGGCGTAACCCACAGCGGTCGCGATAACTTTCATGTGATAGCTCCTTTAGGCCACGGTGAAGCCGCTGGCATACGGCACGTTGGCCTGCACGTCCTTGACGATGTAGGCGCTGGCCGTGCCCGCGGTCGTGGTGGCGCCAGCAACGCGGTACACGATGCGCAGGTACCGCTCCAGGCCCACCGGCAGTCGGTACTTGAAGAAGTCCGCATTGGTGGTCAGCGCCGCAGGGGCAAGTGCCCCGGTGATGGGGAACTCGCGCGGGGTCGCGAAGCCGACGTTGTCGTCCGTCTGAAGGACGGCCTGCACCGTCGCGCCGGCGCCAACGACAGCGGTACCGATGCGGCCGTACAGGTACAGCGGCTCACCGATGCCCACATCGTGGGCGGCGCCGGTGTCGTACACATTGGTCGACACGACGTCGCCCGCCGCGGCGGCGATGGATTGACCTTCCGAGAAGGTTTCTTGGGTGTCCAGGATCATGGTGGTTCTCCGTATCTCGTTGGACGCTTAGACGACGCGGGCTTCGGTGGACAGCAGCGCGTCCACGGTGCGCACCGGCACGCCCAGGAAGGTCGTGGTGCCGTTGCCGACGCTGCCGGGCGACACCGTGCCGAACTGGTTGATGGCAGGCTGGATAGCCAGCGCCGCGTTCGACTTGTCCAGGGCCGCGATCGACAGGTATTCCTTGACGGTGCGGTTGGCGTAGAAGGCCGCGGTGCCCATACCCATCTGCGGAATACGAGCCATGGCGCGCACCATCAGCTTGATCAGCGCCGTGGTGGCGGTCGGGGCTTGGCTGCCGGTCTGGCCCACCAGGTCCGAAATGTCCACGTTGGCGATGCGCACGGCATAGCGCCAGTCGCGGACCGTCAGGCCGCATTTCCACTTCCACAGGTCGGCCAGGGCACGGAAGCGCGCCGGCGGCGTCTGCGTGTCGAACGCGTCGATTTCGCCCAGGTCTTGATGGGTCAAGCCGGCTTCCGAGCCCTTCGGGTAGATGCCGGTGACGGTGTTCTCGCCCCACAGGACCAGCCAGATCGACGTGTTGTCGCTGCCCGTGCCGCCGCCGTCGACGATGTTCACGCCGTTCGCGGCCGAGATCGACGAGTAGCGCGGCGCCAGGCCCATGAAGCGCTCGGGGTTGGCAGCGGTGTCGCCGTAAAACAGGGTCTGCGTGAACGACTGGTTCATGCCCTCGACTTCGGCCTGCGCTTCCGACAGACGGAACGCCGAGCTATTGCCGTTGAGGTTGGCCAGATCGACGTCCACCTCGTTGCGGGCTTCGAGCATGCCCGTGGCGTCATCGACCTGTGCGCGCAGCGACTTGGTCGGCTGGACGCCCTGGTACAGCTTGCGCCAGGTCGGCGTGGGCAGACCGGTACGGACGGTGGTGCGGTGGCCGGTGGGCAGGTTGCCCTCCATCCAGCGCATATCCTGCAGCACTTCGTTGGACTGGTTCAGCAGTTCGATCACCGAAGCGGTCGAGCCGTCGGGATCGATGGACTTGGCGAAGTCGGTCAGCGTGACGGCGCCAGGACGGGACGGGAGGGTGGCCATGGTGAAGGCTCCTTATTGCTTGCGGTAAAGGTTGCTCGCCAGGTCACGCCGCGCGCCTGCCGCGCCGCGCTCCCCTGCGACGAACGTGTCGGTACTGATCGCTTTGCCGGCGCGGACCATGAACCGGATAAGCTCCGGGTGGTTTCCGATGCCGGACTCGTTGAGCAACGTGCGCAATTCGGGAGTGCCGAACGAATCGAGTGCCTTCTTAGCCACGCCCAGGTTCTCGGCGAAAGCTTCGCCGCCGATTTCCTTGTCGGCCTTCGCGGTGTCCGCCCAGGTCTGGCGGATCTGCGCGAACGCTTCGGCCTGATGTCCTTGCAGCTTCTGCATCAGCCTCGGGCCCAGGTCGGCCACACGCTGCGCGTCCTTCTGCGAAAGGTTCAGTTCCTTGGCGATGGTCTTCAGGTCGCCCACCAGCTCGGCGTCCAGCTGCACCCCTTCGGGCGCGGCGAAGTCCTCGTATTGCTCGGGCGCGCCCTTTTCGCCGTCAGCCTCGGACTTGTCGTCCTCGTTCTGCGGCTTCTCGCCATCTGGCTTGGCCTCGGTGGTCGGCTTGTCGCCGGCCCGAGCCTCGCCCTGCTGCGTGGGTTGCGCTTGTTGCTCGCTCGCGGGCGCGTCGGTAGTCAGGACGGTGGAGTCCTGGGTGGCCGGTGCGGTCGCGGCTTGCTGCGTGCCGGGATCAGTTGGCGTTGTTCCGGTCGTCGCTTGGGTTTCGGTGGTCATGCTTGGTCTGCTCCTGGAGCATTTCGGCGTACCGTTCCGGGCAGAGCTGGTGCAACTTCGCGATGAGCCGTAGCCCTTCGTTCCGGTTCCCCTCGTTGAACGCCATCTGCATGGCGTTCGTACTGAAGGAGGACCGATACACCCCCGCCCGGGAAAGCAGGCGCCACACAATGCGGCGGCCGCGTCGGTTTCCCATGAGCCACTTCAAGTCGTCCGATTCAAGCCGTGATTCCTGCTTGGCGTCTTCACGCTTCGCGTCGCGGTCCGTTTCCGTGGCCGACGGATTGAGAGGGTCGTATGTCGTGGAACTCATGCGCTCGAATTCTGGGATTCACCGCGCACGGTATGCGCACCCCTAGCCGTAGAGCACCTGCGCGGGATCCGGCGCGGCGCCTTCCAGCCCCAGCTGCGTGATCTGCAGGGACACGCACTTGTCCGTGCCGTCCTGATTCGCGTGCTGGCTGGTGGTGCATACCTCGACCACCGCCATCAGGTGCATCTGCTGGCCGACCTTGGGCAGCTCCGACACACCGAGCTTGCGCAGTGTGTCGTCGTCCAGGGACAGGATCAGCCCCCACGGGTACTTGGGGCCGCCATCATCGCCGCCCAGGCAGCCCGCCGTGCAATCCATTTCCTTGGCCTCATCGGGCGAGAGCTTCATGTCGGTCAGGTTCATGGCGGCACCTATTGCGGGATGCTGTATCCCTGGAACTGGTTGATGAGGTCAGAGGCGGCATTGCGCTCGCCGGTCTGCACGGCGCCCAGGCGCTGGGCGGCCGTGGCGGCCTGCTCGGCGGTGGCCGCGGCCTGCATGACAGCCTGCTGCTGGGCGCGCTGCTGGCGCACCAGCACAGCCTTGTCGAGCGGCACAACCAGACGGGGGTCGACGCCCAACTGGTCCGCGTAGCTGTCAGCCAGTGCGTCAGCATCCAGCCGGTCCAGAATTTCGGGTTTGACCGCCGCCACCTGGCCGAGGGTCATGACGTAGCGATCGGTGCTGTTCACGCCGATTGCGCGCTGCGCCTGCGCCAGCATGGACACGAATTCGATATTCAGGTCGACGCCTTCCAGCTCGGGAGGCGGCGGCGGCAGTGCGCCGGCGGCGGCCAGGCGGTGAAAAGCCATTTCGACCATCGGGTCCAGCATCTCGTTGTGCAAGCGCTGCAGCACGGGGCCCAGCATCAGCAGCTTTTCCTCGTGCCGCTCGGCCACTTCCGTGGCGGTCATGCGCACGTCAACGTTGGACAGCATGAGGAACAAGTCGGCGTAGAACGTCGACCGCAGGATCTCGCGCGTGTCCTGGATGTTCGCTTGCATGCCGCCCAAGTCGAGCTGCACCTGCCAGGCGGGCCGAATGGCAGCGTTCGGATTGGCTGCGTCCACGAACGTCACGCCGCCCGGCAGCATGTCGATGTCATGATTCTTGAGGGCGGTAGGCGCCTGGACTGGCGGTTTCGTCGTGTAGTCCAGGCCTTCGGCCAGGCGCAGCTGTCGGTGCTGCAGCCCCTTCACCGATCCCAGCGCCAGGCCGCCCGGTCCCACGCCGTAGACGTCGCTGCCCCAGACCTGCCACCGCGGCGCCAGCGCGGGGAACTCCTCGAAGCCGGAGCGGCGCAGGTACTTGTCGGGCGTCTGACCGTGTTCGAAGTAGACTGACGTGAACGGCATATTGCGCGCGTCGCGCAACTTCGGGTCGCGGTCAACGTTCGGCTCGACGCACTGGACAACGGTCACCCAGCTGTCGAGCGTGCTGTTCTCGTACATGGACTTCACGGCCGTGCTGACGTTCTCGATACCGAATTTCTTGATCAGCTGCGCGACAGTGACGTCGAACTCGCGATACAGCGTATCGACGTTGCCCTTGTCGTTCGTGGCGAGATAGAACTCGCCCACCGGCAACGGGGAATGGTGGATGACGTCGTTGAAATCCGGGTGCACGAAGCTGACGGCCGTGCCGAACACGCCCAGATCCTGATACATGCTCTGCAGGCTGTTGTAGGTGTTGGATCGTGCGAACACGTCCAGCATCAGCTTCGTGACGTCTGACAGCCACACCTTGACGGAGTGGTATTGCATCAGCGCCGGATCGGGCGTGGCCAGGCGGAACCAAGGGCGCGCCGGGCTTGTCATGCCCGCCATCAGGCCGGCCGACAACGTGTTCGCCGACAGCGTGCCCGTGGGGTCGTAGATGTTGTTGAAGCGCCGCGTGCCGCGGTTGCGGTCAGACGTGAAGAACCGGCCGCTATACGGCAGGATGAAATCGGTCAGCTCGCGCCAGAATGTGTTCCAGCTGGATCGCTCGGATTGCAGCGCAGAGTAGCGGGAGAGGTATTTGTCGCGCGGAACGTGCGGCTGGGCCATTGTCAGAGCCCCAGCAACGTGCTCTTGGACAGGTCCAGCGCGGACGGGTCCACGCCTTGGGACTCGCCCCTGCCTGTCAACAGCGTGTTTGTGGACGATGCGCCCGCCCCGCCGCCTGATCCGCCGGCGCCGCGGCGTGCATCCGTAGCGGCCTGCGTGCGCGGCGCTTGACCTGCCGCTTGCCGCTCCTGCTCGCGCAGGCCTTCCTGGTAGCGCTCGGGGTTCTCAGCTTTCCACTTATCGAGCGCCGCCGTGCGCTCCTGGCTCAACTGGGCCACGGTACTGATTCCGCCCCAGGTGATCGCTTCAGGCGTCAACGAGGGTAGAGCTTGTTGCTCTTCGGGAGTCATACCGGCCGCGCCGGTGGTCCAAAAGGTGTTGCCCGTGCCGGGCATGCTCGGTGCCATGCACATGGTCAGCCCCCCAGCAACGTGTTCTTGTTCAGGCTGAGCCCTTCGGAGTCGATGCCCCCGGGCCCCGTGAGTAGCGTGCTGCCCGAAGACGCGCCAGGCCCGGTATCGATCAGGTTCCCGCCGTTCTTGCGCCGCAGCTGATCGGCGTCCGGCGCCTTCTCGCCCTGTTTCGTTGGCGGTTGTACGGGCGCCGTGGGCGCAACACTGGGAGTTTTCGGCGCCATGGCAGACGACAGCACCGCTCCGCCCGCCAACGCTGCAGCGCCAAGAGCAATGGTCGTGGGTTCGCACATGGGGGTTCTGTCCTATCGATTCAGGTTTGCGTACGGATCGTAGGAGCCACGTTTGCGGGTATGCGCACCCGGGATGTCTTCCACTCGGGGCGTGTCGTGCAGCGCGAGGATGTAGGCGCTGGCCCAGTCCGGCGACCGACCAATGCGTTTGATGATGTCCTCGCGACTTTCTACGTAGATCGTGCGGCCCTGCAGGCGCCATACCGGCGCGCACAGGTCGACGAGCAGCTGGCGATCGGGCGGCAGCGCGATGCCGTTGTCCGCGGCGGGATCCAGCGCCTCGCGCATTCGCCACCAGTCGTGACTGCGCGTGTTGGCGAAGGTCAGACGGCCCGACTTGTCCGTGCCTGGCGCGGCTTCGGCGCCGTTGATCCCGAGGACGTGCTGCCCAGCCTGCACGAGGAAGTCATACGGGCTCGCGCCCACGCCCACGACGTCGATGTGGATGGGCGCGCGGTCGCGCACGGCGGCAATGGTGACGCCGGCCACGCTCGGACCATCGGGCGTGGACTTGCCCGCGTAGGCCAACGGCTCGTCGAACCACCAGCCGTGACGCCGCGCGATGATCGTGTTGTCGCGCCCGCCGCGCGCCACGTCCACGCCTGCGCTGTCCATGCGCGGCTTGTTGTGCATCGGCTTCCAGTGCGCCTGCGCCGCCTCTACCCATGCCGTGGGGATGACCTGCATCGCGTCGTCTTCCATGCCGGCCTGGAAGTCGCCATAGAGCATCTGGGAGCGCAGCGGCTCGGGGAGGGATTGGAGGGTTGCCATGTATCCGGTCCCCATCAGGTACGGGTTGTCGCTCACACGCGACGGGATGAAGGTGCGCGACAGCGGTGTGATCAGGTCGCCGCCATGCTCGAAGGGCGTGCCGTCCGCACACTCCACGTCCTTGCCGTCCACGGTGGCGAACCAGCGGAGCTCACCCGGCTGGGCCGGGTTCGGGTGCTTGGGGTCGAGCCAGGGCGCAAAGAAATCGACGATCCACCGACCCTCGGCGCTCGTGGGCGGGTTGAACGTGAGCAGGGCCTGGCAGCGCTGTGAGGGGTCCACGGATCGCAACCAGCCCAGCAGCGCGCGCACCTGCCCTTCCAGGAAGTTGGCCGCCTCGTCGAACACCAGCAGGTCGTGCGGCCGGCCTTGGTACTTGTTCCAGTCGTCGGGATTGGGCGTAGAGCCGAATTCGATCTGGCGGTTTGGAAGGCGCCAGATGCGTTCGGCGCCGTTGTAGCCATCACGGCTGCCCAATAGCTCCGTGAAGCGGTCAACGATGCCGGTCAGCTGGGTGGCCTCGCGGCGCAGCACCAGGATCTTCTGGTGCGCCGTGAGCGATTTTCCGCAGGCCAGGTCCGTCTTGCCGCCGCCCGCTGCGCCGCCGTACCCGATAATCGTGGCCACCGAGTCATAAGCCATCATCTGGGGGCCTGGCAGCGGGCGCCAGATGGTCTTGTCCTGCGCGAGGATGGCCTCGACCTCGGCGCGCTCGGCCGGGGTCAGGTAGCGCAGTAGCTTCAGAATCTCGGACGCGTTCAAGCCGCGCCCCTACACCAGGTCGGCGCCGGGCTCGTCGCTCGCTTCCTGCGCCTGGCGGGCCTGAGCCACCGCGATGAGGGCTGCAATGCGGCCGGCTGCTTGCGCATCGCTCAACGGCTGGAGGGAGCCGTCGGGGTTGCTCAACTCCAGGCCGGTCTTTTCACGGTACTTGTGATCATGAGCCTTCAGCAGGAAGATCAGCAGCGTGTCGCTGTACTTGCGGATCGTGCCGCACTGACCGCCCAGGTAAAACACGGGCTCTTCGACACCCTCTTGCGCCCGCCGGCGGGCTTCGTCCTCCAAACCCAGGGTGGCCACGCGTATTGCCTGGTCCCAAGCCTCGGCGAAATCCTGGTCAGCCAGGCGCCACTCGTACACCACACGTCGGCTTGCGCCGACCGCGGCGGCCGACTTCGTGACGTTTCCCGTGTCGGCCAGGGTGGCCAAAAACGCGAAATCTTTTTCAGGTGTGCGGATGGTCTGCATGCACGGGACGGTAAATTCCGCCGCCCGCGCTATGCGCACCCTACCCCTCGACGGTCTTCCAGGCCGTGGGCGTGGTCACGCGCCGTTTGTAGTTCACGATGTCTCGCACATTGCGCACGCTCGTGTCGAACATCTTGGCCAGCCGCTTGTAGCCCAGGCCCTCCTCGCGCAGCTGGCGCATAAGCTCGACGTCGTGGTCGGTGAGCGTGGCGCGCTGGTGGTCCTCGCCAACCCGCACACCCTTCTCGTTCACACCTACCGTGATTCGGGTCATCGCGCACTCCCGATGCAAACGGCCGCCGCGCGCCAGCGCCAATCCGCAAAAAACTGCGCGTTTACCGTAAGACGGATAAGACAGATAAGACCCCTCGTTTGGGAAACTTTCCTGGAGCCCCTAATTATTCGCACATGAAATATAGAGAATTTATCTGTCTTATCTGTCTTGTTACCTCCTAGAACCGCATAAACAAAGGCTCTCCGGTAAGACAGATAGAAAAAATCCGATCTGTCTTGATCCGTCTTATGCGTCTTGTCCACGGGGCAGAATCGGCCAGTCATCACGCTAAATCCGCAAATTCTTGCGAGTTCGCAGTTTCTTGCGTACTCGCAATTTCTTGCAGACCCGTAAAAACCCACGCCCTGACCTGTTTTCCGTCCACATACGGCCTTGATTGCAAATACCCCAACCTTTTCATGACTCCCGCCACGCGCCTTTCATCCCCCACCTTGATGTTGCGCGGCTCGAACCCCAGTGCGCCGACCAGCACTTCGTGCGACGTGGCCACCAACCGGCGGACATCTTCGGCCCCGCCCAGCGGCTCGAAATCGCCCGCGGTGAGCCAGTTTTCGACAATGGGCGTCCACGGCTCATGGATCTCATGCTGGGCGTGCACGCCCTTGGCCAAGTCTTCCGCCTCTTGCCAGTCCACCCCGCCCCGGCCGAAGGCTTCGCGGGCTTCAGCCCATAGCTGCAGCCGGTCGCGCACGATCGCTGCCACATCCACTTGCCGCACGACCGCGGCCGGCAGCCAGCGGCGATGCCCAGTATCGTCTGACAGAAACTCGTAACGGTTGGAGGTGCCCACGAACAAATGCCGGCGCTTGAATGTCGTGTTGAACTCCTTATAGAGGACACGCCACTCTTCCTCGCGCCGAGTGATGAACGCTTTGATTGCCTCGTCGTCCTTGGAGAAAAGGCCCTTCAGCTCGGCGAGTTCGATGACCAGCCGCCCGCGCATGCGCCGGCTTGCCTCCGCGTCGCGGCTCGCCAGATCCATTTCCGTGAAGAACTCCTCGGCTGGCGCCATGGCGGCCACGCCCGAGGACTTGAGCAGGCCCTGGCTACCAATCAGCACCGGGACCATGTCGGCCTGCACGCCAGGCTGCATGACGCGCCCGGCCAGCGCCGTCCAGGTGTAGCGCGACACCGCTCGGGTGTACGGCGTGTCTTGCGTGCCGAGGTACCGCGGCAAGAACGTACCGATGCGCGCCACGCCGTCCCATTCCAGCGAGGACAGCCACTTGATCGCGGTATCGAATCGGTTCTCTATGGCAACCAGCCATACGGCGTCGCGCAGCGACTCGCGCGCGATCTTCTGGAAGCCGCCGGCCTCCATATAGATTTGCATGCGGGTGTAGTCGGCGTCTTCGAACGGGCGCCACCCTTCCGGGTCGGTCGGGCTCGCAGCCAGGATCTCGGCTCGGAAATCGTCATAGCGCACCGTTGCGCCGCTGCAACGCTCATCGCGCACGGCCAGCGCCAGGTTGCCGATCGTGGCCAGGATACGGCCGTGGTCGTTGCGCTCGAAGTTGGGTAGCGGCCTCTCAGGTCGACCGTCGGCTGCGCGCGGCGCTTCCACCACATCGAAGTCGCGCGCGACCAGGTCGGCCGGCTCCTGCCAGCCCGCCTGGCGGGCCATGTGCAGCACCGTGCGAATGGTGACGGCGTCGGCCCGCGCGCTGTCGATGTAGGGCCAGACGCGGTTATCCAGGAAGTCCGGATCGTATTTGCCACTGCGCGCGCTGAACTGGTGCGCCAGCTCCAGCCCGTAGTCGGCGCCCGCCGTGGCGTGGTGGATGGCGAAGACGACGTCGCGCCACTGGTCGTAGTCCAGCGCGTTGCCGTCCTCGTTCTTGATGGCGGCCAGCGCGCTCTCCAGCACGGCCGCGTCGGCGTCGCCCGCCGGCACCGCGGCGAGCTCGCGCTCGGGCTTCTCCAGCACTGGTACGGGCGCCGACATCGGCCAGTCCATGCCCACCAGATAGTCGCGCGGCAGGTCGTCCAGGTCGAACGGGTCCAGCGGCACGCTGGCGCCGGCCAGCGGCAGGATGAACATGTTGCCGTAGCGCTTCTTTTCGGTGCCCACGGCGTCCTGCTTCGGGAACACCTCGACCTGACCATCGGCCACGCCCTTGGTGCCCGGCGCCAGGCCCGCCGCGGCCAGCGCCGCGCGCAGCCACATGCGAACGCTATAGGCGTCCTGGGGTTCGGCCCATAGGCAGTACAGATGGATACCGTGCCCGCCGGATGAGCGGAACGCCACGGGTGCGCCGCCCTGGGCCTGCAGCGCCTGCGCCACGCGCGCGGCCGCGGCCTGCATGTCAGGCCACGGGGTTTCACCCTTGTGGCTGTCGAAGTCCAGCACGCCCAGGAGCGTCACGGACTGGCCGGGCAGGATGGGCGCAGCGCCGTAGGCCGGGCCGCCGTTGACGTGCTGCGCGAGGCGCGCATCGGTCAAGGCCTCATCCACGCGGCGCGGGCCGTCGTCCGTCTTCTTCCAGCACACATCCCGGCGCACGCGGTCGATGATGGGGCCCAGCGCTGCGACCAGCGCCTGCTTATCGTTCTCGGTCATCTGTTACCTCTCCAGGTAGCCCATGACCACGCCGGCTAGGATCGCCACCACGCACAGGCCAAACAACCAGACGGCCCGAACAGAAGGCAGCCCATAGATGGCCTCGTTATTCGCTGCAATCCGGGCTACACACTCCGCCGCGATGTCAGCCTGTTGCCGTACCCGAAGGGTCTCGCGTGAATCCCAGGTAGAAAGGAAACGCGCCAGCTCGTCCACCGGCGGCTTCGGCAACGGCCGACGCTTACGGGATGCCCAAAGGCCGTAGGCCCTATGGATGGGGCGTGCGCACCTCATGCTGCCGCCCGCATAAGATCGAGGCTGCCGATCGGCAGCGCCATACGCGCCTCGATCTTGCGCGCCGTGCGCTCCGTGATGTTGCGCGACGGGTTCTTGCCGATCAGTTGGGACATCCAGGCCTGATCCCACCCGAGTTTGTCAGCCAGGGCGACGGATCCGCCCTCTCTGGCGGCCAGGGCGCGCACGTTGCATAGGCGCGCCGTGTAGAGCGCGGCCATGGGGTCTTGGTTCATTCGATTGCTCCACTCGACTGTTTGCTAACGTAGTTTAGCAATCGACTATGCGAGCGGGCAATTTAACATTACGTATTGCTTATCTTTTCGGCGGATGTTACCGTCGCGGCCTAGAGAAAACCCCAACCCCACCAACGAGGAAAACGCAATGTTGAACGACGACACACCAATGAATAAGCAACGCCGCGCCAACCTTCGCATCGTTCTGTCAGAGCAAGGAGGCCCGGCCAGCTTTGCTAAAAAGATGGGACACTCGGGACCATCGTTTTTGTCGCAAATGGTTAACGGACACCGGGTCATTACCGAAAAAACGTGCCGTCGCATCGAGCGCGAGGCCGGTAAACCCATTTACTGGATGGACCAGCCGCATACCGGTACCGGCGGGGTCGCCCCGACGCAAACCGTGCGCGTTGATCCGAGCTTCGTGGGCGGCGCAGTGAAAATGGTTGCAGAGATACAACAGGAGTTGAAAACCTCGCTGACCCCTGAAAAATACGCGGATATCGTGAATTTGGTCTATGAGCACGCCCAACTTACAGGCAAGCTCGACCGTGATTTCTCTATGAGATTGGTGAAGCTGACCATGTAGGAGCCCGCCATGCCGATTCGAAAACCGCGCCCGCTTCTGCGGGCTTTTTTGCGTCCTGAAATTTAGCAAACAGTAAATTTCAATTGCCCATAAATATCGCATTTGCTAATCTGAAATAGCAGTGCACCACCTCACCAATTGGAGCAAAAGACATGAGTTTCGGGATCACCGTTGAGCGCGCCATCAAGGACGCGCGAGTCACTTTCACCGCGACACTCGATACCGCCAAGGACGCCCTGGCCACCGCCACGTTGCTCGCCACTGGCGACGTACCGGCAGCTACGACCAAGCCCGATTCGGCGCCCGCGGAAAAAAAGGCCCAGACGGCGGACACGTCCGCCAAGGCCTCGCAGGAAAAGCCGACCCCGACTGCATCCGACAGCTCGGCGAATTCCTCGACCGAATCGACGAAAGCCAGCGCGCCCGTCGATTCCTCCCTCGACTACACGAAGGACATCAAGCCGCTGGTGCTGGAGATCGCCAAGATCAGCCGCGCCAAGGCTGAAGGCCTGCTGCAGCGTTTCGGCGTCACCTCCGCCAAGGATCTGAAAGCCGATCAGTTCGCGGACTTCAAGGCGAAGGCGGAACAGGTAATCGCCGGCGACTACGACCCCACCGCGTCCCACGAAGAGGCCATCGCATGAACGGCCGCAAAGCTCGTGCGCTGCGCCGGGCTGCGCGCCGCATGACGGCCGGAATGCCCTCTCACGATTTGGTCTGCGAGGGCGGCCGTGAGGAGGCTGTGCCTACCGGCAATTTGGACGCCATGGGCAAACCCATCATGCGCTACGCGGCCATCACCGGCACCTGGCGCCATCGGGCCACCAGCACCCGCGCGGTCTATCAGAAGCTCAAGCGCGTCTATGGCCAAGCTGACATAGGAGCATTGAAATGAACAGCCTGGATTCCCTGATTTCGAATCTGCTTGCGGCGCAAGCTGAGGAGAACACGCACCGGGAGGCAGCCGCAGCTGCGATCGCCGCGATGGGTACTGCTGGTCAACCGGCGACTGCGATAGCTGCAATGGAGGCCGCCACCCAACGCGTCACCCAGCTGGGTGCGCAACTTCTTGACCTTCGCGGCAGCAGCGCGCCGTTCATCTACGCGGGCCAGCTGTACACCTTCCAGGGGAGTCGTGTCTCCTGCATCCCGGTGGAAGCCGCGACGCTGACGGGCGCGCCAGTCCAGGGCGGTGGGGAGGTCAGCAATGACTGAACCCGCACACGCCACCCTCTCGCCCTCGGGCGCTGAGCGGTGGTCCACCTGCCCGGCAAGCATCCAGCTGGAGGCGGGCTACCCCGACACCAGCAGCGACTACGCCGACGAGGGCACGGCCGCGCATTCTGTGGCTGAAATGGCGCTGCGCGAGGGCAAGGATGCGATGGCCTACAAGGGTCGTCGCATCTCGATGCGCGCCGGCAAGACCGTGGAGGTGACGGCCGACATGGCGACCGAGGTCCAGAAGTATGTGGACTACGTGCGCGACGTCTCCGCCGGCCATGAGCTGCTGCTTGAACAGCGCCTGGACATCAGCCGCTGGGTGCCCGAGGCCTTCGGCACGTCCGACGCGGTCATCCTGCGCACGGACGACGAGCTGCACGTCTGTGACCTGAAGTTCGGGCGCGGCGTGAAGGTCGACGCCGAAGAGAACAAGCAGATGATCCTCTACGCGCTGGGCGCGCTGGATCAGTTTGCCGTCGTCCTGGACTTCGAGCGCGTGCGCATGACGATTCACCAGCCGCGGCTGAACCACGTCAGCGAGTGGGCCATCACGGTCGACGAGCTGCGCGAGCGCGGCGCGCGCCTGAAGGAAGCCGCCGAGCGCGCCTATCTGTATGTCGGCAGCGAGACACCGCCCGTGCCCTCGGACTACGCGCCGTCGGAAAAGGCGTGTCGCTTCTGCAAGGCACGCGGCGCATGCCCTGCGCTGGCGCAGCACGTCCAGGACGAGATCGGCACCGATTTCGACACCCTGACTGCGTGGGCGTGCTCTGACGAGCAGAAGGCCATGACCTTGAAAGCGCTGACACCGGCCACGCCCGAAGCCTTGGGCAAAGCGATGCAGGCCCTAGATCTGATCGAGATCTGGGGCAACGGCGTCCGGGGCGAAGTTGAACGCCGCCTGCTGCTGGGCGAGCCCGTCGACGGCTGGAAACTGGTCCAGGGCCGCGCTGGCCCCCGCAAGTGGACGAGCGAGCAAGACGCCGAGGAACTGCTCAAGGGCATGCGCCTGAAGTCGGACGAAATGTACGACAAGAAGGTCATCAGCCCGACCAACGCCGAGAAGCTGCTCAAGGACACCCCGCGCCGCTGGGCGAAGGCGCAGGCCCTGATCACCAAGTCCGAGGGCTCGCCCAGCGTGGCGCCGGCATCCGACAAGCGCCCCGCGCTGGTCATCAAGCCCGCGGCGGACGACTTCGACGACGTCACGGCCGGCGCTGGCGAAGTCGTCACCGAAGGAGCGGACCTCGTATGAGCACGCACCGACTGCAGCCCAACAACCCGACGCTGACATCGGCGCCCCGGGAGAACGAAGGCAAGGACGCCAACGTCCTGCCGCTGGAGTTCCGCCTGGCGCTGCAGTCGGCCGCCCGCGTCCGAAACCCCCACGAACGGGCCAAGGCGATAGCCAAGGCCACCGCGCGCGCCAAGCGCGCGCACCCTGAATTTTTCCGTTGAACCGCAGCAAATAGACAGACCCATAAGGAACCTGAAAATGAAAGTCAAACTGAGCAACGTCCGTGTCGCCTTCGCCCAAAGCCTGACCGAGGCCAAGGCCTTCGAAGCTGGTCAGGAAGAGCGCTACGGCTGCACCTTCCTCATTCCCGAACAGGGCCACCCCGCCCGCAAGACCATCGAGGACGGCATGTATGCCGCCGCGGCGGAAAAGTGGGGTGCCAAGGGCAAGGCCATCGTCGACAACCTGCTCGAAACCGGCAACCCGAAAGAGGTTTGCTACTACCCGGGCAAGCGCAAGGCCTATGACGGCTTCGAGGGCAACATGGCCCTGGGCGCGGTGCGCCAAAAGAAGGACGGCATGCCGCTGCTGCTGGACGCCGACAAGTCGCCGATCATCGACGCCGCCAAGGGCACCGCATACCCGGGCAAGGAAGGCCGCATCTATTCGGGCTGCTACGTCAACGCCACCGTGGACCTGTGGGCCCAGGACAACAAGTACGGCAAGACGATCCGCTGCACGGTGAACGGCGTGCAGTTCGCCAAGGACGGCGATTCCTTCGGCGGCACCAGCAAGGGCGACGCCGACGACTTCGACGACCTCGGCGACGGCTCCGACGCCGGCGACGACCTGGCCTAAGGAGCGCGCACATGCTGACTTTCATTGTGCACGTGGGAGATTTTTTCCTCCGCATTCCGGCTCAGTATGTGGGATCGCAAGTGTCTACCGACCGATTCGACGCTGTCGCCCGGGCGACTGGCGAACAAATTGCGACGGCTCTCGGCGGCGAGTATTCGCACTGCGAAGACGACGACACCGGCAACCAGGCATAACCCCACACCCTCACGGCGCCGCCCTCCCCGGCGCCGTGCGATAGCGGGGGCTTCCCATCCTCAGCCGCGACCAGGACCACGCGGCGCCAACGCCCCGGATCGCTACCCAGCTCCGCCCGCACATGTTGATTACGGCGCTGGTGAGTACGCGCAATCCGTTGGAAGCCGGCAATAGAAATGGCGGCAATCCGGGGCATGGTCCCCACCCCTTTCAGCATGAGGACGCACCGTGGCATCGCCGTACGCAAACCTGGCCGAGCGCATCCTGGCCAACACCATGATCTCCGACGAGCTGTCGCACAACGGCACGCCCTGCTGGCTGTGGATCGGCGCACGGAATGCTTCCGGCTACGGAAAGATGAGCATGCGATTCAAGAAAGGCCCGCGCAAGGGCAAGGTGAAGTCGGCGCTGGCGCACCGCGTGGCGCTAGTCGAAATGGGCGGCCGGCGCCTGAACAGCAAGAGCGTCGTGATGCACCTGTGCAACAACCGACTGTGCTGCAACCCCGCCCACCTGCAGGGCGGTACGCAACGCAAGAACGTCCAACAGTGCGTGGCCGAAGGCCGGCACTACACCCCTTTTAGGAAGGCAGCGTGATGTCAGCCCTTGCAATCGCCCTCATCAAGCACGAGGCGCATTACGAGCTTGAATGTGCGATCGGCAAGGGGCGTGTTCGTCAGCTTGCCGTCCTTCACGTGCACCACTTTGTCGACAAAACGGTTAATGAGCATGTCCGAGTTCGGCGGCGCGTTACACCGCGCGCGAGCAACGGCTCTTGCCGCACGCTCGGCCAGGGCGTTCGCGCCGTCGGCCCCAGTGATCTTGAACACTTCGGCGTCATCCATGTAGGCGGCGGAAACGCCACGGGATGCCCCCTCGTTGAGGCCGGCCAAATAGCCTTCGAAAAGCGTAGTGCACAGACCTTGCGCCTGCGCACTGCCCGCCGCCTCGCGGGCGGCCTCGTGGAGGCAGAGGCGGGCGACGGCGCCCGCATTAAGGTCGCGCGCCAGAACAGGCCCGCTGAAGCAAGACAAAACCACCACAGCAGCAATGATTTTTCGCACGCTTTACCCCCTGTTGACGCCCACAAGATGCGTCAAGTGTACCGGTAGACCTGGAGTCCCCGCAGCATGATCCCCACCGCCACCGCCTTCCACGACCTGGAAACCTTCAGCGAGCGCGACCTGAAGACCTACGGCACGCACGCCTACGCCGAGAAGGCCGAGATCCTGCTCTGGGCCTACGCGCTGGAGGACGAGTCGGTGCGCGTCTGGGATGTCACAGCCGACCCGCGCCCGCCGGCCGCGCTGCTGGAGATCCTGCAGCGGCCCGATACCCGGCACGTCTGGCACAACGGCGGCATGTTCGACCGCACGGTCATGAAGCACGCCCAGCCGGCGCTGCACGCCATGATCCCCGAGGCGGCCTGGTTCGACACGATGGTGCAGGCCTACACGCACGCCCTGCCGGGCGCGCTGGACATCCTGTGCGACGTGATGAATGTGCCTCTGGACCAGCGCAAGCTCAAGACCGGCAAGGGCTTCATCCAGCTGTTCTGCAAGCCGCGGCCCAAGAATATGGCCCTGCGCCGCGCGACGCGCCACACCCACCCTGCCGAGTGGGCGCAGTTCGTGGAGTACGCCGGCCAGGACATCGAGGCCATGCGGGTCATCTACCGCAAGATGCCCACCTGGAACTACAGCGGCGAGGAGTTCAACCTCTGGCTGCTGGACCAGCGCATCAACCAGCGCGGCGTGCTGGTGGACAGGGAGCTGGCACAGGCGGCGGTAACGGCGGTGGAGCGTGCCAAGAAGAACCTGGCCGCCCGCACCCTGGAGCTGACCGACGGCGCGGTCGAGTCGGCCACCAAGCGCGACAAGCTGCTGGCGCACCTGCTGGCCGAGTATGGCGTAGAGCTGCCCGACCTGCAGGCCAGTACCCTGGAGCGTCGCATCGAGGACCAGGCGCTGCCGTGGGCCCTACGCGAGCTGCTGGCAATCCGCCTGCAGGCCAGCACGTCCAGCACCAGCAAGTACAAGCGGCTCATCAACGGCGCCAGCGCGGACGGCCGGCTGCGCGGCCTGCTGCAGTTTGCCGGCGCCGGGCGCACGCGGCGCTGGGCCGGTCGCCTCTGGCAGCCGCAGAACCTGCCGCGCCCGAAGATCGGAACGCTGCGCGACGAGGCCCTGCAGGACGAGATCGATTTCGGCATCGACGCCATCAAGGCCGGCGCGGCGGACCTCATCTATGACAACGTCATGGAGGTGGCCAGCGCCGCCATCCGCGGCTGCATCGTGGCACCGCGCGGCAAGAAGCTGGTCGTGGCCGACCTGGCCAACATCGAGGGGCGGGACGCAGCCTGGCTGGCGGGCGAGTCCTGGAAGCTGCAGGCATTCCGTGACTTCGACGCCGGCATCGGCGCCGACCTGTACAAGGTGGCATATGCCAAGGCGTTCGGCGTGCGGCCGGAAGACGTCGACAAGACCATGCGTCAAATCGGCAAGGTCATGGAACTGATGCTGGCGTACCAGGGCGGCGTCGGCGCGTTCCTGACAGGCGCTCTGACCTACGGATTCGACATCGAGCAGATGGCCGAGGACGCCTACCCCGGCCTGCCCGACGACATCCGCGACGAAGCCAAGGGCATGTACGACTGGACGGTGCGCAAGCGCCGCAGCACCTTCGGCCTGTCCGAGCGCGCGTTCATCGTCTGCGACAGCTTCAAGCGGGCATGGCGGCGCGGGCACCAGGGCATTGAGTCGTTGTGGGGCGCGCTGGAAGAGTCCGCCATGCGCGCCACCCGCAACCCGGGCATGACGATCGACTGCGGACGGTTCCGCCTGCGCCGGGACGGCGCCTGGCTGCGCGTGCGCATGCCGTCGGGCCGGTTCCTGTGCTACCCCTCCCCTCAGGTCGACGACAACGGCAAGTTCTCGTACATGGGCGTGAACCAGTACAGCCGGAAGTGGACACGGCTGCACAGCTACGGCGGCAAGCTGTTCGAGAACGCCTGCCAGTCGTTTGCGCGCGACATCCTGGCGCACAACATGCCGGCGGTCGAGGCGGCCGGCTACCAGATCGTGTTGACCGTGCACGACGAAATCATTACCGAAGCCCCGGACAGTCCTGAGTTCAACGCCGCACACCTGGCCAGCATCATGGCCACGCCGCCGGCCTGGGCGGCTGACATCCCCCTGGCGGCGGCCGGGTTCGAAGCGTTGCGCTATCGCAAAGAATAAAGTTGTTGACCTTTTAATTTAGCGTTTGCTAATATTTGCTTAACACGCCAATTTCAGGCGAGCTACCAGGAGAAGAACATGACCGCAAGTCTGAAGCTTTGCCGCCGCGTCTACCGCCTGGCCGAAAGCCGCGGCCACGCTTTCAGCGCGAACGTCTACCTGTCGTTGCGCGCCGAGGGCTGGGGCGCAGATGGGGCCTTGACTTACGCTCGCCGCGCCTATTGCGGCCAGCCTAAGGCGTACCGTCCGCGCGAGCTGCGCCCTGCCACCCCTGCCTAACCCGGTTCGCCGGGCTTTCTTTCGCCTCAATGTTTAGCAAATAGGCAATTCACTGTAGCAAACACCACACCACAAGGATCGCAACATGAGCAACGACACCCGCATCACCGCGTTCAAGGGCTTCGACAAGAACCTCGCCTGCCGCGGCTACCAGTACGAGCTGGGCAAGACCTACGAGCACGAAGGCAAGGTCGTGCGCTGCGCCTCGGGCGGCTTCCACAGCTGCGAGTATCCGCTGGACGTGTTCGGCTACTACGCGCCGGCCGAGAGCCGCTATGCCGTGGTGGTCGCGCACGGCGATATCGACCGGAAGGAAGGCGGCGACACGAAGCTGGCCAGCGGCAAGATCACCATCGAGGCGGAAATCAAGGTTCCGCAGCTGATCAAGTCCGCCGTCGAGTGGATCATGGCGCGCGTGGACAAGGCGAACGGCGCGACCGCAACCGAAGAGCGTTCCCACGCCAGCAACACGGGCGACTACTCGGCCGCCAGCAACACGGGCTACGGCTCGGCCGCCAGCAACACGGGCTACGGCTCGGCCGCCAGCAACACGGGCGCCCGCTCGGCCGCCAGCAACACGGGCGACTACTCGGCCGCCAGCAACACGGGCGACTACTCGGCCGCCAGCAACACGGGCGCCCGCTCGGCCGCCAGCAACACGGGCTACGGCTCGGCCGCCAGCAACACGGGCGCCCGCTCGGCCGCCAGCAACACGGGCGACTACTCGGCCGCCAGCAACACGGGCGCCCGCTCGGCCGCCAGCAACACGGGCGCCCGCTCGGCCGCCAGCAACACGGGCGACTACTCGGCCGCCAGCGTTTCCGGCAAGGATTCCGTTGCCATGGCCTCGGGTTACCAGGGCCGCGCCCGCGCTAGCGCCGGCAGTGCCATCGTCCTGTGCTACCGCGACGACGATTTCAAGCTCGTGCACATCCGCAGCGCCATCGCGGGCCAGGACGGTGTCAAGCCCGACACCTGGTACCGCCTGGCGGCCGACGGCGCCTTCATCGAAGTTCCCGACGACCAGGAGTAAGCCATGCACCAGCGCCACGATGACGACGAATTCCCTCTCCTGCCCCCGCTGGGGCGCCTGGACACGGCGTGCGCGGTCTTCTGCGCGCTGGTGTGCCTGGGCGTCTTGGGCTACTTGGTATTCGACCTGGTGGCGATGGCTCTATGCGACGTCTGGGGTGTCTGCTATGCGTGAGTCCAGCATCGAGCAGTACGGGGTCGCCATGTTCAAGGCGCAGGGCGACCTCCCCTACAAGTTCACCAGCCCCGGCCGGCGCAACGTGCCGGACCGGCTGCGCCTGCGCGCGATCCCGCCCGAACACCAGGCCATCGTCGCGCGCTACGTCCAATTCATCGAGTTCAAAGCCACCGGCGAAGCCGCCACCGCGGCGCAGGAGCGCGAGCATGCGCGCCTGCGCAAGCTGGGCTTTCGCGTGGAGGTGGTCGACAGCATCGCCGGCGTGGATGCGCTGGCCCGGGAGGCATGACATGAGCGATACGAAACACGGATGGGTTACCCCTCGCGCCGATGGTGCCCGCGCCCGCTGCGGCGGTCCTGGCGTCTGCGCCACCTGCGACACCGAGGCCATGCACGAAAAAATGATGGCCGGCCTGTTCGGCGCGCCGGCCGACGTTGGCGCGGCCAGCGCGGCGGACGATACGCCGTTGGCGGGCGCGGCGGCGCGCCTGTCAGCTATGGCGAACGAAGCACGCAAACAGTACCAGGCCGAGCTTGCCGCAGGTGGCGAGCCGACCTGGCCGGCATGGGTGGATGACCTGGCGGTCGTTCTACGTGCGGTTGCCGCTAGGCACGGCTATTCCGCCAATCGAGCGTTGGCAATGCCCACTGCAACGGCGTCGGCAAGAAACGCCAATGCGGCCCGATGAGGAAGACCCCCAGCAACAAGCACCTCAATGGGCAGCTTCGCCTCCTTCGCTGTGCCACCTGGCTGACGAATGAACACCGCCGCAGTTGCACTTCCCTCTTCCGCCTGGACGATGACCTCATGGTTCGCCACGGCCTTTCGGTAGTTCGGAGCAGTCACTGTCAATCCCCTAGTTGAGAAAGGAAAACCGGATATGGCCAACACTAGCACAATAGCCCGCCCTGGAAGAGTTCCGGCGGCAATGCAGGACCCGATCCGGGAGGCTATCCGCATCCTGATCGCAGAAGCGGACAGCCTCCGCGAGTGCCATACGCCCAGCAGCGACCGCGACGACTGGACCAGCGAGCCGGAGGCCAAGGCCGAGTACGACCACATGCGGCGCGTTGTGGAAGCGCTGGTAAAGCTGCGCTCCCCTGTAGCCGATACCCCGCGCGCGGTCTTCGCCCTGGAACATATCGCGGCGTGGGCCGGAACCGGCCCCGGACTGAAAACGCACAAGGAGGTCCGCGCATATGCCAAGCACAACGCCGCCTTGGCAAGCGCCCCTGTAGCCGGGGCGGCGCAGAATCCGGTGGCCGTAACCGATCATCGTGGGGATGTTCACTGGAAGCACGGCTGCAAGCCGGGGATCGCCCTCTATGCCTCTCCTCAGACCAGCGTCCCTGCCGCCGAGGACGCGAACTCGACGAGTTGGCATGATGCGTTGCGCATTGCCGAATTGCCGGAAGTGGATGAGGTGCTGAGCAACTTCGCCAACGACAGCACGTGGGACAACGCTGTAGGACTGGTACAGGCAATTTTGAATGCCGCGCCCCAGGCCAGCGAGGCTGTGCCGAGAGGAATCATCGACGCCGCACGGACTGCGGGCTTTTCATTCCTTCGCCATGCTGACGGTAGCTACACCATGCAGCAGACCCCAAGGGCAACCGCCCAGGCCAGCGAGGCGGTGCGCTGGGTCGGCATCGACTTGGATGCCGCCGCGAAGGCGATGACTGAATTCAAGGGGTATCCCTGGGAGCATTTACCTGAACCGGGGCGCGTCGCCATGCGGAAGCACGCGCAGTCTGTGATCGACGCCGCCCTGTCCGCGCAATACCACCTCGATGACCGCCCGACCGAGCCAGACAACGGCGGTCCGGTCACCAAGCCGGAGGGCATGTAATGGGACGGAAAGTCATTGCGCCGGGTACCGTTTGCGTTACCCGACTAGGCTGGCCCGGCAACGATTGGCACCTTGTCGTCGTGGTGGGATACACCGAAGACGGAGATTACAAGACTCGGTATGCATCCCCGGACGGCATCACTGAACACTGGGTTCCGCGAAACAGCGAAACGTACTGGATAGAGCCGTTGACCGAGAAGCGCTTTCTAGACCTCCTTACCCAGGGGAAACAGAGCGCGAAAGACGTGAACGTCGCCTACACAATAGCTAGGCAATGGGCGCACGATCAGGCCGGTGACGCGGATGAGCCATCGTTCGAAATTCTCCAGACGATGAACGGCACGCATATGGCGTGGGACTATACCGGGCTGGGAAACAGCCTAGAGAGCCTGCACCGAGCCCTATATCGAGACGTGGTGGCGCACTACAAGCTCACCATCGCGGCGCAAGCGGGCGCGCAGAAGGACGGCCGCCAGTGACGAAGCGCCGCGCCTTCATCGCGCGCCCATATGGCGCGCTCATCACGAATCACATTCTGGACGTGCAGCGCTGCGGCGTCTGGGCCGGCATGGGCATGGGAAAGACCGTGTCCACGCTGAACGCCCTGGACCTGCTCGAACTGGTCGAGCCTGGCCCTGTGCTGGTCTGCGCACCCCTTCGCGTGGCGCAGTCGACCTGGCCGGACGAGGCCGGCAAATGGCAGCACCTGCGCAACCTGGAAGTGACGCCCATCGTGGGCGACGTGAAGGCGCGCGAGCGCGCCCTGGTGCGCGCCTTCGGGTTTTCCGCCAGTGTCTTCACGATCAACTACGAGAACCTGCCCTGGCTGGTCGACCTGCTGGACCGCTGGAAAAGGCCCTGGCCGTTCCGCAAGATTGTGGCCGACGAGTCCACCAAGCTGAAGGGCTTCCGGCTGCGCCAGGGCACGCAGCGTGCCCGCGCGCTGGGTCGCGTCGCGCACAAGCACGCGGCGCACTTCATCGAACTCACGGGGACACCCTCCCCCAACGGCCTGCAGGACCTGTGGGGCCAGGCTTGGTACCTGGACCAGGGCCAGCGCCTGGGCCGCACTTTCGACGCGTTCCGCCAGCGCTGGTTCCGGCCCTCCTTCGACGGCTACGGCATCGAGCCGTTGCCCTATGCCCAGGAACAGATCGAGGACGCCATGCGCGACCTGTGCCTGTCGCTGGACGCGCGCGACTGGTTCGACCTGAAAGAGCCCATCGTCAACATGATCCGCGTGGATCTGCCGGCCAAGGCGCGCAGCCTGTACGACGACATGGAAAAAGCCATGTTCGCCCAGATCGGTGAACACGAGGTCGAGGCGTTCAACGCCGCGGCCAAGACCATGAAGTGCCTGCAGCTGGCCAACGGCGCCGCCTATGTCGGCGAGGACGGCGCGCAGTGGGCTGAGGTCCACGACGTGAAGCTGCAGGCCTTGGACGAGGTGATCGAGGAAGCGGCCGGCATGCCGGTGCTGGTGGCCTACCACTTCAAGTCCGACCTGGCGCGCCTGCTCAAGGCCTTCCCCAAGGGCCGCCAGCTGGACAAGGATCCGCAGACCCTGCGCGACTGGAACGCCGGCAAGATCCCGGTCCTGTTCGCCCACCCCGCCAGCGCCGGCCACGGCCTGAACCTGCAGGACGGCGGCAACATCCTGGTGTTCTTCAGCGTCAATTGGAACCTGGAAGAGCACCAGCAAATCATCGAACGCATCGGGCCCACGCGCCAGATGCAGGCCGGCCACGACCGGCCCGTCTTCATCCACTACATCCTGGCGCGCGACACGGTCGACGAGATCGTGCTGGCGCGCATCGAAACCAAGCGCGAGGTGCAAGACCTCCTGCTGGAAGCCCTGAAAAGGAGAGCGTAACCATGCGTGAACCTGCACCCTTCGCCCCATTCATTGAAGATAATTCACCTGCGCAGCACGTGCTGCATAAGCTGAAGGAATCCCTGCCCTTACGGCCTTGGGAGGTAACCGGGCTTCGTAAGTGCCTGACCGAAATACTGGCGAAGAGGCCTGAACTCACCGAGGCCAAAGCTGATCTGGAAGCTCTCGACGCCCGCTACACGACAGGCGGCATGCCCGTCTCGGCAGCCGACGCCGACGCTCGTACCGACGCCGTGAATCACCCGGCCCATTACACGGCCGGCGGCATCGAGTGCATCGACGCGATCGCGGCCGCCACGACCGGCCTGGAAGGCATCGAGGCCGCCTGCACCGCGAACGCCATCAAGTACCTGTGGCGCTGGAAGCGCAAGAACGGTCCCGAGGATCTGCGCAAGGCGCGCTGGTACATCAACCACCTGCTGGGAGATAACTGATGGCTGACATCATCGACGAAGCTGGCGACCACATCGAGCGCGAAGCCACCGCGCGCCAGGCGGCCGCTAGTGCCCGCGCCGCGGCTATGCCCAAGGGCGAGCCCGGCGAATGCGACCTGTGCGGCGAATGGTCGGGCCGCTTGGTGGCGGGCGCCTGCGCGCCCTGCCGCGACCGCTACAAGCTGCCGTAGGGGTGCGACATGGAAAAACGGGGATTCACCATCCAGGAAGCCCAGGCCTATCTCGGCGTGCGGCGCCGGTTCTTCGATACCAACATCGCACCACGACTGGCCGGCAAGGGCACGCGCGCCGGGCCGTCGATCATCTACGAGCGCGCGGACCTGGACGCCGCCTGGGACGACTACAAGGAAGCGGTTAAACTGCCCGCGGGTAATGAGTGTCCCGCTTCTATCACAGAGGTGAAGCAATGGGACGTTCAAAAACGAACGGCGTCTACGCGACTGGTGACGGTACCTTCGAGGTCGACGCCCAGTACAAAAAACAGCGCATTCGCAAGCGCGGCTTCGAAAGCCAAGCAGCGGCAACCGACTACCTGACGGCGCAGCGTGAAGCAATCCGTGTCTCCCTGCAGTTTCTGGCAGATCCCAACAAACGGGTGCCGGTCACACTGGAAGACGCGGCCACGCAGCTGCTCAAGGATAAGGAGGGCATGCCGTCGGTCGTGACCGACGCCTACATGCTCGAACCGCTGGTGGAATGGAACGGTTCTTTAACAATCGACAAGCTGTGTGATGCCGTCCTCAAAGACTTCGTCATCGATCGGCGTCGGTACGGCTGGAAGAACAAGACCATCAACAACGCCCTGGAATGCGTGCGCACGATCCTCAGCCGGGCGGTATCGAAATGGCAGTTTGAAAACGGCGCCACGTGGCTACCGCATGCGCCCAAGATCACGATGCTGCCGCTGTCAGATCAACGGCAGCCCCGTCCGATCACCTGGGTCGAGCAGGAGCGCCTTTTGCAGCACCTGGCCCCCTACCTCAAGCCCATGGCCGAATTCGTGCTGAACACGGGGGTGCGCAGCAACGTCGTCAGCAATCTCAGCTGGGATTGGGAGGTTCGCGTCAGTATCCGGCCTGGCCTGGAGGTGTCCATTTTCGTGGTGCCGCGGGAGTTCGTGAAGGGCCGGAAGTCGGAACGTCTGATCGTCTGCAACTCGGTCGCGCAACGACTGGTTGACGCCCAGCGTGGCCTGCACCCAGAACGGGTATTCGTTTTCCCCCATCAGACCCGCCCGGGCCGCCCGCCGAAGTACGCCGTTGTCACGAAGATGGGCAATCGCTACTGGGTAGCAGCCCGGGAAAAGGCCGGGCTCGACGACCTCCACGTGCACGATCTTCGGCACACGGTAGGGATGCGGCTGCGCGCGGCCGGTGTTTCCGAACGCACGCAGAACGAAATCCTGTGGCACACCCAGGGCAGCAACAACATGACGCACCACTATGCCGTCGCGCAGTTGTGCGAGATCTACGACGCCCTGGAGCAGATGAACCAGCGGCACGACGAGGGCGAATCGCTCAACCTGTGGGCGTTGATGCGCGAGATGCGGGCGAAGGCGCTACCCCAAAAGTCCCCCAGTTTAAAGCTGGTGGCCTGAGATTCTGCGGGTAAGCCGCTGATTTTGCAGCGAAAATTGCGGTGGGGCTTCGCGGCATTTCTAGGTGTTGACCCTAGGTTCTCGAGGATATTTCTGCGCGGATCCGCAGCCGCCAGCCTGCTCAAATATTTTTATCCGGGTATATTGACTTCTATTTTTACCCGGATCATAATTCGTCCATGAATTTTTACCCGGACAAAATATGAACCAAGCAATCACCCCTCTCCCCGTCGCTTCGCATACCGCGTTCGCCGGCCACCACATTCTTGCCGCCGGCGCGCTCGCCGACGTGGCGCTCGCCGTCAGGCAGGCCATGGACGCCGGCAACGACGCCACCATCCTGTTGTTCGACGACCAGTCCGGCAAGCAGGTCGACCTGGACTTGAGCGGCAGCCCCGCCGCCATCGCCGAGCGTCACCGCGCCCGCGTCGCCCCACCGCCTGGCATCCCCGCCGACGCGGAGGAAGAAACGCAACCCCGCGGCCGCGGCCGTCCGAAGCTCGGCGTGGTGGCGCGTGAAGTGACCCTGCTGCCGCGCCATTGGGATTGGCTGGGCGAGCAACCCGGCGGCGCCTCGGTCGCCTTGCGCAAGCTGGTGGAACAGGCGCGCCGCGACAACGAGGCGCGGGACCGCCGCCGCCAGCGTCAGGAGGCCACCTACCACTTCATGTCCAGCATGGGCGGCAACCTGCCCGGTTTCGAGGAAGCAACGCGGGCGCTGTATGCCGACGACCGCGAGCGCTTTGCGCAGCAGATTGCCGCATGGCCGGAGGACGTGCGCGGCTACGCCATGGGCCTGGCCTGGGGCGAAACCGGCGAAGCTGTCGCGGGCTGACTGTCCGCGGGTGCGACATGCCCGCGTGCGGCATGCGCATGCGCGGCCTGCAAGGAAGCGACATGCGCGGCTGCGGGCGTGAGTGCGGCTGCGGGTGCGGCACAGAAATGCAGCACCCGCCCGTATCGCCCCCCCTCTTCCACGTTGGCGCCGGACTCCATCACCGTAGCATCGGCCACAAGCTCAGCGCCAGCAGCGTCCCCATGGCGATGTTGAACCACTTCAGACGTCCGGGCTGCGCGAGGAATCCGCGCAGCGCCACGCCGAAGCCCGCCCATAGCGAAACGCTGGGCACGTTCACCACCGCGAACACCAGGCACATCCACGCCAGCGAAGCCCAGGGCGCGGCGGCGTCCACATAGACCGCGACCGCGGCCAGCGCCACGATCCAGGCCTTGGGGTTGATCCACTGGAACAAGGCCGATTCCATGAAGGTGAGCGGCCTGGCCGAGGCCTGGCCCGCGCTGATCGAGCGCGACAGCGCGATGCGCCATGCCAGGTACAGCAGGTAGGCAGCGCCGCCCAGCTTCAGGCCCACCGACAGGGCCGGCCAGGCGTGGAACAGCGCGCCCAGGCCCAGCCCTACCCCAAGCAGCAGCGAAGTAAAGCCCGCGGTGATGCCCAGCACCTGCGGCAGCGTCCGGCCGAAGCCGAAGTTGGCTCCGGAGGTCATCAGCATGACGTTGCTGGGCCCCGGGGACACGGAGGTCACGAAGGCGAACAGCGCCAGGGCAAGCAGATTTTCAAAGGACCAGACTAAGGACAAGATACGGCTCCGGTTGCTCGCGGCGCACCTTTGCGCCGCCGATCAGACAGCAGCATTGTGGGTCCGGGCCGACCTTATTAATATTGGCGGTTTTGACATCTTTGATAGCGTTCTTGCCATGAAGATCCAGATCCTGGCCCTGGAGGGCGTGTTCGATACCGGTCTGTCCGCCATCCTGGACGTGTTCACCACGGCCAACGAACTGGCGCCGCTGCTGCCCGAATCCGTACCGCGATTCGATACGCGGATCGTCGGCATGCGCCGCAAGGTCCGTACCTCGCAAGGATTCAGCGTGCCCGTCGCGGGCGGTCCGGACCCGTCGGCCCCGGACTGGCTGGTCATCCCGGCCATCGGCTGCAAGATGCCCGAAACGCTGCTGCCCGCGCTGGACCGGGCCGACGTGCGCGACGCCGGCCGCATGCTGCGCCAGCGCGGCTCCGGCGCGAACACTGCCGCGGCCTGCATCGGCACCTTCGTGCTGGCGGAATCCGGCTTGCTGGACGGCCACAAGGCCACCACCACCTGGTGGCTGGCGCCGCTATTCCGGCAGCGCTATCCCGCGGTGGACTTGGAGGACGGGCGCATGCTGGTGCGCTCGTCGTCGCTGCTGACGGCAGGCGCGGCGCTCAGCCACATGGACATGGCGCTATGGCTGGTGCGCCAGGCCAGTCCTGAACTGGCCGCGCTGGTGGCCCGCTATCTGATCGTGGACCAGCGGCCCGCGCAATCGGCCTACGTCATCACCGATCACCTCACGCATGCCGAACCGCTGGTGCAGGCCTTCGAACGCTGGGCCCGCGCCCATCTGGCGCAGGGCTTTTCGCTGGACGCTGCGGCGCAGGCGCTCGGCGCCAGCAAGCGCACCCTGGCGCGCCGCATGCAGGAGGTGTTGGGCAAGAGTCCGCTGTCGTTCTTCCAGGACCTGCGCGTGGAGCGCGCGGCCCATTTGCTGAAAACCACCAGCCAATCGCTGGAGCAGATCGCGGCGCAGGTCGGCTACGCCGACGGCGTCACGCTGCGCAACCTGCTGCGTCGGCGGCTGGGACATGGCGTGCGCCAGATGCGCTGAGATACGCTCACGCAACGCAAGACAGACAGTGGGCGCATCCCGCGATATGCGTTTTAATCGGAACAAGGCGGCGGGCGCGCTCTTCGCGCCCGCGCATTTCCACACGGTGCACCATGGCCATCGCAAAGAACTTCCTGCTCTACGACGGAGACTGCCCTTTCTGCTCGAACTACGTGCGGATGCTGCAATTGCAGAAGGCCGTCGGCCCCATCGATCTGCTGAACATGCGCGACCACCCCGACCTGGCGGTGGCCTACAAGGCGCAAGGCTATGACCTGAACCAGGGCATGCTGCTGCACCTGGACGGACAGGATTACTGGGGCGCGGACTGCATCAACCGGCTGGCGCTGATCAGCACGGGCAACGACCTGTTCAACAGCGTCAACGCCGCCGTGTTCCGCAACCCCTGCCTGTCGACCGCGCTGTATCCCTTCATGCGCACGGGCCGCAGCCTGGCATTGACGCTGCTGGGCAAGAAGAAGATGCAGATGTAGCCGGCTTTCCCGCCGCTACGCGCCAGCGCCGCCCGCCGGCGCTGGCGCTGACTCAGGCACCACAGCATCCGGCATCAAGCCCGTCGCCGCGAAGATGCCGCCCGGTCCACCTCCACCACCCGCTGCAGGAACGCCTCCAGGGCCGGATTGTCATGCTGCGCATGCCAGGCCAAGTACATGTCCGCGTACAGATTGCGCTGGCCTATCGGCCGGAACTCCACCCCTTCGAAGCGCAGCTCCCGCGCCGAATCCGGCACGATGCCCACGCCCAGCCCTGCGCGCACCAATGCCAGCAGCGTGTGGGTCTGCCCCGCCCGCTGCACGTAATCGGGCTGCACGTCGGCCAGGCCGAAGGCCCCGACGATGCGGTCGTAGAAGTACTTCCCTTCGCGCGGCGAATACAGCACGAACGGCTGCCCGTGCAGCAGGCGCAGCGGCACGGTGGCGTGCTCGCACAGCGGCGAGCCGGCGGGCAGCGCCAACACCAGCGGTTCGCGCTCGACCAGGCGCGCCTCGATGCCGGCCTGCTGCGGAATGCTGCGCGCCAGGATGGCGTCGACCTCGCGCGCCAGCAGCAGCCGGCCCAGGTCGGTGCTGACCGTTTCCCGCAGCTGGATCTCCACGCCGCCCAGCAGCTTGCGCGCCCGCATGATCATGGACGGCATCAGGCGGTAGGCGGCGACGGCCGTGAAGCCCAGGGTGATGTGGCCGGCCTCGCCTCCCGAGGTGCGGCGCGCGCTGGCGGCCGCGCGCGCCGAGAACTCCAGCAGGTGCCGCGCATCGCGCAGGAAGCGCCTGCCCGCGGCGCTCAGCAGCACCTGCCTGCTGTTGCGCTCGAACAGGGTCACGCCCAGGTCCTGCTCCAGCAGCTGGATCTGGCGCGACAGCGGCGGCTGGGTCATGCAGAGCCGCTCGGCCGCGCGGCCGAAATGCAGCTCCTCCGCGACCGCTATGAAGCACTCCAGTTGACGGAATTCCATCGATCCAATCCTTGAATTGATCAATGCTATTTATAGCTCGAACGGCTATCCATCGATAGCCGTTCCTATACTCCGCCCTAGGCCGCAAGACGGCCCCCAGGCATCACCAAGGAGCACCCGCGCAGCATCGCTTTTTCCGCGGCAAACGCCGCCCACACCGCCAAAAAGAGAAAAGCATGGAGACTAAGCACATCGCCCGGAAACGCGTCCGGCTCATCGCCGCGGCGCTGGCATTGAGCGCCACCGCCGCGCTGACCTGGAATGCAAACGCGGCCGGATACCCGGACCGCCCGATCAGCCTCATCGTGCCCTTCTCACCTGGCGGCGGCACCGACATCTCGGCGCGCCTGCTGGCGGTCGCCCTGGGCGAAAAATTCGCCTCGTCCGTGGTGGTCGACAACCGCCCCGGCGCGGGCGGACAGATCGCCGCCGACCTGGTGGCGCGCTCGCCCGCCGACGGCTACACGCTGCTGTTCGCCAATTCCGGCATGCTTGCCATCAACCCGTGGATCTACAAGCTGCACTCGGATCCCGCCACCGCCTTCGCGCCGGTGTCGCTGTTTTCCGACCTGCCCTTCGTGCTGGTCGTGCCCGCCACCCTGCCCGCCAAGAACGTGAAGGATCTGGTGGCGCTGGCCCGCTCCCAGCCGGGCAAGCACACCTACGCCAGCTCCGGCACCGGCGGCGCACCCCACCTGTCCGCCGAGATCTTCCAGCAAGCCACCGGCACGGACCTGATGCACGTGCCCTACAAGGGCGGCGGCCCCGCCATGACCGACCTGATGGCCGGCCGCGTCGACATGCTGTTCGCCTCGGTGCTGGAAACCATGCCCTACGTCAACGGCGGCAAGCTGCGCGCGCTGGCCGTGACGGGCGCGACGCGCTCGCCGGCCATGCCGGACGTGCCCACCATCGACGAGGCCGGCGTGAAGAATGCGCAGTCCGGCTCCTGGACCGCGGTGCTGGCGCCCGCCGGCACGCCCCCGGCCGTCATCGACAAGCTGTCGCAGGCCATCCGCGAAATCGCCGCCGACCCCGCCATGAAGACCAAGCTGGAATCGCAAGGCGCGCTGGCTCACGGATCCACGCCAGGTCAGCTGCAAGCGCTGGCGGCCAGCGAACGCGAGCGCTACGGCCACATCATCAAGTCCCGCAACATACAGACCAACAACTGACCCTGACGGGCCCGCGCTCCGGGCCCGGGTTACAGCCAACTCCTGAAGCCACATCCTGAAGCCGCGCCCATGAATCACTCCCTCCCCGCCACCGCCCCCCAACTGCTGATGGTCGGCCCGCTGCTGCCCGAACTCGCCGCGGAACTGGACTCCCGCTACCGGGTCCACCGCCTCTGGGAGGCCGCCGATCCCGCCGCCTTCCTGCGCGAACACGGCCCCGCCATCCGCGGCGTGGCCACCAGCGGCCGCCACGGCGCGACGCGCGAGCTGATCGACGCCCTGCCCGCGCTTGAAGGCGTGTTCAGCTTCGGCGTGGGCTATGACAGCATCGACGTGGCCGCGGCGCAGGCGCGGCGGGTCATCGTCACCAACACGCCCGGCGTACTGGACGCGTGCGTGGCCGACACCGCGCTGGCGCTGATGCTGGCCGTCTCGCGCCGCATCGCCGAGGCGGATCGTTTCGTGCGGGCCGGCCGCTGGCCTGATGCGGGATTCGGGTTGGGCACGCGCATGAGCGGCAAGCGCTGCGGCATCGTCGGCCTGGGCAATATCGGCCTGCAGATCGCGCGCCGCGCCGCCGCCTTCGACATGGAGATCCTGTACACCAACCGCAAGCCGCGCGCGGATGCCCCCGCCGCCTACCGCTATTGCTCGGACATCCTGGACCTGGCCGCCCAATCCGACTTCCTGGTGCTGGCCGTGCCGGGCGGCGGCGCCACGCGGCACATGGTGAACGCCGCCGTGCTGGAGGCGCTGGGCCCGCAGGGCTGGCTGATCAATATCGCGCGCGGCACCGTGGTCGACGAGGCCGCGCTGGTGGATGCGCTGATAAACCAGCGCATCGCGGGCGCCGGGCTGGACGTGTTCGAACACGAGCCCGCCACGCCCCCGGCGCTGCATGAAATGGATAACGTGGTGCTGCTGCCGCACATAGCCAGCGGCACGCATGAAACCCGCCGTGCGATGGCGGAATTGATGCTGGCGAACCTGGACGGCTGGTTCCGGGAAGGCCAGGTGCGCACCCGGGTGGTGTGAAGACAGCGCCCGCCCGGGCACTCGGGCGCTAGGCGGCGCCGGCCATCCTGGCCTGCGGCTGAGCCACGGCGGCTTCGGCTCGCGGTTCGGGCGCGCAACGGCTCCACCCGGATGCCGGGTCGCGCTTGTCGTGCAGATAGTCCCAATCCGTGCCGCAGTCCGCGCAGGTGAACGCCTCGTGCTTCACCCCGCGCTGTTCCTGCCCCAGCGTCCTCACCAGACCCAGGCTGATCAGGCTCCCGTGTCCGGGCTCATCGCGCCGGTTCGGCACGATCGCCTCGCATTTTTTGCATGTCCCCATGGCTCTTTGTCCTTTCAATACCCTTTCAAACTGGATATTACGAAGGGAAAAGCGATGAAAGCTCAGCAATTCTCACAACCGGGCCTGTGCCAGGGGCCAGGCGGCGGATCGCTGGCGTAACGCCCGCAAGCGGCGTAACGTGGACTGGCGGCATATGCCGCGTCACCTTCATAGGTACGCACCATGACGCCCAAAACCCATCACCCCAATCCCGCCCATACCGCCGATTCCGCCCCGGCCGACCTATCCGCGCCACCCCATGCCGACAAGGAACGCGCCAAGGCGGAACACCAGCACGAGGACGCGCGGCGCAAAGCCCTGGTCGGATCGCAGCACAAGGAAAACACCCGCAGCGTGGCCGCGCCCCGCTACCACGGCCACCGTGGCGGGTGAGCCCCTGGCCAGCCAGATTCCGTAACTTCTTGGAAAAACATCAAACGGAAATAAGCGTCTGAAAGTCGGACCATCTTGCGCTGGACTTTGGACTAGGCCGAAAGGATGAGTCCCGGGCCGGGCGCATAGCCCTGAATGGTTTTCAACGACAAAGGATGCTTATCGTGACTCCGATCAGAAAGACTGCCGCCGCCTGTGCCCTGGGGCTGTGCCTGACGCTGGCAGCGGCCGGCCAGGCCGCGCTGGCCCAGGGCCAGGCCGACGCGCCCGCGCCGCTGGCCACCGGCCTGACCGACTCCGGCAGCGCCGAAGGCCAGGTTGTCGAAGCGGTGCGCAGCGGAGAAATCCTGTCCATCAAGATACGGTTCAAGCCCGTCGTCATGGACAAAACGGAGATGATCTATCCGCAGATCAGCAAGAGCGACTACGAAAACAGCTTCTACGTCATCGCCGGCAACAAGAAGCACCTGCTGCTGAAGGACAGCAACGACAAGCCGCTGACCAATCCCAAATTGATGATCCGGACCTCGAAGGAAGCCCCCATCGCCGGGTCCTGGCAGGGCAAGTTCCCCGCCCCGCCCAAGGACGTCAAGGAAGTGTCGCTGACGATCCCGGGCGTCGAGACCTTCGACGCCATCAAGATCACCGACCGCTGACATGGCCGCCTCCTCGGGCGCGCCGATAATCCTGGCCGCGGCGCTGCTCGCCGCCGCCGGCGGCTCCATGGCGCAGGAGCCTCCCTACAAGGCCGAGATCCTGGACTTGCAAGCGACCATCCTGGACCTGAAGGGATTGCCTTCCGACGCCAGCGGCGGCATATCGGACCTGAGCTCGCAGATTGATGGACTGGCCGCGCGCCACGACGGCCTGTCGGTGCGGCAGGACAAGAACGCCGTGACGGTCTCGATGCTGGGCGACGTGCTGTTCGATTTCGACAAGGCCGCCATCCGCCCCGCCGCCGAACCCACGCTGCAGGACATCGCGAAGCTGATCAAGTCAGACTCCGCCGGCACCGTCGCGATCGAAGGCCACACCGACTCCAAGGGGTCCGCCGCCTACAACAAGGACCTGTCGCTGCGGCGCGCCCAGGCCGTGGCGCAATGGCTCACGAGCCACGGCGTGGACAAGGCTCGCCTGTCGGTCAAGGGCCTGGGCGATACCCAGCCGGTGCAGTCGAACCGGCTGGCCAACGGCGCGGACAACCCGCAAGGGCGGGCGCAGAACCGGCGGGTGGAATTCGTGCTGCCCAAGAAGCACTGAACAGATGCGACGCGCAGCCCGCGCCCGCCTCAACGGGCCGGGCTTCGCGATTCGCCCGCAACGGCCAGGGCCACATCCATGCTGATCAGCACCGGCGCATCGCGCGGCAACTCGCGCACGCCGATGACCGAACGCGGATGTTCGCCTTGCCGGCCGAATACCGCGGTCAGCAGTTCCGATCCGCTATCGGCAATGGAAGACAGCCTGGTGCTTGCCCGCTCTCCCACCTGGAAGAAGTAGTTGACGCGCAAGACCTGTTCCACCGCATCCAGGCTGCCCTGCGCGTGATGCGCGACCCACGACAGGGCATGCAGCACGCACAGCCGCACGGCCTCGCGCGCCTGCGCCTCGTCGACCTGCTCGCCGACCAGGCCTTGCACCAGCAGCGTGTCCGCACTGAGCTTGGGGATCTGCCCGGCCACGTACACCGTGGCGCCGTGCCGCAGCGCGGGCAGGTAGGAATAGTGCGTCGGCGTGGGCTGCGGCAGCGTCAGTCCCAGGGCCTGCAAACGCGCATCGGCTCCGCTCATGACGATCCTCAGAGTTTGCCCGGCAGGAAGTTGACCTGCTTGGCCAAGGTCGCCCAACGCTTGTTCTCGGCCGCGACGAAATCGGTGAAGGCCTGGGCCGAGCCGCCCTTGGTGCTCACGCCCTGCTCTTTCAGGCGCGATGCCACTTCGGGCGACTGCAAGGCGCGGTTGAAGTCCTCGTTCAGCTTCTTGACCACGGCCGCGGGCGTGCCGGCCGGCGCGACGATGCCTTGCCAGGACGTGATGTCCATGTCTTCCAGGCCGACCTCCTTGTAGCTGGGAATGTCCGGCGCGGAATCGATGCGCGCGGGCGAGGTGACCGCCAGGGCGCGCAGCTTGCCGGCCTGCACATGCGGCAGCAGCGTGATCACCGGATCCAGGATCAGGCTGATGTGTCCGCCCAGCAGATCGTTGATGGCGGGCGCGCTGCCCTTGTAGGGGATGTGAGCCATGCGGATGCCGGCGCGCTGCTTGAACAGCTCGCCCGCCAGGAAGGTGGAGCTGGACGCCGAACCGAAGGTCAGCGTGTCGGGCTTTTCCTTGGCATAGGCGATGAACTCCTTCATCGTCTTGGCGGGCACGGCGTTGCCGGTCGCGATGATGTAGGGCTGGTCGGCCAGCAGGATCACGGGCGCGAAGTCCCGCGCGGCGGAATACGGCAGGCTGCTGTACTGCAGCTCGTTGATCGACATGATGGGCAGGTTGGCCAGCAGCAAGGTGTAGCCGTCCGGCGCCGCGCGGGCCACGTATTCCGCGCCGATGATGCCGCTGGCGCCGGGCTTGTTCACCACCAGAACGGGCTGCTTGACGTCCTGGCCCAGCTTCTGCGCCACGGTGCGCACGACCAGGTCGGCCACGCCGCCCGGCGGGAACGGCACGATGATCTGTATGCTCTTGGTCGGAAAGTCCTGCGCGCGGGCGTTGCAGATGGCGCCCAGCGCCAGCGTGGCGCAAGCCAGGATGCGAATTGCGTTCTTCATGTAAGTGCTCCGAGATTGCGGCCGGTCAGGCATGGGAAGAGGCAGGGGCTTGCGGGCCGAAGCCCTCGTCGAAGAAGCGCATCCAGTTCCCGCCCATCAGCAGCGCCACCTCGTCCTGCGCAAACCCGGTCGCGCGCAGTCCCTCTTCGATGTTCTGGAAGTCGCGGCTGTCCTGGAACCACACGGGCTGGGGCGGAAACCCGGGCTGCGCGGCGGAGCCCTCGCCATAATCGATGCTCTTGGTATAGCGGCCGGTGCGCATCCACTGCACCACCGAGTCCGGCTGGTCTTGGCACAGGTCGGATCCCAGGCCCAGATGCTCCACGCCCACCAGCTCGGCCGTGCGGGCCACCATGGCGCAGAAATCGTCCAGCGTACAGGCCGACTTGTTCTTCAGATGATGCGGATACAGCGAAAAGCCGAACATGCCGCCCGCCGCGGCCAGCGCCTTGAGCACCGTGTCCGACTTGTTGCGCAACGCCTGGGCCCATGCGTGCGGATTGGCGTGGCTGATGGTGATGGGCCGCGCGGACAGTTCTATCGCTTCCAGCGTGGAGCGCTCGCCCGAATGGCTCATGTCGATGACCAGGCCGACCCGGTTCATTTCCTTGATCACTTCGCGGCCCATGCGGGTGACGCCGCTGTCGACCGATTCATAGCAGCCCGAAGCCAGCAGGGACTGGTTGTTGTAGGTCAGCTGCATGAAGCGCACGCCCAGGGTGTGCACTACCTCGACCAGGCCGATGTCGTCCTCGATGGGCGACGGGTTCTGCAGCCCGAAGATGATGGCGGTGCGGCCGGACTCGCGGGCTCGCCGGACGTCGTCGCCGCTGCGCGCATGCACGATCAGGTCCGGATAGCGTTCGAACCAGCGGTTCCAGCGTTCGATGTTGTGGATCATCTCGCGCAGGTTCTCGTGGTACGCGATGGTGACGTGGACCGCGTCCACGCCTCCTTCGCGCAGTTGGCGGAATATCTTTTCGGACCAGTTGCTGTACTGCAGCCCGTCGACGCGTAAGGCGCTTGCGCTCATTGCTTGCTTCCTTGATTGGGATGAGCGGTACTGTAGATATCCGGCCGAATTTCAGTCAAACTAAAAGTTCTTCGATCTATTTAATATTTTCTTAAACGTGAAGCTCGAACATTTGCGCATGTTCATGGCGGTGGTCGACGCCGGCGAACTGGCCCAGGCCGGCGACCGGGTCGGCCGCACGCCCGCCGCGCTCTCCATGACCCTGAAGCAGCTGGAATCGGAACTGGGCGGTCCCCTGTTCGAAGGCGAACGCAAGATCCGGCTGTCGCCCCTGGGGCTCTATGTCCGGGCACAGGCCCAGCGCGCCATCAGCGAGTTCGATTCCGCCGTGGCGCACATGGTGCGCTACGCCAGCGGCGCGCTGGGGATGGCCAAGGTCGCCGCCGTGCCCTCGGCCGCCATCCGGCTCCTGCCGCAGGTCATCGGCGCGATGCGCAGGCAGTATCCGCAGGTGCGGGTGGATTTGCGCGACATAGACTCGGCCGCCGTGGGCAAGGCGGTGGCCGATGGCGAGGTCGATTTCGGCATCGCCACCCTGCCGGCGCCCCTGCCCGGCATCGTGACCGAGCCCTTGTTCGAGGACCGTTTCGTGCTGGTGTGCCCGGCCGGGCATAGCCTGACGAAGCTCGGGCGCGCAGCGCGCTGGAGCGACATCGACGCCTCGACGTTCATCGCCAACGGCCTGTGCGCCCGCTTCAATACCCCGGAGGTCGCCGCCTTGGTCGACGCGTCGCTGCTGACGGTGCGCAACACGACGTCCCTGCTGACCTTCGTCGAACAGGGCTTTGGCGTCACCATCCTGCCCGCGCTGGCCGTCACGGCCAGCGAAAAACTGGCGATCGTGCCCCTGGCCGATCAAAGCGCCGTGCGCAGCCTGGAAGTGCTGACGCGCGGCGGCGAAACGCTCAGCCCGGCCGCTCAGGCGCTGCTGGGACTCACGCGCAGCGTGGCCGCCGAGCTGGCGCTGACCTGGTCATGATTCTTCAGGGACGCCCATGAGATTCGACATCTACGGCCGATTTCAACTGGATATCCAGCGCGAAGGCGCGGCGTGGGCGGTGTACCGCTCGGAAGGCGGCAAGCGCGTAAGGGTTTCGGATCTGGCCATCCCTGCCGACGTATCCGGCGATGAACTGGCCGAATACCTGGATGACATCTATCACGAGGCCTCCGGTCCGGGTGACCGGGTTGCGCGCATCGACTGACGTCGCGGGCCTATTCCTCTTCACCGTAGCCGAAGGGCCAACGGCGCTTGTTCGGCTCGGGCGCGGGTTGCTGACTGTGCATGGCGGGCTCCTGAGGTTCGATGGCCGAATACTACCGGCATCCGCCAAATCGAACTGCAAAGGTTCGCAAAGATTGCGGCAGCAGCCCCATCCGTGTTTCTAACACAAGGCGGCCGCAGCCCGCATCGGGGCTAAAACGTATGCCATTCCATAGCCCGGCGCGTAGGATTGAAAGCAGTTTTACCAATCGGCTGATTGCAGGTGGTCTGGTCCATAGCCATCGACCTCAATCCGAAACGCGGGTCGGCTTTTGACCGGATCGCCCCTACAACGCGATGGTGTACGGGGAGAACGTCATGCCAGGTTCCAGCTGGATTTGCGGCAGCGATCCACCGGATCGCCAGGGATTCTTCGAAACCGAATTCAATACGGGCGAGACCGAAGTCACGATGTACTCCGTGCTGGGCTGGATGCCGCCGGCGCACCGCGGATACGTGGTCAGATGGCGCCGGCTTGACCCTGCGGTGGAGCAGGCAGAGATTGAACGCTATCTGTATTGGCGCCGCGAAGGACGCAGCCATTCCTGAACGGGCCGAACCCACCGCGCCCGCCCGTTTGACCAGCCAAAAGCCCGCTGCCGCCGCAAGCGGGCTTTCTCTTGCCGGGAGCCAGGAAGGCGGACGGATTCCCGCAAGCCCTTGAAATAACTACCAGTTATGAAATTCCCTGAGGAAAACCCCATCAGGGAATTTACTTATGCTCTTTAATTATTTGCAAAGCGCATACTTGCCGGGCAAGAATTCGTCCTTGGCATAGATCAAATCAGATGGAACTTCGTCAACTCGAGGCCTTCGCGGCCGTCATGTCCACGGGCAGCGTCACTGCTGCCGGCCGGCTGTTGGGACGCTCCCAGCCGGCGATCAGCCGGTTGTTGCAGGAACTCGAAGCCGAGATCGGCTATCCCTTGTTTGCTCGCAGCGGTCCGCGCGTGACGCCGACCGAGCAAGGCTTCCTGCTGTATGACGATGTCGAACGCGCGCTGGCGGGCCTGCAGCAGATCCGCAGCCGCGCCGATGAAATCGCCCGCGGCCAGGCCCAGCCGCTGCTGATGGCCGCCACTTCCGCCCTGGCGGCAGGCCTGGTGCCCGACGCGCTCAAGCGCATCGAGGACCGGGTCGGCGCCGCGCGTATCCAGCTGCGCAGCGCCTCACCCGAACGCGTGGTGCACGCCGTGCTGTCGGGCGCCGCCCAACTGGGCGCGACCAGCCTGCCGCTGGAACATCGCGGCCTGACGGTGCACTGGATCGGGCAAGCGCCCTGTGTGGTCGCGCTGCCGGAAAACGATCCGCTGGCGCAGCAGGCGGTGGTGCCGGTGGCCGCGCTGGCCGGACGCCGCCTGATCACCATGGCCAACCCCTACCGGCTGCGCCGCCGCCTGGACGCCGCGCTGGCGCAGAACGCCCAGGCGCTGGGCACCATGGAAACCAATTCGTCCGTCAACGCCTTGGCCGCCGTGCGCGCCGGACTGGGCGTGTCGGTGCTGGAACCGATCACCGCCTACGGCGCCCCCATGCCGGGCGTGGCGATCCGGCCCATCGACCTGGACATCCCCTTTTTCTTCGGGGTCATCACCCCGCAGTCGCAAACGCCGACGCCAGCCTGCCAGGCCATGGTCGACGCGCTCGCCCAAGCCGCCGCGGCCCTGCTGCCCGGCTTCGCCCTGCACGACGCCGCCGAACATTCGGCGCTCCTGCAGTCGATCTACGGCGACGACGCCCCTCTTACGGAATCACCTGCTATATGAATCAGCCTGTAGCCACCCCGCCGCAAGGCCTCGCCGCGCTGGAAGCGCGCCTGCGGCAAGACCTGTCCTGGCTGGAAATCCCCGCCAAGAACTGGGTCACGCCGCGCCTCGTCGACGGCCAGCCGGTGCTGGACGTGGCCGTCATCGGCGGCGGCATGGCCGGCCTGGCCGCCGCCGCCTCGCTCAAGCACCTGGGCATCAACGCCCCGATCTTCGACCAGGCGCCGGAAGGCTATGAAGGCCCCTGGGCCACCACCGCCCGCATGGAAACCCTGCGTTCGCCCAAGCAGCTGACCGGCCCCGCGCTGGGCCTGCCGGCGCTGACCTTCCGCGCCTGGTTCGAAGCCCAGTTCGGTTCCGAGGCCTGGGAAGCACTGGACAAGATTCCGCGCCTGCAATGGATGGACTACCTGCGCTGGTACCGCCGCGCGCTGGACCTGGACCTGCGTAACGAGCACCGCGTCCTGGCCGTGCTGCCGCGCGCCGACCAGCTGGTACAGCTGGACATCGAATCCCCCGCCGGACGCAGCACGGTGCTGGCGCGCCGCGTGGTGCTGGCCACCGGCCGCGACGGCCTGGGCGGCGCCTATGTGCCTGATTTTGCGAAGAAGCTGCCGCGCAACCGCTGGGCGCACTCGTCCGACGTGATGGACTACAACACCCTGGCCGGCAAGCGCGTGGGCGTGGTGGGCGCGGGCGCGTCGGCCATGGACAGCGCGGCCACCGCGCTGGAAGCCGGCGCCGCCAGCGTCGACCTGCTGATCCGCCGCAACGACATTCCCCGCGTCAACAAGGGCAAGGGCGCGGGCAATCCCGGCCTGACCCACGGCCACCTGACCTTGCCCGACGAATGGAAGTGGAAGATCCGCCACTACATCAACGCCGCCCAGGTGCCGCCGCCGCGCGGCAGCACGCTGCGCGTCTCGCGCCACCCCAACGCCCGCTTCAACCTGGGCGCTGGCGTGCAGGACCTGGCGCTGGTCGGCGACGAGATCCACGTCACCACGCCCAAGGGCGTGTTCGTGCTGGACTTCCTGATCTTCTCCACGGGTTTCCGCATCGACTGGACCGTGCGTCCGGAGTTCGCCGCGCTGGCGCCGCACGTGCGCGCCTGGGGCGACCGCTATGTGCCGCCGGCCGGCGAAGAGGACCAGGAGCTGCATGACTCGCCCGACCTGGGCGCGGTGTTCGAATTGCAGGAAAAGACCCCGGGCGCCTGCCCCGGTCTGGACCGCGTGCATTGCTTCTCCTACCCCGCGGCCCTGACGCAGGGCACGATCTCGGGCGACATCCCGGCCATCAGCGAAGGCGCCAAGCGCCTGGCGCAAGGCATCGCCGGCCTGTTCTACCGCGAGGACGTGGAGACGCACTACGCCAATATGGAAGCGTTCTGCGAGCCGGAAGTGTTCGGCGATGAATGGGTACCAGCCCCGACGCCGACCCCGCAATCGGAGACCGCGCGATGACAGGCTGGTTGCTGCGCCGCATCGCGCAAGCCGCGGTGGTGGTCTTCCTGATGACGCTGATCGTCTTCGTGGGCCTGCACGCCATCGGCAATCCGGTGGACATCCTGATCGGCCAGGACGTGGACCAGGTGGACCGCGCCCGCATCATCGCCGAGCTGGGCTTCGACAAGCCGCTGTGGGAACAGTATCTGGGGTTCCTGAACGGCGCCCTGCACGGCAATCTGGGCAACAGCTTCGTCTACAACATCCCCGCAATCGAGCTGGTGATCCAGCGCCTGCCGGCCACCTTCGAACTGGCCATCGCCGCGATGATGCTGGCCGTGGTGGTGGGTCTGCCGCTGGGCCTCTACGCCGGCCTGTATCCCGACAGCCGCTTCTCCAAGATGATCATGGCGGGCAGCATCGTCGGCTTCTCGCTGCCGACGTTCTGGATCGCGCTGATGCTGATCATGACCTTCAGCGTGTCGCTGGGCTGGCTGCCGGCCAGCGGCCGCGGCGAGACGGTGGAGTTCCTGGGCTTCCAGTGGTCCTGGCTGACGGCCGACGGCTGGCGCCACCTGATCCTGCCGGCGTTCAACCTGTCGCTGTTCAAGATCTCGCTGGTGATTCGCCTGACCCGCGCCGGCGTGCGCGACGTGCTGCCGCTGGACTTCGTGAAGTTCGCGCGCGCCAAGGGCCTGTCGCCCATGCGCGTGGTCTGTGTGCACGTGCTGCGCAACACCATGATTCCGCTGGTGACGGTGCTGGGCCTGGAGCTGGGCTCCACCATCGCCTTCGCCGTGGTCACGGAAAGCATCTTCGCCTGGCCCGGCGCCGGCAAGCTGATCCTGGACAGCCTGAACGCGCTGGACCGCCCCGTCATCGTGGCCTACCTGATCGTGGTGGTGTGCCTGTTCGTGACCCTGAACCTGATCGTGGACATTCTTTATAAAGTGCTGGACCCGCGGGTGCGGCTGGAGGCCTCGGCATGAGCGCCGTATCTACCCCGAACCCTACCCCCGCGCTGCGCCGCGAATCGCCGTGGCGGCGCAACCTGGCCGAGTTCATGTCGTCGAAGACGGCGGTGCTGGGCCTGGTCGTCGCCACGCTGCTGATCCTGGCCGCCGCCCTTGCGCCCTGGATCGCGCCGCAGAACCCCTATGACCTGCTGCAGATCGACGTGCTGGACGCGCGCCTGCCGCCGGGCAGCATGAACGGGCTGGACACCTTCCATTACTGGCTGGGCACCGACGGCCAGGGCCGCGACCTGCTCTCGGGCATTCTGTATGGCCTGCGCATCAGCCTGGTGGTGGGCGTGGGCTCGGCGCTCATCGCCGGCATCGTCGGCACGCTGCTGGGCCTCTTGGCCGCCTACGCCGGCGGCAAGGTCGACGCGCTGATCATGCGCCTGGTGGACCTGATCCTGTCGTTCCCGTCCATCCTGGTGGCCATGATGATCCTGGCCTATCTGGGCAAGGGCGTGGGCAACGTGGTGCTGACGCTGGTGATCCTGGAATGGGCCTACTACGCCCGCACCGCGCGCGGCCAGGCCCTGGTCGAGCGCCGCCGCGAATACGTGGAGGCCGCCCGCTGCCTGGACATCCCCAACTGGCGCATCATGTTGAAGCACATCCTGCCCAACTGCCTACCGCCGCTGATCGTCATCGGCACCTTGCAGATCGCGCGCGCCATCACGCTGGAAGCCACACTCAGCTTCCTGGGCCTGGGCGTGCCCGTCACCGAGCCGTCACTGGGGCTGCTGATTTCCAACGGCTTCCAGACCATGCTGTCCGGCGAGTACTGGATCAGCTTCTATCCCGGCATCGCGCTCCTGATCACCATCGTGGCGATCAACCTGGTGGGCGACCGCCTGCGCGACGTGCTGAACCCGAGGACCCACAAATGAGCGCCGACCGCCATACTGCCGGCGCGCCGACGCTGGAGGTGCGCAACCTGCGCACCCACTTCCATACCCGCGCGGGCGTGCTGCCCGCCGTGGACGACGTTTCCTTCACGCTGGAACGCGGCAAGATCCTGGGCCTGGTCGGCGAGTCCGGCTCGGGCAAGTCCGTGACGGGCTTCTCCATCATGGGCCTGGTCGACGCTCCCGGCCGCATCGTCGGCGGCGAGGTGCTGTTCCAGGGCCGCGATCTGACCAAGCTGGCGCCCCGCGAGCTGCGCAAGCTGCAGGGCAACCGCATCGCCATGATCTTCCAGGACCCGATGATGACGCTGAACCCCGTGCTGCGGGTGGACGCGCAAATGATCGAGACCGTGCGCGCCCACAACAAGATGAGCGCGGCACAAGCCCGCGCCCTGTCGCGCGACACCCTGGGCATGATGGGCATCCCCAGCCCCGAAGAGCGGCTGCTGGCCTATCCGCATCAGCTGTCCGGCGGCATGCGCCAGCGCGTGGCCATTGCGATTGCCATGCTGCACCGGCCCGACCTGATCATCGCCGATGAACCCACCACCGCGCTGGACGTCACCATCCAGGCGCAGATTCTGTCCGAAGTGCAGAAGCTCGCGCAGCAGCACGGCACCAGCCTGATCTGGATCACCCATGACCTGTCCGTGGTGGCCGGCCTGGCCGACGACGTGGCGGTGATGTACGCCGGCCGCATCGTCGAACACGGCACCGTCGACGACGTGCTGGACCGTCCGCAGCATCCCTACACCGTGGGCCTGATCGACAGCCTGCCCAGCAACAACCAGCGCGGCCAGCGCCTGCGCCAGATTCCCGGCATGACGCCCAACCTGCTCAACCTGCCCGCGGGCTGTGCCTTCGCGGCGCGCTGCTCGCGCGCCACCGCCGCCTGCGGCCAGCAGCCCGGCATCACCCAGGCCTTGCCCGAACACAAAGTGCGCTGCTTCCACCCCACGATCCAGACCAGCGAGGCGATGGCATGAGCACGACTGCCCCTACCCCGCTGATTGATCTCAGCCAAGTCAGCAAGCGTTTCGGCGAACGCCCCGCCGGCCCGGCGACGCGCGCCATGCAGCGCCTGGGCCTGTCCAAGCCGCCCGCCGTGACTCGCGCCGTCGACAACGTGGACCTGATCGTCAACCCCGGCGAAGTGGTCGGCCTGGTCGGCGAGTCCGGCTGCGGCAAGTCCACGCTGGGCCGCATCGCCGCGGGCCTGCTCACGCCCTCCGGCGGCGAGATCCGCATCAACGGCGTACGTCCGGCCGACATGAACTCGGCCCAGGCCCATGCCGCGCGCCTGCAAGTGCAGATGATCTTCCAGGACCCCTACGCCAGCCTCAACCCGCGCCTGCGCGTGGACGAGATCGTGGGCGAAGCGGCCCGCATCCACGGCCTGGTCGGCAACGGCGACTTCGACGACTACGTCAGCGCCCAGCTGGAACGCGCCGGCCTGGACCCGGCGCTGCGCCAGCGCTATCCGCACCAGTTCAGCGGCGGCCAGCGCCAGCGCATCGGCATCGCCCGCGCGCTCGCCGTGCAGCCCACAATGCTGGTGTGCGACGAGGCCGTGGCCGCGCTGGACGTGTCGATCCAGGCGCAGATCCTGAACCTTTTCATGGACCTGCGCGAAGACCTGGGGCTGACCTATCTCTTCATCAGCCATGACCTGGGCGTGGTCGAGCACCTGTCCGACCGCGTCGTGATCATGTACCTGGGCCGCGTGGTGGAAACGGCGACGGTGGAAGAAGTCTTCCGCCATCCCAACCACCCGTACACGCAAGCCCTGCTGGCCGAGATCCCCAGCCTGAAGTCGCGCCACAAGACCTTTACCGCGATCAAGGGCGAGATCCCCAGCCCGCTGAATCCCCCGGGAGGCTGCCATTTCCATCCGCGCTGCCCGCATGCGATGCCGCGCTGCAAGACCGAGGTTCCCACGCTGAAGGGAATCGCCATCAACCACCTGAGCGCCTGTCACCTGAACGACATGGCGTGAACCCGGCCGCCGCGCGGCGGCCTTCCGAATTAACCGCCAGTTCCCCCTGTACCAAGGACTCCGAACATGAAACGCCTGATTCTCACCACCCTGACCGCCGCCATCCTCGGCGCCTCCGCCGCCGCCAGCGCCGACGACCTGTCCATCGGCTTCGCCGACCCGCTGTCGTCCCTGGACCCGCAGCTGAACAACCACGCCGGCGACCGCTCGGTGGCCCTGCACTTCTGGGACCTGCTGATCGAGAACAAGTGGAACAAGCTGCAGCCCGGCCTGGCCGTCAGCTGGAAGCCGCTGGACGACAAAACCTGGGAATTCAAGCTGCGCGAAGGCGTCAAGTGGCAGGACGGCACGCCCTTCACCGCCGACGACCTGATCTACTCCTACACCCGCGCGCGCGCCGTGCCGGGCAGCGTCGCCACCTATGCCGGCTACCTGCGCACCATCGACACGATGACCGCCAAGGACCCGCTGACGCTCATCGTCAAGACCAAGGCCCCCAACCCCGACCTGCCGCTGAACCTGGCCTCGGTGCACGTGGTCAGCAAGCACGTCGGCGAAAAGTCCACCACCGAGGACTACAACTCGGGCAAGGCCATGATTGGCACCGGCCCCTACAAGTTCGTGTCCTACACCCCCGGCGACCGCGTCATCATGGAACGCAACGACGCCTACTGGGGCGACAAGCAGATCTGGGACAAGGTCAACTACCGCTACATCAACAACGCCGCCGCCCGCACCGCCGCGCTCTTGGCGGGCGACGTGGACGTGATCGACAAGGTCTCGGTGTCCGACCTGGCCAAGCTGCAAAAGGCCCCCAACGTCTCCGTCTACCCCTACGACGGCCTGCGCGTCATGATCCTGCAGCCCAGCTTCAACCCCGCGCCCAACCAGTACATCACCGACAACAACGGCAAGCCGCTGGACAAAAACCCGCTGCTGGACGTGCGCGTGCGCCAGGCGCTGAACCTGGCCATCAACCGCAAGGCCATCGCCGACCGCATCCTGCAAGGCGCCGCCACCGAAGCCAACCAGTGGATGCCCAAGGGCACCATCGGCTACAACCCCGACGTCAAGGACATCCCCAACGACGTCGCCCAGGCCAAGAAGCTGCTGGCCGAAGCCGGCTTCCCCGACGGCTTCAAGCTGACCATGCACGTGCCCAACGACCGCTACCCGCAAGGCCCGGAAACGGCCCAGGCCGTGGCGCAGTTCTGGACCCGCGTCGGCGTCAAGACCCAGGTGGAAGTCGTGCCGTGGGCCGTGTACTCGGGCCGCGCCAACAAGAACGAATTCGCGGTCAGCATGCTGGCCTGGGGCAACGGCACCGGCGAAGGCAGCTACGCGCTGGTCAACATCCTGGCCACCGCCGACGCCAAGAAGGGCCTGGGCGCGTCCAACTGGGGCCGCTACAGCAACCCCAAGGTCGACGCCGCGCTGGAGCAATCCACCTCGGAATTCGACGTGGCCAAGCGTGAAGCCATCCTGCGCGACTCCGTCAAGATCGTGTCCGACGACGTCGGCATCATCCCGCTGTTCCACTACAAGAACATCTGGGCCGCCAAGAAGGGCCTGAAGGTCACCCCCATGACCAGCGACCGCACCGCCGCCATGATGGTCACCAAAGACACGGGCAAGTAAGCCATGACGCCCACCCTCACCATCACCCCGGCCGACGACCTGATCGACGTGCCGCGCCAGATCCGGGTCGAACACGTGGCGCCCGGCCAGACGGTGGAGATCACCGCCCTGACCCGCCGCAACGGCGTGCTCTGGCAAAGCCAGGCCGCCTTCGTGGCGGGCGCGGACGGCACGGTGGACCTGGGCCGCGACGCGCCCGTGTCCGGCGACTACGCCGGCGTGGCGCCCATGGGCCTGATCTGGTCGCAGTCCCCCGTGGACTCGCCCAGCCGCGAGCAATTCAACCACCCGGTGACCGAGGCACTGGTCACCGACGTGGTGGCGCGCGCCGCGGGCTCGCAGGCCCAGGCCAGCTTCACCCAGCGCCTGGCCGCCGAAGGCGTGACGCGCCAGGACGTGCGCGAGGAAGGCCTGGTCGGCACGCTGTACCTGCCGCCCGGCCCCGGCCCGTTCCCCGCCGTCATGATCCTCAACGGCTCCGGCGGCGGCATCAACGAACCGCGCGCGGCGCTGTATGCGTCCCGCGGCTACGCCGCCTTCGCGCTGGCCTACTTCAAGGCGCCGGGCCTGTCGGACTACATCTCCAACACCCCGCTGGAGTACTTCCAGACCGGCCTGCGCTGGCTGCGCAAGAAAGTGCAGCCCAAGCACGACTTCGTCGCCATCAGCGGCCAGTCGCGCGGCGGCGAACTGGTGCTGCTGTTGGGCGCCACCTTCCCCGAGGAAGTCTCGGCCGTGGTCGCCTACGTGCCCGGCGCCGTGGTCCACAGCGGCCAGAACGCCTGCGACCCCAAGATCGGCCGCGAAGGCCCCACGTGGCTCCTGGGCGGCAAGCCCATCCCCCACGTCTGGGAAAACAACCGCACCGCCACCTGGGCGCCCTTCGACGAAGGCCCCGCGCCGCACCGCCATGAACGCGCCATCCTCACCGCGCTGCAGGACCCCGATGCCGTGGCCCGCGCCCGCATCAAGGTCGAGGACATCCAGGGTCCCGTCATGCTGCTGTCCGGCACCGACGACGGCTCCTGGCCGTCCAGCCTGTACTCGAAGATGGTGCGGGACAAGCTGACCGAGGTTAAGCACCCCTACCCGGTCGAGTGGCTGGACTACGAGAACGGCGGGCACTCCATCCTGTTCCCCTACGTGCCCACCACTCAGCACGTCTACGCCCACCCCGTGTCCGGCAAGATCAGCACCAGCGGCGGCAACCCCAAGGACAACGCGCGCGCCGACCAGGAATCCTGGGAAGGCGTGAAGCGGTTCCTGGACGCCGCGGTCCAAGCGCGCGCCGCCAAGTAAAGCATCAAGGAGATACGCATGGCTGAACCCATCGTCTACAACGTCACGGACGACCTCGTCGACCGCCTGATCGGCCTGGCCCCGGGCGCCAAGACCTACGAAGTGCGCCACTTCCGCGAGAAGGTCGCCGCCGCCACTCAGGGCAGCTACGACGCCCTCTTCGACCCCGCGCTGCCCGGCCTGTCCCTGGCCGAACGCCTGCTGGTCGCGCTGTACGCCACCCGCATCACCCCGTCGCCGCTGCTGGCCGCGCACTACCGCAAGCGCGTGGCCGACGCCGGCGCCGCGCCGGCCGACATCGCCACCGCCGAATCCGGCAAGCCGTCCGACGCCGCCACCCCGCGCCTGGCCGCCATCCTGGAATTCACGCGCAAGCTGATCGAGAAGCCCGTCGAAGGCGACGAAGCCGCCCTCAAGACTCTGCCGGCCGCCGGCGTCTCCACGCCCGCCGTGGTCACGCTGTCCCAGCTCGTCGCCTTCCTGTCCTACCAGGTCCGCCTAGTCGCCGGCCTGGAAGCCATGAAGGCCCTGGAAGCCGGCCCCGCGCGCGCCGCCAGCGTGCCGCCCGCACCCTTCCCCGCCAACACCGCCGCCACCGCGCCCGGCGCGGTCATCAAGGCCCACGGCTTCACCAACGAATCGCTGGAATGGAAGGCCTGGCTCGACGTCGTCAACGTCGAAACCGCCACGCCCGAGCAAGTCGCCGTCCTGGAAGAAAGCCACCCCAAGGCCAAGGTCTCGGACTACTACCTGTTCCTGGTGCATCAGCCGGAAATCCTGCGCCAGCGCTCCACGGCGTTCAACGCCATCATGTATGCACCGGGCGGGCTGTCGCGTGCAGAGCGTGAACTGGGCTCGACCTATGTGTCGCGTATCAACGGCTGCGTGTACTGCGCGTCTGTGCATGCCCAGCGCTTCGAGCAGCTGGCCAAGCGCAATGAAGTTATTGCGCAGGTGTTCGAGGATCCCGCTACTGCCGGCACCACGGCGCGGGAACTGGCTATCGGCAAGTTCTCGATCCAGATCACCGAAGCGCCTGCCGCGGTGAATGCGGACAGCATCCAGGCTTTGAAGGATGCGGGCTTGAATGAAGGCGAGATCCTGGATCTGCTGCATTCGGATGCGATCTTTGCCTGGGCGAATCGCTTGATGCTGAATCTAGGCGAGCCGGTTTTTCCGAAGGCTTGATCCTGCGGCGTTCGGCCGATTGCGTGCCGGACGCTTGCTTGGGCCGGACGCTTGCTTGGGCTGGGGCTTGCTTGGGCTGAGGCTAGTCATCGCCGACGCTGGCCGCCGATGACTAGCCGCCCCATCAACGTTGCCAGGTCAGCAGCTTGACACCTGCAATGCCAAACACCACGGCCACCGTCCCTTCGATCCAGCGCCGCAGCCTGGCGTACAGCGCAATCATCGGCGCGGTCGAGAACGCGATGGCATAACCGCCGAACACCATGACGCCGAGCAACGCGCAACCGCCGATGATCGCGGGCAAGGTGCCGTCCGACGCGCTCTCCCCCAGCCCCAAGGACATGATCGCCATCCAGGCCAGCACCGCCTTCGGATTGCCGATATGCATGAGCACGCCCTGGCGGTAGAGCACCCGATAGCGCGGCGTCGCACGGCCCGTTTTCACATTCACAAAGGCCGCACCCGGCCTCAGCGCCGACCTGCCGGTGCGGAACGCCAGATAGAGCAGATAGACGCCCCCCACCATCTTCATGATGTAAAGCGCCTGCGCGGAAGCCGCCAGCACGGCGGAAATGCCAGTCGCAGCCAGCGTCGCCCAGAACAACGAGCCAGTAATGACGCCCGCCGCCAATGCAAGCGCCGGCACACGGCCGTCACGCATCGCCGTTGCCATGATCGCCATATTGCTGGGTCCGGGACTGGCGGTGGCAATCAGATAGGTGCCATACACAAGAGCGAGCTGACTCACGAGCATTTGCGTTTCTCCAGGGATGCCAGGACATATCCAGCGTTACAGCGGGAGGTCCCCGCGATGGACTATATGGACCTTGTTGCCGTCGGGATCGCGCAGATACGCGCCAAAGTAGCCGTCGCCGTAATGAGGACGCATCCCCGGCGCACCTTCGTCCGTACCGCCCTGCGCCAGACCGCCCGCATGGGCCGTGCTCACGGCTTCCTGCGTAGGCGCCAGAAAAGCCACCATGCTGCCATTACCCACCGTCGCCGGCTCGCCGTCGTAGGGCATGTAGACGTAGAAGCGCGGCAGCAGCGCTTGCCCCGTCACCCAGCAAAGCGCTTCAGGGCCTCCATCCGGCGCGACTACGCGACGCTTCAGTCCGAGCGGAAGCAGCACCGCGTCATAAAAACGGCCCGCGCGTTCAAGATCCCGCGTCCCGACAGTGATGTGGCTGAACATTTGATGACTCTCCCTGCGCCCGCCCTGGCGGCCGGGCGCTTTCAGAAATGCATGACCTGCTCCAATCGCATCGGGCATGTTACTCGCATGCCAAATCATGCGGATCACTAGAAGAGGCTCAGTCCACTCCCGTTCCGCCAGGGCCGGCCGCGTTTTCGTTAAACTGACGCTTTCCGCCTTCTTATGCGCCCCGCCCATCGCGGGGCGCATTGCCTTACCCCATGTCCGACAAAACCCACGACATCCGCCCCGGCCAGTCGATCGAACTGCTCAAGGCCCTGCACATCCTGACCCGCGACGGCAAGATGAACCAGGACAGCCGCCGCAAGCTCAAACAGGTCTACCACCTGTTCCAGTTCATCGAACCGCTGCTCAAAGACGTCCAACAACAACGCGGCGCCGTCACCCTCGCCGACCACGGCGCGGGCAAGTCGTACCTGGGCTTCATCCTGTACGACCTGTTCTTCAAGGAACAACCCGAGGCGCTGAAGAACGGTTCCCACATCTACGGCATCGAAACCCGCGAAGAACTGGTGAAGTCGTCGGAAGAACTGGCCAAGCGGCTGGGATTTGGCGGGATGTCGTTCCTGAACCTGTCGGTCGCCGATTCCATCACGTCGGACAAACTGCCCGCCACGATCGATGTGGTCACCGCCCTGCACGCCTGCAACACCGCCACCGACGACGCGATCCACTTCGCCTTGGAGAAGAAGGCCAAGTACATCGTCGTCGTGCCCTGCTGCCAGGCGGAAGTGGCGTCGGTTCTGCGCAAGAACAAGGCCAAGGCGCTGGCTGATCCGCTGGCTGAGATTTGGCGGCATCCGCTGCATACGCGGGAGTTCGGGAGCCAGATCACGAATGTGCTGCGGTGCCTGCAGCTGGAGGCGCACGGGTATCAGGTCAGCGTGACTGAGCTGGTGGGATGGGAGCATTCGATGAAGAACGAACTCATCATTGCGCAGCACAAGGATTTGCCGCGCAGGAAGGCGGCTGAGCGGTTGACGGAGATGCTGGATAGGATTGGGCTGCAGGAGTTGAAGGATCGGTTCTTTGTGCCGAAACCTGCGGAGGCGGCGGCGTAAGCACCTCTCCTGCTTCATGCCGCAGCGTCAGCATCCGTGCGTGCCGTGGTCTTCCGCCAGACGCACCGCATGACACGGTAAACACCATTCAAGCAACCTTCCCCACATGTCCTCTCGTCCGCGCAAGGCCGCTCCAGAGCAGACAGCGCTGCTAACAGCAGCCTTCCCCGCGCGACTGCGCGCTGAAGCAGCACATATCACCGAGGAGATCTGCCCCTCGGTCATGAGCGGCCGCGGTTTGTCCGTCATTGTGCAGGACGAGCCCTTGGCACTGCCCTATCGCGTTCAGCATGAGGGCAGCGACTCCTTGTCCTCCAAGCTGGACGAACCCCAGGCACTGATCTACGCGTGCATACAGTCACGCCATCATGACGGCCACGTACGCCAGCGCCAAATTGAGCGGCTGGCTGGGGCATCCGAGCCTTGGGTTGTGCCGTTCGTGGTGCAGCTCTGCAGTGAATACGTCGTCGAAATCCTGCAGGACATCGAGGCGTGCTTGCCCTTGCTGGACAAGCGCACCTACGGAACGGTTCTTCGGGACAATCCGGCCTTTCTGGATCTGGCGCAACAACGCATGACCAGCTACTGGGATTGCTACTACCGGCGGCGCTGGCTCAGGAGCGAAACTTATGTGGGGTTTCGCTTGTTCAAGCAGTTTCGCGACTGGCAGGTCTCTGGCTAGGACCTCACGAGCTTAGAAAGCTCGATCCGTCGATCAATTGCCAGAGCTTCGGCGCAACCGATCAGTCGAGTCCTTGTTCAGACGCTTCGCCTCAGCTTCCGCGTAATCTTCCTCGCCCGGCTCGTACTTGCCGTCATACATGCAGCTGCTGCGGTTCCAGCGACATTCGTTGCCTATGGAAGAACAACCTGAACTTAGCGCAACGAGAAACAAGACAATGCTGTATCGGCTTAGTGATTGAATCGACATATCGCTCCCTGGTTACCCGGGTAGTGTACGGGATCGAAGATGACGACCGGACGAGCAAGTCTTACCTGGGCTTCACCCTGCGTACGAACCGTTCTGCAAGGAACGCCCCAGGAACTCACGAAAGGCTTCGGCATCTACTGCATCGAAACCCGCGAACAACCGATGAAATCATCGGGGGCACTAGCCAAGCGAATGGGACTTTTCCGGCAGGCGCTTCCTGAATCTGTTCATGGCCGGTTCGAGCACGTCGGACTACTTGCCCGTCACGGTTGACGTCGTCACTGACCAACACGCCTGCAACACTTCCCCGACGAAACAACTCACTTCGCGTTGGAAAAGAAGACCAAGTACATCGTCTCCGTACCCCGCAGCCTGGCGGAAGTGGTTTCGATGCTGCGTAAAGACAATGCCCAGGCGCTAACCGATCCTCCGATCGAAATCTGGAGACATCCGCCGCATACGCGGGAGCTCGAAAGAGACGAAAATGCCACTAGTCGCATTACTGCCATGATCCGTTCCGCCTATACTTGCCCTGCGATCGCACCAACGATCGTCCGGATTGACAGCCGGAGTTAACAGGAGCGGACAGCCGCCGCAATAGCGGCATTTTTACGTCCGTCGGCCGACGCACGTCCCTGCTATGGGCGGGCCTAGGCTGGGGCACGCTCGCGTGCGCCGGTTGCTCCTGTTACCGGTCTGTCAACCCGGCCTTGTGCCCGCCCACCCCGATTGACAGCGGGACGCGGGCTCCTTACTCAACAGGAGGCAGTAATGAATGATCACCCCTACACACTTGACCGCTGGGCGACGCCGGATGATCCCGAGCATGGCGTAGTTCGGTTTTCAGACCTGCGGAAGATGGAGCGGGCTTGCCAGGGAATTTGGGCAATTAGCCGAATTGTTGGCAATGGAGCAAATGACTCGGAGACGGCCGGTAACCAGCAGCTCGATCCTTGGGTTGTATCCAACTTGCTGGGCGGCATTGAAAGTCTCTGCGATCACATCACAGATCTTGTTGAATCTGCTCTTGATGAATTCAGATTCACCGACGGAGCAAAACCGATTCATTGAGAGATTTGTCTGACGGAGTCAGCATTGACATGATGCTGACTGGCGATAGCACAGCCAGCGCGTCAGATGCAAGGGGGAGGGTCAGCTTACGACCCCAAGCGGTCAGTTACTGGTCTCGTCGAAAGGCAGCCTCGCAACACCAACATTTGGGCTCAGAGGGTGCCGAACGCAGTTCACTGTAACGAAGGGTTGGATATTACCTGCGCACATTCTTCGGCCCAGTATCTCACGGCAGGCGGGGTGATCTCGTCGTGGATCACCGCCCGCAAGAGCGCATGAATTCTCGGGCCATGTTTCTTGCTCTTCGCGACAGCTAAGCTCCATACCTCGCTCGGCTGCCGCAGCGTGCGGTGCTCCGGAATATTGCTGGCAATCGGCTTCCCAGACTGAGTCCAAATCATGTTTGCTACATACGCGGGCACATATCGGCTGCTATTGTTCACTTCCTCGATCTTCGAGAAGACTTGAATCAACCACGGTGCCGCCATACGGAATCGATTTCTAGGTTTGAGGAATCGCTCGAACAGGTCGTCTTCGGTAAGCTCCACGGCTCGCAGTCCCGCAGCTTCAGCGTCGCGGACCTCCGAAGACACGGTGACCATCGGTGCAAATGGCACTCGAGCAGCCCACGCAGCCTCTGCCTCAAGTAAATCCTCTTCTGAGATGAGCAGACTTCTGGAAAAAAGTGCTTCAAACCAAAGCTCGACCTCGGCGAATCCTTTGTCGTGATCGGAGAACTCGTAAGCGGCCTCATCCCAACCGCCACTTGAATCGCCGTCAAGCCAGAGCCCATTTTTAGAAAAATTTGCTGATGAGACAATAGCTCCGTGCTCGAACACGGAAACCTTCGCGTGGAGATTGGGAAGGTGTCGAACCTCCGCGTTTGGCCGTCGAAGAAGCTCCCTAACTACCTTGGGATTTGTTCCGCCCGTCTTGAGATTGCATACAACCCTGTAGTGCCGATCTATTCGAATGAGGCCCTCTGCGCCTTCGCCCCAGAAAGCTACTGCTAACCCAATAGGTCGCCCGGGACTTTGCGCCGCGCTGAGACGCGCAATCGCACGAAGAATGGCATTGGCGGCACCGATGAACATGCATACTCCGAAATGGGGTACTCAACTAAAAATGGACGAAAAATCATAGACTAAGACTGTTCGCTTGACAGATTGATTCTAAATTCTCATCTGGCAGCAGCCACTTGCGTCTGCTTAGGCTAACCAAAGAATTTCCACATCCGAGGACTGTCTGCTGTTGGCCGGAAGCCGGCGCTGATGAAGGTGCGCTATCGACCCGAAGCAGTCGATCGACGCCGAGACAGGTGAACTACAGCATCCTCTTCGCAAGCACCAATTTAGTCATGTTGTTCACCATAAATCACATCGGGTATGCATGAGATTGTTCGAGAAATATACGGCACGACGTAGCGCTGTCTGCCGGTCAGGTGCCAACTTGATTAATGACGGTTCATATCCGTAATGCAATCCTGCTAGGCGACATAGCTCAGGATTAATCTCGTCACGATAGCTTTGATTGCATTCTTCGCATAGAGTTACCATGTTCCGGCTGCTCGTCTCTCCTCCGGCCGAAAAAGGAATTACATGCTGAAGAGTCAGTGCATTTTGGCTTCCGCATTCCAGGCAACGACCGCCATCTCTATCTAATATTTTTTTCTTTGCAACACCTCGAAAGCTCCTTTTCATGACACTTGGCGCGGCAATTTCGATATCCGTAAAAGCTCCCAAAGCAGTACTGATGCATTTATGTTGTTTTAACCAATTCTGCATGCGAGATCTTGCAAAGGCAGGTGCTACCACTGCCCACCCCTGCGAGTAGATCCAAATTCTGTAGGAATCTTCGGAGTCGATGAATTGAAATGACTGCCCAAGTTCCTCTAGCGCTGTTGAGAAGCGATCCACGTTCACTTCGGATGGCACTCTGATTTCGTATCTATCATCAGGGGATAAATCCCCATGAGTGAACGTACTGAAGTAAGCATAGCCCCCACAAACCTGTCGGAGATCAAAGGCGTAAGCCATGAACGTACCTGTCTAAAAAATGGCTGAACGGGAACGAAAAAAATTAAATTATCAAACTAGAATTTTCATCGCCGAAATTGTAGTCTGACACCTTTATTTTCGACGCCCCTAAGAAAAAGTGTCAGGCTACAATTTAACTCACTAAATTGTAGCCTGACACCATTTTCTAATCTTTAACTACATTGAGGTCTTATATAGCCGCCAGCGAATCCACCAAGGGCTAGGTTATCGAACCCCTGTCCAGGTCGAGGCCTCCGGGCCTTAACCAAACTGTCCGAGAAATCCGGATCAGCTCAGTCTGACACCATTCCTCGTGCGGGAGGACCAAACGGACCCTTATCTTGCTGGCAGGTGCCGCTGCGCGCCAATTATGGTCAAAGACTTGGACCCACGGGTCATTGCGACATACAAATCCCTGGCATCCAATGCATCTGCATCAAGGATGATTGCATGGTCGTACTCCAACCCCTTCACTAGTAGCGTTGTGCCAATGAGCTTGCGGTGACCAATTGGCCGTCCCGTGTGCCTCATGTCGCGCTGATAGAGGTTCGCGGCCTCCGTCAGATTCGCTCCTGTCCCGTCAATGTGAATCTTCAACACGTTTAGGAAGCGATACAACAGATCACGACGGTAGGCAGATGTCTCGGGGTTGACCTTCAACGCCAAGAAGAAGGCTTTCAAGTGAGCACTTGTCGGACTGTTCAGATAGGCGTTCGCAGCGTGCAGGACCAACGGATACTTGGTCGCTTTGCTTTGCTTCGCTACCTCACCCTTTCGAGTACCGGCAGTCAGAGCCTTAGCAACGCCGGTGAAGCATTTCTTAGCAAAGTCCACCGCCAGGAGGAAGCCCGCCTTGGTCGTCTTGGCCGCAACAAATTTCTTGACGAACGAATGAAGTTCTTTGCCTTCAACTTCTTCGATGGAAGAAAACCGCCCACCCAAAGTTCGGGCCAAGAGATGGGTCTTGTTTTTGGACTCCTGATCGCCGCCATGCAGGGCAATAACACTGTCCTGATGATCCAGCATGTCCATAAGCGAAGAGTACTGCTTTGACGAAAGGTATTCGGGGGCCGTGTAAACCCGTTTCACACACCTAGGCAGAGCATTCAAAAGATCAATTTTCTGGCCCTGTTCCAGTGTGTCCCTTGCCTTCTTGAGCCAATCCCCAAGCTTCGGATCGCCAGCCATCCTCCAGCGCCACGGCGTCTCCAGTTGACCGAGACACGCAAAGGTTGGATAGACATTTAGAGCCCAGTCGACGGGCTTGCCTTCGTCGCCACCAAAGTCAAAGATGGCCTGCATAGGATCGCCCAAGATTCGGCAGGGCAGAAACTCACCGAAGGCACAAACAAGGGAATGCTGCAGAACGGAGCAGTCCTGGTACTCGTCCACATAGACGCCTGCGTAGGTGGCAGCGACAACGCGGCGAACGAACTGCTTCCCTAGCAATCGTGAACAACATTCATAAAGCTTGTTCCACTGCTTGCTGGTGGGATGCTCCACCTTCCATCCAGAAGTCTTCGGATAGGCCAGACAGAGCCGCAGGGACCAGCTCGCAATCGTGTCAATTTGGTACTTGTAGGAAGGTACGCCAAGTCCCGTCATCTTGGTTTTGATGGAATTCACGCCCGCGAAGGTATGGGTCAAGATAAGTTGCCGCTTGGTGGCAGCTTTGACTGCCATGGCAATAAGGTGCGTCTTGCCGTAACCGGCAGGCGCAATCACATACCCCTTGGTAGGGAACTCGTTGAGTTTAAGCGCTAGCTCCTCAGACATGCTCGGCCCAAGTCCAAAGCGTCTCCAGTTTGACAGCCAAGTCCTTCTCCAGAAATTCTGCGTCGGTGAATGCAGGACTCACAGCCTTGAACCACTGATCACCTCTCGTGGTGTCCTTGAACCAACCGCCCTTCTTCGCTGCGACACCGATCGTGGTCCGCAACTTCGCGCTTTCGGGCCACTTGTCAAAATCTTGATCGAGTGCTTCCTGAAACCTCGAGCGCACCTGGTCATGAACTGGGTAACCCAGCTCATTCTGCGCAAGCTTCAAGCTGACCAACACACTGGCCCAGGGTAGATCCAGGAACGCCCGCTCCTCCAAGGACAGTTTGTCGCTCCACACATGCACGGGGACGCCAAGCCTCCTGAGTTCCTCTGCTTCAGGGGCCGAGAACTGATCTTCAGCGTCTGCATCAGCAAGCACTGAAACATCGTAGCCGAGCGATCTGAATGCCCTCGCCAGATCCTTGATCTTGCTGGCGCCTCTGGCGTCCAGCAGAGCTGCGCCATGATACGACAGCGGGTCTTTCCCCTTGCAGACTTGGTGATCGTCAAAGCCTCTCACGAACCCGACTTCGGTAGCTCCCTCACAGACCACAACCTTCTTCGCCAGAAATGCTTCGGTGCTGGAGCGAATTTTCCCCTGCACCTCAAGCTGTTCAAGCCCTTCCTTGGCCGCCGAAATGATCTGCACCACCCCGTCTTTGCTATGCACAACGTATAGCTCTTTGACGGTAAGTTCTCGTAGGACTGTGGGAGAGTGTGTGGTAAGGAAGTACTGGCCTCGTTTATCCTCACGGATATGCTTAATCAATCGGGTGATTCGGTGCGGCTCCAAGCCAAACTCCACCTCGTCAAACAATGTGATGTGCCCCTCTTCCAGCCCCATCTTCTGAATGCCACATAGCAGCATTCGCCGTGACCCAAGTCCCAACTGGCGAAGAGGCATGTCACCGTCATGAAGGGCCAAGCCACCCACCTTCAGATTGATAGAGGCGAGGTCAAGGTGGGCCTTGTAGGCCTCCCGTACAGGGACACCCAACAGCTTCGCAATGTCTTGCGACTTCTCGGCCGCAGCATCAAAGTTCTTAAGGGAAACTGGCCGATCAGCGTCCAATGAGGCTCTGGCCGTTCTGGAGGCGTTTGCCAGTAGCTCGTTGAGGCTTTGCGCCTCGGTGAGCTTCGCCAATGCAGTGCCCGCAGCCCATGAAAGTTGCGTTTCGCTATAGGCACCAATAAGGCCCACGCTGACTTTGTTCCTGTCCCCCTGCTTCATCGGAACACCATCAGGATGGCGATCGCAGATCACCACCCACTTGGGCTCAAGATTCTTGTCGACCGTAAGCCGCACAGTCAAGACACTCTCAAGATGGTCTTCTGGTTCGTCGGTGAGTTCGAGGGCTTCTGCATCCCAGCCTCGGAGTTGATGGCCGTACTTGTCCAGTGAGCAAAATTCTTCGGCCAGTTCGCCAATGGTGACTTCAATGACGATTGAATCCGCAACCTTACACTGGTGAAAGTCGGAGTCGCTGAGGCTCAGATTCCACTGAGGATGGAAGGCGTATCTGATGGCCTCCAAGATTGTGGATTTGGAAGAATCGCCCTTGCCAATCAAGCAGAAGATGTCGCTTTTTGGAAGATCCCAGTTGAGCTCTTTCACTCCACGAAAATTACTGATTTTTATTTTTCGAATTTTCACCTAAGCACTCCATCCAAGAGCGATACGTACTAAAAGAAAAGAAATTCCTAGCAGTTTAAGCGTAATACACCGCTCTGCATGTTCACGCGGGCCTTAGGTGCTTAAAAAGGGTGTCAAACTACAAATTTTCTACCCAGGCGTTACGAAATTGTGGCCTGCATATTTTAATTTAGGCCATGCTTTTCTCTGAATGCAACATATCTGAGTTGCATGGCATAAAAATCCGGCATATCCGTGACTTTAGTCGGTTGTCGCAACTCTTTTCCTTGGTAGCCCTTATATTCTGAATTAAGTAAGAACGGCGCCAAGCAAACCTTCTTCTGGGGGTCTATTGCCAACAAACCCAGGTCAAAAAGCGTATGAATGTCCGCTCGAAGTAACAGCCCATTGGAAGTGCGATAGTTCGGCTCCTCAGAATGAGGACGTATATGGGCGGCTTCGAGAAGGTCCTCAACTTTGCAGCCGGTCACCGCACATGTTTTCTGATACGCCGATAGAAGGTTGTCACGGAATTTCTTTTGGCCACGGCGGACCTTAATTGCTCGCTGTTGCAGGTCATCAGGCGGACCAGCATATTCCTCAACATCCAAAGATAATGTCGGCAGAGTTTGTAAGGAACCTAAGGGCGCTATTCCTCTGACGAGCTGAAACGTGCCGTTGTCATCATCATAGGTATGCGCGTACCACTTGATTGAATCAAGCGAGCGGAACTCTGTCTGAGAGGACCCTCCGCCGACCGTGGCTTTATCACGTCGGGTACCTTTGACAACAATCACAGACACCGGCAATCCATGATTAAACGATGATCTGATTGCATCATCGGTCGATCTCGCTCGAGCGGCTTGTGGTGCTGCCCTGCTCCTTTCAGTAGGTTGAGCAGAAACATCTTGACTCACGGCCTCAAGTTCTAAGGCGAGTTTTCGTAGATTGCCCTTCAAAACTATCTGGCCATCTTCCACGGACATGTTGCCGTGCCACAAGCACACGACATAGTGCTCAAATACGCTTCCGAAAGACCAGTTGTAGCAGTACTTTGGATTAGCCTTGCTGCCATTCCAGTCTTCGGTGGAAATTCCTAGAACTCCCAAAAGATCGTAGATGGTTTCTTTTTTCCTTGGTTCCAGATTAGCGAGTTGCGCTTCAGCCGATTGCTGATCACGCCTAAAAGTGATTGACCCACCACCTAGATCTAAGTTTTCGCTTCTCCAGCCGGCCGCCTGCCATACGTGAGACCACGTATGTGTCCCACTTCTCTCATTTGACCAATACGCGGGATACTTATACGCGGACGCCGGCAGAGGCGATTCGATTATCGTCTCAATTTCAGAAAATGCCAACGCAATCGAATCAACCCTAAGCATTGAAAGATATTTTCCTAGCGCACTATACTTGGCCATCGCATCACCCATGAAGACAACAGACACATAATACAAGATGTTATGCAAAAATCAGTAATTCTCGAAAACCTATAGCTAGCCTCTTCAACTCGCAGGCAACGCAGGCCAAGTGCGCGCAGCCTCTTGATGCATTGCGTTGAGCATTTCGGAGATATGGTGTCAGATTACAATTTTGGATGCGCCAACACGCGCAGGATTGCCCATTTTCTAGACATTGGGATTGCAAACCCGTCCTAATCTCATCCACGCTAAGGAGATGCCCATGCCAAAGTTCGTGACCATCGGATATGGCGATCAAGAAGGCTACGATCGTGCGCCCGCAGCCATCCGAAACGCAGCGCATTCGCACGACGCAAACTTGCAGGCAGACGGCGTGTTGATGGGCATTGCAGGCAAGCCAGTACAAGTACGTAACCACGAAGCAGCCCGGATCGAAACAACCCCCGGCCCATTCATGAAATCCCCCTTACCAGTAGCCGGCTTCGCCATCATCGAAGCCGCCGACATGGCCGAAGCTATAGCGATGGTGTCGCAAACACCCTGCGCCGTCGCGCACGGGGTCGTTGAGGTGTGGCCGCTGGAACAGCCGTAGCGGCACCTCTCATTTGCACCGTAGGTTTATGTCTTGCAATAACAAGGCAATGGCAGCCCAGCTGCCTATCCCCTACCCTGCATTCACAAATGCCGATGGCTGCAAACCATGACCTGCCCAGTCAGCCCCTCGATCAGCCTGGCCAGCCCCCTCGCGCTACCCTCATCCAACCATTCCGTCCGAACCATCCGAAACCCCATCGCCAGGCTGTACTGCCAATCCAACTCCAATATCCGGTAATCGCAGCCATTCTCCGCGCAATGCCACTGCGCCGCCGGATCCTCGTAAGCCGCCCCAATGAAATCAACATGCGAGTCAAACGGCGGCATTGATTCCAGCAGTACGTCTGAACCCGGCAAGCTCGGCTCGGAGAGGTTTTCCCCCACCGCCACGCGCGGCTCAGGGCCGTCGTAGGCCAGCAGCATCAACGGGAAATTCCTGGGATCTGCGTCGTAGGAAGCTTGCGCGTCAGGGGTGAGATAGGGTCTTGCCGCAGGCCCCAGGCAGTATTGCGGGCTGTTCCAGTCGCTGCCCTCATTATCTGCATACAGCTCCCCAGGCGTGACGCCGTGGCTGGCCAACAAATCCAAAGCTTCGGCCATGGTGTCGTTATGGCGAATGGGAATATCCGCAGGCAGATACCCCGCCCCCACGTACATCGCAATCACGTCGCCTGTCGTGCGCAACGGTTCCTGATACTGGTACGAGCCCTCGTTCAGGGTGGCCAGACCGAAGCTCAGGTTCAGCAAGGCTCGGTACGGAATATTGTCGCCGCGCGGTTCGAGCACGTATCCGCCTTCCAGCAGCTTGGTTTCCAGCGCCCGCCAATCGGGCGGCGGTAAATGCAGGTCGCGGGGGCACAGGAACTGGTGGTGTTCGGACATTAATGGGACTCGCTTTGCTGAAATATCTAAGGTCGGCCAAGGCAACGGCGGGCCGTCTTGCCATCCGCCGTAGCCATAATCAAAACGTCTAGGGTATACGCACAAAGCCTGATCCATTTAGGACGGACCGTACCCAAGCCAAAACAAGGCAATCAGCGGCTCGCTACGCGCCAGCAGCATCGATCAATTCCGCCGACGACTCCCGCAAACACTCCGCAAACAGCCCCGTGGTGGACGTCGTCGTGTCCTCGCGCCAATACAGAATCGCCTCGCCCAATGGCCCCAGTGGCGGCAGCGGCAACATCCGCATGGTTCCACGCCGCACGTAGCGGCGCGCGAGCGACAACGGCAGGATCGAAACGTATCCCCCGTCGCGCAGCAAGGACAGGTTCAGCGCCAATGAACTCGACTCGATGGTCGGACGCAACAGGGTCACGCCATGTTCGGCCAGGATCTCGACCATGGTCGCAAAGGCGGGCGAACCCTGCATGGGCGTGATCCAGCGCACGTCCTGCAGGTCGTCCCAGGTCACGGGGGTGTCGGGGCCGCCCAATGGGTGGCGCGTGCCCACCACGAATACGAACGGCTCGTGATGCAAGGATTCGTGGCGCATCACCGGCAGATATCCGGTCACGCGGTTGCGGCCCAGGGCCAGGTCGAGGTTGCCTTCGTCCATCATCTTGAGCAGGCGATCGAGCGTGGCTTCGACGAACGAGAACGAGGCGTTTGGCGCGCGCCGCGTGAACAGTTCGACGGCATGCGCGATCAAGGGTTGGGGAATCGTCACCACGGCGCCGAATCTGACGTGGCCCGCCGTGCCAGAGGCCAGGGCCTTGACGTCGCGCCGCGCCAGTTCGATCTGGCGCAGGATCTCTCGCCCGCGTTCGACCAGCACGCGTCCTATGCGCGTCAATTCAATGGCGTTGCCTACACGGCGCACGACCGGCGTGGCCAGCGCCTCCTCGATCTCCGCGATCTGCTTGGAGATGGCTGGCTGTGTGACGTGGAACGCGGCGGCTACCCGTGTCACCTGGCGCAGCTCGCCCAGCGCCACCAGAATGCGCAGATGCCCAAGCTTCAAGCCGCTGCGGAAAAAGCGTTCTATCGAATTGTCGGACGGCGTGCTGGCGGACATATCGGATTGGAAAGACAGGGAGTCGGTCGCCATCGCATCATGGCGCAAGCCACCAATCATAACCAAACGGTAATGCCGAATGCGGAAAGTGTGATTTGCCGCGAGCAACGGGCAACCCGTACCCTTCGAACGGACAGCACTGTAGTTCGGGCTTTTTCGTGAAGCATCGATGAATCGCCGGGAACAACGATAGCTCCCAGGCCGATGCCACGCGCATAACCGAACTCGCAGACTGCCGAATAACTCGATGTGCCCCATGGCACACACCCACGGAGACAACACCCATGAGCACGTCCCTTTCCGGCGGCGCGCCGGCCTACGCCGGCTCGCAGGCGGCGCAGAATCCTGCGCAGCTTGACGCGCTGTACCGCAAGTTGGCCTGGCGCATCATGGTCACGTGGTCCATCATTTCCTGTCTGACGATGTACGCGCAGGGACCGCTGTCGTTCTATCTGCTGCGTTTCCTGCTGGGGGTGGCCGAAGCCGGCTTCTTCCCGGGCATCGTGCTGTATCTGTCGACCTGGTTCCCGTCGAGCCGCCGCTCGCAGATCATCGCCCTGTTCATGGTGGCCATTCCGGTGTCGGGCGCCATCGGCGGTCCGCTGTCCGGCTGGATCATGGAACGGTTCGGCGGCGCGCATGGCCTGGCCGGCTGGCAGTGGCTGTTCCTGGTCGAAGGCCTGGGGTCGCTGCTGGTCGGGATTGCCGCCTTCTTCATGCTGCAGGACCGGATCGAGACCGTGAAGTGGCTCAGCGCGGACGAGAAGCGCCTGCTGGCTCAGGACCTTGCCGCCGACGACAGCACCCGGGCCCGCCATAGCGTGCGGCATGTGTTCGGCGACCGCAAAGTGTGGCTGCTCGGCCTGCTCTATTTCTGCATCGCCATGGGCAATTACGGCCTGGTGTTCTGGCTGCCGACGATGATACGGGCCGCGGGCGTGGCCAACCTGGGCAACATCGGCCTGCTGTCGGCGGTGCCGTCGCTGGTCAGCGCGGTGGCGATGATACTCATCGCGCGCCATGCGGACCGCACGAACGAACGCCGCATCCACGTTGCCGTGTGCTGTGTGCTGGGCGCCGCCGGCATGCTGGTATCGGTGCTGCTTGCCGAGCACCTGTGGTGGTCGATGGCCGCCCTCATCGTCGCCGCCATCGGCATCAATTCGATCGCGCCGGTCTTCTGGGGCATCCCCACGGCGATGATGAGCGGCGCGGGCGCCGCGGCGGCCATCGCGCTGATCAATTCGGTCGGCAACCTGGCCGGCTTCGTGAGCCCGTATGTCATCGGCTTTCTCAAGGACACCACGGAGCAGCTGCTGCCCGGCATGATCCTGCTGGCCTGCGCGCAGGTCGGCGGGGCCTTCATCGCGCTGTCGCTGCGAACGAAGCGGGAGCAGGCATGAGCGCGCCCGTCTGCCTGGTGACCGGCGCGGCCAGCGGCATCGGGGCCGCCACGGCCCTGCGCTTTGCGCGTGAAGGCTGGGCGGTGGCCATCAACAATTTCGACGACGGCACACGGGCGGCGGCCGAGACGGTGGCCGCGCAGTGCCGCGACGCCGGGGCCCAGACCATCGTCGTGGATGCCGACGTGGGCGACGACTCCGCCTGCCGCGGCATGGTCGATGCGGTCGCGGCGCAGTGGGGACGGCTGGACGCTGTCGTCAACAGCGCGGGCACGACACGCGTGATTCCGCACGGCGACCTCGACGCGATCGACGCCAGCGAGTTCGAGCGCGTCTATCGCGTGAACCTCATCGGCATGTTCCAGATGACACGCGCCGCGGCCCCTCTGCTGCGCGACCGGCCGGCGGACACAGGGTCGGGCTGCGTCATCAATATCTCTTCGCTGGCGTCCCTGAATGGCACGGGATCGTCCATCGCCTATGCGGCCTCGAAGGGCGCGGTCAATTCGCTGACGCTGTCGCTCGCGCGCAGTCTCGCCCCGCAGGTCCGCGTGAATGCCATTGCCCCGGGCATGGTCGACGACGGCCTGCTGCGGCGCGTGCTCGGCGACGAGGCCTACGCCCGCGTGGTCGACGGCATGCGCGAGAACGCGCCGCTCAAGCGGGTGTCGCAGCCGTCGGAAGTCGCGGAACTGGCCTGGTTCATCGCCGCCCGCGCGCCGGCGATGACCGGCCAGGTGCTGGCCATCGAAAACGGTTTGATGCTCAACACCTGAGCCCCCCCGATACTAGGAATTCCATCCATGAAAGATCTGCACAAACACCGCTCCCGCACGGTCACCGAGGGCGTGACGCGCGCCCCGCACCGTGCCTTTCTGCGCGCCACGGGCCTGGACGACGAGGCCATCGACAAGCCGTTCGTCGCCATCGTCGACACGTACGGCGAGAACACGCCCTGTTCCATGTCGCTGAACCAGATCTCGGACAACGTGCGTCTCGGGATCGCGGCCGGCGGCGGCGTGCCGATACGCGGCTCGGCGATCTCGGTCTCCGACGGCACGTCGATGAATCACTCGGGCATGCGCTTCTCGCTGGTGTCGCGCGAGACCATCGCCGACAGCGTCGAGCTGTTCGTGCGCGCCCACTGCTACGACGCGCTGGTCGGCGTGGCCGGTTGCGACAAGACCCTGCCCGGCATCCTGATGGGCATGGTGCGCGTGAACGTCCCCGGCGTGTTTCTGTTCGGCGGGGCGATGTTGCCGGGCGTAGCCCCGGACGGCTCGCAGGCCACGATCCTGACGGCCATCGAGGCCGTGGGCGCGGCGCAGCGCGGCGACATGTCGGCCGAGACGCTGCGCGGCATAGAAAAGCGCTGCACGCCGACCGCCGGTTCCTGTCCGGGACAGTTCACGGCCAACACCATGGCGATGGTCGCTGAGGTGCTGGGGCTGGCCCCGCTGGGCTCGGCGATGGTGCCGGCCGTCTACAGCGAACGCATCGCGATTGCCCGCCGCGCCGGCGAGAACGTCATGCGCGCGCTGCGCAACGGCGGGCCGCTGCCCCGCGACCTGGTGACGCGCAAGAGCCTGGAGAACGCCTGCGCGGCCGTCGCCGCCACCGGCGGGTCGACCAACGCCATGCTGCACATCCCGGCCATCGCCCACGAGGCAGGCATCACCTTCACGCTCGACGACGTATCGGAAGTGCTGGCGCGCACGCCGCTCATCGGCGACATGCAGCCGGGTGGACGCTATCTGGCCGTGGACCTGCATCATGTCGGCGGCGTGCCGGCCGTGCTCAACGCCCTGCTAGCGGGCGGGCATATACACGGCGACACGCTCACTCAAAGCGGCGAGACGCTGGAAACGGCGCTGCGCGCCTTCCCCGGCCCCGACGGCCGCGTGGTCAAGCCGCACGACGAACCGCTCTCGCCCAACGCGGGGCTGGTGGTCCTGCGCGGCAATCTGGCCCCGGACGGCGCCGCGCTGAAGACCGCCGGCCTCAAGCAGCTGGTGTTCTCGGGCACGGCGCGGGTGTTCGAAACAGAAGAGGACTGCATGGCGGTGGTCGCGGCAGGCGCCTACCGGGAAGGCGACGTGCTCGTGATACGCAACGAAGGCCCCAAGGGCGGCCCGGGCATGCGTGAAATGCTGAGCGTCACCGCGGCGATCTATGGGCAAGGCATGGGTGAAAAGGTCGCGCTGCTGACCGATGGCCGGTTCTCCGGCGCCACCCGCGGCATGTGCATCGGCTATGTGGGCCCCGAGGCGGCGGCGGGCGGCCCGATACGCCTGCTGCGCGACGGCGACCCCATACACATCGATGCGATCAAGGGGAGTCTGGACGTCGAACTCTCGGACGAAGAACTTGCGGAACGGGCGAAGGCCAGCCAGCCGTTCGTGCGCGGCAGGCTGGGTGGCGTGCTTGAAAAGTATGAAGCGCTGGTGCGTCCGGCCAAGCTGGGCGCAGTGACCCACTCCGGGGCTGTGACGTGGCCCTATGAAGCTTCCCTCGGGGAAACGTCAGCCCAGGGAGGCCAGGAATGACGAAGACGCAGCGCGTCGGCTTTTGCGGCATCGGCCGCATGGGTGAACCCATGACCCGGCGGCTGCTGGCCGCGGGGTACGAGGTCGCCGTCTGGAACCGCTCCAGCGCCAAGCTCGGCTCGCTTGTCGCTGCGGGAGCCGTGGCAAAGGCCACGCCGCAGGCGCTGGGCGAGAGCGTGGACATCGCCCTGCTTTGCCTGGGCGACGGCAAAGCGGTGGAGGACGTCGTGTTCGGCGAACACGGGCTTGCGCACGCCGCCACCCCACCCTCTTGTCTCATCGACCATTCGACCTTGTCGCCCGCGCTCACTCGCGCCTTGGCTGGGCGCTGGGCGGCAGCGACCGGCGGCGCGTGGATCGATGCGCCTGTCTCGGGCGGCACGGACGGCGCGGCGAACGGCAAGCTGGCCATCATGGCGGGCGGACCGACCGACACGATCGAAGCCGTGACGCCCGTGATGCGCGCCTACGCCGCGCGCGTCACGCGCATGGGCGAGGTCGGCGCGGGCCAGACCACCAAGCTCGCCAATCAGGCCATCGTGGCGACCACGCTCGCCGGTTTGGCCGAAGCCTTCGTGCTGGCCAAGCGCAGCGGCATCGAAACCGCCGCCCTGCCGTCGGCCCTGCAAGGCGGTTGGGCAGATTCCGTGCTGCTGCAAACGTTGTGGCCGCGCATGGTGACCCCGCCCGAGCATGCCACCGGCACGGCGCGCGTGTTGCTCAAGGATCTGGACGCGATTGCCGAACTGGCCGAAGCGAGCGCCACCGTCCAACGCGTGCTGCCGGAAGTGCGGCGCCTGCTACAGGACGCCGTGCAGCGCGGCATGGGGGACTGGGATCTATCCCAAGTCTTCCGGATCGGCGAGGCGGAGAGTCAGCTCGACGTCTGACCGACGGCGCCCCCAAGCCTGTCCATGAACTCGGGCTGGCCCTGCCGCCGTATCGCCTGCGTATTACCGTGCTCGGCCAGCAGCGCCAGGGTTTCGCTATGGCGTATGGGTATCTCCACCGGCAGATACCCCGCCCGCACGGACATGGCGATCACGTCTCCCGTGGTGCCCAGGTCTTCTTGATATTGGTACGAACCTTCGTTCAGGCTGGCAAGGCCGAAGCTCAGGTTCAACAGAGCGCGATACGGAATGCCATTGCCGCGCGGTTCCATCACATATTCGACTTCCAGCAGTTTGATTTTCAGCGCCCGCCAATCAGGCGGCGGCAGATGCAGGTCGCGTGGGCACAGGAACTGGTGGTGTTCGGACATTAGCGAGGCTCGCTCTGCTAGATGGGCAGGGCCGGCCGGGGCTCTCCGGGACAAATTCGACGTCACTGCGATGACCATGAAAAGGTCAAACCGAATAACGGTATTGGATTACCCATTTGGATGACGCCAAATTGTAGGCCGGTATTCAAACCCGTCTCTGCAACGTGACCGGATTGGCTCCTCGGGCCTTGGCATCATGCTTCTGGATGGCTAGCCGCATCGAATCCTCGTTGCTACGCTGGCTATCAACATTCGCCAGAAACGCTCGGTCCAATTATCGCCATCCAAAAATATGCTCAGGCGCCTGATGGGTAATACCCCTTTTGCTCGGCTATTGCGGCTGTCGGCGCAAGGAATGGCGAGCCGCCTTTGCCTGCCATCGGTCTTGGTCCCGGTCCTATTGGCCGGCTGTGCCGCCGGTCCCCCTGGTGCCTATCCGATATACAAGTCTGAACCGCTCGAGCCTTTCGCTACCGTGCCCGAGGGTAATGACCGCCTTGTCGCCGAACGAAAGGCGTACCAAGACCGCGCGGACCAGGCGCAACGTGGGCTATATCAACAAAGCGATTGGACGCTGGCTGGCGTGGTCGTCGGAGTCACCGGCGGCTTGATTGGAAACGTGGCGACCACCGCTACCGGCGCCGGCATTGCGGCGGGTGCGAGTCAATTGGGCGCGCGGTATCACCTGGAGGCTCAGCGCGGCCTTTTCGATGCGGCGGCGAAGAAGGCAGGCTGTGTCGTCACGGTGACGTACGCCCTGCGAAGCGGCGCCCCGTCGGAGTTGAGCGACAAGCTTGACAAGCTGCCCATGCTGGTCCGATCCATGAATTTCGCGTCGATGGAGATTCAATCGCAGCTGCGCCAGAATCTCAACGCGCTGACACCAGCTCCCATCGATGCCGCTGCCGTACTGGCTGCGTATAACAGCTACTACAGGATGCAGAGCACGCCGTCGCAGACTTCCGACAAAAATGTCATGGTCAACGGAATTCAATATCCAAAAATTGAACAGCTCGCCAAGGAAGTAAAGCTGGCCATCCTGGATATCGACTCATGCGTGAAGACAGGAGCTCCCGTAACCCCTTCTTCACCGGCAATCGCCCTATCTGAGGCCAATACCGCACAGCCCTTGACGCCCGCCGATCCGGTCTTCGGTTGGCTGCTAAATGCGGCGGCAAAGTAACAACACCCTACCCCGCACATACGCGGCGCACCATGAACACTGGAGACCATCATGCCTAGATTCAACCCGGGTGATTCAGGACTGCTGGTCGAGCGCTGGAATCAGTTCCTGAAGGACAACAACTTCGCGCATGGGGAAAAGCAATTCGACAGGGAAAGCGAAAAGGGAACCCGCAGTTTCCAGACCGCGTTCAACAAGAAGGCGAACGCGAGCATCCTCACGGTCGACGGGATAGTTGGGAACATGACCTTGGGGTGTGGCTTGGCCTTCGACATCACGGACGATTTCGATGCTCGCCTGGTGGCCAAACTTTGGGGTTACTCCTATCCCGATATAGCCCCACAAACCAAAAGCCCCCTCAGCCAGGAACAGATGCACGAGGTATTCGGACGCATCGAGGCCAAGCCGGCCGGCGAACCGGGCAATATGGAACGCCTGATCATTACCAACGGGTGGGAAGCGAAGCATTTGCAGTCGGTGGCACTACCGCAGTTGAAGGGCATTGCTGGCGGACAGCCCAAGGTGCCGTTTCACGAGAAACTGGCGTATCAGCTGACAACGCTGTGGAGCGCCTGGGAAACGACCGGCCTGCTGCCGGATGTGAAATCCTTCGAAGGCACATTCAGCCGGCGCTACAAGCGCGGCAGCACCCATGAGTTGAGCAACCATTGCTGGGCGACCGCGTTCGATATCAATTACAGCGCAAACAAGTTGAACGCCTTCCCGGCGACTCCCGACGAGATCGGCTGTGTCTATAGGCTGGTTCCGGTGGCCCAGGAGTTTGGCGCATATTGGGGCGGTTTTTATAGGGGCCGGCTGGATGGCATGCACTTCGAATTCACCCGGATAATGGGTTCCGACGAAGTGGACGCGGCTCTGGAGCGAGTGGTCAAAGCGGCCGGGACCGGGGTGCGCAGACGGCGCTGATTAAGCGCGACATCGACCTGCAATGTCGGCAGAGATAATTTGCAGACTGACACCCTGCGCCCGAAGCCGCGCTCAAAAGCAAGACGCCGACGGAGACGCGCGAGGTTGGCAGCGGGCCCGGTCCCTTCCCGCTCCTCAAGCCAGCGGTAGTTCCAACACCTGCTTCGTCGTCATGATGTCCCCAAACGTGTCATCGATGCTCGCCAGCGCAGCGCGATGCAGCATCGCATGCGGCAACGCAGCCTGCTCCCCCTTACCCGTATCCAGGTCGCGCGTGGCGCAAGCATCAGCCGCCACGATCACCTGATAGCCCAGCGGCACCGCGTCCCGGGCAGCGCCCGCGACGCAGGCATGGGTCATCAGGCCAGTGATCAGCAGCGTGCGCACGCCCGCCGCCTTCAGGCGTTGGTCGATGTCGGTGCTGGGAAATACGCTGACCGTCGACTTGCGCAGTATTGTATGGCCCGCCGCGGGCTGCAGGTCGGGATGGAACTCGATGCCGGCGCTGCCGTCGGCGAAGACCGGGCTGCCGGCGGGCGTGGCGTGCTGGATATGGAAGACCGGGATGCCATGCTGATCAGCGTGGGCGACTAGCTGGGCGGCGTTGCGCAGGGCCGCGAGGCCTTCGGGAATCGGCAGCCTGCCGCTGAAGTATTCATTCTGGAAATCGATCACCAGCAAGGCGGTGCTGGCCGGGTCGATCGACTGCGGAGCAGTAGCGCCGGCGATGGTGCGAATGGTCGGGTGATTCATCGTAGGTCCTTGATCTGTAGGCGTTTTGATTGCCGTTCACGCATGAGGGCGAACGGCATCAAGGATCCGCCATCGGCCTTGAACCCGAAAGTGGCCCGAATACCAATAAATGATAGGATCGGGCCAAATCCGCATTTCTGCCCTTTGCGCCATGCATACCATCGCCGTCGTCGCCTTCGCGGGCATCAGTTCCTTCCACCTGTCCGTGCCCTGCATGGTGTTCGGCGACGACCTGGCCCGGCTGGGCGCGCCGCGCTATCGCCTGCTGGTCTGCGGCGAAGCGGTCGAGCCGGTCGCGACCATGTCGGGTTTCGATATCCATGTGCCGCACGACTATTCGGCCCTGGCCGAGGCCGACACGGTGATCGTGCCGGCCTGGCGCGATCCGGACGAGCGCCCGCCGGAAACCATGTTGCAGGCCCTGCGCGATGCGCACGCGCGCGGCGCGCGGGTCATCGGCCTGTGCCTGGGCGCCTTTGTGCTGGCCGAGGCGGGTTTGCTCGACGGCCGTCCGGCGTCGACGCACTGGGTCTGGAGCGACGACTTCGCCCGCAAGTACCCGCAGATCCGTCTCGACCGCAAGGCCCTGTACGTGGACGACGGCGACATCCTGACCTCCGCCGGCACCGCGGCCGCCATCGATTGCTGCCTGCATCTGCTGCGCTGCGACCATGGCGCGGAACTGGCGAACCGGGTGGCCCGCCGCATGGTGATGGCGCCGCATCGCGATGGCGGGCAGGCGCAATACATCGAACGTCCGCTCACGCGGGAGGACGGCGGCGATCCGATAAGCGTGGCGATGGAATGGGCCATCGAGCATTTGCAGGAGCCGCTGGGGCTGGACCGCCTGGCCAGCGAGGCCGGGCTGAGCCGCCGCAATTTCACGCGGCGCTTCAAGCTGAAGACGGGCACGACCGTGACGCAATGGGTGCTGAACCACAGGCTGGCCGCGGCGCAGCGGCTGCTGGAGACGGGCGGGCTGTCGGTGGACCGGGTGGCCGAGGCCACGGGGTTCGGGTCGACGGTGTCGCTGCGGCAGCATTTCACGGCGGCGTTCTCGGTGTCGCCGGCTGCTTATCGGAAGCAGTTCCGGCAGAGGTGATGGCGGCAGCCCGCCCGCCGCTCGCTGGATAGCACCCGCCTATCGGAGCGCCGGCCGCCGAACAGAAAAAGATCTTCCAATATTTGCCTAAAGCAAATAATAATATGCCTTAGGCAAGCAATTGGACCTCCCCATGACAGAGCAATCGCTCTACGACCGCGCCGAAGCGGTCCGGTACTTCAACCGCTTCTACACCCGCCAGATCGGGGTGCTGCACGAACACCTGCTGGCCAGCGAGTTCTCGCTGACCGAAGTGCGCATTCTCTACGAACTGGCTCACCGGCCGGCGCTCAGCACCTCGGACCTGTGCCGGGAACTGAACCTGGACGCGGGGTATGTCAGCCGCGTGATCTCGGGCTTCGAGAAGAAGGGTTTGATCGCCAAGACGCGCTCGGCGGCGGACGCGCGCGTCGGTCTGCTGGAACTGACGGACGCGGGCCGGGCGGCGTTTGCGCCGCTCAACGAGGCGTCGCGCAACGAGATCATCGCCATCCTCAAACAGCTATCGGAGCCGGCGCAAGCGCAGCTGGTCAATGCCATGAACGAGATCCAGAACCTGCTCGGCGACAAAGCCCCCCTGCCCTACGTGCTGCGCGATCCGCGGCCAGGCGACATGGGGCTGGTGGTGGCGAACCAGGCCATGGTTTATGCGCAGGAGTTCGGCTGGAACTCGGAGTACGAGGCGCTGGTGGCCGAGATCGTGGCGAAGTTCATCCGGGAGTTCGACCGCGACAGCGAGCGCTGCTGGATCGCCGAGAAGGACGGGAAGATGGCGGGTTCGGTCTTCGTGGTGCGGCAGGACGAGACGACGGCGAAGCTGCGCCTGCTGTACGTAGACGGCGCCGCGCGCGGGCTGGGCATAGGCCACAGGCTGGTGGACGAATGCCTGCGGTTTGCGCGGCAGGCTGGATATAAGCGCATGGTGTTGTGGACCAATAGCGTGTTGACGGATGCGCGGCGGATCTACGAGAAGGCAGGCTTCGAGCTGGTCGAGGAAGAGAAGCACCACAGCTTCGGCAAGGATCTGGTGGGGCAGTACTGGGCTCGGGATCTGTAGGCCACGCGATGCATCCCTGCGGCCAAATCAGATCCGTTTCCACGGATAGGCTCGACTCCGATGAGTGAACGCGCCCAGGCCATATGCGCCGCCGCCGTCACGGGCGCGCTGGTGGGGGCCGCGATGGTGTCCACCCGCGCGGTGTCGAGTGACGTTTCGCCCGAGACGCTGGCCTTCCTGCGCTATGCCATCGGCGCGCTGGTGCTTGCCGCGCCCATGCTGCGGCGGTGGTCCGTACGGTTTACGGCCAGGGATTTCTGTGCGGTGGCAGGCCTGGGCATACTGCAATTCGCGATGCTGATCTTGCTGCTGAACTACGCGCTGGCACGGCTGCCGGCCGCCACTTGCGCGCTGGTGTTTTCCACGCTGCCGCTGGTGACGCTGTGCCTGGCGATTGCCACGGGACGCGAACGGTTCAGCTGGCCTCGGCTGATAGGCGCGGGGGTGGCGGTGTCGGGGATTGCGCTGTTGCTGCAGCCCTCGGCGGCGGCGGTGGGCAGCTCTGCCGACGGCTGGGCTTGGGCCGCCTTGCTAGGCGCGACGTTTATCGGAGCGGCTTGCAGTCTTTTATATCGTCCGTACCTGCGCCGGTATCCAGCCATGTATGTCAGCGTGGTGGCGATGCTTGTGTCGGTCCTGTTCCTGGCGGGCGTCTGCCTGGCGCGGGGCGCGCCATTGCTGCCCGGCCTGTCGGGCTTTCAATGGGCGAATGTGGCGTTCATCGGGCTTTCCAGCGCGGTGGGCTATTTCTGTCTGCTGTGGGCGCTGACCCGTCTGGAGGCGAGCCGGGTCATGTCGTTTCAGGCGCTGGCGCCGATCACGGCAGTATTGATCGAGCTGTTGAGCGGCTCGTATCCGCCGACATTGCGCCTGACGGGGGCTTTTGTGCTGGTGCTGTCCGGCGTCTGGTTCGGCACGCATGAACGGCGCGCGGCCGCGGCGGCAAGCGCCGCCTGACCTGCCGCCTGACCTGCCGCTGGACCGCCGCCGGACCGCTGCCGGACCGCCTGCCGGACCGCCGCCGGCCCCTGCCAAACCGCATGTCGAACCGCCAGCCAGATCGCCAGACCGTTCAAGTCTCTGAAACGATCCGCGCCCGCGTCTTCTCGTCCAGGATGCTGCGCACCAATGCAAACAAGGGATCCGCATCGGTGTGCTTCTGACCATAGGTCAGGTTGAACCCGTAATCAAAATCCGGCGGATTCAAGCCCTGCGTGTGCTGCAGAATGGTTTCCAGTTTGTCCAGGGCCTTGACGGCCTTGGCTTCCGGCGTGGCGGCGTCCTCGTATTCCTGCCACAGCGCCATGATGCCGGCGCGCTGCTTCTCGTCCAGGGACCGTGTCAGGTGCAGCAGGTCGGCCTTTTCCTGTGCGCTCTTGTCCGGATGCTGGTGCTTCTCGATGGCGGGAACGTCGCCGTGGATGGCCTCGCCCAGGTCGTGCAGCACGCACAGTTTCAGCACCTTGAGCATGTCCAGGCCGGCCAGCTCGTCTTCAAAGGCCATGGCCATCAGGCACAGGCGCCAGGTGTGCTCGGCCGTGCTTTCCGGGCGGCCCGTGGACGTGAATCCGCTGCGCAGCACACTCTTGAGCCTTTCGGCTTCCTGCAGAAAGGCCAGCCGGCCTTTGATGTTTTCGATATCCATGTTCAATCTCAGCCTGTCGCGGCTCCCTTGACGCAGCAACGGGCTGCGCCAACGTGACAGTGTAGGCTGCGGCACGGGGGATGCTCTTGGACATCACGCCGCCACTTTTCCAGCACGCTATCGATTAGCTGTCTGGAGCAAGGAAAGGGGGTGACAGTCCCCGGGGACTGTCGATCAACCATCCGTTCGTGCGTTCCCCGAGCGCCGATCTCAACAGTTCTTCACAGAGCGTCACAACTCCCCCATAAAGCGCAACGGCAGCCTGCCTCACAATACGCGGGACCACACCCACGGGGCATGCGGCATGCTTGTGCCCTGACCAGAAAGGCTCCCACAGCCCACCGAGGACATACCACCATGCAGAAATTTCAGCGTATGCACTTGCTCGCAGCCACTGTGTTGTTGAGCACGGCGGCCGCGACCGCCGCAGCGGAACCGGCCACGCCCGATCTCGCCCCACAGCCCGCAAAGCCCATCGCAACGCAAGACGAGCGCGCGCCTCAAAACGCGACCACCCCCGCCGGATCGACAGAACGTTTGCATATCGGTCTTTCCGACAGCAGCACCAAACTGGTGCTGCCCTGGTTCATCACGGAGCTGACCGATGCGGTCAATGAGCGCAAGTCGCTCGGGGATACCGCGAAGGGACTCGCGCAAGGGCTTTGATGCCGCCGCCAGGCTGCGCGGCGGCTCAATCCACGCTGGCGCCTGATTGCCGGACCAGCGGCGTCCATTTCTCCTGGTCGCGCTGTATGAATTGCGTGAACTGCGCAGGCGTGTAGTCGTGATAGGAATCGTAGCCCTGCTGCTCCAGGGTCTTCCTGACCTCCGGCATTTCCACGACCTTGCGCGCCGCCGCGTTGAGCTTTTCGACGATGGCGGCAGGCGTGCCGGCCGGCGCCATCAGGCCGAAATCGATGGACACCTCATACCCCGGCACTCCAGCTTCCTGCATCGTGGGCACCTCGGGCAACAGGGGCGACCGCGCAACCGAGGTCACGGCCAGCGCCTTGAGCTGCCCTGACTTGATCAGCGGCAAGACGCTGGGGGTGTTGTAGAAGCCGAAATCGACCTCGCCGGCGATGACCGCGGTTACCCCCTGCGGGGCGCCGCGATAGGGAATGTGCCTGGCCTGGGTCTGGGTCGCGGAATTCAGCAATACGCTGGACAGGTGGTGCGAGGTGCCGTTCCCGCCCGATGAAAACGCCATCGCGCCGGGCTTCTCCTTCATCTTCGCCACGACGTCCAGCACGTTCCGGTAAGGCGACTTGCCGCTGACGACCATGACGTTGGAACCGCCGGCCAGGAACGCGACTGGCACGAAGTTCCTCAAGGGATCGTAGCCCACGTTCTTGTACAGAGTCAGGTTGATGGCCCAGGTCGGGGTCGCGCCCAGCACCAGCGTGTAGCCATCCGGCTCGGCCTTTGCGGCCGACTGCATCGCCACCGATCCGCCTGCTCCCGGACGGTTCTCGACGACGACGGTCGCGCCCAGGGCCTTGGACAGCTCGGGTTGCAGCGTGCGCGCCAGGATATCGGCCGTGCTGCCCGCGGCCAATGGCACATAGAGCACGACGGGTTTGTCCGGATAGGCCGCCATCGCGCAGCCTGCCGTCAAGATGAACGCGCCCAGGGCGCGCGTGAGCAATGACAGCGCACGGCATTTTTTAGCCATGTAGATTCCCCTTGTTTTGTTGCCTGGCCAGCGGGCCGCGACGAAAATCAGCTTACGGTGCGTACCAGCCAGCAACCAGTCCGCCCGCTGAATTCAGCTATTACGCGACGCTATGCCTCGGGGACGATGCAGCGGGGAATCAGGCGCGCGCGAATTGCCTGCGCAAGACGGTGCGCGCCACGGCGGCAAAGGCCTGGGCGGCCGGCGACAAGGGACGATTGGCCAGGCGCGCCAGCGACACGGGCCAGTCCAGCACCGGATTGCGCAACGGCACCGCCTTGATGCCCGGGGGCATCTGGGCCGACGCGAAGCTGGGCAGCATGGCCACGCCCATGCCAGCCTGCACCATGCCGAACGCGGTCGACAGCAGGATCACGCGCTGTTCGATCCGCGGAAAGATCTCCTCGGCGGCAAGCTGGCGGCTGATCGCAAGCCAGGCCGGCGCCTGCGGATTGAGCTGGATGCAGCGCAGTTCCGCCAGGACCTTGGCGTCCACCTGCTTGCGCGCGGCCAGCGGGTGATCGTCGCGCATGAACAGATGCACGCTGCCGTCGATCAGGTTCTCCAGCATGATCTGCGTGTCGCCGCCTTCGACCATGGCGCCTATGCCCAAGTCGGCCTCGTGGGACACCAGCTTGTTCTTGATCTGTTCGACCATGCAATCCACCACCTGCATCTCCAGGGCGGGATGCTGCGCATGAAAGGCATGCAGGATTTGCGGCAGCAGGGTCGCGGCGCTGACGTGCCCGACCGCCACGCTGACCGAGCCCGTGCGCAGCTGGCTCTGGTCGCGGCATTCCTTCAGCGCGCTGTCTATGGTCATGATGGAGCGGCGCGCCATGTCCGCCAATGCGCGTCCCTGCGCGGTCAGGCTGACTTCGCGGCCGCGTATGACCAGGGCCTGGCCCACTTCGTTTTCCAGGCGACGGATCAGATGGCTGATGGAAGGCTGGGACAGTCCCAACTGATCGGCAGCGATGGTGAAACTGGCCGTGTCGGCCACGGACACCAGCGCCCGCAACTGCCGCAACGAGACCGCTTCGGCCGAATTTTCCATGGTCGCACCCGCATGTCGTGACGTTATGAATGTATAGCCTGCATACCATAGCAACATCCAATGGCGCTGAATATCATGGTTTGCCCACCATGACTTTTGCCCGAGACGTCCCATGCCCCATTCCACTTACGCCCGCCACCAGATGGGCTCCGCGACCCTCGACGCCTCGGGCGAATACGAGGCCGGCAGCTTTGCCACGTTCACCTTGACCTACACCGCCGGCTATTTCGGCATAGACGACACGGGCTCGTTGAAGATCGTGCACCGGTTCGCCAGCGACATGGGCAAGCCCCAGTTCACCGATCCCAAAGGCTGGAACTACACCACGGTGCAGGCCAGCAACGGCGCCGTGTTGCACGTGGAGTACGACAACAAGCGCAACATCCGCCCCTGGGACAAGACGCTGTTCATCCGCGTGGTGCGCGGCTACCTGGAAGAAGGCGACCAGATCGTGGTCCGCTTCGGGGACACCCGCGCAGGGTCGCCGGGCATGCGAGTGCAGACGTTCACCGAACCCACCTTCGAGTTCAAGGTGCTGGTCGATGCCTTCGCGACCTATGACTACACCGAGATCGAGCAATCGCCCACGATTTCGGTGGTCGCGGGTCCGCCGGTGCAATACAAGGCCATCCTGCCGAGCCTGGCGGTGGCGGGCGCAGCCTTTCGCCTAGGATTCAAGGGCGAGGACAAATGGGGCAACCCTTCCGGCAAGGTCGGCCGCAGCTTCACGTTGCGCCCGAATATGCCGGTAGAGAACCTTCCGTCCACGATTACCCTGGCGCAGGGACAGCTCGCCATCACCCTGGACAATCTGCGGGTTGCGCAGCCGGGCGAGCTGAGCATCGACGTCCTGGACGGCGAGGAAGTCGTCGCCACCAGCACGCCCTGCCGCGTCGTGGCGCAGGCTGCGCACCGGCACTTCTGGGGCGACCTGCACGGCCAGTCCGAAGAAACCATAGGCACCAACTCCGCGCGCGAACTGATCGAGTTCGCGCGCGACCAAGCCTTCCTGGATGTCATGAGCCACCAGGGCAACGACTTCCAGATCACGAGCGAGTTCTGGCAGCACCTGAACACGCTGACGGCCGAATACAACCGCGACGGCCAATTCGTCATTTTCCCGGGCTATGAATGGTCGGGGAACACCGGGCTGGGCGGCGACCGCAACGTCATGTTCCTGAACGAGGGCAGGCAGATCCATCGTTCATCGCACGCGCTGGTCCACGACCATGCGGATCTGGACACGGACGCCAACGACGCCGACCAGCTGTTCCAGGCGCTGAAGGACGAGGACGTGGTGGTCTTTGCCCATATCGGCGGACGCTATGCCGACATCACGCGATCCCACGATGCGCGCATCGAACGGTCCATCGAGATTCACTCCGACTGGGGCACCTTTGAATGGCTGCTGGAGGACGCGTTCAAGCTGGGCTATCGCGTGGGCATCCTGGCCAATAGCGACGGCCACAAGGGACGCCACGGCGCCAGCCACCCAGGCGCATCGATGTTCGGCGCCTATGGCGGCCTGAGCTGCCTGATCGCTCCCGAGCTGACGCGCCAGTCCATCGCCGATTGCCTGCGCCAGCGCCGCCACTACGCCACCACCGGATGCCGCGCCTACCTGGACGTGCGGGCGCGGTTTGCAGAACCCGCCACCCGCTATTCAGACGATCCCAAGCTGAACGGCCCGGTGACGGAAACCCAGGTCCAAGAGGCGGAGATGGGTTCCATCCTGCGGTATCAGGGCGATCACATCGAATTCGAGTTCGATGTGGCGACCCATGGCCCGATAGAGCGCATAGAAATCCGCAACCGGATGGATGTCGTCCACACCTTGCAGCCGTATCAGCAAAACGAACTGGGCAATCGCATACGCATCATTTGGGAAGGTTCGGAGTACCGGGGCCGCGGCCGCCAGACCGTCTGGGATGGTTCCGCGACCCTGACCGGCAACTGGTTCGAATCCCCCCGCGCGATCAATTTCTGGAACCTCGACAAGACCCTGGAGCAACCCTCGCCGGATACGCTGCGTTGGAAATCGCTTACTACTGGCGGATTCAGCGGCGTGGACGTGCGTCTGGGCGAGGCGCGCTCCGGCAACCTCATCATCGACACTCCGCTGATACAGGCCGAGATTCCGGTGGCGGACATCGGGTTGGAACCGATAGTGCTGGAAAACGGCGGAATATCGCGCCGCATGCAAGTCTTCCGCCTGCCCGACGTCAATCCGGTCACCAGGATGAAGGCGCAAGTACGCGTGCCCTTGCACGCGGGGTCCGACAACGCCGTCTATGTGCGCGTCACGACGGAGGACGGATACTTCATCTACTCCAGCCCCATCTACATCGAGCGCGGCTGAGGCGCTTGTGTGGCAGGCGCGCCGGGGATCATTTTCCCGGCGCGAAAATGATCCGCACCGGATTGCCCGGCTTCTGGGTCGCGCCCGTGGGCGCATTGCCGCTCGCGTACGCCGGATGCGACGCCTTGAGTTCCGTGTCGGATATCCATTCGAGCCGCAGCTGATCGTCCGGCGAGGACGACTGGAACTGCGTCAGCGCCGAGATGAAGGCATTGCACTTTTCCGAGACGCCGGCTTCAAGCACGGAAACCTGCGTCTGCTCGCCCCAGGTCAGGGTTCCGCGTTGCGGGCACTGGCGCACTTCGACGTGGTATTTGCCGCTGGGCGAAGGCAGGTCGGCGACCAGCTTGTCGGGGCCGCAGGCTGTCAGCAGAGCGGAGGAAAGCAAGGCAAGCAGGATGCTTTTTTTCATTGAAAGGCCTTCTGACCATCAAGGAGGTCGATCCGTGAAAACCCGGCCATGATACCGTGCAACGCTGCGCGCACCGTTGCAGCTTGAGGAACCAGGCCAAGGACGACCCATGGACATCCGATATCCCGATCAGAACTTCGCAGCCGTCGTTTCCGCGGCGCCCGGGGAGCTCGCATGCCGATAGCCCTCGCGGACCTGGAGCAAGGCGTCATGGAATTGCTGCGGGCGCAGCCAGCGTTCGCCGGGTGGAAGAAAAAGGGCAAGCGCTGCCTGCAGCAGGCGTATGGCGAGTTGCAGCAAGGCGTGGAATTGATCCGCTACAAGGACGCGTTTGAAAACGCGCAACGCGTTTCGCTGGGTGTCTACGTGTCCTTTCCGTATGAAAAGGAATGGCCTGTTTACGTCCCTCCCGACATCTGGAACAAAGGCCGCCTGTACCGCCGCGCCTATCTGAAGCCTGGCGAGGGCCTGGTTCAGGAACCCACCCTGGGTAGCGGCGCCGTGCTGGAGATCTGCAACGCGGAGGACTTGGCGAAATGGCTGTCGGCCTTGCCGGCGGATACGGAGAACCATCTTGCGCCTTGGTTGCAGCGGTATCAGACGCTGGAGGAGGCGTGGTACGAATACCGAATTCCATCCTGGCGTCTGTAGGCTATTGGCTATTGGCCGTCGCCGCAGCATTTAAATACATTTAGAAACTGACGCTCTTGTTTTGTCGCTTTCATTGCTCATCCTGACTCGCATCTGAGGCATCATTGGCCGGCTCCCGCCAACGGGCCTATCCCGCCCTTTTCATCAGGTGCCCTCTTGCAATCCCTCACCGCCATCCGCCGCGACGTCCGCGCCCTGGTTCAATCCCGCGCCTACGCGCAGCTTGACGCCTACTACGCCGATCTGGAACAGCAAGACTGGGCCGACACGGAAAACCCTGGCGCGCCCTACTTCGAGGCAGCCAATTCCGGGACCCTGTTCGACTATTCGACGGTGCCGTACCAGGACGCCTCCGATTTTCTGCAAGCCTGGATCGCCGCCTGCCCGGACTCGTATCACGCACAGCTGGTGATGGGTAATTTCTGCTACGGCCGCGCCGCGGATATACGCGGTTATGGCTGGGCCGACAGCGTGACCCAGGACCGCTGGCTGGGCGCGGCGCTGGCTTGCGAAAGCTCCGCCGCCGCCTTGCTGCAAGCGATGGCGCTTTCGCCGCGTCCGATTGCGGCCTGCGTGACGATGATGCAGCTGGCCGCGCATTTCAAGGAACCGTACTGGCTGCGCGCGCTGTACGCGGGCAATCTGCCCGAGACCTTGACGCATGACGATATCGAGGAAGAAGGCCTGATGGATGCGGCGCTGGCCCATCTGGCATCCGTGGGCGTGCCGCGGCTGGCGCAGGCGCCGCAAGCCCTGCCCGCCTGGCTGGCGCCGCGCGCCGAACACGAGGTGGAACAGGCCAAGGATTATTGGCTGTTGCGGGCGCTGGAGCTGCGGCCCGGGCATCTGGGCGCGCTGACGGCCTACGCGCAATACCTGCAACCGCGCTGGGGCGGCAGCTACGAGGACATCGACGGCATGGCCGGCGGCCCGCTGTGCGCCGCGCTGTCCGAGCCGCAGCGCAATGCGATCCGCTGGATCGGGATTTATGACTCGCTGGACAGCTATCCGGAACCGGACGACGCCGAGGCCGTGGAGGAATACCGCCGCGTTTTCGATTCGTTCCTGGCGCGCGAGCTGCGGCCGACGGAGCGCGGCATGGCCCTGGGCTATTACGCGCAGTTCGCCAGCTATTCGCTGCAAGACCAGGCGCTCGCCCGCGCCCTGCACGGCCAAAGCGTGGCGGCGTTCGGGCCGAACGAGTATTTCGCGCAGGTGGACGGGCCGTTCCGCAGCTTCGCCCACGTGAGCATCATCCATCACCAGCCGGACGACGACGGCGCGTTCAAGCGCGTGCTGGAGCGCATGTGCGGCTGGGACCAGGTGGCCACGGCGCAGGCGCTGGCGGCGGTGGCGCACCAGTTTGGCCGCTGGGGCTTTGCTCAGGATCCGGCGCGCGCGCAGCAGTTGCTGGACCGCGCCGCCGTGCTGGCGGCGGACCAGATGGATGACGATTTCAACGTGCTGGCGGCGGCCGCGATGCTGTGGGACGGCGGCGACCATGAGCAGGGCTACTTCCTGTCGCGCCAACTGGCCGACCGGCGCGTGCCGGACGCGGCTTGCAGCATGTACGACATACACCGGGGCTTCCGCGACAACACGCCCGACAGCTACCTGGACGACGCCGTGCGCGACCAGTGGTTGCAGCGCGCGGTGGAAGACGGTTCGCCGCTGGCCAAGTACAACATGGCCCACCGCAACATCTTCGACGGCGAGATGGACTTTTCGCGCCGCGAGAACCTGGACAAGGTGCTGTGGCTGCTGCAAGGCGCGCGCGAGGAGCCGCGCGCGGAAGCGCTGGCCCGACTGCGCATCGGCGTGCTGCTGCGCGACCATGGCACGGAACAGGAACAGCAGGAAGGCGTGCGCGCCTATCTGCGCCCGCTGGTGGAAGAAGACGACGACTGGCGCGCCGGCCGCGCCAGCGCCGAGATCGCGCTGGCCTACACGCACGGCCGCGGCGCCAAGAAGAACCGCTTTGCCGCCATCGAATGGGCCCAGCACGCCTGCCGCCTGCAACCGGACGACGAGGACATCGAGGACATCCAGGCCCAGGTGATGAATTCGCACAGCCTGGTCAAGACCATAGGCACGGTGTTCGGCGCCTATCTGGGCCGCGGCGGCGTGTCGGCCGAAGACCTGCCGCCCAAGCCGGCCGCGCAGTAATCATGGCGCGCCGCGGCCTGTCGGGATTGAAGCTGTCGGCCCGGCTGCTGCTGGGCGACGTCACCCTGGCCGGCGCCGGCCTGGCGCTGTGCACCGCGCCGGCATGGCTGTACGCGGCCTTGCCGGGCGCGCTGGGCGTGGCCGCCGCGGCGCTGGCCCTGCCCTTGCCTTTTGCGGGCTGGGCGATGCTGCGGCTGCCTTTTGCCGCACGCCCGCCCGGCGCGGAGGACGGCATCCGCCTGCAAGCGGCCGACGCTCCTGAGCTGTTCCGCGAGATCGAACAGGTGCGTGCCCGGTTGGGCGCGCCGGCGCTAGATGCCGTCTACCTGAACGGCGAATTCAACGCCAGCATCCGGCAGCACCGGCGCCTGCTGGGCCGCACGCGCAACGTGCTGTGGTTGGGACAGCCGCTGCTGGAGATGCTGTCGGCAGAATCCTGCCGGGCGATCCTGGCGCACGAGTGCGCGCACATCGCCGGCAGCCACGGGCGTTACGCCAGCCGGGTGTATTTCGCGCGGCTGCAATGGCAGGAAGCGGCTCGGCAGCTGGACCGGCGCAAGGGCCTGTCCACCGGACCGCTGCGCCTCTTCATGAACTGGCACGTGCCGCGCTTCCTGGCGGCCAGCCTGGATTTCGCGCGGGAATGTGAGTACGAGGCCGACGCGCAGTCGGCACGCGCCTGCGGCGCGGCCGCCGCCGCGAACGCGCTAATGGCCGTGTCCGTGCAAGGGCGCGCCCTGCGCGAGCACTGGCCGGACCTGTATGCGCAGGCTTCCGAAACGCAGCCGCCCTCTCCCCATGCCTGTCTGGCCGGCGATGCCCCGCTGCCATATCCCCGCGACGAAGCCGAGGCGCAGGCCTGGCTGCATCAGGCCCTGTGCCGCTCGACGACCGACGACGATACGCATCCTTCGCTGTCGGACCGGCTGGCGGCCTTGAATGCCTCGGGCCAGCAGGAAGCGCTGGCCACGGCACCTGCGCCGACGGATGCCGTCCCCTGGCGCCGCGCTGCGCCGAGCGCGGCGGCCCTGTGGCTCGGTCTCCAACGCCTGCCGCTGGCCCGCGCCCTGGACGAATCCCAGCGCGACGCCATCGCCCAGCTTGCGCGCGAGGCGCGCAACGAACGCGACGAAGCCATCGCTGGCCATCATGAATTGCTGCGCAAGCAGCGCCTGCGCGCGCTGTCGGCCGACGAGCGGGCGCGCATGGCCTGGTATGCCGACACCCTGATGGGCGATGCGGACGGCGCAGCGGTCACGCTGGAGCAGAACTTGCAGGAACATCCCGGCCACTTGCCGACCCTGTGCCAACTGGCGGCGCTGCAGCTGCGCCGCGCGGCGGACCGGGACTTGGACAAGCGCCGGCAACTGGAGGCGGCCTCCGAGGCGCTCTGGCGCCAGGCCGCCGCCGTGCCTGGCCCGCAACGCCTGCCCTGCCTGCGCCAGCTGACCGCGGCGGCGCTGCGGCGCGGCGACGACGCCCAGGCGCAAGCCTGGCGCGCGGAGGCGGACCAGCTGGAGCGGCAGGCCCAGGCCGACGACGCTGCCCCCCGCTATCTGCCGCACGGACTCGGCGCCGGCGAACTGCGCAGGCTGGCCGACACGCTGGACCCGCTGCTGCATGTTGCCACTGGCGTCTGGCTGCTGCGCGACGCAGCCAGCGGCCGCCTGGCGTTGCTGGTATTGGCCCGGGAGTCGGGCGTGGCGCGCGCCGTCGGCAAGCTGACAGGAGAGCAGAGCTACCTGCGGCGCGATTGCGAAATGCTGTTGACGCGGCTGCTGCCGCGCATCCGCCTGGACATCGAACCGATATTGCTGGAAGCCGGCGACCCGCTGCCGGGCGAGTGCACGGACGCCTGCCGCCTGAGGCGCGCGACGTAATCGTGTTAAATGCGGCCTGTAGCAATCACAATGGAAGCCCCCCGCATGCCCCGTCTCGTGACCAAACCCGCCGCCTGGATCGCTGCCGCCGCCCTGTCGCTGGGATTCGGAACCGCCTCGGCGCAACAGTACGAGGAAAGCGCCACGGCCTTGGCCCAGATCCACGCCATCATGGAGTATTGCGGCGTTCTCACCCCCCAGATGCTGGACATCATGAAGCAGAGAAAGCAGAAGGCCGCGCGCGAGACCGGCGTATCGACGCTGGCCTACGACGCGGCGTATTTGCGCGCATACACCAAGTCGCGCAAGATGCTGGACGAGTATGGAGAAGAAGAAAAAGAGCTGACCTGCCAGCCCATGCGGGCCATGGCAGGACAGGACTGAATGAAAATCCCCGCACGGAGCGATTCATGGCGCAAAAGGAACGACACAAGGGCCGTTTGATCGACCACATCGGATTGGTCGTGCGCGACCTGCCCGCCAGCAAGGCGTTCTACACCGCGGTCTTCAATGCGTTGAAGATTCCCATCGGCGGATCCGACGACAAGAACTTCTGGACCGACGAACTGTTCATCTCCTCGGCCGGAAGCGCCGAAGTCCAAGGCGAACTGACCGGCCGCATCCACCTGGCGTTCCAGGCGGAAGACCAGGCCATGGTGCAGGCCTTCTACAAGGCGGCGCTGGCGCACGGCGGCCGGGACAACGGCCCGCCGGGCGAGCGTCTTGCCTACCATCCAGGCTACTACGCCGCGTTCGTGCTGGATCCGGACGGCAACAATATCGAAGCCGTCACCCGCGCGGGCGCCGTACGCAGCGCGGCCTCGGTGCGGATCACCTACTGACTGCGCCCGCTGCGCCTGGGGCCGGATGTCAGGCCGCGCCGCGCGGCGCCTGGATCATCTTCCAGCCATTGCCCGCCGGATCGCGGAAACCCGCGTCCACGCTGCCATAGCGTTCGATGGGTTCCTGCGTGAATTCCACGCCCAGGGCCCGCAGCCGGGCGTAGCTTTCACGGCAATCCGCCACGTGCAGGACCAGGGGCGGCATGGCCCCCTTGGCGACCATGGCGCGCAGCGTTTGCGCGGTAGCCTCGTCATGGATGGGCGGACCGGGCGCGAACAGGCCCAGCTGAAACGAGGGCTGATCCGGATGCTGCACGGTCAGCCAGCGGTACGGTCCGTTGCGCACGTCCGTATGGACGCGGAATCCGAGCTTGTCCACGTAGAAGGCCAGCGCCTCGTCCTGATCGTCCACGTACACGCCCGCCACATTGATGCCTTGGTTCATGAGACCTCCTGGGTTGATGGCGGAAATTTACCGTCGGCCGCGCGGCGGCGCTTCTCCAAAACAGCGATGTTGAGGTCGGGCCGCTGCGCGGCCTTCACGATGCAGCCGGGCATGCGGTCCAGCACCGGCATGTCCGCCCTGGCCTGCGCGCGCATGGCGCTGGGACTCAGGCCGGTGACGTCGCGGAAGATGCGGCTGTAGGTGCCCAGGCTCTCCCAGCCCGTGGCATAGGCGATTTCCGTGATGCTGAGCTCCGTGTCGCGCAGCATGGCGACGCTTTGCTCGATACGCCGCGTCAGCAGGTAGCGGTGCGGCGGCAGGCCGAAGGCGCGCTTGAAGGAGTGCGCGAAATGCGCCTTGGAAATGCCGCTGGCCTCGGCCAGGCGCTCCACTGGCCAGGCCTCGTGCGAGGCCGAGTCCATGCGGTCCTTGACGCGCAACAGGCGGCGCAATAGCGCCGGGTCCTGCAATGCGGCCTGCTGGTCCGGCGCCGCCTGCAGCAACAGCGGTCCCATTTTTAGCAGCGCGTCTTCGCCCACCGCGCTGAAACCCACCACCACGCCAGGCGGCATGTCCACCTTGCGGCAAAAATCCGACACCGGCTGCATGCCCACGCCGGCGGCCCGCGCCGCCGCCACGACCTGCGCCACGTCCCAGCCCGGCGGCAGCCACCACAGCAGATGGAAGCCGGCGTGCTCGCCGCTGACGCGCAGTTCCTCCGTCCCCACCGCCTGCCGCAGGGCGCGCAGCGCCGCGTCGCGCCTGCGCGCATACACGCCGCGCGCCTTGCGCACGTGGCGCGCGAAGCTGCCGTCCTGCAGGAACGCCGCCAGCGTCATCTGCTCGATGATGCTGGGCGCGCGCCCGGCCCGGCGGCGCGCCTGCGCGAAGGCCGGCGCCAGCGCCTTGGGCACGACCGCATAGCCGATGCGCAGCGCGTTATACAGGGTCTTGTTGAAGCTGCCGCAATGGATGACTCGGTCGGCGCTGTCCAGGCTTTTCAAGGCGGCCAGCGGCGCGCCGTCGTAGCTGAATTCGCTGTCGTAGTCGTCTTCGACGATCCAGCAGCCGCTCTGCGCGGCCCAGTCCAGCAGTTCCAGGCGGCGCGACACCGGCATGGTGGCGCCGGTGGGCGACTGGTGGGCGGGCGTGACGTGGACGAGCTTGACTCCGCGCTGGCGCCGGGCCTGCGCCACGGGAAAGCCTTCCGCATCTATGGGCAGCGGGACGATATGCCGGGTGTACTGGCCGAAGATGGGCTCGGCGTTGAGGTAGCCCGGATCCTCGATCAGGACCCGGTCCTGCGATTGCAGCAGGAGATGACCGCAGAGATCCAGGCCGTCCCGGATGCCGCTCAGGACGATGACCTGGTCGGGATCGCAGCGTATGCCTCGCGCCGCGCCCAGATAACGCGCGATCTGCTCGCGCAGCGGCCCCCAGCCCTGGGGCTCGTCGTTGGCAAGCTGCGCCGGCGTGACGCGGCGGGCGCTGGCCAGCAGTCCCTTGCGCCAGCGCTCCATGGGAAACAGCGCGGCGTCTGCGCTGCGCGAGAAGAACTGGGAATTGGGTTGGGACGGCGTAAGGATCGCGGCCATGAGCGTAGCGGCCTGCGGCGAACCGGCAACCGGCGCGGCCCGCGTCTTGCCCGCTCGCGGCGCGCCTCCTGGCGGCACAGCCGAGGACGCTTGCGCCTTCGGCGGGGCAACCTCCCCATCCGACATTCCCGCCCGGAAATAGCTGTCCGGAATCACCGCCGCCACATAAGTGCCCGAGCCCACCGTGCCCGCGGTATAGCCTTCCGCGCGCAGTTGGTCGTAGGCGGCCTCGACGGTGGAGCGGGCGATGTGCCAGCGTCCGGCCAGGCTGCGCGTGGACGGCAGGCGCGTCCCGGAGGGCAGCGCGCCTTGCAGGATGCGTTCGCGGATCTCGCGGTAGACCCAGGACTGCTTGGATTCCCCGGCGCGGGCGACATCCACCGGCAGGTCCAGGCTGGCCTCCTGGCGTCCGGCATCCGGCTTCTTGGTGGAAAGTGGCTTGCTCATATTGATAGAAATGGCTCTATTTTATGCAGCCATTCTAGCGATAGATTGGCTGCCTGCGTCCCGTCTGGGACATATTTCCTGGAAGCGTCCATGGACACCCCCGCTACCCGCCACACCATCACCCTGGAAACCGGCCCCTTCGTCACCGACGGCACCACTTCGATCCTGGAGGCGGCGCTGGCCCAGGAAGCGCCCGTGCCCTTTTCCTGTCAACGCGGCGCCTGCGGCTCATGCCGCGCCGTGGTGGTCGAAGGCCGTTTCGAACGCATTGCGCCGCCAGCGGCAGGCGGCTACCAGACCGCCAGCGACGAGCTGCTGATGTGCCAGTGCCGCGCCGCCAGCGACCTGACGCTGCGTTTCCCGCACTGGAGCGCCCCCGAGCAGCCCGCGCCGCCGCGCCGCGCCAGCGTGGTATCGCGTGCGCCGCTGGCGCCGGACGTCACCCAGCTCATCGTCGAATTGCAGGACGGGCCGGCCTATGACTACCTGCCCGGCCAGCATGCCCGGCTGATCCTGGACGGCGGCGCGCGGCGCAACTTCTCAATCGCGAATGTACCGGGCTCGGCAGGCCCCGCAAGGCTGGAGTTCCACATCCGCCGCATGCCGGGCGGCGCCTTTACCGATGGCATCCTGCCTGGCCTCATGCCCGGCGACACGCTGACCCTGGACGCCGCGCAGGGCGACTGCATCTGGTCCGCGCAGGACATGGAAGACGTGGATCACCTGATCCTGCTGGCCACCGGCACGGGCTACGCGGGCGTCGCGCCCATCCTCATGGCCGCGCTGCAAAGCCGCGCGCTCAAGAGCGTGACGCTGTACTGGGGCGGCCGGACGGCGCACGATTGCTATGCCGGCCGGATGCTGAATGCCTTGCAGAACAAGGGAGAGGGCTTCCAATGGCATGCGGTGCTGTCGCAGGACTCGGCTCCTGAAGCCGATGGCGCACGGGCCGGCGACGGCCCCCCGCGCCGTCCCGCCAACCGGCACGTGCAGGACGCGGCCGTCGCGGCGGGCCATGACTGGTCGCGCAGCCTGGTCTATGCCTGCGGCAACCCGGCAATGGTGAGCGCCGCCCGGGCGCGGCTGCTGGCTGCCGGCTTGCCGCAAGACCGGTATCGGGCCGAAGCCTTCCACCCCGCGGCCGGCGCTGCGGCTGGCGGACCGCCGCCAAGTCCGGCGCATCCCTGGGAACGCATCAGTCCCCGCTACACCCTGGAAGGCATCCTGGACGCGCGCCGCCGTTCCATGCAGGCGGTGCGGGAGATCGGGGCGCTGATACGGCCCGGCATGACAACGCGCGAAGCCATCGCCCTGGCTGACGGGCACCTGCGCCAGATGGGCGCGTCCCACAACTGGCACCCGACCTACGTGCGTTTCGGTCCGGACTCGCAATCGCCGCCCATCCAGCCCACCGACTACGACCGCAAGCTGCGGGAAGAAGACATCTTCGTGCTGGACATCGGCCCGGTCTGGGACGGCCACGAAGGCGATTACGGCGACACCTTCGTGCTGGGCGCGGACGCGGACCGCCAGCGCTGCGCCGCAGCCGCGCGCGAGGTCTTCCGCTGCACGCGCCTGGACTGGCTGGAAGGCTTGACTGGCGCCGCCCTCTACGACCGCGCGTCCTGCCATGCGCGCGACCATGGGTGCGAGCTGGTGCGGGAAATCCCCGGGCATCGGGTCTCGGATTTTCCGCACGCGCTGTACGGCAGGCATCTGCTGGCGCAGGCGGACTTCGTGCCCGCCGACGGCATCTGGGTGCTGGAGATCCAGGTGCGCGACGCCCGGCTGCCGATGGGCGCGTTCTATGAGGATGTGCTGCTGCGCTGAGATGAGGAGGTGCCGCTGCGCCGAGGCTGCGGCTCGATACGCAAGTACCTACGCCATGCCCTGGTCGTAGATCACCGGCATCTGCCCTTTCCAGCGGCTCCACGCGGCCGCGTCGGTGGCCAGTTCGGCCATGAAGTGCGCCACGTTGATGCGGCTGGTTGCGCCGGCATTGAAGATCGCGCTGCGGGAGGGCGAAGGATACGTTTCATAGGCCGTGGCCGCGCCGCCATCGCGCAGGCTGTCGGGCCGGACCACGGACCACTCGATCATGCCGTCGACCTGGCCCACCTCGGTGCGCAGATAGTCGGACGCCTGTTCGTTGTCGGCATGCGGCGGCAGCAGGTGGCGCACCAGTCCGACCACGCATTTCTGGCCGAACGAAACCGGTTCGGCCAGGTCGCGGTTGCTGTTGCCCGCGGTGTTCATGAGCACGAATCTGACCGACGCATGCGGCCGGTTGGCCCGTATCGCCGCGCACAGCCGGCGGGTCGCGTCCGTCACCAGCCGGCGAGGCGCGCCATACATGCCTTTCAGGGTCATGTTGTGGCCCAGGCAGGACAGCACCGCCGTGCAGCCGCTGGCGTAGCGGGCCAGATCGGCGTCGCTCAGGTCCAGAACGCTGGCGTGTACGAATGACAGCCGGGCATCGCCGGCCAGCTCCGCCAAGGCATCAGACGACCGCAGGATGGCGCGGACGGACAGACCGCGGTCGAGCAATTGCCTGACGAGCAGCCGTCCCGTTGCTCCGCTTGCACCGACCACCAGCGCTGTCATCGCCGCCCCGCCGCATATCAACATTAACTATGAACTCATATCGCAACAAGCCGAAACGCGCGACCACGCTACTCGCATCGACCACTCTTTAGCGCTCAGAATCTATATTGAACCAAGGTCGCCACGCCCCCACCATTCGATCCTCCTCAAAGAACCTCTCGGCAACGGCGTTCTCGAGAAAGTCAGAGCGGTAGGAGAAACCCACTGAACTAGTAATAATTTTCAGAGGATTGGGCTCATTTGGGAAAATGTGTTCAATTCCCCACCGCAGTTGGCAGGACGTGGTTTTGGGCACGGCCTTGTGATGATCCGGATGCGGATCATGAAGACGACCAACGCTCTTTTGCTTGATATGAAGTCCAAAGCGCTTTCGCAAGGTTGTGCTCTTACCAACGTAAAGGCACGGATACGGAAGTTCCTCCGGCCACCAATCTCGGTACTCAACGGGGAAGAGAACCCCTTTGGGCCCCCGAAGGATGACCGTTCGATTTGCGGCTAGCAGGGTATCGCGACAACCTATCCACCAAAACGCATAGACACCAGCGCCTTCCGGAATGGTTCGGGGCCTCGAAGTCAATAACTCGCCAACGCTCTGTATGGGACTATGCGTGTGCATATGAGAATCTGGGGAAGAAAAGTGATGCAGCTATAAGGCTGTTGCTTGGTTCAACAGCTCAATCCGAGTGGTGTAGCTCTGAACGAGACATGCGCGGTCAGGACAGATATTGCGAACCTTGTTGCGCCAGTCTGCCTGTGAAGGATTGAGGGGCCTTCTATTATTGTTCGACTGAGACCGATGTACGCCCAACAACCTATACATTTCGAAGTCCAGAGAAGCTAGCTCAGCATCTGAACAAATGAGCTCTTCGTACCACTTCGTCGCCTTGTTGCAATCAAAACTTGGCTTGACTTGCTTCGAATATGGAGTGATAGAAATTCCAGATTTTTCCAAAAGACCATATCCGTTCTCTGACACGGACAAGAGACCATCTTTCTCAATCACCCATCCGTATTGGATGATGATGTCGTCGATGTATGCGTTTCTGATTTCATTGGACGCAAACCTTGCGGCCCACCGTTGCTTGAAGCTTTCCTTACTAATTCTGAAATTCTTCAGCTCTGCAAGGTCCCGCAGCATTTCGACGGAGTCGGGATGCGCACTGCGAAAGTACCAAAACTGCCATACGCGCAAGGATCGCTCCGCTTCAGCCAGCTTCGCTTCCAGACTTTGAGCCAGCTGCTTTTGTCGCTCGTGGCCTTCAATTTCCGATTTGATGGCAGCAAAGGCAGCAGGGTCGCCATTGTTGATGGTGACCTGAGTAAAACCCGGTCCCGTCGCCGCAGACGCAAGTGACGCGCCTGCAATGGCCACACCGCCCGGGGCAACCGCCGTATTCGATGTTGGGGCCGGAGGCTCAATCCTGTTCATACTGACTAGCGAGGGCCACAGTTGGATTCCAGCAAATATCGCTGCGGCAATTGTTGCGACGTATGCCGCTTTGGTTTGTCTCGCGGTTAGCATTTTCTGATGTTCGCGCGGTTGATTGAGTTTTCTCTGCTCTACGGCATCAACCCTGCGATTCTTAACTCCAGCCCTACCCGCGCTGGCTCAGGGCCCGGGCGATCCGGTGCCTGGACACGGTGGTCTTCGGCACATGGAACGGGAACCAGCTACGCACGTCCTCGTCCAGCCCGATGCCGTGCATGTAGTTGTAGATGGCTTTCTTCAGCGCGCGGCCCAATGCGTCGTGGTCCACGCCCGTTGGGTCGTGAAAGCCTATGTCGTTCTTGGCGAAGGTGATCGGCGGCAGGGGTTTGAGGGTCACGCCGTATTCCTCGGGGTTCTGCCCCACCGGCGAATGCACCGTACAGGCGAAGCGGTGGAAGAAGCCGCTCTGGATGCAGCCGTTGTCGAACAGCTGCCGCACGTATTCCAGCGCATCCACGGTGTCCTGCACCGTCTGCGTGGGAAAGCCGTACATCAGGTAGGCATGCACCAGGATGCCGGCGTCCGTGAAGGCGCGCGTGACGCGTGCCACCTGGTCGACCGAAACGCCCTTCTTCATCAGGTTCAGCAGCCGGTCCGACGCGACCTCCAGGCCGCCCGATACGGCGATGCAGCCGCTGTCGGCCAGCAGTTCGCAGAGTTCGGGGCTGAAGGTCTTTTCGAAGCGGATGTTGCCCCACCAGGAAATGCCGGTGTTGCGGGCGATCAGTTCGGTGGCCAGGGCCTTCAACGACTTGGGCGGCGCGGCCTCGTCGACGAAGTGGAAACCGGTCTGCCCGGTTTCGCGGACGATGGCCTCGATGCGGTCGGCCAGCACCTCGGCCGATGCGCCTTCATAGCGGCCGATGTAGTCCAGGCTGACGTCGCAGAAGCTGCATTTTTTCCAGTAGCAGCCATGCGCCACGGTCAGCTTGTTCCAGCGCCCGTCGCTCCACAGGCGGTTCATGGGATTCAGCATGTCCAGCAGCGACAGGTAGCGGTCCAGCGGCAGCCCGTCCCAGGTGGGCGTGCCCACTTCGGCGAAGGCGATGTCGGGTTCGACCATGTTCACGTAGCGCACCGCGCCCGTGTCCGTCTCGCGCAGGAAGGTGCGCACCAGGCGCTGGCGCGAGCGCTTGCCCTGCACGTGCTCCAGCAGCGACAGCAAGGGACGCTCGCCCGCGTCCAGGGTCACGTAGTCGAAGTAATCGAAGACCCGCGGGTCCTTCAGTTCGCGCAGCTCGGTGTTGACGAAGCCGCCGCCCAGCACGGTGATGATGCCGGGATCGCGCGCCTTGATGGTCTGGGCGATGCGGAACGCGGCGTAGACGGCGCCGGGGAACGGCACCGACAGCAGCACCATGGTGGGCGTGTGGCGGGCCAGCGCTTCCTCGGTCAGGCTGAGCAGCATGTCGTCGACCAGCGTGGGCGGCGCCGCCAGCGCCTGGGCCAAGGGGTCGAACGTGGGCTGGCTGCCCGCCAGCGATTCGGCATAGCGCACGAACTCGAAACGCGGATCCACCGCGTCCCGCAGCACGTCGGCCAGGTCATTCAGATACAGGGTCGCCAGATGCTTGGCGCGGTCATGCAGGCCCAGCGCGCCGAAGGCCCAGCCCAGGGGATCGCCGCCCTCCTCGTCCAGGTACACGTCCAGCGAGCTGAAGCGCGGTCCCTCGGGCAGAAAATGGCGGCCGACGATGCGGTGCGCCAGCGTGGAATCGCGGCCCTGCAGGAAGGCGATGACGGGGTCTATGGTCGCCAGGTAGCGCGCCTGCTGCGCCACGAAGGCCTGGACCGCGGGGCTGTGCTTGTTGGCCGGCAAGGCCGCCACGCGCTCCGCCACGGCGCGCAGGCCATCAGCCGACAGCAGGCGCAGCACCAGGGCCAGCGCCAGGTCTTCCTGGAACGAGGTCACGCCGCGCGACCGCAAGAAACCGGTCAGGTAGGCGGTGGACGGATAAGGGGTATTGAGCTGCGTCATGGGCGGGATGACGGACAGCACGCGTAAAGGCAAAGAGGACATGAAGCACGGCAAGGCTGCCGTCGAAGCGGGGATCGGGGCCATTATAGGCAGCGCGGCGAGCTGCGCCCCGGCCGCCCGGCCGCCGCCGGCTTGCGCCGGGCGGCGCGGACGTCAAAGTTCGTCCAGTACGCCCGGGTCGAATTTCCAGCGATGGCGGCCATTGACGCTGCACACCGCCGTCGTCTCCTTCTGGCGCTTCGGGCCTATTTCCCTGAACTTCACCTCGCCCCCGCACACGGGGCACTGGCCGCCGATCTCGGTGTAGAAAACCTCGCCGGCGCGGTTCGCCTCCAGGTTGCACAGCGAGAGAACCCGCGTATAGCGCTTGCGCTTCAGATCGTTTCCGATTTGCACGCTCACGAGACTCGGAAACAGCAGGATGAACCACCACGTCGACATTCCCCAGACGTAGGCGCCCAGGGCGATGGCCGCCACGCTGGCCACGCCGCCTGCCAGCAGCCACGCCGTCTTGACGGGCTTGCCGCGCAGCCGCAAGGGAACGGCGTGATAGCGATGGAATGCTTCAGCCCAGCTGCCGGGAAGGGCCGCGGCCGCCTGCAGGCTGGCGGCGGGTTGCGGATTCGCGGCGGGCTGCGGAGTCAAGGCAGGCTGCGGATTAGCGGCGGGCCATGGACTCGTCACGGCCGGTGGCGTCTGGTCCGCCGTAAAGCTGCCGGCGTTCGATGTGAAGACGTTCTTGCTGGGCATATTGCCCAGCACTCTTGCGCATTCGTCGCACACGCTGTTCTTGCCCTTGTGGGCGGCTCCGCATTTAGAGCAATGCACGCGATCCCCTCGGAGTGGAAACTTTAATCTGGCGCCACTATTACCATTACCATTTTCTTAGGCTCTCGCCGCAACCGTACCCAGCCTGGCGTCATTCCCATGCGCAACCGATCAGATCCCTTCGCCCCGCCCCGCAAGCAGCGGGCAGTCCGCTCCAACTCGCTGCTCTGGATCCTGGAACCGCTGGAGCAGGACGCCGGCTACATGCGCCGGCAGATGTTCGGCAGCGATGCGGCCTACCTGGATGGCCTGCTGTATCTGGTCGCAGCCGACCGCGAAGATCCCTGGAGCGGATTGCTGGTGTGCACCTCGCAGGAACGCCAGGCGGAACTGATCGCCGAGTTTCCAGGCCTGCAGCCGCATCCGGTATTGGGAAAATGGCTGTACCTGCCGCAGACCGAAGAAGACTTCGAGACGCTGTCGGTCAGGCTGGCAGCGCTTGCGCTGGCGCGCGACCCTCGCCTGGGCGTCGCGCCCCGACCGCGATCCCGCCGCAAGGGTTGATCCACGCCCTGGCCGGGCCCCTTCAGCAGGCCAGCGGACTGGCCTCGGCGCGCGCCAGCTCCACCCGGTTCCCGCCCAGCGCCTTGGCCCGGTACAGCGCCTGATCCGCCGCGGCCAAGGCATCGGCCAGAGGCGGAACCTTGTCGTCGAACTGCGCCAGCCCGACGCTGACCGTGGCGGGTATGCCCATGCCCTCTTCCCGCTCGGCCACCTTCACGGCGAAGTGCTGGGCCACGGCCGCGCCCAGCACCGTGGCGCGGCGCGCGTCCTGGCCGGACAGCAGCGCGGCGAATTCTTCGCCGCCGATGCGGGCGAGCAAGGCATCGGCGCCCAGCACACAGCGAGCGGAATCCGCGAAGAACTTCAGCACCTGATCTCCCGCCTGATGGCCATGCCGGTCGTTGATGGCCTTGAACTGGTCCAGGTCGAATGCCAGCACCGCGACGGGTCCGCGCCCTGCCCCGCTGTCGATGATGCGCGCGCCCTGCTCGAAGAACCACCGGCGATTGCCCAGGCGGGTCAGGTAGTCGGTCTGCGATTCCCGCAGCAGCTGGCCGTGGGTTTCCTCACGGACCAGCTTGACCACGGTCATCGGCAACAGGATCGAATACAGCACGCCTTCATACATGGTGAACGTGCTGGCGGCGAGATTGATGCCTGGACCATACTGCGCCACCCACCAGGGCAACACGAAAGCGCGGGCGGCGTATACCAGGGCATGAATGCCCGCCACCGCGGTAGCGATGCGCAGCGGCATCAATGGCCTGAGCGACTGGCAGCGCCACAATTCCCAGGCCGTTACGCCGCTGACCAGCGCAATGGGGAAGGCGCTGACGTACTTCCACACCACGTCCTGCCCCGCCTCGCCGGCCACCAGCCAGATCAGCGCCATCACGATCAGCAGGCCGATGGAAGCGGCGCGGTAACGTCTGCCGCTCAGCGAGGCCGCCCCGTTCATGATGAGGAGGTAGCCGCTGAGCATGATGAGGTTGGCTATCGGGGAACCGAGAGCGCCCGGCAGCCTGCCCCGCAGCAGCACGACGGTGCAGCCGAGCGCGAGCGTGGCGAAGCCCGCCGCCAGGATGCGCAATGATCCGCTGCGGCTGGGATGGGTCCGATGCTCCCAGAACGTCAGGCCTGCACTGGCGAGCAGCGTTCCGATGATGATGAAGTAAAGGGTAAGGAGATCGACGTACATCGTGAACGCATGGGTATCGCGCCGCAGCATCGCGGCGGCCAGCAGGAATTCTACGTGGGAAATGCGTCATGGAAACATAGCGTAACCCCTGTCACAAATTGATTGCGCGTCATGCAACACCGGACGTTCCGGCCGTCTCGCATGACGAACAAATCGACGCGTGCGTGGCAAATTTGCCACTCATCTACAATCCGGGGCGGTGCCGGTTGCCGACCGCAACCGGGCAGTAGCTCACAGGTAGTAATGACGCGCGCGAAGACACCCGCTTCCAAGAAGAGAAGTTCCCCAAGCAGATCCACGGCCAGGGCCAGTTCCCGCTCCAGCGGCCGTTTTCCCCGGTTCCTGAAGGCCCTGCTGTTCTCGTCCCTGGCGAGCTTCGGCGCGGCCAGCTACATGCTGCATCCGCAATGGCGGATCCCGGCGCCGGTGCAGGAAGTGATGACGCGCCTGGGCTGGCCGCAGCAGCGCACGCAACACACGGCGCCCGCAGCGGTACCGACCGCGGCGCGGACAGGCGCGCCCGTTCAAACAATGTTTGCCGAATGCCGGCAGTTCTTTCCGCATTCGCGCCCGCCCGAAGTGCCGGGCAGCCAGAAGCTGCGGGAGGTGTGCTTTTCGGCCTTCGCCATCCTGCACGACGGCCAGACCAGGACGCCGGTTTTCGTGGCGGAACGCCTGAACCGCCAGATGCTGACGCAGGCCCAGGGGCTGCGCCGCACGGACAAGTTCTATGCGGAAGCGCGCCTGCCGCGCGCCGAGCGCGCCGAGCTGGACGATTACCGCGGCTCGGGCTATTCGCGCGGCCACATGGCCCCGGCGGGCGACATGTCCACGCCGGAAGCCATGGCGCAGAGCTTCTCGTTGGCCAATATGGTGCCGCAGGACCAGACGCACAACGGCGGCGCCTGGAGCAGCATCGAACAGGACACGCGCAAATACGTGATGCGCGCCGCGGGCGACGTGTACGTCTTCACGGGGCCCGTCTATGCCGACAAGCCCAAGACCATAGGGTCCGGCGTGGCCGTGCCGACCTACATCTACAAGGTGGTGTACGACGCGACCACGGGACGCTCCTGGGTGCATTGGCAGGCCAACGCCGCCAGCACCAAGGCCGGGCCGCCCATCAGCTACGAGGAATTCGTCAAGCGCACCGGGCTGCACGTGCTGCCGGCCGGAGGCTGAAGCGCGCGCCGGCAGTCTCAGCTATTCAACTGGTAGATCTGTATCAGGTTGCCGCAGGTGTCCGAGAAGATCGCGATCGTCACGGGCCCCGCGGCGGTGGGCTCTATCGTGAAGACCACCCCCTGCTGCTTCAGGCGCTGCGCTTCGGCCTGGATGTCGGCGCTTTCAAAGGCGGCATCGGCCACCGAAACCTGCTCGGACCGCAGATCCGCAAGCAGGTCCCGCGCACGGCATAGCCGGGAAAATGCCCGGTGATCCGGGCTGACGGGCAATTGCACTGTCTGCGCTCCGTGGCGTATCGCAATCAGCGCATGTTATGCCAGCGGGCGGCCTGCGCACAGCGGCGCGGGCTTACTGACGCTCGTAGTACTCCATCTCGATGCGGTCCGCGCTCAGGTAGCCGCAAAGGTTGGCCGGGAAGCGCGCCCGGCTGCACGCGGAATAGGCATTTCCGTACAACACCGCGGTCTGGAGGAAACTGCGGGTGAGCGCGGTGCTGTCGGTCTTGATCGTCCGCTCGAGCTCGGCCTGCAGCTGCTGATGCGCGGCCCGGATCGGCCGCAGGATTTCCGTCTCGAACTTGCGGGCCACGCGCGCTTCCGCCTCGCTGGCCGGCACGCTCGAATGATCGGGATCATAGGCATCCAGCAGCTCATTCGGCGCCCGGCGCGCGCAGTAGAACGCCTGATAGTACGTGCCCGTTGCCGGCCGCTTCAGGCGGGCTTGCGCCAGGTAGACCAGCGACGGCACGTGGGCGCTCCAGGAAATCAGATTGATGCCCGGCCCCGGTTTCACGTTGCTCACGTACACGGCCATGCAGGCGCCAAGCGGTGTCCCCTTGGACCGCAGATAGGCCTGCATCGCGGTGGCATAGCGATCGCTGTAGCGCAGCACATCCTCGTAATTGCCGCTGAGATGGCTGCCTATGATGGCGCCTTGCAATACCGAATTGCAGTTTCCCTCGATGGTCTTTCCGTCCTGGCAATAGGTCACCAGCGCGCGTTTCATGCTGGGCCCCATCGCCTGAAACCCCTCGTCCAGGGCCGCAAAGTAGGCTTTGGAAACCGCCCGGGCCTCCTCCGTTCCCAAACCCAGCGGCGCGCCCAGGGTCGAATACGCCAGCACGGCCGTCATGACCGAAGCGAACAATGACATATCACTTCTCCTGTTGCGTGGCTGAAATCCGGCTTACTGGCGCTCGTAATACTCCACCTCGATGCGGTCGGCGCTCAGATAGCCGCAGAGGTTGGCCGGGAAGCGCGCCCGGCTGCACGCCGAATACGCGTTTCCGTACAGCACCGAGTACTTAAGCAGGTTCCGATTGCCCGCCGCGCTGTCGTGATCCATGGTCCGGACGTATTCATCGCTCAATTGCTTGGAAGCGGCACGGAACGGCCGCAGGATCTCCGCCTCGAACTTGCGGGCGACACGCGCTTCCGCCTCGCTGGCCGCCACGCTGGAATGTTCAGGGTCATAGCCTTCGAACAGTTCGTTGGGCCCGCGGCGCGCGCAATAGAACGCCTGGTAGTAGGAGCCGGCAGCAGGCCGCTTGAGCTTTGCCTGAGCGAAGTAGATCAGGGACGGCACATGAGCGTCCCAGGATGCCGAGATGCTGTTCGTGCGTGGGTTCATCACTGTCGCGCCCACGGCCATGCAGGCGCCGAGCGGCGTTCCCTTGGACCGCATATAGGCTTGCATCGCAGCGGCATAGCGATCGCTGTAGCGCAAAACGTCCTCGTAGTTGCCGCTGAGGTGGCTGCCTATGATGGCGCCCTGCACTACGAAATTGCAGTAGCCGTTGATGCTTTGCCCATCCTGGCAGTAGGTCGCCAATGCGCGCTTCATGCTGGGCCCCATTGCCTGAAAGCCTTGTTCCAAGGCGGCGAAATAGGCGCTGGACAAGGCCTGCGCCTGTTCCGTTCCCATGCCCAGCGGCGCGCCCAGGGTCGAATATGCCAGCACGGCCGTCATGGCCGAAGCGAACAATGACATATCACTTCTCCTGTTGCGTGGCGGAAAGCCGGCTACGGTCGCGCGCGCTCAGCACGGTGTCGGGATAGCGGAAGGCCCAACGCCCGTCCTTGCATTGGTAGACCCGCCCGCCGTACGCCACGGTCGACCCTTCGCTGTAATAGTTCAGATGCGCGGCATCCGAGGGCCGGGTGAAGTACTCGCAGGCCTGGCCGGCGTAATCGAGCCCGGGATCCTTGGCCCCGGCCTTGGCTGCAGCTGAAGGGTCCGGCGCGTCGGCGGGGGCATTGCGGGGCTTGTCGCGGCTGGCGGAACCGTTACCCCAAGGATTCAGCGCGGGATCGGCGCCATAGCGCTCCTTGATCCGGTCGCGGTTGCGCTCGTAGTCGGCCTCCTGCTGCTTCGCCCGGGCCTGGGCCGCCGCGCGCTGCGCCTCCTCGTACTGCTGGCGCAGGCGGTCCTGCGCGTCCTGGTCGAGCAGCGCGCCGTCCTGCTGGTCGGAACTGCGCAGATAATCGCTCAGCGCCTTTTGCGCCGCGTCGATGGCAGCGCCGGTGTTATTGCTGCGCGAGGAAGATGAGGAGCGCGACGTGCCGGTGGCCTCCATGGCCTGCCCGGGTCCCGCTTGGGCCGCGGCGGCGCAGCCCGCCAACACGACAAACGCCATAAGGCGAACCGCGAACGTGGCCATAGGAGAGCCCCCCCGAGCAGATAGCGCTAGCGCCGGCTAGCCTCGGAACGGGCCATGTGGATAGCTGCTCCGGCGCAGCGCCTCCATGATAGATCGCGCTGGTCCCGCGGGAATCAGCCAAAAGGAGGAATCCGCCCCCTACCCCCGCCGCGCCGCCTCAATGGCCGCGATGTCGATCTTGCGCATCGTCATCATCGCGTCGAATGAACGCTTGGCGACGGCGGGATCCGGGTCCGAGATTGCTTCTATCAATACCCGCGGCGTGATCTGCCACGATAGTCCCCACTTGTCACGGCACCAGCCGCACTCGCTTTCCTGGCCGCCGTTACTGACGATGGCATCCCACAGGCGGTCAGTCTCGGCTTGGTCCTCGGTGGATATCTGGAAGGAAAAGGCCTCGCTGTGCTTGAAGGCCGGACCGCCGTTCAAACCCACGCAGGGGATGCCCGCCACGGTGAACTCCACCGTCAGCACGTCGCCCTGCTTGCCCGAGGGATAGTCCCCGGGCGCGCGCAGGATCTTGCTGACGGCGCTGTCGGGAAAGGTCCGGGCATAGAACTGCGCGGCTTCCAGGGCGTCGCGGTCGTACCAGAGGCAAATGGTGTTTTTGTTGGCCATGTCTGCTCTCCTTATTTTGGCTAACGCAGGGACTCGCCGGACAGGCAAGAACAGGGTTGCGTAAAGCCGTCGTGAAAGTGTTTGAGAATACCCGGCCATGCCTTGCGGGCCCGTTACCAAGATTTTGGAAATGTTGTGCGTGGCGTTTTGCGACGCCACCACAGAATTTCGCCAGAATCAATCATGGATTTCTCTTAATCGCGTTTTGCATTGCGGACGGCAGGCCCTCCATTTATCGTTGTCAGACTCAACGCGGTCGATACACCAGTAAGCATGGAAATTGCATGGAGTCTCGATGAGCCCTCGGTCCAGCCACCCAGGCATGCGCAAGCGCAAGATCGGATTGCTGGCGGTTCTGGTCGCCCTGGCCGTGTTCAGCGTCGCGGTGGGTTTTTCCGCCGCCATGTACTCCAGCTATCAGGCCCAGAAGGCGCAGATCATCAGGAATGCGCTGGCGGCCAATCATGCCCGCGCCGAAAAGCTGGCTGAGGTCATCGAAGTCTACGTTGCCGCGCTGCATCGGCAGGCCCGCAACAGCGCGCGTCAAATCCTCCCTCTGCTGCACAACCCGCAGGCCTTGCAGGATGAGCTGCAGCGCCTGGGCGGCCAGATCGACTCCGTCCATGCGGTGCTGCTTGCGGACGCCACCGGCAACATCATCGCCCGCGCTCCTGGCGCCCCCGACGCGGTGACAGGCATCCGCGACCTGGCCGACCTGGGCTTGGATGCGCCGGGGCCAGGCGACTGGGTGGCGACGCCTGGCACGTCGGGCGCCACGGTGCTGACCGTGGTCGAGCCGCTGGATGATGCGGCCGGCGCCCCGCTGGCCTATCTGGCCCTGGCCATCAAGCTGGATGAAGGCAGCGGCATGGACCGGATCATTGGCGACCGCGACGATATTGCGGGCATGTCGGTGTTCCTGGTCGGCAACGGCGGCGACGTGCTGTACCGCAGGCACGCGGACCCCGGCGCGCTCGATCTGGCGGGCGTGGAGCCCACTAGGCAGGGCGGCGCCGCCCTGCTCTCGAACGCGAATGGCGGCACCGTGTTGACGGGCTACGCCCCCTTGGCCAAGGGCAATTGGGCGGTGGTGGCGCAACGGCCGCTGGACCAGGTGCTGTCGCCGCTGCGCGTCTTGCTCGAAGACTCCCTGCGCTCCGCGATTCCCGCCATCGTGCTGACGCTGCTCCTGGTATGCGGCCTGGCCTATGCCATCGCGTCGCCCCTGTCGCGGCTGACGCGCGCCATGAGGAAAGGCCATTCGGGCGGCAAGGACCTCGCCGCGCTCAATGCCTGGTATGCCGAGGCCGACACGCTGCGCGACGCGGTCCGGCTGACCCTGGATCAGCATCGGGACGAGGTCGGACGCCTGAACACCCAGGCGCAAACTGATCCCATGACGGGCCTGCTGAACCGCAGGGCCATGACGGGCGTGCTGGACGAACACGCCGCCAAGGATGCGCCGATTGCCGTCATCGCCATGGACCTGGACCACTTCAAGCGCATCAACGACACCTTTGGCCACCTGACCGGGGACAAGGTGCTGATCGCGCTGGCCGAGGTGATCCGCGCCTGCCTGCGCGAGCAGGACCGCCCCTTCCGTGTGGGCGGAGAAGAGTTCATCGCCCTGCTGCCCACCGGTTCCGCAGAACAGGCCAGCGAGGTCGCCGAGCGCCTGCGCTACGCCGTGGCCCGGCGCATCATGCCGGACAGTGTGGGCCGGGTAACGGTATCCATCGGCGTCGCGCTGTGGCCGCAAGACGGCGAGTCCACGGTTGATGTGATCCGGCGCGCGGACGAGGCTCTCTACGAATCCAAGCAGTCCGGACGCAACCGCGTCACGCTATGGCGCGACATGGCCGCGACCGCGCCGCCACAACCCACCGATCGTCATTGAACACATGGTGCCTACATGAACTACTCCCTGTTGCTGGCGGGTTTGGCTGTCGTGTTCTTCGTGCTGCTGATGATCGCGATGCGCATCGGCAGGCGCCTGGGCCATAGCGCCGACGACCAGACCGGCGCGGGCGCCGCCGCCATCGAGGCGTCGGTGTTCGCGCTCCTGGGCCTGCTGGTGGCCTTCACGTTTTCAGGCGCGGCCCAGCGCATGGCCGAGCGCCGCAACATCCTGGTGCAGGAGGTCAATTCAATCGGCACGGCGTGGCTGCGCATCGACATGCTGAATCCGCAGGACCAGCCCAAGCTGCGCGAACAGTTCCGGCGCTACGTGGACGGACGCATCGAGTACTACAGCCACGTCGCCGACCTGGAGCAGCGCGACGCGATCGCCGCCCGGGTGGGCGCGCTGCAGAAGGAAATCTGGACCGACTCGATGCGCGCGGCCCGCAATACCGTGCCGCCCTTCGGCGTCTCCTACATCGGCGCCGTCAACGACATGTTCGACGTGTCCACCGCGCAGACCGTGGCGCAGAAGGTCCACCCGCCCGTCGCGACCTATGCCTTCCTGGTCTTCCTGGCCTTGGTATGCGCCTGCCTCATCGGATCGAAGCTGGCGACTTCCCAGCGCGACAGCCTGCTGCACCAGCTGGTGTACGCCGTGGTCATGACGGCGGCGATGTACATCATCGTGGATTTCGAGTTTCCGCGGATAGGCGTCATCCGGATCGACCAGAGCGACGCGCTGCTAGCGTCCCAGCGCCAGTCCATGGTCGACCCGCCCGCCGCGGCCCAATAGATTTCGTCACGCCGCCAGGTCGGCAGCTGTTTTGGACACGCATTCATGCTGGAGATGACATGCCCATGCCCGTGAAAATGGCGATACGACGTAGCGCTTGGCTGCTGGCCGCGCTGGCCTGCGCGGCGGCCGATCCCGCCCAGGCGCAGCAAGGTCTGCGCCTGAGCAAGGACGACCTGCAGAAGCGCGCCAACGGCGTGCTGGCCATCATGTCGTACTCCATCGTGCCCGACATCACGACCAGCGCGCTGAGCATCGGCACGGGCACCGGATCGGTGTCCGGGTCCAGCGAATTCTCCATGTCGCAGCTGGGCGGCGGCGACACTATTTCCAAATCGGTCCCCATCTACCTGGAAGGCGTGCTGGCCTGGAGCCGCTACGATCCGACTTTCGTCGCCACGCAAGGCGCGGAGTCTCGCACCATCCCCACCAAGTGGAACAGCGTATCGGCCACCGGCGGCATAGGCTGGGACTTCAAGCTGACCGACGAATTGAAGCTGCGCCCCATCTTCAATTTCGCGCTGGGCAATGTCACCAGCGACCTGCGCGCGGCCAGCTGGTATGTCGGGCGCCAGACCGGCAAGGACATCAATTTCCTGGACAAGGGTTCGCTCAACGCCTATGGCCTGGGCGGCTCGCTCATGCTGGACTACGAACACTACCGCCCCGGCTACGAGGTCGACGTGGAGCTGCGCTATTCGGACCTGCGCCTGCAGAGCTTCGACAGTTCCGCGGCCGTGCAAGGCCATGCCACGGCGCAATCGGCCAACCTGTGGGCGCGTTACCGCGCGCCCACGGGGTTCGTCATGCTGCAGCGGCCGCTGCGCTACGTGCTGGAGCTGACGCACTCGGAATTCCTGGGCGACCAGCGCGGCATCCTGGGCTTTGACCGGCTGACCTCGGTGGGCGCCGGCCTGGAGCTGGATTCCAGCGCCTATAACGTGATCATCACCCGCACCCGGCTGGTGGGCCGCTATGTGTTCGGCAACAACGTGTCGGGCTTCTCCGTGGGGCTGGCAGTGAGCTTCTAGCCCGGCCGCGGCCGCAATGGCGCCGCATTTGTTACTCCCCCCACCTCGCCCCGCGGCGCCAGACTATCCCCAAGGCCGCCCCGCGCCATGCCGCGCAGCCCTTGCGCCAGGCCGGCGGCCCGCGATGAGGAGGTACCCAAGCCATGACATCATCAACCGACAACAACGCCAGCAATGGCAAGCCCATGCGCACGCCCCCGGTCGTGTCGCCCCAGGAATGGGAAGCGGCCCGGCAGCAATTGCTCGTGAAGGAAAAGGCGCAGACCCGCGCCCGCGACGCCCTGGCCGCCGAGCGCCGACGCATGCCCTGGACGGAAGTGGCCAAGGCCTATGTCTTCGAAGGCCCCGAAGGCAGGCTGACCCTGCCCGAGCTGTTCGACGGCCGCCGCCAATTGATCGTCTACCGCGCGTTCCACGAACCCGGCGTGTACGGCTGGCCGGAGCACGCCTGCCGCGGCTGCTCCATGGTGGCCGACCAGGTCGCCCACCTGGCCCACCTGAACGCGCGCGATACCACCCTGGTGTTCGTGTCCCGCGCGCCGCAGGCGGACATCGAGCGCCTGAAGGCGCGCATGGGCTGGACCATGCCTTGGTACACGCTGACCGACGACTTCGACGCCGATCACGGCGTGCACGAGTGGCACGGCACCAACGTGTTCTACCGGGAGGGGGACCGCATCTTCCGCACGTATTTCCTCAACAACCGGGGCGACGAGCAGATGGGCGGCACCTGGAACTACCTGGACATCACGCCGCTGGGCCGGCAGGAACTCTGGGAGGATTCGCCCGAAGGCTACCCGCAGACGCCGACCTACAAGTGGTGGAACTGGCACGACAGCTATGTCACGGACGCGCCGCCCGACCGGAAGTGGGTCGAGATATCCGATGCCGGGGAAGCCGCTTTCCGGGCGGAGAGCGCGAACGCCAAGCGCTAGGGCCCGTGCAAGGCTCGATTTGATTTGAACGGGCCCTAGGCGGCAGCCGCGAAAAAGGACGCGGGCAGGTTCGGTATCCCTTGGTCATTCAATTAACCAATCGATACATGGCATTAAGGAACGGCAATTATCGGGGTCCGAAGGGCGTGCTAATTTATGCGCCCGCGCATGCTTGGCCGCGCCTCCTACCCCTATCTGACGAAAACCATGCACACGAACCTAGCCCGCGACACGACCATCGCCCGGGGAAAAATGCGGATGTCCGGCCTGCTGCTGGCAGCCGGCCTGGCCTTCGCCGCGGCCATGCCGGCGCTGGCCGCGCCTCCCATCAAGGCGCATGGCGCCCCGGCCCCTGCCGCAGCGCCAGCCGCAGCTCCTGCGCCGGCCCCCGCGGCGGCGGCCACGGCCGCGCCTTCCGGTTCGGCATTGAAGACCGACATCCAGAACCAGGCCGCCTACGAGCGGCTGATGAACAACAGCGGCATCACCCTGCAATGGCTCTGGTCCGCGCAGCGCGGCCATCTGACCGCCACCGATGAGAACGACCTGGTTCACATCGAAGGCACGCAGGCCAACTTCGAAGGCACGCTGAAGATCAAGGGCGACATCGTCTCGATCGCCAGCGACCGCTTCATCTTCCGCGGCACGATCCTGATCCTGGACGCGCCGGACAAGGGACGGCGCTGCGAGCGCAACGGCGACTTCGAGTTCCGGGCGACCGGCAAGCGCAAGTACTGGCGCCTGCAGCAGATGGAAGCCTGCGGCGGCCTGACCGATTACGTGGACGTGTATTACTAAGCCGGCTTGCAAGGAGGCTATGCTTGCGCATGCCTCCCGGCGGCCTCCCCGATGCCGCATTCCGCCGGCCCGGCACATTGCGGCGCACACGAGGAGACCCGGCATGATCACCGAACTGGACAAAAAGCACCTGGCGCGCTGCGTCGAACTGGCAAAACAGGCGCTGGAGGCGGGCGACGAGCCCTTCGGCTCCGTGCTGGTCTCGCCCGACGGCGCGGTCCTGTTCGAGGACCACAACCATGCCTCCAGCGGCGACCGCACGCGGCATCCGGAGTTCGAGATCGCCCGCTGGGCGGCAAACCATGTCCCGGCCGCGGAGCGCGCTGCCTGCACCGTCTATACCTCGGGCGAACATTGCTCCATGTGCGCCTCGGCGCACGGATGGGTGGGGCTGGGCAGGATCGTATATGCCAGTTCGTCCGCGCAGTACCGGCAATGGCTGCGGGAATGGGGCGTCGCCCCCACCTCCAAGGTCCGGCCCCTGGCAATCTCGGAAGTCGTCGACGGCATTCCCCTGGACGGCCCCGTGCCGGAATTCGCCGAACAGGTCCGCCTGCTGCATCAGGAAAGGATGCGGCGCCGGGCCTAGGCGCCACCGGATTGCCCGGAATGCCCGGAATGCCCGGGTTGTCCGGAATGCCGTTACCGCCCGTCTCAATCGTCAGCAGCAATCCGCAGTATTCTCCCCGCACCGCACCATGAACAGGACTCCCGCATGCCCCCTGCCCTGACCAAGTGGCTCACCAGCATCGCATTCGGCGCGCTGGCCACCTGGGCCAGCTTCGGTGTCCTCGGTCCGGCGCTGCTGCGCGCATTCGGGCTGGCGGACTTGACGGGGCTTGCCTACATGGCGGCGCTGGACCGGATGCTGATCACGACCAACGTCGTGGCGCTGCTGACCGGCGTGGCGCTCGTTGTGGCGCTCGTGCGCATTCCCAATTTCCGCCGCCGGCTTGGCTGGGGTTGCGCCGTGCTGGGCCTGATCCTCCTGCTGACCCTGGTCACCGCCGTGTTCAGCATGGAACCCGGCATCTTCAATCCGGCCAGCGGCGGCAAGCAGGCGGCCAACGACGCCTATACGGCGCTGTTTTTCTGGGCGCTGATTTTCGGCCTGCCTTATCTGGCCGGCGGACTGGCGCTGACCGTAGGCGGCTGGGTCCTGATCCGGAAGAATCCGGGTCCTGGCGCCGTCAGGCTTGCATGACACCAGAGCCGCGCGCCCTTACAGTGTGAAATTACCTGGAGCCCCCGGGGCTCCCCTTTCCTTATTCCTCTACGCCTTCCTCGCTCCATGTCCAACCTCATCGTCCACGGCGGCACCCCTTTGCGCGGCCGCGTCATCCCGTCGGCCAACAAGAACGCGGTCCTGCCGGTGCTGTGCGCCACCCTGCTGACCGACCAGCCGCTGCGGCTGCATGGCGTGCCCGACATCACCGACGTGCGCAAGATCCTCGACATCTTCCGCACCCTGGGCAGCGACGTCAGCCTCGACGAATCCACGCGCACGCTAGACCTGCACCACCGCGACACCGCCTTCGACGCCGCCGCCCACCGGCTGCCCGAGGAAATGCGCTCGTCCATCATGCTGGTGCCGCCGCTGCTGGCGCGCTTCGGGGTCGCGCGGCTCGAGGACAACGTCAAGGGCTGCACGCTGGGCGTGCGCGAGATCGATCCGCACGTGGACATCTTCCGTTCCTTCGGCGGCGAAGTGGAGCGCGCCAGCGGCTCGCTGCTGGTGCGCAGCAGCGGCCCGTTGAAGCCGACCCACCACTGGCTGGACTACGCCTCGGTCACCACGACCGAGAACTTCGTGCTGTGCGCCGCGGCGGCCCACGGCGAATCCACCCTGACCAACGCGGCCTCCGAGCCGCACGTGCAGGAGTTCTGCCGTTTCATGGCCATGATGGGCGCGGACATCGACGGCATCGGCACCTCGCGGCTGACGGTGCGCGGCGGCGCCCGCCTGGGCGGCGGCGAATTCACCTTCGAGGAAGACTTCCACGAAATCACGACCTTCCTCGCGCTAGGCGCAATCACGGGCGGCGACGTGGTGGTGCGCAACAGCACGCCCAGCAATTTCCCGCTGATCGACCGCACCTTCGCCAAGTTCGGCGTGCAGATCGTGCACGAGAACGGCTGGTCGCGCGCGCTGCGTTCGGGGCCTCTGAAGGTGCAGACGCCCTTCACCAGCAATGTGCTGACCAAGGTCGAAGCGGCGCCGTGGCCCTATTTTCCGGTGGACCTGCTGCCCATCTTCATCGCGCTGGGCGTGTGCGCCGAAGGCAACGCCATGTTCTGGAACAAGGTCTACGACGGCGCGCTGGGCTGGACCGGCGAACTGTCCAAGTTCGGCGCGCACGTGTTCTCTTCCGATCCGCATCGCCTGATCACCTTCGGCGGCCGGCCGCTGACGCCGGCGGTGGTCGAAAGCCCCTACATCATCCGCGTCGCGATCGCGCTCTTCATGATCGCCAGCAGCATCGACGGCCGTTCGGAAATCCGCAACGCCACGCCGATCCGCCGCGCCCATCCGCGCTTCGTCGAAAACCTGCGCAGCCTCGGTGTGCAGGTGGAATGGACCAGCGAGGAGTAAGCTTTCCGGATACGCACGCCACGGCGCGCAAAACGGGAGCGGGCCGACTGGCTCCCGGCGCGGCGCGCCGCCCTTTCCGGGTCATGGCCCCTCACGCAGGAGGCGTATCCCATGCCGCGCCCGACCTCATAGGCGGCCAGGGCCTGCCCGCAGGCCCCACAGTTTCAGAGATTGTTCACGAAACAGCACCTTCAAGGAGGTGTGTGATGAGCAAACTTTCCAATGACGCCCTGGATGACCTGAGAGCCTCGGCCCGAGGCCAGGTCCTTTGTCCGGGCGATCCCGGCTACGACGACGCCCGCAAGATCTGGAATGCGATGATAGACCGCCGCCCGGCGGTGATCTTGCGATGCGCGGGCGCGGCCGACGTGCGCCGCGCCGTGGATTTCGCGCGCGACAACAGCCTGGTCCTGTCCGTGCGCGGCGGCGGCCACAACATCGCTGGCACCGCGGTCTGCGACGGCGGGATGATGATCGATCTGTCGCCGATGAAGTCGGTACGCGTCGACCCGCTGCGCGCCCGGGCCTATGTCGAGCCCGGCGCCACGCTCGCGGATTTCGACCATGAAGCCCAGGCCTACGGCCTGGCCACGCCCCTGGGCGTGAATTCCACCACCGGCGTCGCTGGCCTGACGCTGGGCGGCGGCTTCGGCTGGCTGACGCGCAGGTTCGGCATGACCATCGACAACCTGCTCTCGGCCGACATCGTCACCGCAGACGGCGAACTGCTGCACGCCAGCGAGCGAGACCACCCGGACCTGTTCTGGGCGATCCGTGGCGGCGGCGGCAACTTCGGCGTGGTCACCATGTTCGAGTTCCAGCTGCATCCCGTCGGCCCGGAGGTGTATGGCGGCCTGGTGGCGCTGCCGCTGGAACAGGGCAAGGTAGCGCTGTCGAAGTACCGCGACGCGCTGGCAACCATGCCCCAGGACCTGACCGTCTGGGCCGTGCTGCGCCTGGCGCCTCCGCTGCCCTTCCTGCCGCAATCCGTGCATGGCAAGCCCATGGTCGCCTTCGCCATGTGCTATTCGGGCGATCCCGCCCAGGGGCCGGCGGCGGTGGAAGCGGTGCGCGGCTTCGGCACGCCTTATGGCGAGCATCTGGGCCCGATGCCGTACACGGCCTGGCAAAAGGCCTTCGATCCGCTGCTTACGCCCGGGGCCCGCAACTACTGGAAATCGCATAATCTGGGCGGCCTGGAGGACGGACTGATAGACGCCATCGTGGCGGCGCTGGAAGGCCTGCCGTCGCCGCAATGCGAGATTTTCCTGGGCTACATCGGCGGCGTCGCCGCGCAGGTGCCGGTGTCCGCCACGGCCTATCCGCACCGATCGGCGCAATTCGCCATGAACGTGCACGGACGCTGGGAATCGCAGCAAGAAGACGAGCGCTGCATCGCGTGGGCCCGGGCGCTGTTCCGATCCACCGAGCCCTATGCGCAGGAGGGGGTGTACGTGAACTTCCTGACGCAGGACGAACCGGAGCGCCTGGGCGCGGCGTACGGGCCGAACTTCGACCGGCTGGTTCAGGCCAAGACTCGCTACGACCCGCAGAACCTGTTCCGGCACAACCAGAACATCAGGCCGGCAGCCGCCTGACCTGAGCCGCGCGCGACCCGCCATGACTGCTATCCTGATGCCCCGGCATCCGCCGGGGCGCGGGCCGCCCTGGCCGGTTTCCTGGCGCGCGCGTGGCAACTACACCTGAGGTTTGCATTCCCGCATGGCTTCCCGTTTTTTCTTCCACCGCATTGTTGCGGTCGGCTTCTCTCTGTGGGCGTCGTGGTGTTCCGCCCAGACCGTGGCCCTGACCTTCGATGACGGACTCAATCCGGACCAGCAACCCGAAGCCGCGCTATGGAATGCCCAGCTGCTTGACGCCTTGCACAAGCAAGGAATCCAGTCCGCGCTGTTTCCCGCCTTGAACCGCATAGGCGGCGCCGGCGGACTCGAACTGGCGGCGCAGTGGTCGCGGGCGGGACATTGGGTCGGCAACCATACGGCCAGCCACCGCAGTCTTGCCGACCCCAAGGTCTCGCTGGAAGCGTTCATCGCCGACGTAAAAACCGCGGATACCGCCCTCAGGGGCCTGCCCGCCTTTGTGCCCATGCTGAGGTTCCCGTACTTGAAGGAAGGCGATACCCAGGCCAAGCGGGACGGCATGCGCGACTGGATGGCCCGAAACGGCTACCGGAGCGCGCCAGTGTCGATCGATGCGAGCGACTGGTACTACAGCCGCGTCTATGCCGATCACGTGAAAGCGGGCGAAACCGCCAAGGCCCAGCGCGTGAAACAGCTGTACGTCCGCCATTTGCTGGACCGTGCGGCCTATTACGACGGGCTGGCCCGCAAGGTCCTGGGCCGCAGTCCCAAGCATGTCATGCTGCTGCACACCAACCAACTCAATGCGCAGGCCCTGCCCGACGTGATCGCGGCGCTGACCGCCCAGGGCTGGACCATTGCGCCCGCAAGCGCCGCGTTCGAGGATCCGCTGTATGCCCAGGCGCCGGACACGCTTCCGGCCGGCGAGAGCGTCATCTGGGCGCGCGCCAAGGCCCTCGATGTGCCCGGCCTGCGCTATCCCGCCGAAGATTCCGTTTACGAGGAACCGCTGCTGCGGGACGCCGGCCTGCTGCCCTGACGCCGACTGGGCGCAAGGCCGGACCGTGGACCACGGCACGCCGGCCGGTCACTTCCGCGAGCCGGATTTTCCGGCCGCATTCAAGGCCACGGCCGCCCGGACCAGCGCCTTCAACGCTTTCTCGTCGACTGATTCGCCTTCACGGATATCGATGGCCCGCCGCGTGTTGCCATCCAGGCTGGCGTTGAAGAGCCCGGACGGATCCGCCAGCGCCGCACCCTTGGCGAAGGTCAGCTTCACCGCGCTTTTGTAGGTTTCCCCGGTGCAGATGATGCCGCCGTGCGACCACACCGGCACCCGCCACTTCCATTCCTCGACCACGCCGGGGTCGGCCTGAAGGATGATCGCCCTGACGCGCGCCAGCGTCTGGCCGCGCCAGTCGTCCAGCTCGCGGATCCTGGCGTCTATCAGGCTGGAGGCGGAGTCGAGAGGGCCTTCGTCTTTCGCGTCGGTGCGACTACGGGTATTCATGGCATGCTCCGGAAAATGCCGCGGACGGCGGCGTGCATGGACACGCGCGCATTGAAACCCGGCGGAAATTTGTTAACGTGGATATCAAACCATAATATTCACGGCTATTGCGGGTGCCTGTATCCAGCTTCCCGCCAGCCAGCCGCAATCCCGGCCCGGAGTCCGCCGCAGAGCAGCCCCGCGCCCCGAAAGAGGAGCACGAAAAACAATGGGTAATCTGGTATTGCTGTTGCTGGGCGTGGATTATCTGCGCAAGCGCGCCCGCGGCTTGCTGATCGTCGGCAGCATATTCCTGGTCACGGGCATCACGCTGTTCCTCGATGCGCTGGACGGCGCCATCTATTTTCCGTTGAATTTCTTCGCCGCGCTGCTGGTCATCGAAGGCCTGGCCACGCTGATGATCGCCAAGTCGGGCGTCGGCGGCCAGCGCGTGCTGCGCTATGCCAAGGGCGCCTTCGTGCTGGCGGCGGGCGTGCTGGTGCTGGTCGGCCATCATCACGGACACTTCGTGCTGTCCATGATCTTCGGCCTGATGTTCCTGGTGGACGGGCTGATCCAGTGCACGGCGGCCTATGTGGTGCGCTATGAACGCTGGCGCTACGTGTTCGCCTCGGGCGTGGCCGAAATACTGCTGGCCATTTTCTTCTTCCAGCCCTATCCGACCCATTACGTCGGCACGGTGCCCTACTGCCTGGGCCTGTTCCTGGCGTTCTCCGGCTTGCGCCTGCTGTCGCTCGCGTATCGCGTGCGCGACCTGGATTCCAACCCGGCGCTGGACGTCAATCCCAACCCGGACTTCATGCCCACGCGCGCGGATGGCCCGGCGCAAACCGTGTTCGACGGCCCGCCGCTGGAATCCGAGCGCGCGCTGACGGTCCACGTCTGGACGCCGTCGGGCTCGGCCAAGCGCGAGACACGCAACTACCCCGTCGTGGACCGCTACATCGCCGCGGTCGACATCAACGGCGTAGTGTCCACGGGCCACGCCGCGCTGGAATCGCCCGAAGGCGTCTACATCAGCCTGTATCCGGCACAGGAAATCGACCATTCCCCCGAACAGTTCGGCACGCTGCTGCGCGCCACGGCCGAGAACAACGTGCCAGGGGTGTTCCAACCCGACTACGCCACCGAATCCAAGGCCTGGACGCCGTCCACGATGCGGGTGCGCATCCGCAACTACGACGCGGCCAAGCTGCAGGCGTTCTGGGACGAGTACCGCAAGAACACCACCTACAACCTGACCCACCGCAACTGCTCCAGCTCCGTGTCCAGCGCGCTGGAAGCGGCGCTGGACGGCGTGGTGGGCCGCCTGCACGGTCCCGCAGCGGGCTGGCGCGTGCTGCTGCGCCTGCTGCTGACGCCGGAACTGTGGGTGGCGTCGCAGATACGCAAGCGCGCGCTGACCATGGCCTGGACCCCGGGCCTGACCTTGGACTATGCGCGCGCGCTCAGCATGCTGGCGGATCCGCGTCCCTTCGGCTGGTGGAAGATGTCGCAGGCCGCCTTGCGCCAGATCGCGCGCATGCGCGCCGGCTGGCGCAAGCAGGACCGCACCGCGCAGGCCATGAACGCGCAGCAGAACGAATCCTCGCAAGGAGCCCAATGAGGGCCATCCGCGGACGCCACGCGGCCTCGGGCGCACAAGCATCATGATCCTGCAGATCGCGATCGGGCTGGCCACGCTGGCCTTCGCCGCCTGGGGCGCGGCGGCGCTCTGGTTCCAGTCTCCCTGCAGCGGCCGCGCGCGCGCCGCCTTGCCTGTTGCCTGGCTGGCGCTGGCCGCCGCCGCGCTGGCGGGGCCGGCATTCGGCCATGCCCTGCCAGCCTGGCTGTTCGGCGCCGCGCTGCTGGCCCTGCTGGCGTGGTGGCGCCTGGGCGTGCGCCCCTCGAATGCCCGCCAGTGGATGCCGGAAGTGGCGCGCCAGACCCAGGGCTCGGTCGAGGGCGACATCGTCACCCTGCGCAATGTGCGCGACTTCGACTGGCGCTCGCCGACCGACTACGACGAACGCTGGGAAACGCGCCGCTACGACCTGTCGCGCCTGGTGTCCGTGGATCTGGCGCTGTCGTATTGGGGCCGGCCCGCCGTCGCCCATGCCATGGTGTCATTCGGCTTCGACGACGGCCAGTACGTGGTGTTCTCGGTGGAGATCCGCCGCAAGCTGCACGACGTGTTCTCGGAGATCGGCGGCTTCTTCCGCCAGTACGAGCTGGCGGTGCTGGCCTCGACCGAGGAAGACAGCCTGCGCGTGCGGACCAATGTGCGCGGCGAGGAAGGCTATCTGTACCGCGTGCACATGCCCGAGGGCGCGGCCCGCAAGCTGTTCCTGTCGTATGTGCGGACCGCCACCCGGCTGGTGGACAAGCCGCGCTTCTACAACACGCTGACGGCCAATTGCACCACCCTGGTGTACCGGCTGGCGGACCAGATCGTGCCCGGTCTGCCCATGGACTACCGCCTGCTGCTCTCGGGCTACCTGCCGGAATACCTGTACCGCCTGGGCGCGCTGGAAGGCGCGGGCAGCCCCGAGGCCTACCGCCAGGCAGGCGACTACACGCAACGCGCCCGCGCCACCCTGGATGCGGCCCAGTTCTCGCGCAACATCCGCCGCGGCGTGCCGGGCGTGCCGCAAGCAAACGACCCGCGTCAAGCCTGATACTCCCCTTGCGGACGGCCCGGCAACGCCCCGCAAGCCAGCGGAACGCCGCGCTTTTCAGGCGCCTCTGGCCAGCTGCGCGGCCTCGCCCAGCAACGCGTCCAGCAGGCGGCGCGCGGGCACGGTGAGTGGAGCATCGGCGCGATGCGTCACGTAGATGACGGTCCTGGGCAGGGGATCGGCGATGTCCAGCCGCACCAGTCCCAGCGCCGGGCCGTAACGGTCCAGGAACCCCTGGGGCATGATGCCGATCAGGTCCAGCTGCGGCATCAGCGCCAGCAGCGTGGAGAAGGACTCGCATTCGAGCTGCAGGTGCAGCGCGCGCGCCTGCGCCTCGTCGGCATACAGCGCCCTGGGATCGCCCGGCCCTTGCGCCGGCCCCGTCAGGACCCAGGCAGCCTCGGCCAGTTCGCTCAGCCGCCGCGCGCGGGCCAGCGGATGCGAGGCGCGCGCGACGATGACCGATTGGCTTTCGAACAGCGGCTGCACGGCCAGGTCGCCCCCGCCGCCCGCCTCGGGCAGCGGCCCCAGCGCCATGTCCAGCTCGCCCGAGCGGATGCGCTCCAGCGCCTGCGGATACAGCGTGTCGCGCACGCGCAGCCGCACCTGGGGCCAGCGCGCGCCATAGCGCGCCACCGCGCCCGGCGCCAGCAGAATGGCAGCGGCCGGCGATACGCCCAAGGTCACCTGGGCTTCGGCGCCGCGCAGATGCCAGGCCAGGTCTTCGTGGGCTTTTTCGATCTCGCGCATGACGACGGCGGCGCGCGCCGCGAGGATCTCTCCGGCCTGAGCCAGCCGCACGCCCTTGGGCGTGCGCACCACGAGTTCGGCGCCGACCTCTTCCTCCAGTTGGCGCAGCGACTTGGTCAGCGCCGGTTGCGACACGTTCAGGACCTGCGCGGCAGCGCGCATGCTGCCGGTGCGGGCCAGGGTGAGCAACAGGTTCAGATGCTGGAGTCGCAAGCCGCCTCTCCGGCCGATTACCAGGGGTAATCGACATCAAAACAATTCAAGGGATGCGCGCGCAGGCCGTCGATAGAATTCCTGCATGCCCCATCGGAGACAGGAGCCTAGCATGACCCGAGGCGTGAAGAACATTCTCTTCATCATGTGCGACCAGCTGCGCTACGACCATCTTTCCTGTTTTGGCCATCCCACCTTGAAGACGCCGAACCTGGACGCGCTGGCCGCGCGCGGCGTGATCTTCGACCGGGCCTTCGTGCAGTCGCCGGTGTGCGGTCCTTCGCGCATGAGCTACTACACCGGACGCTATGTGCATGCGCACGGCGCCAGCTGGAACTTCGTGCCGCTGAAGGCCGGCGAGATGACCATAGGCGACCATCTGCGGCCGCTGGGCGTGCGTTCGGTGCTGGTGGGCAAGACCCACATGCGCGCCGACATGGCCGGCATGTCGCGGCTGGGCATAGACCCGGCCTCCGTCATCGGCCGCCGCATCGCCGAATGCGGCTTCGACGCCTACGAGCGCGACGACGGCATCCACCCGTATTCAGGCCATGACCCGGACCCACGCTACAACGACTATCTGCGCGCGCAGGGCTACGGCGGCGACAACCCCTGGGAAAGCTGGGCAAACTCCGCGGTCGACACGGATGGCACGGTGCGCTCGGGCTGGTTCCTGAAGTACTCCAACCTGCCGGCGCGCGTGCCCGACGAGCACTCGGAAACGCCCTACATCACGCGCCGGGCGATGGACTTCATCGCCGAGGCGGGCGATCAGCCCTGGTGCCTGCACCTGTCCTACATCAAGCCGCACTGGCCGTACCTGGCGCCTGCGCCCTATGCGGGCATGTACCGCGCGGAGGACGCGCTGCCGGTGGTGCGCTCGGAAGCCGAACGCGCGGATCCGCATCCGGTGTACGCGGCCATGATGAAGCATCGCGTGTCCGCCACCTTCTCCGAGCCCGGCGTGCGCGAGGCGGTCATGCCCGGCTACATGGGGCTGATCAAGCAGATCGACGACCAGCTCGGCGTGCTGTTCCGCTACCTGGAAGCGCGCGGCCTGTTCGACAACACCATGATCGTGTTCACCTCCGATCACGGCGATTACCTGGGCGATCACTGGATGGGGGAAAAGGACCTGTTCCACGAGCCCGTCATCCGCGCGCCGCTGATCGTCTACGACCCCGACCCGCGCGCCGACGCGACGCGAGGCACGCGCTGCGCGGACCTGGTGGAAGCCATAGACCTGGCGCCGACTTTCCTGGAGGCCTGCGGCGGCGTGCCCGTGCCGCACATCATGGACGGCCGTTCGCTGCGCCCCCTGCTCTTCGGCCAAAGGCCTCAGGACTGGCGCGACCATGTCATCTGCGAGTACGACTACGCCTTCCAGGATTCGCGCATCACGCTGGACACGCCGGCGCGCCAGGCCTGGCTGCGCATGGTGCGCGATGACCGTTGGAAGTACGTGCTGGCGGAAGGCTACCGGCCGATGCTCTACGACTTGCAGGAAGACCCTCACGAATTCGTCGACCTGGGCGCTTCGCCCGCGCACGAGGCGGTGCGCAGGCGCATGGAGGACCTGCTGTTCCGCTGGGCCCGCCAGCCGCGCCAGCGCGCCACGGTGGCCGACGGCACCATCGAGTCCATCGAAGTCCAGCCGCGAATTTCCGAAGGCGGCATCCTGATCGGCTATTGGGACGAAGCTGACCTGGCGCGCGCCCGGCAAACCTTCAAGCCCCGTTTCGCATCATCCAACCCGCTCGTGAAGCCGACGCTGGATCGGCTGTCGCAATCCTGAGGAGTGCAGCATGATTCTGGAAACCCCCGATATCACCCGCGCCCAGGCCGGCCTGGACGGTGTCTCCTGGAACATCCTGGGCCAGGTGTACGTGCCCAAACAGGTCAGCCTGGACAGCATTTCCTGGCACGCCACGTTCCCGGAAGAGAGCTTCGTGCCGCCGCACGTGCATCCCAATCAGGACGAGTACATCTTCGTGCTGGACGGGCGCATCGACCTGCTGCTGGATGGCAAGAAAACTTCGGCCGGGCCCGGCGACCTGGTGCGCATGCCTCGCGGCGTGCCCCATGCCTTCTTCAACAATTCCGGCCTGCCCGCCACCGCCTTGTTCTGGGCCGCGCCCGCCGGCAAGCTGCTGGAGCTTTACCGGCGCATCCACAACATGTCGAGTCCGGCCGAGGTGGTGGCAGTGGCGCCGGAGTACGACGTGATCTTCATGCCGCCTGTTTCTTCCGCGGCCTGAGCCATGCGCCGCCGCACGCTGCTCAAGGGCCTGTCCGGCGCCCTTGCCTGTACCCTGCCCTGGACCGCCCGCGCCGCCTATCCGGACAAGCCGGTGCGCATCATCGTGCCGCTGCCTGCGGCCAGCCCGCCCGACGTGCTGGCGCGCGTCATCGCCGAAAGGCTGCAGCGCCGCTGGGGCCAGGCCGTGGTGGTGGAGAACCGGCCCGGCGCGACCGGCATGATAGGCCTGGACGCGGTCGCGCGTTCGGCGCCGGACGGCTACACGGTGGGCATCATGTTCCTGACCCACACCGTGCTGCCGGCGCTGTTCGGCAAGGTGTCCTACCGCACGGACGGCGACTTCGCGCCGATCGCCAACCTGGTCTGGCTGTACAACGCCCTGCTGGTGGCGCCGGGCAGCGAGTACGCCGACGTCCGCGGCCTGGTCGACGCGGCCAGGCGCCAGCCCGGCAAGCTCAGCTACGGTTCGGGCGGCAACGGTTCGCCCGCCCATCTGCTGGGCGCGGCCTTCTGCCAGGCGGCGGGCATAGACATGCTGCACGTGCCCTTCAAGGGGCCCGCCGAAGCCGCGCAATCGCTCATGGGCGGCTATATCCAGGCCATGTTCGCCACCGCCTCGGTCGCCGTGCCGCTGGCGCAGTCCGGCAAGCTGCGCGCGCTGGCCGTCACGCGCGACGGCGGCATGGAGGCCCTGCCCGGCGTGCCCACGCTGGCCGAGGCTGGCGTGCCCGCCTTCAACTTGAAGGAATGGGAAGGCGTCGTCGCGCCCGCGGGCACGCCGCCGGACCTGATCGCCAAATGGAACGAGGCCATGACCGCAATCCTGGCCGACGCCGGGGTGCGCGAGAAGCTGGCCGGTCTGGGCATGGAAGCCGCCCAAGCCAATACGCCGGCCGAGTTCGCGGGGCTGATACGGGGAGAACTGCAACGCTGGACTGCGTTCGTGTCGGAACAGAAGCTGCGCAACGGGTAACGGGCGCGTGGCAGGCGCGCCTGCCACGTTTGCGCCACTTTTGAGCTCCGTTCGAGCACCGTTTGAGCCCGGTTTGAGCCACCTTGAGCCCCGTTCAGCCGCGTTGCCGGAGCGCCGTCCGGACCCGTCGCCTCTGGCTCAGCTCATCAACTGGCCGCGCGCCCCACCCGGCCCAGAAAGTCCAGCACCGCCAGATAGGAGCCTTCATTGCCCGCCGCATTCGCGCTGGGCGTGCCGCCCGCATCCAGCAGCAGGCCGGACATCGCGTGCGGCTTGCTGATCAGGGTCGCCGGCAGGCAGGGATAGTGCACGTGGTGGCCCGCCCCCATGCAGACGTGATGGAAGGTCGGCAGGCCGTGCTCCTGGCGCCGGCGCATCACAATTTCCGAATAGGCAGTGCTGGGCCAGAACCCGTCGTCGGAGGCGCTGACCAGCATGACCGGGCCGGGATAATTCTCGACCGGGATGCGGGCGCGCTCGAACGCGGCGCTGTCGCGCGTGGCGCTGAGGAAGGCGTGCGTCTGGCGGTAAGGCGGCTGGGATGCGTAGGCGGCGTCCCAGTTGGCGCTGGCATTGTCCTGCCACAGATGCGGCAGCGGTTCGCCGGCCTTGGTCCAGACCTGGGCGTCGCGCCCGGTGCCGGGTGCGCCGGCGCTGACGACGCCGTGCATGACGGGCGAAGGCACGTAGGCGACCACCGCGCTGACCAGCTCGGGATAGTGCGAGGCCACCAGCAGCGAGGTTTCGCCGCCGCGGCTGATGCCGGACAAGGCCACGAAACCGTCGCGCGGCTTCAGCTCGGCGCGGGCCCAGCGCAAGGCATGCTCGAAGTACTCCAGCGGCATGTCATTCAGGTACTTGGGGCGGCCGTCATAGTTGAAGATGGCCAGCGCCAGGCACTGGTAGCCGCGGGAAGCGAAGAGCGCCGCGCGCGGCGCGTTGACGCCGCCGGACGATCCGTTCATGTAGATCACCAGCGGGTGCGGGCCAGGACCGGCGGGCGTGTAGAGTTCGCCCGACAAGGTCATGCCCCCGACCTGCTCGCGCACGGCGCGGTGCGTCACGCCTTCGGCCTGGAATTCCTGCACCAGGGTCGCGCTGGCGGTCTGGCGGCCGTCGCTGGCTTCGATGCGGATGGAGAGCGGCTCGGTCCGGTCCGGCGGGAACACCACGCTGGCGATGTCCTCGCAGGCCATGGACCAGACGATACCCATGGCCGAGGGTTCGGCGTAGCTGCCGGACACGGGGCAATCGCGCGCCAGGTCCAGGCTGCCGTCATGGCCCGCCACGAATACCGCCTGCGAGCGCCACGGCGCGCCGCACATGGTCATGCTGGCCGAGACGGTGATGAAGGCATAGGCCGGAAAGCCGCTGATGCGGATCTCGCGCGCCACGTCGATCAGGGCGCGTTCCGGAGTGATGGTGATGCTGGGTTGTTCTGCCACGGCGGTTCCTTAGCTCTTCAGGTCGGTCTTGGGCACGCCATTGGCCTTGATGACCTGGGCCCACATGGCGGATTCGTCGGCAATGACCTTGTCCAGGTCGGCCGAGGACGTGAACTCCACGGTCACGCCCTGGTCTGCGAACTGCTGCACCAGGCTGGGGTCGCGCGTGCCTTCGCGCACGGCGTTCTCCAGGGTCGCGACGACCGCTGCGGGCATGGCGGCCGGACCCGAGATCATCATGCGGGTATAGAGTTCGAAGCCGTCCACGCCCGCCTCCTTCATGGTGGGCACGTCGGGCAGGCTGGACAGGCGCTTGTCCGACGTGACCGCCAGCACCTGCAGCTTGCCCGACTTGATGTTGGGCAGCGCGGACGTCGGGAAGTCGAAGGTGCTCTGCACCGTGCCCGCCATCAGGTCCAGCAGCGCGGGACCGCTGCCCTTGTAGGGCACATCCTGGAACTGCGTGCCGGTCTTGGACTGGAAATGCAGCAGGGCCAGGTGATTGATCACGCCGCGCCCCGCGTGCGCGCAAGTGATGTCGCCGGGCTTCTTCTTGGCCAGCGCAATGAACTCCTGCACGTTCTTCACCCCCAGCTCGGGATGCACGATCAGCAGCATGGGCGACTTGCCCATGGAACCCAGTTGCTTGAAGTCGGACTGCTGGTACGGCAGGTTGTTGTAGAGCAAGGGGTTCAGGATCATGCCGTTGGTGCCGGCGAAACCCAGGATGTAGCCGTCGGGCTCCGCGCGCGCCACCGCCACGGTGGCGATGATGGCCTGGCCGCCGGGGCGGTTTTCCACTACCACGCTCTGCTTCAGCGTCTTGCCCATGCGCTCGGCCAGGGCGCGCGCCGCGATGTCCGTCAGCCCTCCTGGGGCAAAACCCACCAGCAGGCGCACGGGGCGGGTCGGAAAGGTGTTCTGGGCCCAGGCTGGGCGCGAGATCAGGGGCAGCGCGGCAAGCGCGCCCAGGGCATGGCGGCGGGTGAATCGCATACAACTCTCCAGGCAAGGACTACGCCCCCGCGCCCGGGAGAGGCCGCGGGGCAAAGCATTCGAAGGGAAAGGTCTGGCGCGCGGCTCACCTTACGGCGAGCTGTCGCGGCGTCAGTATGTTGTATGCAATACCGTGGACGGGCTATCTAGGGATATCCCGAGGCTGTGCGGGCAAGAGGGGGTGGGATTTCGCTGGACGGTATTTAGTATCTGGATCCGAGGCCGCGGGAACGCGGGACTTCCGGTTCCGCGGCTGACGGCGGGCGCCCCGCCCGCCAGGTCCTCAAGCCTTGAGACATCAAGCCTTCGTCATCAGGCCTTGGTCCTCAAGCCTTGGGCATCAAGCCTTCGTCATCAGCTTTTTCCAGCCTTCCAGGCCCAGCCGCTGCATCGTGTCGATGTTCTTCTCGTAGATCTCGGCGGCGTCCGGGAAGGATTCCACGGCGCGGTCGATGCTGTCTTCGCGCAACAGATGCAGGATGGGATACGGCGAACGGTTGGTGTAGTTCTCGATGTCGTCCGGCTGGGTGTCGGCGAACTGGAACTGCGGATGGAAGGTGGCGACCTGCAGCTCGCCCACCAGGCGCATGCGCTTGAGCAGGCGATCCGACAGGTCCTCGAAGTCGTTGAACTCCAGGAAGTCGTCCAGCGCATCGGGGATGATCAGCAGCGTGGTGTCGATCTTTTCCGGGTCGGTCTCGGCCAGCAGGGCCAGCTCGTCCTGCAAGTCGGTCAGGACGCCCTCGGCGTCGGTGGCGTCGCTGACGGCAAAGCGGATCTGGTCCTTGACCTGGACCGCCTTGGCGAAGGGACAGAGGTTCAGGCCGATGACGGCCTGGTTCACCCAGAGCTTGGTCTCAGCGACCACGTTGGCATAGGCGTCGGAAGTGGAAATCATGGGGGTCCGTCCTGGAAAAAAGAAAAGCGCGGGCGTTCCGGCCCGCGCTTTGATGAGCGTCGCCGCCGCTTACGCGGTGGGCATGGCCGCCATGGTCTGGGCCACGGCCGCGGTCAGCTTCTTGCCATAGGGCACGTGCAGGAATTCATTGGGGCCGTGGGCGTTGGACTTGGGGCCCAATACGCCGCAGACCATGAACTGGGCTTTGGGGAAGCCCTTCTGCAGAATGCTCATCAGCGGGATGGTGCCGCCCTGGCCGATATAGCCGCAGGAGGCGCCATAGTATTGCTGCGAGGCCGCGTCCAGCGCCTGCGTCAGCCAGGGTGCGGAAGCCGGGGCGTTCCAGCCCGTGGCGGCGCCTTCGTTGGCCTTGAAGATCACCTTGGCGTTGTAGGGCGCGTCGGCTTCCAGCAGCGCCTTGATCTCTTGCGAGGCGGCCACGGCGTCGATCAGCGGCGGCAGGCGCAGCGACAGCTTGAAGGCGGTGCGCGGGCGCAGCACGTTGCCGGCGCTGGACAGCGGCGGCAGGCCTTCGGCGCCGGTCACCGACAGGGTCGGACGCCAGGTGCGGTTCAGCAGGGCCTGTTCGGGCTCGGTCGTCATGGGCAGCACGAAGCCGCCGTCGGCGCCGCAGCTCCAGGGGAAACGGCGCCAGACTTCATCGCCCAGGATGCGCGCGGTGGCGTGCACCTGTTCGACGCGTTCGGCCGGGATCTCGCAATGCAGGCTCTGCGGCAGCAGGCGGCCGGTGCTGCTGTCTTCCAGGCGGTCCAGCAGATGGCGCAGGATGCGGAACGAGGACGGCACCACGCCGCTGGAGTCGCCCGAGTGCACGCCTTCGTCCAGCACCTGCACTTCCAGCGTGCCCGACACCATACCGCGCAGCGAGGTCGTCATCCAGAGCTGGTCGTAGTTGCCGGCGCCCGAGTCCAGGCACACCACCAGGGCCACATTGCCCAGGCGGTCGCGCAGCGCGTCCACGTAGGGCAGCAGGTCGTAGCTGCCGGATTCCTCACAGGTTTCGACGATGCCCACGCAGCGCGGGCGCGGAATGCCCTGCTTGTCCAGCGCCATGATGGCGGTCAGCGAGGCGTACACGGCATAGCCGTCGTCGGCGCCGCCGCGGCCGTACAGCTTGCCGTCTTCGAGCTTGGGGGTCCAGGGGCCGAGGCCCGCGCGCCAGCCAGAGAATTCGGGCTGCTTGTCCAGGTGGCCGTACAGCAGCACGGTGTCGCCGTTGTCGCTGCGGGTGGCCGGCGCGTCAAAGAAAATGACGGGCGTGCGGCCCGGCAGGCGCACCACTTCCAGCTTCAGCCCCGAGACCTTCTGCGCCTCGACCCACTGCGCCGCGTCGCGCACCACGCGCTCGATGAACGCGTTCTTTTCCCAGTCGGCGTCGAAGGCCGGGCTCTTGGCCGGGATGGCGATGTAGTCGGTCAGCGCCGGGATGATCTCGTTGTCCCACTTGTCGTCCACGAAAGCCTGCAGGGCCTTCGGGTCCAGGGTGGGAGGAAGAGCGTCTTCGGGGATGCGTGCGTTCATGGCGCGGGATCCTGTGTGCGGGGGATGGGCAATCCGCTATTTTATGCCTGCGCGGCACGGCTGGCATCTTTTGTCCCTGATTGATGTCGGCGCCGGAAAATGGTGCCGCGCTCCGGCCCTGGTTTCGCTGCCTTGGTTCCTCTGCCTCGGTTCCGATATGCGCAGCGGTCCCGGCTCAAAAATGACAAAGCCCCCAGACGCGATGCGCTGGGGGCCAGGACCGGACTCGGCCGGCCATTCCGGCTGGCCGCCGCGCAAAAAGAAGTCAGGCGCCGAGCAAGGCCGGCTCGCCGCTGCGGCCCACGGCCGGCGCGTCGGCGTCGATCACGCGGCCGGTCTGCAGCTTGAACACGGCCACGGCTTCGCGCAGGCGCTGCGCCTGGGTTTCCAGCGAGGCGGCGGAGGCCGCGGCCTCTTCGACCAGCGCGGCGTTCTGCTGCGTCACGCTGTCCATCTGCGACACGGCCTGGTTGACCTGCTGGATGCCCTGGGACTGCTCCTCGGACGCACTGGAGATCTCGTTGATGATGTCCGTCACGCGGCGCACCGAAACCACGATTTCCTGCATGGTGGCGCCGGCGGCTTCCACCTGGTCGGAACCGATGGACACCTTCTGCACCGAGTCGTCGATCAGGCCCTTGATTTCCTTGGCGGCGGCGGCGCTGCGCTGCGCCAGGGCGCGCACTTCGCTGGCCACGACCGCGAAGCCCTTGCCCTGCTCGCCCGCGCGCGCCGCTTCCACCGCCGCGTTCAGCGCCAGGATATTGGTCTGAAAGGCGATGCCGTCGATCACGCCGACGATGTCGGCGATGCGGTTGGAGCTGTCCGCGATGCCGCGCATCGTGCCAACCACGTCGCCCACGGCCTGGCCGCCGCGCGTCGCCACTTCGGATGCCGCCACCGCCAGTTCCGAGGCGCTGCGCGAGCTTTCCGCGTTGTTGCGCACGGTAGACGACAGCTCGTCCATGCTGGCGGCGGTTTCTTCCAGCGACGCGGCTTGCTGCTCGGTACGGGAAGACAGGTCGATGTTGCCGGCGGCGATCTCGCGCGCGCCAGTGTGGATTTCTTCCACGCCCAGGCGCACCGCGGACACGGTGCGGGCCAGGCTGTCCTGCATGCGCTTGACGGCGGCGTACAGCACGCCGATTTCGTTGTTGCCGCGTTGCTCGATGCGGTTGGTCAGGTCGCCGCCGGCAATGCGGTCGAACAGGCGGCCGGCTTCATGCAGCGGACGGAACACGGCGCGGCCGAATACCGCGTACAGACCGACCACCAGCGCCGCGACCACGACCAGCAGGCCGACCAGCAACGCCAGCGCGCCATTGATGCGGGCGGAGGCGTCGCGCGCGACGCGTTGGCCGACCTCGTCGGCGTAGTCCACGTACTTCTGGATGGCGGCGGTGAAGGTCAGGCCCAGCGGCGTCACCTTCTCCAGGTTCAGGCGGTTCGATTCCTGCGCGTTGCCGGCGCGGATGGCCGCGATCATGGGCACGATGGCGTCGCGCTGATAGACGTCGTAGGCGGCCAGCGCCGCTTCCAGCAGCGGCTTGCCCTGGGCCGAGGTCTCGGGCGTCTGGCGCACCAGCTGGATCAGCTCGCCGGCCTTCTTGGTATAGCCGTCCAGGCGCTGCATGCTGGCCAGGTTGTCGAGGCTCTTGCCTTCCATCAGGGCGGTCTGGGCCGACAGCAGTACCAGGCGGGCGCGCAGCAGTTCGGTGCCGGCGCCGTTCACGGCGTTGGCGCGGACCAGATTGGTGTCCAGCAACACCTCGATGGAATTGCGGTTGGAAGTCAGCTGCTGGTGCACAGCGATGCCAGTTACCAGGAAAAGCGCGAAGAAAACGGCTAAAGCGGTCGTCAGGACCGCGCGAATACTGAGATTCTTGAACATTATTGGGGTCACTCCGGGTTGCGTATTTCTGCTACGTGTGCTTTACGACACGTCGCAATGAAAAGTTAAATATCTCAGTTCATTGCAGGCCTTGTTACCGGCCAGACCCGGACCCTCTTGCCCGATCAGCAGCGACCATCCCCAGCAATACTTGAACCTGACCCGCCCATCGTGAGGGCCTCGGCTCGCGACCGCCCGCAAGGCGCGGCCCAGCCGTGACGCGACACCCATGAACCGCTGCGTCTTCGGCCAGCTCAAGTACCTTCTGAACGCCGCAATGAAAACGCCCCGCCAGCCGGACCCTGGGTCCTCCTGGCGGGGCGTGTCGCGCTGGCGCCTGAGAGCCGGCGCTGGCGCTTGCTACCGGCTTACTTCAGCCAGACGCGCGCGTTGCGGAAGATGCGCATCCAGGGGCTGAACGCGCCGCCCTTGTCCGCCTTACCCCACTTTTCAGGCGCCCAGGACATCATGACGTTGCGCGTCACGCGTTCCGGGTGCGGCATCATGACCGTGAAGCGGCCGTCGGCGGTGGTGACCGACGCCAGGCCGCCCGGGCTGCCGTTCGGGTTGAACGGATACGCTTCGGTAACCTGGCCGCGGTTGTCGATGTAGCGCGCGCCGGCCAACAGGCGGCTGGCGTCGCCCTGCTGCGAGAAGTCGGCATAGCCTTCGCCGTGGGCCACGGCCACCGGAATGCGCGCGCCTTCCATGCCGGCGAAGAAGATCGACGGCGACTTGGCCACTTCGATCATCGCCAGGCGGGCTTCGTACTTTTCCGACAGGTTGCGCGTGAAGCGCGGCCAGTATTCCGCGCCCGGGATCATCGGCGCCAGCGCAGCCATCATCTGGCAGCCGTTGCACACGCCCAGCGCGAAGGTATCGGGACGCGCGAAGTAGGCGGCGAACTGGTCCGACAGCTTGCTGTTGAAGCGGATGGTGCGCGCCCAGCCTTCGCCGGCGCCCAGCACGTCGCCGTAGCTGAAGCCGCCAACGGCCACCAGGCCCTGCACCTGCGCGAGGTCCACGCGGCCGGACAGCAGGTCGGTCATGTGCACGTCGACGGCTTCGAAGCCGGCGGTGTCGAAGGCCCAGCCCATTTCCACCTGGCTGTTGCAGCCCTGCTCGCGCAGGATCGCCACGCGCGGACGCTTGCCGGTGTTGATGAACGGCGCGGCCACGTCTTCCTGGGGATCGAAGTCCACGTTGGGGCTCATGCCCGGATCGGTGGTGTCGTTCCAGACGTCGAGCTCGGCCTGGGCGCAGGCCGGGTTGTCGCGGCGCGACATGATGCGGTAGGACACTTCGCTCCAGGCGCGGCCGAGTTCGGCTCGCGGCTGGCCCCAGACCTTCTTGCCGTCGCGGTAGAACTCGACTTCGTCGGCGCCGTTCAGGCCGCCGATGACGTGCGAATGCGCCGACAGGCCCGCGCCGCGCAGCACCTGCATGACGGCGTCGCGCTGGGCGGCGGGCACCTGGATGACGGCGCCGGCTTCTTCGGAGAACAGCGCCTTGAGCGTCAGTTCCTCGCGCTGCACCGCCACCTGTTCGGGGCGGATCTTGTAGTCGCCCCAATCCGCCGATTGCGGATCGAAGGTCAGCATGTCCAGGTTGACCGAGATGCCGGTGCGGCCGGCGAAGGCCATTTCGGCCAGGGTCGCGAACAGGCCGCCGTCGGAACGGTCGTGGTAGGCCAGGATGGTGCCGGCTTCGGCCAGGGTGCGGATGGTGACGAAGAAGGCGCGCAGGTCTTGCGGCGCGTCGATGTCCGGCACGGTTTCGCCGACCTGGTTGTAGGCCTGCGCCAGGATCGAGCCGCCCATGCGATGGCGGCCGCGGCCCAGGTCGATCAGGATCAGGACGCTGTCGCCGGCGTCGGTGCGCAGCTGCGGGGTCAGGCTGGCGCGCACGTCGGCCACGGGCGCGAAGGCCGTGACGATCAGCGACACCGGCGCCACCACCTGGCGCTGCTCGCCGTCCTGTTCCCAGGACGTCTTCATGGACAGGGAATCCTTGCCGACCGGAATCGACAGGCCGGTGGCCTGGCACAGTTCGCTGACGGCGGACACGGTGTCGTACAGCGCGGCGTCCTGGCCGGCCACGCCGCAGGCGGCCATCCAGTTGGCCGACAGCTTGATGTCTTCCAGGCGCGCCACGTCGGCGGCGGCCAGGTTGGTCAGGGCCTCGGCCACGGCCATGCGGCCGGAAGCCGGCGCGTCCAGCATGGCGATCGGGGTGCGCTCGCCCATGGACATGGCTTCGCCGCGGAAGCCTTCATAGTCGGCCAGGGTCACGGCGCAATCGGCCACCGGAACCTGCCACGGGCCGACCATCTGGTCGCGGCTGGACAGCCCGCCCACGGTGCGGTCGCCGATGGTGATGAGGAAGGACTTGTTGGCCACCGTGGGGTGGCGCAGCACGCGGTAGGCGGCTTCGGTCAGGTCGATGCCGGCCAGGTCCAGCGGCGCCGACACGCCGGGCAGGCGCGTGACGTCGCGGGTCATGCGCGGCGGCTTGCCCAGGATGACGTCGATCGGCACGTCCACCGGACGCACTTCGGCCTCGCCTTGCGGGCGGATCGCGTCCAGGCCCGGCAGGCCCTCGCCGTCCACCACGCGCAGCTGGCGCTCTTCAGTGGCCACGCCCACCACCGCGTAGGGGCAGCGTTCACGGCGGGCGATGGCGTCGAAGCGTTCCAGGTCCTTGGGCAGGATCGACAGGACGTAGCGTTCCTGCGATTCGTTGCTCCAGATTTCGGCAGGCGACAGGCCCGATTCTTCCAGCGGCACGCGCTTCAGGTCGAAGATGGCGCCGCGGCCGGCGTCGTTCACGAGTTCCGGGAAGGCGTTGGACAGGCCGCCCGCGCCCACGTCGTGGATCGCGATGATGGGGTTGTTCTCGGCCTGCTGCCAGCAGCGGTCGATGACCTCCTGGGCGCGGCGTTCGAGTTCAGGGTTGCCGCGCTGGACGGAATCGAAGTCCAGTTCAGCCGAGTTGCTGCCCATGCTGATGCTGGAGGCGGCGCCGCCGCCCATGCCGATGCGGAAGCCCGGGCCGCCCAGCTGGATCAGCAGCGCGCCGGGAGGAATCACGTCCTTGTGGGTCAGGCCGGCGTCGATGCTGCCCAGGCCGCCTGCGATCATGATGGGCTTGTGGTAGCCCCAGCGCGTGCCGCCGGCGGTCTGTTCGAACGAACGGAAATAGCCCAGCAGGTTGGGACGGCCGAATTCGTTGTTGAACGCCGCGCCGCCGATGGGGCCGTCGATCATGATGGACAGCGGCGAGGCGATGCGCTCGGGTAGGCCGTGGTGGTCGGCTTCCCAGGGCTGCAGGGCGTCGTCGAAGCGCAGGTGCGACACGGTGAAGCCGGTCAGGCCGGCCTTGGGCTTGGAGCCGCGGCCGGTCGCGCCTTCGTCGCGGATCTCGCCGCCGGCGCCCGTCGAGGCGCCGGGGAACGGCGCGATCGCGGTCGGGTGATTGTGCGTTTCCACCTTCATCAGCGTATGCACGGTGGTGTCGCGGCGGATGTACTTGGCGCCTTCCACGCCCTCGCCCGTCACGCCCGGCACGCCGGCCTGGAAGCGCTGCGCGGGGCCGCCTTCCATGATGGCGGCGTTGTCCGAATAGGCGACCACGGTGCCCTCGGGCTGCGCCTTGTGCGTGGCGCGGATCATGCCGAACAGCGTGTTGGGCTGTTCCTGGCCGTCGATCACCCACTGGGCGTTGAAGATCTTGTGGCGGCAGTGTTCGCTGTTGGCCTGCGCGAACATCATCAGTTCCACGTCGGTGGGATCGCGGCCCAGGTCGGTGAAGGACTTGGCCAGGTATTCGATTTCATCGTCCGACAGCGCCAGGCCCAGCGAGATGTTGGCCTCGGCCAGGGCTTCGGCGCCGCGCGCCTGCACGTCGACCGTGCGCATGGGCTTGCCGGCCAGCGGCTGGAACAGCGCCTGGCCGTCGAAGCTGGCGTCCACCACGGTTTCCGTCATGCGGTCGTGCAGGCAATCCGCCGCGCGCGCCAGCATGGCGTCGTCGAAGGTCTTGGCGCCCAGCAGGCCGCGCTCGGGGGTGATCACGTAGCGCACGCCGCGTTCGATGCGGTGCACGGACGACAGGCCACAGTTGTGGGCGATGTCGGTGGCCTTGCTGGCCCACGGGGAAATCGTGCCCAGGCGCGGGATCACCAGCAGGGCCAGGCTCTTGGCCGGCGCGTCGCCGGTGGCGGGGGTGCCGTAGTCCAGCAATTGGGCCAGATGCTGCTGCTGTTCGGCCGTCAGGGCCGCGTCGGTGCTGACGAAGTGCTCGTAGCGGGCGGATATGTCGGCCACCGGCAGGCCGGCTTCCTTCAATTGCGCCAGGAGGCGATCGCGACGGAAGGAGGACAGGACGGAGGAACCAGGCAGATGCTGAACTAGGGACACGATGCGGGCGCCGTATAAAGAGGAGGAGAGCAAAACGTGATTTTACCCGTTTAGGGGGTTTTCCCGGAGAGCTTGTTCCGACGGCCTCCAATGGCCCGATTTCAGCCACTGTTACAAAAGAATTCCAGGCGTCTCGTGGTTTGATGGTGCATAGCAGCATCGGCGGCAAGTTCCCGCCATTGCGAACCTTTCCCAACACCAGCCGCGCCGCAAGCCCAACTCTTATGCGGCGGCGCAGCATGTTGCGCGTATCCCGCACCGCGGGAAAACACGAACTTCCGGCCCCACGGCGCGACGGTAGGATGCAGCGACCCCCATTAATGCATGGCGCCTACCCGCGCGCCGGCCGCCGCCTCACATGTCCCGCCCCGAAGCCCCCGCCGAGCCTGTCGAACCGATCATTCCCACCGAATCAGATCCCGCAGTCAAAGTGCCGCTGGCCATCGAGGACTGGCTGGCCGTGATCCTGCTGGCGGCGCTGGCCATCATCACCTTCCTGAACGTGCTGGTGCGCTACTTCACCGACCAGTCATTCGCCTGGACGGAAGAGATCTCGGTGTTCCTGCTGATCGTGCTGACCATGGCGGGCGGCAGCGTGGCTTTCGTGCGCAACCACCACATCCGCATCGAGATCCTGGCGGACTCGGGCTCGCCGCGCCGCCAGCGCATCATGGCGCTGATCTCCAACGGCTGCGTGCTGGCCTTCTTCCTGCTGCTGACCGTGCTGTCGGTCAAGCTGGTGGCCGACGAATACATCTACGAAGAAACCTCCCCCGCCATCGGCGTGCCGACCTGGTGGTATTCGATCTGGCTGCCCGTCATGGCCGCGGCGATTTCGCTACGCACCATCGGCACCCTGCGCCGCATCGCCAAGGGACCGGACGCCGCCGGGCGGGCGCCGCAATGATCGCCGCCATTCTCTTCATCGTCTTCATTGTCCTGATGCTGATCGGCGTGCCGGTCGGCGTGGCCCTGGGCCTGGGCGGGACCGTGGCCATCGTGCTGTCCAACCTGGACACGCCCTGGTATGGCCTGTTGACCGTGCCGCAGAACTTCTACGCCGGCCTGGCCAAGTACCCGCTGCTGGCCATTCCCATGTTCGTGCTGGTCGGCTCGATCTTCGACCGCTCGGGCGTGGCCAAGCGGCTGGTGGACTTCGCCATCGCCATCGTCGGCCGCGGCCCGGGCATGCTGCCGCTGGTGTCGATCGCGGTGGCCATGTTCCTGGGCGGCATCTCCGGCTCCGGCCCGGCCTGTGCGGCCGCAGTGGGCGCGGTGATGATCACCGCCATGTCGCGCGCCGGCTATCCGGGCTCGTTCTCGGCCGCCGTGGTGGCGGCCGGCGCGGCCACGGACATCCTGATCCCGCCGTCGGTGGCCTTCATCATCTACTCGGTGCTGGTGCCTGGCGCCTCGGTGCCGGCCCTGTTCGCCGCCGGCATGATTCCGGGCATCCTGGCCGGCTTCGCCCTCATCATTCCCGCAGTGTGGCTGTCGCGCAAATACAAGATGGGCGCGCTGGAAGCCCACCTGCCCCGCCCGCCCTTCTGGGCCAGCCTGCGCGAAGCCTCCTGGGGCCTGGCCGCGCCGGTGCTGATCCTGGGCGGCATGCGCATGGGCTGGTTCACGCCCACCGAGGCCGCCGTGGTAGCCGTGTTCTACGGCCTGTTCGTGGGCATGTTCATCCACCGCACCATCAAGCTGCGCGACCTGTACACCATCCTGCGCGAAGCCGCCGAGCTGTCCGCCGTCATCATGCTGGTGGTGACGCTGGCCGGCATCTTCGCCTGGGCCCTGTCCACGCTTAGCGTGATCGATCCCATCACCCACGCCATCGTCAATTCGGGGCTGGGCGAATGGGGCGTGCTGGCGCTGCTGATCCTGCTGCTGATGACCGTGGGCATGTTCCTGGACGGCATCTCCATCTTCCTGATCTTCGTGCCGCTGCTCATGCCCATCGCCAACGCCTACGGCTGGGATCCTGTGTGGTTCGGCGTGATCCTTACCTTGAAGGTGGCGCTGGGCCAGTTCACCCCGCCCCTGGCCGTCAACCTGATGGTGTCCTGCCGCATCGCGCGCGTGCCCATGGAATCCACCGTGCGTTGGGTGGTGTGGCTGCTGGGCGCGATGTTCCTGGTGCTGGTCGCGGTGCTGGTGTTCCCGCAGTTGGCGCTGTGGCTGCCGCACAAGCTGGGTTATTGAAAGGGCCTGACGGGGCGACCCCAAGGCCTGTTGTTCCGGTGCTTACTACAACAACAGACACGCAAAGAGAGGAGACGCAACATGAAAATCCGCAACCTGATCGGAGCCGCCCTGTGCGCGGCGGCCGTCGTCGGCATGGCGCCCGCGCATGCGCAGAACTACAAGCCCGAGTACAAACTCTCCATCGTGGTCGGGACCACCTTCCCTTGGGGCCAGGGCGCTGAAATCTGGTCGAACCTGGTGCGCGAGCGCACCCAGGGCCGCATCAACATCAAGGTCTATCCCGGCACCTCGCTGGTCCAGGGCGACCAGACGCGCGAGTTCACCGCCATCCGCCAGGGCGTGATCGACATGGCCGTCGGCTCCACCATCAACTGGTCGCCGCAGGTCAAGCAGCTGAACCTGTTCTCCCTGCCCTTCCTGATGCCCGACTACGCCGCCATCGATTCGCTGGTACAGGGCGACGTGGGCAAGGAGATGTTCAAGCTCATCGAGAAGGCCGGCGTGGTGCCGCTGGCCTGGGGCGAGAACGGCTACCGCCAGCTCAGCAACTCCAAGCACGAGATCAAGAAGCCCGAAGACATGAAGGGCCTGAAGCTGCGCGTGGTCGGCTCGCCGCTGTACATCGACACCTTCACCGCGCTGGGCGCCAACCCCACGCAGATGAGCTGGGCCGATGCCCAGCCGGCGCTGGCCAGCGGCGCGGTCGATGGCCAGGAGAACCCGCTGTCGATCTACACCGGCTCCAAGCTCTACACCGTGGGCCAGAAGTACCTGACGCTGTGGAACTACGTGGCCGATCCGCTGATCTTCGTGGTCAACCGCGAGGTCTGGAATTCCTGGTCCGAGAAGGACCGCGACATCGTGCGCCAGGCCGCGCTGGACGCCGGCAAGCAGCAGATCGTGATCGCGCGCAAGGGCGTGACGCCTGAAGATCCGTCGCTGCTGAAGGAGATCGAAGGCCACGGCGTGACCGTGACCTCGCTGTCGCAGGCGGACCACGAGGCCTTCGTCAAGGTCACCAAGCCGGTCTACGACAAGTGGAAGAAGCAGATCGGCGAAGACCTGGTGAACCTGGCTGAAAAGTCGATCGCCAATCGCAAGAAGTAAATGCGCAAGAACTGAGCCCGCAAGAACAAGCAGCAAGCCCCAGGGGAACGGCGGCGCAAGCCGCCAACCGAGGCAGGGACGTCAGATCCCGCCCACCAACGGGCGCCGGCCACAAGCTGGCGCCCGTTTTCTTTGCCGTGCCGCAATGGCATTGGCCCCGCTCGTTTTTCTGGCTGCGTCGCAGCGCCATGGCCCCCGCCCGTTTCTCTGGCTGCATCGCAGCGCCCGTGCCAGCGTCCGCCAGCCGTGCAACTAGGCCGGATAACTGACTTCCAGGATGTCCAGCTCCTCGATGCCGCCGGGCGTGCGCAGCACCACGGTATCGCCTTCCTTGGCCTTGATCAGGGCGCGCGCCACCGGCGAGATCCAGCTGATCTTGCCCGCCAGCGGCTCCGCCTCGTCGACGCCGACGATGGTCACATTGTGTTCCTGGCCGGCCTTGTCCGAGTACAGCACCGTGGCGCCGAAGAAAACCTGGTCGCGGTTAGGCTGAGCCGCGGGATCGACCACTTCGGCGATGTCCAGGCGCTTGGTCAGGAAGCGCATGCGGCGGTCGATCTCGCGCAGGCGCTTCTTGCCGTAGAGATAGTCGCCGTTCTCGGAACGGTCGCCGTTGGACGCCGCCCACGACACCACCTGCACGACGGAGGGGCGCTCCACGTTCATCAGGTGCGTGAGCTCGCCGCGCAGGCGCTCGTAGCCGCCGGGCGTCATGTAGTTCTTGGTGCCCGCGGGCAGGGCCTGGGCTTGCGGCAGATCGTCGTCGTCCTCGTTGTCCGACTCTTTGACAAAGGCTTTGTTCATGGCGGTTGCGCCGTCAGGGCGCGGTCACAGTCGATAGCTTGAAGGGCAAGGCGGCCTGGCCGCCGCCCGCGTCAGAACCAGTCGTGCCAGACCGGTTTAAGGTCGGACGGCAAGGCCGGCAAGCGGCCCAGATCCACCCGGCTTTCGTTCGGGCTATGGAAGTCCGAACCGCGCGACGCCAGGAATCCGTAGCGGCGCGCCACATCCGCATAATAGCGGGCCTCTTCGGAGGTATGGCTGCCCGTGGTCACTTCGATGCCCAGGCCGCCCAGCTGCAGGAATTCGTCGAACAGCGCCGCGAATTGCAGCGGCGTGTACTTGTAGCGGCCCGGATGCGCGATGACCGCGATGCCGCCGGCGCCGCGGATCCAGCCCACGGCTTCGGCCAGCGTGGCCCATTGCATGGGCACGTGGCCGGGGCGGTCGTCGCCCAGGTGCTTGGTGAACACGGTCTGCACGTCGGGGCAGTAGCCGGCTTCGACCAGATAGCGCGCGAAGTGCGTGCGGCTGATGAGTTCGGGGTTGCCCGCGAACGGCAGCGCGCCTTCGTAGGCGCCGGGCATGCCCATTTCCGCCAGGCGTTCGCCGATGCGCTTGGCGCGTTCGGCGCGGCCGGAGCGGGTCTTGCGCAGGCCTTCGACCAGCGCGGCATTCTCGGGGTCGAAGCGCAGGCCCACGATGTGCACCGTCACGCCCGCCCAGGTCACCGAGATCTCGACGCCGGTGGCGAAGTCCATGTCCAGGTCGCGCGCGGCGCGGGCCGCTTCGGCCAGGCCGCCGACTTCGTCGTGGTCGGTCAGCGCCCAGACGTCCACGCCGTTGGCATGCGCGCGCTGCGCCACGTCGCGGGGCGCAAGCGCGCCGTCCGAAACGGTGGAATGGCAATGCAGATCGATGTTCAGGGTGCGCGCGTTCATCCAGCTATTGTAGAGAAGGCCCGGCGGCATGGATAGCGCCGAGCCGTCCCCGGTTTGCCGGCGCGCTCAGGCCAACAGGAATGCAGCGACCGGATCCACCTGCTCGGCCGACATCAGCGTGGGCGCATGGCCCACGCCGCGCACCTCGTGCGCCTGCGCGCGCGGATTGCGCTTGAGCATTTCCTCGACGGTGGCGCGGGTCAGCAGATCTGATTCCTCGCCTCGCACGATCAGCACCGGGCACTCCACGACGTCATAGGACCGCCACAGGATCTGTTCGCCCGCGGCCAGCTCTTCCGGGGTCTGCGCGGCCAGGGCCTGGGACAGCGCCAAGTCGTAGTGCTTGACCCATTTGCCGCCCTGCTCGGGATAGAGGTAGCGCGCCAGTTCCGCCCATTGCGCATCGGTATGCGGGCCGAAGGTCGTGGAGTTGGCGCGCATGGCGGCCACCGCCTCTTCGAAGCTCGCGAATTCGCCGGGATCGCCCACGTACTGGCCGATGCGCGCCAGCGCGCCGGTTTCCAGGCGCGGCCCCACGTCGTTGAGCACCAGCTTGTCCAGATGGAAGCCCTGCTCCGGCGGCAGCATGCCCGCATGCGGACGCATGGCCAGCATGGCGCGGGCAAAGACGGCGGCACCCGGCAGCGCCAGGCCGATCAGCCCGCCCATGGACGTGCCCACCCACGCCAGCCGCGCCGGCTTGAGCCGGGCCAGCAGGGTCACCATGTCGGACACGTACTGCGGCACCGTGTAGAACGCCGGATTGGCCAGCCAGTCGGAACGGCCGCGCCCCACCACGTCCGGGCACACAACGCGGTAGCGCCCGGCCAGGCGCCGCGCCAGCGTATCGAAATCGCGGCCGCTGCGGGTCAGGCCGTGCACGCACACCAGTACCTGGTCATTGGCCGGATCGCCCCATTCCCAATAGGCCATGCGGTGCAGGCCGGCCGGGCTGGCGCAGGTGACGAATTCCAAACGGGGTTCCAGGCTGGCGTCCACCATCGATACACTCCACGAGTCATTGCACGCCACTGCAAAAGGCGTGTCAGGCCGGTATCTTATCGGACTGCGGGCTGCGCCGCCGCAACATCCGGACCGCGCGGTTCTGGACTATCGGCCCGGTCGTCGCTACGATCCTTGCATCCGAATCGCCGCGCCCGCCGCGGAATTGCCATTGCCTATCGGGGCGATCCAATCATTAAATTGGAGTTGCGGACCTGTTAGGATCAGAGTCGGAAGTTTCAAGCATTGCCAGATCAGTCATCCCAAAATTGATATGGAGTCCGTATGCAGCAAAGCAGTCCTTCCTCGCCGCTGGCCACCAGCCATCCCCCCCTCAGTTCCCCTCCCCCCGAACCTCCCAAAGTGCTCCAGGACATCCTGGCCCGGGCCGATGTCCGCATCAACGGCACCCGCCCCTGGGACATTCAGGTTCATGACAAGCATATGTACGATCGCGTCTTCGCCAGCTGGTCACTGGGCCTGGGCGAATCCTACATGGACGGCGAATGGGACTGCGAGCAGCTGGATGAACTGTTCACCCGCCTGCTGCGCGCGGACATGGGATCGGCGGCGCTGGGCCTGGCCCGCGTCAAGCTGATCGCCGAGCACCTGCGCCACAAGCTGTTCAACCTGCAATCCAAGAACCGCGCGTTCGAAGTCGGCGAGCAGCACTACGATGCCGGCAACGACGTGTTCGAGGCCATGCTGGACAGCCGCATGATCTACTCCTGCGCCTACTGGGAAAACGCCAAGACGCTGGAAGAGGCGCAGCTGGCCAAGCTGGAGATGATCTGCCGCAAATTGCAGCTGCGCGAAGGCGAGACGCTGCTGGATATCGGCTGCGGCTGGGGCGGGCTGGCGCGCTTTGCCGCCGAACGCTATGGCGTCAAGGTCACCGGCGTGACCGTCTCCAAGGAGCAGCTGGCGCTGGCGCAGGAACGGGTCAAGGGCCTGCCGGTGCAACTGCTGCTGCAGGACTACCGCGACCTGCAGGGCAGCTTCGACAAGGTGGTGTCGGTGGGCATGTTCGAGCACGTCGGCCCCAAGAACTACGACACCTACTTCAGCAACGTGCAGCGCCTGATGGCGCCGGACGGCGTGTTCCTGCTGCACACCATCGGCATCGCCTCCACCAGCCAGAGCACCGATCCCTGGATCGACCGCTACGTCTTCCCCAACGGCAAGCTGCCCTCCGCGCGCGAGATCGCCACCGCCGTGGAAGGCCGCTTCATCATCGAAGACTGGCATAACTTCGGCGCCGACTACGACCGCACGCTGATGGCCTGGTGGGACAACTTCGAACGCGCCTGGCCCGAACTGGAGCCGCGCTACGGCACGCGCTTCTACCGCATGTGGAAGTACTACCTGATGTGCTGCGCCGGCTTCTTCCGCTCGCGCGAAGGCCAGCTCTGGCAAGTGATGCTGACCCATCCGCAACGCCAGGACATGTACCGCTCGCTGCGTTGAACCCGCTGGCGCCATGACAGGAAAGCCGCCCGAGGGCGGCTTTCTTTTTGGGGAGTCCAGGCGCTAGATCAGCGGGCGGCTGAGCCGCCCCCGGCGTCCTCGCGGATCATGTCCGCGGCCCGTTCCGCGATCATGATGGTCGGCGAGTTGGTATTGCCCGACGTGATCAGCGGCATCACCGAGGCATCGGCGATGCGCAGGCCCTCCAGGCCGAGGACGCGCAGCCGCGCATCCACCACCGCGCCGCCGTCGGCGTCGCGCCCCATGGCGCACGTGCCCACCGGATGGAAGATGGTGGTGCCGATCTTGCCCGCCGCTTCCCGCAGCTCGGCGTCCGTCTGGAATGCCGGGCCCGGCAGCCATTCCTGCGGCTGGTAGCGCTGCAAGGCCGGCGCCGCCGCGATCCGCCGCACCAGCCGGATGGAATCGGCCGCCACGCGCAGGTCTGCGTCGGTGCTCAGGTAGTTGGGGGAAATGACCGGCGCGCCTTGCGGCCCCTGCGCGTGTACGCTGCCCCGCGAGGTGGGCCGCAGATTGCAGACGCTGGCGGTAAACGCGTCAAAGCCATGCAATGGCTCGCCGAAAGCCCCTAGCGACAAGGGCTGCACATGGAACTCGACGTTGGCCCGCGCCTGCCCAGGATCGGACTTGGCGAACGCGCCCAGCTGCGACGGCGCCATGCTCATCGGGCCGCTGCGTTTGAGCAGGTATTCCAGGCCGATGCCCGCCTTGCCCCACCAGGTGGAAGCGATGCGGTTCAGCGTCTTCACGCCCTGGACTTGGAGGATGACGCGCAGCTGCAAATGATCCTGCAGGTTCTCGCCCACGCCCGGCAAGGCGTGGCGCAAGGCGATACCGCTCTCGCGCAGGCGCGCCGGCTCGCCCACGCCGGAGAGTTCCAGCAGATGCGGCGTGTTCACCGCGCCCGCCGCCAGCACCACTTCGCGGCGCGCGCGCAACGTCACGCTCTGTCCGCCGCGGCGCAGCTGCACGCCGACGCAGCGCTTGCCTTCGAACACCAGCTGCTCGGCTTGCGCGCCCGTCATCACATGCAGGTTGGGACGTTTTTGCACCGGCCGCAGGAACGCCTTGGAGGTATTCCAGCGCCAGCCGCCGCGCTGGTTGACCTCGAAGTAGCCACAGCCAAAGTTGTCGCCGCGGTTGAAATCCTGCACGCGCGGAATGCCCTCCTGTTCCGCCGCGCCGGCAAAGGCCTCCAGGATGTCCCAGCGCAGGCGCTGCGATTCCACGCGCCACTCGCCGCCCGCGCCATGGAATTCATCGGCGCCGCGGTGATAGTCCTCGCTGCGCTTGAACACCGGCAGCACCTGGTCCCAGCCCCAGGCCGGATCGCCCGACAGCGCGGCCCAATCCTCGTAGTCCTGGCGCTGGCCGCGCATATAGATCATGCCGTTGATCGACGAGCAGCCGCCCAGCACCCGGCCGCGCGGATAGATCAGCGAGCGTCCGCCCAGCCCCGGCTCGGCGACGGTGCGGTACATCCAGTCCGTTCGCGGATTGCCGATGCAGTGCAGGTACCCGACCGGGATATGGATCCAGTGATAGTTGTCGCGCCCGCCTGCCTCCAGCAGCAGCACCTGCGCGGCGGGATCGCGGCTCAGGCGGTTGGCCAGCACGCAGCCGGCCGAGCCCGCGCCCACGATGATGTAGTCGTATGTCTCCATAAGCTCTTCTTATCTGGTTGCCGGGGCAAAGGGCCTCCGGCGGCATTGAGCCGACCCGGTAGCGACAGGCTTCCACGCGCCGGGCATATGGCGTGACTCTCGCGCAGACGCCCGCAACTGTCCAATGAATTGTTGAAAAACGGTTTATAAGCAACTTAAATAATGCTCGCCCCGTCCGCCGCGCCTGGCGCGGCCTATTCACTCCCGGAACCGTCCATGGACCTGAAGCACATCCGCACCTTCGCCGCCGTGGCCCGCGAGGGCAATCTGACGCGCGCAGCCGAGCACCTGCACCTGACCCAGCCGGCGCTGAGCCTGCAATTGAAGAGTTTCCAGGAGTCGCTGGACCTGACGCTGTTCACGCGCACGGCCCAGGGCCTGGCGCCCAACGCCGACGGCCGGGCGCTGCTGCCTCCGGCCCTGCGCATCCTGGACGCGCTGGACGACTTCCAGCGTGCCATCGCGGCGCTGCGCGATACCGTCCAGGGCGACCTGCGCATCGGCACCATACTGGACCCGGAATTTCTGCGCCTGGGCGCCACCCTGCAATACCTGGTGGAGCACTATCCCAAGATCCGCCCCACCCTGCGCCACGGCATGTCCGGATGGGTGGTGAAGCAGGTGCGCGCGGGCGAACTGGACGTGGGATTCGCGCTCGGCCCGCAGGGGCGCGATCCGGGCGCCGCCGGGCTGGAGGCGCTGCCGCTGGCATCATTCGCCTATAGCGTGGTGGCCCCCAAGGGCTGGGGCGCGCAGGTAGCCGGCCGGGATTGGACCGCGATAGCGGCCCTGCCCTGGATCTGGACGCCGCCGGATTCCGTCCATCACCGGTTGCTGGCGGACAAGTTCGAGGCGCTGGGCATCGCGCCCAACGCCGTGGCCGAGGTCGACCAGGAGGCGTCGATGCTGGACCTGGTGCGTTCGGGAGTCGGCCTGTCGCTGGCGCGCGATTCCATCGCGCTGCGCGAATCCCAGGCCAACGGCCTGGTGCTGGTCAAGGGACTGTCGATCCAGGCCGAGCTGTCCTTCGTCATGCAGGCGGCCCGGCGCGACGATCCCCTGGTGGCGGCGGCCTGCGCCGCCGTGCAGGCGGCGTTCGCATAGCCGCCAGCGGCGGCGCCCGCGGCTCGCCGCCCGCAGCGCCGGCGCCGGCGCTGGCTATAGCGCAGTTGCGAGCGCGTACTCCATATAGAGCTGGCGCAACTCCCGGCAGACCTGCCCAGGCCGTCCCGTGCCCACTGGACGGCCGTCCAGCTCGATCACCGGCAGCACGAAATGCAGCGCCGAGGTCAGCACCAGTTCCGAAGCCTGGCGGCACTCGTCCAGCGTGAACTTGCGCTCTTCCACGGCCACTCCGCGCCTGCCGGCCAGCGCCAGCACCGCGGCACGCGTGCAGCCCGGCAGGATCTCGCGCGACAAGGGCCGCACCACGATCCGTCCCTGCCCGTCGACCAGCAGCACGCTGGACGACGCCCCTTCCGTCACCACGCCGTCGGCGTCGACCATCATCGCTTCAAACGCCCCCGAGGCCTGCGCCGCCTGCTTGGCCAGGACCTGGGCGATCAGCGACACGCTCTTGATGTCGCGCCGCTGCCAGCGCATGTCCGGCACGCTCGCCACTCGCACGCCCGATTCCGCCAGCGGATTCACGCGCAGCGATTTTTCGCTGGTGTACATCATCACTGTGGGCTCGACGTCGGCCGGGAAGGCGAAATCGCGCTTGTTGTCCGCGCCGCGCGTGACCTGCACGTAGACGGAGCCTTCGCGCAGGCCGTTGCGCCGCACCAGCTCGCGGCAGCGCTCCAGCAGCGCGTCGCGCGGCAAGGGATTGCGGATGCCGACCTCGGCCAGGCTGCGCGCCAGGCGGGCGGCATGTCGTTCGAACTCCAGCAGCAGGCCGTCGATCACCGCGATCACTTCGTAGACGCCGTCGCCGAATAGAAATCCCCGGTCCAGCGCCGGGACGACGGCCTGTTCGGCCGGAACGAGATTGCCGTTGATATAGAAGATGGAGGACATGGATGCTTCTGAGGGTGAGGGAAATCAGTGGCTGATGATGCGGGACAGGAAAGCTTGCGAGCGCGCCGAAGCGGCGTTGCCGAAGAACGACTCGGCGCTGGCGTCGTCGATGATCTCGCCGGACTCCATGAACACGACGCGGTTGGCGACGCGGCGCGCGAAACCCATTTCGTGCGTGACCACCATCATGGTCATGCCGTCGCGCGCCAGCCCCGTCATCACATCCAGCACTTCGCCGATCATTTCCGGGTCGAGCGCCGAGGTCGGCTCGTCGAACAGCATCACCACCGGGTCCATGGCCAGCGCCCGCGCAATCGCGACGCGCTGCTGCTGGCCACCCGAGAGCTGGCCCGGATGCTTATCGCGATGCGCCGCCACGCCGACGCGCTCCAGCAGCGCCGCCGCCTTTTCCTCTGCCTGCGCGCGGCTGCGGCCCAGCACGTTGACCTGCCCCAGGCAGACGTTCTGCAGCACCGTCAGATGAGGAAACAGCTCGAAGTGCTGGAACACCATGCCAACGCGGGCGCGCAGTTTCGGCAGGTTCGTTTCTGGCGCCCCGACATCGGTGCCGTCGACCACGATGCGGCCGGCATCGAAGGGCTCCAGCCGGTTCACGCATTTGATCAGCGTCGATTTTCCCGACCCGGACGGCCCGCAGACCACCACCACTTCGCCGCGCTGCACGCGCAGCGAGCAGCGCTTGAGTACCGGCAGGTCGCCGTAGCGCTTGCCCACCTGTTGAATGTCGATCATGAATGAAGACTCCTCATGGAAATACCTGAATGCTCAGGCCCCGATCCGGGCTCGCAGCGCCCGCACGCCGCGCGAGGCGGTGAACGAGATCACGAAAAACACCAGCGCGACCAGCACGTACATTTCGACCAGGCGGTTGTCCCGCTGCGCGATCTTGGTCGCCGCTCCCAGGAAATCCGTCAGCGACAGGACATAGACCAGCGCCGTTTCCTGGAAGATGACGATCACTTGGGTCAGCAACACCGGCAGCATGTTGCGCAGGGCCTGCGGCAGGATCACCTTGCGCAGCACCTGGCCATGCCGCAGCCCCAGGGCGCTGCCTGCCGCGTATTGGCCCGGCCCCACGCTGCGCACGCCCGCCCGGATGATCTCGGAGAAGTACGCAGCCTCGAACAGGATGAAGGTAATGAACGCCGAACCCATGGCGCCCAGCACGATGGGCCGCTCGGAGCCGGTGATCCATTGCAGCGCATAGGGCAGGATGAAATAGATCAGGAAGATCACCAGCACCAGCGGCAAGGAACGGAACAGGTTCACGTAGATCGTCGCGGGCCACGCCGCCAGGCGTCCGCCGTAAAGCCGCGCCATGGCCAGCACCGTGCCCAGCAGCAGGCCGCCCACGGTCGACGTGAAAGTCAGCAGCAGCGTGAAGCGCAGGCCCGACAGGATCAGGTACGGCAGCGCGTCGATGATCGATTGCAGGTCGAAATCCGTCATGCCCGGCCTCCCTTCGCCACGCGCCCGCCCGCGGCGCGGCCCGGAATGCGCAGCTTGTATTCCAGCGCGCGCATCGCCACGATCACGATGAGGTTGAGCGCCAGGTAGGCCATGGTGGCGGTCAGAAAGGCCTCGAACACCTGGAACGAAAACTCCTGCATCGCATGGGCCTGGGCGGTCAGCTCCGCCAACCCTATCGTCAGCGCCACCGAGGTGTTCTTGATGGTATTCAGGCAGTCCGAGGTCATGGTGGGCAGGACCGTGCGCAGCGCGTTGGGCAGCAGCACGTGCCGGTACAGTTGCGGCAAGGTCAGGCCCAGCGCCAGGCCCGCGTTGCGCTGCCCCTTGGGCAAGGCCTCGATCCCTGCGCGCAGCTGTTCGCCGATGCGCGCGGACATGTACATGCCGATGGCCAGCGCAGCCGTATAGAAGGACGCGTCGGGCAGCTGCTTGATCCAGTCCCCGGCCGCCGCAGGCAGCAGTTCCGGCAGGACGAAGTACCACAGGAACATCTGCACGATCAGCGGGATGTTCCGGAACACTTCCACATAGACGGCTGCGGCGGCTCGCGCCTTGCGATACGGCAGCGTGCGCGCCACCCCGACCGCCAGGCCCATTGCCAGCGCGATCAGCCAGGCCAGCGCCGCCGTCTTGACGGTCACGCTCAGGCCGTCCAGCAGCGTCTGCAGATAGGTTTGCCCGCCGTCGGGCGATGGGGCGAACAGCACGCCCCAGTTCCATTGATATGACATGCTCTTCTCGAAGATCAGGCCGCGCGCGGTCCCGGTCCCCGCGAGGGGGACCGCGCAGCGGCGTATTGCGGCGGGTACGGGTCCTAGCGGTAGGCGGCGGGATCGCCCGAATCGGTAGGCTTCGCCACCACGCGCTTGAGCGCATCGCTCATCGCCACGTTCAGGTTGATGCCCTTGGGCGGCAGCGGGCTGCGGTACCAGCGGTCGTACAGCGCCTCGAACTCGCCGCTGGCATAGAGCGCCTTGATGGTGTCGTCCACCAGCGCCTTGAACTGCGGATCGTCGCGGCGCAGCATGATGGCGTAGGGTTCGATCGACAGCGACTCGCTGGAGACCTCGTAGCGGTCGGGCTGCTTGGCGTTGGCGATCAGGCCGTAGAGCAGGATGTCGTCCATGACGAATGCGGCGGCGCGGCCGGTCTCGACCATCAGGAAGCCTTCCGCATGTTCCTTCACAGGCACGATCCTCATGCCCAGTCCGCGCGTCTCGTTCAGCTCGTTGATCTGGCGGATGTTGGCGGTCCCGGAGGTCGAGGCCACCACCTTGCCCTTCAGGTCGTCGATGCTGCGCAGCTTGGACGACTTCTGGCTGAGGAAGCGATTGCCGGTCACGAAGGTCGTGACCGAGAAAGCCACCTGCTGCTGGCGGTCCAGGGTGTTGGAGGTGGAGGCGCATTCCAGGTCGATGGTGCCGTTGCCCATCAGCGGAATGCGCGTCGCGGACGTGACGGGCAGGTACTTCACCTGGATGTCGCTGCGGTTCAGGCGGGTCTGCACCGCCTTGACGATGCGCTCGCAGATGTCGATCGAGTAGCCGACGGGCTTCTGCTTGCCGTCATAGTAGGAAAACGGAATTGACGTCTCGCGGTGGCCGATCGTGATCGAGCCGGTATCGGCGACCTTCTTCAGCGTCCCGTCGAGCTGCTGGGCCGCGGCGGTGCCCGCCACGGCTACCGCCAATGCCGCGATCGACGCCTTGATGCAAAGTGCCATGCCTATCTCCTTTGGATTCATATATTTATGGGGTGCTGCAGAGAACCTGCCGCCGAGCGCGCCCGCCCTCCCCCCCGGGTTGCGGGGAAGTCGCGGCCGCGCCTGGTCAGCGCTTGGTATAGAGGTTGAACACGCGCTCCACCGGCTCCTGGGCCGGCCCCTGGCGGCGCGCATACATGCAGATCTGCATCGGAATCGCGCTGCGGCGGTCCTTGACCGCCACGATCTCGCCCGCGTCCAGCCCTGCCTTGGCGCTGGACTCCGGCAGCCACGCCAGCCCGACGCCGGCGCTGACCAGCGCACGGGCGCCGTCGACGAAATCGGTTTCGCAGACGCGCTCCAGCACGGGGCGTTGCAGCAGGTCGCCGCAGGCCAGCTCGACCAGGCGCCGGAAATAAGCGCCCTGGGCATACGACACGTAGGGATAGCGCGCCGCGGAATCGCTGGCGTACAGGGCCGCCTCGTCCACCGGCATGGCGGCGGGCCGGTACAGGCGCAGGCCGTCGGGCGCCATGCCGGTCCGCATATAGGCTTGCGGGTCCAGCTGTATGTCTTCGGCCGCGTGGCGGAAACACACCAGCAGGTCCACGACTCCAGCGGCCAGCCACTCGACCGAGTCATGCACATTGCCCACATGCAGGCGCAGCGAGCCGACGCCGCCCTCGCTCTTCCAGCGCGCACACCAGCCCGGGAAATGCGAGGTCGCCAGGCAATGCGGCATCGCTACCCGCAGGACCGCGCCTTCATGGCTGGCTACGCCGGCATCGCCGCGCGCGTCGACCACCTTGCGCACGATCTCGGCGGCATTGGAACGGAACTGCTCGCCGGCCGCCGTCAGGCGCAAGGGGAAGCGGCTACGGTCGATCAGCGCCGTGCCCGCCCAGGTCTCCAGCGACTGGATGCGCCGGCTGAACGCCGACTGCGACACATGGCGCAGCTCGGCAGCCGTGGTGAACTGCCCGCATTCCGCCAGGGTCAGGAAATCCTGGAACCAACGTAGATCCATTGCAACCGCCGTAGCCTCAATCCGAGTGTGGGGCAGTATAGGGACCGGGCGGAAGCGGCGTATGCATAGTTTGCATAATGCCCTTCCCGGCCTGCCGGACCGGTCCATGCATCCCATTCCAGGCTTGGGGCCGGCCTTGTCCGCTCCAACCGGGTGCAGTCCGCGGAGCGCCATGCACCAGCTTGAGGCATGGACACATCCCGCCGCCGACCGCGCGCCTTCTTTCCCCCAATCGTCTCCCCCCTTCCGCGCCTTGCGTTCCCTGGCATTCCCGCCCGCAGCAGCCGCCAGCGGCATTCCTGGCATGGACTTTGCTTGATGACTGGCATGCGGGCCGCAAGGCCGGCACGACAACTTGAGCGATACCGGCAAAGGCGCCCCGACCGCAAGGTCCAGGGCGCCTTTCGCCTTCCGAAACCTGAAGATCCAAGCCCGGGGATATCCCATGAACGCATCGGCCCCTACCGATACCCTGCAGGACCTCGTCATCGTCGGCAACGGCATGGTCGGTCACCATTGCGTCGAGCAGCTGGTCGCGCGCGGCGCGCTGCAGCGCTATCGCATCCATGTGTACGGCGAGGAAAGCCGCCGCGCCTACGACCGGGTGCACCTGTCCGAATACCTGAACGGCCGCGACGCCGGCTCGATGGCGCTGGGCGACGCCGCCCTGTATGAGCAGGAAGGCGTGACCCTGCGCCTGCACACCGCGGTGCTGGAAATAGACCGGCATCGCCGCGAAATCGTCACGGCCCAGGGCCGCCACCGCTACGACAAGCTGGTCCTGGCGACGGGCTCCTACCCCTTCGTGCCGCCGATCGCGGGCGCGGAAGGCGCCTCGCGCCTGGTGTACCGCACGCTGGACGACCTGGATCTGATCCGCGACGCCGCCGGCGGCGCACGCCGCGGCGTGGTCGTCGGCGGCGGCCTGCTGGGCCTGGAAGCCGCCAATGCGCTGAAGTCGCTGAACCTGGAAGCGCACGTGGTGGAATTCGCGCCCCGGCTGATGCCGGTGCAGCTGGACGAGGAAGGCGGCGCGGCGCTGCGGGCCCGCATCGAAGCGCTGGGCGTGGGCGTGCACCTGTCGCGCGCCACACAGGACATCCGGCCCGGCACGCAGTACCGCTACCGCATGCGTTTCGCCGAAGGCGCCCCCCTGGAAACCGACCTGATCGTGTTCTCGGCCGGCATCCGCCCGCAGGTCGCGCTGGCGCGCAAGGCGGGCTTGACGCTGGCGGAGCGCGGCGGGGTGGCCATCGACGATCACTGCCGCAGCAGCGATGAAGACATCTATGCCATTGGCGAATGCGCGGCGTGGAACGGCAGCGTGTTCGGCCTGGTGGCGCCGGGCTACCAGATGGCGCGCACCGTGGCGGCGGCGCTTTGCGGCGAACCGGCGCAAGCCTTCGCTGGCGCCGACATGTCCACCAAGCTCAAGCTATTGGGCGTGGACGTGGGCTCCATCGGCGACGCCCATGGCGCGACGCCGGGCTCGCGCAGCTACCGATATATCGACGAGGCCGGCGCGGGCTATCGCCGCCTGGTGGTATCGGCCGACGGCAAGCGGGTGCTGGGCGCCGTCCTGGTCGGCGACAACAGCTGCTACGACACGCTGCTGCAATACGTGCAGAACGGCATCGCGCCGCCGGCCGACCCGGCCAGCCTGATCCTGCCCCAGGGCCAGGCGGCGCCGCTGTTGGGCGTGGAGTCGCTGCCCGCCACGGCCACCATCTGTTCCTGCCACAACGTGAGCAAGGGCGCTATCTGCGATGCCATCGACGGCGGCTGCGCCGACCTGGCAAGCGTCAAGGGCTGCACCAAGGCCACCTCGGGCTGCGGCGGCTGCGCCAGCCTGCTCAAGCAGGTGGTGGAACACGAACTGGCCGCGCGCGGCGTGGCCGTGGACCGCAGCCTGTGCGAGCACTTCGCCTATACCCGCCAGGAGCTCTACGCCATCGTGCGCGTGGGCGGCATCGAGACCTTCGAGCAACTACTGGCCAGCCACGGCCGCGGCCAGCTGGGCTGCGACATATGCAAGCCCGCCGTCGGCTCCATCCTGGCGTCCTGCTGGAACCGCCCGATCCAGGATCCGCACCTGGTGCCGCTGCAGGACACCAATGACACCTTCATGGCGAACATGCAGAAGAACGGCACCTACTCGGTCGTGCCGCGCATCCCGGCCGGCGAGATCACGCCCGACGGACTGATCGCCATCGGCGCCGTCGCCAAGAAGTACGGGCTGTACACCAAGATCACGGGCGGCCAGCGCATCGACCTGTTCGGCGCGCAGCTGCACGAGCTGCCGGACATCTGGGGCGAGCTGATCGCGGCAGGCTTCGAGACCGGCCATGCCTACGGCAAGTCGACCCGCACCGTGAAGTCCTGCGTGGGCAGCACCTGGTGCCGCTACGGCGTGCAGGACAGCGTGCGGATGGCGCTGGACATCGAGCACCGCTACAAGGGCCTGCGTTCGCCGCACAAGCTGAAGTTCGCCGTGTCCGGCTGCACGCGCGAATGCGCCGAGGCGCAAAGCAAGGACATCGGCGTGATCGCCACCGAAAAGGGCTGGAACCTGTATGTCTGCGGCAATGGCGGCATGCGCCCGCGCCACGCCGAACTCTTCGCCACCGACCTGGACGACGCCACGCTCATCCGCATCATCGACCGCCTGCTGATGTTCTACATCCGCACCGCCGACAAGCTGCAGCGCACCTCTGTCTGGCGTGAATCGCTGGAAGGCGGGCTGGACTACCTGAAGCGGGTGGTGCTGGAGGACAGCCTGGGCCTGTGCGCCGAGCTGGAGGCGCAGATGCAGCTGGTGGTGGACCGCTACGAATGCGAATGGGCCAACGCGCTGAACGATCCGGAAAAGCTCAAACGTTTCCGCACCTTTGTGAACGACAGCCGCCCGGACCCCGACATCCAGTTCGTGCAGGAACGGGGCCAGCCGCGGCCCGCGCCCGCGCGCGTAATCCCCATCGCCGAGGAGATCGCCTGATGAACGCCCGAGCCCATGAACCGCAGGCCTGGCGGCCCGTCTGCCGCCGCGAGGACCTGGTGCCCAATTCCGGCGTGGTGGTGCTGGTCGACGGCCAGCAGATCGCGCTTTTCTACGTGCCTCGGGCCGCGGGCGGCGAGGTATACGCCGTCGACAACCGCGACCCGCGCTCCGGCGCCAACGTCATCGGCCGCGGCATCGTCGGCCACCTGGGCGGCGAGCTGGTGGTCGCCTCGCCGCTCTACAAGCAGCACTTCCGCCTATCCGACGGGACCTGCGTGCAATACCCCGACCAGCGGCTGCGCGCATGGCGCGCGCGGCTCAATGCCGACGCGGTGGAGATCCGCTGAGGTCCCCTCCCCGCCCCCGATCCCTCCCGACCCAGGAAGTCATCATGTCCTACATCGTCCCTGCCGAATTCGTCACCAAGATGGTGGATGCCGGCGAATCCAAGATCTACATGGCCACCCGTGACGCGCTCATCCGCGCCTACATGGCCGGGGCCATCCTGGCGCTGGCCGCCGTGTTCGCCGTCACCGTTTCCGTGCAGACCGGATCGCCCATCCTGGGCGCCGCGCTTTTTCCCGTGGGCTTCTGCATTCTTTACCTGATGGGCTTCGACCTGCTGACGGGCGTATTCGTGCTGACCCCGCTGGCGCTGATGGACCGGCGCCCCGGCGTCACGCTCAAGGGCGTGCTGCGGCACTGGGGCGTGGTGTTCGTGGGCAACTTCCTCGGCGCGCTGACGGTGGCCTTCCTGATGGCCATCGTGTTCACCTACGGCTTCTCGACTCCGCCCAGCAAAGTCGGCGAAGTCATCTCGCACATCGGCGAGAACCGGACCCTGGGCTACAAGGAATACGGCGCGGGCGGCATGCTGACGATCTTCGTACGCGGCGTGCTGTGCAACTGGATGGTATCGCTGGGCGTGGTCGGCGCCATGATCTCCACCACCGTCAGCGGCAAAGTGATCGCCATGTGGATGCCCATCATGCTGTTCTTCGCGATGGGCTTCGAGCATTCGGTCGTGAACATGTTCCTGTTCCCGTCCGCGCTGATACTGGGCGGCAACTTCTCGATCATGGACTACATGATCTGGAACGAGATCCCGGTGGTGCTGGGCAACCTGATCGGCGGACTGTCGCTGACCGGCCTGACGCTCTACACCACGCACATGAAGACCGCGCCCAAGCGCAGCTTCAACTGAGATCCGCCCGCCATGGAGCGCCACTTCCGCGACGAGCGCGCGGCCTGCCTGCAGGTCGCGGTGGGCCAGCATAGCGAGGCCGGCAGGAAGTCCGTCAACCAGGACTTCCACGGCCTGTGCCTGCCGGGCGAGCCCATGCTGGGCGCCAAGGGCATCGCGGTCGCGCTGGCCGACGGCATCAGCAGCAGCGACGTCAGCCGCATCGCCAGCGAAACCGCGGTCGCAAGCTTCCTGGAAGATTATTACTGCACGCCGGAAACCTGGTCGGTGAAGAAGTCGGCGCAGAAGGTGCTGGGCGCGGCCAACGCCTGGCTGCACGCCCAGACCCGCCGGCGCCAGGATCCGGACCGGGACCACGGCTATTTGTGCGCCATGACGGTCATGGTGCTGAAGTCCGCCACGGCGCACATCCTGCACGTGGGCGACGCCCGCATCTACCGCCTGCGCCAAGGCGCCGTGGAGCAGCTGACCGAGGACCACCGCGTCTGGGTCGCGCGCGGCAAGAGCTGCCTGAGTCGCGCCCTGGGCCTCGCGCCCCGTCTGGAGATCGACTATCACACCCAGCCCCTGGAGCAAGGCGATGTCTTCCTGCTGACAACCGACGGCGTCCACGAGCACATCGGCCCGCAGGACATCGCCGACGCCGTGGCGGCGCATCCCGCCGAACTCGACGCGGCGGCGCGCGCGCTGGCGGCATTGGCCTACGCGCGCGGCAGCGCCGACAACCTCACCGTGCAGATCGTGCGCATCGACGCCCTGCCCGGCCGCCTGGCCAGCGAACTGGGCCGCTACGGCCTGGACCTGCCCTGTCCTCCGCTGCTGGCCGCTGGCCAGGAGTTCGAGGGCTTTCTCATCCTGGACGAACTGCATGCCAGCAGCCGCAGCCATGTCTACCTGGCGCGCGACCTGGCGGACGGCGGACAGGCCGTCATCAAGATCCCCTCGCTGGACCTGCGGCACGATCCGGCCTATCTGGAGCGCCTGTTGACCGAGGAATGGATCGCGCGCCGCATCGCCAGCCGCCACGTGCTGCGCGCCTGGCCCCGCAAGGGCCCACGCCGCTATCTGTACACCGTCAGCGAGTACCTCGAAGGCCAGACCCTGACGCAATGGATGGCGGCCAACCCCAGGCCTGCGCTGACATCCGCCATCGCGCTGGTCGAACAGATCGCGCGCGGCCTGCAGGCCCTGCACCGGCTGGAGCTGGTGCACCAGGACCTGCGGCCCGACAACATCCTGATAGCCGCGGACGGCGCCGCCAGGATCATCGACCTGGGCTCGGCCAAGGCCGCCGGCATCGAGGAAATGGCGCTGGACGGCGGTGGCGCCCAGCCCATGCTGGGCACCGCCCAGTACGCGGCGCCCGAGTACTTCCTGGGCGAACCCGGCACGCCGCGCTCCGACCTCTATTCGCTGGCCGCGATGCTCTACCAGATGCTGTCCGGCCGCCTGCCCTATGGGCCCGACGCGGCCCGCGCCCGCAGCCGCGCCGCGCAGCTGCGCCTGCGCTACGCGCCGGTACGGGAGCCCGACAGCGAATACCCCGCCTGGATCGACGGCGTGCTCAGCCGGGCTCTACACCCCGACCCGCGCTCGCGCACGTCCGAATTGTCCGAATTCACTCACGCGCTGCGCCATCCCGAAGACAGCTTCCATGGCGGCGAACGGCTGCCGCTGCTGGACCGCAACCCCCTGGCCTTCTGGAAGGGCTTGAGCCTGATCCTCGCCATCGCGCTTGCAGCGGTGGCCCTCTATCCATGAACACAAGGACGCACACCACGGACCCTGCCGTATGGTTGATCGGCGCGGGTCCTGGAACATTGTCCGCGAGCCCGCCGGATGCGCGCGCCCGCAGGCTTGCATGACGCCGACCTGCGCCGCAGCGCCTGAACCCTGTCCCGCCGAGAACCGATCCCATGACCGAACGCCACATGCCGCCGCCGCTGCGTTTCCTGCTCGCCGCGCGGCGCAGCGAACTCCAGGACCTGGAAACCCTGGCGCGCAGCTGCGACCTGGTCGTGCGCATCGGCGCACTGGCGCACGCGCTGCAGAAGGAGCGCGGCTACTCCAATCTCTGCCTTTGCAGCGGCGACGCGCGCATGCGGCCCGCGCTGGCAGACTTGAGCCACGAGGCCCTGACGCTCGAAGCCGAGGTCCGGCGGATGCTGGACGGGCTGGCGGCCGATCCCGCAGCCGGCCGCGCCCGCGCCCGGCTGCTCAACAGCATCGCCCATTCCCTGTTCCGGCTTGATGAACTGGCCGGGCTGCGGCGGCAGGTGCGAGACCTGCGCGTGCCGGCGGCCGACGCCGACGCGCGCTTCACCCAGGCCATCGGCAGCCTGCTCGCCGTGGTCTTCGAAGCGGCGGACGCCGCGCTGGACCCGGACGTCACCCGCCACCTGGTGGCACTGCTGAATTTCATGCAAGGCAAGGAACTGAGCGGCCAGGAACGCGCCTGCGGCGTCATGGGCTACACCGCCGGCAGCTTCACCGACGCGCAGAAGGTACGCATGTTGGGCTTGGCCGCCAGCCAGGAGCGCAGCTTCGGCATCTTCGCCCAGTACGCGGAACCCGCGGCGCGGCAAGCCTGGCAGCAGATCCAGCAGCAAGCCGAGGAAATGCGGCGCATGCGCGCGATGGCGCAACGCACGTCTGCCGGCCAGCCGCTGGATGCGGGGCTGGCCGAGATCTGGTTCCAGCTGTGCACCGCCCGCATCGACGCCATGCGCGGCCTGGAAAGCCTGCTGGCCCAGGCGCTGGCGCAGGCTTGCGCGCAGCGCATCGCCGATGCCCGCCAGGAACTGCACGACCGCCGCCTGTTGCTGAGCCGCCATGCCGAGCATGCCAGCGGCCGCCTGCCCAGCATGGTGTACAGCGTGCAGGGACGCGTCGTGGACCAGCCTCCGGCGGACGGCGCGGGCGATGAGCTCGAACGCTCCATCCTCGACATGATGCGCGAACAGGCGCTGCGCATGCAGCGCGCCGATGAGGCCCTGGCCGCCGCGCGCGGCGCGCTGGATGAAGCCAGGCGCGTCGACCGCGCCAAGCTGATCCTGATCAGCCGCCACGGGCTGACGGAGCAGGCGGCGCATGAACGCCTGCAGCGCGCCGCCATGGAGGCCGGACTGTCCTTGTCCGACGTGGCGCGGCAGATCATCGAGCAGGCCGCCGCTTGAGCCGCGCCTAGGGAAGGTTTTCGCGGAAGATCACCTGGCTGCGCGCAAGTTCCACGCCGTTCATGGGGCTGCGCTTGTCGCGCAGGTTGCAGAAGATACGCACGCAGCTCATCAGCGCTTCCATCGGGCTTTGCGTGATGACCGCATCCATGGTGCCGTCTATCAGCAAGGCGCGGGTATCGGGCGTGAGGCCGTGGCCGATGAAGACCACCCGGTGTTGCTGTCCGGCCTCCTTCAGCGCCCGCGCCACGCCGTCGGACGCGCCGCCGATGTTGTAGATGCCGGCCAGCTGCGGATACTGCTCCAGCAGCTGGCGCGTCTGTTCGTAGTTTCTTTGCGCGTCGTCGTAGCCTTCGCGCAGGTCCACCACCTGCATGGCCTGGAACTGCTCGGCGTACAGCTGCAGGAAGCCCCCTTCGCGCTCTTCGTGGGCGCGGTAGTGGCGCGAGCCGGCGATCAGCGCCACGTGCGCCGCGCGAGAGCCGATGAAGCGGGCGATCAGGTAGCCCGCCGTGCGTCCGGCCGCGCGGTTGTCCAGGCCCACATAGGCCGCGCGGGCGCTGTTGGCCAGGTCGGAGATCAGCGTCACCGCCGGCACGCCCTGCTGCGCCAGCAGGTTCACGGCCTCGCGCACCGCCGGGTGCTCCAGCGCCATGAACGCGATGCCATCCGCGCGCCTGCCATGCTTGATCAGCGCTTGCGCCAGCGCGTCCGGGTTGAAGCTCTCCACGTACTCGACCTGGCAGCGGGCGTTGAGCGGCGTGAAGTGCTCCTGCGCATAGCTGACGGTGTCGCCCAGCATGCGCAGGTAGCGGTTGCTCCCGCGCGGCAGCAGGAACACCAGGCGCAGCGGCTCGGGCGCGGCCGCCGCGCGGACCTCCTGTTCCGGCAGATAGTCCAGTTCGATGGCCGCCTTGAAGACCTTCTGGGCGGTACTGGCGCGCACGCCCGGCCGGCGGTTGAGCACGCGATCGGCCGTGGCGGTGGAGACCCCGGCGCGCTCGGCCACATCGGCCAGGCGCGCCAGCTTGCGTTCGGGCGGAGTCCGATTCACATCAAAATCCATCATTAATCAGGTTTGACGATGATAGCGCCGATTCACTATTGTCCAGTCTGCCGCATGGTACTGGCGCTGTTGTGGCACATCAAAATACATCAAAACCAAGATTATGGAGACAACCATGAAGCTGCTGACACGCCGCAGTGCCCTGCGCCGCCTTTGCGCGGTCCCCGCCGTCGCCCTGGCCTCCGGTTTTCCGCTGATCGCCCGCGCGGCCGACTACACGCTCAAGTACGGCAACAACCTGCCGGTCACGCATCCGCTGAACATCCGCGCGCAAGAGGCCGCCGAACGCATCCTCAAGGAAAGCAACGGCCGAGTGGACATCAAGATCTTCCCGAACAACCAGCTGGGCGGGGACACCGACATGCTGGCCCAGGTGCGTTCGGGCGGCATCGACTTCTTCACGCCGTCCGCCCTGGTCATCGCGACGCTGGTGCCGGTGGCGGCGATCAACGCCGTGGGCTTCGCCTTCAAGGACTATGGCCAGGTCTGGAGCGCCATGGACGGCGCGCTCGGCGCCCACGTGCGCGCCGCCATCGCGCAGCGCCGCCTCTATGCCTTCGAGAAAATGTGGGACAACGGTTTTCGCCAGACCACCAGCAGCAAGGCGCCGGTCAAGTCCGCCGCCGACATGGACGGCCTGAAGATCCGCGTGCCGGTCAGTTCGTTGCCGATCTCGATGTTCAAGGGCCTGGGCGCCGCGCCCGCCAGCCTGCAGTTCAGCGAGGTCTATTCCTCGCTGCAGACCAAGGTGGTGGACGCGCAGGAAAACCCCCTGCCCATCATCCAGGTCGCCAAGCTGTACGAAGTGCAAAAGTACTGCTCGCTCACCAACCACATCTGGGACGGCTACTGGTTCATCGCCAACGGCCGCATGTGGGAAGGCCTGCCGCAGGACCTGAAGACTATCGTGGCGCGCGGCATCAACGAGGCCGGCCTGGCCCAGCGCGAGGACATCAAGAAGCTCAACGCCTCGGTGCAGTCCGACCTGGAGGGTAAGGGCCTGCTGTTCAACCAGCCGTCCGCCGACAGCTTCCGCGAGCAATTGCGCGCCGCCGGCTTCTACAAGGAATGGCAGGGCCGCTTCGGCAACGAGGCCTGGACCCTGCTGGAGCAGGCCGTCGGCAAGCTGGCCTGAGGACGCGCCATGTCCTCCCTGTCCGCTCCCCGCCCGGCGCCGCAGGCGCTGCCGGCCCACCCCTTGCGCCGCGCCGCCGGCGCGCTCGACGCGCTGCTGGGCGGCGTGGTCGAGCACGTGGCCGCGGCCATCGTGCTGGTCGAGATCGCGGTGCTGTTCGCGGGCGTGGTGGCGCGCTACGCCTTCCACAGCCCGTTGGTCTGGTCCGACGAGCTCGCCTCCATCCTGTTCCTGTGGCTGTCCATGCTGGGCGCGGTCGTCGCGCTGCGGCGCGGCGAGCACATGCGGATGACGGCGCTGGTCAACAACGTCAGCCCGGCCCGCCGCGCCCAGCTGGAAACGGCCGCGCTGGCCGCCTCGCTGGCCTTCCTGGCGCTGATCCTGGCGCCCGCCGTGGAATACGCGCATGAAGAACACTTCATCGTCACGCCCGCGCTGGAGCTGAGCAACGCCTGGCGCGCCGCCGCGATTCCGGTGGGCATGGGGCTGATGGCGGTGGTGGCGCTGCTGCGCCTCTTGCGCACGCAGACCGCGTCGCAAATGCTGATTGCGCTGGGCGCGGCCGCGGCGGTGGTCGCGCTGTTCTGGGTGGCGCAACCCTTGTTCGCTCCGCTGGGCAAGCTGAACCTGCTCATCTTCTTCGTCGGCATCGTCGCCGCCACCGTGTTCTCGGGCGTGCCGATCGCGTTCTCCTTTGCGCTGGCCACCTTCTCCTACCTGGCCCTGACCACCAACACGCCCATGCTGGTGATGGTCGGCCGGCTGGACGAGGGCATGTCGCACCTGATGCTGCTGGCCGTGCCGCTGTTCATCTTCCTGGGCTCGCTGATCGAGATGACCGGCATGGCGCGCGCCATGATCCAGTTCCTGGCCAGCCTGCTGGGCCACGTGCGCGGCGGGCTGTCCTACGTGCTGATCGGCGCCATGTACCTGGTGTCCGGCATATCGGGCTCGAAGATCGCCGACATGGCGGCCATCGCGCCCGTGCTGTTCCCGGAAATGCAGAAGCGCGGCGCCAAGCCCGGCGACCTGGTGGCCCTGCTGTCGGCCACCGGCGCGCAGACCGAGACCATTCCGCCGTCCATCGTGCTGATCACCATCGGCTCGGTGACGGGCGTGTCCATCGCCGCGCTCTTCACGGGCGGACTGCTGCCCGCCGTGGTGCTGGGCCTGGCGCTGTGCTCGGTGGTGTGGTGGCGCTACCGCAAGGAAGACCTGACCCTGGCGCAGCGCTTCAGCGCCCGCGAGATCGGCCGCTTCTTCGTCATCGCCCTGCCCGCCGTGGCCCTGCCCTTCGTCATCCGCGCCGCGGTGGTGGAAGGCGTGGCCACCGCCACTGAGGTCTCGACCATCGGCATCGTGTACTCGGCCCTGATCGGGCTGCTGATCTACCGCCGCTTCGACTGGGCGCGGTTGAAGCCCATGCTGATCGAGACCGCGTCGCTGTCGGGCGCCATCATGCTGATCGTGGGCTGCGCCACCTCCATGGCCTGGGCGCTGACGCAATCCGGCTTCTCGGGCGACCTGGCCCGGCTGATGGCTGGCATGCCCGGGGGCAGCTACGGCTTCCTGGCCGTGTCCATCGTCGCCTTCATCATCCTGGGCAGCGTGCTGGAAGGCATACCGGCCATCGTGCTGTTCGGCCCGCTGCTGTTTCCCGTCGCGGCGCAGGCCGGCGTGCACGAGGTGCACTACGCCATGGTGGTGATCTTCGCCATGGGCATAGGCCTGTTCGCGCCGCCCTTCGGCGTGGGCTACTACGGCGCCTGCGCCATCAGCCGCGTAGATCCCAACGAAGGCATACGGCCGATCTGGGGCTACATCGCGGCGCTACTGGTCGGCCTGGTCATCGTCGCCGCCTTCCCCTGGTTCTCCATCGGTTTCCTGTGAGGCCCGCGGCCCGGTCCGGGCCGCGACCTTCCGCCATCCCAACTCCATTCATCCGCAAAGAATCCATCATGAGTCGTTTCCTGGGCGAAATCCGCCAACTCGGTTATGTGGTGCACGACATCGAAGCCGCCATGGACTACTGGAGCAACACGCTGGGCGTGGGCCCCTGGTACTACAACCCGCGAGTGCCCATCGTCAACTACCAGTACGACGGCAAAAGCCACGAGCCGCACAACTCGGTGGCGCTGGCCAACTCCGGCTACGTGCAGGTCGAACTGATCCAGACCCGCAACGACGTGCCCTCGATGTACCGCGACTTCCTGCAAGCTGGCCGCACCGGCCTGCAGCACGTGGCCTACTGGACCCAGAACTACGACGCCGACCTGGAGCGCCTGCTGGCGCAGGGCTTCAAGCCCAAGATGAGCGGCGAGGTCGGCGAAAAGGGACGCTTCATCTACTTCGACACCGAATACCACCCCGGCACCGTGATCGAGCTGTCCGAGGTGGCCGGCCCCAAGGGCCGCCTGTTCGACCTGATCCGCGACAGCGCCGATGGCTGGGACGGCAAGGACCCCGTGCGCCCCTTCCCCGACCTGAACCGGATCTGACCCGCCCTTACCCGCCACCGCCGCAAACCGCCGCCATGAATTCCCAATCGTTTACCGCCACCTACCTGATCGAGACGCCGATGGACCCCGCCAAGGTCGCGGAGGTCATGGCCGGCGAGCAGTCCTGCGGCACCTTCACCCGGGTGCAGGGCGAGACCGACGAGCTGCGCGCCCGCGCGCGCGCCCGCATCGAGTCCATCGAAACCCTGGAGTCCGTAGCCACGCCCAGCCTGCCCAATGCCTGGCTGGCGCGCCAACCCGGCGGCATGCCCGGACGCTACCAGCGCGCCCGCGTACGCATCGCCTTTCCCGTCGCCAACGTCGGCGCCAACCTACCCACGCTGGCGGCCACGGTGGGCGGCAACCTGTACGACCTGGGCGAGGCCACCGGCCTGCGCCTGGAAAGCCTGGAGCTGCCGGCCAACTACCGCGCCCAGTTCGACATGCCGCGCGCCGGCATCGCCGGCACCCGCCAGCTGACGGGCGTGGAGCGCGGTCCGCTGGTGGGCACCATCATCAAGCCCAATGTCGGCCTGTCGCCCGAACAGACCGCGCACCTGGCGGCCCAGCTGTGCGCCGCGGGCGTCGACTTCATCAAGGACGACGAGGTCTGCGCCAACCCCGCGCACGCGCCGCTGGCGCAACGCGTCGCCGCCGTCATGGCCGTGGTGCGCGCGCACCGCGAGCGCACCGGCCGCCAGGTCATGGTGGCGTTCAACATCAGCGACGAAACCGACGCCATGCGCCGCCATGCCGACCTGATCGAGCGCGAGGGCGGCTCCTGCGTCATGGCCAGCCTGAATCATTGCGGCTACTCGGCCATCCAGACCCTGCGCCGCAGCACGCCGCTGGCGCTGCACGGCCACCGCAACGGCTATGGCGCGCTGTCGCGCCACCCCTTGCTGGGGGTGGGCTTCCAGGCCTATCAGACGCTGTGGCGCCTGGCCGGCGTGGACCATATGCATGTGCATGGCCTGCAGGGCAAGTTCGCGCAGGAGGACGCCGAGGTGGTGGAATCCGCGCGCGACTGCCTGGCGTCGCTGACGCCGGGCATCGACGACCCCGTCATGCCCGCCTTCTCGTCCGGCCAATGGGCCGGCACCGTGCCCGCCACCTGGGCGGCCGTGCGCAGCGACGACCTGCTGTTCATGTCGGGCGGCGGCATCCTCGCCCATCCGGACGGCCCCGCCGCGGGCGTGCTCAGCATCCGCCAAGCCTGGCAGGCCGTGCGCGAGGAGCAGCGCCTGGAGGACTACGCGCGCAACGCGCCCGAATTGCGGCGTGCCATCGAGTTCTTCGGCAGCCGCGCATGAATGCAGCAGCGCACGAGGCGACGCGGCCACGGCTGGGCTGGTACGGCGACGACTTCACCGGCGCCACCGACACGCTGGCGGAAACCGCCCGCGCCGGCTTGCGCAGCCTGCTGTTCCTGGGCGTGCCCACGCCGCGGCAACTGCTGCGGGCGGGCCCGCTGGACGCGATCGGCATCGCCGGCGCCGCGCGCGGCATGGCGCCCGAAGCAATGGCGGCCGAACTGCGCGTCGTCGGCCGCTACATGGCGGGCGCCGGCGTCCGCGTACTGCACTACAAATGCTGTTCCACCTTCGACAGCGCGCCGCACGTGGGCAGCATCGGCGCCGCCATCCGCGAATTGCGCCGCCACATGCCCAATCCGCTGGTGCCCATCGTCGGCGGCCAGCCCAGCATCGGCCGCTATTGCAGCTTCGCCCAGCTGTTCGCGCGCGCGGGCGCGGCGCCGGAGATCCATCGCATCGACCGCCACCCGGTCATGAGCGCGCATCCGGTCACGCCCATGCATGAAGCCGACCTGCGGCTGCACCTGGCGGCGCAGGGCTTGCCGGACATCCTGTCCGTGCCGCACACCGCCTACCCGCGCCTGCGACAGGCGGCGGACGCGCCGCTGCTCAACGATTGGATAGACCGGCTGATCGACAACGCCGACGGGCCGCTGCTGCTGGATCTGGTCGACGACGAACAACTCCCCATCATCGGCCGCCTCCTCTGGCGCGCCGCCTCCTGCCTGCCCCTGCTGGCGGTCGGCCCCAGCAGCGTGCAGCAGGCGCTGGCCCGCGCCGCACCGGCTGCGGTCACGGCTGCAGTCACAACCGCGGAAATGTCTGCGGCCACGGCCGCAGGTACGGCAGCGGATACGGGCGCGGGCGCAAGCGCCACCCAGTCTCTGCCAGCAGCCAACGGTCCGGTGCTGGTGGTGGCCGGCAGCCTGTCTCCCGTCACCGCCCGGCAGATCGCCGCTTGCAGGCAATACCAGCGCCAGCCCTTGCAGGTCGAGCGCCTGCTGCGGGACCCTGGCTATGCCGCGGCGCAGGTCCGACAGGCCGCCGCGGCCCTGGCGCGAGGGATCAATGTGCTGGCGCACACCGACCGCCCCACCCGGGCGCTGGATGCCCATCAAACCGCCGCGACCGCCCGCGCCACCGGCCAGCTGGTGGCGGACATCGTGCGCGCAAGCTCACAAGCTGGCGCGCGCCTGTCGCGCATCGGCATCGCGGGCGGCGACACCTCCAGCCAGGCCACGCTCGCGCTCGGCATCTGGGGCCTGGCGTTCCGCTGCGTGCTGGCGCCCGGCGTGACCGTCAGCCTGACGCGCAGCGACGATCCGGCGACCGACGGCGTCGAGCTGATGCTCAAGGGCGGCCAGATGGGCGGCGATCTGCTGTTCGACGAGCTGGCGCTGGGCCGGGCCTGAGCGGCCGCGCGCCGCCGGGTTATGCTGCGCCCACGCGCCCCGCTGGCGGGCGCCGCCCAAGCAGGAGACCCTTCCCATGAACTGGCCGCTACGCACGCCCGCAGCCGCTGCGATCATGCTGTGCGCGTCCGCGGCCGTCTCGGCCGCCGCCCCCGCCAACCGGGCCGAGTGGACCCACGACGCCGTGCTCAAGCTGCAACGCCAGCTCACCATGCCCAAGGAGGCGCAGGACCTGGAAGGCTCCCTCGCCTTGCGCCTGCGCCTGACTGTCCTGCGCAACGGCAAGATAGACGCGGTGGACCTGGCCAGTTCCTCGGGCTACGTGGCCGTCGACAAGGCCGCCGCCAACATGGTGCGCCGGGCCAGCCCGCTGGCCGCGTTCACCAGCGACATGCAGTCCGACAAGGAAATCCTGATGCTGCCGGTGCGGTTCCAGATGGAGGACTCTCCCCCCAGCGACGCGCAGCGCCGCTACGCCAATCCGGCGCGCGGCTTCGGCGTGACGCTGCCCGCGCCCTACCGCATCGCGGGCAGCGGCAAGTCCGAGGAATTCGACGTGCTGGTGCGGATCGCGAGCGCCGCCCGCAGCCCGGCGGCCGCGGGCCCGGCCGGCTATCTCTGCGGCATCGGCTTCAACACCCCGCGCAAGACGCTGAAGAGCCATCCCGGCGCCGAAGCCCCGCTCTCGGCCGCCGCCCGGCTCGAGGCCGCCGAGACCATCCTTGCCGCGCAAGGCCTGGCGCCGGAACAGCGCGGCGATTTCAAACTGCAAGGCGCCACGGGCGTCGACTATGTCGCGCCCGCGGGCCACGCCAAGGACGGCACTCCCCTGCTGGAATACACCGCGCTGCTGGACACCCCCACCTTGCGCGTCGCCATGAGCTGCACGACGACGAGCGACGACATGCCCATGGCCCTGAGCGGTTTCCGCAAGATCCGCGACGGCATCAGCCTGGGCAGGAAGTAGCGCGGCCACCGCCCCTCTAGTCCAGCATTTCGAAATACGGCGCCATGCGCTCGCGCGACCTCAGGATGTGGTCGCGCATGGTGTCCTGCGCGCCTGCGGCGTCGCGCGCGTTCAGCGCCTGCACGATGCGCGCGTGCTCGGTCACGGCTTCTTCCGTGACCCGGGAGTGAAAGCGCAGCCGGAACAGATGGGTATGGGCGTATAGCCGGGCCAGCGCTTCGGCCAGCAACTCATTGCCGCTCTGTTCCGCTATCCAGGAGTGGAACTGCGCATCCAGCACGGCGAACTTGCCATAGGCCACGCGCGCGTCGTCGGCGCTCGGGGCGCTCATGGCGGCAGATAGCGCGGCCAGCTCCTGCAGCGATGCGTCCGTCATCCGTTGCGCGGCCAGCCCAGCCCCGAATGGCTCCAGTTGCAAGCGCAGTTCATACATCTGCTCGAAGCGTCTGCGCGTAGGCATGGGCGCCGCGCTATAGCCCACGTGATGCGTCTTCACCACCAGGCCTTCGGTTTCAAGCCGGATCAGCGCGGCGCGTATCGGCGTTTGCGACACGCCCAACTCGCGCACCAGCGCATCGACCGCGATGCGCATGCCGGGCGCGATCTTCAAAGATATGAGCTGCGACAGCAGCGTTTCATAGACCTCGTCGCCCAAGGACCGCACGCGCTCGCCCAAACGCTGGCCATTCGCCGGCGCGGCCAAGGGTGCGGCTGCGGAACCGCGAGAGAGAGTCGTCATGGTTGTTTCACCCCGGTTTGCCAACAAAGTGTTGACGTCCAATTTGTTACGAGGTTAGCATAAATCAGATCGTATTTCAGATCCGATCGGATTTAACAACTCAAAGACACTATGACGACAACGATAAAAATGGGGGAGGCAAGGCAAGTCTGCCTGCGCGCGCTGGAACTGGCCGGGACCCCGGCGGACCACGCCGCGACGCAGACGGACCTGCTGCTCGAAGCCGAATTGCGCGGCCGCGCATCCCACGGCCTGCTGCGCCTGCCGCGCATCATCGAGCGCATCCGCAACGGCGTGGCCGATCCGAAAACCCGCGGCGCCGCGGTCTGGCGCTCTCCAGCCTTCCTGGACATGGACGGCGAACGCGGACTGGGTCCGGTCATCGCGCTGGCCGCCCTGGCGCAGATCCGCGAACGCGCCCGCGAAACCGGAATCGCCGTCGCGGCGGTCAGCAACAACAACCACATCGGCATGCTGGCGCTCTACGCGGAACAGGCGGCGCGCGAAGGCCAGATCCTGTTGGCCCTGTCGACCAGCGAGGCCCTGGTCCACCCCTGGGGCGGCCGCCATGCCTTGATCGGCACCAACCCGATCGCCATCGGCGTGCCCACCGAGGACGAGCCCTTCGTGCTGGACATGGCCACCAGCCAGGTCGCCATGGGCAAGATCCACGACTACGCCAACCATGGCCGGCCGCTCGAGCCTGGATGGGCGCTGGACGCCGCCGGCGACCCCACGACGGACGCCGAAGCGGCCAAGACAGGCGCGCTGGCGCCCTTCGGCGAGGCCAAAGGCTACGCGCTGGGCCTGGCATTCGAGGTGCTGGTCGCCAGCCTGACGGCCTCGGCGCTCGGCGCCGAAGTCAAGGGCACGCTGGATTCCAGCGCAGCCTGCAACAAGGGCGATGTCTTCATCGCCATCGAGGCCGGGTCAGGCGCGATTGCCAGCCGCATTACCCGCTACCTGGACGACATCCGCGCCTGCCCCGCCCTGCTGCCCGGACGGCCCGTGGCGGTGCCGGGCGACCGGGCCCGCGCCGAACGCCGCCAGCGCCTGGATACCGGCATCGAGCTGGCCGACGAGGTCTGGCGCCGCATCCGCGACCTGGCGCAATGCGCCGCCTGAATTCCCCAAAGACTCCCCTTCAAGGATCCGCAATGAATGAATTGTTTGGAATCATGCGCGCCCCGCGCGCCGTGCTATTCGGCAACGGCCAGCGCCTTGCGCTGGGCCGCGTCGCGGCGGCCCTGGGTCAACGCGCGCTGATCTGCACCGACGAGCGCTTCGCCGCCACGGCGGAAATGTCCGAGCTGCTTGCCGCCCTGGAAGGCGCCGGCGTGCGCGTCCAGGTGTACGACCGCACCCAGCCCGACCTGCCCGTCGAGGGCGTCTACGAATGCGTGGCGGCGCACCGCGCCTTCCAGCCCGAGGTGATCGTCGGGCTGGGCGGCGGCAGCTGCCTGGACATGGCCAAGCTCGTCAGCCTGTTGTTGACGCATGGCGGGCAGGCCTCTGACTACTACGGCGAATACAAGGTGCCGGGGTCCGTCATCCCGGTGATCGCAATGCCCACCACGTCCGGCACGGGCTCCGAGGTCACGCCCGTGGCCGTGCTGGCCGACAGCGCCCGCGACCTGAAGGTCGGCGTCTCCAGCCCGCACCTGATCCCCCACACCGCGATCTGCGATCCCGAACTGACGCTGACCTGCCCCAGGGGACTCACGGCCATCGCCGGCGCCGACGCGTTGACCCACGCCATCGAAGCGCTGACCGCGGTCCGGCGCAGCCCGGATGCCGACATCGCGCAGACCCGCGTATTCGTCGGCAAGAACGCCTTCAGCGATCAGCAGGCGCTGATTGCGATCCGCGCGCTCGCGTCCTATCTGCCGCGCGCCGTCGAGGACGGTTCCGACTTGCACGCCAGAGGCCAGGTCATGGCCGCGGCGCTGGCCGCCGGCCTGGCCTTCGGCGTGGCGGGCACCGCCGCGGCGCACGCCATCCAGTACCCGATCGGCGCGCTAACGCACACGGCGCACGGCGCGGGCGTGGCCACGCTGATGCCCTATGTCATGGACTTCAATGCCTCGTCCTGCGGCGCCGACTACGCGGCCATCTCGGCGGCGATGGGAGACCCGGACACGGATCCCGCGCGCCTGGCCGCCAACGCGCCGCGCCATGTGCATGAACTGTTCTCGCGCATCGGCATCCCCGCGACCTTGGCGGGACTGGGCGTGCGCGCCGACCAGCTCGGCTGGATCGCCGAGCAATCCATGCTGGCCGCGCGCCTGGTCACGAACAATCCCCGTCCGCTGGACCAGGCCGGCATCGCCGCCATCGTGGCTGCCGCCCACGCGGGCCACGGCTCGTTTCTCCCGTCCTGACAACCCGACTTCATCCCTTCACATCCGGAGCTGACACATGACCATCGAGGCCAGCAAGCTGTCCACTGACCTGTACATCGACGGCGCCTGGCGCGCCTCCACCTCGGGCCGCCGCATCGACGTGTACGACCCGTCCACCGAGCAGGTGATCGCCAGCGTGGCGGACGCGACGCTCGAAGACGCCGCCGCGGCGGTGGATGCCGCGGCCCGCGCCGCCGCCGGCTGGGCCGCCACGCCCGCCCGCCAGCGCGGCGAAATCCTGCGCAAGTGCTACGAACTGATGATGCGCGACGCCGACAGCCTGGCGCGCCTGATTTCCCAGGAAAACGGCAAGGCGCTGGCGGACGCGCGCGGCGAGGTCGCCTACGCCGCCGAATTCTTCCGCTGGTTTTCCGAAGAAGCTGTGCGCATCAATGGCGACATCAGCGTTTCTCCCGGCGGCGCCAGCCGCATCATCGTGCAGTACCAGCCCATAGGCATCGCGCTGCTGGTCACACCATGGAATTTCCCCGCCGCCATGGCCACCCGCAAGATCGCGCCCGCCCTGGCCGCCGGCTGCACCTGCATCCTCAAACCGGCCACCGAGACGCCCTTGACCGCCTACGCCGTCATGCGCCTGCTGGAAGAAGCCGGCGTGCCTGCGGGCGTGGTCAACGTACTGACGACCTCGTCGGCGGGCAAGTTCGCCAACGCGGTGCTGGACGACCCGCGCGTGCGCAAGCTCTCCTTCACGGGTTCGACGGAAGTGGGCCGCGTGCTGCTGCGCAAGGCGGCGGATTCCGTCATCAGCTGCTCCATGGAGCTGGGCGGCAACGCGCCGTTCCTGGTCTTCGACGACGCGGACATCGACGCTGCCGTGGAAGGCGCCATGATCGCCAAGATGCGCAATGGCGGCGAAGCCTGCACGGCGGCCAATCGCTTCTACGTGCAGCGCGGCGCGGTCGAGGAATTCAGTTCCAGGTTCGCGGCGCGCATGGCCGCGCTGAAGACCGGCGACGGCGTCGATCCCGGCACGCAATGCGGCCCCCTGGTCAATGCGGGCGCGGTGGACAAGGTGGCATCGCTGGTGGCCGACGCCGTCGCCAAGGGCGCGCGGATCAAGGCCGGCGGCAAGCGGCTCGACCGCGCCGGCCACTTCTATGAGCCCACCGTGCTGGTGGACGTGCCCGCCAACGCCGATCTGCTTGCCGAAGAAATCTTCGGCCCCGTGGCCCCCATCGTGGCCTTCGATACCGAGGACGAAGCCGTGACCTTGGCCAACGCCACCGAATACGGGCTGGTGGCATACGTCTACACGCGCGACCTGGCGCGCGGCCTGCGCGTGTCCGAACGCATAGAGAGCGGCATGATCGCCCTGAACCGCGGCCTGGTATCGGATCCCGCGGCGCCCTTCGGCGGCGTCAAGCAAAGCGGTCTGGGCCGGGAAGGCGCGCACCACGGGCTGCTGGAATTCATGGAAGCCAAGTACATCTCGACGACCTGGTAAGCCCTGGCGGCCGCGTCCGGAACGCGGCCGTCCTCCGATTTCGAAACCCTCACGAGGAGACAGCCAGACATGGCTAAGTATGAAATTGCGACCATCGATGGCGATGGCATTGGTCCGGAGGTCTGCCAATCGGCGATCACCGTGTTGAAGGAAGCCTGCGGCGCCGGCCTGCTTTCATTCACCAGCCACGAAGGCGGCGCCGACCACTACGTCAGGTCGGGCCACGTCCTGCCCGACGACACCTATGCCGCCTGCAAGGCGGCCGACGCCATCCTGCACGGCGCGGCGGGCATGCCGGGCGTGACCTACCCCGACGGGACCGAGGTCGGCAACGACCTGCATCTGCGCCTTCGCTTCCGGCTCGACCTGTACGCCAATGTGCGCCCGATCCGCCTCTACCAAGGCGTCGACTCGCCGCTCAAGCATTTCAAGCCGGGGCAGATCGACTACGTCATCGTGCGCGAGAACACGGAAGGCCTTTATGCCAGCCGCGGCGGCGGGATCGTGTTGCGCGATGAAGTCGCCACCGACACCATCGTCGTCACCCGCAAGGGCATCGAACGCGTCGCCCGCTTTTCCTTTGAACTGGCGCGCCAGCGCAAGGGCGCGCCGCGCGACGGCAAGCGCCGCGTCACGGTCTGCGACAAGGCCAACATCCTGCGCACCTATGCCTTTTTCCGCGCGGTCTGCGACGACGTCGCCGCGGGCTACCCCGACGTCGAAATCGATTACGCCTATGCCGACGCCATCACCGTGCACATGCTCAAGCGGCCGGACTTCTATGACGTGATCGTGGCCGAAAACATGTTCGGCGACATCATTTCCGATCTGGGAGCCGCCACCATCGGCGGCATGGGCTTGTCGGCGTCCGCCGAACTGGGCGACACCCACGGGCTGTTCCAGGGTGCCCATGGCTCCGCGCCCGACATCGCCGGCCAGAACGCCGCCAGCCCGCTGGCCACCATTCTTTCGGGCGCGCTCATGTTGCGTTGGCTGGGCGACAAGCACGCCGATGCCGCGCTGACCGAGTCCGCGCAACGCATCGAGCTCGCGGTCGAACAGGTGCTGGCCAAGGGAGACCACGTGCCGCGCGACCTGGGCGGCTCCGCAAGCTGCACCGACATGACCCAGGCCGTCTGCCGCGCGCTGTCGCGCTGACGGCGACACCCATTCCCACACAAAAACCAAAGACGAGGAGACACCCCATGCTACGCATCACCCCCATCCTGTGCGCCGCCCTGGCCGCAGCCGCCATCGCGGCTCCCGCCGCCGCCCAGGACTATCCCAGCCGGGCCATCACGGTCATCGTGCCCTTCGCGCCCGGCGGCACCAGCGACACGCTGGGCCGCCTGGTGGCCACCTCATTGTCCAAGCAACTGGGCCAGACGGTGGTCGTCGAAAACTCCGGCGGGGCCGGCGGCCTGATCGGCATGCAGAAACTGCAGAAGAGCGCGCCGGACGGCTACACCCTGGCGTTCAACAACATGTCGCTGGCGATCCTGCCGCACCTGCACCCCAAGGCCAACTACGATCCGCAAAAGGAACTGGCGCCCATCGGTATCGTCGCGACCGTGCCCATGGTGCTGTCGGTCAGCAACAAGAGCGGCATCCAGGACCTGCCCGCCATGCTCAAGCGCATCCGCGACGTGAACGCCGTCAAGCTCAACCTGGGGTCCAGCGGCCCGGGCAGCACCGCGCACCTGGCCGAGGCCATGTTCCTGCACTTCGCCAACGCGCGCGGCGAGCTCATCCCCTACCGCGGCACGGGTCCGGCGCTGACCGACCTGATGAGCGGCATGATCGACGGCGTCATCGACCAGACCGTGACCATGCTGCCCCTGCATCAGGACAAGCGCGTCAAGGCCATTGCCGTAACCGGTTCCGCTCGCCTGGCGCAAAGTCCGGACATCCCCACCTTCGCCGAAGGCGGGCTGCCTGAATTCGATCTGGCCATCTGGAACGGCCTGGTGGCGCCCGCCGGCACGCCGCAGCCAGTCGTCGACAAGCTGGCCGCCGCCCTGTCCCAAGCCATAGACACGCCCGAGTTCAAGACTCGCCTGGAGCAACTGGCGGCACAGGCCCCCACCGCGCAGGAACGCGGCCCCGTCGCGTTCTCCGGCCTGCTCAAGCGTGACTCGCAGCGCGTGTCCTCGCTGGTCAAGAGCGCGAACCTGCTGGGCGCCAACTGAGCGCCGCGGGCGGCCTCAGCGTCCATGCCAGTAGCGCCGCCCGCGCTCACGTTCCGACCAGACTTCCAGCCCCCCGGGGTCTGACAGCGCCATCACCGCGCCATCGCGGTCGCTGCGCCAGAAGGTCGCGCCCGACCGCTCCCAGCGCAGTTCCACCGCACGGGCCGGATGGCGGAAGCGGTTCAGGTGACCGGCCTGCGCGATCACATGACTGGCGGCCGTGGCGGCCACCAGATCGCGGCCCGAGGACGAGGCCGAGCCATGATGCGGCGCCAGCACCACGTCGGCCGGCGGCAAGGCTCCGGCCAGTTCGCTCTCCTGCGCCGTGCCGACGTCGCCCGTCAGCAGCAGGGAATGCGATGTCCCCTGCACCAGCAGGACGCAGCTGTCGGCATTGCGGTCCTGCGCGGCCTTGCCGCCAATCCGCGCAGGGTTCAGGAAGGTGAACGTCACGCCGTCCGCTTCCCAGCCCCCGCCCCTCAGGCACGGCGCCATGTCATCGGGCAGGGGCGGAAGCGCCGCGCTACCGGCATCGGGCCGCATCCTGGCGTCTCGGCGCAGGAATGCCTGCAGGTCGAAGGAGGCGTAACTGCGCCGCGCCGGAACCGCCGCCAGCACCGCACGCGCTCCGCCCACGTGGTCCAGGTCGGCGTGCGACAGCACCAGCGCGTCCAGCCGCCGGATGCCGCGCGCCTGCAGGAAAGGCGCGACGACCCGCTCGCCGGCATCGCTGCCGCCATAGTGGCGAGGCCCGGCGTCGAACAGCAGCGCCTGGCTGGCCGTCTCCACCAGGATCGCGCTGCCCTGCCCCACGTCCATCGCGCTCATGCGCCAGTGGCCTGGCTCGGGCCGGTCCGGCCGCCAGAACAGCAGCGGCAGCATGCAGACCCACCCCAATCGCCTTCCTGGCCATCCGCGCGCCTGCAAGGCCCAGGCCATGCCGGCCACCGCCAGCAGCAGCCACGGCGATGACGCGGCGGCAACCGGCATGCTGGCCCAGGCCGCGCCGCCTACCCATGCAACGGGCGCCATGGTCAGGTCGAACGCCTGCAAGCCGGCGCGCCCCGCCAACGCGGCCAACGCTTCCGCCCCCTGCGTCACGGACAGGGCGGCGCACAGCAGCGCCAGCGGCGTCACGATGAAGGTCACGGCTGGAATCGCCACCGCATTGGCCAGGGGCGAACCCAGCGACACCTGGTGCACCAGGAAGGCCAGCAGCGGCGTCAGCCCCAAGGTCACCATCAGCTGCAGGCGCGCAGCCTGCATCAGCCTCGCCGCGCAGCGCCGCCGCCAACTGGCTGCGGCGTCCACCGGAGCATCCGCGATACGCAACAGCATGGCGACCGCGCCGAACGACAACCAGAATCCGGCAGACAATGGCGCCCACGGATCCAGCGCGACCACTGCCGCAGCCGCGCCTGCCAATACCCTGTCCCCCGACAACGGCAGGCGCGATACCGCTGCCGCCAGCACCACCGACAACATGAAGAAGGTGCGGCGGGACGGCACGCCCCAGCCCGCCAACAGGCAATACAGCAGCGCAACCATCGCGGCAGCGGCGCCTCCCGCCACGCGCGCCGGCACGCGTTCGGCCAACCCGGCCCCGCGCCAGCGCGCCCGCCGCCACATTGCCGCCACCAGCAATCCCGCGATGCCCGCGATAGAGGTGACGTGCATGCCACTGATCGACACCAGATGCGTGATGCCGCTGCGGTTGAACAACTGCCAGTCTTCGCGCGCCACGCCGGCCTGATCGCCGATGGCCAGGGCGATGATCACCGGCGCGTAACGATGCTCCCCCAGGGCGGCGCGCAGCCCCTCCCTCACGTGGTGGCGCGCCCGCTCTATCGCGATACCCGGCGTCGCCCAGGGTTGGTCGGCCAACAGGCGCGGCTGCCCGCGCACCGTACCCGCCGCCCGCAAGCCCTGCGCGAACATGCGCCCTTCCGCGTCCGGCGCCGCCGGGTTCAGCAAGCCATGCGGACGCCGCAACAGCAGCGCCATGCGCCAGACCTGGCCCGGCACCAGCAAAGGCAAGCGCGAATGCGGACCGGGCGGCGCCTGCCAGCTGACCTGGAGGCGCGACGGAATGCCAGGCGGCGCGGGGCCGTCCAGTTCCGCGATGAAGCGCTGGCTGTGTGCATCGCCATCGGGCATACCGGCTACCCGCAACACCAGGCGCGACACGGCATCCTGGCGTTCTTCCGACAATGCGTCGTCCAGGCGCCATTGCGCCTGCAGGCAGGCGTTGAGCAGCCCGGCGCACAGGCCCAAAACCATGGACGCGAGGATCCTGGCGGCAGCATGCCGCAAGCGCATGCAAGCCGCCATCGACGCCGCGCATGCACCAGCCAACAGCCACGCGGCGCCAGCGCCGGGAAGCCGGGGTAACAGGTGCAGCAGCCCGGCCCCCGCCACGAATGCCATGCAGAAAATGCGGCCTGTGATATCCACCTCCGGAAACGCAACAGCGTAGGCCGGAGGACGGCCGCAAGGATGGCGGTGTGGCTGGTTTCAGCCACCTCGGTTGAACGCAGCTGCGGATTCCGACAATGCGCTTGCCGATAGCGACAGCACCAGCGCCGCGACGGCCAGCGCCGCCGCCACGAAGCCGAGATTCTCCGCACCCGCCCACTCGATTCCAAGGCCTCCGATCGAACCGGACAACGCGATGGCCAGGTACAGGATCGCCTGATTGAGCGAAACCAGCATGCCGGCCGCTTCAGGCTTGAGCGCGATCAGCCTGTGCTGCTGTGGCGTCGTGATCGCGAAGGCGGCAATTCCGTACAACGAGATCATTGTGAAGGCGTAAGCCAGATTCCCGGTCGTGAACCGCAGCGCCAGCAAGCTGGCGATCAGCCAAAGCAACGCGGCCGCCACTACCCTGGGCCCGCCGATCCGGTCCGCCAGCATGCCGGCGCCCAGATTCCCGAACGTGCCGACCACGCCCAGCGTCGTCATGAGCGCCGCGAGGTAAATGCTGTTCCCCTGCGTCGCCGGCTCGAAGATGATGCCCATGTAGGTGTACGGCATGTACACCGCGGTGAACGCCAGCAAGGTCACGCCCAGAACCGCGGCAATGCGGCGGTCAAGCAGAAGTCGCAATTGCTCGCGCAATCCCGCCGCCGCGGCAATCGTGGTCCGCTTCGGGATGAAGACGAAGATGCCCGCTACGCCGAGGGCGGCCAGCCCGGTTGCCAGCCACATGGTCGAGCGCCAGCCGAACATGCCGCCGAAAGCCGTGCCCAAAGGCGCGCCCAGCGCGGTCGCCGCGGTGAAGCCGCTGACGACCAGGGCTATAGCCCGGCCCCGGTGCGCGGGCGAGACCATCGCGGCGGCCGTGACGGTGGCGTTCGGCACGAACCAGCCCACGCCCAGCGCCGCCACGATCTGGCCGCCCAGAACCTGGGCGTAGGACGGCGCAAGCGCGGTCCAGACGCTGCCCGCAAGATAGATCGCCGCCGCAAGGACCAGCACCGTTCTACGGTCCCATCCCGCGGTGGACGTTGTCAGCACCGGACCGGCGATGGCGCAGGTCAGCGCGAAGATCGTGATGACCTGCCCGGCCACGGCGGGCGAGACATTCAGGGAGGCGCTGAGGAGCGGCAACAGCCCAGCCAGGACGAACTCCCCGGTTCCGACCACAAACACGCCGAAGGCAAGCAGGGCAACGGAAAGCCATGGGTTCCTGGCCTGATGCCGATCCGCCGGAATTGATGTTTTCAGGATGGTGCTGGTCATGCCGAGACCCTTTCCGCCGCGGCGCGGTCCGCGCCGACGCTCGGGCGTTGATTGAAAAATCGGACTGCGCCCCGCCTGGTCAGGCTTGGCAGCCGGTGTTTACTTGTTGGTCTTGGAGGCGGCAGCAAGCCGCTGCCGCGACGCGCGCCGCGCCAGTTCGAACTGGTCGGTTTCGCCCATGAGCGCGGCCACGTTCGCCGAGGACTGGAACGACGTCAGTTCAAAGGCGAGTTCCTCGACATCGACACCTGCTCGCAGTTCTTCCGCTTGCCGCGCTTCACGCAACAGATCGACGATGCGCCGTCGCGCCTCGAGCCGGTGATGCTCCACCCGGTCGCGGATCTCGCCCGGCCGCGTGCGGTATTCATTGCTCAACGCGTGGATCAGGCAACCGCCAGGAAGCGTTCTTTGCTCCACGAACGAAAACCACCCTTCGACCAGCGCGGCAAGACGGGCCAGGGGGCTCGACAGCGCCATTGCCGGGACCACGACGGTTTCCGTGTAGAGCGCGACGCCGTTCTCGATTGTGGCCAACTGCAAGGCAGTCCTGTCCCCGAACAGCACCTGGATGTTGCCCCGGGCCACGCCCGCGCTGGCCGCGATCCGGCCAAAGGTCAAGCCTTCCAGGCCTTCAAGCGAAGCGATCTGGGTGGCATGCTGGACGATGTTTGCCCGGGCGCGGTCGCCACGCACCTTTCTTTTATCGACTGTTTCCATCTCGGCTCTCACTGGGTCATTGGGTATTTGCAGAATAATATACATACGACCGTATATATTCAAGAGCAAATTGTGCGGCTCAATGACGCCAGCCTCCACCGTCCGGCCGGTCCGCAATTTCATTCAAGACCTGGCCTGGCCGCAGCGCGCATAGTGCTTCGAGAACCCACCGAGCCACAGACATGCCTATCCCCTTCCGCTACGCCCAAGATCTGCGCACCCGCTTTCCCCAGCTGCGATCCGCGGCATTCCAGATCGAGAACATCGACGCGACGGCGAATGCCAACCCTGCAATCTCCGGGTTCGCGGCCCTTGCCGACCAACGCCTGGCAGGCGGCAGCGAAGCCGAATTTCCCGAGATCCAAGCCTGGCGACGCGCCTTCGCCGCAATGGGCCTCAAGCCGACCCAGTACCGCTGCGCGTCCGAAGCGCTGCTGCGGCGCTATCGCAAGGAAGGCGCGCTGACCGCGCTGCATCCGCTGATCGACCTCTGCAACGCCGCTTCCCTGGCGCACGCCATACCCATCGCCGTGTTCGACGCCGACCGGATCGCCGGTCCGCTGGCCGTGCGCTTCGCTCGCGGCGACGAGGTCTACGAGACGTTCGCCGGCACGACCGAGCACCCTGAGGCCGGCGAAGTCATCTTCGCCGATGAGTCCGGCCGCGCGCATGCGCGCCGCTGGACCAACCGCCAGAGCGGCTGGTCCGCGATCCGCCCGGGCACGTCGCGCGCGCTGATCGTCGCCGAAGCCCTGCACGAAACCGCGGAGCAGGACATTTCCTGTATTGTTTCGGTGCTCGGCGAGGCGCTGAGAACGACATGGCCCAACTGCACGCTACGCAAAGTGGATCCGCAATGACGCTCGACTCATTTCTCCTCTTCATCAGCAGTCGCAACACGATCCGCCATGGACAAGTCCATGGCTGAACAGGACACGATTCCCACCGCCTCGTCCTCGTTCCCGGCGGATGAGCTGACGAACGCCTTTGTCGCGTTCCTGTTCTCCGCGTCGGCCCCGGTCGCCATCATCCTGAGCGCGGGCGTGAAGGGAGGACTCAGCCAGGCGACCCTGGCCTCGTGGATATTTGCGGCCTTCGTGCTCAACGGCATTCTCACCATCGTGATGTCCGCCATCTACCGGCAGCCGCTGGCCTTTCTGTGGACCATCCCCGGAGCCGTGCTCGTCGCCAGCGCCCTGCAGCACCTGCCCTTCGCCGAAGTGATCGGCGCCTATCTGCTGACCGCCGCGCTGATGCTGGTCCTGGGGCTGACCGGCTGGGTCGGCGCCATCATGGACCGCATTCCGATGCCCATCGTCATGGGCATGGTTGCCGGCGTGTTCCTCAGCTTCGCGCTGGACTGGATCAAATCCTTCGCCTCGGATCCCTGGCTGGCGGGCGCGATGACCGTCACCTTCTTCGCCGTGTCGATGTTCCCCGCCATACAGAAACGGCTGTCGCCCATCATCGGCGCGCTGATCGCGGGCGTCTGCGTGCTGGTGTTCATGGGCCGGGCTCCGGTCCTTGAACACGTGACGCTCGCGACCTCGCTGGCCAGCCCGCAGTTCTACGCGCCCGTGTTCTCGTGGGGCGCCACCTTCGAGCTGGTCCTGCCGCTCGCGGTCACGGTGATCGCGGTGCAGAACGCCCAGGGCATCGCGGTGCTGAGGAATTCGCTGCACCGGCCGCCGGTCAACGCCATCACCAATGCCTGCGGCGTGTTTTCGGCGCTGACGGCGTGCCTGGGCTGCGTCTCGACCTGCCTGGCCGGACCGTCGAACGCCATCATCGCCTCCGGCGCAAACGCCTCGCGGCACTGGATCGCCGCGATCTTCCTGGGCGTGATGGTGATCGTGTTCGGCCTGTTCTCGCCGCTGGTCACGCAGGCGCTGCTGGCCACGCCCGCCGCCTTCGTGGCGACGCTGGCGGGGCTGGCGCTGCTGCGCATCCTGCAGGGCGCGTTCCATACCGCGTTCCGCCAGCACTTCACGCTGGGCGCCCTGGTCGCCTTCCTGGTGACCCTGGGCGGCCTGCCTCTGCTGGGCATAGGCGCACCCTTCTGGGGTGTGGTGTTCGGCGTGGCGACCAGCTTCATCCTGGAACGCGCGGACTTCGCGAAGCAAGGCAAAAACTGATGCCTGCCGCCATATACCCCATAAGCACATCACTCAGATAGAAATTGCGAATCGGTCGTTTGGTCCGGCGACCCTCTCCCGTACTGTGAACCGTCCGCGCCGTTCTTGCCCAATCCGCAAGACGGCGCCCGTTCCACTCCAGGAGACCCGCATGAACGACCGGCTGCACCGCACCCAGGCTTCCCGCTCCGCCGCGATCAAGGCGAAGCTGGACTATCCAGTGATAGATACCGACGTACACGTCAACGACTACGCCCCGATCCTGGAGGACTACATCCAGCACTACGGCGGCTCCAAGCTCGTGGACGTGCTGCGCAAGACGCAAGGCTCGCGCTTCGCCACCAAGTCCCAGGGCAAGGACTGGTACCAGCAGACGCCCGAGGAAAGGCAGCGCAACCGCACCTTGCGTTCGCCCTGGTGGGCGCGCGTCACCCGCAATACCCTGGACCTCGCCACGGTCACGCTGCCGGAACTGCTGTACGAGCGCCTGGAAGAACAAGGCTCGGACTACTCCATCCTGTTCCCCAACGACGTGCTGGCGCCGCTGGGCGCGGGCAACGAATACCGCCAGCCGCTGCACCGCGCGATCAACCATTTCCACGCGGACCAATACCGCAAGTACAGCGACCGCCTGACGCCGGTGGCGGGCATTCCGCTGAACACGCCGCAGGAAGCCATCGAGGAACTCGAATTCGCGGTCAAGACGCTGGGACTGAAGGTGGCAAACATCCCGGGCGGCGTGCGCCGGCCGATCAAGGCCATCGCCGAAAAGTACCCGCCGGCCGAGTATCCGGAAATTGCGCGGCATGCCTCGTACGTGGACTTCTTCGGACTGGACAGCGAGTACGACTACGACCCGTTCTGGGCCAAGGCGGTGGAACTGGGCGTGCCGCTGGCCACCCACTACGGCAGCCAGGGCTGGACCGGCCGCCATTCCATCAGCAACTACATGTTCAACCATATCGGCCATTTCGCCGACGGTTCCCAGGCCTTCGCCAAGGCGCTGTTCTTCGGCGGCGTCACGCGGCGCTTTCCGAATCTGCGCGTGGCCTTGCTGGAGGGCGGCGCGGACTGGGGCGCGCATGTGTACACGCATCTGGTGGACCGCTGGGAGAAACGCAACCGCAACGCCGTGCAGCAATACAACCCGGCCAACGCGGACGTGGAACTGCTGGCGGACCTGTTCGAGCGCTATGGCGCGGAACTGCTGAACGGCCGCGAGATCAACCGCGATACCCTGCTGCGCGACAGCCTGGGCCTGTCCGCGCTGCATCACAGCCGCGACCCTCAGGGCGACGAACTCGACGATTTCGCCGCGGCCGGCATCGAAAGCGTGGAGGACATCCGCAAGCGCTGGGTCGACAGTTTTTACTTCGGTTCCGAGGCCGACGACCGCACCATAGGCGCCGCCTTCAACGACCGCGCCAACCCGCTGAACACCAAGCTCAATGCGATCTGGTCCTCGGACGTGGGCCATTGGGACGTGCCCGACCTGACCGAGCCGCTGGCCGAAAGCTGGGACCTGGTGGAAGACGGCGTCATCACCGCCGCGGATTTCAAGGCCCTGGTGTTCGACAACCCCTACCGCTTCTACACCCAGGCGCACCCCGAGTTCTTCAAGGGCACGCGCATCGAGCAGAAGCTGCAGGCGCACGCGCAGAAGCGCGCGGCCTGATCCCGACCCAACCCCGCAAGACCGCCCGCCGGCACGCGCCGGCGGGTGTTCAGCACTGCCCGCGGCCGGCGCCTGCCAGTCCGGGCCTGTCTCTCATACATCACAAGATACGGAACGACCATGCGCACCCTGCTCTCCCCCCGCAGCCTGATTTCACGCCTGATGCTGGGCGCTGCCTTGTGCGCCGTCAGCATCGCCTCCCTGGCCGCGCCCGACGTGGTCCGCATCGGCGTCGCGACCGCCGGCGGCGGCGATCCCATCACCTGGGGCGGTTCGCCGGGCGGCGTGGCGCGCGCCAACAACTGGCTGGAAGAAGCCTTCCAAGGCACCGGCACCCAGGTGCAATGGCTGTTCTTCAAGGGCGCCGGCCCGGCGGTCAACGAAGCGCTCTCCAACAAGCAGATCGACTTCGCCTACCAGGGCGACCTGCCCTCGGTGGTGGGCCGCTCCAACGGCCTGAAGACCCGCATCCTGCTGGGCAGCGGCGTGCGCAACAACCTGTACGTGTCCACGCCCAAGGACTCCGCGCTGCAATCGCTGGACGACCTGAAGGACCGCAAGGTCTCGATCTTCCGCGGCACCAACGGCCATCTGGTCGCCATCAACGTGCTGGCCTCGCGCCATCTGACCGAGCGCGACATCAAGGGCGTCAACCTGGATACCGGCAGCGCGCAGGCGGCGCTGGTCTCCAACGGCGTGGACGCGGCATTCGGCGGCTACGAGTACTTCAAGCTGCGCGACCAGGGCCTGGCGCGCATCATCTATTCCACCAAGGGCCAGGATCCGTCGTTTACCCGCCAGGCCTCGCTGCTGGTGCGCGAGGACTTCGAAAAGGAGAACCCCGAAGCCGTCCAACGCGTCGTCGACGTGTTCGTCCGCGCCGCGCAGTGGTCGTCCGACGAACAGAACCGCGATGCGCTGTTCAAGCTCTGGGCGCGCAGCGGCACGCCTTATGCGTCCTGGCAGGCGGAGTTCGACGGCGAAGTGCTGGCGGTGCGCAACTCGCCGCTGCTGGACGAGTTCCTGGCGGCCCGCTACCAGGCCGTGGCGGACGATGCGCTCAAGCTGAAGCTGATCCGCCGCCCCGTGAGCGTGGACGGCTGGTTCGAGCCGCGCTATCTGAACGCCGGGTTGCAGAAGGCCAATCTTTCCACGCGCTGGACCGCTTTCAATGCGCAAGGCCAGCCCGCGGCGGGCGACCGCCAGGCGGCCGCCGCGGCGCGATAAGGAGAGATCATGTCCGGGAACACTCTGAGCGCGCCGCTTCCGGCCGCGCGACGCGGCGCGCGCCATGCGCCGCTAGACCTGCTGCGCGGCGCGGGCGGCCGCCTGCTGCCCTGGCTGCTGCCCCTGGCTCTGCTCGCGCTCTGGCAGCTGGGCGCGTTGCAAGGCTGGATCTCTGCGCAGGTGCTGCCCTCGCCCCATTTCGTCTGGCTGACCTTGCAGGATCTCTACAGCAGCGGTGATCTGTGGCTGAACGTGCAAGCCAGCATGCTGCGCGTGCTGGTGGGCTTCGCGGCCGGCAGCGTGCTGGGCCTGGCGCTGGGCGCCGCCATGGGGCTGTGGCGTCCGCTGGAAGCCTACATCCTGCCCACCTTCAACGCGCTGGTGCAGATCCCGGTGTTGGCCTGGCTGCCTTTCGTGCTGCTGCTGGTGGGCATAGGCGAGCCGCTGAAGTACATCCTGATCGCCAAGGCCGCGCTCGTGCCCGTGACCTTGAACACCTTGCAGGGATTCCGCCAGACGCCGGCCAGCCTGCTGGAGGTGGCCCGCGTCTACGGCTACTCGCGCCGCCAGCAGGTGCTGGAGGTGGTGCTGCCGCAAGCCTTGCCCACGCTCTTCACCGGCCTGCGGCTGGGCTTCACCAAGGCCTGGCTGTCGCTGGTCGTGGTGGAGCTGGTCGCATCCAGCGAGGGGCTCGGCTACCTGATCGTCTACGGCCGGCAGCTGTTCCAGCTCGACCTGGTTATGGCGGCGGTGATCGTGGTGGGCGCCATCGGCTATGCCATCGACAAGCTGCTGGACCTGGCCGAAACCCGCGCCGCCGGCGACCAGGCCGCGACCCGGTTGGGCGCGGCATCGACCGGAGTCCGCGCATGACGACGCTATCAATCAACAGCGGCCCTGCCGCCCGCCGCGCCAGGGCCTGGCTGCGCGCCCGCTGGCGCGGCCTGGTACTGCCGGCCGCGGCCATCCTGGCCTGGTGGGCCTTGGCGCGGCTGGACTGGGTGTCGACGCCGCTGCTGGTGTCGCCGGGCAAGGTGCTGGACACGGCCGCCAGCCAGATCTCCTCCGGCCGGCTGTGGCGCGCGCTGAGCGCGAGCCTGGCGCGCGAGTTCACCGGCTTCGCCATCGGCAGCGCGCTGGGCCTGGTGCTGGGCGCGCTGCTGGGGTTGCTGCCGCTCTTCAACCGCATCGTCGGACCCAGCTTCAACACCTTCAAGCAGATCTCGCTGTTCGCCTGGATTCCGCTCATCTCGGTGTGGTTCGGGCTGGGCGATGTCGCCAAGGTCACCTTCCTGTCGCTGGCGGCGCTGGTGCCCGTGGTCGTCAACACCTGCGACGGCATACGCAATACGCCCGCCGCCCTGCTGGAGGTGGCTCGCGTGTACGGCTATTCCCGTTGGCAGACCTTGCTGCACGTGGTGCTGCCTTCCGCGGCGCCGTCGATCTTCACGGGGATCTACCTGGCGCTGATCTACTCCTGGCTGGCGACCATAGGCGCGGAGTACCTGCTGGTGGCCGGCCACGGCATCGGCAACACCCTGATCGAAGGCAGCGAACACTTCCAGATGGATCTGGTGATCTTCGGCATGTTCGTGATCGGCCTGGTGGGATGGTCCATGAACGCATTGGCCCGCGCGCTGGAGCGCAGGCTGGCGCGGCACCGCTATGGCGCCGCCTGACAGGAAAGGAATGGAATGACGAGCATCTTCGGCAAGGAATTGAACATCCGCGGCGTGGCCAAGCGCTACGACGGCCCCGGCGACGGCGCGCAGGCGCTGCAAGTCCTGCAGGACATCCATCTCGACGTGCCCGCTGGGCAGTTCGTCAGCATCGTGGGCGCCAGCGGCTGCGGCAAGTCCACGCTGCTGCGGCTGATCCTGGGGCTGGACGACGACTACGCCGGCCAGATCCTGCTGGACGGCAAACCGGTGCGCGGCGCCGGCCTGGACCGCGGCATCGTGTTCCAGGACCACAGGCTGTTTCCCTGGCTGAGCGTGGAGCGCAATATCGGCGCCGCGCTGCGCAACGCCCCGCTGTCCAAGGCGGAAAAGCGGGAGCTGGTGGCCGAGCACATCGCGCTGGTCGGGCTGCAAGGCTTCGAGAAGTCGTATCCGCACCAGATCTCGGGCGGCATGGCGCAGCGCGTGGCGATCGCGCGCGGACTGGTCAACCGTCCGCGCGTGCTGCTGCTGGACGAGCCCCTGGGCGCCCTGGACGCGCTGACCCGGTCGCGGCTGCAGAACGAGCTGCAACGCATCTGGCAGCAGGAAAAGATCACCATGGTGCTGGTCACCCACGACGTGGAGGAAGCCGTGTTCCTGGGAGACCGCGTGGTGGTGATGCAGCCGCGCCCGGGCCGCATCCGCCGCATCGTCGACGTCGATCTGCCGCATCCCCGCAACCGCAGCGACCCGCGCTTCATCCGCCTGCGCGATGACGTGCTGAGCGATTTTCTCGATCCGGATGGACGCGTGGCGGATGGCGAGGCGTTGCCGCCTTCGGGAGGGCTGTTGGCGACGGTGGGAGGATTGCCGGCGCTGGGGAGGTTGCGCATGGCTTGGTAGGCCGTGGCGGCGGGGTGATGGGTTACGCGCAAGAAAAAACCGGCGGCTCGCGCCGCCGGCTTTCGTGTCTGGCAACCGCGTCTCAATCGATCGACGCGCCCGCCACCTTCACCACCTTGCCCAGCCGCGCGTATTCCTCCGCGCCGAACTCCGCCAGCGCCTGGCGCGACGTAGGCGAGGGAATGGCGCCGCGCGACTCCAGCATCTTGCGCACCTCGGGCTGTTGCAGCGCGCGGTTCACAGCCGCGTTGAGCTTGTCCAGCACCGCGACGGGCGTGCCCTTGGGCGCATACAGGCCGTCCCAGGCGAAGAACTCATAGCCCTTGAGGCCGGCTTCGCTGATCGTGGGGATGTCCGGGTTGGAGGCCACGCGGTCCGGCGTCGTGACGCCCAGCGCCCGCAACTTGCCCGCCGCGATCTGACCCGACACGTTGGGCATCACGTCGATCATGAAGGAAATGCGTCCGCCCAGCAGGTCGGTCATGGCCGCGCCGCCGCCCTTGTAGGGGATGTGCATGACCTTGGTGCCTGCCATCTGGTTCAGCAGTTCACAGGCCAGGTGCGAAGACGTGCCGTTGCCGGCGGAACCGCAGGTCAGTTCGCCCGGGTTGGACTTGGCGTAGGCCAGCAACTGCGCCAGCGTCTTGAAGCGCTCGTCCGAGGCATTGACCACCAGCGCCGCAGCGATGACGGTGAAGCGCGAGATCGGCTCGAAGTCGGACGGCGCGTAGCCGGGCGACTTGTACAGCCAGTGGTTGGTGGCCTGGGTGCCGTTGGTGCCATAGGACAGCGTGTAGCCGTCGGGCTTGGCGCGCGCGGCGATCGAGGTGCCGATGTTGCCGCCCGCGCCCGGACGGTTCTCGACGATGATGGATTGGCCGAGTTCGCGCGACAGCGGTTCCGCCACCAGGCGCGCCAGCGTGTCGCCGCCGCCGCCAGCGGCGAACGGCACCACCAGCGTGATCGGATGGCTGGGCCAGTCGGCCTGCTGCGCCTGGGCGCCCGACACGACGGCCGCACAGGCGGCCGCCAGCATGCAATGCAAGATTCTTGAGGGTTTCATTGTTTGTCTCCTGTGGGATTTTAGGTACGCGCCCGCTGCTTTTGGAATGGTCCGGGCGCGCGTGGTTGAATCGGTCGTGGTGGGCGGAATCTCCGCGGCGTTCAGGCCTTCATACAGGGCAGTAATTCAGGCCAGTAATTCAGTCCAGTCATTCAGGCGGCAGATGGCGGCGGCTGCTCTTGTCGGCCAGCAGCCAGCCGCCGTCCGCGGCCACCAGCACGTCCTGGCACTCGCGGATCGCGACCAGGCGCGGCGCGCCGCCTTGCTCCTGCGGCACGCTGTCGTAAGCGGTCAGGAAGTAGCCGACCGTGGCGCGCGCGCCGCTCAGTTCGATCAGCCGCAAGTTGGTGATGACGTGGCAAGTGCTGCGCTCGGGCGCGCGGGCGTTCAGGGCCTCCAGGATCTCCTGGCGGCCGGCCAGCCTGCGGCCCTGGCGTTGCCAGACGCCGTCCTCGGCCATGAGCGCGGCGGCGGCTTCGTGGCGCCGCGTGTCCAGGGCATGGAAGAATTCCAGCACCACGGCTTCGCAAGCCGCCTTGGCCTGCATTTGCATAACGGGGGTTTCCATGGGAGTCCTCATCCGATCTGGGCGCTGGCCAGCGGTACGTCGGACCGCTTGAGCAACGCCGGGTCCAGGGCCGCGCGCTGCGCGATCCATTTGCGCAGCTGGCGGAAATCCCGCGCCGCGTCCACCGACACGCCGGCCACCGCGCGGCCGCCGGCGTCCAAAGCCACCGACAGCAAGGCCCGATCGCCAGCCTGCGGCCGCAGCACTTCGCTGCATGCCAGGCCCGGGAAGCCGACGATCTGCACCATGGCGTCGTACTGTTCCGACCAGACCGCGCCGGTCGGCGCATAGGGCTGGCCCTGATCCAAGGCCGACAGCGCGGCCGCCATGCCCTGGTCTTGCGCGTTTTGCCAGGATTCCATCCGCGCGTGGCCGTCGGCGGCCGCCAGCACGGCGACATCGCCCGCCGCGTACACGTCCGGCGCCGAGGTCCTGCAATACTCGTCCACCAGCACGCCGCGTTCGCAGGCTATGCCGGCTTCGCGCGCCAGTTCGTCATTGGCCCGCAGGCCCACGCCCAGCACGATGGCGTCCGCACCCAGGCGCGTGCCGTCGGCCAGCTCGGCCACCGGACGGCCGTCCGCCTGCGTCAGCACCGCCCGCAAGCCGGCATTGAGCCGCAGGTCCACGCCATGCGCCGCATGCAGCGCGGCCAGATGCGCCGAGACGCCCGGCTGCACGCTGCGGGCGCACAGCCGCGACCCCTGTTCCAGCACGGTCACGGCGCTGCCCGACTGGCGCGCCGTGGCGGCCACCTCCAGCCCTATCCAGCCGCCGCCGACCACCACCAGGCGCTTGCCCGGTCCCAGGCTGGCGCGCAGGCGCAAGGCGTCGCCGCGGGTGCGCAGCACGTGCACGCCCGGGCCGTCCACGCCCGGCAGCGCGGGCACTACCGGCCTGCCTCCCATGCACAGAATCAGCTTGTCATAGGCAATGGCGGCGCCGTCCGAGGTCTCCACCTGTTTATCGGCCACCCGCAGGCGGGTCGCCGTCACCGCGGGCAGGAATTCGATGCGCAGGGCGGCCAGCCGCTCGGCTGAGAACAGCTCGGTGCTTTCGGGCACGGCCTGCCCGCCCAGCACCGCCTTGCTCAGGGGCGGACGCTCGTAGGGCGCGTGCGGCTCTTCACCCAGCAGCACGATGCGGCCTTCATGGCCGCGCTCGCGCAGGGTCGTCGCGGCCCATCCGCCCGCCTGGCCCGCGCCGACCACCACGATGGCGCCCGAGCTCATGCGGCGTCCGCCTTCAGGTAGACGGTGCCGGCTTCCACCCGCACCTCGTAGCGGCGCAGGTCCGTCGTGACCGGCGGGCATTGCGGCTTGCCGGTACGGATGTCGAAGACGCCCTGATGCAGCGGACACTCGATGGTGCCGTCTTCCAGATAGCCGTCGGCCAGGCTGGCGTTGCCGTGCGGGCAGCGGTCCTGCGTGGCGCAAATATCGCCTTCCAGGTTGTAGAGGCAGACGCCCTCGCCCTCATGCACCACGCGCAGGGTGCCGGTGTCGGCCGAAATGTCCGACACCATCGCCACGGGTTTCCAGGTATCCATGCTCACAGCCCCATCGCCTGGCGGTAGTAGTCGTAGAAGGACCGGATCAGCACTTCGGTCACCATGTAGTCGGCGGGCTCGGTGTCGCGGCCGCCCATCTCGATGATGCCGCGCGCTTCCGGATAGCCGGTGACGCCGATCTGCACCTGGTTCAGCATTTCGCTGTCGTCCATCGACACGAAACCGGCCGGCCCCAGCAGGTTGGCGTGCTTCAGGCGCAAACGGGTCATCTCCTCGTCATCGTCCTCGTAGCCGTAGTAGGTGAACACCAGCTCGTGCTCGGTCGGGCTGCGCGGGATCACGTGGCGGGTCTTGAGCGAGTTGGCCTGGATGCCGAACTGCGCGGCCGGGAACACCCAGGCGCCGCCGACGCGGCCGCGGTTGAATTCGGCGCGCGGGGTCACCGTTTCCAGGTCCAGCAGTTCCAGGTCGTCGCGGAAGCGGCTCATTTCCGTGGTCGCTTCGGTCTTCTTCTTGCCCTCGTTGTGCGACACCATCACGCTGTGCGCGCCGCCGCCCGTGGGTATGCACTCGGACTTGGAATCCGCGCGCCACAGGCCGAAGGTGATGTAGAAGGTGTGCAGCAGCGTGGCGTGGTACGGATCCTTCAGGTTCTCCAGGTACATCTTCCAGTTGCTGGGAATCAGCTGGCGGCTGTAGCCCAGCAGCTTGAGCGGCTTGCCCGGCAGCATGTGGTCGATTTCGGCCAGCACTTCCGGGCCGCAATAGTCCTCGAAGCTGGGCGCGTCCTCGGCGAAGGTGGCCCAGATCGAGCCGCCCCGGTTGACGCTGCGCAGCTTGCGGATGCCGTTCTGCTTGGGATCGAAGTCGCGCGGCATGCCGCCGCGGCCCATGGCGCCGCGCCGAAACGGCACGCCCTGCAGATTGCCGTTCAGGTCATAGTTCCACTGGTGGTAGGGGCAGGTGAAGTCATCCACCTTGCCGGTGTTCTGCCAGCAGATCTGCGCGCCGCGGTGCGCGCAGCGGTTTTCCAGCACGTTGATATCGCCTTCGGCGTTGCGGACCATGACCACGGGGCGGTTGCCGATCCAGTTGCGTTTGTAGCAGCCGGCTTCGGGCACCTCGCATTCCAGGCCCACGTAGTTCCAGGTCTTGCCGCCGAAGAACACGTCCATCTCCTTCTGGAAGATGGCGGGATCGGTGTAGACCCAGTTGGGGATGCGCGTATAGCCTTCCTTCGGCCAGCGGCGCTCGATATGGATGGGGGCCGCCGCCGGAGCCTCCGGCGCGGTGGAGTGGGTACAGGTCATGTTGGGTATCCTCGGGGCGGATTCAGATGGGGACGATGAGCGAGGTGCGCACGCGGTAGTTGTCGTACACGCAGTCGCGGCGGCTGAAGGCCAGCCCCTCGGGCGTCACGCGCACCACGTCCAGGTAGCGGCCCACCATGTTCAGCGTGGGCTCCCGGTCGGACAGCGATTCCATCACCGCGAAGTTGGCCTGCGCCACGATGTGGTCGCCCTGCACTTCCAGGACGCGCACGCCGCTGATGAAGTGGCGCAGCGAGCGCGGCTCGAACATGGTGGTTTCGCGCAGGGCGGTGACGCGGTCGCGCACCATGTTCTTGTTCATGCAATAGATCAGGCCCAGGGGCAGGCCCGCATCGTGGTTTTCGCGGGACAGCACCCGGTAATGGCAGTCCTCGGTAAAGAAGGCCGGCCAGTCCTCCAGCCGGTCTTCGTCCAGGCAGTAGGCGTAGTCGTCGTAGAAATCCCGCAGGCGCGCGCGCAGCGCCGGGGTGTCGGAAAGCTCGGTCATGGTCATTGCGGATCCAGGTATCGGTTCTAGGAGGTCGCGCCCTAGCGGGTCGCGGCGGCCAGTTGCGCGCGGTTGCTTTCGAAGCCGCTCTGGCTGCCCAGCGCCAGGATGGGTTCCTGCATGCGCTCCTGCCAGATCAGCGACTCCATGGCGATCTGCAGCGGGTGGTCCTGCACCGTCAGCGCGGAAGTGGTTTCCGTGCCGGAGTGATGCGAGTGCATGGCCCAGCCCGGCGCCGACAGGATCAGGTCGCCCGCCTTCCAGTCCAGCCGCGTGCCGTTGACCTTGCTGTAGCCGTTGCCGCGCAGGTAATAGTTGATGGCCGACGAACTGTGGCGGTGTGGCACGTGGTGGTTGTCGGGCGGCGACGAGGAAATGGTGGCGAAGAAGCTGTGCGTGGTGCCGATGCGGCGTTCGGTCGCCGGGTTGTACAGCACGAACAGGCGGCGGCCGTTGTAGCCGCGCGCCATGTCCTCGACGCTGGGCAACTGGCGCGAGACCGCCGACCAGGGCCAGTGCAGGGCCTTGGATTCCAGCACGTCGATGTCGATCAGCCACTCATAGCCCAGCAGCCAGGCGCCCTCGGGCGTGATCTGCTCGCGCAGCGCCAGGTCGCGCGAGCGGGCCGCGTCCGGCGCGCGCGGTGGCACCGGCTTGGTGTTGGCGTCGGCCGGCGGCACGCTGCCCTCGAATTCCTCGACGTAGTGGATTTCCAGCTTTTCCAGCAGCGGCGCGTTGGAGTACGACAGACGCACCCACGGCGTCTTGCCCTCGTTGCGATAGGAATGCACCTGCATGGCGGGGGTGTTCCACACGTCCCAGTGCCCCACGCGGATATCGCGGCCGGCCACCGTGGCCACGCCCTCGCCGCTGATACAGATCTCCAGCATGTTGGAGTTCTTGCGCAGGTTGAACGTGCTTTCGCCGGGGTTGACCACGTTGATGGTGACGTCCGTTCCCGGCGCCAGGCCCAGGCCCGGCGCGGTGGCTTCGGGGTGCACGATGAGCGAGGCGCGGCGGCCATTGTCCGGCCGGGGCGCATCGATCAGGCGCGCAATCTCAAGATCGATATCCTCTTTGGGGATGACGATGGACGGCCATTTGTTTTGTTCCCGCGGACTGGCTCCGCTGACGTCGACGAACATGTATGTCTCCTCTTGCCGCCGGCGCCTCGCGCCGGCCTTGCGGTTATGCGAATTCGGTTCAGGGCTGCGCCAGCAGCAGGTTCTCGCGGGTCTGGGGCGGCAGCGCCACGCCCAAGCCGTGCTCGCGGGCGTGCTCGTACACCACGCGCGCCATCGCCAGGTCCGACAGGCCCATGCCCATGCCCTTGAAGATCGTCAAGCGCGCGCCTTGCGGACGGCCCTCTTGCGCGGCGAGCAGGTCGCTCAGCACGCTCACGCCCTGCCACGGCGCGCCGTCGGCGCCAAAACGTTCGCGCAGTTCGCGCGAACCGCGGCGGGCGTTTTCCAGGTCGTCCACCACTACGCGGTCCGCGCGTTCGAACACGTCCTGGGCGAACTCGGCCTTGGCCGGCAGGATCGCGCCCACGGCGTTCAGGTGCCTGCAGTCGGCCAGCATGGCCGCGTCCACGAAAGGTTCGACGGCGCGCGTGATCAGGGTGACGATCTCCGCGCCGGCCAGCGCCTGTTCCAGGCTGGACGCTTCCTCGACGTCGAAGCCGTACTTGCCCTGCACGCTGGCCACGAAGGCGCGGCGCCTCTCCGGCGTCGGGCTGTAGACGCGCACGCGGCGCAGCTCGCGCACCGCGGCCAGCGCCGCCAGCTGGGTGACCGCCTGCGGCCCGGTGCCGATCAGTGCAGCACAGGCGGCGTCGGCCGGCGCCAGCGCGCGCGTGGCGACCCCGCTGATCGCGGCGGTGCGCAGCATGCCCAGCGCGCGCGCCTCGATCACGGCGCGCAGGAAACCCGACTCCGCGTCGAACAGGCTGAACAGCGAACCGCCGCCGCTCTTGGTATGGACCCAGGTCTTGAAGCCCGCGTAGCCGCCCGCGCCGGTCTGCACCGAACCCAATGCATGCATCGAGCTGCCATCGCCCCAGGTCGCCAGGGCCTTGGGCAGATTGCGCGCCTGCTCGCGGCCTTGCGCGACCAGCATGGCCTGCAGGGCTTCGATCGCCCGGGGAATGTCCAGCACCGAGACCACGTCCCGTTCCGTCAGGTACCGCAGCGCATCACTCATGCGCGTCTCCTTGTTCGTTGGCGGCGGGCTCGTCCGCCACCGTGTTGACCAGCGTCCCGACGCCGGGGATCTCGACTTCCAGCGTGTCGCCCGCGCGCATGAAGCGCGGCGGCTTGCGGCTGGAACCCACGCCCTCGGGCGTGCCGGTGGCGATCACGTCGCCCGGTGACAGGCGGGTGAAGCTGCTGATATAGGCGATCAGCTCGGGAATGGGGAAGATCAGGTCGGACACCTGGCCGTGCTGCATGAGCTCGCCGTTGAGACGGGAAATGACTTCCAGGCGCGCCGGATCGCCGATCTCGTCGGCGGTGACCAGCCAGGGGCCGAGCGCGCCGCTGCGCTCGAAGTTCTTGCCCGGCGTGACCTGCGCGTTGTGCTTCTGGAAATCGCGCACGGAGTTCTCGGCCATGCAGGTGTAGCCTGCCACGTGCTCCAGGGCGTTTTCGGCGGCGATGTGGCGGCCGCCCCGGCCGATGACCACGGCCAGTTCGGCTTCGTAGTCGTAGCGGTCGGACGCTTGCGGCTTCCACATCGGCTCGCCGTGGCCCACGAAGCTATCGATGAAGCGCGCGAACAGCGAGGGATGCGCGGGCAGCTCGCGCCCGGCTTCGGCCACATGGCGGCCATAGTTCAAACCGACGCAGAGGATCTTGCGCGGCGCCACCACCGGCGGCAGCAGCCGCAGCCCGGCCAGGGGCACGCGGGGCTGGTCTTGCGCTTCGGCGGCGCGCGCAATCTGTTCCACGCCCGCCTCCAGCGCCGCGACCGTATCCGGCCAGACCTGCGTCAGCACCACGACCTCGGTGCCGCGCAACACGCCCCAGGCGCTGCGGCCCGATTGATCGAAGCTGATGAGCTTCATGTTGTCTCCTGTCCTTGCTTAGGCAATTGGCATGCATTGATGAATCTCTTTGCATGCATTTCTTGCCTTATCCGTGCTTGAACCGCTGTTTTTCCGAATTATTGCATGCAATTTTGATAAATCGCAAGGTCAGATTGGATTTTTTATGACCCATTGCATGCAATTTTGACGGTACACTGAAAACCCTTCCAGACCAGGACACGCCCACACCTCGCCATGGCCGCACAAATCGACAAAGTCATTTCGGAACTCCGGGACATGGTGCTTTCGGGCGCCTTGCAGCCGGGCGAACGCGTGGTGGAACTGCAGTTCTCGGCGCGGCTTGGCGTGTCCCGCACGCCGCTGCGCATCGCCCTGACCGAGCTCGAAAAGGAAGGGCTGCTGGAACGTCTGCCTTCGCGCGGTTTCCGGGTGCGCGCCTTCACCGTGGACGAAATCGGCGACGCGGTCGACGTGCGCGGCGTGCTCGAAGGCATGGCCGCGCGCCTGCTGGCCGAACGCGGCGCCTCGCAGGAGGTGCTGGACCAGCTGTCGCAGGCGGTGGAGGAAGGACGCGCCCTGCTGGCGCCCGCGCGCCGCGATCCCAACACGACCGTGGACGCGCGCGCCTGGGGGCAGATCAACCGGCGTTTCCACGAGATCCTGTGCGAGGCCGCCGGCAACCGGGCGCTGCTGTCGGCGCTGGAACACAACAACAAGACGCCGCTGGCCGGCCCGGCCGCGCTGACCCTGCCGTCCACCCCGTCGCTGCTGGAAACGCCGTTCGTGCTGCGCGCGCAATCGGATCACGAAGACCTGCTGCGCGCCATCACGCGCCGCGAGGCCGCGCGCGCCGAAAACCTGATGCGCGAGCACGCCTACCGCAGCCGCGAGAACAAGCGCGTGCTGCTGCAATCGCTGCGCGGCGCCCTGCCCGCGCAGCCCATGCTGTCCGACGCCAGCGCTTGACAAGCGCGGCACCCGCCCAGAACATAGCCATATCCACCCGGGGCGCTTCGACAAGAGGCCGAGACGCCGCTAGCGCGGGCCCAAGGCCCCTGCAGCGCGGCAACCCGTTGAACCTGATCCAGGCAATGCTGGCGTAGGGAGGGTGCCGTACCGCTGGCTTGCGACATTCCGTTGCGCCGCTGCTCCCCCTCCCCGCCGCCTGGATCCCCAGACAGGACCTGACGGCATGCCGCAATCCCTATCCGATACCTCCGCCCAGGCGCTCATCTCGCGCGACCTGCTCGCCGCCCTGCGCCGCGACGCGCCGCTGGTGCAGTGCCTGACCAATTTCGTGTCCATGAACACCGCCGCCAACGTGCTGCTGGCCATGGGCGCTTCGCCCGCCATGGTGCATGCCCAGGAAGAAGCGCCCGAATTCGCGCGCGTCTGCGGCGCCGTCGTGATCAACATCGGCACGCTGTCCTCGCCCTGGCTGGACAGCATGCTGCTGACGGCCGCGTCGGCCAACCAGGCCGGCATACCCTGGGTGCTGGATCCGGTGGCGCACCATGCCACCGCCTTCCGCCGCGACGCGGTGCGGCGCCTGCTGGACCTGCGGCCCGCCATCATCCGCGGCAATGCCTCGGAGATCGTCGCGCTGGCCGGCGGACAAAGCGCGAGCAAGGGCGTGGACGCGCGCGACGCGGTGGCGCAGGCGGAACAATCCGCGCACGCGATCGCCGCCGCCCGCAACACGGTGGTGGCCGTCACGGGCGAAACCGACTACGTCACGGACGGCAACAGATCCGTCCGCATCGAGGGCGGCTCGCCCTGGATGCCGCGCGTCACGGCCACGGGCTGCGCGCTGACCGCCCTGGTCGGCGCCTTCGCGGCGGTGTCGCGGGACGACGCGTATTCGGCGGCGGTCGCGGCGCTGTCGTGCTTCGCCATCGCGGGCCGGCGCGCCGGTACTGCGGCCGAAGGCCCCGGTTCGTTCGCGTGGCGCTTCCTGGATGCGCTGGCGGCCCTGGAAACCAACAGCCTCGCCCGCGAATCGCCGCTGCGCTAGCGCCGGCGCCACGCGCGCGCCCGGTCCGGCAATGAGCCAGCCCCATGTCACGGCCGGGTCATACGGCTTGCCCAGAATTCCTTTCCTTCAAACCCGGAGGAAAGACAGTGAAGCCGAATCTTGGAAAGCTCTTTGCGCTGTCCGCCAGCGCCGCGTTGCTGGCAAGCCTGGCCGCTTGCGGAGGCGACAATGACGACGACACGCCCGATACCCCGCCGCAGGTCGGCGTGCCCGCAGGCTCCACGCTGGACGTGGCGATCCTGGGCACCACCGACCTGCACGCCAACGTGCTGGGCTACGACTACTACAAGCTGGCCGAGGACAAGAGCTACGGCGTGGACCGCACGGCCACGCTGATCGCCAATGCGCGCAAGCAGAACGCCAACACCTTGCTGTTCGACAACGGCGACACCATCCAGGGCACGGCCCTGTCCGACTACCAGGCGCTGGTGTCGCCGCTGCAATGCAGCGACATGCTGGCGATCTACAAGCAGATGAAGCTGCTGGCCTATGACGCGGCCACCTTGGGCAACCACGAGTTCAACTACGGCCTGCCCTTCCTGTCGCAGGTCACGAATACCGACCTGGGACTGGCCGGCATCGGCAAGGGCACGGCCCAGACCAACCCGGCCGGCGCCAAGGACTGTGCGGCGCCGGGCTTCCCCTTCGTTTCCGCCAACGTCATTTCGGCCGCGAGCAAGCAGCCCGTCTTCAAGCCCTGGGTCGTGCTGAACAAGACCTTCAAGGCCACGGACCCCGCCGGCAAGCAGATCGACGTCGCGCTGAAGGTAGGCGTGATCGGCTTTGCGCCCCCGCCCATCCTGCAATGGGACAAGGCCAATCTGGAAGGCCATGTGGAAGTCGCGGGCTGGAAGGAATCGGCGCAGCGCTACGTGCCCGACATGCGGGCGGCGGGCGCCGACCTGGTGGTGGCGCTGGCGCACGGCGGCATCGACATGCTCACGGCCTACAGCCCGTCCATGGAGAACGGCGCGGGCTATCTGAGCCAGGTGCCCGGCATCGACGCGCTGATCACCGGCCACCAGCACCTGCTGTTTCCCGACACCAACGCCAAGTCGCAATTCGCGGGCCAGCCCGGCATCGACCTGGAGAAGGGCCTGATCAACGGCGTGCCCGCGGTGCAGGCCGGCCAGTGGGGCAACAACCTGGGCCAGATCACGCTCAAGCTGGCGTACGACAAGGGCTGGAAGGTGCAGAAGGACGCCACGCGCGTGCAGCGCATCTCCACCCGCCTGACGGCGCAGAACGGCGCCACGCCCGCCACCTACGTCGAGCCCGACGCCGCCGCGCAGCAGCTGGTGCAGGCCGAACACGCCGCCACCATCGCCTACGTCAAGACGCCGATCGGCCAAAGCCGGTTCGACATGGCCACCTACTACGCGCTGGCGGGCGACGTGTCGGCGCTGCAGATCGTGAACATGGCGCAGATCGATTATCTGTCGGACTACATCGCCAAGAACAAGCCCGCCTATGGCGGCCTGCCCATCCTGTCGGCCGCCGCGCCGTTCAAGGGCGGGCGCAACGGCCCTGGCGACTTCACTTACGTGAAGCAGGGCAACATCGCCATCAACAATGCCGCCGATCTCTACCTGTACCCCAACACCCTGCAGGTGGTCCGGGTCAGCGGCGACATCGTGCGCCAGTGGCTGGAGAAGACCGCCGAGCAGTTCCGCCAGATCGTCCCGGGCCAGGTTGCGCCGCAGGACCTGATCGACACCAGCTTCCCGACCTTCAACTTCGACGTGCTCTATGCCGCCGGCAACACCCTGCGGTACGAAATCGACGTGACCAAGCCCAAGGGCTCGCGCATCACGAAGCTGACGTATCAGGGCGCGCCGCTGGATCCGGCCGCGCAATTCCTGGTGGTCACCAACAACTACCGCGCCAGCGGCGGCGGCGACTTCCCCGGCTTGGCCGGCGGCAAGGGCGACATCGTGCTGCAAGCGCCGGATGCCAGCCGCGACGTGCTGATCAGCTACATCAAGAAGCACCCCGACCTGGACCTGGCGACCTACGGCCTGGACCGCAGCTGGCGCTTCGCCAAGACGGGCGCCCTGGCGGGTCCGGTGGTGTTCTCTTCGGTGCCCGGCACGCTGGCCATGGCGGCGGCGCATGGCGTGGACAACGTCGCCGTGCACGACGCCACGCCGGACCCGGTGACCCAGCTGTCGCGCTACTCGGTGGACCTCAGCCGCTAGCCGCGGCCTGGCGGTAGTAGAGGCAGATGCGCCGGCCGCCGATCTCGTGCACCTCGATCGGCAGCTCGTACAGCTCGCTCAGGACCTCCGGCCGGATCAGTTCGGCCGGAGTCCCCTGGCGCGCGATGCGCCCGGCGCGCAAGGCCACGATGCGGTCCGCATAGGTGGAGGCGAAATTGATGTCGTGCAGCACCAGCACCACCGTCTTGCCCAGCTCGTCCGCCGCGCGGCGCAAGGTGCCCATCATGGCGACGGCGTGCTTCATGTCCAGGCTGTTCAGGGGCTCGTCCAGCAGCACGTAGCGCGTGTCCTGGCACAGCACCATCGCCACGAAGGCGCGCTGGCGCTGGCCGCCCGACATCTCGTCCAAGTGGCGGTCGGCCAGGGCCTCCAGGTTCAGGTAGGCGATGGCCCGGTCGATGTGCGCCTTGTCGTCCAGCGTCAAGCGGCCCCCGGTGTGCGGATAGCGGCCGAACGCGACCAGGTCCCTGACCGTCAGCCGCAGCGGCAGGTGATTGTCCTGGCGCAGGATGGCCAGGCGGCGCGCCAGCTCGTGGCTGTCGGCCTTGTTCACGTCCAGGCCTTCGACCAGCACGCGGCCCGCGGACAGGGGCAGGAGCCGGCTGACCATGGACAGCAGCGTGGACTTGCCCGCGCCGTTGGGGCCGATGATGGCCGTCACACCGCCGGCGGGCAAGGACAGGGTGACATCGTCGACGACCACGCTGTCGCCATAATGCTTGCTGACTTGCTGGATCTCTATCATCGGCGCCCCTTGCGCAGGATCAGGACGAGGAACATCAGCCCGCCCAGGAATTCGATCACCACGCTGACCGTGGTATTCAGGCCGAGCACGCGCTCCAGCAGCGTCTGGCCGCCCACCAGGAAGATCACGCTCAGCAGGACGGCGGCGGGCACGGTATGGCGATGCCGGTCCGACCCCATGGCGTGGTAGGCCAGGTTGCTGACCAGCAGGCCGAAGAAGGTCACGGGGCCCACCAGGGCCGTCGACACTGACACCAGCACCGCGACGGCCGCCAGCGTCAGCATCAGCGTGCGGCGGTAGTCCACGCCCAGGTTCACGGCGATGTCGCGGCCCAGCGCCAGCACGTCGTAGCGGCGCCGCATGCGCCACACCAGCAGGGACGCGACGCATACCGCGGCCAGCGCGATCGGCAGCAGGCCCACGCGCACGGAATTGAAGCTGGCGAACATGCGGTCCTGCAACACCAGGAATTCATTGGGGTCGATCAGCCGCACCACGAAGTTGGACAGGCTGCGGAACAGCAGTCCGAAGATGATGCCGACCAGCATCATCAGGTGCAGGCTGCGCACCGCGTCCGAAAACAGCCAGCGGAACAGCAGGCAGGCGAACGCCGTCATGGCGCCGACCTCCAGCAGGAACGCCGCCACCGGATGGCTGGCGGCCGTGGCCGCCTGGCCGAAACCGAACACCACCACCGCCTGGATCAGCAGGTACAGGGCGTCGAAGCCCATGATGGCCGGCGTCAGGATGCGGTTGTGCGTGATGGTCTGGAACAGCACGGACGACACCGCCACGGCGTAGGCCACCAGCAGCATCGCCGCCAGCTTGGCGCCGCGGAACGGGATCACGAAGGACCACTGGCCGTTGGCGCCCAGCGTCATGAAGGCCACGGCACAGGCCAGCGCCAGGGCGCCCAGCAGCCACAGGCGCCAGGCTTGCGGCGCGCGGACCGGCGCCGGGGCGGAGATTGCGAGTTCAGCCAAGCCGGTTCCTCCGCGTGCGTAACAGCCACAGGAACAGGATGCTGCCCAGCACGCCGACCACCGTGCCGATGGGAATCTCGTAAGGGTGGATCACCAGCCGGCCGATGACGTCGCAGGCCAGCACGAACACCCCGCCCAGCACCGCCACCCAGGGGATGGAGCGGCGCATGTTGTCGCCCAGCACCAGGCTGACCGCGTTCGGCACGATCAGGCCCAGGAAGGGAATGCCGCCCGCCGTCACCACCACCACGGCGGAAATCGCCGACACGATCAGCAGCCCGGCCAGCGTCAGGCGCGCATGGTTCAGGCCCAGGTTGGCGGCGAATTCGCGGCCCATGCCCGCCACGGTGTAGCGGTCGGCCGCGGCATAGGCCGCGCAGGCCAGGCCGAACCCTATCCACAGCAGCTCGTAGCGCCCCCGCAGCACGCCGGAGAAATCGCCGGTGGTCCAGGCGTGCAGCGACTGCAGCAGGTCATAGCGATAGGCGACGAAGGTAGTGGCGGCGTGGATCACCCCGCCCAGGATCAGGCCGATCAGCGGCACGATGAAAGGCGTGCGCAGCGGCACGCGCTTGAGCAGCGCCAGGAACAGCAAGGTGCCCGCCAGCGCGAAGCCTGTGGCCGTCAGCATCTTGCCGATCACGGGCGTGTCCGGCGCCAGCAGCGTGACGACCAGTATGCCCAGGGTGGCGGACTCCACGGTGCCGGCCGTGGTGGGTTCCACATAGCGGTTGCGCACCAGCATCTGCATGATGAGCCCCGCCACCGCCAGCGACATGCCGGCCAGCAGCAGCGCCAGCGTGCGCGGTATCCGGCTGACCATCAGCAGCCTCCAGGCGCGCTCCGCCTCATCGCTGCCGCTCCATAGCGCGGCCAGGTTGAGCTGGCCCGCGCCCAGGCTGACGCTGGCCGCGCACAAGGCCAGCAGCAGGCCCATCGCCGCCGCCAGCCCGCCCCAACCGCCTATCGACTGCCTCCCGCTCACCCGCGATACTCCCGCCGCTCAAGCATCAGGCTTTACTTCCTGGCCGCCGCCAGCGCGGCCGCGATCTCGTCGACGTTCTGCTGCATGGCGGTCAGGCCCGCGCTGCCCAGCAGATACCAGTTGAAGCCGTTCAGGTAGACCACGCGCTGGTTCTTCCAGGCCTTGGTCGGACGCACCAGCTCGTTGTCCAGCATGCGCTGGGCCGAGACGCCTTCGCGGCCGATGGCGGCGTCGCGGTCGATCACGAACAGCCAGTCTGGATCGGTCTGCGCGATGAACTCGAACGAGATCGCCTGGCCGTGGTTCGAGACGCTCAGCCCCGTCGTCGCCGGCTTGATGCCGAACGCGTCGTGGATCACGCCAAAGCGCGAACCCGGGCCGTAGGCGCTCATCTTGCCGCCAGTGGTCAGCACGATCAGCGCGGTGCCGGCCGTGGCCGCCTTGCCGTTCAGGTCCGCGATGGACGCGCGCAAGGCGTCCAGCCTGGTCTTGGCGACGTCCTGCTTGCCGTAGATGGCGGCCAGCGTTTCGGTGTTGCGCGTGACGCTGCCCACCAGGTCCTTGGCGTTCACCGTCAGGTCCACGGTGGGCGCCAGCTTGGACAGCTCGTCGTACTTGGGCGCGGAGCGGCCCGCCACGAAGATGAGCTGCGGCGCGGCGGCGTGGATCACTTCGTAGTTGGGCTCGAACATCGTGCCCACCTTCAGATAGCGCTGGTCGGCGTACTGGCTCAGCTGCGGCGGCCACTTGGCGACGGTGGGCACGCCTGCCGCCTCCACGCCCAGCGCCTGCAACGTATCCAGCACGGCCAGGTCCATCACCACCGTCTTCGCCGGGTTGACGGGCACGGCGGTCTCGCCGCGCGCGTGCTTGACCGGCAGCGTCGCCTGCGCGGCGCACACGGCCGTCGCGGCGCCCAGTGCCAGGGCGGTTGCGGCCTGGGCGAACCAGCGGCGGCCACGGCCCGTTTGCATTTGCTTCTTCATGCCTACCTCTTCATGTTGCGGGCGCCAGGCGCCCTTCCATTCTCAGAACTTGACGCCCACGCCCAGCCAATAGCGGCGGCCGTCCTCGACATAGCCGTAGTCGTCGTACGCAACCTGCTTGTCGAACAGGTTGTAGATGCCCGCGTACACCGCCACGGTCTTGTTCACCTGGTACGAACCGCCCAGGTCCATGAATGTGTAGGAAGGCGCCACCACCGTCGAGGACGACGGGCCGGTGATGGGCTGGCTTTCCTTGCCGCGGTAGTTCACGCGTGCCCATGCCTGCAGCGCGTCCGAGGCCTGCCAGTTCACCGTGGTGGTGAACAGGTGCTTGGGCAGCTGGTTCAGCGGCTGGCCCTTGTACTGGCCGGATTTCTGCTCCGACTTGGTGTACGTGTAGCTGCTGGTCAGCGACCAGTCGCGCGACAGCGGCAGCTTCAGGCTGGCTTCCACGCCGCGCGAATTGGCCTTGTCCACGTTCATGTAGGTGGTCGGGTTCGAACCGAACTGGTTCGGGCCGTCGGTGCACTGGGTCAAGGGGCAAGCCACGCGGGTGATCTTGTCCTTGAAGTCATTGTTGAAAACCGTCAGCCCGGCGTTGAAACCTTCGCCGTCGTCGTACAAGATGCCGATTTCCTCGGTCACCGACTTCTCGGGCGTGAGATCCGGGTTGCCGTACATATTGCCGCCGCGGCTGACCTGGCCCCAGCCGGCCACCGTCTGGCGCAGGTCGGGCGCGCGGAAGCCCGTCGACACGCCGCCCTTCAGGGTCCAGCGGTCGGCCATGTGCCAGACGCCATACAGGCGCGGACTGAAATGCGTGCCGAAGTTCTCGTCCTCGTCCATGCGCAGGCCGCCGGTGACGGCGAAGCTTTCGGTCAGGCGCCATTCGTCCTCGGCGAACAGGGCCCACTGGTAACGCTCCACCTTGTTGGGGCCGTTGGCCAGCTGGTTGCCGGTCTGGTCGTTCAGGCGCTGGTTCAGATAGCTGCCCCCCAGGGTCAGCATGTGCGAGCCCAGGGGCAGCGTCCAGCTGGTCTGCAGGTCCAGGTTCTTGATCTTCATCTGGCGCGAGCGGTTGTCGAACTCTTCCTGCTGCACGTAGCTGTCCGACACGCCCCAGCCCCAGCGGCCGGTATGCGACAGGGCCCACTTGTTGCTGCGGTAATCCGTCTGCGACGACGCCGGGCAGCCGGTGCGCGGGCAACTGGCGCCGGGCGGCAGGGGCTCCACCGTCTTGCCCAGGGTTTCCTGCAGCTTCTGGCGCATGGTGGTCGCTTCCAGCACGATGTCGTGGTCGCGGTTGGGCGTCAGCGCCAGCTTGGCCGTGACGCTGTCCGAGTTGCGCTTGCGGTAGCCGTCGAAGATGTTGTCCTCGTCGCGCTGCGTCGCCTGGCCATAGATCTGCAGGCCCAGCAGGTCGGTCTTGATCGGCCCGGCGAGATAGAAGTTGCCCTGGTAGATATCGCCCGATTTGCTGCTTTCCTGGATCGTCGTGTCCAGCCGGATCTCGCCACCCCACTCCGCGGGCACCTTGCGCGTGATGATGTTGATCACCCCGCCCATGGCGTCCGAACCGTACAGGGAAGACATCGGCCCGCGCACCACCTCGATGCGTTCGATGGCGGAAAGCGGCGGGGTCCAGCCGCCCTCGACGCCGGTCGAATCCGAATTGGTGCGGGTTTCACGCGAATTCTGGCGCTTGCCGTCGATCAGGATCAGCGTGTATTTGGGACCCATGCCGCGCAGGCTGATGTCCTGGCGGTCGCCGCCGCCGGTGACGATGACGCCCGGCACCTCCACCAGCGCGTCGTTGACGTCGCGGTAGAACTTCTTGTCCAGGTCCTCGCGGGTGATGACGCTGATCGACGCCGGCGCGTCCTGGATCTCCTGCTCGAAGCCCGAGGCGGTCACCACCACCGTGTCCAGCGTCCTGGCCGTATCGGCGCTCTGCGCCCAGGCCGGTTGCGCCATGCCGAAACCCGCGGCGCACAAGGCTGCCGCCAGCTGCGTGCGCGAACCCGGAATGCGCCGCGCGCCGGCCGTTTCTTTGCTGCTCATGATTCCAATCTCTCCCGTCCCAGGCCTGCGCCGCACCCCGCGTGCGGCGTCCGTCCTGCCCCGTACTTATTAATGAAAACCATTCTCATATTAGAATTGGAGCTGCCGGGAGCCAGCAACACGCTTTCCGCAACTTTTATCTTCTTTGAACTTCTTGACACTCCGGCCCGCGGCCATAAGCCAAACTCCCGGATGCAGAACCGACGACACGCATGCTTTTTTCCCACGCTCCGGCGACTCGCCGCATCCTGCTGATCGATGACGACGTCGAGCTCGCGCAGATGCTGCGCGAATATCTGGAATCCGGTCAGTGCCAGCTCACGCTGGCCCACAGCGGCGCGCACGGGACCGCCCTGCTCGCGCGGGACGACTACGACCTGGTGCTGCTGGACCTGATGCTGCCCGACGGCAATGGCCTGGACTTGCTCAAGCAATACCGCCAGCGCTCGCGCCGGCCCGTCATCATGTTCACCGCCCACGGCGGCGAAACCGACCGCGTGCTGGGCCTGGAATTCGGCGCCGACGACTATCTGGCCAAACCCTTCAGTCCGCGCGAGCTCAAGGCCCGCATCACGGCGGTGCTGCGGCGCTTCGACGAAACGCCGGAAACCGCCCGGCCGGGCCTGGCGCTGGGCGCGGTGTCGCTGGACACGGCCAGCGGACTCTTGCGCGTGGGCGATAGCGAAATCGCGCTGACGGGCGCCGAGCAGCGCATCCTGGAGATCCTCATGCGCACGCCCGGCCAGGTGGTCGGACGAGACCAGATCGGCCTGTACGCGCTGGGCCGCAAGCCGGACCGCTACGACCGCAGTATCGACACCCACATCAGCGCCTTGCGCAAGAAGCTGCGCCCGGACGGCGGCGAGGAAGCGCTGTCCATCCGCAATCTGCGCGGCCTGGGCTACGTGCTGGCGGGCGCGGACTGATGGCCTGGCTGCCCGCCCGCTCGCTGTTCTGGCGCGCCTTCCTGACCTTCTGGGGCGCGATGGCCGTCATCCTGGTGTGCGGCATGCTGCTGACGGCCGCGGTCGCCTGGTACCGCGTTAATTCCCTGGACGGCCTGAATCCCGCCAGCCTCACGCGCGACGCCGCGCAGATCGCACGCAGCGAGGGCGCGGACGGCCTGGAACGCTGGGTCCAGGCCATGGACCGGCGCTACTCGGCCCTGAACATCTACATCATGGACGCCCAGGACACCGACATCCTGGGCCGCAGCCTGCCCGCGCGCATGCAGGACTGGTTGGTCGACTACCGCGCCGGGCCCGACCGCTCGCCCAAGGCCGACTACCTGCCGGCCGATCCGACGGGCGAGCGCGTCTCCTGGTGGGAGCCGCAGAAGCTGCTGCTGCCCGACGGATCGGTCCTGCTGATGCTGTTCCTGCCCTTCGACTCGTCGCATTGGGAATTGCTGGCCCTGTCGCCCGTCGCGCTGGCGCTGATGCTGTTCGCGCTGGCCGTGACCGCGCCGTTCTGCTGGGCCCTGAGCCGCCACGTGACCGCGCCCTTGGCCCAATTGCGCCAGACCACGCACGCGTTGTCCGCCGGCCGCCTGGACGCGCACACGCCCGCCAGGCTGGCGCGGCGCAAGGACGAGCTGGGCCTGTTGGCGCGCGACTTCGACGCCATGGCCGACCGCCTGAAGGCCCTGGTCGACACGCGCGAACAGCTGCTGCACAACATCGCGCACGAATTGCGCTCGCCATTGGCGCGGCTGCGACTGGCGGCCGAACTGGCGCGGCGCAAGGACGAACGCCAGGACCTGCAGCTGGACCGCATCGAACTTGAATGCGAGCGCCTGGACGCGCTGATCGGCAATACCCTGAGGCTTGCCCGCCTGGGCGCCCTGCCCGTGCCCACCGAGACCCTGGACCTGGCCGAGATCGTGTCCGACGTGGTCGAAGATGCGCGCTACGAGGCCAGCGGCCGGCAAATAAGCATCGAGTGGCGGCAGCAGGCGCCGGTGCCCCTGGTTGGCGACCGCTGCAGCCTGGCCAGCGCCATCGAGAACGTGCTGCGCAACGCCCTGCGTTTCGCGCCCGCGCACAGCGCCATCCGCGTGCACCTGCAATCCAACCAGCGCGAGGCCAGGCTGGAAATCGAAGACCGCGGGCCGGGCGTGGCCGCGGAAGAACTGGAATCCTTGTTCGAGCCCTTCTATCGCACCGCCTCCGGCGCGCGCAAGCCCGGCAGCGGCGCCGGCCTGGGCCTGTCGATCGCGCAGGCCGCGGTGGCCGCGCACAAGGGCAGGATGTCGGCCCGCAACCTGTCGCCGCAAGGGCTGGGCGTGCGACTGGAACTGCCGCGCCTGCCGGCCTGAAGGCTATTCGGACGGGGCGCGTCAGCCGAAGCGGCTCAGGCCGGGATGGCTCAGTCGGAATCGGCCAGGATGGCGGCCGGCAGACGCGGCAGGACGCGCATGGCGTTGGCCGCCGTGGCATGCGCCACCTGCGCGGGCGTGATGCCGCGCAGTTCCGCCAGCGTGGCGGCGATGCGCGCCAGCTCGGCCGGCGCGTTGCGGCGCTGCGGTTCATGCAGCCATGCCGTCGGTATGTCCGGCGCGTCGGTCTCCAGCACCAGGTGCGACAGGTCCACGTCCACCGCGTGGCGCCGTATCTGCAGGGCGCGCTCGTAGGTCATGGCGCCGCCCAGGCCCAGCGCGAAGCCCTGCTCGATGAAGGCCTGCGCCTGCTGCGCGCTGCCGTTGAAGGCATGCGCGATGCCGCCGATGCGCGGGTGGCGGCGCAGGTACTTCAAGAGAATGTCCTGCGAGCGGCGCACGTGCAGCAGCACCGGCAGGTGGAACTCGGCCGCCAGCGCCAGCTGCGCGGCATAGAAGCGTTCCTGGCGTTCCCGGGGTTCGCCGCTGGCGATCTCGGGCACGAAGAAGTCCAGGCCGATCTCGCCGATGGCGACGAAGCGGGGATCGCCCAGGGATTCCTTGACGGCCGCGCGCAGCGCGTCCAGGTCGGCGTCGGCGGCCCGTTGCACGTACAGGGGATGGATGCCCAGCGCATAGGCGCCGCCGGCGGTCCTGGCGGCCAGTTCGCGCACCACGGAAAAGTTGGCCCGCTCGACGGCCGGGATCACGATGGACTGGACGCCCGCCTCGCAGGCGTCGTCGGCCACTTGCTCGCGGTCGGCGTCGAACTCGGCGGCATCCAGATGGCAGTGGGTATCGATCAGCATGGGCGCGACCTCCTTGCCCGGATTATCCACCCGCGCCGGCCTATCCCGAAACCAGGCGGCCGTTTTCCATCAGCAATTGGCGGTCGGCGCGCGCGGCCAGTTCCGGGTCGTGCGTGACGATGGCGAACGCCGTGCCGGATTCCTGGTTCACCCGCGTCAGCAGCTCGAACATATTGTGCGCGGTGTGGCGGTCCAGGTTGCCGGTGGGCTCGTCGGCCAGCACGCAGACGGGGCGCGTGACCAGCGCGCGCGCCAGCGCCACGCGCTGCCGTTCGCCGCCGGACAGCTGGCCCGGGAAATGCCCTTCGCGGGCAGCCAGGCCGACCAGGCTCAGGACCTCATGCGCGGCCTCGCGCGCCTTGTCGCGGTTCTCGCGGCGCACGATCAGCGGCATCGCCACGTTGTCCAGCGCCGAGAACTCCGGCAGCAGGTGGTGGAACTGGTAGACGAAGCCCAGGCAGCGGTTGCGCACCGCGCTCTTGCGGCTCTCGGAAAGGCCGACGGCGAGTTGGCCGTCCACCGACACGGAGCCGCTGGTGGGCACGTCCAGCAGGCCCAGGATATGCAACAACGTGCTCTTGCCGGAACCCGAGGCGCCGACGATGGCGACCATTTCGCCGCGCGCCACCGACAGGCTGACGTTGCTCAGCACCTCGATGCGCGCGGGGCCTTCGTCGTAGACCTTGACGATGTTTTCGGCCTGCAGCGCGGGAGTCAGATTGTCAGTCATGGCGCAGCACCTGGGCGGGTTGCAGGCGCGAGGCGCGCCAGCTGGGATACAGGGTCGCCAGCAACGACAGCACCAGGGAGGTCAGGCCGATGGTGACGATGTCGCCCACCTGCGGATCCGACGGCAAGGCGCTGATGAAATAGACCTCGCGCGGCAGGAAATGCACGCCCAGCAGGCGCTCGATGAAAGGCACGATCACGTCGACGTTGTAGGCGATGAGGATACCGCCCGCCACGCCCAGCAGCGTGCCGATGACGCCGATCAGCGCGCCCTGCACCAGGAAGATGCGGGCGATTTCGCGCGGCCCGGCGCCCAGCGTGCGCAGGATGGCGATGTCTGACTGCTTGTCCTTCACGGCCATGACCAGGGACGACAGCAGGTTGAACGCGGCCACGGCCACGATCAGCGCCAGGATCAGGAACATCATGCGCTTTTCGGTCTTCACGGCCGCGAACCAGGTGCGGTTGTTGCGCGACCAGTCGCTGGCCATCATGTAGGGCGGCAGCACCTTCTGCAGCTCGGCCGCCACTTCCGGGGCGCGTTGCATGTCGGCCACGCGCAGGCGCACGCCGGCGGTACCGCTGTCGCGGAACACGCGGGCGGCGTCCTCGTCGTCGACGAAGGCCAGCGAGGAGTCGTATTCATAGTGGCCGGACGAGAACACGCCCACCACGGTGAACTGGCGCATGCGCGGCGTGAACCCCGCCGGGCTGATCGAGCCTTGCGGCGCCATCATCAGCAGCGTGTCGCCGAGCTTCACGCCCATGCCGTCGGCCAGCTCATTGCCCAGCACCACGCCGAAACCGCCGGGCTTCAGGTCGGTGAGCTTGCCCGACACCATCTGGCGCGGCAGGTCCGACACATTGCCTTCGGTCTGCGGATCGATGCCGCGCACCTGCACGCCGCGCAGGGCCTGCCCGCGCACCAGCATGCCCTGCGCCGCCACGAACGGAGCGCCGGCCTTGACCTCGGGATTCTTCTCGGCGGCGGAAGCGAACTCCTGCCATCTCTCCAGCACCCGCTCGGGCGCAGCCCCCGGAATATAGAGTTCGATGTGCGGCAGCACCGACAGCATGCGGTCGCGCACTTCCTTCTGGAAGCCGTTCATCACGGACAGCACCACGATCAGGGCGGCGACGCCCAGCGCAATGCCCGCCATGGAACTGGCGGCGATGAAGGAAATGAAGCGATCGCGGCGGCCGCGTCGCTGGCGGATTCGGGCCAGCCCGGCGTAGCGGGCGCCTATCCATAGTTCGTAGGGTATTTTCAGCACGTGCGCATTATGGCATTAACCGCCTGGATTCCGCGCCGCGGATGTGCGTGTCGGAGACCAGGCGTTTCAAGCTATGGCAGCCGCGGACGCCGCTTAGTTCCCCTGGCTGGCCCGGACTACAATCGCGCCCATGCTGATCGTCATTCCGGGCGCCCTGCCCGCCCTTCCCGTCGCCGCCGAACTGGCCAAGCTGTTGCCTGAACGCGCGCCCACGCTGCATGGTTGGTTGCAGGCCGGCGCCGCCCGCCCCCAGGCCTACGACCTGCGCGCCCACGGCTGCACGGCCTTCGAATCCTGGCAACTGGAGCGCGCGGGCTACGTCCCCGAACCCGGCCTACCGCCCGGCGCCGGGGTGGGGCCGCTATTGGCCGGCGCGCAAGCGGGCGAAAGCGGCCCCGTCTGGTTGGCCGAGCTGGTTCATCTGGCCCTGGGCACCGACCAGGCCACCCTGCTGGATCCCGGCATGATGGACCTGCGCGCCGAGGAAACGGCCGCGCTGCTGGACACCGCCCGCCCCCTGTTCGAGGGCACCGGCTTCGCGGTCGAAGCGCTGTCGCCCGAACGCTGGCGCCTGCGCCTGCCTGATGGCCTGCGTCCGCAGACCGCCAGTCCGCTGGCCGTGGCCGGACAGCGGCTGAACGACTGGTGGCGCCAGGACGCGGAAGCGCGGCCGTGGCGCCGGCTGCTCAATGAAATACAGATGGCCTGGCACGAGCATCCCGTCAACGACGCCCGTGCCGCCCGCGGCCTGCCCCCGGTCAACGCCTTGTGGCTGTATGGCGGAGGCATGCCCTGGACGCCGGCCCGGCCGACGCCGGCGCAGGTGCTGACCAGCCTGGACGCCCCCGAACGGGCGGGCGACTGGGCTACCTGGCTGGATGAACTGGCCGCATTGGACTCGCAGCATCTGCGCCCGCTGGCCGGCAAGCACGGCTTGCCGGCGGCGCCCGCCGAACTGCTGCTGCTGGGCTCGGACCGCAAGGTCGCCCTTACCCTGAAACCGCGCGGGGGCCTGCTCGGCTTGCTGCCCGCACCCAAGAAAAACTGGAGCGCCTGGTGGTCTCACCCCGCTTAACCGTCCGCACCCCCGACCTGGAGGCCTGCCGCGTCCTGGAAGCCTCGGGCATCCATCCCCTGCTGGCCCGCCTGTGGGCGGCCCGCGGCGTCACCCACCCCGACCAGACCCGGCTGGCCTGGCCGTCCCTGCTGCCGCCCGCCGGCCTGACGCATTCGGCCCATGCCGCGGGCGTGCTGGCCGACGCCATCCAAGCTGGCAAAAAGCTGCTGATCGTGGCCGACTACGACTGCGACGGCGCCACCGCCTGCGCGGTCGGCCTGCGCGCCCTGTCCGCCATGGGCGCCGACGTGGACTTCCTGGTGCCCAACCGCTTCGAGACCGGCTACGGCCTGTCGCCCGCCGTGGTCGACCTGGCGGTACGACATCGCGCCGGCAAGCCCGACATCATCATCACGGTGGACAACGGCATCGCCAGCGTCGACGGCGTGGCCGCGGCCAACGAGGCCGGCATCGGCGTGGTGATCACCGACCACCACCTGCCGGGCGACACGCTGCCCGCCGCCCTGGCCATCGTCAACCCCAACCAGCCCGGCTGCGGTTTTCCGTCCAAGAACCTGGCGGGCGTGGGTGTCATTTTCTACATGATGCTGGCGCTGCGCGCCGAGCTCCGGCGTCGCGGCGTCTACGCGGCCGACGGCGGCCCGCGCCTGGACGCGCTGTCCGACCTGGTGGCGCTGGGCACCGTGGCCGACGTGGTCAAGCTGGACGCGAACAACCGCTTGCTGGTGACCCAGGGCCTGCAGCGCATGCGCGCCGGACGCCTGCAGCCCGGGCTGCGCGCGCTGTTCGCCGTGGCCGGCCGCGAGCCGCGCGCGGCAAACGGTTTCGACCTGGGCTTCGCGCTCGGCCCACGCATCAACGCCGCGGGCCGCCTGGCCGACATGAGCCTGGGCATCGCCTGCCTGACCACCGACGACGAGGCGCAGGCGCTGGAAATGGCGCGCGAGCTCGACAACATCAACCGAGAACGCCGCACGATCGAAGCCGAGATGCGCGAGCAGGCGCTGGCCGCCATGGAAGAACCGAATGCGGCCGGCGGCGCCACGGTCTGCGTGTTCGATCCGAGCTGGCACCAGGGCGTGGTCGGGCTGGTGGCCTCGCGCCTGAAGGAAAAATTCTGGCGTCCGACGCTGGCCTTCGCGCCTGCGGGCGACGACGAAATCCGCGGTTCGGGCCGTTCGATCCCCGACGTGCATCTGCGCGACGCGCTGGACCTGGTGTCCAAGCGCCATCCCAACCTGATCCGCAAGTTCGGCGGCCACGCCATGGCGGCCGGCCTGACCCTGGGTCGCGAGGATTTCGCCGCCTTCGCGCCCGCCTTCGACGCCGCCGTGCGCGAACTGACGGGCCGCGATACCTTCGAGCCGGTGATCGAGACCGACGGTTCGCTGGAATCAGGCTATGCCAACGCCGACGTGGCCGGCATGCTGCAGCAGCAGGTCTGGGGCGCCGGCTTCGCCGCCCCGCTGTTCCTGGACGAATTCGTGGTCCGCAACCAGCGCCTGGTCGGTGAAAAACACCTCAAGCTGTCATTGGAACGCGGCCACCAGCGCTTCGACGCCATCTGGTTCGGCCACGACCAGTCGCTGCCCGAACACATCCAGGCGGCTTACCGCCTGGAGCAGAACGTGTGGAACGGGATGGTGTCGGTGCAGCTCGTCATCGAGCACGCGGGCTGAGGTGCCTGGAAGGACAATGCCCCGGCGCCTGGAAGGGAGCCGGGGCATTGCTTGACGGATTTCGCACGATGCGGACCAGGGTTTCTTTCCTTGTCCGCCCGCGCAGCGCTCAGCCTACTTGTTCACCAGTTTCGCGGGTTGCGCCAAAGCCACCAGCGCCCCCACCACCAGGCAGCCCGACAACATGTACAACCCGGTATTGGTGGTGCCAGTCACATCTTTCAGCCACCCCACCAGGTAGGGGCTGACGAAACCGGCCAGGTTGCCCACCGAGTTGATGAGCGCGATGCCGGCCGCCGCGGCCGTGCCGCCGAGCAAGGCGGTGGGCAGGCTCCAGAACAGCGGCAGCACCGTGCAGATGCCGATGTTCGCCACCGTCAGCGCCGCAATGGCCAGCACCGTGTTGCCGCTCCAGATAGCCGAAAACAACAGGCCCAGCGCGCCGAACAGCGCGGGCAGCGCCACGTGCCAGCGGCGCTCGCGGTGGCGGTCCGAGTTGCGCGAGATCAGGATCATGCCGATCACGGCGAACAGGTTGGGCACCGCCGTCAGCAGGCCGATGGCCAGCGGGCTCTGCACTCCCGTGCCCTTGATCAGGGTCGGCATCCAGAAGCCCACGCCGTACAACCCCATCACGAACGAGAAGTAGATCAGCGACATGGCCCAGACGCGCGGCTTGGCCAGCGCGGCGCGGATCGGCGGGTCTTCCTTCTGCTGTTCCTCGGCCGCGATGTTGCGGATCAGCACGGCTTTTTCGGCAGCGGTCAGCCATTTGGCCTTGTTGATGCGGTCATCCAGGTAGATCAGCACCAGCACGCCGATCAGCACGGAAGGAATGCCCTCCAGCAGGAACAGCCATTGCCAGCCCGACAGGCCGTGGTCGCCGTGGAAGGTGCTCATGATCCAGCCGGAGATCGGGCCGCCGATCAGCCCGGACATGGGCACCGCTGTCATGAAGAAGGTGGTGATGCGGCCGCGCCGCGCCGCCGGATACCAATAGGTCAGGTACAGGATGATGCCGGGGAAGAACCCGGCCTCGGCCGCACCCAGCAGGAAGCGCAGGATGTAGAACATGTGCACGCTGGTCACGAACATCATGCAGGCGGAAATGATCCCCCACGTGATCATGATGCGCGCGATCCAGATCCGCGCCCCTACCTTGTGCAGGATGATGTTGCTGGGAATCTCGAAGATGAAGTAGCCGATGAAGAAGATGCCCGCGCCCAGCCCGTACACGGTTTCGCTGAACTGCAGCTCCTGCAGCATCTGCAGCTTGGCAAAACCCACGTTCACGCGGTCCAGGTAGGCCACGACGTAGCAAACCACCAGCAGCGGCACCAGGCGCCACCCTACCTTGCGGTAGATCCGGTCTTCCTCAGACGCCGGGATCGCCGGCGAAACCCCGGGGGCCATCGCATTTTCCATCTATGTCTCCATTCCTCTGTCGGGATAGGCCGGCTGCGCCGGTACCGTAGCGGTACGGCCGTCCCGATCAGGGACGGTTGGCCCGCTACCCCCAGCCTAGAACCCCTCGCTTGACGAAAAACTGAACGGCCCGGGTCCGCGCCGGGGGGGACGTCTGCGTCCCGATCCGTCCCCCTTCCTGCGATGCGGCCGCGCACTTGGCCCAAGCACGGTAAAATGCTTGGTTTCGCACAAAAGTCATCAGGACAGGATCATCATGGAAGCCGAACGTCAGAACCAGCTCGCAGCCCGCCTCGCCGATTACGCGGAGCGCGAACAGGCTCTACGGAGGTATCTTTGACTACGATGCCAAAGCTGAACGCCTGCAAGTCGTAAACGCCGAGCTCGAAGACCCGGCGGTCTGGAACGACCCCAAGCACGCCCAGGACCTGGGCCGTGAAAAGAAAGCCCTGGAAGACGTGGTGGAAACGCTCACCGCCCTGGGCACGGGCCTGGCGGACTCGAACGAACTGTTCGAGATGGCCGCCTCCGACGACGACGATGCCACCCTCGAATCCCTGGAAGGGGATGCCAACGCCTTCCAGGAAAAGCTGGAAGCGCTGGAATTCCGCCGCATGTTCTCCAATCCGGCCGACCCGCTGAACTGCTTCCTGGACATCCAGGCCGGCGCCGGCGGCACGGAAGCGCAGGACTGGGCCTCCATGCTGCTGCGCCAGTACCTGAAGTACGCCGAGCGCAAGGGCTTTAAGGCCGAAGTGCTGGAAGAATCCGAAGGCGACGTGGCCGGCCTGAAGTCCGCGACCATCAAGATCGAAGGCGAGTACGCCTTCGGCTACCTGCGCACGGAAACCGGCGTGCACCGCCTGGTCCGCAAGAGCCCGTTCGACTCCTCGGGCGGCCGCCACACCTCGTTCGCCAGCGTCTTCGTCTACCCGGAAGTCGACGAGTCCTTCGAAGTCGAAGTGAACCCGGCCGACCTGCGCGTGGACACCTACCGCGCTTCCGGCGCGGGCGGCCAACACATCAACAAGACCGACTCGGCCGTGCGCCTGACCCACATGCCCACCGGCATCGTGGTGCAGTGCCAGAACGACCGTTCGCAGCACCGCAACCGCGCCGAAGCGATGCAGATGCTGAAATCCAAGCTCTACGAACTGGAAATGCGCAACCGCATGGCCGAGCAGCAGAAGCTGGAAGACTCCAAGACCGACGTGGGCTGGGGCCACCAGATCCGCTCCTACGTGCTGGACCAGAGCCGCATCAAGGACCTGCGCACCAACGTTGAAATTTCCAACACGCAGAAAGTGCTGGATGGCGACCTGGATCCCTTCATCCAGGCCAGCCTGAAGCAAGGCATCTAAGTTTCGCGATACTCCCCTCAACGCATCCAGAGGTTCACGAATGTCCGACACCATCGCAATTCTCACCGGCGCATCGCGCGGCATCGGCGCCGCCATGGCGCGCGGCCTGGCCAAACCGGGCACGCGCCTGATCACGCTGGCGCGCCGTGAAGATCCCGAACTGGCCGCCTATGCGCGTTCGCAGGACGCGCAGCTGGAACAGCTGTCCGTGGACCTGTCGGACCTGAACGCCGTTGAGACGGCGGCGCAGCGCATCTGCGCGTCGCTGCCGCGCGATGCCAGCCGCTATCTGCTGATCAACAACGCCGGCACGGTGCACCCCATCGCCGGCACCGACGCCCTGGTCGACGGCGCGGCCATCACCGCCGCCTTCAACCTGAACGTCAGCGCCGTCATGCTGCTCACCGCGCGCTTCCTGGCCGCGGTCGAAGACCTCAAGGCCGACCGCCGCGTGCTCAACATCTCCTCCGGCGCGGGCCGCAACCCGAACGCCGGCTGGGGCGTCTACTGCGCCACCAAGGCCGCGCTCGACATGTACTCGCGCGTGGTCAAGGCGGAGCAAGGCGCCGACGGCGCGCGCATCGTCGCGCTGGCCCCCGGCATCGTCGACACCGACATGCAGGTCGCCATCCGTTCCAGCGATCCGGAAAGCTTCCCGGCGCTGGCCAAGTTCCAGGAGTTCCACGCGACCGGCAAGCTGTCCTCGCCCGCCAACGTGGCCTCCCGCATCCTCGCCTACCTGGATCGCGAAGATTTCGGCACGACCGAAATCGACGACATCCGCAATTACGACTGATCTCCCGACCATGACCGACCACTCGACCACTCCGGCGCCCGCCCAGGACGAAAACCGCTTGATCGCCGAACGGCGCGCCAAGCTGGCCAAACTGCGCGAAACCGGGGTCGCGTACCCCAACGACTTCGTCCCCGACGCCCGCGCCGCGGCCCTGCATGACAAGTACGACGGCCAGGAGCAGGAAGCCCTCGCCGCCAACCCCGTCAACGTCAAGGTCGCCGGCCGCATGATGCTCAAGCGCGTCATGGGCAAGGCCAGCTTCGCCACGCTGCAGGACAGCACCGGCCGCATCCAGATCTACCTGGACCGCGGCACCCTGGGCGAAGACAGCTACGCCGCCTTCAAGCAATGGGACATCGGCGACATCATCGCGATCGAAGGGTCGGTCTTCAAGACCAACAAGGGCGAGCTGTCGGTGCACGCTGCCAACGCCCGCCTGCTGTCCAAGTCGCTGCGCCCGCTGCCCGACAAGTTCCACGGCGTGGCCGACCAGGAACTGCGCTACCGCCAGCGCTACGTCGACCTCATCATGACGGACGCCACGCGCCGCACGTTCGAGGCGCGCAGCAAGGCTGTGGGCAGCATCCGCCAGTTCATGCTGAACGCGGGCTTCCTCGAAGTGGAAACCCCCATGCTGCACCCGATCCCGGGCGGCGCGGCGGCCAAGCCCTTCGTCACGCACCACAACGCGCTGGACATGGAAATGTTCCTGCGCATCGCGCCCGAGCTCTACCTCAAGCGCCTGATCGTGGGTGGCTTCGAGCGCGTCTTCGAAGTCAACCGCAACTTCCGCAACGAGGGCGTCAGCCCGCGCCACAACCCTGAATTCACCATGATGGAGTTCTATGCGGCCTTCGCGGATTACCGCTGGCTCATGGACTTCACGGAAGAACTGATCCGCCAGGCCGCCATCTCGGCCACCGGCAGCGCCGTTCTGACCTACCAGGAACGCGAGCTGGACCTGGGCAAGCCGTTCGACCGCCTGACCATCTGCGAAGCCATCCTCAAGTACGCGCCCGGCTACACCCAGGCGCAGCTCGACGATCCGGCCTTCGTGCGCGCCGAGCTCAAGAAGCTGGGCGCCGACGCCGACGGCCCGGTGCTGTCGCGCGCCGGCCTGGGCGCGCTGCAACTGGCGCTGTTCGAAGAGACCGCCGAAGCCAAGCTCTGGAACCCCACCTACATCATCGACTACCCGGTGGAAGTCTCGCCGCTGGCGCGCGCCTCCGATACCCGCGAGGGCATCACCGAGCGCTTCGAGCTCTTCATGACCGGCCGCGAAATCGCCAACGGCTTCTCGGAGCTGAACGATCCCGAAGACCAGGCCGAGCGCTTCCGTTCGCAGGTCGAGGCCAAGGACGCGGGCGACGAGGAAGCCATGTATTACGACGCGGACTACATCCGCGCCCTGGAATACGGCATGCCTCCGACGGGCGGCTGCGGCATCGGCATCGACCGCCTGGTCATGCTGCTGACCGACAGCCCCAGCATCCGCGACGTCATCCTGTTCCCGCACCTGCGCCGTGAAGACTAAACGGCGGTCCGCATCATGATGTTCAAGATCATGATGCTGCTGCTGGTCGTGGCGGGGCTGATCTATTGGATCAAACAGCCCCGCAACGCCCAGCCCGCATCCTCCTATCCGGCGGCGCGGCAGCGCCGGCCGGTTTTCATCGCGCTGTGCATCGCCACCGCGATCGCGGTGGCTGCCTCCGTGATGACCTTCCTGCTGTGGGCGGGCGGGGTCGCCGGCGGCGTCACGGGCGGCGGCTATCACGGCCAGGTGGACTTCCTGCTGCCCGTGGCCGGTTCCCTGCTGGCGCTGGGCGTCATCTGTGCCGTGGGCGCGTTCTTCAAGCGCCGGGGCTGACGCCCGGCTCGTTCGTTCCCATCGGCGGCCGTGCAGGCCCTATTCGGGCCATCTGCCCGCGCCCGCCGGCAAGGACGGCAGCGACGCCTGCAACATCGCGTCGATGAACTCCGCAGGCCGCAAGCGGCCGCCCGGCTTGTACCACTGCACCGTCAGGTTCATCGCGCCCAGCACGCAGCGCTTGATGACGCGCGCGTCGCCCTGCAGCAGCCCCGCCGCCACCGCCGCCGCCACCGCGTCCTGCCACATCGCCTCGTAGCGGTCGCTCAGCGACTTGACCACCGCCTGGCTGGGCGCGGACAGGCTGCGCCACTCGTACACCAGCGCATTCATGGCATCGCCGCCCGCGCCGTGCAGCATGCTCCACATGTGCACGCGAAACAGCGCCGCCAGCCGGTCCGCCGGCGCCTGGTAGCGCGCCAGCGCGCGTTCGCCGTCGTCGATCACTTCCTGGATGCCATTGTTCATCACCGCCACCAGGATCTCTTCCTTGCTGCGGAAATGGTGGAACAGACTGCCGGACTGCAAGCCCACGGCCCGCGCCAGCTCGCGCACGGTGGTGCGTTCGTACCCGTGCTTGCAGAAGAGCTGGCCCGCCGTCAGGATCACCTCCCGCCGGCGTTCGGATTCCGTCCCCTCGTCGCGTCCTTCCGCGGCTTCCCGGATTTTCTCCATGAGCGATCACCGCCTCTGGATGATGGTCGCCGTGGCCATGCCATGGCCGATGCACATCAGCTGCATGCCCAGCTGGCCTTCGGTCGCCTCCAGGCCCGCGAGCATCTTGGCCATCAGTCCCGCGCCCGTCGCCCCCAGCGGATGGCCGTGGGCGATCGCGCCGCCCCAGGGATTGACCCGCGCCAGGTCCGCGCCCAGCTCGCGCTGCCAGGCCAGCACCACGCTGGCGAAGGCCTCGTTGATTTCGATCCAGTCCAGGTCTTCCAGCTTCAGCCCGGCGCGCGCCAATGCCTGCCGGGCCGCCGGAATCACTCCGGTCAACTGCAACACCGGATCCGACCCCACCACCACCCGCGCCAGGAAGCGCGCGCGCGGCCGCAAGCCATCGGCCAGGGCCGTGTCGCGGTCCGCCAGCAGCACCGCCGACGCGCCGTCCGCCAACTGGCTGGCGTTGGCGGCGGTGACGCCGCCCTGCCCCGGCGGCCGCATTGCCGGCGCCATGGCCGCCATGCGGGCGGGATCCGTCGTCTCGCGTATGCCCTCGTCGCGTCCGGCATCTGCGCGCGGTCCCGGCAGCAGCTCGGCGTGCAGTCCGGCCTGCGCCGCGCGCCAGGCCCGCGCATGGCTTTCCCTGGCCCATTCGTCCATCTCGGCCTGCGACAACTGCCACCTCTCGGCAATCCGCTCCGCGCTTTCGATCTGGTGGATCAATGGATAGCGTTCCAGCAGTGCAGGGTTCAAGCCCTCGAAGCCGCGGAACTCTCTCTGCCCCAGCGTCACGTCCAGGAACATCGGCACCCGGCTCATGCTTTCGACCCCGCCCGCCACCACGTAGCGCATGTCGCCCGCGGCGATGGCCTGCGCGCCGAAATGCACCGCCTGCTGGCTGGAGCCGCACATCCGGTTAAGGGCCACGCCCGGCACGCTCTCGGGCAGGCCGGCCAGCATGGCGGCCAGCCGACCGATGTTGGCGCCCTGCTCGCCCGCCTGGCTGACGCAGCCCGCGATCAGGTCCTCGACCTTTGCGCCCGGCAGGCCCGCGCGCCCCAGCAGACCCTGCACCGTGTGCGCCAGCAGCGTGTCCGGCCGCGTGTCCGCCCACCATCCGCCGCGCCGCCCGAAAGGCGTGCGCACGGCCTCCACGATCACGGCTTCGTTCATGCCGTCGTCTCCTCAACGTAGAGCGCTTCGATTTCGTCCGCGTAGCTGCGGTAGATGCTGGCGCGCCTGACCTTCATGGTCGCCGTCACTTCGCCATCGTCATGATCCAGTTCCTTGGTCAGCAAGTGGAAGCGCTTGATCTGCGCCACCGGCGCCAGGCCGGCGTTGGCGCGCGCGACTTCCTGCTGGACCAGTTCGCGCACCTGCGCGCATTCGGCCAGCGACCGGAAATGCGTGAACGCGATGCGGCGCGACTCGGCCCACTTGCCCACCGTGTCGAATTCCAGCTGGATCAGCGCGGACACGTACTTCCGGCCGTCCGCGATCACGATGCATTCCTTCACATAAGGGCTGCCCTTGACGGCGTTTTCGATCTCCGAGGGCGTCAGGTTCTTGCCGCCCGCCGTGATCATGATGTCCTTCAAGCGGTCCACGATGCGCACCCGCCCCGCCTCTTCCGCCACCACGTCGCCGGTGTACAGCCAGCCGTCGCGCACCGTGGTAGCGGTGGCTTCCTGGTTCTTGTAGTAGCCCTGGAACACCATGTCGCCGCGCACCAGCAGCTCGCCGGCCTCTCCCATGCGCCATTCCACCCCCAGGATGGGCTCGCCCACCGTGCCCACCTTCACCCGGTCCGGATGCTGGCCGAAGATCATGCCCGCCGACTCCGTCAGCCCGTAGACCTCGATCAGCGGCACGCCCAAGGTGCGGAAGTAGCGCACCACGTCGGGCGAAATCGGCGCCGCCCCGGTCATCGCCACCCGCACGCGCCGCAGGCCGATGAAGTTCTGCAGGGCGCGCAGCACCAGCCAGTACCACAGCCAGCTCGTCCAGCGTTCGCGCAGCGTGTACTGCGCGGGCGCTTTCTCCAGGAACGGCGCGCGGGCCGCCAGCGCGCGCCGGTACAGCCATTGCTGCAGACGCCCCGCTTCCTGCATCTTGATCGAAATGGCGGCGTGCAGCTTTTCCCAGATGCGCGGCACGCCCAGGAATATCGTCGGCGCGACCTCGCGCAGGTCTTCCTGCACCGTGCGTATCGATTCGCCGAAGTTGACCTGCGCGCCCAGGTAGATGGGCACGAAGGTGGACAGCATCTGCTCGGCCACATGGCACAGCGGCAGGTACGACAGGTGCACGCTATTGCTGTCCATAGACAGGCGATCGGCGATCCCCGGCGCCACGCCGCGCATATTGCCGTAGCTGAGCATCGCGCCCTTGGGCTTGCCGGTGGAACCGGACGTGTAGATCATGAGGCCCGTGTCTTCCAGCCGCTGGCCGTCCAGCGCCGCGTTCAGCCCCGCAAGCTCGGCCGCCTCGCGCCGCGCGCCCTCGGCCTCGACCTCGGCATAGCTCACGATGCGATCGCGTTCGGCCGGCGCATAGGAGCGCAGGCCCTTGGTCTCCATCATGACGATGCGGCGCAAGAGCGGCAGCCTGCCGGCCACCTGCAGCACTTTGTCGGTCTGCTCCTGGTCCTCGCACACCACCAGTTCCACGTCCGCGTGTTCCAGCACGTAGCCCATTTCCTCGGCCGGGCTGGTGGAATACACGCCCACCGCCACGCCGCCGACCGCGCCCGCGCCCATCTGGGTCAGCAGCCATTCCACGCGGTTCTCGGACACGATGGCGACGCGGCCGCCGGCGCTCAGCCCCAGTGCGCGCAGGCCCAGGCCGACGCGGCAGGCCCGGCTCCAGTATTCCGCCCAGCTCATGGGCTTCCAGATGCCGAAATCCTTTTGCCGGATGGCGATGGCCGCGGGCTGGCGCCGGGCCTGTTCGCGCAGCATCTGCGGCAGCGTCAAGGCTGGCCACGCCTGCGCGGATGCGCCGGAGATATCCATGTGCTTGTCCATCATGACAGCCAGCGCTTGCGGCGCTTGTAGTGCTTGATGTCGCGAAAGCCGCGGGCCTCGCCCGCGCCGCCCACGCCCAGGTAAAACTCGCGCACGTCCGGATCGGCCGCCAGCTTCTCGGCGCTGCCGTCGATCACTACCTTGCCGGTCTCCATGATGTAGCCGTAGTGCGCCACCGCCAGCGCCACCGAGGCGTTCTGCTCCACCAGCAGCATCGACACCCCTTGTTCATGGTTGATGCGCGCGATGATGGAAAAGATGTTCTCCACCAGCATCGGCGACAGGCCCAGCGAAGGCTCGTCCAGCAGCATCAGCCTGGGCTGGGCGATCAGCGCGCGTCCGATGGCCAGCATCTGCTGTTCGCCGCCAGACAGGTAGCCCGCCAGGCCGCGGCGGCGCTCGAACAGGCGCGGGAAATAGCCATAGACCAGGTCGAAGTCCGCCTTCGCCCCGGTCCGGCCGGTCAGCGCGTAGGTCGCGGCCACCAGGTTTTCCTCCACCGTCAGGTCCTCGAACACCCGCCGCCCTTCCATCACGTGGGCCAGACCCGCGCGTACCAGGTTCTGCGGCCGGGCGCCCGCGGTGTCGCCGCCGTTGAAGACGATCTGCCCGCGCACCAGCGCGCCATCCTCCAGGTCCAGCAGGCCGGACACGGCCTTCAGGGTGGTGGATTTGCCGGCGCCGTTGCTGCCCAACAGCGCCACGATGCTGCCGGCGGGCACCGACAGGGACAAGCCGCGCAGCACCTGCACCGCCTTGTTGTAGACGACTTCGATATTGTTGATATCGAGCACCGCCGGGGCCGGCGTTGCGGCCTGCGCGTCATGTCCGGGATTCACGGCTGCCTCACTTCAGGACGATCCAGTCGGATGCCGGCACCATCTGCTTCTGCTTCACGTCGGCGCGATAGATCCGGCCCACCGGGATGGAGTTGCCCTTGATGGAGATCGGCACGCCGATCAGGCCGCCGGTGTCGAAGTCCTTGATGCCGTCCAGCGCCGCCTTCATGTTGGCGCTGGTCAGCTCCTTGCCGGCGTCCAGCGTGCGCTTGGCGACTTCGGTGAACAGCATGGCGGCCAGGAAGCCCTGCATGTAGCCGGTGCTCTGGTACTGCGGGCGCATCTCGCGGATCTTCTTCAGCATCGGCGCGTCAGCCGCGGTGTCGTAGTAATAGCGGTAAGGCATCACGCCCATGAAGCCTTCGGCATCCTCGCCCATCTGCATCACGGTGGAGTTGTCCATGGTCCAGAACGTGCCCATGTAGCGCGTCTTCAGGCCCATGCGCTTGCCCTGCCCCACGAACTCGGGAATCGGCGCCAGCACGTAGCCGTGGAAGATGGTGTAGTCGGGATCGGCGCGGCGCAGCTTGATGACCTCGGTCGACACGTCCACGCTGCCCGGCGGCGTCATGATCTCGGTCGCGACTTTCAGGCCCAGTTTCTCGGCCACCGCGCGCGAGCTGGCGATGGGATCGCGGCCGAACTCGGTGTCCGAATACACGAAAGCCACCTTGGCGCCGGGCTGTTCCTTGGCGATGTAGCGCAGCAGGATGCCGAACATCTCCGTGTAGTCGGGGCCCAGCATGAACTGCGCCGGATATTTGGCGGGATCGTTGAGCTCGGTGGCGAAGGACGCGCCGGTCATCAGGATGTCGCCCGTGCGGTTCAGCTCGGCGTTGATCGTCTTGGAAAAACCGGTCGAATCACCGTAATAGAAGTTCACCTTGTTCTGGCTGGTGATCTTCTTGAAGGCCGCCACCGAGGCGTCGACCTTGTAGGCCGTGTCCTCGGGCACGTAGCGCAGCTTGCGTCCCTTCACGCCGCCCTGGTCATTGATGATCTTCACGTAGTCGGTGATGCCGGCGTGGATGCCCTGCCCCGCGAAGGCGAACACCCCGCTCAAGGGGATGGAGCCGCCCAGCACCAGGTCCTCCGCCGCCTGGGCCGCGGGCGCCGCCGCCAACGCCGCCGCCAGGCCCAGGGGGGCCAACAACCTCGATAAACCGCTGCCGATCCGGATGCGCTTCATGGTTAGTCTCCTGAGGGTCTTATGGGTGGCCGCCGCCATGGCTAGGTGCGGAAGGGCCAGAGATGGAAGTAACGGCGCACGCGGCGCCAGATTTCCGCGAGCCCGTGCGGCTCGAAGATCAGAAAGCCCACGATCAGCAGGCCGAAAACAATGGTGCGCACCGGCGAGATCAGACGCAGCGCGTCGCCGCCCACGGGCAGCCAGCCTACGATCAGCTTGAGCAGTTCCGGCACCATGGTCATGAAGATGGCGCCCAGGATGGAACCCAGGATCGTGCCCATGCCGCCGACGATGATGGCGGCCAGGAAGAAGATCGACATGATCAGCGGGAAGCTCTCGGGCGTGACCACCCGGAAGAAGTAGGCCCACATGCCGCCCGCCACGCCCGCATAGAACGAGGACAGGCCGAACGACAGCAGCTTGTAGCGCAGCAGGCGTATGCCCAGCACCTCGGCCGAAATGTCGCGGTCGCGGATGGCGATGAAGGCGCGCCCGATGCGCGTGCGGAACAGGTTGGCCGCCCCCAGCACCATCAGCGCCGTCACGGGCACGATCAGCCAATAGATCTTGAAGGAGGTGTCCAGGTCCACGCCCAGCACCCGCGCCGGCGGCACCTGCAGGCCGGTCGTGCCGCCCGTGAATTGCCAATTGGCGAAGATGAAATGCGCAATGAAGGACGCTGCGATGGTGGCGATGGCCAGGTACAGGCCCTTCACCCGCAAGGAAGGTATGCCAACCAGCAGGCCGCCCGCCATCGCCACCAGGCCGCCAGCCACCAGGTTCAGCAGGACGGGCGTGCCCAGCCGCTGCTCCAGCACCGCCACCGTGTAAGCCCCCAGGCCCATGAAGGCGGCCTGTCCCAGGCTGACCAGGCCGGTGTAGCCCGTGAGGATGTTCAGCCCCGTGGCGCTGGCGACGTTGATGGCGACCAGGCAGGCCAGGTACAGCCAGTAAGCGTCGGCCACGAAAGGGAACATGACCAGGGACGCGGCCAGCAGGGCCAGCCACGCCTTCTGCGTGCGGGTGTCGAACAGCGCTTCGTCCGCAAGATAGGTCTGCTTGGCAGTCGCGATGCGCATCGGTCAGAGCCTCTCGATTTCACGGGTGCCGAACAGGCCGTATGGCCTGACCATCAGCACCACCACCAGCACGATGAAGGTGGCCAGCAGTTTGTATTCGCCGCCCATGTAGGCGCCGGCCCAGGCTTCCAGCAGGCCGATGAACACGCCGCCCACCAGGGCGCCCGCCACGCTGTCCAGCCCGCCCACGATCACCACCACCAGCACCGACAAGCCGAACACGCCCATCGACGAGGAAATGCCGCCGATCGCCCCCACGATCACGCCCGACACCGCGGCCAGTGCCCCCGCCGCCACCCAGGCCAGCGAGAACACGCGCGGCACGTTGATGCCCATGGCATAGGCCGCGCCCTGGTCCGAGGCCGTGGCCCGCAGCGCCACGCCGCCGCGCCAGTAGCGGAACACCACCAGCACCAGCAACGCCAGCACCACCGCCACCCAGAAGCCATAGAACACCTTGGGCGCGACGAACGCTTCGCCGATCATCACCGGCGCGCGCGGCATGAACTCCGGCAGGCGCCGCTGGTCGGCGGTCCAGATCAGCTCCACCACGCCCACCAGGATCGACGCCAGCCCCACCGTGATCATGAAGACCGAGATCGGAGCCTCCCCCAGCATGGGCCGGATGGTCAACCGCTCGACCAGCGCGCCCAGCGCGCCCGACACCACCACCGCCCCCACGATGGCCAGCCAGATCGGCCATTCCATGCCCGTGGCGAAGGCGTAGAACACATAGGCGCCCAGCATCAGGAATTCGCCGATGGCGATGTTCACCACGCGGGTCGCCTTGTAGACGATGACGAAGGCCAGCGCCGCCAGCGCGTAGAGCCCGCCGCTGCCCAGCCCGGCCAGCGTGACTTCCAGGAAGAACAGAACGTCCATCAGGCCGCCTCCCGCAGGCGGCGGCGCAGGTCGCCGACGTCGCCCGCGCCCAGATAGGCCCGGATGACCTGCGGGTCCGCCTGCACCTGGGCCGGCGTGCCGTCGGCGATCACCTGGCCGAAGTTCAGCACCACCACGTGGTCCGACAGGTCCATGACCATGCCCATGTCGTGCTCCACCATCAGCACCGTCACGCCCCATTCGGCGCGCGCATCCAGGATGAAGCGCGCCATATCGTCGGTCTCTTCGCGGTTCATGCCGGCCACCGGTTCGTCCAGCATCAGCACCTTGGGCTGCATGGCCAGCGCGCGTGCCAGCTCCACCCGCTTCTGCAGGCCGTAGGAGAGCGCCGCCACGGGCGCGTGGCGGATATGGTCAATCTCCAGGAAATCGATGATGCGTTCCTCGATGTCGGCGCGCAGCGCCATCTCTTCACGCCGCGCCCGTCCCAGGTACAGCAGCGCGTCCAGCACATTAGTGCGCAGATGCGCGTGGCGGCCCAGCTTGATGTTGTCCAGCACGGTCATGCCGCGGAACAAGGCGATGTTCTGGAAGCTGCGCGCCAGGCCCAGCCTGGCGCGTTCGGGCGCGGCTACGCGCGTGATGTCGCGGCCCTGGAACCGGATCTGTCCGGACGCCGGGCGATAGAAGCCTGAAATGGTATTGAACAGCGAGGTCTTGCCGGCGCCGTTGGGGCCGATGACCGTAGTGATGGAGCCGGGCTGCACGCGAAAGCCCACTCCGGTAAGCGCCTTGACCCCGCCGAACGCCAGCGTGACCCCATCCACCTCCAGCAAGGGAGGGCTGTCGGACTGATCCACCATTTGTCTCCTCGCTTTTACATGCGAAGTTTTTATCGACGTCGGTCTGGCGAACCCGCGAGGCAGGAGATGCAACGAACCTGTCTTTACCTACGCCAGTACAGCGCCGGAAAATCGTTCTATGCGTTACGCTAAGCGTGCTTAAAAGGAAACCAAGCAAGCGCTCGGTTCAGACCATAGCATCGCGGTTTTTGGATCGACAGCTGGTATTTACCCGATAACGGAGACTCGCCATGACCCAAGGACTTCCGGTGTTCCAGACGCTGTTCCTGGAAACCTCCGGCGCCATCGCCACCGTCACCCTGAACCGCCCCGACGCCCTCAACGCCATCGACGTGGCGATGGCGCGCGACCTGCAGAGCGCCGCGCAATGGTTGGAAACGCGCGATGAAATCCGCGCCGTGCTGTTGCGCGCGACCGGCAAGGCTTTCTGCGCGGGCGGCGACATCAGCATGTTCACGGGCGAGCCGGCCCAGGTGCGCGCCACGCTTCAAGATCTGTTCACGCCGTTGAACGACTTCATTGCGCGCATCGCGCGCATGGACAAGGTCTGGCTCGCGCAGGTCCACGGCATCGCCGCCGGCGCGGGCCTGTCGCTGGTGCTGGCCTGCGACCTGGCCATCGCCGATGCCGAGACCCGCTTCATGACGGCCTATCTCAAGCTGGGAGCGACACCCGACGCCGGCATGACCCACGGACTGACACGCGTGCTGGGCGCCAGGCGGGCGCTGGACCTGCTGCTGCGCCACGACGCCTTCAGCGCCGCGGACGCGCTGGCCTGGGGCATCGTCACGCGCACCGCCGGATCCGGAGAACTCGCGCACGCGGCGCAAGCCTATGCGCAGGACATCGCCCGCCACGCACCGCACGGCATTGCCGGCGCCAAGGACCTGTTGCGTTCAGCCGAACACGCCACGCTGGAAACCCAGCTGGCCGAGGAAACGGCGCGCTTCCTGGACACGGCCTCCCGCGAGGATTTCGCCGAAGGCGTGCGGGCATTCCGCGAAAAGCGGGCGCCGCGGTTCCAGGGCAAATAAGGCCAGGAACTGCGACGCTAGTCCTGGCGCTCGTCGCGCCGCCCGCCCCACTGCGGCGCGCGCTTCTGCACGAAGGCGCTCAAGCCCTCGCGGGCCTCGGGCGTGGCGGCCGCGTTGCAGAACACCTCGACCGCCGTCGCCACCCTGCGCCGATACTCGTTGTCATTGCTGTAGACGAAGGCGCGCCGGCCCATCGCCAGGACTTGCGGCGGCTTGCCCGCCAGCGACCGCGCCAGCGTGCGCGCCTGCTCCAGCAATTCCGCTTCAGGCGCGACGCGCGCCACCAGCCCCAGCCCGTGCGCCTCTTGCGCATCGAAGGTGCGTCCGGTGAACAACAGATCGAACGCCCGGTGCTTGCCCACGATGCCCGGCAAATGCACATAGTGGATGGCGGGCAGGACGCCGACATCGATTTCCGGATAGCCGAAGGTGGCGGTATCCGCCGCCACCACCATGTCGCTGGAAATGGCCACCGTCATGCCGCCGCCGCGGACCGCGCCAGACACCACCGAGATCGACGGCTTGATCAGATTGAACTGCGTGTCGTAGAGCTTGATGTACAGCTTGGACAACAGCGCGTGGATGCGCGCCGGCGTGCTGCCCAGCAGCTTTTTCATATCCAGCCCGGCGCAGAACCGTCCAGGCAAATCGCTGGCCAGCAGCACGGCGCGCACGTTGGAATCGGCATTGGCGCGTTCCAGCGCGGCGATCAGCGCGTCCAGCATGGCCTCGTCCAGCGCATTGACGGGCGCATGGCATAGATGGATTTCCGCAATCTGGTCGCGGACCTCGTAACGCAGGAATGTCATCGGTAGCCTCTCATGTTCAGGAATGGGCCTGCACGCTGCCCGACGCCAGCAGTGTGTCGACTTCGGCTTGCGCGTAGCCCAGCTCGGCCAGGATCTCGCGGGTGTGCTCGCCCAACACGGGCGCGGGCAGCGAGGCCTGGCGCGGCTGCCGTCCAAAGCGTATCGGCAGGCCGACGTTGTGGACTTCGCCCAGCACCTTGTGCCGGCTTTTGACGATCAATTCGCGCGCGGCAACCTGCGGATGCGCCAGCGCCTGGTCCAGGGTATGGATGGCTGAACACGCGATGCCCGCGGGCTTGAGCGCTTCCAGCCATTGCGCCACGCTGCGCGTCTCCATGCGCGCCTGGACCAGCGCGACCGTCTCGGTAAAGTTGCGGACCCGGTCGGCGTTGGTCGCGAACCGGGGCGCATCCACGTGCTCCTCCAGCCCCGCCACCGCGCAGAAGCGCTGCCATTGCGCATCGTTGCCCACGCCCAGCATGATGTCGCCATCGGCCGCCCGGAATGCCTGGTAAGGGCACATGGCCGGATGGCCCGTGCCCATGCGGCGCGGGATCTGGCCGGTGCGCCAGTAGTTCTGCGCCATGTACGACATCAGGCCGAGCGACGTGTCCAGCAGGGACACATCCAGGTACTGCCCCTTGCCCGTCTGGCTGCGTTCCAGCAACGCGGCCAGGATGCCGCTCAACGCGAAGGAACCCGTGCCCAGGTCCACCGGCGAAAAGCTGGCCCGCGCGAAATTTCCGCCGGGCTCGCCCATGGTGCTGATCATGCCGCTAAAGGCCTGCAGCATGACGTCGTAGCCCGGCTCCTCGCCCATCGGCCCCTCGCGGCCATAGCCCGAGATTTCGCAATACACCAGGCGGGGATTGAGACGGCTGAGCGTCTCGTAGTCCACACCCAGGCGCGCAGCGGTCTTGCCTCCAAAGCCCTGCAGCACCACGTCCGCCTGTTCGGCCAGCCGGTGCACCACGGCCCGGCCAGCCGGCGTCTTCAGGTCCACGGCCAGGCTGCGCTTGTTGTGGTTGACGGCAAGAAACGTCGCGGACTGGCCAACGTCCTGCGGCAGCCAGGCACGCGTGTCGTCGCCCTTGCCCACGGGTTCGACCTTGATCACCCGGGCGCCGAGCTCGCCCAGATACTGGCCGCACAACGGCCCGGCCAGCACCTTGCTCAGATCCAGGACCGTGATGTTCTTCAACGGCGTCATGCGTGCTTGCGTGGACATGATTACTGCTCGCTCTTCAGGCCGATGGTTTGCGCGGCTTCGGTCCATTGGGCGGTTTCCCGCTTGAAGAACCCGTCCAATTCCGCGGGAGCAACCTGGAAGGCCTCCGCGCCGCGCTCCTGCATCGCCTTGCGGTAGGCATCGCTGGCGACCACGCGCGCCACGGCCTCGCGCAGCTTCTGCACCGTTTCCGGCGGCGTGCCGGCGGGCGCCTGCAGGGAGAACCAGAATTTGAGATCCAGGCTGGGATAGCCGGCTTCCTTCAGCGTGGGCACGTCAGGCAGCATTGGCGAACGCTGGGCGGAGGTGATGGCCAAGGCCTTCAGCCTGCCCGACTGGACCTGCCCAAGACTGGTCGACATGCTGTCGAACAGGAAGTCGACCTGCCCGCCGATCACGTCGGTCACGGCATTGGCGCTGCCCTTGTAGGCCACGCCCACCGCCTGAAAGCCCGCCAGCTTCTGCAACGAGGCGCCATAGACGTGCGGCGAACTGCCCGGCCCGAAGGTTGCATAGCTCAGCCCGTTCTTCATGCCGCGACCGCGCTCGACCAGTTCAGCCAGCGTCTTGACGGGAGTGCGCTCGGGATTGACCACCAGCAGATTGGGCATCGCGCCGGTCGTGCCGATCGGCACATAGTCCTGCAGCGGATGCATCTTCGCGCTGGGGTACATCAGCGGATTGATGGCCTGCATGGCCACCGTGTTGTGCATCAGCGTATAGCCGTCCGCCGGGCCGTTCAGCACGCTCTGGTAGCCGACGTTGCCGCTGGCGCCCGGCTTGTTCTGCACGATGACCTGCTGCCCCAGTTCGCGCGCCAGGGGTTCCGCCACCAGGCGTGCGATGAAATCCGTGGGGCCGCCGGCCGAGAACGGCACGACCAGCGTGATGGGCTTGGAGGGCCAGGTGTCGGCCAGCGCCGGGCTGCCAAAGGCTGCCGCGGCCACGCAGGCGGCAAGGATTTTGTGGAACACCATGATGTCTCCGTAATGTTCTTCGAGGGATGGCGCCCATTATGCGAACCGTCTTGATATATTAGAAATACCGTTTAAATATGCGGGCCATAATAAATATGTGATGGCCCTGCCTGCAGGAGGCCTTTGCATGTCGATGTCCATCCGCGCGATGCAGTGCTTTGTCGCCGTGGTTTCCACCGGCTCGATCAGCCGCGCCGCCGCCGCGCTGCACGTGGCCCAGCCCGCGCTGAGCCTGCTGATACGCAATCTGGAGGAAGACCTGGGCGTGGTGCTGTTGCATCGCAGCGCCCGCGGCGTCACGCCGACGGCGGCAGGCTCGCGCATGCTGGCGCATGCGCGCGAGATCCTCGGCCGCATCGACGCCGCGCGCGCCGACGTGCGCGAGGACATCAGCGCGCCCCGGGGCACTGTCTCGCTGGCGATGTCCATGTCCATGGCCAAGCTGCTGACCGTGCCGCTGCTGCGCTTCTCGCTGGAGCATTGGCCGGACGTCTACCTCAAGATCATCGAGTCCAGCACGGGCTATATACCGGGCTTCGTCAGTTCAGGTCATGCCGACCTGGGGCTGACTTTCAGCGACGACGCCTCGGTCGATCTGCGCTTCCAGCACCTGATGGATGAAGAACTTGTGGTCGTCTCGCCGCCGCCAGCTAGGCCGGGCAGGAAACCGGTCCCGGCCGCGCTACACGCGCTGCCGGTCATGGACCTGCAAGCCCTGAGCGGATTGCCCCTGGTGCTGCCCGGCAATCAGCACAGCCTGCGCCGCTTGCTGGACCAGTACCAGCAGCGCGAACGCGCCGAGTTTCGCGTCATTGCCGAGGCCAACGCCATCCCGCAGCTGATCGAGCTGGCGCAGGCCGGCATCGCGCACACCATCCTGTCCTACGCGGCGGTGCACCAGGAGGCTGCGCGCGGCGAAGTCGTCCTGCACCGCATCGTCAAGCCGCGCCTGGCGCGGCCGGTCTTCCTGTGCCGCTCTGATGTCCTGCCGCTGTCGATGGCGGCGTCGGCCGTGGCCGACCGGGTCAGCCGCATCATCACGGACTCCCGGCCTGACGGCGCGCCCGCCCGGGACAGACTCAGATAACGCGCTTTTCCACCGCCTGCGCCCAACGCCGCGCCACCGTCGGCGAGGTGGCGCAGGTAGCCGATTCGGTCACCACGCGCACGGCGCGCTCCAGCAGCTGGATGTCGGCCTCGTGCTGGCGGGCCACATGCGGGTCTTCGAAGAAGATCACGCGCTGGCATTGGTGCTCCAGCACCAGCTCAGCGATCTGCGCATCGCCGCCCAGCGGCCCGCTCAGATAGCGGTGCACCCAGGGCGTGTCCTTGGGCCAGCCGCGCGACCAGGCCAGCTCGTTCAGCCGGCCTCCGGTGGTGCCGGTGGCCACGCGCCGCGCGAACCGCGACAGCACGTCGAAATGCTCGCTGGCGAACGCCACCATCTCGTCCTTGAGTGCATCGTGCGCGATCAGGGCCACGGTCTGGCCTTCGAAATTGAAGTGGCGCGATGCCGAAACGTCCGGCGCCAGCCCGGCATGGATGCGTTCGACCTCCATCCATTCGATGGCGCCCGCCAGCGTCGAAATGAACGGGCGGCCATGCGTGATGCACTGGCGCTTAAGCGCCAGCGCTTCCGGGAAAATCGAAGATGGATCGACCGGATCGATCAGGTAGATCGCGCCGTCGAACGGCGCCTGGCCGTCACGGCCTTCGGTCACCCGCGCCACCAGCTTCATCAGGCCACCCTCGCGGCCGTAGGGATAACGGATCAGCCCGCCATAGCCTTGCAGCATGCCCTCGCGCACGATCGCGTCATGCGTGCGGCCGACGGTATGCAGCTGCACGCCCAGTTCGCGTATCGTGGACGAACATGCGCGCAGCCAGGTGAACAGCGCGGCATCGGGGGTTTCGTGGTGCAGCCGGTTGGCGGCCAGGCCAAAGCGCAATTGGGCAGCGGGCATCAGTAGACTCAGGCAGATGGGAACGACACTATGGGATCCTTGATGATACCGTGGCGGCCCTGACTGCGGCGGGATCGACCAGGATCCGCGATGCTCAAAAATAAAAACGCTCCCCGCAGGGAGCGTTTTTCTGTTCAGCGGTCAGTCCGCTTCGTCGATCCAGGCCATCTGGATGGCCTCCAGGATCTTCTCGCCGCAATGGGCGGGGTCATCATTGAAACCAGGCAAGGCCAGCACCCATTCGCGCAGCTGCACGAAGCGCAGCGTCTTGGGGTCCTCGTCCGGATGCGCGCCGACCAGCGCGGCGGCGATCTCGTAGGTGTCGGTCCACTTCATCAATGGCCCTCTTTCGCGTGATTGATCGTGTACTTGGGAATCTCGACCGTCAGGTCGGCATCCGTCACCAGCGCCTGGCAGGACAGGCGCGAGGTCGGGGTCAAGCCCCAGGCCTTGTCCAGCAGATCCTCTTCGTCGTCAGTCGCGTCTTCCAGCGAGGAATAACCTTGCTTGACCACCACGTGACAGGTGGTACACGCGCACGACAGCTCGCAGGCGTGCTCGATGTCGATATGGTTGTCCAGCAGCACGCGGCAGATCGACACGCCCTTGGGCGCGTCTTCGATCACGGCGCCTTCGGGGCAGTAGTCGGGATGAGGCAATACAGTCAGTTTCGGCATAGCGTGTTATCAGGCGATCTCATCAAGTTTGCGGCCCGCCAGCGCGGCGCGGATGCTGCGATCCATCCGGCGCGCAGCGAAATCGTCGGTGGCGGCCGCGAGAGCCTGCACCGCGTCCTTCACCGTATCCACATCTTGGGCGTCCTGCGCGGCCATGGCGGCCTGCAGGCATTCGTCCACGCGCTTGCGCTCGTCGGCGTCCAGCAGGTCGCCGTCGGCGGCCAGCGCAGCTTGCACGGATTCCACCAGTTGGCGCGCGTCCACTTGCTGTTCGCGCAGCATGCGGGCACGGGCATCGGTATCGGCCTGCGCCACGCTGTCGGCCAGCATCTGCGCGATTTCGTCGTCGCTCAGGCCATAGGACGGCTTGACCGACACCATGGCCTCGACGCCCTTGCTCTGCTCGCGCGCGGTCACGCTCAGCAAGCCGTCCGCGTCCACCTGGAAGGTCACGCGGATGCGCGCCGCGCCCGCCACCATGGGCGGAATGCCGCGCAGCTCGAAGCGGGCCAACGAGCGCGAATCGGAGACCAGGTCGCGTTCGCCCTGCACCACGTGGATGCTCATGGCCGTCTGGCCATCCTTGAAGGTCGTGAATTCCTGCGCGCGCGCCACGGGGATGGTGCTGTTGCGCGGAATGATGCGCTCCACCAGGCCACCCATGGTTTCGAGGCCCAGTGACAGCGGGATCACGTCCAGCAGCAGCCAGTCCTCGCCCGGAGCGCGGTTGCCCGCCAGCAGGTTGGCCTGCAAAGCGGCTCCAAGCGCCACCACCTGGTCGGGATCCAGATCCGTCAAGGGCTGGGTGCCGAACAGCTTGCCCACGGCGGCGCGCACGACCGGCATGCGCGTGGCGCCGCCCACCATCACCACGCCGCGCACATCGGCGGGCGCGAGCGATGCGTCGCGCAAGGCGCGGCGAGCGCAGTCCAGCGTGCGCACGATCAGGGGCTGGGCCAATTCTTCAAATTTTGCCCGGGTCAAGACCGCATCCACGACACGACCGTCGGACAGGGTCAGCTTCAGGCTGGCTTCATCGGCGTCCGACAGGGCTTCGCGCGCGGCGCGCGCGGCCATCAGCAGGCCGCGGCGGTCCGCCGGCGAAAACTCGCCCGCAACGAGCCCGGCGGCCACGTGATCGACGATGAGGGCGTCGAAGTCGTCCCCGCCCAACGCGGTGTCGCCACCCGTGGAGATCACTTCGAACACGCCCTGGGTCAGGCGCAGAATGGAAATGTCGAAGGTGCCGCCGCCCAGGTCGTAGACCGCGTACACGCCTTCGGCGGCATTATCCAGGCCGTAGGCGATGGCCGCCGCAGTGGGTTCGTTCAGCAGCCGCAGCACGTTCAGACCGGCCAGGCGGGCGGCATCGCGCGTCGCCTGACGCTGGGCGTCGTCGAAATAGGCCGGCACCGTAATGACGGCGCCGACCAGGTCGTCGCCCAGCACGTCCTCGGCGCGCTGGCGCAGGACGGCCAGGATCTGCGCCGACACCTCGACCGGGCTCAGGTCGCCCTGAACGGTGCGGATGCGCACCATGCCGGGCGCGTCGACGAACTCGTAGGGCGCCCGCGTGGCGCGCGCCTCTTCCAGCGAACGGCCCATGAAGCGCTTGACGGATACGACGGTATTCAGCGGGTCCTGGGCTTGCTGCGCCAAGGGCTCGCGGCCCGTGGTGACCTTGCCGCCGGGGAAATAGCGCACGGCGGACGGCAGCAAGGCATGGCCCTGCTCGTCGGCCAGAACTTCAGCGACGCTGCTGCGCACAGCCGCGACCAGGGAATTGGTGGTGCCCAGGTCGATCCCGACCGCCAGCTTGCGCTGGTGCGGCGCGGGCGATTCGCCAGGCTCGGATATCTGCAATAAGGCCATGATTCTGTTTTTATGGTCAGTAGGCGGCGCTGTGCCGGCGCCCGTCTCGCGGACGCCCCGGCGCGCCCTGGGCTATGCGGCGGGCTGGGCTTGCGCCAGTTCTTCCGCCAGCTTCTCCACGAACATCCATTCCCGCACCTTGAGCCCCGCGGCCGCGTAATCGCGGTCCTGGTCCAGCAGCCGGGTCAACGTGGCGCGCATGGCGGCGCGCGCCTGCTGCAATTCCGCCTGCAAGGCCGCCAGGGCCTCGGCGTCGTCGCGCGCGTCGTCCAGCATTTCGCGCCAGGTCATCTGCTGCATCAGGAACTCGGGATCCATGGCCGTGTTGCTCTCGGTCTGCAGGTCCACGCCCGCCTGCTCGCACAGGTAGCGCGCCCGCAGCAGCGGATCGCGCAACAGGCGGTAGGCCTCATTGGCGCGCGCCGCCCACTGCATGGCCACGCGGCGCTCCGCGGGACTGGCCGTGGCGTAGCGGTCGGGATGCACCTGCGCCGCAACGGCGCGCCAGGCGGACTCGAGCGCCTGCGTATCCAGATCGAAACGCGCCGGCAGGCCAAACAGGCCGAAGTGATCGTCTCCAGCCAAGACTTACACCGTGAACGACTCGCCGCAGCCGCAGGTCGCCTTTTCGTTGGGGTTGCGGAACTTGAAGCCTTCGTTCAGGCCTTCGCGGGCGTAGTCGAGCTCGGTGCCGTCCAGATAGGCCAGGCTCTTCGGGTCGACGAAGACCTTCACGCCAAAGCTTTCGAACACCATGTCTTCCGCCGCGGCGTCGTCCACGTATTCGAGCTTGTAGGCCATGCCGGAGCAGCCCGTCGTCCTAACGCCGAGCCGCAAGCCGATACCCTTTCCGCGCTTCTGCAAGTAGCGGCCGATATGGGTGGCAGCCTGTTGGGTCAGGGTAACGGACATGTTCAGCCCGCCACAGCTTCGGCCGGGGCCGAGTGCTTTTCTTTGTAGTTCTGCACCGCAGCCTTGATCGCGTCTTCGGCCAGGATGGAACAGTGGACCTTCACGGGCGGCAGGGCCAGTTCTTCGGCGATCTGCGTGTTGCGGATGTTCATCGCTTCGTCCAGCGTCTTGCCCTTGACCCATTCGGTCACGAGCGAGCTGGAGGCGATGGCCGAACCGCAGCCGTAGGTCTTGAAGCGCGCGTCTTCGATCACGCCGGCTTCGTTCACCTTGATCTGCAGCTTCATGACGTCGCCACAGGCCGGGGCGCCGACCATGCCGGTGCCAACGGATTCGTCCGACTTGTCGAACGAACCGACGTTGCGCGGGTTTTCGTAGTGATCCAGAACTTTGGTGCTGTAAGACATGTTAATTCTCCACGAATTTCTAGGCGCGGGCGCTTAGTGCGCAGCCCACTGCACGGTGTTCAAGTCGATGCCTTCCTTGGCCATTTCCCACAGCGGCGACATGTCGCGCAGCTTGCCGACGCGGCTCTTGATGAGCTCCACGGCGAAATCCACTTCCTTTTCGGTCGTGAAGCGGCCGAGCGTGAAACGGATCGAGCTGTGCGCCAGTTCGTCGTTGCGGCCCAGGGCGCGCAACACGTAGGACGGTTCCAGGCTGGCCGAGGTGCAGGCCGAGCCGCTGGAGACGGCGAGTTCCTTGATCGCCATGATCAGGGATTCGCCTTCGACGTAGTTGAAGCTGACATTCAGGTTGTGCGGAACGCGCTGGTCCATGTCGCCGTTGAGGTAGACCTCTTCGATCTGCGACAGGCCCGCCCACAGGCGGTCGCGCAGCATGCGGATGCGCTCGTTTTCAGTGCCCATTTCCTCGCGGGCCAGACGGAAAGCCTCGCCCATGCCGACGATCTGGTGCGTGGCCAGCGTGCCCGAGCGGAAACCGCGCTCATGGCCGCCACCGTGCATCTGCGCTTCGATGCGGATGCGCGGCTTGCGGCGCACGTACAGCGCTCCGATGCCCTTGGGACCGTAGGTCTTGTGGGCCGAGAACGACATCAGGTCGACCTTGAGCTTTTGCAGGTCGATTTCCACCTTGCCGGTCGCCTGGGCGGCGTCCACGTGGAAGATGATGCCCTTCTCGCGGCAGATTTCGCCCAGCGTTTCCACGTCCTGGATCACGCCGATTTCGTTGTTCACCATCATCACCGACACCAGCACGGTATCGGGGCGCAGCGCGGCCTTGAAGGTGTCCAGGTCGATCAGGCCGTTGTCCTTGACGTCCAGGTAGGTCACTTCGAAGCCCTGGCGCTCGAGTTCGCGACAGGTGTCCAGCACCGCCTTGTGCTCGGTCTTGACGGTGATGATGTGCTTGCCGCGTTCGGCATAGAAGTTGGCGGCGCCCTTGATGGCCAGGTTGTCGGATTCCGTGGCGCCAGAGGTCCAGACGATTTCGCGCGGATCGGCGTTCACCAGCTTGGCGACTTCCTCGCGGGCGCGCTCGACGGCTTCCTCGGATTCCCAGCCAAAGGCGTGGCTGCGGGAGGCAGGATTGCCGAAGTTTTCGTACAGCCAGGGCACCATCTTGTCCACGACGCGGGGGTCGACGGGCGTCGTGGCGGAATAATCCAGATAGATCGGGCGGGTGGTCATTTCTACAACTCCTGATACTGCTTATACGGTGGCGTTGGCGGCGACGGTCGCGGCCGGGGCGTTGGCGGCATTAGCGGCGCCTCCCACCCGGTTCACGCGCACCGCGCAAGCCTGCGCTTGATTGTTGGCTTCCTGCAATTGGCGCACGCGCTGCTGATCGACCAGATCCTGCAGCGACACCGAATCCAGGTAATCCACCATCTTGCGATTCAACGTAGCCCAGAGTTCGTGCGTCATGCACTTGCCCGGCTTACCGTCGTTGCCGCTCGTACAGTCCCGCTTGCCGCCGCAGCTGGTGGCGTCCAGGGGCTCGTCGACGGCGAAGATGATGTCGGCAACGGTGACGTTGCGCGCCAGGCGGGCGAGCGAATAGCCGCCGCCGGGACCGCGCACGCTGTCCACGAGTTCGTGGCGACGCAGTTTTCCGAACAGCTGTTCCAGATAGGACAGCGAGATATTCTGACGCTGGCTGATGGCCGCAAGAGTGACCGGACCGCTATGCTGCCGCATAGCCAGATCGATCATGGCAGTCACGGCGAAACGCCCCTTGGTAGTTAGCCGCATGGTAGGTTCCCAGTGATTCGGCAATGGCCGCCAGCGAATCCAGCGGTCAATACCCGAGTAATTGGCTCAAGTATAGCCTATTCCCGACTAATTTGGTATGGCTCCCGGCTAGAAAAAACCGCGCATTCGCGCGGTCTTTTACTGCCTAGCACCTCCGAGAGCCGCCCGGCGGGCAGCCCTGCGGCGAAAGCGGATCACGCCGCCTGGTACTGGGTAGCGCGCTTGCGCACCAGTTCGAGGACACCCTGACAGGCGTCTTCCAGGTAGTCCAGGACCTTGCCGAAACCGTCGGCGCCGCCATAGTACGGATCGGGCACGGTGGCCTCTTCGAACTCGTTGGCAAAGCGCATCAGCAGCATCAGCTTGTGCTGGTAGGCCTTGGGGCACTGCTGCTGCATGGCGGACAGGTTGTCCCAATCCATGGCGAGGATCAGGTCGAAATCGCGGAAATCTTCCGCGGTCACCTGACGCGCTTCGCAGTGCGTGATCTCGTAGCCGCGCTTGCGCGCTGCGGCCTGCGCCCGGGCATCAGGCGCCTCGCCGATGTGAAACGCGTGCGTGCCGGCGGAGTCGATGCGAACCACATCGCTCAAACCCGCGTCATTCACCAAATGGCGAAACACGCCCTCTGCGCTCGGCGAGCGACAGATATTGCCCATGCAAACGAAAAGTACCTTGGTCATCATGGAAGTAAGTGTGCGGGAAAACCCGAGATAAGGCAAGCTTTTTTTGCGCCTGCGCGATAAAGGCGCGGCACATCCGTCCCTTTCATTTATTCATTTAAATCAATGAGTTATTGAGCAATCCGGATGTGGCGCTTGAACACCAGACCCGGATATTCCAACGGATTGCGAAAGCTTGATTGCAACGCAACAGATTTTCGCTCAATTCAGCCTATAGTCAGTAATTTGAAACGTTCAGATACACCGATTCCCGCTATACCGCGCCATCCAGCAGCACCCGCTGCTTCAGCGCGGTCAAAGCGTCGCGAGCCGCTGCAGCCTGCTCGAACTCCAGATTCCGAGCATGATCCATCATCAACTTTTCCAGGCGTTTGATTTCACGCGCCAGGGCTTTTTCGTCCTTCAGCAGTTCAGCGGGCACTGCGGCTTCCAACGCATCATGCTGCGTGGGTGCCACGACGCCGTCGATCAGCTCGCGTACTGCCTTCTGCACTCCCCTGGCGGTAATGCCATGGTCGGCGTTGAATTTCAGCTGCTTGGCGCGCCGACGCCCGGTTTCCTCCATGGCGCGCTGCATCGAATCGGTGATGCGGTCCGCATAAAGAATGGCGTGGCCGTTCAGGTTGCGCGCCGCGCGGCCGATAGTCTGGATCAGGCTGCGCTCTGAACGCAGGAAGCCTTCCTTGTCGGCATCCAGGATGGCCACCAGCGACACCTCGGGAATATCCAGGCCTTCGCGCAGCAGGTTGATCCCCACCAGCACATCGAAGGTGCCCAGGCGCAGGTCGCGGATGATTTCCACGCGTTCGACCGTATCGATGTCCGAATGCAGGTAGCGCACGCGCACGCCGTGCTCGCTCAGGAAGTCCGTGAGATCCTCGGCCATGCGCTTGGTCAGGGTGGTGACCAGCACACGTTCTGTTTGTGCCACGCGCGCCTTGATCTGTCCAAGCAGGTCGTCGACCTGGGTGCGGGCCGGCAGGACCTGGACCTGCGGGTCCACCAGGCCGGTGGGCCGCACCACTTGTTCCACCACATTGTCGGTGTGTTCTTTCTCGTAGGCGGCCGGCGTGGCCGATACGAACACGCACTGGCGCATGCGGGCTTCGAATTCCTCGAGCTTCAGCGGCCGGTTGTCCAGCGCCGAGGGCAGCCGGAAACCATATTGCACCAGCGTCTCCTTGCGCGCGCGGTCGCCGCGGAACATGCCGCCAAGCTGCCCGATGGTGACGTGGCTTTCGTCGATGAACATGAGCGCATCGGACGGCAGGTAATCGATCAGGGTCGGCGGCGGCTCGCCCGGCGCCGCGCCCGACAGGTGGCGGGAGTAGTTCTCGATGCCCTTGCAGAAGCCCAGTTCCTGCAGCATTTCCAGGTCGAAGCGGGTGCGCTGCTCCAGCCGCTGGGCCTCGACCAGATGGCCGTCGTCGACGAAGCGCTTGACGCGTTCGCGCAGCTCTTCCTTGATGGTCTCGATGGCGCGCAGCACGGTATCGCGCGGCGTAACGTAGTGCGAGCCGGGATAGACCGTGAAGCGCGGCAGTTTCTGGCGAATGCGGCCGGTCAGCGGATCGAACAACTCCAGGCTTTCGATTTCGTCGTCGAACAGAGTCAGGCGCAGTGCCAGTTCCGGGCTTTCCGCCGGGAAGATGTCGATGGTCTCGCCGCGCACCCGGAATACGCCGCGGGTGAACTCGGCATCGTTGCGGGTGTACTGCATGGCGACCAGGCGCGCCAGGATCTCGCGGCGCGAGATCTGATCCCCGGCGCGCAGGATCAGCACCATCGCATGGTAGTCGCCCGGATTGCCAATACCGTAGATGCACGACACCGTGCCCACGATGATCGTGTCGCGGCGCTCCAGCAGGCTTTTGGTCGCCGACAGGCGCATCTGCTCGATATGTTCATTGATGGACGAGTCCTTCTCGATGAACAGGTCGCGCGTCGGCACGTAGGCCTCGGGCTGGTAGTAGTCGTAATACGAAACGAAATACTCGACGGCGTTCTTCGGGAAGAACTCCCGCATTTCAGCGTAGAGCTGGGCAGCCAGCGTCTTATTGGGGGCCAGCACCAGCGCCGGACGCCCCATACGGGCGATGACGTTGGCCATGGTGTAGGTCTTGCCGGAGCCAGTCACGCCCAGCAGGGTCTGGAACATCAGGCCGTCCTCGACCCCCTGCGTCAAGCCCTCGATGGCGGTGGGCTGGTCGCCCGCCGGCGGATAAGGCTGGTACAGGTGAAACGGACTGCCCGGGAAATCGATGAATCCGGGGCCTGGCGCGGACGGATCCGCCACGACCGATGCCGCCGCGGGATCGGCCGTCAGGTTCGCTGCGGCCCCCGCCGTAATCGGGTCTATTGCGCTCTTAGGCATGCTAGACTCTTCCAGGGTAAACCCCTCATTATCCACAGCAGCCCGTACTGCGTCCACCCACCTCATCAGACTCCCATGAGCACCCTTTTCGATTCCGTCGAACTCGCCCCGCGCGACCCCATTCTTGGCCTGAACGAACAATTCAACGCTGATACGCGTCCCGGTAAAGTCAATCTGGGCGTGGGCGTGTACTACGACGATCAGGGTCGCATCCCCCTGCTGGGCGCGGTTCGCAAGGCTGAAACCGCCCGCATTGAGGCCGCCGCCGCCCGCGGCTACCTGCCGATCGAAGGCATCGCCGGTTACAACGCCGGCGCGCAGGCGCTGCTGCTGGGCAAGGATTCCGCGCTGGCCGCCGCCGGCCGCGTACTGACCACCCAGGCCCTGGGTGGCACCGGCGCGCTGAAGATCGGCGCCGACTTCCTGCGCCAGTTGCTGCCGACCTCCAAGGTCCTGATCAGCGACCCCAGCTGGGAAAACCACCGCGCCCTGTTCGAGCGCGCCGGTTTCGAAGTCGGCACCTATTCGTATTACGACGCCGCCACCCGCGGCCTGAATTTCGACGCCATGCTGGCCGACTTGAAGGCCGCCCCGGCCAAGACCGTCGTCGTGCTGCATGCCTGCTGCCACAACCCGACCGGCGTGGATCCCACGGCCGACCAATGGAAGCAGATCGCCGCCGTCGTCAAGGAAAACAAGCTGGTCCCGTTCCTGGACATTGCCTACCAGGGTTTCGGCGACGGCCTGACCGAAGACGCCTCGGTCGTTCGCATGTTCGCAGACCTGGACCTGACCATGTTCATCAGCTCCTCGTTCTCGAAGTCGTTCTCGCTGTACGGCGAGCGCGTCGGCGCGTTGACGGTCGTGGCCGGCAGCAAGGATGAAGCCACCCGCGTGCTGAGCCAGCTCAAGCGCGTGATCCGCACCAACTACTCCAACCCGCCCACCCACGGTGGCACGGTGGTGTCGACGGTCCTGAACACGCCTGAACTCTTCGCCATGTGGGAAGAAGAACTGGCCGGCATGCGCGACCGCATCCGCCTGATGCGCAAGCAACTGGTCGACAAGATCAAGGAACACGGCGGCAAGCAGGACTTCAGCTTCGTGCTGCAGCAGCGCGGCATGTTCTCGTACTCGGGCCTGACCGCCGCGCAAGTGGACCGCCTGCGCGAAGAGCATGGCGTCTACGCCGTGTCCAGCGGCCGCATCTGCGTCGCCGCGCTGAACAGCGGCAACATCGACAAGGTCGCCAAGGGCATCGCAGCCGTGCTGTAAGGCCACCTGCCGCGCATGGGCCCTCCGGGGTCCTCCGCCAGAAACGGGACCCTCGGGTCCCGTTTTTCTTTTGGCCGATGTTGGCTTGCTTTTTTGCGCTGCGTCCCCCAGAATGGCGCTGTATATATGTACAGTCCGCTAGCACCGGATCATCGCCATGGCCAGCAAACTCACTGATCGCCAACAACAAATCCTGGACCTCATCAGGCAAACCGTCGCGCGCACCGGCTTTCCGCCGACCCGCGCCGAGATTGCCCTGGCCCTGGGCTTCCGTTCCCCCAATGCGGCGGAAGATCACCTCAAGGCGCTGGCGCGCAAAGGCGCCATCGAACTGACGGCCGGAGCCTCACGCGGCATCCGCCTGAAGGACAACTCCCCTGCCCCCACGCAAAGCTCGCTGCCCATGCCGGGCCTGGCGCAGTTGCTGCTGCCGCTGGTCGGCCGCGTGGCGGCAGGCAGCCCCATCCTCGCCGCCGAACACGTCGAACGCGAGGTCGGCGTCGACCCCAACCTGTTTGCCCAAGCGCCTGATTACCTGCTGAAGGTACGCGGCATGAGCATGCGCGACGCCGGCATCCTGGAAGGCGATCTGCTGGCCGTGAAAAAGGCCACGGAAGCCCGCAATGGCCAGATCGTGGTCGCGCGCCTGGGCGACGACGTCACGGTCAAGCGCCTGCAGCGCCAGAACGGTCACATCGAACTGCTGCCCGAAAATCCAGACTTCGAACCGATCGTGGTTGAAGCCGACCAGGATTTCGCGCTCGAAGGCATCGCGGTAGGCTTGATTCGCACGCACGCGCTGCACTAGGCCCGCACCACATAAAACCGCAGCCCGAAAAAAACCCCGCCAATTGCTTGGCGGGGTTTTTCATTGGAAGCCCTGCTTCCAGAGAAACGCCCCATACAGGCGGCGCTCTCCGGGCGTTCATCAGTGCTTGAGCACCGGATCGGTCGAACCAGGTTCGGCAGGCTTGGCCACCAGGGGCTCCTTGACCGCTTCTTCCTCGGCCAGGGGCTCAGGCATGCGCTCCAGGGCCAGTTCCAGCACCTTGTCGATCCAGCGCACCGGAACGATCTCGAGGTGGTTCTTGACGTTGTCCGGGATCTCCGCCAAATCCTTGACGTTTTCTTCCGGAATCAAGACCGTCTTGATACCGCCACGATGGGCCGCCAGCAGCTTTTCCTTCAGGCCGCCGATGGGCAGGACCTCGCCGCGCAGCGTGATCTCGCCGGTCATGGCGACGTCGGCGCGCACGGGGATGCGCGACAAGGCCGAAACCATGGCCGTGGTGATCGCGATACCCGCGGACGGACCGTCCTTGGGCGTCGCGCCTTCCGGCACGTGCACGTGCATGTCGTGCTTCTCGAACACGCTGTCGGCGAAGCCCAGGCGGCGGGCGCGGGAACGCACCACCGTGCGGGCCGCCTCGACCGATTCCTTCATCACGTCGCCCAACGAACCGGTGCGTTGGATGACGCCCTTGCCCGGCATGTCCGCGACTTCGATCGTCAGCAGATCGCCGCCGACTTCCGTCCAGGCCAGACCCGTCACCTGACCGATCTGGTTTTCCTTTTCGGCCATGCCGAAGGTGTAGCGGCGCACGCCCAGGTAATCGCTCAGGTTGTCGCCCGTGACGTTGACCGGCTTGACCTCGACGGTCTTGCCTTCGGCCTTGGCCTGGTCGCTTTGGGTCAGCAACTGCTTGATGACCTTGCGGCAGATCTTGCCCACTTCGCGTTCGAGCGCACGCACACCGGCTTCGCGGGTGTAGTAGCGCACGATGTCGCGCAGCGCGCTGTCATCGACCGTGAGTTCGCTATCCTTCACGCCGTTGTTCTTCATCAGCTTGGGCAGCAGATGGTCGCGGGCGATGTGGATCTTCTCTTCCTCGGTGTAACCGGAAAGGCGGATCACTTCCATGCGGTCCAGCAGGGCCGGCGGAATGTTCAGCGTGTTGCTGGTGGCCACGAACATGACGTCGGACAGGTCGAAGTCGACTTCGATGTAGTGGTCCTGGAACGTGTGGTTCTGTTCCGGGTCCAGCACTTCGAGCAGCGCCGACGAGGGATCGCCGCGGAAATCCATGCCCAGCTTGTCGATTTCATCGAGCAGGAACAGGGGATTGCGCACGCCGACTTTCGACATGTTCTGGACGATCTTGCCCGGCATGGAGCCGATGTAGGTCCGGCGATGGCCGCGGATCTCGGCTTCGTCGCGCACGCCGCCCAGCGCCATGCGCACGAACTTGCGGTTCGTTGCCTTGGCGATGGATTGGCCGAGCGAGGTCTTGCCGACGCCCGGAGGGCCGACCAGGCACAGGATCGGCGCCTTCACCTTGTCCACGCGCTGTTGCACGGCAAGATATTCCAGGATCCGTTCCTTGACCTTTTCCAGACCGTAATGGTCGTTGTCCAGCACCGTTTCCGCGTTGCTGATGGAATTGTTGATCTTGCTCTTCTTCCTCCAGGGGAGGTTGATGAGCGTGTCGATGTAGTTGCGCACCACGGTGGCTTCGGCCGACATGGGCGACATGAGCTTGAGCTTCTTGAGCTCGGCATCGGCCTTCTTGCGCGCCTCTTTGGGCATGTGGGCAGCGATGATCTTCTTTTCAAGCTCTTCGATGTCCGCGCCCTCTTCGCCTTCGCCCAACTCCTTCTGAATGGCCTTGACCTGCTCATTCAGGTAGTAGTCGCGCTGGCTCTTTTCCATCTGCTTCTTCACGCGGCCGCGAATCCGCTTCTCGACCTGGAGGATGTCGATTTCGGTTTCGAGTTGCGTGAGCAGACCTTCGAGGCGCTCGGAGGTGCCGACGATCTCGAGCATCTTCTGCTTCTGCTCGAGCTTCAGGGGAAGATGCGCGGCGATCGTGTCGGCCAGGCGTCCGGCATCATCGATGCCAGCCAGCGAGGTCAGGATCTCCGGGGGGATCTTCTTGTTGAGTTTTACGTACTGCTCGAACTGGGCGACGATGGCCCGGCGCAAGGCTTCGGTCTCGGAACCCTGGATGGCGTCCGGTTCGATAGGCGTCACCTGGCAGGTGAAGTGCGAATCGGCGTCTTCGATACTATTGATGCGGGCACGCTGGGTGCCTTCGACCAGCACCTTGACGGTGCCGTCGGGCAGCTTGAGCATCTGCAGGATGCCGGCCACGCAGCCGATCTCGTAGACGTCTTCGGGGGTCGGATCATCCTTGCCGGCGGATTTCTGGGCCACCAGCATGATGCTTTTGCCCGCTTCCATCGCAACCTCGAGCGCGCGTATGGAGCGCGGACGGCCGACGAACAGCGGGATGACCATGTGCGGAAACACCACGACATCGCGCAGTGGGAGCAGGGGCAGGTCGATCGGGTCGGAAGGCAGGGTCTGGCTGGCAGACATAGGAGGTTCCTCGGTATGACTCGGCGTATCGGGGACGGGAGACCCGGGTATACCCGGGCAATCCACGTCGGTTACGTCTGTTATGGGAACAATAGCCGAAAATTCAAGATCTCGGCGCCTGGATAAGCCAAAGGCTGGAAAAAACCCCGGGGTGGCACCTTCAGTATGCAAGCGTCGCGCCTGCGAGAAAAGTATGTTTTGCCCCGGGAATGGGCCTCAGGCAAAAAAACCCGTTACGAGAACGGGCTTTTTTGAAATATCAGGCTGCGGCGTCGCGGACTTCGCCGCGCTCTGGCTTGTCTGAAGCCGCGTCCTCATCGGCGTAGATGAGCAATGGCTTGCCCTCGCCTTCGATGGCGCCTTCGTCCAGCACCACGCGCTTGACGTTGCCCTGGGAGGGCAGGTCATACATGGTGTCCAGCAGCGCCTGCTCGATGATGGAACGCAGGCCGCGGGCGCCCGTCTTGCGCTTGAGCGCCTTGCGGGCGATCGCCTTCAAGGCGGCGGGTCGGACGTCGAGCTCGGCGCCTTCCATGGCGAACAGCTTCTGGAATTGCTTGAGCAAGGCGTTCTTGGGCTCGGTCAGGATCTGCACCAGGGCCGCTTCGTCCAGCTCGTCCAGGGTGGCGACCACCGGCAGACGGCCAACCAGCTCGGGAATCAGGCCGAACTTGATCAGGTCTTCGGGTTCGACCTCGGAGAACAGTTCGCCCACGCCGCGCTCCGACTTGGCACGCACCGAAGCCGAAAAGCCGATGCCCGATTTCTCGGTGCGGTCGCGGATGACCTTTTCCAGCCCGTCGAAGGCGCCGCCCACGATGAACAGGATGTTGGTCGTGTCGACCTGGACGAAGTCCTGGTTCGGGTGCTTGCGGCCGCCCTGCGGGGGCACCGAGGCAACCGTGCCTTCGATCAGCTTCAGCAAGGCCTGCTGCACGCCCTCGCCCGACACGTCGCGGGTGATGGACGGGTTATCGGACTTGCGGGAAATCTTGTCGATTTCGTCGATGTAGATAATGGCGCGCTGCGCCTTTTCGACTTCGTAGTTGCAGTTCTGCAGCAACTTCTGAATGATGTTTTCGACGTCTTCACCCACGTAGCCGGCCTCGGTCAGCGTGGTGGCGTCCGCCATGACGAACGGCACGTTCAACATGCGCGCGAGCGTCTGCGCCAGGAGCGTCTTGCCCGACCCGGTGGGGCCGATCAGCATGATGTTGCTCTTGGAGAGCTCGACTTCGTCGCCCTTGATCTCGCCGTGGCGGATCCGCTTGTAGTGGTTGTAGACGGCCACGGCCAGCATACGCTTGGGCGAGTTCTGCCCGATGACGTACTGGTCGAGGAAGGTCTTGATTTCAGCCGGAGTGGGCAGCTCGGAACGAATCGCCGCGCGCGCGGTGGCTTGCGCCTCCTCGCGGATGATGTCGTTGCACAGATCTATGCATTCATCGCAGATGAATACCGACGGACCCGCGATCAGCTTGCGGACTTCGTGCTGGCTTTTATTGCAAAACGAGCAATGCAGCACTTTTGCGTCTGCCGATCCCTTTTTTTCAGGCATATTTGTTTCGTATCTCAGGTAAAGATGCGCCAGGCCGGCTAAAGGCCTAGCGCATGCGCTTACTCAAACGTGGTGGCAGCGGGTTCGGATCAACCTGGAAGTCAGCCTTCCGAGCGGGAGGTCATAACCTTGTCCACCAGTCCATACGATACCGCATCTTCGGCCGACATGAAGTTGTCACGCTCCGTGTCTATACCGATGCGCTCGATGGTCTGGCCGGTGTTATCGGCCAGGATGCGGTTCAGGCGCTCGCGCAGGTCCAGGATCTCGCGGGCCTGGATCTGGATGTCCGAAGCCTGCCCCTGGGCGCCGCCCGAGGGTTGGTGGATCATGATGCGCGAGTTGGGCAGCGTGAAACGCTTGCCCTTCTTGCCTGCCGCCAGCAGGAACGCGCCCATGCTGGCCGCCAGGCCGGTGCACAGGGTGGACACGTCCGGCTTGATGAACTGCATGGTGTCAAAGATGGCCATTCCCGCGTACACCGACCCGCCGGGCGAGTTGATGTACAGGGAAATGTCCTTGTCAGGATTCTCCGATTCCAGGAACAGCAACTGCGCGACGACCAGGTTGGCCGTTGCATCGTTGACCGGGCCCACCAGGAAAATGAGCCGCTCGCGGAGCAGACGCGAATAGATGTCGTAGGCGCGTTCGCCGCGCCCCGACTGCTCGATCACCATGGGAATGTAGCCCAGGCCGGTGGGGGTCACCGAAGACCCGCCATTCATTGCCGCATAGAAATCGGTGAATCTCTGCATAGTGTTACGCCATCCCCATCAACTGATCGAAAGGCACCTTCTCTTCGGTGACCTTGGCCTTTTCCAGCACGTGCGAGACGACATTGTCTTCCAGCACGATAGCCTCGATTTCAGCACGACGCTGGCGGTCGGCCAGGTAATAGCTGACAACCTGTGCGGGTTGTTCGTAGTTCTCGGCGAACTCTTCGATACGCGCACGGACTTGCTCGGGCTTGGCTTGCAGCTGGGCTTGCTTGACCAGTTCCGACACCAGCAGGCCCAGACGGACGCGGCGCTCGGATTCGGTCGAGAAAGCCTCGGGCGGGATCGGCACGGATTCGGCGTTCGGGATGCCGCGCTGCTTGAGCTCTTCGCGGGCGGCGGCGACACGGTTTTGCACGTCGCTGTCGACCAGGGCCTTCGGCACGTCGAACTTGCCGGCTTCGACCAGGGCGTCCATGACGCTGGACTTGGTGCGGCCAGCCGAACGGACCTTGACTTCGCGCTCGATGTTGCTGCGGATGTCGGCCTTCAGCTTTTCGACGTCGCCTTCGGCCTGGCCGAGCGACTTGGCAAATTCGCCATTCAGTTCGGGCAGCACGCCTTCAGCCACTTCCTTGACGGTGATGGTGAATTCGGCGGTCTTGCCGGCGACTTCCTTGCCTTGGTAGTCATCGGGGAACTTGAGCGGGAAGACCTTGCTTTCGCCAGCCTTCAGGCCGCGGGCGGCTTCCTCGAATTCCGGCAGCATGCGGCCTTGGCCGAGCACGAACGGGAAGGATTCGGCCTTGCCGCCTTCGAACGGCACGCCGTCGATGGTGCCGGCGAAGTCCAGGGTGACGCGGTCGCCGTCTTGCGAGGCACGGCCTTCACGGGCTTCGAACGTGGCGCGCTGCTTGCGCAGGACGTCCAGGGTCTGCTGCACTTCGGCGTCGGTGACGGCCGTTTCGTAGCGGGTGACGGCCAGGGCCGACAGGTCCGGCACGGCGACTTCAGGATAGACCTCGAACGTGGCGGTGAACGCCAGCGTGTCGTCGGTAACGCCTTCAGTCTTGGGCTCGAGGTTCGGGGCGCCGGCGACGCGCAGCTTGGCGCCATCGACAGCTTGTTCAAAGGCACGGCCAACTTGGCTATTGATCACGTCGTAGCGGATGCTCGGGCCATGGCTGCGCTCGAGCATGGCAAGCGGAGCCTTGCCCGGACGGAAGCCGGGGACCTTGGCGGTCCGAGCCACGCGCTTCAATTGCGCCTGGACTTCCTTTTCGACGTCGGCCACCGAGACGGCCAGATCAACACGGCGCTCCAGGCCGGAGAGGGTTTCAACCACAGGCTGCATTAAAAGACCTATTTTCCGAGAGATAAAGAGATGACGGGCGGATAAACGCGGCATTTTACCGGAAACTTCCGGACCCCTGACGCAAAGGGGCGCGAGCACCCGGATAAGTCCGGATACTCGCGCCCCGTTTTCCACCCGGGACGGGAGGATGAACGCCTATACGGACGCCTTACTTGGCCTTGGCGATGCGCTCTTCGATATGCTGCGCACGCTTGGCCGAGGACGGGTGGGAGCTCATCATATCGCTCTTGCCGCCGTCCAGTTCGGCCAGCTTCTGGAACGCGGTCACCAGGCCGCGGGTGTTGAGGCCCTTGGCTTGCAGCTGGTCGAAGGAATAATCGTCAGCGGCGCTTTCCTGCGACTGCGAGAACTGCGCGTTGATGAACTTTTCGGTCAGGTCGCCCAGCTGCGAGCCGCTCAGGGCTGCAACGGTGGCGCCACCGGCCGCATTGGCGGCGTCGCGCGCGGCGGAAACGGTGTAGGCGGTCTGCATGGCCTTCTTGCTGTGGCCCAGGGCCACATGGCCGATTTCGTGGCCGACCACGCCCAGCACTTCATCGTCGGTCATCATGTCCATCAGGCCGCTGTAGACGCGGATGCAGCCGTTGGCCATGGCCCAGGCGTTGACGTCCTTCGTGACGTAGACCTTGTAGCTGGCCTTCTGGCCGTTGACCGTGCCGCCGAGCTGCTTGGCGATCTTCTGCAGGCGGGCGTCGTACTTGCTGCCCGGAGCGGCAATCTTTTCCTGCGAATCGCTTTGCGCGCAAGCCTTGTCCGACAGGGTCTTGATCTCGGCGTCGCTCAGCGTGGCAGCCTGGACTACCTTGCTGCCGGCGCCGACCAGGCCACCGATGTCCAGGGCATGCGAGGCGGAAAACGGGGCGAGCGCGACGCTCAACGCGGCGACGGTGTAGCGGATCTTCATGGGAACAAACTCCTCTTTGCTGGCTCTATGCGAACGAGGCCGCAATTCTATATACGGCCAAAGCGCACCAAGCGTTTCGCCACACAGTTTCGCAAATGCCAGTTTTTCTTACATAAAACCCCAACGGGACCCGCGCAATCATGCTAGCCGGCTTGCCGGCGCCGCCGCGTCCCGCACAAAAAACTGATATCTGCGGCAACGCGGCATTGATAGAATTGCGCCCGCCTTTTTTCGCACACACCACACGGCTCGCACCCAAAAAATGATCTCCAACACCCCTCCCCGCCTGGGCCTGCTGCCCAGCCTGATATTCAGCTCGCGCTGGCTGCAACTGCCCCTGTACCTGGGCCTGATCGTCGCGCAAGGCGTCTACGTCATGCTGTTCCTGAAGGAGCTGTGGCATCTGCTGACGCACGCCAACAGCTTCGGGGAAATGGAAATCATGCTGCTGGTGCTGGGCCTGATCGACGTGGTGATGATCTCGAACCTGCTGGTCATGGTGATCGTGGGCGGCTACGAGACCTTCGTGTCCCGCCTGCGCCTGCAAGACCATCCGGACCAGCCCGAGTGGCTCAGCCACGTGAACGCCAGCGTGCTCAAGGTCAAACTGGCGATGGCCATCATCGGCATCTCGTCGATCCATCTGCTGCGCACCTTCATCGAAGCCGGCACCCTGGGCACGCCCAACGCGCGCTTCTCCGAGGCCGGCGTGATGTGGCAGACCATCATCCACGCCCTGTTCATCCTGTCGGCGCTGGGGATTGCACTGGTGGACAAGCTGGCCACGCCGGCGAACCACGCCAAGCATTGATGACCAGCGCCAGCCGCCACGGCGGCAAGCGCAAAAAAAGCCCCCGCACATTGCGTGCGGGGGCTTTTTTCTTGGGCGGAGCGCCGGGCCGGCCCGGGGCGCTGCCCTGCGAAGGTCAGGCCGCGACCTTGATATTCTTTGCGCTGGGACCCTTGGGGCCGGTACCGACCTCGAAGGTGACGCGCTGGTTCTCCTGCAGCGACTTATAGCCTTCGCTGCGGATCTCCGAGTAGTGAGCGAAAAGATCCTTGCTGCCATCATCGGGCATGATGAAACCATAACCCTTTTCGGCGTTGAACCACTTAACGATGCCGGTTGCCATGGAGTGTCCTTGAACCTAGAAAAAGCGATTGCTCGCGGGGCGCCAGATCATCAAGGATGGGAGAGGAAGCAACCGCAGTACCACTGACGGCGACAAGTGAAACGCAGACCGCGTCGCTTGAAAATCTCGCTAAACCCAGTGTATTGGCGAACCCCGAAAAACGTCAAATATCCGCAAGTTCGGCAAGACCGGAAGACTGGCGCAAAGCAAGGCCTGGCGAGGGTTCCTGCCCGCGAAACGGGCCAGGAATTTTCAACTTGCGACGCGTGGACACATGCGGATACCTAATGCGGCGCGGCGATTATCCAGCGAAGCCGCCGGCATCCAGGAACTCCTGCTCCGCCTGCGTGGTTTGCCGGCCCAGCGCCGCGTTGCGATGGGGGAAGCGTCCGAAACGCTTGATGATGTCGCGATGCAGGACGGCCCAGCGCAGCGAGTCCGCGTCCAGCGGCTCCATCAGGGCCACGCCGCGGTTCTGCGCAGTGAGGTTTTCCGCGTGCTCGAAAGGCAGATAGAAGAACTGGCGCAACTGCGGATCCACGGCCAGGTCATGGCCCACCGAGATGGCGCGTTCGGCGAAATACTGGGCCAGCGGATCCGTGGCGAACATGTGTCCCGTGCCGCGGTAGGCATTGCGCGGGAACTGGTCCAACAGGATCATCAGCGCCAAGGCGCCGGTGGCCTCTTCCAGCCACTCGTCCAGCTCGCGCTCCGCGGCGGCCATGTGGGCATGTTCAAAACGGGCACGGAACTCGGCGTCGAACGCGTCGCTCTTGCTGAACCATTGCTGCGGACCGGCGTCGAGCCAGAACGCGACCACGTCCTGAGGCTGCGGAACAATCGGCGTGGGGGAAGATGAAGTCATGACGGCGCGGATCCTGAAGTCGAGGCATGGCCGACGATAACAGAGCGCGCACCAGAACAGAACACGCGCGCGCGGCGGTTTAAAGCCTGCCCGCCTTTGATGAATCTGGCGCAAGTCTTGTGCCAGAAAAAAACAACATTCTAGGGATTACCCTGATATTACAAACGGGCGAATATTTTCTTTATTCAGAAAAAATCCGCCCGCAAAAAGCAAAAAAGCCCCGCGAAGGGGCTTCTACCGAAAACTCAGACCCTTACAGGACCTGGATCTTCGTGGCTTGCGGGCCCTTGGGGCCATTGGCCGTCACAAAGCTGACGCGCTGGTTCTCTTCCAGAGACTTGAAGCCCGAGCCCTGAATTTCGGAGAAGTGAGCGAACAGATCCTTACCACCCGCTTCCGGGGTGATGAAGCCATAGCCCTTTTCCGAGTTGAACCACTTAACGACGCCGGTTTCCATACTGTATTTCCTAGAGATAATGGGCAAATGCCCGGAGGTCACGAATCAATCAAGGAGGGGACAGTAGAACAATAACGCTGAGCCGGAAAAGGCACGGCACTGAACGAAAATCGCAACGCTTGTGATCGTGTGCCGACACTATCGTTAGGTTCCCCTCACAAGTCAACATAATCCTAAAAAATGCGTGCCAATAATGCAACAAAGAGAAACTGCACGCGGAATCCACACATTTTCATAGGCAATAAGAAGTCCTGCATAGGTGTTTACACCCACGCATCATAAAAAAACAATCAAGGCTTATATAAATGCCGTCCAACCGCGCATGGAGATTCTCCATACGCCGTTTGGGCTAGCACTTTGGTTTGCCGCCAGGCTTACTCGTCGATAGGTAAACCCAGCAGATCGAGTGCCGCGCCGAAAGCATCGGGACCCGAGCAAAGGAAAACCGCCACGTCGCCGGGATTCATATTCTCCAGGACTTGGTCGATCTGTTCTTGCGCATTATCAACATTGTCGACACTTGAGGCATGTATATCAGCCCCTGCTTCGACTTTTTCACGCGGCACGATGTCTGCGATCGCATCGAGGTCCGTAACGCCCACTACAACGTAGACGCTGATGCTCTCGCCATCCAGCGTGGTGTGCAACTCGACGCCGCCCGCTACGTCGGCAACCTGCCGACTTACTATTTCCATGATCACTCTTCCTTGACTTGCGGGCGCTGCCCGCCTGGGCAGGCACCTTGCAGGTGCACTCGCACGCCCAGGCGCGACTATAACAGCCTTGGGCTAACGCTTCTTGACTGTAGGACCAAGCGACTGCCGCGCGGCACCCGAGGTGGCCGCGACGGGACGGCTGCGCACCCCGGCATCCGCCAGCACGCGGGCGAGCGGCTTCTGGGCGGCCAGGAAGGCATCCTTCTCCTCGCCGGCCAGCTTGCAAATGAACATCTGCGCCAGCAATTGCGTGCGGCGGGCCTTGCGGTTGCCGGACTCCTGCGCCAGCCACTCGCCCACCCAGGCCGCCGCAGCATCGGCGGCGCCCTGCAGCTTGATGTGGCCCTGCAGGTCGTACACGGTCACGCCTTCGATGCGGTCGTCCTCGCCGCGGGCAAGAAAGAGCTTGGCGGCCTGGCCCGTGTAGCCAGGGATCAGCGCGAGGCAATCGCGCTCTGCGGGTTTCTTCATGGAATCTGCATGTATCGGTTGTCGAGAACCCTGGACTGTAACCCGGCTGCGCCGCCTGTCGCGTCGCGGCAATGGATCTCTGCTATCGTCGGCCTATCCTTTACCCCCAAAGAATGGTGGACATCATGCAACGCGATTTCGATCTGGTCGTCACGATCCTGGGCGCCCTGCGCGACGCGCCGGGCCCCAACCTGAGCACGCACGACATCAAGAACGCGGCCCTGGCCCCGCACCCCGAAGAGCAAGGCCTGCAACTGATCGCGCATCACCTGGACCTGCTGGAAGACGCCGGCCTGGTCAAGCAGATCAGCGAAACCGCGGCGACCGCGGGCGCGACACGCTGGCGCATCACCTGGAAGGGCTACGACGCCCTGGAACAGGATGAAGAGGACGAAGACGACGAGGACTACGACGCCGAAGAGTGAGGCGCCCGCGGCGCTCAGCGGCGCAGCAGGATGCGCCGCGTGAGCAGCGAAGCCGCCGCGCCGATCACCAGGCTGAACATGAAGGCGGCGATCGACAGCATCGCCGACAGTTCGTTGAAGCCGCCGTGGCGTGACAGCAGGAACACCGCCACGCCCACTGCCGCCGCCAGCGTGGCGACACCCAGCAGCACATGCTTGACGGAACCCAGGCGGCCGCACAGCGAGCCGCCAGCCAGCGCCGCCGCCACCATCGCGGCCATGGACCAGAACAGGTATTCGTACTGCATGCGGACGGTCTCCCCTGTAGGAATTGAGGCGCAGGCATTATAGGCGCGCGCCCCCGGCCCTACTCCGCGCAAGCCGACTGGCCGCCAGGCCGTCTAACCGCCTAGTCGCCTGCTCGCCTAACCGACGGCGACCACGCTGATCTCAACCAGCGCTCCGTAGTGCAATTCGCGCGTGGGCACGATCGCCCTCGCCGGCCGGTGCTCGCCGAAGCACTGTTCGTAGACCTTGTTGACCTCGTCCCAGAGCCCCACGTCCGGGATGTACACCGTCACGCTGGCAACCGCGGCCAGCGACGCGCCCGCCGCTTCGAGTATGGCGCGGACGCTGCGCAACGCCTCGCGGGTCTGCGCGGCCGCACCGCTGGCCAGCGCGGGCCGCGCGCCCGGCGCCGCCGGCGGCAGGAAGCCCAGCTGCCCCGAAACGAATATGAAACCGTTGGCGCGGACCGCCTGCGAATAGTGGCCCGCAGGCGGCGTGGCCTGCTGCGTATGGATGAGTTCCATGGCTATCTCCTGTTGACGCGCCTACCAGCCGCGAAAGCGCTCCCAATGTGCCACCACCTCGGAAGATCCGGGGCGCACGACCTCGTAGGCGTCGTGCTGGGCGCAGGTGGCGCATGCGTGGTTGGGCACGATGCGCAGCTTCGCGCCCAACGGCAGATCGGGCGAGGTTGCGCCGCTGCCCGGCCGGACCTTGATGATGCCCTGCTCCTGGTTGGTTTCGGCGAGCAGCAGGTCGGGATAGACCGTGCCGTCCTCCGAGCACACCAACCCATACAGCTGATCCACCCGCTGTTTGGAGGTGCCCCGGTCGCGGGACATGGCCATCCATCCGGCGTCCACCAGAATCCAGCCCTTGTCGGGCTGATGGCCGATGACGGTCGTCAACACAGTAGCGGCGATATCGTCCACCGAGCACACGCCCAGCCCCGCCATCACCAGATCGAAGAACACGTACACGCCAGCGCGGACTTCCGTCACACCGTCGAGCTTGCGGGCGAAATGCGCGGTGGGCGTGGACCCCACGCTGACCACCGGGCACGGCATGCCCGCCGCGCGGATGGCCTCGGCGCAGCTCACCGCCGCCCAGCGCTCCTGCTCCGCCATGTCGGCGATCGCCTTGACGCTGTCGCAACCATAGGACTCGCCGGCATGCGTCATGACACCCCGCAGGCATGCGCCGTCCTCGTGCAGGACCTTGGCGATGGCGAGCAACTGCGCCGTATTGCCCGGCTGCACGCCAGCGCGATGGCCGTCGCAATCGATCTCGATCAGCGCCGGGATCGCGTCGCCCGCCTCTCGCCCGCGCTGGGCGACGGCGCGCGCCGCCTCGATGCTGTCCACCACCACGGTCAGGTCCGCGCCGCCGCGGCGCAGCGCCAGCACGCGGTCCAGCTTGGCAGGCGATACGCCCACGGCGTAAAGCAGGTCGGTGACGCCGGCGGCCGCGAACTGCTCGGCCTCCTGCAGCGTCGACACGGCGGCCGGCCCCTGCGGCGAGGCCATGAGCCGGCGCGCCACCTCAATGGACTTGGGCGTCTTCAGGTGGGGACGCAGCTGCACGCCATGCCCCGCCATCAGCGCATTCAGGCGCTCGATGTTGCGTGTCATGCGCGCTTCGTCCAGCAGCAGGCAAGGCGTATCGAGGGTATCCAGGGAGGAGGAAACGGCGGTCTGGCTCATGATGGTCTCGGCGTGACGATTCGAATGGACGAAGTATGGCGCGGCGCCGCTTCCCCGTGTTTAATCTGGACTTAATCATCGATTAATGAGCATCTGAATGATCACCACCGAGGACCTGCGCTTCTTCCTGAGCCTGTCGGTCACCCGCTCGCTGGCGGAAGCGGCGCGCGCGCTGGATGTGACGCCGCCCGCCGTGACGCAGCGGCTGCATGCGCTGGAAAAGCGGCTGGGCGTCAGGCTGGTGAACCGCTCGGGGCGTGGCACGGCGTTGACCGACGAAGGCAGGCTGCTGGCGCTGCGGGCCGAACAGATCTGCGGCGAACTCGGCGAGCTGGCCGACGAACTGGCGGGCCGGCGCGGCGTGGTGGCGGGCCATCTGCGCGTGGTCGCCCCGCTGGGCTTCGGGCAACGCTACATCGCGGGGCTGGTCGCGGAATTCCGCAGCCAGAGCGCGGACATCACCGCCAGCCTGCTCCTGTCCGACGGCCCGCCCCGGCTCGCCGCCGACGACTGGGACGTCATGGTCCATATCGGTGAGCTGCGGGACTCGACGCTGGTCGCCTACCCGCTGGCGCCCAACCGCCGCATCCTCTGCGCCTCGCCCGCCTATCTGGCGCGCCACGGCGCCCCCGCCAAGCCCGAGGACCTGCGCGGACATGATTGCATCGCCCTGCGCGAGAACGACGAGGACGTCACCTTGTGGCGCTTCAAGCAGGGCCGCGGACCAGCCGTGGGCGTGCGCGTCTCGCCGGTGCTGTCGAGCAATGCGGGGGAAACTGCCGTGGAATGGGCCCTGGCCGGGCACGGCATCATCGTGCGCTCGGAATGGGATGTGGCGGCGCATCTGCAGGCGCGCGCGCTGGTGCCCCTGTTGCCCGGCTGGACCCTGCCTTCGGCCGATGTGGTGGCCCTGGTCAAATCGCGCCAGGAGCTTCCCGCGCGGACCGCGGGCTTCCTTGCCCACCTGCGCGCCGCCTTCGCCACGCCGCCCTGGCGCGGCTAGCCGTCTTCAGTCCAGCATGGCCTCGGCCTCGATCTCGATCAGCCATTCCGGCAGCGACAAGCCGCTGACGATGACCCACGACGACGGCGGAGGATCCTTCTTGAAGCGGTCGCGCAAGGCCTGGGCGATCACTTCCTGGTCTTCGCGCGCAGCCTCGCAGATGTAGATGCGCAGCATGATCACCTGAGCCAGCGTGGCGCCGGCGGCGCCGAGCACGCGTTCGACATTGTCCAGCGCGGCTTCGGTCTGCTCCTGCAGGCCCGGCCCCACCGTGCGCTCATCAGCGTCGACGCCGACCTGGCCGGACAGCAGCATGCGGCGCTGCCCGGTAACGATGACGGCCTGGCTGAAACCGTATTGCACGGTGTTCGGCACGCTATCCGGGTTGACGACGGTTCTGGACATTGCATTCTCCTGAAGGCGCGCCCGACGCGGCGCCGCAGCCCGCATTCTATCCAGTGGTCTCAGGCGTCGACGCGCCCGGCGCCAGCACCGCGCGCAACCGGCAAGGCGGCCAGCAGCACGATCGCGCCTGCGCCCACCGCGGTCCAGAATCCCGCACTGACGCCATAGTGGTCGACTACCCACCCGGCTAACGCCGCGCCCGCGGCGACGCCCGCGCCCAGGCCGGTCACCAGCCAGGTCAGGCCTTCGGTCAGGCGATGCCCGGGCACGCTGCTTTCCACCAGGGCCATGGCGATGATCATGGTCGGCGCGAAAGACAGGCCCGCCAGCAGCACGCCCAGCGACAGCGTCAGCAGGTCGTTCACCAGCAACAAGGGAATCGTGGTGAAGGCTGTCACCGCCGCCGCGACGACCAGCAGGCGCGTGAGCGACGTCCGGAATTTCAGGATGCCGAACACCAGGCCTGCCACGCAGGAGCCGAGGGCATAGGCGGACAGCACCAGGCTGGCGCCGGCGGGCATGCCCTGCTGCCGGGCGAAGGCCACGCTCAGGACGTCGATGGTCCCCACGATGATGCCCATGGCGGCCATCACCGCGAGCAGCGCGCACATCGGCGGCATGCGCAAGACCGATTCCTGCGGCCCTTCCTGCTTGAACCGAAGCACGGGCTCCGTGGAGCGCTGCAGGACAAAGGCCGTGACGCCGACCGCCAGCAGCAGCGCCGCGGCCAACGGCGCAGCCTGCGGAAAGAACAACACGCTCAGGCCCACGGACAGCGGCGGCCCGACGATGAAGCTCAGCTCGTCGGCCACGGACTCCAGCGCGTAGGCGGTGCGCAGTTGCGGCCGGTCCCGGAAGATCTCGGTCCAGCGCGCGCGTATCATCGCCGGCATGCTGGGCAAGGCGCCCGTCAGAGCGGCGAAGGCGAACAGGGTCCAATCGGGCGCATTCCAGTAGGCGCAGGCCGCCAGCCCAAGCAGGCCGGCGATGCAAAGGCCTGCCGCCACTGGCAGCACCCTGCCCTGGCCGTGGCGGTCGACCAGCCGGGAAATCCGCGGCGCCAGCAAAGCCGTGGCCAGCGCGAAAGTGGCGGCAACGGCGCCCGCCAGCGCATAGGCGCCCCGCACCTCCGACAGCATCGTGATGATGCCTATGCCTATCATCGGCAGCGGCAGGCGCGCGATCGCGCCGGCCAGCACAAAACCCAGGGCGCCAGGCGCCTGGAACAACTCGCGATACGGATTCGACACCGGAGACCTTTCAATGCGATGGACAGCGGCATCGTATTCACATACGATGCGTATGTCAATTTACATACGTAGCGTATGTCTTTGGAGAGCTGCATGACGCGTTCCCGCGCCGAAATGATCGAAGCCACCCGCGCGAAACTGCTGGCGACCGCCCGGCTAGCCTTCCGGGAAGCGGGCTACGCGGCGACGTCCATGGACGATTTCACAGCCGCCGCGGGACTGACGCGAGGCGCCTTGTACCACCACTTCGGCGACAAGAAGGGTCTGCTCGCGGCGGTGGTCGAACAGATCGACCGTGAAACGGACCAGCGCCTGGCCGCCATTTCCGCGCAGGCGCCCGATGCCTGGACGGCCTTGCGCGAACGCTGCCGCGCCTACCTGGAAATGGCGGCCGAACCGGAGATCCGGCGCATCGTGCTGCAGGACGCGCGGGCGGTGCTGGGCGCCGCGGCCGACGCTTCCCAACGCCAATGCCTCGCTTCGCTGAGCGCCCTGCTGCAGGCCTTGATGAACCAGGGTGTCATCGAGCGGGCGCCATTGCAAGCGCTGGCCCGGCTGATCAACGGCAGCCTGGTCGAAAGCGCCTTCTGGATCGCGCAGGACGCCGAGGACGGCCCCAGGCTGGCGCAGGCCTTGCAAGCGCTGGACCTGTTGCTGCGCGGCCTGCGCCGGCCGCGCTGACGCCGCCCGGCGCGCCATCCGTTTGCGGTCACGCCCCGGCACGCGTATTATCAAAGAAATACCTTGTTTAAATAAATCACCCCCGAAGGCGGAACACCGCGTGAGCACCAGCACATCCCCTGTTTCAAACGCGTCCTGGGCAGACCTGCTGCATGGAACCAATGCGCTGCGCTCCATCGCGCTGGCGGGCGGCGTGGCGCTGCACGCCATCAACGTCTACATCGTCACCACCATCCTGCCCAGCGTCATCCAGGACATCGGCGGGCTGGAGTACTACGCCTGGAACACCACGCTGTTCGTGGTCACGTCCATCGTCGGCTCGGCGCTTTCCGCCCGGTTGATCGAAACGCTGGGCCCGCGCGCAGCCTACCTGCTCGCCGTGCTGGTGTTCACCGTCGGCTCCGTGGCCTGCGCGCTGGCCCCGAGCATGCCCGCGCTGCTGACGGGACGCAGCATCCAGGGCCTGGGCGGCGGCATCCTCTTCGCGCTCAGCTATGCCCTGATCCGACTGGTGTTCGAAGCGCCGCTGTGGTCGCGCGCGATGGCGCTGGTATCGGGCATGTGGGGCGTCGCCACCTTGTGCGGACCGGCCATCGGCGGCGTCTTTGCCCAGACCGGGCACTGGCGGCTGGCGTTCTGGGCCCTCCTGCCCGTGGCCGCAGCCCTGGCGGCCATCGTGACGCTCAAGGTGGGCGGCAAGGATTCGATTCCGCCCAGCAAGCCCAGTCCGCTGCCGCTGACCACGCTGGGCCTGCTGGTGGCCAGCGTGCTGGCCATCACCCTGGCCAGCCTGTCGAAGGACCTGCGCTGGAATCTTGCCGGCATCGCCGCGGGACTGGCGATCGCCGCGCTGATCGCCGCGGTGGACCGGCGCGCCGCGAAGCGCCTGCTGCCTACCGGCGCCTACTCCATCGGCACGCCGCTGGGCGCGCTGTACGCCATCATGTGCCTCATCGTGGCCGCGATCACCACTGAAATCTTCGTGCCGTACTTCCTGCAAGTCATCCATGGCACGACGCCGCTGGCGGCCGGCTACATGACTGCGGCCATGGCGGCCGGATGGACGCTGGCCGCCATGCCCAGCGCCACCCGCAGCGGCCCCGCCGCCGACCTCATGGTGCGCTTGAGCCCCGTCGTTATCCTGGCGGCGCTGATCGGCCTGGCCCTCATGACCCCGCGCACGGCGCAGCTTGAGTCCTACGCGGGCTTGGCGCTCTACGTGCTTGCGCTGGCCGGCGTGGGATTCGGCATCGGCCTGAGCTGGCCGCACCTGCTGACCCGGATATTCACGGCTGCGCCCAAAGGCGAGGAAACGCTGACCTCGTCATCCATCACCACCGTGCAGCTCTACGCAACGGCGTTGACGGCGGCGCTTGCCGGCGTCATCACCAACAGCGCGGGGCTGGCGGATCCGGGCGGCGTCGTGGGCGCGCAGCACGCGGCGCAATGGCTGTTCGCGACGTTCGCGCTGGCGCCTGTCTCAGCGCTGTTGCTGCTGCGTCGGATCACGCGCCGGCGCGGGCTCGAGGCCGCGCGGCAATAGCAGACTGGCGCGCGCATGCTCGGCCAAAGGCGGTATGGAAGGTCCCCGGCACTTTTGCTACGCTGGATTCGTCTGCAAGAGGTCCTGCCATGGTCAACAGAATCCGCGTGCTTTGCGTGCAACCGTCGTCGCTTCTGGCGCGCTTTGCATTCCTGGGCATCGCCCTGCGCTGGACGCTGGGCGCCACGCCCCGCCCCACCCGGCTGCTGATCGGACCGCACGACCTGGAACCCGTGGGATCCGAAGCCGCCTTCTGGCAGTTTGCCTTGCGCCATGCCTTTGCCGGCCAATCCGTCCTGGTGACGCGCGGCAGCCGCTGGGACCTGGCGGCTTCGGTGGACGGCGACGAGGTCCGCGCTTTCGGCCGCAAGTTCACCCTGCGACAATGCCTGTTCTGAAACCGCGGGCGCCGGCGCGCTCCCGCGCCCGCCACCACGGCAAGGAACAGCCATTTCCCATCCTGACACCACCGTCATCCATATCAACGGCCCCATCAACAGCGGCAAGTCCACCGTGGGCGCCGCACTGGCCGCCATGCTGCCCGGCGCGCGCTTCATCGAAGGCGACGACCACGACGCGCCCAGCCACCTGCCCCAGACCGAGCAATGGGCGCAGGCAGTGACCCGCCTCACGGACCTCATCGGCAGCGCGCGGGAGCCCTACCTGGTCATCGCCTACCCCCTGGAGCAGGACAGCTACGAACGGATTCTGGCGGCCTGCACGCGACGCGCCGCCCGGCTGCGCGTGGTGACGCTGGCGCCCGCGCTCGCGGCGGCGCAATCGGACAGGGGCGGACGCGTGCTGGAGGAATGGGAGCGGCAACGCACCGCGCAGATGTACCTCGAAGGCTACGCTTCGCGCCCGTTCAGCGATCTGGTGCTGGACACCTCCGCCACGGACGCGCAATCCAGCGCCCGCCAGATTGCGCAGTGGCTCGATGCCTGACTAGCGCGCGGGTTGGCGCGAGTACGGGCCGTCCGCGGCGCGACCGCGCAACAACGATTCCGGGTGGGCTTGCAGATAGTCCACCAGTTCACGCAGGGACCGGGCGGTGCGCGACAGCTCCTGCAAGGCCGCGTTGGCATTCACCGGCAAGCCTGCATCGGGACTCAGCGCCCCCCCTACCGCGGCCAGCGACTTGGTGGCTTGGCGCAGCATGGCCTGGGCCTCCGGGGCCAGGCGGGTGTCCAGCCCCTTCATCAGGCTGGCCGTGACGCGCAGGAACTGGCTCAGATCGGCGCCGAGGCCTTCGAACGGCACCTTGTCCAGCTTGGTCAGGATGCTGTTGATCTGCTGCTGCAACTGATCCAGATTGTTCGGCACCGTGGGGATGAAGGGTTCTTCCTCCATCTTGAACGACACCGGCTTGGCATCCGGGAACACCGCCAAGGCGACATACAACTGGCCCGTCAACAGATTGCCGATGCGCAGCTGCGCCCGCAGGCCCTGTTCGATCAATGCGGTCAGCAGCTTTCCGCTGGGATGCTCCAGCGACGATCCGGAGTATTGCTTGATTTCACCCACCGCATCGGCGCCCAGGCGCTCGGGATAGACGGTGGCCCCGACCAGGGCGTAGAACTGCTTGGTCGCCGGGTCGAACTCCAGGCCAATGGAATCCACCTGCCCGATAGCCGCGCCATAGGCGTCGATAGGCGCGCCCACCGCCAGGCCCCGGACCGATTGGTCGAAACGCATGCGGATGTGCAGCGGCAGACCGTCGGGCTGCGCGCGGGCTGCGCCTTCGGACGAAAAAATGGTGAACTCGGCGCCTGCCTTGGCCGCCGTGTGCGCATGCTGCTCCACCGTGTCGAACGCCACGCCCCCGACGATCACCGACAGCAGCGATTGCGAGCGCACCTGCAAGCCGCGGGCGTCAACGCTGAAGTCCACCCCGCTGGCGTTCCAGAAGCGCGTGGCGCTGTTGACGTAGGCGTCGTTCGGCGCGTCGATGAAGACCTGCACGTCGACGCCATCGCCGTTGGCATCCAGGTGGTAGGCCACCACCTGCCCCACGGCGATGCGGCGGAAATAAACGGGCGAGCCTACGTCCAGCGAGCCCAGGTCGCGCGCCTTGAGCGTGAAACGCTTGCCGGCGCGGTCCTGCGCGACTTCGGGTGGCGTTTCCAGGCCAACGAACTCGGACTTGGACGCGCGGGTCGCGCCTTCCTTGCGGTAGCGGTCGGACGGATCCACGCCGACATAGGCGCCGGAGAACAAGGTGCTCAGGCCCGACACGCCATTCAGGGTCAGGCGGGGCCGGACTACCCAGAAGATGGTTCCTTCCTGCAGCAGGCTGCCCGCGTCCTTGTTGATGCGCACCGTCGCGATGACGCCCGTGCGGTCCGGGTTCAACGCCACGCGTTCGACCACGCCGACGTTGACTTCCTTGTAGCGGACCTGGGTCTTGCCGGCCTCCAGGCCTTCGGCGGTCTGGAAGCTGATGTCGGCCGTGGGGCCGGCGTTCAGCCAGACGCGAAGCACCAGCAGCAATCCGCCCAGGGCCGCGATGACCGGCACCAGCCAAATCCAGGACAGGCGACGCCCTTTGCGCCTTGCGGCAGGCGTGCTGGCAACGGCGGGGCCAGACTCAGGCATGGTTGATGTCCCCTGTAGTACGCATACGGACTCGAGGGCAGAACGCTTTCAAGAATCGCGCCCTGACGGCCAGCGCGCAAGTAAGGGTATTCCCGGGATCGGTATGCCGGGCGAAAATGCGCCGCCTCGTGTTCACAGGTAGGATAAGGCCCCCCTAAAGCAGGAATTACCCGTGACCATCGAAATTCGTCCGGCCGTCCCTACGGATGCGGCCCAGATCCATGCCTTCATCACCGAGCTGGCCGTGTATGAGCGCGCCGCCCACGAGGTGATCGCCAGCCCCGAGGACGTCGAGCGCACCCTGTTCGCCGAAGGTGCGCCGGCCAAGGCCTTGATGTGCCTGCTGGACGGCAAGGCCATCGGCTACGCCGTCTACTTCTACAGCTACTCCACCTGGCTGGGCAAGAACGGCATCTACCTGGAAGACCTGTACGTCACGCCCGAACAGCGCGGCATCGGCGCGGGCCGCGACCTGCTGCGCCACCTGGCGCAAGAAGCGGTGGCCAACGGCTGCGGCCGCCTGGAATGGAGCGTGCTGGACTGGAACACCCCCGCCATCGATTTCTACAAGTCGATCGGCGCCTTGCCGCAGGATGAATGGGTGCGCTACCGGATGGCTGGAGACGCCCTGCTCAATTTCGCGCAGGGCCGGCGCTAGGCGCCGCCAGCGGCGATCTGCCGGATCAGAATTCCGGCAGGTCGAAGAGCGTATACAGCGTTGAACTGGGAACCGGCGCGGACGCGAGATGCTCGCGCCCGTCGTCGTCCACCAGGACGCGCACCGGCCGCAAGGCCACGCTCATGCCGTCCTGGCTGATGGCGGTTTCGACTTCCGCCCCGTCCTTGATGGCCTCGATAACCTCGGATGCCGCCGCCGTCACCGGTTCAGTGACCCAGCCGGGCACGCCGCGTTCGGCCTGGCCCCAACGCACATAGGCCACATGCCCGCTGACAGGCTCTTTACGGACCGCGACGATCACATACAAAGACATCCAGGCCTCCCCAATGTTAGGCCGGGATCGTATAACAACTTTGCGCAGCCGTTATGACTGCTGGCGTCAAGGCTCGATGTCGATAGGGGCAAAGGACTTCACCAGGTCATCCAGCATCTTCAGCTGGGTCAGGAAGGGCTCCAGCTTGTCCAGCGGCAAGGCGCTGGGGCCATCGCACTTCGCGTTCTTGGGATCGGGATGGGCTTCGAGGAACAGGCCGGCCAACCCCACTGCCATGCCCGCGCGCGCCAGCTCGGCGACCTGCTCGCGGCGGCCGCCGGAAGCGGCGTCCAGCGCCGAGCGCTGCTGCAAGGCATGGGTGACGTCAAAAATGAGCGGGCGGTTGCCGGACACTTTTTTCATCACGCCAAACCCTAGCATGTCTACAACCAGGTTGTCATAGCCAAAGCAGGTGCCGCGGTCGCAAAGAATCAGCTTGTCGTTGCCGGCCTCGGTGAACTTCTCGACGATGTTCAGCACCTGGGTCGGGCTGAGGAACTGGGGCTTCTTGATGTTGATGACGCGCTGCGTCTTGGCCAGCGCGACCACCAGGTCCGTCTGCCGCGCCAGGAAGGCGGGCAGTTGCAGGATGTCGACGACCTCGGCCACGGGAGCCGCCTGCCACGGTTCATGCACGTCGGTGATGACCGGCACGCCGAACTCCTTCTTGACCGCCTCGAAGATCTTCATGCCCTCTTCCAGGCCCGGACCGCGGTAGGAATGGATCGACGAGCGGTTGGCCTTGTCGAAGGAGGCCTTGAATACGTAGGGGATGCCCAGCTTGCGGGTGACGCGCTGGTATTCCTCGCAGGCGCGCAGCGCCAGGTCCTTGGATTCCAGCACATTGATGCCGCCGAACAGCACGAAGGGGCGGTCGTTCGCGCAGCTGATCGAGGAGGAGATAAACACTTCTGGGGCGGTCATGATGGGTGAATCCTGTGGAAGTAAGGCAGGTGATAGTGCGTAATGTACAACCTGCCCGACCGGTCCGCGCCCGCCGCCCCGCACGCCTCCGGCTCAGCGGCTTGAAAGCATGCGGCGCAGCACCCCGTCGCGCAGCACGTAATGGTGGAACAGCCCGGCCAGCGCATGCAGCAGCGCCAGGATGATGATGCACCAGGCCACGGTGTCGTGCAGTCCGCCGATGAAGCGGCGCTGCTCGTGATCGATGGCGATCAGCGTGGGCACATCGAACAGGCCGAAGAACGCGAACGGCTCGCCCTGCGCCCAGCGGAACAGGAAGCCCAGCACGATCTGCGCCGCCATCAGCAGGTACAGCAATCCGTGTACGCCCGTACTAGCCGCGCGCAGCCAGCCCGTGGCCGCCGGCGGCAGGCGCCTGTCCGCGGTGAGGCGGCAGACGATCCGCAGCACGAACACGGCGGCAAACAACAAGCCAAATGAAATATGCAGGTGCTGCAACAAGCGCCGCGTGGGCGTGCCGCGCGGCAGGAAATCCCAGATCTCGGCCAGCGCGAACAGGCCCACCACGAGGAGCGCCGTCAGCCAATGGAACGCGATGGTGACCCGGTCATAGTGGGCCGGCGCGGCGGGTTGGAGGGGTGTGGGCACGGGATACGCTCGTCGTCTGGAGGAAAGCCTGCAAGCGTATTGACATCAGACTTACGGCGTCCTGATTCCTGACGCCGGCGGGCATCAGGCGTTGCCGGTGTCGGAGGTCCATCTGGCCGAATAGGTTTGCGGCAGCAGGCTCAGGCTGCCCACCAGTTTTTCCACACGTTCGTCTTCCTGTTGCGTGGAATAGACCGCCGCGGTCACTTCGGACCGGCCGCCATCGCGCTGCTGGCTTTCCACACCGCGCAGGCGCAGGCTGTGCTTGCCCAGGGCGTTCAACAATTCCGCGCGCACCAGGGCCTCGTCCGTCGACGCGCAGGTCAAGGCGATGTTGTAGTAGCGCTCCTCGGCCTCGGCCTCGGGAACGTAGCGGTCCACCAGCCTGGCGCCGCGCCGCAGCAGCACATTGGTCACCAGGATCAGCGCCGTGACCAGGCTGGATTCGGCAAGAAAGCCGTAGCCCGCCAGCACGCCCACGGCGCCGGTGGCCCAGATGGTGGCGGCCGCGCTCAGGCCGCGTATGGTCAGGCCGTCGCGCATGATCAGGCCGGCTCCCAGGAAGCCGATGCCCGTCACGACCTGGCTGCCCAGGCGCATGTCGCTACCGGCGTCCAGCAGCGCGGGCAAGGCGGTATAGGCGGCCGCGCCCAGCGCAACCAGCGCATGCGTGACCACGCCGGCGTAGTTCTGCCGCCATTGGCGCTCGACGCCGACAGCGGCGCCGAGCAGCATGGCCAGCACAAGATTGATGGCTATCGCGAATTCGTTCATGGGACCGGATCGTAGACTCGGCCCCATTATCGCCCGGCGTAACGCTTGGGCTAGTTTCGTTCCTGCGCCGGATCGCTCACCAGCCGGTAGGCAATGGCGCCGACGATTGCGCCGACGATGGGCGCGACCCAGAACAGCCACAGCTGTTCCAGCGCCCAGCCGCCCACGAACAGCGCGGGGCCGGTGGAACGTGCCGGATTGACCGAGGTGTTCGTGACCGGGATGCTGATCAGGTGGATGAGCGTCAGCGCAAGCCCAATGGGAATCGCCGCGAAACCGGCGGGCGCGCGCTTGCTGGTGGCGCCCAGGATCACGAAGATGAAGCCCGCGGTCATCACGATTTCCGTCACCAGGGCGGAGGCCATCGAGTACTTGCCCGGCGAATACGCGTCATAGCCGTTGGCCGCGAAGTGGCTGCCCTTCAGGTCGAAGCCCAGCTTGCCGCTTGCGATGCAGGCCAGCACTGCCGCAGCCACGATCGCGCCCAGGACCTGGGCAATGACGTAAGGCACGATTTCCTTGGCGGGGAAACGTCCGCCCGCCACCAATCCGACCGTGACGGCCGGATTGAAATGCCCGCCGGAGATGTGCCCCACCGCGAACGCCATCGTCAGCACGGTCAGGCCGAAGGCCAGCGCCACGCCGGCGAAACCGATACCCAGCTGGGGGAAACCAGCGGCCAGCACCGCCGCGCCGCAGCCTCCCAAAACCAGCCAGAACGTGCCAAAAAACTCCGCGCCGCAACGCTTAGAAAGCGAATACATGTCGACTCCCCGTAAAACGAAAATGCCACGGTATCGCGAGGCGGGAGCGACGACTTTAAAGCAATGCAAATCTTGACAATTCTTGAGCGCAGCCAGACGCCACCGCCCCTGCCGCAACCACGGTAACGTCGGCGGACAGGTTCGAGGATCGCCCGTAGCGGCTAGACGAAAAGGCTCAAGCGGTCATCCCGGGGCCGGCTTCGTATCCGGCTCGGGAATAGCTGCGTGGCAGCGCGGGCCGCTAGCCGTGCACGGGCGTGCACAGTTCGACCAGCGTGCCGTCGGGACAACGGACGTAGGACACGACCTGCCCCCAGGGCTTGGGCGCGGGCGCGGTCAGTTCCGTTGCGCCTGCGGCAAGCGCGCGGGCGTGAGCGGCGGCGACGTCATCGGTGACGAAAGCCACTTCCATGCCCAGGGGCTCGGCCGACGCCGAGGCCGCCACGTGGCCGCCGCGGAAATTCGCGCCGGCCAGCTCATGCGCGGCGAACGACAGCGTGGTGTCGCCGGTTTCGAGTTCGCCGTAAGTCTGGGACTCGTGCAGAAAGCGCCTGGAGAATCCGAAGGCCTGTTCAAAAAACGACAGCGATGCCGCGACGTCCGGCACGTAGATGATGGTGTATCCGAATTTCATGAGACGTCCTGGTCGAGGAATGGGCAGCGCGGCTTGGCAAGTGCCAAGCCTCATGACAGATTTAACCAGAATACTGTTTATTTATCCAGCACTATCGTTACCAGCAAGGTGGCATCACGCAAGCCGGTCAGCGCGTGCGGCTCGTGCGCGGGCAAGGCGCTGAGCTGGTTTTCGCGCAGCAAACGGCTGCCGCCGGGCAAGGCCACGTCGACCTCGCCGGCAATGCAATGAATGGTGACCTCGCCCGCCACCGCGTGGCGCGGCAGCTCCTTGCCCGCCGGCAAGGCCAATTGCAGCAATTGCATGCGCGCCGTCTTCATCAGGCTGACGCTGACGGCCTCTCCGTGTTCCTGGTGCGGGGTGCGCAGATCGATGACATCCAGAAATGCAGCGTGCTTGAGCGCCATGGGGGCTCTCCTTAAGTGGGCGGACTTGAGTGGCCGTATCAAGTGTCGATACATGGGCGGTTTTCCACTAAGGCTTGAGCATATCCCCGCTGGGCAGTGACAGCCCGCAGTGACAACCCCGCAGCAACGCCCCCGCAGCAGCAACCCATGACAGCAAAAAGAAAGCCCCAAGGCATTCAATGCCTTGGGGCTTGCAGGATACTGTTGGCATCAAGCCAGATCAGTGCCCAAATTGGGTTGGTGCGAAGGAGGGGACTCGAACCCCTACACCTGTTACGGCGTCAGGACCTAAACCTGGTGCGTCTACCAATTTCGCCACCTTCGCGTTAAGCCAAGCCCGCTATTGTAGCTTGCTTGTTAAAATCTTGCGTCATGAATCCGCGCCTCGATGCTCTCCACCCCTATCCGTTCGAAAAATTGCGGGCTTTGCTGGCTTCGGCCGCGCAACAGCCGGACGGCCTGACGCCCATCAATCTCTCGATTGGCGAGCCCAAACACGCCGCGCCTGAACGCGTCGGACAAGCCATCCGCGACAATCTCGCCGGACTGTCCGTCTACCCGTCCACCAAGGGCGACCCGGCGCTGCGCCGCGCGATCTCGGAATGGCTGGCACGCCGCTACAGCATCCCTGCCCTCGATCCTGAAACCCAGGTGCTGCCGGCGCTGGGTTCGCGCGAGGCGCTGTTCGCGTTCACGCAGACCGTCATCGACCCGTCCGCCGGCTCGGTGGTGATCTGCCCGAATCCGTTCTATCAGATCTACGAAGGCGCGGCCTTGCTGGCCGGCGCCACGCCCTACTTCGTCAACGCCGACCCGGTGCGCAATTTCGCCAGCGACTGGAACCAGGTGCCGGACGAAGTCTGGAAGAAGGCGCGCATGGTGTTCGTCTGCTCGCCGGGCAACCCGGCCGGCAACGTCATGTCGCTGGACGAGTGGAAAACGCTATTCGAACTCTCGGACCGCCACGGCTTCGTGATCGTGTCGGACGAGTGCTATTCCGAAATCTACCTGGACGAAGGCAATCCGCCGCTCGGCGGCCTGCAGGCGGCGCGCCGCCTGGGCCGCGATACCTACCGCAACCTGGTCGCGTTCTCCAGCCTGTCCAAGCGCTCCAACGTGCCTGGGCTGCGTTCGGGCTTCGTCGCCGGCGACGCCGCGCTGATCGGCCGCTTCCTGCTGTACCGCACGTATCATGGCAGCGCCATGAGCCCCATCGTGTCCGCGGCCAGCATCGCCGCCTGGACCGACGAGGCCCACGTGAAGGAAAACCGGCGCATGTACCGCGAAAAGTTCGACGCGGTCGTGCCCATCCTGCAAAAGGTGCTGGACGTGTCCCGTCCGCAGGCCTCGTTCTACCTCTGGGCGGCCACGCCTGGTTCGGATACCGCTTTCGCGCGCGACCTTTTTGGCCGTACTGGTGTTACCGTGCTGCCGGGCAGCTTCCTGGCGCGCGAGGCGCACGGCGTGAATCCGGGCCAGGGCCGCATCCGCATTGCCTTGGTGGCGCCCTTGGCTGACTGCGTACAGGCAGCCGAGCGCATCGCCCATTTTGTGCATACTTCCGTTTGATCAACCTTTAAAAGCTGAGCCGATATGACTCTCGACCTGCAGACCACCATCGAAAAAGCCTGGGACGACCGGGCCAACCTGTCGCCCACCGACGCCAGCGCCGAAGTGCGCGAAGCGGTCGAGCACACCATCGACGGCCTGGATCTGGGCCGCTTGCGCGTGGCCGAGAAAATCAACGACGACTGGGTCGTGCACCAGTGGATCAAGAAGGCCGTGCTGCTGTCGTTCCGCCTGAACGAGAACGCCATCATGGGCCAGGCTCCGCTGCAGTTCTACGACAAGGTGCCGCTCAAGTTCTCGGAATACGGCGACAACGCCTTCAAGCAAGGCGGCTACCGCGTGGTGCCGCCGGCCGTGGCCCGCCGCGGCGCCTACATCGCCCGCAACGTGGTGCTGATGCCCTCCTACGTGAACATCGGCGCCTACGTCGACGAAGGCACCATGGTCGACACCTGGGCCACCGTCGGCTCCTGCGCCCAGATCGGCAAGAACGTGCACCTGTCGGGCGGCGTGGGCATCGGCGGCGTGCTGGAGCCGCTGCAGGCCAACCCGACCATCATCGAAGACAACTGCTTCATCGGCGCCCGCTCGGAAGTCGTGGAAGGCGTGATCGTCGAAGAGAACTCGGTGCTGGCCATGGGCGTGTTCCTGTCGCAAAGCACCAAGATCTATGACCGCGCCACCGGCAAGATCACCTACGGCCGCGTGCCGTCGGGTTCGGTCGTGGTCCCGGGCTCGCTGCCTTCGGCCGACGGCTCGCACAGCCTGGCCTGCGCGGTCATCGTCAAGCGCGTCGACGCGCAGACCCGCGCCAAGACCAGCATCAATGATCTGCTGAGGGCGTAAATGAGCACGACGGCTGTACTGGATCTGGTCAAGGACCTGATTGCCCGCCCTTCGGTCACGCCGGCCGATGAAGACTGCCAGGCGACGCTGGCCGCGCGCCTGGAGCGCGTCGGCTTTACCTGCGAGACCATCGCCCAGGGCGGGGTCACCAACCTGTGGGCGCGGCGCGGCAGCGCGGCGCCCCTGACCGTGTTTGCCGGTCACACGGACGTGGTGCCTCCGGGTCCGCGCGATAAGTGGGAAAGCGATCCCTTCGTTCCCACCGAGCGCGATGGCTACCTGTACGGCCGCGGGGCGGCCGACATGAAGAGCTCGATCGCCGCCTTCGTGGTGGCGGCCGAGGAATTCGTGGCGGCCCACCCGCAGCATGGCGGCTCGATCGCCCTGCTGATTACCTCCGACGAGGAAGGTCCGTCGATCGACGGCACCGCCATCGTCTGCGACGCGCTGAAGGCGCGCGGCGAACAGATGGACTATTGCATCGTCGGCGAACCCACCTCGGGCGACGTGCTGGGCGATACCTGCAAGAACGGCCGCCGCGGCTCGCTGTCGGGCAAGCTCACGGTGAAGGGCATCCAGGGCCACGTGGCCTACCCTCACCTGGCGCGCAACCCCGTGCACCAGTTGGCGCCGGCGCTGGCCGACATCGTCGACATCGAATGGGACAAGGGCAACGAGTACTTCCCGCCCACCACGTTCCAGGTGTCCAACCTGAACTCGGGCACGGGCGCCACCAACGTGGTGCCGGGCGAGGCGGTGGCGCTGTTCAACTTCCGTTTCTCGACCGCCAGCACGCCCGAAAGCCTGCAGGCGCGCGTGCACGAGGTGCTGGACCGCCACGGCCTGGAGTACACGCTGGACTGGGAACTGGGCGGCGAACCCTTCCTGACGCCGCGCGGCTCGCTGACGGACGCGCTGGTCTCGGCCATCCGCGACGAAACCGGCGTGACGGCCGAGCTCTCCACCACGGGCGGCACGTCCGATGGCCGCTTCATCGCCAAGATCTGCCCGCAGGTCATCGAGTTCGGCCCCTGCAACGCCACGATCCACAAGGTCAACGAACGGATCGAAGTGGCCTCGCTCGACCCGCTGAAGAACATCTATCGGCGCACGCTGGAAAACCTCCTGCTGCCGCAATGAACTGCCCGCGCGCGGCGCTCGCCGCGCGGGCTCTCCGCCCCTGAGGGGGCGCTTTTCCCCTTGGGGCGGCCCGGCGGGGAAAAACAAAGGTCTTATATGTATCAATCCGCCCGCCAAGAACTGCTGACCCTGCGCGACCTGATCCGCTACGGCGTGTCGCGCCTGAACGGCGCCCAGGTGGCGCTGGGGCACGGCAGCGACAACGCCTGGGACGAGGCGGTCTACCTGACGCTGCATGCCCTGCACCTGCCGCTGGACACGTTGGAGCCCTTCCTGGACGCCCGCGTGCTCAGCGAGGAACGCAACCGCGTGCTTGACCTGATCGACCGCCGCGTGACCGAGCGCCTGCCGGCCGCCTACCTCACCAACGAGGCCTGGCTGCGCGGCCATCGCTTCTACGTGGACCAGCGCGTCATCGTGCCGCGTTCGCCCATCGCCGAACTGCTGGATACCGGCCTGTCGCCCTGGGTGCAGGACGCCTACGCGGTCGAGAACGTGCTGGACATGTGCACGGGGTCCGGCTGCCTGGCGATCCTGTCGGCGCTGGCCTTCCCCTACGCCCACGTCGATGCGGTGGACGTATCGACGGACGCGCTGGAGGTAGCGCGCCGCAACGTCGACGATTACGGCCTGGCCGAGCGCCTGGAACTGCACCAGAGCAATCTGTTCGACGACCTGCCGGCGCGCCAGTACGACGTGATCATCTGCAATCCGCCTTACGTGAACAGCGGCTCCATGGACGTGCTGCCCCAGGAATACCGCCACGAGCCGGAGCTGGCCCTGGCCGGCGGCGCCGATGGCATGGACCTGGTGCGCCGCATTCTGGAAGCGGCGCCGCGCTTCCTGACGCCGGAAGGCGTGCTGGTGCTGGAAATCGGCCACGAGCGCGACTTCTTCGAGGCCGCATTCCCGCAGCTGTCGCCCGTATGGCTGGACACCGAGGAAGCCTCCGACCAGCTTCTGCTGCTTACCCGCGAGCAACTGAGCCTGTGATACGCGCTACTGGATTGACCCTGCGCCGCGGCACCAAGGTGCTGCTGGACGGCGCTGAATTCGTCGTGCACCCAGGCGAGCGCGTGGGCATCGTGGGCAAGAACGGCGCGGGCAAGTCCTCGCTGTTCGCGCTGCTGACCGGCGCGCTGGACCTGGACGCCGGCAACTTCACCATGCCCGCGGGCTGGCGCATTGCCAGCGTGAAGCAGGAAATCGAAGCCGATGAGCGCCCGGCGCGCGAATTCGTCATCGACGGCGACACGCATCTGCGCGAGCTGCAGGCGCGCCGCGCCGCCTTGACTGACGAGCAAGGCACCCAGATCGCGGAAGTGGAAGCGGCGCTGGTGGAAGCCGGCGCCTGGAGCGCGGCCTCGCGCGCCGAACAGCTGCTGGCCGGCCTGGGCTTCAAGCCGGCCGAGTGGATGCAGCCGGTGGAGAGCTTTTCCGGCGGCTGGCGCATGCGCCTGGCCCTGGCGCGCGCGCTGATGGCCCCGTCCGAACTGCTGCTGCTGGACGAGCCCACCAACCACCTGGACCTCGACGCCATGCTGTGGCTGGAAAAGTGGCTGGCCGCCTATCCGGGCACCGTCATGCTGATCTCCCACGATACCGAGTTCCTGGACGCGGTCGCCAAGTCCATCCTGCATTTCGACCACGCCAAGCTGGTGCGCTACCGCGGCGGCTACGGCGACTTCCTGACGCAACGCGCCGAACGCCTGCGCCAGACCAATATCGCCTACGAACGCCAGACCCGCGAAGCGGCCCGGCTGCAGGGCTTCATCGACCGCTTCAAGGCCAAGGCGTCCAAGGCCAAGCAGGCGCAAAGCCGCGTCAAGGCGCTGGCCCGCATGCAGGTGCTGGCGCCGCTGCACGCCGAGGCGGGCATCGACATCCGCATCCCCTCGCCCGACCAGGTGCCGGATCCGCTGCTGACCCTGGAACACCTGTCGGCCGGCTACACGGATGCCGACGGCAACGCCGTGCCCATCCTGCGCGACGTGACGCTGATGGTGCGCGCCGGCAGCCGCGTCGGCGTGCTGGGCGCCAACGGCGCCGGCAAAAGCACGCTGATCAAGACCCTGGCCGAAGAACTGCCGGTGCAGGCCGGCACGCGCCGCGCCTCGCGCGGCCTGGCCATCGGCTATTTCCACCAGCACCAGCTGGACATGCTGGACGTGGACAGCACGCCCATCGCCCATCTGGCGCGTCTGGCCCCCGAGACCCGCGAGCAGGAGCTGCGCAACTACCTGGGCGGCTTCGGTTTTTCGGGCGATACGGTGACCAGCAAGGTCGGCCCCATGTCCGGCGGCGAAAAGGCGCGCCTGGCGCTGTCGCTGATCGTCTGGCAGAAGCCCAACCTGCTGCTGCTGGACGAACCCAGCAACCACCTGGACGTGGAAACGCGCGAGGCCCTGGCCGCCGCGCTGGCCGACTTCGGCGGCAGCATGCTGCTGGTATCGCATGACCGCCACCTGCTGCGCACCACCGTGGACAGCTTCTGGATCGTGGCCGACGGCGCCGTGTGCGAATTCGACGGCGACCTGGAGGACTACCGCGACTGGCTCGCCGCCCGCAACGCCGGCGAACGCGCCGAGGCTGCGCGCGAAAACGCCGACGGTAGCGAACCGGTCGTCGACCGCAAGGCCCAGCGCCGCGCCGAAGCCGAACAGCGCCAGCGCCTGTCCGCCCTGCGCAAGCCGCTGGAATCCAAGCTGGCCAAGGTCGAGGCGGAAATGGAAAAGCTGCGCGCCAAGCTGCACGCGCTGGACGCCGTGATCGCCGATCCGGACCTGTACTCGGACGCGCGCCGCGCCGAACGCCAGAAGGTCATGGCGGAACACGGCGAACATGGCAAACGCATGGACGAGCTGGAAGAACAGTGGCTGGAAATCCAGGGCTCGCTCGAAGAGATCGAGCAGTCCGAAGCCTGAGTCCGGGCGGCGGGCGACTCGCCTGCCGCCGCTTCCAGCTGTCCGTGCTTATATAGAAATAATAATCGTTATCATCTATACTCTGTCGCGAATTTGACTCTATCTGGCGCCCGACGCCGGCGATATGTCTTCGCTAACGGATGTATTTCTCCGCCACTACCGAGAGGTGCTGGGTTTCCTGTCCTTGCGCACCGGTTCGCGCGACGTCGCGCAGGACTGCGCGCAGGACACCTGGATCAAGCTGGCGGAATTCAAGGACAGGACGCGTCCCGACAACGACCGCGCCTACGTGTTCCGCGTGGCCGCCAATATCGCCACCGACTGGCACCGGCGGCGCGGCCGTGAACTGGCGGCGACTGCCGACTACGCGGCCTCGCGGCCGCCCGCGCATGAGGCCGACACGCTCGATGTCGCCGTCGCGAACCAGATGCTGCGCAGGCTGGAAAGCGCCCTGCTCGCCCAGCCGCGCCGCAGCCTGGACGTGTTCGTGCTGCACCGGCACGAAGGCCTGAGCTACCGCGCCATCGCCGAACGCTACACGATCTCCGTCAGCGCCGTGGAAAAGCACATGATGCGCATCCTGCTGGCCTGCGACCACGCGCTGGCATCCTGACCATGGCGTCTCCGGCCCCTGCCCGCAACGCCCAGGAGGAAGCATCGCGCTGGGTGGTCCGCCACAGCGGCCAGGGCATGGATGCTCAAGCCCAGGCGGAGTTCGAAGCCTGGTACCGCGCGGACGCCAGCCATGCTGCCGCCTACGAACGGCTGGCGCGCCTGTGGCGGCGGATGGGCGAGGTCGAACGCGGCAAGCTGGCGCCGCGGCGTGCGCGCAAGCGCGGCGCTGCGGCGGCGCTGGCCTTGCTGGCCGCCTGGCCGGCCTGGCAGTTGCTGCGCGATTTCCATCCTGGCGCCGACTACACGACCGGCGCTGAGGTGCGCCGCGTCGTCCTGCCGGACGGTTCCAGCGCCACGCTGGATGCGGAATCGGCCATCGCCATCGATTTCACCTCGGACAAGCGCGAAGTCCGGCTGCTGGCTGGCCGTGCGCTGTTCGCCGCGGCGCCGCGCACCCCTGAGGGCCCAGGCTTCACGGTGCTTACGCCGGACGGCGCCGCCGCCGCGCTGGGCACCCGCTATTCGGCGGCGCGGGAAGCCGGGCGCACGCGCGTCGTCGTGTATGAACACGAGGTGGCCGTCGATTGCCTGGCCTGCGAAAACGACCAGCGCCTGGTCCTCGGCCCGGGCGAAGGGGCCGACGTTTCGGCAGCCGGCATCGCCCGCCTGGCCGCGACCGCCGCCGAAACCGCGCCGGACTGGAGCCAGGGCCTGCTAGCGTTCAACGACGTCTCGCTGCCCGACGCCGCGGCGCGGCTGTCCCGCTATGGCGGCAAGCACATCCTGGTGCTGGGTGAAGCCGCCCGCAACCTGCGCGTGTCCGGCACCGCCAGCATCGGCGATCCCAGGCGCGCGCTGGCGCTGCTGCTGGCGCAATCCAAGGTCGGCATTACCGAGTTGCCCGGCCTGCTGATCCTGCGCTGACCACGGCCGCCAATCGGTAAATGAGAATCGATATAAATTATTCATGATCAAACCGATGAGGTAAACGGCGGCAGCAAACGTCCTACGGCTGACATCAACACCGCTTGGACACATACATGTCGTTTCCCCACACCGTCCGGCGCGCTCGCCGCCCGGGCGCCGCGGCCGCTCTGCTCGTCGCCGCCCTGATCTCGGCCTCCCCGGCTTCGGCCCAGCCCGCCGCGCGCGGCGCCGCCTACGATCTGCCCGCGCAGCCGCTGGGCGAGGCGCTGCTTGCGCTGGGCCGGCAGGCCGGCCTGGAGATTTCCTTCCCGCCGGCAGCCGTGGCGGGCAAGACCGCGCCCGCGCTGCAAGGCGAGTACTCGCCCCTCATGGCCTTGAACCGGCTGCTGGAAGGATCGGGCCTGTCGCTGCGCGCTGACGGACCCGGCCGCTACATCGTGTTCGTGGACAAGACCAGCCAGTTCTCCGCCCTGCGCCTGGACGCCGTGCGGGTCTATGGCGAGCAGATCGGCGAACGCGTCTACACCCGCGAGGACATTGCCGACACGCCCAGCTCCAACCGGGACCTGAGCACGCTGGTGGCGACGCATCCGGCCGTGCGCACCAACCCGGGCGCCGCCGGCTCGCAGAACCGCGGTTCGCTCAACGTGGAGGACATTTCCTTCCACGGCTCCAGCCCCTACCAGAACCTGTTCCAGCTCGACGGCATGGATGCCACCAACCGCGTGGACCCGGCCAGCAAGAACCTGAACCTGCAGGTCGGCAATGTGCCCAGCAATCCGCAGTCGTACTTCGTCGACACTAGCCTGCTGGAGGAAGTGCGGGTGCACGACAGTTTCGTGCCCGTGGAGTACGGCCGCTTCACCGGCGGGGTCGTCGATGCCAGGCTGCGCCGCTTCTCCGGCGAAAACCGGCTGAACCTCGACTACCGCTGGAACACATCGAAGATGACGCGACAGGAGGTGGCCGAGGGCGAGCAGAACAGCTGGGCGCAGGGCAAGCCCGGCTACTCGCCCGAATGGAAGAAGCGCTTCTACTCCGCCGTGGGCGATGTGGCTTTCAATGAGAAATCGGGCGCCGTGCTGGCCATGTCGCGGCGCGAATCGGACATCACGCGCTGGAACATGGGCGTGGATGAGCGAGGCCAGCCGGCTCCCGGCCAGGACCGCTACAGCGACCGCATCGACAACTTCCTGGGCAAGTTCAGCGTGCGCGCCAGCGCCGACACCACCGCCGACCTGACGCTGAAATACAGCGACCGCAGCGAAACCCTGGCCAGCGACCTGTTCCGCCATACGCGCTGGGACAACAACCATGCCGCGCGCGGCGTGGGCGCCAACCTGGAGCACGTCTTCCAGGGCGGACGACTGGCGCTGCAGGCGGGCTGGGACCGTTCGCTGAGCAACCGCGCATCCGTCGGCGACGAACTCGTGACCTTCGCTCCCTATCAACTGCCGCGGTACACGGCGGGCGGCTTCGGCAAGGAACAGAAGCGGCAAGACACCTGGACCTTGAAGGGACGCGTGGACCTGGACCCCGTGCGCACGGGCGTGTTCACCCACCTGCCCTACGCGGGTGTGGAGCTGTACCAGGTGCAGGCCAACTTCGAACGCTTCCAGGAAAGCCATTCTTACCAACGCGCCTACAACCGCGACGGCAGCTACCGGGATTTCAGCAAGGTCCGCTACCTGCCCGGCACCGTCGACGTGAACTACAACATGGCGAGCCTGTACCTGTCTGATCGCATCGAATGGGAGCGGCTGGCCCTGGACGCCGGCCTGCGCTACGACCGCGAGACCTTCCTCGGCAACAACAACATATCGCCGCGCACGCGGCTGGACTGGGACGTGTCGGGATCGGGCGACACGCTGCTCAGCGCCGGCTGGTCGCGCTACTACGGTTCGGGGGTATTGGAGACGGCGCTTGAAGAGGAAAGGAGCCGCCTGCGGAGGCAGGTGCTGGACAAGAACGGCAAGCCCGTGGCCGATGGCAGCAAGGAGTACTACGTCCACTACAAGGGCCTGCGCATGCCGTACGACGACGAATGGGCGGTCTCGCTGCGCCAGCGCATGGCGGGCATGGAAGGCGTGCTGAGCTACGTGCGGCGCAATGGGCGCGACCAGTGGACCAAGACCGGCAACGAAAAGGACGGCTACCGCTACACCAACGAAGGCCTGTCCACCACCGACGGCGTCAGCCTGTCCGTGCGCACGCTGGAACCCTGGCGGCTGGGCGAAACGCGCTGGAACATGCAGGCCAGCTGGAGCTGGCAGAAGCGCAAGACCAACGTCGACCTGGTCGAAGGCTACAACGCCGACGCCCGCGACCCTGACGAATACGTGATCTACAACGGCTCGCGCATGCGCGCCATCGACCTGCCGCCGTCCACCTTCTACCAGCCGCAAGTCGCCACGCTCAGCCTGGTCGGCGCCTGGCCACGCACGGGGCTGACCTGGAGCAACATGGTGAACTGGCGCAGCAAGCGCGATGCCACCGTTTATGTGGGCTTGGGCCCGCGGCCCGATTACCTGGACCGCTTCGAGTCCGGCCAGATCCCTTCCTATTGGACCTGGGACACCAAGCTCGCCTGGAATCCGACCTTTGCGCGCAGCCTGGAATTCACGGTCGAGGTCCTGAACGTGCTGGACCGCAGGCCTGCCGTGACGGCCAGCAATCCGAACCTCAAGACCAACCGCAGTACCTACCAGACGGGGCGCGAGCTATGGCTGCAAGTCGGCTACCGGTTCTGATCCTGGGCCTGGCGCTTGCGCTGGCGGCACCCGCCAGCCGCGCGGACACTGCGGGGAATACAAGGCCCGCAGCGGACGCGGCCGCCTGCAAAGGGCCGGCGGGCTGGGACGCGGCATGCCTGCGGCGGCACTACGCCGGACCGTCCGCGGCCTGGCCCGCGCCCGTCATCGATCCCGGCGTGGCCTGGCGCGAGTGGGCGCCGGTGCCGTCCGCTTCCAGTGCGCCGCTGAGCTGGACCGCCGCCAATGCCGGCCAGCAGGAGCTGGCGGCCGACGTGGCCCGCCCGGCCATCGTGACCTTGGGACAGACGCTGTTCTTCGATACCCGGCTGTCGCGCAAGGGACAGGTTTCGTGTGCCTCCTGTCATCTGCCGCAACGCGCCTTCACCGACGGGCTGGCGCTGGCGGTGGGCGAAGACAAGCTGATGGGCAGGCGGCGCTCCACGCCGCTCTATGCCGCGCCGTTCGCGCCGCGGCTGTTCTGGGACGGACGCGCCGCCAGCCTCAAGCAACAGGTGCTCGGCCCCATCCACGATCCGCGCGAGATGAATCATGATGCCGGCGGCGTCGTGGCGCGCCTGTTGGACACCGAACCGTATCCAGCGGAATTCCTGCGGGCATTCGGCGCGGCGCCCGCGCCGCAACCGCCGGTGGACGCGGACCGGCTGGCGCGCGCGCTGGCGGCCTACGTCGCCACCCTACGTCCCGAGCCCACGCGCTTCGACGAATTCCTGGACGGCCGACCCGATGCCCTGGACGACGCCGAGATGGTCGGCATGCACCTGTTCCGCACCCAGGCGCGATGCATGAACTGCCACAGCGGGGCGCTGCTGACCGACCACGGTTTCCACGACATCGGCCTGTCCTTCTACGGGCGCCGCAACCAGGACCTGGGCCGCTACGAGGTCACCCGGGACGCCGCCGACCTGGGTAAGTTCCGCACGCCCAGCTTGCGCAATGTCTCGCGCGCCGGACCATGGATGCACAACGGCCTGTTCCCGGACCTGAAGGGGCTGCTGCGGATGTACAACGCGGGCATGGGTCGCGACCCGGCTCCTGCCGATCCGCCAGACCCCCATGCCCCGCGCAAGTCCGAGCACATCCGGCCGCTGGACCTGAGCGCGGACGAGATCGACGCCTTGCTGGCGTTCATGCGGGTTTTGTAGAGCTGAGGGAAAGACGGCGCCCCCTAGGGCGCCGTCTACCTGGCATTACGAGTACGGGCGCTCGCGCAGGCGGGTGTGGTGGTCGACCACGGTGTCGATCACTTCACGCAGGATGGTCTCGGCCAGGGCGGGCGGCACGCCCGCTTCCTGCGCCAGGCGGCGGATGCGCGCGACCTGCTGCTCCTCGCGCTTGGGGTCCACCAGGTCCATGTCCAGCTCGCGCTTGAGCTCGCCGATCATGTCCGTGCAACGGAACCGCACGCCCAACAGCAGCATGATCTGCTGGTCGATTTCATCGACCTCGGCGCGCAGCGACGCCAGCTCGGCTTTGGGGGAATCGGTGTTGGCCATATGTCTCAACCTTGAACAATATCAAGCTTGGCGATGCCCAGCGCCAGGGTCTTGGCGCCTACGTCGCGGAACTGGATTTCAGCCTGGGCGTCCTGCCCTGCTCCGCTCAAGCCGATGATCGTGCCCTCGCCGAACCGCGCGTGGTGCACGCCCTGACCTACACGATACTGCTTGTCGCCCACCGTGACGCCGGTGGTGACGCTGCGGGCTTGACGCGGCGCAATGGTATTGGTGGGCTTGCGGCCGAACGCGTCGCCGCGGTTGCCGCCGCCCCAACCCGCCCCCGTGCTGCCAACCTGGGCCAGGCCGGCCTTGGGCGACAGCCACTTCAGGTGCTGCTCGGGAATTTCATCCAGGAAGCGCGACCGCATCGCATAGCGCGTCTGGCCGTGCAGCATCCGGCTTTGCGCCAGGCTGATGTACAGGCGCTGGCGCGCGCGCGTGATGGCCACGTACATGAGGCGGCGCTCTTCTTCCAGGCCGGAAGCTTCCAGGACGCTGTTCTCGTGCGGGAACAACCCCTCTTCCAGGCCGGTGATGAAGACCGCGTCGAACTCCAGGCCCTTGGCCGCGTGCACGGTCATGAGCTGCACCGCGTCCTGGCCTTGCTGGGCCTGGTTGTCGCCGGCTTCCAGCGCGGCATGCGACAGGAACGCGGCCAGCGGCGTCAGGCCGTCGGACGCGACCACGGGCGCATCCACCACGCCCGCGTTGAGCGTGGACGCCGTGTCCTGCTCGGGCACCACGCCGGCAGGCATGCCGTCGTAGTTTTCCTCGGACGCGAACACTGCCGCGGCCGTGATCAGTTCGTTCAGGTTTTCCAGCCGTTCCGCGCCTTCGCGCTCTGCCTTGTAGTGCGCGTTCAAGCCGCTGGCCTCGAGCATGTGCTCGACCATTTCGGGCAGCGGCAGGTCGCGGGTCTCTTCGATCAGGCGGTGGATCAGCTGGGCGAACTGCGCCAGGTTGGAACCGCCCTTGCCGGGCACCAGGGCCACTGCCGCATACAGGCTGGTGTCGTGCGCGCGCGCGGCGTCGCCCAATTGTTCCAGCGTGCGCGCGCCGATGCCGCGCGTGGGGAAGTTGACGACCCGCATCCACGAGGTGTCGTCGTGGGGATTGGCCATCAGGCGCAGGTAGGCCAGCGCGTGCTTGATTTCCTGGCGCTCGAAGAAGCGCAGGCCGCCGTAAACCTTGTAGGGGATGCCGGCGGAGAAGATGGCGTGTTCCAGCACGCGCGACTGCGCGTTGCTGCGGTAAAGCACGGCGATCTCGCGGCGCAGGCTGCCTTCGCGGATCAAGGAACGGATTTCGTCCACGATCCACTGCGCTTCCATGCCGTCGGACGGCTGCTCGATGACGCGTACCGGCTCGCCGTCGCCTTGCTCGGTCCAGAGGTTCTTGCCCAGCCGCCCGGTGTTGTGGCCGATCAGCGCGTTGGCGGAATCCAGGATGTGGCCAAAGGAACGGTAGTTCTGCTCCAGGCGGATCACGGTGCCACGCGCGTAGTCGCGCTCGAAGTCGGCCATGTTGCCGACGTTGGCGCCGCGGAAGGCATAGATCGACTGGTCGTCGTCGCCCACCGCGAAGATGGCCGCGCCGCCGCCGGCCAGCAGCCGCAGCCACTTGTACTGCAGCGTGTTGGTGTCCTGGAACTCGTCGACCAGGATGTGGCGGAAACGGCGCTGGTAGTGCTCGCGCACGGGCGCGTTGCGCGACAGAAGTTCGTAGGCGCGCAGCAGCAGCTCGGCGAAGTCCACCACGCCCTCGCGCAGGCACTGGGCCTCATAGAGCTGGTAGATCTCGATCAGGCGGCGGCGGTGGGCGTCATAGGCTTCGACATCGGCGGGGCGCAGGCCCTCTTCCTTGGCGCCGTTGATGAAGCGCTGCACATCGCGGGGAGGATACTTTTCGTCGTCGACGCCGTTGGCCTTCATCAGGCGCTTGATGGCCGCGAGCTGGTCGGTGACGTCCAGGATCTGGAAGCTCTGCGGCAGCCCGGCGTCGCGGTGATGCGCGCGCAGCATGCGGTTGCACAGGCCGTGGAACGTGCCGATCCACAGGCCGCGCGTGTCGATTGGCAGGATGGCCGACATGCGCGCGAGCATCTCGCGCGCCGCCTTGTTGGTGAACGTGACCGCCAGAAGCCCAAAAGGCGAGGCCTGGCCGGTTTGAATCAGCCAGGCCATGCGGGTGGTGAGCACCCGGGTCTTGCCGCTGCCCGCCCCGGCCAGGACCAGGGCGTGCTGCGGTTCTAACGTTACTGCGGCGCGTTGTTCAGGGTTGAGCTTCTCTAGCATCATGCCGCGTAGCGGCGCAGACGTTGAGCGAATTGCTCGAGCCCGGCGATGCCGCTTTGCTGGGCGCGCTGGCACCAGGCCTGCAGGTCATGAAGGAGCTGTTCGCTGCTGGCGCTGGAGCTTTCCCAGATACGGCCGAGTTCACGGCGCATCTGCACCAGCGTGGACAGCGACTTGTTCTGGGCAATGGCCTTGTCCACGGCGGCCAGCTGTTCCGGCTGGAGGATGTCCTCGTTGCGGTGGATGGCGCGGCGCACGCTGTGCAGCTTGGTCCAGTCGCATTCGGCGGAGCCCTTCTTGCGCGAATCCTTCAGCTTGGCCATTTCCTCGCGGGCGGCGCTCTTGATCACGTCCGCATAACGGGCCATGACTTCGTAGCGGTGCGTGATCACGCCCTGCAGGGTGCGCAGGTCGATGCCGGTCTTGCTGTCGTCCAGCTTGAGCTTGGGCGCAACCTTCTTGATCTTGGCCAGGCCGAAGAACTTCAGGATGTTGATGTAGCACCAGCCGATGTCGAATTCGTACCACTTGGCCGAGAACTTGGCCGACGTGCCGTGGGCGTGGTGGTTGTTGTGCAGCTCTTCGCCGCCAATCACGATGCCCCAGGGGAACACGTTGGTGCTGGTATCCGGGCTGTTGTAGTTGCGGTAGCCCCAGTAGTGGCCGATGCCGTTGACGACGCCGGCGGCCCAGAAGGGAATCCAGGCCATCTGCACAGCCCACACCGTGACGCCGATGGCGCCGAACAGGGCGATGTCGATGGCGAGCATGGTCAGCACGCCCCACAGGCTGTGCTTGCTGTAGACGTTGCGCTCGAGCCAGTCGTCAGGCGTGCCGTGGCCGAACTTGGCCATGGTTTCCTTGTTGTTCGATTCTTCGCGGTACAGTTCCGCGCCGCGGAACAGCACCTTCCAGATGCCGAACAGGATGGGCGAATGAGGATCGCCTTCCTTTTCGCACTTGGCGTGGTGCTTGCGGTGAATGGCGACCCATTCCTTGGTGACCATGCCGGTCGTCATCCAGAGCCAGAAGCGGAAGAAGTGCATGACGGCCGGATGCAGATCCAGACCCCGGTGCGCTTGGCTGCGATGGAGGAAAACCGTGACCGACACAATGGTGATGTGCGTCACTACCAGCGTGAAAACGACGACCTGCCACCAAGTAGCTTGGGTCAGACCGCCGGCAATGAAGGAGAGGATGTAATCCATAAAGCTGTAAGGAGCCTCGCTTAAGAAGTGCCTGAAGTTTAGCGTACCTTGCCTGACTTATGACAAGGTAGTTTCAAAATAGTTTTTGAGCGAAATCAAGGACTAAGCCCCGGTTTTTCAGGGCAAAAAGCCATACTCGCCACCACTGACGAAGGTTGCGAGGCCGAGCCTTGCGGCACGCGGCGCTATGGCCGTCCTCCCCAGGGAAGGTGGGGGGCATACGCGAAGGCGCAAGGTTTTGGCTACATTTCGCCGTTAAAGTTCCTGTCAGCTTGGAATCCGGTCTTGAAGCGGACTTGCGGCTGGCGCACACTGCGGGTGTTTTTGCCGCCCAAACTGTCTCATTTGTCCCACTGATGTTGCTGAAAAAAATACGTCCCCATTTATTTTACGCCCTGGCCACGCTGACAGCCGCGCTGCCGGCCGCCGCTTCCGCGCAGACCTTGAAGTCGGGAGACGTCGCCGTGCTGGCCTCGTATTACGAGATCCGGGGGTCGGACTGCCTGGCGCTGCGCGCGCCCAGGCTCTCGCTCACCATGATGCCGCGGCTGGGCAAGGCCAGCGTCATGCAGACGCGCGGCCAGTCCAGCGATTCCGGCCGCTGCGCCTACCAGACCGTCCCGGTGTCGCAGCTGGTCTATCAGGCGGACCAGGCCGGCAGCGACACCCTGGCCTGGGAAGTGAAGTACCAGAACAAGACACTGGGAACGCGCCGCTACAGCGCCACGGTGGTGGTCACGCCGGGTCCCTGACCCGGCGCCTCCACACTCAGGCCGGCTGGCCCTGCTCGCCGGCCGCAGCGGTGTCGGCCTGCTCTTCAGCCGGCGCATCGCCAGCGTCCATAGCCTCTGCCTCGTCGGCGGCCGCTGCGGCGCCCTTCTTCTTGCGCTCGAACACCGCGGCGAAAAAGCCGTCCGTGCCGTGCACGTCCGGACGCAGCTGCACGTAGGGGCCTTCCAGCTTCAGATTCTCGCAGCGGGCGGCCAGGATCTCGGCCGCGTCCAGACGCTCGAAATCGGGGTGGCTGGCCAGGAAGCGCTCGGCCTGCACCTCGTTTTCCTCGGCCAGCAGGCTGCACGTGGCGTAGACCAGGCGGCCGCCCGGAGCCACGCAGCGCGCCGCGCTGTTCAGGATGCGCTCCTGGAGCTGGCCCAGTTCAGCCAGCGCCTCGGGGTGCTGGCGCCATTTCAGATCCGGATTGCGGCGCAAGGTGCCGATGCCGCTGCACGGGGCGTCGACCAGCACGCGTTGGGCCTTGCCGGCCAGGCGCTTCACGCGGGCATCGTTTTCGCTGTCGATGACGACGGGCACCACGTTCGACAGGCCGCTGCGCGCAAAGCGCGGCTTGGCGCGCGCCAGGCGGGCGGCGGAAACGTCGAATGCGTACAGGCGGCCGGTGGAGCGCATCAAGGCGCCCAGCAGCAGCGTCTTGCCGCCGGCGCCGGCGCAGAAATCGATGACCATTTCGCCGCGACGCGGCGCGACCAGCAGGGCCAGCAGCTGGCTACCCTCGTCCTGGACTTCGATGCTGCCGTTCTCGAACTGCGGCCAGCGGTTGATGGCCGGGCGGCCTTCCATGCGGATGCCCCAGGGCGAATAGCTCATGGCGACCGGCTCGTAGCGGCCGGCGCCCTGCTGCAATTCGGCCAGCATGGCGTCGCGCTCGACCTTCAGCGGGTTGACGCGCAGGTCCAGGCTCGCCTGGCGGTTCAGCGCCTCGATGAGGGTGTCGGGGCTGTCCATGGCGCCCAGGCGCTCGTCCAGCCAGTCCGGGATGCTGCCGCGCAACGCGCGCGGCAGGGTCGCCAGGTCGATCTGCGACACGCGCTGCAGCCATTCGGCTTCGGCGGCGTCCATGCCTTCGGCCAGCGCCTCGGCGCCCAGCGTCGCGGCCAGGCCCAGGATGGCCAGGCGGCGCGAGGCGGGACCGACACCGCTTTCGCCGAATTGGCGGTAGCGGCGCAGGTGGCGCAGCACGTCGTAGACGGCTTCGGCTACCTCGGAGCGGTCGCGCGCGCCCAGGTTGGGATGATTGCGCAGCCAGTGCGACAGCGCCGCGTCGGCCGGATAGGTCCATTGCAGGATTTCACCCAGGACGCGCTGGACCTGGTCGATGCGGATGGCCGCGTGCGATTGGCGCGGGCGGTTGAACTGGGGCTTCTGCGGCGCGTGGCCGTGGCCGCCCTGACCGCCCTGACCGCCCTCGCCGCCACGTTGGCCACCACGCTGGCCGCGGTCGCCGCCACGGTCCTCGCCATGCGAGGAGCCGTAGGCCGGACGCGAGTCCGGGCGGCGTTCCGAACCGTAGGAGGCGCGCTCGCCACCACGGCCTTCGCCACGCGGCGCGTCGTAAGACGGACGTGAGCCCGGACGCCCTTCGCGGCGTTCCGAACCGTAGGAGGCGCGTTCGCCGCCGCGACCTTCGCCGCGAGGGGCGTCATAGGACGGACGCGGACCCGGGCGGCCTTCGCGGCGTTCCGAACCGTAGGAGGCGCGTTCGCCGCCGCGACCTTCGCCGCGCGGGGCGTCGTAGGACGGACGCGGACCCGGACGCCCTTCGCGACGTTCCGAGCCAAAAGCAGCGCGTTCGCCGCCACGGCCTTCGCCGCGCGCGGGATCGTAGGACGGACGCGGGCTCGGGCGGCCTTCGCGGCGGTCCGAGCCATGGGAAGCGCGTTCGCCGCCACGGCCCTCGCCGCGCGGGGCGTCATAGGACGGGCGCGGCGTCGGGCGGCCGCCGGAACGGTCTTCGCGGGAGGCGTCGCGCGAACTGTCGCGCGCAGCCGGCGCGCGCGCGTCGCCCTTGGGGCGCGAGAAGAAGGACCGACCGTCGCGGCCTTCGGCACCGCCTGCCGGACGAGAACGCGGGGATTGGGGTTTAGTCATGGTGTATTCCAGTGGGGCGGAGGGCTTCCGCCCGAAAAATTCAGTTCAGGCCGCTCAGGCGGCCGGCGACCAGGCGAAAAGGCGGTCGGGATCGCCCTGCACGTTCACCCGGTGGTCGCTGGTCAGGGTAACCCGGCCTTCGGCAAGCCAGCGCACCGCCGCCGGGAAGGCTTGGTGCTCCACCGCCAGCACGCGCTCGGCCAGCGATTCGGGCGTGTCGCCCGCCAGGACCGGCACGCTGCCCTGGGCGATGATGGGCCCGTGATCCAGCACCGGCGTGACGAAGTGCACCGTGCAGCCATGCACGCGCACCCCCGTCGCCAGGGCCTGGGCGTGGGTATGCAGCCCCGGAAACGCGGGCAGCAACGAGGGATGGATATTGACCAGCCGGCCGGCGTAGTGATTGACGAAGCCGGGCGTCAGGACGCGCATGAAGCCGGCCAGGATGACGTAATCGGGTTCGTAGCGGTCGATTTCGGCGGCCAGCGCGGCGTCGAAGGCTTCGCGGCTGGCGTAGTCCTTGTGGAACAGGGCGGCCGTGGCGATGCCCTGGTGGGCCGCCCATTCCAGGCCGGCGGCGTCGGGCCGGCTGGCGATGACGGCGGCGACTTCGGCCGGCCAGCCCTCATTGCGGCAGGCCTCGGCCAATGCCTGCATGTTGCTGCCCCGTCCCGAGATCAGGATGACCAGGCGGCGCTTGGTGGTAGATATTTCCGGCAAGATAAGGAATTCCAAGGGAAATCGGGCCCGTCCGCCCCCTGCAATTCCGCGCGCGGCAACAGCCTGGACGCACGGCAGGAAGGGATAGGAACAAACCCGGAATCCAAAATTGTAAACTCTCGCTCGTGAAACCATCGCTGCGCATCTACCGATCCCTGCCCCCGCCCGACCGGCGCGCCCCTTGCGCGCTGACGATCGGCAATTTCGACGGCGTCCACCGCGGACACCAGGCCATGCTGGCGCGCGTCTGCCAAGTCGCGCGCGAACGCGGTCTTACGCCCTCGGTCATGACCTTCGAGCCGCATCCGCGGGAGTATTTCGCCACCCTCAATCACCGCCCCGAGCTGGCGCCGACCCGGATTTCGGGTTTGCGCGACAAGCTGGCCGCGCTGGCGCGCTACGGCATCAGTCAGGTCGTGGTGGAACGCTTCAACGCCCGGCTGGCCGAAATGTCGGCCAACGCCTTCATCGAGCAATTGCTGGTCCAGGGCCTACACGCCAAATGGCTGCTGGTGGGCGAGGACTTCCGTTTCGGCCATAAGCGCAGCGGCGACATCGACTTGCTGCGCGAAGCGGGCCTGCGCCACGGCTTCGAGGTGCAAACGCTGGCGGACGTGACCGACCAGCAAGGCCACCGCATCTCCAGTTCGGAAGTGCGCACCGCGCTGGCGGTCGGCGACCTGGAGCGCGCCCGCCACCTGCTGGGCCATCCGTTCCATATCAGCGGCCACGTGATCCACGGCCAGAAGCTGGGCCGTACGCTGGGCTTCCCGACTATGAATCTGCGGGTGGCCGAGCGCTGCGCCGCGCGCTCCGGCATTTATGTGGTCCAGGTCTATGGCCTGGCCGACCGCCCGCTGCCGGCCGTCGCCAGCCTGGGCGTGCGTCCCACGGTCGAGGACCGCGGCCGCGTGCTGCTTGAGTCGCACCTGCTCGACGAGACCGTCGACGCTTACGGTAAACTCGTACGCGTCGAATTCCTGCAAAAGCTGCGGGACGAAGAAAAATTTCCTGACCTCCCTTCCCTGACTGCCGCCATCGCCGAAGACGCGCGAAACGCGCGCGCCTATTTTGCCGTTCATGGACTATAAAAAGACCCTCAACCTGCCCGATACTCCCTTCCCCATGCGGGGCGACCTCGCCAAGCGCGAGCCCGCCTGGATTTCGCAGTGGGAGGAAAACCACGTCTACCAGGCGATCCGCGCCGCCAGCCGCGGCCGGCCGCGCTTCGTGCTGCACGACGGCCCGCCCTACGCCAACGGCGACATCCACATCGGCCACGCGGTCAACAAGATCCTGAAGGACATCATCGTCAAGAGCCGCAACATGGCCGGCTATGACGCGCATTACGTGCCGGGCTGGGACTGTCACGGCATGCCGATCGAAATCCAGATCGAAAAGAAATACGGCAAGCACCTGCCCGTGGCCGAAGTGCAGTCCAAGGCCCGCGCCTACGCGCTCGAACAGATCGACCGCCAGCGCAAGGACTTCAAGCGCCTGGGCGTGCTGGGCGAGTGGGATCGTCCCTACATGACGATGAACTTCAGCAATGAAGCCGACGAAATCCGCGCGCTGGGCCGCATCCTGGACAAGGGCTACGTGTTCCGCGGCCTGAAGCCCGTGAACTGGTGTTTCGACTGCGGCTCGGCCCTGGCTGAAGCCGAAGTCGAGTACGCCGACCGCGTCGACCCGGCGGTGGACGTGGCCTTCCCGTTCGCCGAGCACGCCAAGCTGGCCAGCGCCTTCGGCCTGGAATCCGTGGAAGACGGCGCCATCGTCATCTGGACCACCACGCCCTGGACCATTCCGTCCAACCAGGCGCTGAACCTGCACCCTGAAATCGAATACGCGCTGGTGCGCGTGTCGCCGGTTCCCAAGTTCGGCCCCCTGCTGCTGATCGCCAAGGAGCGCGTCGAGGCCTGCCTGAAGGCCTGGAACCTGGAAGGCGAAGTGATCGCCACGGCCCCGGGCGCGGCGCTGTCGGGCATCGAATTCCGCCACCCGCTGGCGCAGTTCAACGCCGCCTACGACCGCAAGTCGCCCGCCTACCTGGGCGACTACGTGACGGCCGACTCCGGCACCGGCGTGGTGCACTCGGCGCCGGCCTACGGCATCGAGGACTTCATCTCGTGCAAGGAGCACGGCATGAAGGACACCGACTTCATCAGCCCGGTCATGGGCGACGGCAAGTACGTGGACAGCCTGGCGCTGTTCGGCGGCCTGTCCATCTGGGACGCCAACCCCAAGATCGTCGAGGCGCTGCAGGAAGCCGGCGCGCTGATGCACGTGGAAAAGCACAAGCACAGCTACATGCACTGCTGGCGCCACAAGACCCCCATCATCTATCGCGCCACCAGCCAGTGGTTCGCCGGCATGGACGTGGCCCCCAAGGATGGCGGCCCGACCCTGCGCGAATCCGCCCTGGCCGGCATCGACGCCACCGCCTTCTACCCGGCCTGGGGCCGCGCCCGCCTGCACGCCATGATCGCCAACCGCCCCGACTGGACGCTGTCGCGCCAGCGCCAATGGGGCACGCCGATGGCCTTCTTCGTGCACAAGGAAACCGGCGAGCTGCATCCGCGCACCTCCGAATTGCTGGAACAGGTGGCGCAGCGCGTCGAGCAAGGCGGCATCGAAGCCTGGCAGACGCTGGATCCGCGCGAACTGCTGGGCGACGAGGCCGACCAGTACGAAAAGAACCGCGACACGCTGGACGTGTGGTTCGATTCGGGCAGCACGCACGCCACGGTGCTCGGCGGCAAGGATGGCGACTTCGCCGGTTCGCACGGCGCTGAACTCGCCTGGCCCGCCGACCTGTACCTGGAAGGCTCGGACCAGCACCGCGGCTGGTTCCACTCGTCGCTCCTGACCGGCTGCATGCTTTACGGCCAGCCGCCCTACAAGGCCCTGCTCACGCACGGCTTCGTGGTGGACGGCCAGGGCCGCAAGATGAGCAAGTCGGTGGGCAACGTGATCGCCCCGCAAAAGGTGTCCGACTCGCTGGGCGCGGAAATCCTGCGTCTGTGGGTGGCGTCCACCGATTACTCGGGCGAACTGTCCATCTCCGACGAGATCCTGAAGCGCGTGGTCGAAGGCTACCGCCGCATCCGCAACACGCTGCGCTTCCTGCTGGCCAACCTGGCCGACTTCGACGCGGTGACGCAGTCCGTGCCCTACGGCGAACTGTTCGAGATCGACCGCTATGCGCTGGCCATGACGGCCCAGATGCAGGCCGAGGTCCAGGCCAACTACGAACGCTACGACTTCCACCCGGCCGTGTCGCGCCTGCAGACCTTCTGCTCGGAAGACCTGGGCGCGTTCTACCTGGACATCCTGAAGGACCGCCTGTACACCTCGGCGGTGGACAGCCGCGCGCGCCGCTCGGCCCAGACGGCCCTGCTGGACATCACGCAGACGCTGCTCAAGCTGATGGCCCCGATCCTTTCCTTCACCGCTGAAGAAGCCTGGAAGGAACTGGTCAATTCCGCGCTGAAGAACCAGGCCGATGCCGCCCGCACCACGATCTTCACCGAGGTCTACCACGCGCTGCCGCCGTTCGCGGACGCCGACGCCCTGTCGGCCAAGTGGACCCGCCTGCGCGCCATCCGCGCCGAAGTCCAGCGCAAGCTGGAAGAAGTGCGCACGGCCGGCGACATCGGCTCGTCGCTGCAGGCCGAAGTCGACCTGTACGCCAACGGCGCCGACCAGGAGCTGCTGGCCAGCCTGGGCGACGACCTGCGCTTCGTGCTGATCGTCTCGCGCGCCACCGTGCACGCCGGCGAAGGTGAAACCCGCATCGAGGTCACGCCGTCCACGCACAAGAAGTGCGAGCGCTGCTGGCACTGGCGCCTGGACGTGGGCCAGGACGCGGACCACCCCGAGATCTGCGGCCGCTGCGTGTCCAACCTGTTCGGCTCGGGCGAAGCCCGCGACAAGGCTTGAACATGGCCCGCCCCTCCGAACCCGGAGTGACGGGCGCCGCCGCCCCCGCCCGCCCCGCGCCGGCGCGCGTAGGCGGCTGGCTGGCCCTGGCGCTTGCCATCATCGTGCTGGACCAGCTGACCAAGATCTACTTCAACACCTCGTTCCAGTACGGCGAACGCGTCAACGTGCTGCCGGTCTTCGACTTCACGCTGATGTACAACCGCGGCGCCGCGTTCAGCTTCCTGGCGTCCGAGGAAGGCTGGCAGCGCTGGCTGTTCACCGGCCTGGGCTGCGTGGCGGCGGTGGTCATCACCATCATCCTGCGCCGCACCCATGGCCAGCCCCGCTTCAGCCTGGCGCTGACCCTGATCCTGGGCGGCGCCATCGGCAACGTCATCGACCGCGTGGTCTATGGCCACGTGGTGGACTTTCTGCTGTTCTACTGGAACAACTCCTACTTTCCCGCCTTCAACCTGGCGGACGTGGGCATCACCTGCGGCGCCATCCTGCTGGTGCTGGACGAGCTTTTGCGTAGCCGCAAGGCCAAGACCTGATGCCGGCCAGCCGGGGCGCCACGCCCCGGCTTTGCCCCTGCTTCCCACCGGTTTTTGTCCTGCTTGATGCCCCCTGCACGCATCGCGAACGGCGCAATGCCGCAATGCAGAATAAAATCACTGTCCGTTCCTCGTTTACACGGCGCTGATCCCGCCGCCTCCCTCATGCTCGACCTCGCCCGCAAACGCATCGTCCTCGGCCTGACCGGCGGCATCGCCTGCTACAAAATCGCCGAACTGGTGCGCCGCATGACCGAACAAGGCGCCACCGTCGACGTGGTGATGACGGAGGCAGCCACGCACTTCATCACCCCGGTCACCATGCAGGCGCTGTCGGGCCGCCCGGTGTTCGTGGACGCCTGGGACGCGCGCGTGCCCAACAACATGGCGCACATCGACCTGACGCGCGGCGCGGACGCGGTGCTGATCGCGCCGGCCAGCGCCGACTTCATGGCCAAGCTGGCGCACGGCATGGCCGACGACCTGCTATCCACGCTGTGCCTGGCGCGCGCCTGTCCGCTGCTGGTGGCGCCCGCCATGAACCGCGAGATGTGGGCCAACCCGGCCACGCAACGCAACGTCGAACAATTGCGCGCCGACGGCATCAGCGTGCTGGGCCCCGCCGCCGGCGAGCAGGCTTGCGGCGAGACCGGCGACGGCCGCATGCTGGAAGCGCATGAACTGCTGACCGACCTGATCGCCTTCTTCCAGCCCAAGCTGCTGGCCGGCCGCCATGTGCTGCTGACCGCCGGCCCCACCTCCGAACCCGTGGACCCGGTGCGCGTGCTGAGCAACCGCTCTTCCGGCAAGACCGGCTACGCGCTGGCGCGCGCCGCGCGCGAGGCCGGCGCCCGCGTCACGCTGATTTCCGGCGCCACCTTCCTGCCGGTGCCGCGCGGCGTCACCGCGCTGTCGGTTACCACGGCGCGCCAGATGCATGACGCCGTGATGGCCAGCGCGGCAGACGCGGACATCTTCATCGCCGTGGCCGCGGTGGCGGACTGGCGCGTCAAGAACGTCAGCAACCAGAAGCTGAAGAAAACCAGCGAAGGCGGCGGCGCGCCCGTGATGGAATTCGAACCCAATCCGGACATCCTGGCCGAAGTGGCCAAGCTGCCCAATGGTCCCTGGTGCGTGGGCTTCGCCGCCGAAACCGAAAAGCTGGCCGAACACGCCGAAGCCAAGCGCACGCGCAAGGGCATTCCGCTGCTGGTGGGCAATCTGGCGCACAAGGTCATGGACGCCGACACCACCGAACTGGTGCTGTTCGACGAACAAGGCACCCATCCCCTGCCCGCCGCCGACAAGCTGGATGCGGCCCGTCGCCTGATCGCGGAAATCGCCGCCAGACTGCCGCAATAAAAAGCGGGCGCCATAGCCCGACCCGGCCGCGTTGAAGAGCCCCTGTCTACGGACGGGGGCTTTTTCTTGCACGGAACATTCGTCTCCGACGCCCCGCCGCGCTCAATGGATATGTTCCTCGGCCGAGCGGTCCTCCCGCTCCATCTGCAGCGTCGTATGGTGCAAGTGGAAATCCGCCTGCAAGCGGGTCTCGATGGCGCGCCGTACTTGTTCGCCGTCCGCGCCCTCCGCCAGCACCACGTGGCCGGTCAGCATCGGGTTGGCCTGGGTCACTGCCCACAGGTGTATGTCGTGGATGGAGGCCACGCCCGCGGTGTCCAGGATCGCATCGCGCACGGCCTGCAGGCTCATGCCCGGCGGCACGCCCTCCAGCAGGATGTTCACGCACTCGCGCAGCAGCACCCAGGTGCGCGGGAACACCATGAAGCCTATGCCCACCGCCAGCGCCGAATCGACCCAGCGCCAGCCCGTCAGCCAGATGACCACGGCGCCGACGATCACGCCGATTGACCCCAGCATGTCGGCCCACACCTCCAGATAGGCGCCCTTCACGTTCAGGCTCTCGTCCTTGGCGCTTGCCAGAAGGCGCATGGAGATCAGGTTGACGATCAGCCCGACCACGGCGACCGCCAGCATTCCCAATGATTGGATGTCCGCCGGCGCCGATAGGCGCTGATAGGCCTCGTACAGGATGTAGAACGCCACGCCCAGCAGCACCAGCGCATTGACCGCCGCCGCCAGGATCTCGAAGCGGGCGTAGCCGTAGGTGCGCATCAGGTCCGCCGCCTTGCGGCCCGCGCGTATCGCCACCAGCGCCAGCAGCAAGGCCATGGCGTCGGTCATCATGTGCATGGCATCGGAAATCAATGCCAGGCTACCGGTGATCATTCCGCCCACGACCTCCACCAGCATGAAGCTGCCCGTCAGGGCGAAGGCGATCCAGAGGCGGGATTCGGGCAAGGCGCGCACGTCGCCGTGCTGGTGGCTGTCGCTCATGGGGGTCCTTGTGGTGATTCTTGTGGCGGTTCGTTGTGGTGGTTCGTTGCGGCGGTTCTTCTAATGGTCCTTCGCGGCGAAAAGGAATCAGGGTTGATTCGCGCGCGCGACGGCCGTGCCGCATTGCCCGCAGAAGCTCGCCCCGGCAGCGAGGGCGGCCCGGCACTGGGGACATGTGGCCGCCGCCAGCGTAGCGCCGCATTGTGAACAATACCGGCTGCCGGCCGCCTGCGCCGCGCCGCAGCCATTGCAGGCGACGGCAGCCGCCTGCGCGGGCCCGCCCGGCGGATTGCCGTAAGAGCCGCCCCGATGGCCATCGTGACCATGGCGGCCGCCATACCCCTGGCGGCTGCCATGGCCGCCCAGCAGTTGCTTCAATATGCCCATTTCAGACTCCAGATCGCCTGGTCGGCGAATTGCCAGGCCTCATGAAAAAGCCTGAAGCTACTTCAGAGTCAAGCGCGATGGTCCGCGCAAAAAACAAACCCTCCGTTTTACGGGAGGGTTTGCCGGCAGACTGGCTGCTGCTAGCTGCTTGTCGCTGGCTGCTTGTCGCTTGTTGCTTATTGCTAGCTGCTTGTTGCTTGCGGCTTGCGGCTTGCGGCTTGCCACCCGCAGCTTGCCGCTTGCCGCTTGCCGCTTGCCACTTGCTGCTAACCGCTTACTGCTCCAGGCTGATGTTCGCCGCCTTGACGATGTCAGCCCACTGCTGGCGGTTCTTCTCCAGGAACTGGCCGAACTGCTCCGGCGTCATGCCCGTGACCGGCTCCGAACCCAGGCCGGCCATCTTCTCGACCAGCGCGGGCTGCTTCAGCACGTCCTGCATGGCCGCGTAGTAGGCGGCCAGCACGTCGGCCGGCAGGCCGGCGGGCGCGAACACGCCTTGCCAGGTCGGCATGTCGAAGCCCTTCAGGCCCTGCTCATCCAGCGTCGGCACATTGGGCAGCTGCGGGGAGCGCTTGAGCGAGGCCACGGCAATCGCCTTGACCTTGCCCTGCGAGGCCAGCGGCGCGGCGGTGGAGATGTTGTCCATCGTCATGGCGATGTGCCCGCCCAGCAGGTCGGTGATGACGGGCGCCGCGCCGCGGTAGGCGGCATGCGGCACCTTCACGCCCAGCTTGTACAGCATGGTCTCGGCGATCAGGTGGTTGGAAATGCCCACGCCGGCGGTGCCGTAGGTGGCGGTCGGCGTCTTCTGGAAGTATTCCTTCAGCTCGGCCAGGTTGTTGGCCGGCACGTCCTTGTTGACGATGACCACGTTGGGCTGCACCGCGGCCAGCGTGATGGGCGTGAAATCCGTAGGCTTGTAGTTCGTGCCCTTGGGGTTCAGGACATGGGTGATGGCCATGGAACCGGCGGCGGCGATGCCGATGGTGTAGCCGTCGGCCGGCGACTGGGCCAGGCGGTAGGCCATGATGTTGCCGCCCGCGCCAGCCAGGTTTTCCACCACGACGGGCTGGCCCAGGCGCTGCGACAGCGGCTCGGCCAGCAGACGAGCCAAGGTGTCGGCTGAGCCGCCGGGCGCGAAGCCCACCAAGAGGCGCACCGGCTTGGCGGGTTTCCACGCGTCGGCGGCAAGCGCCGGCGTGGCCGTCAGGGCGGTGACGGCGAACAGTGCGCCTGCGGCGCGATACAGAGTACGGCAGAACATGAAAAACACTCCCAACGATTGATTGACGAAGCCCGCTTCGTCTCCTCTCGCCGCTCGCCGCCGCGCGCCTGCCGCGCTTCGAAAAGCACGGCAGGCGCGCGGCGGTCCCGCGGCGTTATTCCAGTATTTGCGCCAGCGTCTGCGCGACCATGCGGTTCGACAGCAGCACCGGACGGCCGGAGGCTTGCGCCACCGCCTGGCGCATGCGCTCGGCATAGCCCATGCAATGCATGATGATCAGGTCGCACGACGCCAGCTCGCGGCCCGCGCGCTCGAAGTTGCGCGCGGCCTGGGCGGCGTCGGCTTCGTAAGGCGAGGCATGGACGACCACGGTCTCGCAGGACAGCGGCACGACCATGTGGAAGGCGTCGACCTGCGCTTCCAGCGGCACCACCAGCCCCACCTTGCGGCAATGCTCGGCCAGGCCGGCAACCAGATGGTCCACGACCTGCTGCGGCTCCACCACCAGCGTGCGCATCGGCGCGATCGCGGTGCCGGTGCACAGAGGCACCAGCACGTCGTAGCCCGCGGCATCGGCCTGGCGCATGACCTCGGCCAGGCGCGCCTCGGCGGCGGCCGCGTCCAGTTCGATCTGCGAGCCGTCGCGCATGCGCGTGGCGAAGCGGTACTCGCCCGGCTTGGGCGCCAGCGCGGCCAGGCCCGCTGCATCCAGGCCGTCGAGCGCGCCGAATTCGTCGATGCGCACCTGCGCGCCCAGCAGCGGCGCCATCTCGGGCACCACGTCGCTGCGCGGCGACTGGCCGATGGTGAAGAACGCCACGCGGCGTTGCGGCGCGCTCATGCGGCGCCCGCGTCTTCGCGGCCCACGGTCTGCAGATGCGCCATCGAACCGTAGCGGCTCTGCAAGGCGGCCCATTCGGCTTCGTCGACAAAGCTCATCGCACGTTGCCCGTAGAGCTTGGCGATTTCGATGCAGAAGCGCATGGCGACGTCGGCGTCCACGGCGTTCGTCACTCCCGTGGCGCAACCCGGCACGGTGGTCTGCGCCGTCAGCGCCACGCCCACCACCGGCGCGCCCGTGACGATCGTGGGCTGCATCAGCGAGTTCACGTGCCACAGGCCGTTTTCGTACGGCGTGATGTCTTGCGTGGTCAGCGGCAAGGTCACCGGCAGTTCGCCGCTGACCCAGCCCATCACGTCCAGCATGGTTTCCGGAATGCGCAGCAGGTAGCCCTGGCGCGCGACCGGCGTCAGCGCCACGCCGCGGTGGTTGACCAGGCGGTTGCCGCGCGTGGTGTCGACCGACAGGATCGCGTCCATGCGCGGATCGACTTCGTGCGACATCATCTCGCGCATGGGAAACGGCGAGCGCATCATCGGCACCGGGTGATGCGGCCGCGTGCCGGCGCGCGGGCAGATGTGGGTGCGGATGCGCACCGTGCCCGGCAGCACGTCGCCCTGGCGGGCCATGGCCATCAGCTTGAAGGCCGCGGCGATGGCGACCACCGCGCCGTCGCTGTCGGACACCAGGCCGGTGACCGCGGGGCGCGCGCCGATGCCGCCCAGGCGGCCCACGATGCCCAGCTGCGGCGCGGCGTCGTCCAGGCCGGGAATCACGATGGACAGGAATTCGGTGGCGGCGCCGTCGCGCTCCAGCCGGGTCACTTCGACTTCGCAGTTGCCGGCCGCGCGCAGTTGCTGGGCCACCGCCTCGCCCGTGATGTGGGCGGAAGACAGCAGTTCGATGGTATCGATGACGTGCTTCATGCCGGGATCTCCACCGGCCCCGGACGGAACACGCGCGGCTCCTCGCGTCCCAGGAACAGCGGCGCGTCATGCGGGCCGATCAGGTCGATGCTGGCGCCGCGCACGCGCAGCGCGGAACCTTCCGGCAGGCCGAGCACCGGCATCTGCGGATTCAGTGTGCAGAACTCCGCCAGGCGCTGGGCGCGGGTTTCGCCGCGATGTCCGGGGGGATGCGCGTTGGTGTAGTGCGGGTTGATCTGGAACGACAGCAGGCCCAGGGCGTCGAAGCCTTCCGGGTCCGTGATGGGCATATCGTTGGTGGTGCAGATGCTGGGGCAGGTCAGGTTGGATCCGGCGCTCCAGCCCAGGTAGGCCGCGCCCTGGCGCACGCGGCGCGCCAGGGCTTCGAGCAGGCCCTGGCGGCGCAGCTGGCCCAGCAGGTTGAAGGTATTGCCGCCGCCCACGATGATGATGGCGGCGCGCTCCAGCGCGGCGGCCGGATCCTCGGCGCGGTGCAGCCCCTGGATGTCCAGGCCGGTGTCGGCCAGCGCCGAGGCCACCAGCGCGGTGTACTCGTCCCAATCGCGGGTGACGCCCGCGTACGGCACGAAGACGGCCGGCGCGCCCTGCGGCAGCGAGGCGATCAGTTCGCGGATGTCGGGCAGCGCGTGGACCAGATAGCCGGCGTCGCTGCTGGAGTTGCTGAGGAGCAGTAGGTTCATGTGGAAGATTTCCGTAAGGGGATTTTCTGGATGTCCGCCAGCGCGGACGCATCTGTGGGCCTGGAAGGACTCAGGCCAGCCAATAGGGATCGTTCAGGTCGCGCCCCAGCTTGCCCACCTGCTGCAGCACCAGCTCGCGCAGGCGGGCGACGCGGTCGGCGTCGGCCTGGAAGGCAACGAAGGACAGGCACAGGCCGCGCAGCTCGCCGGTGGCGGGGTCGCGCACCGCGGCGGCCACCGCGCCTATGCCGGGCATGGCCTGGTCGATGGCCACGCCGCAATGGTCGGCGCGGGTCTGTGCCACCAGCTTGGCCAGCTCGCCGACCGTGGCGGGGCAATCGCGCCCTTCCCTGGGCAGCGGCAGGCCGGCATCGGCGCCGTACAGGGCCTCGAATTCGCTCTCGCTCAGGCGAGACAGCAGCGCCCGGCCCATGGCGGTGCCCGACGCGGCGCGGCGCGAGCCCGGCGGCGACAACACCTGGACCGGATGCGAGCCATTCAAGCGCTGCAGCACCACGGTCTCGCGCTGGTTCAGGGTGGAAAGGTAGGCGGTCAGGCCGCTGTCGTCGGACAGCCTGGCCAGCACGACGCGGCAGGCGTCATCCAGCGGCGTGGCCGCCATGCCGGCGCGCACGGCCTGGGCCAGCATGGTCCCGGCGCGGTAGCGGCGCGTGCCCGCGTCCTGGTCCAGCAGTCCGTAGTGCTGCATCTGGTTGAGCAGGCGCGATGCCGTGCTCTTGGGCATGGACAGGCGCGACGCCACTTCGGTGAAGCTCAGCTCCGACGCGCCTTCCGCATACAGCGCCAGCACGCGCTGCACGCCATCGAGAATACTCATGGTTGTTCCATAAAACGGAACTTATGTTCCTGTTAAGCGAACAAGAATAATGCAGGGGCTTAAGGCCGGTCAATATGGCCGGCGATGAAAAAAGCCCCCGGGATCCGGGGGCTGAAGTGCGTGACGCTCAACTGGCGGCCATTCCGTCTGGCGGCGCGCCGCAGAATTGCAGAAATTGCTGGAGTGGCGGTTGCCGTTCCGCGCCGCGCTGCCAGGCCACGACCGTGGGCGGGTTGTGTACGTGCAGATCGACGGCCAGGATCACGGCCTCGCCCGCGCCGGTCAGCCGCTGCGCCGCCGCCAGGGGCAGCATGACCAGATAGTCGGTGCCGCGGATGAACTCGTCGGTCAGCAACAGATCGCTCACCTGGATGCCGCGCGGCGGCAGGCCCAGGTCGCATGCCAGGAACAGCGCGGTCAGCTTGTCGTGCATCATCGTGCCCGGACGCGGCTTGCACCAAGGTTGCCCGTGCAGATCCTTCAGCGTGAGCTGGCGCCGCGCCGCCAGCGGCGAACGCCGCGCATTGGCCACGATCACCAGCGGCTGCGGCGGCACCAGCCGCAAGCGCCCCAGGCCGGGCGCGATCAGCTCGGGCGCGTCATAGCAGACCAGCGCGTCCAGCCCGTCGTCCAGCAACAGGTCCACCATCGCGCGGTATCCGCCCGCCTGCACGTCGAGCGCGACGCCCGGCTGCGCCTGGTTGTAGGCATGGATCAGCGGCGCGAGCGTCAGCTTGCCCATGTCCGTGGCCACGCCAATTCGCAGTTCGCCCTGGCGGCCGCCGCGCACGTCCATGACGGCCTGGGCCAGCCCGCGCGCCTGCGCGACCACGGCTTCCATCATGGGCAGGATCTGCCGGCCCATTTCGGTCGGCCGCTTGCCGTTGCCGGTGCGCTCGAACAGCTTGAAGCCCAGCTGCGACTCCAGTTCCGCCAGGGTTTTCGAGACCGCCGATTCGCTGACGTTCGCAGCCGCGGCGACCTCCTTGGCCGAGGACGCGTCGCGCAGGGCCAGCGCGATCTGCAAGTGCCTGAGCTTGAGGCGGGAGGCCAGGGATTCCAGGGATGGCTTGAGCATTTCCTCAATACCTTGAGCAAATAATTCACTATACGGTAAACCCGAGCGGTCCGATCATAGCGGCATAGCGCGTGGCCATGGGCCGACCCGCGGCCGCCAGAGCCCCGGGCGTGATGCCGCGCCGACAGGAGACCGCCTTGCTGCACCGCCCCCGACTGCTCGCCCTCATACTCGCCGCCGCGACGACGGCCTGCTTGCCACCCAGTGCCATGGCCCAGGAGCCGGCCGGCGGCGACAAGCTCGTGCGCCTCATCGTCGGCTACGCCGCGGGCGGCGCGGCCGACGCCGTGGCCCGAGCCTACGCCGAACAGCTGCAGACGGCGGGATACGGCAATGTCATCGTCGAGAACCGGCCCGGCGCCTCGGGCCGCCTGGGCTTCGACGTGGTCAAGCGCGCCAAGCCGGACGGCCTGACCCTGTACCTCGGGTCCTCGCCGATGTTCGTGATCTTTCCGCTGACCTACAAGAAACTGGGATACGACCCGGACCACGATCTGCGCCCCGTCGCCCTGCTGGCCGACGTGCCCACCGCCGCGGTGGCGGGCGCCGCGCAACCCTACAGCGGCATGGCCGAGTACGTGCAATGGGCCAGGCAGGCGCGCGCCAAGGCAACCCTGGGCCTGGCGACGCAAGGCAGCCCCGGCCAGCTTGGAACGATAGAGATGGGCGGCCAGAACGGCCTGGAAGTCGTGCCCGTGCTCTATCGCGGCGCGGCGCCCATGCTGGTGGACGTGGCCGGTGGCGAGGTGTCGATGGGCTGGGACGCCGTCGCTAGCATGCTGCCGCTGTACACGGCCGGCAAGGTGAAGTTCCTGGGTGTGGCCGGCAGCCGCCGCCTGCCCACGCTGCCTGACGTGCCGACACTCTTGGAACAGGGCTTCCCGCAGTACCAGCACGCCGGCAGCTGGTATGGCGTGTACGCGCCCGCGGCCACCCCGGATGCCACCGTCGCGCAGCTGGAACAGGCTTTCGTGGCGGCCGGCAAGCGGCCGGCGCTGGTCGAAAAGCTGCAGACGGCCGGCTTCCTGGTCGAACCGCAGGACGCGCAGGCCGCCAAGCGCCGCATCGGCGTCGAACGCGAGCACTGGGCCCCTATCGTCAAGGCCGCCGGGATTTCCTTCGACGAATAGGCAGGATTCGGATCCGATGAGCGATTCCCTTTGCGAACTGAGCGCGGTCGAAGCCGCGCGCCTGATCCGCGCCCGGTCCTTGTCGCCAGTCGAACTGGTCCGCGCGTCGCTGGAACGGGCCGAGCGCCTGCAACCCGTCCTGAACTGTTTCATCACGCTGTGCCCCGAGCAGGCCATGGCCGAAGCCAGGCGCGCCGAGGCGGCGCTGATGCGCGGCGATGCCCCGGGCCTGCTGCATGGGCTGCCGTTCACCGTCAAGGACCTGGTCAACACCGCTGGCGTGCGCACCACATTCGGCGCCCTGCCGTTCCGCGACAACGTGCCGGCCGAAGACGCCGTGGCGGTGGCGCGCCTGCGCGAGCAAGGCGCCATCCTGATCGGCAAGACCACCACCCCGGAGTTCGGTTCCAAGTCCATGACTGACTCGCCGCTGTTCGGCCAGACCCGCAATGCCTGGAATCTGGAGCGCACCTGCGGCGGCTCCAGCGGCGGCGCGGCGGCGGCGACGGCCGCCGGCATTACCGCGCTGGCGGTGGCCTCGGACGGCGGCGGTTCCACCCGCATTCCCGCAGCATGCAACGGCGTGGTGGGATTCAAGCAAAGCCTGGGCGCGATACCGCACAGCCAGGCGCAGGACGCGATCGGCAACCAGACCTACGTCACGCCGACCACGCGCACGGTCGCGGATACCCGTTTGATGATGGCGGCCATGGCTGGCCCGCACGACTGCGACCCCTGGTCCCTGGGCGTGCCCAGGGCCGACTACGCAAACGCGGCCGCCGGCCCCGGCACGCTGCGCGGCAAGCGCATCCGCTACTGCGCCGCGCCCCCCGGGCGTCCCGTGGATGCCGGCGTGCGCCGCGCCTTCGAAGCGGCGCTCGCGCGCCTGGCCGACCTGGGCGCGGAGATCGAGCCGTTCGACGGCGCCGGTTTCGACGTGGAGCCGGTCTGGCGCGTCATCAACCATACGGTCTGGCGCGCCCGCTTCCTGCCCCTGATCGAACGGGAGCCCGAGGCCTACAGCCCGACCTTCCGGCGGCAGATCGCCTCGGCCGCGCAATTCAGCGCGCAGCAGTACCAGGAGGCCATGTTTGCCCGCACCGCGCTCTACCGCAAGGTCCAGGCGCTGCTCGGCCAGGCCGACCTGCTGGCGATGCCGACCATGTCGCGCACCGCCTTGCCGCTGGGTGCGGACATCTTCGATACCATTACCATCGACGGCCGCGCCTATGACGACATACGCGCCCATTGGTATCCGTGGACCATGCTGTTCAACCTGACCGGCCACCCCGCCATCAGCGTGCCTTGCGGGTTGGGGGACGACGGCATGCCGGTAGGCTTGCAACTGGTGGCCCGCAGCCACGGCGACCTGCAATTGCTGCAGGCGGCCGAGGCGTACGAGCTGGCTGGCGCTCCCCTGCCGCGGCCACCGGCCGTGGCGTAGGCCTCGACCACGGCACGGCGCGGCGCGACGGGATTACCGGCCCGACAACTCCGACCATTGCGCCAACGGCAAGGGCGGGTGCGCGTCCAGGATGCGGGCCAGCACCAGCTTCAACTCGGCCCAGCCGCCGCGTTCGCTGGGCCAGCTGGACGGCGTCACGGCGCGCCATTGGCCGTCCGCCGCACGCTCGGCCATCTTGAAGCGGAAGGTGTAATGCCCGGCCATGCCCATGCGCAGGTCCGTCACCACCAGGGCGTCGCCGATGGCGTCGTAGCGCAGCCAGTCGTCCGTGAACCAGCGCAGGCGCTGGTGTAGCGGCACGTCCGCCAGGGCCTGCGCCACGTCCAGGTTCAGGGGCTGGCGCAGCCATTCCGGCGGCGCCCGGTCGAACAGGCTGCTGACCGATTCGTAGTAGTGCCCGTCAGCCGTCTTGGCGATCACGCGCCACACCAGCGTATTGAACGGCATGGGCACGGCGCGCAGCTCGCTGACGGCGATGCCCTGCCCCTGCATCGCCTCGCGCACGCGGTCCTCGGCGGAGATGCGCCCCGCCAGCCCGAACCCCAGGTAGGCCGTGCTGAAGACCAGCGCCGCAGCCAGCAGGCGGCGCGCCGTCAGCGTCATGCCAAAGCCGATAGCGAACAGCACCGCCGCCAGCAGCGGCACGGTATAGACCGGGTCGATGATGAAGATGGCCGCCCAGCTTTCCGGTATGCGCGCCAGCGGCCAGAACAGCTGCGTCCCGTAGACGGTGAAGGCGTCCAGCACCGGGTGGGTCACCAGCACCAGCCACAAGGTCAGGAACAGCCTGCGCCCGCTGTACGGCGCCTGCGGCCAGTATTTGCGGATCAGCCATGTCAGCAAGGCGGCCAGGCCGGTCAGCACGAAGACCGAATGCGAGAAGCCGCGGTGGTACGTCATGAGCGACACCGGATCCGGATAGCGCATCAGCACGTCCAGATCCGGCACCGTGGCCAGCGCGGCGCCATAGATCAGCGCCCGCCTGCCCTGCACCCGCCCCAGCAGGGCTCCCTGTATGCCCGCGCCCAGCACGGCTTGCGTAACCGAATCCATAAATCCCCGACGATAGGCTTCATGCAGACGGACTAGATGACACGTGGCGGTCTGCGCAGGCGTTAAGATACCCGATTGCGTTCAGCTAATTTTCAACTTTGCATATATGGACCAATACGTCGACAAGATCGCGTTGTTCATCGAGACCAACCAGGCCTGGGCGGGACCGATCACCTTCCTGCTGACCCTGGGCGAATCGATGGTGCTGCTGGGCCTGTTCATCCCGGCCACCGCCCTGATGCTGCTGACCGGCGGCCTGATCGGCGCGGGCACGCTGAACCCCTGGAGCATCATCGCCTGGGGCATCGCCGGCGCCATCGTGGGCGACGCCCTGTCCTACTGGCTGGGCCGCTGGGCCGGCCCGGGCGTCCTGCGCCGCTGGCCCTTGAAGCAGCAGCGCAGCGGCGTGGCGCGCGCGCGCCTGTTCTTCTACCGCTACGGCTTCGCCTCGGTGCTGATCGGCCGCTTCCTGGGCCCCATCCGCTCCACCATCCCCACCGTCGCCGGCGTGATGGGCATGGCGCATGGCCGCTTCCAGCTGGCCAACGTCGCCTCGGCCATACTCTGGATGCCGCTGATGCTGGCCCCGGGCTACATCACGGCGCGCAGCCTGGGCACGGCGGACAATGCGCAACAAATCGCCATGATGATCGGCGCGGGACTCTCGGTGCTGCTAGGATGCGGGCTGTTGATAGCCATGCTGCGCAAACGCCGGGTCCCGGCGCGCCAACGCCGCGGCAACTGAACCGGAGAAGGGCCATGGCCATAGATGGGGAGCCCAGAAATGGCGACTTCGCGCGCTACATCGAGAACCTGACGCGCGCCGGCGGCGCGACGCCCGGCCAGGTGCCGGACAAGCGCGCGGCCGCCCGGACGGCGCCTCCCCCTGTGCCGCCCGCGCCATCCACCGGCCCCTCCGACTCGCTCTCTGGCGCGCCCTGGGGCAAGTCCTCCAAGCCCTCCACCCAGTACCAGCCGGCGCCCGCCGCGCCCGGCCAGGAAGACGCCGCGTCCATGACGCTGGCCCGCCAGGCCACGCAACGCAAGATCGGCGTCGTCCTGACCATAGGCGGCATCCTGGCGGGATGGGCCGCGGTGCGCATCATCTTCCAGGCCTTGCGCGGCCCCGGCTTCGACCTGGACGAAGCCATGCCCGCCATCTTCCTGGCCTTCTTCGCCTTCATGCTGTTCAAGGCCGCCGGCCGCGCGCGCAATCCGCGCAACAAGGCGCCGCTGCCGCCGCTCAAGCGCTCCTCGCACCGCAAGGACGGCAGCGCCTGAATTCCGTCTCCAGGGCCGCGCGGCGACCACGGGCAATGGTGCTAACATTTCCGCCGCTGTCGAAAGACCCCACGAACCACGGAGTGAAAGTGAATAACGTTGTCGGATTGAACCAGGCCCAGGCGGCCACGATGCTGAAGCTGCAGGGCCACTTGAACAGCATGATCAATCCGGACTGGGTCAACGGCGGAGCCCGCTTCCTGCGCGCCGCCTTCGTCGAATCCGCCGAAGCCCTCGAACACTACGGCTGGAAGTGGTGGAAGAAGCAGACCATCGACCTGCCGCAGGTGCAGATGGAGCTGGTGGACATCCTGCACTTCTACCTGTCGCACACCATCGTCGAAGCCCGTGGCGACGTCGCCGCCGCCGCCCGCGCGCTGGTGGCTGACCTGGCCGGGCCGGCCTCGGTCACGCTGGACGGCAAGTCCCATGCGCTGGAACAGCTGAACGTGCCGGAACTGCTGGAACTGATCGGCGGCCTGGCGGTGTGCGGACGCGCCAGCTTCAAGGTGCTGGAACAGACCATGACGTCCTGCGAAATGAGCTGGAACGACGCCTACACGCAATACGTGTCCAAGAACGTGCTGAACATCTTCCGCCAGCAGCATGGCTACAAGGAAGGCACCTACATCAAGATCTGGAGCGGCGAGGAAGACAACGTGGTACTGGCCCGCCTGCTGTCGCAGCTGGATCCCGCACGCGAGGATTTCGCCGATGCGCTGCACGCCGAGCTGGAACAGGCGTACTCGCGCCTGTAAGCCTGTAAGCCACCGCCGCGCGGACGCATGAAAAAACGCCGCAGATGCGGCGTTTTTTCATTGTGGCGCGGCGCCGGGATCGTCAGGCCGCGCGCAGGCTCTCGATGGCGGCGTCCCACACCGAAGGCGTGCCGATCTGCCGCCGCAGCTGCTCGGTGAAGGCGCGGATGCGGGCGTTGGCCCGCGGCATGGCGCGCAGCAGATAGATGCCGCTTTCCGGCGGAGGGCTGGCGTCCTGCAACGTCAGCTGCACCAGGCGGCCCGCGCCGATGTCCGCGCCCGCGGACCAGTTCGGCATGAGCGCGATGCCCAGCCCTTCAAGCGCCGCATAGCGGCGCGCATCGCAGTCGTCGCATTCAAGCGCGAACTTCGCGTCCTGCGCCCACTGGCCATTGCCCAGTTCGCGCCAGCCGCGCACGCTGGTGCTGTGGCGCCGGTCGATGAGCCGGTGGCGCGACAGGTCCGCTAGCGTGCGCGGCACGCCATGGCGTTCCAGGTAGGACGGCGCGGCGCAGATCAGGTAGCGGTGGCTGCCGATGCGCTGGCCGATCAGGCTGCTGTCGGGCTGCTGGCCCACGCGCACCACCACGTCCATGCGTTCGACCACCGGGTCCACCACGCGCTCGGTCAATTCCAGTTCCACGCGCAGTTGCGGATGGCGTTCGCCCAGCTGCTGCAGCATGGGCACCACGTAGCGCCGGGCGAACGCCGGCAGGCAGCTGACGCGCAGCAGGCCCTGCACGGTCTGCTCCAGCGAAATGACTTCGGAGCGCGCCTCGGTCATGTCGTGCAGGATTTTCACGGCGCGCTCGTACAGCACCTCGCCCGCCTCGGTGGGCATCAGGGCGCGGGTGGAACGGACGAACAGCGGCACCTTGAGTTCGGATTCCAGCGCGCCGATCTGGCGCGCCACCGACGACGCCACCATGCCGCGGCGGCGCGCCACTTCGGAAAAGCTCTGCGCGCGGGCGACGTCCACGAAGATCGACAGGCTTTCGGCAAATTTGACGGTTTTCATTTGTGCGTGTGGCGCAAAAGGGTTTGGCGCACGGCGCCTGCTTTCCTGGGAGATTAGGCAATTACGATAGCGTGCATGGCCGCACTTTGGCAATTTCGACAAAGATGGACGGCCAACCACAACCAAGATATATCCAGGAGACCCGCATGCCCCCCATCACCGACTTCCGCCGCTCGCGCCGCGTCCTGTTGGCCAGTGCCGCGCTTACCGCGTGCGCCTGGGCCGCCGCGCCCGCGGCCGCCGCCGACTATCCCAGCAAGCCGGTGACGGTGGTCGTGCCCTTCGCCGCGGGCGGTACGGTCGACCGGGTCGCGCGCCAGGTGCAGCAGGCGCTACAGGACAAGCTGGGGCAGACGGTGGTCATCGACAACCGCGGCGGCGCCGGCGGCACCATCGGCACGGCGCTGGTGGCCAAGGCCGCGCCCGACGGCTACACCGTGGAAATGGTGTTCGATTCCTATGCCACGGAACAACATATCTACCCCAAGCTGCCCTACGACGCCACGCGCGACCTGACCGGCGTGTCGTACATGGTGCGTTCGCCCATGGTGCTGGCGGTGACGGCCAGCGGCCCCTACCAGACGCTGGCGGACTACGTGGCGGCGGGCAAAAAGGGCAGCGTGTCCTATGCCTCGGTGGGCGCGGGCAGCTCCAACCACTTGGCGGCGGAAATGTTCCACCAGGCCGCCGGCACCAGCGGCATCCATACACCCTACCGCGGCGGCGGCCCGGCAGTGTCGGACCTGATGGGCGGACACGTGAACTCCATCATCGCCAGCCTGCCGCTGGTGCTGCCCCACATCCAGAGCGGCAAGCTGCGCGCGCTGGCGGTGACGGCGCCCAAGCGCGTCGCCGCCCTGCCGGACGTGCCCGCCATCGCCGAAAGCTATCCAGGCTTCGAGATCTATTCCTGGGTAGGCATGGTGGCGCCGGCCCAGACGCCGACGGCGACGCTGGACAAGCTGACCGAAGCCACGATCGCGGCGCTGCGCGATCCGGCCGTCGCCGCACGCATTACCGAATCCGGCTTCGAAGTGGTGGCCGGCGGCCGCGACGACATGAACCGGCTGGTGCAGGCCGAATCGCAGCGCTGGGGCCAGCTCATCAAGAGCCGCGGAATCGTTGCACAATGACGGAAAGGGAGTCTTCAGACGCCATGAAATCGTTCATCTATGCCAGCCGCGCCCAGCGCGTGGTCTTCGGGCCCGGCAGCCTGGCCGGCCTGGCGGCCGAACTCGACGCCCTGGGGCTACGGCGCGCGCTCGTGCTCTGCACCCCGCCGCAGCGGGCCCAGGCGGAGCGCGTCTCTGCCCTGCTGGGCGCCGAGCGCGTAGCCGGGATTTTCGACCAGGCCGTAATGCACGTGCCGATCGAGATCGCGCGCCAGGCGCAGCAGACGGCGCGCGAGCTGGGCGCCGATTGCGCCGTGGCCGTGGGCGGCGGCTCCACCATCGGCCTGGGCAAGGCCATCGCGCTGGACTCGGGACTGCCGGTCATCGCCGTGCCCACCACCTATGCGGGCTCCGAAATGACGCCGATCTACGGCATCACCGAGGCCGGCCTGAAAAAGACCGGCAAGGACGACCGGGTGCTGCCGCGCAGCGTGGTGTATGACCCGGAACTGAGCCTGTCGCTGCCCGTGACCATGAGCGTGACCAGCGGCATCAACGCCATCGCCCATGCGGCCGAGGGCCTGTATTCGGTCGAAGGCAATCCCATCATGGACCTGATGGCGCAGGAAGGCATACGCGCGCTGGCGCAGGCGCTGCCCGCCATCCACGCCGGAGCCGGCGGCGAAGACCTGCTGCAAGCGCGCGGCGACGCGCTCTATGGCGCCTGGCTGTGCGGCACGGTGCTGGGCAGCGTGGGCATGGCCTTGCACCACAAGCTCTGCCATACGCTGGGCGGCAGCTTCAACCTGCCGCACGCCGAAGTCCACACCGTGGTGTTGCCGCAGGCCCTGGCCTACAACGCCGCGGCCGCGCCGCAAGCCATGGCGCGCATCGCGGCGGCGCTGGGCGCACCCGATGCCGCCGCCGGTGTGTTCGACCTGGCGCATACGCTAGGCGCCCCCACCGCGCTGCGCGACATCGGCATGCATGAGGAAGACCTGGACCGCGCCTGCGACATCGCTTTGCAAACGCCCTACCCCAATCCGCGTCCGCTGGAACGCGTGGCGTTGCGGGCGCTGCTGCAAGACGCCTATGAAGGGAAACGGCCGCACCCATCTGGTGCGACCATTCGTCCTCGGTAGGAAACGGCGCTTGCGTGGCGGGTTACGCGCGATAGGCGCCGCTGTTCTTACGGCGCTCGCGCCGCGCTTCGCCCATCCTACCGTTGCCCGAAGCGCGTATCGCCGAACAGCGCCTTCTGATCCCTGGGCTGAGAACGCCAGTACTGGCGCGGCGCGCTAACCTGGCCGCCCAGCTGCGCCGCGGCGTGCCAGGGCCAGCGCGGGTCGTACAGCATGCCGCGCGCCAGCGCGACCATGTCGGCCTGGCCGTTCTGCAGGATGTCTTCGGCCTGCTGCGCCTCAGTGATCAGGCCCACCGTGATGGTGGGCATGCCCACCTTGCGCTTGATCTCATCGGCGAAGGGCACCTGGTAATTCGGCCCCACCGGGATCTTCTGCTGCGACGAAACGCCGCCGCTGGAGACGTCGATGAACTCGCAGCCACGCTCCTTCAGCGCCTGCGCCAGGACCAGCGTCTGTTCCAGGTCCCAGCCGCCCTCCACCCAGTCCGTCGCCGACACGCGCACGCCCAGCGCCACCGACGCAGGCGTGGCTTCGCGCAGCGCCTGGAAGACTTCCAGCGGAAAGCGCATGCGGTTTTCCAGCGAACCGCCGTAGGCGTCGTCGCGCTGGTTGGATAGGGGCGACAGGAACTGATGCAGCAGATAGCCGTGCGCGGCGTGCAATTCGATCGCGTCGAATCCCAGGCGCACGGCGCGCTTGGCGCTGGCCACGAAGGCATCGCGGATGCGCGCCAGGCCGGCGGCGTCCAGCGCGTGCGGCGCGGGCTCCGAGGCATTGTGCGGCACGGCCGAGGGCGCCCAACCCTGCCAGCCGCCGGCCTCGGGCGGCACCAGCTGGCCGCCGTTCCAGGGCGCTTCGCTGGAAGCCTTGCGGCCGGCGTGGCCAAGCTGGATGCCCAGCTTGATCGGCGCATAGCGGCGGATGGCTGCCACGACGCGGCCGATGGCCGCCTCGGTTTCGTCGGACCACAGGCCCAGGTCTCCGGGCGTGATGCGCCCGTCGGGCTCCACGGCGGTGGCTTCCACGAACAGCAACGCCGCGCCGGACAGGGCCAGGTGGCCCAGGTGGATCATGTGCCAGTCGGTGGCCAGGCCGTCTTCGGCCGAGTACTCGCACATGGGCGCGATGACGATGCGGTTGGCCAGTTCGAGCTTGCCGATGGACGTGGGACTGAAAAGCAGGGACATGCTGTGGCCTCCGGGGCGTGGGATGCCCAAGCATAGCGCCCAGTCCCGCCTGGCGACCTGAATACCGCTGCGCCGGACGGGGTCAAGCCGTGCCCGCAAACGGCACGCTACTGTCCCTCGATCACCGAATCCAGGAACTGGCGCGTGCGCGCCTCCTTGGGCTGGCTGAACAGCACCGACGATTCGGCGTCCTCGACGATATTGCCCTGGTCGAAGAACAGGGTCCGGTCGGAGCTGCGCTCGGCGAACTTCATCTGGTGGGTCACGATGATCATGGTCATGCTGCGCCGGGCAGACAGATCGCGCAGGATCTGCAGGATGCCGCCCACCAGTTCCGGGTCGAGCGCCGAGGTCACCTCGTCGAACAGCATGATGTCGGGACACATCGCCAGGGCGCGGGCGATGCCCACGCGCTGCTTCTGCCCGCCCGACAACTGCGCCGGATAGACGTCCAGCTTGTCGCCCAGGCCGACCATTTCCAGGTACTCCACGGCGCGTTCGCGCGCCTGGCTGCGCGACATGTCCAGCACGTGCAACGGCGCTTCCATCGCATTGGCCAGCGCCGTCATGTGCGGGAACAGATTGAAGTGCTGGAACACCATGCCGATCTTGCCGCGCACCTTGCGCAGATGTTCCGAATTGGACCCGACGGGACGGCCCTGGGCGTCGGTCCACATCGGCACGCCGTCGATCTCGATATCGCCGCTGGTGGGCCGGTCCAGCGTCATCAGCACGCGCAGCAGCGTGGACTTGCCCGAACCCGAGGGACCGATCACGGCCACCGTCTGGCCCGAGGGAATTTCCAGGTTGATGCCGCGCAGCACCTCCAGGTCTCCGTACTGCTTGCGCAGGTTCTTGATGCTTACGCTGGCGCTCATCGCTTTCCTCCATATCGTTGCAGGCGGGCCTCCAGGCCGCGCACGCCCCAGGCCGCCACCAGGCTCAGCGCCAGGAACAGCACGCCCACCAGGGTCAGGGGCTCGGTGTAGCGGAACGTGGCGGACCCGATCATCTTGCTCTGCTGCAACAGTTCCACCACGGTGATCGCGGACAGCAGCGGCGTGTCCTTGAACATGGCCACCAGGTAATTGCCCAGCGCCGGCACCACCGGCGGTATGGCCTGCGGCAGCACCACGCCCACCGCCGTGCGCCAGCGCGACATGTTCAACGCGGTGGCGGCTTCCCACTGGCCGCGCGGCACGGATTCGATGCCGGCGCGGTAGACCTCGGCGCAATAGGTCGCGTAGTGCAGGCCCAGAGCGGCGATGCCGGTCGCCAGCGGCGACATGCGCAGGCCGGTCAGGGGCAGGACGTAGAACAGGAAGTACATCTGCACCAGCAAGGGCGTGCTGCGCACGAACTCGATCACGAAGGCGGTGGGCAGCGACACGATGCGCAGCCGCGAACGCCGCAGCAGCGCCAGCGCCAGGCCCAGCGTCACGGCCACCAGCATGCCCAGCAGCGTGGCCTGGACCGTGATGATCAGCGCGGAGCCCAGCGTCGGCAGGATTTCCAGGGCGAAGGACCAATCGAATACCGGCTTCATCGCACGCGCACCTTGCGTTCCAGCAGACGCATGCCGCCCGTGATCAGCAGCGCCACCGCGAAATACATCAGCAGCATCAACGTGAAGATTTCGGTGGTGCGCAGGGTCTCGCTACGCAGCAACTGGCCGCGGAAGGTCAGGTCGGTGATCGTGATGAGGGACACCAGCGCCGTGTTCTTCAACAGTTCGATCAGCAGGTTGCCCGCCGGCGGCAGCATGGCCGGCACGGCCTGCGGCACCACGATGCGCCGCATGATCTGCCCGCGCGTCAGGTTCAGCGCGATGCCGGCCTCGCGCTGGCCCGGCGGCACCGCGCGGATCGCGCCGCGCACCACCTCGGCGCCATAGGCGCCGGCGTTCAGGGCCAGCACCACGATGCCCACCAGCATGGCGGGCAGCTGCACGCCGAACAGCGGCAGCACGAAGTAGAACCAGAAGAGCTGCACCAGGGCCGAGGTGCCGCGGAACACTTCGACGTAGACCGCCGCGATCCAGCGCAACGGCCGCAACGACGACAGGCGCCCGATGCCCGCGGCCAGCGCCAGCGGCACCGCCAGCACCACGGCGCCGGCCATGATTTCCAGGGTGACGGCCAGCCCCTGCAGCAACGGCGGCGCCAGTTCGGCGAAATGCTCGGATATCAGCCGCATGCGCGCCCCCTTACTGGCCGGCGCACAGCTTGGCGGCCGTGACTCCCTTGGGCAATTCCTGCGGCGTGAAGCCAAAAGGCGCCACCAGCTTCTGATGTTCTTCGGTGCCGATGAACTTGGCCAGTTCGGCGTTGAAGGCATCGGCGAAGGCCTTGTCGTCGGTGCGGAAGGCATACGCGCCGTAGCCGCGCACGTCCTTGCCGTCGATGACGGGGTCCTTGAACGGCTCGGCCTTTTCCAGGCCGCTGGCGGCGCTGGTCTTGCCCATCAGGTCATTGACCGTGAGGGCCGTGGCCGCATAGGCGTCGGCGCGTCCCGCCTGCACGCCGGACAGCGCGCTGACCGCGTCCGGGAACACCACCACCTGGACGGCAGGCACCTTGGACTTGGAGGCGTATTCCGCCTCGATCGCGCCCACCACCACGCCCAGCTTGGCATCGGGATTCTTCACTACGTCTTCGTAGCTGTGCAGGTTCTTGGGATTGCCCTGCTTGACCAGGAACGACTGGCCGACGCCGTAGGTCGGGTCGGAAAACGCCACCTGCTGGCAACGTTCGGGCGTGACGTACATGCCCGCCGCGATGATGTCGAAACGCTTGGCCTGCAGGCCGGGAATGAGGGAGCCGAACTCGGTCAGGACGCCCTCCACTTCATTGATGCCCATGCGCTTGAGCACCACCCGGGCGATCTCCACGGACTCGCCCGTGACCTTGGCTTCCTTGCTGTCCATGTAGGCGAACGGCGCCTCGTTGGCATAGCCGATGCGGATCTTGCCGGCGGTCTTGGCGGCTTCCAGGGTGGATCCGCCGGCCGGCGCGCTCGCTGCGGGCGCAGGCTTGTCTGACCCCGAATCGGAACATGCCGCCAGCATGCCCAGGCTCAGGGCGGCGAGCAAACGTCTGGTTCGGATCAGGTTCATGGCAGTTTCTCCTATATTTATTTCGAGGTATATGTCTTCACCAAAAATGATACGCTATTAAATGATTTCTATACGAATGATATGTTCGAAAAAAAGCAGGCCTGAGCCTGCTTTCCTGGACTGCCCCCGCGGCGCGTCAGAACACGTTACGAATGGTAGACAGCCATGTCTCCCCTACTGCGCGTAGGAAAAACGGCCGTTGCGGACGATGCCCATGACGCGGGCGCGTTCGTCGAAGCCCTGATGGTTTTCCTTGGAAATATTGAGCACGCCGTTGGGCACGACCAGGTCGCGCGTGTTCTCCAGCGCGTCGCGCAGCGCCTTGCGGAATTCCGGCGTGCCAGGCTTGGCGCCCGTCTTGAGCGCCCGCGCCACCGCCGAATCCAGCAGCATCCAGGCGCCGTAGGCGTCGCCCGCGAACTGGGTCAGCGTGTTGGCGCCATAGCGGCCTTCGTACTGGTCGGCGAAGGCCACGGCCACCTTTTTGACCGGATTGTCATCGGGCAGCTCGCGCGCCACCACGCCGGGGCCGGTGGGGAACAAGGTGCCTTCCACGTCCGCGCCGCCGACCTGCAGGAATTCCAGCGTGCCGATGCCATGCGTCTGGTAGATGGCACCGGTGTAGCCGCGCTCCAGCAGCGTCTTCTGCGGCAAGGCGGACGGCGTGCCCGCGCCGGCGATCAGCACGGCATCCGGCTTGGCGGCGATGACTTTCAGCACCTGTCCGACCACCGAAGCGTCGGTGCGCTGGAAGCGCTCCTGCGCCACGATGTGCAGGTCGGTGCCGGCGGCGGCCGAGAATTCCTTCCACCAGCTGTCGCCGTAGGAATCCGCGAAGCCGATGAAGGCCACGTTCTTCAGGCCTTTCTTCTTCATGTCCGCCACCAGCGCGGTCGCCATCAGCGAATCGTTCTGCGGCATCTTGAAGGCCCAGGCGCGCTTTGGATCCGACAGCGGCTCAACGATGACGCTGGACGCGGCCAACGCGATCATGGGCGTGCCGGTCTCGGCCAGCACGTCCAGGCCCGCCAGCGCGGCGGCCGTGGTGTTCGGGCCGACGATCGCGTCGACCTTGTCTTCCGAGGTCAGCTTGCGCATGTTCTTCACCGCGCGGCTGACGTCGGTGCCGTCGTCCAGCACCACGTAGCGCGCCGGTTCGCCGCCCAGGGTCGCGGGCCACAGGCGGATCGCGTTGTTGGTCTGGATGCCGATGGCGGCGGCCGGACCCGTGGTGGACACATCCACGCCGATGACGACTTCAGCCTGGGCAGACAGGGCGGGAACGGCCAGCGCGACGGCGCACGCATAGCGGACGAAATTGAGAGACATGACAGCGGTTCTCGGCAAGGTTGGAACAGATGCCCTATTTTGCCTGATGCGCGCATGGCGCCAGGCGACGCGCGTCAAACACACGGACCGCATTGGCTGCCGTTACATCGGCTTGCCGTTGCGCGCAGACGCTTTCCGCGCCGGCCCTGCCCGGTCGCCGTATCATCGATCATGCCACCCAGGCAATGCGCCTCGCCCCCGCCGGCGGCGCGCGCCCCCTCTCATACCGGCCGCGCTCGCGACGGGCGCGGCCCTTCCACAGGAGTCACGCATGAAGAAAACCGCAACCGCCCACTGGTCCGGCGACCTGAAGACCGGCAAGGGCACGATCTCCACGCAAAGCGGCGCGCTCAAGGAACAGGCTTACGGCTTCAACACCCGTTTCGGCGACACGCCCGGCACCAATCCCGAGGAACTGCTGGGCGCGGCGCATGCGGGCTGCTTCACCATGGCCCTGTCCAACATCCTCGCCGAAGCCGGCATGGTCGCGCAGAGCCTGGACACCAAGGCCGAAGTGACGCTGGACAAGGTGGAAGGCGGCTTTGCCATCACCGCCGTCCATCTGAGCGTCGAAGCCGTCATCCCCGGCGCCAGCGCCCAGGCTTTCGAGGACGCCGCGCGCAAGGCTGAAAAAGGCTGCCCGGTGTCCAAGGTGCTGAATGCCAAGATCACCATGGAAGCCAAGCTGAAGTCCTGATCCCGTCCCCGGCCCGCGGCCCGTCCCTGGGGGACGGAGCCATTGGGCCGGCCTATCCCCCGTTTGCCCAAAATCAATTTGACGGTCCGGCCTGATCCGAGGAAGATGAGAATCATTCTCAGGAGCCAACATGGGCCATTTCATCTACGCGATCTCCGGCGGCAGGACCGCACTGGCGCAAGACGTCCAGGTGTCGGCCGGACTGCGCCGCATGGCCGGCCCCGGCATCCTGGTGGCCGTGGGCTATATCGATCCCGGTAACTGGGCCACCGACATCGCGGGCGGCAGCGGCTTCGGCTATGGCCTGCTGCTGGTCGTCGTCATTTCGGCCCTGCTGGCGCTGGGCTTCCAGATCCTGGTGTCGCGCCTGGCGCTGGCCACCGGACAGGACCTGGCCACGCTGACCGCCCGCCACCTGTCCCCGCGCTGGGCCAGGACGGCCTGGCTGGCCGGCGAAGCCGCCATCCTGGCGACCGCCCTGGCCGAGCTCATCGGCGGCGCGATCGCGCTGCGCCTGCTTTTCGGCCTGCCCTTGATCGCGGGCGTCGCGGTCACCGGCGTCGGCACCTTCGCCGTGCTGGCGCTGACCCGCGGCAACGCCGACAAGCATGAACGCTTCATCGCCCTGCTGCTGTCGGTGGTCGCGATGTCCTTCGTGTTCCTGCTGTTCAAGGCCAACCCGGCCTGGGCCGAAGTGGCTCACGGCGTCACGCAAACCGGCCGCGCCCTGCGCGACCCGCAGGGCTTCCTGATCGCGCTGGGCATCCTGGGCGCGACCCTGATGCCGCACAACCTGTACCTGCATTCCGGCTCGCTCGCCCAGCGCGCGCGGCAACTGCCACCGGTCGCGCGCGACCTCGCCATGCGCGTGGCCCGCAACGACACCATCGTGTCGCTGGGCCTGGCCATGCTGATCAACGCCGCCATCATGATCGTCGCCGCCGCCTCGCTGTCGGGCTCGGGGCTCATCGTGTCCAGCCTGGACGACGCGCATGCGGTGATCGGCCAGACGCTGGGCGTGGCCGCGGCCATCGTCTTCGCGGTGGCGCTGTATGCCGCGGGGCAAAGCTCCACCATCACCGGCGTGCTGGCCGGCCGCATCCTGTCCCAAGGCTTCCAGGTCCGCAGCGGCTGGTCCGACCGGCGCCGCGCGCTGGCGACGCGGCTGGTGGCGGGCGCCGCCGCGGCCGGCCTGCTGGCCTATACCGGCGGGCAGGACCCGGACAGCCTGCTGGTGCTGAGCCAGGTGATCCTGAGCCTGGCCCTGCCCTTCGCCCTGGGGCCGCTGGTGCTGCTGGCCTGCCGCAAGAGCCTGATGGGCAAGTATGTGCTGCGCGGCGCCTGGGCCTGGGCGGCGATAGCGGCCACCGTCGGCATCCTGTTGCTGGACGGCTACCTGGTAGTGGACATGTTCGTCTAAGGCGAGGCAAAGCTAACGGAGTCACAGCACGGCCGTTGGCTGCATCGACACTGCCGATGGCCGGGCAGCAGGCGCGCCAGCTTGGCCGAAGCACGCTCCGCAGCCGCAATGAAAAAGCGCCGGCGGTCGGCCGGCGCTTTTGCTCGCGACGCAGCGCGTCGCCCTGGGCACATCAATGGTAGGCGGAGATGACCGGGTGCTGGCGGCGGCCGGCGTCCATGTCATGCAGGACCTCGCCCACTGCACCGCCGAACGCAGCCAGGCGTACTTTCAGGCGCCGCCACCCCTGGCGTCCCGATACGCCGGACAGGCTTTCCGCCAGGATGGCGTCTTCGATCAAGGTACGTTCCAGCTCATCCGACATGCGGGCATTCTTCAGCGCGGTATCGCTCATGGTTCTCTCCTTGAGAAAGCGATGTGGAACTGCACGAGCCCATCTTAGACCTGCGCTTGCTGCGTCGCAATAAATTTCTCAATCATTTTTTTGTGCGTTGCGCAATACGTACAAACACCAAAAATGGTGCACATGTGCACTGCCCTATGCACCGGTCCTGTGCAGGCCAAAGCGCCAGCCCGACCGCGCTGCCGCATCAGGCCTATGCAAGATGCGCCTGGATCAGCTTGTCGGCCATCTGCGCCACGCGGCCCGCGGGTCCGCCTTCCCCGAACAGCTGGCTGGAGACGAAGGCGCCCTCGAACAGCAGCAACAGGCCATCTCCCAGCGCCTGCGGATCGGCCGCGCCCATTTCCGCCGCCATGGCGGCCAGGCGCCGGCGCAGTTCCACCTTGTGCTCCACCGCCACGGCGCGCGCGGGATGGCCGGCTTCGGGATATTCCACCGCCGCGTTGGTCAGTCCGCAGCCGCGATAGCCGTTCTGCACCGCGCGTTCGCCCAAGCCGGACAGATACTCCAGCACCTGGGCCCGCGGATCGCCGGGATGCGCCTCGCAGGCGGCGTCGAAGCGCGCCCAGAACTCCGCGTCGTAGTCGCGCAAATAGGCCGCCGCCAGCTCGTCCTTGGACGAAAAGCTGCGGTACAGGCTGGGCTTGGTCACCCCTGCCTCGCTGACAATGGCGTCCACGCCCACGGCCCGGATGCCGTCGCGATAGAACATTTCGCGCGCGGTCTTGCGGATGCGGTCGGCCGCGAGCGGCGGCTTGCTCGCGGGACGGCCTGCGGCGGCGGTTTTGCTGGGCATGAGTGGGCTCCTTTTCCGGATGGCGTATGGCGCCAGAAATCTCTTGACTACGTTACTGACCGGTACGTACTATTCGCAAACCCCAATACGTACCGGTCAGTAACATGAGTATAGCCCGCCCTCCCGTCCCTTTCCAGCGCGCCGGCCAGAAGTACGCTTTCGTCGTCGTCGCGGTGATCTTCCTGTCCCTGCTGGTCTCGGCCGGCTTGCGCTCCTCGCCCAGCGTGCTGCTGGTGCCGCTGGAAGAAACCTTCGGCTGGAGTCGCAGCACCATCTCGCTGGCGGCCGCCGTCGGCATCTTCCTGTACGGCATGGTCGGACCGTTCGCGGCCGCCGCGATGGAACGCTTCGGCCTGCGCCGCGTGCTGATCGGCGCCCTCGCATTGATGGCCGCGTCCAGCGCGGCCAGCGCCTTCATGACCCAGCCCTGGCATCTGCTGCTGACCTGGGGCGTGTTCTCGGGCCTGGGCTCGGGCGCGGTGGCCGTGGTGCTGGGCGCCACCGTCGTCAACCGCTGGTTCAGCAAGCATCGCGGCGTGATGATGGGCCTGCTGACCGCCAGCTCCGCCACCGGCACGCTGGTCTTCCTGCCGGTGCTGGCGGCGCTGGCCTCGTCGGGCGACTGGACCCGGGTGGTATGGGCCGTGGCGGGCGCGGCGGCGGCGCTGGTGCCCTTGGCCTGGTGGCTGGTGCCGGACCGCCCGTCCAGCGTCGGCCTGGTGCCGTTCGGCAGCGATCCGCATGCGCCGCCCGCGCCCGCCGCGCCGCGCACCGGCCTGCTGGCCGCAACGTTCGGCGCGCTGGCGCGCGCCTCGCGCACCCGCACCTTCTGGTTCCTGTTCGCCACCTTCTTTGTTTGCGGCTTTACCACCAACGGTCTGGTGGGCACGCACCTGATCGCGCTTTGCGGCGACCATGGCATGCCGGAAGTGCAGGCCGCGGGCCTGCTGGCGCTGATGGGCGTCTTCGACCTGTTCGGCACCACGGCGTCCGGCTGGCTCACCGACCGCTACGATCCGCGCAAGCTGCTGTTCGTCTACTACGGCCTGCGCGGACTGTCGCTGATCTACCTGCCCTACTCCGACTTCTCGTTCTACAGCCTGTCGATCTTCGCCATCTTCTTCGGCCTGGACTGGATCGCCACGGTGCCGCCCACGCTGCGCCTGACGACCGAAGCCTTCGGCGAGCGCGACGCCCCCATCGTGTTCGGCTGGATCGTCGCGGGCCATCAGCTGGGCGCGGCCAGCGCCGCCTGGATGGCGGGCGCCGTGCGCGAAGCGCAGGGCAGCTACCTGATGGCCTTCGTCATCTCCGGCACGACGGGCCTGATCGCCGCCGTGATCGCGCTGATGATAGGCAGGAAGCGCGTGGTGCCGCAGCCAGCCTGAACCTCAGGCCTTCGACGCCCCGCCCGCGCGCCCGCGCAGGTTGTAGGTCTTCTTGCTGCCCACGTGCTTGCGGATGAGCGACTCGGCGCGCTCGCCGTCGCGCTGCATCAGCGCCTGCACGAAGGCCTCGTGGTCGGCCACCGCCGCCGTCCATTCGTCGATATCGAAATTCGACTTGTAGCGCAGCGCCTGCACCTGCAGGTTCAGCCGGTCATAGGAATGGGTCAGCGCCGGATTGTGCGCGGCCCGGTTGATGGCGATGTGCGTGCCCATGCTGGCCGCGAAATACGCCCGTATGTCGCGCTGCTCGTAGCCCTGGCGCATCTGCGCATGCAATTGCGCGATCTGCGCCAGCTCCGCGTCGGTCGCCCGCTCAGCGGCGCTGCGCACCGCCAGCCCCTCCAGCACCGACAGCACGTCGAAAATGTTCTCGATGTCGTCGGCCGACAACTCGATCACCATCGCGCCCCGCTTGGGCTGCAGGCTCACCAGGCCGTCCGAGGCCAGCATGCGGTAGGCCTCGCGCAGCGGCGTGCGCGAGATCTTCAGCTGGTCGCACAGGTCGCGCTCGTTCAGCCAGGTGCCCGGCTTGAAGGTGCCGTCGATGATGAGTTGCCGCAGTTTCTCGGCCACCACGGCCGGCAGCGTGGGGTGATGGATGGCCAAATCGGGGACGGACTGATCCAGAACTTCAGGGTTACCCATGAGTTGTTCGCACTCGCTAATTCGACTATTTTTGTATCTGGTATACCAAACACCAGCGGCATACCAACCTGACCCCATCATAGAGCAAGCAACAAGCGGGCAGGCTTACAACCACCAAAGGAGACCCACATGCACAAGCACGCTCGCGCCTGGGCAGGCGCCCTGGCGCTGACCACCAGCCTGGCCGCCGCCAGCCCAGCCCTGGCGCAGGACGCTTCCAAATGGCCGGAACGGCCGGTACGCCTGATCGTCGGTTTCGTGCCTGGCGGCGGCACCGACGTCTCGGCCCGCATCCTGTCGGCACGCCTGTCCGCCCTGCTCGGCCAGCAGGTCGTGGTCGAGAACAAGCCCGGCGCTTCGGGCCTGATCGCGGCCGATTTCGTGTCCAAGGCCGATCCGGACGGCTACACCCTGCTGCTCGCCAACATGCAGTCCACCGTCGCCGCGCCCTACGTGGTGCAGTCCAACGTCGACCCGATCAAGGACTTCACGCCGGTGCGCTACATCGGCTCGGTGCCCAACGTGCTGGTGGTGAATCCGGCCAAGCACAGCTACGCCAGCGTGCAGAACCTGGTCGACGACGCCCGCGCCAAGCCCAAGCAACTGACCTACGCCTCCTCCGGCATGGGCAGCCCGCAGCACCTGAGCGCGGCGCGCTTCTCGCAGATCGCGGGCGTGAGCATGGAGCACGTGCCCTACAAGGGCAGCGGCCAGGCCATGACCGACCTGCTGGGCGGCAGCGTGGACATGAACTTCGACACCCTGCCCGGCGCCATCAACCAGATCCAGGCCGGCAAGCTGCGCCCGCTGGCCGTGACCAGCACCGAGCGCAGCAAGCGCCTGCCGGACGTGCCGACGCTGGCCGAGTCCGGCATCAAGGGCCTGGACATCGTGCAGTGGTACGCGGTGCTGGCCCCCGCCAAGCTGCCCAAGCCGGTGCTGGACAAGCTTGACCAGGCCCTGAGCCAGACGCTGGCCGACCCCGACATCAAGGCCAAGCTGGCCGACCAGGGCATGGAACTGGGCGGCGGCCCGGCCAATCCCGCAGCCTTCGCCAGCTATGTGCAGGATGAATGGAGCAAGTACGGCAAGCTCACCGCCAGCCTGGGCCTGACCAAGCAGTAAATCCGCGGCAACCCGGCGGGGGCGCGCCCCCGCCCAAGCAAAGGAATCCCATGAGCGCTACCCCTGAATCCGACGCCACCCCCATCCTGCGCCAGCGCGAAGGCGACATCGTCACCGTGGTGCTGAACCGCCCGGAAAAGCTCAACGCCTTCACCATCGACAGCTGGCGCCTGCTGGGCGACACCTTCCTGGAGCTGGACGCCGATGACAGCGTGCGCTGCGTGCTGCTGCGCGGCGCGGGCGAGAAGGCCTTTTCCCCGGGCAACGACATCAGCGAATTCGAGACCGCGCGCAGCAACAAGCGGCAGGCCATCGAATACGGCGCCGTGATGCGCCGGACCATAGAGGCCATCGCCAACTGCCGCCATCCGGTGGTGGCGCAGATACATGGCATCTGCGTGGGCGGCGGCATGGAGATCGCCAGCCTCGCCGACATCCGCATCTGCGGCGAAAGCTCGCGCTTCGGCGTGCCCATCAAGAACCTGGGCCTGGTGATGTCGTACTCGGAACTGGCGCCACTGGTGCGCCTGGTCGGCCCGTCCGCCGCGTTGCAGGTGCTGCTGGAAGGCACCATCTTCGACGCGCGCGAGGCCCTGCGCCTGGGCGTGGTCACGCGCGTGGCGCCCGACGACCAAGTCGCCGCGCAAGCCCAGGCCGCCGCCCGCCGCATCGCCGACGGCGCGCCGCTGGTGGCGCGCTGGCACAAGAAATTCGTCCGCAACCTGGTGAGCGGCAAGACGCTGACCGACGCCGATCGCGACGAAGCCTTCGACTGCTTCGACACCGAGGACTTCCGCACGGGCTACCAGGCGTTCCTGGCCAAGGCCAAGCCGCAATTCAATGCCCGCTGAACGCAGCGCAAGGAGGATTCATGCATAACGATACCCAGCGCGATGGGCAGTCCAACAACCCGTCCGATAAGCAGCCCGAAACCCCACGCCCGGCCGGCGCGCTGGCCGGCATGCGCGTGATCGAGCTGTCGCAGATCATGGCCGGGCCGACCTGCGGCATGATGCTGGCCGACATGGGCGCCGACGTCATCAAGGTCGAGAAGATCGACGGCGGCGACGATTCGCGCCAATACCGCGACCCGCAGATCAACGGCATCTCGGCGCCCTATCTCATGCTCAACCGCAACAAGCGCGCCATCGCGCTGGACTTGAAGCACCCCGAGGGCAAGAAGGTCCTGCTGCGCATGATCCGCGATGCCGACGTGGTGACAGAGAACTTCCGCAAAGGCACGATGGAAAAGCTGGGCCTGGGCTACGACAGGCTGCGCCAGGAGAACCCCGGCCTGATCTATTGCGCGGTGTCGGGCTACGGCACCACCGGCCCCTACGCCGACAAGGGCGGCTTCGACCTGGTGGCGCAGGGCTTTTCCGGCCTGATGGCGATCACCGGCGAACCCGGCGGCCCGCCCCTGCGCACCGGCAATTCCGTGGCGGACATCAACGCCGGCCTGCTGGCGGCATTCGGCGTGCTGGCGGCCTATCAGCACAAGCAGCGCACCGGCGAAGGCCAGATCGTGGAAACGTCCCTGCTGGAAGCCAGCCTGCAGCAGTTGTACTGGCACGCCGCGATCTATTTCGGCAGCGGCGTGTCGCCCGGCCCCACGGGCTCGGCGCACGTGCTGAGCGCGCCCTACCAGGCCTTCCCCACGGCCACCGACTGGATCATCATCGGCGGCGCCAACGAGAAGAACTGGCAGCGCATCGCGCAGGCGCTGGGCAAGCCGGAGTGGGCCGAGGATCCCCGCTACGCGCGCAACCGCGACCGCATGCAGAACCGCGATCAGCTGGTGGAGGAGATGTCCGCCATCCTCAAGACCCGCAGCGCAGAGGAATGGCTGGACGTGTTCGATGCCGCCGGCGTGCCTGCGGGGCCGGTGCATTCCATCGCGCAGGCGCTGTCGCACCCGCAGACGATTGCACGCGGCATGGTGGTGGAACAGGACCATCCCGTCGCGGGCAAGGTGCGCACGGTGGGCATGCCGGTGAAGCTGTCGGCCACGCCCGCGCACTACCACCGCGCGGCGCCCAGGCTGGGCGAAGACACCATCGCGATCCTGGGAGAGTTCGGCTACGGTGCTGCGGAAATCGACGCGCTGATCGAGGCAGGCGTGGTCACGGCCGTGGACCGCGAACGCGCGCCGGCTTAGAACGTTTTTGGCGGGACCGGTGAGGCAGGGTTCTTAAGCCGCCGGCATCCGAACTGCAGGATTCCGATGCTCGCCCCGGTGGGGGTGCGCTTCGGATCCCTCCGCTCGGCCACCGGCTCACGGCATCTGCCCATGAACGCGGTCCGAAACCAACGCATCAGGCGACTGTCAGCCGAGGACCCCGGAGTCATCCGAAGCGCAGCCCCATTGGGGCGAGCATCGGAATGACGCAGGGCAGCCTCGGCGTCTAAAGAACCCTGACATCCGCAAGCTCGAAGCCCGGCGGGACCGGTGAAGCAGAGTTCTTGAGCCGCCAGCGTCCGAACTGCGGGATTCCGATGCTCGCCCCGGTGGGGCTGCGCTTCGGATCCCTCCGTTCGGCCACCGGCTCACAGCGGCTGCCCATGAACGGGGCCCAAAACCAACGCATTCGGCGACTGTCAGCCGAGGACCCCGGAGTCATCCGAAGCGCAGCCCCACCGGGGCGAGCATCGGAATGACGCAGGGCAGCCTCGGCGTCTAAAGAACCCTGACATCCGCAAGCTCGAAGCCCGGCGGGACCGGTGAAGCAGGGTTCTTGAGCCGCCAGCGTCCGAACTGCGGGATTCCGATGCTCGCCCCGGTGGGGCTGCGCTTCGGATCCCTCCGCTCGGCCACCGGCTCACAGCGGCTGCCCATGAACGGGGCCCAAAACCAACGCATTAGGTGACTGTCAGCCGAGGACCCCGGAGTCATCCGAAGCGCAGCCCCACCGGGGCGAGCATCGGAATGACGCAGGGCAGCCTCGGCGCCTGAAGAACCCCGACCTCCGCAAGCTCAAAACCCGGCGCGACCGATGAGGCAGAGTTCCTGAGCCGCCGGAATCTAAACTGCGGGACTCCGACCACGCCCTACTCGGACTCGCCCAGATAGGCCGCGCGCACCTTGGGATCATGCAGCATATCCCCGGCGGGACCAGACAGGATGATCTCGCCCGATTCCATCACGTAGCCGCGATGGCTGTTTTCCAGCGCCAGGCGCGCGTTCTGTTCGATCAGCAGGATGGTCACGCCTTCGCTGGCGATGGTGCGCACCACCTCGAAGACCTTTTCCACCATCAGCGGCGCCAGGCCCATCGAAGGCTCGTCCAGCAGCAACAGCTTGGGACGCGCGATCATCGCGCGGCCCATCGCTACCATCTGCTGTTCGCCCCCAGACAGCGTGCCGGCCGCCTGCTTGCGGCGTTCGGCCAGGCGCGGGAACAAGGTGAAGACGCGGTCGGTGTCCTGGCGGATCTGCGCCGCGTCGCGCCGGATGTAGGCGCCCATCGCCAGGTTTTCCTCGATGGTGAGCTGGCCGAAGATGCCCCGGCCCTCCGGCACCATGACCAGGCCGCGACGCACCAGTTCATGCGACTTCTGGCCGCCGACGGACTGGCCCTCGTAGACCACTTCGCCGCCCGCCAGCGGCACCAGTCCGCAGATGGCGCGCAACGTGGTGCTCTTGCCGGCGCCGTTGGCGCCGATCAGGCAGACCAGCTCGCCCTGGTCCACGCGCAGGTCGATGCCGCGCACGGCGCGGATGCCACCGTATGAGACCTGCAGGCCCCGCAATTCAAGTAGGGGATGAGATGCTGCCGTCATGCCGGGCGCTCCTGATGAATCTGCGGATCCTGCGCGGCGCCGGCGCCCAGATACGCTTCGATGACCTTGGGATCGCGCTGCACCTGGGCGGGTTTGCCCATGGCCAGCACCTTGCCGTATTCGAGCACCAGCACGCGGTCGCACAGGCCCATGACGAGCTTCATGTCATGCTCGATGAGCAGCACGGTGACACCGTCCGCGCGGATCTTCTCGACCAGCTTGCGCAGCACCACGGTTTCGGATGCGTTCATGCCGGCCGCCGGCTCGTCCAGCGCCAGTAGCTTGGGATCGGTGGCCAGGGCGCGCGCGATCTCCAGCCGCCGCTGGTCGCCGTAAGGCAGCGAGCGCGCGACGTCGTTGGCGCGATGGCCGATGCCGACGTAGTCCAGCAGCTCCTGGGCACGCGCTTCGATCGCAGCCTCTTCGGCACGCGTGGCGCGCGTGCGCAGCACGGCGCCGAACACGCCCGCCTTGGTGCGCATGTGGCGGCCGATCATGACGTTCTCGATGGCGCTCAGGTTGGCGAACAGGCGGATGTTCTGGAAGGTGCGCGCCAGGCCGGCAAAGGCGACTTCATGCGGCTTCTTGCCGGACATGGACTCGCCGTTGAAGGTGCAGCTGCCCTCTTCCGGGATGTACAGGCCGGTCAGCACGTTGAACAGCGTAGTCTTGCCCGCGCCGTTGGGACCGATCAGACCGTAGATCTCGCCCTGCTCGATATCGAAGCTGACGTCCGACAGCGCTTGAAGGCCGCCGAAACGCTTGCCCAGTCCCTGGGCTTGCAGCAGTTTGCTCATGCCGCGCCTCCCTGAGTCTTGGTCGCGAGTTCGCGCTTGCGCACCGCCGACGGCCACAGGCCGGCCGGACGGAACAGCATCACGCACACCATGGCCAAGCCGAACAGCAGCATGCGTATGCCTTCGGGATCCAGCACCACGGCGCCGAACACCATCTGCTGCACGGGCTCGACCACGGCGCGCAGGAATTCCGGCAGCGCGGCCAGGATCAGGGCGCCCAGGATCACGCCAGGGATGTGGCCCATGCCGCCCAGCACCACCATGCACAGGATGGAAATGGACTCCATCAGCGAGAAGCTCTCGGGGCTGACGAAGCCCTGCATCGACGCGAACAGCGCGCCCGCCACGCCGCCGAAGGAAGCACCCATCGCGAACGCCAGCAGCTTGATGTTGCGAGTGTTGATGCCCATGGCCTTGGCGGCGATCTCGTCTTCGCGGATCGCTTCCCAGGCGCGGCCGATGCGCGAGTTCTGCAGGCGCACGCACACCAGCACGATGATCAGCGTCAGCGCCAGCAGCAGGTAGTAGTACTTCTCCGGGCCGGTCACGCGCAGGCCCAGCAGGCTTTCCGTGCGGCCAAAGGCGAACTCGCCCACCTTGAAGGTATCGATGCGGTTGATGCCCTGCGGCCCGTTGGTGATATTGACCGGCGCGTTCAGGTTGTTCAGGAAGATGCGGATGATCTCGCCGAAGCCCAATGTCACGATGGCCAGGTAGTCCCCTCGAAGCTTGAGCGTGGGCGCGCCCAGCAGCACGCCGAACAGGCAGGCCACCGCCAGCGCGATCGGCAGGATCGCCCAGAACGGCAGGTGCAGGCCGAAATGCGGCGAGGCCAGCAACGCCCAGGTATAGGCGCCCACGGCGTAGAACGCGATGTAGCCCAGGTCCAGCAGACCGGCAAAGCCCACCACGATGTTCAGGCCCAGCGACAGCATCACATAGAGCAAGGCGAAGTTCAGGATGCGCACCCAGCTCTGCCCGGCCATGCCGATCACGAAGGGCAGCACCGCCAGCACCACGCCGATCAGCGCGATGCCGATCAGGTTGCGGGTGGTGAACCCGCTGCTTTTCAGGTTTGCGCTCATGCCCGGTCTCCCACGCGTTCGCCCAGCAGGCCCGACGGACGGAAGATCAGCACCAGCACCAGCACGAAGAAGGCGAACACGTCCTGATAATGGCTGCCGAGGAAGCCGCCGGTCAGGTCGCCGATGTAGCCCGCGCCCAGCGATTCGATGATGCCCAGCAGCAGGCCGCCCGCCATGGCGCCGACCAGGTTGCCGATGCCGCCCAGCACCGCGGCCGTGAAAGCCTTCAGGCCCAGCATGAAGCCCATGGTGTACTGCGACACGCCGTAATAGGTGGCGACCATCATGCCGGCCACGGCGGCCAGCGCCGAGCCGATCAGGAAGGCCGCCGAAATGACAGTGTTGATGTTCACGCCCATCAGCCCGGCCACTTCACGGTTCTGCGCGGTCGCGCGCATCGCCGTGCCCAGGCGGGTCTTGTGCACCACGGCCAGCAGGCCGCCCATGATCAGCGCCGCGATCACCACGATGGCGATCTGCAGCGAGCTCATGCGCGCGCCCGCGATCTCGAACACCTGCGGCGACAGCACCTGCGGGAAGTTCAGGTAATTGCGGCCCCAGGCCATCATGGCCACGTTCTGCAGGATGATGGACACGCCGATGGCGGTGATCAGGGCAGCCAGGCGCGGCGCGCGGCGCAGCGGCCGGTAGGCCACGCGCTCGGCGGTCCAGCCCACCGCCATGCACAGCGGCACGGACACCAGCAGGCCCACGCCCAGCACCACGAAGGCGGACGTGGAGGGGTCGCCGCCGACCAGCGAAATCGCGATGGTGGTGGCCGCCATGGCGCCGATCATGACGACGTCGCCATGGGCGAAGTTGATCAGCCCGATGATGCCGTACACCATGGTGTAGCCGAGGGCGACCAGGGCGTACACGCTGCCTAGCGTGACGCCGTTAATCAGTTGTTGAATGAAGATATCCATAGGGGCCGCGGAATAAGCCTGGAAAAATCGCGCGGACCGCGCGGTAGCGGCTCTGGGGCCTGCCACGGCGCCGCGCGCTGCGCGCCTGGCGGCGCGTACGCTGCGATGCGGGTGGAACGCGGCGCGCGGCCGCCGTTCCGCCCGGGTTCAGCGGCCTTAGTTGGCCTGGCTGACCATCGTCTCGACCATCTCCCACTTGCCGTTCTTGACTTCGTAGATGGTGACCGAGATTTCCTTCAGATCGCCGTTGGCGTCATAGGAGATGTGCTCGCTGGTCGCGCCCTTGCGGTTCAGCTTGGCCAGCGCCGGCAGGTACTTCTCGGGCTTGGCCGAGCCAGCCTGCTCGATGGCGGCGATCATGTTCCAGGCGCCGTCGTAGGCGTAGGGAGCATAGACGCCGGGGGCCTTCTTGAAGCGGGCCTGGTAGCGTTGCTCGAAGTCCTTGCCCGCGGCCATCTTGTCCAGCGGCACGCCGGCCAGCGACGCGTAGGTGCCGTCGGCGGCGTCGCCGGCCAGCTTGATGAAGGTGTCGCTGCGGGTCATTTCGCCCGAGACCAGCGGCGCCTTCAGGCCCAGGGTGGCCAGCTGGCGCTTCATGGGACCGGATTGCGCGTCCAGGCCGCCGTAGAAGATGGCGTCGGGCGCGGCGCCCTTGATGTTGGTCAGGATCGCGGTGAAGTCGTTGGCCTTGTCGGTGGTGTACTCGCGGCGCACGACCTGGCCGCCAGCCGCCTTGACCGCCTTCTCGACCTCGTCGGCCAGGCCCTGGCCGTAGGCGGTGCGGTCATCGATGATCGCGACCTTCTTGGCCTTCAGGTTTTCCACCATGAACTTGCCCACGGCGGCGCCCTGCTGGGTGTCGCTGGTCATCATGCGGAAGGTGGTTTCGTAGCCCTGCTTGGTGTATTCGGGCGAGGTCGCCATGGCGATCTGCGGCAGACCGGCCTCATGGTAGACGCGCGAAGCGGGAATGGTGGTGCCGGAGTTGAAGTGGCCCAGGATGCCGACTACGTTCTGATCGACCAGCTGCTGCGCGACCTGCACGCCAACGCGGGGGTCGGCCTGGTCATCGCGCGACACCAGCACGAACTTGGCGGTTTCGCCGTCGACCTTGATGCCCTTTTTGTTGGCTTCTTCCAGGGCCAGGTTGAGGCCGTTCTGCATGTCCTCGCCGTAGTGCGATTGCGGGCCGGTGAGCGGCGCGGCAAAACCGAACTTGACGTCGGCGGCCTGCGCGGAGGCGGCCATGCCGGCGGCGGCGATGCTGGCGGCGAGAAGCTTCAAAGTGGTGCGGAACTTCATGGGTATCCTCCGGATGTCGGACTTAAGACCTTGTTATACCTGAGCTTTTAGCCAGGCTTTTGGTTTTTCACTACTGCAGGCCCGATGTAGCGGGAGCCTGCGCATGCATGCATGTTCTGCAGAATCCGGAAGCCGGGTTGCGACTTCCGAATTTGAGGTGCGACCGGATTTTGCTTCCAGTGCAACCCTGGCCGATATTGGAGATAACCCTTGGATAACCAAGGGTTGCCCGCAAGCGCCCTCAACCTATGGTCATCAGGCTGGCGTTACCGCCCGCCGCCGCCGTGTTGACGCTGATGGAACGCTCCGTCAGCAGGCGTTCCGGCACGTAGCCGGCGCCCGCGGCGATCGCGTCGGAAGTCAGACCATGTACCGACAGGATGGCGCCGGGACGCTGGGCGATGCGCTGGTTCAGCGCCTGCAGCGCGTCCCCGTCGCCCTCGAACAGCACGGCCTGGTAGTCGGCCTGGTCGACCTCGTCATCGGCCAGGATGCCGGCCTGGTCCTGCTGGCCCGCGTCCAGCGAGGCCAGCAGCGCCTGCGCCGCCGGCGTATCGGCGAACCAGGCATGGTTGCCGGTCAGCCTGGCGACGGACCACTGCGCCCGCGCGCCGGCCTCGGTGGCCGCCACGCAATAGACCGCGCCGCGCGGCTCGACCATATAGGTATTGGTCTCGCCCGTCGGGCCCGGCAGCGCGATGCGCTGCGGCAGCGGCGCCGCCGCGTCCAGCGCCGGCGGCAGGCCCGCCGGACGCGTGCCCAGCAGGCGGTACATGTACAGCGGGCCGCCGGCCTTGGGGCCGGTGCCCGAGAGGCATTCGCCGCCGAAGGGTTGCACGCCCACCACCGCGCCCACGATATTGCGGTTGACGTAGACGTTGCCCGCGTGGACCTGGCCGGTCACGTGCGCGATGGTTTCGTCGATGCGGGTGTGCACGCCAAAGGTCAGGCCGTAGCCCGTGCCGTTGATGGCGTCAAGCAAGGCGTCGAGTTCGTCGCGCTTGTAGCGCACCACGTGCAGTACCGGGCCGAAGACTTCGCGCGTCAGCTCGCTGACGTGGTCGATCTCGATGATGGTCGGCGCGACGAAGGTGCCGTGGCGGCATTCGCCGTTGAGCTCCACCTGGTCCACGCGGTGGCCCGCGGTGCGCATCGACTCGATGTGCCGCTGGATGCCGTTGCGCGCTTCCGTGTCGATCACGGGACCCACGTCCACCGACAGGCGGTCCGGGTTCCCCACGCTCAGCTCGCGCATGGCGCCGCGCAGCATGGTCAGCACGTGATCGGCATTGTCTTCCTGCACGCACAGCACGCGCAGCGCGGAGCAGCGCTGGCCCGCCGAATCGAAGGCCGAGGTCAGCACGTCGAACACGACCTGCTCGGACAGGGCCGAGGAATCCACCACCATGGCGTTCTGGCCGCCGGTCTCGGCGATCAGCGGAATGGTGTGGCCGTCGTCGTCCAGGCGGTCCGCCAGCGTGCGCGCGATGATGCGCGCGACGTCGGTGGAGCCGGTGAACATCACGCCGCGCACGCCGGGATTGGCCACCAGTTGCGCACCCACGGTTTCGCCGCGGCCCGGCAGCAGCTGCACGGCGCCGGCGGGTACGCCGGCCGCGCGCAGGATGGCCACGGCCTGCGCCGCGATCAGCGGCGTCTGTTCGGCGGGCTTGGCCAGCACGGTATTGCCGGCGGCCAGCGCGGCCGCGATCTGGCCCGTGAAGATGGCCAGCGGGAAGTTCCAGGGGCTGATGCACAGCACGGTGCCCAGCGGGCGGTGCGTGTCGTTGCCGAATTCGGTTTCCGCCTGGTCGGCGTAATAGCGCAGGAAATCCACGGCCTCGCGCACTTCGGCGATGGCGTTGGGCAGGGACTTGCCGGCTTCGCGCACGATCAGGCCCAGCAGGGTCTGCATCTGCTCTTCCAGCAGTTGCGCGGCGCGGCGCAGGCATTGCGCGCGCTCGGCCACCGGCGTGGATTGCCAGATCGGCGCGGCATTGGCGGCGGCGCGCAAGGCGGCCTCGGCCTCGTCCGCCTGCGCCTCGATGACGTGGCCCACCACGTCGCGCAGATTGGCGGGGTTGCGGACCTCGATGGCGCGGGCGGCATCCCATGCCTCCTCGCCCTCGCCCAGCATGGGGCCGGCGCGCCACGGAATGGCGGCGCTGGCCAGCAGGGCCGCGGACAGCGAGCCCAGGCGATGCTCGTTGCTCAGGTCCAGGCCTGCGGAGTTGGCGCGCGCGCCCTCTTGCGGATCGCCATAGAGTTCGCGCGGCAGCGGGATCTTCTCGTGCGGCGCGCCCAGCGGCACGATGCGCGCGGCGGCCTCGACGGGATCGGCCACCAGTTGTTCGACCGGAATGGTCTCGTCGCCGATCAGGTTCACGAACGAGGTGTTGGCGCCGTTTTCCAGCAGGCGGCGCACCAGATACGCCAGCAGGGTTTCATGCGTGCCGACCGGCGCATAGATGCGGCAGGGACGGTTGAGCTTGCCTTGCGACAGCGAACCCACCACCTCGTCGTACAGCGGTTCGCCCATGCCGTGCAGGCATTGGAATTCGTACTGGCCGGGATAGTAGTTCTGCCCCGCCAGCTGATAGATTGCGGACAGGGTGTAGGCGTTGTGCGTGGCGAACTGCGGGAACACCGCCTCGGGCGCGCCCAGCAGCTTGCGGGCGCAGGCCAGGTAGGCCACATCGGTGTAAACCTTGCGCGTATAGACCGGATAGCCTTCCAGGCCGTCAACCTGGGCGCGCTTGATCTCGCTATCCCAGTAGGCGCCCTTGACCAGGCGCACCATCACGCGGTGGCGGCTGCGGCGGGCCAGGTCGATCACGTAGTCGATCACGAAAGGCGCGCGCTTCTGGTAGGCCTGGATGACGAAGCCGATGCCGTTCCAGCCGTCCAGCTCGGGCTCGAAACAGAGCGCCTCCAGCAGGTCCAGCGAGATCTCCAGGCGGTCGGCTTCTTCCGCGTCGATGTTCAGGCCGATGTCGTAGCTGCGCGCCAGCACGGTCAGCGCCTTCACGCGCGGCAGCAGCTCGGCCATCACGCGTTCGCGCTGGCCGCGCGAATAGCGCGGATGCAGCGCCGACAGCTTGATCGAAATGCCCGGGCCCTCATAGATGCCGCGGCCGGCAGCGGCCTTGCCGATGGCGTGGATGGCCTGCTCGTACGAGGCGTAATAGCGGTCGGCGTCCTCGGCCGTGGTCGCGGCCTCGCCCAGCATGTCGTAGGAATAGCGGAAGCCGCGGGCCTCCATCTTGCGGTTGTTGGCCAGCGCCTCGGAAATGGTCTGGCCCGACACGAACTGTTCGCCCATCATGCGCATGGCCATGTTCACGCCCTTGCGCACCAGCGGCTCGCCGCCCTTGCCGATCAGCCGGGTCAGCGCCTTGGACAGCGACTGCTCGCTGCTCACCGCCACCAGCTTGCCCGTGATCATCAGGCCCCAGGTGGCGGCGTTGACGAACAGGGATTGCGAGCCGCCCATGTGCGACTTCCAGTCGCCGCGGGCGACCTTGTCGCGGATCAGCGCGTCGCGCGTGGCGCGGTCCGGAATGCGCAACAGCGCCTCGGCCAGGCACATGAGCGCCACGCCTTCCTGGCTGGACAGCGAAAATTCCTGGATCAGGCCTTCGACCCCGCCGCCGCTGCGCTTGCCGCGCAGCTTCCGGACCAGGTCGGCGGCCATGGCGTGGATCTTTTCCAGATTGGGCATGCGGGCCTGGCCCAGCAGCAGCGGCACGCACTCGGGCTCGGGGCGCCGGTAGGCCGCGGTGATGGCCGCGCGCAGCACCGACTGCGGCTGCACGTCCTGGCCGAATTCGTAGAACGGCGGCGTGGGCGCCGCATGGCCCTCGCCCGCCTCGTCCTCGCCGCCCGCGTCCATGCCCAGGTGAGACATCTCGGCGGGCAGATGGCCGCGCTCGATCTTGTCCAGATAGGCAAGGATCGCCTGCTTGTGCAGCCAGTGCGGCGTGCAGTTGAGCTTTTGGGCGGCGGCCTTCAGCCGGTCGCGGAGCGCGTCGTCGACTTTAACGCCTAGGGTCGTGCTGGCCATAAGAGATTGCTTCCTGTCGCATGGCAAGGGTGTTACCGGGTCCGGACGGGACCCAGCATGGGTAGGACCGTATGCTAGACAGGTTGCAACCGCGTTTGCACTATGGTTAACCCTAGGTTAACCACTTGAGATCAGGCGGGATTTTGCCGGAACGGCCACTCAGTCCTTGAGGGCCGTGCAGCCCAGCATCTGGACCGAGGCCGATCCGGCCGGCGCCTGGCCGCGGATGGCCGAGGCCATGGCGCCCGCCAGGCTCACGACCGCCCGCTGCTGCGCGGCGATCAGCGCGGGCACGCCCTCTTCCGTCACCGGTTCCGTGACCACGCTGCGGCACAGCAGGCCGGAACCCTTCATGTTGACCGGGCGCACCCGCCAGGTCGCGTCCAGCTGGGCCTGGCGGCCCGATTCCAGCTCGAAACGCTGGACGTCGGTTTGCACTCGCCAGACTGCGGCGCCCGGGCCGGGCTTGACCAGCTGCACGTCCAGCGCCCCCAGATCCCGCTTCAACGCGTCCGACAAGGCGCCGCGCAGCTCGTCGCCCAGGGGCGAGCTCCAGCGCTCGGAATACAGGGCCGAGACGCTGCCGTCTCCGGTGCGCACCATCAGCTGCGGCTGATCGGCCTGTGTCGAGACATTGACCGGTTGCACCTCGATCAGGAAACTGGCCGGCGCGACGCCCGAGGCCGGGGCCTGCGCCGCGGGCCCTTGCAGGGTGTAGTAGTGCACCGGCGCGGACGTGCCGCAACCCGCCAACGCGGCAGCCAGCGCCAGCGACGAAAGAACCGGACGCAGGCGCGATGCCAGGCCGTCCCGGGCCTGCCGCGGCACGTCAACGGCGCGCTTGGGGGAAGAGTTCGCCAGTCGGGCGCAACGGAAGAGGCGTCTATTCATGGGTTCAGTTCCTGACAGGACCGGCGCCGGGGATCGGGTCTGGGCCGCGGCCGCGCAGCAAGGCCTCGGGATTGGATTGCAGGAAGTCGGCCAGGGCGCGCAGCGAACGCGCCGCGCGCGCCAGCTCCTGCATCGCCTTCTCGGCATTGACCGGCAGGGACGAATCGGAAGCCAGCAGCGCGTTGACCTGCGCCATCGATTCCTTGGCCTGCTTGAGCATGTTCTGGGCTTCGGGCGCGACCTGCTTGTCCAGGCGGTTCATCAGCTTGGAGGTGCTGGCCAGCGTGGTGCGCAGGTCCTCGCCGATCTTGTCGAACGGAATCTTCTCGACCTTGGCGACGATGTTGCTGATCTGCTGCTGCAACTGATCGAGATTGCCCGGCACCGTCGGAATCATGGGCGGGTCGGTCATCTGGAAATCGACCGGTTTGGCATGCGGGAAGTCGTCCAGCGCCACGTAGAGCTGGCCGGTCAGCAGATTGGACGTGCGCAGCTGCGCACGCAGGCCGTGCTTGATCATGGCGGCCAGCAGACGGTTGCCAGCGACGTCGCCCTCCTTGGCGGCGCGCTCGCGCACCTCTTCGAACACCCGGCCCAGACGCTCCGGATACAGCGTGGCATCCACCAGCGCATAGAAGCGCTTGGCGACCGGATCGAAGTCCATGTTGATCTGCGTGACGTTGCCCAGCGTGATGCCGCTGAAGTCAACCGGAGCGCCTACCGCCAGGCCGCGGATGGACTGGTCGAAACGCATGCGGATCGGATTGGCCTCGCCGTCCGGGTTGGCCTTGGCGGCCGCTTCGGTCGGGTAGAGGTCGAACTGGGCGTCAGCCTGCGCCTGTTTGCTCGAATCGCGCGCGGTCAGGACCGGTTCGAACGCAACGCCCCCCACCGCCATCGAGACCAGCGACTGGGTGCGCACCTTGAGCCCATCCGCATTGACGCTGAAGTCCACGCCGCTGGCATTCCAGAAACGCGATCCCTGAGTCACGAACTTGTCGTTGGGCGCGTCCACGAACACCTCGACGTTCACGGCCTTGCCGGTCTCGTCGAGCGCGTAGCCGATCACGCGGCCCACATTGATGCGGCGGAAGTACACCGGCGAACCGATGTCCAGCGATCCCAGGTCGGACGCCTTGAGCTTGAAGCGCTTGCCGGCGCGGTCGTGCGTGACCGCGGGCGGGACTTCCAGGCCCTCGAAATGCAGCTTGGTGGCCTTGTTGACGCCGTTCTTGCCTTCCACCGCGTCCACGCCGATATAGGCGCCCGACAGCAGCGTGCCCAGCCCGGACACGCCGCTCACGTCCAGGCGCGGCCGCACCACCCAGAAGTTGGTGCCTTCGCGCGCCAGGTCCGAAACGTCCTTGGACAGTTCCGCCTGCACCACCACCTTGCTGCGGTCATCGTTGAAGCCGATGGCCCGCACCGTGCCGATGGTGACGTCCTTGTAGCGCAGCTGGGTCTTGCCGACTTCCAGCCCTTCGGCGGTGTTGAACGAAATGGAGATGTCCGGTCCGGCCTGCATCCAGGTCCGGATGACCAGCGACAGCCCCATCAGGGCCGCGACGATGGGCACCAGCCAGATCCACGAAATCCGGCTTTTCTCCTTGCGCGAGATGACCGGTGACGCGAACTTCTCTTCACCGGATCCGGGTGCTTGCTCGGACATCTACTCTTCCTTAATTCGTGGACGGGAGCCGCGGCGCTCCCTAGCCCATTTACTTGCCGGCGGCGGGCGCCGGCTCGTGCCGGCCGTCAACCTGCGCCGATTCTATTTCACTTTGTTCTTCAAGGTCCCAGCTGCGGCGCAGGTCGAAACTCATGGCCGACAGCATGGTCAGGATCACGACCACGCCGAAGGCCGCCGCGCCCGCTCCGGCGCTGATCTCCATCAAGCCCTGGAAATCCGCCAGCGCCGCCAGCAATATAACGACAAAAACATCCAGCATCGACCACTGGCCGATGAACTCAACCATTTGATACAAGCGCGTCCGCGGACGCAGGTTGGTGGTGCTGCGCCACTGTTCGGTCAGCAGCAGCAGGATCAGCGCAAGCAGCTTGGTCAGCGGCACGGCCACGCTGGCGATGAAGACGATCAGCGCGATGTCCCAGGAACCCATGTCCCAGAGCTCGACCACGCCGCCCAGGATGGTGTGGGCGCTGTTGCCCAAGACCGAATTGACCTGCATCACCGGCAGCACGTTGGCGGGGATGTAGAACACCACGGCCGCCAGCAGCAGCGCCCAGGTGCGGGCCAGATGGTCCGGCTTGCGGTAATGCACCAGCGCATCGCAGCGCACGCAGTGGTGCTCTTCTTCAGGATCGGCGTCGCGCGGCAGCGCCTGCACCTGACCGCAAACATGGCAGCCGGTAAGCACCGTATCGGGCGAGGTTTGCGGTACGTGCACCGGCACCACACCCACGGTTTCCGCATAGCGCCACAGCACGTGCGGCGACAGGCGGCCCAGCATGGTCAGCAGGACGGTCAGCGCGCCGAATGCGGCCAGCCCGACGCCCGGGGACACCGCCGCCATGCCGGCCAGCTTCACCACCGCCACCAGCACGCCCAGCAGGAACACGGGAATCATGCACCAGGGCCGCAACACGCCCAGCAAGCGCATCGCAGTGCGAAAGCCCGCGGGCTCACGACCGCGGGACAATAGGCCCAGCACCCACAGCAGCACGGTCAGCTGCAGCATCGGCAGCGCGAAACCCGCAGCGCCCGTCATCAGGGCGACGACCCAGTGGTCCTGGCGCCAGGTAATGGAAACGGCGTCCAGCAATGATGCCTGCTGCGTCATGCCCTGCACGGACATGGAGGCGACAGGATAGGCGTTCGCGACCCCGAACACGATCAGGGCGGCGATGGCGAGCGCCAACCAATTGGACAAAGTAAGCCCGCTGTAACGCCACAAGATGGCGCCGCAGCGGGCGCAATTGGCGGTCTCGCCAGGTTCAAGCTGATGCCGGCGATAGATGCTTGCGCAGTGTTCGCACTCGATCAGCGGCTGGCGGTCCGCGGTCATTGAGAACCCTAGTCGACCAATTCGACTTCCTGCTTGTCAGGAGCATCCGACGAGGGCGGCTTGCCGTTCTCGTCGAAGTCCAGCTTGACCTTGCCTTCCTCGTCCAGATCCACCGTGACCGTGCCGCCGTCGACCAGCTTGCCGAACAGCAGCTCGTCGGCCAGCGCGCGCCGGATGGTGTCCTGGATGAGGCGCTGCATGGGGCGTGCGCCCATCAGCGGATCGAACCCTTCCTTGGCGAGATGCTCGCGCAGACCCGTGGTGAAGATGGCTTCCACGCGCCGCTCGTGCAATTGGTCTTCCAGCTGCATGAGGAACTTGTCCACCACGCGCAGGATGATTTCGCGGTCCAGCGGCGCAAACGGGATGATCGCATCCAGCCGGTTGCGGAACTCGGGTGTGAACATGCGGCGGATTTCCGCCATTTCGTCGCCCACCACGCGCGAATTCGCGAAACCGATGGACGGACGGTTCAAGGTTTCGGCGCCCGCGTTGGTCGTCATGATGAGGATGACGTTGCGGAAGTCCGCCTTACGGCCGTTGTTGTCGGTCAGCGTGCCGTGGTCCATGACCTGCAGCAGGATGTTGAACACGTCCGGGTGCGCCTTTTCGATTTCATCGAGCAGCAGCACGCAGTGCGGCTGCTTGGTGATGGCTTCCGTCAGCAGGCCGCCCTGGTCGAAGCCGACATAGCCCGGAGGCGCGCCGATCAGGCGCGACACCGCATGGCGCTCCATGTATTCGGACATATCGAAACGCAGCAGCTCCACGCCCAGCGTGAAGGCCAGCTGGCGCGCGACCTCGGTCTTGCCCACGCCGGTGGGGCCCGAGAACAGGAAGGCGCCGATCGGCTTTTCCGGCTTGCCCAGACCCGAGCGCGCCATCTTGATGGCGGCGGACAGGGCCTCGATGGCATTGTCCTGGCCGAAGACCACGGTCTTCAGGTCGCGGTCCAGCGTCGCGAGCTTGCTGCGGTCGTCGTTGGAGACGGACTGCGGCGGAATGCGCGCGATCTTGGACACGATGTTTTCGATGTCCACCTTGCCGATCACCTTCTTCTGGCGCGAACGCGGCAGCAGGCGCTGTGCGGCGCCGGCCTCGTCGATCACGTCGATGGCCTTGTCCGGCAAGTGGCGGTCGTTGATGAAGCGCGCCGACAGTTCGGCGGCGGCCGACAGCGCAGCGGCCGAATAGCGCACGCTGTGGTGTTCCTCGAAGCGGCTCTTCAGGCCGCGCAGGATCTGCACGGTCTGCTCGACGCTGGGTTCGGCCACGTCGATCTTCTGGAAGCGGCGCGACAGCGCGTGGTCCTTTTCAAAGACGCCGCGGTATTCGGTGTAGGTGGTGGCGCCGATGCACTTGAGCTGGCCCGAAGACAGGGCCGGCTTCAGCAGATTGGAGGCGTCCAGCGTGCCGCCCGACGCCGAACCGGCGCCGATCAGCGTATGGATTTCGTCGATGAACAGAATGGCGTCCGGATTGCCTCGGATCTGCTTGAGCACACCCTTCAGGCGCTGCTCGAAGTCGCCGCGGTACTTGGTGCCGGCCAGCAAGGCGCCCATGTCCAACGAATAGACCTGGGCGGCCTGCAGGATTTCAGGCACTTCGCCACGGGTGATGCGCCAGGCCAGGCCTTCGGCGATCGCCGTCTTGCCCACGCCGGCCTCTCCGACCAGCAAGGGATTGTTCTTGCGGCGGCGGCACAGCACCTGGATCACGCGCTCGACTTCGTGCTCGCGTCCGATGAGGGGATCGATGCGGCCCGCCAACGCGGCGGCGTTCAGGTCGGTGGCGTATTGGTCCAGCGGCGACTGACGCGAGTCGCCCTGTTCTTCGCCATTGGTCTGCTGCTCTTTCTGCACGGCGGCGGACTCCACCTGAGGCTGTTTGGTAATGCCATGCGACAGAAAATTGACAACGTCCAGCCGCGTCACGCCCTGCTGTTGCAGGTAGTACACAGCATGCGAATCCTTTTCGCCGAATATGGCCACGAGCACATTGGCGCCAGTTACCGGCTTCTTGCCGGTGCCGCCGGCGGACACGTGCATGATCGCGCGCTGGATCACGCGCTGGAATCCCAGTGTGGGTTGCGTGTCGACCTCGGCGCCGCTCGGGATCACCGGGGTGTTCTCCGAAACGAACTGGCGCAGGTTGCGCCGCAAGTCATCCAGATTGGCAGCGCAGGCGCGCAGCACTTCCACGGCCGATGCGTTGTCGAGCAACGCCAGCAGCAGATGCTCGACGGTAATAAATTCATGCCGGGCCGAACGGGCCTCGACGAAAGCCATATGCAGGCTGACTTCAAGCTCTTGAGAAATCACGCTTCCTCCGTAACGCATCGAAGCGGGCAAATACACGATTCATATTCTATGCCGATCATGGCGTAACACCAGCGATTTCAAAAACCACTCTGTCGTGGCGGCCTTGTGCATCCATGACGGTTAGCGTATACCGGCCATCCGCGGCCAGCACTAATTTAAACGGATGACCCGACGCGCCGTGGCCGACCACGCGCCCGTCCAGCATCCACCATACTTCGCCTTCGGCGCCCTGCACATCCACATCCAGCGCCACCTGGCTTGCGCCCGGCACGGGCCGCAGCACCGAGCCGCTGGCCACGCCGCCCAGGCGCAAAGGTCCCTGCGAGGCATCGGCGTAGCCGGCAAACGACGGCGGCGCCGTGTCATTCAAAATCCAGGCCGCGCGCTGCTCCGGACATACGCCGGAGGGCACGCTGCCGAGCTTGTAGCCCAAGGGCCAGCACGTTACCGCTGCCTGCACCGTTTCGGGCCTGACGCGGACCTGCTGGGCGCCTTCCGGCAGGGCTGCCACGATGTCCTGCAGCAGCGGCGCCGCCACGTTGGCGCCGAAAAATCCCGGGTTGGGCGTTCCATCGGGCCGGCCGACCCAGACGCCCATCGTCCATCTGTCGGTCACTCCGACGGCCCAGGCGTCCCGGAAGCCGAAGCTTGTCCCGGTTTTCCAGGCCAGTTGGCGCGCCGGACTGCCCGACTGGTAAAACGGCCGATCCGGATGCCCGCCACTTTCGAGAATGTCGCGGACGATCCAGGCCGCCCCAGCACTCATCATACGGGACTCGACCCGCGGCTGCTCCGGCCGCAGGCGGGGCCGTCCGGAGATGCCGCCCCGGGCCAAGGCCCGGTAAGCGCCCACCAATTCTTCCAATGTGGTGCCACCCCCGCCCAAAATCAAGCTCAGGTTGGGTTCGGCGCCGGCGGGCAATCGTAACCGCACCCCGCCCGCCAGCATCATCGAGGCGAAACTGCTGGGGCCGACGCGGTCCAGCAGGTCCACCGCCGGCACGTTGAGCGAACGCTGCAAGGCCTGCGCCACGCTGATCGGCCCGGCGAAGGCCGCCTGGAAATTGCCCGGCGCGTAGCCGCCGAACGACATCGGCGCGTCCATCAGCAGGCTTTCGGAGTGGATCAGGCCCTCGTCCAGCGCCTGCGCATACAGGAAGGGTTTGAGCGTGGAACCGGGCGAACGCACGCCGCGCACCATGTCCACATGCGCCGCGCGGCTGTCGTCGGAGAAGTCCGCCGACCCGGCATAGGCCTTGACCTCCAGCGTATCGTTGTCCATGACCAGCACGGCCATCGACACCTTGGGCGGCAGGCCGTCCACCCGGTCCAGCAACATGCGCTCCACGGAGGCCTGCATGTCCGCGTCCAGCGTGGACACGACCACGGCGGGCCGTTCGCCCGGACGCCGTTTGCCGGAACGCTGGCCGCCCGCCTCCTGCAGCAGCCTCTGTGCGGCCAGCGGCGCCAACCAGCGCGCCCGCAAGGGCGGCGCGATCACGTTCTCGATCTTGGCGTCGTCGACTTCGGCCCGGGTCCAGCGTCCGAGTTCGACCATGCGGTCCAGCACCTTGTCGCGCGCGGCCTGGGCAGCCTCGGGATGGCGGTCCGGGCGCAATCGCGACGGCGCCTGCGGCAAGGCCGTCAGCATCGCCGCCTCCGCCTGGCTCAGGTCGCGGGCCGGCTTGCCCAGCCACAGGCGCGAACCCATTTCCACGCCTTCGACGATGCCGCCCATGGGCGCATGGGTCAGGTACAGCGACAGGATCTCGTCCTTGCTGTAGTGCATTTCCAGCTGAATGGCGCGCCAGGCCTGGCGCAGCTTGGCCGACATGGAGCGCGAGGGCTTGCCGGCCAATTGCGGATCGATAAGCCGCGCTACCTGCATGGTCAAGGTGGACCCGCCCGACACGATGCGGCGGTTGGTGGCCCACTGCCAGCCGGCGCGCGCCAGCGCCACCGGGTTGACGCCGGGGTGCCAGAAGAACCAACGGTCCTCGTAGGTCAACAGCGTTTCCAGATAGCGCTCGGAGACCTGTTCCGGCTTGACCGGATAACGCCAGATGCCGTCGCGGCTGGGATAGTTGCGCAGGGGCGTGCCGTCGTCGGCCACGACCACGGCCGCGCCGCCGGAATCGATCGGCGGCAGGGGATAGAGGCGGTCCAGCGTGAATAACAACGCGGCCAGCGCAAACAACGCGCTGGCCGCGAAGATTCCTCGCCGCCGCCAGCGGCGGGCGCGCGAGGCGCCCGCCACGGGGGTGGCGGCGGGGTTCAAGGACGCTTGGCGCCGCGGTCGCGGATTTCCACCGTGCTCCATTGCTCGCCTACGCCCCGGATTTCCGGCCGGTACATGTCTTCGGCCACCGTCGACGGCACCGAATAGCGGCCCGGCGTCACCACGCGCACCAGATAGAACACATCCACCTTGCCGCGTCCCAGCGAGACCGCGGCCACATAGCGGTCGTCGCGGAACTCGCGGTGCTTGATGTTGGGATCGGACATGGCTTCGGCCACGCGGCGCCCGCCTATCGTCCATTCCTGCATCTCGGGACTTTGCGACAGGTTCAGGTTCTCGACTTCAAAACCCGCCGGCACGCGGTCCACCAGCAAGCCATCCGGAATGTTCTGGTTGGCGCTGGCCTGCACCCACACCACCAGCATGTCGCCGGTCTGCAGGGTGCCGCCATCCCAAGGACGGCCGTCCGGACGATACCAGCCGCGCTTGAGCTGGATGATGTCGTTGCGCGGCGAAGGCGCGACAGTCGGGCTGCCCTGGATGTCGTACTCGACGAACAGCGACTGGGTGCCGACGTTCGTCAGCTGCGTGCCGGCCAGCTCGGCCGCCGTCAGCGACACGGTCTGGTCGCTCTTGCCGCCGTTGAGCGGCTTGGCGACGCCATTGACCGTCAGCGTGGCGGACCAGGGCGTGGACTTGTCGCCGCCCACGGCGCGGGCGGCCAGCAACAGCGCCATCTGCTCCTGGGTGGACAGGTACGAACGGTTGCCCAGGCGGCTGCCCAGCTGCGTAAGCAGGCTTTCCAGGCGTTCATGGTGCAGCTCGTACTTGCTGGCGATGGCATAGGCCAACGCGTAATCGCGCACGCTGCTGCCGTAGTCGCCCAGCCACTCGTCGTAGTAGTAGGTCGAGCTGCGGCGCGGGTTGAGGCCGTACTCGCGCGTCATGGCCTGGTCGAGCGCGGACTTCATGCGCCCTTCATCGCCCATCAGCTTGAACGCGGCCGCCAGCTGGATCAGCGGCAGCGGCGAGCGCGCGCGCTCCTGGTAGTTGTCGTACAGCTGGCGCACGGTCGAAAGCGGCGCCTTCTTGTCGCGCGCCAGCGCCAGCGTGGCGGTGGCCAGACCGGCGAAGCGGCGATGATCCTCGCGCAGGACGTTGAGGTCGCTGGTGTCGTAGCGGCCCGATTCCATGTTGCGCTTCAGATTGGCCGACCAGGTGCCGAACGCGCCGGGGCTCTGCTGCACCTGCTCCAGCAGCCACTGGCGCGAACGGTCCAGCGCGGCCTCGGGCACGTCGAAACCGTTGTCGCGGGCGTCCTGCATGAAGCCGACGGCGTAGGCGGTCAGCCAAACGTCGCGCGTGGACGAGCTGCTCCACAGGTTGTAGGAACCGACAGCGTTGCGCGTGCCCGCCAGGCGGCCGATAGCGCCAGCCACCTTGGCTTCGCGCTGGGCCTGCGTGCGCGGCTTGAGGCCGAACTGCTTGGCGGCGTCGTCGTCGATCAGGACCCAAGGCAGGGTCGCGCTGATGGTCTGCTCGGTGCAACCGTAGGGGTAGTTGAGCAGGCCTTCAACCAGGCGATTGACGTTGAACGGCGGGCGGTTCGAGACCGTCATGCTGACCGTGGTCGAATCCGGGTAGTACGAAGCCACCCACGACGCCTGCGGCGCGTTCGATTCGCCCGGATTCAGGCGCAGGCGGCGAACCTGACGCTCGGCCGCATGGGCGGGCTGCACCTGCAGCACGGATTCGCGCACGATGTGCACGGGCTTGGCGCCGCCCTGCCCGTCCACGGTCAGGCGCATCAGGCCCAGACCGTAGGAACCGCTGGTGGTGGCGGTGAAACGCAGCGTGACGCGCTGCTTGTCCTTGAGCGTCACCGTCTTGACGCCGTCGACGATGGCCACCGGGTCCAGCGCTTCCAGCTTGACCGTCACCTTCTGCTCGGCGCCGCTCATGTTGGTCACGTCCAGCGCGATCGCGGCCTGGTCTCCCGGCGTGATGAAGCGCGGCGTGTTCAGCTCGGCCACGATAGGCGCCGCGATCACCATTTCGGTGTCGGTGCTGCCGAAGTTGTCCGGCGTGAAGGCCACGGCCATCAGGCGCAGGGTGCCGTTGAAATCGGGCAGGTCCAGCGGAATATCCGCCTCGCCCTGCGCATTCAGCGTCACCGGACCCGAGAACAGGTCGACCAGCTTGACCTTCTTGGGCAGGCTCTTGCTATCGCCGCGCATGGCGGCGTCGCCGCCCCACTTCAGCTTGCCCTTGGTGCCGTCCATCTTCTCGATCAGCTTGCCGTACATGTCCAGCAATTCGGGCGCGTAGCGGTGCTTGCCGAAGAAGTAATCCAGCGGATCGGGCGTCTTGTACTGGTTGATGTTCAGGATGCCCACGTCCACCGCCGACAGGGTCACGGTGGCCTGCTTGCCCTGGGCGCCGTCGACCTTGACGCGCACGGTCGTCTTGGTCTCGGGCTCGGCCTTGGCGGCGGCGGTCAGCTTGACGTCCAGCTTGCGGTCGGCGCTGGCGATGGGCAGGAAGGTCAGGCCCAGCGCGCGCGCCGGCGTCACGCGGTCGCCCTCGCTGCCGGGACGGAACACGGCCGCGGCGATGTACAGGTCGTGGCGCTTCCAGCTCTTGTCGATGGGGATCTCGACCTGCGTGCCCGTCGCCTTGACGGCCACCCAGGTGGACCACAGCATACGGTCGCCTTCGACGGTGATGAGCGCCTGGCCGTCATGCGGCGGCGTCAGGGTCAGCTTGACGCTGTCACCGGGCTTGGCCGGCACGCCCTCAAGCTTCATCTGCACGCGGTCGGGACGATTGCCCATGGAGTCGGCGTCCTGCGCGTTCCAGCCCGCGTAGAAGCGGTAGCGCATGGTCTCGCCGGTTTCGGGATCGGCGATTTCCAGGCGATAGCGGCCCCACTTCACGGGCACGGTCAGCTGGGCGCGGTCGTTCAGCGCGATTTCGCGCGAATCGACCAGCTCGTCGGTTTCGGTGTAGCCGCTGTTCCAGCCGCGCTGGTCGTCGAAACGCCAGTAGTACTGGCGCTCTTCGCGGAACAGGCGCATCTGCGCCTGCGCCAGCGGCGCGATCTTGCCTTCCGCGTCGACACGCAGCACTTCAAAGCTGGCGGGCGCGCCTTCGCGGGCCACGTCGCTGTCGAACTGCGGACGCACGGCGATCAGGCGGTCGGCGGGCCAGACGCTGCGCTCGATCGAGCGCACCACCGGGCGGCCGCCGGATTCCAGCAGGCTGGCCGACACCCGCACCTTCATCGGCGAATGCGTGCCGGCGGTGCGCGGATCGACTTCGAGCTGGCCGCGACCCTTGTCGTCCAGCGCGGCTTCGGGCAGTTCTTCGAAATGGCGGCGGGTATCGTCGGCGACGTCGCCGAAGATGAAGCCGGGCCATTGCTGGGGCAATGCAAAGCGGTCGCGCTTGACCTGGAAGCTGGACAGCAGGCGGTTGCCGGCTGCGGGCGCGCCATAGAGATAGTCGCCCTGCACGTCCACGGTCAGCGTCTCTTCCGGCGTCAGCACTTCCTGTTCGGAAGTCAGCGCCATCTTCATGCGCTCGGGCAGGAATTCCTCGACCTGGAACTTCCAGGACGTGTCCGGCACGCGCGATGCGGGGTCCACGCGCAATTCCAGCATCCAGGTGCCGGTCTGCGCATCCAGCGGCAGATCGATGCTGCGCTCGACGTAGCCGGGCAGGTCCTTCTTGGGCTGCCACAGCGAGGTCTGCACGGTGCGACCGTCCGGGCGCTTGATGGTGGCGGTCAGCGGCGACGGCGTCAGCACGCGGCCGTCCAGGTCGCGCGGCAGGACCGACACGTTGAAGGTTTCACCGGGGCGGTACAGATTGCGCCCGGCATAGACGAACAGATTGTTGGGGCGCGAAATATGGCCGCCCGTGTCGAATTCAGACAGGTCCAGGGCCGGTTCGCCCAGGGCCAGCACAGTCATTTCCTTGTCGCGCGAGGCGCGGATGACGCGGGCATTGGCGAAATTGCCGTCGAAGCGCACATGCCCCTGGCCGTCCGCCGCTGCCTTGGCCAGCGACTTGCCGGCGCCGTCGACCAGTTCGAACACGGCGCCCGAGATCGCGGTGCCACTCTTCAAGGACACGGAATAGGCTTCAATGCGGTCGCTGTAGCGGCGCGCGTGCAGGCCGATGTCGCTGACGTAGAAATAGGTCACCTGGTATTCATAGCGGAAACGGCCGGGCTGGCTCATCACAGCAATATAGATACCGGGCTCCTGCAGTTCCTTGATGCCTTCGACCGGCAGGAACGTGACGTGGCGGCGGTTGGGCTGGTCGTCGGTGACGAAGCGGCCCTGATAGGCGCTGGTCGTCAGCGTATTCAGGCGATCCAGGTCCCAATTGCTGACCGAGCCCTTCAGGCTGCGGTTGTCGGAATAGCGCCAATTGTCCTCGTCGTAGCCACTATCATCGTCATCGCTGGACGAATTGTTGCGGCCGATGCCGAGCACGGATTCGAACAGTTCGGGCACGCGTTCCGGCGACACGCGCAGGAACTGCACGTCCACTTCGGGCACGTTCACCGTGGCCACGGGCAAACCGCCGTTCTGGCCGGCCGGCAGCACCACGCCGCGGCTAGCGAAATAGAACGACGGCGGCATGGCCTGCGTGTTCACTTCGCAATTCGAGCCCTCCGCCAGCTTGACCTTGCCGTCGGCGCCGGGCAGTCCGGCGCGCACGGTGATCGCATAGGAGCGCTGCGGCTGGACGTAGGGGAAATAAACCATGCGGGGGTTCTCGCCCACCACCCAGTTGCCCTTCACGATCTTGCCCTTGGGCGCCGTGTCGCCGGTGCGCACGGATGCGGGCTGGTCACCGCCGGAGTCCGATTCGGTGTCCTTGTCGGACGCCGCGCCGGTGTCGGTCACTTGCAGATAGCTGTCCAGCCCGGCCTTGGCGTCGACCGGCTGCGTGAAGGTAACCGCGAGCGCCATCCTGTCGTTGTACTGGCGAGGCTGGCACGAAAGCGCCGCGAAGGGATCCGCCGCGCCGACCACGGCACTGGCCGGCAACGCGGGCTTTGCGTCGCCGCCGCCCGCTGGAGCCGCCGGCTGCGAGACGACGGCGGGCGCCGGATTCGCAGGCTGACGGTCCTTGCCCATCCACCAGCCCACGCCGATGGCGCCGGCCAATACAACGACCCCGGCTGTCGCCAGCCAGGCCTTGCTGATTTTTCCACTCACGGTAAACCCCCGCTCACTCAAATTCGGACGTACTGCTCCTTTGCGGCGGAGCTGCCGACCTGATCATTCCGCGCGCTTCTCGGGTACGCGGATACTGCTTTTCAAAATAACCAAACAACACAACGCCGCCATGACAGGCGGCGCTTCTAACTCGGGATTCAGACGGGTTCCATCACGCATTGCAGTGGGTGCTGGCGTGCCCGCGCGTATTGCGCGACTTGTGCGATCCGTGTGGCGGCAAGATCCCGGGGATAGACCCCGCATACTCCGCGCCCTTCGTGATGCACCTGCAACATGATCCGCGTGGCCTCTTCGTGATTCTTATTGAAGAACTTCTGCAGTACTTTCACGACGAACTCCATCGGGGTGTAGTCGTCGTTCAGCAACAAGACCTGGTACATCGGAGGCGGCGCGGCACGCGCCGGAGCCTTCTCGACGGCCAAATCATGCTGGGTATCCAAGGTAGAACTCATAGGGCCGCTATTCTATTAAAACGGGGGACGGCTAGCGTGTAACTTACGGAAAATTACACGTAGAAATGCGTAGTTTCCATACTTGACGCCGCGAAGAAAAGCGGCGCATTATCCACGCATTCTGGGGTTTTCAACGCATCGAAAATCTGCCAGGAAGCCGGAGGGGGGACAGGGGTCTAGGCCGCGATGCCCTTCGTCAACATACGATTCAATGAGGCAGTCCGCATGTCTGATACGACCGCAACCGCCGTCCAAGGGGACAATCCCAAATCGACGGGCACCGTCAAATGGTTCAACGATGCAAAGGGGTTCGGCTTCATTACGCCCGACGACGGCGGTGAAGATCTGTTCGCCCATTTTTCGTCCATCCAGATGAATGGTTTTAAAACCCTGAAAGAAGGCCAGAAAGTGGCCTTCGAGATTATCCAGGGGCCCAAAGGCAAGCAGGCGCTTAATATCACGGCTGCCTGAGTTACCCTTTAAAGCGCAACGGTAAGGTTGCGCCATTATTCAGGCGGGGCTTTCGGGCCCCGCCTTGTTATTTTTCATTCTTTGCGCCAGGTCATGCCCAAGAACGCCGTTTTATTTCCTGTCAGCCACACGTTGTTCAAGACAGCGTTCTCCAGAAACCTCTTGCAGAAAGCCGCCGCATCCGCGCTGGCCGCCATGGCGCTGGCCCTGCCCGCCGCCGCTGGCGCGCAGCAGACTGGGCCGCAACCCACCCTGCCCACCACGCAGATTTCGGCCGGCATCCATATTATCCGCGCAGAAGTCGCGAACACTGAAGCGACCCGCCGCGACGGCCTGATGTTCCGCAAGGAGCTGCCCGGCAACGACGGCATGCTGTTCGTCTTCGAACAGCCCGATGTGCAGTGCTTCTGGATGCGCAACACTATCCTGCCGCTCTCGATTGCCTTTATCGCCGACGATGGCACGATCGTCAACATCGAGGACATGGCGCCGCAGACCGAGGACCCGCACTGCGCGAAGAAGCCGGTGCGCTACGCGCTGGAAATGGCCCAGGGTTGGTTCGAACAGCACGGCGTCAAGAATGGCAACAAGCTGGACGGCCTGCCCTGAAGCGCGCGCCGCCCGCAACCCGACATGAAAAGGGAGCCCCGGAGGCTCCCTTTTCATTGCTGCGCGCACGGGACCGCACGCGGCCCATGCACGCCAGGCGCTTAGACGCGCTCGATGATCAGCGCGATGCCCTGGCCCACGCCGATGCACATGGTGCACAGCGCGTAGCGGCCGCCGGTGCGGTGCAGCTGATTGATCGCGGTGGTGGCCAGGCGAGCGCCGCTGGCGCCCAGCGGGTGACCCAGGGCGATCGCGCCGCCGTTGGGGTTCACGCGCGGGTCGTTGTCGGCGATGCCCAGTTGGCGCAGCACGGCCAGGCCTTGCGCGGCGAAGGCTTCGTTCAGTTCGATGACGTCCATCTGTTCCAGCTTCAGGCCGGTCTGGGCCAGCACCTTCAGCGTGGCGGGCGCCGGGCCGATGCCCATGATGCGCGGCGCGACGCCGGCGGTGGCCATGCCGACCACGCGGGCGCGCGGGGTCAGGCCATGGCGGGCGGCGGCCTTTTCGTCGGCCAGCAGCAGCGCGGCTGCGCCGTCGTTGACGCCCGAAGCGTTGCCGGCGGTGACGGTGCCGCCTTCGCGGACCACGCCCTTCAGCTTGGCCAGCGATTCGAGGCTGGTTTCACGCGGATGCTCGTCCTTGCTGACGATGATGGGATCGCCCTTCTTTTGCGCGATCGACACCGGCACGATCTCGGCGTCGAAGAAGCCTTCCTTTTGAGCGCGCGCGGTCTTCTGCTGGCTGGCCAGCGCGAACAGGTCCTGGTCTTCGCGGTTGATCTTGAAATCGTCGGCCACGTTCTCGGCCGTTTCAGGCATCGAGTCCACGCCGTACTGCGCCTTCATCAGCTTGTTGATGAAGCGCCAGCCGATCGTGGTGTCGTAGATGGCGGCGCTGCGCGAAAACGCGCTGTCGGCCTTGCCCATGACGAACGGCGCGCGGCTCATGCTTTCCACGCCGCCGGCCAGCATCAAGCCGGCTTCGCCAGCGCGGATGGCGCGGGCGGCGCCGCCGATGGCGTCCAGGCCCGAACCGCACAGGCGGTTGACGGTGGCGCCGGGCACTTCAATCGGCAGGCCGGCCAGCAGCGTGGCCATGCGGGCCACGTTGCGGTTGTCTTCGCCCGCCTGGTTGGCGCAGCCCATGATGGCGTCGTCGAGTTCTTCCCAGCGCACGCCAGGATTGCGCGCCACCAGCGCCTTGATGGCTACGGCAGCGAGATCGTCGGGACGCACGGAAGCCAGCGCGCCGCCGTAACGGCCGAAGGGGGTGCGGATCGCATCACAGATATAAGCATGCACGGTCATGGGAAGCTCGAGGTAAGTGATAAAAAACCGGATCGGGCGATCTTAACGCAGCGCTTTCGCGCCAAGTTGGTGCACCCGTGGGATGTCCGCTGCACGGACAGTGTCCAATGGATGTTCACCAGTATGGTGCGCGCCGCGGACGCGGGACCGGTCACGGACTCAGGCCGCGGGCGGCCTGGCGGCGCGCGCCGCGTCGACGATGGCCTGCCTGCGGAAACGTCCCGCGGCCAGATGATAGAACGGCTGGGGGCAGAACTGGCGCGACACGCCCGAGGCCAGTAGCGATCCCACCAACAGCCAGAACAGCATGGGCTGGCTGCCCGTCATTTCCATCACCACCACGCTGGCAGTCAGCGGCGCCTGGGTCGCGGCGGCCAGGAAAGCCGCCATCGAAATCAGTACCAGCACGCGGTGGTCGACGCCATCCCCGGCCAACTGCCAGATGTGATGGCCGATGCCCGCGCCCGTGGTCAGGGCCGGCGTGAAAATGCCGCCGGGTATGCCAGCCCAATAGGAAGCGACGGTAGCGGCCAGCTTGGCCAGGCCAAAACTGGCCGGAGCCGTGTCCTTCCCGGACAGCAGATCCGCCGCCACGCCATACCCCGTACCGTAGACGCTGCCGGCCGTGGACAGGCCGATCACCGCCAGGATCAGGCCCATGGCGAAGGCCGTCCAGATCGGATGCGCGCGGATCCAGGCGCGCCAGGATTGAGGCGCGCTGCCGGCGACACCCTTGCCAAGCAGCCGGGCGAAGATGCCGCCCAGCGCGCCATTGAGCGCCGCGCAGATGGCCACCCACATCACCATGCCGTGCGCCAGCGGCGCGCCGCCGAACACGCCGAAGTAAGGGTTGTTGCCCACCACCGCCACGACCAGAAAGCCCGACGCCAGCACCCCGATCAACACCAGCCGCTGCCAGCGCAGCACGGTGCCGCGGCCCAGCTCCTCTATGGCGAAAATAACCCCGGCCAACGGCGCATTGAAGGCGGCGGCCAGGCCGCCCGCGGCGCCGGCCGCGATCAGCTCATTGGCGTGAAAGCCGCGCAGTTGCACGCCGCGCCGCTTCCAGAAATCGCCCCAGGCCAGCATGAGGGCGGCGCCGACCTGGACCGACGGGCCTTCGCGGCCGATCGACGCGCCGGCCAGCATGCCGAAAAATGCGAGAGGAATTTTCCAGAGAGTCTGTCCCAGCGCCACCAGACTGTTCTGGCTGGGACCGGGCGGCAAGGACAAGGCGCCGATGACCTGGGGAATGCCGCTGCCCGAAGCATTGGGCGCGAAACGCAGGGTCAGCCAACGCAAGGCGGCCAGACTCAAAGGCAGGACCAGCAAGGCCAGCCAGCCGCCGTACGCGACCCACTCGCGATTCCATTCCAGCGCCTTGTCCGCCAGATACGCGAAGCCCAGGGACATCAGCGCCACCAAGCCCGCGCCTCCCAAGAGCAGCCCCATCTGCACGCTCTTGCGCGACAGGCGGTTGATCTGGCGCACCTTGCGATGCGCCCAACGGCGCGGGGCGGCCAGGAGCCGGCGTAATGGATCGGGCAGGTTCATGGGCGGAAGCCGGCGCGGGTGAAGGTGGCTCAGATTGACGGTGGCTAACCTTACCATCCCCACCTGACCGGCAGCCCACAACGCAGGCTCAGAAGGTCGACCAGTCGTCGTCCGCGGCTTGAGCCAGGGCCGGGCGCGCCACGGGCGCCGCCTTGCGCGCCGGCGCGGGCACGGCCTGCACCAGGCGAACCTGCGCCTCGCGCGCCGAACCGCCACCCGCCTCCACCTTGAAGCGGCGCACTTCCTGGGCCAGGCGAGTGGCCTGTTCCTGCATGCTGGCGGCCGCGGCGGCTGCCTCTTCCACCAGCGCGGCGTTCTGCTGGGTCACCGTGTCCATCTGCGCCACGGCCTGGTTGACCTGGCCGATGCCGGCGGATTGCTCTTCCGAGGCGCTGGCGATTTCGCGCACCAGCGTCGCGACCTGGCGCACGCTGTCCACCACTTCGCGCATAGTGCGGCCAGCCTCGTCGACCTGGCGCGTGCCGCCCTCGACGCGCGTGACCGATTCGTCGATCAAGGCCTTGATCTCCTTCGCGGCCACGGCCGAACGCTGCGCCAGCGTGCGCACCTCGCCCGCCACCACGGCAAAGCCGCGGCCCTGCTCGCCCGCACGCGCCGCTTCCACGGCGGCATTCAGCGCCAGGATGTTGGTCTGGAAGGCGATGCCGTCGATCACGCCCGTGATATCGGCGATGCGGCGCGAGCTGTCGGAAATCGCGCTCATGGTCTGGACCACGCCCTCCACCACCTCGCCGCCGCGCACCGCGACGCTGGAAGCCTGGTTGACCAGGCGGTCCGCCTCGCTGGCGTTGTTGGCGTTCTGCTGCACCGTGCTGGTCAGCTGCTCCATCGACGCGGCGGTCTCCTCCAGCGAGGAAGCCTGCTCTTCGGTGCGCTGCGACAGGTCGGCGTTGCCCTGGGCGATCTGCGAAGACGCCGAGGCGATGCTCTCGCAGCCGTCGCGCACGTCCTTGACGATGCGCGCCAGGCTTTCGTTCATGGTCTTGAGCGCCCCCATCAGGTCGCCGGTTTCGTCGCGCGTGGCGACCTTGATATCGGTGGTGAGATCGCCGGCCGCCACCTCGCGCGCCGCCTGCACGGCCTGTTCCAGCGGGCGCACGATGCCGCGCGTCACCAGCCAGCCGAGCAGCATGCCGATCGCCACGCCGGCCACGGCCAGGGCCACCATGATGGTGCGCATCATGAGGTAGAGATCGGTGCCGGCCTGCACGGATTGCGCCGCGTCCTTTTCCTTGCCCACAGCCAGGTCCGTCATCAGGTCGTCCATCTTCTGCGACGCGGCGATCACGCGCTTTTCGATGGCGGCCACGTGCGCTTCGGTCGAAGTCAGCGACTGCGATTGGGCGGCGGTGAAAAACGCCACCGACTCGCGTTTCCAGATCTGCTCGGCCTCTGCCACCTGCGCCAGCAGGCGCTTGCCCTCTTCCGAATGGAAATTGACGGCAGCCTTGTTGCGCAGCTCGTCCATGGTCTTGACGGCGTCGTCGAACTGCTTGCGCAGCGCCTGCCGCTCCTGGTCGGTCGACGCGGCCAGGAAGCCGCTGCGGGCCCGACCGGCGTAGATCAGATTGATGTTGGCTTCCTTGAGATCCGAGATGCCGCGCAGCTCGGTGTCGTAGAGACGGTCATTCATCTCATTGATGCGTGCGAGGCCCCAGACCCCGAAGGCGCCGATGGCGCCGCCTATTACCGCTACCAGCAAGAACGCGCCGGACAGGCGCGCGCCGATGCGCAAACCCGAAAAAAACCGCAACATGCTTCCCTTCCCTTGTAATTACCCCGGTTTATGGCGGGCATACCGCAGTCGTGGGCCCCGTGGCTCAGTCGCAGACCGGGGGAAACGATAGTGGCTGGGAAACCTAGGGATTACCCGGAAGAAAAGGCGGTTTATTCGTTATTTCCCCGCAATGAATTCGACAATCGACAGGGTTTTCGAAAGCTGAATTTTTGCTGAACAAAAAGAAAACCCCAGGCTTGCGCGTGGGGTCTGTCAGCAGGAACCGCGGCGCAAGCGCCGCGGCGGGCCTGGCTTTGCCGATCAGGCGAAGTTCTTGGCCGCGAATTCCCAGTTCACCAGCGCCCAGAAGTTTTCCAGGTACTTGGGACGGGCGTTGCGGTAGTCGATGTAGTAGGCGTGTTCCCACACATCACAGGTCAGCAGCGCCTTGTCGGCCGTGGTCAGCGGGGTGGCGGCGTTGCTGGTGTTGACGATGTCGACCGAGCCGTCGGCCTTCTTGACCAGCCAGGTCCAGCCCGAACCGAAGTTGCCGGCGGCCGACTTGTTGAAGGCTTCCTTGAAGGCGTCGAAGCTGCCCCACTTGGCGTTGATGGCGTCAGCCAGCTTGCCGGTGGGAGCGCCGCCGGCCTTGGGAGCCAGGCTGTTCCAGTAGAAGGTGTGGTTCCAGATCTGAGCGGCGTTGTTGAAGATGCCACCCGAGGACTTCTTCACGATGTCTTCCAGCGACAGCGTTTCGAACTCCGTGCCCGGGATCAGGTTGTTCAGGTTCGTGACGTAGGTCTGGTGGTGCTTGCCGTAGTGGTACTCCAGCGTTTCCTTGGAAATGTGCGGAGCCAGTGCGTCCAGTTCGTAAGGCAGGGGGGGAAGAGTATGTGCCATGTGAGGGTTCCTTCTGTTGAGTGCACGATCAAGCCGGTCAATTGTATCGGCAACTACTGAGGATACCGCGTTAACCCCGCGCCCGCGCGGGGTTAAGGGACACATGTGCTTATGACCGGACGCATGTGCTCGCGACCGCCGCTCAAGCGCGGCGGCCGGCGATCACGAAGCGTCGCGCGAATCGCGGGTCGCGGTGACCGAAACCTCGGCGCCGCCTTGGGCGAAGCTCAGGTCCAGCGCCTGCCCCGGCGCCAGGGCGGCGGCATCGCGCACGATGCGGCCCTGGCCGTCGCGCGCGATGGCGTAGCCGCGGGCCAGCGTGTTGCCCGGGTCCAGCGCGCGCAATTGCGCCGTGGCCGAGGCGAGCCGGTTGCGCCGCTGCACCAGCAGCCGCGCATGCGCCTGACCCAGCTGACGCGCGGCGCCTGCCAGGCGGTCGGCGGCGCGGCCGGTGTCGGGCGCGCGATGCGCCAGGCGCTGCGTCAGCAGATTGACGCGCGCGGCGCGGCGCTCATGCGGGCCGGACCAGGCGGTGGCCAGGCGGAAACGCAGGCTGTTCAGGCGTTCGCGCTGATGTTCCAGGCGCTGGGCCGGAGACACCAGTTGCGCGGCGGCGCGGTCCAGCCGTTGGGCGGCGCGCTCCAGGCGCCGCTGCTGCCCGCGGGTCATGGACTCGGCCGCCTGCATGACGCGGCCCAGCAATTCCGAGCGCGGCACGCAAGCCAGTTCGGCGGCGGCCGTCGGCGTGGGTGCGCGCACGTCGGCCACGAAATCGGCGATGGTGAAATCCGTTTCGTGTCCGACGCCGCTGATGACGGGAATCTCGCTGGCCGCGACTTCGCGGGCCAGCGCCTCGTCGTTGAAACTCCAAAGATCCTCGATGCTGCCGCCGCCGCGGACCAGCAGCAACGTGTCGACCTCGGCGCGCTGGTTGGCGATGCGCACCTGAGCCGCCAGCCGTCCGGCGGCATCCGTCCCCTGTACCGGCGCGGGATAGATGATCACGGGCACCTGGGGCGCACGCCGCGCCAGTGCCGACAACACGTCCCGCAGCGCCGCGGCATGCAGGGACGTAATGACCCCGATGGCGCGCGGCAGGCGCACGGGCTCGCGCTTGCGGGCCGGATCGAACAGGCCTTCCGAGGCCAGTTGCTCCTTCAGCCGCAGGAACGCTTCATACAGATTGCCGACGCCGGCCCGGCGCATGGCGTCGGCCTGCAGCTGGTAGTCGCCGCGGGGCTCGTAGAGGGAAACGCGGGCGCGGATCTCGACCTGGTCGCCCGCCCGCGGCATGAAACCGACCGCGCTGGCGCGGCTTCTGAACATGACGGCGCGCACGGAGGCCCGGCTGTCCTTGAGCGTGAAATACCAATGCCCGGAAGCCGCCGCTGTGAAGTTGGAAATCTCCCCGCGCACCCATAGCGCCGGAATGCTGCGCTCCAACAACTGCCCCACGGCTTGATTCAACTGGGCAACCGTCAGGATATCCCGCGCAAATGCGTTGTTTGTGACTGTAGATTCAATTGTCATGGGGCTTTCCGATGCGTACCTGTCCACAGGGCGCGCCTGACGGGCCGCAATCATACCGCGTCCCAGCATATTTGCCGCAACCGGCCCGATAGCCAGCAAAATCGAATTAACTTATTGATTTTTATGAGATTTTAAGTAAAAAGAAGCTGCTCGCAATTGAAGCAAACAAGTGCAAGCCCTGTGCCCACAAGCATTCCCGGGAAGTTTTGCACAGAATTATCCACAACTTCTGTGGATAGATCCGGGGTCGTACCGACTTGCCACACCCCCTGCCACACCGTTACAGTTTCGGCTTGATCAGATGCCGGCCAGCGCCGGTTTCCCCCGGGAGTTGAACGCTTTGCTTTCCATACTGCGCGAGGCCGGCTGGCCCATCTGGCCCCTGCTGGCGACATCCGTCCTGGGGCTGGCGCTGATCTTCGAGCGCTTCCTGTCCCTACGCCGCGGGCTGGTCATGCCGCGCGGCCTGAGCGAGCAAGTGGCAGAAATGCTGCGCAACCGCCAGGACACCCCCGAATCGATCAACCGCCTTGAGCGCAACTCGCCGCTGGGCCGGATCCTGGCTGAGGTGATGCGTCACCGCCACCTGCCCCGCGAAGAACTGCGCAACGTGGTCGAGGACACCGGACGCGCCGTCGCCCACGACCTCAGCCGCTACATCCCCGCCATCGGCACCATCGCCGTGGTCGCGCCGCTGATGGGCCTGTTCGGCACCGTGGTCGGCATGATCGAGATCTTCGGCTCCTACACCCCGGGTGGCGGCGACCCCGCCCAGCTGGCCCGCGGCATCTCGATGGCGCTGTACAACACCGGCTTCGGCATCCTCATCGCCATTCCCGCCATGATCGCGCACCGCTATCTGCGCAGCCGGGTGGACGGCTACCTCAGCGCCATGGAGCAGGCCGCGTCGCGCCTGGTCCGCGCGGTGTCTCCCACGACCGCCTCGCGCGAGGGCCGTTCATGAATTTCCGCGGATCCCGGGGCGACCGCGATGAGCTGGACATCAACCTGATCCCGCTCATCGACGTGCTGCTGGTCATCCTGATCTTCCTGGCGGCGACCACCTCCTTCGCCCGTTTCACCCAGCTGAAGGTGACGCTGCCCCAGGCATCCATGGAACAAGACACGCCGCCGGCCCTGGAAGTGGCCGTCAGCCAGGATGGGCGCTACGCGCTCAACGGCACGCTCATCGACGTCTCCACGCCGCCGGAAATCGCCGACGCCCTGCGCCAGGCCGCGGCCGGCAAGACCGAGCCGCTGGTCGTCATCAACGCCGACGCCCAGGCCACCCACCAGTCCGTGATCAATGTCATGGAAGCCGCCCGGCTGGCCGGCATTGGCCGCGTCAACTTCGCCGCGCAGACCACCCGGTGACCGCCAAGCGCGCTTCGACGCTGCTGGCGCGCCAATGGCAGCACGGCGGCTGGCTTTCCGACCTGCTCATGCCCCTGTCCCGGCTGACCGCCTGGGAAGTGGCGCGCAAGCGCCAGCGTTATCTCGACGGCACCCGCAGCGCCTACCGGGCTCCCGTGCCGGTCGTGGTGATCGGCAACGTCTACGTCGGCGGCACCGGCAAGACCCCGATGGTCATCGCCACCGTGGAAGCCCTGCGGGCCCGCGGCTACACCCCCGGCGTGGTCAGCCGCGGCTACGGCGTCAAGGTCGGCCCTCAAGCCCGCGTCGGGCTGGGCCAGCTGGAAGCCTCCCGCTACGGCGACGAGCCGGCGCTGATCGCCCGCGCCACCGGCGCCCCGGTGGCCGTCCACCCCAAACGCCCGCTCGCTGTCCAGGCCCTGCTGCGGGAGCACCCCGCCGTGGACGTCATCGTGTCGGACGACGGCCTGCAGCACCTGGCGCTGGCCCGTGACGTCGAGATCGTGGTGCAGGACGAGCGCGGCGTGGGCAACGGCCGGCTGCTGCCCGCGGGGCCGCTGCGCGAACCGGCCGAACGCCTGCGCGAGGTGGACGCGGTGGTGACCAATATCGGCACACCGGACGGCCAGCCGGCAACCGCATCCTCAGGCGTACAACCCCGCCAGGTCCGCATGTGGCTGGAGCCGGACGACGCGCGCCAGATCACCGGCCACGATACGCGCCCCCTCGCGGCTTTCGCCGGCCAACCGCGCATCGCGGCGGCGGCCGGCATCGGCAACCCCGAACGCTTCTTCGCCACGCTGCGCGGCGCCGGCATCCGCCTGGAAACCGCGCTCGCCCTGCCGGATCACCACGATTACGCGGTCTCGCCCTTCCAGGCCGTCCAGGCCGATGTCATCCTGGTCACGTCCAAGGACGCGATCAAGTGCGCGGCCCTGAACGACCCGCGCCTGTGGGAAGTTCCGGTGCGGGCCGCCTTCTCCGATCCGCAACTGTTCGATTGGCTGGCGCGGACGCTGCGCCAGCCGTAGCCATCCGGGAAAAGCCGGCCCATGGCGCCGTCGCGCCGCAAAGCCGGTCCGGCCCCAGGCAAACTGTTTTAGAATTCCGGTCATGGAATCCCGCCTTCTCGACATTCTCGTCTGCCCCCTGTGCAAGGGCCGCCTCGAACACGACCGGCAGCAAGCCGAACTGGTTTGCCGCGCCGACCGCCTGGCCTTCCCCGTGCGTGACGGCATTCCCGTCATGCTGGAATCGGAAGCCCGCGCGCTGGACGACGCCCCCGCCACCCACTGAACCGCCGCCGCATGAGCTTCATCGCCCTGATTCCGGCGCGCACCGCCTCGACCCGGTTGCCCGACAAGCCGCTTGCCGACATCGCCGGCAAGCCCATGGTCGTGCGCACCGCCGAACGCGCGGCGCTGTCCGGGGCCTCCCGCGTCTACGTTGCCACCGACGACACGCGCGTCCAGCAGGCGGCGCAGGCGCACGGCGTGCTGGCGCTGATGACACGTTCCGACCACCCCACCGGCACCGACCGCCTGGCGGAGGCCGTGGAGCAACTGGGCCTGCCTGACGACGCCATCGTGGTCAACGTGCAGGGCGATGAACCGCTGATCGAACCCGAACTCATTGACGCCGTGGCGGCCAGGCTGCAAGCCAGCCCCGAGGCCGACATCGCTACCTGTGCCTGCCCGCTGGCCGACGCCGAGGCGCTGTTCAACCCCAATGTGGTGAAGCTGGTCTGCGCCGCGAACGACCGCGCGCTGTATTTTTCGCGCGCCCCGATCCCCTGGGCCCGCGACGCGCTGGCTTCGGGCGAGCGCGTGCTGGCCGCCGGCCTGCCCGCCTGGCATCACATCGGGCTCTATGCCTACCGGGTCTCGTTCCTGCGCCGCTATCCGTCCCTGCCCCAAGGCGCGCTGGAACGCTTTGAATCGCTGGAACAGCTGCGCGCCATGGAACACGGCCACGTCATCGTCGTCCATCGGGCGTCCCACCCTCCCGCGGCAGGCGTAGATACCCCGGCGGACCTGGAACGCGTCCGTCTGATCTACAGCAAGCAGATATAAGGGTTATTTCCTATGGCGCGGCTCCGCATCGGCTGCTGCATTGCGGCATAATTCCCCGGATCACAAAAAATACACCCCTTCAGGAGCACTCATGCGTCTCATCTTGCTCGGACCTCCCGGCGCCGGCAAAGGCACCCAGGCCGCGTTTCTCACCCAACACTTCGGCATCCCCCAGATTTCCACCGGCGACATGCTGCGCGCCGCGGTCAAAGCGGGCACGCCGTTGGGCATTGAAGCCAAGAAGGTCATGGATGCCGGCGGTCTGGTTTCCGACGAGATCATCATCGGCCTGGTCCAGGACCGTCTGAAGCAGCCCGACTGCGCCAACGGCTACCTGTTCGACGGCTTCCCCCGCACCATCCCGCAGGCCGACGCCCTCAAGAGCGCCGGCGTCAAGCTGGATTACGTGGTGGAAATCGAAGTCCCCGAAGAAGACATCATCGAACGCATGAGCGGCCGCCGCGTGCACCTGCCCAGCGGCCGCAGCTACCACGTGCGCTTCAACCCGCCCAAGGTCGAAGGCCGTGACGACGTCACTGGCGAAGAACTGATCCAGCGCGACGACGACCGCGAGGAAACCGTACGCAACCGTCTGGCCGTGTACCGCGATCAGACCCGCCCCCTGGTCGACTACTACTCGTCCTGGGCGCAGCAGAATCCCGCCGACGCGCCGAAGTACCGCAAGATCTCCGGCGTCGGCGCGGTCGAGGAAATCAAGGCACGCCTGTTCGCAGCCGTCCAAGGCTGATCGGCGCCTCGATGGCTCACAGGCCTTCGGCGCCGGCACCGGAACGCAGCGCGTCCGGCCGGCACCGAAGGCCTAGTCATATCCGGCGCCCGTCGCGCCGCTTACATCCCTAGAACTGACTGGTGGTAGACACATGGAAATCGCGAACAAGGTATTCATCGTCACGGGCGGCGCGTCCGGACTGGGCGCCGGCACGGTGCGCATGCTGGTCGAGAACGGCGCCAAGGTCGTCATCGCCGACGTGCAGGACGAGCCGGGCTCGGCCCTGGCCAAGGAACTGGGCCAGCGCTACGTGCACTGCGACGTGACCCAGGAAGCCGACGGCAAGAGCGCCGTGGCCGCCGCGCTCGAACTGGGCTCGCTGTTCGGCCTGGTGAACTGCGCCGGCGTCGCGCCCGCCGCCAAGATCGTGGGCAAGAACGGCGCGCATTCGCTGGACCTGTTCCAGAAGGTCGTGTCGATCAACCTGATCGGCAGCTTCAACATGATGCGCCTGGCCGCCGAGGCCATGAGCGCCAACACGCCCGAAGCCACCGGTGAGCGCGGCGTGCTGATCAACACAGCCTCCGTCGCCGCCTTCGACGGCCAGATCGGCCAGGCCGCTTACGCCGCCTCCAAGGCCGGCGTGGCCGGCATGACGCTGCCCATCGCGCGCGACCTGGCCAAGACCGGCATCCGCTGCATGACCATCGCCCCGGGCATCTTCGGCACGCCCATGATCTTCGGCATGCCGCAGGAAGTGCAGGACTCCCTGGCCGCCAGCATCCCCTTCCCCGCCCGCCTGGGCCGCCCGGAAGACTATGCCAAGCTGGTCTACAGCATCGTCACGAACGACATGCTGAACGGCGAAACCATCCGTCTGGACGGCGCCATCCGCATGCCGCCGAAGTGATGTAGTACAAAGGCAGGCCCACCCGGTGGGCCTGCCTTTGTTGGGCGTACCGCGATTCCGCGCAGCGGCACCCGACGGGCCCGCAATTTTTCAGTAGTCTTATCCATGAGCCTGTTTCGTTCGGCGGCCACGGTCAGCAGCTTCACCCTGCTGTCCCGCATTTCCGGCCTGATCCGCGACATCCTGGTGGCCCGCGCCTTCGGCGCCGGCCCCATCACCGACGCCTTCTGGGTCGCCTTCCGCATCCCCAATCTGCTGCGCCGCCTGTTCGCCGAGGGGGCTTTCGCGCAGGCCTTCGTGCCCATCCTGGGCGCGGCGCGCAATAACCGCTCCGAAGCCGAAGTCCGCACCCTGCTCGACCGCGTGGCCCTGCTGCTGACCGCGGCGCTGATGCTGATCACGCTCATCGGCATCATAGGCGCGCCCTGGGTCGTGTCCGCCATGGCCAGCGGCCTGCGCGGCGCCGACCGCGATACCGAGTTCGGCGCGGCGGTCTGGATGACGCGGATGATGTTCCCCTACATCTTCTGCATGTCCCTGATCGCCTTCGCCTCAGGCGTGCTCAATACCTGGCGCCGCTTCGCGGTGCCCGCCTTCACCCCGGTGCTGCTCAACATGGCCATGATCGCCGCCTGCATCTGGCTCGCGCCGCGCATGGACGTGCCGGTCTACGCGCTGGCCATCGGCGTCATGATCGGCGGCGTGGCGCAGCTGGCGGTGCAATGGACCGCCCTGGCGCGCCTTGGCATGACGCCGCGCTTCAGCCTGCGGTTCCGCGAGGCCTGGGCCGACCCCACCGTGCAGCGCATCCTCAAGCAGATGGCGCCCGCCACCCTGGGCGTTTCCGTCGCGCAGATCTCGCTGCTGATCAACACCAACATCGCAACCTGGCTGAAGCCGGGCAGCGTGACCTGGCTGTCGTTCGCGGACCGCCTGATGGAATTTCCCACGGCCCTGCTGGGCGTGGCCCTGGGCACGGTGCTTTTGCCCAGCCTGTCCGCGGCCCACGCCCGCGATGACCACGGCGGCTATAGCGGACTGCTGGACTGGGGCCTGCGCCTGGTGCTGCTGCTGGGCCTGCCTGCTGCTGTCGGCATGGCGCTGCTGTCCGACGGGCTCGTCGCCACCCTGTTCCATTACGGCGCCTTCGCCGCCCAAGACGTGACCCAGACCCGCCTGGCGGTCATTTCCTATTCCGCCGGCCTGATCGGCCTGCTGGCCGTGAAGATCCTGGCACCCGGCTTCTATGCCAAGCAGGACATCCGCACGCCGGTGAAGATCGCGATCGGCGTGCTGATCATGACCCAATTGATGAACCTGGTGCTCGTGCCCCTGATGGCGCATGCCGGCCTGGCCCTGGCCATCGGCCTGGGCGCCTGCCTGAACGCGCTGGCGCTGCTGATCGGCTTGCGCCGTCGCGGCGTCTACCAGCCGGGCCCCGGCTGGGCCGTGTTCACCCTGCGTCTGATTCCCGCCCTGGCGGCGCTGGCGGCCCTGCTCTGGTACGCCGACGGCCGCATCGACTGGATCGGCCTGCAAGCCCATTCCGGCCTGCGGGCGGCCTGGCTGGCCGGCGTGCTGGCGGCCAGCGGGGCGGTCTACTTCGGAATGTTGTTACTGTTTGGCTTCCGTCCTAGGGATTTCGGACGGCGTCCGGCCCGCTAATTCCGGACAAACCACTCGTATTAATCCGAAAAGCCGGTCTTGTGCCGGCTTTTTTGCATTAAATTCGTCAAGAATTGACAAGCACCCGGTAATCTTTGGTAAAAAACCTTTATTATTTACAAATTGCCATCGAAAGGATCCCCCCTGGAAACACGTGCGGGGACATGAAGTGAAGTACGCCCAAGGACAACCCATGGCGGACCAGGTAATCAATTGGCTGCTGTTATTGCGCTCCGGCAAGGCAACCGCGCAGGACTACAACGACTTCCTGGCGTGGCGCGCTGCCGATCCAGCCCATGAAAATGCCTGGCAGCAGTTGACCGGCTCGCTCGAAGGGTCGACGTTCGGCCGGCTTGGCGACGCCTACCCCGCAGGGTATGCCTCGAACGGTCCCTCCGTCCAAACCCTGGCGACGCCGCACGTCCCCAGCTCCGTCATCGCCCCACCCCGCCGCCGCTTCCTGACCGGTGCGCTGGCGCTCGCCGGTACTGGCGCCTGCGCGGCTTACGTGGGCAACGCCTTCTATCCCCTGGGCAACGTCGCCGCGGATGCCGCCACGGCTACCGGCGAACGCCGCCGCTACATGCTGTCCGATGGCAGTCAGCTGCTGCTGGACGCCCGCAGCCGCGTCAACCTGGACTTCACCGCCGCCTATCGCCAGGTCCGCCTGCTGGATGGCGCCGTCACGGTCTCGGTGGCGCCCGACGCCCGCCGCCCCTTCCTGGTCCAGACTGCCGAAGGCACGGTGCGCGCGCTCGGCACCCGCTACATGGTGCGCCAGCAGGCTCAGCGCACCCTGGTGGTCGTGCATGAGCACGAGGTCGAGGTCGAGACCATGTCCGGCGCCCACGGTACCGTCCGCGCCGGAACCGGTGCGCGGTTCGACGCGTCCCGCATGGACACGCCGCGCGCCGAGCTGACAGCCGAGGCCGCCTGGGAAGCCGGCTGGATCGAGGCCCGGGGCCGCCCCCTGGCCGAAGTGATCGCCGCCCTGCGCCCCTATCGCAGCGGCACCCTGCGCGTCTCCATGGCCGCAGGCGGCCTGCCCGTTTCCGGCCATTTCCCGCTGGACGACACCGACGCCGCGCTCAATACCTTGAAGGACATGATGCCCATCCACGTCCGCCGCTTCACCCCCTGGTTCGTTTCCATTAACGTCGCCGCCTGACAACGCGCGCCTGCGAAGCACCCGCCGGGGGCCGGCTTCGTTGTATACTCATCACGGTGTTTTTATCCAGTAGGCGCCACGGGCTTTCCTCAAGGCTTCCCATGAGGATCTTCCGCAAGGGCTCTCCAGCCCAGGGAATCTTCCCATAGCGCCCCCCGCCCGGTTGACGGGCGCTCCATCGGCTGACTAGACATTAAAAGCTTGCAATCCCGTAGGGACTTGCTACAATGTTCGACTTTGCCGAATTCAACTTATATAGCAACATGGCCAATACCGCCCAAGCCCGCAAGCGCGCTCGCCAATCCGTTGAGCGCAACAAGCATAATTCCAGCCTGCGCTCGATGCTGCGCACCGCCATCAAGCGCGTTCGCCAATCCATCGCCGCTGGCGACAAGGCTGCGGCTGGCGAAGTGTTCCAGAAGGCCTCCAGCGTGATCGATCGCGTGGCCGACAAGAACATCATCCACAAGAACAAGGCCGCTCGCCACAAGAGCCGCCTGGCTGCCGCCATCAAGGCGCTGGCCTAAGCCATTCTGCCGCCCTGTTTTCAGGGCGTCACGAATACGGCAAATGAAAAAGGATGCCCACGGGCATCCTTTTTTGCGTTTCCGAGCGCCAACCAGAGGCGCTTACAAGGGCCACCTATGGGCCACCCGCGTGCCAGCAACAGGCCGCCTGCTGACCACCAGCCAGGGACTCCTACAACTGCGCCGCGATCCGCTCGGCAAAGAAGTCGATGAACACCCGCACCCGGGCGACTTCCGCCGACCTGGGCGGCCACAGCAGGGACACGCTGCCACGGTTTTCCGTGTAGTCCTCAAGCACGGGCAACAGCCGCCCCACCGCCACATCATCCTTGACCAGGTAGCGCGGCACCTGGACGATTCCCAGTCCGCCAATCGCCGCCGACGCCAGGGCTTCGCCGTCGTTCAATATGCTGGAAGGCTTGAGCGCCCTGGCGGGCGGTTCGCCCTTGAACGCCCAGGCCTCCAACCTTCCGGTGGTCGGAAACCGGTAGTGGATACAGCAATGCTCAGCGAGGTCCGCTGGGGTCCGGGGTGTGCCGCGCGGCGCCAGATAGGCCGGCGAGGCGCAAGTCATGAAGGCGTGCGGGCCAACACGGCGGGCCTGCAATCCTGAATCCTCCAGTTCGCCCAGGCGCAACACGAGGTCGTATCCCTCCTCGACCACGTCGACGATCAGGTCGTCAAGGTTGATATCGACGAGTATTTCCGGAAAGAGCGCGTGGAAGTCGTTGAATGCCGGCAAGACTATCCGGCGTCCCATGACCGTGGGCACGCTGATCTTCAGACGGCCGCGCGGCGCATTCTGGATCAGGTGCAATTCCCGTTCCGCCTCCTGGAGGTCCTTCAGGATCCGGGCGACGTACTGGTACAGGACCTCGCCTTCCCCGGTAGGAGCCAACGAGCGCGTCGTGCGATGCAGCAACCGCACGCCCAGCCTGAGCTCCAGCCTTTCGACCGCCTTGCCCGCCGCGGAAGCCGACAGACCCAGCTTGCGCCCCGCCGCGGCAAAACTGCCTGACTCCACCGTGGCTGCAAAGGCCACCAGGCCGCTGAAGGATTCGATCGAAGCGATTCCGGACATATGTTCTCGATTCTAGAGACGGGCACCCATCTTCCGCCCGCGACGATGCCGATGAATGATGCATGCAAGCGCGCGATCGACGGCTTGCACCTGGCCCCCAACCAGCCAGCCGCCACTGCGCTTCGAGCCAATCTTGGCATGAACGCATCTTTTCTGGTCGAAGCCGATATGAAAATAGGACCAAACCACCCTTCAGACTCCGGGCACGAACAAACTGCCTTCGACATCATCGTGGTCGGCGGCGGTTCGGCGGGCGCCGTGCTGGCCAGCCGCCTCAGCGAGGACGCGTCGCGCCGCGTGCTGCTGATCGAAGCCGGCCGGGCCTATCCGCCGCACGCCTATCCGGACGCCGTGCGCGCCCAGACCGTCATCGGCGGCGATGCCGAACATGATTGGGGATACGCATCGCAGCCCGGCTGGGGCGGAAAATCGTTTGCGGTGCCGCGCGGCAAGGTGCTGGGCGGCTCCTCGGCGGTGAACGCCGGCGTCTGGATGCGAGCGCCCGCCGCGGATTTCGAACGCTGGACCCGCGCCGGCCTGCCGCACTGGACCCTCGCCGACGCCCTGCCGTTCTTCCGGGGCAGCGAATGGACCGCCTCGGGAGCGGACCAATGCCACGGCCGCGCCGGCCCCGAACCCGTGCACCAGCTGCAGGACGACGAAATCTCGGACATGCAGCGCGCCTTCCTGGTCTCGGCCCAGATGGCCGGACACCCCAGGGTGCAGGACTTCAACAGCGATGCGCCATTCGGCGTCGGCCCCTACCCCATGAACAACCGCATGGGGCAGCGGCTGAACACCGGCATGACCTATCTGTCGGACGCTGTCAGGGCGCGCCCGAACCTGACCATCCGCAGCGAAACGCTGGCGGACCGCGTCGAAATCGACAACGGCCGGGCCCGGGCCGTGATCCTGGCCGACGGCTCGCGCCTGGCCGCAGGCCAGATCGTGCTGTCGGCCGGCGCGTACGGATCGGCGGCCATCCTGCTGCGCTCCGGCGTCGGCCCCGCGGCCGACCTCCAGGCGCTGGACATCCCCGTCGCGGCCGATCTGCCCGTCGGCAGGCGCCTGCAGGAACACCCCTTCTTCTTCACCGTCTGGGCGGCGCACCCCGAACGGCTGGGCCTGCCCATCCCCCCGGTGGGCGCGATCCTGTGGACCCGCTCATCGCAGGGCGGACCGGGCGACGGCGATCTGCACGTCAGCGCCGTGCATTACGGCGATCCCGCCGACTCTCCCACCGGCGCGATCTTCATGCTGGCGCTGGCGCTGACCCGGCCCCGATCCACCGGCACGCTCAAGCTTGTGGATCGCGATCCTCGGACAGCCCCGCTCATCGACCTGAATATCCTCGGGTCGGCGCAGGACCGCGAGCTGATGGTCGAAGGCATCCAGCTGATCCGCCGGATAGCGAGCCAGGGCCCGCTATCCGAGATCATTGCCCAGGAACTCGTTCCTGGGCCGACCGTGACCGACCCCGCGGCGCTGGAAGCCGCCCTGCCGACGGCGCTCGACATCTACCATCACCCCACGTCCACCGCCCCCATGGGCGGTAACGACGATCCGGACGCGGTGACGGATTACCAGGGCCGCGTCCGCGGGATCCCGAACCTGCGGGTGGCCGATGCCTCCAGCTTTCCGGACGTGCCTTCCGTCGCCACCAACCCCACCGTGGTCATGCTGGCCGAACGCATCAGCCACTGGATCAGGCAACCGGAGGCCCAGCCATGAGCCACGCCATCGCCGGCAGCCAGAACCGCAAGGCCTTCAACTGGATCAACGGCATCCAGCGCGCCGAGGGCGCGTTGAAGGACTCCATCGACCCCGCCGCTTACCAGGTCATCGGCCGCTATCCCGACAATGGCCTGGCGGCCGCCAGATCCGCCGTCGCGGCCGCGTCGCAGGCCTTCCGCAAGACCCCATGGGCGCATGACCAGGCGCTGCGCGCCCGCGTGCTGGAACAGTTGGCGCGCGCCTTCGAGCGCAACCGCGCCAGGCTGCAGGCCATCCTCTCCCTCGAAAACGGCAAGATCAAGGCAGAGGCCGAATTTGAGCTCGACATGGTTCCCAGCAAGCTGCGCTACGCGGCCGCCACGGCCCTGCTCGAAAGCGGCCGGGCGCTCCGGCCCAGGCCAGGCAACCTCTCCGTGGTCCTGCGCCAGCCCATGGGCGTGGCGGCCGTGATCGCGCCCTGGAACTCGCCCGTCGTGCTGACGATCCGCTCCCTGGCGTCGGCCCTCGCCGCAGGGTGCACCGCCGTGATCAAGCTGCCCGGACAGGTGGCGCAAACCGCCAGCCTCATGGCCGAAATCATGGCCGAGGCCGAGGATCTCCCGGACGGCGTGATCAACCTGTTCTTCGAAAGCGGCCCGGAAGGCTCCGCCTATCTGGTGGAGTCTCCCGACGTTCCCGTCGTCAGCTTCACCGGATCGACCCGGACGGGCCGCGCAATCAGCAGCGCCGGCGCCCGGCACCTCAAGCGCTTCGGCATGGAGCTCGGCGGCAAGACGCCCATGGTCCTGTTCGACGACGCGGACCTGGACGTCGCGCTGCCCGTGCTGGAAAAAGCGCTGACCGTCTTCAGCGGCCAATTCTGCATGACCGGTTCGCGGCTGCTGGCGCAGGACGGCATCTACGAAGCCGTCCGCGACGGGCTGGCTCACCGGCTGCGGCAGGTCAAGGTCGGCCCGGCCGCGGACCCCGCCAGCGACATGGGGCCGCTGATCGACCGCGCCAACGTCGAACGGGTCGACCGCGCCGTGGAAACGGCGATAGCGTCCGGCGCCAGGGTCGCCGAACGCGGCGGCCCCGTCACGACCGGCCCCTTGGCCAGCGGCGCCTTCTACCGGCCCACGCTGCTGGAAGTCTCCGACAACGGCCTGGCCATCGTGCAGCAGGAAACCTTTGGCCCGGTGCTGACGATCCAGCGCTTCAATGAAGAGGCCGAGGCTGTCCGGCTGGCCAACGACAACGAGTACGGCCTGGCCGCCAGCGTCTGGACCCGCGACATGGACCGGGCGCTGCGCGTGGCGCAGGCGATCGATGCCGGCTCGGTGTGGATCAACGACTGGGCCAAGGTCTACGACGGCACCGAGGAAGGCGGCTTCAAGCAGTCCGGCCTCGGCCGCCTGAACGGCCTGGCAGCGCTGGAAGACTTCATCGAATACAAGCACATCGCGCTCAGGCCCGGCCTCGGGTAGCACGGATAGGCCGGCGCACTAACTAGAAAAAAGGAGACGACCATGCAAGATCCCATCGCCGCAAAGCTGGTCGACGCGCTGCATGCGGGCGCGGATGTCCCGCCGGGCTGTCGCGTCAATCACGCGCGCGGCCTGCTTGTCGAAGGCAGGTTTCTTGGCGTGCCGCAGGCGTCGCAACTCTGCGCTGCGCCCCTGTTCGACGACGCGGAGCAGCCGCTCATCGCCCGCTTTTCGGACTCCGGCCCCGACCCGCGGATACGCCAGGACAGTCCGCAGGCCGAGCCGCGCGGCCTGGCCGTGCGCATCGGGCAGCATTCCCAGCTGGTGCTCGTCGGCCATACGCTCGAAGGCTTCCCCGCGCGCGACCCCCAGACGTTTCTTGCCTTCATACAGGCATTGAACGCGCAGCACACGGCCCCCGAGTCGCTCCAAGCCCATCTGGCGGCCAATCCGGCGGCGCAACGCTACGACCAACTGCGGCAAGACGCCTTGCCCACGGGCTACGCCTCCCGCAGCTACCACATGCTTCATCCCTACCGCCTGACGGCTGCGGATGGCCAGACGCGAACCGGCAGGCTGACGATCCGGGGCAGGAACGCGGAAGGCGCACACAAGGCCCTGACCGGCCGGAACTGCATGGACGAAGCCTTGCGCCACGCCATGGAGGCAGGCCCGGTAGCGCTGGAACTGGCGTTCACGCCAGCGCCAGAACAAGGCGCGACGGACGACCTGTCCGCTGCCTGGCCCGGACACGGCAGCCCCATGCTCCTGGGATACCTGATCCTGGAACGCATCGCGCCGGATCAGGACGCTCAGCGCACCCTGGCGTTCGATCCGTCCGTCCTGCCGGCCGGCATGGCGTTTGCAGGCGATCCGCTGCTGGCCGCGCGCTTGCACGCCTACCGGATAGCGGCCGAGCGGCGGCTGCGCGGCGCTGCCTAATCCAGGCTGGACGCCAGAAGTTCCTGCGCCGCCCCTGCGGCCTCGCGCAGCGATTCCATCAACGCGCCGACCATTGGATTGCCCGGCCGATGCTCCGGGAACACCACGCTGACCCGGAACGGGAACGAACGCGTCAAGGGGCGGATGTGCAGGCCCCGCCCCACGAAGTCCAGGGCCGTCAGCGGGTTGACGATGGCCAGTCCCAGCCCCTGGCGCACGAAAGTGCAGACGGAAACGGCGGTGGGGCTTTCGACGATGGAACGCCGCAGCACGCCCGCCGCGGCGAACGCCTCGTCGAGCTGGATGCGGTAGGGATCGCTGGACGACAGGCTGACGAAGGCATGGCCTTCGAAGTCCGCCAGTTCGATCTTCGGCTTGGCCAGCAGCGCATGACCGTCGGGCAGCACGCACACCTCGTCCACCTCCAGCAGCAGCTCGACTCGCGTGCCGGCCGGCGCCGCATCGTGCTCGGTCAGGCCCAGGTCATAGCGCTGCGCGCTCAGCCATTCCTCCAGGAAGGGCGACTCCTGTGTCTCCACGGCCAGGCTCACGCCAGGATGGCGGTCGTGGAAACGGCGGAACGCATCGGGCAGGATGGAATGCGAAAAAACCGGCAAGGCGATCACCGATAACTGCCCGCCCTTGAAGGCCCGCAAGCGCGCGGCGGCCGACGCTACCCGCTCCAGGCCGGCATAGGACTGGCGGACCTCGTCGAACAGCGCCAGGCCCGGCATGGTCGGGCGCAGCCGCCCCGCCACCCGGTCGAACAGCGCAAAACCTATGCCCTGCTCCAGGCGCGCCAGCTCGCGGCTCACGGTGGGCTGGGACGAACCCAGCAGCTCGGCGGCCTTGGTGACGCTGCCGGCGATCATGACTGCGCGGAAGACTTCGATATGCCGGTGCGTCAGCATCGCCCACCCCATATCAAGAATGAATTGATGAAGGAAATCAAAGCATTTTACTGGATGGCCGAAGCCGGGCATCATGCCGCCTTGTTTTCATTCCCTTCAGGTTGCGCCCGCCATGGCATTCGATCCACGCCAACTTACCCAACTCGCCGCCGAGCACGGCACCCCGCTGTGGGTCTACGACGCCGCCGTCATCCGCGAACGCATCGCGCAACTGCGCCGCTTCGACACTATCCGCTATGCGCAGAAAGCCTGCTCCAACCTGCACATCCTGCGCCTGATGCGCGCCGAAGGCGCCGTGGTGGATGCAGTGTCCCTGGGCGAGATCGAACGCAGCCTGGCGGCGGGCTTCCAGCCCCAGGGCGAGCCCGAAGGCATCGTCTTCACGGCGGACCTGATCGACCACTCCACCCTGGCCACCGTGCTCAAGCACGGCATCACCGTCAACGCCGGCTCCCTGGACATGTTGGCCCGCGTCGGCCAGGCCTCGCCCGGCCACCGCGTCTGGCTGCGCATCAACCCCGGCTTCGGCCACGGCCATAGCAACAAGACCAATACCGGCGGCCCGCAAAGCAAGCACGGCATCTGGATCGGCGACGTGCCCGAAGCCATGTCCATCGTGCGCCGCCACGGCCTGAAGCTGGTCGGCATCCACATGCACATCGGCTCGGGCGTGGATTACGCCCACCTGTCCAGCGTCTGCGATGCCATGGTCGACGTGGTGGCCTCGCTGGACCACGACATCGAAGCCATCTCGGCCGGCGGCGGCCTGTCCATCCCCTACCGGGAAGGCGACGCCCGCATCGACTGCGATCACTACTTTGAACAATGGGACGCGGCGCGCCGCCGCATCGCCGAGCGCCTGGGACACGAGATCCGGCTGGAAATCGAACCGGGCCGCTTCCTGGTCGCCGAGGCCGGCGCCCTGGTGGCCGAAGTGCATGCTATCAACCGCCGGCCCGAGCGCGACTTTGCGCTGGTCGACGCCGGTTTCAATGACCTGATGCGCCCCGCCATGTACGGCAGCTATCACCGCATCTCGGTGCATGCGCCCGACGGCAGCCGGCCACAGGGCGCGGAAGAGACCCGCATCGCGGTGGCCGGCCCGCTGTGCGAATCAGGCGACGTGTTCACTCAGGATGCCGGCGGCGTGGTGTCCGACCAGTTGCTGCCGCGGCCGCGCATCGGCGACTTCCTGGTGTTCCATGAGGCGGGCGCCTATGGCTCGTCCATGTCCTCGAACTACAACAGCCGTCCGCTGGCGCCCGAAGTGCTGCTGGACCAGGGCGAGGCCCGCCTGATCCGCCGCCGTCAGACGGTGCGCGAACTGCTGGCGCTGGAAGACCTGTGATCCCCGGCCTCGGGCGCAGGCGCGCCTGAGGCCAGCGCCAATCCGCCCCAGCGGCGAATCGCGCCAGGAGCCCAAGGCGCCGGGCGCGGGCGATCAGGTCGGGAACGCTTCGCGCAATGCGAAGGTGGCCTGCTTGAACACGCCCAGGTCGGTGCCCACCGCCACGAAGTGCATGCCCATGTCCAGGTAGCGCCGCGCGTCCGCGTGCACCGGCGCCAGGATGCCCACGGCCTTGCCCTGGGCCGACACCCGCTGGTACAGGTGGCGGATGGCTTCCTGGACTTCAGGATGGCCCGGGTTGCCGATATGGCCCAGCGCCGCTGCCAGGTCGGACGGTCCGATGAACACGCCGTCCACGCCCTCCACCGACGCGATCTCGTCCACGGCATCGATGCCCGGACGGCTTTCTATCTGCAGCAGCACGCAGATGTTGTCGTTGATGGTGTGCAGGTAGTCCGGCACCGTGCCGTAACGGTTGCTGCGCTGCGCGCCCGCCACGCCGCGCATGCCCTGCGGCGGATAGCGCGTGGCCGCCACCGCGCGGCGCGCGTCTTCCTCGGATTCGATGAACGGAATCAGCAGGTTGTAGAAGCCGATGTCCAGCAATCGCTTGATCTCCACCGGATCGTTCCAGGACGGCCGGCCCACGGCGGCGCTGGCGCTGCCTTGCAAGGCCTGCAGTTGCTGCAGGAACATCGGCACCTCGTTGGGCGAATGCTCGCCGTCCAGGAGCAGCCAGTCGAAATTGGCCAGCCCCACGAGCTCGGCCGTGATGTGGCTGGACATGCACATCCAGAATCCGATGAGCCGTTCGCGCGCCAGGATGCGTTGCCGGAAACGGTTGGGTAAGGGTGAGTTCATTGCCGCCTTCACTTCATAAAAAAAACTGGACGGGCCGGGCTGACAGGCCTGGCCCCGCATTCAATTCACGAATTCAATCCACGCATTCAATCCATTTTTGCGCCGGAAGCCTTGGCCGCCTTGCCCCACTTCGTGATCTCGTTATCCACGAAAGCCGAGAACGACTTGGGATCGTCAGCCACCACCACGAAGCCCACGCTCTCCAGCTTCTGCCGGATATCGGGCGAGGACAGCGCCTTCACCGTCGCCTGGTTCAGGCGCTGGATCACGGCCGGCGGCGTCTTCGCGGGCGCCGACAGGCCGAACCAGGACTCGGCCGAGAACCCCGGAAAGCCGGATTCCGCCACCGTGGGCGTGTCGGGATAGGCGGGATTGCGCTTGGCGCTGGCCACCGCCAGGGCGCGCAGCTTGCCGGACGTGACCTGCGGCAGCAGCGTGTCCTGGTTCAGGAACATCACCTGCACGCGGCCCCCGATCATGTCGGTAATCGCGGCCGCGCCGCCCTTGTAGGGCACGTGCACCAGATCGATCTTGGCGTCCTGCTTCAGCATCTCCATAGCCAGGTGGCCTGACGAACCGCTGCCCGAACTGGCGTGCGTGTACTTGCCGGGATTCTCGCGCGCCAGCTTGATGAATTCGGCGAAGGTCTTGCCCGGGAAGTCGTTGTTGGCCACCAGCACATTGGGCCCGGTCGCCAGCAGCGAGATATGCGCGAAGTCGCTGTCGCGGTACGGCATGTTCTGGTAGACCGCGTAGCTGATGGCGTTGGATCCCACGCCCGACAACAGCAGCGTATAGCCGTCCGGCTCGGACTTGGCCACCATGTCCGAGCCAATGTTGCCGTTGGCCCCGCCCTTGTTCTCGACCACCACGGTCTGTCCCAGCTCCTTGGACAGTTCGGCCGCCAGCAAACGGCCCACCGAATCGGTGCTGCCGCCCGCCGGAAACGGCACCACCAGCTTGAGCTGCTTGGTGGGCCAGGCCGCGCCCTGCGCCATCAGGATGCCCGGCAGCATGGCCATCGCGCCGGCCGCCGCCAAAATCGCCAGGCGCTTGCGCGCCACGGGTTTGCTCTGTTGCATGGTTGTCTCCTCTGTGGGTTTTTTAGTATTTACGCCCGGTGTCCGGGTCAGTGGATTTCAGGCTCGCCCGCGGCCGTGGTCCGCGTCTCGCTCTGAAGAAAATCGAAGTCGCAGCCCGTGTCCGCCTGGCCGATGTGCTTGAGATAAAGCACGCCATAGCCGCGTTCGAAACGCGGCGGCGGCGCCTGCCAGGCGGCGCGGCGCGCGGCCAGCTCGTCGTCGGACACCAGCAGCTCCAGGCGCCGCGCCGGCACGTCCAGCGTGATGCGGTCGCCGTCTTGCACCAGCGCCAGCGGACCGCCCACATAGGCCTCGGGCGCCACGTGCAGCACACAGGCGCCGTAGCTGGTGCCGCTCATGCGCGCGTCCGAAATCCGCACCATGTCGCGCACGCCCTGCTTCAGGAGCTTCTGCGGAATCGGCAGCTGGCCCCATTCGGGCATGCCGGGCGCGCCCTGCGGTCCGGCGTTCTGCAGCACGATGACGCTGTCGGCATCCACGTCCAGGTCCGGATCGTCAATGCGCGCCGCCATGTCGTTGTAGTCCTTGAAGACCACCGCGCGGCCCGTGTGCACCTGCAGGTGCGCCTCCATGGCGGGCGGCTTGATCACCGCGCCGTCGGGCGCCAGGTTGCCGCGCAGCACCGCCAGCCCGTCGCGCTCGATCAGCGCCTGCGCGCGCGGCCGGATCACGTCTTCATTGAAGATGCGCGCGCCCGCGATGTTCTCGCCCAGCGTGCGGCCGTCCACGGTGCGCTGCGTCGTGTCCAGCAGGTCGCCCAGCTGCACCAGCATCGCGCGCAGGCCGCCGGCGTAATAGAAGTCTTCCATCAGGTACTTGCCGGCCGGCCGCAAGTTAGCCAGCACCGGCGTGGTGCGCGCCAGGTGATCGAAGCGGTCCAGGTCCAGCCCGAAACCGCTGCGGCGGGCCATGGCGATCAAGTGCACCACGGAATTGGTCGAGCCGGACAGCGCCAGCACCGTGCGCACCGCGTTGTCGAAGGACGCGGCGGTCAGCAGGTCGGAAGGCTTCAGGTCTTCCCACACCATTTCCACGATGCGCTTGCCCGTCAGGCTGGCCATCTGCGCGTGGCGCGAATCCGGCGCCGGGATCGACGACGCCCCCGACAGGCACAGGCCCAGCGCCTCGACCGCGCCCGTCATGGTGGACGCCGTGCCCATGGTCATGCAGTGGCCCGGCGAGCGGGCGATGCCGTCCTCCACGCCCTGCCAGTCTTCCTCGGTGATGTTGCCGGCGCGCAGCTCGGCCCAGTACTTCCAGGTGTCCGAGCCCGAACCCAGCGTATTGCCGTTCCAGTTGCCGCGCAGCATGGGGCCGGCGGGCATGAAGATGGTGGGCAGGTCCATCGACACCGCGCCCATCAGCAGCGCGGGCGTGGTCTTGTCGCAGCCGCCCATCAGCACGCAGCCATCCGCCGGATAGGAACGCAGCAGCTCTTCGGTCTCCATCGCCAGCAGGTTGCGGTAGAGCATGGTGGTGGGCTTCTGGAAAGGCTCGGACAGGCTCATGGCAGGCATTTCCACCGGAAAGCCGCCCGCCTGCCAGATGCCGCGCTTGACCTCTTCCACGCGCTGCTTGAAGTGGCTGTGACAGGGGTTGATGTCGCTCCAGGTATTGATGATCGCGATGACCGGCTTGCCGGCATAGTCCGAGCGGTGATAGCCCATCTGCGCGGTGCGCGAACGGTGGCCGAACGAGCGCAGGTCGCGCACGCCGTACCAGCGGTGGCTGCGCAGTTCTTCGGGTTTCTTGCGCTTGTCTGAATTGCTCATGTCTCTGTTCCAGTGCTCTTGGGCAGGGGTTTATGGGAAAAGCGGCGTCACGCCGGGTCCAGCAGATAAGGCGTGCCGGCGCGCTCGCAAATGGCGCGCAGGCGTTCGGCCAGCGCGGCGGGGATGGGGATGCCGTGGCGCAGCCGGCGCGCGCGCTCGGCGGCCTCGGGCTCGCCCGCCACCAGCACCGGCTCGTCCGGATGGGCGGGAGGCGTGTCGTGCATGGCGTCGATCATGTCGTCCATGTCGGACTCGAACGAACCCGCCGCGCGGAAGGCGTCGGGATTCAGCGCCAGGAAGAAATGGCCCACGTCGTCGGGCTCGCCGGGACGGCGGGTCGGCGCGCGGCGCGCGGCGAAGGCGCTGCCGCTCAGCGTGCCGCCCAGGATCTGGGCCATCATCGCCAGGCCGTAGCCCTTGTGGCTGCTCATGGCGGTGGTGCCGCCCAAGGGCGTCAACCCGCCCTCGGGGTGTTTGAAGATGAACTGCATGGCGGCGGCCGCGTCGGTGACCGCGCCGCCCTGCCCGTCCACCGCCCAGCCCGGCGGCAGCGGCTTGTCCAGGAAGTCGTAGACCTTGACCTTGTTGGCGGCAACGGTGGTGGTCGCCATGTCCAGCAGAAAGGGTTCGTTGTAGGCGGCCGGCGCGCCGAAGGCGATGGGGTTGGTGCCCAGCATGGGCATGGCGCCGCGCGTGGGCACCATGATCACGCCGTTGGCGCTGCTGGTCACCAGCCCGACCACGCCGCGCTCGACCGCGATGCGCGCATAGACGCCGGCCGCGCCGAAGTGATGCGAGTTGCAGACCGACACCGCGCCCACGCCGTGCTCCAGCGCCTTGTCCACGGCCAGGTTCATCGCCTGCGCGGCCACCGGATAGCCCAGGCCGCCCATGCCGTCGATCAGCGCGCTGGCGCCGCCGTCGCGCAGCACGCGCGGCCTGGCGTCCAGGCGCAGGGTGCCGGTGCGCAGCTTATCCTCGTAGGCCGGCAGCATGGAGATGCCGTGCGAATCGATGCCCAGCAGGTCGGTCCGCGCCATCAGGCCCGCGGTGATGTGCGCCAGGTCCTGCGCCATGCCCCAGGCCATCAGCACCTGCAGGATCTGCTCGCGGACCTGTTCCACCGGCACATCCGCCGCTATCGCTCCGTTCCCTGGCACTCTGGTCTCCTGTAGTTTTGGTTTGATCGCAGCGGGCAGGCGGAGGGGTCAATCGCGCTCGCGGTCGACCAGCCGGTGGCGGGCCTGGCCCAGATGGAATTGCATGGCGACGCGGGCGCGCTCGCTGTCCTGTTCACGGATGGCGTCCAGGATCGCGGCGTGCTCGTCCACCACCCGTTGCGCGCGCTGGCGCGAGCCGGTGCGGGTGAGGTTCAGGGTCAGCCGCATGAAGCCGCTGATGGATTCGTGGATGCTTTCCAGCACGCCCAGGTAGAAGTCGTTGCCGCTGGCCTCGGCGATGCTGGCGTGGAACGCCAGGTCCGCCTCGGCGGACACCTGCCCGCGCGCCAGGCTGTCGGCGAACGCCGCGTGCGCCTGTGCGATCTTCTTCAACTGTTCATCGGTGCGGCGCAGCGCCGCCAGGCGCGCCGCGTCGCCCTCCAGCGCCACGCGGACCTCCTGGGCCCGCAGATAGGCGCTGACGTTCTGCACGTCGTTGAAAGTCTTCAGGCGCGGCGCGGGCGCATGGCTGACGAAGGTGCCCAGGCCCTGGTGCGCGGTGATCAGGCCATCGGCTCGCAGGCGCAGCAGCGCCTCGCGCACCACCGGCCGCGACACGCCGAAGCGCTCGGATATTTCGTTTTCGGAAGGCAGCTTGTCGCCCACGTTCAGCCCGCCGGACACGATCTGTTCGAAGATCTGCCCGTAAAGCTGGTCCGCCAGCCGCACCCGGTGCCCGCGCTCCAGCACCAGCGCGCCCGCGGGATCATGCTCGGGCGCCTGCGGCGCAGGCGCGGGTGTTGCTTTGGGTCGGGCCACGAAACCTCCTCGATGCTATGGCGCAGTCCGCGATGGCGGAATAGCGCTCATCGTACCGTCAATGCGCGGCGCCAGGCGCGCGCCCCGGCCCGGCTGCGCGCTCACGCGGCGCTGGCCTCCCTGTCCCAGGCCGCCAGCACCCGCGCCACCGGCGCCACGCGCTCGCGCTCGGCCGCGGAAATGCCGGTCAGCAAGGGCAGCATCGGTCCCATGTCCGCCACGCCGGACAGCGTCACCGCATCGTGCAGCACGCGGATCGGGCTGATGCTGTCGCGGCAGTCTTCCAGGCCCAGGTACTGCTGGCGCACGGCCTCGGCTTCGTCGTAGCGGCCATCGCGCAGCAGATGCAAGAGGCGCATCGAGCCCCGCGGCGCCACGCAGACCGAACCCGAGGTAAAGCTCTTCAGGCCGAATTCGCGGTAGTGCGTGATGGCCGGACGTTCGCCGATGCCGCTCACCATCCAGCGCGAATCCACCGCCTGCAGCAGCGACGACAGGTAGGCATCCTGGGACGGGTTGTCGCGCACGACCGCGTACTTGAAGGCCACGATGCGGCCCTCTTCGATCAGGCGCGCGGCGCTTTCGGGCGCCAGGTAGCCGGACGACTTGATGTAGATCACGGCCGGCTTGCCCAGCGCGTCCGTGAAGCGCCGCACGCCCTCGGCCAGGCCCGCGTCCGTGTACGGGAAGGACATGGGCAGCAGCATGGCCGTGGGAAACGCGCGGGTACGCAGGATCGCCGCCTGGTCCATCATCTTGCCGTAGTCGGGCCCCACCGAAGGCAGGATCCAGGTGTCCGCGCCCGCCAGCCCGGCCAGCATGTCGACGATGCGCGCGTACTCGCCAACGCCCACGTTGTAGAAATTGGCGTTGCCGCCATACATCACGTTGCGCACGCCGCCCTCTTCCAGGTGGGCCAGCAAGGCTTTGTTGGCCGCCTCGTTCAGGGAAAGATCGTCATTGCGCGCCAGCGGCGGCACGGCGATGACTGAACGCTGCAAATCCTGCGCAGTGACCGGGGTGGTTTTCATGGACGGGGCTCCTGGCTGATCCGGCTGTCGGACGACTAAGGTCAAAAAAGTATACTTGGTTGACAACTATAAGCTCAATACATATATTTGTTTTACAAGTAGTCCGGCAGCAAAACGCAGGACGCCGCGGGGCGTCTTGCGGCGTCAAAGCCTCGGGCCATGCCAGGGGCGGAATACCCCCAGAAACGATGCGCGGCCACGCGCACACCGAGGAGACGAATTCCATGCATGCAGCCCCTGCGCGAGGCCGGTCCGTCCTGGCCGCCCTTGGCACCGCCGCCCTGGCAGCCGCATTCCTGTTGCCGGCCGCGCCGGCGCTGGCCGACTATCCCGAACGCGACGTCAAGATCATCGTGCCGTTCCCCGCGGGCGGCACCACCGACATCGCGGCGCGCATCGTCGCGGCCGAACTGGGCAAGACCTGGAAGAAGGCCGTGGTGGTGGACAACAAGGCGGGCGCCGGCGGCAACGTCGGCACGGCCGAGGCCGCGCGCGCCACGCCCGACGGCTACACCCTGCTGATGGGCACCGTCAGCACGCACGCCATCAACCAGTCCGTCTACGCCAAGCTGCCCTATGACCCGGTCAAGGACTTCGTGCCCGTGACGCTGGTCATCCCGGTGCCCAACATCCTGGAGCTCAACCCTGGCTTCGCCGACAAGCATGGCATCCGCAACGTGGCCGACCTGATCAAGTACCTCAAGGCCAACCCGGGCACGGTCAACATGGCGTCCACCGGCAACGGCACCTCCACGCACCTGTCGGGGGAGCTGTTCCAGAGCATGACGGGCACGCGCATGACCCACGTGCCCTACAAGGGCAGCAGCCCGGCGCTGACCGACGTGATGGCCGGTTCCGCCGACCTGATCTTCGACAACCTGCCCTCGTCCATGGGTTTCCTGAAGAGCAACAAGCTGCGCCCGCTGGCGGTCACCACCGCCCAGCGTTCGCCCGCCCTGCCCGACGTGCCCACCATGGCCGAGGCCGGCGTGCCGGGCTATGACGCCTCCAGCTGGTTCGGCCTGCTGGCGCCCGCGGGCACGCCGCAGCCGGTGGTCGACAAGATCCAGCGCGACGTGGCCGCCGCCCTGCAGCAGGAATCCGTGCGCGCACAATTGCAGGCCCAGGGCGCCACGCCTTCCGGCAACACGCCGGCCCAGTTCAAACAGTTCATGGCGCAGGAATCCGCCAAGTGGGCGGAGGTCGTGAAGCAATCCGGCGCCAAGGTCGACTGACCCCAAGCCGATCCGGGCCCGTCCGCAACGCGTGGGCGGCGGGCTCTTCATCAGCACGCGAACCAGGAGACACCATGAACAAACTGATGAGCGCCATGGCGGTCGCGGCCGCCGCAGGCGCCGTGCTGCTCGGAACGCCCGCCGCCCAGGCCGCCGGTTACCCCGACAAACCCGTCACCATGATCGTGCCCTTCGTGCCGGGCGGATCCTCCGACATCACCGCGCGCTCGGTCACGCCAGGGCTGACCAAGATCCTGGGGCAGACCTTCGTGGTCGAGAACAAGCCCGGCGCCAACAGCGCCATCGGCGCGCAGGCGCTGGCCCGCGCCACGCCCGACGGCTACACCATGATGGTCGGCTCCATCGGCACCTTCGCCATCAACGAGGCCTTGTACAAGACCCTGTCGTACAACCCCAGCAAGGACTTCGAGTACCTGACGCAGGCCGTGCGCAATCCCAACGTGCTGGTGGCCGCGCCCTCCTTTCCCGCCAACAACGTTGCCGAACTGATCGAATACGCGAAGCAGAATCCGGGCAAGGTGTCGTATGCCTCGTCGGGCACCGGCTCGTCCGACCACCTGTCGGCCGTGCTGTTCCGCCAGCGCACCCAGAGCACGGGCGTGGACGTGCCGTACCGCGGCGGCGGCGCGGCCATCGCCGACCTGATCGGCGGACAGGTCAACGTGTCGTTCCAGAACCTGGGCGCGGTGCAGAACCACATCAAGGCCGGCAAGCTCAAGGCGCTGGCCATCACGGGCGACGCTCGCGCCGCCGACCTGCCGGACGTTCCCACCCTGGCCGAAGCCGGCATCAAGGACATGGTGGTCTATTCCTGGCAGGGCTTCGCGGTGCCCAAGGGCACGCCTGCGCCGGTGGTGCAGCAACTGTCCAAGGCGCTGCAGGCCGCGCTGCGCGATCCCCAGACCGAGAAGACCTTGCAGGGCCTGGGCTTCGAGGTCGTGGCCAACACGCCGCAGCAGTTCACGGCGTTCCAGCAGGCCGAGGTCAAGCGCTGGAAGGACGTCATACAAAAAGCCAATATCCAGCTGGAGTAAGGCCCGGGCCGGCGCGCGGGGTGCCCCTGTCGGGCATCCCGTCAGCCTGCATCCAGGCCGGATCAAGTAGCATCAGTGTTTTGCCACCCACCTGTACGACAACATGACCACCAAGCATCGCATCATCCAGGTCGGCTCGCTGGCCGGTTCCCCCTACGCCAACAAGACGCTCGCGGACCGCTACGACGTAGTCGAACTGTGGAAGTACCCGGACCGCAAGGCCGCACTGGCCGAGCACGGCAAGGGCGTCACCGCCGTCGTCACCTCCGCCACCTACGGCGCCAACGCCGAACTCATCAACGCCCTGCCCGACCTGAAGGCGATCTGCAGCTGGGGCGTGGGCTACGAGACCATCGACGTCCAGGCCGCCAAGCAGCGCGGCGTGCAGGTCAGCAACACGCCCGACGTCCTGACCGATTGCGTCGCCGACCTGGCCTGGGGCCTGCTGATCGCGGGCGCGCGCCACATGGGCCAGGGCGAACGTTTCGTGCGCGCCGGGCGCTGGGGCCAGGTGCATGGCGGCATCCCGCTGGGCCAGCGCGTCAGCGGCAAGAAGCTGGGCATCATCGGCCTGGGCCGCATCGGCGAAGCCATCGCCCGCCGCGGCATGGGCTTCGACATGGACGTGCGCTATCACAACCGCCGCAAGCGCGATGACGTCGAGTACGGCTACGAGGCCTCGCTGACCGACCTGGCCAAGTGGGCCGATTTCCTCATCGTGGCGACCGTGGGCGGCCCCAGCACGCGCCACCTGGTGAACCGCGAAGTGCTGGAAGCGCTGGGCCCCACGGGCATCATCGTCAACATCGCGCGCGGCCCGGTCATCGACGAAGCCGCGCTGGTTGCCGCGCTGGAAGCCGGCAAGCTGGGCTGCGCCGCGCTCGACGTGTTCGAGCACGAACCCAAGGTGCCCGAAGCCCTGCTCCAGACCGACAAGGCCGTGCTGCTGCCGCACATCGGCAGCGCCACGCTGGAAACCCGCGTCGCCATGGAAAACCTGATGCTGGAAAACCTGCAGGCGTTCTTCGAAACCGGCCGCGTGATCACGCCGGCGGAATAAGCGCGCCATGTCGGCCGCGGCCCGTGCCGCGGCGCGCAAACGAAAAAGCCTCTCGGCGCCCATACCGAGAGGCTTTCGACTTTCCGCCCCCCCGCAGGAATCGGATGTCGTTTGCGCAAAGGAACTACCAGGCCCAAAGGCCCGTCGTGCTTACTTCGCCGGAGTCGCTGCGCCGGAATGATCCGTCTTCGCGGCCCCGCCTGACTTGGCCGCCGCCGGCTTGGCGGAGGTCTTGTCGGACTTGTGATGCTTGTGCTGCGCCTGGGTCTTGGTTTCACCCGCCTTGGACGTGGCATCGGCACCCGCCGCGAACGCCGAAGGCGCGGCGGCAAGACCGAGGCACAAGGCCGAGGTGGATAGGAACGCAGCAATACGGGATTGAGTCGTCATTTCATGAACTCCTGAATGTAAAAGGCCCGGAGGCCTTTTTTTCCGACACGGGACGGCAACATCGCCGTGGGGTTTCTACACCCCGACCCGTACCCGTTTGAACCCGTCCCCTCCAGAAGGTTCAGCGCGGAACCAGAAAATTTCGGTCGCTAACGCTTCGACATAAAGTCGTGACGTTCAGCTTTCGAACACCAGCAGCGCCACCGTGGCGAACAGCATCAGCGCGAAGCTGGCTCTCAGCTTGCGTTCAGGCAGCCGGTACGCAAGCCTCACGCCGACCGGCACGAACAGCAGGCTGCCCAGGGCCAGCGGCACGCCCACCAGCCAATCGGCCTGGCCTGCCCACGAATAGGTGATCAGGGCGATGGTGGAGCCGGGTATCACCATGCTCAGCGCCAGCGCCTGCGCGGTGGTCTGCGGCAGCCGGAACACGGTGGTGATGATGGGCACGGCCAGCACCGCGCCGCCCACGCCGAAGAAGCCGCCCAGCGTGCCGCACAGAATCCCCAGCACGCTGGCGCGGCGCGGCGTGAAGACAGGCACGGGGCCCTTGGCGGCCGGCTTGCGCGCGGCAGGGCGCGACGCGCGCCAGGTCCGCCACACGTAGAACAGCGCGATGAAGAACAGGAAGACGGCGAAACTGCGGCGCAGCAGGCCGGAATCGATGCCCAGCGCCAGCCGCGCGCCCACCCAGGTGAACACCACGGCCCCCGCGGCGCCCGCCAGCGCCACGCGCTTGTCGATGCGCGTCTGCTGGTTGTATTTGCGCACCGCCATGATGATGGTGGGCAACACCATGATGAGCGCCGTGCCCTGCGCCAGCTGCTGCGACATGCCCATCAACAGCACCAGCGCGGGAATCGCGATCAGGCCGCCGCCTATGCCCAGCGCACCACCCATGAAACCGATCAGGGCGCCCGCGGCCAGGCACGCGGCGATAACTAACAGACTCACGTCTTGCTCCAGCCAGCCCCGCCGCATCCAGGCGAGGCAATCAGAATAGGGATGACAACAGAGGGGACGGCCGTCCCCGGCCTCAACGCAGCTTGTCCAGCGCGGCGTCCAGGCGGTCCACCGCCCAGATCTCCAGCCCTTCGATGGGCTGGCGCGGCGCGTTGGCCTTGGGGATCAGGGCGATCGAAAAGCCCAGCTTGGCCGCTTCGCGCAGGCGTTCCTGGCCGCGCGGCGCGGGCCTGATCTCGCCCGCCAGGCCGACCTCGCCGAAGGCGATCAGGCCGCGCGGCAGCGGCTTGTCGCGCAGCGAGGACATGATGGCCAGCAGCACCGGCAGGTCGGCCGCGGGTTCGGTGATGCGCACGCCGCCCACCGCGTTGACGAAGACGTCCTGGTCGAAGGTGGACACGCCCGCGTGCCGGTGCAGCACGGCCAGCAGCATGGCCAGGCGGTTGCCCTCCAGGCCCACCGTCAGGCGGCGCGGATTGGGCGCGTGCGAGCTGTCCACCAGCGCCTGGATCTCCACCAGCAGCGGCCGCGTGCCTTCCTGCGTGGCCATCACGCAGGATCCCGCCACCTGCTGTTCATGCTGCGACAGGAACAGCGCGGACGGGTTGGCCACGCCGCGCAGGCCGCGGTCCGTCATGGCGAACACGCCCAGCTCGTTGACCGCGCCGAAGCGGTTCTTGAACGCGCGCACCAGGCGGAACGAGGAATGCGTGTCGCCTTCGAAATACAGCACGGTGTCGACGATGTGCTCCAGCACCCGCGGCCCGGCCAGCGCGCCGTCCTTGGTGACGTGGCCGATCATGACGATGGCGATGCCGGTCTGCTTGGCCAGGCGCGTGAGCTGCGCCGCGCATTCGCGCACCTGCGACACCGAGCCCGGCGCCGCGGTCAGCTCGCCGCTGTACAGCGTCTGGATCGAGTCAATCACGGCGACGGTCGGCTTCTGTTCGGACACCGCGGCCTGGATCGACTCCAGCCGGATCTCGGCCAGCAGGTTGACGTTGCCGGTCTGCAGGCCCAGGCGGCGCGCGCGCAAGGCCACCTGCTCCGCGGACTCCTCGCCCGTGACGTACAGCACGTTGGTGACTTCGGACAACGAGGCCAGCGCCTGCAGCAGCAGCGTCGACTTGCCGATGCCGGGATCGCCGCCGATCAGCACCACGGCGCCGGCCACCAGGCCGCCGCCCAGCACGCGGTCGAACTCTTCCAGCCCGGTGGGCTGGCGCGGCGTCTCGCGGGCTTCGATTTCAGACAGGCTGCGCACCGGGCTGGCGGCGGCCAACGGCGCGTAACGGTGGGCAGCGGCGGCGGGCGCCGACGACTCCACGGTTTCTTCCAGCGTGTTCCAGGCGTTGCAATGCGGGCATTTGCCCTGCCACTTCGGGGTGGTGCCGCCGCAATCGGAGCACACGTATACGGTTCGGGATTTGGCCATGCGCGGAAGTTTACCGGCAAGCCGGGGTCGCGGCGCGCCGCCAGGCCGCCCCGAACGCGCGCTTTCGTCCCGCCGCTGCCCACGACGGCGCATCATTCTTTCATTCTGCTTTCATAAATAGGGACATGCTGAAGTTACATGATGCAAACTCAAGAAATTCTCTGGCGGATTTCTGCAATTCGCGCATAATCATCAGGTGCAGCGCATTGACGAACCGCCCGGCCCAAGGCGGCATACCTGCAGTCGAACGCCCCCAGGGCGCGGCAGCGGGAATCGCGGCGCAAACACCCCGCGGCTTTCCAGGAAGCCGCCTAAACCGGAACAGGACCCGAGCTACGACGAGACCGCCGGACCACCGGCGCGGCGTGCGCAGAGGTCAAACGCGGATACGCCTTGCCACCAGGCGTATGCGCGAGGAGTACGCGCATGAGCATTACCTATCGCCCCCCCTTTGACGAAGACGACGAACGGGATTTGCGCGCCTTGTACCGCAGGCCAGGACCCGGGACCAGTCCCGAACTGGACGCAGCGGTGCGCCGCAGCTGGCATCCCGGCCATAGCTGGCATCCCGCCTGGGGCGCCGCCGCCTGCGCCGCCATGGTCTTCGGCCTGTTCGCCTGGACCGACATGCGCGAAGCCCAGGACATGGCCGAACAGAACACGCCGGTCATCCCCCCCCACGAAGTCGGGACGAGTTCCGAACGCTCGCCAGCGGTCCTTGCGGTGCCGGCCGAGGCGCCGGCCGAACAGGCCGCTCCCGTGACCCAGCGCGTGTCGGTCCCGCAGGGCGAGGCCGCCGCGCCGCAGGCTGCTCCGGCCCAGGAGGCGAGCCCCGCCGAACAGCAGGCCGCCGAGCCCGCCCAACCGGAAGTCCCGGCCCTCAGCGATCAGGACATCGAGGCCCGCGTGACCCACATCCGTTCGCTGGTGCGCGAGGAACAGCAGGAAGACGCCGTGCAGGCGCTGCGCGAATTGCAGCAGGCCGCGCCCGACCTGACCCTGCCCGACGACCTGCAGGAACTGGCTCAACAGAACCCGTCCTGAACGCCGCAAGCGGCCGCTCATCGGATCCGCGCGCCCCGCGCGGCCGGTGAGCCCGTAGGCCACATATCGACCTGGCGCTGCCCGGCTTCTTGCTAACATAGCCGCCATGAGTCCGAGCTTCCACCACCGCAATCTTCCCCACCTGCTGCTCTACGCGCGCGAAACGCTGATGGCGCATTTCCGGCCCATCCTGCACGCCGCGGGCGTCACCGAACAACAATGGCGGGTGCTGCGCACGCTGAGCGAGGTGGGCTCCATGGAACCCAACCAGATCGCGCGCAGCTGCCAGATCCTGAGCCCCAGCCTGACCCGCATGCTGGCGGGCATGCAGGAACAGGGCCTGATCAAGCGCACGCGTTCCAGCGCGGATCAGCGCCGCCAGGAAATTTCACTGACGCCCAAGAGCAACAAGCTCATCGACCGCATGCGCCCGCAAGTGGATGCGAAATACCAGGAAATCGAGGCCAAGATCGGCAAGGAACTGCTGGATCGCCTGTATCGCGACGTCGACACGATGGTCGATCTGATCAAGCGCGAGCCTGCCGACCCGCGCGCCTCCGAAGAAGCCTGATCAGGCCGGCACCGGGAAGATCGCGTTGATCTGCCCGGTACCGGAACTGGCGAAGTAGTCGGTGACGATCTCCACCGGCTTGTCATAGCCGTCCCAGCCCAGCAGGCCCAGCAGCATTGCCGTGTCGTGCATGCCGCCCTCGCCCACGCACAGCTCGGCATATTCGGGCAGCATGGCGCAAAAGGTCTTCCAGTCGCCCTGCCGCCACAGTTCCACCACGCGCAAATCCACCTGCCGGAAGAACTCGCGGCTGATCTGGTGTATCGAGTCCTCGGGACTGCCGTTGTCGTTGAAGCGGTGCGACAGCGAGCCGCTGGCCAGCACCGCCACGCGGCTGTCGCTGGACTCGATCGCCTGCCGCAGCGCGGCGCCGAAGCGCCGGCTTTCGTCCAGCCCATGCCAGGCGCACCAGGCCGCGACGGACACCACGTTGAAGCGTCCGTCGCCGTTCATGTAGCGCATCGGCACCAGGGTGCCGTACTCCAGCTCCAGGCTGTCGATCTCGTGCGAACGCGTGCCCACGCCGGCGGCATTGGCGCACTCGGCGATGCGGCGCCCCAGTTGCGGATTGCCGCGGTAGGCGTAGTCCATGTCCTTGATGAAATGCGGCAGTTCGTTGCTGGTGTAGCGGCCCTGGAAGGCGCTATTGCAATTCACGTGATAGCCGGCGTTGACCAGCCAGTGCACGTCCAGCACCACGATGGTGTCCACGTCCAGGTCGCGGCAACGCTGGCCGATGATCCGGTGCCCCTGGATCGCGGCTTCCCGGCAACCCTGGTGCTTGCCGGGCAGTTCCGACAGATACATGGACGGCACATGCGTTACCTTGGCCGCCAGCGCGAGCTTGCCCATGATGCGAGTCTCCTTGTTCTCGTCGATTCGTGCCGGACTCAGACGCCCCATCGGGGGATGTGGTGGCTGCCCATGGACACGCACACGTTCTTGATCTCGGCAAAGACCTCGTAACTGTATTCGCCGCCTTCGCGCCCGGTGCCGGATTCCTTGGTGCCGCCAAAGGGCTGGCGCAGGTCGCGCACATTCTGGCTGTTGATGAACACCATGCCTGCCTCGATGCCGCGCGCCAGGCGGTGCGCGCGCCCGATGTCGCTGGTCCAGACATAGGATGCCAGCCCGTACTTCACGTCGTTGGCCAGCGCCAGGCCCTCGGCCTCGTCCTTGAACGGCAGCAAGCAGGCGACCGGGCCGAAGATCTCTTCCTGCGCGCAACGCATGCGGTTGTCGACATCGGCCAGCACCGTCGGGGCGACGAAATTGCCGCCCGCCAGCTGGGCCGGCAGCCCGGCAGGCCGGTCCGCGCCGCCTGCGAGTATGCGCGCCCCTTCCTGCTCGGCCAGGCGAATGTAGCCCGTTACCTTTTCCCAATGCTGGCGCGTGATCATCGCGCCCACATGAGTGTTTTCGTCGGTGGGATCGCCCACGACCAGGCGTCGCGCGCGCTCGGCGAATTTGCGCACGAAGTCGTCGTAGATCGTTTGCTGGATGAAGATGCGCGAACCGGCGGTACAGCGTTCTCCATTCAGCGAGAAGATCGTGAACAAGGCTGCGTCCAGCGCCCGCTCGACGTCCGCGTCATCAAAGATCAGCACGGGCGACTTGCCGCCCAGCTCCATCGAGTACTTCTTGACGCCTCCGGCGCTGGCCAGGATCTTCTTGCCCGTCACCGTGCCGCCCGTGAACGAAATCGCGCGCACGCCGGGATGGCGCACCAGCGAGTCGCCAGCCGTGGCGCCATAGCCCTGCACCACGTTCAGCACGCCGGCCGGAATGCCGGCCTCCAGCGCCAGCATGCCCAGCTGGTCCGCCGTCAACGGGGACAGTTCGGACATCTTCAGCACGGCGGTGTTGCCCAGCGCCAGGCAAGGCGCGGTCTTCCAGGTCGCCGTCATGAACGGCACATTCCAGGGCGAGACCAGCGCGCACACGCCTACCGGCTGGTACAGCGTGTAGTTCAGCATCTGGTCGTCCACCGGATATGTGTGGCCGTTCATCCGCGTGCACACCTCGGCGAAGAAATTGAAGTTCTCGGAGGCGCGCGGAATCAGCTGCTTGCGGGTCTGCGAGATCGGCAGGCCGGTGTCGCGGGTTTCCAGTTCGGCCAGCTGGGGCACGTTCTGGTCTATCAGTTCGCCCAGCCTGCGCATCAGGCGGGCGCGTTCCTTGGCGGGCGTGTTGGCCCATTTGGGAAAGGCTGCGGCCGCGGCGGCGACGGCGGCGTCGACTTCCGCCTGGCCGCCCGCCGCCACCTCGGCAATGCCCTCGCCCGTGGCCGGGTTGCTGGTGATGAAGCGGTCGCTGCTGTCGACCTGCCTGCCGTTGATCCAATGCTTGATGCTCACATGCGCCTCCTGGTCCCGAATGCGCCGGATCGCCTGGCGCAGATTTAATTAACACGTTAACGTTATGCTTGCGCTAGGCGCCTGTCAATGGCGGGAAATCCCCAGGCCAGCCTACGCTTGCGGCCCGGTTTCCGCATTGTCGCTACGGCCTTTTTTCATTACCATAGTTAACATGATAATTATTTCCTGCGGAGCCGCCCATGCCCCATATCTGGATTGAGTACTCGGGCAATCTGGCCCTGGATACGCGGGCCCTGATGCAGACCGTGCAGGACGCGGCCGTGGGCGATGGCAGCCTGTTCCCGCTGGCCGGCGCGCGCACCCGCGCGCTGCGCGTGGACGACTGCCTGATCGTCGACGGCCATCCCGACAATGCCTTCGTCCACGTGGTGCTGCGCATCGGCCACGGCCGCAATGCCGAGCAGAAGGCCGCGCTGGGCGAACGGGTGTTCGAAGCGCTGACGGCGGCGCTGGCGCCGCAGATGGCCGCGCGCCCGCTCGGCATCTCGATGCAGATCGAGGAAGCCGACCCGGTGCTGAACTACAAGCTCAACAATTACCGCGAACACCTGGCCGCGCGCGCCGCCGCCGCCCCCTGGCCGCGGACCGTGGTGGGCGCGGCGCTGAACACACGCCAGGCGCTGGACACGCTGGGCGACGCCGTGGACGCCGCCCCCTACAAGGCCGCGCCCAAGGCGCCCGTGCTGTACATCAAGCCCGCCAACACCTATGCGCGCAACGGCGAAGTCATCGCGCTGCCGGCGGACGTGGATGAAGTCGAAGTGGGCGCCTGCCTGGGCGTGGTGTTCGCCCGCCAGGCCACGCGCGTCAGCGAGGCCGAGGCGCTGGACTACGTGGCGGGCTACCGCGTGGTGGCGGACCTGTCCGTGCCGCATGCCAGCTACTTCCGCCCGGCGCTCAAGCAGAAATGCCGCGACGGCTTCTGCCCCATCGGCCAGGATCTCGCCCCCGTGGCCGCCGTGGGCGACCCCGGCGCGCTCGACATCGAAGTGCGCATCGACGGCCAGGTGGCGCAACGCGCCAGCACGGCCGACCTGATCCGTCCCGTGGCGCGGTTGATCGCCGAGGTAACCCAGTTCATGACGCTGGAAGCGGGCGACATCCTGCTGGTCGGCGCTCCGCATGGCGCGCCGCGCGCTCGCGCCGGACAACGCTACGACATCAGCATTTCGCGGGTCGGCACGCTGGGCAATCCCCTGGCCGCCGCCCGCTGAGCACAGGAGCCCCGCCATGAAACACGCCCGCATATCCCTGGACGGCGTCACCCATGCCGCCACCGAAGCCGGTCCGGGCCGGGTCCGCCTGGCCGACGGCCGCGAGTTCGCCGAAGACGCGCTTACCTGGCTGACGCCGTTCGAGCCGCGCACCACCTTCACGCTGGCCATCAATTACGCCGACCACGCCAAGGAGCTGGCCTTCAAGGCTCCCGAAGAACCGCTGGGTTTCCTCAAGGCCGCCAACACCTTCGTCGGCCATCGCGCCCGGACCTTCCGGCCCGCCGACGTCGCCTTCATGCACTACGAGTGCGAGCTGGCGGTAGTGATCGGCAAGACCGCCCGCAAGGTCAGCCGGGCCCAGGCCTACGATTGCGTGGCCGGCTACACGGTGGCCAACGACTATGCGCTGCGCGACTACCTGGAAAACTGGTACCGCCCCAATCTGCGCGTAAAGAGCCGCGACACCTGCACGCCGCTCGGCCCCTGGCTGGTGGACCGCGACGACGTGCCCGACCCCATGAACCTGAACCTGCGCACCACCGTCAACGGCGTCGAGACGCAGCGCGGCAATACCCGCGACATGGTGTTCGACGTGCCCGCGCTGATCGAGTACTTCAGCAGCTTCATGACGCTCTCGCCCGGCGATCTGATCCTGACCGGCACGCCGGACGGCATCGTCAACGTGCAGCCCGGCGATGAAGTCGTGACCGAGATCGAAGGCGTGGGCCGGCTGCTCAACACGCTGGTCCCCTTTCCCGAATGAATGCCACTTCCCACTCCACACCATCCGGAACTCCCATGCTAGACAACAACACCGTGCGCGCGATTGCCGCGCGCCTGCACGAAGCCGAACGCAGCCGCCAGCAGATCCGCCAGATTTCGCTCGAATATCCCGACATCACCATCGCCGACGCCTACGCCATTCAGCGCGCCTGGATGGACATCAAGCTGGCCGAAGGCCGGATCAAGCGGGGCCACAAGATCGGCCTGACCTCGCGCGCCATGCAGCAGGCCTCGCAGATCGACGAACCCGATTTCGGCATGCTGCTGGACGACATGTTCTTCAACGACGGCTCGGACATACCCGCCGGCCGCTTCATCCTGCCGCGGCTCGAAGTCGAGCTGGCCTTCGTGCTGGGCAAGCGCCTGCAAGGCCCCGACGTCACGCTGTTCCAGGTCTATGACGCGGTCGACTATGTGGTTCCTGCATTGGAAATCATTGACGCGCGCTCGCACAGCATCGACCCCGACAGCAAGCGCCCGCGCAAGGTGTTCGACACCATCGCCGACAACGCCGCCAACGCGGGCGTGGTGATGGGCGGACGGCCGGTGAAGATCGGCGAGCTTGACCTGCGCTGGATCGGCGCCATCCTGTCGCGCAACGCCGTCATCGAGGAAACCGGCGTGGCCGCCGGCGTCTTGAACCATCCGGCCAATGGCGTAGTATGGCTGGCGAACAAGCTGGCCGCCCACGACGTGGCGCTGGAAGCGGGAGAAATCATCCTGTCGGGTTCCTTCACCCGGCCGGTGCTGGCCCGCCCTGGCGATACCTTCAACGTCGATTACGGCGTGCTGGGTTCCGTCAACTGCCACTTCATCTGATCGCGCCACCATCCATGGACATTTTGACCAATACCTTCAAGCAGGCCCTGCGCAGCGGCAAACCCCAGATCGGCCTGTGGGCGGGCCTGGCCAGCGCCTACTCCACCGAGATCATCGCCGGCGCCGGCTTCGACTGGCTGCTGATCGACGGCGAGCACGCGCCCAACACCCTGCAGACCACGCTGCAACAGCTGCAATCGATGGCCGCCTACCCGGTCGCGCCGGTGGTGCGGCCGGCCTGGAACGACGCGGTCCAGATCAAGCAGATCCTGGACACCGGCGCGCAGACGCTGCTGGTGCCCATGGTGCAATCCGCCGAGGAAGCCGCCGCCGCCGTGGCCGCGGTGCGCTATCCGCCGCAAGGCGTACGCGGCGTGGGCAGCGCGCTGGCCCGCTCGTCGCGCTGGAACCGCATCCCCGACTACCTGCGCCGCGCTAATGACGAGATGTGCGTGCTGGTGCAGATCGAGACGCCGCGCGGCGTGGACGCGCTGGAAGAGATCCTGGCGGTGGACGGCGTCGATGGCGCCTTCATCGGCCCGGCCGACCTGTCGGCCAGCATGGGCTACCTGGGCCGGCCCGAGCATCCGGAAGTGGTCAAGGCGATCGACGACGCGATCCTGCGCATCGTGCGCAGCGGCAAGGCCGCCGGCATCCTGCATAGCGGCGTGGACCGCGCCAAGCACTATCTGTCGCTGGGCGCCACCTTCGTGGCCGTGGGCGTGGACGCGACCTTGCTGGCGCGCGCGGCCGAACAACTGGCGGGCCAGTTCAAGAACGCCGCCGCCCCCGCGGCAGCCAAGGGCCCGTACTGACGCGGCTGCCGGGGCCGCCCCTGGCCCCGGCCCTATCCCCTATTCCGCCAGGAACTCGCGCACGGCCGTGCTGAACAGCCGCGGACGCTCCAGGTGCGCGGCATGGCCGCAATCCGGCAGCAAGCACAGGCTGCCGCGGGTCAACGACGCGCGCAAGGCCAGCGCCGACGGCAACGGATGGCTGCGCTCGTGTTCGCCCGAGATGACCAGCACCGGCGCGCGCACCGCCGCCAGCGCGCGCGTGAAGTCCACGCCCTCGACGGCCGCGATCATGGCGGCCGCTGCCGACGCGCTCATGCTCATCCCGTCCTGCAGGCAGGCGGCATAGGCGGGAGCCCGCTCTCCCATCCGGAACCAGGTTGCCAGCACGCGGCTGGCAGTGGCCCGCGGGCCCTCGGCGCGCAAGCGTGCCAAGGTCTGGTCCATGGATTCGAAGCGCGCGGCGGGATCCACGCGCACGCCCGCGCCATACAGCACCGCGCGTCCGACCCGGCCCGGCACCGCGCACAGCAGCTGCTGCGCGACGAAGCCGCTGAACGAATGGCCCAACACGTCGAAGCCATCGAGGCCCAGTTCGTCCGCCAGCGCGATGACCGCGTCCGCGTAGGCCGGCAAGCCCTGCAAGGGCTGCCGCCCGGCGTCACGGCCAAAGCCGGGCCAGTCGGGCGCGATCACGTCGCGCATGTCGGCCAACGCGCCGGCCAGGCCGTCCCAGATCGCGGACGAAGAACAAAAGCCATGCAAGAGGAACAGCGGGCGGCCCGAACCGCGGCGCGTGTATTCCATGACGTCCTCCTCAGTTGTCCAGGATCACCCCGGATTCGCGTACCACGGCCTGCCACTGCGGCGCTTCCTTGCGCCAGGTTGCCGCGAAAGCTACCGGCGTGTCCTGTCCCGGCACGAAACCGCTGGACAGGAACGCCTGACGCACCTCGGGCAGGGCCAGCACCTCGCGCAGCACATCGGCAAAGCGCGCCACGCGGTCGGCCGGCGTGCCCTTGGGCGCGGCGAAGCCCCACCAATTGCCTTGCACCACGTCCGGCATGCCGGCCTGGGCCGCAGTCGGCACGTCGGGCAAACCCGCGTAGCGTTCCGGCGCGGCCACCGCCAGGGCCCGCACCTTGCCTTGCGGCATATAGGCGGCGGCGATGCTGTAGCCACCGATGTACATCTGGATCTCGTTGGCCAGCAGCGCCTGCACGCCCGGCGACGAACCGCGATAGGCGATGTGGGTCATGCCCGCGCCCATGGCTTGCGACAGGCGGTAGCCCGAAAGATGCGGCGTGGTGCCCATGCCCGGGGAACCGTAATTCAGCTTGCCGGCGTGCTCGCGAGCGTACTGCGCGAACTGCGCGTAGTCCTTGGCGGGCACCTGCGCGTTGACGTAGATGAACGCCGGCACGTCGGCCAGCTTGCCCACCGGTTCCAGATCGGCCAGGGGATCGAAGCCCAGCTTGCGGTACAGGAACTGGTTGATGACGAAGTTGTTGGTCGCGCCCAGCACCAGCGTGTAGCCGTCGGGCTTGGCGCGCGCCACTTCCAGCGCGCCGATGTTGCCGCCGGCGCCGGTCTTGTAATCGACTATCAGGGGCTGGCCCAGGCGCTTTTCCAGCAAGGGCTGGATCTGGCGCATGGCCACGTCGCCCGCCGCGCCCGGCGCGTACGGCAGGACGATGCGGATGGGGTGATCGGGATACTGCGCCTGGGCGGCGGCCAGCGGCAACGCCGCCACGCCCCAGGCAAGCAAAACGGATACGGCGCAAGTCCGGTACGTCATGATGTTCTCCCTGGCCGGCGGGCGGCGCCCGCGGACACGCCGGCCTCGCGGCCGGCAGTTTTTTTCCTCGCGAATGCTACAGGTCGATGCGCATCAGATCATGGGCCAGGCGCAGCGGACCCGAGTAATTCTTGCGGATGTCGGCGACGATCTCGTCCATCAGGTGCGGCCCCATCAACTCCACCGGCAGATGCTTGGCCGCGGCGCGCTTGATCACCGGACTGGTCGAATCGAAATGGCCGAAGTGGGTCGCCACCAGGCTCTTGACGCCGGCGCGGCTGGCGATGATGCCCAGGTCCGTGGGACTGGTGTGCGCATAGGTGCCCACGCCGGTCTTGGCGCGATGCGCGATGAACGACTCGGGGAAGGTGCATTCGTGGATCAGCAGGTCGGCGTCCTGCGCCAGCCGCACCATGGCCTCACAGGGCGCGGTGTCGCCGCTGAACGCGATGACCTTGCCTTCGGCTTCCACGCGCACGCCGAAGCACTCGCACACGTCGCGCGGAATGTGCTCCACCCAGTCGACCGAGATGCGCACCCTGCCGTCGTCGAACACCGGGCCGGGGCTCACTTCCCGCACTTCCGGCCGCATGGCTTCGAGGTTGGCCTGGCGCACGGGATAGGCGCTGCGCGCCTGATAGTCGGTGTGGTAGGCGCCGTTCTCAAACAGGTGATCGACGAAGTGGCGCGTGCCCTTGGGTCCCAGCACCAGCGGCGCGCCCGTCTTGTTCAGCATCCAGCTGGAGATGACGAAGTACGGGTAGTCGCAGATGTGGTCGTGGTGCAGGTGCGTCAGGAACACGAAGCCGACCTTGGCGGGATCGACGTTGGCGCGCACCATCTGGCGCGTGGCGCCCTCGCCGCAGTCGAACAGGTAGTGGGTATCGTCATCCAGCGTCAGCAGGATGGCGGACTGGCCGCGGTCGGGATCAGGCAGCGCGGCTCCGGTTCCCAGCATCGTGATCTTCATGTTTTCCCCTTTTTGCAGGACAGTTGAACTGCGACCCAGTATAGGTATGGGGTGCATACAATCAAATCAATTATTAGAATGCTGTGATAACCAACAGGAATTGGAAAAATCATGCCCGCCACGCCCAGGATTCCGGAACTGCACCACATAGGCGGCCGCCTGCGCATGCGCCATCTGGATTTGCTGCGGGCGCTGTACGCCCTGGGCAGCGTGCACAAGGCCGCGGCCGAACTCGGCATGACGCAGCCCGCCGCCAGCAAGCAGCTGCTAGAACTGGAGGACATGTTCGGCGTGCCGCTGTTCCAGCGCACGCGCCGCGGCATCGTCCCCACCGGCTTCGGCCACGCGCTGGCGCGCAAGGCCGACGTGCTCTGGTCCGACCTGTCCGGCGCCCGCAACGAAATCGCGGCCCTGGCCGCCGGCGCCAGCGGACGCATCCGCGTCGGCGTGCAGCAGGTGGCGCTGCCGGTGCTGGTGCCGCGCGCCTTGCAGCGCCTGCGCGCCGATCACGCCGGCGTCACCGTCATGCTGCAGGAAGGCGCGCACGACGCGCTGCTGGCCGGCCTGGCGCGCGGCGAACTCGATTGCGTCCTGGGACGGCTGATGCTGGACGCGACGCAGCCCGTGTTCCGCACCGAGGTCCTGTACGAAGAGCCGATATGCGTGGTCGCCCGCATCGGCCATCCGCTGGCGAAGTCCACCCGCATCACGGCGGCCGCGCTGGCGCGGCAGGACTGGATCCTGCCGCCGCCGCAAGCGCCGCTGCGCCAGCGCATCGACTCCTACTTCGCCGAACAGGGGCTGACGCTGCGCGCGCCCATGGCCGAATCGGTATCGCTGCTGGCCAACGAGGTGCTGTTGCGCAGCAGCGACCTGCTCTCCGCCATGCCGCGCGCCGTGGCGCAGCACTATGCCGCGCTGGGCGTGCTGGCCATCCTGAGATTCCGCCCCGATTGGAACCTGCCGCCGGTCGGCGTGGTGCAACGGGCGCAGGTGGAAGCGGCGCCGGCGCTGCAGCGCTTTCTAGATGCGCTGCGCGTGGAGGCCGGCGCGCTTGGCGCTTGAGTCGACGCCTTGCGGGCAGCAAAAGGCGCGCCGTGGCGCGCCTTTCGCTGCTTGGGACGCAAGGCCCCGGGTCCGAGGTCTACGAACGACCACCCAGGCTGCCGCCGCCGTCCACGCCCAGCACCTGCCCGGTGATAAAACCGGCGTCGTCCGACAACAGGAAGGCGATCGCGGCCGCAACTTCTGCGGGCGTGCCCAGGCGCTTCATGGGCACGGAGGCCAGCGCGCGCTTTTCGGCGTCGCTGCCGGCCGGCCGCGTGGCGCGGAACATTTCGGTTTCGATCGGGCCGGGAGCCACCGCGTTGGCGGTGACGCCGTATTCGGCCAGCTCCAGCGCCCAGGTGCGGGTACATCCCACCAGCGCGCTCTTGGCGGCTGAATAGGCGGTGCGCTCCAGGCCGCCGTGGATGGCGCGGCTGACCACGTTGACGATGCGGCCGGCGCGGCGCACCTTCATGGATTCGATGAAGGCCTGGGTGACCTGCACCGCCACGCGCACGTTCAGGTCCAGCACGTTGTACAGGGTAGCCAGGTCGATTTCGCCCAGCGGCTGGGGCGAAACGATGCCGACGTTGTTGACGACGGCGTCAACCGGGAATTTCTCGCGGATCTCGCGCAGCACTTCCTCGGTGCGGCCGGCATCCGCCAGATCACAGGCGTACAGATAGCCGGGGAAATCCACATCGGTGGTGTTGCGCGCGATGCCAACCACGTGACAGCCCATGTCGGACAGCCGCTGAGTCAGCGCCCAGCCTATGCCTTTGGTGGCGCCCGTCACGAGCACGCATTTGTCCTTCATGGGATGAAACCTCGCTTCAGTTTTCAGGGAGAAAAACGGGCGCTTGGGCGCCCGGTCTTCCAAGTAGACACCATCCGGCGTCACCTGTCTTGTAAATTGCGTAGCAATTCTTGCCTGCCGGACGGTCCCGCCCGCAGGGCTGAAACCGCCCGTTTCAGGCGTCCCGCGTCACCGGAACGCGCGGCGCCAGGGCGCACAGCAGCTCGTAGCCGATGGTGCCCGCGGCCTGTGCCACTTCGTCCACGGAGGGGCCTTCCTCGCCCCAGAGCGACACGGGGGAGCCGACGCCGGCGGCGGGAACGGGCCCCAGATCGACGATCAGCATGTCCATGGAAACGCGGCCCACCAGCTGGGTGCGGATGCCCGCCACGACCACCGGCGTGCCGGTGGCGGCGTGGCGCGGATAGCCGTCGGCGTAGCCGCAAGCCACGATGCCGATGCGCATGGAGCGATCGGCGCGGAAGATGGCGCCATAGCCGACGGAATCGCCGGCCTTCAGGTCCTGCACGGCAATGATCTCCGAACGCAGCGACATGGCCGGCTTCAAGCCGAAGGAAGCGGCTTCGGCGTCCGCGAAGGGCGACGCGCCGTACAGGCAGATGCCCGGGCGCACCCAGTGCGACTGGGTTTCCGAAGCCACGGCGATCTCGGCGAAGCGCAGCGTGGCGGCCGAATTGCAAACGCTGATCGTGCCCGGCATCTTATGCGTCACCGAATTGAACACCGCCAGTTGCTCGGTCACGCCCTGGGGACCGTCGGCGCAGGCGAAATGGGTCATCTTGCCCACCGAGCCCAGCACGCCCTGCTGTTGCAGCAGCATGGCGCGTTCGTGCGCGGCGGCGTAGGCGGCCGGGCTGAAGCCCAGGCGGTTCATGCCGCTGTTCAGCTTGAGCATGATGTCCACGCGGCGTGAAAAACGCGCGCGCGCCAGCATGTCCAGCTGTTCGCGGTTGTGCACCGTGGTGCTCAGGTGGTAGCGGTCGACGAGGTCCAGGTCGGAAGGTTCGAAAAAGCCTTCCAGCAGCAGGATGGGCCCGCCCCAGCCGGCCTCGCGGCAGCGCACGGCTTCGTCCAGGTCCAGCATCGCCAGGCCTTGCGCCTTGGAAAAGCCCGCGACGGCCTGCTCGATACCGTGCCCGTAGGCATTGGCCTTGATCACCGCCCAGATTGACGGCGGCAGGCCCGACGCGGCGGCCGCGGTCTGCTCCAGGTGGCGGCGCACGGCCGCAAGGTTGTGCGCAAGGGCGGAAACGGAGACGGTGGCGGATATTGGGCGCGGCATGGTGTGGAATCCTGTGGCGCTTAAGTCTAACTGATCCATGCCGCCCGCGGCGTTGCGCCGTGTCACTGGAATGCGACTACTCTAAAATGGGCCTATCAAGGCCGCAGGGCCGGATCCGCAAGCCCCCATATGTCCATCGATCACTACGAGAATTTTCCCGTCGCCTCGCTGCTGCTGCCGCGCAGGCTGCGCGGCGCCGTGACCGATATCTACCGGTTCGCCCGCGCGGCGGACGATATCGCCGACGAAGGCAGCGCGCCAGACGAAGAACGACTCAGCCAGCTGAGCGCGTTCCGCGCCGAGCTGCACCGCATCGGCGCCGAGCCCGGCGCGACGCCCGAACCCGGCTCGCCCGAGCTGGCCGGCATCTTCGTGCCGCTGGCCGCCACGATCGCGCGCCACCAGTTGCCGATCACGCCGTTCTACGACCTGCTGTCCGCCTTCGAGCAGGACATCGCCGTCAAGCGCTACGAGGACTACGCCTCGCTGGCCGATTACTGCACCCGTTCCGCCAACCCGGTCGGCCGGCTGATGCTGCACCTGTTCGAAGCCACCAACCCGCAGAACGTCAGCGAGGCCGACGCCATCTGCACCGGTTTGCAACTGGTGAACTTCTGGCAGGACGTGCGGGTGGACTGGCACAAGCACCGCGTCTACCTGCCGCAGGAAGACCTGCGCCGCCACGGCGTGACCGACGAGGACCTGGCCGCCTGCCGGCTGACGCCCGCGTGGCGCGAGCTGATGGCCTTTGAAGTCGAACGCGCCCGCGCACTGCTACACTTCGGCGCTCCGCTGGCGCGCCGCCTGCCGGGCCGCATGGGCCTGGAGCTGCGCCTGGTGGTGCAAGGCGGGCTGCGCGTGCTGGAGCGTATCGAGGCGAGCGGCTACGATGTATTCATGAATCGCCCCGAATTGGGCGCCAAAGATTGGGCCGTCATGTTGTGGCGCGCAATTACCTGATATGACCCCTGACGAATACTGCCAGGAAAAAGCCGCGAAAAGCGGTTCCAGCTTCTACTACTCGTTCCTGTTCCTGCCGCCCGAGCGGCGGCGCGCCATCACGGCGCTGTACGCGTATTGCCGCGAAGTGGACGACGTGGTGGACGAATGCACCGATCCCTCGCTGGCCCGCGTCAAGCTGGCCTGGTGGCGCACGCAGGTCGACCAGATGTTCGACGGCAAGCCGGATCATCCCGTGACCCGCGCCCTGCAGCCGCACCTGCAAAGCTGTTCGATCACCCGCGAGCGCCTGCTGGCCGTGATCGACGGCATGGAAATGGACCTGGACCAGACCCGCTATCTGGACTGGCCGGGCCTGCGCAAGTATTGCTGGCACGCCGCCGGCGTGGTCGGCGAGCTGTCCGCGGGCGTCTTCGGCTACTCCGATCCCAAGACCCTGGTCTACGCGGAAAAGCTGGGGCTGGCGTTCCAGATGACCAACATCATCCGCGACGTGGGCGACGATGCCCGGCGCGGCCGCATCTACATCCCCGTCAACGACATGCAGAAGTTCGAGGTCAAGGCCTCGGACATCCTGAATGGCGAATACTCCGAGCGCTTCAGCGCCCTGATGAAATTCCAAGCCGAGCGCGCCCGCGGCCTGTACCGCGAGGCCATGGAAAACCTGCCCGAGGCCGACCGCCGCTCGCAGCGTCCCGGCCTCATGATGGCGGCCATCTATCACGCGCTGCTCGACGAGATCGAGCGCGACAACTGGCAGGTGCTGCACCAGCGCATCTCGCTCACTCCGTTGCGCAAGCTGTGGCTCGCCTGGAAGACCTGGGTGGGCGGCGGACGCGGACTGGTCCGCCGGTTGGCGCGGTGAAGGCCGCGGTCATCGGCGCCGGCTGGGCCGGTCTGGCCGCCAGCGTCGCCCTGCGCGAAGCCGGCGCCAAAGTCACGGTATTCGAAGCCGGCCACACCCCCGGCGGCCGGGCCCGGCGCGTGTTCCACACCGAGTTCGACGCGCCGCTGGACAATGGCCAGCACCTGCTGTCGGGCGCCTACAAGCACACGCTGGCGCTAATGCGCCGCGTGGGCCGCAATCCCGATGCCCTGCTGATGCGCCGGCCCTTGCAGCTGGCCAGCCTGGACGGCCGCTTCCGCCTGGCCGCGCCGCGCCTGCCCGCGCCGCTGCACATGGCGGCGGCGATCCTGCGCGCTCGCGGCCTGTCCTGGAAGGACCGCCTCGCCACCCTGCGCCTGATGCGCGGCCTGAAAGCCATGTCCTGGACGCCGCCGCGCGAATGGACCGTGCTGCACCTGCTGCACTACCACGCGCAATCGGATGCGTTGATCCGCCAGGTCTGGGAACCGCTGTGCCTGGCGGCGCTGAACACGCCGACGGCCACGGCCAGCGCCGGACTGTTCGCTCGGGTGCTGCGCGACAGCTTGACCGGCAAGCGCGAAAACAGCGACATGCTGCTGCCCTGCACCGACCTGTCGGCGCTCTGGCCCGACGCCGCCGCGCGCCAGGTAACCATGCGCTACGGCAGCACCGTGCGCCAGGTTCGGCCGTCGGAAGACGGCATCGACATCAACCAGGAACGGTTCGACGCCGCCGTGCTGGCGGTGCCGCCGGCCTTCGCCGCGCGCCTGCTCGAAGCCCCGCTGCGGGAGGCCGGCGCCACCGGCCTGCTGGACGCGCTGAAAGCCTTCGACTACCTGCCCATCGCCACGCTGAACCTGAAGCTGCAAGACCCCTGGCGCCTACCCGAGCCCATGATGATGCTGCGCGAGGAATCGGCCCGGGACCACTACGGCCAATGGTTGTTCGACCGTGCCCAGCTGGCCGGCGACACCAAGGCGGGCGAGCTGGCGGTGGTGACCAGCGCCGCCACGGGCCTGGCCGACCGCAACCGCCAGCAGGTCATCGAAGCGCTGATCGACCAGGTGGCCGAACAGGCTTCGCGCCATCCCGCGCGCCTGCCCGCCATGCCCGAGGTGGCGGCGGCGGAACTGTTCATCGAAAAGCGCGCGACCTTCGCGGCGGTGCCGGGCCTGACCCGGCCATTGAATTCCACGCCATGGCCCACGCTGGCCCTGGCCGGCGACTGGACCGACACGGGTTATCCGGGCGTGCTGGAGGGCGCCGTGCGCAGCGGCCTGCAGGCCGCGCGCGTGCTGAACCCCAGTGCAGACTGAACGTCGCCGGGCGCCTGCCTGCGGCGAGTTACCGCTGCCCCTCTAGCGCAACAGGTTGGCGGTGGCCAGGCCGGCCGCCGTCAGCAGCAGCGAACCCGCCAGGCTGAAGCCCGCGTAGCCCAGCGCGCTGACGTAGGCGCCGCGTTCCAGCATCGCCACCGTCTCGGCCGAGAACGTCGAGAACGTGGTCAAGCCGCCCATGAAGCCCGTGATCACGCCCAGGCGCACCCAGGCCGGCCATTCGGGATGCCCGGCCACCAGCGCCAGCACCAGCCCGACCAGATAGCCGCCTGCCAGGTTCACCACGAAGGTGCCCCAGGGCCAGGACTCCACGTTGAGCCACAGGCTGACGAGCCAGCGGGTCCAGGCGCCGAACACGGCGCCCAGGCCCACGGCCAGGAAATTCAGGGGAATCAGGGTTTGATAGGCGGACATCGGGCTTCAGGAGGACTTGTGCTGCTTGAGGCGGAAGGAAAAGATCAGCAGGAGTATGCCGAAAAACACGGCGTACATGCCGATGACCCAGACCAGCGCCAGCGCGCCGGCGCCGGGCTGCATGATCATCATGCCGCCGAACAGGATGGACACCAGCCCCGACAGGCCCAGCAGCCATTCATTGCGGATGTCCTTGCGGAAACGGATGGCGGCGGCGACCTGAAACACGCCTGACACCAGCGCCCAGATCGCGATGATGTAAAGCAGGACCAATGCGGTCAGGCCCGGGTAGACGAAGGTGACGATGCCCGCCGCAATGCCCAGCAGCCCAACAATGATGAGCGCCCACAAGGGCTTGCCGTTGTCGCGGATGCGCACGCCCGCGACCAGGGCGAGCACGCCATCGACCAGCGCGAAGGCGCCCCACACCAGCACCAGGGCCGACAGGGTGATGGCGGGCATCAACAAGGCCATAAGGCCGAACAGGATGGCCACGACGCCGCGCAACGCCACCCAACCCCAATGACGACCGATCTGATCCACGACTTGCTGTTCAAGCATGACGACCTCCGGTGTTTGTAACGGGTGGCCTATCTTATCGCCGCTGGCGAACGCGCGCCAAGACACGCCCCGGCAGCCTTTGCGCCATTCCCGAAATCAATTGAAACCCTGTCCCAAGAATAATGGCGGCATTTATAAGAGTCATTCTCATTAAATGTTAGAATCCGCGGGCTTTCAACCGATACCCCCATGGACAGTCCCTCCCCCCCTCGCCGCCGGGCCTATTGGCTCAAGACGCTGCACCAATGGCATTGGATCAGCTCGGCGCTGTGCCTGCTGGGCATGCTGTTGTTCGCGGTGACGGGCCTGACCCTGAACAACGCCTCGCACATCGAGGCCCGGGCGGTCGTGACCAGCCGCGAAGCGCGCATGCCCGCCGCCGTACTGGAGCAACTGTCCGCCCCGCCCGCGCAGAAAAAGGCGCCGCTGCCCGCGCCCGTGGCGCAATGGCTGGACGAGACGCTGGACGCGTCCTCCGCCGGCAAGCCGGCCGAGTGGTCCGCCGACGAGGTCTATCTGTCGCTGCCGCGCGCCGGCGGCGATGCCTGGCTGTCCATCGACCTGGCCAGCGGCGACGTCGAATACGAACGCACCGACCGCGGCTGGATCTCGTACCTGAACGATCTGCACAAGGGCCGCAACACCGGCCTGGCCTGGAGCTGGTTCCTGGACATCTTCGCCGTCGCCTGTCTGGTTTTTTCGCTGACCGGACTGGTGCTGCTGAAGATGCACGCCGGCAACCGCAGCGCCACCTGGCCCATGGTCGGCCTGGGTGTCGTGATTCCGGTGGTGCTGGCCCTGCTCTTCATACATTGATTCCAACGATCCGCCCTGGAGACTTCCATGCGCAAGCTGTTGTTGTCGGCCCTGCTGGCCGGCCTGATCGCCCGAACGGCCCAAGCGGCCGACATCGGCCTGTCCATCGAGATCCCGCGCCTGGACGTGGCGGAGTACCACCGCCCCTACGTGGCGATCTGGATCGAGAACCCCGACCAGAGCGTGGCGACCGACCTGGCGGTCTGGTACGACGTGGCCAAGAAGAACAACGAAGGCACGGAATGGCTGAAGGACATGCGCCAATGGTGGCGCCGCAGCGGCCGCAACCAGCAATTCCCGGTGGACGGCGTCAGCGGCGCAACCAAGCCCGTGGGTAAGCATGCGCTGAGCTTCGACGCCGCCAGCAAGCCCTTGGCGGGCCTGAAGCCCGGCCAATACGCCGTGGTGGTCGAGGCGGCCCGCGAAGTGGGCGGCCGCGAACTGCTGCGCATCCCCTTCCAATGGCCGCCGCAAAAGGCCGAGCAGCTGACGGCTCGCGGCGAACACGAACTGGGCGCCATCGCGCTCGACCTCAAACCTTGAGATCCCCTAGGAGCGCAACGATGAAATCCGCCGCCAAACTGGCCGCCGCCCTGGCGCTGTGCCTGCCCTTCGCCTCCCAGGCGCATGACGTCTGGATGGTGCCATCCTCGACGGTGCTGTCCGGCGTCGACAGCTGGGTCACCGTCGACGCCGCCGTCGGCAACGACAAGTTCTATTTCAACCACGCCCCGCTGCGCCTGGATGGCCTGGCCGTGACGGCCCCGGACGGCAGCGCCGCCGAAGCCGAAAACGTCAACAAGGGCAAGCTGCGCAGCACCTTCGACCTGCAGCTCAAGCAGGCCGGCACCTATCGCGTGGCCGTGGTCAACGACGGCGTGTTCGCGCGCTGGAAGGAAGACGGCAAGAACAAGCGCTACTTCGGCAAGCCCGAGGGCCTGGCGCAAGCCGTGCCCGCCAAGGCCGAGGAACTGGAAGTCTCGCAAAGCCTGGGCCGCGTCGAAACCTTCGTGACCGCCGGCAAGCCTTCGGCCGTCAAGCCGGTGGGCCGCGGCCTGGAGCTGGCGCCCGTCACCCACCCGAACGACCTGTTCACCGACGAGTCCGCCACCTTCCAGATGCTGCTGGACGGCAAGCCCGCCGCCGAGCTGGAAGTCAACGTGGTGCCCGGCGGCAGCCGCTATCGCGACAAGGTCGGCGAGATTCAGCTGAAGACGGACAAGGACGGCAAGTTCTCGGTGAAGTGGCCGCAACCCGGCCTGTACTGGATCGAGGCCGGCATGGAAGACGCCAAGGTCACCGTGCCGCAAGCCAAGAAGCGCCGCCTGTCCTACGCGGGCACCGTCGAAGTGCTGCAACCTTAAGCCGCCGCCGGCGCATGGCCAGTTCCCCGTCCTACGCCCAACGCGGCGCGCCGGCCGCGGCCGTCAGCGTCGCCTATGGCGCCATGCCGGTCCGGCCCGCGGCGGCCGCCGCGCTAGCCGCCGCGCTGGCCGGCGCCACCATGGGCACCACCTGGTCGGCGCGCATGGCGCTGCCGGCCGGTCTGACGGAAGCGGCCGCGCGCCAGGCCATCCAGGCCGCGCTGGACGAGGTGGTCGCGCAGATGAGCACCTGGGAATCCGGCTCTGACATCTCGCGCTACAACCAGGCCGCAGCCGGCTGGCAGACGTTGCCCGCGGAATTCTTCCATGTGCTGAGCCACGCATTGACGCTGGCCGAGGACAGCGGCGGCGCCTACGATCCCACGGTCGGACCGCTGGTGAACGCCTGGGGTTTCGGGCCCCACCAACGCGCCTACGAACCGCCCTCGCCCGCCGCCATCGAGGCCGCGCGCGCCCGCTGCGGCTGGCGCCGCGTGCAGCTCGACGCCGAACGCCGCGCCGCGTTGCAGCCGGGCGGCGTGTACCTGGATCTTTCCTCCATCGCCAAGGGTTACGGCGTGGACCGCGCCGCACAGGCACTGGATGCGCTGGGCATCACCCAATACCTGGTCGAAGTGGGCGGCGAACTGCGCGCGCGCGGCAGGCGGCCCGACGGCCAGCCTTGGCGCGTGGCGATCGAAGTGCCCGACGCCAGCGACGACCATGCGCTGGCGCTGCCGCTGCGCGACCGCAGCATCGCCACCTCCGGCGACTACCGCCGCCACGCCGGCAGCGACGACCAACGCTACGCCCACACCATCGATCCGCGCACGGGCCTGCCCGTGCGCAACACTCTGGCCTCGGTCACCGTGCTGCACTCGGGATGCATGGAGGCTGATGCGCTTGCCACCGTCCTGACGGTGCTGGGCGAAACGGATGGCCTGGCCTACGCCCGCCGCCACGATCTGGCGGCCCTGTTCATCCTGCGCGAGCGCGACGCCTGGCGCGTCGTCGCCACGCCCGCATTCCAGGCGTTGGCCGCCAACGACTGACGCCATGCCAGCAACCCGTTTGATCGCAGCGGCATGCGTGGTGGGAGCCTGGCTGCTTCTCTGCGTCTGGGCCAGGCGCCGCGCCCTGCGCCACGAAACGCAGCAGGCGCAGGCCCAGCAGGCCCTGGATGCACCCATGCCCGAAGACACCCTGCTGGTCGCATTCGCGACGCAGACGGGCTATGCCGAATCCCTGGCGGCGCAGACGGCGGAATCGCTGCGCGCGGGTGGCCTGGCGGTGCGCGTGGCCGCGTTGGAACAACTGAACATCAAGCGCCTGGCGGACTATCGCCGCATGCTGTTCGTGGTCAGCACTTACGGCGAAGGCGATCCGCCCGACGCCGCGGCAGCCTTCGCGGAACAGATGCAGCAAGCGGCCCCGGCGCTGGCCGGCGCGCACTACGCAGTGCTGGCGCTGGGCGACAGCGAATACGCCCAGTTCTGCGGCTTCGGCCACCGCCTGGACGACTGGCTGCACGCGCAGGGCGCGACGCCGCTGTTCGATCTGGTCGAAGTCGACAACGGCGACCCCGCCGCGCTGCGGCACTGGCAGCACCACCTGGGCCTGCTGGCGGGCCGCAGCGACCTGCCCGACTGGCAGGCGCCGGAGTACGAATCCTGGCGCCTGGCCGGGCGCGTGCAGCTCAATCCGCAAAGCCAGGGCGGCCCTTGCTACCTGCTGACGCTGACGCCGCCCGCCGATGTCCAGCGGACCTGGCAAGCCGGCGACATCGCCGAGATCGGTCCGCGGCGCGAGGCCCGCGGTCCCTTGCTGGCACACCGCGAGTACTCGATCGCCTCGCTGCCCGACGACGGTTCGATTCAATTGCTGGTGCGCCAGATGCGCGGCCCCGATGGCGCGCTGGGCCTGGGCAGCGGCTGGCTGACCCATGTCGCCCAACCCGGCGACGCCATAGACCTGCGGGTGCGCGTCAACCGCAATTTCCACCCGCCGGAGGACGACCGCCCGCTGCTGCTGGTGGGCAACGGCACGGGCCTGGCCGGCCTGCGCGCGCTGATCAAGGCGCGCCGCGCCGCGGGCCGCCGGCGCAACTGGCTGGTCTTCGGCGAACGCAACGCGGCGTACGACTGGTTTTGCCGGGAAGAAATCGACGCATGGCGCGCCGACGGCACGCTGGAACGCGTGGATGCGGTCTTCTCGCGCGATCAGGCCGACCGCCGCTACGTGCAGCACCAGCTGCGCGACCAGGCCGAGGCCGTGCGCGCCTGGGCCGACGCGGGTGCCGCAATCTATGTCTGCGGCAGCCTGCAAGGCATGGCCAGCGGCGTGGATGCCGCCTTGCAGGACATCCTGGGCGCCGCGCGCCTGCAGGCCATGCAGCGCGACGGCCGCTACCGCCGCGACGTGTACTGAGCGCGGACCGGCCGCGCCCCAGGGCGTTTACTGCAGCTTGATGTCGGCCTTCTCGATCACGCTTTTCCAGCGGTCGTGTTCGGCGCGGATCTGCTGGCCGAACTCGGCGGGCGTATTGCCCAGCGGAAAGGCGCCGGTCTCTTCCATCTTGGCCGCGGTCGCCGGATCGCGCACGGCACGGGCGAAGGCATCCGCCAGCTTGTCGCGCACATCGTCGGGCATGCCGGCCGGGCCCACCACGCCGTACCACGCGGTCACGTCGTAGTCCTTGTAGCCTTGTTCCGCGAAGGTCGGCACGTCCGGCAGGCGCGGGTTGCGCTGCTGGCCGGTGATGGCCAGGGCGCGCAGGTGATTGCTCTTCAGGTAGGGCAACGACGAGGGGAAGTTGTCGAAGATCACCGGCACCACGCCGCCCACGGTGTCGGTCAGCGCGGGCGCCGAGCCGCGGTAGGAAATGCTGTTCATCTTGCCGCCGATGATCTGCAGGAACCAGATCATGCCCAGGTCGTTCACGCCGCCCGCGCCGGCATTGGCATAGCCGTCCTTGTTCGGATTGGCGCGCACGTGCTCGACGAATTCGCCCAGCGTCTTGGCCGGAAACTGCGGATTCACGCTGAGGATGTTGGGGCTGGTGACCAGGTTGCTGACCGGGGTGAAGTCCTTGACCGGATCGTAGGCCAGCTTGGGGAACAGATGCGGCGCCGTGCCGTGCGTGCTGACGGTGGCCAGGCCCACCGTGTAGCCGTCGGGCTTGGCGCGAGCCGTCGCCGTCATGCCTATGGTGCCCGAAGCGCCCGTGCGGTTTTCCACCACGATCTGCTGGCCCAGGATCTCGCCGGCCTTGGCCGCCGCGAGCCGGCCGACGATGTCGGTCGGGCCGCCCGCGGGAAACGGCACGATCAAGGTAATGGGGTGGTCGGGAAAGGCCGCGTGGGCGGCGGGCAGCACGGCGGCCAGCGCCAGGGCGGCGCAAGTCTTGCGCATCATGAGTATGTCTCCTGTAGGGATGGTTGGAATTCTTATGCGGCGGCGCCCTGCGCCATCGCCTCGCGGCGCAGGATCTTTCCAGGGCGGGCCATGCCTGCGGCGGCCGGGAAAACCTGCTGTCCATTGACCAGCACATGCTCCACCCCCGCGGACGCCAGGGTCGGCGCTTCCCAGGTGGCGCGGTCCTCGACCGTGTCGGCGTCGAACACGACGATGTCGGCCCAGGCGCCCTCGCTCAGCTGGCCGCGTCCGGCCAGGCCGAACACGCGGGCGGGCAAGGACGTCATCTTGGCGACGGCGGTCTCCAGCGACATCAGCCCGGCCTCGCGCACATAGCGGCCCAGCACGCGCGTGAAGCTGCCCCACAGCCGGGGATGCGGATGCGCGTCGTTGGGCAAGCCGTCGGAACCGACCATGCAGCACTCATGCTGGAAAATGCGCTGGACCTCGGCCTCGTCCATGGCGAAGTAGATCGCGCCCGCGGGACACAGGCGTTGCGCCGCGGTGGTCTTGTCGCAACCCCAGCGCGCCGCGATGTCGCTGAGGAACTGGCCGCCGCATTCCGGATGCGGCGTGGACCAGGTGATGCGGATGTCGTCGATGGTTTCGGCGCGCTCGGGAATCAGGATGGTGGAGCTGCCGGGATACGGGTAGATGTCCAGCGCCACCTCCACGCCCTGCCCGCGCGCGCGGTCGATGTTCGCCAGCGTGGCGCGGCTCTTGCCCCAGTTCTGCGGCATCATGCATTTGTGATGCGACAGCACGGTGGCGCAGCCGGTGTTGCGCCCGACCGAGAGCACCTCGTCGACGGCGGCCTCGACCTCGTCGCCTTCGTTTCGGATGTGGCTGGTGTGCATCGCGCCGCGCGCAGCCGCCACCCGCGCCAGGCCTTCCAGCTCGGCGGGCTGGGCGGCGCCGCCGGGCTGGTAGGCCAGGCCCGTGCTGAAACCCACCGCGCCCGCCGCCAGGGCCTCGTCCAGCATGCGCTGCATCGCGTCCTGCTCCTGCTGCGTCGGCTGAGCCGCCGGATCGCGCATGGCGGCCAGGCGCAGGTTGGCGTGCCCCACCAGGGCCGCCACGTTGATCATGGGCTGCTGCGCGCGCAGCTCGCCAAAGTAGGCCTGCATGTCGGTGAACAGCGGCGTCTCGCCCAGCAGGGCCAGCGCCGCGGCGGTATTGCCAGGCAGGGGCGCGGGCGCGCCGCTGACGCCGCAATTGCCCACCACCACCGACGTGATGCCTTGGGTGGTCTTCCACTCCAGGCCCGGCCGCTCCACGAACATCAGGTCGTCATGGCCGTGCACGTCGATGAAGCCGGGCGCCACGATCTTGCCGCGCGCGTCCACCCGGCGCGCGGCCGGCGCGTCCGCCAGGTCGCCGATGGCGGCGATGCGCTCGCCGGCCACGCCCACGTCGGCGCGCCGCCGCGGTCCGCCCAGGCCGTCGATGACCCAGCCGCCTTCAATGATCAGATCCAGAGGTTCCTGCCGCATGGTGTTCCCGCCTTGATGGTCGCTCCGAGGCCGCCGTCGGGCCGGAGCTTGCCGAAAGGGCGTAGTATCGTCGCCACGATCAATCTGGGAAAATTGTTTTTATTGATCCATCTATCGTGATTTGAAATGAATCGTCTGCCCAAGCACGTCACGCTGAAACACCTGACCGCGTTTGTCGCGGTGGCCCAGGAATCCAGCTTCACGCACGCGGCCAAGCGCCTGTTCCAGACCCAATCGTCGGTGACCAGCCTGGTGCGGCAGCTGGAGGACGCGCTGGCCACGCAACTCTTTGCGCGCACCAGCCGGCGCGTGCTGCTCACGGCCGCGGGCGAGGAATTCCTGCCGCGCGTGATGCGGCTGCTGGCGGATTTCGATGGGGTGATAGACGACGTGCAGCGCTACGGCGCGCTGGAGCGCGGCCGCGTCGGCGTGGCGGCGGCGCCGTCGGCCATCACGCAGATCATCGCGCCGGCTGCCGCCGGCTACTCGGCGCGCTATCCCGGCGTGCGCCTATATCTCAGCGACGACAACTCCGGCCGCATCCAGCGCAAGGTCGCCGCGCGCGAGGTGGACTTCGGCCTGACCAGCCGCTGGGCGGATGCGCCGGGCCTGCAGTTCGACGCCCTGCTCGAAGACCGCTTCGGCGTGCTGTACCGGGAGGACGACGCCAGCCTGCGCCCCGCGCGCGACGGCACGCTGCGGTGGTCCGAACTGGCCGGGCGCAAGCTGGTGGGGGTGGTGGACGAAACCGGCATCATGGCGCTCTTGCGCGCCCGCGCCGACCTGCCGATAGAGGCCGCCGCGCCGTTCTACGAAGCGTCCAGCACCACCTCGCAGGCGGCGCTGGTCAAGGCCGGTTTGGGCGTGGCGCTATTGCCGGCGCTGGCCGCCCAGCGGGTCATGGAGCCCGGCCTGGCCTACGCGCTGCTGGCGCGGCCCACGGTGGTACGCACGGTCTGCATCATCCGCCACAAGGAATACCCCCTGAGTCCGGCCGCGCAGGCCCTGATCCGCGCCATCCACGACTACCTGCGGACGGCGGAATTGCCGGCGGGCTGCAAACGCATCCCGCCCAAGCGCCAGAAACCGTGAACGGATTGCGAAGCATCGCAACCCGCCGTTTCCTCAAGCGCCGCGCAGCTTCTCGTCCAGCGCCGCCAGCCCCGCCGCAAACACGTTGCGGCCCACGGCGTTCGCCACGTCGCTCAATTCCGCGCCCTCGACGCGGAAGTCCGCCCACCACTGCACCAGGGTATGGCCGCTTTCGGTGACGGGAGTCAGTACCACGCCGGCCACGTAGTCGCGCATGGGCAGGTCGGTCTCGATGATGGAATAGCGCAGCGCCGTATTCGGATCGTCCAGCATCAGCAATTGCTCGCGCACGAAGCCGGATGGCTTGAGCGACAGATACCGCACGGTGCCCACGGCATCGTGGCGGCCGCCCTCTTCCAGGCGGCTTTCGGCAATGCCGGGATGCCAGGCGGACAGCCCGTTGAAATCGCGGAAGCTGGCCCAGACTTTCTGCAGCGGCGCGTGGATGATCGCGCTGACGTTGACGGTGTGCGGCATACGGACTCCTGCGGGCGCGCGGCCCTGGATAGAGGAAACTGCGGAAAACCGGTTCAGAAGGTCAGGCTCTTGAATTCGCGGGTCGCCGCGGTCAGCGCCTGTTCGGTGGGCAGCCGCTCCATCGAGCTTGCGCCATAGAAGCCATGACAATGCTTGCACGCGCGCAGCACGTGGGCCGCGTCCTCGGGCGTGGCGATGGGGCCGCCGTGGCACAGCACGATGACGTCGGGACGCACGGCCAGCGCAGCCGCGGCGATGCGGTCGATCGTGGCCACGCAATCGTCCAGTGTCAGCGCGGTCTCGGCGCCGATGGAACCGCCGGTGGTCAGGCCCATGTGGGCCACGATGATGTCGGCGCCGGCCCGGGTCATGGCCACGGCATCGTCCTCGTTGAACACATAGGGCGTGGTCAGCATGCCCTTCTCGTGCGCCAAACGGATCATGTCCACTTCCAGCGCGTAGCCCATGCCGGTCTCTTCCAGGTTGGCGCGGAAGGTGCCGTCGATCAGGCCCACCGTGGGGAAGTTCTGCACGCCGGCAAAGCCCTGGCGCTTGAGGTCGTCGAGAAACACGTCGAAATCGCAGAACGGGTCAGTACCGTTGACGCCGGCCAGCACCGGGGTCTTCTTCACCACCGGCAGCACCTCGCGTCCCATGTCCACCACGATCTCGTTGGCGTTGCCATAGGCCAGCAGGCCGGCCAGCGAGCCGCGCCCCGCCATGCGGTAGCGGCCCGAGTTGTAGATCACGATCAGGTCTATGCCGCCCGCTTCCTCGCACTTGGCCGACAGGCCGGTGCCCGCTCCGCCGCCCACGATGGGCGTGCGGGCGCGCACCATGGCGCGAAACTTGTCCAGGAGCTGGTTGCGGTCAAAGCGCGGCATGGCGGCGGTCCTCAGTGTGTGGCGATTTCAAGAAAATGGTCGACCGCGGTCTGGGCGAACAGCGGGTCGTTGATATGGCAAGGCACGCGCACCAGGCGGCGCTCGGCCGTCTGCACCAGATTGGCCTCCAGCGCCGCGAACAGCGCGGCGTCGGCCTCCGGATCCCAGAACGCCTGCCCCGGCGCGTCCAGGGCGGAGACGCCGCCTTCAGGGATCAGGAAGCGCACCGGCCCATGGCATTGGTTCAGCTTGGCGGCGATCCACTCGCCCTGGCGGGTGTTTTCTTCCACGGTGGTGCGCATCAGCGTCACCTGCGGATTGTGGGGATAGAACTTGCGGCCGCGATAGCGTTCGGGAACGGTATCCATGGCGCCGAAATTGACCATGTCCAGCGCGCCGCAGGAGCCCACGTAAGGCAGGCCGCTGCGGGCCACGGCACCGAAGCGGTCTTCGGTGCAGGCCAGCACGCCGCCGAACAGGAAGTCGCAGACTTCAGTCGTGGTCAGGTCCAGCACGCCGCCCAAGAGGCGGCTGTCCAGCAGCTTTTCCATCGACTGCCCGCCCGTGCCCGTGGCGTGGAATACCAGGCAGTCGTAGCGCGATTCCAGCAGCGGCGTCACCTGCTGCACGCAGGCGGTGGTGACGCCGAACATGGTGATGCCCACGGCGGGCCGGCCGTCATCGGCGACCGCGCTGGCAGCCTGCCTGAAGGCGCCGCCGATCGCGCCGGCGGCATTGGCCAGCACCCGGCGCGAGATGCGGTTAAGGCCCGCCACGTCCGTGACGGAGTACATCATGGCAATGTCCGACGGCCCGACATAGGGCGCGACGTTGCCCGAGGCCATGGTCGACACCATCAGCTTGGGCGTGCCGATGGGCAGCGCGCGCATGGCGGGCGTGATCAGGGCGGTGCCGCCCGAGCCGCCCAGGCCCAGCAGCGCGCCGATATCGGCGTTGCTGGCCGCGTAGCGTTCAAAGGCCAGCGCCATCGCTGCAATGGCCGTGCCGCGGTCGCCGGTGAAGACCGCAGCGGCGCCCTCGGGATGGCTGGCGGCCACCTCGCGCGCCTGCACCTGGGCCGCGCTGGCGGCGCCCGAGGTGGACACGTCCACCGACACCGGATCCAGCCCGTCCCGCCGCAGCAGGTCCATCACGTACTCGGCCTCATGGCCCTTGGTGTCATAGGTGGCGGCCACGTAGACCCGCCGGTTCGAATGCGTCATGACTCCTCCGCGGGCGGCTACACTCGGCGCGCGCCTCGATGTTTGGGGCCGCAAGGCCTGTAGAATATGGAAATGAGACGAAAGAATCATACTGAGACACCTATCTCACGTCAAACCCCTGCCCCTGCCGCCGCGAGCGCGGCGCGGCTGATCGCGCCCGCCAGTGCGCAGGCCGCCGCCAGCGGCGAACCGCCGCACGGTCCCCGCGCGCGCATGCGCAAGACCCTGCTGGATGCGGCGCAGCGCCTGATGGCCCAGGGAATCACGCCCTCGGTCGCCGAACTGGCCGAGCATGCGCAGGTGTCGCGCGCCACCGCCTACCGCTATTTTCCGAGCCAGAGCGCGCTGATCGCCGCCGTGGTGGACGAAAGCCTGGGGCCCATCCTGGCCTGGGATTCGGCCGCGCCAGACGCCGCCGACCGCGTCGACGAACTGCTGCGCTTCGCCTATCCCCGCCTGGAATCGCACGAGGCGCCGCTGCGCGCGGCCATCATGGTGTCGCTGCAGCAGCACGCCGAGGCCAGCGCGGGACGCGCCGGCGCCGAACCGCGGCTGGTGCGCGGACACCGTGTGGACATCCTCAAGCGCGCCATCGCGCCGCTGGCCGCCGAACTGACGCCGGCCCAGCTGGACCGCGTGGCGCAGGCCCTGTCGCTGGTCTACGGCACCGAGGTATTCCTGGTGCTGAAGGACATCTGGAAACTGGAACTGCCGGAACTCACCGATGTGGCCCGCTGGACCGCCCGCGCCATCATCGCGCAGGCGCTGGCCGAAGCCGGCTCCGGAAAGAAGCCGCCCGAAAAACGCGCCCGGAAGTAGCCGCGCCGCTTACTGGCCCGACTTGCGGTGGCTGCGGAAAAGCAAATGCGTGGCGGCAAGATGGAAGCGCACCGCGATCTCGGCGCATTCCGCATCGCGCGCGCGCAGCGCCGCGATGATCTGGCGGTGATGCTCCACGCTGCGCAGCATGTCGTCCTTGGTGTAGAAATAGAACGAGCCGATGATGATGGGCATGTCCAGCAGGTTTTCAACCATGGACCGCACCCGCGCGGATTGCGCCGCTTCGAGCAGCGCGTGGTGGAACTGGTTGTTGAAGTGCTGCACCTGCGCGACGCTGTCGGGCGCATCGGCGTTGATCGCATCGAGCATGCTCTGATTGATGCGATCCAGTTCGGCTATCTGCTCCGGAGTGGCCCGTTCCGCTGCCGCCTTGGCGGAATACGGTTCGAGCAGCATGCGCAGCTCGAACGCTTCGTCGATATCCCGGTCCTGCCAGCCCAGCACCACGGCACCGCGCCGGCCTTCGTGCTTGACCAGGCCGTCCGTCACCAGGCGTTCGATCGCGCTGCGCACGGGCGTACGGCTGACGGATAGCTCGGACGCGATGTGCTCTTCGCGCAGCCGTTCGCCGGGCATGAAGGAGCCTGCCATCAGGCGGCGGCGCAACTCTGCATAAACGTAATCGCGGGCGCTCGACATGAGGCGCATGACTCCAGATCCGGGTTCTCGAACTATACCGGAAGCCTCTTCCGGCAATCGCGCATGGCCGCGTCAACGCTGGCGTTGCGCCAGCCGCTCCAGGAACCTGGGCCAGACCTCCGGGTTCAGCAGCCGGGCGGGACGGCGTCCGGCCAACATATCCATGATCTGGCTGGCAGACCCTTGCGCGACCTTGCGCCGGCCTTCGTGCGTGACGCCTCCGGTGTGGTAGGTCGCCACGACGTCGGCGCGCAACAACAGGCCATGTCCGGGCGGTGGCGGCTCCTGGCTCCAGACATCCAGGCCCGCTCCCGCCAGCCGCCCGTCCTGCAAGGCGGCAAGCAAGGCCAGCTCATCATGGATGCCGCCGCGTGCGGTCGAAATGAACAACGCGCCGGGGCGCATCATGGCGTACGCCTCGGCCCCGATCATGCCGCGGGTCTCATCATTCAGCGGACAGTGCAGGCTCACCACGTCGGCCTGTTCCAGCAGTTGCGGCAGGCTTATGGGCTCGGCGCCGCGCGCCCGGATTTCCTCGGGCGGCAGCAGCGGATCGCAGGCCAGCACCCGCATGCCGAAGCCTGCGGCAACGCGCGCCACCCTGCGGCCGATTTCGCCGATGCCCACGATGCCCAGCGTGCGTCCATCGATCTCGCGACCCATCAGGGCCTCGCGTGAAGCAGCGGTTCCCGCCAGCAGCGCGGCCTGGGATTCGCGCAGGCGCTTGACCAGCGACAGCAGCAAGGCGAACGTCATCTCCGCCACCGACGCGGCATTGGCGCCCGCCTGGTTCACCACGGCCACCCCGGCCCGCGTGCAGGCCGTAACGTCCACGGTGTCGTAACCCGCGCCGCCCGAGGACACGCAAAGCAGCGACGGGCACTGCGCCAGCAGGCTGTCCGTGACCTGCCAGCGCGCGGGGACCTCGTCCTTCGCCGCGCTGACATGGTAGGCATGCGCACCGGCCAGCCCCGCCGCCGTGATCGCCTCGCCGCGCGCAGGCAGCACGTCGACGCTCAGGCCCGGCTCGCGCTCGAAGCTCGCGTCGAACGCGGGATCGATCCAGAGGTCCAGCCGGACGACGCGCATGCCGTCCGGCTGCCGCGCCGCCGAATTCACGACTGCGCCTCCGTGCAGCCCAGCTGCTTGAGCCGGGCATCGACCCAGGACGTATCCAGCGTTCCCGCCGCGATATCGGCCAGCATCTTCGTTTCCAGTTCGTGCTTGGACGCGGCGGCCTGGTACAGCGCCTCCGTCTGCTCGAACGGAATCGACAGCAGGCCGTCCTCGTCGCCCAGGATCAGGTCGCCCGGGGCAATCGTCATGCCATTCAAGGCGATGACGCAGTTGATCTCGCCAGGCCCATCCTTGTAGGGTCCGCGGTGGGTCACGCCGGCCGCATAGACCGGAAACGAGCCGCGACGGATCGCGCCGCTATCGCGGATCGCGCCATGGATCACGATGCCTGCGATGCCGCGCGTCTGCGCATAGCTGGTCATGATTTCGCCGATGATGGCGTTGGTCAGGTCGCCGCCCGCGTCCACCACGATCACATCGCCGGGCTGCGCCAGATCCAGCGCCTTGTGCACCAGCAGATTGTCGCCAGGACGGGTGCGCACGGTCAGGGCCGGACCGGCCAGCGGGCTGCCGTCGTGCATGGGCAGCAAGCTCGCGCCGCCCGCCGTCATCCGCGACATGCAGTCGCTGATGTTGGCCACCGGCACGCCCTTGAACTTGTCCACGGTTTGCTTGCTCACCGCACGCTTGCGGGCGTGGATCTCAAAACCGATCATCTTTGCTCCTGTCGGAAAAATTGCGATGTTTTGCCATTACTGCTTGGGAATGCCGGCGTCCTGCACGACCTTGCCGAAGATCTCGTGGTCCGCGCGATGCTGGCGGGCCAGATCCTCCGGTGTGCCCTTGAGCACGCTATAGCCGGCGTCTTCCAGTTTTTTCACCAACTCGGGCTGCGACTGGACTTTCTGCAGGGCCTGGTTCAGCGTGGCGACCACGTCGTCCGGCGTCTTGGCGGGAGCCATCAGGCCCCACCAGATCGACTGGTCGATCGTCTTGAATCCGCTTTCCGCGAAGGTCGGCACGTCGGGCAAGGCCGGCGCGCGTTCCTTGGCGACCACGGCCAACGCACGGACCTTGCCGCCGCGGATCTGCGGCAGCAGCGAAGCCACCGAGCCCACATACATGTCGATGCGGCCGCTGGCCAGATCCGGGAAGGCCTGGCCCCAGCCGCGGTAAGGCACGTGCATCAACTCCATGTTCGCCGCCTTGCGCCAGAGATAGCCGGTCAGGTCGCCGGTGCCGCCGATGCCGGGTATGCCCAGCGAGACCAGGCCGGGGCGGGCTTGCGCCGCCTTGACCACGTCGCCGACCGTCTTGAACGGAGACTCGGGCAGAACCACGAACACGCTGGGCGAAGTGGCCACGGGGCCGACAGGCTTGAAATCCTTGAAGGTGTCGTAGCTGAGCTTGTTGTAGAGCCAGGGATTCAGCACGATGTTGTCGGTCTGGGCCATCACCAGCGTATGCCCGTCCGGACGCGCGCGGGCGGTGGCGTCCAGCGCCAGGTTGCCGCCGGCGCCCGGTTTGTTTTCCACCACCATGTTCCAGCCCTGGTCCTGGCCGATCGCGCTGCCTATCATGCGGGTCAGCGTATCGGTGCCGCCTCCGGGCGGGAATGGGGAAATCAGCGTGATGGGCGCATTGCCCATATCCGCCGCATTCGCGGCGGCGCAACCCAGCACCAGCGTTGCCGCCAGCAGTTTCTTCAAAACCTTCATTGTCTTCCTCGCACAGTTGATTCTTGTTGGATATGCCGCACGCGGCATCGTGTTGCGCGCGTCGCTCAGTGCTCGCGCGCCAGCGTCGTCAGCCAGGCCAGGCGCGCCTCGACGGAGTCCGGCAGCTTGAAATCGCCGTCCGCCCGCGCATCCTGGATGCCCTTGCTGGTGCGGCTGAACAGCCGCTCGACGCCATCGAGCACCAGAGGCTCCAGACCCGCCTCCAGCAGTTGCTCGCGGGCTTCCCGGACTTCCGCCTGGCGGCGCTGCGCATGCAGCACGTGCGACCGGACAAACGAATCCATGAAGGCCGTGAGCGGGGTCTGGTCGATGTCCGCCAGCACCTCGTAAAGCGAGGCTCTCAATCCCATGGACTCGGCCGCCACCAGGCATTCCACGGCCAGGCTTTCCATGCCCTTGGTCATGATGCTGCGCAGCAGCTTCAGGCGCACGGCGTCGCCCGCCGCGCCTTGGATGGCGCGCGCCGGCGCCCCGCCGCTCTCGGCCAGCCGCAGTACGGCGTCCGTGCCGGTGCCGGCGCAGAGCAAGGGCGTGCGTTCCGCCAGCAGGGCGATGGCGCCCATGATCGCGACGTCGGTGAAGTCGGTGTTCCGTTCAGCGGCGGCCGCCGCAGCAGCCTGCATGTCGGGCGCGCTGGCCGTGGTGAAGTCGGCGTAGACCGCGCCCTGCCGCATGTGCGGAAAGCTCTGCCGCGCCATTTCCAGCGCGGCGTGGCCATACACCGCCGACACGACGATGTCCGCCTCTCCCAGCCACGCGCCCGGCTCGGCGTGCAACGCGGCGCCATGACGCCGGGCGCGTTCCGCCATTTCCTCGTCCTGCCGCAACTCGCAGATTCCGACCAGCGTGTGCCCGGCGGCGCCCCATGCCTGCGCATAGCAGGAACCGACTTCGCCGCATCCCATCAGAGCAATTTTCATCTCTATAAATACAATAAAAAAACAATGATGCTTTATAGACCGAAAATTTTGTCGATATTATTCGTGTAAACCCTAGTTTTTATGACTTTTTAGTACATTAAAAAAACAACATGGGAGCAAGATTCCATCTCAAGCAACCGCAACCGGACGCGCGCGCAGACGCCGCGCCGCGCAGGACGGGCGGCGGCAACAAGGCGCCTGGGTTCACGAAGGTTGGCGCTTGGCCTGGGATGGGAATGGCGCGATGCGCATGGCTGCCCCACGGCAGCCGCGTCAGCGCATCCCCTGACGCTTCAGGCGCGCCGGCTCATACCGGCTGAGATGGCGCGAGCCGTGCGGCACAGCGGCTCCAGGCACTGCACCACCATCTGGTCGGCGGTGCGCACGCCCTGGATCCAGACGATGTTGACGCAGCCGTAGAGCCGTCCCGGCGCGGCCATGATGGGCACGGCTATGGCCTCCAGCCTGTCGTTCTGGTCCTTGCGGGTCTTGTCGTAATCGCCGCCGAAGCGCTGTTCGCGCAGGCCGTAGCCCTGGCGGCGGGTCTGCTCCAGCATCTTCTCCACGGCGGCGCAATCGTGCGCCAGCGCGTCGCCTTCGCGGCGGCTGCGGCGCAACGCGGCCAGGATCGAATCGCGCTCCTTGTCGGCGCAGAAGGCCAGATAGGCGCGTCCCACCGCGGACCGCAGCATATTGATCTGGAAGCCGATGCTATCCCTGCGTATCGTGAAGTAGGACTGGCTGCGATTGGTCTCGCGCATGGCCATCGAGCTGCCGCGCCGTACCGTCAGGTCCGAGGGCCACAGCACCTCTGCCTGCAGGCGGTCCAGTTCCGGCGCCGCGCATTGCCCCAGCACGTCCAGCACGCGCGCGCGCCGGCTGGGTTCGTTGAGCGAGCTGGCCGGGCAGAAATAGTCATCGGCGATGCGCCGCCATATCAGGCCGCGCAATTGCAGCGTGGCAAGGATGCGCAACAGCGTGGCCTTGGCGTAGCCGGTGCTCAGATGCAGCTCCTGCAGGCTTGCGCCCTGCGTGGCGCGCACTTCGTCCAGCACGATCAGGCCGCGCTCCAGCGCGTCTATCGTCTTCACTTTCGGGTTCCAACGGCTCATTGCGCGCCCCTTTCGGACCAGACCTTCTGATTTCACTGAGTGAAACTCTAGCAAATCTCGCTTGAGCCGCCCAGCCGCCGCGAAATATCGTGGCGTCTGACGAAAGCCATGGTGGCTGGCGGAACGGGACGAGAGGCGGGAATGAGCGGACAGGCTGTACGCAATGTGCTCTGGATCATGTGCGACCAACTGCGCTGGGACTATCTGTCCTGCTATGGGCAGCCGCGGCTGCACACGCCCAACATCGACCGCCTGGCCGCCGAAGGCATGCGTTTCGATAACGCCTTCGTGCAGGGCCCGGTCTGCGGTCCGTCGCGCATGTCCTATTACACCGGCCGCTATGTCACCAGCCATGGCGCGGTATGGAACTTCGTGCCCATGCCCGTCAGCGAAATGACGCTGGGCGACCATCTGCGACCGCGGGGCGTGCGCGTGGCAGTGGCTGGCAAGACCCATGTCGAAGCCGACCGCTCGGGCCTGCGGCGCCTGGGCATAGACCCGGCAAGCGCCAACGGCATCCTGGCCGCGCAAGGCGGGTTCGAACCCTATGACCGCGACGACGGCATCTGGCCGCCGGGCTTCAGCGACGAATCGCATCACTACACCCAATACCTGCGCCGCCAGGGCTATGACGGCGCCAACCCCTGGCACGATCACGCCAACTCGGCGCTGGGCGCCAACGGCGAAATCCTTTCCGGCTGGAACATGCGCTACGCCGGGCTGCCGGCGCGCGTCGCGGAGACGGATTCCGAAACGCCCTACATGACCCGGCGCGCGATCGAGTTCATGGAGCAGAGCGGCAACCAGCCCTGGGTGCTGCACCTGTCCTACATCAAGCCGCACTGGCCCTATGTCGCGCCGGCGCCGTATCACGCGATGTACTCGGTCGACGACGTGCCCGCCGTGAAGCGGGCCGCGCGCGAACTGGACCACGCGCACCCCGTGCTGCAGGGCTTTCGCCAGGCGGAAGTCAGCAGGAACTTCTCCTGCGACCAGGTGCGCGAGACCGTCATCCCCACCTACATGGGCCTCATCAAACAGGTGGACGATCAGCTGGGCGTGCTGTTCGACTACCTGCGGCGCAGCGGCCGCGACCAGGACACCATGGTCATCTTCTGCAGCGACCATGGCGACTACCTGGGCGACCACTACCTGGGCGAGAAGGAACTGTTCCACGACTGCGTGGCCAAGGTGCCGCTCATCATCCGCCTGCCCGGCGACTCCGCGCCACGCGGCGCGGTGGAATCGCGCCTGGTGGAGGCCATAGACCTGGTGCCTACCATCCTGGACGCCATGGGCGCGGACATTCCCGACCACATCCTGGAAGGACGATCCCTGCTGCCGCTGCTGCGCGGCGAAACGCCGGCCGACTGGCGGCGGGCCGTGTTCTCGGAAAACAACTACGCGTTCCGCGACTTCGTGCGCGAACCGCTGGGCCGTCCCGCCGACGGCTGCCACACCATCATGGTGCGCGACCACGATTGGAAGTATGTCCATTTCGAAGGCCTGCGCCCCCAGCTATTCGACTTGCGCGCCGACCCGGACGAATACGACGACCTGGGCACGGACCCCGCGCTCGCGCCGGTCCGCGAACGCTACCAGGCCATGCTGTTCGACTGGCTGCGCAACCGCAAGATCCACCCCACCGTCAGCCACGCCGCCATGACGGGATGGACACGCAAGGAGGAATCGGCCGGCATCCATATCGGCAGGTGGTAGCGCAGCGCGCCCGGACCAGGGCGCCTGGAAAATAATCGTCAGGAGACAGCATGAAACCGCATTTACTTGCGCTGGCAGCCTGTATGGCCGCCAGCTCGGCCTCGCTCGCCCAGGCGAAAGAGGAATGGCCCACCCGCGCCATCCGCATCGTGGTCGCGTTTCCCGCGGGATCGCCGGGCGACACGGCGGCGCGCATCGTGGCCGACGCCGTGGGCCAGGCGCTGAAGCAGCCGCTCATCGTGGAAAACCGTCCCGGCGCCGGCGGCAACATCGGCGCGGAAGCGGTAGCCCGGTCAGCGGCCGACGGCTACACCTTCCTGGAAGCGCCCGACACGGTTGTCACCATCAACCCGGCCATCTACCGCAAGCTCAATTTCAAGGCGGACGACCTGACACCCGTGGTCGCGCTGGCGAACTTCAACCAGATGCTGGTGTGCTCGCCGGCGTCGGGCCTGCGCACGCTGGCGCAGCTGGACGCGCAGGCCCGCAAGACGCCGGGCGCGCTCAGCTACGCCTCCGGCGGCCAGGGCGTGCCCGGCCATCTGGCGATGGAGCTGTACCTGTCGGACGCCGGCCTGGACGTCCTGCACGTGCCCTACAAGGGCCCCTCGCCCGCCGCCCAGGACGTGCTGGCCGGGCAGGTTGCCTGCGGCTATCTGGCGTCGCCGGTGGTCGCGCCCTATGTGGCCGCCGGCAAGCTGTACGGCCTGGCGGTATCGGGCTCTGCGCGCTCGGTCCAGGCGCCGGACGTGCCCACCATGCAGCAGGCCGGCGTGGCCGGCTACGACGCCACCTTCCGCGAAATGCTGTTCGCCCCCAAGGGTACGCCCGCCGCCATCGTGCAGCGCATGAACGAGGAAGTGGCGCGCGCCCTGGCGCGGCCCGAGGTCAGGCAGAAGCTGCAGGGCAACGACCTGGATCCCCGGCCCGAGCCGCCCGACGTCACCGCGCGCCAGCTGCTCGACGACACCGCCAAGTGGACCGGCGTGATCCGCAAGATCAACCTGAAGGTCGACTGATACGGCGGACTGATACGCCCGCCCCGCTCCCTCCGTCCGCGCGCTTCCCTTGCGCGGACGGCATTACCCGACATAGGAGGCTTCATGAACGCCGCAGCATCCCCCACCGTCTTCGGTTCGCTGAACGACTACCGCAAGGGCTCCATCGAGATCACCCAAGGCTCGCCCCGCCATTACGTGTTTTCCAACATCTTCGAAGTGGCCGCGAATTCCGCGCCCTACGAAAAAGTGGTGGTCGGCAAGAACCTGGAATACGTCATCGAAACCCTGCGCGCCGAAGGCGTGTCGCCCTGGTACGCCTGCAGCCACGACGAATTCGCCATCGTGATGGACGGCCAGGTGCAGGTCGATTTCCTGGCGCTGGAACAGCCGCCCGCGGCCGCCGACGGCGCCGCGCTGGCGGGCCAGTCCCCCGCAGGCAAGCCCATGGGCCGCGCGCTGCTGGGCCGCGGCCACCAGTGCCTGCTGCCGGCGGGCTGCGCCTACCGCTTCAGTGCGCCGTATCCGGGCGTGCTGCTGATCCAGACCCGCGCAGGCGGCTTGTCCGTCGAGAAGTGGGCCGACATCTGCCTGCAATAAGCCGCAAGCCCGCCCATCCCATTCCCTCAGGAGACCCGACATGGCCATGCTGGACACCCCCGCCCTCAACCCCTCTTTCGCCGCCGGCAAGGTCGCCGCCAGCGCGGCCGACGCCGCGACCGGCTACAAGCGCTTCGATCTCGGCGCCTTCACCTTCACCCGCGACGAGTACTTCGTCAAGGTGCACTGGCCGTCCAAGGGCCAGACCCGCACCCATGCCATCGCGGCCGACGCCTTCCTGCGCGCCCTGATGCGCGACGTGGCCTGGGGCTTCTTCTACGGCTGGGTCAACTTCGACCACGTGTTCGGCACGCGCAACCACTACGGCAAGGTGGACGTCTACGCCGGCTCGTTCAACGGCGTGATGAAGGCGGCCGGCGTGGACTACACCGAGACCTTCGACACCCCGCTCATCATGGCCACCTTCAAGGCCATGCTGCACGACTGGACTAACGAAGGCTTCGATCCGTTCGCGGCACCCGAGGAAACCGGCTCCGCCTTCGGCCGCAAGCATGGCGACAACATCGCCGCCATCGAGCGTTCGCGCATCGCCACGCGGCGCATGCCCGGCCTGCCCGAGGACTCGCCGCTGCGCGACGACCTGCCCATCAACCGCGCCTTCGCCGACGTGACCCAGGACGAACCCGAGATCCATGCCGAACCGGGCTTCGAAGGCGCGCTCCACGCCTTCAGCCTGTTCAAGTACCTGTCGCGCTCGGACGTCACCTGGAATCCGTCCGTCACGTCGGTGTGCGGCGCCAGCCTGTTCTGCCCCACCACCGAGGAATTCATCCTGCCCGTCTTCCACGGCAATGACCGCGTGGAATGGTTTCTGCAGCTGTCGGATGAAATCGTGTGGGACATCGGCGACAAGGACACCGGCGCGCCGCGCGCCCGCGTCACCATGCGCGCCGGAGACATCTGCGCCATGCCCGCCGACATCCGCCACCAGGGCTACTCGACCAAGCGCTCGATGCTGCTGGTGTGGGAAAACGCGACGCCCGACCTGCCACAGCGCTACGAAAGCGGCGAACTCGCGCCCTATCCGGTCGCGTTCTGAACCCGTCCCGACCCACTGATCAACCAATACTCAACCATGCAGAACAAACTCTATATCGACGGCCGCTTCGTGGATGCGGCCGCCGGCGGCACGATAGACGTGCTCAATCCGCACGACGGAACCCTCATCACCGCCATCGCCGCGGCCGAGGCGGAAGACGTGGACCGCGCCGTGCAGGCCGCGCAACGCGCCTTTCCCGCCTGGTCGCGCATGGCCGCCGCCGAGCGCGGACGCCTGCTGCTCAAGCTGGCCGACCTGATCGAAGCCAACGCCGAGGAACTGGCGCAGCTGGAAACGCTGGACACCGGCCACCCGATACGCGACACGCGCGGCCTGGACGTGCCGCGCACCGCGGGCTGCTTCCGCTATTTCGGCGGCATGGCCGACAAATTGCAGGGCAGCGTGATCCCCGTCGAAGCGGGTTTCCTGAACTACGTGCAGCGCGCGCCCATCGGCGTGGTGGGCCAGATCGTGCCCTGGAACTTCCCGCTGATGTTCACCAGCTGGAAGCTCGGCCCCGCCCTGGCCGCCGGCAACACCGTGGTGCTCAAGCCTTCGGAGCTCACGCCGCTATCGACCCTGCGCATCGCCGAACTGATGGCCATGGCGGGCTTCCCCGAAGGCGTGGTCAACGTGGTCCCGGGCTATGGCCACACGGCCGGCCAGCGGCTGGCCGAGCACCCGGACGTGGGCAAGATCGCCTTCACGGGGTCCACCGCGACCGGCCGCCGCATCGTCGAGGCGTCCAAGGGCAATCTCAAGCGCGTGCAGCTGGAACTGGGCGGCAAGGGTGCCAACATCGTGTTCGACGACGCCAACCTGGACGCCGCTGTCAACGGCGCCGCCTGGGCCATCTTCCACAACCAGGGCCAGGCCTGCATCGCGGGCTCGCGGCTGATGCTGCACGACAGGATCGCCGACGCCTTCCTGGAACGCTTCACGGCGCTGGCGAACTCGATCCGCCTGGGCGACCCGCGCTCGCCCGATACCGAAATGGGGCCGCTGACCTCGGCGCAGCACCGCGACAAGGTGCTGTCCTACGTGGGCATCGCCGCCGAACAGGGCGCGCGCCTGCTGGCCGGCGGCAAGGCGCCCGGCGGCGAGCTGGCTTCGGGCTACTACGTCACGCCCACCATCGTCGAGGCCAGGCCCCGGGACCGCGTCGCGCAGGAAGAAGTGTTCGGCCCCTTCGTCACCGTGCTGCGCTTCGGCAGCGACGAGGAAGCCCTGGCCATCGCCAATGCCACCGACTACGGCCTGGGCAGCGGGCTGTGGACGCGCGACCTGGCGCGGGCCCACAAGCTGGCCGGCGCCATCCATGCGGGCATGTGCTGGATCAACTGCTACAAGCGGGTCAATCCCGGCAGCCCCTTCGGCGGCGTGGGCCAGTCGGGCTACGGCCGCGAGATGGGCTTCGAGGCCATGCATGACTACACTGAAGCCAGGTCCGTGTGGGTCAATGTGGACGCCGCCGTGCCGCCGCATTTCAAGCGCTGAGGAGCTGCCGTGAACACCGCCATGCCAAACGCCGAAACCGCCCTGACCGATATGGTCGCCGCCGCATTCGCCCAGACGCCGGACCCGCGACTGCGGCAGCTGATGCAGTCCCTGGTGCGGCACCTGCACGCCTTCGTCGCCGACGTCGAACCCACCGAGGCCGAATGGATGGCGGCGATCCGGTTCCTGACCGAAACCGGCCAGATCTGCGACGGCGCCGTGCGGCAGGAATTCATCCTGCTGTCGGACACGCTGGGGGTGTCGATGCTGGTGGACGCCATCAACCACCGCAAGCCGGGCCAGGCCACCGAAAGCACGGTGTTCGGCCCCTTCTACATCGCCGGCATGCCCGACCGCGCGCCGGGCGAGGACATGGCGCAGACCCCGGGCGAGCCCGCGCTGGTGCACGGCCACGTCCGCGACACCGAGGGCCGGCCGCTGGCCGGCGCCGTGCTCGACGTGTGGCAGACGGCCGCCAACGGCATGTACTCGGGCCAGGACGTGGAGCAGCCGCGGGGCAATCTGCGCGGACGCTACCGCAGCGGCGAGGACGGCTCCTTTGCCATCCGCACCATCCTGCCCGTGTCCTACCCGATTCCGGGCGACGGTCCCGTCGGCCGCATGATGGCGGCCACCGGCCGCCACATCTTCCGGCCGGCGCATCTGCATTTCATGATCGACGCCCCCGGACACCAGCGCCTGGTCACCCATCTGTTCAACGCCGGCGATCCGTATCTGGCCTCGGACGCGGTGTTCGGCGTGAAGCCGTCGCTGGTCCTGCAATACGGCAGGCAGGCCGCGGATTCCGCGCTGGGCAAGCGCTACGGCTTCGAGACGGGCTTCCACGAGGGATGCTATGACTTCGTGCTGCCCCGCGCCTGAAGCGGCGTCGCGGACGGCGCTGTGCCGCATCGATGACATACCTGACGGCGGTTCGCTGCGGGTGGACCTGGAGGCGCAGCCGCTGATCCTGCTGCGGCGCGGGGCGGCGGTCTGGGGCTACCTGAACCGCTGCCCGCACTTTTCCGTCACGCTGGACGCCGCGCACGGCGCGGTGCTGACCTACGAAGGCCAGGTCCTGATGTGCGCGCACCATTCGGCCCTGTTCCGCTTCGAGGACGGGCTGTGCATCGAAGGCCCGTGCCAGGGCGCGGCGCTGGATCCGCAGCCCCTGCGCATCGAAGCAGGCAGCGTCTACGCGGCGGATTCGAAGCCGCGCAGCGCGCTGGCCAGATTGGGCCCCAGGTCGTCAGACAAATAGCCGCCTTCCTGCACCAGCACGGTGGGCAGGCCCAGCGACGCCACCTGGGCCAGGATGGCCGCGAAGCCCGGCGTGGTCACGGCCAGTCCCTTGTACGGGTCCTTCTCGTGCGCATCCAGCCCCAGCGCGACGACCAATGCGCCTGGCGCGAACGCCTGGATCTCCAGGCAGACGCGCTTGAGCGCCGCCAGATAGCCCTCGTCGCCCGTTCCGACTGCCAAGGGCCGGTTGATGTTGTAGCCCAGCCCGTCGCCCTCGCCGGTTTCGTGCGCATGGCCGACGAAGAACGGCGTGGTGTTGTAGGCGTCCGCGTGCAGCGACACGGTCAGCACGTCGGCGCGGCGGTAGAAGATGCCCTGCGTGCCGTTGCCGTGATGCACGTCCAGGTCCAGGATCGCGACGCGCGGATGGACGGCGCGCAGGCACTGGGCCGCGATGGCCGTGTTGTTCAGGTAGCAGAAGCCGTTGGCGCGCTCGGTGTAGGCGTGGTGACCGGGCGGCCGGCACAGGGCGTAGGCCGCGCGCTCGCCGTCCAGCACCAGGCGGGCGGCGTGCGTGGCGCAATGCGCGGACCAGACGGCCGCCTCCCAGGTGCCCGCGCCTATCGGGCACGCGGTATCGCCCATGTGATAGCCCGCCAGGCCCACGATGTGCTCGGGATAGGCACAGGGTTCGCCCGGAAAGGGATGCACGTTCGCGATCACTTCGTCCGAGGCGTCGGGCAGCTCGCGCCAGCGGGCGTGGGCCGTTTCCAGGAAGCGCAGGTAGCGCGGCGCATGCACCGCGGCGCGCGGGCCGGCGCCGTGGTCGTCCGGCGCGATGATCTCGTGCCCCGCGCCGATTGCGGCCGCCAGCAGGCGGGCGCCGCGCTCGGGCTGTTCGTTGCTGCGCTTGACCTTGCCGCGCGAGATGAAGAACTGCGGATCGTGAAGCTGGTGCTTGTCGCTGTAGACGACCTTCATGGTTTTGCTGCGCTCCCGGGCTTGCCGCCCGCGGCGCCATGCTGCGAGACGAACAGGTTGCGGACGTGCTGCCAGGCATCGTCCAGGTGAACTTTCATGCAGGCCTGCGCCGCCGCCGCATCGCGCTTCGCCAGCGCGTCCAGAATGGGCTGGTGCGTGGCCGCCACCATTTCCGGGTCCTGGTACACGTTGTCGATCAGCGAAATGATCATGCGCATCTCGGTCTGGGTGCTGGAAAACAGGCGCAGCAGATAGGCATTGCCCGAGAGCTCGCAGATCAGGGTATGGAAGCTCAGGTCCAGTTCGATGCGGCGGTGCTGCGGCGCGTCGGCGGCCTCGGCCATCATCAGGGACAGCAGGTCCTTCAAGCGCGCCAGGCCGGCCGCGTCCGCGTGCTGGCAGGCCGCCGCCACCGCGGTCAACTCCAGGCTCAGGCGGACCTGGAACAGGTCGTCGATCTCGCGCACCGACATCTCGCGCACGAAGAAGCCGCGGCGCGGCTTGGACACCAGAATGCCCTGGCGCTCCAGGCGGCGCGAAGCCTCGCGCACCGGGGCGCGGCTGATCGCCATCTGCCGCGCGATCTCGGCTTCGACCACCCGGCTGCCCGGCGGCAGGCGCCCCTGCACGATGGCCTGGGTCAGCCGGTCCTCGACCACGCCGACCAGGTCGGGAACATTGACGGATTCGAAAGGGCTGTGGAGGTCCGGGGTCTCGGGCATGGCGGGTTCTGTCTCGTTCTGGGGTGATGAATTGCAGCAAGGCGTCAGCTATATAGCACCCCATTTTTTGGAAGCATATCAGTGTTACTGCTAACTGTCGACAGTTGACTATCGACGCATAATCCTTCGCATCCCGGCCCGCCACGGAGGCCGAGCTCAACCAAGGACGCATGAATGGTCACACCCCTCGACACCGCGCCGCAGTCCATGAGTGCGGCGGAGTGGCAAACCCGCCAGGATCTCGCCGCGTGCTACCGGCTGACCGCCCACTTCGGCATGGACGACAGCATCTACACCCATATCTCGGCGCGCGTGCCGGGCGAGGAAGGCGCGTTCCTGATCAACCCCTACGGCCATCTGTTCCGCGACATCACGCCCGAATCGCTGGTCAAGGTCGGCATGGACGGCCACGCGGTCGCGCCCACCGACCATGACGTGAACCCGGCGGGCTTCACCATCCACAGCGCCGTGCACATGGGCCGCCCCGAAGCGGGCTGCGTGCTGCACACGCATACCGTCGCGGGCGTGGCCGTGTCCTCGCTGGCCTGCGGCCTGCAGCCGGTGAACCAATGGGCGCTGCAGTTCTACAACCGGGTCGCGTACCACGACTACGAAGGCATCGCGCTGGACCTGGAGGAACGCGAGCGCCTGGTCGCCGACCTGGGCCAGCACAAGGCCATGATCCTGCGCAACCACGGCTTGCTGACGGTGGGCGCCACGGTCGCCGAAGCCTTCATCCTCATGCTCAACCTGGACCGCGCCTGCCGCGTCCAGCTGGCGATCCAATCGACGGGCCAGGCGACCTACCCGGTCAGCCCGCAGGTCAGCGAAAAGACCGCGCGGCAGTACGCCAGCGGCGACACCAACCGCCTGCCCGGCGCCACCGACCCCAGCGAACGCGAATGGCGCGCGCTGCTCAAGCTGGTGCATCCCCAGTCCAGCGCTCCCGCCGCGCCGCGCGCCTGAAGCGCGCTCCGGCTCCCGACTCCAGGAGAACCTCATGAATCGTCGCGACTTTCTGATCGCCAGCGCCGCCACGGCGGGATGGTGGAGCGCCAGCGCCACCCTGCCCGCATGGGCCGCCGCCGCCCGCAACGGCGTGCTGAACATTGCCGTGCAGCCGGAACCGTCCGGCCTGATGCTGGGCATCATCCAGAACGGCCCCACCCAGATGATCGGGGGCAACATCTATGAAGGCCTGCTGCGCTATGACGAGAAGCTGGAGCCCATGCCGGGCCTGGCGGCCTCCTGGACGGTGAACGACGCGGCCACGGTGTACACCTTCAAGTTGAAGCAAGGCGTGCTGTGGCATGACGGCAAGCCCTTCGACGCCCACGACGTGGTGTTCAGCGTCGACCAGTTCCTGCGCAAGACCCATGCGCGCCTGCGCGCCGGCCTGGCCTTCGTGGACAGCATCAAGGCGCTGGACGACCATACGGTGGAATTCAGCCTGCCGCGCCCCTTCGCGCCCTTCCTGGGGCTGTTCGAGGTCGGCACCATGCCCATGGTGCCGCGCCACATCTACGAAGGCACCGACTTCCAGAACAACCCGGCCAACAACACCCCCATCGGCACCGGCCCCTACAAGTTCAAGGAATGGCGCCGCGGCTCGTACATCCAGCTGGTGCGCAACGAGCAGTACCACGAGCCCGCCGTGCCAAACGTGGAGACGCTGTACTTCCACGTGATTCCCGACGCGGCCTCGCGTTCGGCGGCTTTCGAGTCCGGCAAGCTGGACGTGCTGCCCGGCGGCACCGTGGAGTACTTCGACATCGCGCGCCTGAAGGGCCTGCCCAACGTGGAGATCACCACCAAGGGCTGGGAGTTCTTCGGTCCCCACTCCTTCATGTGGCTGAACAACCGCAACCCGGTGCTGGCCGACGTACGGGTGCGCCGCGCCATCATGTACGCGCTGGACCGCGAGGCCATGCGCAACGTGGCCTGGTACGGCTTCGGCAAGGTCGCAACCGGTCCGTTCAACAGCACCGTGCGCTACCACACCGACGAAGTGACCAAGTATCCGCGCGACCTGACGCGCGCCAAGCAGTTGCTGAAAGAGGCCGGCTACAAGGGCCAGACCCTGCGCCTGCTGCCGCTGCCCTACGGCGAAACCTGGCAGCGCTTTGCCGAGATCGCGCGCCAGAACCTGGCCGAGGCCGGCATCAAGCTGGAGATGACCGCCACCGACGTCGCCGGCTGGAGCGAAAAGACCGCCAACTGGGACTACGACATCGCCTTCTGCTACCTCTACCAGTACGGCGACGCGGCGCTGGGCGTGGCCCGCAACTACCTCACGTCGACCATCGCCAAGGGCTCGCCCTGGAACAACGTCGAGGGCTACAGCAATCCCAAGGTCGACGACCTGTTCGAGCGCGGCTCGCGCGAAGCCGACCCCGAAGCGCGCCGCCGCCTGTACGAGGAAGTGCAGCGCGTGCTGGTGGACGACGTGCCCGTGGCCTGGCTGCTGGAACTGCAATTCCCCACCCTGTACCGCAACAACATCAAGAACCTGATCAATTCAGGCATAGGTTTGAACGACAGCCTGGCGCGCGCCACGCTGGCCTGAACACGGCCGTCCGTCCAGGGGGAACGCCATGAAGAAACTCGCCTACCTGATGCGCCGCGTGGTACAGGGCCTGCTCGTGCTGGCCCTGATCGCGGTCATCAATTTCCTGCTCATCCGCGCCGCGCCCGGCGATCCCGCCACCGTCATGGCGGGCGAAGCCGGCGCGGCCGACGAGGTCTTCATGGCGCAGCTGCGCGAGCGCTTCGGGCTCGACAAGCCCCTGCCCCAGCAGCTGGCGAGCTATCTCGGGCACGCGGCGCGGCTGGACCTGGGCGACTCCTACCGCCAGCAGCGGCCGGTGATGAGCCTGATCGCCGAACGCCTGCCCGCCACGCTGCTGCTGACCATGACGGCCTTCGTCGTCTCGTTGACCCTGGGCGTGGCGCTGGGCGCCTGGGCCAGCGCGCGCGCCGGGACCTGGCTGGACAGCCTGGTCAGCACGCTGTCCATGTTGTTCTACGCCACGCCGCTGTTCTGGCTGGCGCTGATGGGGGTGCTGCTGTTTTCCGTCAAGCTGGAATGGCTGCCGGGATTCGGTTTCGAGACCGTCGGCGCGGGCTACTCGGGCCTGGCGCGGGCCGCCGACATCGCGCGCCACCTGGCGCTGCCCGCCGCCACGCTGGCGCTGTTCTACATGGCGGTCTACGCCCGCATGACGCGCACCTCCATGCTGGAAGTGGCGCAGATGGACTTCGTCAAGACCGCGCGCGCCAAGGGCCTGCCGCCGCGCCGCGTCCAGCGCCACCACATCCTGCGCAACGCGCTGTTGCCCGTCATCACCCTGGCCGGCATCCAGGCCGGCTCCATGGTGGGCGGCACGGTGCTAATCGAAACCGTCTTCGCCTGGCCCGGCATCGGCCGCCTGATGTTCGATGCGCTGGTGCAGCGCGACTACAACCTGCTGCTGGGCACCTTCCTGATCACTGCCGCACTCGCCGTGGCGTTCAACATCGTCACCGACCTGCTCTACACGTTGGCCGACCCGAGGATAGAACTGCAATGAACAACGGATTCTGGCGGCGTTTCCGCCGCAACAAAGGCGCGCTGGCCGGCCTGGCCGTGATGGCCGCGGTGCTGCTGCTGGCCCTGGCCGCGCCGCTGATCGCCGCGCACGATCCCTGGGCCATGGTGCAGCGCCCGTTCCTGCCCCCGCTGGACATGGCCGGCCTGCCCTTCGGCACCGACACCATGGGCCGCGACATCGGCTCCGGCCTGGCCTACGGCGCGCGCGTGTCGCTGCTGATCGGCCTGATCTCGACGCTGGCCGGCCTCTTGATCGGCGTATCGGTGGGCGCGCTGGCCGGCTATTACGGCGGCTGGGTGGATTCCGGCCTGATGCGCTTTACCGAGCTGTTCCAGGCCATCCCCAGCTTTGCGCTGGCCATCGTGCTGGTGGCGATCTTCCAGCCTTCGGTGGGCTCCATCGTCACCGCCATCGCGCTGGTCTCGTGGCCGCCGGTGGCGCGCCTGGTGCGCGGCGAATTCCTGACGCTGCGCCATCGCGACTTCGTCCACGCCGCGCACCTGGCGGGCGAATCCAACCTGCGCATCATCATCACCCAGATCCTGCCCAACGCGGCCGCGCCGATCGTGGTGATGGGGTCGCTGATGGTGGCCACCGCCATCCTGCTGGAGTCCAGCCTGAGCTTCATGGGCCTGGGCGATCCCAACGTCATGAGCTGGGGCTACATGATCGGCGCGGCCCGCACCGCCTTGCGCCAGGCCTGGTGGATCAGCCTGTTCCCCGGCGTGGCCATCCTGCTGACCGTGCTGGCGCTGAACCTGGTGGGCGAAGGCCTGAGCGACGGCCTGAACACCCGCCTGGACGCAAGGAGCCGCGCATGACGCCGACGCCACCGCTGCTCGACATCCGCGGCCTGAGCATCCGGCTGCCCGCCGGCGCCGACCGCGCCCTTGCCGTCAAGGAAGCCAGCCTGTCCGTCGCTGCCGGCGAAACGCTCTGCATCGTGGGCGAAAGCGGCTCGGGCAAATCCATGATCGCCAACGCGGTCATGGGCCTGCTGCCGCAACCGTTGGTCGCGCCCGTGGCCGGGACCATCGCCTTCCAGGGCCAGGACCTGCTGGCGCTGCGGGAGCCGCAATGGCGCGCCCTGCGCGGCAACCGCATCGGCATGATCTTCCAGGACCCGATGTCGGCGCTCAATCCCGTCATGCGCATCGGCGAACAGCTGGAGGAAGCGCTGGACGCGCACCTGCAGCTCACCCCCGCCGACAAGCGCGCCCGCATCCTCGCCGCGCTGCGCGACGTGCGCCTGCCCGATCCCGAAGGCATCGCCGCCAGCTACCCGGGACGGCTGTCGGGCGGACAGCGCCAGCGCGTCATGATCGCCTGCGCGCTGATGCTGGAGCCGGCCCTGCTGATCGCCGACGAGCCCACCACCGCGCTGGACGTCACCACGCAAGCGCAGATCCTGGAACTGATCCGCGACCTGCAGGCCCGGCAAGGCACGGCGGTGCTGTTCATCACGCATGACTTCGGCGTGGTGTCGCAGATCGCCGACCGCGTCGCCGTCATGCAGCTGGGCCAGATCGTCGAGGCCGGGGACGCCGCCGCAGTCCTCGGCAATCCGCAACATGACTACACCCGCAAGCTCATCTCCGCGATTCCGCACGGCATGCCGGCGGCTGGCGCGGCCGCCGACGCGCAGCCGCTGCTGCTGGAAGTGCGCGACCTGCGCAAGACCTACTCGTCAGGCGGCGGACTGTTCCGGCGCGGCCGCGAAACCACCGCCATGCGCGGCATCAGCTTCACCCTGCAGCGCGGCGAAGTGCTGGGCCTGGTGGGCGAATCCGGCTCCGGCAAATCCACGCTGGGCCGCTGCATCGCCGGGCTGCTGGCGCCGGACGGCGGCCAGATCCTCTTCAACGGCCAGGAGCGCGGCGCGCGGCCGGCGCCGGGCCGGGTGCAGATGGTGTTCCAGGATCCTCAGGCCTCGCTCAACCCGCGCCATACCGTGGGCCGCTCGATCATGGCCGGCCCGCTGGCGCAGGGCATGGCGCCGGCGCGCGCCCGCGAGCGGGCGGCGGAACTGCTGCGGCTGGTCGGCCTGAACCCTGACGCCGCCGAGCGCTATCCGCATGAATTCTCCGGCGGCCAGCGCCAGCGCATCGGCATTGCGCGCGCGCTGGCTTCGGAACCCGAACTGATCGTGGCCGACGAGCCCGTGTCGGCGCTGGACGTGTCGGTGCAGGCCCAGGTGCTGGACCTGTTCGCCAGCGTGCGCCAGCAATTCCACCTGAGCATGCTGTTCGTGACCCACGACCTGCGCGTGGCGGCGCAGATGTGCGACCGCATCGCGGTCATGCAGCAGGGCCGCATCATCGAATGCGGCTCCGCCGCCCAGGTCATCCGCGCCCCCAGCCAGGACTACACGCGCCAGTTGGTGCAGGCGGTGCCGGACTTTGCCAGCATCGTCTCCGGACGAGCGCGGCTAACGGGCCTCGCCCGCTACTCGGAGGTGGCGGCATGAGCGCGCTGCTGTATCCCGCCGCGGCCGCGGACCGGCCGCCCTGCATCGCGCTCTTGAGCCGGGTGCTGGACATGCGCTATCTGGTGCCGGCCTTCCAGGCCCTGCGGCCCGACATCGAATGGCGTACCGCGGACGAGCTGGGCGATCCGGCCCGGATCGACGCGGCAGTGTGCTGGCAGCCCCCTGCCGGCGTGCTGGGCGCCTTGCCCAACCTGCGCCTGATCCAATCGATAGGCGCGGGCGTGGACCACATCTATGCCGATCCCGCGCTGCCGCGCCATGTGCCGGTGTGCCGAGTGTCCGAGGCCGGCATGACCGCGGGCATGAGCACCTACGTCGCCTGGGCGGTGATCAATCATCACCGGCACTTCCCCGACTACGTGCGCAATAGCGCCGAGGGCATCTGGCGCGAAAGCCCCATCGTGCCGCCGTCCGAGCACCGCGTCGCCATCGCCGGGCTGGGCCGCCTGGGCCTGGCCGCGGCGCGCGCGCTGTCGGCGCTGGGCTACCGCGTATCGGGCTGGAGCCGCACGCCCAAGCCCGATCTGCCCGCGGACATCATCGGGCATCACGGCGCCGACGGCCTGCCGGCCCTGCTGGCCGAAGCCGACACCCTGGTCTGCCTGCTGCCCCTGACGGACGAGACCCGCGGCTTCCTGGGCGCCGCCACCTTCGCGCAGCTGCCGCGCGGCGCCCACGTCGTCAACGCGGGCCGCGGCGAGCATCTGGATCCCGATGCCCTGCTGGCGGCGCTGGACAGCGGCCAGCTGTCCTACGCCACGGTGGACGCCACGCCGCAGGAGCCCTTGCCGCCGGAACATGCCCTCTGGCGCCACCGCAACGTGCTGGTCACGCCGCACATCGCCACGCGCACGCCGGCCGCCGCCATCGCCCGCCAGACCCTGGAGAACCTGAAGACGGTGCAGGAGGGGCGGCGGCCCGATACCTGCGCCGACGCGGCATTGGGATATTGATCTGCCGGTTGACGCCGCCTGCAACTGTTGCTAAACACACAGACGCACTGCACTTGCCCTCAGAATCTCTCCATAAGAGGTGGTTTATGAACAAGCGTATTGTTGTCGTAGGCGGCGGCGTAGGCGGCACCATGCTCGCCAATCAGCTCGCTGGAAAGCTGTACCCCGAAATCAGCCGCGGTGAAGTCTCCATCACGCTGCTCTCGGATACGCCGGATCACTACTACAAGCCGGCATTCATGTACGTGGCCTTCAACCTCTTCTTCCGCGAAGAACTGAAACGGCCGGAACGTTCCCTGCTGCGGCCGGAAATCGAGTTCCGCGTCGACAAGGTCACCCGGTTCCATTTCGACAGCCAGGAAGTATCCACGCAGGGCGGCAAGCGCTACGGCTACGACTATCTGGTCATCGCCACGGGCTGCGTGCCGTCGCCCGAACGCATCGAAGGGCTGAAGGAAGCCGGGGACCATTTCTACCAGTACGCGCCCGCCAGGCAGTTGGCGGACCGCCTGTCGCGCATCGAGCGCGGGCGGGTGTTCATCAGCGTCACCTTCCCCAAGACGCCCAACGTCCCGCACCAGTGCGGCATCGCGCCGATCGAAACCACGCTGATGCTGGACGACTACCTGCGGCGGCGCGGCGTGCGCGACAAGGTGGAGATCGTCTACACCTACCCGACCACCTCGCAGCTGCTGCGCAACTGCCTGTTCCTGCAGAGGCCGACCTGCGAAGTGCTGCCCGCGATCTTCGAGCAGAAGGGCATCAAGTTCCAACGCGGCTTCACGCTGTCGCGGGTCGATCCCGAGCGGCGCATCGCCTACTCGGAGGAAGGCGGCGAACAGCCTTTCGACATCCTCATGGCCACGCCGCCGATACGCGCGGTGGACGTGGTGCTGGAGTCCGGCGTGTCGCAGGCGGAGAACGACGAGGGCTGGCTGCCCACCGACCACGAGACCCTGCAGGTCTACGGGCTGCGAAACGTCTACGTCATCGGCGATACCGTCGACCTGCCGGTCAGCAAGGCCGGCGGCTCCTGCCACAACCAGGCGCCGGTCATCGCCAACAACATCGCCGGCGAAATCCGGCTGGGCCAGCCGTGCAGCGCGTACGACGGCCGGGTGCAGGCGGTGGCCCAGATGGGGCTGAACGCCGGCATGCCGCTCTGGTACGACTACACGCACGACGTGCTGCCCACGCCGCCCACCAAGCTCGGCGGCCTGCTGCGCCACGGGTTCAACCGCGGCCTGTACTGGGCCGTCGCAAGGGGAATGCTATGAACGCGCCGCACGAAGCAAGCGCCACACAGGCGACCGACACGCCCGCTCCCTTCCTGGGCGGCGGGCCGGGCGCGCGCGCGCTGGCCGACAGGCTGGGCCTGCTGGCCGAAGCGGGAAGGCTGGACAACATCGCCGACCTGCTGTCGCTGGCATCGGACCTGGTGGACCTGCTGGATCAGTCCATGGTGGAAAAGCTGGCATTGCTGTCGGAACAGGCCAGCAGCGCCGCCTGGACCGCCGCCAACACGCTGCGCGACGCCCATGCCCGCACGCTACAGGAAGAACGTCCCCCCAGCCTGACGGGCCTCATCGGCCTGCTGCGCGATGAGGACACCCGGCGCGGCCTGGCCGTGGTGCTGCGGGCGCTGCAAACGCTGGGCCGGCAGATGGCGGCCCAGCGCCAGGACTACGCCGGCGCCTCGTAGAAGCGCGCGCCGCCGCAAAACGCCGCGCGGTATCCGGCGTCCCGCGGCAACAGGAAAGGCGCATGTAAAAACCCCCGGAAGCTGGAGATCGGTCCAGCTTCCGGGGGTTGTTTTCTTGCGCGGCCTGGCATGCGCCGCGCCGGACCCGCTTACTGCAGGGTGCGCGTGAAGACGAACTTGCCGTCCTGCCAATCCACCGGCACCACGTCGCGCGGGCCGAACCTGCCTTCCAGGATCAGGCGCGCCACCGGGTTTTCGATCTGCTGCTGGATCGCGCGCTTCAAGGGGCGCGCGCCGAACACCGGATCGAAGCCGGAACGGGCCAGTTCCGCCAGGGCGGGCTCGCTCACTTCGAGGCGCATTTCCTGCTTCTCCAGGCGCTCGCCCAGGCGGCGCAGCTGGATGCGGGCAATCGACTCGATGTGCTGCGCTTCCAGGCCATGGAACACCACGACTTCGTCGATGCGGTTCAGGAACTCGGGGCGCAGCGTCTGCTTGAGCTCGTCCCACACCACTTCCTTGACCACTTCATAGGGCTTGCCGGCCAGGCTCTGGATATGGTGCGAGCCCAGGTTGGACGTCATCACGATGACCGTGTTGCGGAAGTCCACCGTGCGGCCCTGGCCGTCGGTCAGGCGGCCGTCGTCCAACACCTGCAACAGCACGTTGAAGACGTCCGGATGGGCCTTTTCGACTTCATCCAGCAGCACCACGCTGTACGGCTTGCGGCGCACGGCCTCGGTCAGGTAGCCGCCCTCTTCGTAGCCCACGTATCCCGGCGGCGCGCCGATCAGGCGGGCCACCGAATGCTTCTCCATGAATTCGCTCATGTCGATGCGGATCATGTGCTCTTCGGAATCGAACAGGAACTCGGCCAGCGCGCGCGTCAGCTCGGTCTTGCCCACGCCGGTGGGGCCCAGGAACAGGAACGAGCCATACGGGCGCGACGGATCCGCCAGGCCGGCGCGCGAACGCCGGATGGCGTCGGACACCAGGCGCACGGCCTCGTCCTGGCCCACCACGCGCTTGTGCAGGTATTCCTCCATGTGCAGCAGCTTTTCGCGTTCGCCCTGCATCATCTTGGACACCGGAATGCCGGTGGCGCGCGACACGACCTCGGCGATTTCCTCGGCGCCGACGCGGGTGCGCAACAGGCGCGGACGCCCTTCGCCGCCCTCGGCTTCCTCGGCCGCTTCCGCGGCGCCCACTTCGGCCGCCTTCAGGCGCGCTTCCAGGTCGGGCAGCTTGCCGTACTGAAGTTCCGCCAGCTTGTCGAACTGGCCCTTGCGCTGCAGTTCCGCCATTTCGGCGCGCACGCTGTCGATCTCTTCCTTGATGGCCTGGGTGCCCTGCACCGCGGCCTTCTCGGCCTTCCAGATTTCCTCGAAGTCGTTGTATTCGCGTTGCAGCTTTTCGAGCTCGTCCTCGATTACGCCCAGGCGGCGCTTGGACGCGTCGTCGGTTTCCTTCTTGACGGCTTCGCGCTCGATCTTGAGCTGGATGATGCGGCGGTCCAGCTTGTCCATCACTTCCGGCTTGGAATCGATTTCCATGCGGATGCGCGCGCCGGCCTCGTCGATCAGGTCGATGGCCTTGTCGGGCAGGAAACGGTCGGTGATGTAACGGTGCGAGAGTTCGGCCGCGGCCACGATGGCCGGGTCGGTGATCTCGACGCCGTGGTGGATTTCATAGCGTTCCTGCAAGCCGCGCAGGATGGCGATGGTGGACTCCACGTCGGGCTCGTCGACCAGCACCTTCTGGAAGCGCCGTTCCAGCGCCGCGTCCTTCTCGATGTACTTGCGGTATTCGTCCAGCGTGGTCGCGCCGATGCAATGCAGCTCGCCGCGCGCCAGCGCCGGCTTGAGCATGTTGCCCGCGTCCATCGCGCCTTCGGCCTTGCCCGCGCCCACCATGGTGTGCAGCTCGTCGATGAAGACGATGTTGCTGCCGTCGTCCAGCGACAGTTCCTTCAGCACGGCCTTCAGGCGTTCCTCGAATTCGCCGCGGAACTTGGCGCCGGCCAGCAGCGCGGCCAGGTCCAGGGACAGCACGCGCTTGCCGCGCAGGGTCTCGGGCACTTCGTCGTTGACGATGCGCTGCGCCAGGCCTTCGACGATGGCGGTCTTGCCCACGCCGGGTTCGCCGATCAGCACGGGGTTGTTCTTGGTGCGGCGCTGCAGGATCTGGATGGTGCGGCGGATTTCATCGTCGCGGCCGATCACGGGATCGAGCTTGCCCTGGCGGGCGCGCTCGGTCAGGTCCATGGTGTACTTGGACAGGGCTTCGCGGTTGGACTCGCCTTCCGCGCCGGAGACGTTCTCGCCGCCGCGCACGGCGTCGATGGCGGCTTCCAGGGCCTTCTTCTGCAGGCCCGCTTCGCGCAGGATGCGGCCGGCCTCGCCCTTGTCGTCGGCCAGGGCCAACAGGAACAGCTCGCTGGCGATGTAGGTGTCGCCGCGGCGCGCGGCTTCCTTGTCGGTGCGCGTCAGCACCGCCTGCAGGTCACGGCTGACCTGGACGTTGTCGTCGCCTTGCACCTGGGGCAGGGACTTCATGGCGCTGTCGATGGCCGGCTGCAGCCGGTTCACCGCCACGCCGGCGCGCGCCAGCAGGCTGCCCGCGCCACTGTCGGAGTCCGACAGCAAGGCGGAGAGCACGTGAATGGGCTCGATATAGGGATGGTCGTTGCGGGCGGCCAGACTCTGAGCGTCGGCCAGGGCTTGCTGAAACTTGGTTGTCAGTTTGTCGAATCGCATAATGGTCGTTTGGCTTGTTGGGGAGCCTGACCGATACGTGCCGGCGGGCTCGATATCCTGAATATGCGGCCAGATGCGAGAATTTCAACACCCTGCCCGCGCCATGGTTTTTCGACGTGCAGCAACAATCTGATTTATGAGCATATACGTTTTTGTCTACGGCACGCTACGCGCGGGCGAAATCAATGATCTCGCTCAAGCCGCCGCGCGGCGCGGCCTGCCCGCGGCCCGCTACGTCGGTCCGGCCAGCGTGCCGGGCAGGCTGGTGGACTTTGGCGACTGGCCCGGCCTGATCCCCGTGGACGACGGCCGGCGGGTGCGCGGCGACGTGTTCCAGGTGGAGCCGGCCCTGGTCGCGCTGATGGACGAAATCGAGGAATACGAGCCGGGCAAGCCCTGCTGCTTCGTGCGGCGCGAGGTCGTGGCGCGCCTGGAGCCGCCCGCCGCGGCCGCGGAATTGCGCTGCCAGTACTACCCGATAGACCCGGCCCTGCGCGGCGCGGCGGCCGATATTGCCGCCGACGATTGGGTCGCATACCGCCTGGCCCGCTCCCTCCCGGAGGGCCGGTAAGACGCCCGTAGTAACAACGGACTACAATACAGCTTGTCTTAAGCTTTATACCCATTCCGGCGTCCGTCCGCGCAATGGGCACTATAGAGGTCATCGTATGCAAAAACGGGTCCCTGTTGCCCCTGATGCCGCCCATTGCTCCACATGCATGCTGGGGCATGTGTGCGTGCCCGTGGGCATGGCAGCCGCCGAAGTGGAAAAGCTGGACGAACTGGTCAGGGAACGCGTGCGCCTTGAAAAGGGCAAGCCGCTCTACTCGCTGAACCACCCGCTCGACGCCGTCTACAGCGTGCGCTTCGGCAGCCTCAAGACGCAACTGGAAGACGCGACCGGCCAGATCCAGGTCACCGGCTTTCACCTGCCCGGCGAAATCGTCGGCATGGACGGCATGCTGGACGGCAAGCACGTCTCGACCGCCGTCGCGCTCGAGGATTCCGAGGTCTGCGTCATCCGCCTGGCCGACATCGACCGCGTCGCGGCCCACCTGCCGTCGCTGCAACAACAGTTCCGCCGCCTGATGAGCCGCGAAATCAACCGTTCGCACCAGATGCTGGCCTCGCTGGGTTCCATGCGGTCCGAGCAGCGCCTGGCCGCGTTCCTGCTGAACCTGTCGCAGCGCTATGCCTCGCTGGGCTATTCGTCGACCGAGTTCGTGCTGCGCATGAGCCGCGAGGAAATCGGCAATTACCTGGGCCTGACCCTGGAAACGGTCAGTCGGCTGTTTTCGCGCTTCGCGCGCGACGGCCTCATCAAGATCAACCAGCGCGAGGTCCGCATCCTGGACCTGCCCGCGCTCAAGCAGCTGCTGGGCCAAGAGAGCTGCTGAAGGCCCGTCGCGCCATGCGTCGCGAGCCCATCCTCCGCCTGCGCCGGGCCCTGCCCGGCCGCTTGGCCGCCCTGCTGGCCCTGGCGGCGCTGACGCCGTTCGCGGCGCACGCCCAGACGCCCCTGCCCGACCCCTACGACTACAGCGAAACCACGCCCGCGCCCAAGCGCGCGGCGCCGTTGCGCTGGCAGGCCGTGGAACTGGGCAAGGCGGGCCATCGCTACAAGATGCCGGTCTACGCCAACCGCGACCTCGCCAAGGACGACCTGCGGGACATCAAGCAGGTCGTGGTCGTGATCCACGGCGTCAAGCGCGACGCGGACCGCTATTACGAATCCGTCGCCGCCCTGCTGGCGCGCAACCCCGAGCGGGCGCGCGACACCCTGATCCTGGCGCCGCGCTTCTCGGGCTCGATCGACTCGGGCTTCGGCGGCATGGTGGCCTGGCGCAAGGCCAGCTGGGAGGCGGGCGAGGACAGCGTGCAGGCGGCCGGTCGTCCCGCGCCGGTCAGTTCCTTCCAGGTGCTGGACGACCTGCTGCGCAGCCTGGACGACCGCAAGCGCCTGCCCGCGCTGGCCGGCATCGTGGTGGCCGGCCACTCCGCCGGCGCGCAGCTGACGCAGCGCTATGCGGTGCTGAACAATATCGACGGCCCGTTGCGGCGCGACGGACTGGCCTTGCGCTATGTCGTCGCCAACCCCTCGTCCTATCTGTACCTGAGCAATGAACGCCCGCGCCCCGACGGCAAGGGCTACGCGCCCTACGAGCGCGGCATCTGTCCCACCTACAACCAGTACAAGTACGGACCGGACAAGCTCCCGCCCTACTCGCGCGAGACCGACGAGTCCAAGCTCTTCGTGCGCTACGCGGCGCGCGACGTGACCTATCTGCTGGGCGGCGCCGACAACAACCCCGAAGACCGCCTGCTGGACAAGACCTGCGGCGCGGAAGCCCAGGGCGCGACGCGGCTGGCGCGCGGCACGGGCTACGCCCAATACGAGCATGTGCTCGCGGCCCGCGGCGCCAAGGCCGTGGCGCTGCACCGCCGCGCCTTCGAGGTGACCGGCATCGGCCACAACAGCAAGGGCATGTTCGGCTCGGTCTGCGGCGCGCGCGCGCTGTTCGGCGACGACGCCCAGGCGGCCGATGGCGCCGCGCCCTGCGAAGTCATCGCGCCGCGCGCCAAGTAATACCGCCCTGCCGGGCCTGCGGCCTGACAAAAAGCTGAAGCAAAAATAGTGCCGTAAAGCGTGCATTTCACGCGCGGCAGGCGCAACATAATGCGGTGCGTGTTCCATTCGCGGCTGGCCCGCAGGCATGGGCCCCGGCTGCGGTCGCCTGACAGGCGAGCCCGACAAACGCCCCCGGAGGACGGATATGACGCAAGCGTATCTCGACATGCCCGACGCGAAGCGCCGCATCAAGGCGATCTTCATCGGATCCATGGGGAACCTGGTGGAGTGGTATGACTTCTACGCCTATACCGCTTTCGCGCTGTACTTCGCGCCCGCCTTCTTCCCGTCCCACGACCCTGTCGTCCAGCAACTGAATGCGGCAACGCTGTTCGCGGCCGGCTTCATCGTGCGCCCCCTGGGCGGCTGGCTGTTCGGCCATCTGGCGGACCGGCACGGCCGGCGGCTGTCGCTGATGGTCTCGGTGGGGATGATGTGCGTGGGCTCGCTGATCATCGCCGTCACGCCCACCTACGCCAGCATCGGCCTGGCCGCGCCCGCCCTGCTGGCGCTGGCGCGCGTGATCGAAGGCCTGAGCCTGGGCGGCGAATACGGCGCCAGTGCCACCTACCTGACCGAGATCGCGGACCCCGACCACCGCGGCTTCTATTCCAGCTTCCAGTACGTCACCCTGATCGGCGGCCAGCTCTGCGCCATTCTGGTGCTGTTGCTGCTGCAGAACGTGTTCCTGACGCACGAACAACTGGTGGCATGGGGCTGGCGCATCCCCTTCGTGATCGGCGCCATGCTGGCCATCATCACCGCCCTGATGCGGCGCGACATGCCCGAGACGGACTCCTACAAGGAAGCCCAGAAGGCGGCCAAGCCGCAGACCAGCTCGCTGCGCGGCCTGCTGCAGTATCCGCGCGAAGTGGCGATCGTGGTGGGACTGACGGCGGGCGGCACCGCCGCGTTCTACACCTTCACCACGTACATGCAGACCTTCGTTCGGCAGACCTCGGGCTTCTCGGACATCGTCACCACCTACATCATCGCCGGGTCGCTGATCTTCGCGCTGATCCTGCAGCCGGTGTATGGCGCGCTGTCCGACAAGGTCGGGCGCAAGCCGCTGCTGGTGTTCTTCGGCGTGGCGGGCGCTGCGCTCACCGTGCCCATCCTGATGACGCTGTCGCACACTCGCTCGCCCTTCATCGCCTTCCTGCTGATCTGCGGCGCCTGGGTGTTCACGGCCGGCTACACCTCCATCAACGCCGTGGTGAAGGCGGAACTGTTCCCCACCAACATCCGCGCCACCGGGGTCGCCGTGCCCTACGCCATCACGGTGTCCATCTTCGGCGGCACGGCGCCCGCCATCGCCCTGTTCTTCAAGCAGCAGGGGCACGAGGAGTGGTTCTACTACTACCTGGCGGGAATCATCTTCCTCTCGCTGCTGGTGTACGCCACCATGCGCGACACCAAGCACAGCTCGGCCATGCACCGGCACGCCTGATCACGCCAACTTTGTTGCTTGACAGCGGTGCCCTCTCGGCCTAATACTTAACCTAATGGTTAAGTATAAAGACGACATGCTCGACGGCATCTTCGCGGCGCTGGCCGATGGCACACGGCGCCGGGTGCTGGCCGACCTGGAACAGGGCGCAGCCTCGGTCAGCGAGCTGGCGAGGCCGCACGCCATGTCCCTGCCCGCCTTCATGAAGCATCTGCGCGTGCTGGAGGACGCCGGCCTGATCGCCCGCGCCAAGGACGGCCGCGTCGTCAATTGCACGCTATCGCCCGAACCCATGCGGGCGGCGTCCGACTGGCTGGCCCGCTACGAGAAGTTCTGGAACGGGCAGCTGGATTCGCTGGCACGGTACCTGTACCACGAGGAGGAGGTTCACCCATGGAAGACCGAAGCACCCGAGACCAGGCAAGCCCAATCGAACTCCGGCTCCGGCGGCGCTTCAACGCCCCCGTCGAACGCGTCTGGCGCGCCTGGACGGACCCGCAAGCGCTGATGCGCTGGTTCGGCCCCGCCGAAACGCGGCGGGTGCTGCTGGCCGAGACCGACGTGCGCGTGGGCGGCGCCTACCAGCTGGCCTTCGCCACCGAGGACGGGCTGGAACATCACGCCAGCGGCAGCTACCGCGAAGTCGAGCCGCAACGGCGGCTGGTCTTCACCTGGGCCTGGCGCGACACGCCGGCGGAAGTCTCGCTGGTCACCCTGGAGTTCACCCCTGCTGAAGGCGGCACGGAATTCGCCTTTCTGCAGACCCCGTTCGTCGACCAGGCCACCCGCGACAGCCACGACCATGGATGGTCGGGCGCGATGGACCGGCTGGCGGGCCATCTGGCGAATCCGGCCTGAACCCCTGCCGTTCGCCCTATCCGGGCCCGTGGGCCCGCTGCAAGGAGACACACGATGCAAACCGATCACCCCGTCGTATCCCGAGCGCAATGGGACATCGCGCGCGAGGCGCTGCTGCGCCGCGAAAAGGAGCTGACCCGGGCCCAGGACGCGCTGGCGCGCGAACGCATGGCCCTGCCCTGGGTCAAGGTTGAAAAGCCCTACCGCTTCGAGGGCGCGGCCGGCCCCGTGGACCTGGCCAGCCTGTTCCAGGGCAAGAGCCAGCTCATCATCTACCACTTCATGTTCGGCCCGGACTGGGAGGAAGGCTGCGTGGGCTGCTCCTTCCTGGCCGACCACATGGACAGCGCGCTGGTGCATCTGCGCCAGCACGACGTCGCGGTGGTCGCCGTGTCCCGCGCCCCGCTGGCCAAGCTGGAAGCCTTCAAGCGGCGCATGGGCTGGCACTTCCCCTGGTATTCGTCCGAGGGCAGCGATTTCAACTTCGACTTGCAGGCCTCGGTGCCCGTGGCCGACGGCAGCATCCAGGAAAACTCAGGCGCCAGCGCCTTCTTCCGCGATCCCGACGGCGAGATTTTCCACACCTATTCGAGCTTCTCGCGCGGCGTGGAAAGGCTGGTCGGCGCCTACAACTACCTGGAACTTGCGCCGCTGGGCCGCAACGAGAACGGCCCGCACTTCAACCTGGGCGACTGGGTGCGCCACCATGACCGCTACGACGACGCGCGGCCGGCCTGCCACGCCTGCGGCTAGCGGGCGGTCCGCCGCGGCCCGCGTGACGCGCCTGTGGCTGATCGGCACGGCGGCGATGGCGGGCGGCCTCTGGATCGACACGTTGCGCACCCCGGCCGCCTTGCTGGCCAGCGAGTGCGCGGCGCCGGGCGGCCTGCTTGAACTGGCCTGGCGCCAGGCGGCGCTGATGCCGGCCAGCAGCGGCGCCATGCTGATCGCGGCGCTGGCGCCCTGGCCCGGCGCTCCCGGCCCCGCTGCGCGCCTGGGCTGCGCCCTGGCCATGGGCCTGGGCATGCTGCTGGGGTCGCAATGGGGAATGGCGGCGGCGCTGGTCATGGGGGCCGCGCCCTTCACGGGAATGGCCGCCGGCATGGCGGCGGGAATGGCGGCCGCCATGGCCGCCGCAACCCTGCTGACACGCGTCAGCGCCGCGCGCCGGTAAGCGGCCGCTCAGGCGCCGGCGCGGCTTCGATCGGCGCGGCCAGCGGCGCCTGAATCTCCAGCGCGGACTCGGCCCGCGCCACGCAGGGCAGGATCCAGCCCTCTTCCTTTTCGTCGCGCGACAGGCCCGGCCATTCGATGGCGTAGGAGATCTCCCCTTCCAGCAGCAGGCACATGCAGGCGCGGCAGGTGCCGTTGCGGCAGGAGCTGGGCAGCTTGATGCCCGCGGCCTGCGCCGCCAGCAGCACGGAGGTGCCAGCCGGCGCGTCGAAACGCAGGCCGGCGGGCTGCACGAGAACAGGGAATGAAGACATGAAGCAGCGGATCGCGCGGACCGGGCCTCAGCCCGCGTTGTCCTGCCAGTCCAGCTGCCACGCGCCGGACAGCACGTTCTGCATCCACAGCACGCAGGTCAGCGTCTTGGCGTCGGTGACTTCGCCCCGGGCGCAGGCCTGGATGAGATCGGCCGGCTGCGCGCTGATGACATCCAGGAATTCGTCCTGGTCCAGCTGGCGCGGCCCGGCGCGCAAACCGCGCGCGAAATAGATGTGGATGATTTCCGTGGAGTAGGCGATGGCCAGGTGCAAGGCGCCGGCGTGCGCCCATTGATCGGCGGTGTAGCCGGTTTCCTCCAGCAGTTCGCGCTTGCCGCAAACCAGGGGGTCTTCGCCCGGATCCAGCTTGCCCGCCGGAAACTCCGTCATGACGCGGCCGATGGGATAGCGGAACTGGCGCTCCAGCAGCACCCGGCCGTCGTCCAGCAGCGGGATCACCACTACCGCGCCGGGATGCACCACGTACTCGCGCGTGGCCGTGTTGCCATTGGGCAGGCTGACCGTGTCGCGGCGGATCTTGAGAAAGGCGCCGTCATAAGGCGCCTCGCTGGCGACGAGTTTTTCTTCGAGATGGGAATCGGGCTTGCTGGTCATGGCGGATCGGATACCTCAAGGGACGCGCGGGCGACGGCCAGCCCGCGCGGGCTGCACGAGCTTACCATCGCCGCGCGTCCCTCCCGATGACGCCTATTCCGCGACGCGGATGACGAGCTTGCCGAAGTGCTTGCCCGAGGCCAGGTGTTCGAAAGCCTCGCGCGCCTGATCAAAGGAATAGACCCGGTCGATGACGGGCGCGATGCGCGCCACGTCCACGAAGCGCGCCACGTCCTCGAGCATCTTGCGGCTGCCGACGAATATGCCTTCCAGGCGCTTCACGCCCGAGATCAAGGCCAAGGGCGCGACCGGCACCGACGCGAAACCGCTGACGCCGCCGATGACCGCGATGGTGCCTCCCATGCGCGCGGCCGCCACGGAACGCTCCAGCGTGCCCTCGCCGCCGACTTCCACCACCACCTGCGCGCCTTCGCCGCCGGTCAGGCGTCGCACTTCATCCTGCCATTCGGGCGTCTCGCGGTAGTTGATCGTCAGGTCCGCGCCCAGTTCCCGCGCGCGGGCCAGCTTGTCGGCGCTGGACGAAGTAATGATCGTGCGCATGCCGGCCGCCTTGGCCAGCTGCAGGCCCCAGATGGAAACGCCGCCCGTGCCCAGGAACAGCGCGGTCTGCCCGGCCTTGGCCCGCCCGGCGACGAACAGCGCGTTCCATGCGGTGACGGCGGCGCAAGGCAGGGTCGAAGCCTGCTCGTCGCTCAGGAAGTCCGGAATGGCAACCAGGGCGTGCTCGGAAAAAATGCTCTCGGTGGCTAGCATGCCGTCAGTGGCGGCGCCCGGCGCCAGCGCGACAGTAGCGGGCGTCGGTTCGCCATCGATCCAATCCGGCATGAAGGCGCCCATGACGCGATCGCCGATCTTGTAGCGGGTCACGCCCGATCCCACCTCGATCACCTCGCCCGCGGCGTCGGAGGCCGGAATGACCGGATCGCCCGACCCCTTCAGGTATTCGCCGCGCGCCACCATCAGGTCGCGATAGTTCAGCGACACCGCCTTGATGCGCACCCGCAGCTCCAGCGGCCCCAGCTCCCGCGGTTGGCGCGTGACGAGCGTCAGCCCGGCGATGTCCTTGCCGCTGGTAACGGTGTAAGCCTGCATGTCGTTTCTCCTGTATCGATTCAAGAAAGCCGCCGCCCGGCAATTGCTGCTACACGGCGCGGCCCAGTACCGATAAGATATATGGGAAACTATTTCCCCAGTGGTGAATATTTTTCTTTTCAATGAATCCTTCCAGGAACCAATAAAACCAAGGAACGCTTCAATGGCCACAACCATCACGCATGACAGACTGAGCGGAATCGAAGTCTTTGTGCAGGCCGTGGAGGCCGGCAGCTTCGCACTGGCGGCGGAGCGTCTGAACCTGACCCGCTCCGCCGTGGGCAAGTCCATCGCCCGGCTGGAAGCGCGCCTGGGCGCCAGGCTGTTCCACCGCACCACCCGGCAGCAGAGCCTGACCGACGACGGCCAGGCCTACTACGACCGTTGCGTGCGCGCGCTGGCCGAATTGCAGACCGCGGAAGCCGAGCTGGACAGCGGCCGCCGCGAACCGCAGGGGCGGCTGCGGGTCAGCGCGCCGCTGGTGTTCGGCAGGCATTGCGTCGCGCCCGTGCTGCGCGACCTGGCGCTGCAATACCCGCAATTGCAGGTCGAGATTTCGTTCAACGACCGAGTCGTGGATCTGATCGAGGAAGGCTACGACCTGGGCATCCGGGTGGGCGACCTGCCCGACAGTTCCAGCCTGGCCGCGCGCAGGCTGGGCACGCAAACCATGGGCATAGGCGCCTCGCCCGCCTACATCCAAGCTCATGGCCGTCCCTCCGGCGTGGACGAACTGATGCAGCATGCCGGCATCATCTACACGCACAACGGCGTGGAACGGGCCTGGACGATCAAGGACGCGGACGGCCAGGCCCTGCAGCTGCGGCTGAGCCCGCGCCTGCGGCTGGACGACCTGCAGGCCATTGCCGACGCCGCCATCTCGGGCGCGGGACTGGCCTGGCTGCCCTGCTGGATGCTGTCGCACTACGTGCGCACGGGGGAGCTGGACGTGTTGATGCACGGCGACCGCCTCGCCTCGCAGGAGGTGCACGCCGTATGGCCGCAGGCGCGCTACCTGCCGTCCAAGACGCGCGCCGCCATCGACGCGCTGGCGGCGCGCGTGCCGGCCATGCTGGCCGCCTGAGGGCTCAGCCGAACTTGCACCGGGCGTCCAGCGCCAGGCCGGCGCCGATGCTGCCGAACAGATCGCCTTCCACGCTGCGCGCCTCCGGCACCAGCGCCGACACCGATTCACGCAGGCGCGGCACGCGGCTGGAGCCGCCGGTGAAGAACACCGTGTCCACGTCCGCCGTCGACACGCCGGCGTCGCGCAGCAGCGCGCCCACCGTGGTTTCGACCTTCTCGATCAAGCGGCCCACGCAGGCGTCGAACGACGGCCTCGTCACGTCCACGCCCAGCTCCGGCGCGATGCGCGACAGGTCGATGCGGGCGGCGGGCGTTTCCGACAGCGCGATCTTGGCCTCTTCGACCTGCACCGCCACCCAGTGGCCGGCGCGCTGCTTGACCAGATTGAGCAGCAGGTCGATCTTCTCGCGGTCGCCGGCCTCGGCGCGGATATAGGCGAAGTGCTCGGCGGCCTTGCGGGTATAGGCCTGGTTGATGGTGTGCCAGCAGGCCAGGTTGCCGTATTGCGTGGACGGCACGTCCTTGCCGCTGCGCAGTTGGCTGCCCAGGCCCAGCATGGGCATCACGTGGGCCAGGCTCAGTTGCTTGTCGAAGTCCACCCCGCCGATATGGACGCCGCCATACGCCAGGATGTCCTCGCGGCGGTCGGCCTTGACGGCGCGGCCAGGGCCCAGGCGGATCAGCGAAAAGTCGGACGTACCACCACCGATGTCGATGACCAGCACCAGCTCTTCGCGGTCGATCTGCGATTCGTAGTCGAACGCGGCGGCCAGCGGCTCGTACTGGAACTCGATATCGGTGAAGCCGACGCTGCGCGCGATCTCGCCCAGCGTGTCCTGGGCGGTCTGGTCGGCGGCGGGATTGTCGTCCACGAAGAACACCGGCCGGCCCAGCACCGCGCGCGTGAAGCCGCGGCCCGCCGCGGTCTCGGCGCGGAGCTTGAGTTCGGCGATGAAGCGCGTCAGCAGGACGCGGAAGGGAATCGAGCGGCCCTGCACTTCGGTCGAGCCGTCGATCAGCGAACTGCCCAGCAGGCTTTTCATCGAGCGCATCAGGCGCCCGTCGTAGCCCGCCAGGTAATCGGAGATGGCGGCGCGGCCATAGCTGACTTCGGCGTCTTCGTCATGAAAGAAAATGGCCGAGGGCAAGGTGGTCTTGCCGTCTTCCAGGGCCAGGAGCGCGCGCTGATCGGGGCGGCTCCAGCCGACGGTGGAATTGGACGTGCCGAAGTCGACGCCGCATGCGGTGGAAATCATGAGGAATTCTGGGGCTTGAAGCAAAACGGCGCACAAGTGTAGCCGCAACCGCCCCAAACCCCCTATCAGCCCGTGCGCGCCAGCGCCCGCGCCGTGAACAGCAGCGTCGCCGCAGCCACCAGCAGGCCGCTGGCGAAGCCTCCACCATAGCCGACCTGCGCCGCCAATCCGGTCATCAGGGACGACGTCAGGATTTCGCCCAGGTCGCGCGCGCTCTGCACCGCGGTCATATCGGTGCCGGCCTGCGCGCCCCGGCTGGCGAAACGCATGGCCAGCGTCATCAGCGCCACCGACGCCGCGCCCGCGCCGAACGCCCCCAGGGCCTGCGCGGCCAGGGCCATGCCGGTTTGCGATGCGGCCCAGCCCTGGGCCTGCGCCAGCCACGCCAGCGCCGCCGCGCCCGACGCCGCCAGGCCCAGCGCCAGCACGGCGCGCGCGCCCAGACGGCCGATCAGCCACGCGCCGCCGCCGCAGCCCAGCACCACCGTCACCACGCCCCCGGCCATGCCGATGCGCCCCACGGCTTCGACCGCCCAGCCCGCGTCCACCAGGAACAGCTTGGACAGGCCGTAGCCCGCCACCGCCGTCATGGCGGACAGGAACGCCGCCAGCGCCAGGGCCCAGCCGCCCGGCCGGCGGATGAAGGCGGCCAGCGTCGCCCGTTGCCGCGCAGGCGACACGGCGAGCGGGGTTTCGCCCCAGGTGGCCGCCATCAGCAGGCTGAACGCCACCACGGCCGCCAGCGTCAGCAAGGCGCCGGCCTGGCCCAGATGGCCCGCCAGCATCAGGCAGCCGGGCCCGCCGAAGAAAAAGCCCACCATCGTGCCGCCCACCTGCACGGCGTTGGCGCGCGCCAGGGCCTGCCCCTCGAAGCGTTCCGCCGTCAGGCCGTCGGTGGCGATGTCCTGCGTGGCGCTGGCCAGCGAGGCCAGCGCCATCAGCGCCACCACCCAGGGCGCGGCCGCGGAACCGATGCCCAGGAAAGCCACCGCCAGCAGGCAAGCCAGCACCACGGCCTGCATCGGCACGATCCAGCTGCGCCGCCGTCCCAGCGCGGCCGTCCAGCGGTTGTCCACGACCGGCGCCCACAGGAACTTCAACACCCAGGGCAGGCCGACCAGCGGCAGCCAGGCCAGCGCCTGCAGGTCCGCGCCGTCGCGGCGCAGCAGCGCGGGCAAGGCCTCCATCGCCACGCCCAGCGGTATGCCTTGGGAGAAGTACAAGGCGCCTATCATCACGAACATGCGTCCGTCTGCAATACGGTTCACTTCTGATTTCCTTCAACAAGGGCGCGGGGGCTTGCGGCGTCCGCGCGGCGGTGTTCGCTGCCCTGCCCCGGCGTCACGAACAGGATCTTGCCGGGACAGGCCACGTGCAGCCGGTGCCACACGCCGCGCGGCACGATGGCGCTGCGGCGCGCCTCCAGCAGCACATCGGATTCGGCGCCGTCCCCGGCCATCAGGGTGAGCACCACGCGCCCTTCCAGCACGCAGAGCAGTTCGTCGCCCGCGGGGTGGCGCTCCCACACGTCGCCATGCACGTCGGCATCGCTGGCCACGGCCTTGACGCCGACCAGCCAGTCGTCGCGCGGCTCCAGCCGCCGCAGCCTGCCCACGTCGCGCAGGACGCCGTCGCGCCCCAGCGCCACGAAATGGTCCAGCCAGTCGAACGCGACCACGCTATCGCTTGCACTCATCGGGAACTCCTTCTTCTGGTTGCGGCGGACGCCGGCGGATGGCGTCCGCCTCGATTCATCAGTACTCGGCGCGCAAGGTCAGCATGACGTTGCGCGGTTCGCCATAGCGGTTGTTCCAGGCGGTGCCCGACAGGCTCTGGTAATAGCCGCGGTCAAACAGGTTGTTGACGTTGAGCGACGCGGTCAGGTGCTTGTCCACGCGATACGCCATGCGCAGGTCGACCAGCGCATAGCCGCCCTGGCGCATCGTGATGGGGCCGGACACCGTGGAATAGCCCGACTGCAGCTGCAGGCCGCCGCCCACGCTCAGGCGCCGCTCCAGTCCGGGCAGGGCGTAGTTGGTCCACAGCCGGAAGATGTGCTTGGGCGTGAAGCGGGCAAAGGGTTGGCCGCCAGCCAGCGAGTCCGACAGGTACTTGCTGGTGTTGAACGTGTAGCCCGCCGCCACCGTCCAGTACGGCGTGATGCTGCCGGAAGCTTCGGCCTCGATGCCGCGGCTGCGGACTTCGCCGCCCTGGATGTAGTAGCAGTTGCGGCCCACGCAAGGCCAGTCCGGATCCTCCTGCGCGCGGTTCTTCTGCTGGATCTGGAACACGGCCAGCGACACGTTCAGCGCGCCGTCCGCCAGTTCGCCCTTGACGCCGGCCTCGTAGTTGGTGCCGGTGATCGGATCCAGCGGCTTGCCGTCGCGAGTCAGTTCGCCCTGCGGCTGGAAGACCTGCGCATAGCTGCCGTACAGCGACCACTGGCGGTCCAGGTCCACGATCAGCCCGCCATAAGGCGTGAACTCGGGATCGATGCGCTGCCGCGCGCCCGGCGCGCTCTGGTTCCACCAGCTCATGCGCCCGCCCAGTACCAGGGTCACCGGATCCGCCAGCGAAAAGCGGCCCATGCCGTACACGCCCTGCTGCTTCAACCGGGTCAAACCCGGCGAGCTATACGGCCCGACGCCCGGCTCCGGCACGCTGTGCGGGTCCCAGTCGAACACGTTGACCGGCACCCTTGGATACGGCGTCAGGTCCGCGCTGTACTGCTCCGAGGTGGTGCGCTGGGCATTGCCGCCCAGCAGCAGTTCATGCCGCCGTCCAAACAGCTGCACCGGACCGCCGACGTAGGCGTCGACGTTGGCCTGGGTGTTCTCGAACTTGTAGGCCGCGCCCATCAGCGACGAGCCCAGCCCGGTCTGCCGGTCGATCGCGCCATAGGCGCCGGCGTACTTCAGATTGCTGTCCGCCGTCAGGTAGTTGGCGCTGACCTTGGCGCTCCAGCCCTGGCCGAAGCGATGCTCCAGGTCCGCGAACACGCGCGTGGTGTTCCAGTTGAAACGGTCCCAGGCCGCGTCCAGGTAGGTCGAGCGTTTCAGGCCGATGTCGCCGCCGTCCTTGTAGCGCGGCACGCCCGCCATGTTGGTGGTGGAGCGTATGCGCTGGTACTGCAGGCCCGCGGACAGCACCGTGCCGGGGCCCAGGTCGACCTCGGCTATGCCGTAGAACAGCGCCGACTTCTGGTCCGCCACGTCGTAGAAGTAGCCGCGGTCCTCCACGGCGCTGACGATCCGTCCGCGCACGCTGCCGCTGGCGTTCAACGGACCACCCAGATCCGCCTCTGCCCGGTAGCGATCCCAACTGCCGGCGCTGAGCGAGCCGTTGAAGGACAGCTCGCGCTGCGGCCTCTTGCGCACCAGGTTCACCGTGGCGGCGGGATTGCCCGAGCCATGCATCAGGCCGTTGGCGCCACGCAGGATCTCGACGCGCTCGTACACCGCCATGTCCTGCGGCGACGCGGCCATGTTGCCCATCAGCACCGGCACCCCGTCCTGCTCGAACGAGTCCACCTTGAAGCCGCGCGCGTAATACGCCGTGGTCAGCAACTGATAGGGCTGCACGGTGATGCCGGTGGCATGCTGCATCACGTCATCCAGGCTTTGCAGATTCTGCTCGCGCATCCGCTCCTGTCCGATCACCGTCACCGATTGTGGAATCTCGCGCAGCGTCAGCGGCAGCTTGCCCAGGGTGGCCGCGCTTTCCGCCACGCCCTCGCCGCTGACCGTCACTGCGGGCAACGATTGCGCTTCCTGCGCCAGCGCCGGCCCCGCGGCCACCGCCAGCCACAAGGGCCAATGCCGCGCACGCGCCGCACCCCCTAGCGGCCTGCGAGCCGCTTTCTTCACCTGTGTACGCACTGCCTGTCCTCTTAAAACTTTGTTGAGAATTATTCTCAAGTAATTCTAAGAACGAAGGCGCACCCCCGCTGTCGATTGCGGAAGTCTTGTTGGCGATTGCCGAAGTTTCGAGGTTTCAGCCGCGCAGCGCGACACGGCTGGGCAGCACGCCGTAGCGGCGCTGGAACGCCTTGGTGAAGTGCGAATCGGTGTAGCCGCAGGCGTAGGCCGCCTCGGAAACCGTATAGGCGCCTTCGGCCAGCAGCACGCGGGCCTGCTCCATGCGGCGTTCGCGCACGTAGGCATAGACGCTCTGGCCGAACAGCTGGCGAAAGCCAGTGGTGAGCTTGTTGACGTTCACGCCGGCGCGCCGCGCCAGTTCGGGCAGCGACGGCGGATCCTGCAAATTCGCGGAAGCCAGTTCGCGCGCGTGGTGCAGGCGCTCGACATCCGCGCGCGTCAGGCCGCGGGCCGGCGCCTGACGCGCCGCCGGCTGCAGCGCGCCCAAGGCCAGCGCGGCCAGCTCCAGCGCCTTGGCCGACAGGTACATGCGCTTGAGCGCCCCCTGCGCCGGGCAAGCCAGCATCTGGTGGCCCAGGACCTCCAGGGCGCGATCCGCCCGCAGATTGGCTTCGGCATAGGACGCGATGTTGCGCGGGCCGCGCAGCAGACCCGCCACCTGGCAAGGATCCATGGAAAATGCGTCGCGCAGGTGATCCAGGCCGGTGCGCAGCGACACGAAGCGCAGGGCCTGATGCGCACCGAACTCATGCTCCATGCCCATGGCGTCCTGGCACAGGCTCAGGTGCAGCGCGGGCCCGCTCAGGCGGGTGGCCGGCGCGCCGTGCACGCTGTAGCGCAGGTCCCCGTCCAACACCAGAACCAGCTTCAAGCCGGGCTCCAGGCGCTCCGCCACGCGCTCGTCGCGGCCGAAACGCAAGGTGCCGCCCGCCAGCGACATCGCGGGCATGGCGGCCGATACGGTCCATTCGGGTTCGGGAGGGGTAGCAGTCACGGTAGCGGCTCCGCGGCGTAGAGCAGCCGTTTTTTTGAGATTGAATATTATTACCGTTTATCCCAAACGAAAAGCCCGTCCGCCGCGGACGGCCTGCCCTACTGCTGGCGGCGCTGCTCCAGTTCCTTCAGGCACTGCGCCACGCCGGCCTGCATCTGCGCATTCGACACGGCGGCGCGGTCGGACACTTCGCGGCAACGCACGTATTCGGCCTGGCTTTCAGGCGTGTCGCGGATGACGGCGGGCGCCGTTCCCGCTTCGGGCGTGACCGTCATGCGCAGCGTGGAAGGCGGCGAGAGGCTGCCGTCCTTGGAGCGCACGCTGGGATACTGGTATTCCTGCGTGACGGGAGCCGCGTTCTGCGCCTGCGCGGCGCCGGCGGCGCACAAGGCGGCCAGCAGGAAAGCGGAAATGTGGAGTTTCTTCATGACGACCTCTCTTCAATGATTCTGCGCCCGGGATCGCGGGCCTGAGCCTGTCCCGGCGCGCGCCGCCCTATCGTATCGCCGGCCGCGCCCGCGCGGCGTGCCAAGACGCTACACAATCCGCCACAGTTGTTTCCCGCCGTTTCGCGCGGCGCCGGCCTATTTCTTCGGCGTCTGCTGGCGCAGCGGCGTCAGCAGCGAAGACAGTCCGTTGTGGTCCAGCTCGTGCATCAGCGCCAGGAGGCGCCCCAGCTCCCCAGGCGGAAAGCCCTTGCGCGCAAACCAGGCCAGATACGGGCCGGGCAGGTCGGCGATGAGGCGGCCCTGGTACTTGCCAAAAGGCATGGTGCGCGTGACCAGCAGGGACAGCAGTTCAGGATCCATGGGGCCTCTCCGCGCCGTCGAAGACGATGTCCGCCGCGGGCACGGCGGCGATCTTCACGCCGAAACTGGAAATCGACGACAGGGTCGCATTGTGATGCACGCGGATCTGCGCGCCTGCCGCATGCGGCTTGTCATGGGTGGTGTGGGCGTCCGCCGCCAGCGTCACGGGATGGCCCAGCGCGGCGGCGCGGCGCACGGTCGTGTCGACGCAGAACTCGCTGGCATAGCCGCAAATCACCAGCCCGGTGGCGCCGGCCTGCGACAGGGCGTCGGCCAGGCCCGTGCGCAGAAAGGAATCGGGCGTGGTCTTGCGCACGCGGATATCGCCGTCGGCGGCTTGCAGCCGCGGATCCAGCTGCCAGCCGGCCAGGCCGTGGTCCATGGCGCTGCCCGGGCTTTCATGCTGCACGTAGATGACCGGCACGCCCGCCTCGCGGGCGCGTGCGGCCAGTTCGTTGATGCGCGCCAGCACGGCCTCGGCGTCGGCGGGCGCGGGCGAGGTTTCGAACAACGCGCGCTGCACGTCGATCACGATCAAGGCGGAAGTCATGGTTTCCTCGAAATGGCCATCAGCTGATGCGGGCATGCATCCAGAAATCGCGCGCTTCGCCCCGCACCTGCCGATAGTGGCGCAACAGCCCTTCGCGCTCGAAGCCGCAACGCTGCAGCACGCCGGCGGACGCCAGGTTGGTGTCCAGCACGGTGGCCTGGATGCGCGCGAAGCCAAGCTCGCGCACGGCCCAGGCCGTCACGGCCTGGCAGGCTTGCGTGGCGATGCCGCGCCGCCAGTACTGCGGCGCAACGTCATAGGCGATCTCCGCGCGCCGCGCAGGCAGCGAGATCTCGTTCAAGCCTATGGTGCCGGCCAGTGCGCCATCCGCGGTTTCGATCGCAAACCGCATGCTGTGCGATTCGGCAGGATTGGCGTAGGCGCGGATCAGGCGCACGAGCGTGTCCGGGCCGTCCAGCTGCCAGCTGGTATGCCGCGTGACAGCTTCGTCGCGCAGATAGGCATGCCATGCGGCCGCGTCCGCGTCCCGCATCGGGCGCAGCCGCAGGCCGTCGAGGCCCAGTTCGGGCAGGTCTTGCGGGCAATCAGTGAAGGTCGGAAGCATTCTGGGGCGCGATCGGCTGCGGCGCCAGCGCCGCGACATGGCGCAGCTTATCAGGGTTGCGCACGATGTAGATGGCGGTGATCTTGCCGTCGCGCACTTCCAGCGTGGTGGACCGGGGCAGGCCGTCGAGCTCGGTCGCCAGCACGCCCGGCATGCCGTTCAGCTGCGTCACCACGGCATCCAGGAACTGTCCGCCGGGCTTGGAGGACAGGCCGGCGAAAAAGCGCGCGATCTTGTCGCTGCCCAGGATGGGCCGGAACACGGCCAGCTTCTTGCCGCCGCCGTCGGCATGCAGCACCGCGTCCCGCGCCAGCAGGCTGCGCAACGCGTCCACGTCGCCCGCGCGCGAAGCCTGCCAGAAGGCATCGGCGATGCGCGCGCCCTCCTGCTCGGTCACCGCGTAGCGCGGACGCGCCTCGCGCACGCGGCTGCGCGCCCGCGCGGCCAGCTGCCGGCACGCGGCTTCGTTGCGGTCCAGCGTCAACGCGATCTCGGCGAACGGCATGTCGAAGACATCGTGCAGCAGGAACGCGGCGCGCTCCTGCGCGGACAGGCGTTCCAGCGCCAGCATCAGGGCCACGGACAGGTCGTGCGCGATTTCGCCCGCCCCCGGCGCGTCGTAGCTGCCGGCGTCGGGCAAGGGTTCCGGCAGCCAAGGGCCCACGTATTCCTCGCGCCGCGCGCGCGCCGACTTCAATTGATCCAGGCACAGCCGCGTGACCATGCGCGACAGAAAGGCGCGCGGCGCTTCGACCTGGCTGCGATCGACGTCCCGCCAGCGCAGCCAGGCGTCCTGCACCATGTCCTCGGCTTCCGCCCAGGAGCCCAGCATGCGGTAGGCCAGCCCCTGCAGATGCCTGCGGTGCGGCTCGAAATCGGCAATGGCATCGGCGGCGGCGGATGCGTTCATGAAAAGCCTCAGTGCTTGGGATGCTGCGAGCGGAACCCCACGGCGATGCGGTTCCAGCTGTTGATCATGTTGATGGCAACCGTCAGGTTAACCTGCTCTTCGGCGCTGAAATGCCTGGCGATCGCGGCATAGTCCTCGTCCGGCGCGCGGGTCTCGGACAGCCTGGTCAACGCTTCGGTCCAGGCCAGCGCGGCGCGCTCGCGTTCGCTGTACAGCGAGGATTCGCGCCAGGCGTCCAGCAGGTACAGGCGCATTTCGGTTTCACCCTGCTTGCGGGCGTCGGTGGAATGCATGTGCAGGCAATAGGCGCAGCCATTGATCTGCGAGGCGCGCATCTTCACCAGTTCAAGCAGGCTGTGCTCCAGGCCGCAGCCCTCGACGAAATCGTTCAGGGCAATCATGGCCTGCATGGCCTTGGGCGCAGCGGTGTAGGCGTTGAGGCGGGCGGTGCTCATGGGTCAGTCTCCGGCGGGTTCGCGGGCGCCGCGGAATGCGGCGCCGTTACCCCTAAGACGAGACAGCCCCCGGCTTCGTGACAGCATTCGCCGGGAATTTTGTAACGGCGATGCCCGCCCGCTAGAAAGCCAGCCGTCCGCGCAATTCGCCGAAGGGCACCATCACGTGCTCGCGATAGGCGGGGCGGGCTTGCAGGCGTTCGTACCAGGCCTGCACATGGGCCAAGGGTAGATGCGGAATGTCCAGTTCGAAGTAGCGGTACAGCGTGGTGCCGGCCGGGATGTCAGCCAGGCCCAGGCTTTCGCCGCCCAGATAGGGCTGGTCCGCTAGCGCGCGGTCCAGCTGTTCCAGGCAGGCATGCGTGGCCGCGATGGCGCGGCCGATGGCAGCCGCATCGCGCTGCGCCTCGGGCGTGCAGTAGTAGCCCCAGAACACGCCGGACAGGAAGGCCGGCTGCAAAGCGGTCTGCGCCCAATCCATCCAGCCGTCCGCGCCGGCCCGCTGCGCCGGGTCGTCCGCCCAGAACCGGCCGGCGCCATCGCGCGCGGCCAGATAGCGCAGGATGGCATGGGACTCCCACACCACCGTCGCGCCATCCCGCAGCAGCGGCACCTTGCCGTGCGGATTCATGGCGCGGAATTCGGCCGTGTCCAACAAGCCGTGCTGGCCTCCAGCCAGCACGTGCTCATAATCCAGGCCCAGCTCTCCCGCCAGCCACAACACCTTTTGCACATTGAACGAACTGCGGCGTCCCCAGATGGTCATCATGGCGCTGGCCCTCAAGCCGCGTGCGCGATGCGAGGCTCGCAGCGCACGGGGAAGTTGACCGAATTGGCGATGAAGCAGAAATGATGCGCGCGCTCGTGCAGCTCCGCCGCCAGCGCCGCGTCGTCGCCGGCGCGGATGGTCACCTCGGGGCGCAGGATGACCTCGGAAAAGGCGCCGCCGCGCGCGCGGTCCTCGACCATGACGCCCTCGGCCTCGTCGCGATAGGCCAGCACCGTCACGCCTTCCACCGCGCAGAAATGCAGGTACCAGAGCTTGTGGCAGGCGGACAGCGACGCCACCAGCAGGTCCTCGGGATTCCAGCGCGCGGGATCGCCGCGGAACGCCGGGTCGGACGAGCCCGGCACATCGGGCTTGCCCGCCGCGCGGATCAGGTGGTCGCGGGAATAGGCCGCGTAGCTGGACGTGCCTGTGCCGGTATTGCCGGTCCAGTCCACGGTGACGTTGTAACGGTGTTCGCCATGCATCGATATCGTCCTGTTCCAAGGGAGACGCCCGGGCGGCCGGGGCCGTCACGGCCGCCTGCGCGAAGACGCCTAGCGTAGCGCATGAGCGGCCCGGCCTTACATCCCGTTTCAGCGCCCCCCCGTTACTATCCGTATCGTGACCGGTTTGCCAAACAGGAGCTCGCCATGATGAAAACCACCCTGACCTGCGCCCTGACGCTAGCCCTGCTCGCCGGCTGCGCGCCGACCCAGCGCGACCCCGTGCGCGCCGACAGCCACACCGCCCGCGACTCCCTGGATTGGGCCGGCAGCTACGACGGCACCCTGCCCTGCGCGGACTGCCCGGGCATCCGCACCCGCCTGACCCTGGAGCAGGACGGCCGCTACGAAAGACAGACCCAGTACCTGGACCGCGAACCGCAGCCCGAAACCGTGACGGGCACCTTCAGCTGGGAGTCCGATGGCAGCACCATCCGGCTCGACGCGTCCGGCGACAGTCAGCGCTACTTCGTCGGCGAAAACCAGGTGACCCTGCTGTACCGCGACGGCACCCGTCCGACCGGCCCGCTGGCCCCGCACTACATCCTGCGCCGCGCGCAATAAGACGTCGCGCCCGGCGCGCGCTTGCGGCTATGCTTCCAGCATCGTCCGCGCCCGCGCGCGCAGCCTCACCGCAAAGGAAACCATGAAGACCGATCACGAGCTGCTCTCCGCCTTCGCCCCCACCGGCACGCTGCGCGCGTCCATCAACCTGGGCAATCCCATCCTGGCCAACGCCGATCCCGTCACCGGCCAGGCCGGCGGCGTGTCGGTGGACCTGGCCTCGGAACTGGCGCGGCGCCTGGCCGTCGAGCTGGAGCTGGTGGTGTTCAAGTCCGCCGGCGAATCCGTCAACGCCGTGGCGGCCGAAGAGGCCGACGTGGGTTTCTTCGCCATCGACCCGCAACGCGGCGCGCAGATCGCCTTCACCGCGCCCTATGTGGTGATCGAGGGCGCCTACCTGGTGCGCCAGGATTCGCCCATCGCCAGCATGGACGAAGTGGACCGCAAGGGCCAGCGCGTCGTGGTCGGCAAGGGCAGCGCCTACGACCTATACCTGACGCGCGAACTCAAGCAGGCGGAGATCTTCCGCGCGCCGACCTCGCCCGCCGTGGTCGACACCTTTCTGCAGGAAAACATGGAAGTCGCCGCCGGCGTGAAGCAGCAGCTTGAAGCCGACGCGCAGCGCCTGGGCGGCCTGCGCCTGCTGGACGGCCACTTCATGCTGATCCGCCAGGCCATGGGCGTGCCCAAGAGCCGCGGCGCCAAGGCCAGCGCCTATCTGTCCGCCTTCGTCGAAGCCATGAAGAAATCGGGCTTCGTCGCCGACGCCCTGGCCCGCCACAAGATCCAGGGCGCGGCGGTGGCGCCGCTGGAGGCCTGAACAGGCCAGTCTGGGCAGCCCCCAAAACTGAACTGCCCCCCGCAAGCTGGAGATAACTCCAGTTTCCGGGGGGCAGTTCACGCGTGGAACCCGTCCACGCCCGCTGCGGCCTGTCAGTGGCTGATCATCCAGGGCCTTGCGCCCGCGAACGATTTCGCCCCGTCCGGCGTGGTGCGCGTCTTGCCCGCCGCCTTGCCGCCCGAACAGCAGCCGCAATTCAAGCCGTGGCCCGACCGCGAACTGCGCGGCTCGTGCGCGCTGCGCTCGTTGACCGCGCGCGCCCGGTTCACCGCGGACGACAGCGCCGAGATCGCGGGCGCGCCGCCCACGATGCGGCCGCACATCGCGCCGCATTGCGGGCAGGCGGCAGGATCGCGCCACCGGGCCAGGGGCACCAGCGCCGCGAACTCGCCGCAATCGCCGCAGGCATAGTCATACATGGGCATAGCGGGTCTCCTAGCGGTCGCGCGAAAGCGGCATGTCGACGCCGCCCTGGATGTGCTTCACCGGGCCGGAAGCCGAGGGCTGGATGTCGAAGTCGAAGATCTCGGTCGGCAGCCACAACGTGGCGCAGGAGTTGGGAATGTCGACCACCCCGCTGATGTGCCCCTGCACCGGCGCGCAGCCCAGCAGCGAATACGCCTGCGCGCCCGAATAGCCGAACTTCTTCAGGTACTCGATGGCGTTCAGGCAGGCCTGGCGGTATGCCACGTTCACGTCCAGGTAGTGCTGCTTGCCGGACTCGTCCACCGAGATGCCTTCGAAGATCAGGAAATCCTTGTAGGCCGGAGTGATGGGGCTGGGCTTGAAGATCGGATTCTTGATCGCGTACTTCTCCATGCCGCCCTTGATCAGCGACACTCGCATATGCACCCAGCCCGCCATCTCGATGGCGCCGCAGAATGTGATCTCGCCATCGCCCTGCGAGAAATGCAGGTCGCCCACCGACAGCCCGCCGCCCTTCACGTAGACCGGGAAGAACACCCGCGCGCCGCGCGACAGGTCCTTGATGTCGCAATTGCCGCCATGCTCGCGCGGCGGCACCGTGCGCGCGCCCTCGGCCGCCGCCTTGTCGCGGTCCGCGCCCTGCAGCGCGCCCATGTGTGCCGTCTTCGGCGCGGGCGGATTGGCCAGTGGCGGCACGCGGTTGGGATTGGTGTCGATCAGCGCCTGCTCGCGCCGGTTCCAGGTGTCCAGCAGCTTCTTGTCCGGCAGGCAGCCGATCAGCCCCGGATGGATCAGCCCCGCGAAGTTCACGCCGGGAATATGGCGCGATGACGTGAACATGCCGTGGAAATCCCAGATGGACTTCTGCGCATGCGGAAAATGCTCGGTCAGGAAGCCGCCGCCATTGTTGCGGCTGAAGAAGCCGTTGAAACCCCACAGGCTGTCGGGCTTGGCGCCGATGTCCAGCAGGTCCACCACCAGCAGATCGCCGGGCTCGGCCCCTTCCACGCCCACCGGCCCGGAAAGAAAATGCACCGTGGACAGGTCCACGTCGCGGACGTCGTCGGCGCTGTCATCGTTCTTGATCGCGCCGCCGGTCCAGTCGTAGGTTTCCAGCACGAAGTCATCCCCCGGCTTGACCCACACGGCCATCGGAATATCCGGATGCCAGCGATTGTGGATCTGCGCGTTCTCGTAGGGGGATTGGGCCAGGTCGACCTTGATGAGGGTGTCAGTCATTCTCTTTCATCTCCAACGCAAGGTGTTGATAAAACAGAAATTTCTATCTTCGACTGTCTAATATAAATGCGCAATTTAGCGCTTGTAAGTCGTTGATATGCAAAGCACAGTAGGCGAGTTTTAGACAGCGGTAAACTGGGTTTTTGCACAGCTAACCATGCCCTACTTCAAAGACCCCTCACGCAACCCCGGCTGCTGCTGGACTTGTACGCACTTTCACGGCGAGACATCCGATGAAGGACGGCGCCCCTATTGCCGTAGGGATCCGCAGTTCCCTATCTCCCCATCCTTCCCCGATGACGGCTGCTCTAGCTGGCTGAGGGAGCCCGGCGCCGACGATGAAATCAAGCCAGCCGCTCAGCGGACCTATGTTGCGACAGCGGTTTTCCCTCTGAAGCGGCAAGGGCACCCTCCCTAGTTGTGTCACCTCGCGGGTCCGGGTAGCGCCGCCATTAACTGTAACAAAACGATCCAAATATAGACCAGGTTAAACTAATGCGCGCCAAAAAGTAGCAGACCAAGTAACGAGAGAATCGTATGTCCCCTCCAAACGCAGGAAGGCTGGAATTCGCCAATACACTACGTGGCTTTGCCGCCATATCGGTGCTTTTATCCCACTTCGCCGGCATTTTCTGGGTCATGAATCCCCTGATATGCGACCTGCTTGGCGTTCCAAAGCTGGCAACCCTCCCGGAGAGGTCTGATTTCCTGTCATTCGTCGGCGATTACTGCATCGTCCTGGGCCAGTTCGGGGTGGGCATCTTCTTCATCATCAGCGGCATGGTGATTCCGTTTTCCATGCAAAATAGCAGCAAGCGAGATTTCCTGTACAGACGGGGGCTCCGGATATATCCGGTCTATATAGCCGGCTTCTCGTTCGCCATGCTCATGCTATACGCGCTCTCGATGTACAAAGGGAACGGTTTTAACTTCTCATTGCTTGGCATACTTGCCCACTTTGGCATCGTTACCCGCGCGCCAGCAGGCGTGTCCCGTATCGACGGCATAAGTTGGACGCTGGAAGTTGAAATATATTTCTACTTGGTTCTTTGCGTGTTGGGCGCCAAGGCCATGCGGTTTGACTTCCCTCGACACATCATCGCGATGCTCGTGGTTGCATCCCTAGCGAGTTGGGCATTCAAATTTGAAGGTTACGCGGTCGGAGTGCAGATTGCGTCCGGCCTGCTGCTACTGCTTGGAATGGCTTACTACTCATTGCTGAACAACAGAGTCACCGCCGCCCAGTTCCGGAGCCTGCAGTTGTTAGTATGTATCCTGATCCCGATCTTATGGCTGTGGATCGCACAACGTGCTGAGTACACCTACCAATGGATGTCCGGATACATGGTCGCCATTGCCGTCTTTCATATTTGCTATCTGCTGAGAACTCGCTTCACGAGCAACAGACTCCTCGGCCATTTCGCCGACATCAGTTATCCGCTTTATGTAGTTCATGCCTTGTTTGGCTACGCCATCATGTATGTACTAGTGGAAATGGGAGCTGAACCTGTGGCAGCCATAGCTGGGGCATCGCTGGCCTCGTACCTGGCCGCACTCGGCATTCATCTGGGAGTCGAGAGACCGTTCTTACGCTGGAGCAAAAGGACGCGCCAAGGTGCCACTTTCGCCGAGGCCAGATTGGGCTCCCCCACTCCCATCAAAACTTGAAGGAAGTGCCTTCCAACTCTGACCCCATCCTCCGAACCAAATGTTGTGCTGGTAGAGATAAGAAATGATAAAAAATATCCCGGCTCTCACAGGTATCCGCGGCTACGCGGCGCTCTGGGTTGTCCTAATGCACTACACCTGGGGAGGCGGCATGAAAGGCGAAGGGCTTTTCATGCAGATCTTGCTATACGGCTTTTCCGGCGTAATTGTGTTCCTGGTCCTGAGCGGATTCGTGATGGCCCACGTCTATCCGGAGTTCCGGAAGTCGGTCAATCTCGGCGCCTACGGCAGTTACTTCTACAAACGAGTGGCCCGGATCTACCCTCTGCATCTAGTTACGCTGCTAGCATTCCTGGCCTTGATGGAAGCGGGATACCCGCTGCGCACTCCCAACGAAACGGCATTCACCTTCGGCCTGAATTTGCTGCTGATCCAGGCCTGGGGCTTCGTTAACCAGTTTTCATGGAACGCGCTGTCTTGGACGATCAGCGTGGAAATGTTTGCCTATATCTGGTTCCCATTCGCAGCGCTGATCCTGTTCAAGCTGCCCAAGGTGTTCGCCGCCGCAGTCATGGCCGCCATGGTCTGGATCCTGATGAAGATGCCGCATATCGGCCTCTTGCAGGCTGCCGGCGTCGATACGAGCAACATTGTCCTGTCCCACGGAAATTTCCTGGTTCAGTTCACATCCGTATTCATCGCGGGCGTGGCTCTCTACCGCGTCGTGCAGGACATCAACAAGCTCCCTACCCTCGTATCGGATGCGATGGTTGTCGCGGGTATCGGCGTCCTCGGTTACGCCTGCACGGTCCCGTTTCAATCGTGGATCATGACCTGTGGCGCGCTGCTCATCATCGCTGGGCTGCTGTGCGATAAGGGTTTGGGGCGCCTTCTTTTCGGGAATCGGGTTTCCGTGTTCCTGGGCGAGATCTCCTACTCCCTGTACTTGACGCACTTCTTGCTGAACGTGGTCATGTCCAACGAGATTGTGGGTCTGCGACTGGCCGACAAGATTTCGCTGGCCATCTGCACGGCCACAATCTCCTACTACTTGATTGAGCGGCCGTCCCGGAACTTCCTGCGGAAGCTGGGCAGCAAAAAGAAGGTCGCCGCCCAGCCTGCAGCAGTTCCGGCTACTGCTTAGGCTTCTGCCAAGCGTCTACCATGGCCTGATGCCGGGCGGCGCACTCCCCGTACTGGATCGCCAGCGCGATGTAGCTGCGGGCGAAGTCGTCCCAGCTATCGCTGGTCACCTCGGGCACCGATGGGCACGGCTGAGCCAGGTTGGCTGGCAGTATTGGCCACGCGGCCAGCTTCGTTGATGTGCTGCAGCCGGTCAGCGTCAATGCGGCAGCCAGCAGGCAAAGGGCTCTGAACTTCGACACGGGTATACCTCTCGATGGTCTTGGGCTTGGCGTCGCGCAGCGCCACCAGAGCATCCTCCAGGGTGCTGGAGATCCCGGCCAGGCGGCCGGTCTGTGCCTTGAACTCGGTGAGTTCTGCCATGGCGTGATCGGCGTTCGCCTGGTCGATGCCGGCCTGGTACTGGCTGGCGCCATACCAGCGCACGCCCAGGACCGCGACCACCACCAGGGCAGCGCCAATTGCATAGGGCACGACGGCACGCAGCAGCGGGTTCATGGCCGCCCCTTCCAGTCGCGCGGGATCTGGAAGTGCGGGCCGTCCTTGAACGACTTCCAGTCGCCGCCCCATTCCACCGGCACGCCCAGCTCTGCGGCGCAGGCCTTGACCACTGCGGCTAGGTCGGCGAAGGCCTGCCAGTTGTTCCAGGGAATCGCCCCGGCCACCAGCGGCGCCAGGTCGACGGCGTGCCCAAGGCCATCCGCCTGCGGCAAGTGGTAGCTGGCCATGGTCTGGCTGGCACCCCGCGCGACGTACTCGCGCTGCTGCGCGACTGTGCGCACACCCTCCACCACCGTGAAGTCCACCGTCGTGCGCTGGATGGCCAGCTTCACGATCTCGACCAGGTCGGGATGGACGCCGGCCAGCCGCGTCAGGCTGCGCTGGGACAGTTGAAAGGTGCTCATTGATTCGGTCTCCGAATGTGCTTCGCCGTCACCGCGGCGACATAGAAAGCGGCGGACGCGGCAAGCATCGCGTCACCCGCGCTCGCCCACCCAGCAACGAAGACTCGGCAGGCCGCGCCCGTAGCGGTGAGGCAAAGTGCCGACAGGCCGATGCGCTCCAGCGTGGTGTCCTTCACCGAGCGGGCGAATACCGCCAGCCCAGCGCCGCCGGCTACGACCAGCCAGCAGACGAACGCCAGCACCGCCCACAGCGTCAGATAGATAGAGCCGTCCATGTCACGCCCCTTTACCGCGCACGCGGTCGATCACGGCCTGCCACAGCGCGCCGATGGGCGCCGCCTGCACGGCCTCCCATGCGCGCGACACGATGGCCATGCCGAACATGCCGGTCAGAAAGCCCGCCAGGCCTTCCGGGATGCCCAGCAGCAGCGACAGATACGGCGAGGCGTAATACGCCACCAGCGAACCACTGATGGCCATGCTCAGCCGCGCCGGCCAAGACCCCTGCAGGTAGCGCATGGAAATGGCCGCGCCGAGCACGCCGGCGAACTTTGCCGCAAGGGCGTCGAAGTCTTGGATGTTCAATCGCGTCCCCTATAGACGTAAAAAAGCCCCAGCGAAGGGGCACGATGCGAGTCCGGTAATCGATCGCCGGCTATTTCTGGCTGGCAAGGACGAAAAGGTCATCGAGCTGCGCTTCCGTGCCACCGACTTGCGCCCACATGGCCTGCAGGAATGCGCTGGAGCGCTCGTACACCGGGGAGTTGAATTCGATCTGGGCCTTGCGCTTTTCGACAGGATCCGCGATGCCTTGGATCAGCGCTTCCACGTCGGCCAGCTTGCCGACCTCCAGCATGGCCAGATTCGCCTGGCGCCACGACACCGAGGTCGGGATGGCCAGCTTCGCGACGTGCTCCGCGTAGGCCGCCTGCGTTGCCGGGCTGCGCCACACCGCCATGATCTCGTCGAAGGTCGGCTGCTCGATGTCGTCGAAGCGCCAATCCATGATGAATGCCTCTTCGATCTGCTGGTCCCCGCTCACCGGCATTCCCACGAAGTACTTGCGGCCGTGGTCATACACGGTGATCTGCGGGTGGATACGCTGGATGCAGAAAATCATTTGTTCATGAGAAATCATTGCTCCTCCCTAGATCATCTTCAGAGAAATGCCGCGCAGGTAGACGATCGCGGAATTGTTCACCCGACGCATCCCGATCATCACAAACGGGTTCGGGAAGTCCACCTGACTCGGATCGACCAACTGGATAAAGTAGGTCGGCCCCGCCTCAACAATCGCCCCGTCGTGCTGCACAAGGGCGCCCTTCGTCGCCTTCGTGTTCGGGTCGAAGTTCCCGGAATGCCACAACGCGCCCCGATATGCCCCTCCCCCCGCGGCCTGGAACTGCGAGCCATCCCAGGTCACCGAAATAGGCGTCGTGTTGGTAGAGGTAACGTAGCTCCCAGCCGGCTGCTTCGTGGCAAGTTCGGCATCCATCTGGGACTTGATCACCGCGTGATTCACTGCCGTGGCCGCCTTCACCTCCAGATTCTTGGGCAATCCCGAGGCATCCAGGATCTTCACTGCCGTTGGGTCAGCTCGCGATAGCAGAATCTGTGCAGCGTCGGCACCGCTTACCGCCAACGAGATGACGGCGTCACCGACCGTGGAACTCGCCGTGCCTGCGATGATGGCCGCATTGGCGAAGCCAGACTGGTTGTCCTTGTAGACCGACACCTGGCCGTTGATGATGCCGCCCGTCGTCGGATACGCCCGCTTGAACAATTCAGATTCGATCACCCAGGCCGTGTTCGAATCATTGCGGCGCTTCAAGACCTGGTTTGCGGTATCAGCCCAGCAGCTGTACGGCCACGCCAACGCTGCCGGATCGTTGGGCCCTGAAAAATCGGTGGCTATCGTCTGAAGGGCCCTGTTGATCGCGGGAATCGCGACGTTGCCGGGCAACGGCGGCGTGGTTGGAATCTGCGAGTTATCTTGCATGTCAAAACCCCTGTGCAATCCAGTTAATCTTTCGCCCCACCGCCGTGGAGCCGTTAAAAATAATGACGTCGAAGCCCGTCGCGCCAGCCGTCGCGTCCTGCACGACCGCGCGATCGCCGTTTTGACTGTCCAGAATGGTGATCTGCAGGTTTGGCCGTGCGTGAAAGGGCTTGGGATACGTGACCCGCATGCCCGCGACCGGGACAGAGACAGACTCGGCGCGCTGCAAAAGATCAGGCACGTCTATCGTCCACACGAAATGCCTGACGAACGGCAAGATGCGCGCGTTCGAAGTGGCGAAGTACAACCGAACATCGAAGTAGCGCGCGTTGATCAGCCCTGGAACGAAGTCCACCCACTCCGACCACTGCCCTGCCACCTGAGCACTTCGAATCTGCGGGCGAACAGTGATGGCCTGTCGGGCTGAGCCATTGAGCAGGTCTTCCGCCGCCAGCCAGTCCGGGATCGTCAATAGGTCATCATCTTGACTGATGGCCAGATAATCGATGCTGAAATCAAGGCGGACAGGCGTCACATACCCGATGTCGACTTGGTCCGAAGCCGCATTCGTGTAGATTCCATCTGAGGCCACCCCACCAAGCCACAGCAAATCCGACTCGGCGAACAGGTCCGGGCTCGCCAGCACATCGCCCAGCGCCGCGAGCGTCAGTTGGTTCTCGTACACCACCGCGCCGCCGGATACCGTGCCAGTCCAGTCAGGAGCTTCGTCTTGCGTCAGCAGGACATTCCTGACCAGCACCGCGCCGGAAACCGTTATGCCGGCCGCAGGCCCGTAAACGACCTGACCATTTGACAGCCTGAATCTGGCCGCTACCCAGTAGCTCCCATTGCCCACCGCCAGCATCTCTTGTGCGCGCGTTGAACCAACGATCCGGGAATTCGACCAGGAATCGCCGATCCTGACCTCGTAGTCTGGATCACGAACGTCGGATACCTTGCGCCAGCTGAGCACCGTCAGCCCGTCACGGAACACCGTTGTCAAACCCTCAACGGGCGGAAGTGGCGCATTCAGCCCTTGGACAACGTAGGTAGTCTCGCGTGGTGTCCCCGTCCCTGTTGGGCCGTTCGGCGTCACCGTGGCGGTGATCACGTCCCCAGTCCGAACCAACAGATCCGTCGAGCGCCCCTCGATGTTCTGCGCCAGGCGCTGAACTCCGTTCACGAAAACCACCGCCAGAACGGGCATTTCTCGCGAGAGCGCCCAGGTAAGCGTCACGCGAATCTGATCGCTGCTGGCATTGACGATGGCCTCCGTCGCGCTGATCGAGAACACCACCCCTACCAGCAGCGCCCCGTCTCTCGGCGGCGTATACGCATATGGGTTGTCCTCGCAGGCGTAATACTCCGGGTCGTCATCAACGGCCTCGAATCTCAGTCCGTCGCCCGCCGGTGCGACACCGGAGACCTTGAATCGACGTCCCGGCGTCGCGAGCGGATCGAACTGCCACGCCCAGTCGAACGGCGCGCACTCTTCAAAGCCGGCCGCGCCCGGCATCGGGAAACCATCCAGCGGCGAGATGATCGTCAGCTCATCTACATCACCCACAGCGGACACGACGGTTACAGTCTTCATGTTGCCGTCCGGATCGCGGAGCATCGCAATGCCGTGGCCGTCGCTGGGCACCTTGTTCTGCAGCTTTATCGTGGTGCCGCCACTACCGGGCATCATGCGCCCCGAGTATCCCCACACCGTCAAATCGTGTGAGAACGACACCACGTCGCCGCGGGTGCACACCATCCCCTCGATGTCGGTTTCCCAGGAAATCTGCCGCCGCCGCCAGACCTGACTTGCAGCCAGAAGATTCGCTTCCCGTCCGGCCATGTCAGCGTAGACACAGCCGTCCAGGTCGAGCTGCAAGGGATTGTTCGTGGCAACGACGCCGGGCACCTTGGCGCGAACCTCGTCCATCACCCAGCCGGCGTCCTTGTTGATGAAGTTCGCAACGATCTCATCCACGGTGCCTTCGTTGATGTATGCCACCTTGAAGGACCCGGCGCGGACATTGAACGGGCCGAACATCGCGGTGACGGGCGTGTCCGCCGCGTCCCATATGACACCAAGCTTCCCAGTCTGGTAGGTCATCGAGGCACGCCCGGCGCGCGCGATCATCTGAAGCACAGACGCCGTGCTCATCTTGCGATCCAGCACGTAGTCAAACGTGAGCCTATTGGTGTGGCACCACAAACCCCAGGCCTTGATCGCCTCGATGTCGATCTGGGCATCGCTCATGCCACCGCCGTAGATTCGATGCCCACTGTTGTCAAGCTTGCCGCGCGCGAACCACAGAAACCACCATGCTGGGTTACTCGTCGGCGCCCACTGCCAGTCGGAGCCGGTCCAGATCGAGCACCACGCGGTTGCAATGGCACTGAATTCGTCAACCGCTCCGTTGAGCTGCGCCGAAGCCTGGATTCGCAAGGCAACACGCAGTTGGCCCGAGTAATCCGCCGTGTCGGTCTGATAGCACAGTATCTGGCTGATCGCCGTCTGGTTCGATTCTCGGCTGCTCTGAATGTCCGCGGTCACCTTCCAGGCGCGCACCTCATACATGCCAACGGGGACATCCCAAGAAATCGTCTTCCGCGTCGGCTCCTGCCTGCCCCCGGTGACGCGCACGCCAGGGGTCGTGCTGTAGCCGAGCAACGGATCAGGCGCAATTCCGGCCCAGGGCTGGCCGACCTGGAAAGGGTGTGGCTTCCACCGCCAAACGCCCATCACCGGCGGCACAACGGTCACGCCCGCATCGCCACCGCCGAAGCTGTAGCCAGGCTTGATGACAAACGTTTCACCGTCCGTATGGTCGGCGGAATTGGTCGATCCGAACCCGATCTGCTGTTCCCGCGTGTATCCCTCACCGGCATCGCCGCCGCCTGGTCCGGACACGATCTGCATCTTCGCCCAATAGTGGGTCGCGTAGGTCGCATCATTGAGCAGCCCAATATCTACCCACGCACCACCGACTGGACGGTACTGCAGCCGAAGCTCAACAGTCCGCGATTCCATGGCGCCAGAATCGTTCACGTAGAACAACTGGGACGCCACTTCGACGGAAATGTGCGTGACGTCTTTCGGGGTCGTCCTGGTATTGATCACGCCAGCCTGCAGCGTAAATCCCTGCAGCGTGTCTACGTTGCCGGGGAACATGGTCAAGCCCCCGGTACTGGGGTCAGACGACTGCATCTGAACCCCTTGAAAATTCAGCACTGGCGTCTCGCCAATCCTGTAATCGTTCAAAGAGACAGAGTTCAGTTGCAAACCAAAGTGGAAGATCTGATTCAGAAACTGCGTGTCGCCAACATACTGGGAGTAGGGCTTAGCGCCGATGTCTGCGACCACCTTGTGTTCCCCAAACACAATTGCCATCGGCTCCCAAGGGCGAGGACGATTACGCCCCCCCTGGATTGCGTAGGTTGGGCTACTCTCGTATTTCTGCCCCGCGCCCAGCTTCGCGGCAGTCGGAGTTGGCATTGGGATCAAGGCGTTGATGAGCAACGACCCGCCCATCATGATGATTCCACTTCCCACCGCCCCCGCGGCTGCGCCGGTGAATCCAAGCGCCCCGCCCAGCGCTGCGCCGTAACCCATACTGACGACTACGAGGGCAACCATCGCCACTGCGCGCAGCACCTTCCCGCCGCCACCGCCACCCTCTCCTTTCGCACGGATGACAACCTGGTCGCCATTTCGCGGGATCAGTCTCTGCCAAATGCCGATAGGCACCGGCCGCCCGTTGTGCCAGACATTGACCACGCGCGACGGCAACGCGACTCCCAGACGCTCGCAGTAGCGCCCCAGGGTTTCACCGGGCAGGAAAGGAGCGCAAAACGCGTCTCGGCCTGCGGATGCAACGAAGGGGTTGCGAACGACCAGCAGCGACGGATTTACCGACACCGTCTCGGGCTTCTTTTCTACGATTTCCACTGGTAGAACCCTTCAATCTTGTAATCGATCGTCGTCATGAAGCGCAGGCGCTGACGGATGACAGCCCCGAACGTCTTGTCAGCGTGCAGTACCCACCACTCGCCAGCCAGCCGGCACATGACACCGATGTGAAAAAGGTCACCGCGCGACAGCAGAAGCACGGGATGGCCTTCGACGGGTTCATCCACTCGATCGGCAAAGTCGGCCTTCACGCGCGCAATCTGCGCTGCCTGTGCCCGCAGCGTCACTTCGTGCGAGTTAGGAATTTCGGCATTAATCCCGAATGTCTCCCGCGCAACCAGTGCCGCAAGCGCTGCGCAGTCGCCCGATTCCGGTACATAGGGAAGGCTCAGATATTTATCGGACCAATGCATCAGAAGATCCCCGGCGTCGTCGTCGGGTCATATCGCATCGTGACCGCCGACTGCATAAGCGTGTTCTTGAACCCCATATCACCACCAACCCTGGTGTTCGTGATCGACAACCCCGTCAGGTCCATCGTCATGTCGAATTCCAGGTTCGAGGGATTCGAGCGCAGCACCATGATCAGTCGGCATTTCGCCCCAGCGCCGCCCTGGCTGACTTCGAGCCACTGCGTCAGCTCGCGCCCGATGTTGTCGACTTCAAGCTTTGCGCTCGACACCTGCCCGTCCTTGTCGTCCGGGATAGAAAGATCGAAGCGACAGGCCACGAACGTGCTGCCCTCCACGGCGATATCGGCGGTGTCGTTCGCAAAACGCGCCGGAACAGCAAGGTCTCTGTGCGTTATCTCGATCAATTCGATCAGCGGCTCACCAGCGCTGGTCGCATTGACGTTGCGCTTCGCTCTGGAGGAAAAATTTCGTGCCATGTCAGCCCACCGTTTCGATCTGGACGGCCCCCCGCCACCGAAGCCCGGGGCTAGACCATGAGATCTTCCCGGAGACAAACCGCGCCTGCTTCGTGACCCCGTCAAGGGGATCAACCCAATCGAACCAGCCCACGCCGCCATTCAAGTCGGTTCGCATCCACAAATCGAACGCGTTCTTTTGCGCCACGCCATCAACATGAATAGTTGCATCGCGGGTGACAATTGGCATCGTCCAACGCGGGCGCTGCTTTGCGATGCCGCCGTCCATGTCGGTACGCAGCACGCCGTAATCAGGTTCTTCGCTGAATCCGGTAAGGAGGATCTTTGCGTAGTTCGGAAATGTCGCCATATCACGTCCCCATCACGCCCCGAACCGCCTGCGCGGAACGACCATTTCTCTGCAAGTCGGCCACAACGATGCTGATCACTTCGCCGCTCACGTCAAAGCTGCGATTCACGCCCGTCACCTGCTGCGGCGTGCCGTTATTCACGATTTCGACACGAAGGTCGCCACCTGGCGGCGAACGGCCAACAGGCGGCGGCAACACCGGGGACCCGGCCATTCCGCCTGCGGCGTGTCCGGTCCGGATGGAGCGGCGTAGAGCATTGAAGCCGCCCGCGCCACCCAAGGCGCGGATCTCATCCTGGTTCAGCACGCCTTCGCCGCGATGCACGATGCCAGCCGGCTCAAAGCGACCACCATTCCCGGTATAGCCGCCAGCGGAAAACCTGATCCCGTCCAGCAAGCCGCCGGCGGTGCCGCCAATGCCCTGCAGACTTGAGCCGGACACCGAGGAGCCGCTACCCAGCCAGCCACCCAACACATTCCCAAGAACGCCAGCCAGCGGGCCCGTGACGCTCTGCTGGATGGCGATACGAACCATGTCGGAAATGATGCTGTCGGCAAGATCCTTGAAGCTCAGTTTTCCCGTACGGACAAAGCCAGTAAGCGCGTCTTCCATGCCAGAAAACGAGTTGGTCACCGCACCTTCAATGGACGAGGCCACGTTCATCGCGCTGTCGGCGTAGTTTCCCAGCCCACGCACCATGCCCAGATGCCACGAGGACTCTGCCTCACGCTTGCGGCCTGCGGAATCCTGCAGAATTGCAACCTGGCGCTCTTCAGCAGCGCGCAAGGCCTCAATCCGCGCCTCGTATGTCGACTTCGCCAAGCGCGTGGATTCGACCTGCTGGTCTTCCTCCAGCTTGCGGCGGCGTTCGGCGTATTGCTGCCGAATCGCTACCTCCTGCTCCATCTGCTCACGCTGCCAGTCTGGCATCCCAACGCCAGCAACCTCGATGTCTCGTGCTTGCTGATACAAGTCGATTTCGCGCTGGATCGCGTCGAAGTAGCGCGCAGACTCCGCAGCCTTCTTCGTGGCCTCCTCGGCCTCCTTCCAGGCGTGGATCTCGTCGAACAGCGCCAGGGCTCGGGCGCGGTGCGCATCCGAACCCTTAGCCTGCTCGATTCGATAGCGCTCCTGGGCGTCAGCGGTCATACCCAGGGTCGCGCGCTGCTCTTCCAGGCGTTTAACCAAGCCCTGCAACTCGCTTGCCTGCTGGGCGCCACCCTTCGGCAGGAACCGGTCGTTCAACCGCTTCTGCGCATCACTGTCGAAAAGCGGTCCCAGCGCCTCGCGCCACTCCTTCTCCGCCCCCTTAAGCCGCTCGCCGGGCGTGGCGAACTCCTTCAGGAACTTGTCATAGGCGGCCCGATACTTGTCCAGTTCGTTGATGACAGGTGCCACGCCCCCCGCCGCTGCAGCCTGCGCCCCCGTCAGCGCGTCGATCTCCTGGCGCAAGCCTGCCACGTTCCCCGAGGTTTCGATGACCTTCTGCGCAAGCTCCACCAGCCGCCCGCGGCTTGACTCGCTAGCGCGACCCGACGAGATGTAGGACTCGACCAGGGCCGCAAGCGAGGCGGCCATTTGCTCAGACGACTGGCCGGTGTCGGACGCCACAGCCTTCATTTCTGCGGTGAAGTCAGCACGGTACTGGGCGGCGGCGCGGGTACCCTCCGTCAGCGCAGGCTTGAACGCATTGCCCAGTTCGAAAACGGCGGCTTGGCTTTCCTTTAGGGCCGCGTTCAGGTCGTCCGTCTTGATGCTGATTACCTGCTGGCGCTGCAGCTCGTTCAGTTTCTGAAACGACGTCACCAGGTCATCAACGTTTCGCTTGGTGTCGGCCACTTCCCGCGCACCAGCCGACGCCGAGTCGCGCGCGTCCCGTCCGTACTGGGTCCATGCGTAGGCCGCTCCGGCAAGGGCGAGCGTGACTGCTCCCACCGGCCCGCCCACCAGCGCAAGAGCCGCGCTTGATGCCCGTGCAACGGCTCCGATACCAGCCAATCCGGCGGCCGCGGGCGCGCTCACTCCAGCCATCCGCGCAAGCGTGGCTTGATAGCGCGCAGCTTCGACCTGGGCGGCAGCAAACGCACCTGCCGACGACAAGGTGGCGGCCGTCAACCGAGTGCCCAACACGACCGCCAGGGCGCCAGCGCCCACCGTCAGCGCGTTGAGTCCATCGCGAGCGGCGTCTGAACCGAGCGCGTCGTTCACTGCCTCAATGGCCGACCGCAACCCGTTCAGGCTGCCGTTTTCATCGGTCAGCAGCGCGGACACCGTGTTGCGCAGGCCCATCAACGCGCCGCCCAACGTGTCGCGCGCGGCCGCCGCCGCTCCGCCGTAGCTTTCCTCCAGGGCGCGCAGCACGACTCCCTGCGCTTCAGCAGTACGGCCGGATAGCTCCAGCTGCTCCACCAGAGCCTTCTGTTCCTCCGTGAAGCGGAACCCCTGCCGGCTCAAAGCGGCCAGCCCCTGCGAGGGAATATCCAGCGCGCGGCCAATCGTCTCGGCGGACGCGCGAATGGTCATGCCCGTGCGCGCCGCCATGTCGGCAGCCGCCTGCATTGCGCGCGGGAACTCCTGGCCAGCAACCCCGGTAAACGCCAAGAGCGCGGTCTGGGCTTCGGTCACCTCGCCGGCCGAGATCGTGCTGGCCGACTCGATGGCATCCGCCATGGCGTTCAGGCTGTCGGCGCTCATCATCGCGGCGCGTCCAGTCGACACCAGCACAGCGGCCAGCTGCGCCTGCTCGTTCTGAGCGTTGATCGTGTTCTGGACGAATGCGGTCAGAGCCGTACCCGCCGAGATACCGGCAAACGCTGCCCCCATCAGTGCAGAGGCGCGAGTCCAGGACGATCCGGCCTGTTCAGCGCTCTGCTCCATTTCACGCGCCGCCCGGCGGGTAGTGCGGGCAGCACGGTCCATGTCCGTCTCGAAACTGCCGGTCCGAGCCAGCAGGTCGACGACGATTGATCCGGCAGTTGACATGTAATTCACCTATGCCCGCGAGGGCTTCATTCCAAGGGCGGCGAACGTCTTTAGGTCCGCTTCAGAGAATTGATCCGAGAGCAACGGCATCTGGTCGTCGTCTTCCCGAAGACCCATTCCGCCCACCAGCCAATCCAGGCGTGCCGGGAAGTCCCCGCCAACCTGGACCTGCGCCAACATGGCCGCGGGGCGGTGGTAGCGGTGCAGGTCGTCAAAAGGAGACTCCTCGTAAAACTGCTGCCAGGATCGAAACTCGGCCTCCGTCATGCTCTTCAATTCCCCGATGGTCCGCCCCAAGGCCAGCGCCAGGATGTGCAAGAAGCGGACCTCGCCCGTTAGCCTTTTCCCCGCAAGTCCGCGAAGTCGTTGATCTCGGCGATCACGTCGGAAAGCTTGCGCAGGACCTTGGGCTTGATGCGATTGGCCAGATCCAGGCTCAGCGCGGGCTTGCCCTCGGCCGTCACCACGCTGGCAACGACCAGGCGGCTGTGGGCGCGGTCGCGCACGTCTTCGTCCGGGGACGTCAACGCAGCAACCCACTTGTTGAATTCGACGTGGCTGATCGCCTTGAAATAGAGCGTGTGCGTCTTGCCGTCGCCCAACTCGACCTCGCGGGCCACGACCTCGTCGCTGACGAAGAGCGCGTCCGGCAGTGCTTGCTTTTCCATGTCGTCCCCTTACGCCGCCGGCTTGAAGTTCCAGGTGACCTTGCCCGAACGCTGCAGCGTCATGGTTCCAGTCACCCGGTCGTTGGTGGCGGCATCGATCGTCACTTCCGCGATGTATGCCTGGAAACGGGCGCAAGTGCGGTTAACCGGCAGGGTCAGCGCACCACCTGCACCCAGCGTGGGCGCCGCCGTGCCATCGGAAAATCCCATGATCCAGTCCAGCACCGCGCCGGACTCTTTCAGATCCGTGAGCACGCCCTGGTGCGACTCTGCCGTCGGAATGAAGTTGAAGGGGACCGACACCTGGCCGGGAGCGCCCAGGCCCGGAATAAATTCCTGGTCCTCGGTCGCATCCAGGCAGGTAACGTCGATCTGCGACTTGGTACCCGCCCCCAGGCCCGTGATCCCGGTGGGGCAGGCCATCTTCAGAATGGCCGGATCCGGGGTGGCCAGGGTATTGAGCACGAACAGGTGCGTGCCCTGGGTCTTGATAACGCCAGCAGTCATGGTGACCTCACAATGAAAAAGGCCCGCACATCGCGGGCTAATGGTTCTGCAAAAAATGACGGCCTAGCGGCCTCTGATGAAGTCGGCCTGTAGCCCAATGCGAAACAGCTTGGTATCGGTCTCGCGGGTGTGGATGAAAACTCGATTTGCGATGCCGGCCACGTCCAGCGCATCGCGCACCGCCCCCGCCAGCGATATGCACGCCGCTTCCTGGTCATCGTTCGGGCCTGTCCAGCAGTCGATCTGGACCGTGCCGTTGTCGGCGTCTGGAGGCCCGCTTAGCTGGTCGTAGGGGTTATCGATGACCGTAAACCAGGTGATGTACGGGGCAGACACGCCCTGCGGCGCCATTCCTGATCCGTAGATTCTGGGCTTGTCACCCACATGACCACGCACCTCCTGCGTGTTGATCGTCTTGAATACCGGTGCCAGCATCACAGCCTCCCTTCACGCCTGGCCTTGGCGACGACCTTCTCAATCTGGCGCACCACGTCAGCGCTCACCAGTTCGATTACCCGCTGGCCGTGCTGCTGAACAGCCGGCCGCAGCCACGGCGTCGCTGGCTGGTGGCTGGAGCCGTACTCCTTCAGTGCTGCCGTCTTGCGGGTCGTGACGGGCTCCTTGCCCTTGCGCGCGTAGGTCTTCTGACGAACGCGCACTAGATAACGCTCGCCATTACTGCCGATAGGCGGCTTGCCGCGGCTGGCGATCACGTTCTGCACCAGCAAGCCGGTGGACTCGTCGCCGCTCTGCGCAATCGTCGCCCGCAGGTTCTCCTTGGCCCTGTCCCGCAAATACCGGGCACCGCGCGCCAGCGCTGTCTTGACAGGTCCACCGCGCTTGGAGACGACCTCGGCCGGTAGCGATTGAAGCGTTCGCATCACGTCATCGACGCCGCGCAACCTCATTTCAACTTTCACAGCGGCTCCCCTTCCGGCCTGGCCTCGCCGGCCGGATCCCCGTCCAGCGTCATCCCGGGCAACTCATCCTGATCACCGTCGGCGGCCAGAGCCTCCAGCAGTACTTCCAGCTTTCCCTCGATTCGAGCCAGGCCAGCCTCGATGCGGTCCATCTGACTGAGTGCTGGGCCTTTCCAGACAGGCGGTGGCGGCGGTGCCTTGGTTTCGGGAATTCCCATGGTTACTGACCCTCGCTCGGTCCATCCACACAACGCAGCCGCCACTCGCGGCGTGCGGTGGCGTCCGTCTCGGCGGACTGGATATTGAAGATCTGACCGTCCCAGAGCAGGCGCCAGGACGCCAGCAGCGTTGGGCTGGTCGGAAACCAGCGCAGGTTCACCCGCGCGCTGACCTCGGCCTGGGTAGCGTTGCCGCCCTGGAACTCGCGGCCGCGTCCCGTCAGTACCTCGGCGGGCACATCTTCGAGCCGCAAGCCGTCCGCCAGCACCACGGGCCGCCAGCCGCCGCTGCCAGGAACGATGTAGCCGTTTTCGTCACGCAAGGGCTCACCCTTGGATTCGAAAGTCACACGGTGGCGTAGTCGATGAGCAAGCATCACACCCCCAAGCCGATACGGAACGGCTGCAGCTTGATCTCGGCCGCGCGCCGCAGCTTCTCGGCATCGTCGGGCGTCGCCTGGTAGGCGGCCTGCAGGAGCAGCAGCACGCCCAGCACCATGCTGGCCGGCGGCACATCCAGCGGCGGAACGGGTACAAGCACACCGTCAACAAGAGTCTCCGCCGGGTATGGTTGGAGCAACCCGCGATTCATGAACTGCACCGCCTCGTCTTCGGCTCCATCCAGCAGCGTCTGCAGCTTGGCATCGTCCGCGGCGTGGATCACGTCCAGTACGGCCTTGGCCCTTTCCAGGAGAATCACCGACATCGCTATTCCTTGCCGTCCGCCTTGGTGGCGACGGGCTTATCAGCGGGCCGCCGCGCGCTTCCAGCCTTGGCCTGGTTCCTGGGAGCCGGTGCCATCTTGTTCTGAGGTTCCGGCGCCGCCGTGTCCCCTGCTTCGACAATCAGGCCAAGCCGGAGCAGGTCTCTCGCGCGCTCGCCCGATACATCTATCGGCCGTCCGCGCGGCTGATACTCGCTCCCATTGAGGAAGCCTTTACGTGCGATGTAGGACATGACTTTCTCCATTTGAGCGGGCCGGACCCAGCCGGCCCGCTCATCGGTGGCCGTATTACGGCGTGGTCGCAAACTCGCCGTGGACGAACGATTCGGGGCGGTAGACCGCCATCGCCAGACGCTCTTCGGCGCGGATCGTCACCATGTTCTTGCGGAAGTTATCGCTGTCTTCCGTCGAGACTTCCACGGCGGCGTCTTCACGGTCGAAGACCTGAGCGGCGATGTTGAACGCACCCACCAGGAATTCGCCTTCGGGAACCGCGGTGGTGTCCACCACCGGCAGCTTCCAGAGACGCGGCACGCCACCGTCCACCACGTTGACCCAGATGTAGCGCCCCTGTTCGTCCTTCTGGAGCTCGATGTCGGCCCAGTCCACAGGGTTCAGCACGATGCCGCTGGCGCGGTATTCAGCGATGCGCACTTGCAGAATCGCGCGGCGCAGCAGGTCGATCTTGGTGTCGCCAGCCTTGCGCAGAGATTCGTTGAAGGCCGTCGCCTGGGGAATCAGGCCCAGGAGGTTCTGACCCGTGCCGTCGCCGGCCAGGATCTGGTTTTCCTCGACGTACTTCAGGCCGTAGATCGCGCGTCCGTTGATGTAGCTCTGCAGCAGCGGGATGTCGGCCAGAACCTGCTTGGAGGCCAGGAACCAGTGGGCGATCGTCTTGACGGTCGTGGTCTTCAGCTCGAAAGACAGGTCCGACTGGGGCTTCGCCGCCGTTTCGGCCACGGGGGCTGCCATGTTCTGGAAGCCGGATTCCTGCACGAACTCGACCGAGTTCGACCCGGTACGGCCCGGCATGATCAGATCACGGATGGTGAAGGGGCGATCCGGGCCCGAGATGATGCCCGGCACGCGCGTGGGCTGAATCGCGGCGCCCACGCCACCGGTTCCGGTAGTCGAGCTGGTGATACTGGTGACCGCCTTGACGTTCATGCGGGCGATGCCGCGGCCCTTCGAGGCCAGGCCGGTGAAGTCGTCGGATTCAGTGAACTGCTCTCCGATGGACTTTTCGGCCTGCTCATCATTGGCGGCGCCGCGGCGGGCGAGTTTCTGCTCGACTTCGACAAGTCGCGTGGTCAAGTCGATGCCGCTCTTCGAAAGGGTTTCCAGGATGTTCTTCGTGTCATCGAGGATCTTGCCGTGGTCTTTGATCTCGGCCGACGCCTTTTCGGCGAAGGCCTTGATTTCTTCGTCGCGGTCGTTCAGCGCCTTGACCAGACCCTTCAGTTCCAGGGTGTCATCCAGACGCCCCGCGTTATCGGCGGATTTGCGTCCGAATTCGTGCTTGTGTGCCAGATTGGTATAGCGGCCCATTTGGTTACCTTTGAAAAGTAGGAAGTTCGAGCCGGCCGATCTGCTTGATCAGTCCAGCGGTTTCTTCATTCGCCTCGCTCCCGGACTCGCTCCGGTCGAGCAGGTGTTTCAGGCCTCGATTGGCGATCACCGCGGCCTGAGATTTCGAGAAGCCTGCCTCGCGCAGGAACCGCTCAAAATCGGGAAGGTCCGGCATGCCCCCATGGGCAATTCGAGCCTTGATTTCGTCGACTCGCGCTTCCTCGTTCGCAGGCGCCGTGACGATGGATATTTCCACCAGGTCGAGGCGCTTTAGCGTGCGGATACGCGTCTTTTCGTCGTAGCTGTCCTCACGGACGTAATAGCCAATCGACAGGCCGGTAATCGCGCGGGTCTTCATGCCGCGATACGCCGTCTTGGCGTAGGTAGCGTCATCCAGCCACAGTTGGCCAGTGCCGTGCAGCCCGTGAGAGTCTTCCTTCAACTGGTCGATATCCCAGTTCCCGATCGGCTCGCCGCTGCGGTGTTGCCAGAGAACCGGAAAGGTTCGACCCTTGCCCCGCGTCTGTTCGATGCTGTCCTTGAACGCCCCCGGCGCAACAACTTCGTTGTATGAATCGACAACGCCGAAGACTGAGCCGTAGCCAGAAAAAAGGCCATCATCTTGGACGGCCTTGACTTCATAATCGAATGAGCGAACCTGCATCGCGCCTGATTTACGTTTCATGGATTTTTTCCTCGTTGAGCCAATCGCGGATAGCGTCGCGCGCCTTGGCGGCAGATGTTGCCTGTCCGAGTTGCGCCAGCGGCGTCAGATTCGATTGCACCGTCAGAACGTCAGTGCCTTCCTTCCTCGGCAGGTTTTCCTTGCTGCGGATTTCCTCGCGCGTCATCCAACCGTTCTGACCCGCCGACGAGTACAGCGCCGCGCGGCCCACGCTGTCAGAGCGCATCAGACCCTCAACGACGTGCTCAACGTAGTAATCGGCTCGCTCGACGGGCTCAAGCAGGTCTTTGTTTATCTGCTGCTCGATGAGGGTCAGCCACGGCTGCAAAGAGAAAGTCAGGAACCCGAGTACCTGCTGTTCAAGGCCAGAGCCCCAGCTTGTGGAGTTGCCGGTATGGCCCACCATATGCGGCGGCACGCCGAACCACCGGCAGATTTCCTCTACACCGAACTCGCGGGTGGCCAAAAGCTCGGCGTCCTGCGGATTCATGGACAGCTGATGGAAGGAAGACCCCTTCTCTAGCACCATCACGCCGCCCTCCGCAGACACGCTCTTGACGTGCTGACGGACCTCTTCGCGCTGGCCAGGCTTCAGCACAGCGTCCATCGTCACCATTCCGGACGACTTCATGCCGTTCGCAAAGGTCTGGCCGGCCGCCTCCTCCGCCGCCATGGCATTGCCGAAGATCTGGCGGGCACACCCGATCACCGACAGGCCGATGAGGCCGTCCATGGTGAACGCCGGGATGTGCATCATGTGCCCTTCTTCTATCTCCCGGCGCCTGCCGTTCTTCGCGTCCGTGTACGCGTAGAAGAATGCGCCGTTCTCCCGCCGCTTCTTCTCAATCTGGCCCGGCATCAACGGCGTGAGCGCGACCAGGCGGCCGGCGGAGAGTGACTTTTCAACGTAGGCATTACCCCAGAGCAGTAGATGCGCCAGGATCACCTGCCGAAACACCGCCGCCGTCATATCGGCATTGGGCTGGCTGTGAAGCAGCCTATAGAGCACATGGTCTCTGGCGACTGCGCGACCACCATCACCCAGCCGGTGATAGATGTTTAGGGGCAACGTCGAGACCGTTCGCGAAAGTAGGTTTGCGCATGCCCACACGGTGGAAAGCTGCAGGGACGTGCTGACCGTCACGGCCTTTCCAGAATAGGATTCGGACCCGTAAAAGGAATTCCAGAACGTCCCATCTGTGAGCGAGATAGGGACGCCTAGCCACTTCAAGACTCTCGACTTCAAGCGCCCCGGAGGTTTGGTTTTAGTTTCGCTCATAGGTCTCAAGTAATAATTGGGTTGCTCAGGAAGTCGCCGAGGTCGTCGCCCTCATCCGTGGCCACCGCCAGGCCCATGGCCATCAGCAGCGCAGCCATATCGTCAATCTTGTCCGCAGAACGTTTTCGGTCCGGCGCCATGGACAGGTTCACATCGCGGCGCGCCACCAGATTCGAAGCGCACCACGCCAGAACCGGATCACCGCCATGAACCAACCTGCCGCCCACGTAGGCCAACTCAAGCGCCTGCATCGCAGGGTGGTAGCTTTTGGTGCCTTGCACGAACTGCACCATCGGCACGCTCGCCGCCACCAGACGGTTCACCAGGTCGGCCGCGTTCCAGGCGTCGTATGCGATCTGCTGCGGGTCGAAGCGCTGCACCGCGGCCAATATGTCGCGCTCGATAACCGCGTAGTCGGTCACGTCGCCGTCGGTCTGGAGCAAGTACCCAGCCTCCACCCAACCGGCATACGGCACTGTGGCGCGCTCGGTGCGCTGCTTCACCGCCTCGGACGGCACCCAGCGCCAGCCGTGCGTGTACCAGACACCATCGACAAGCCACAGCAGGCGGAACGCGGCGATGTCCGTGGTGCTGGCCAGGTCCAGGCCGCCCCAGCATGGGTAGCCCGCCAGCCAGTCCAGGTCGACAGCGCCCCCACACTTGGCCCACTTGGTCAGGTCCACCCAACCGCTGGCGGTCGATGCCGGCCGGTTGCACCGCTTGATGCGGAACTCCGCCAGTTTGGACGGCATTTGCTTGGCTTCGACGGCCTCCTTTCGGATCGCCGCCTTCAGGTGCGGATTGACGTCCAGTAGCGGATTCGCTTTGATCCACTTCGACTCGTCAAACTCATCGTCCTGCGTGATCTTCGCGGACTTGTCTTCGTTGTCCAGCGCGTAGAACAAGGCCAGAAAGTGGTCGGCCTGCGTGCCCAATACGCCGCGCAGCAGCGCGAACACGAAGGCGCGAATTTCGGCCCAAGGGCCGGCGTTCGTGTATCCCTCGGTGGTCGTGAACAGCCAGAGTGGGTTTGCCCGCGCGCCAGCGGCCGACTGCAGCACGTTCAACAGGTCGGCCGTCTTGTGCGCGTGGATCTCGTCCAGGCCAGTGTGGGACGGATTAAGACCGTCCTGCGTGCTGGCCTTGGCGTGAACGGCCTTGTAGCTGCTGCCCGTCTCGAAACGGCTGATGGACTTCGCCCATGTGGCCAGGCCGAAGGCTTCTGCCAGGTCAGGCGTTTTCTCCACCATGCGCTTCGACGCGCGGAAAATAATGCTGGCCTGGTCGAAGGTGGTGGCCGCGCTGATAACCTGCGCGCCCTCTTCCGGCTCGCAGCACAGGCAGTACAAGAGGATCGCCGAGGCGAGCGTACTCTTGGCGTTCTTTCGCGCCACCGCGAACAGCGCGGACGTAAAGCGCCGGGGATGGAATGTGTCGTCGTCGCCCCAGCCCTCGACCTTGATTGCGTCACGCCGGCGGAACCCGAACAACTGCACCACGAAAAAGACGTGGCTCGGGTGCATGACGATGGTGGGCGTTTCCCACTTGCCCTCTACGTGCGGCAGCTTTTCGATGAAGTCGCATGCATCATTCGCGTGCCACTCGTCGAAGAAGAACGGCGTTCCGCGACGCCGTGCCCGTTTCAGGTCGTCTAGGAATCGCTTCGCGGCGAGCCGAATCCAACGCCCATGCTTCTTGCGCCCCTTGTCGGCCACCGCCGCCTCCGCATACTTGGTGGCGATGCCGACATAGTCACGCGCTGCGACGCTTCCCATTGGTCTTGAACCTGTTGCCCGTCTGCTCCCCAGCGGCTGACCCCTTCACCTTCCCCTGAGCGACAGGAGTTAGGCCGAATTCGCCAACCAGGGCGCGGTACTGCGCGAGCATGTGACCGGTAGGGGTTTCGCCGGCCATCCATAGTTGCACCAGCTTCCCGTGCAACGCGCAGAGCATCGCCAGCGGCGACAAACTCGCCTCGGTCAGGAGGCGGTTCGAATGCAAGATGCGGGTGAGCCGGTCCCATTCGGCCTCGGCGTGCTTGTTCGGCAGCCATTCCGGCGCCTCCGGGACGTCCGAGACCAGCGGCATTTCAACGGCCGGGGCTTCGGGCGGAGCGTCACGGTCCGCACGCGAGGTGCCGGCCACAACTTTCAGCGCGACCGGCTTCTTCGGTGGGGCCATATCGCCTCCAAAAAACGCGTTTTTCTGATGTGACTGCGCAAAAAAAAGGCTGGGCGTCGGGTGTCCGGCAAAATCGGGGCAACTTTCGACCCTCCCCTCCCCTTTCTGTCACGATTTCGGGCTCGTTCTGCCCGTTCGTCGGCCCCTTGCGCTCTGGGCCTCGGCCTGGGTCTTCTCCGCGTGGCAGTGTCTGTTCACCGCGCGCAGGTTGCTGGGGTGGTCGTTCAGCCTCCCGGCCACATCCCGTGTGTTGTCGATGTGGTCGACCTCATGAGCGACACGCGGGAGCAACCGGGCGCGACAGGCCTCGCACTGACACAGCCCGCCGTCGCGCTCCATGATCTGATCGCGCAGCCGACGCCAGGGCCGACCGCCGCGGCCCTGGCCGTACGCGGGGGGCTCAGGCTCATGCCTGGCCGTCGACACCACCCGCTTAAGCTTTCCTGGACGGATCGGCATCTACGGACAGCAAACCACAGTTGCGCACCAGTACGATCTCGACCCGACCGTAACGGCGCTCCATCTTCACGTCAGTGCGCCGAGCATTGAGCACTGCCTGCCCGGCGGTGTCCACAGCAAAGGCCAGGACAAAGCCCCGTCGGGTATCGACGGTCACGCAACGCCGAACCTCCACCCCATCCAGAAGCACGCGCGGGCGCACCGAACGCGGGAGGCGCCGATAGGCACGATAGACAGCATCACCTGGCATCACAGATAGGCGCATATGGATTCCTTCGTTGAATAGGTGCCGGGTGCTACCTACTGCACACCGCCCGGCGCGACGACCCAACCCCCGCGCGCCATGCCCAGCGCGCGGTCCTCGGTAGCGGGAAGGTAGAGGAACGGTTGTGGCAACCGGCGGCTCACTTAGAACGGATCCCGGACAAATGAAAAAATCCGCCTACTTTCGTCAGGCGGATTCAGATCCATCATTGTGATTTAGGCGGGCAAAGCACTCAGCTTTCGCGTATCAGCCTAATCGTAATAGTTTGCTCGACCACACTCTCTGGCGCTGTCGGACCTTGCATTTGCCCTTCGGCCCCCGGACATTCACCCGACGCAAATTCCCCAATGGACATCGCGCTCATCTCAAGCGTGGCCCAATGGATGAGTACGTTTCGCTCTATCGCATCTGCCATCTCGCGCAGCCGATTTGCCAGGTCGTATCTGCTCATTTGCTGAATCAACATCGCGCCGCCTATCGATACATATGAAAAAACCTACCGTCAGGCAGACTGGCGGACGCCGCTCAGGAAGGCCGCACGTGCGCGTCGACCAAATAACGCCCATGATTTATGGCGGCATCTACCGCCATTACTGGGCTTGATACAAACCCTCCTGAGGCAAAAAGCGGTACGACTTGTGGTTCGTTCAACTCATGTTGATCCGAAACGGTACCCAATGCCACAGTTGCGGTAAAAGCGGGCCGACGACTGCCTCCCACCGATATGCGAGAGACACTAGCTGTCAGTCGATAACCTTTATAGACCATGTTGTTATGGAACATTAGTCCTCCCTGTCCGTTCATCAGTTCAGGACCGTTGTTCACAACGCGCGAATTTGCGTCGCATGCGGGCCCTTAGCCCCTTGCGCTGTGACGTAACTCACGCGTTGATTCTCGACCAAAACTTTGTGGCCATCGCCGCTCACGATTTCAGAGAAATGAGCAAATAGGTCCTTGCCGCCATCCTCTGGCATGATGAACCCAAAGCCCTTAGCATCATTGAACCACTTAACAATTCCGGTTTCCATTCTTCGACTCCTTACATAGCGGGCACCGCCCGAAAGGGAGCTAGTCAAGGAAAGGACTGCGAACAATGAAGCACCTTGAAGGGCGCAAGACCGGCCGGAAATCGCGATGCTCGAAAAGCCGCTTACTCACTATGGGTGCGCAATCTTCGAAAGTCAACCTACGTTTCCAAATAGCACCAAACTACGATTGAAGCCCTTGGCCAGGCAGGCCGATCTTGCATGGTGCAACACTTAGCCGAGTTTTATGTAACGACCTTCCATTGATCCAGTATGCAAGTGACAAGTCGCGTACCCTGCGCATTTGGCAATTGAACGCGCGTCACCTCGCCGTCTTGCCATTCGGGAGTACAAGTATGCATCGAGTACAACGCCAGCAGAATTCCCTCGTCCTGCTTAACCGGCAAAGGGCAACGTTCGCCCGATTGGCGGCCGGCACGTGAGGGCGATCAAAAGGTCCATTGCCAAATTCGCGCATGCCTTAATTAAGTCCCTTCCGTCGCCCGCTCCTCAAAGTGCGAAACGAGACCCGAGTATAAGAACGAAGCCAATCCATGCGGCCATTTCATTACCATGGCGCATCTACCGTATCTACGCTCGCCCAGGCCATCTGCTAATTCGAAACGAACAGGGTCAAGTACTTGATCTGGGGGTCATGAAGGGCCAAATTCCCAACCTCACCTATCGGCTTTTCATCGGTGGACTGAGAGGCGAGAACTTCGCGAATCGCACCCTATTGCTCGATGACGTAGCACGCCGCATCCAAGCTGGCGAAGTAGGCAACGAATTGCTTTCTCTTCCTCACTGGGAAAAAACACCTGGAGCAGATTTAGATCGTGGCACGCATGTGGACGTGTCCATGCGTGTTAAGCGTTGAAGCATGGGCTAGTTCACAGCCAGCGAGCAATGTAGAAAAGACGCAAGAAAAAACCCACCTGCTTTCGCTCGGCGGGTCAATCTGGTAATGCAACAACACGCCTGATAGCTACCTTCCAGCTTTGGCGTGACGATCCAAGCGTAATACTGCCGTTTCCACCCGCGATGCCGCGACCTCCACCTCGATAACTTTCATCGTGCCCATTTTCCGGTCAATGATATGCACGATCGCGCCGGATTCCATCGGCGCAGCGGCATCCTGCTCCTTCAATTGAGTCATGCGGCGATATAGCGTCCAAAGCGGGACATCGATTCCAAGCTTAGAAAGCTCCTGTCTCACTGTCGGCCCCCTTTGGTACTCGTGAGACCGAATGACACGATCTATCACTTTCCTATCCTTAGCTGGAAACTCGGAATACAACTGCCGATGCGCCATATCTCTGGCCCCCTTCCGCGTGACTTTCGCCAAGTGTAGCGAGAGTCCGCCCAGTACCCAATAGACTTTGCATCCTCAAATACCGGCGGGGGGACTGTTTGGTTAGCCCGCTCCCAGTTGACCAGAGTCAACCTCAAAGGCGCGTGCGGCCCCCTCCGAAATCTCGCGGCCTAGCACATCGTGCTTCCATCCACGCTTGGGGGGCCAAGGAACGCCCAACAACGTCAACTGCTTCCTGTTGTAGCCCCCATTAGGGGTCTGCCATCGCAACAGCCATTCATCAGTGACTTTCATTCAACAGGCCGAGAAGTGAAAAACCCGCCTGCTTTCGCGTGGCGGGTTCTTCATTGCGGGTGGTTTCTGCCCACGACACACGAACTATAAAGCTGCCGAAGCAATCCCGCAAGGCCCCCGCGCAACATTCGGCGCGCTTCGGATCAATCCACGCTTGCGCAGCGCCGGCAAGAGCAATGCCTTTGCTTCTTGATATGCCGCGTGTTGTTGCTCCGGCGTCAAACGCGGGTTGCTGAACACCTGCGCGCCTGCCCGCTTGTTCGCCGCGTGGATACCGATAGCCGCCCGCAGCTGCCAGCGTAGCGCATCGATGCACACTTCCACTTGTTCGCCTCGGGCCGCCTCAAGCTTTTCGTCCACTTCGTCCGCGCTGACGTGCGCGCCCGCCTCAGAAATGCCGCGGGCGTAGATGGACACGCGCCCTACTCCAAGATTGGGGCGATAGCCGGCAGTCCACCGATACCAGCCCATCACCAGGGATTCCACTTCGTCCGATTCTTCGCGCGTCATAACCTGCTCCTTGCCAAACCACACTGCCCCGAAGGGGTCGATTCGAATTTCTTTCCAGTTCACCCAGGCTCGCCGCCTGGCCCGCTGATCCTGATTCCGCTCCAGCACCTTGGCCGGGTCATCGCGCTCCCAACGCCGAAGCCACCCCATCAGTAGATCCCCGGCGTGAAAGTGACTTTCGGATCTAAATAGCTCAGGAGAACTGCCCGCGCCTCATCAAAGCTGCGGCACACCTCGACGCGGTACCCCGCCCCCTTGAGGTATCCGATCCAATCTTTCTGGGTCGTGCTGACCCTGCCGTCGGCGGTCTTCATTTCGATCCACAGCCCCGGGCATCCGAAGCGCGGCACGGGCAAGCAAAGATCCGGCACCCCGGCCTTGACGCCCTGTCCCTTCAGCTTTGCCGCCACTGCCGCATGGCGCTGGCCGCCGTTGGGAACATGGAAGAGTCGCGCGAGCTCCGGATATACGCCGGCCTGAAGGGTCGCCCACCTGATCACCTGGGCCTGGATGGTGTCTTCGCTCGGGCCACCGAGCTTCGCTGCACTGCTGGAACAGCGAGGCGAGCGCTTGGCGCCGGTATTCGGCCAGGGCTTCATGCGTGCGCCCCCCGGTGGCTGTCCCAGTCAAAGATGACCATGCGCCCGCCGCCTTCGCGCATCCGGTCAATGACGCGCTCGCCCAGCTCCGCCCCCAGCTTGTCCTTTGCCAAGTTGCTCAGCATGATGGTGGGCTTCATCGCGTTGTAGCGGTTGTTGATGACGTTCGTCAGGATCATCCGCTCGGTGTCGGACCCGTACTGGTTTCCGATCTCGTCCAGCACCAGAAGGTCGGGTGCCGTCAGCTTCTCCAACACGGCGGCCTCGGTGCTGGCCGCGTCCCGGCGATAGGTGCTTTTCACCGCCTGCATGGCGTCCAGCACCACGGCAAAGCGCGCGGAATACCCGGCCTCCAGCACCTGATGCATGATCCCCACGGCCAAATGCGTTTTTCCCGTTCCCGGAGTGCCGCAGAAGATCAGCCCGCGGCCTGCGGCCCGCGCAGTGGCGAAGCTATCGGCGTACTCGGTCGCCACACGCAGCGCGCGCCCCTGGCCTTCGTTCAAGGCGTCGTAGTTATCCAGCGTCTTGCCGTGATAGCGCAAGGGCACCTCGGCCTGGCGCATGATGGTCAGGCGGCTAGCTTCGGCCTCCAGGCGGAAGCGCTCGGCCTGCTGGCGCTTGGCATTGCACATCGTGCAGTCCGACCACCCTACCGGCGTCTTCATGGCGGTAAACACCCCATGCTCGGAGCAATGCCGCTCCTCCGTGGCGAAGTTAAAACCGGCCATCGTCGTCAACACCATGCCGGTAGTCCTGGCTGCTGAAGTTTCCATGGATCTTTGCTCCTTTCGCGGGGCGGCGCTGGTCCGCCCCTGGGGTTGTTGCCTTTGTCTGGTCACCGGCCAGCCAGTTAACGATGAATGCGGAGATGCCCCGGCGCGTCTTGCGGTTCGCCGGCTTGGCTGTGCACCAGACCCGCATCCGCTTCAACGCCCCCGGCACATCGACCTGAGGAAAAGCCGCGCTCCACTCCGCGAGCTGGACATCGGTGGGCAGAAACTCGGAGCCGTCTTGCAGCGGAAGCTGAACGACGGGAGGCGGAGCATTGCCGTCTTCGGCGCCAAGCAGCGCAAGCTGGTCGGCGCAAGAATCTGCGTCAGCAGATTTCTTTTGTTGGTTGTCTTTTGGAAGGTTGTCTTTTGTGTGTCCGAATTTCGGACTAGCGACCTGTCCGAGATTCGGACTAGTGGTAGTCTCGGATTCGTTCACCTGTCCGAGATTCGGACTAGTAGTTCCACTAGTCCGAGATTCGTTCACCTGTCCGGATTTCGGACTATCAAGCCACTGCGAATAGTCCTTATTGATGCCCACAATGGAGCCGTACTTGCCCGGCCGCTTGTGGATGACCCGCATCCCTGCAAGCTCATTCAGCGCCGTGGTGACGTGCTGGCGCTTCATGTCGCCCAGCAGCACCCCCAGCTGCGAGGCGGACAGGTCGTCTTCCTTCTTGTTGAAACCGTAGGTCTTGCGGATAAGCGCCAGCAACACGCGCAGCGTGGTCTGCTTGAACGGATGCGCAGTGATCGCCTCCAGCAGTTCGTTGGAAATCTGCGTGTGGCCTTCCTCAAGCTGGGGAGATTTCGGCGTCATCTTCAAGACTACGGCGCTCATGCCGCCTCCCCGTAAAGCTGCTGATACCCGCGCTCGGCTTCCTCCGGCCATTTGCCCATCGCAACGATCCGCAGCCGCGTAAGCCGCAAGCCCGGGATGAAATAGGACAGCTTCATTTCCATCGTGGCCTTGGAGTGGTCAATGAACCAATGGCACCCGCCGCAGCCGAAGGCGATAGCCCAGTCGTGGGCCTTGATGCCCTTCCCTTTGCCGTCCCGCAGGCGGTTGGAATGGCAGGCGACCGTGGTGTCCGTGCCACCCTGGCAGTACTTGGGCACGCGCAGCAGACATTCCTCGCCCTCAGCAAGAGCCAACAGCACCGGGTTCCGATACACGGTCTTGAGCGGCTTCTTGCTCTTCTTGCGCGCCTTCATGGAGGCGCGAGGCGGCGGCATCGGCTTGGCCCGCATCATCGGGGCCTTGGCCTTCAGCGGCGCGCCACGCTTCATCGGCGTCTTCTGGCGAAGTGGCGTCTTGCGTTGCAACGTCATGCCGCCCCCGCTTGCTTTCGAACACGCCACCATGCCGGCAGATGCCACGCATTCACGCGCCGCCTGATCAGGCCGGCTCGAACAGCATCAAACAGGAGAGAATCGACGGCACAGCGGGCGGCCACGCCCCGAGATGTGCTGAACCAGGGATCTACCGGCAACAACGCGGGTTCAACGATGGCTCGCAGCGCCCCCACATCCACACGGCGCGGCGTATCGATAATGGCCTGGCGGACCGCTTCCACCGCCTCCACCGGCACCCGGTAGCCCCGGAACATATGCAGGCAATCACCCATAGATGCCGCTCCACTCCAGGAACGGCTTGCGAATGGCCTCATGGAACATCCCGGCGGCCAGGGCGTGGTGGTCCAGCTGGGCACGGCTGGTTATGCCGCAAATGTCGCGCACGTACTGCGCTGCGTGCTGGCTCGGGGACACGCCCTCAGGGGCGGCGCCGATGCGGGAAACAACCCACCGCTGGAACTTCGCGCGGCTGCACATCATTGCAGCCGTGCGCGACAGCGCCGCCCCCTTACGCCCCGCGGACGCGCTACGCGCCCGCACCGGTACTCCGGATGTTCCACGGGTCAGCATTGCACCCTCGACACATTGCGAGCGCCGCGGAATGCGAGGACAGCCAACTCCATGAACAGCCCATACAGCTGACTGCGCTCATTGGCATCGATGTGGCCATCCGCCAAGGCCTCCAGCGTCGAAGCATTCAAGCCGCCGACCTTCGCGCCCGCCTGCATCACTTTTTCGAGCACGGCTTTCAACTCGTCCGGCCATCCACCCGCAGGCGGCGGGGGTACATCAAGGCAGGTCAGGCCATGCTCAACCGTCGCATAGGTCTGCGCCCAGCGATGCGCATATGCAGCACCTCCCGCCTTCTGAGACATCCATTCGGTCAGCAGATCGGCCATCTCGAATGTCATCGACTCGCCCTCTTGGCCGTTCAGCTTGGCGCGTAGGGTTTCGTAGTGAATGCTCTTGCCACGACGCTCCGTCAGGAACGACGCAGCCTCCTTCACGCCCCCGGGCGTACTGCGGACATCGTTGTAGAGAACATCAAGCCAGTTGTGGGAGGGGTGGCGGCAGGTCATTGGGTCTTACCTTGGAATCTGGAAATAACAGGGTTTCGCTCCTGCCGCGCAGTCCCTAAGATGCGCAGCATGGAAAACATCCTTCAAACATCGAGCGGGCCAATCTGGACCCTGTCGTCCGGCTCAGCCGGCGCTGCGGGTGGCTCAACGTCGGTGGGCGCTTCGTGGGGAACGTTGAAGAACCAGCGCGCCTCTTCCGGCGCCGGACGGTGCAAGGCAAGGCGGGCACCGAACGTCATGGGGGCTGCGTTACGCATGGGAGGTGCCCTCCCTTTGGCCCCGCGCCAGTTCAGGCCACACGGTTTCCCAATCGTCGGGGCGGAGTTGGGATCGAGAGACACGTCCGCCTAGTGACGCCTCGATGCGAGCGCAGTAGACCGGATCAATCTCCTTGTCTCGCGTCAACCAGTTGCCGATCTGCTGCGGTAACGCGTCGATCATTCGAGCCAGAGCCGCCTTGGAACCCGCAAGCTCGATTGCTTCGGCGAGCGCCGGGCGGTGCTTGAATTGAATAGAGGTCATAGATCCATCGTTCGACGTAAGTGATTTGCCCGATGGTAAACGAACGTTTACCAAATGGTCAACTTACGTTGATGGAATTTATAAACCAATGTTGATAAGGTGCGCCCCATGGCAATGGGCAAGAACATCCGCTTTCTCCGACTCGCAAAGGGCCTCACGCATGACGCCCTTGGAGAACTCGCGGGCACCAGCGGGCAAACCATCGATCAGCTGGAGAAGCGAGACAGCAAAAAGTCGAGCTATGCAGCGGCGATCGCACGCGCTTTCGGCCTGTCTGTGGAAGAACTTCAAGTAGTGGAGCTGAGCAGCTTGGACGCCGCTCATCAACTACTAGGAGATTCTGCTAGGCGCGCCTATTCCACTTCCGCGCCGACAGACCACGGCAAACATTTAGTGGCGGAGCCGGCCCCCGAGTACATCGGGCGGGCATCTCCTGGACGATTGATTCCGGTAGTAGGTATGGCACAGCTCGGAGAGAACGGCTTTTACGAAGAACTCGCATACCCTGCGGGGCACGGCGACGGGTACATCCTCCACGCGTCGACTGATCCAGACGCCTATGTCCTTCGCGTGAGAGGCGACAGCATGAAACCGGCGATTCGCAATGGTTGGTATGTAGTTGTCGAGCCCAATGCGGATATCGAACCTGGCGAATACGTTGCCCTTCAGCTCGCCGACGGCCGGAAAATGGTCAAGGAGCTACTAGTCCAACGCCGCGGCGGCGACATCGAAGTCTTGTCGGTCAATGGCGAAGTGCGCATGAGCCTTCATGCTGGCCAGGTGGAGAAGATCCACGCGATAGGCGCCATCGTGCCGCCCAGCAAAGTGCGCACACACTGAAAGCTAGATCACTCGCAACGCAGCCACCCGAGGGGGTGGCTTTTTTTTCCCTCAAAACCAACAATTGTTGACCAAACAAAAACTAGTGTTTACTATTTCATCAACGTTTGTTTACCGCTCTTTAAAAACCAGTCAGACCCCACCGCCGCCCCATACCGGGGCCGCGCGCGGGCGCGCCCAGTTCCACGTAGGTGGCGCGAAACAGCAACCGGGCGTCAGCGCAGCAGCCAATGCAAGCGGAACGCTTAGAGGGGAGACAGGCCGGATAGACGGCAGAGAAACGCCTGGTACTCGACCAGGCGGTTTCGGCCAGCGCTGCGAGTCAGCGCTTACCGAAGCCAACCTGTAGGGAAAGGGGCGATTTCGCTGCCTGGCTGAGGCTCCGAGGAGCCGCTAATCGCGGAGCTAAGACGCAACAAGCACGATGATTTCGGGCCCGTTTTGTCCCTGTTGAATATTCAGTGAGTAAGCACATGTCTCTTCCTCGCCAAGCCCGTTTCGGAATCTAATCGAAAAAGGATGTGTACCAATATGCTGATTGTCGAAATATAAGTCGAATTGTTGGTCGGCATCGCGCTTAAGAATTGGGAACGATTTCGCGGCTAGGGCAGGCACCTTGTCAGGCCCAATGAACACCACATCGGTAGCGGCATATCCAAGATTTGACATGGTGAATTTAGCTGTTGACGTCCCCTGCATTCTTCTGACGACTGTTGCTGTAAGCCGAATGTCTGCCATTCGGTCTCGCCGGTGCCGCTCGTTTTCTGATGCCCTGGCCTCGCGCTCGGCTGCAAGCTGCTTCTCGGCCGTTGTTACGAGCTTACTTTGCTGTTCGACCGAGTTTCTTAGTTCCTGGGCCTGCAAGTTCAGGGCATTGGCGCTGTTCCTGAGTTCCTCACCTTGTTGAAAGTATCCCAAAATCAACCACAGCAGCGCCAAGGGGCCGACAACTCCGGCCAAAAAGTCACCCACTTCATTGGGCTTCATTTCTGAGAACTTGTCCCATTGCCCCCATCCCAGCAAGGCTGCTGTTATGAGATAGACCAGGGTAATGACTATGCCGATAAGCGTGAGTTTCTTGCTCATATATCCCTCCAAGTGAGCGGATTCTAGTTAGAGCAGTCCGACCTAGCAATTCACAACAGCATCTCCTTATACCTCGCGTGCGGGTTACCGGGCGGCGCTGTCCTGATTCCCCTTTCCCTTCCCGGAGAAATCCATGCTCAAGTTCTTTGAAGACCTGTTCGATATCGTCCTGTCCATCATCAACGTGCTGGACCGCAACGGCGACCTTTAAGACCTCCCCACCCTGCCCCGCTCGTCGGGCCGGCTTCGGAGAGCAGGCCGGCGCCGCTACGTCACCGGCGCAAAAGTGACTTTCCAACGTGAAGCGATGATCGGGCCTCCGGCCTGCTCTCCGAAGCCCACAACCACACACCGTGCAGAACGCTCGGTTAGGTCAAATACACCTACTCGGGCGGCTCGCCTCAAGGCTGATGATGCGGGCGCCGTTGCGGGGATAGCGTCCATGCTGGTAGTCACCCGACACGACCACATCTACAAATCCAGTTTCCCGCAATGCGAGAGCCAACTCCTCGACACCCCACCAGCGCAAATGGAATAGGTCAAGCTCTGTCGACAGTAACGCCCCATCCCGCCAGTGTTCGTAGCGCAGATGATCAAGGGTTGTTTGTTTGATGTAATCAATCTCGGCCCGATGACTGGTCAGCGTCAGCAAGTCGCTGCCATCCACCACCCAACTGCGCACGGAGCTCGCCTCTCCAATGAGGCTCTCGATGGAATCAATATCTACGATCAGCCTGCCACCGGGCAGTAGATGATCCCAAAACCGCTTGAGCACGGCCATTGCCGAAGCGGTCTCTGTAATCAACTGCAGCGACCCGGCCGGCATGACAATGCATGCGAAGCGTCGACCGTAGCTAAATTGTTCGAATGTTTGACAGGTCAGCGCGGGAGCAAGACCTCTACTTAGGCACTCCTGCCTACAGTGGTCGAGCATGTCTTGCGACGCGTCGAAACCTTCAATCGCTAGCCCCATCTCAAGCATCGGTATGAAGATCCGGCCATTGCCGACCGCAGGTTCCAAGATCGGGCCATCACATCCAGTCAGGCGCTGCCGATAAAATTCCAGATCGCCGAATGAGTGGCCAATGGGCTTATCTAGGTGGTAGATCCAGGAAGCGAGTTTTCCGTACCTATTTGGCATTTCTTCTCCATGTCAAGATAAGTAGGCTACCTTACGTGACTTGGACAGGAATACAAACTTGGCGGCAGAAGACAACGTCTTACATGGAAGCGAGAACGGTGGGTCAAGCTTCGTTGAACCACTATCGAATTTCCAAACGGATGCCGATGAGAATGCAAAAAAAGCGACCTCCACCAAGAAGTGCTGGAGCAGAAAGCCCCTTCAACCTTTCAGCAAGCCGCTTCGATTCAAAAGCGGGCAACGGGGCATCGGCCCAATGCAACCTGTTGCCCACAAAACCAAAGGGCCGGATCCACTGTTTCAATGGATCCAGCCCCTGTACCGCAAGCAGCTTGCCTTAGGGCAAGCTGCCGAATTAAATCGCTTTGATCATCGTCGCCGTGGGGCCTTTTTGCCCTTGACCGGCCACGAAGGAGACGCGCTGGTTCTCTTCCAGAGATTTGTGGCCATCACCCTGAATTTCAGAGAAATGGGCGAAGAGGTCTTTGCCACCCAGCTCCGGCATGATAAAGCCGAAGCCCTTGTCGTTGTTAAACCACTTCACGATACCAGTTTCAATCTTCAATGTAAGTCCTAGATTTGCAGGGAAAATGTTCCCGCGGCCACTATCAATGATTAGCCGCAACAAAGATATAGCTGTTACGAATTAACACACTCCCTGAATCCCATTCTTCGTGGCTTCAGAGAGCGGGCCGGCGCTGCGACGTCACCGGCGCTGAAAGTGACTTTCAGGAATTCACCGGCTACCGGCCCGCTCCCCGAAGCCCACCCACCACCGCGCACACCGCGCAAATCTCCATGCCCTCAACTATCCCCGCCATCTGGTGGGGCCTGGCGCTGCTCGCCCTCGCGGCCGTGGTGCTGGTCCCCATCGGCAACTACTTCACCCGCCGCTATGTCGCGGCCGATCCCTGGAGCCCCACATGAACACCATCAGCGCAAGCGCGCCCCCGGTGCGCATCCGCCCCCTGCACGCCATCGCAAAGGTTGGCCGCAAGCTGGGCAACTTGATCGCGCCACGCGACCACGCCGGCCGCGGCAACTGGAGCAAGGACGCGGATATCCCGTGGTGGGCATGGCCTGGCGCTCTCGTATTCGCCGCGTTCCTTCTGTTCGGCCCACAGGCCCTGGGTTGGCTGCTTCGCTTCGTTCTATGAGCAGCAACGCCTCTCACTGCAAACTGAAAATTCAGTGTGAGCATCCCACGGCGTTGGGGACGAATAATGCTTATAGAACCGCCAACGATTGGAAGTCCAACGGGTCAGTCCCTTCGAACGTTTCCGGATGGACAAAGACGGCGCGAAACGTCGCTTGGTCCTGACGATGTTCCCATGCATCCCTGACCCCCTCCAGCTTCACTGCACATTTAAAGGCTTCTAGGCAGCGATACCAAGTGGGGGCTGGATCGATCTCTTGCTCTCTGCGAAACCATTGCTGGCAATCGCGTAAACACCGACCAATCGACTGCTGTAGCGCCACGATTTGAACAGCGACACCCGGAGGGAGATCACGGGCCAACAGACTGCGCAATGCGTACTGCGCATCATCTAATCTAGCTGGCGATTTCTCAAATCGATCCAAATTGGGGAGTTTCGCAACGTAGTTTTGAAACTCCAGCAATGCCTCGAGAGCGTCGATCACGATTGCCCGGATCGACTCCATCTGCATTTCCAATTGCCGCGTTGCCTCAGCTTCCCGTAGGCGTTTGCTTTCCGCCCTCTCTGCATCGCGTTCCTGACGTTCCGCTTCGAACTGGTCCCGAGTGGTTCTGTATGTCCACCAGATTGCTAGGACGGTGCCGAAAGCCTGAATGAAGCCAGCCCAAGCGGCCCAATCTGGCGGGTTATCAGGCCAATTGATCGCGAGCAAAGCCAAGAAGACGATGGCCCCAATCACCAACACAGCGGTGCCACATCGAATTTCAGTTTTCTCCATTGCTGCCTCTCACATTTGGATCGGCGCAATCGTATCCCAACCATTCCAAGGTGTCAGCCGACCCACTAGGCCAGCCGGCGCCCCTCGCTCACTCATTTCAATCTAAACAGACCATGGCAAAAAAATCGAAAGATGTTTACGGCGCGGACGGTCAAAGCAACCTACTCAACTTCGATCCGGCCAAGCTCACCCTCGTCACCGACGAATCCAGCCCGCTCTATGACCCGCGCGTGCATCTACCGGTGGACGAGGCACTGGCCCGCAATATCGACTATCAGGGCGTGCTGGAACCCATCGGCGTATCCAAGAACCCGGAAACTGGTGAAACCGAAGTTGTTTTCGGACGCCAGCGCGTCAAGTCCACCCTTCTGGCCAATCAGTGGCGCGTGGAGCGTGGCGTATCCCCGAGGCTGATACCCGGCGTGGTCTACACGGGCAAGCGCCACGATGCCCTGGATGCCATCGCCAGCGAGAACGAAGCCCGCACCGCCGACAGCCCGCTGGGCCGCGCCGAGAAAATGCGCCGCCACTTGGCCCTTGGAAAGGGCGAGGATCAAATCGCTGTCATCTACAACTGCACCCTCACCACGGTTCGCGACACCCTAGCCCTCCTGGATAGCCCCAAGGCCGTGCAGACCGCTGTCGAAGCCGGGCAGATCACGCTGACGCACGCCAAGGCCCTGGCGAGGCTCAACCCCGAGGAGCAGCGCGCCAAGGTGGCCGAACTCGTCGAGGCCGGCAAAGACGCCAGGCCCCACGAACGCAGCCGCAAGCAGGCTGCCGTCATGGGCGAGCGCCCCCGCGTGAAGTCCCGCAAGCAGATCCTGGCCGCCCTGGACCAGGCCCAAGGCGATTACGCCGCCGCCCTTCGCTGGGTGCTGGGCGACGAACAAGGAGCCACCGCATGAGCGCCCTTACCGAAAACGAATTCCTGCGCGACGTGGCCGACCACGTCATGGAAGTCATGTGGGATGAAGGCGTGTACCGCCACATCCGATTCCGCGAGCCCGGCACGATGTGCATGCACTTCGATCTGATCACCTGGCCGGGATACCTCTGCTACACGGGCGACATGGGCACCTATGTGTTTACGCGCCTGGCTGACATGTTCGAGTTCTTCCGCACAGATCGAGAATATGCGCAGCGCGGCCGCCGACTGGCGGTCAATCTGTCGTACTGGTCCGAGAAGCTTGAGGCCGTCAACGGCAGTCGGCGCGGCGGCGCTGCCGAAGAATTCGACCCGGCAAATTTCCGCAGGGTCATAGAAGAGTATCGGCTGAACTGGATCCGAGGCGATGCGCGCAGGCTGTTGACCAAGGATGAACGGCGCGAACTCTGGGAGGCTGTAGACAGCGAAGTCCTGGATAGGATCGACGAGGGGGAGCATTACGCTTGCACCGCTGCAAACGACTTCAATTGGACCCCGTCCCGCTATACCCAGGGCCCTGGCCGTACCTGGTTCTTTGACGATCTCTGGGAACACAACTTCAACGACTACACGCGCCGGTTCCGGTGGTGCTGCTTCGCCCTTGCCTGGGGCATTGAACTCTACGACCGCAGCAAAGAGGAAGTCACAGCATGAGCGCCCCCGAATCCCAAACCAGCGCCGATCAGGCGCTCAGCAGTTTCATGGGCGCAGCCATCGGAGCCCCTGATAGCGATTTCGCGCCCAACCAGCCCACCACCGATGAAAAGCAGATCGCACGCTGGAAGCGCGATAGCGAACTGCTCGACGCCATCCAGAGCGCATGCTGGGACGTCCGCTTCATCAGCCACTCCAACGGGGACGACTACAGCATCGGCATCGAGATCGTGTCGCACTTCATGCAGCGGCCCCGCCAACGCGTGATTGGCGAAAACTGGAATGAAAACCTGCGCGCCGCCCTCGAACAGGCGATGACCGCCGAAGCTTACCCGCCTGCCCGCCCCGAGCGCCCCGCTCAAGCTGCTGGCGATGCGCGGATGCTGGAATTCGTGCGCGAGGTTGCGCAGCAAAAGCCCGAGAAGCCGGACTACTGGAGCAGTTGTGGCCAGTGCGAGTCGAACAGCCGACAAGCTGACGATCTGCTGGATGAGATTGCAGCCTCTCAGCAGCAGGAGGGGTGAAACATGGACGTTGCCGTCTTGTTCGCCCGCCAGGACAGCACCTACAAGACGCTGCCCGGCGTGGACGTGTATGACGCTGACCGGGACGCCAGGACGTTTCAGGGCGGCATGCCGGTAGTCGCGCACCCACCGTGCCGCGCATGGGGCCGCCTATCGCATATGGCTAAGCCACGACCCGACGAGAAAGATCTTGCCCGATGGGCCGTAGCACAACTGCGCCAGTATGGCGGCGTGCTGGAACACCCGAACGGTTCCAAGCTGTGGGCAGACCAGCAGTTGCCAGCGCCTGGAGCCCCGGCCGATCAGTACGGCGGCTGGACACTGGGAATATCGCAGCACTGGTGGGGCCACCGCGCAGAGAAGAAGACCCTGCTGTACATCGTCGGATGCCGACCCAGCGATATCCCCGATTTGCCTCCCATCTCCCTGGGCTCTGGCACCCACGTGATTGCCCAGGACACCCGCAAGGGCAACGGCGGCCGTCGCCTCCAAAGGGGCGATCTGGGATGGCGCCCTTTTGTCACCCATGCCGAGCGCGAGCATACCCCCCCCCAATTGGCCGCGTGGCTCGTAGAGCTGGCGCGCCGGTGCCACACAGAGAAAAGGAAAGCCGCATGAGCACCAACACCACCGCCGCCCAGGCTGGGCAAGACGATATCACCGCGCGACTGCGCGAGAACGCGGACCTTGACGCCGCAGAAGACGGAAACCCGGCTGTCATTCGCATGGAGCGGGAAGCCGCCGACGAAATCGACAGGCTGCGCGCCCTGCTGTCCAAGCTGCGCGCCCCTGTAGCCTCAGCCGAGGTCATGGATGCGCTGAACTGGGTGGACGACTTCATAGCCCGCTGCAATCGCGATGATCGCGGGTCGTGCGAGTCGGTCAACGTCCTACGTCGCGCCCTGGCAAGCGCCCCTGTAGCCGATGAGCCGGCGTTCTATATCAACCCCATGATCATTGATGCCGAAACCGGCAAGATTGCGCGGGACGTTTCCAGAGCGATCACCTGGGATAGCAAGGAAGGGCGCGCCTGGTCTTTGCCGGTGTACCTCACGCCACGGCCGGCAAGCGTCCCTGTAGCCGGGGAGGCGCAGGCGGTGGCCCTGGTCGAAGTGTCTGTGCCACACCTGCGCTCTATCTCCGTCAAGCTCATTCCGGCCGCATCAATGCCGAATGTTGGTGATCTGCTCTATGCCGTGCCCCAGGCCAGCGAGGCGGCCGCCGCCGTGCGAACGCTGACCCGGAGGGGCTACACCTGGCAAGGCGGGAAAGAGTGGAAGCCGCCGCTAGGCGATAGCAGGGCCACCATGGCGCGGCTGGACGCGAGCGAGGCGGTGCGCGACGCGGCACTGGAGGAAGCGGCGGGCCTGGTCGGCGGCCACTGCTGGAGCTACGCCCGGTCCGACGTATCCGAACTGATCGCCCGCCACATCCGCGCCCTCAAGTCCCTGTCCGCGCAACCGGGCGCGCAGAAGGATAGCCAATGAACTACTACCTCGATACCGAGTTCGACGGATTCGGCGGTCCGCTGCTGTCCCTTGCGCTGGTGCGGGAGGATGGGGCCTCCTTGTACTTGATCTACCAGGGCCACGCCGCGCAACAACCCTGGGTTCGTGAGAACGTCCTGCCGATCATGCGCGCTGTCCCGTTGCCCGTCTCGGCGGTCAACTGCCACCACCACGGCGGCGCATACCGCATCGCCGAGTTCCTGCATGGTGATCCGTCGCCTCACATCAACACCGATTGGCCGGACGACGTGCGCTACTTCTGCCAGGCCATCATCACCGCTCCGGGTCAGATGGTGGCTATCCCACACCTGTCGTTTGAGATCCACCGCGTGGACTCCTACCCGACAACGTTGGATGGGGCGATCCAGCACAACGCATGGTGGGACGCAATGGCGCTGCGGCACATCTTGGCCCGCCCCGACAACAAGGACGGAGGCGCAAATGAGTGAAGCGACGATCTTGGACCCCTGCTGCGGCGGTCGCATGATGTGGTTTGACCGGCAGGACCAGCGCGCGCTGTTCGGCGATATCCGCAGCGAGGAACACACGCTGTGCGACGGCCGAGCCTTCAGCATCACACCGGACCTGAACATGGATTTCCGCGCCATGCCGTTCCCGGACGAGTCGTTCCGGCTGGTGGCGTTCGACCCGCCGCACCTTCGGCATGCCGGACGCGATTCCTGGCTGCGCGCCAAGTACGGCATCCTGGGCGATGACTGGCAGGAGGATCTGCGGCGGGGCTTCGCGGAGTGCTTCCGCGTCCTGAAGCCTGAAGGCGTCCTGATTTTCAAGTGGAACGCCATCCAGATCCGCACGCCGCAGATTCTGGCGCTGACGCCGCACAAGCCTCTGTTCGGGCATCCCAGCGGCAAGCGCGCGGACACGCACTGGATGACGTTCATGAAACCGAGCGCCACCGACAACAAGGAGCAGCCATGAGCATATGGAAAGCCATCGCCGGAACGCTGATCGTCGCCTTGGCATTCGGCCTCGTTCTTGAACACGCCCCACCACAGCAGCGGCAAATGCTCATGTGTGCGGTAACGCCAAATTGCGTCTATGTGATGGGAGTAACGCAAAAGTGACTGATGCAATCCAGCGCCTGCTGGACACCACAAAGAAGCACTGGAGGCTTTATGAGCTTGGCCTTTGACGCAATGACGTTCGCCCGGAAGGTTCACAAGGACCAGCGGCGAAAGTACACCAATAACCCGTACACGGATCATCTGGCGGAAGTCGCCGGAATCGTAGCAACGGTAGTGGAATGGCAGATTATTCACCCAGAAGTCATGATCGCCACTGCTTGGCTACACGACTGCATGGAGGATCAGGGCGTCACCACAGTTGGCCTGTGGGACCACCTTGGAATCAATAGCGACTACTCGATGACCGAAGTGGAAGCAGTGGTGCGCGGCGTCTGGTTCCTGTCCGACCTGGAACAAGGTAACCGCACCGAACGCAAGCGCCTATCCCGCGACCGCTTATCGGGCGCTCCTGGATGGGTTCAAACCATCAAGGCCGCCGACCTCATCAGCAACACCAGCAGCATCGTCCAGCATGACCCAAAGTTTGCCGTGACCTACCTGGAGGAAAAGCGCCTTCTCCTGGATGTACTGACGAAGGCCGACCCCCGGCTACTACAGATAGCCCGGAAGCAGATTCAACAGCCCGCCTAGCGCGGGCTTCGTTTTGGAGGCGATATGCTCACGCTTTCCCAAGAGGAACTGATCGAACTTACCGGGAAGGCCAGGAAAGCTGGGCAGATCGAAGCCCTCAAGTTCCTTGCTATCCCATTCAAAATCCGCCCTGATGGAACCCCTGTGGTTCTTCGGGCCGCTATGGAGGCAGCACTAGGCCATGCGACCAAGAACCAAGGATCGGCATCTCCCAGCCTGCGTTTACCAGAAGCACGGGGCGTTCTGGTACGTCAAGGGCGGTAAATGGCGCAAGATCGGCACCGATCTGCAAAGCGCTTTGATGGAATATGCGCGGATTGTCTCAGTGCCAAAGGAAGGTCTGCCGGCGCTCATTGATGCCGCGCTTCCCCATCTGATCAAAGATGTCTCCCCTGCAACTGAACGGCTTTACCGCCCCGCAGCTGCCACCCTCAAGAACGTCTTCGCGAATTTCCACCCAGACCAGGTCAAGCACGGCCATGTAGTTGAGATGATGGATGCCTATTCGCATCAGTATGGCCGCGCCAATAGGCTGCTGACCGTTCTCAATCTGACCTTCCAGTGGGCATTGGACCGTGGGAAGGTTGAGAGCAACCCATGCGTTAGCGTAAAGCGATTCACCACTCGGTCTCGTGATCGCCTGCTCAGCCATGAGGAATACGATGCGATTCACAAGGCATCTCAACCGTGGATGCAGTGCATCATGGACATTTGCTATCTCACCGCACAGCGCATCGGCGATGTCTTGGAGATAGAAGAGGAGCACATCCTTGAACGCGGCATCTACTTCCAGCAGCAGAAGACCGGTAAGCAGCTGATTGTTGGCTGGACACCTGAACTCGCGGCGGCGGTCGAACGAGCCCGTGAAGTCGTGCGTAACAAGCGCTACTTGCTGGGGTCCCGCGACGACAAGCCACGAGCGCATACCAATGTGTGGCGAGAATTCAAGCGCGCAGCTGCAAAGGCCAAAGTTCCTGACGCTACCCTTCACGACATTCGGGCTATGGCGGGCACCCACGCGGACGCCCAAGGCGTAGATCCGATGGCGCTCCTGGGCCATTCTGATCGTCGGACTACCGAAATTTATCTGCGTGACAAGCGCGTGAAAGTGGTCAAGGGGCCATCAAAAGACAAGGCATAGTATTAGACGTCTAATTGAACGGCGACCCTACATCAAGCATTTACGGGCGTCTCCGGGCATGTCGTCGTATCAGTCATTCTCTTTCATCTCCAACGCAAGGTGTTGATAAAACAGAACTTCAGCCGGATTGATTGCGTCCGGCGCTCGTGGCGGGCCGGATCGTGGAAATCATGGAGCTGTCAGCGATGGTAGACGGCTTCGCATGATTTGCCATACTGGTTTTCCATGCAGTGTCCGCAAGGGTCTGGCAGCCGCGGCGTGCAGGCTTTATGCAGCAGTTATGATGCAGCCCATTCCCATCGCATTCATCAGGTATCCCGCATGGCCGCCCTCATCCGCCCCACCCTCGCCGTCCTGCTGCTTTCCGCGGCCTGCGCCAGCGCGCCCGCGTTCGCGGACGACTGCGTCGCGCAGGTCCAGGCCGAGCAGACGCGCATCGATCGGGCGCAAGACGTGCAGCGCACGCGCGAGGCGGCCAATGATCTGCAGCTGAATCGCACGCTGTGCCAGGGCCGGCTGGACCTGCTGGATGCCCGGTTCTCGCTGGCCGACGACTTCGAGGCCTGCCGCCGCAAGGGCGTGGAGTTTCCGGAAAAGATGGCGCGGGCCCTGGGCGATGCGTCCGACAAGCTGACGGACGAAAAGGCCGCATGGATCAGGACCTGCGGCCCCCACATGAAGGATTGAGCGGCCCGCCGGGCGGCGGGCGCAAGGCTCAGGCGGCCTGCTGTTCGGCGCTGTGCGGGAAGAAGATGGCACGGCTGGGATCGAAGCCGTAGCGGTCCTCGAACTCGGTCGCGTCGGCGGCCAGCGCCAGGACCGAATCCAGGATGAAATCGGCCTTCTCGTCCGGCAGCAGCACGCTGAAGTTCAGCCGGATGAAGCCCGGCTTTTCCATCTCGCGGCCGTCCAGGATGGCCTGGCGCATCTGCAGCGATTCGTCCGCGCCGATGTCCAGCAGGCGATGCACATAGGGCCCCGCGCAGGCGCAGCCGCCGCGCGCCTGGATGCCGAAGCGGTCGCTCAGCATGCGCGTCACCAACTGCTGGTGCACATAGCCGCCGCGGCCGTTGCGCACGCGGAAGGAAAAGATCGGCAGGCGGCTCGCCGTCAGCGAACCCAGCAGTTCCAGCTGCGCCGCGCCCTGCCATCTGGCCAGCGCGCGCCGCACGAAGTGTTCGTTGCGCTGGCGCATGAAATCGGCGCCCAGGGCCTCCTTCACCAGCAGCACCAGCGCAGCGCGAATATCGCCCACCACGTTCGGCGTGCCCGCTTCCTCGCGCGCTTCCAGGCTGCCGCTGTAGTCATGTCCGACGGGCGACACGAAACGGACCGTGCCGCCGCCCGGCCAGGTCGGCTTGGTGTCCAGCACCGCGTCGCGGCGCACGATCAGCACGCCCGAAGCGCCCGGGCCGCCGATGAACTTGTGCGGCGAAAAAACAATGGCGTCGATGGCCGCGTCGGCGGCCGGCGACATCTGCATCGGCAGGTAAGGCGCGCCGCCGGCATAGTCCCACAGCATCTTCGCGCCCGCGGCCTTGACCCGGCGCGTCACTTGCGCCACGTCCGCGACGATGCCCGTCACGTTGGAAGCCGCCGACAACGCGCAGATGACCAGCGCGCCTTCCCCGGCCTGCAATGCCGCGTCCAACTGCGTCAGCTCCGGTCCGCCTGCGGCGCTTTCGGCCAGCTCGACGATCTCCGCGCCGCATTCGCGCCAAGGCAGGATGTTCGAATGGTGTTCATAAGGCCCGATGATCACGCGGACCTTGCGGCCCGCGGCAATGGCCTCGCGCACGCCGAACAGGTGCACCAGCCGGTTGATCCCCGCCGTCGCGCCCGAACCCGCAAAGATCACCGCATGCTTGTCGCCCGCGCCGCAGCAGCGCGCAATCGCCGCGCGCGCCTCGCGCCGCAACCGCGTGATGAAGCCGCCGCAATAGGAGGCCTCGGTATGCGAGTTGGCGTAGTAAGGCAGCACCTGTTCCAGCACGAAACGCTCCACCTGCATCAGCGCGCGGCCCGAAGCGACGTAGTCCGCATAGACCAGCGGCTTGATGCCATAGGGGCCGTCGACCACGGCGTCCTTGCCGATCAGGCCGTCGGCCAGCGCCGCGGCGACGTCATCCGTCTTCAGGCTTGCTTGGAACTGCTGCAACGGCGTGGCCTTGGCGGGCGCCGTTTTGGTGGGGGTATTCATGTCAGGGATATTCCTAAGTACAGCGGAATATCATACGATGGAAGGAAAGTTGAAACATCACCTAAATTTTGCCGAAAAACCTCATATTTGGGTCATTTGATCTTTTATATGGAAAAAATAGACAAATTTGATCTGAATATCATCTCCTGCCTGCAAAAGGACGGCGCGCTGTCGCAACGCGAACTGGCCGATCGCGTCGGCCTGTCGCAAAACGCCTGCTGGCGCAGGCTGCAGCGCCTGAACGCCTGCGGCATCATTCGCGGCACGCGGGCCGAGGTCAATCTGGTCGAACTGGGGCTGGACCTGACGGTCTTCGTGATGATCCGCACCAGCCACCACGCCAAGGCCTGGGCCGACGGCTTTCGCCAGCACGTGGAACGCCTGCCCGAGGTGACGGAGTTCTACCGCATCGGCGGGGACTGGGACTACCTGATCAAGGTGGTCTGCCGCGGCATGGCCGGCTACGACCGCTTCTATCAAAAACTCATCACCGATTTCGAACTGTCCACGGTGACGGGGTTCTTCAGCATGGAAGCCATCATCGAGAACCGCCCGCCGGATCTGGGGGGGCTGGAGGGATAAGCGTGTTCCCGCATGCGCGGACCACGCCCACGCGTACATGACAAAACCGGGACTCCGGAACGATCGAATTTGTAATTGCGGCGACCGTGGATTGTCGGACGCCGGCCGTCACACTGGCCCCGCCAATCCGCCAGAAGACATGCACTTCCATGGCTTCCTTGCGGCCTGACGCAACTCGATCTTTCCCGCACCCGGAGTCCCTCATGAAAAAGCTATACGTCGCGGCGGCCGCCACGGCCCTGTCCGGCGCCGCCTACGCGCAATCGTCTTCCGTCACCCTCTACGGCCTTATCGATACCGGCATCGGCTACACCAATGTCGACGGCTCCTATACCGACCCCGCCACCGGCAACCGCACCCGCATCGACAGCAGCCGCATCGGTTCCACCACCGGCACCACCGCGGGCTCGCGCTGGGGCCTGCGCGGCAAGGAAGACCTGGGCGATGGCCTGTACGCGCTCTTCCAGCTGGAATCCGGCTACGACAGCCGCAACGGCAATTCGCTGCAAAGCGGCCGCCTGTTCGGCCGCGAAGCCACCGTGGGCCTGGGCAGCGCCGACTGGGGCGAATTCCGCCTGGGCCGGCAGTACAACATCGCCGCGCGCTACTTCTCCGGCATGTTCGGCTCGTCGTTCGGCGGTGGCTTCAATCAGCTGAACACCGGCGCGGGCCTGGGCTTCAGTTCGGCTTACTACGTCCGCTACGACAACCTGCTGGTCTATGAAACCCCGTCGATGGGCGGCTTCAAGGGCGCGGTGGGCTACGCCTTCAACGCCGACGACCGCCGCGTCGCCCAGACCGGCTTCGCCACCGCGGACAACACGCGCGCCATCACGGCCGGCCTGCGCTACGACAACGGCCCGCTCATGGGCTTCGCCACCTACGACCAGCTCAACGCCTCGAACAAGCTGAGCCAGGACCAGGTCGACGCCACGCCGCGCTCCTACATCATCGGCGGCTCCTACGACTTTGAAGTCGTCAAGGTCGCCCTCGCCTACAACCGCATGACCGACGGCTGGTTCGCCGGCAAGAGCTTTCCCAACGGCGGCAGCATAGGCTCCTTCGCCGGCACGCCGTCGTATGCCTTCGTGAAGGGCTTCCGCTCCAATTCGTACATGGTGGCGCTGGCCGCGCCGGTCGGCAAATCCGGCGGCGCGTTCGCCTCGTGGCAGCGCGCCGATGCCAACAACACGCTGCTGACGGGCGACGACGCCACCAGCAACACCTATAGCCTCGGCTACAACTACAACCTGTCCAAGCGCACCGACCTCTATGCGGTCGCGTCCTACACCACCAATTGGGGCTTCCAGGACAACGCCAAGGCCACCGAAGTGAACATGGGCATCCGCCACCGCTTCTAAGCTGGGCGCGTCCCCGCCTCTCTCGCTTTCATGACAAGCTGTATGCAGGGACTCCCTTGATCGTGCCCTCCTCCGCGAAGGGAAGGCCAGATGATCGCCGCGCGCCTTTCGGGCGCGCGCTTTTTTTGCGCCAATGACGCTTGCCCGCGGCCCTACACCGGCTTGCTCAGCCCGCAAGCGGCGCTGCGCTCAGCATGTAGCTGCCGCCCCGTATCGTATGCAGCAGTCTCGGCCCGGGACCGGCATCGACCTTCCTGCGCAATCGGCGCATCGCAACCGCCACCGCATGGGACTTGAAATCGCGCTTGTCGTGAATGTGCAGCTTCATCTTCCAGACCTGCTCGGCCAGCTCCCATCCCAGGCACACGACGCCGGGCCGCTGCATCAGGAACATCAGCAGATCGAATTCCTTCGGCGTCAGCGGCAGAAGCTGCCCGTTGCGATAGGCACGGCAACGCAGCAAGTCCAGCTCCAGGTCGGCAAGCCGCAAGCTGGGACTGGACTCGGGAGGATTGATTACCGGGAAGGCAAGCACGCCGGGCTTTCCTGCTTCGCCCTGGCGGCTATCGGCGCAACGCGTTCTGGCGCTGCACTTCAGCCTGATACTCAGGCCCCGAGCGCAGCCGGTAATACTCCGCAAACGCCGCCTTGTACTCCAGGCTGTAGATGTCCGGCGTCTCTTCGCCGCGCCAGTACCGGTCCACGCCGGCGCGCTTCCACAACGCCAAGTCGGCCAGCACTTCGGCGCGCGTCAACGACGGACCGTAAGGGCTGGCCAGGCCTGCCGGCGGCGGCGCCGCCTGGGCCAGCGCGGCGCCCGAGGCGGCGGTCGACAGCGCCAGGATCAATGCGGCTTTGCGGATCATCTGCATGCGTAACTCCTATGTATCGTGCCGGAAATGCACGCACCGATTCTAGGAAGGCGAGGCAGACAGAAAGCGGATAGCGGGATTACGTTTTTGACGGGCTGGAGCCGCTGCGACCGGGATTTCCGGGATGTCGTACACGGGTTATCCCCGATACGGGCATATCAACAAATCGTCAATAATTCGCCAACGTTTTGTCACCGATCCGTCCCCATCCCGTCTAGCCATGCCTGTATCCGTCCGGGACGCCATAGTTTCCTCATCCCATCTGGCCTCTTCAGCCCCCGAGCTCTCCGAAGTCGAGTTCGGCCTGATCATCGCGTCGCACGCGTTCAACCGCTGGATGGTGCGCTGCATGGCCTGTGCCGGCCTGCCCGAGCTGACCTCGCTGGACATCCTGGTGCTGAACCACGTGTTCCATCGCGGCCGCGGCAAGAAGCTGGCCGACATCTGTTTCACGCTCAATGTCGAAGACACCCATCTGGTGAACTATTCGCTGAAGAAGCTGGAACGCCTGGGCGTGGTGCAAAGCGCCAAGACGGGCAAGGAAGTGATCTACACGGCGACGGACGCCGGCGCGGCCGCGATCCAGCGCTACGCCGAAGTGCGCGAGCAATGCCTCGTCAAGCCGTTCATCGAATCCCCTGCCGCGGACGACGCCAGCCATCAGCTGGCCAACACCCTGCGCGCCCTCTCGGGCCTGTACGACCAGGCTGCCCGCGCCGCCACCTCCCTGTGAGAATCCACGTTGTCTAGCACCACCGCTTTTGCTTCCGCCCCGCTGCTGTCCGTGCGCGGCGTGTCGGTCGACTTCAATACCGAAAACGGCGTGTTCCGCGCCGTCGACAACCTGGATTTCGAGGTGCGGCCCGGCAGGACGCTGGCCATCGTCGGCGAGTCGGGCTCGGGCAAGTCGGTCACGTCCATGGCCATCATGCGCCTGACCGACTACACCAGCGGCCGCATCGCCACGGGCCAGATCCTGTTCCGCGACGGCGCCGACCGCGAGATCGACCTGACCGCGGCGTCGGATGAAGACATGCGCGCCATCCGCGGCAACGACATCGCGATGATCTTCCAGGAGCCGATGACCTCGCTGAACCCGGTGTTCACCATCGGCGACCAGATCGTCGAGGCCATCATGCTGCACCAGCAGCTGTCGCGCACGGGCGCGCGCCAGGCGGCCCGCAAGCTGCTGGAGAAAGTGCGCCTGCCCGACGCCGAACAGATGCTGGACCGCTATCCGCACCAGCTGTCGGGCGGCATGCGCCAGCGCGTGATGATCGCGATGGCGCTGTCGTGCCAGCCGCGCCTGCTGATCGCCGATGAGCCGACCACCGCGCTGGACGTCACCATCCAGGCGCAGATCCTGAACACCATCCGCGAACTGCAGCGCGACCTGGGCACGGCCGTGATCTTCATCACCCACGACATGGGCGTGGTGGCGGAAATGGCCGACGACGTGGTGGTGATGCTGCGCGGCAAGAAGGTCGAGCAAGGCACGGTGGATGAGATCTTCAACGCGCCCAAGCATCCGTACACCCGCGCGCTGCTGGCGGCGGTGCCGCGCCTGGGCAGCCTGACGGGCCGCGACCTGCCGCTGCGCACGCCGCAGACCGTGCTGGAAGGCGACACTCTGCGCGAAGTGGGCGAAACGCGCGAACAGGACACGGCGAGCTACGACGAACCGGTGCTGCGCGTGGAAAAACTGACCACGCGCTTCGACGTGGGCCACAACTTCTTTGGCCGGGTCACGCACCGCGTGCATGCCGTCGAGGAAGTGAGCTTCGACGTCTACCCCGGCGAAACGCTGGCGCTGGTGGGTGAGTCCGGCAGCGGCAAGTCCACCATCGGCAAGACCTTGCAGCAGCTGGTGGCGCCGACCTCGGGCGCCGTGCGCTACAACGGCCAGGACATCTTCTCGATGGACAGCGCCGGCCGCCAGCGCCTGCGCCAGGAAATCCAGTACATCTTCCAGGATCCCTACGCCTCGCTGGACCCGCGCAAGACCGTGGCCTTCAGCATCGCCGAACCGATACGCACGCACGACCTGCTGAGCGGCGAGGACGCCATCGCCCGCCGCGTCGGCGAGCTGCTGGAGCAGGTCGGCCTGAAGCCGGAGCACGCCAAGCGCTATCCGCACGAGTTCTCGGGCGGCCAGCGGCAGCGCGTGTGCATCGCCCGCGCCCTGGCCAGCAACCCCAAGCTGATCATCGCCGACGAGTCGGTGTCGGCGCTGGACGTGTCGATCCAGGCGCAAATCCTGAACCTGCTGATGGACCTGCAGAAGGACCGCGGCCTGTCCTATCTGTTCATTACGCACGACATGGCGGTGGTGGAGAAAGTCAGCCACCGCGTCGCCGTGCTGTACCTGGGCCAGATCGTCGAGCTGGGCACCCGCCGCCAGATTTTCGAATCGCCGCAGCACGCCTACACGCGCAAGCTGCTGGCCGCCGTGCCGGTGGCCGAACCCGGCCGCCACATCGACACCTCGCTGATCGAAGGCGAGATCCCCAGCCCGGTGCGGCGCGTCGGCGACGAGCCCGCCATCATTCCCCTGGTCGAATTCGCGCCCGGCCACCAGGTGGCCCGCGCGGCCTGAGCCGCAACCCTTTCCACGTCGGTCCGCCCGACTTCCCGTCCCTGGAGTTGAACATGCTCTCCCTACGCAAAACCTTCACCGCCACCGCCCTGGCCCTGGCGCTGGGCGGCGCGCTGCCCGCAGCCCTGTCGGCCGCCCATGCCGCCGGCACGCTCAATGTCGCCATCAACCAGGACCCGGGCAGCTGGGATCCGATCGACACCTTCGTGACCTTCTGGGGTTCGGTGGGCAGCAACCTGTATGACGGCCTGACCATGCGCGGCGCCGACCTGAAGCTGCAGCCTGGCCTGGCCACCAGCTGGGAGTACCTGGACGACAACAAGCGCCTGCGCTTCAAGCTGCGCGAAGGCGTCAAGTTCCACAACGGCGAGCCCTTCAACGCCGAAGCCGTGAAGTTCACCTTCGAACGCCTGCTGGGCGCGGAAGGCGCCAAGGGCCCGCAAAAGGCCAACTACGACTCGATCGGCGAGGTCAAGGTCGTGGACGAGTACACCGTGGACTTCATCCTGAAGCAGCCCGACCCCGTCCTGCTGACCAAGCTGGCCGGCTACGGCGCCATGATCGTGCCGCCCAAGTACATCAAGGAAAAGGGCGAGGACAACTTCAACATCAATCCGGTGGGCACCGGCCCATTCAAGTTTGAAAGCTACCAGCCCAAGGTCAACGTCACGCTGGCGCGCAACGACGACTACTGGGGCGGCAAGCCCAAGCTGGACAAGGTGGTCTACCGCTTCATCGGCGAACCCGGCACCCAGGTCGCCGAACTGCAGGCCGGCCGCATCGACATCGCCACGCTGATCCCGCTGGGTCTGATCGAAACCGTGAAGAAGTCGGGCAACGCCGACGTCATCTCCACCGGCGGTCCCGTCGCCTATGCGCTGCGCTACAACACCAAGAACGGCATCACCCAGAACCGCGACGTGCGCCGCGCGCTGATCATGGCCGTGGACCGCGACGCCATCGTCAAGCAGCTGCTGCTGGGCCAGGCCAAGACAATCGCCAGCTTCCAGGGTCCGCAGTCCTTCGGCTACAACCCCGAGCAGAAGCCCCTGCCCTTCAACCCCGCCGAAGCCAAGAAGCTGCTGGCCGCCGCCGGCGTGAAGCCGGGCGCCACCGTGCAGATCGACGTGCGCGGCAGCGATTCGAACTTCCGCGAAGTAGCCCAGGCCGTGTCGGGCTATCTGCAGGGCGTGGGCGTGCGCGCCACCATCAAGCCGTATGAAACCGGCGTGCTGCTCAACGACATCATCCCCGGCGGCAAGACCGGCGAGATGTGGCAGAACCAGTGGGGCGGCTGGACCTACGACTACGACAACACGGCCTACCTGATGTACCACACGGGCCAGAAGTGGAATCCGTACGACAACGACGCCAAGCTCAACGGCATGCTGGAAGCGCAGCGCACCGTCTACGACGTGAAGAAGCGCGAAGCCATGCTGCAGGAGATTGCCGGCTACGTGGCCGACCAGGCGCTGGAAATGCCGCTGTACAGCCTGAACACGATCGTCGGGGTGAACAAGCGCGTGAAGGATCTGGAAGTTCCGGGCGATATCCGCTTCCGGTTCCTGAACGCCTCTGTGGAGTAGGTCCCCCCGAAGCGCTGCGCGCTTCCCCCCAGGGGGCATGCCTATGGACCGGCAAAGCCGGCTCCATGGCATCCCGCTTGGGTAAGACCGGTTGCTGGTGGTGCGATGGCGCCATGAACGACCGAAAGGGCAGCTTTCGTATGGTATTGGCGCTGCCTTGACGCATTAACCCCACCGACCGTCCCGGCGCAAGCAGGGGCGGCCACTTATGACCGGATTTCTCATCAAACGCGTGTTGCAGGCCGTCTTCGTGATCGTCGCGGTGACGCTGCTCGTCTCCTATGCCGTGCGCCTGACTGGCGACCCCGCGCTGATGCTCAGCCAGGGCTCGGGCAGCGTGACCGAGCAGGACCTGGCCAATATCCGCCAGGCGCTGGGCCTGAACCGTCCTTTCTACGAGCAGTACCTGTCGTATATGCAGGGCCTGCTGCACGGCGATTTCGGCCGCAGCTTCATGGGCGGCACGTCCGTCGCCAAGCTGATCGGCGATGCGCTGCCGGCCACGCTGATGCTGGCCTTTACCTCGCTGCTGGCTTCCATCCTGATTTCGCTGCCGCTCGGCATCCAGGCCGCGATCAAGCGCGGCAAGGCCACCGACCAGACGATCCGCATCCTGTCGCTGGTGGGGCTGTCCTTCCCCAACTTCTGGCTGGCGCTGATGCTGGTGCTGCTCTTGTCCATCACCTTCCCGCTATTGCCGCCGTCGGGCTGGAGCGGCCCGGCCAGCCTGGTGCTGCCGTCCCTGACGATGGCCATCATCCTCAGCGCCACCAATATCCGCCTGGTGCGCACCACCATGTTGGAGACGCTGTCCGCGCAATACATCATGGTGGCGCGCAGCAAGGGCCTGAAGGAGCGCGTGGTGCTGTACAAGCACGCGCTGCGCAACTGCGCGATTCCGCTCATCACCTATCTGGGCCTGCAGTTCGGCGGCCTGATCGGCGGCATCGTCGTGATTGAAATGGTCTTCAACTGGCCCGGCCTGGGCACGCTGGCGTTCGACGCCATCTCGGGCCGCGACTACCCGGTGCTGCAAGGCACGGTCACCGTGCTGGCCGCCGTCATCGTCCTGGTCAACCTGATCGTCGACATCGCCTACGGCATCGTCGACCCCCGCATCCGCACGCGCTGAGCCTTATGCAGACTACTACCCCCACCGCCGCCGCTCCCAAGGCTGCCAAGCCCCGCAGCCGCTACCGCTCGCTGGAATTCGTGCTGGGCGCGCTGCTGACCGGCACCATGATCGCGCTGGTGCTGACCTCCGGCTGGCTGTTCCCCGACGGCGGCGAAGCCATGGACTTGGCCGCCCGCCTGACCGCGCCCTTCGCTTCCGCCGCCCACCCCTTCGGCACCGACCCGCTGGGCCGCGACGTGCTGGCGCGCGTCATCGTCGGCGGCAAGATCTCGCTGACGGTGGGCTTCGCCTCCGTCATCGGCGGCGCGCTGCTGGGCATCGTCATGGGCCTCATCGCCGGCTATTACCGCGGCTTCTGGGACATGATCGTCATGCGCTTTGCCGACGTGCAGCTGGCGCTGCCGTTCATCCTGGTGGCCATCACCTTCATCGCCATCCTGGGCGGCGGACTGTTCAACGTCATCTTCTTCATGATCGTGTCGCAATGGGTGCAGTACGCGCGCCTGGTGCGCGCCCAGGTCCTGGCCCTGCGCGAGCGTGAATTCGTGCTGGCCGCCCGCGCCTTCGGCGTGCGCGACCTGGCCATGATCCGCCACCACATCGTGCCGAACCTGCTGGGTCCGCTGGTCATCCTGATGACCCTGAACGTCGCCAACAATATCCTGCTGGAAAGCAGCCTGACCTTCCTGGGCCTGGGTGTGGATCCCATGATCCCGAGCTGGGGCGGTATGCTTGCCGACGGCCGCACGTATATGCAGACGGCCTGGTGGGTCAGCGTCTTCCCGGGCCTGGCCATCATGCTGACGGTGCTGGGCCTGAACCTGCTGGGCGACTGGCTGCGCGACCGCCTGGACCCGACCGGCAAGGTCTGAAGCCGCCGGTCCGCCTGAAAGGAATATCGAGTATGTCTTTGCTGGAAAAAACATTCGACCGCACGCTGGACGCCTGGACCCACGCCTACCTGGCGCCGGCCTGGCGCGGCGCGGTCGTGGAAGGCTGGCTGTTCGAAGGCGTCGAGGCGCGCCGCGCGGCTCAGGAGCGCCTGGCGCAAGCCGGCGTCACGGCGCGCTTTCGCAGCGCCTACAAGCCGCTGCTGCACTTCTTCCTGGAAGAGGTCGAGCGCGAAGGGCTGGCATCCGTCACAGTACGCTATCCCCTGCATGAACACGCCCAGGCCAAGCGCTTCACGCTGGAGGCCTATCCGCTGATCGCGCTGCTGCAAGGCGTGAACGTCACCATGCAGCCCGGCGCCTCCGACCTGCACTACGACGTCAGCCTCAACTACGCCGACGGCCGCAAGATCGAGACCCGCGTCTACGCCCCCAATCAGGTCGGTCACGCACAGGACGGCAAGCCCGAACTGTCCCCCACCGGCTGGCTGCGCGTGCGCGATGCCGAGGGCGCGTTGCAGACCGACGCCGCCCAGGCCACCGAATACCAGCAGGCGTTCCGCGCCATCGTCGACACGGTGCGCAACCATGCCTGGGGCACGCACGAACCCTATTTCGAGCGCCTGGAAATCCGCGTGGACCTGCCCGGCATCGACTTTGCGCTGCCCGTGGACGAAGAGATCGTCAGCACCTTCGAGGCCCTGCACGAAGACATCTATTTCTCGCTGCTGGAACACTTCCAGCAACATTCCGGCCGTCCTTCAGGTGACCGCGGCCTGCAGCCCGGCCAGATCATTCCGGACATCCGCCGCCATGACGGCGCGGCGCGCGTGCAGATCTCGCTGGAACACTTCGGCGCGCTGACGCCCGTGACCCCGGCCGCGCTCGGCGCGCCGCTGACGCAGGCGCGGGAGCCGCTATCCGCCGGACAGATCGCCGGCTGCATGGCGGCCTTCGGCGGCGATACCTTCCAGGCCGTATCGCGCCAGGGCCGCCCGGTGCTGGGCACCTACGTGCGCGGCCCCGGACCGGCCGTGTTCATCTCGGGCGCGCAGCACGCCAACGAAACCTCCGGCGTGGTCGGCGCGCTGCGCGCGGCGCAGGCGCTGGCCGCCCGCGGCGACGCCCACTTCGCCCTGATCGCCGCCGAAAATCCCGACGGCTACGCGCTGTTCAACCGCCTGCGCGAACACCATCCGCGCCACATGCTGCATGCCTCGCGCTACAGCGCGCTGGGCGACGACATCGCCTACCGCGAACGCGCCCCGTTCTTCGAGCGCGAAGGCCGCCACCAGGCGCACGCCATCAGCGGCGCGCAGCTGCACATCAACCTGCACGGCTACCCCGCCCACGAATGGACCCGGCCGCTGTCGGGCTACCTGCCGCGCAACTTCGAACTGTGGACCATCCCCAAGGGCTTCTTCCTGGTGCTGCGCCACCGTCCGGGCTGGGGCGACCGCGCCCGCCGCCTGATCGAAGGCGTCACCGAAAGACTGGCGCGCAACGTTCCCGGCCTGGTCGAGTTCAACGCCCGGCAGCTTGAACTATTTCAGGCGCATGCGCTCGAAACCGGATTCGACGTGCTGAACGGCATACCCGTGCAGGTCAGCGAAAGCGAACGCGAGGACCTGCCCCTGGCGCTGATTTCGGAGTTTCCGGATGAAACCGTCTACGGCGACCGTTTTGTTTTCGCGCATACTGTGCAGATGGAAACCGTCCTGGCGGCGACCGAGCTCTACCGCGCAGGGCTCTAGCGGCAAAAAGCCCGGCGCAGCCAAGGACCGCGCCGGCACCCGACCTGTAAAACCATTACAAAAATGAATATCCGAGAACGCAACCACGGCGATGACCTGGCCCTGGTGGACATCTGGCTCCGTTCGGTGCGCGCCACCCACACGTTCCTGACGGAAAAGGAAATCCAGGCCATGTATCCGCAGGTGCTCAACACCTACCTGCCTTCGGTGCGGGTGTGGGTCTGTGAGGACGATGCCGGCGAAGTCGCCGGCTTCATGGGCCTGAACGGCAACAAGGTCCAGATGCTGTTCGTGGACGCCAACAAGCGCGGCAAGGGAGCGGGCCGGCGCCTGCTGAATTTCGCGCGTTCGCTGCACGGCACCCTGCTGGTGGACGTGAACGAACAGAATCCCCAGGCCCATGGCTTCTACAAGCACTATGGCTTCGAGGACGTGGGCCGCTCGGCGCACGACGACGCCGGCCAGCCCCGCCCCATCATCCACATGAAGCTGGCGGGCTGAGGCCTACGGGCCTGCGCGCATTGAAAAGGGGCCCTGCGCGGGCCCTAGCTCCTGGACTGTTCCGGATGCCTGGCTCGCCAGGCTTTCAGCGCTTCGCGGTAGTTGTCCATGGCTTCGTTGTAGATGTCATAGACACAGGGAATGCAGCCGCTGTTGCAACACTCTTCGGGCGCGGGCGCTTCGGGCGGAACGGGCTGCGGGTCGTCTTCGGGGATCTGCTTGGTGCTCATACAAGAATCTTAGCGCCGATCCCCGGAACCCGTCGCGGCGTCCGCGGCGGACCATTCGGCGCGCAGGATTTCGTAGAGCCGCTTGCCGGCGCCACCCTCGCCGGTGGCGCCGATCTGGCGCATGCCGCATTTTTCCAGCACCCGGCAGGAAGCCGCGTTCCCTTCCATCGCCACCGCAGCCAGCGCATCCACCGGCAGGCGCCCGAACCCCAACGCCAGCAGCGCCTGGGCGATCTCGGTGGCGTATCCCCGGCCCCAGCTCGCGGGCAGGAAGGCATAGGCCACCTCGACCTCGTCGCGGCCCCGGGCCTGGGTGCGCTTCAAGCCGGCCCGGCCCGCCAGCGCGCCGGTGGCGCGGTCGGCCAGCACATACATGCCATAGCCCTGTTCGGCCCAATGTTCGACGTTTTGCAGCACATAGCGGCGGCTCGCCGACTCGCTGCGGGTGCCGCCCATGGTGGCCATGAGGCGCTCGTCGGCGTGCATGGCGGCGATGAATGGGAAATCGGTCTCTTCCATACGCCGGGCATGCAGCCTCGCAGTCTGGAAAGTGTCGGGGAGCAATGCGATGGACATGCGTTCAGCTCCGGCGCAGGCCAAGAAAGCTCCAGCGCACGTCGGCGCGGTCCAGCATGTCCTCGCGCGAACTGAGGTGGTGCGAGGATAGCCCGTGGCCGGCCGCCAGCGCGATCGTTTCCTGCGCCGACACGTCGAACATGCGGCGCCCCGGCGGCACCGGCCCATGCCGCAGCGACATCAGGATCTGGCCCTGCGGCGCCAGCAGCGCCGCCAGCGCCTGCATGCCCAGGCGGCGCTCGTCGGCGTCCAGGTGCATCCAGACGGCCGTCAGCATGATCACGTCGAACGCCCGGCCCTGCCCGCGCAGCAAGGCCAGGTCCGGCAAGGCATCGTCCACCCATTCCAGGTTGGGCAGCGCGTGGCGGCGCTGGCCTTGCTGGCGCAATTCAGGCGTGGGCTCGGCCGCCACCACCGCGTGGCCCATGCGCGCCAGGGCGGCGGCATCGCGTCCCGAGCCCGCGCCAATGTCGGCGATGCGCGCCGGGGCCGCGGGGATCAGGTGCGCCACGTCGCGGTGCACCTCGGCGAACGCGATGCTCTCGTACTGGTCCGCGAGAGCCTGCGCATTCTCGCCGTAGCCTGCCGTGCCCGATACCGAGGTCATTGCTGGCCTTCCGGACGCGCTTGGATCACGGCGGGCGGCCAGGTGGCCTTGATGGCGTCGTAGATGCGCTTGCCCACGCGGCCGTCCTGCGGCAGGTTGCGCCTGACCTGTTCCTCGCGCACGGCATCGCGGGTCTTGGTGCCCGGAATGCCATCGGCCACGCCGACGTCATAGCCCAGGCCGTAGAGCATTTCCTGCAATTCCTTGATCTGCGCGCGCGACAGGCCGGGGTCATCCGTGGGCCAGGCCGCGGCGAGGTCCGGACCGCCTTGCAGGCGGTTGAGCAGCATCGCCACCGCCAGGCCATAGCGGCGCGACTGGTTGTAGTGCAGGATGGCGTCGAAATTCACGGTCGCCAGGAACACGGGGCCGCCGGAGCCGGTGGGCGCGAACATATAGGCCTGCTCGTTGTTGCCCGACGGCAGCTTCAGCGCCGAACCGTTGCCCTGCTTCACGCCGGCCTGGGCCCACTGGGCGATCGTGCGGCGGTCCTGCGAGCCCACGTACTCGGCATCGGGCGAGGCCGGAATGGCGGCGGCCAGCTCAGCCGGCACGCGCACTTCGACCACGGCGGGCAGGCTGTGGGTCCACTTGGCGCGGCGCTTGCGCAAATGGTTGGCGGTGGAGGCCAGCGCATCGGGCAGCGAGTTGTACAGGTCGATCTTGCCGTCGCCGTCGCCGTCGGCGGCCAGTTCATAGAACGAGGTCGGAATGAACTGCGTCATGCCGAAGGCGCCGCTCCAGGAGCCGACGAAATTGTCGGCGGGCACCAGCCCATCGCGCAGCAGGCGCACCGAGGCGTAGGCATTCTTTTCCCACAGAGGCTTGTTCTCGGTGCAGGCGCGGGTCAGCCACGCGTCCAGCACATTGGTCTTGCCGACCTGGCGGCCATAGTTGGTCTCGATGCCGAAGATGGCGACCAGCGTGGCCGGGTCCACCTGGTATTGCTGGCTGATTGCCGACAACTGCGGGCCGTACTTGGCCATGACCGCGAGGCCGTCGCGCACGCGTTCCTCGTCCACGGTCTTGGCGATGTAGTCCCACCAGGCTTCGCGTCCCTCGGGCTGGCCCTTGGCCGATGCCACCGTGGTGGGCAGCAACTTGGCGTTGGCGGTGTACTTGTCCCAGTCCGCCTCGGTCAGGCCGTTGGCCGTGGCGCCCTTGCGCAGCTTGGCGATGCAAGCCTTGGTGTCCATTTCGGTCGGGATGATGACCGTGGGCGCGGCGGCGGCCGGGGCGGCGGTAGCGGCCGGAGCAGCGGTGGCTGCCGGAGCAGCGGTAGCAGCCGGGGCAGCGGTAGCAGCCGGGGCAGCGGTAGCAGCCGGGGCGGCGGCGGGCGTGGGCAAGGCTGCCGGCGCGGTCTGGGCTGCCGCAGGCGCGGGCAAGGTCGCCGGGCTGGCAGGCTGCACGCGGCCGGCCCGGTCGTCGAGCGGGGTCTGCTGCGTGTTGGCGGCGGGCGTCGCGGGTTCGTCGAAACTGCGCTTGGGCAGCACGCTGGGCTGGGGCTGGGCCGGCGCCGCCGGCTGGGCGCGCGATCCGGTGGCGGACGCGGGGCCCTGCGCCTGCGCGGCGCCGGAGGCGGCGGCCGCGAACACCGCGGCCATCAGCACGCGGGAGAAGGAGTCGATGGGAAGGCGTACGGAACGCTGACGCATGGCTGTCCTGAAAAATCGAAGTCAGCCGGGATCGTACCGCGACCGGGCGTCAAAATCGAACGCGCCGACGGCCAGCTGCCTTGCGCGTCGTCCGGGACGGGCGCGGCCTGGGTGGCGCCAGGCGCGGCCGGGCCGTTAGGCCAACTGGCGGGCAGCCGGCGCGGCGCGTTCGGGCGGCGCGCGCAGCACGCGCCGGCACAGCAGCATGGCGATCAGGCTGAACAGGGCAAAGCCTACTGTCTGGCCCGCCAGCACGCCTTCCGGGCCGCCGTAATGCGCGCCCAGCCAGACGAAGGGCAAGGTGCCCAGCGTGGCGCGCAACCAGCCGATGGCGGTGGAATACGTGGCGTACCCGAGGTTGTTGAACACCGCGATGGCGACGAAGTACAGGCTGTTGATGGCCCAGGCGAAGCTGCCAAAGCGGCAGAAGAAAACGATCAGGTCGCGCCCCGGCCCGCTCACCTCGAAGATGTCGGGCATCCACGGCGCCAACAGGGCCAGCAGCGTGGCTACCGAGAAGCCGTAGATCAGCGACCAGCGGGTGGTCAGGCCCACCGCCTGCTGCACGCGGTCCCAACGCCCCGCGCCCAGGTTCTGCCCCAGTATCGGCCCGATGGCGCCCGGCAGCACGAAGAACAGCGCGTAGGCCAGTTGCAGCACGCGGTCGACCACCGTGGCGCCCGCCATCACGCTGGAGCCAAAGCCCGCGTAGGTGGAGATGGTGAAGATCACCGCCGCGGGTGTGGACAAGGAGGTCAATGCGGCGGGCAAGGCGATCCGGCCTATCGCGCCCATATGCCCGCGCAGGGCGGCGCCTGCGGGCCAGGCCACCAGCCGGCGCCTGCCGAACACCAGCCAGGCGCCCAGCACCACGGTGGCCAGTCGGCCCACGCCGCCGGCCCAGGCCACGCCCTCCATGCCGCCGCCCAACACGAAGATGACTATCGGATCCAGCACGGCGACGGTTGCGGTGCCCGCCAGCAGCACCCACATGGCCTGTCGTCCCTGGCCGGCGGCGCGCAACAGGTTGGACAGCATCATGCCCAGGCCCATCAATACCGCGAACGGCGTGGTGATGAACACATAGGACAGCAGATGAGTGCGCACGTCCGGCGCCAGGTCGATGGCCGACGTAAAGGGGCCGATGGCCGCCAGCAGCAACGCGCCCGAGACCAGCGAGGCGGCCGCCATCAGGATCAGCGACGCGCCCGCCAACGCGCGGGCGCGCGGCCCATCGCCCGCCCCCAGCGCGCGCGACACCAGCGCCGCGCCGCCCACGGTCACGCCGATGCAGACCGACGTGATGGTGAACTGCGTCATCGACCCGAAGCCCACCGCGCCCAGCACCGCCTCGTCCTTGAGCGTGCCCAGGTACAGCAGGGACAGGAACTCCACCGCGAACACGGCCAGCATGCTGGCCCAGCCGGTCAGCACCATCTCAAGCACATGCGGGCCCATGGGGCCGGACACGAAGCGGGCGGTGGCTGAGGCAGCCGGTCGGTTTTCAGCAGACATGAGGCAATCGCATGGGCCGCGGGGCAGGTTGGAACAGGGTCAACGTCCGGCGGGCGCGAACCAGTACTGGAACACGCTGCCGTCATTCGAATACCAGGGCAGGAGGCCGATGGTGTCGGACTCGCGCTGCACCGTCACCAGAAGGCCGCCCGCCTCGGGCCGCAGCAGCGCCACGTGGCGCCGCACGCCCATGGACTCGTACTGGCGCCAGTCGTGCCGCACGCTGATCCACAAGCGGCCTTGCGTGCAGCCGGAAGCGCGCCGGATGCCGTCCGGCACCGAAGGCCGGGCGACGCCCGGCAAGGCGGCGGGATCCTGTGCGCCATTCAGTTGGACCAGGCGGCCTGCTGCGCGCGCGCCCTGCCCGTCCAGCGCCAGCACCTCCCAGCCGTCGGCCACGGGCTTGAACGCCACGGTAGCCTCGGGCCCGGAACGCCATTCCGGCAGAGGCGTATCGCGCATGCCGGGAAGATCCAGGGGGTACATCAGGAAATTGCGCAGATCATTCAGCTCGGCGGCATCGCGGTCGCCCGAAACGAATTTTCCCTGCGCCTGGTAGGCGCCGCTCAGGTCCGGGCATTGCGCCGGGTCCGCCGGCAGGGACGCGAGCGTGCCCTCCTTGAACGGAGGCCAGGCGACGGACACGCCGTCCACCCTGGACGAGCTACAAGCGCTCAAGGCCAGCGCGGCCAGCCCCAAGACGGCGAGCCTGCCCATATTCCACACGCCGCACGCCGCTGCATTCATGGCTGCCCCTTTGTTGCGCCAGCGGCCGGGCGGGCCCGCGCCGCGCTTACTGTGATCGGTCTGGCGTCGAACTATATCTGAATCCCGGCCGGCCAAATCCCAGCCGACCGAAACCCAACCGGCCGAAACCCAACCGGCCGAATCGCGGCCAGACTGATCCCGTGCGGCGTTGCCAAGCGCGCGGCGCGGGAGAATAATCGGCAACTCCCTTCCGACCCGCGCCATGACACCGTTCCGAGGCAAGCTCCGCATCCGGCATCTGGAAATCGTGCTGACCGTCGCCGAACTGGGCAATCTGTCCAAGGCGGCCGCGCAATTGCACAGCACGCAGTCCGGCCTGTCGCGCGCCATCGCCGAGATCGAGGAGCTGGTGGGCGCGCGCCTGTTCGAACGCACCGCCAAGGGCACGACCTGCACGCCGCTGGGCGAGACCATGTGCCGCCATGCGCGGCTGCTGCTGACCGATTTCCGCAAGGCCGAGATCGACCTGGCCGCGGTCTCGCGCGGCGATGAAGGCAGCCTGACGGTGGGCTGTTTTTCGATGTTCGCGGGCTGGCCGGTGGCCGAGGCCGCGCGCGCGTACCGCCAGGCCTACCCGCGCATCACCTTGACCATCGAGATCGGCACCCACGAACGGCTGATCGAGGACCTGGACGCGGGCGCGCTGGACGTGCTGATCAGCCGCTTCTCCGCCACCGTCAATCCGCAGATCTACCGTTCCACCACCTTGCTGGAGGATCCGGTGGTGCTGGCCTGCGCCACGCACCATCCGCTGGCCGGCCAACCCGGCGCCACGCTGGCCGACTACGTGGCCTACCCCTGGATCACCGCCCTGCCCGGCAGCCGCATCCGCGGCGAACTGGAAATGTCCCTGCGCCAGGCCGGTTTGGCGATTCCGGATATGATCGGCGCCCTGTCGCTGGAATTCGGCCGCGAAATGCTGCTGGACGGCCTGTATCTGTGGATGCTGCCCGGCAGCGTGGCGGCCATCCGCCAGGCGCGCGGCGAACTGGTGGTCCTGCCGGCCAGGCCGGCGCTGCGCAAGTCGCCGTTGGCCGCCATCTGGCGCCGCGACCGTCCCAGCACGCGCCAGGCGCGCGCCTTCGCCGCCCAGCTCCAGCTCGCCATCCAGGCCGACGCCATCGCGCTGACGGCCTGAGCCGCGGGGCGCGTGGCGCGTTATCCTGCACAGGCAACACTTTTTGATCGGAGCACCCATGTACGACTGGCTCAACGCACTGCCCAAGGCGGAATTGCACCTGCACCTGGAGGGCTCGCTGGAACCCGAACTGCTGTTCCAGCTGGCGCAGCGCAACGGCGTGGCGCTGCCCTGGCCCGACATCGAGTCCCTGCGCGCCGCCTACGACTACGGCAATCTGCAGGAATTCCTCGACCTCTACTACCGCGGCGCGGACGTGCTACGCACCGAGCAGGACTTCTACGACCTGACCTGGGCCTACCTGCTCAAATGCCGCGAGCAGAACGTGGTGCATACCGAACCGTTCTTCGATCCCCAGACCCACACCGACCGCGGCGTGCCCTTCGAGGCCGTGCTCAACGGCATCAGCCAGGCGCTGGAAGACGGCCGCAAGCAGCTGGGCGTGAGCAGCGGCCTGATCCTGAGCTTTCTGCGCCACCTGCCCGAAGAGCAAGCCATGCGCACGCTGGAAGCCGCGCTGCCGCACCGCGACGCCTTCATCGCGGTCGGCCTGGACAGCAGCGAAATGGGCTTTCCGCCGCGCCTGTTCCAGCGCGTGTTCGAGCGCGCCCGCGCCGAAGGCCTGCCCGGCGTCGCACACGCGGGCGAGGAAGGCCCGCCGGAATACATCTGGGAAGCGTTGGACCTGCTGAAGGTGCTACGCATCGACCACGGCGTGCGCGCCGCCGAGGATCCCCGCCTGATCGCGCGCCTGATCGACGAACAGATCCCGCTGACGGTCTGTCCGCTGTCCAACACGCGGCTGCGCGTGTTCGAGCACATGCGCGACCACAACATCCTGTCGCTGCTGGACGCCGGCGTAAAGGTCACCGTCAACTCCGACGATCCCGCGTATTTCGGCGGCTACGTCAACGAGAACTTCCACGCGCTGTACGAGCATCTGGGCATGTCGCGGGCGCAGGCCCAGGCCCTGGCGGACAACAGCCTGGACGCGCGCATCGCCAGATAGCGGCAGCGCCGCCAGGCGGGCCATGCGGGTTGCGCATGGCAATGTTCAAAACCTGCATGCCTGGCCCGGCCCATTCCTCCCTACCATAGTCCGACTGCCGCGGCGCCTGCCGCGGCGGCACGACGGACAACAATACAAGGGGCAGGATATGAGTCTAGAGGTCCAGGCGGCGCTGCAGGCAGGCACGCTGACCGGCGTGCGCACAGGCGGCGTCTGCCGCTACAGCGCCATTCCCTATGCGCAGGCGCCCGTGGGCGGGCTGCGCTTCGCGCCGCCGCAGCCCGGCGCCTGGCGCGGCAAGCTCGACGCGACGCGGCCCGGAACGGTCGCCCCCCAATTGCCCTCGCGCCTGCGCGACGCCATGGGCGACTTCGAAGCGGAACAATCCGAGGACTGCCTGCACCTGACCGTGTGGACGCCGGCCGCCGACGGCAAGCGCCGCCCCGTGGTCGTCTGGCTGCACGGCGGCGCCTGGCAAAGCGGCGGCGGCGCGCTGGACTGGTATGACGGCGCCAACCTGGCGCAGCGCGGCGACATGGTGGTGGTGGCGGTCAACTACCGCCTGGCCGCGCTGGGCTGGCTGTACGTGCCCGGCCAGACGGCCAACGTGGGCCTGCTCGACCAGGAGGCCGCCATTGATTGGGTGCTGGGCAACATCCAGGACCTGGGCGGCGATCCCGAACGGATCACGGTCATGGGCCAATCCGCCGGCGCGTCGTCGATCTGCGCCATGCTGGCGCGCAAGCCGCGCTTCTCCCGCGCCATCCTGCAAAGCGCCGCGCTCGGGCGCGGCTTTCGCAGCGCGCGGCAGGCGGAAACTCTGGGACAGGCCTTCCTGCAGGCCGCGGGCGCCGACTCGCTGGAGGAAGCCCGCGAACTGCCCGTGTCCGCGCTGCTGCAGGCGCAGCAGGCGCCGGCCGTGGCCGAGGCGCTGCGCGCCGAAGGCAGCAGCCGCAGCCAGTTCGCACCGGTGCTGGACGGACAGGTGCTGCCGCTGGACATCGCGCCCGCGCTCAAGCAGGCCGCGGCCCGCGCCGACGTGCTGGTCTGCTACACGCGCGACGAAATGGCCGCCTTTCCGGGCCACGGCACGGACCCCGCCGATCAGCAGATGGGCGATGCCGTGTTCGGCGCGCCTTCGCGCCAGTGGGCCGGCGACGCCGTCGCCCAAGGCCGCCAGGCCTGGCTGGCGCGCTTCGACGTGGCGCCCTCGCCGCGCTTCGGCGCCTGCCATTGCATCGAGCTGCCCTTCGTCTTCGACACGCTGCCCGCATTCGCCGACGCGCCCATGCTGGCCGGCCTGCCGCAACAACAGGCGCGGCAATTGGCCCAGGCCACGCAGCAGGCCTGGATCGCGTTCATCCGCGGCGAGGCGCCTGGCTGGCCGCAGGCCCCGCACATGCAGATCCTGGCCTGAACCTCGACTGCACAGGCGCGGGCGCAGGCCGCCCGCCTCCACACATCAAAACCAGGGGAATTCCATGTTCAAGCAAACCTTGGCCGCGCTTGCGCTGCTCGCGCCGCTGGCCGCCACCGCCGCCTATCCCGACAAGCCGGTGAAGATCATCGTGTCGAACCCGCCCGGCGGGCCCGTGGACGTCATGCTGCGCGTGCTGGCCAGCAAGCTCGGCGCCGCCTGGGGCCAGCCCGTGGTGGTGGAGAACAAGCCGGGCGCATCCGGCATCATCAGCACCGGCGCCTTGGTCAAGTCCGCGCCGGACGGCTACACGCTGGGCATGGTGGTGGCCTCGTCCGTCACCATCGTGCCCTTCGCCGTGGACAGCCTGCCGTTCGACACGCAGAAAGACCTGAAACCGATTTCGCTGGTGGCGCGCACGCCGTTCATCTTCATCGTGCCCAAGGACAGCCCGCTCAAGACCTGGGAGGACTTCGTGCGCGAAAGCAAATCGCGCAGCCTGAGCGTGGGCTCGTTCTCGATCGGCACCGCGTTCCACCTGGTCTGGGAACAGACGGCCCGGCGCGCCGGCATCAAGGCCCTGTACGTGCCTTCATCTTCTTCCGGCAAGACGCAGAACGACCTGATCGGCGGCCAGCTCGACGTTGGCCTGGACGCGCCTTCGAGTTCAAAAGGCCTGATCGACAGCGGCCGCCTGCGCGCCCTGGCGATCACCAGTCCGGAACGCTTCGGCGGACTGCCCGACACGCCCACCCTGAATGAATCGGGCTTGAAGGGCTACGCGCCGCAGCCCTGGATCGGGCTGATGGCGCCCGCCGGCATTCCGGACGACCGCGTGGCACTGATCCAGAAGTCGGTGGCGGACATCCTGAAGGAACCGGCGATGCGGGCGCAGATGGAGACCCTGGGCATGATTCCCGTCGGCAGCACGCCGCAGGAGCTGGCCGCAACCATCGAGGCCGACCGGGCGGAGATGGCGCCGCTGATCAAAGAGCTGGGCATCAAGCTGCAATAGCGCGGATCGCGCCGGCGGCCTCGGGTTCGGGTTCGGGTTCGGGTTCGAGTTCGGGTTCGGGTTCGGGTTCGGACTCGGCCTCAGCTCGCGCGCGCGCCCAGCGTGCGCAGGAACATCGCCGCCAAGGGGCCGGACAAGGCCGGCGCGTCGCGCCGGCCCTGCGCAATGCTCGCGTCCACCGCGCCATGCATGCCGTGGTACAGCACGATGGCGGCCAGCGCCGCATCGTCCAACGGCCAACAGCCGGCGCGCGCGCCCGCCTCCAGGATGGCTTCCAGCTGCCGCAGCACGGCGCTCTTCTCGGCCGTACCGCGGTCGGGATGCTGGGCGTCGTGGAACACCACGTCATGCAGCTCATAGCCGTCGAAATAGGCTTCGACTCCCGCCTGGGTCCAGGCGCGCAGCCGCGCCACCCCGTCGTCCGGCGCACAGGCGTCGACCGCGCGCGCGATGTGGTCCAGGAACCCCTGCGAGAACTTGGCGCGCAGCGCCGCCAGCATGTCGTTCTTGGACGTGAAGTAGTGATAGAACGTGCCCTTGGCGACGCCTGCACGCTCGACGATCTCGCTGATGGTGGCGGCCTCGACGCCCTTCTCGATGAAGAGCGCTTCCGCGGCGGCCATCAGTTCGTCCAGGCGCACGGCGGCGGGCTTGGTGCGGGGCTTGGCGGCGGCGTCCTTGCCGGCGGGCAGGGAGAGCGGGTCGGCGGGAGTAGCGGGCATATCGTCCAGGGGCGGTTCACGGGCAAGGCGCCAGTGTAGAGGAGGCGCCCGCCCCTGATCAAAAGTTGAGAATCGTTCCTCTTTACATTGACCGACGGTCGGTCGATAACTAGAATACTCCTTCCCCCACCCTCTCGTCCCGCTATGCAACCCGCACGCCGCCGCGCCCTGGTCCTGGCCGTCAACCTGGGCAGTTTCATCACCATCCTGGACATCAGCATCGTCAACGTGGCGTTGCCCACCATGCAGGCGGCCCTGCGCATCGACATGGCCGGACTGCAATGGGTGGTGGACGCCTACGCCCTGTTCCTGTCGGCCTTCATGCTGTCCGCCGGTCCGCTGGGCGACCGCTATGGCCGCAAGCGCTCGTGGCTGGCGGGCGTGCTGTTGTTCACGGCGGGCTCCGCGCTGTGCGGGCTGGCGGACAACCTGACGGCGCTGCTGATCGGCCGCGCCGTGCAGGGCGTCGCCGGCGCGCTGCTGGTCCCGGGCGCGCTGTCGCTCCTGACCCAGGCCTTTCCCGATCCCAAGGAACGCGCCCAGGCCATCGGCATCTGGGCCTCGTGCAACGCGATTTCGCTCATCGTGGGCCCCATGCTGGGCGGCGTGCTGGTGGCGCATTTCAACTGGCAAAGCATCTTCCTGATCAATCTGCCGGTAGGCGCGCTGGCCATCGCGCTGGGCGCCTGGAGCATCACCGAAAGCGCCCATCCCGAACACGCCGCCTTCGACCCCGCGGGCCAGGCGCTGAGCGTGCTGTGGCTGGGCGCGCTGACCTACGGCCTGATCGCTGCGGGCGAACACGGCTGGGCCGCGCCGCAAGCCACCGTCGCGCTGGCCGTCGCCGCCATCGGGCTGCTGGCCTTCCTGTGGGTCGAGCACCGCGCGGCGCGGCCCATCCTGCCGCTGGGACTGTTCCGCGACGCCGGCTTCGCCATCACCAACTTCGCGTCCTTCGTGCTGGGCTTTTCCGCCTACAGCAGCCTGTTCTTTTTCTCGCTCTACATGCAGCACGTGCAGGGCCTGTCGCCACTGGCGGCGGGCTGGCAGCTGGCGCCGCAGTTCGCCGCGGCCGGGCTGGTGTCCGTCGTGTTCGGCCGGCTCAACCTGCGCTTCGGCCTGCCGCGGCTGATGATCGCGGGCTTTGCGCTCATCGGCGCGGCCATGCTGGGCATGACCAGCTTCGAGGCCCACACGCCCTACTTCGTGTCCGGCTCGCTGCTGGTGCTGCTGGGCCTGGGCACCGGGCTGGCCGTGCCCTCGACCAGCATGGCGGTGATGGCCACGGTGCCGCGCGAACGTTCCGGCATGGCCTCGGCCACCATGAACGCGCTGCGCCAGACAGGCATGACGATAGGCATCGCGCTGCTGGGCGCGCTGATGAGCGGACGCGCCATCGACGCGCTGACGGCTTCGCTGGCAGGCGCCGGCGCGTCCGATGCGCAGGCCCTGGCGCGCGACGCCATCACGCGCCATCTCATGCCCGCGCAACCCGCCAATGCAGCCACGCTGGCAGCCGATGCGCTGGCCGGCGGCTTCCATGCCGCCATGTTGGCGGCGGGCATCGCGTCGATGCTGGCGGCGCTGTTGCTGCTGGTGCTTGCGCGCGGTTCCAGGCGCGTGCTGCGCGCGGCCTGAACGCCTGATTCCGGCGCGCGGAATTCCATCGGCCGGAATCAAAACGGCCTGTTTTTAAGCGTTGGTAACAAACGCTGCGGCCGCCATGCGCTTCGGTAAGATCCTCGTCCAATAACAGGTTAACAACCACGAGGAGAACAAAGCATGCCTTACCGCAAACCCCTGTTCCGCCTGGCCCCGCTGGCGCTTGCCGCGCACCTGCTGATGGCAGGTCCGGCCGCCGCGCAAAGCGCGCCGGGCACGCAAGGCCCGCTGGTCCCCGCGCCCAATCCGGCATTGGCCGCGCAGATCGATCAACGCGCCAAGGCCATCGAGGACAAGCTCATCGCCTGGCGCCGCGACATCCACGAACACCCCGAACTCGGCAACCAGGAAAACCGCACGGCCAAGCTGGTCGCGGACCATCTGCGCGCGCTGGGCATGGACGTGAAGACCGGCGTGGCCGGCACCGGCGTGGTCGCCGTGCTCAAGGGTGGCAAGCCCGGTCCGGTGGTGGCGCTGCGCGCCGACATGGACGCGCTGCCCGTCAAGGAACAGGTGGACGTGCCCTTCGCCTCCAAGGCCAAGGGCACCTATCTCGGCAAGGAAGTGGACGTGATGCATGCCTGCGGCCACGACACCCACACCGCCATCCTGATGGCCACCGCTGAAGTCCTGGCCGGCATGAAGGACCAGCTTCCCGGCAGCGTGAAATTCATCTTCCAGCCCGCCGAGGAAAGCCCCGCCGACTTCGAGCCCGACGGCAAGAAGATCTGGGGCGCGAAGATGATGGTGCAGGAAGGCGTGCTGGAAAATCCCAAGGTGGACGCCATCTTCGGCCTGCACGTGTCCAGCGCCTATCCGGCGGGCAAGCTGAGCTGGCGCAGCGGCCCCGCCATGGCTGCCGCCGACCAGTTCTGGATCGACGTCACCGGCAAGCAGACGCACGGCGCGCGGCCCTGGTCGGGCATCGACCCCATCGTGGTCAGCTCGCAGATCATCCTGGGATTGCAGACCATCCCCAGCCGCCAGATCAACAGCATGCTGGAGCCCGCCGTCATCACCGTGGGCGCGATCCACGGCGGCAACCGCATGAACATCGTGCCGGACAACGTCGCCATGACGGGCACCATCCGCACCTATGACGAGGGCATGAAGAAGGACATCCACCAGCGCATCGCGCGCACTGCCGACATGATCGCGCAGAGCGCGGGCGCCAAGGCGGACGTGCGCGTGGTGGAGCTGTACAACGCCACCGTCAACAACCCCGCGCTGACGGAACAGATGGGACCGACGCTGCGCCGCGTCGCGGGCGAAGGCAACTACGGCCTGCAGCCCAAGTCCACGGCCTCGGAGGACTTTTCCTTCTACCAGGAGAAGGTGCCGGGCATGTTCTTCTACCTGGGAGTGACGCCCAAGGGCACCGACGTGGAGAAGGCCGCGCCCAATCACTCGCCGCGCTTCTACGTGGATGAGTCCGGCCTGATCAATGGCGTGCGCGCGCTGTCGAACCTGACCGTGGACTACATGGCGCAGGCGCAGAAAGGCAGTTGATGATCCAGGCGCCTGGCGCGCCTGACACAAGCCCGCCGCGCAATGCGGCGGGCGGCAAGTCCAGCGAAACGACCGCGAAAGCGATCTGCATAACGGCCGGCATAGCGGCCTGCACAACGGCCTGCATAGCGTCCGGCCAAAATGCCGGCATAAGCAAACGGCTACAAATTCTTTGTCAGGCCATGCGCCGCTTTCTACAGTACGCCCCTTCGCCGCCCCCGCGGCCGTCCCGTAGAAGCACGCCATGCCGATCTCCCGTCGAACCCTCATGCTTGCAGGCGCACTGGCGCTGCCGCTGGCGCGCCCGCGCATTGCGCGCGCGGCCGCCTGGCCCGAGCGTCCGATCCGCCTGATCGTCACCTTCCCGCCGGGCGGCGCGAGCGACATCGCCGCCCGCCTCATCGCGCCGCTGCTGGCCGAAAAACTGGGCCAGCCCGTCGTCATCGAAAACAAGCCCGGCGCAGGCTCGACCATCGGCGCCAGCCTGGTGGCGCAAGCGCCCAGCGACGGCTACACCTTGCTGATGTCGAACTCGGCGCCGCTATCGATCTCGCCCGCGCTGATGCCGCAAGGCGGCTACGACGCGTTGGCCAGCTTCGAGCACATCGCGTACCTGGGCGCCGTGCCTACCGTGTTCGTGGTTCATCCTTCGGTGCCGGTGTCCAGCTTCGCCGAACTGACCGCCTGGATCCGCGCGCAGGACCAGCCGGTGCAGTACGGCAGCGGCGGGCTGGCGTCCGTGGGCCAGATCGTGGGCGAGCTGTATTCGCGGCAGACCGGCGCGCGCTTGCAGCACATTCCCTACAAGGGCTCGGGCGCCATGCGCAACGATCTGCTGGGCGGCCAGATCCGCTTCGCGGTGGACGCGCTGCCGCAGAACCTGCCGTTCCTGCGCTCCGGCCAGTTGCGCCTGCTGGCGGTGACCACGCGCCTGCCTGTGCCGCAAGCGCCCGACATCCCCGCGGTGGGTGAACTCGGCTATCCCGGCTTAATTGCGGAGAACTTCGTCGGCCTGTCCGGTCCCGCCGGCCTGCCCGCCGCGGTGTCGCAACGCTTGAACGACGCCTTCGCGCAGGTGCTGGCCGCGCCCGACATCCGCGCCAGACTGGAAGGTCAAGGCTTTGTGCTGGCACAAAAATCCCCCGCCGAATTCACCGACTTCGTCCGCCGCCAGGCCGAAGCCTGGGGACCGGTGGTGCACGCTACGGGAGCCAGCCTGTGAGCGCCCGCCGCCTGCTCGTGCTGTTCGGCCATCCCGGCCGCGGCGGTTTCAATGAAGCGGCCGTGCGCGGCGCCGAACGCGCGGCGCAGGCCGGCCAGCCCTTGCAGCTGGAATGGATAGCCGCGAACGACTCCTCCGCGCGCGCCGAACGCCTCGCGCAGCTGTGCGCGGCCGGTCCGGACCTGGTCATCGTGCATGGCGGCCAGGGCGACGCGCCCGTCGCCGAAGTGGCGCCGCTCCATCCGCGCACGCAGTTCGCCATCACCCAGGGGCATCACACCGCCGCCAATGTCGCCTCGTACGAAATCCTGCAGGAACATTCGGCCTTTCTTGCCGGCGTGCTGGCCGGCCTGCGCGCCGCCAACGGCCGGGCGGCCCATCTGTCGGGCGAACGCGTGCGGCCCGGATTGAAAGGCCGCGCGGCCTACGCCGACGGCGTGCGCCGCGTCAGCGGCCAGGATCCGCTGACCGCGTTCTGCGGCAACCAGCATGACGCGGCGCTGGGCGCGGCCTGGACCCGGGCGCTGTCCGCGCGCGACGTCCGCGTGCTGTTCGCGATGATGGATGGCGGACGCGACGGCGTGACGCGCGTGTGCCGCGAAACCGGGGTGTGGCAGATCGGCAATGTGCTGGACTGGGTGGCGCGCGATCCGCAGGTCTATCTGGCGTCGGCCCTGGCCGATTCGGGACTATGCGTCCAACGCGCCGCCGCCGACCATGCCGCGGGCGCATTGGCCGTGGGCCGCGTCACCCGCTACGGCCTGGAGGAAGCCGCATCGCTGCGCCTGGTGTTGGGCGCCAAGGTCGGCGCCGAAGAACGCCGCGTGCTGGACGATTGGGCCGGACGGCTCGCGGCGGGAGACATCGCCGTTGCATCCGACTATGCCGGGCCGGAGTTCGCGCTGCCGGCGCCGCGCGACGGTCATGCCGTCGCTTCGAACGCCTTGTGATACGCGACTTCACCCTGCGCCGGACGGGTGTAGACCTGCGCCATGAAGTATTCCGGCGGCACGCCGGGATACGTCAGCGCCGGCATTTGCGCGAAACCGAAGCGCGCGTAGTAGGCGGGCTCGCCCAACACCACGCACCCAGCCGCGCCCAGCGCCTTCAGGCGTTCCAGGCCATCGCGGATCAGCGCCGCGCCTATGCCCCGGCCTTGCAGCTCGGGTAACACCGCCACCGGACCCAGTCCGTACCAGTCCGCCGCGCCATCGCCGATGGATACCGGTGAAAACGCGGCGTGGCCCACGGCGCGTCCGTCCTCCCAGGCCACCAGCGACAAGGTCAGCGCGCCGGCCTCGCGCAGCGCGTTGGTGATGTAGCCCTCGGTCTGCTGGCTGTGGGGATGGTCTTTGAAGGCGGCTTGCGTCAGCGCGAAGATCGCATCGCGGTCGCCTGGGGTTTCGGGAAGGATGTGCATGCCTGTGCTCCTTGCGGCTCAGGCGCAAAGTGTAGCCGGGCACTGCCGCCATTCCGCATTGACGCCTGCCGGCACGGTGGCTACAGTGGCCGACGGCCCGGCGCCACGCCACCGCATGAGCGCCCAGCCCCTTCCGAACCGCCCGCGGCGCGCCGCGGCCCTACTCTGGATCCTTATGAACAGCTACCGCGTCGGCATCGCCGGCTTCGGCGCCATCGGCCAGGCCGTGGCGCAATCCCTGGACGCAGGCCTGCCCGGCCTGACGCTAGCCGCCGTGGCGGTGCGCGATCCCAAGGCCCCGCCCGCCTTCGCCTGGACCAAGGGCGCGCCCGCCTTCACCACCATCGACGCGCTGCACGAGCACTGCGACGTGGTTGTGGAATGCGCGCCCGCCGCCGTGTTCCGCGACATCGCCGAGCCCGTGCTGCGCGCCGGCAAGAAGATGGTGGTACTCAGTTCCGGCGCGCTGCTGCGCCACGACGACCTGATCGAACTGGCGCGCCAGCACCATGGCCAGATCCTGGTCCCCTCCGGCGCCATCCTGGGCCTGGATGCCATCACTGCCGCGGCCGAGGGCGTCATCCATTCCGTCACGATGATCACCCGCAAGCCGGTGCGCGGCCTGCTGGGCGCGCCCTACCTGACGGAGAACAACATCGACATCGCGGACATCACCGAACCGCGCCTGATCTTCCGCGGATCGCCGCGCGAAGCCGCGGTGGGCTTTCCGGCCAACCTGAACGTGGCGGTCAGCGTGTCGCTAGCGGGCATCGGTCCGGACAAGACCACCCTGGAAATCTGGGCCGATCCCTCGCTGGAACGCAATGTCCACCGCGTCGAGGTCGTGTCCGACTCGGCCACGTTCTCGATGGAGATCCAGAACATTCCCTCGGCCAATCCCAAGACCGGCCGCATCACGGCGCAAAGCGTGGTCGCCGCGCTGCGCAAGCTGAGCGGTCCGCTGCGCGTCGGCACCTGAGCCGCGCAGGCCAGCAGAAGTCCTAGGCCACCGCCAGCCGCAATTCCGCGGGCTGGCCCTCCGCCGGGCAGCGCTCGGCGGCGCCGCGCCCCGCCGCGGCCATGGGTCCCACTTTCCAATTCCCGGCCCCGTCCAGATCCAGTCTGTCCGTATGGAAGGCGTCCAGCGTGCTGCGATGCCCCACGCTGACCAGCATGCAGGCGGGCAGCTCGCCGCCCAGCAGGCTGTACAGCGCATGCTCCAGGCCTTCGTCGGTGGCCGACGTGGCCTCGTCCAGGAAGACGATGGCGGGCCGGTTGTAGAGCACGCGCGCGAACGCCACGCGCTGCTGTTCGCCGATGGACAGGATGCGCGACCAGTCCGCCACCTCGTCCAGCCTGCCGGCCAGATGCCCCAGATTGACCTGCCGCAGCGCTTCGGCCAGCCGCGCATCGTCCCCGGGCTGCGCCAGCCCTGGATAGGCCACCGCGCCGCGCAGGTCGCCCAGCGGCAGATAGGGCCGTTGCGACAGGAACAGCGCCGAGGCGCCTTGCGGGCGCCGCACCGTGCCTTGGGCATAGGGCCACAGGCCCGCCAGCGCCCGCAGCAAGGTGGTCTTGCCGCTGCCCGAAGGGCCCTTGATCAGCAAGGCCTGGCCCGGACGCAGGCGCAGGTCCAGATCCCGCAGCAGCATGGAGCCGTCGGGCCGCGCCACCTGCACCTGTTCGATGTCCAGGCCATCCGGCAAGGCTTCGGTCTGCACCGACGGCAAGGCGCGCGCGGCCTCGTTGGCATCGAGGAAGCCGTTAAGCCGATCCAGCGTGGCGCGGTACTGCGCGAAGGTGTCGTAGGAGGTACGGAAGAACGACAGCGAGTCCTGCACCTGCCCGAAGGCCTGCGAGGTCTGGATCACGTCGCCCAGCTTGATCGCGCCGCTGAAAAAGCGCGGCGCCTGCAGGATGAAGGGGAACACCACGGCCACCTGGCTCACCGACAGATTGAAGCCGTCGAACTTCAGGCCCCGGTACACGCGCGCCCACAGGTTGGCGATGTAGGCCGTGAAGCGCGTCCACAGGGTGGCGCGCTCGACGCCCTCGCCCTGGTAGAAGGCCACGTTCTCGGCGTTCTCGCGCAACCGCACCAGCGCGTAGCGGAAGTTTGCCGTCAACCGCTCGGACAGGAAGTTCAGCTTGATCAGCGGGCGTCCGATCTTGAACGCGAACAACGTCGCCACGATCACGTACAGATACACCATGAACACCATGGCGCGCGGAATCTCCACGCCGGCCACGGTCAGGGCGCCGGACAGGCCCCACAGTATGGAGGTGAACGCCACCAGCGAAACCACCGCGCTCAGGGCGCCGATGGCCAGGGTGCGCGAGCCCGTGACGAACATGGCGATGTCCTGCTCGATGCGCTGGTCGGGGTTGTCGACCGGCGCGTCGACGAAATGGCCGCGGTAGTAGGCGCTGGCGCCCAGCCAGTCGCGCGTCAGGCGATCGTTGAGCCACACGCGCCAGTGGATGTCGAAGGCCTGCCCGGCATAGCTATCCACCAGGGTGCGCACCACGTGCACACAGGCCAGCACCGAAAATATGCCCAGGAAGCGCCAGAACGCGCTCTGGTCCAGCGCCTGCAATGCGCTGTAGAAGCCGTTGTACCAGAACGAAAACAGCACCGTCATGCGCACGGCGAACATCGCCAGGAACAGCAGCAGGCCCAGGGTCAGCAGGGGCCGCCAGCTACGTTTTGGATTCAGATACGGCCACGCCAGGCGCCAGAACTTGCGCCCCCACTCCGTGCCGCGCGCCAGCGCCGCGACCGCCAGCGCCAGGGCGACCGCCGAGATGCCGAACGCCTGCGCCAGCCAGAGTCCGCTTTCCGTCAATTGCTGTTGCCAGTTCAGGTCCATGAGTCCGTCGCCCTCCGATACGCGTCTCTGGTTAGACGGAGCGGGTGGACCGAGTTCCGGCGGAACAGCCGTTTTAAGCCTGGTTTAAGCGTTCTGGCAGGGCAAGCGAAAGCCGGCTGAAAGCGCGCCCTTTCCTGCGCAGGCGGGACCGGCGGCTATCATGGATGCCTGGGCAGCAATACCGCAGGTACAGAATGGAAAAAATCCGGCTAGACAAATGGCTTTGGGCGGCGCGCTTCTACAAGACGCGCAGCCTGGCCGTGCAGGAAATCGGCAAGGGCCGGGTATTGGTGAACGACCAGCCCGCCAAGCCCGCGCGCGAGGTCGCCGCGGGCGACCTGATCACCGTGCGCAAGGAAGATCCGCCCTTGCATGTCCGGGTCGTGGCCGTCAGCGGCGTGCGCGGCCCGGCGCCGGTCGCGCGCCAGCTCTACGAAGAAACGCCGGAAAGCGTGGCGACGCGGGAACGCGCAGCCGAAATGCGCCGCCTGGCGCCCGAGCCCGCGCTGGGCATAGAAGCCGGACGCCCCACCAAGCGCGACCGGCGCCTGATCGACCAGATGCGCGGCAAATAGGGCGCCGCGCCTCGGGCGCCGTCAGCCCTGCGGCGACAGCGCCAGGGCCTCCGGCCGCACCACCTCCACCCAGACGCGCGAGCGGACCACGCTGGCGACCAGCTCGAAGATATGCTGCGGCACGCGGGCGGGCACCACGACCCGGCTGAGCAGGGCCTTCAGATCGACGCGCAGCGCCAGCCTGTCCATGGCCCGCGCCCGCAACTCGCCACAGCGCCCGGGATCGGCAGTCGCATATAGCCGCAGCCCGCGCGCCGCGTCCCCGGCGCGGGCTGCGCCGCCCTCGCCCGCCAGGCGGCCGAAATCCAGTTGGGTATCGCCATCGGGCAACACGGCCTCTCTCAATGCGGCCTGGCTCGAACAAACGTACACCGCGACGTCCGGCGCCGCCGCGTCCGGCGTGTCGGTGTCCGACCCCTCGGCGTCGGCCGCATGGGCCGGCGCGCAGGCCGAGGACGCCGGTGCAAACCACCAGTCCTGCGTGCCTATGAGCCCTTCCGGCGCCGGCCCGGGCCGGCCCGCTTGCGGGCGGTCCAGGCGCAGCACGCTGAATTCCAGCAGCTCCATCAGTTCGACGAAGGCCAGCTTGCGCATCAGATCGATGCTTGCGGAGTGATCGGACCAGGCTATGGTCCCGCTACCGGGATGCCCGTGCATGGAAACCTCCCTTTTCAGGATGGCGCAATGGCCGCCGCGGCGGCCATTCCCGAACGATTACTGAGCCTGCTCCACCAGGGCCGCGCGCATCTTGCGGCGGGCCTTCATGGTCGAATAGACCAGCCAGACGGCCAGTGCGGCGATGGCATAGATGAACGCCGCGCTGATGGGCCGGTCGACGAAGATGGCCATGTCGCCGCGCGACAGCAGCAGCGCGCGCCGGAAGTTCTCCTCGACCATGGGACCCAGCACGAAGCCCAGCAGCAGGGGCGCCGGCGAGAACCGCAGCTTCAGGAACAAATAGCCCACGATGCCCAGTATCAGCACGACGACCACGTCGAACAGGCTGTTGTTGGTGCTGTACACGCCCACGCAGACAAAGAACAGGGCCGACGGGAACAGGTACTTGTAGGGCACGCGTAGCAGCTTGGCCCACATGCCGATGAGCGGCAGGTTCATCACCACCAGCAGCGCGTTGCCGATCCAGAAGCTGGCGATCAACCCCCAGAAGATATCCGCGTGCTCGGTCACCATCTGCGGACCGGGCTGGATGCCGTGGATGATGAGCGCGCCCAGCATCAGCGCCATGACCGAGTCGCCCGGAATGCCCAGGCTCATGGTGGGAATGAAGCTGGTCTGGGCCGCGGAGTTGTTGGCGGATTCAGGACCGGCCACACCCTCGATGGCGCCGTTGCCGAAGCGGTTCGGCGTCTTGGAGACGCGCTTCTCGACCGCATAGGACATGAAGGACGCAATGGTGGCGCCGGTGCCGGGCAGGATGCCCAGGATCGAACCGATTGCGCTGCCGCGCACGATGGGCGCGACGGACTTCTTGATGTCACCGGGCTCCGGGCGCACCGACATGCGCTTGTTGCCGCTGTCCACCACGGTGGCCTTGCCGATGCGGTTCACGTTGGCGAAGAAATCCGCCAGGCCGAACAGGCCCATCGCCAGCGCCACCAGCTGCACGCCGTCGCTGAGTTCGATCACGCCGAAGGCATAGCGGATGGTGCCGGTGTTGACGTCGGTGCCGACCACGCCCAGCAACAGGCCCAGGAACACCATCGCCACGCCCTTGACCGCCGAACCCTTGGCCAGCGTCGCGCCCGCGAACAGTCCGAGCATCATCATGGAGAAGTACTCGGCAGGCCCGAACTTGAACGCCACCTCGACCAGAATGGGCGAGAACAGGATCATGATGATGATGCCGACGCAGGCGCCGACGAACGACGACATCACCAGCATGAACAGCGCTGAGCCTGACTTGCCCTGTTTGGCCAGGGGATTGCCGTCCAGGCAGGTCACCGCGTGCGAAGGCGTGCCCGGCAGGTTCAGCAGGATGCAGGTGATGCCGCCGCCATACTGCGCGCCGTAGTAGATGCCCGCCAGCATCATGAGCGCCGCGGTGGGCGTCATGGCATAGGTCAGCGGCAGCAGGATGGAGATCGCGGCCAGCACGCCCATGCCGGGCAGCACGCCGATCAGGTTGCCCATGAAGACGCCAAACAGCGACCAGCCCAGGTTTTCCCATTGGAAGGCAATGGAAAAGCCATGCATTACGTTCGATAGCAGTTCCATGGCTTACCCCCAGCGGAACATCGGAAACTGGAGCTGCAGACCCCAGGAGAAGACCAGCCAGCCGAACACCGTCATGGCCGTGGCCAGGATCGCGGCCGAGCGCCAGGTATTGGACGTGTCGCCCATCGCGGAGATGAAGACCAGCGCGAAGGTCGCCGGCAGGAAGCCGACGAAATGACCGAGCACGATGAAGGCGCCGATGCCGGCCGCAATGCAGGCCATGCCGCGCAGCCGCTCCGCTCTGGTGGGTTGCGGCATGCCGTCGTCGATCTTGCCTTCCTGCTCGGCCAGGTCGTCGGGATCGGGACTGAGCGGGATCAGGATGCCCAGAGCGATCAGGAAGCAGCCCACCAGCATGGGGAAGTAGCCCGGCCCCATACGCGCCAGTTCGCCGACCGCGTAGTTGTTGGCCTCGAGTATCGTCAAGGCCCCGCAGAGCGCGATCAGCGCCCCTCCCCATAAGTCGCGTTTTATTGCCAGTATCTTGCTGCGCATGGTCCCCCCCCTTTCGGAGTCAATGTTGTTTTCGCGGCGAGCCAACCGCCGCGGGATCAAGAGAGACGGGACTGTAGAGACGGCCCCTTCCATTCTGCTTTCACCATTGCAGCGCGCGCGCCATGCGCAGCGCAGCATCAGCGCCGGCCGCCGCGCGCATGTTCAAGGCAATGAACACCCGCCGCCGCGAATGTTCAAAAAAGTGAACATTCGCGCTGCGACAGGATCTGGCGCAAGGGAGAAGTTCGACGTAATGGCACGGGACTTGCCTGAGCAACCCCTGTTTTCCAAAGGTTGCATTTTTTCCGGGCTGCAAACTGCCGGCAGCGGCAGGCATAATCCTCCTCTTTGTCCCGCTACTCTCGCCATGTTCCGCCGCATGGGCCGCTTGCCGCTGACCGTCAGGATTCCGCTAGGCGTGGCCGTTCTTTCCCTGCTCGTTTCCACCGCGCTGATATCGTTGTCGCTGCACGGCCTGTCGCGCCAGTTCGAACGCCAGATCTCGGACCTGGGCCAGGTCTACCTGGACGGGCTGTCCGCCGCCGTGCTGCCCGCCGTGCGCGCCGGCGACCAGACGCAGATGCTGGAAGTGCTGAACCGCGCGCTGGACACGCAGGTGGGCATCATCGACCGTACGCTCGCCATCATCGATGCGCAGGGACGGCTCGTCGCCCACGTGGCGCGCTACGACGAGGTCGAAGCCATACCGCTGAAGGCGCGGCTCGCGCGCTCGGCCAGCGGCACTTATCTGAGCACGGTGTCCAACGGCGTGTGGACCTGGCGGCTGTTGGACGAGAACCAGCCCGCGCTGGGTACGGTCGCGGCCAACCTGGACGCCGGCGACTTCATCGCGCAGCGCCGCTCGCTGGCGATCGAATTGGCGCTGGCCGGCCTGGGCGTGAGCCTGGCCGGGGCCGGCCTGGGCTTCCTGCTTGCACGCCGCCTGCAGCGGCCCATCATGCGCCTGACCCAGCAGCTGCGCGCCGCGCGCCGCCATGAACCCGAACTGCTGGACCCGGCGGCAGCCGGCCCGGACGGCGAACTGAAAGAACTGACGGAAGCCTATAACTGGATGGTGCGCAGCGTGCAGGAACGCGAGACCCTGGCCCGCCGGCACGCCCGCATCGAACGCGCCGCGCTGCTCGGCCGCATGTCCGCCGCGTTGGCCCACGAAGTGCGCAATCCGCTGGCGGGCATGCAGACCGCCCTGCAGACGCTACGGCGCTTCGGACATCAGGAAGAAGCGCGCCGCGACGCCATCGATTTCGTCGACCGCGGCGTGCAGACCTTGCGCGCCGTGGTCGACGCCAGCCTGCAGACCTTCAGGCCCGACGAACGCGCCCCACGCGCGACATTGGCGGATATCCAGGACGTGCAACTGCTGATCCGTTCCGAAGCCAGGCGCAAGCGGATACGGCTGACCTTCCGCAACGAATGGCCCGTGCAGGAGCTGCCCCTGCCCGCCGCGCCGCTGCGCCAGATCCTGCTCAACCTGCTGCTCAACGCGGTCGCCGCCTCGCCTCCCGGCGCGGAAATCACGGTGGACAGCGAATGCGGCGAGTCCCGCCTGCTGCTGCGCGTGGCGGACCAGGGGCCGGGCTTTCCCGAACACGCGCGCGCCGCGCTGACGCGGCCTGGCGACGAGCAGGCCGAAGGCATGGGGCTGGGCATCGTGCGGGAGCTGGTGGCGGGCATGGAGGGCGAGATCGACGTTGCCATAGGCGCTTGGCGCGACAACCCAGAACGAAACGGCGCCGGGCTGGATGGCGCCGGCCCCGGCGCCGTGGTCACCGTGTTGTTGCCCTACGCGCCGCAGGAGGATGGAAAGTGAGCTATATCGACGTCTTGCTGATCGAAGACGACCGCGTGCTGGGCGGCGCGCTGCGCCAGCGTCTGCGGCTGGAAGGCTTGTCGGCCGTCTGGGTGGAAAACTGCTCCCAGGCCGTGGAGGCATTTCGCCGCCAGCGGCTGCGCCCGGCCTTCATACTGGCCGACATCCGCCTGCCGGACGGCTCGGGCGAAGACCTGTACCGGCGCATCATTCCTTACGTGGCGCGCTCGACCATCGTTTTCGCGACGGCTTACGGCGAACTGGCCCAGGCGGTACGCCTGGTCGCCGCAGGCGCCACCGATTACCTCACCAAGCCTTACGACGTCGACGCGCTGATCCCCCGCATCCACGCCGCCGTCGAGGCGTTCGACGACGAGGATGCGAGTCCAGCCCTGCCGGAGAACCCCTTCCTCGGCAGCCCCGCGACAGAGGCTGTCGCCGCCGCCATCCAGAAGCTGGCGCCGCTGGATCTGACCGTGCTGCTGCAGGGCGAAACCGGTGTCGGCAAGGAGCTGACAGCCCGGTTCATGCATGCAAACTCGTCTTGCTCCAGCGGCCCCTTCGTGCCGGTCAACTGCGCCAGCCTGGCGGACGAGCTGGTCGAGAGCCAGTTGTTCGGACACCGCCGCGGCGCGTTCAGCGGCGCCAGGGAAGCGCATCGCGGCCTGATCGAGCATGCCGGCGGCGGCACGCTGTTCCTGGACGAGGTCGGCGAACTGTCGCCCCGCGCGCAGGCAGCGCTGCTGCGCGTGCTGGAAGACAAGCGCTTCCTGCCGCTGGGCGACAGCACGCCGCTCAAGGCTGATTGCCGCTTCGTGGCCAGCACCAACATCGATCTGGCGGAAGCGGTGAGGCGGCAGGCCTTCCGCGCCGACCTGTACTACCGGCTGGCGGTGGGCCATCTGAACCTGCCGCCATTGCGCGAACGTCCGCAGGACATACTGCCGCTGGCCGAGCGCTTCCTGCGCGACTGGTCCGCCACGGCGCGTCCGGCTGCGACGTTCTCGGGCGGCGCGCGGGATGCCCTGCTCAGGCACGCCTGGCCTGGCAATATCCGCGAACTGAAGAACCGCGTGCAACGCGCGGCGGTGATCGCCGACGGCCCCGCGCTTGAAGAAAGCGATCTGTTTCCCGAAGGCAGCTTGGGCGAGCCTGTCGTCATTCCAGACCTGAATGCCGCGCGCGCCGATGCGGAGTTGCGTTCCATCCAGCAGGCCATTGCAGTCTCCGGCGGCCAGTTGGGGCTGGCCGCCAAGCGGCTGGGCATTTCGCGCACCACCTTGTGGAAGAAGCTGCGTCAGCGCTGATGCGCGCCACGCGGCCCGCCCGGCCGATTAACATAGGACTTTTTCCGCAATCCCAACCATGAAAAGCAGTTCGACAGGCGGCCTGGTCTATTCCACCGATGGCGGCCGGATGTGCCCGGAATGCCGCAAGCCGCTCACGCAGTGCCTGTGCAAGCAGGCGGCCAAGGCGCCCCCCGCCGGCGACGGCATCGCCCGCGTGTCGCGCGAAACGAAGGGGCGCGGCGGCAAGAGCGTCACCGTGGTCAAGGGCCTGGCCCTGGACGGCGCCGCGCTGAATGCGCTGGGCAAGCAGTTGCGCACCGCCTGCGGCTCGGGCGGCACGGTCAAGGACGGCGTGATCGAGATCCAGGGCGAGCACTGCGACCGCGTCCTGGAGGTCCTGCAAAAGCAGGGATACCGCGCCAAGCGCGCGGGCGGCTGAGATGAACGGAGTACAAGCAATGACCGACCTGCAAACCACCGCTGTCGCCAGCTGGCACGCCCATATCTATTTCGACGCCGCCAGCCGCGACGCGGCGCAGGCCCTGCGCGTGCGCATCGCCGAACGCTTCGACGGCCAGATGGAATTGGGGCGCTTCCATGAGCGCCCCGTCGGCCCGCATCCCCAGTGGAGCTACCAGATCGCGTTCGCCCCGCAACACTTCGCGGAGATCACCACCTGGCTGAGCCTGAACCACGGCGCGCTGGACGTCTTCATGCATCCCAACACCGGCGACTCCCTGCGCGACCACCGCGATTGCGCGGTCTGGATCGGCCGCAGCCACACGCTGAACCTGGCCGCGCTGGGCGCCTGAGGGCTACAGCGCGCGGCCCACGATCAGCGGATCCAGGGCCATCATGGGATCGCCGCTCTTGCCTTCGTACGGCAAGCGGCTCAGCACGTAGCGCATCGCGTTGATCCGCGCGCGCTTCTTGCAGTCGGACTTGACCACCACCCAGGGCGCGTCGGCGGTGTCGGTGTGCGCGAACATCGCTTCCTTGGCGCGGGTGTAGTCGTCCCACTTGTCCAGCGAGGCCAGGTCCACGGGGCTGAGCTTCCACTGCTTGAGCGGATGCACCTTGCGTTGCAGGAAGCGGCGGCGCTGCTCTTCCTGGCTGACCGAGAACCAGAACTTGATCAGGTGTATGCCGCTGCTGACCAGATGGCGCTCGAAGTCCGGCACCTGGCTCAGGAAGTCCAGGTACTCGTTCTCGGAGCAAAAGCCCATCACGCGCTCGACGCCGGCGCGGTTGTACCAGGAACGGTCGAACATGACGATCTCGCCCGCGGTCGGCAGATGCTGCACGTAGCGCTGGAAGTACCACTGGCCCTTTTCGGTATCCGATGGCTTTTCCAGGGCGACCACGCGCGCGCCGCGCGGGTTCAGGTGTTCCATCATGCGCTTGATGGTGCCGCCCTTGCCCGCGGCATCGCGGCCTTCGAACAGGATCACGACGCGCTGGCCGGTGGCCTTGACCCAGGCCTGCAGCTTCAGCAGTTCGACCTGCAGGTTGTACTTCTGCTTTTCGTAATTACGCCGCAGCATGCGGTGGCGATAGGGATAGATGCCTTCGCGCCAATCCGCCGCCAGCTCGTCGTCGGGATTGCGGCGCGCGCGCGGCGTCATCGAGTTGGCTTCCAGCAAGGCGCGGTGCACGGCCTGCGCATCATCCGGCGACAGCTCCTCGATCACCGAGCGCAGGGCCTCGCGCGCCTGCGCCGGCGCGCTGACGTTGTAACGGCGCGCAATGTCGGCCAGCACCGCCACGGTTTCCTGGCGCGCGGCATCCTGCCGGGCGGCGACGCGCTTGCGGACCTCCTGGGCCGGCTCGGCCGCCGCCGCGGCGCTCACGGCATCGGCGGCGACGGCCGCCGTCGCCGGCCGCTTCGCGGCGACAACGCGCGGCTTGCGGCTGGTGGTCACCGCCGTGACCACCGTCTTGACGACAGGCTTGGCCGGCGCATTGGCGGTGCGCTTGGCGGCGCGCTTGCGGGGCGCCTCGGCGACGTCTTGTTCGGTGGCTTGCGTATTCTTGTCTGTCATCGATCCTGTCCTCGCTGCTGGTCGTCGGTCCCGCGCCGGCCTGGCGTATCGCCTGCGGGCCGCTCAGGGAAAAGCGCAAACGCTACTCCGGGGCCGCCAGCGCGGATTTGACCTGGATCAAGGGTTGTAACATTTTTGCAGCGGCGCGGGCCGCTACACTGGCCTCCCTTCATCCGCCTGTGCGCCATGTGGTCATTCATCAAACGGCTGCTTGCCGGCTCGACGCCTCCCGAGGATCCGCTGCGCGAGACCCTGAGTTTCGACGACGCGGGCTTCACGCGCAGCAGCGAACTGGCGCGCGCCCTGGGCCAGCAGGAGTTCTGGCCCTGGCGCGACATCCACGAATTCGGCTTCCGCTACACGCAAGCCGTCTTTCCCGATCCCTGGTTCGGCGACTACATGGAAGGCCTGTGGTTCCTGCGCGTGCCCAGCGATGGCGGCGGGCTGATGGCGCTGGACTTCGACGCCGGGGTCCTCGACATCGACCGCCTGCCCCCCGCCCTGTTGCGCAACCTGCCCGGACTCGACCTGGGCCCGCTGCGCGCCGGGCTGGCCGTCGCCGCGGACGGACCGCGCAATTTCGAGAGCGCGGGAGAATGGGTGGCCTGGCGGCGCGCGGCCGCTACGCCCGGTCCAGGCCCTGCTTGAGATCGGCCAGGATGTCCGCGGGCGTTTCCAGGCCGACCGACAGACGCAGCAAGCCCTCCGACAAGCCGTAGCGTTCGCGGTCCTCGGCCGTGTAGCTGGCATGCGTCATGGACGCCGGATGCTGGATCAGGGTTTCGGGATCGCCCAGGCTGACGGCGATGCGCGCCAGCTTCAGGCTGTTGAGCAGGCGGCGGCCGGCGGCCAGCCCACCCTTCAGTTCGAATGCGACCAGGCCGCCGCCCGCCGCTTGCTGGCGGCGCGCGATCTCGGCGCCCGCGGTATCCGCCAGCCCCGGGTAGAACACCTCGGCCACCGCGGCGTGTTCGCGCAGCAGGCGCGCCACTTGCAGGGCCGATTCGCTGTGGCGTTGGACGCGCAGCTCCAGCGTCTTGATGCCGCGCAGCACCAGGAAGGCCGTGAAAGGCGACAAGGTCGCTCCCGTGAAGTAGCGCAGGCCTTGCAGCCGGATGGCGTCTATGTGTTCCTTGCGCCCCAGCACCGCGCCGGCCAGCAGGTCGCCATGGCCGCCCAGGTACTTGGTGGCCGAATGCAGCACGATGTCGGCGCCGTGCTCCAGCGGACGCTGCAGCACCGGCGTGGCAAAGGTGTTGTCGACGATGGTCAGCAAGCCCTTGCCACGGGCGATGGCCGACACCGCGGCGATATCCACCAGGCGCAGGTTCGGATTGGCGGGCGTCTCGAAATAGACCGCGCGCGTCCTGGGGCCGATGGCCGCGGCCACGGTCTCGGGGCGCGTGAAGTCGGCGAACACCGCGCGCACGCCAAAGCGCGACAAGCCTTGCGTAAACAAGGTGAAGGCGGTGCCGTACACGATCTGGTCCACCACGATTTCATCGCCGCTTTGCAGCAGCGAGAACAAGGTGGCGGAAATCGCCGCCATGCCCGAGGCCGTCACCACGCCGGCCTCGGCGCCTTCCAGCGAAGCCAGCCGCTCTTCCAGCAGGGCCTGCGTCGGATTGCGCGTACGCCCGTAGACATAGCCCTGCTTCTCTCCCAGGCGGATCTGGTCGAAGGCTTCGATGCTGTCCTGGGTATAGGTGGAGGTCAGGTAGAGCGGCGGCGCGAGCGCGCCTTGTTCGTCCAGCGGGTCGTAGCCCAGGTGGATGGCGCGCGTGGCGAAGCCGTGTTGCGAGGTATCGGACATTTCAGCGTTCCTGTTTTCGGATAAGGCCGGGGCACGCCGCCCCGGCGCGGATTCAGCGTTTGTGGTCGGCGCGGCGCGACAGCCATTCGCCGGTGAACTGCACGATCGACACCAGGGCGATCAGGATCACGATGACCTCGAACATCACGCGGGTTTCGTAGCGTTCGTAGCCGTAGCGGATCGCCAGGTCGCCCAGGCCGCCGGCGCCGACGGCGCCCGCCATCGCCGAGGCGTTGATCATGGCGATCACGCTGACCGTCATGCCGCCGATGATGCCCGGCAGGGCCTCGGGCAAGAGCACGTGGCGCACGATGTGCCAGCGGCGGCAGCCCATGGCGCGGGCGGCTTCCACCAGACCATGATCGACGTCGTTCAGGCTGACCTGGGCGATGCGCGCGAAGAACGGCACCAGGTTGGCCGACAGTGGCACGATGGCGGCCCAGGTGCCCAGCGTGGTGCCCACCAGGAAGCGCGTGAACGGCAGCATCGCCACCAGCAGAATGATGAAGGGGATGGCGCGGAAGGTGTTCACCGTGACCGACAGCGCCTTGTTGAAGCGCGGCCTGGGGTACAGGTTGCCGGGCGCGGTGACGGTCAGCACCACGGCCAGCGTGAGGCCGAGCACGATGGCGATGACGGCGGACACGCTCACCATGGCCAGGGTTTGCAGGAAGGCCTGCAGGTATTTATCAAGCATCGGCAGCGACATATCCCAGCACCTTGATCTGATCGGCCACCAGCGCGGCGCGCGTGGCCTCTTCCTGTAATGCGCCCGCGGGCACCGATACCAGCAGGCTGCCTTGCGCATGGCCGCGCAAGCGGTCCAGGCCGCCATGCAGCAGCGTCGCGCCAGGACCCAAGGCCGCCAGCGCCTGCAAGGACACGCCGCCCGGCCGCCCCTGCCCCGTGAAGCGCAGGCGCAGCACGGCCACGCCCTCGCGTCCCTGCAGGTCGGGCACGAGCCTCGCCGCCAGATCGGCCGGCAGATCGTGCTGCAGGGGCCGCAGCAAGGCGCGCGTGGCGTCGGCCTGGGGGTTGCCGAACACGCGCCAGACCTCGCCGTCCTCGACCTTGCGGCCGCCGTCCAGCACCAGCACCTTGTGGCAGACCTCGCGGATCACCGCCATGTCGTGCGTGATCAGCACCACCGTCAGGCCCAGCTTGCGGTTGATGTCCAGCAGCAAGGCCAGGATCGACTGCGTGGTCTCGGGGTCCAGCGCCGAGGTCGCCTCGTCGCACAGCAGGATCTCCGGCTCATGCACCAGCGCCCGCGCAATGCCGACGCGCTGCTTCTGGCCGCCGGACAGCTTGGCGGGATAGGTATCGGCCTTGTCGCGCAGGCCCACCAATTCCAGCAGTTCCTCCACCCGGGCGCGCGCGGCGGCGGGCTTCACGCCGGCCACTCGCAAGGGCAAGGCCACGTTCTCGGCCACCGTCTTGGCCGACAGCAGGTTGAAGTGCTGGAAGATCATGCCGATGCGGCGGCGCAGCCCCACCAGGGCGTTCTCGTCCAGGCCGCCCACATCCACGCCGTCCACCAGCACCCGGCCGGCGCTGGGACGTTCCAGCATGTTGATGGAACGCAGCAGCGTGGACTTGCCCGCGCCGCTGCGCCCGATGATGCCGAACACTTCGCCGCGGGCGATGGAGAACGACACGTCGGACAGCGCGGCCACCGGTCCCTGCGCGCCTTCGTAGCGCTTCTGCAGGCCCTCGAAGACGATGTGGGCATCGCCGGCTCGGCCCTGAGGCGCGAAGACGGCCAGCTCCGCCGGGGAGAATTCGTGTTGCATCATTGCCGGGTCCCAGGCTCAGAAAACCGGAATCACCGAGCCTTCGTACTTGCTCAGGATGAACTGGCGCACCTCTTCCGAGTGATAGGCCTTGACCAGCTCGGGCACCCAGGGCGCATTCCTGTCCTGCTCGCGCACCGCGATGATGTTGACGTAGGGATTGTTTTCCTTCTTCTCCACCGCGATGCCGTCGCGGGTGGCGATCAGGCCGGCCTGATAGGCGAAGCTGTTGACGATGGCGGCGGTGTCCACGTCCGGCAGGGAACGCGCCAGCACCACGGACGCGCTCTCCACGAAGTTCAGCTTCTTCGGATTGGAAGTCACGTCGGCAAGCGTCGCCGTGCCGGTGGCCGGATCGAATCCATCCTTCAACGTGATCAGGCCCTGGTCGCGCAGGATGACCAATGCGCGCGTCTGGTTGCTGGGATCGTTGGGAATGCCGACTCGGGCGCCCTCGGGCAGCTCCTGCAGCGACTTGTACTTCTTGGAATAGAAGGCGATGGGCGAGATCAGCGTGTTGGCCACCGACACCAGCTTGTAGCCGCGCTGCTTGATCTGGTCGTTCAGGAAAGGAATGTGCTGGAAGGCGTTGGCGTTCAGGTCGCCGTTGTTGAGCGCCTCGTTGGGACTGGCGGTGCCGGTGATCACCACGGGTTCCACGGCCAGGCCGTTCTTCTTCGCCACCTGGGCCACCACTTCCCAGATCTGCTCGTCCACGCCGCCGCGCACGCCCACCTTCAAGGGCTTGGGATCGGCCGAAAACGCCGGGCCATGGAACATTGCCGCCGAAGCCAGCACCGCGCCCAGGAGGCGCTTGAAAAAACGGGAAGTCATGATGGAATCGCCTCTCAGGCTATGCGGTTATGAGAGAAACGATTCTAGGGAGGGGGACGGACCGCGCGAACGAATAGTTCGTTGAGTCCTTATTACGTGGGTGTTTGGATATGGCGGCGGGGCATATGCCTGTGGCGCATGCCCCACTGCGCGCATCAGAAGGGTTTGACGACCACCAGCGTCACGATGACGGCGGAAGCGACGACGGTGAAGGGCGCATAGAGATCGACCAGCGGCGGGCGCCGCTCGCTGCCGTTGGCCATGCGGCGCAGGGCGGCGCTCTGGATGCCCAGCAGCGCCGACAGGGCCAGCGCGCAAGCGATCTTGACCCAGATCCAGTTCATGGCGAACCAGCCGAAGGTCATGGCCAGGTGCAGGCCGACCAGCCAGGCCAGCACCATGGCCGGCGTGGTGACATACAGCGTCCAGCGGCGCAGCGCGCCCAGCATCTTGCGTTCTTTCGGGGCCTCGTCGCCCTCCTGCGGCTGCGAGGACAGCAGGAACAGCGACACGAACAGCGATCCGCCCAGCCAGGCGACCACTGCCGCCACATGGAGCATTTTCAGGAGTTGATAGGTCATGATGCCCGCGATTATCGCCGGATGAGCGCCGCGCCGCGAATCGCCGCGACGCGCCGGTTTGCGCCACGGCAAACCGGGGCGCTGTGAGACCGATTTACTTGGCGGCCTCGGGGCTGGCCGCGGCGGCGGGCGTGGCTTGCGCCGGCGCAGTGGACGCCGGTGTGCCGGCTGCGGGGGACTGCGCGGGCGCTGTGGGTGCAGCAGTGGACGGCGCGGATGAAGCTGGCGTTGCTGAAGTCGAAGCGGGTGAAGTCGACGTGGGTGATGCCGATGCCGGCGAGGTCGATGCAGGCGCGCTGGACGCAGGCGCCGTCGGCGCGGCGGCTCCCGCGGATGCGGGCTGCGCCGCCGCAGGGCTGGCGCTGGTCGCGGCCGGCGTCTTCGCGGACTCTCCGGCGGCGCCCGTGGCCGTGGCGGGATTCAAGGTGTCGGCCGGCTTGTCCGGGGTCTCGGCCGGTTCGGCCGCCGCGGCCTTGGGCTGCGGCTTGGCGCGGCTGCCGGCCGGCGCGTGCGGCGCGGCGGCGGCCTGCGCGTCCGGCAGGAAACGCTGCAGCAGCTGGAAGAAGCCTTCGTAGAACTTGGGCCGCGCCACGGTCTGGCTGCCCGTCTTCACCAGCGAATCGTCGCTGGAGCCGAAAGGCATGGACACCTGACCCAGCACGCTCACGCCCACGCTGGCCGAACTGGCCGTGCGTTTGATCGAATAGCGGTCCTGCACGGCGTTGGCAAACACCGTGGCGCGCTCGTTCGAGCCGCCGTCGGAGGCGCACTCGATGTTGAAGGCGATCTGCGTGTGCTGCCCGCTTTCATCCTGGAAGTTCTTGTGCCCCGTGACGCGCGAGCCCTCGAACTTGTCGATGTTGTAGCCCTGGCTCAGCAAGGCGCGGCGGCCGGCGTCGCAGGCGGCGGCGCTACTCGCCTGGATGGTGCGCGAGTAGGTGTCGTTCTGGGTGAAATCTTCTTTCTCGAACTCTGGCTTGGGGGATGAGCATCCCGCCAGAACGCCCGTCAGGGCAAGGAACAGGGCCAGGGAAGAATGGCGTATGACACAAGGCATGAATTGGAGTCCGGCGCGGCACGCCGGAACGGTGATGCGTAAACTATTTGTTATAGCGCATCCCCGGCACCATTTCCTTTACGAGGAATGTGTAGTTCAACGCAGAGGTAACAGGATTAAAAAGGGCCGCATCGTGGCCCCCTGCCCCCGGTTTCAGGACGATGCGCGCGCGGCCTCCAGCGGCCGGGTCTCCTGCGCTTCCAGGTTCAGGCTGCGCCGGTAATGCCTGCAGCCGGCCGCCAACAGCAGGATGCACAGCACCGTGGCCACGCCGACCAGGACGGACATGGATTGGCCGACCGCGGCCGGGTTGCGGAACCAGCGATCGGTGAGCATGGCGACAGCGGTGGTGCCCAGGCCCAGCCCGATCAGGTTCGAGATCAGCAGGAACAGGGCCGACACCTGGGCGCGCAGCTGGTTGGGCGGCAGTATCTGCATGGCGGCCGTCGAGGTCGGCATGGGAAACGAGGCGAAGAACATGGCGGGCAGCAGCAGCCCCACCGACAGCCACAGCGAGTCCACCTGGGTGAAGATCACGGCAGGCAAGGCCATGCCCGCCGCGCCGATCACGCCCGCGCGCAGCGGCGCGTCGCTGTAGCCGCGCTTGGCCAGCGCGTCCATCAGCCAGCCGCCGCAGAATACCCCCGCGGTATTGGCGACCAGCACCACGACGCCCAGCATGTAGCCCGCCTCCACCGGCGACATGCCGAACTTGCGCATGTAGAAGGCCGGCGTCCAGCCCAGCAGCGCGAACAGCACCATGGCGTAGAAGGAGAAGCCCAGGTAGTGGCAGAAGAAGGTGCCACGGTGCCGGCCCACGAAGCGGAAGGTGTCCTTCATGGCGGGCTTGCGGACCTGGCCCGACGCGTTGCGTTGCAGGCCCAGCCGCTGTGGATCGCGCACCGTCAGCAGGATCAGCAGCGCGATCAGCAGGCCGGGCAGGCCGACGATGAAGAAGGTCACCTGCCATGGCCGCATCGCCCCCACCCAGGGCAGGCTGACCATGTCCACGCTCTTGAGCAGATTGATGACGTAGCCGCCGATCAGGAAGGCCATGCCGCCGCCGATGAACGAGCCGATCGAATAGATCCCGACGGCCCGCCCCAGTTTTTCACGCGGAAACATGTCGCTGAGCATGGAGTACGTGGCGGGCGACAAGGCCGCCTCCCCCACGCCCACGCCTATGCGCGCCAGAAACATCTGCGCGAAGTTGCGCGACAGGCCACAGGCCGCGGTGGCCAGGCTCCAGAACGCCACGCCGATCGCAATGATCCTGGGCCGCGAATAGCGGTCCGCCAGCAGCGCAATGGGAATGCCCATGAAGGCGTAGAACAAGGAGAACGCCAGCCCGTGCAGCAAGCTGAATTGCGTGTCCGACAGTTGCAGATCGTGCTTGATCGGTTCGATCATCAGCGCCAGGATCTGCCTGTCGACGAAGGAAAATATGTACGCTAGCATGCATATCACCACGACGTACCACTCATAGGCGTAGCTGGGTTTCGATGCGTGCCTCGGGCTGTCCTCAGTCATGGTTTTTCCCTTGTATGGTCGTGAGATCCGCCCCATCGCCCAACGGCCCGGGTTGCGCCTCACTTGCTTGTAGTCCCGTCTTTTGTAGGTCTTTGCGCCAGCGGCCTCTATACGACTGACGCAATGACTGTTCCCGCCGCGCAGGAAAGCATGTTCAACGACACCAATCCGCTGGACCGCCATTGCTTGCTGGACTCGGGCAACATCGCCGAGATCAAGGACCAGGTCAGCCAGCACCTGTGGTCGCACCGCATGTGCGTCCCTCCGGGTAAACCCCTGCAATCGCGCCTGTATGGCGTGTTCTTCGGCAACGCCGCGCTGTTCGACCTGCACTACGGCGCCGAAGTCGAGATCGACGCCGGCGACATCGCCAGCTACTACCTCATACGCATCACGCTGCAAGGGTCCGGCCTGATCACGCTGGGCAAGCGCAGCGCCGCGATGAACGCGGGCAGCCTGACCATCTCGTCGCCGTCCGAACGCAGCGTGATCCGCATCGGCCGCGACTGCCGCAACCTGATCCTGCGCATCGAGCGCGAGGCCCTGGAACGCCAGCTGCAACGGCTGCTCGAACGCCCCATCAAGCAGGCGCTGGTGTTCGACCTGCAAATGGACGCCGGCGCGCCCGGCCCTGTCGCAGTGCGCGAAACGCTGGACTACCTGTGCCGGCTGTACCGCCACCCCGCCATCGAAGGCGTCACGCAGACCCTGGCCGCCGGCTTCTCGGATTATCTGCTGACGCTGCTGCTGACCCAGCTGCCGCACAACTATTCCGAGGCCTTGCAGGCCGACCGCCGCCAGCCGCTGCCGCTGCACGTGCGCCGGGCGCGCGACTACATAGAAAGCCATCTGGACGAACCGCTCTCGCTGACGGACCTGGCGGCGCACTGCGGCGTGTCCGTGCGCACGCTGCAAAACGGCTTCGCGCAATTCTTGAAGCAAAGCCCCAGCGACTACGTGCGCAACCAGCGGCTGGCGCTGGTGCACGCGGCCCTGGAACAAGCCCACGAAGGCGACAGCGTCACCGACATCCTGCTGCGGCACGGCATCGCCAGCTTCGGGCATTTCGCCACGCACTACCGCAAGCGCTACGGCTGCCTGCCCTCGGACACCCTGCGCCAGAACAGGCATTAGGCGCGACCGGCGGCGCCGCGATTCGCTTGCCGGATCGGAACGCCGCTTGCGCGTTCGGCGCAGCCCCGGCCACGCGCCGCCGCTAGGATCAAGGCTCCATCAGACGGAGCTTGAGCATGAGAATCAGCGTCATAGGCGGCGGCCACGGCTGCTACGCGGCGGCGGCCGACCTGTTTGAAAAAGGCCATCAAGTGCGCTGGTGGCGCCGCGACTGGGCAGCCTTCCAGGGCTTGCGGGACGCGGGCGCGCTGACCGTCACCGACTACCGCGGCACGCGCCGCATCCCGCTGGGCGACGGCCCGCAACAGCTGCAGCTGGTCCGCGACCTGGCCGCGGCAGTGGACCAGGCCGAGCTGCTGGTCATTCCCCTGCCGTCGACCACGCACGACGCGCTGGCCCAGGCCCTGGCGCCGCTGCTGCGCGACGGCCAGGTCGTGTTCCTGCCGCCGGGCACCTTCGGCTGCTACGTCTTCGCCCGCGCCATGAAAGACGCCGGCAACGCCGCCGACACGGCATTCGCCGAAACCGGCACCCTGCCCTACCTGGCTCGCAAGCATGGCGAGAAGGTCGTGATCAGCGGCTACGCCACCCGGCTGCCCACCGGCGTTTTTCCGCGCCGGCTGTCGCGGCATGCGCTGGCCGTCGTCGGGCAAGCCTACCCCAGCATCGAAGCGATAGAGGACGGGTTGTCCGGCGCGCTGATGAACGCCGGGCCCATCATCCACCCGCCGCTCATCATGATGAATGCCGGCCCGCTCGAACACTTCGACAAATGGGACATCCACAATGAAGGCACGCAGGCCTCCATACGGCGCGTGACCGACGCGCTGGACGCCGAACGCATCGCCATCCGCGTGGCCCTGGGCTATGCCGCGCCGCACTTCCCGCTGTCCGACCACTACGCCGCCGAAGGCGAGGAATGGATGTACGGCCGCGGCGCACACGGCAGGCTCACCGACAGCGGCGACTGGCGCGAGGACATAGACCTGCACAGCCACCGCTACATGCTCGAGGACACGCGGCTCGGCCTGTCGTTCCTGGTGTCGGCCGGCCGCTGGGCGGGCGTGCCCACGCCCGTTGCGCAAGGCCTGCTGAGCCTGGCCAGCGCCGTGACCGGCCGCGATCTCTACGCCGAAGGGCGCACGCTGGAAAGCCTGGGCCTGGACCGCCTGTCGCGCGACGCCATGCGCATGCTGCTGGCCGAAGGCTGCCAGGACCAGGGAGCCAAGCCATGAACCAGACCTTGTGCGTGGTCGGCGCCGGCCGCATGGGCGTGGGCATCACCCTGTCGTACATACATGCGGGGCTGGACGTCACGCTGATAGACATCAAGCCGCGCACGCCTTCTGAGCAGTCCGGGTACTTTGACCGCGTGCGGGACGAGCTGCGCCGCGAGCTGGGCCTGCTGGCCAGGCTGGGCCTGCTGGACGCCGCGCAAACGGAGATCGCGCTGGCGCGCGTCCGCCTGTGTGCGCGCGAAGACGCGGAGCAAGACTTGCGGCGGGCGCTCGTGGTGTTCGAAGCCGTGCCCGAACGCCTGGACGCCAAGCGCGACGCCTTCCTGTGGCTGGGTGTGGCCTGCGCGCCGGACAGCATCATCGCGTCCACCACGTCCACCTTTCTCGTCACCGAGCTGGCGGAGCTGGTGCAGGGCCCGCAGCGCTTCCTCAACGCGCACTGGCTCAATCCGGCCTACCTGATACCGCTGGTGGAAGTCAGCCGCGGCCCTGCAACCAGCGAAGCCGCGACGCAGGGCCTGCTGGACGTGCTGCGGCTCGCAGGCAAGAAGCCGGTGCAGTGCGCGCCCGCCGCCGGCTACATCGTGCCCCGCATCCAGGCCCTGGCCATGAACGAAGCGGCACGCATGGTGGAGGAAGGCGTGGCCAGCGCCGAAGACATCGACACCGCCGTGCGCCTGGGTTTCGGCCTGCGCTTTTCGGTGCTGGGGCTGCTGGAGTTCATCGACTGGGGCGGCGGCGACATCCTCTACTACGCCTCGCGCTACTTGTCCGGCGCCATCGCCCCGCGCTTCGCCTCGCCCGACGTCATAGCCCGCAACATGGAGCAAGGACGCAACGGGCTGCGCGACGGCCAGGGCTTCTATGACTACGCCGGCATGGACGTGGACGCCTACAAAATGGAGCGGCTGGCGCAACTATGCAAGCGGCTGGAAGTGATGGACCTGCTGCCTCGCTACGACGCGGCCAGGCCGCCCGCGCGCTAGCGCAGGCGCCCCCAGACTATTTTTCCAGCTCGTCCAGGATCCGGTAGGCCAGCCGGACCCTGGCCTCGTTCGGATAATTCTTGTTGGCAAGAATCACGATGCCCGTCTTCTTCGCCGGCACGAAGGCCACATAGCCGCCGAAGCCGTTGGTCGAGCCCGTCTTGTTGATCCAGACGGCATCCTGCGGCGCCAGCGGCGGCTTCAGCGCGGTCACGGGCTGGCTCTGGCTGTTGTAGTTGCCGGCGTTGGCCGTCAGCAGCGCATCCAGCGCCACCGGATAGCGCAACTGTTCCCAGGCCATGTCCTGGGTCATGTCGCCCAGCTGGTAGTAGCCGACGTGGGTCTGCGCGATCGCGGTCCGCAGCTCGGCATCGGCCACGTTCAGGCCCAGGTTCGCGTCGACGAAGCGGAGCATGTCGCGTGCGCTGGTCTTGACGCCGTAGGCCTCCGCCGCCAGCACGCCGGGATTCACGCGCACGGGCGCGTCCTGCTTGTTGTAGCCCTGCGCGTAGTCCGCCATCTTGGCGGCAGGCACGTCGATGTAGGTACTGGCCAGGCCCAGCTTGGGAAACAGGTCCCGTTCCATGGCCGCCTTGAACGGCCGGTCCAGGCTCTTGGCCGCGATCACGCCCAGCATGCCGATGCTGGGATTGGCGTAGGTCCGGTAGGCGCCGGTGGCATGCTCGGGCTTCCAGGCCTTGAGATAGGCCATGAGCTGGGCCTGGTTCTTGACCGCGTCGGGCACCTGCAAGGGAAAGCCGCCGGTCGTGTGCGTGCCCAGGTTGATCAGGCTCAGCTTGGCGAAGTCGCTGCCGGCGAGCTCGGGCAGGTACTTGGCCGGGCTGTCGCTGAAGGCAAGACGGCCGCGCGCCTGCGCGTAGGCCGCCAGCGTCGCGGTGTAGGTCTTGCTGATGGAGCCGATCTCGTACAGCGTGTCGCTGTCGGCCGGCCTGCCGGTCTGCTTGGAGGCCACGCCATAGTTGTAGAAGCGCTGCGTCCCGTTGCGGGTGATGGCGATCGACATCCCGGGGACGCCGTGTTCGCGCATGACGGCCTGGACCGCCTCGTCGATCTTGCGGTCCGTCCCGGCCGGGCCGGCTTGCGCCAGCGCGCAGCCCCCGGCCATCAGCCCAAGCAATCCCGCGCGCAGCAAGCTGTTCAAGCGCATTCTCGTCATTCCATGTCGTGTTGGGTTCGTGGCGCCGCGACCGCGGCGCGCAAGCATCGTAACGCGGCCCGGCCTCCCATTGGTACTAACCCTTGGTCTCTTTCCCGGAGATTTTGGCTATCCTCGCCTCGTCGATCCAAAACCCCGCAGAAGAGACCTGCCCCAGCGGCAGGCGCCGACGGAGCAACCGCCCCGGAAACTCTCAGGCAACCAGGACTGCGCGGTCTAGACAATCTGGAGAGAGGCGCCTTGCGCGCCCACCGAAGGGGAACCTGCCGCCGCTTGCGCCGCGGGTGAAGCTCTCAGGTACAGAGACAGATGGGGTGCTGCGGCCGGGTGGCCGCGGCCACCCACTCTGGAGCCATCATGCCCCGCATCGCCGTCATCGGCGCCGGTATCACCGGCGTCACGTCCGCCTATGCCCTGAGCAAACTGGGATACGAGGTCACGGTCTATGACCGCCAGCGCTATCCCGCCATGGAAACGTCCTACGCCAACGGCGGCCAACTGTCCGCCAGCAACGCCGAGGTCTGGAACAGCGCCGCCACCATCCTCAAGGGCCTGCGCTGGCTCGGCCGCCACAACGCGCCGCTGCTGCTCAATCCCCGCTTCAGCTGGCACAAGTATTCCTGGCTGGCGCAGTTCATCAGCCAGATCCGCAACTACCGCCGCAACACCATCGAGACCACCCGCCTCGCCATCGAGGCGCGCCAGCACCTCTACGCCATGGCGGAAGAAGAAGGCATAGATTTCGACCTGGAACGGCGCGGCATCCTGCACATCTACCACGACGCCGCCAGCTTCGAGACCGCCCGCCGCGCCAACCTCCTGCTGCAAGAAGGCGGACTGGAACGCTACGCCGTCACGCCCGAGGAAGCGCGCGCCATCGAACCCGCGCTGCAGACCGCCTGCCATGGCGGCTTCTATACGCCCTCGGACGCCACCGGCGACATCCATAAATTCACCAGCGGCCTGGCCCGCGCCTGCGAACGCCGGGGCGTGCGCTTCGCGCAGGACGCCGACATCCGCAACATCAGCGTGGACGGCGCGCCCTACGTGCTGGACATCGCGCGCGAAGGCGGCGCGCGGCGCGAACAGCACGAGGCCGACGCCATCGTCGTCTGCGCCGGCGCGGTCAGCCGTCAGTTCGCCCGGCAACTGGGCGACACGCTCAACATCTATCCGGTCAAGGGCTACTCCATCAGCGTGCACCTGGACGAAGCCGCCAGCCAGGCCGCCGCGCCCCGGGTCAGCCTGCTCGACGAAGCCGCCAAGATCGTCACCAGCCGCCTGGGCGACCGCTTCCGCGTGGCCGGCACCGCGGAGTTCAACGGCTTCAACATGGACATCCGCGCCGAACGCGTGCAGCCCCTGGTGGACTGGACCCGCAAGCACTTCCCCGGCATCCGGACCTCGCGCGTGGTGCCCTGGTGCGGCCTGCGCCCCATGACCCCCAGCATGATGCCGCGCGTCGGCCCGGGCAAGCGGCCGGGCGTGTTCTACAACACGGGGCATGGACACCTGGGCTGGACGTTGTCGGCGGCGACGGCGCAGATGCTGGCGGCCAGCGTGAGGATGGGGGTGGGCGAGGCTTGAGGTGATGCAGCGGCGCCGGAGGGGCGCCGCTGCATTCAATGCGCCAGCGCCGCTTCCCTGCTCTCCTTGGCGCGCAGCGGCTCCGTCTCGGCGTCCTGCCGCAACGTCTCCTTGCACACCACCCCATCCTTCATCACCAGCACGATCCGCTCCGGGTCGACCAGCAGAGACAGGTCCTTCAGCGGATCGCCGTCGACCATGACCACGTCGGCCAGGTAGCCCGGGCGCAGCATGCCGAGTTCGTGCGGGCGTTGCATGATCTCGCCGCCCAGGCGGGTGGCGGAGACCAGCGCTTGCGTCGGAGTCATGCCGATGTAGTCGACGAAGTACTGGAGGTCGTTGGCGTTGGTGCCGTGCGGCATCCAGGCGAAGCCGTAGTCGCCGCCCGGCAGGATGCGGATGCCGCGCTGGTGCATCTTGCGCAGCGATTCCGAGGCGATTTCCAGTTCGCGCTTGTAGCCCATCTGTTCGGCGATGGCGGGAGTGATGCCGTAGTCGGAGGCGTTGAACGCCGTCCTGATCAGCCAGCCTATGCCGGGCGCGACGAAGTGGCGGTCCTTGTTGGCTTCCAGCATGTCCAGCGCTTCGTCGTCGGCGAAGCTGGCGTGGTAGATCATTTCGATGCCGTGGCGCACGCACTGCTTGACCGACTCGCTGGAGCGCGCGTGCGCGGCGACGCGCTTGCCATAGCGCTTGGCCTCGCTGGCCAGCATGGCGATTTCATCCTCGGCGAAGGGCGACATCTCGGCCGGCAAGCCGGCGATGTACTCGCCCGACAGATTGATCTTCAGGTGGTCGACGCCGTACTTGATGAAGGTGCGCGCCGACCGCCGGATCTCCTCGGGGCCGCTGCACACGCTGCCGAAGCTCAGTTCAGCGAACGGCATGTGCGGCAGCGAGTTGTCGCCCAGCGCGCCTATGGTCGTGATCTCCTGGCTGCCCGCCAAATAGCGCGGCCCCGGGCATTCACCGGCGTTGATGGCATTGCGCAGCACCACGTCCAGGCGCGGCTTGGCCGCGGCCGCGCCGATGGCCGAGGTCCAGCCCATTTCCAGGTAGCGCTTGGCCACGCGCACGCACCAGAGGATGTGTTCTTCGGGCGGCATGAACTGGATCGCGGCCAGCGAGGGCTGGTCGTTCCAGGAAAAGTGCGTGTGCGCCTCGGTCATGCCGGGCATCAGGAAGCGGCCTCGGCCGTCGATGATGCGGGCGCCGTCCCTCTGCACCCGCTGCGGCGCGCGCGCGACCTCGGCGATGCGCGAGCCCTCGATCAGCACTTCGCCCTGGTAGGGTTCCGCGCCGCTGCCATCGAAGATGGCGACATTGGTGATGGCAATTCTGGACATGACAGGTCTCCTCCGGCCCGTCGCGCGGGCCGATTTCTTATGTTGAAGCGCAAGGAAAACAGGGGGCTAGCGCAGCGCGGCGTGGAACTCGCGCAAGGCCTCGATGCAGGCCAGGGGCTTTTCGTAGGTGGTCCAGTGGCCGCAGCCCTGCAGCACGATGCGGCGGCTGCCGGCGATGCGCGCGGCCAGGGCCTCGACGTTGGCGGGCGGCGCCACGCCGTCCTGGTCGCCGGTCACCAGCAGGGCCGGAACGCCGATCCCTTCGACCGCCGCGGGTTGCGCGCCCGCCAGCGCTTCGCAGCTTTGCGCATAGCCTTCGGGCGGCTGCCGCATCACGCTCTCGCGCACCAGCGCCAGCACGGCGGGCTGGTCCTGCTTGGTCTGCGCGCTGGTCGCGCCCTTGACGATGGCGTCGGCGATTTCCTGCATCGCCGCGTCGCCGCCGCGCGCCAGTTCGGCGCGGGCGCGGATGGCGGGCCGGCCCGCGTCCGGCGGCGCGGCCAGCGGGCCGAACAGGGCCAGCGACCGGACCCTGCCCGGATGCGCCACGGCCAGGTGCTGGGCCACCACGGTCCCGAGCGAATGCGCCGCGATGTGCGCCGCGTCGATGTCCAGTTCCGCCAGCAATCCGGCCAGCGCGTCCACATAGGCCGCGATGGACAAGTGCGCAGTTCCCAGCGGGGAACGCGCGCTGCCCGGCAGATCCGGCCGGATGACGCGCAAGCCCTCGAAGGCGCTCATGACGGGCGTCCAGGTATTGGACGAACCGCCCAGGCCGTGGATGCACAAGAGCGCCGGCCCCTGGCCGTCGATTTCCACCGTCATGCCGTTGATGTGATGCGTGGTCATTGCTGCCGTCTCCTTGGTCCTGAGCAGTCTCTGTTTGCGCCGGCAATGCGCCGGCTGTTTTTTCGGACTGTATCGGCGCGGGCCGTTGCGCGCTTATCGCCGGGTGCGCGGACTTATCGCAGAGTCAGATTTTGTGCCTAGTGAATACACCTAGCGCGGACAAACGCTCAAACCCCCATAAAATTCCTTGAAGCGCCGCGCCCGCCCCTCGCAGCCGCCGTCCTCATCAAGGCCGGCATGCGCGCAGGGACGACAAGAAAAACGGGAGACAGAGATGCAGGAGACCTACGCCTTGCACGAAGGCGCGTTCGGCCGCGCCGTCGTGCTGGAACTGCGCGACGACCTGATCGCGCATGCGCATGCGGAAGTGCAGCTGGCCCTGTGGCTGGGCGGCGCGCGCGTGCAAGGCCACGTCGGCCAGACGCCGGTCCCCTACAGCGAACACCTGGCGCTCGGCACCAACACCTACGAATCGCATGATGCGCGGCTGCTGGACCGGTCCGGCCCGGCGATCTTCCTGGTTCTTTACATCGCCAAGCCCTGGCTGGACGAACGCCGCGCCGCCACCGGCCGCCCGTTCCACTTCGCCGCGCCCGGCGTGCCCATCGATGCCGCCGTGCGCCAGGGCTGTTGGCGCCTGCTGGACAAGATCGTCGCGCCGCACCAGCACCCGGGCGCGGATCTCGATGCAGAGGTCGAGGCGCTGTTGCAGGCCGCCATCGAATCGTCCACCGGACCGGAGCGGCCGCGCAGTTCCATGCCGCGCGCGCCCGCGCTGGACCGCCGGCTGCGCGCGGCCATCGCCTACATGCGCGAACACGTCCACGAACCGATCACGGCGGAAGAAGTCGCGAGCCGGGTGGGCCTGTCGCGCGGCCATTTCTTCGCGCTGTTCCGCGACCAGCTCAACACCACGCCGCAGGTGTTCTGGAGCGCCGTGCGCGTGGAGGAAGCCGTGCGCCTGCTGGTGCACCAGGAACAGCCGCTGACCTCGGTGGCGCTGGACCTGGGCTTTTCCACGCCCGGCAACTTTTCCCGGTTCTTCCGAGAACACATGGGCGTGTCGCCGTCGCGCTTCCGGCGGGCCGCCAGCGGCGGCGCGCCGCATCTGCTGACCGGAGTGTCCTGACCTGGACGCTGACCGGCATGCCGCGGCCAGCCAGCGCTTGGGCTATGCAGCCGCGGCCGGCCCGCGGTGTCCAGCCTGGCCGCTGGCCGGCGGCGCGGGCTCATCGCCCTGCCGCGGCCGGCCAGGCCGATCCTTGTTGAAATGCGCGCCGCGGCTTTCGCTGCGCGCGCTGGCGCCACGCACGATGAGAGCCGCGACCAGCGCCAGATTGCGCAATTCCAGCAGTTCCAGGCTCAGCCCGTCACGCAGCAGCCGCGCCTGCGTCTGCGCCCGCAACGACGCGATGAACGCGGCGGCGCGGGCCAGCGAGGCGTCGCTGCGGACCACGCCCACGTCGCGGCTCATCAGCCGGCGCAGGTCGCGCCGCAGCCGGGCCAGATCGGGCGAAGCCGGCACGGCTGTTTCGTCGGCGGCCCGCGCCTGGCGCGCGGTGGCCACCGGCTGCTGCTCAAGCATGTCTTGCGCAGCAGCCCGGCCCATCACCACGCACTCCAGCAGCGAGTTGCTGGCCAGGCGGTTCGCGCCGTGCAGCCCGGTGCAGGCCGCCTCCCCCACCGCGTACAAGCCGGGCACGTCGCTGCGGCCCGACAGGTCCGCCACGACGCCGCCGCAGGTGTAGTGGGCCGACGGTGAAACCGGTATGGGCGCCTTCGTGATGTCGATGCCCAGCGTCAGGCAGCGCGCCTGGATGGTGGGAAAATGCGCCCGCAAGAATTCCGGCGGCTGATGGCTGATGTCCAGGTGCACGCATTCCAGCCCATGGCGCTCCATCTCGGCCTGGATGGCGCGGGCCACGATGTCGCGCGGCGCCAGCTCGGCGCGCGGGTCGTGCGCCGGCATGAAGCGCGCGCCGCCGGGCAGGCGCAGCAGGCCGCCCTCGCCGCGCACGGCTTCGGAAATCAGAAAGCCCTCTGCCTGCGCATGATGCAGGCCGGTGGGATGGAACTGGGTGAATTCCATATTGGCGACCCGGCAGCCCGCAAGCCAGGCCATGGCGATGCCGTCGCCGGTAGCCGCCGCCGGCGCGGTCGTCGCCTGGTAGACCTGCCCGGCGCCGCCGCTGGCCAGCACCACCTGCGCCGCCAGCGCGTCGAACACGCGCCCGCCGCGCAGATCCAGCAGGCGCGCGCCGCGGCAGCGCGTCCCCGCGGTTCCCGCCGGGCCGTCCAGGATCAGGTCGACGGCGCAATGCGCTTCCAGCAGCGTGATGCCGGGCTGCCGCCGCACGCGGTTCTCCAGCGCCGCCATGATGGCGCTGCCGGTCGCGTCCGCCGCATGCGCAATACGGCGCACGCCATGGCCGCCCTCGCGCGTCAGGTGCAGCGCCCCACGTTCCGCCGTGAACGCGACCCCTTGCTCCTGCAACCAGGCGATTGCGCTGCCGGCGCGGGCGATGATGCCGCGCGTGGCCGGCAGGTCGCACAGGCCGGCGCCAGCCACCAGGGTATCGCGCACGTGCGCCTCGACGCTGTCGTCCGCCGCCAGCGGCGCCGCGATGCCGCCCTGGGCGCGGTTGCTGGCGTTGTCGCGCAGCGCGCCCTTGGACACCAGCGCGACCCGGCGCCGCGGCGCGAGTTCCAGCGCGGCGGCCATGCCAGCCAGCCCGCTGCCGATGATGATGACGTCGAATTCCATGTGACGATGCTCCGCAAGAAGGGAATGCAAACGCTGCGCGAAAGCGGCGCCCTAGGCCGGGCCAATGCCGGCAAACAGCGCCGTGTCCCGCGCCATGTCGCCGCTGGCCTGGACGCGGCGCTTGCGCTGTTGCGCGAAGTCCAGCATGCGGTCGATAGGCGCCTTGGCGCGCAGGCCCAATGCCGGGTCCAGGATGATTTCGTTGCGGCCGTGCTCCAGGGTCTGCGCCAGATTGGTCAGGGCATTCATGGCCATCCAGGGACAATGCGCGCAACTTTTGCAGCTGGCGCTGTCGCCCGCCGTCGGCGCGGCCAGGTAGGTATTGCCGGGCGCCAGTTCCCGCATCTTGTGCAGGATGCCCTGGTCGGTCGCCACGATCAGCAGTCCGCCATCGGATTTGCGCGCAGCATCGATCAGCTGGGTGGTCGAGCCCACCACGTCGGCCTGCGCCAGCACCGCGGCGGGCGATTCCGGATGCGCCAGCACCTTCGCCTGCGGATGTTCCGCGCGCAGCAGCTCCAGTTCGGTGCCCTTGAATTCGTCGTGCACCAGGCAGGACCCCTGCCACAGCAGCATGTCGGCGCCGGTCTGGCGCTGCACGTAGTCGCCCAGGTGCCTGTCCGGCGCCCACAGGATTTTTTCGCCGCGCGCATGCAGGTCGGCGATCACGTCCAGCGCGATGGACGAGGTGACCACCCAGTCCGCGCGCGCCTTCACCTCGGCGCTGGTGTTGGCATAGACCACCACCGTGCGATCCGGATGCGCATCGCACCAGGCGGTGAAATCGGCGGCGGGACAGCCCAGGTCCAGCGAGCAGGTCGCGTCCAGGTCCGGCATCAGGATGCGTTTGTCGGGACTCAGGATCTTGGCCGTTTCACCCATGAAGCGCACGCCGGCCACCACCAGCGTGCGGGCATCGTGATCGCGTCCGAAGCGCGCCATCTCCAGCGAATCGCCCACGCAACCGCCCGTCTGCTCCGCCAGTTCCTGCAGCTCCGCGTCCACGTAGTAATGGGCGACCAGCACGGCGCGCTCGCGCGCCAGCAGTTCGCGTATGCGCGCCACGCAGGCCTCCCGCTCGGCTGCGGGCAAGGGTTCCGGCACGCGGGCCCAGGCCTGGCCGACGGCGCTGGGACAGCCCGGCGTGGAAGGCAGATCGAATTCGACGTACCGGCGATTGGGGGTGTCCATGAACGCGTCTCCTGGTTTTTATGCTCATATTGAGCATTTAATGATCAAAAAAAGGGCACGATTTATGCTAGTGTTGAGCATAAATCGTGTCAATCTCTTTTTTTGATCGAGCCTCTGCGCGCCACGGCGGCCGGCGACCCCGCTTCAGATGAAGATCGAGCCGCGCAGGTACAGCGCCGCCTGGCCGCTGATGATCACCCGGCCGTTGTCCAGCACCTCGCATTGCAGTTGGCCCTTGCGCGCCCCGCCCTGCTGCGCGCTCAGGCTGCGCTTGCCCAGGCGTTGCGCCCAATAGGGCGCCAGCGAGGTATGCGCCGACCCGGTCACCGGGTCCTCGTTCACGCCCACCCGCGGCCCGAACCAGCGCGACACGAAATCGAACTTCGCGGACGGCGCCGTCACCGCCACGCCGCGCGTGTCGAAAGCCGCCAGCGCGGCGAAGTCAGGCTTCAGGCCATCGATCAGCGTTTCGTCATCGATCACGACCAGATAGTCGTCCGTCTTGCAGAAGGCCCGCGCGCCCGGCAGGCCCAGCGCCTGCAGCAGGCCCGCCGGAAGCTCCTGTGCCTCGGGCCACTTGGCCGGGAAATCCATGGCCAGCCGTTCGTCCGCGCGGCGCACCTGCAGCTCGCCGCTGCGCGTGGCAAAGCGCAGGACGTCCTCGCTCGCCCCCAGCTGCTCGAACAGCACCCAAGCCGATGCCAGCGTGGCATGGCCGCAAAGGTCCACCTCGACCGCCGGCGTGAACCAGCGCAGTTCATAGACGTCGCCGCGGCGCACGACGTAGGCGGTTTCCGACAGATTGTTCTCTTCCGCGATGCGCTGCAGCGTCTCGTCCGGCAGCCACGCCTGCAGCGGCACCACCGCGGCAGGATTGCCGCCGAACGGCGCGGCGGTGAAGGCGTCTACCTGATAGATGTCGAGTTGCGGCATGAGGATTCCTGGATGAAGTGGAAGGTTGCGCGCCTGGGCGGGTGCCAGCGGGCTCCAGCATTTTCCTATGAAAATGCCGCAGCTCCGAGACATCCGCCGCCTGCCGGCCGTCCGCTAGACGGTGCGCACGAACAGCCCTCTCAGCTTGCTCCAGAAGTCGCCGCCCAGCACGAAGAAGCTCGCGATCAGCATGAGGTCGCCGGCCAGTTGGGCCTGCCAGAGGTTGGGCCGCAAGCCCGGCCACATCTCGTCTATGTAGGGTTCCAGCACCGACGTCAGGATGGGCAGGAAAAACATGACCAGGCCGATGGCGTGGCGGACAGGACCGACCTTCTGCACGGGCGCCAGGCGTTTGGCGTGGCCGAAGATGATGGACTTGAGCCGCTGGAAGCCTTCCTTGCCCATGACGCCGATACAGGTCAGCAACAGCACCTTGTTGGCGATGAATATCGTGCCGGTGAGCGCCGCCATGCGCGGGCCGGGCATGTCCAGATACCCCGCCACGGGAATGAGGAACCACAGCGCGAAGGCCAAAATGAACAATCCGATCCCGCATTTGAAGCGCCATCCCGCCGCGGGCGCGGGCTGGGCCGGTTCGTCTGGTAATGACATGACAGCCTCCTGATTCAAGCGTCTGAGGGAACTGCGGTTGATGGTTCCAGTCCGCGCCGCGCCTGGCCGCGTGGTTCGAGCAGGCGCAGCATCAGGCAGGCATAGAGCGTGACGCCGATGAACAAGCCCATGCGCACCGCGAACGCGGTATAGACGTCCTTGCCGACGAGGCTGTCCTGCACCGATTGGCCCAGCAGGATGACCAGGGTCACCAGCGTGTTCAGCCAGAAGCTCGGCGGATGCCGGGTCGGGCTCAGCCGGTAGAGCTTGCGCGCGGCCAGCAGGCCGAACAGCAGCATCCAGAGGAAGAACATCCACAGGCTCACGAACGGGCTCAGGGCGCACCAGAACATGACGGCGAGCGCCCCGCCCAGCAGGGTCGACCCCAGCAGTTCGCGCGCGGCGCCATGCGCCGCCGTGACGCAGCTTTGGCGCCCCAGACTGACCGATTTCAGGATGATGGGCATATAGCCCAGCGGGTCGGTCAATGCCAGCAGGAAGGCGGGTATCACGACCAGCGTGGCGCGCAACGCCATCCGGCTGGCCTCTTCGACCGGCAGGACCACAGGCTGGGGCGGCGCGGGCGCAGCCGCAGGCTCGGGAAACAGCCAGTGGCAACAGCCCAGCGCCACGACGGCAACCAGCAGCCCCTTGCCCAGGGCCTCGATCACCAGCGCGGCCAGCGCGAAATCGACGGTGCCGGCGGCGGAAATCATGGTCAGGCCGATGATGAGGAACGTCGACAGCAGGTTGTTGCCGCCGCGCAGGCCATGGCGGAATGCAAGGAACAGGCACAGGCCGATGAGCAGCACGCCGCTCAAGGGGTAATAGCGCAGCATGGGGCTGAGCAGCAGGCCGGTGCCGGTGGTGAACAGCGCCATCAGCAGCAGGCCCAGCCCGCTCTTGAACGACAGCGGCCGGTTCATCGAAGCCAGCAGCAACACGCCCAGCACCGGCGCGATCATGGGAATGGGCAGGGCCAGCCCGAAGCTGGCCGCCGTGCAAAGGGCTGCGCCCAGCCCCAGGCGCAGGGCGCGTCGGCCGCGGGGGTCGGGATCAGTAGGCATAGGACAGCCAGCTCATCAGCCGCAGGTAGGCGCGCCCCAGCGGATTCAGCGGATTGCCCGCGCTGGGAAACGCCATGACTTCGGCCTGTCCGCCCACGCGCACGCCGCTCAACGGAGGAAGATCGCCGGGATCGAATTCCACGATGACCGGAAAGCGCTGCGCGGGCCGCAGCCAGTCCCGGCTGTTCTGCACCGTGGGAAGGCTGCCGGGCGGCGTGCCGGGCCCGACATTGACGCCGTAGCCGACGCTGCGCACGCGGCCCTCGAAGACCTCGCCTGGCAGCGCGTCCAGGATGATGGCCACCGGCGTGCCGGCTTCGATATGCCCCAGATTGTTTTCCGTCATGTCCGCGCTGATCCACACATCGTGGATCGCGATCAGCGTCATGACCGGATTGCCGGCCGCGGCGAACTGCCCGGCGTCGGTGCGCAGGTCGGTGATCAGGCCCGCCGAGCGCGCCCGCACCTGCGTGTTGGCCAGATCCAGTTCGGCCTTTTCCAGTGCCGCGGCGGCGCTGCGCAGCTTGGCGTTGTCGTCCTCGCTGCCGCCCTCCTGCTCGCGCGCGCGCTGCACCTCGGCGCGCGCGGCGGCGACCTGGCTGACAGCCTGCTCCAGGTTCGCGCGCGCGATTTCCAGGCGGCGCAGCGAGACCGTGCCCCGGTCGTCGCGATACAGCCGCTCAAGCCGGCTGCTGTCCTGGCGGGCTTTCAACTCATTGGCCTGGGCCGCGCGCAACGACGCCTGCGCCGAATCGATGCCCGCGGTGCTGGCGCCGATCTGCCGGCGCGTCGCCTCCAGGTCGGCGCGGGCGCGGTCCACCGCGATGCGGTAATGCTCCGGGTCCACATCGAACAGGACCGCTCCGGCCTGGACGTCCTGGTTGTTGCGCACATGCACTTGCGTCACGCGCCCCGACACTTCGGAAGCCACCGGAACGACGAAGGCCTGCACCCGCGCCTGCTGGGTGTATGGCGTGTACCGGTCCGCCAGCAGATACCACGCCAGGCTCAGCGCGATCAGCAGGGCGACCCATCGGACGCCCCGCTTCGCGGGATCCTTGGCCGGCGCTGCCGGCGCGGCAGGGGGAGACGGGCTGTCACTCATCGGATCGCACCCTTTTCGCGGACAACGCGCCGGCTGATGGTGGCGCCGGCTCGGACAGCAGATCGCCCCAATCGGTGCGCCGCCGCATCTGTTCCCGGGTAGCGGGGTCGAGCACCGGTTCCGTGCTGTGCCAGCCGCCGCCCAGCGCCTTGTACAGGGCGATCAGGTCGCTCACCGCGCCGCCCCGGTTCACCACGTAGGCGTCCTGCTGGGCCGCCAGCGCCTGCTGGGCGTCCAGCACGCGCTGGAAATCGGTATAGCCTTCGCGGTAAAGCGCATTGGCCAGCGTAAGCGAACGCCTGGCCGCCTGCGCCGACCGCTGCAGGATCCCGTCGCGCTCCAGGGCCTTGACCAGGCCGCTGGCGGCGTCGTCGGCCTCGCGCGCCGCCTGCATGACGTCATCCTGGTAGGCCACGATCAACTGCTGCAGGCGGGCATCCTGCACGCGCACATTGTTCTTCAACCGGCCATGGTCGAACACGTTCCAGGTGAGACTGGGGCCCGCGAGCAGCGCCACCCCCGAACCGCTGCCCGCCAGCGACGTGGCGGACCAGGCGATGCTGCCCAGCAGCGTCAGCGAGGGATAGAGATCCGCTTCGGCCACGCCCACCTGTGCCGATTGCGCCGCGATCCGCAGCTCCGAAGCGCGGATGTCGGGCCGGCGCAACAGCAGGTTGGCGGGAACGTCCTGCAGCACCGCGCGGTCGATCAGCGGAACCTCGGCCGTCCTGTCATCCAGTTCCGGCATGGGTCCGGGCGGCCGGCCGACCAGCACCGCCAGCGCATTGCGGGTCCGCATGATCTGGCTTTCCAGATCCGGGATCGTGCCCAGGGTGCTCAGGTATTGCGTCTTGGCCTGCTGCAGGTCCAATTCATCGGTCTCGCCGCTTTGGAACAGCTTTTGCGCGATCTCGTAGCTGCGCTTCTGAATGCCAGCGTTATCGCGGGCGATCCGCAGCCGCGCCTCGGCGGTGCGCAACGCGTAATAGCTCTCCGCCACCTGGGCATGCAACAGCACCAGCACGTCTTCGCGATTGGCCTGCGCCTCGAAGTACGCGGCGTCGGCGGATTCGATGGCGCGGCTGAACTTCCCCCAGAAATCAAGCTCCCAGCCTATGTCGAACCCGGCGCTGTATTGCCAGAAGCTGCTGGGATGGGGTCTGCCCTCGGCCGAGCGCGATGGCCGGTGCTGATACAGGGCGTTGGCCCCCGCCACCTGGGATTGCGGGTAACGGCCGCTCTGCGCAATGCCCAGCTGGGCGCGCGCTTCCATGATGCGCAGGCCGGCGATGCGCAGGCCGGCATTGTGCGCATCGGCCTGGGCGATCAGGTATTCAAGCACCGGATCGCCAAAGACCTGCCACCATTGCCGCGCGTCGGGCAGCGGCGCGGCGCGGCTGGCCTGCTGCAGCGCGGGGGTATTCCAGTCCGCGGTCCACGCCTGGCGCTGGGGCTCGAAGTCCGGCCCGAGCCTCACGCAAGCGCTGAGGCACAGGACGCCGATCAGCGGCAGCCGATACGTGCAAGTCAGCGGCGACATCGGTTATCGGATCCGTCGAGAGCCTAACCGCAACGGTCCACCGGGCAACGCGCATCAAACAGAGCGCCCGCATGAACGCCTGGGGCCCGGGCTGTCTGGCGACGAGTGCCGCTTGCGCTCCGGGCGGTCAAAACCGAAAGATGCCTCTTCGTCTTGGCGGGATGCCGCCGGTTGCATGAGGAATATGCAGCGTGAAATCGATTCTATTGACGTTTTAGGCCGTTCGCCAGAACAAGCGCAGCGCAAAAGGAACTAGGTAAGACGCACTGCTCCAATCTGCTCGTATACAGCGACCGGACGCAGGCGCTACAGTCGAAAATGCGATCGTTCCCGCCGCTACACGCAGCGCATTCTGGAGTGCGACCATGGCCGCTCAGAAAAAGGCAACCGCGACAGCCGCCGAGCACAAGGCGGCGGCGAAGGACAAGCTGCCGGGCAAGGTCTACGCCAAGGAACTGGCCCGCCTGCACGTCGAACTGGTCAAGCTCCAGGAATGGGTCAGCCAGACCGGCGCCAAGGTCTGCATCGTTTTTGAAGGACGCGACGGCGCGGGCAAGGGCGGCACGATCAAGGCGCTCATGGAGCGCGTCAGCCCGCGCATCTTCCGCGTGATCGCCCTGCCTGCCCCTTCCGAACGCGAAAAGAGCCAGATGTACATGCAGCGCTACGTCCCGCATCTGCCGGCCGCGGGCGAGGTCGTCATCTTCGACCGCAGCTGGTACAACCGCGCCGGCGTGGAACGCGTGATGGGATTCTGCAGCGAAGCCGATGTCAAGTCCTTCCTGAAAGGCGTGCCGCTGATGGAGCGCGCCATCGTCGGTTCGGGCATCATCCTGCTCAAGTACTGGCTGGAGGTCAGCCAGGAAGAGCAGACCCGCCGGCTCCAGGCCCGCATCACCGATGAGCGCAAGGTCTGGAAGCTGTCCGGGATGGATTTGAAGTCGTACAGCCGCTGGTACGACTATTCACGCGCCCGCGACGACATGTTCGCGGCGACGGATACCAGCGTGGCGCCCTGGTTCGTCGCCCAATCCGACGACAAGAAGCGGGTGCGCCTGAACATCATCAGCCATGTGCTCGCAAGCATCCCGTACCAGCGCATGCCCCGAGACAAGGTGAGGCTGCCGAAGCGGCAGAAGGCTGGCGGCTATCGCGATCCGGGCCATCTCCTGAAGCAGGTCCCCGAGAAATTCTGAGCGCGCGGCTGCCGCCGCCGCCCGCCCCACAACTTTCAAGGGGAGCGCCCATGGCCAAGCTCTTGATCAACCACATAGAAGAAAGCACCTCGGACGACGAGATCAGGAATTTCCTGGTCAAGTACGGCTTTCCTGCGTTCGACCAGATCGAACGCGTCCCCAGCGCCGGCGAACGGCCGGCCGTCCTTCTGACTTTCAGCGGGGCCAGCCCAGAGGACCTGCGCGTCCTGCTACCCCGGATACACCAGATCTTCTGGAAAAGTCACACGATCGCCGCGCTGATCATGCGGGAGCCCATCGAGTGAAGGTCCGGCCCGCAAGAGCCGGGCCGCGCGGGAAAATCGTGACCAGATGTGCTTTTTTAGGGTTTCCCCCAGGATCGATGCTGTCGATTTCCGTTCCACTTGTACGTCGTGTCAGTACGCACAACTTTCTTCAAAGGCGGACTCACCATGACTACCGGAACCGTAACCCTCCATCGCGTGATGCGCGCCCCGGCCGAACGCATCTATCGAGCCTTCCTGGAGCCCGACGCGGTGGCTCGCTGGCTCCCCCCTTACGGCTACACCTGCCTGGTCCATCAACTGGACGCCAAGGTCGGCGGCATGCACAAGATGTCGTTCCGCAATTTCGGCACCGACCATAGCCACAGCTTCGGCGGCGAATACCTGGAACTCGTGCCCGGCCAGAAGATCCGTTACTCGGACCAGTTCGACGATGCGAACCTGCCCGGCCGCATGCAGACGACCGTCACGCTGCGGCAGGTGGTCTGCGGCACCGAGGTCAGCATCGTGCAGGAAGGCATACCGGCGACGATACCGCCCGAGATGTGCTACCTGGGCTGGCAGGAGTCGCTGGCCCAGCTGATGCGGCTGGTCGAACCGGAGATTGCCGAGTGACGAAAACACCCCAAACAAAAACAAACAAGCAGGCCGGCAGCGGGCCGGTCCTGCTGTCCGGCGGCAATCCGCAAATCGCCAAGGGCGCCGGTGACGCGCCGGTGCAGGCTTACATTGCGGCCATGCCGGGCTGGAAGAGCGATCTGGGGCGGCGGCTGGACGCGCTGATCGAGCGCGCCGTTCCCGGCGTGCACAAGGCGGTCAAATGGAATTCGCCGCTCTACGGACGGGAAGACCAGGGCTGGTTCCTGGGCATCCACTGCTTCACCAAGTACGTGAAAGTGGCGTTCTTCCGCGGCACATCGCTGCGGCCCGTGCCGCCCGGCTCGTCCAAGAGCCAGGACACGCGCTATCTCGACATCCGCGAGGACGATGCGCTGGACGAGGAACAGTTCATGGCCTGGGTGAAACAGGCCAGCGCGCTGCCCGGCGAGCGGATGTAGGCGGGCCCTGCCGCGCCGTGGCGCGCAGGCGCGGCAGCGACACGGGATGCCGGCATCGCACGGGGGCAGCAGCGCGTGATGCTAGCGCCGCGCGCGGCGTTTCGCGCCCGCCGCGCGCTTGGGAGCGTCTATGCCGGACAGCAGGTCCTGCACCAGTTCGATGACCCGCTCGGCCGTGGGCGACAGCGTGCGGCGGGCGCGGTGGATGACGCTGTAGGTCAACGGGCCCGCGGCCGGATAGGCCAGCGGCAGCGGCTCCAGTACGCCCTGCTCCAGTTCGGCCGCAATGGCCTCGCGCGTGCAAAACAACACCACGTCGCTGCCCAGCGCCACGTCCCGCAAGGCGGCGACGCTATCGCATTCGAAGGCGATGGGCAGGTCTTCCAGCCGCGCCACCTGGTACAGCCGGGCCAGGTACTCGCGCGCCCGCGTGGGCAGGTCGGTGGCCGCCAGCCGGTATTGCGCCAGCGCGCCGCGCAGCCGCGGCTTGTCCAGGCCCTGCAGGGGATGGCCGGCGCGCGTGAACAGGCCGCCGTGCTGCGGCGGCAAGGGCCGCACGGTGAAATCGCCGGGCGGCGGCAGGCTGTGCGTCACCGCCACCGCCAGGTCCAGCTTGTCCTGCTGCAGCTTGTCCAGCAGGCGCTGCCAGCTCTCCACCTCGACGTGCACGCTCAGGCCCGGATGCTCGCGCGCGATGCGCACCAGCAGCGGCGACAGGAAGCCCGCCGCCGGGAACGCGCCCACGCCCAGGTTCACGCGGCCGGTGTCGTGGCCGCGTATCAGTTCGGCCTCGCGCCGCAGGTCGCGGGCTTCGCCCAGGATGCGCTGGGCGCGCTCCAGCACCATGCGGCCAGCCTGCGTGGGCGTGACGCCAGTGGATGCGCGGTCCACCAGCACCAGCCCCAGCGTGTCTTCCAGCGCCTGGATGCTGCGCGTCAGGGCCGACTGCGTCAAGTGCAGCCGCTGCGCCGCGCGGGAGTAGTGCTTTTCCTCGACGAGCACGGCGTAGTGCTGGAGCGACCGGATGGTGAGGCTCATGTATTTTTCTCATTGAGATTGCGCCAAATATGCATTTGATTCCGCGCAAAGGCAAGACTACAAACGACTTGCCGCGACGGAAAAAAGCAGCGCCGGCGGCCTGTGGTGACCCTCATTCCAGAGCAATGCGCGACATTGCCCACCCCCAGGAGGAGACAACATGAACCGCAAGTCGTTCTTGAAGCTGTTGGGCCGAGGCGGAGCCGCCATGCTGGGCGCCCTGGCCTGTCTTTCGACGCTGGCCGCCCCCGTCACCCAGGCGCCGCCCTGGCCCGGGGGGGGCAAGCCCATCCGGCTGATCGTGCCGTTTCCGGCGGGATCCGGATCGGACGCGCTGGCGCGCATGCTGGCGATGAAGATCACGCAACGCACCGGCGCGCCGGTCATCGTCGACAACAAGCCCGGCGCGGGCACGATGATAGGCGCGCAGGAAGTGGCCCGCGCCAGCCCGGACGGCTACACCCTGCTCTACACCATCGTCGTCACGCACACGCAGAATCCGCATCTCTACAAGAAGCTGCCCTACGACCCGGTGAAGGACTTCACGCCCATCATCCAGGTGGTGCGCTCGGCGACCGTGCTGGTGGCCAACAAGAACGCGCCGTTCTCGACCACGGCGCAGATGATCGACTACGCCCGGGCCCATCCGGGCAAGCTGAATTTCGCTTCCTACAGCCTGGGATCGACCTCGCACCTGAACGGCGAGATCCTCAAACAGCAGACCGGCATCGACATCGTGCACGTGCCCTACAAGGGCACCGCCGACGCCAGCAGCGCGTTGCTGGCGGGCGAAGTCCAGATCTATTTCGACGGCACCGCGACCGCGGTGGAAAACGCCCGCGCCGGCAAGGTCAAGCTGCTGGGCCCGGCCACCGACCAGCGCCTGAGCGTGCTGCCGGACCTGCCGACCTTGAAGGAACAAGGCATACCCGGCCTGGACATCGTCGGCTGGCAGGGCATATTCGGGCCCGGCGACATGCCGCCCGCGCTGGCCGAGCGCGTGGCCCAGGCGTTCCGCGAAGCGCTGGAGTCACCCGAAGTGACGCAGAGCATCGTGTCGCAGGGCAACGAGGTCAGCGGCGCGGGCCCCAAGGAATTCTCGAAGATCGTCCAGCAGGACAGCGAACGCTGGGGCGCGGTGATCAAGCGCATCGGCCTGGTCCTGCAGTAACCACGACGCAGCGTAAGGAGAGCGCAATGCATGATCTGGTGATACGCGGCGGCACCATCGTCGACGGCTCGGGCCAGCCCCGCTACGACGCGGACCTGGCCCTGGAAAACGGCCGCGTGGTCCAGGCCGAAGGCCGGGCCGGCGCGGCGCGCCGCGAGATCCGCGCCGACGGCTGCCTGGTGGCGCCGGGGTGGGTGGACATCCACACCCACTACGACGGCCAGGCCACCTGGGATCCCTACCTCAGCCCTTCCACCTGGCACGGCGTCACCACCGCCATCATGGGCAATTGCGGCGTGGGCTTCGCCCCGGTCAAGCCCGAGCGGCGCGAATGGCTCATCAAGGTCATGGAAGGCGTGGAGGACATACCCGGCTCGGTGCTGTCCGAAGGCATCCAGTGGGATTGGGAGACCTTTCCCGAATACCTGGACGCGCTGGACCGGCGCCCCAAGGCGCTGGACGTGGGCGCTCAGATCCCGCACAGCGCCGTGCGCGCCTACGTGATGGGCGAGCGCGCCATCCACCACGACGAGGCCTCGCCGGCGGACCTGATCGCCATGCGCGCCGTGGTGCGCGAGGCGCTGGTCGCGGGCGCGGTCGGCTTCTCCACCTCGCGCACCTTCCTGCACAAGTACGACGAGCGCAAGTATCCGCCCGGCACCTTCGCCACCGGCGAGGAGATCACGGCGCTAGGCTCTGTCATGGGCGAAGTCGGGCATGGGGTATTCCAGATGACCGCCAACCATCCCGCCATGGAAGGCGAAATCCCGTGGCTCGAACAGCTGGCGCGCCACAACCGCCTGCCCGTGCTGTTCAACCTGCAGCAGACCGACGCCGCGCCCGACGTCTGGAAACAGATCGCCGGCAGCCTGGACCGCGCCCACCGCGAAGGCGTGCCGCTGCTGGCGGGCATCAGCGGACGTCCCTTGGGCATCCTGTTCTCGTGGCAGAGTTCGCTGCATCCGTTCATCGCGCATCCCAGCTACCAGGCCCTGCATGCCCTGCCGCTGGCGGAAAAGCTGGCCCGCCTGCGCGACCCGGCGACGCGCAACCGCATCATGAACGAACAGCGCGGCCTTTTGGACCGCCGCGCCGAAACGCTGTTCAGCAGCTTCCACAAGATCTACCGGCTGGGCAGCGATCCCGACTACGAGCCGCTGCCCGAGGAAAGCGTGGCCGCCATGGCGCAACGCAGCGGCCGCGCGCCGCTGGAGATCGTGTACGACCTGATGCTGGAGAACGAGGGCCAGGCGATCCTCTACTACCCTTCGTTCAATTATTCCTACGAGAACCTGGACCACCTGCACCAGCTGATGCAGCATCCCAACACGGTCAACAGCCTGTCCGATGGCGGCGCGCATTGCGGCTACATCTGCGACGTGAGCATGCCGACCTTCATGCTCAGCCACTGGACCCGCGACCGCCGCCGCGGCCCGCTGCTGGACCTGGAGCACGTGGTCAAGCGCCAGACGCGCGATACCGCCAGCGTGTACGGACTGCAGGACCGGGGACTGCTGCGTCCCGGTTACAAGGCCGACGTCAACATCATCGATCCCGCCGCCGTGCGCGTGCATTGCCCGGAAATGGTGTTCGACCTGCCCGGCGGCGGCCGCCGCCTGATCCAGCGCGCCGACGGCTACGTGGCCACGCTGGTCAACGGCGTGCCCATCTTCGAGGGCGGCGCGGCCACTGGCGAACTGCCCGGCAAGCTGTTGCGCGGCGCGCGCAGCCAGCGGGCCTGATGGCAGCAGTGCAGGCCTGGCGCGCCGGGGCTCAGCCGCGGGACGATTCCGGCGTGTACTGCCCCAGCAGCCCGGCGACCCAGTCGATGAACACGCGCAGCTTGGCGCTCACGTGCCGGTTGGGCGGAAACGCCACGTACATCGGCATGGAATCCAGGCGCCAGTCCTCGAACAGCGGGGCCAGTTCGCCGCTTTCGACATGGGCGCGGGACATGTAGTCGGGCAGCCACAGCACGCCCAGCCCCGCCAGGCCGGCCGCCAGATAGGCGTTGCCGTCGTCGACCGCCAGCACGTAGCGGCCATGCACCTTGATGCTTTCGCCGCCGCGGCGCATGGCGTACGGCAAGGCCTTGCCGTTGCGCGCCCATAGAAAGCCCACGATGCGGTGATGCGTGTCCTCCAGCTCGCGCGGATGCGCGGGCGCGCCGGCGCGCTCCAGGTAGCTGGGCGCCGCGTAGACGCCTAGCCGCAGGTCGCCCACGCGCCGCGCCATCAACGACTGGTCGGTGAGCTCGCCGCCGCGCACCACGCAGTCCACGTTCTCGCCGATGAGGTCGACGATGCGGTCGCTCACGCCCATGTCCAGCTGAATGTCGGGATACTGCGCGTGGAAGGCCGGCAAGGCGGGTACCAACACCAGGCGGGCCAGCGGGCTGGGCACGTCCACGCGCAAGCGGCCCCTGGGCACGGCCGAGGCGCCGGACAGGCTGGTCTCGGCGTCGTCCATGTCGGCCAGCAGCCGCAACACGCGCTCGTAGTAGGCGGCGCCGTCGGCCGTCACGTTGACCTTGCGGGTGGTGCGGTTCAACAGCCTGACGCGCAGGCGCGCCTCGAGCTGCTGCACCAGCTGCGTCACGCTGGTCTTGCTCATGTGCAGGGTCTCGGCCGCCTTGGTGAAGCTGCCGGTTTCCACCACGCGGGCGAACGCCTGCATTGCATCGAAACGGTCCATCTCTGCTCCCGCTCTTCCTGATTATTTGGATTCTACAAACAGTGCAGGCCGCACTTGCCCGTTTATCGCGGCGGCGCGGCCGCCTACAGTGCCTGCACCGTTAACGCCGGGCCAGATGCGGCCCACAGCAGGAGATATCCATGACCAAACGCGACGTCGTTTTTCCGCCCGGGCGCCAGGCCCTGTATGAGCGCAACCGCTATTCCCCGGCGATCCGCTCCAATGGCTTTCTGTTCGTCTCGGGACAAGTGGGCAGCCGCGAGGACGGCTCGCCCGAACCGGACCTGCAGGCGCAAATCCGGCGCGCGTTCGACAATCTGCAGGCCATCCTGGCGGCCGCCGGTTGCGGCTTCGACGACGTGGTCGACGTGACGGTGTTCATGGTCGACCCGGCATCGCGGTTCGAAACGATCTGGCAGGTGGTGCCGGAATACTGGGGCGAGGCGCCGCACCCGACCCTGACCGCCGTGGGCGTGACCTGGCTTTACGGCTTCGACTTTGAAATCAAGGTGATCGCGAAACTGCCCGAGGCTGCGCAGGACTGAGCCGGCCAGCCGCTCACACCACGCCGACCCGGATCACGCCGGCGATGGTCTGCGCCGCCTGCTGCAAGGCGGGCACCATGTCTTCTTCCAGCCGGTTGCCTTCGACCTCGGTGGCAGCCACCGAAATGCCCACCGACAGCAAGCGCGAACCCGCCTGCGGCACCGGCACGGCGACCGACACCTGGTTGCTGTCCGGGTAGTCGAACCGGGTCCACTGCCCCGGCGTCAAGCGCAGCCCGCCGGCCAGCGCGCTGGCCGGCGGCAGCACGCTGCCCACGCGCAGGTTCATCACCACCAGGCGGCGGCGTTCGGCCGGCGCCATGGCGCGGCCGATGATGATCACCCCTTCGGGATTGGCCTCGCCCAGATTGGAGGTGCCCGAGTAGGCGTCGGCCAGGTTCTGCAGGATCTCCTGCACGGCGTCCGTCACGCCCAGGCTTTCCATGGCGGCGAAGCCCAGTTCGAAAACCAGCGGCGTCAGGCGCCAGCGGCTGTCTTCGCGCGCGGCGTAGCCCTCTTCTTCCAGCGTCTGCAGGAAACGCAGCACGGTCGCGTGAGGCAGGTCGACGGCGCGCGCCAGCTCGGCCAGCGTGGGCCGGCCATTGCCGCGGAAGGCCCGCATGATGGATAGACACCGCTGGATCGATCTATTATTCTTCAATCGTTCACCTGACAAACATATTGATCACTAGGTGAACAATACACATAAACGATGCTCGCGGCAAGACCCGCGGGCCAGGGAAGGAGACAAATCAATGAAACGCATCGCACTCGCCTTGGCGGCGGGTCTCGTGTTCTGTACGGGATCCGCCGCAGCGCAAGCAACCTGGCCCGCGCAGCCGGTCAAATGGATCGTGCCCTATCCGCCGGGTGGCTCGACCGACATGCTGGCGCGGCTGGTCAGCCATAAGCTGGGAGAACGGCTGGGCCAGCCCGTCATCGTCGAAAACAAGGCAGGGGCCGGCGGCAACATCGGCACCGATTTCGCGGTCAAGCAGCCAGCCGACGGCTACACCATCGTGATGGGCAATATCGGCCCCATCTCCATCAACCCAGCGCTCTATCCGGACCTGCCCTACAAGCCGCAGCGGGACCTGGCGCCCGTCACGATGCTGATGAGCGTGCCCAACCTGCTGGTGGTCAATCCCTCGCTGCCGGTGCACTCGGTGCAGGAACTCATCGCCTACGCGAAAAAGTCGAAAGCGCCGCTGGACTACGCCACGCCCGGCACCGGCACCTCGCTGCACCTGGCGGGCGAACTGTTCGCCTCGTCGGCCGGCGTGCGCTTGACACATGTGCCCTACCGCGGCAGCGCGCCGGGCCTGAACGACACCATGGCGGGCCACGTGCCCATGATGTTCGACAACATGCCCTCGGCGCTGCAGCTGGTGAAGGCGGGCAAACTGCGGGCGCTGGCGATCACCAGCACGGCGCGCTCGCCGCAGCTGCCCAACGTGCCGACCATGGCCGAGGCCGGCCTGCCCGGCTACGAGATCGCCGGATGGTTCGGCGTGCTGGCTCCCGCCGCCACGCCCAAACCCATCATTGAACGCCTGAACAAGGAGCTGCTGGCGGTGCTGGCCATGCCCGACGTGCGCGAACAGATCACGGCCATGGGCGGCATCATTTCGGCCGAGGGGCCGGCCGACTTCGGCCGCTACATCGCGGCGGAAACCGACAAATGGGGCGCGCTAGTCAGCAAGGCGCAGATCAAGCTTCAATAGCAAGGAGACAAGCATGAACACGTATCGCCATCTGGAAACCCAGCCGATAGCCGGCGCGCTGGGCGCCGAAATCCGCGGCATCGACCTGTCGCGGCCGCTGTCGGACGAACAGTTCGAAGACGTGCGCAAGGCGCTGCACGAACATCTGGTGATCTTTTTCCGCGACCAGCAGCTGACGCCGCAGCAGCACATCGATTTCAGCGCGCGCTTCGGCGAGCTGCTGGAAGTGCCGTTCGTGCGGGCGCTGGACGGTCACCCCACCATTCTTCCCGTCATGAAGGGCCGCGCCGAAACCACCCGGCGCCTGTTCGGCGGCCTGTGGCACACGGACATGAGCTACGCCGAGGAGCCGCCGCTGGGCTCGGCGCTGTACGGCCGCGTCATTCCGCCCTACGGCGGCGACACCATGTGGGCCAATATGTACCGGGCCTACGACGCGCTGTCGGACCGGCTCAAGCAGATCCTGGACGGGCTGGGCGCGGTGCACAGCGCGGTCCGTTCCTATGGCGCGGGCGGCGCGGTGGTAAACAACGGCGATCCGGCGCACAAGATGGACGTGCGCACCGACGACCGCGCCGCGAGCGAAGTGGTCCACCCCGTGGTGCGCGTGCATCCCGCGACGGGCAAGAAGGCGCTGTACGTGAACAGCACCTACACGCTGCGCTTTGACGGCATGACCCAGGAAGAAAGCGAGCCGCTGCTGCAATTCCTGTACCGCCACGCGGCGCGTCCGGAATTCACCTGCCGCTTCCGCTGGACGCCGGGATCGCTGGCGCTGTGGGACAACCGCTGCACCCAGCACCTGGCCATGAACGACTACGACGGCTTCGACCGCGAGATGCACCGCACCACGATCTCCGGCGACCGGCCCATCGCGGTCCCGGCCTGAGCGCGAGGCCTGAGCGAGGCCTGCGCGGGCCTGCTCTGGACCTGCGCGCCGCCTCGACGCGGTGATTTCAGCGCGGCGGTTTCAGCGGCAGAAGCCGCCGGTAGCCCGGCGGCAGCGGCTGCGCCGCGTGTTCCTCGACGGTGCGCGCCAGGCGCTGCGCCAGGTCTGCGGGGAACGGCTTGGCGCGGCGCGTCTCCAGGTCCACGTGCAGCGACAGCTGCTCCATCGTGGCCGCCAGATAGCCGTCGCGGGTCTGGATCAGCTCCATCAGGCAGAGCAGGCGCTTGTCGTCGGCTTCCAGCAGGCGAATGCGCAGCGCCAGCGGATCGCCCGCCAGCACTTCGCGCAGATAGGCCACATGCACATTCATCGTATAGATACCGCAGCGCGTGGCCTCGGTGTAGTCCAGCCCTACCCCGACCTCGCGCAGCAGCTGAAAGCCCACGCGGTCGAAGATGCCCACGTAGTGGGCCGCGTTCATGTGGCCGTACTCGTCGATCCAGGCGGGATCCACGTTCAGGGTCGTGGACGGCAGGGCTGATGTCATGGGTTTCCTCGGGGTCAGGGTTCCGTTCAGCCCACGACCTTAGCCGACGCCGGCCGCCGGATCAATGCGCGGCCGGGCGCTGGCCTGCTTCAACCGCGCCGCACCCGGTACAGCGCCACGCGGCCGGCCGCTGGCGCGGATGCCCAGTCTCCCGCCCCCGACATCTCGCCTATCGGCCCCCGGAACGTTCCCGCCACGCGCACCGCGCCTTGCGCCCCCAGTTCCACCACCAGCGTGGAGCCGTCGGCCATCCTGGCCAAGGCGACGGGCGCATCGGCGAATCCCGGCACCCGCCACAGCGACACCAAGCCAGGCAGCGCCGCCTGCAACGCGCGGCCAGGCTCGCCCGGCGGCAACGGCTGTGGATTGAGCGACACCTCGCCGCCTGGGGGCAATGGCTGCGGATTCAGCGACACCGCGGCGCCCGGAGGCAACGGCTGCGGATTCAGCGATACCGCGGCGCCCGGAGACAGCCGCTGGCGGCCCAGCGACGCCGCGCCGCCCGGCGGCAAGGGTTGCGGGTTGAGCGCGGCCATGCCGGCGAGATTGGCGCTCGCGGCATGGGCCGGCAACGGGCTGGCCGCGCCGGGAATGTTCAGCGTTTCGCGCCGCAGCAGGGTGACGGTGTTGAGCCGGCCGATCTCATGCACGGACACCTGATCGCGCAACTGGGTCGTCAGCACCGCCCCGCCGCCTGCCGCGACATCGAGCCGGTGCGCGCCGGCGGCCGGCACGCTGGCCTGCCCGGCGAGCACGGCGGCCTGCACCTCGAAGTGGCCGGCGATGCTGCGCCGGTTCACGCGGATCAGGCTGGCGGGCTCCTGTTGCGCGGACAGGGGACGCAGCACCGGCACCACGGCGCGGCCGTTGCTGTCGGCGGTTACCTCCACGGCATGGTCGCGCGAGCGGTACTGGATCAATTCACCCGGTTCCAGCCCGTGCAGGCTCACCATCTGCACGTCCAGGCCGCTCGTCTTGCCCAGATAGCTCTGCCAGTCCGGCGTTTCCAGGGGCGGCGGCCGCATGCTCTGGTTCAGGCCGTGGCCCCGCCCCCAATTGATACCGTAGCCGTCGTGGTCGCCGACCGGGATGTACAGGCAATTATCGATATAGGACACGTGCGCATTGGTGACGTGGCCATTGGCGTCCAGCTCCACGTCCGGCGGCGTGCCCAGGTCGATCAGCCGCACCCCGCGGGCGGTGCGCACGATGAAGCGCACCGGTTCGTTGATGCCTTGGGCGATGGCCGAGGGCACGGTCACGTCGATCTGCTGCGTTTCGTCCACCGTGCCGCTTTGGGGACGCGACATGTAGGTCGTGATCCAGCTGCCCGGAGCGACCACCTCTACATCGCAGAAGGCGCCGCAGCCCTCCATCCACACGCTGCCGCCCGTGCTCACCTGGTCCAGCGTGACCGTTTTGCTGGGCGCGCCGCTGCCCGTCTTCGCCAGGATCGAGCAGATGTCCAGGCGGGAGGGCAAGCCGAAGGGGTGCACCGAGGGCTGCAGGATGTCCTTGCCCGGATCCGCCGGCAGGCGCACCGGTCCACCCAGGGTCATGCCCTCCGGCGCCGCCATGACGCTGGCATAGACGCAGCGCGCGCCGCCGAAGGCCAGCTCGGGCAAGGGGCTGTCGATGTAAAAGGCCTGCTTGCCTGCCGGCGTGCCGCCGAACTTGGCGGGATCCATCGCATCGGCGATCCGGTCTTCGACCATGTTGTCGATGAAGCCCGGCACCAGGCCGCCCAGGTTGATGTGCAGGGACCAGCGCACCATGGTGCGCAGGAATTTGGTGATGGTGGGCGTCAGCGAAAAGTCGCAGCCCAGCGTGCCGTCCACATCGCCGGCGAAGGGATCGGGCACCTGCGCCTTGCCGCGGTAATCGATGTCCACGTGGGGCACTGTGCCGGCAGGCCGCCAATGCGCGGCGATGGCCAGCGACGGGATGCGGTCCTGCAACCCGCTGGGTACCCGCGAACTGGCCAGACGCTCGACCGCCGGGCCGTCCAGAAACAATCCCCACTCGTGGCCGGCGTACAGGCGGCCGCGGGCGCTGCCCACGGGCTCGAAGCGGATGGCCACGACCGGGCCGGCCAGCTCGACCCGTGCCGAACTGGGGGACGGCATGCCCAGCTGGGTCAGCGCGGCGCTCAGGTCCGCGGCCGCGGGCGAGCCGACCGCCTTGATGATGGCCTCGCGCGCCGGCGCCGCGGCATCTCCCAGCCCCGCGCGCATGGCGCCCAGGTCGGCATCGACGCAGCGCAGGGACACGGCCGTGCCGGCCGCGGCCAGCTCCAGCGTCACCCGCACCGTGCCCGCGGGCGTCGCCGCGCCGCCCGGCACGGCATTGGGCGCGGCCATCACGGCGGCCCGCGGCGCCACGTAGACATCGATGGGAATGCGCAGCTGCACGGCGGCGCCGGCGGCCAGCACTTCCGCCGCCTCCGCCGCCACGTCGGCATGGTCTATGTAAGCCGCGCCTATGGGCGCGAAACAGGTTGCGCGCAGCCTGGCCTGCACGGCGCGGACGGCAAGAACGCCCAGAACGGACGCCTGGATCTGTAACTCGATGCTCATGTGAACTCTCCCGGACGAAGTTTCGACGGGACGCGAAGCGGGCCCGTCTCGCATACACGCGCACATCTGGCCGGCGCGGCGCCCTGGAAGGAACGGAGGCGCTGGCTTCCTGCTTGTGACAGCTGCTGAAACGACCTGGCGATGCAGAGGGAATTCGGAGGCAGTACATCGTATGAACGATGCATCGGCCAGTCTACTCACGGCGGCACTAGTCCGCCAGGACGGCAGACGCAAACCGGCTGGCGGATACGGCGCGGCGACGCCGCAAATTCGTCCATCCGCGCACCGCCGCCTCGGCGATAGGCGAAAGACGCAATATCCCGCACCCTGGCGAGCAGGCATAAACAGACAAGTTCGCGTCTTGATTCTCAAGGCGACGAGGCCAACGCGCAGGGGCGCGCGCTCAAGCTCGGGGAACCAGGATGAACATCCTTCTGGCGTTCACGCCATTCATCATGTTTGTCATCATCGAAAGAACCGTCGGTGTGCTGGAGGGACTGGCAACCGGCACCTTGGTTTCCGCCGGGCTGGTGCTGCGCGACTGGCTCAGCCCGGAGCGGCGCGTCAAGATCCTGGAAGGCGGGACCCTGCTGCTGTTCATCGGGCTGACCCTGTACGCCCCGATGGTGGACGGGGATTCCTGGACGGTGGCCCAGGCCCGCCTGCGGGTCGACGCCGGCATGCTGATCCTGGTGCTGCTGACCCTGGCGTTGCGCCGGCCCTTCACCCTGGAATACGCGCGCGAAAAAGAGCCCGAATATGTCTGGAAAAACCGCCGCTACGCCCGCATGAACTTCGCCATCGCCCTTGCCTGGGCGCTGGCCTTCGCGACCATGGTGGCGGTCGACGCGCTGCTGCTGTACCGGCCGCAGCTGCCACAGGCCATCGCCATCGCGGTAACGGTGGCGGCGCTGGCGGCGGCCATGAAATTCACCGCTTGGTATCCGGAACGGGTGTCGGCTACAACATTCAGGTAGCCACCCGGGAGAGCAAGATGCCCCAAGCAGGAAACAGCGTGGAAATCGTGCTGGCGACCCAGGCCAGCGACGCCCTGGTCGCGGCGTTCGCGCGGCTGCTGCCGCAGTTGTCGCGGACGGCCCCGCCGCTGTCGCGCGAGACACTGGACGAGATCATCCGCTCGCCCTGCAACCACCTGTACATCGCCACCATGGGGGCCGACAAGCGCATCGTCGGCACGCTGACGCTGGTGCATTTCCGCATCCCCACCGGCTTGCGGGCGTGGATCGAGGACGTAGTGGTGGACGAGCAGGCGCGCGGCCTGAAGGTCGGCATGGCGCTGACGCGGGCCGCCATCGCCAAGAGCCGAGAGTTGCAAGCCAAGACGCTCGACCTGACGTCGAACCCCGGCCGGCTGTCCGCGCATCACCTGTATGAATCGGCGGGCTTCGTGATGCGCGATACGCGGGTGTACCGGCATCAGGGCTAGCGCGCCTACTGGAAGTGGTAGCGTTCCCGGTAGCCCACCGGCGACATGCCGCAATACTTGTTGAAGATGTCCCGGAAAGCCTTGGTGTCGTTGTAGCCGACCTCGTACATGACTTCCGCCACGCTCTTGCGCGAAGTCTCCAGCCGCTTCTTGGCGGCTTCCACCCGCACCCGCTGCACGTACTCCACGATGCTGTTGCCCGTGGCCTGGCGGAAACGCCGCTCCAGGGTGCGCCGGCCCATGGCGTGGCGGTCGGCCAGCTCCTCGACCGTGATCTTTTCCGTGTAGCGGCCTTCGATGTAGTCCTGCACCGCGCGCACCACTTCATCGGCATGCGCCTTCTGGCCCACGAACACCGAGAACGGCAACTGGCTCTGGCGGCTCCAGTCGAGCTGGAAGTACTTGGCGCACCAGATGGCGGTATCGCGGTCGGTGTACTTTTCGATCAGGTGCAGCACCAGATGCGCGGCGGAAAACGCGCCGCCGCTGGTGTAGATGCCGTTGTCCGCCATGACGATGCGGTCGCTGACCCACTCCACGCTGGGAAACAGGCTGGCGTAGAGATTCTGCGCCACCCAGTGGACCACCGCCTGCTGCCCGTCCAGCACTCCGCCCGCGGCCAACAGCGCCGCGCCCATGCACAGGCTGGCGACCTCGCCGCCATTGCGGTGATGCTGCGACAGCCATTCGATCAGTTCGCGGTTGGACAGCACGGCGTCGGACACCGAGCCCAGCAACGGCGGCGCGATGCAGATATCGATGTCGTGCGCATCGGCCAGGACCATGTCGGCCTGCACGGTGATGCGGCCTTCGTCCAGGCGGACTTCGCGGGTCAGGGCCATGGTGCGCACCGTGAACCGGGGCTCGCGCCCGTGGGCGGCCAGGTATTCGTTGGCGACCAGGAAGCCATGCCGGGCAGTTTCCAGCGAGGCGATATTGGCCCCCAGGGGGAGCAGGAACGCGACGTTTTTCATCCTGCAAAGCATACGCCTGCCAGCTGTCGCAATCCACCCTCTAGATTGTCGCAATTGCCTATCTGAAAGCGCGGCCGATCCCGATACAGTGACACTTACCGGAATGAGATCCGGGACTGCGCCGGAGGCGGCTTGCGGGCTTCCTGGCGTGGAACAGAACAACGTGGATCAAAGGAGTTACTGATGGAAAAGTATGTGGATGGTTTCCTGCTGCCGGTGCCCAAGGCCAATATCGAGGCCTACAGGAAGATGGCGCAGACGGCACAGACGGTCTGGCTCGAACACGGCGCGCTGGACTATCGCGAATGCGTGGCGCAAGACATAGACAACGAAGGCGCGGGCTCGTTCAGCGCCGCCGCCAGCGCGCGCGAGGGGGAAACCGTGGTGTTCGCCTGGATCACCTACGCCAGCAAGGCGGAGCGTGACCGCATCAACGCGAAGGTCATGGCGGATCCGCGCCTGGCCTCACCGGGCTGCGAGGACGTGTTCGACATCAAGCGCATGTGCTGGGGCGGCTTCACCACGCTGGTAGGCAACTGAGGCGGCGGGGGAGATTTCCCCCGCTCGTTTTTTTAACGGATCAATCTGGAGACAAGCATGGCAAACCCTGCAAGCAAACCCATCCCCGAAGGCATGCACACCCTCACCCCGCATATCGTGTGCGAAGGCGCGGCGGAGGCCATCGCCTTCTACAAGAAGGCCTTCAACGCCGAGGAACTGGCCCGGTTGCCCGGCCCCAACGGCAAGATCATGCATGCCGCCATCCGCATCGGCGATTCCGTCATGATGCTGATGGACGATTTCCCCGAGTGGGGCAGCCTGGGCCCCAAGGCCCTGAAAGGCACGCCCGTCACCCTGCACCTGTACGTGAACGACGTGGACGCGGCCATGAAGCAGGCCGTGGCGGCCGGCGCCCAGGTGACCATGCCCGTGGCGGACATGTTCTGGGGCGACCGCTACGGCCAGGTGGTGGACCCTTGCGGCCACCGCTGGTCTATCGCCACGCACAAGTTCGACCTGACGCCCGCCGAAGTCCAGGAAAACATGGCGAAGATGGGCCCGATGGAAGGCTGCGGCGACCCGTCCAAGAAGCCGGCCTGACGGCCGCGCCGCGCAGGCGTCAGGCGGCGGCTGGCTGCGGGTACGGTCCCAGGAAGTCCAGCTTGCCGATCTTCACGCCTGCGTGGCGCAGGATGTCGTAGGCCGTGGTGACGTGGAAGTAGAAGTTCGGCAGCGCGAACGTCAGCAGGTAGTCGTCGCCGCGGAACTCCGGCTTGAAGTCACCGAATGCCAGCGTGATCTTGCGGCTTTCGGCGCCGTCCAGCTTGTCCGCCGCCACGGTCTGCAAGTAGGCGATGGTGGCGGCGACGCGCTGCTGCAATTGCTCGAAGGTGGTTTCTTCGTCCGGGAACTTGGGCGCTTCCACCCGCGACAGGCGCTGCACCGCGAACTTGGACGCGTCGCTGGCGCGCTGGACCTGGCCGCTCAGCGGATACATGTCCGGCGCCAGCCGGGCATTGATGAGTTCAGCCGGGTCCATGCCCGCGGACTGGGCATGATCGGCGGCCTTTTGCAGCAGGACGGCCAACACATTCAGGCCGCGGATGAAGGCAGGCACGCTGGCCTGGTACATGGAAAGTGACATGGCGTGGGCTCCGCACAGGAACTAGGCGGCCCGCGCTCGATGCGCCGGCGCGCCGGGGATAGGCTGATCTTACTGCCGCGCCACCCGGCGCTGCGTCTGGAAGAAGCGCCAGATCAGCGCCGACGCGTCCGGACCGCCGCGCGCGTGATACCGCACGGACGCATCGCCGCCGCTCCAGGCGTGTTCCACCAGCGTGATCTCGCACAGCCGCAGCACGGTCCGGTTGCCGCGCAGCATGTCCACCCGCCGGTAGGACTTGTCCGTGCCCAACCCCAGCACGCGCTCGACCGGCACACTCTCCGGCGGCAGGTCATTCACCGCCCGGAACTGTTCGAACAACTGCCTGGCATTGCGCGGCGCCACGGTCGGGTCCAGCTGCCCCTGGAGAATGATGGCGGGCATGCCCAGCCGGAACACCGCCGGGTCCGCGACCCGCTCCAGCAAGGGCAGCAGCGGCTTGAGCGCGCCGCGCCGCATGGTGCCTATGCCGCCCGTGGCGCTATGGGCGTCGCCCGCCACCGGGCCGGAATGCATGGCCGCCGCAGCGATCAGCCGCGGATGGCGCAAGGCCACCAGGGCGGCCATGCCGGCCCCGGCCGACAGCCCCGCGATGTAGACCCGCTCGGGATCCAGCGAATACCGCGCACACTCGGCGCGGATCAGGGCCGCGATCAGGTCGGCTTCCGCGCCGCCATGCTCGTCATCAGGCTGGAACCAGCGCCAGCAGCGCTGCACCTGCCGGGTCATGGACTGCTGCGGATACAGCACCATGAAACCGCCGGCGTCAGCCCATTGGTTCATGCGCGTGCCGCGGGCGAAAGACAGCGCGGTCTGGCGGCAGCCGTGCAGCATAACCACCAGCGGCATGCCCTCGCGCGACGGCGTGACGGGCGTGTAGCGGGCGTAGGTAAGGCGGCGGCCCTGGCTGTCGGAAAATTGCCGGGAGGCTTCCCAACGCCCCACGCCCAGCGACTGGCCGGCAGCCGCGCCGCGAGTAGCGGAGGCCGTGGCGGATTTGGCGGCATTGCGCTTGGGCGCGGCGCGCTTTTTCGCGGCCTTGGGAGCGGCCATGCGCATCGCGGCACGCTGCAGCTTGCCGATCTTTTTTGCGGCCTTGAAAAACAGGTTGGTAAAACTGCGCGCCATTGCTAGGCCTCGGCCAGTAAACCCTTGTTTGCTTGCGCGCAGAATGTATCACAGAGTAACTTCGCCGCAACGTTTTCAGCCGCATGGCGCGAGGCGCCATTTGCAGTAGATCAAGCCGATGCGCATCGGCCGCGACCGCAGGCTGCGCGAGCTTGAGCCTGCGCGCCAAAGCGCCTAAGGTGTAGACCTGATCCAACCAAGACGCATTCATGTTCCCCAACGACAGACCCCAGACCCTGGGCGAGGAAATCGCCAATGCCATCAGCCACGGCGTCGGCGCCACGGCCGCCGTGGCCTCCGCCCCCATCCTGATCCTGGCCGCTGTGCGCCAGGGCGATGCCGCCTTCATCGCGGGCGCCGCGGTCTTCGCCGCGACGATGTGCCTGCTGTACCTGGCCTCCACCATCTATCACGCCCTGCCCAAGAGCCGCGCCAAGCAGCTCTTCAACGTGCTGGACCATTCCGCCATCTATCTGCTGATCGCGGGCACCTACACGCCTTTCGCCCTGGGCGCCCTGCGCGGTCCCTGGGGCTGGACCCTGTTCGGCCTGGTCTGGGGCATGGCCCTGCTGGGCGTGGGGCTGAAGGCCAGCAAGCGTCTCAACCGGCCCGCCATTTCAACCGGCCTGTACCTCGCCATGGGCTGGCTGGTGATCATCGCGGTCAACCCGCTGATCGAACGCGTGCCCACCGGCGGCCTGTGGTGGCTGGTGGCGGGCGGGCTGGCCTATACGGGCGGCGTGGTGTTCTTCGTGCTAGACAACCGCTGGCGCTATAGCCACTTCGTCTGGCATCTGTTCGTGCTGGCTGGCACGGCCTGCCATTTCTTCGCGGTGCTCTGGTACGCGGCCTGAGGTATGGGGCCTGACGTATGCAGTCAGACGCATGCAGTCAGACTGCATGCGGCCCGAAGTATGCGACATGAAATCCCCCGCCTGAGCGCAGCAGCCGCGCATCAACCGCGCCCGCTTCCGCCCGGTTGCGGCATGGCCAGCAGGCCGCGCTTCATCACCGCCTTCATGCCCGGCACCAGCAGGCTGCCGCCGAACAGCAGGTCGCGCCACAGCCCCGGTCCCGAAGCCTGGAAACACGGCGTCAGCGCGCGGCTCAGCGTCTGGTACATGCGCGAGGGCAGCAGCCGGCTGCGCGCATAGCGCGCCGGCCCTTCGACGGCGCCATGCTGGCGCAGCGCCCGCGCCAGGGCCAGCGCATCCAGCACGGCCAGCGTCGTGCCCAGCCCCAATTGCGGACTCATGGCATGGCCGGCGTCGCCGACCGCGCAATAAGGTCCCGCAGCCAGTCCGCGCGGCCAGGTGTGCCGGTAGGTCGCCACCGCCAGATCCTCGTGGCGCGAAATCTGGGCGACCACGGGCGCGGCCTCGGGCCACAGGGACAGCATGCGGTCCTTCCAGGCCGCGATGGGGGCCTCGCGCCAAGCCGGCAAGGCGTCATGCCGGATGCTCCAGAACAGCGACAGGCGCACGCCCTGCGGGCCAAGCTCGGTAGGCAGCAGGCCCATCATTTCGCGGGTGCCGCGGAAACGCTGCAGCAGCTGGGTCGCGCCCGTCCAGCCGGGCGTCCAGAACTGGCCCCACAGCGCGCCCCAGGCGTAGGCCCGCGAACGCGCCGCCAGCCCGACCTGCTCGCGCAGCGCCGACGCCGCGCCATCGGCCACCACGAACACGTCGAAACTGGATTCGGCCCGGGCGTCGTCCGCGCCATGGGTCACGTGCGCCCTGCCCTCGAGGGTCTCCAGCGTCGCCACCGGGCAGCCGAACGAGAACTCCGCGCCCGCGCGCCGCGCGGCCTCGAACAGCACCCCGCCCAGGGCCGCCCGCGTCACCGCCCGCGCGCCGTCGCCAACGTAGTCGATGTCCACGACCCGCCAGCCGCGATGCGACAGGCCCAGCAGGCGGTCGATCGGCGCGCCCACGTTCAGCGCCGCCACGTCCACGCCCAGCGCGGCCAGCGCGCGCACTCCAGGCGGCTGCAACAGCAACCCCGCGCCCTGCGTCGTGAAACCCTGGTGCTTTTCAAAGACCCGCACCCGGTGGCCGGCCTGCGCCAGCGCCAGCGCGGTGGCCAGGCCGGCGCTGCCCGCGCCGGCGATACCGATGGATAAAGGCTTGCTCGTACTCGTCATGGTCATGGATGCAGATACTCCGTCGGCGGGCGGCCCAGCACCCGCCGGAACATCGTGGAAAAGGCCGCCGGACTCTGATAGCCGAAATCCAGCGCGATGGAGGTCACCGAATCGCCCGAGGCCAGCCGCGCCAAGGCCAACACCACGCAGGCGCGCTGGCGCCATTCGGAAAAGGCCATGCCTGTCTGTTGGCGGAAATGGCGGCTGAAGGTGCGCGGGCTCATGTGCAGGCGCTCGGCCCAGGCCTGCGGCGCGGCGCGCGCGTCGGGCGCGGCGATGAAGGCCTTGCACAGCGGCGCCAGGCGCTTGTCGCGCGGCAGCGGAATGTGCAGCGGCAGCACCGGCGCGCGTTCGACTTCGTGCAGCAGCAAGGCCGCCAGCGCGCCGTCGCGGCCCGCAGGATCGTAGTCGGCCGGCATGTCCACCGCGTCCAGCAGCAGTTGCCGCAGCAGCGGCGATACCTCGATTACCTCGCAGGCGGCGCGGTCCGCGCGCGCCGCGCCGGGCTCGATGTAGGCGCTGCGCGTGCTGACGCCCAGCATGCGCACCTGGTGCGCCACGCCCGCCGGTATCCACACCGCGCGCTGCGGCGGCACCACCCAGTTGCCGTCGCGCGTGACCACATGCATGACGCCCGTGGCGCCGTACAGCAATTGGGCGCGCCGATGCGAATGCATCGGCAGCAGCCGTCCGCGCGCATAGTCGTTGCCGATGGCGACGACGGCGCGGTCCAGGTGGTCGTAGCGGTCGATGTGGGTATTGCGCATGACGCTCGGGTGGCGTGGCGGTTGGCCGAAACTCGAACATTATTGTCTCATCCTCGAAAGCGGGCCAAGCGGCTGGGCCGTATCGTGGACGCTTTCCCCTTGGAAGGACGCGGCATGCTTTACCTGGTTCTGGCCTTTTTCGGCTGCTTGAGCGGCGTGACGACCGTGCTGTTCGGTTTCGGCGGCGGGTTTGTCGTGGTGCCCGTGCTGTACGCGGTGTTGACGGCCGCGCACGGCGCGCACGACGCCATCGGCCTGTCGGCCATGCACATCGCGGTGGCCACCTCCACCTGCGTCATGATCGTGAATTCCGTGGCGGCCACGCGCAAGCACCAGCGCGCCGGCAACATCCTGCGCGCCTATGTCTGGCCCCTGGCCGGCTTCATCGCCGTTGGCGCTGCGCTGGGCGCGCTGGCCGCCACCCGCGCCAGCGGCGAGCTGGTGCGCTATGCCTTCATCGCCTACCTGGGCGTGACCATCCTGGACTGCCTGCTGCGCCAGGGTTTCATGGCGCAAGGAGATGAGCGGCCCCGTCCCCTTGGAGGAGGCGTCCTGGTGGGCGGCGGCGTGGCCATCGGCGCGATCGCGACCTTCCTGGGCGTGGGCGGCAGCGTCATGACGGTGCCGCTGCTGCGCCGCCGCGGCCTGCCCATGGCCAAGGCGGCAGCGATGGCCAATCCGCTGACGCTGCCCGTGGCGGTGGTGGGGACGCTGGCCTACATGGCGGCCGCCGCGGGCCTGTCCGAGCCCCTGGCGCCGTGGATCGTCGGCTACGTGGACCTGCTGGCCTTCGCCGCGCTGGCGCTGGGCTCGCTGGCGGGCATCCGCCTGGCCGCGCCGCTGATCCCGCGCATTCCCGATCGCCTGCATGCCCGCGTCTACGTGCTGCTGCTGGCGCTGGTGATGCTGAGCATGCTGCTCATCTAGGGCCAGCGCGGGGCTGCTCCGCGCCAGACAGGCGCGGCAACCCGTCCCGTAAAAAACCTAAGGAAACATCGCGGCCAGCAGCGACTACGAAACCGCGCAAAACGTTTCCGGCGCGCCCGGGGGGACTCCCTCCCGGGCCGCGCCAGCCTGCCGTGGCGCGCCGACACAGGAAAACACATCGCGAAACTTGCCCCACCGGCGGCCGGATCGTCATCATGGTCCGACATTCAACCGGAACAAGGAGGTTTCATGCAGCGTTCCACTTACGCATTCCTGTCCGCCGCCGTACTGGCGACGGCGCTGTCCGGTGCCCCCGCCCTTGCACAGCAGGCCAGCCAGCCGCAAGGCCAGACGCAGGCTCAACCGCGCATGGCGCCCCCGCCCGCGATCAAGCCGACCGACCAGCAATTGCAGCGCTTCGCGTCGGCATCGCAAAAGATTTCCGGCGTGGTCGACGAATACCGCCCCAAGGTCGACGCCGCCAAGACTGACGAAGCCAAGCAGAAGGTCGTCGAGGAAGCCGACGCCAAGATGGTGAAGCTGGTGCAGGCCGACGGCCTGAGCGTCGAGGAATTCAATGGCATCGGCCAGGCCGTGCAACAGGATCCTCAGCTCAAGCAGCGCCTGATGAACATGGGCAAGGGCGCGCCCGCAACGAAGTAAGGCTCTCCGAGAGCTAGCCCTGGCGCCATCCGTTCGCTATGAACGGATGGCGTTTTTTTGCCTGCCGCCTGCCGCCCTGCCCTGCTTCACCCTGCCGGCGGCGGCCTTGAGCAGGCGCTGGAAAGTCGGGCATTGCGCATGGTTGGCGGCGGGACATACCGCCGCGTGGCGCAGGCCCTGGCTCATGGCGCGCAGCCGCTTGATGGTCGCGTCTATGCTGTCGGCCTTGTCCAGCAGCAACTGCCTGTCCACCCGCAGCGCGCCCTCGGGAGACAGCATCGCCTGGATCTCGTCCAGCGACAGCCCCCCGGCCTGCCCCAGGGCGATCAGCGCCAGCTGATCCAGCACCCCGGGGGCAAAGCGGCGGCGCTCGCCAGCCGCGCTGACCGCGCTGATCAAGCCCTTGTTCTCGTAGAACCGCAGCGTGGAGGCCGGCAGGCCCGTGCGCCGGGCGACTTCCGAGATATCCATCTTGCACCTCTTGACTTGAAGTTGACTTCAACTTCTATCATGCCCACAAACGATGGTTTCCTCAATGGAAGGACAGGACATGGTATCGATGGAAGTGGCGGCAAAAGTGATGGCGGTCGGGATCGGCGCGACGATCGTGATGGATGTCTGGGGCATGATCCAGAAGGCCCTGGGCATGCCCACGCTGGGGTACGCGCTGGTCGGCCGGTGGGCAGGACATCTGTGCCGCGGCAAGTTCGCGCACGAGCAGATCGGCCGGGCCGAGCCGATCCCTGGCGAATCGCCGCTGGGGTGGACGATCCACTACGCCGTGGGCCTCGTTTTCGCGGCGCTGCTGGTCGCCATCGAGGGCGTGGCGTGGCTGCGCGATCCCACCTGGCTGCCCGCGCTGGCCGTGGGCCTGGCGACCGTGGTCATGCCGTTTTTCCTGATGCAGCCCGCCATGGGCGCCGGGATCGCCGCGTCCCGCACGCCCACGCCCTGGAAGAACCGCCTGCGCAGCCTGGCGACGCACGCGCTGTTCGGCTGCGGCCTGTATCTGTCCGCGGCGCTGCTCAAGATGGTCTGGAGATAAGGGGACCGGTTATCCTGTGGCCGTGACCCTCACCGACACGTAGAAGGAGCGCGGTATCTTGACCCCGGAACTCACTCTCTATGACCTGGCCGGCGCCGACGCGTCGCTGCGCTTCAGCCCGCATTGCTGGAAGACCCACATGGCGCTGGCCCACAAGGGACTGGCCGCCACTACCGTGCCCTGGCGCTTCACCGAAAAGGAAGCCATAGACTTCTCCGGCCAGAAGCTGGTGCCGGTGCTGGTGCATGGCGCGCACGTGGTCAGCGATTCCTGGCAAATCGCCAACTACCTGGAAGACACCTTCCCCGAGCGGCCCTCGCTGTTCGGCGGCGCCAGCGGCCGCGCGCTGAGCCTGTTCGTGAACTCATGGGCCGACACCACGCTGGTGCCCACGCTGGCGCGGCTGCTGCTGCCCAGCATCCATGGCTTGATCCACGACAAGGACCGCGAGTATTTCCGCGCCACGCGGGAAAAGCGCTTCGGCAAACTGGAAGACCTGCCCGCGGGCTACGAGGATCAGATCGCGGCGCTACGCGCCGCGCTGCTGCCCCTGCGGCAGATGCTGGGCAAGCAGCCCTATCTGGCGGGTGCGGAACCCGCCTATGCCGACTATGCGGTGTTTGGCATGTTCATGTGGGCGCGCTGCACCAGCGCGCTGGAGCTGCTGGCCGAGGACGACCCCGTCCATGCCTGGCGCGAGCGGCTGCTCGACGCCCACGAGGGCCTGGCGCGCCGCGCGCCCACGGCGCAATCCTGAACGGCCGCCGGCCCAGCGCCGGCGGCCTCGGGTTTTCAAGCCGCAGGTCTTCAAGCCTCAGGTCTTCAAGCGATAACCGGTCTTGAAGATCCAGCGCACGCCGACCAGGCAGGCCAGCAGGAACACCAGCGTCATGCTCACGCTGACGCCGACGCTCACGTCCGCCACGCCGTAGAAGGCCCAGCGGAACCCGCTGACCAGGTAGACCACCGGGTTGAACAGCGTGGCGGTCTGCCAGAACGGCGGCAGCATCTTGATGGAATAGAAGGTGCCGCCCAGGAAGGTCAGCGGCGTGATGATCATCAGCGGGATGATCTGCAGCTTTTCAAAGCCATCGGCCCAGATGCCGATGATGAAGCCGAACAGGCTGAAGGTCACCGCCGTCAACACCAGGAAACCCAGCATCCAGAAAGGGTGTGCGATCTCGAACGAGACGAAGAGCCGCGCCGTGGCCAGCATGATGAGCCCCAGGATGATGGACTTGCTGGCGGCGGCGCCCACATAGCCCATGACGATCTCCACGTAGGAGATGGGCGCCGAGTGGATCTCGTAGATGGTGCCCGAGAAGCGCGGCATGTAGATGCCGAAGGACGCGTTGGCGATGCTCTGCGTCAGCAGCGACAGCATGATCATGCCGGGCACGATGAAGGCGCCGTAGCTCACGCCGTCGATCTCGACCATGTGCGAGCCGATGGCGGAGCCGAACACCACGAAATACAGCGAGGTGGAGATCACGGGCGACAGCACGCTCTGCATCAGCGTGCGCCACGCGCGGGCCATTTCAAACAGGTAGATAGCGCGGATGGCGTAGAAGTTCATGATTGACCGTGCACCAGGCTGACAAAGATATCCTCAAGCGAACTTTCCGACGAATTCAGGTCCGTGAATTCGATCTCCAGCCGCGAGAGCTCGTGCAGCAGCCGGGAGATTTCCCCGCCGCCCTGGTTGTCGTAGGTATAGACCAGCTTGTGGCCATTGTCGGACAGCTCCAGCTGGAAGCCTTCCAGCGCCGTGGGTATGCCGGGCAGCGGCGCCTTCAGGGTCAGCGCCAGCTGGCGCTTGCCCAGCTTGGCCATGAGCGTGTGCTTTTCCTCGACCAGGATGATCTCGCCCTTGCGGATCACGCCGATGCGGTCGGCCATTTCCTGGGCTTCCTCGATGTAGTGCGTGGTCAGGATGATGGTGACGCCGCTTTCGCGCAGCCGCCGCACCATTTCCCACATGCCGCGCCGCAGCTCCACGTCCACGCCGGCGGTGGGCTCGTCCAGGAACAGGATCGCGGGCTCGTGCGACAAGGCCTTGGCGATCATGACGCGCCGCTTCATGCCGCCCGACAGGGCCATGATGCGGCTGTCCTTCTTGTCCCACAGCGACAGGTCGCGCAGCACCTTCTCGACGTAGGCGTGGTCGGTCGGCTTGCCGAACAGGCCGCGGCTGAAGTTGACGGTGTTCCAGACGCTTTCGAACGCGTCGGTGGAGATCTCCTGGGGCACCAAGCCGATCTTGGCGCGGGCCGCGCGGAACTCCGTGACGATGTCGTGGCCGTCGGCCAGCACGCGGCCGGCGGTGGGGTTGACGATGCCGCAGATGATGCTGATCAACGTGGTCTTGCCCGCGCCGTTGGGTCCGAGCAGGGCGAAGATTTCGCCGCGCTGGATATCCAGGTTCACGCTCTTGAGCGCCTGGAATCCCGAAGCGTACCGTTTGGATAGATCCTGAACTGAAATGACCGGCTGCACACTCGCCCCCGACTGGATGGATAGCCAGGGATTTTACCCGTCACGCCTGATGGGCTTGTTCGGCGTGACGGAACAGTGTGTTTGGCGAGCTGAGCAGTCCCTGCTCAACGCCCCCACCGCAGGACCAGCGGGTCCAGCCGGCCCGCAGTCTCCAGCAGGCCCTGCCGGACCTCCGCGCGCATGGCCGGCCACGGGTGGCGCGGCGCATCGCAGGCGATCACGCCGCCGGCCTTCATCAGGGCCTTGGCCGTGAGGATGCCGCCCTGCCGGTTCTCATAATTGATCAGCGGAAGCCAGCGCTCGTACAGGCGGTAGGCCTCGTCGCGCTTGCCGGCGCGATGCGCCTCGATGATGGGCCGCAGGCCGTCGGCGAAGCCGCCGCCCGTCATGGAACCGGTGGCGCCGGCGTCCAGGTCGGGCAGCAGGGTGATGGCCTCCTCGCCGTCCCAGGGCCCTTCCACGGCCTCGCCGCCCAGCGCGATCAGGTCGCGCAGCTTGCTGGCCGCGCCTGCCGTCTCGATCTTGAAGTAGGCCACGTGCTCGATCTCGCGCGCCATCCGCGCCAACGCCGCGGCCGAAAGCGGCGTGCCCGCGACCGGCGCGTCCTGGATCATGATGGGGATGTCCACCGCGTCCGACACGCGCTGGAAGAAGCCCGTCACCTGTTCCTCGGACACGCGGATCGTCGCGCCGTGGTACGGCGGCATGATCATCAGCATCGCGGCGCCCTGCTCCTGCGCGCGGCGGCTGCGCGCGGCGCAGACCTGGGTACTGAAATGCGTGGTCGTCACGATGACCGGCACGCGGCCAGCCACGTGCTCCAGAATGGTCCGCGTCAGGATCTCGCGTTCCTCGTCCGACAGCACGAACTGCTCGGAAAAATTCGCCAGGATGCAAAGGCCGTCGACGCCCGAATCGATCATGAAATCCACCGCGCGCTTCTGGCTGGGCAGGTCCAGCTCGCCGGACTCGGTGAAGGTGGTGGGAACGACGGGGAATATGCCGCGATAGCGCGGGTTCTGATAGGTAGCCATGTTCATTCGATGATGTTGAAGTCTTTGAGGTATTCCGTCTTCAGCGTCAGGCCCAGCCCCGGCTTGTTGTCGTCCAGGTCGATGAAGCCTTCCTTGGCCACCGGCTCGCCGTCGAAGATGTAATAGAACAGCTCGTTGCCGACTTCCACGTCGAACATCGGGAAGTACTCGCTCATGGGCGAGGCCAGCGTGCTCATCGTCAGGTGGTAGTTGTGCATCTGGCCGGCGTGCGGCACCACCGGCACGCTGTAGGCCTCGCACAGCGCGTTGATCTTGTGCGCGGCCGTGATGCCGCCCACGCGGTTGGTGTCGTACTGCACCACCGACACCGCCTTGCGATCCAGCAGCTGCTTGAAGCCGTACAGCGAGAACTCGTGTTCGCCGCCCGAGATCGGAATCGAGGTCAGCTGGTTCAGTTCCGCATAGCCGTCGATATCGTCGGCGATGACGGGCTCCTCCAGCCAGCGCGGCTCGAACTTTTCCAGCTTGGGCAGGATGCGCTTGGCGTATTCCAGGTTCCAGCCCATATAGCATTCCAGCATCAGGTCGGTGTCGTAGCCGATCACCTCGCGCACCGCCTCGACCGACTTCAGATTCTCGGACACGCCCTTCTGCAGGTGCGCCGGGCCATAGCCGAAACGCATCTTGAAGGCCGTGAAGCCTTGGTCCAGATAGGTCTGGGCCTCTTCCTGCATAGCCTTCAGGTCGGTGCGGTAGAGCTTGGAGTAGTAGACCGGGATCTTCTCCTTGGTGCGGCCGCCCAGCAGCTTGAAGACGGGCTTGTTCACCGACTTGCCCAGGATGTCCCAGATGGCCAGGTCCACCGCCGAGATCGCCGCCATGGTCACGCCCTTGCGGCCCCAGGCATGGGTCGACCGGTACATGCGCTGCCACAGGTATTCGTAGTCCCAGGGGTCCTGCCCGATCACCAGCGGAGCCAGGTACTGGTCGATGATGGCCTTGGCCACGCGCGGCGCCAGCGCCACGTTGCCCAGGCCCACGATGCCGTCGTCCGTCTCCACCTCGACCACGGTCCAGCCATGGAAGCGGAACGTGCTCATGGTTTCCTGCTTGGAATACAGCAGGTCCATGGCATTGGAGCAGAAGTTGCCCTGCGGCGGCACGGTCTTGCCGGTCCATTCGTAGACGCGGGCGCGGACGGATTTGATCTTCATGAGGATTTCCTGCTTGAAATTTGGGTATGGAATGAAAGCGGCGGATCAGGCGGCTGGCGCGTGCGCGGCGCGGTGCGACAGGCCCATGCGGCAGGCGATGAGGAAGGCCTGCCAGGTGGCGTCGAGATTGGCTTTGCCCTGGCCGGCGATGTCGTAGGCGGTGCCATGCGCCGGCGTGGTGATGGGGATGGGCAGGCCGCCCTGCACCGTCACCCCGCGCGAGAAGCCCAGCAGCTTGATCGCGATCTGGCCCTGGTCGTGGTACATGGTGACGATGGCCTGGAACTCGCCTGCCTGCGCCTTCAGGAAAATGGTGTCGGCAGGGAACGGCCCCTGCACCGGCAGGCCTTCGTCGTTCAGCTGGCGCACGGCCGGCGCGATGATGTCGACCTCTTCTCGGCCGCAGGTGCCGCCGTCGCCGCCATGCGGGTTGAAGGCCGCCACCGCCACGCGCGGCTCGGCCACGCCGTTGGCCTGCAGCGAACGGTAGATCAGCCGGGTCGCGTCCTTGATGCCGTCGATGCTGAGCGCCGCCGCGGCATTCTTCAATGGAATGTGCGAGGACACGCGCGAGGTCCACAGATCGCCCAGCGTGTTGAATTCGCAGAAGTACCCGGTCACGCCCAGGTACTTCGCGAAGTGGTGCAGCTCGTCGTCGTGTCCCAGGCCGCCCAGCTTCATGGCGTACTTGTTCAGGGGCGCGAAGCAGATGGCGTCGACATGGCCGTCGCGCGCCGCGTCCATGCAGGCATTGAGCACCCGCAGCACCGACGCGCCGCCGGCCGCCTCGGCCTGGCCGACATGCACCTGGGCGGGCTCGATGGTGTCCATCGCCAGCCAGGCGGGCGCGCCGGTGTCCGGCCGGCCGCGCACCGCCTCGATGCTGTCCACGGCTTGCGTCGCAACCTGCACGCCCGCCACCCGCTGGCCTTCGCGCCACAGCCACTCATCGCCCACCAGCACGATGTTGGCGCGCTGCGTGGCTTCGGCCCGGGCCAACAGGCGGGCGATCAGTTCGGCGCCGATGCCGGCGGGGTCGCCCAGGGTCAGGGCGATGACGGGTTTCTGCTGCGTGCTCATGTCAGGGTCATTCCACGGAAATGTTGTTCTTCTTGATGACGGCGGCGTAGCGCTGGTTCTCGGTCTTGTGGAACTGCGCAAACTGCTCCTGGCTCATCGGGTTGATGTCGGCGCCGATCGCCTGCAGGCGGGCCTGGGTGTCGGGCAGGGCCAGGATGCCGTTGACGGCGTCGTGAATGCGTTTCTGGTTGGCGGCGGGCGTGGCGCTGGGCATGTAGATGCCGTACCAGGCGCTCATTTCCACGCCGGGCACGCCGGCCTCGGCCATGGTCGGCACGTCGGGCAGCTGGGCGTTGCGCTTGGCGCTCAGCACGGCCAGCGCGCGCACCTTGCCGCTCTTGATGTGGGGAATGACGGAGGACGCGGTCTCGAACGCGATCTGGACCTGTCCGCCCATCAGGTCCACCAGCGCCGGGCCGCTGCCGCGGTACGGGATGTGGATCATCTCGACGCCGGTGGCGTCTTTGAACAGCTCGGCGGCGATGTGCTGGGTGCTGCCAGAGCCGCTGCTGGCGAAGTTGTAGGTGCCCGGCTTGCTCTTGAGCAGCGCGATCAGCTCCTGCACCGATTTGGCGGGGACGTCGTTGTTGACCACCAGGATGTTGGGCACGGCGCCCACGAACACCACCGGCGACAGATCACGGTCGTTGTCATAGCCCAGCTTCAGCAGATGCGGCGCGATGGCGTGGGCGGTCGACACGCCCATCACCATGGTGTGGCCGTCCGTCGACTTGGCGGTCAGGTCGGCCGCCAGGGTATTGGAGGCGCCCGGCTTGTTCTCGACCACCACGGTCTGCTTGAGCAAGGGGCCCAGCTTGTCCGCCACCGCCCGCGCCATGGCGTCGGTGCCCCCGCCCGGGGCGGACCCCACCAGCAGGCGCATGGGCTTGTTGGGCCAGTCGGCGCCTTGCGCCTGGGCCGGCGCCAGGGCCGCCAGGCTCAGCGCGCCGGCCGCCATCGCGGCCAATAGCCGAATCTTCATGGTTGTCTCCTTGGGTGATGTTTTCTTGCCCTGGATGGGCAATCTTTTGTGGGTCCATCTTAAAAAGAAGCTTCGTTTCCGTAAAATGAAACTTTTGCACCAATCGTTCACCTGAGGCGATCAATCATGGAACGCGCGATCCACGTCCCCACCCTGCTGGCCCGGCTGCGCATGCGGCAGATCGTCCTGCTGTTGGCGATCGAGGAACGCGGCACGCTGCGCGCCGCCGCCAGCCAGCTCAACATGACCCAGTCCGCGGCCAGCAAGATGCTGCACGAACTGGAGCTGGCCATCGGCCAGCCGCTGTTCGGACGGGTCGGTCGCGGCCTGGCGCTGACGGCCGCCGGCGAATGCGTGATGGGGTATTTCCGCGGCATGCGCGGGACGGTCTCTTCCCTGGCCCGCGAACTGGAGGAGCTGCGCCTGGGCAGCGCGGGCAAGCTGTTCATAGGCAGCATCATGGCGGCCTCGCCCGGCCACCTGACCGACGCCCTGCTACGTCTGAAAGAAACCTATCCGCTGCTGGCGGTGGAGATCTCCACCGGCACCAGCGACCTGCTGATGGACCGCATGAACGAAGGCAAGCTGGACGTGGTGATCGGCCGCATGCTGACGCCGTCGGACAGCCAGTACGTGTTCCGTCCCATCGGCGACGAGGCCCTGTCCGTGATCGCGGCGGTGGACCATCCGCTGGCCGGCCGCAAGCGCGTGAGCTTCGACGCCATGCTGGCCTATCCCTGGGTGTTGCAGCCTCACGGCAGCCCGATGCGCGAGGTCATCGAGCACGAATTCCGCTCGCACGACGCCAGCACGCCCAGGGGGCTGATCGAGTCGGCCTCCATCCTGACCACCACCAACCTGGCGATGAAGTCCACGATGCTGGGCGTGATTCCCGAATCGGTGGCGAGCCGCTATGCGGCCCATGGCCTGCTGGCCATCCTGCCCTACCAGATCCGGCAAAGCCTGACGGCCTTCGGCAGCATCGTGCCCAGGGACCGGCCGCTGACCGCGGCGGCGCGGCATTTCGTGAGCCTGCTGCATGGCGATGCGGTTTGAGAACACGCAAAACACGGGGAAAAACGGCCCGCGCCGAGGCGAAACGCATGTTGCAGCGCAGTACAATCACGTGTTGCGCATCGCGCGCTGTTTTTATTTGAGGTCCGCTCGTGAGCGCATTGCCCGCCTGTCCGAAGTGCCAGTCCGAATACACCTACGAAGACGGCGCCGCCTATGTCTGCCCGGAATGCGCGCATGAATGGCCGATGCAGGCCGCCGAGCCTGCCGAGGAAGCGGGCAAGGTCTACCGCGATTCGGCCGGCAACGTGCTGCAGGACGGCGACACCGTCACCGTCATCAAGGACCTGAAGCTGAAGGGCTCCGGCGGCACGATCAAGATGGGCACCAAGGTCAAGGGCATCCGCCTGGTCGACGGCGACCACGACATCGATTGCAAGATCGACGGCTTCGGCGCAATGAGCCTGAAGTCGGAGTTCGTGAAGAAGGTCTAGCAGCGCGGCGCATGATGGGTTACGCGCGTTGAAGCTTCCGGGGTCCTGCCGGAAGTCTTGCGCGCTGCACCCATCCTACAGATCCTCGTTTTCTTCCGCCTTTGGCATCAGGTACGCGGTCAGCGTGCTGGACAGCCCGGCCATCACCCATAACACGAAGAAGGACACGGTGTAGAAGCCGGTGCGTCCGGTAGGCACGTGCCCGAAGATCGCCACGTCCAGAGGATCGATCAGGGCGAAGATCAGCGCGCTCCCCGCCGCGGCCGCCATGAAGGACGGCCACAGGATCCACATCAATGATCGCAAGCCCATCTGTCGTTCTCCCCGTTACGGATTGGCGCCGGGCGCGGCCTGCTCGATGACCAGGCCGCGCTTGACCACGCCTTCCTGGATCGGCTGATTGCTGAAATTGCTGAAGGCGAAATAGATCGTGATGAAGCAACCGATCATGGCGGCGAACGGGCCGGCCATGAGGATCCAGGGCCAGGGTTCGCGGTACCAGGGCTTGACGGCTTTGACGGATTGGGCTGCGGTCATGGAGTTGTCCTCTTCAGTGCTCAGTCGGGTACGTAGAAACTGGCGGCCTCGTCGGTCTCGACCGGACGGTTCGCGCCGTCCTGGCCGCGCGCGCGCAGCGTGATGGCATGGGCGCCGGGCTGCGCGCCGGCAGGCGCGCGGATGACCATCGGCACCAGCTTGTTGGCCGAGGCTTCCACCTCGACCGTGTCGGAACCCTGCTGTCCGGCCAGCACGGCCAGGCCGGGCATGCCCTCCGCCGACAGGCGCAGGTGCAGCGGCGTATCCGAGGTATTGATCAATTGCAGGCGGTACACGTTCTCGATCTGGCCGCCCGCCACTTCCCGCCCCAGCGCGCCACGGTCGCGGATCACGTCGACCCGCAGGGGGTTGCGCATTGCCAGCGAGGCTACGAAAGCAATGGCCAGCCCCAGGATCAGCGTGCCGTAGATCAGCACGCGCGGACGCAGCAGGTGCGAGCGCGCGCTCTTGGTGGACAGCCCATCCAGCATGGCGCGTTCCGAGGTGTAGCGGATCAGCCCGGGCTCGTACTGCATCTTGTCCATGACCTGTTCGCAGGCGTCGATACAGGCGCCGCAGCCTATGCACATGTATTGCAGGCCGTCGCGGATGTCGATGCCGGTCGGACAGACCTGCACGCACAGGCTGCAATCGACGCAGTCGCCCAGCCCGGCGGCCTTGTGGTCGACCTTGCGCGAACGCCCGCCCCGCGGATCGCCGCGGCGCTTGTCGTAGGTGACGACGAAGGTGTCCGGGTCCACCATCACGCTCTGGAAGCGCGCGTACGGGCACATGTACTTGCACACCGATTCGCGCATGAAGCCGGCGTTGCCCCAGGTGGCGAAGCCGTAGAACAGCATCCAGAACCACTGCCAGGGACCGAGCTGCAGCGTGAACAGCTCATGACCCAGCTCGCGGATCGGCGCGAAGTAGCCGATGAAGGTGGAACCCGTCCACCAGGCCAGCGCGATCCACAGGAAATGCTTGGTGATCTTCAGGCGCGCCTTGCGCCAGGTCCAGGGCGATTCGTCCAGGCGGATGCGCGCCACGCGGTCGCCTTCGACCTTGCGTTCGATCCACATGAAGATCTCGGTATAGACGGTCTGCGGACAGGCATAGCCGCAGAACAGCCGCCCGGCCACCGCCGTGAACAGGAACAGCGCCAGCGCCGAGATCACCAGCAGCACGGCCAGGTACACCACGTCCTGCGGCCACAGCACCAGGCCGAACAGATAGAACTTGCGCGCGCCCAGGTCGAACAGCACGGCCTGGCGGCCGTTCCATTGCAGCCACGGCAGGCCGTAGAAGATCAGCTGGGTAAGAAAGACGAACGCGATGCGCCAGCGGGCGAAGATGCCGCTGACGGACCGCGGGTAGATCTTGCTGCGCACGCCCGCCAGCGTCTGTTCCAGGGTCTCCTGCCCGGGACGCGGCGGCCGCACGTGCGGCCGCCAGGGCGGCGGGTCGCCGTCAGGCGTAGTGCCGACCCTTGCGGCTGACCCATCTTCCATTTGCTGCTCCCTGCTTCAAGTCTGGTTATGTGGGGCCACGTCGCGCGCGGCCCCCTTCACGCTCAGCGCCGCCCTTACTTCGCGGCTGTCTCGGCCGGCTTGGCGGCGGCCGCCTCCGGCTTGTTCGACAGGCCCCACACCCACGCCGTCAGAAGCTTGATCTGCTCGGGGGTCAGGATGTCGCCATGCGCCGGCATGCGGTTGTCGCGGCCGTCAAGAATGGTCTTGACGATGGTGGCTTCCGAACTGCCGTAGAGCCAGATGTCGTCCGTCAGGTTGGGCGCGCCCAGCGCCTGGTTGCCCTTGCCGTCGACGCCGTGACAGGCCACGCAGTAGTTGGCGAACTCGCGCTTGCCGCGGAACACGCGCACCGGATCGGCCGTCAGGCCCGACAGCGAACGCACGTACTGGGCGATGTCGCCGGCGGTCTTGGCGTCGATCGCGGCCTTCCACGGCGGCATCACGCCGACGCGGCCCTGGGTGATGGTCTGCATGATGGCTTCGGGCGTGCCGCCGTGCAGCCAGTCGCCGTCGGTCAGGTTGGGAAAGCTGGGGCCGCCCTTGGCGTCCGAGCCATGGCATTGCGCGCAGGTGTTCAGGAACAGGCGCTGGCCGATTTCGCGGGCGCCCGGATCCTGCGCGATCTGCGGGATGTCCATGGTTTCAAAGCGCGCGTAGATGGGACGCACGGCCTCGGCCATCTTGGCCTGCTGCTTGGCGACTTCCTCGGCGCTGCTGTAGCCCAACTGGCCCTTGTACTCGCCCAAGCCCGGCATGAAGAACAGGTAGCCCAGCGCGAAGGCGCAGGCCAGCAGGTACATCCAGGTCCACCAGCCCGGCACCGGGTTGTTCAGCTCGGTCAGGTCGCCGTCCCAGACGTGGCCGGTGTCCTCGACCTTGCCGTTGGCCGGCTTGGTGCTGAGCCAGCGGCGCTGCGTGTACAGCAGCCACACGCACCAGACCACGCCGCCCACGGCGACGATCGAGATGAAATACCCCCAGAAGCCATTGACGAAATCGCTCATGACCGATTCGCTCCATCTTGTTGTCCCTGCCCGAACTCATCGGGCAGTGCGAACGGCAGCATGGCCGATTCGCGGTTGGCGCTCTGGCGGCCGCGCGAGCAGGCCCACCAGACGATGCCGAAAAAAGTTGCCATCGAGATTGCCGTGACGATCGCGCTCAGGTAGGCCAGCATGATCAGCCTCCCGTGGCCGCGGGCGCGGCGGGTTGTGCTGCGGGTTGTGCCGCGGACTGGGCAGCCTTCTTCGCCGCTTCCGCCTGTTCGGCCTGCTTGGCCTTGCGCATGCCCACGCCCAGCCCTTGCAGGTAGGCGACCAGCGCGTCTTCCTCGGTCTTGCCCTCGATGGCCTTGGGAGCCGCGGCGATTTCCTCGTCCGAGTAGGGCACGCCCAGCTTGCGCAGGGCGCGCATGCGGTCGCTCACGTTCTCGCCGGTGATGACCGTCTTTTCCAGCCAGGGATAGGCCGGCATGTTGGATTCCGGCACCACCTTGCGCGGATCGCGCAGGTGGATGCGGTGCCAGTCGTCGGAGTAGCGTTCGCCCACGCGCGCCAGGTCGGGACCGGTGCGCTTGGAGCCCCACAGGAAGGGATGGTCGAAGACCGATTCCGCGGCCACCGAGTACGGGCCGTAGCGTTGCACTTCCGCGGCCAGCACCCGCACCTGCTGCGAGTGGCAGCCGACGCAGCCTTCGCGGATGTAGACGTCGCGGCCCATCAGGCGCAGCGCGCTGTAGGGTTCGACCCCGGCCACGGCCTGGGTCGTGCTGTGCTGGAAGAACAGCGGAACGATCTGGACCAGGCCCGCGAAGGACACCACCAGGATGCTGGCGATGATCATCCAGCCGATGTTCTTCTCGAGCGTCTCGTGAGAAAAGAAGCCGTGTTGCTTGTTGGCCATGATGTCCTCGTCAAACAGTGGCCGGCACGGCGGTCGCGGGGACCGACTGGCGTGCGGCATGGGGATCGTCCAGGGGAATGGCGGGGTTGACCGGGCGCGCGCCGCGCACCGTCATCCACACGTTCCAGGCCATGACGAACACACCCGACAGGAACAGCGTGCCGCCCAGCAAACGGATCAGGTAGTACGGAACGCGCGTCTTCAGTTCTTCCACGAAGCTGTAGACCAGGGTGCCGTCGCTGGCGGTGTCGCGCCACATCAGGCCCTGCTGCACGCCGGCGATCCACATGGCGGCGATGTACAGCACCACGCCGATGGTCGCGATCCAGAAGTGCAGCTCAATGGCCTTGACGCTATGCATCTTCTCGCGGCCATAGAGGCGCGGGATCAGGTAGTAGAGCGAGCCGAAGGAGATCATGGCGACCCAGCCCAGCGCGCCCGAGTGCACGTGGCCGATGGTCCAGTCCGTGTAGTGCGACAGCGCGTTGACGGTGCGGATCGACATCATCGAGCCTTCGAAGGTCGACATGCCGTAGAACGACAGCGCCGTCACCATGAACTTCAGGATCGGATCGGTGCGCAGCTTGTACCAGGCGCCCTGCAGAGTCATGATGCCGTTGATCATGCCGCCCCAGGACGGCGCCAGCAGGATCAGCGAGAACGTCATGCCCAGCGACTGGGTCCAGTCGGGCAGCGAGGTGTACAGCAGATGGTGCGGGCCCGCCCACATGTACGTGAAGGCCAGCGCCCAGAAGTGGACGATGGACAGGCGGTACGAATAGATGGGGCGGCCGGCCTGCTTGGGCACGAAGTAGTACATCATGCCCAGGAAGCTGGTGGTCAGGAAGAAGCCCACCGCGTTATGGCCGTACCACCACTGCACCATGGCGTCCTGCACGCCGGCATAGGCGGAATAGGACTTCCACATCGACACCGGCATCTCGATGTTGTTGAAGATGTGGAGGATGGCGATGGTCAGGATGTACGAGCCGAAGAACCAGTTGGCCACGTAGATGTGCTTGGTGCGGCGCTTGATGATGGTGCCGAAGAACACGATGGCGTAGGCCACCCAGACCAGGGTGATCAGGATGTCGATGGGCCATTCCAGTTCGGCGTATTCCTTGCTGCTGGTGAAACCCATGGGCAAGGTGATGGCGGCGGCGACGATGACGATCTGCCAGCCCCAGAACGTGAAAGCGGCCAGCCGGTCGCAGAACAGGCGCGCCTGACAGGTGCGCTGGACCACGTAGTACGACGTGGCGAACAACGCGCTGCCGCCGAACGCGAAAATCACCGCGTTGGTGTGCAGCGGACGCAGGCGGCCGTAGCTCAGCCATGCGATATCAAAGTTCAGCTGCGGCCAGATCAGCTGCGCCGCGAGAAAAACGCCCACGGCCATGCCGACGATGCCCCACACTACCGTCATGAGCGCGAACTGCCTCACGATCTTGTAGTTGAAGGTGTCGGCCTTGCTTGCGATTGCAGCGCAATCGTTCATCGCCCTTCCCCCAAAGTAACAGATAGCTCCAGGTTCCGATGATGGGACTAGTCACTCAAGGCGGCGTTGATCTGGATCAAGCATCTCGTTACACGCAGGGGAACGCGGCATGGAAGCAACGCGTCACGGCGTGACATCAAGCAGGGATCCGCGCGGCGCTCAGCCGCGGCTGGCGGGGCCGCTGTCGTCGTCGAGCAAGATGGCCTGGCCCGCGTCGTCGGTGTCGTCGTACTGGCCGTTGAAGACGGCCCACCACAGCGACACGCCGATGGCCAGCACGAACAGCAGGGACAAGGGCAGCAGGAGATAGAGAATGGTCATTGCGCCGCTTCCAACGCGGCGCCGGGCGCCGGCGCGCCGGACCAGTCGCGGCGGCACAGGCGCCACGAGTTATAGGCCACCGCCAGCGAGGACAGCAGCATGGTGATGGCGGCCAGCCAGGGCGTGACCCAGCCGACCAGCGCCAGCGGCGTCATCAGCAGATGCCAGACCAGCGAGCCGTACAGGTTCTGGCGCGCGCGGCGGCGTGCCTCGCCCAGCAGTTCGTCCAGCGCGGCGTCCGGCATGTTGGGGTGCGCGGCCAGCGCCGAATGGGCCGAGGCCATGGCGGTGGGCACCGCCATCGACATGGCGCAGGGGCAGCTCATCACCAGCAGCGCCACCATCACGGGAATGCTGTGCGCGGGATCGATGTAGGCCCAGGCAGCCGCGGCGGCCAGCGCCAGCGCCACCTGCGCCATGACGAAGCGCGAGGCCAGGCGGTCGGCGCGCGCCCCCAGGTCCAAGCGCTGCGCTTCGACGCGCTCGTGGCGCAGTCCGCCGGCAGCCCCGCCGAAGGACTGGCGGGCGCACAGTTCCAGGTAGCGCGCGGTCAACAGGAAGGCCACGAACATCGTGACCGAATCGAAATACACCTCGCCCCGCCCGGTATAGGTGGCGTGGACGCTGGGAATGAAGGCGGCGACGATGCCCAGGGCCACCGGCACGTCCATGCCGGCGCGGCCATGGCGCAGGTTGTCGCCCGCGTGGCGCCAGATCGGCCAGGCCGAATAGACCACCACCGGCACGGTCAGCGCGAAGCTGGCCCAGTTCATCAGCACGATGGCCCAGTCCAGGGTTTCGAGGGCGTCGGCGGGCATGCTTTCATGCCGCAGATAGCCGGGCCACGCGAACATCATCACCTGCATCATCGCCAGCCACGCCAGCGACAGGCGCACCAGCGCATGGCGGCGCTGCTGGCGGTCGGCGGCGGACAGGCTGGCCGGGACGGCGAAGATCGATTTTGCTCGCATGCGCCGATGGTAGTCAGCAAGCCGCGGGCGCGCCTTGATCTGGATCAAGGCGGCATCCGCGGCTTTGCAGCGGCTCAGGGACGCTCGCGCCTCAACACGTCCACCACCGCCCGCATCAGGCTGGCCAGCTCGTCCTCTGAAATCGTCAGCGCCGGGGTCAGGTAGACCACGTTGCCGAACGGCCGCACCCAGACGCCGGCCTCCACCAGGCGCCGCTTCAGGGCCTCGCGGTCGGCAATGCCGTCCAGCTCGACCACGCCGATCGCGCCCAGCACCCGCACGTCGCGCACCCAGGGCAGCTCGCGGCACGGTTCCAGCCCGGCCGCCAGCGCAACCGAGATGGCCTGCGCCTGCGCCAGCCGCGGCTCGGTTTCGAACAGGTCCAGCGAGGCATTGGCCGCGGCGCAGGCCAGCGCGTTGCCCATGAAAGTGGGACCGTGCATCAGCGCGTGGGACGGGTCGTCGGACCAGAAGGCCTCGAACACCCGGCTGCTGGCCACGGTGGCGGCCAGCGGCAAGGTGCCGCCGGTCAGCGCCTTGGACAAGGTCACGATGTCGGGGCGGATGCCGGCCTGCTCGAAGGCGAACAGGGTGCCGGTGCGACCGAAGCCGGTGAAGATCTCGTCGAAGATCAGCAGCAGGCCGTGCCGGTCGGCCAGGCGGCGCAGGCGCCGCAGCACTTCCGGCTCGTGCAGCAGCATGCCGCCCGCGCCCTGCACCAGCGGCTCGACCAGGATGCCGGCCAGCCGCGAACCGTGGACTTCCAGATGGGCCTCCAGCGCCGCCAACTGCGCCTCGCTGCGCGGCAGGTCGACGATATCGTGCTCCGCCAGCATGCCCCGGTACAGGCTGTGCATGCCTTCGTCCGGATCGCAGACCGCCATGGTGCCGAAGGTGTCGCCGTGATAGCCGCCGCGGAAAGCCAGGAACCGGCTGCGGCCCCGCTCGCCCCGGTTCAGCCAGAACTGCAGGGCCATCTTCATGGCGACTTCCACCGCCACCGATCCGGAATCGGTGTAGAAGACGCGGTCCAGCCCCGGCCCCAGCATGGCGGCCAGGCGGCGCGCCAGCTTCAGCGCCGGCTCATGCGTCAGGCCGCCGAACATGACGTGCGGCATGGCGTCCAGCTGCGCGCGCACCGCCTGGGCGATGTGCGGATGGTTGTAGCCGTGGCAGGCCGTCCACCAGGACGCCACCCCGTCGATCAGGCTGCGGCCGTCGGCCAGCTCCAGCCGGCAGCCGTGGCTGCGCACCACCGGCAGCGGCGGCGTCGCCGTCTTCATTTGGGCATAGGGGAGCCAGATATGGGGTTGGCCCTGGGCCACCCAGTCGGGCGTGTGCATGATTCACCTCTCGATACCGGCGGCGCGCCCGGGCCTGCCGGCAGCCAGGGCCTGACGAGGGCGGCGCCCGCCTCCACTACAATGGCTCGCATTCTACGGCCTGGCGCGGGCGCTCTCCCTGCCCGGCCGCCGCCGGAAATATTGATGTCCAAGCTGGATCCGCTTTTCTCCTCTGAATTGGCGCGCGCCGAAACGCGCCGTGTGCGCCGCCGCCTGCGCACCGCCAGCGCCGCCGCGCCGGGCCGTCTGGTGCTTGACGGCCAGCCCGTCCTGAACTTCTCCAGCAACGACTACCTGGGCCTGTCGCGGCATCCGCTACTGGTCGAACGGTCGCGCGAATGGACGGCCCGCCACGGCGCGGGCGCCCAGGCCTCGCGCCTGGTGACGGGCAACCTGGACCTGCACGAACAGGTCGAAGCCAAGCTGGCCCGGCTCAAGGGCACCGAGGCCGCGCTGCTGCTGGCCTCGGGCTGGCAGGCCAACGCCGCCGTGCTGCCCGCCCTGCTGCGCGCCGTCGCCAGCCAGGGCGAAGTCGAGCTGTACGCCGACAAGCTCAACCATGCCAGCCTGCACCACGGCTGCCAGGCGGCGGGCGTGAAGCAGATCCGTTTCCGGCACAACGACCTGGAACATCTGGAAAGCCTGCTGGCGGCCAGGGCGCAGAACGCCGCCGGCCAGCCCGTGACCCGATTCATCGTCACCGAAAGCGTGTTCAGCATGGACGGCGACCGGACCGACGTGGAGCGGCTGGCCGCCCTGGCCGACCGCTACCAGGCCTTCGTCTACCTGGACGAAGCGCACGCCACCGGCGTGCTGGGTCCGCGCGGCATGGGGCTGGCGGGGCTGGCGCCCGGCCGGATCGACCTGGCCATGGGCACCTTCAGCAAGGCGCTGGGCGGATTCGGCGCCTATGTCGCCGGTTCGCGCGCGCTTTGCGACTACCTGATCAACGCCTGCTCCGGCTTCATCTACACCACGGCGCTGCCGCCCGCGGTACTGGGCGCCATGGACGCGGCGCTGGACCTGGTGCCCACGCTGGACGCTGAGCGCGCCCGGCTGGCGGCGGCGGGCGACAATCTGCGAGCCGCATTGCGCGGCATGGGCCTGGACACCGGCGCGTCGTCCACCCAGATCGTTCCGGCCATCGTCGGCGACGAAGCCCGCGCCCTGGCGCTGGCGGCCGGACTGGAACAACGCGGCCTGCTGGCCGTGGCCATCCGCCCGCCCACCGTGCCCGCCGGCACCAGCCGCCTGCGCGTCACGCTCAGCGCGGCGCACCGCGACGTGGACGTGGCGCGGCTGATCGACGGCTTCGCCGCCGCGCTGGCGTGAAGCGCGCCGCTCGCATGCAAGCCGGCCTGTCCCGCCCCACCCTGCTGTTCGTCCATGGCTGGGCCTTCGACGCCTCGGTCTGGACCGCCTTGCGCGCCGAACTGCGGGACTGGCCCCAGGCCGTGTTCGACGCCGGCTACTACGGCGCCGCGCAGGAACCCGCCGTCGACGGCCCGGTGCTGGCCATCGGCCACTCGCTGGGCGCGCTGCGTCTCTTGCGCGAGCCGCCGGCAAACTGCCTGGGCCTGGTGTCCATCAACGGCTTCTCGCGCTTCGCGGCCGGCCCCGGCTTTGAAGCCGGCGTGGCGCCGCGCATGCTGGAGCGCATGGCCAGGCGCCTGGACGCGGCCCCCGCGGCCGTGCTGCGCGACTTCCGCCAGCGCTGCGGCGACGAATCCGATTTCGGCGAGCCCAGGCTGGCGCCGCTGGCGCGCGACCTGCAGGCGCTGCGCGACGAAGACCGGCGCGACGCCCTGGCCGCGCTGCCGGCGCCGCTGCTGGTCCTGGCCGGATCGGAAGATCCCATCGTTCCCGCAGCCATGACGCAGGCGGCCTACGCCGGCCGGCCCGATGCGCAGCGCCATGACCGGGAAGGCGGCGGCCACCTGCTGCCCGTCACGGACGCGCCCTGGTGCGCGGCCCATATCCGCGCCTTCATTTCCCGCCTGGCGGACGCCGCATGATGCAGGCGTGGCGCAATGACGAGGTCGGCGCGCGCTTCGGCGCCGCGGCCGACCTCTATGAAGCACACGCGCCGATCCAGCGCATGGCCGCCGAGCGGCTGGCCAGCGACATCGCCCTGCTGCCCCTGCCGCCCCATCCGCGCATCCTGGAGATCGGCTGCGGCACCGGCCTGCTGACCCGCGCGCTGGCGCGGCGCATCGGCCCGGCCGACTGGACGGTCACCGACATCGCCCCCGGCATGCTCGCGGCCGCGCGGCAAGGAGCCGCACTGCCCGGCATTGCCCGCTACCAGTTGCTGGACGGCGAACACCCGGCAGGCCTGCCGGGCGGCTACGACCTGATCTGCTCCAGCCTGGCGGTGCAGTGGTTTGCCGACCTGAATGCTGGGTTGGGCCGGCTGGCCGCGCTGCTGGCGCGGGGCGGTTGCCTGGCCGTGGCGACGCTGGCCGCCGGCACGTTCCAGGAATGGCAGACCGCCCATGCCGCGGCCGGTTTCGCCGCCGCGACGCCGCCCTATCCCTCGCCCGCCGCCATCCTTCCGGACTGCGGCAATCTGATGGGTGGCGTGCGCAGTGAGCGGCTGATACAAGATCATCCAGACGGCCTGCATTTCCTGCGCGGCCTGAAAGGCATAGGCGCCACCACGCCCGCGCCCGGACGCCCGCCGCTAGGCGCGGCGCAGTTGCGGCGCGTGCTGGCGGCGTTTGACGAACAAGGAGCCGGGGTGACCTATCACCTGGCCTACGGTATGTGGAAAAAAGCAAACAATCGCCCCGCCGGGGTTTTCGTGACCGGCACTGACACCGGCATCGGCAAGACCCTGGTGTCCGCCATCCTCGCGCGCGCCTGGAACGCGGACTACTGGAAACCGGTGCAGACTGGCGTGGCGGAAGAGCCCGGCGACACCGAAACCGTGGCGCAGCTGGCCGGCTTGCCGCCCGAGCGCCTGCACCTGCCCGCCTACGTGCTGCAGGCGCCGCTGTCGCCCTGGGCCGCGGCCACGCTGGAAGACACCGTCGTCGACGCCACCAGCATCGTCCCGCCGGCCACGCAGGCGCCGCTGATCGTCGAAGGCGCCGGCGGCCTCTATGTGCCGATCGACGACAGCCACATGATGATCGACCTGATCGCGCGCCTGGACATGCCCGTGGTGCTGGCCGCGCGCAGCGGGCTGGGCACCATCAACCACACCCTGCTCAGCCTGGAAGCCCTCAAGCGCCGCGGCATTCCCGTGCTGGGCGTCGTCATGAGCGGCCCCCTGTCGGCCGGCAACAAGGAAGCCATCGAGCGCTTCGGCGAGGTCCGCGTGCTGGCGGAGATTCCGCCGCTGTCCAAGGTCGATGCGCAGACCGTGGCAACGCTGGCCAGCGGCATCCCGCCGCTCGCCGAATGCCTGCAAACGCTGGGCGGCGCGCCGGCGGTGGCTGGCTGAGAGCAGACCGGCCGCCCGGGCCGGCCAAGAGCAGCCCCCCGCCTTGACCGGCCGGTTTCCGGGGCCGGAGCCGTTACGCATTCGTACAAAATAAATTCCGCGCGCGGACGCTTCTGCCGCGGCCGGCCGAATGCCGCTTCAGCCTTTCCCGTCCATCCGGATGCCGGCAAAAGTCTCATGCAAAGCATGAACTTCCCGAGGAAGATCCAAGGCCTCTACATCCAAAGGCCACATCCGAATTCTCAAACCGCCGCCGGCCGGGATGGCTGATCGCGGCCGGCGGCCGTTGTTGACTACTAACGCAACACAACGATAGATTTCCGCCACATTGGCAGTTCGATTCGCAGGTAGCTGGACGTGCAGGACTGAGTTCCTGGGTTTCCTTATTTGCAGGAGAACTGGCATGGTCACCAGACGCCTGAACATTCCTGTCCTGGCCCCCAATCCCAACCGCAATTTCTTCGACGGCAGCCGCCCCGGCCAAGCCGTGCTGCGGCCGGTCGACCTGTTGGCCTTGCGGCTGGAATTGCGCAATCTGGCGGTGACGCCGGGCCAGCCGCCGCGCCTGAAGAAGGCCGGCGACGGGGCGGCCACGCTCATCGTCCACTTCCCGCCGCAATCGATCGCCGAAGAGACGTTCTTTGAAACGCCCGCCGACGGCATCAGCAATCAGCCGCCGCCCCGCCCCACCCCAGACAAGCCCGAACCCGCGGGCGGCGGCCAGGAAACCCCGACGGGCCCGCCAGTGCGAGCGCGCATCGCCGGCGAATCGCGGCTGGCCTTCGCCATTCCCGACGGCTTCGACGTGCCCTACACGCTGGAGGGCGTGCTGGCCGCGATGGAGACGCTGCCGCTGGCCGTGGCCGCCAACGCGCGGCCGCCCGCCGCCAGCGCGCCGCGCCTGAACCTGCGCGACCTGTTCGACAAGCGCATCGACAAGCTCACGCCCGCGCAGCGCGCGGCGCTGTCCAGCTTCGCGCTGCGCAATGCCCGCATCGCCACTCAGCAGAACGCGCCGGGCGCGCTGCTGCTGCGCCAGGCCGGCGGCGCGCCAGGCTTGCGCGCGCTGCGCCTGAACACCTCCGTCACCCGCGAATTGCAACGCAGCAGCGCCCTGATCGAACTCCTCAGGCGCGGCCCCAAGCCGGCGCCGCCCACGGCGCAGCAGACGGCGATAGAACTGCCCTGGCGGCTGATCCTCAGCCCCCATGCCGAAGAACGCTGGCGCCACGCCAAGGCGCCGGCGACCTCCGCCGCCACCCGGCACACCGAGCTATGGCATTCGCAGCTGCTGGCCGCGCCGCCACAGGACAGCGCAAGCGCGCCCAGCCCCGACGATGCCCGGCCCACCGTGCGCGCGGTCTGGGCGCTGGGCGGCGAAGGCACGACCAAGCCCATGCAGGCCGCGTTTCCGGTGCCGGCGGACACCTATCTGCCCAAGCCCAACACGTCGCCGTTCCGCATGCCCATGGACGACTTCGACCGCTTCCAGATCGCGCACCTGTCGTCCAACTTCTCGGTGGGCAACTACACGCCGCAACCGGCGGACGCGCGGCTGCTGATGCTGTCGGCGCTGGGCGCCTGGCTGGATTCGCGCGGCAACTGGGACGCGCCGGGCCTGTCGCTGGAGGAATGGACGCATCGCGGCAGCATGGGCCGCGACCACTACGTCCGGATCGTCTACAAGGGCCTGCTGTTTCCCTTCGGCCATCGCGCCTCGCTGGTGAAGGTCAGCGAACGCAAGTTCCATCCCGGCACGCCCGGCAACACGGCTTACCTGCGCCAGCGCCTGTTCATCATCGTGCGCCAGCGCGAACGCCAGTATGCCGACCCGGAACTGCAGGCGCGCGACGGCTCGGGCAACCTGATCTCCCTGCACCGCCAGATGCCGTTCTCCAGCGTGCGCATCCTGACCGCGGTCACGCCCAGCCTGGACCTGCCTACCTCCCCCGCCAGCAACATCGACAACCTGGGGCAGCTGCTGTTCTGGCCCTGCGTGAATAAGACCGCCTTCCGCTTCGCCTGCTCGGCCACCGACATCGACGGCCGCAACGTGCAGTTCGACCTGCCCATGATCTTCATGGACGGCGGCCACGCCTGTCCGCGCCTGATCAACGGGCTATGGCTGGCGCCCGACTTTCCCGCGGCGGAAATCTTCGCGGGCAAGGCGCAGGCCGCCTGGCGCAAGCCAGAACTTATCGACCGCCGCACCGCGCAGATGAAGCAGCAGCGCGTCACGCTGGCGTCGCCCGTGAAGCCGGGCGACACCACGGCGCAGGTGGACTCGATCGAATTCGACGGCCTGGTCGATCCCGGCAATACCCAGCTGCGCGCCTACAGCGATGGCCTCAACGGCCCGCTGTTCTACCCCGGGATCAAGCGCGCCTCGATCCGCATCGCGGCCCTGGCCCAGTTGACCGGCAACGGCAAGAGCAACTGGCTCAGCTGGAACAGCCACTATCTGCGCCACGGCTTCGACGCCGCCAACGTCGGCCAGGTGTTCGGCGACATCGACGCCGAACCCGGCTATCGCGGCGACGCCGCGCTGGACTTCTCCGCGCAGGGCGACCGCGCGGGCGGCTTCGTCCAGCCCAATCTGCGGCCCAGCGCGTTGTCGCGGCTGGCCGGGCCGGTCAGCGGCAAGGTGGAGGACTTCGTCGCGGGCACGCTGATCGGCAAGAATGTCTTCCCCAAGACCTTGTCCGACCTGCCGTTGCCGCTGCTGTTCGGCTGCATCCCGCTGGGCGACGTGATCGAGACGGTCGCCAACGCGGCGAACACGCCGGAGCAGGTGCCGCGCTTCGTGGCCGAGGCCTGTTCGCAGCTGGAAAGCCTGGTCAACGAAATGGGCCGGCTGTACGGCCTGGTGGCGGACCTGGCGCAGCAGCCCGGCCGCATCGCCGAAGGCGCGCTGAAGGTGCTGCGCGCCACCTTGCAGGACCTGCTGAAGCAGGCGCAGGCCTATGCGCAGGCGCTGGTGCAGGACGCGCAGGCCCGCGTCAACGCCTTGATTTCCGCGCTGGACGCGGTGCGCGATCAGGTGGCGCTGCTGGCGGGACTCTCCTTCGATGCATCGCCCGCCCTGCCGGGGCTGCCTGCGGTGCTCACCGCGGCGCGCAACGCGGCGCTGGCGCTGCGCGCGGCAGCCGACGCGCAGGTCAACGGCGTCGGCCTGCCCGACGGCCTGCGGCAATCGCTGCGGCTGGCCGCGACCACCACGCTGACCTTGCTGGACAGCGTGGGCGTGATAACCGTGCTGCTGACGCAGGGCAAGGCGCTGTATGACGCGCTCGACGCCGTGGTGGGCCATCCCGACCAGTTGGACCAGCTGTTCGCGGACGCGGCCACGCTCAAGCCGCGCCTGCAGGCCATCTCGAATACGGCGCAGCCGCTGTCCGACACCATAGGCGCGGCGCGCCTGCTCGAAGGCGCGCCGCGCCAGATCGCGCAGACGGCGTTGCAAGCAGTCAAGCTGGCGGTGGACGCGGTGCTGGCCAGCGCGGAACTGCTGGACCTGCTGACTGGCGACGAGCTCACCATCCGCTTCGACTGGAATCCGGTGATCAAGAGCTGGGCGATCAAGGACGGCGACCCGCCGCTGTTCGTCGCCAACGACATCCATGGATTCCGCGTCGCCGTCGAGGCGCGCGTGCGCAAGAACGGCCAGAGCGCGCCGAAGATGTCGGTGGTCTGCTCGCTGAAGAACTTCGACCTGGTGCTGATCGCTCCGGCCAGCTTCATGGAGCTGAACTTCGAGAAGATCGAGTTCCGCATCGACACGGCCGCGAAGATGGACGTGGACGTGCTGCTGACCGACATCAAGTTCGTCGGCCCGCTGTCCTTCGTGGAAACGCTGCGCGACCTGATCCCGCTGGACGGCTTCTCCGATCCGCCCCACCTGGACATCTCGGCCAAGGGCGTGGACGCTGGCTTCGACCTGGCGCTGCCGGCCGTCGCCATCGGCGTTTTCAACCTGTCGAACCTGAGCCTGGGCGCGGGCTTCACCGTGCCCTTCATCGGTCAGCCGCTGGCGGTGCGCTTCAATTTCTGCACGCGCGAACAGCCCTTCAATCTGTCGGTCTGCATGTTCGGCGGCGGCGGATTCTTCGGCGTGACGCTGGATCCCAGCGGCATCCAGATCCTGGAGGCCGCCTTCGAATTCGGCGCCAGCGTGTCGGTCAACCTGGGCGTGGCCTCCGGCGGCGTGCACGTGATGGCGGGCATCTACTTCCGCATGGAGAAAAACGCCTGCGCGCTGGCCGGCTACTTCCGCATGGGCGGCTGCGTCAGCGTACTCGGCATCGTCAGCGTCTCGATCGAAATCTACCTGGAACTGCGCTACGAATTCGAAAGCGGCAAATGCGCCGGACGCGCCACCATCACCATCGAGATCGAAGTGTTCATGTTCTCGATGAGCGTGCCGCTGTCCTGCGAGCGCAAGTTTGCCGGCTCCAACGGCGACCCGGGCTTCCGCGACCTGATGGGACCGCGCCCCGACCTGCCGCTGGCGCAGGAGCTGGCGCTGATCGACGACGGCAGCGCCTACGCCTGGCGCGAATACGTTGAAGCCTTTGCCTGAGGAACGTCCATGGCCAAGCAAACGATAGTCTGGACCGTCATCCCCAACGGCCGCGTGCCCGGCGGCGCCGACGCCGGCCGGCTGCGCGTTTCGATCGTGGCATCGCCTCGCCTGACGCCCGAGGCCGCAAACGAACAGCGCCTGCGCGCCTACGACGACTGGGTCAACTGGCCGCGCACGCTGGAAAGGCTGCGCTTCGCGCTCAACACCGGCACGGCGGAGATCGAGCTGGAGCCGCAGGTCCAGGCCGATGCGGCGCTGTGGGACCGGCTGCTGCCCAAGACCACGCCAGTGGCCGGCTTCGTGTTCCGCGACATGAGCGTGGCGAACCTGTTCTCCTATTCCGTGGCGGGCGTGCTGGGCCTGGCGCGCAAGCACTACGGCAGGCTGGCGGTGCAGGCCACCGGCACGCCGCCCACGCTGCTGCCCTGGCGCGACGCGCACCCGGTCCTGAAGGACATGCTGAGCGACTGCGGCACGCGCAGCACCTTCATCTCGATCAGGGACCGGCGCACCGAGATTCCATTGCCGGGCTTCGACCGCTTCTTCGACGGCGGCGGCGACGGCATCGAGCGCGTGCTGCGCGGCCAGGTATATGGCGCCCACAGCATCTACGAGGGCCGCGCCGCGGCGCCGGGCGTGGACGCCAACGGCAATCCCCTGCCCGCCGTCGGCTTTCCGCTGCGCGCCTTGCCGACGCGCTGGAACGACGCCGCGGGCAATGCCGACCAGAGCCTGATGAAGCAGTGGAACTCGCAGGCCGAATACACCTTGTTCCAGGCCAATCGCTTCTACCGCCGCGATCCGCCCACCCTGGACCAGCAGAAGATCAGCCGCCCGGACGGCCAGAACGTGCCGCCGCCGCCCGCCCAGCCGGAAATGGACTTCCACGCCATCGTGGCGTCCTATGGCGACTATCCGGCGCTGCTGCGCCAGCTCGGGCTGGTCATCGATTGCCTGCTGCCGGCGGACTCGCCGCTGGACCAGTTGCTGGCGGCGGGGCCCGTCGCACAGGGCCGCTTCTTCCTCACCCTGCGCTGGGACGGGGCGCGCGATGCCGGCGCCGATGCCTGCCCCGCCACCGCCTGGACGGCCGACCAGGAACGCTTCACCACGCGGCCGCGCAATCCCGACCACGAGCGCGGCATGCTGAAGCTGCGCCGCGCGGACGACAGCTGGAATCTGTACGAGCCCCGCAGCCCCTTCGACGTCTATCAGGTCGACCCCGACGGCGCGGCGCTCAAGACCGTGGACTTCCTGCTGACCACGCAGAACCTGGTCGCGAAAAACCTGGCGCTGGGCGCCGACGGCGCGGTGACCTACACCACGGGCGACAAGCAGGCCGTGGCCGCGCTGCGCTCCGGCGGCCTGGGCGTGGCGCGGCGCGACCGCGCCCGCGAAGTGGCGCAGAACGCCGCGGCCGCCGCCCTGAAGAACGCCGCCCTGTCCGGCGCGCCGGGCAGCATCGTGCTCTACACCGAAGACCTGCTGCGCGGCTATCGCGTGGACGTGCAGGCGCAGTTGCCCGGCGACCCGCAACGCTGGCGTTCGCTGTGCCAGCGCAGCGGCGAGTACCGTTGCACCGACGGCGGCGCGCCCTTGCAGCTACCCGACGACGAAGGCTATGTGAAGGGCGCCTCCACCAGCGGCGGCGCGGAACCCGACGACCAGTACCTGCACGAATCGCTGTTCCGCTGGACCGGCTGGAGCCTGGCCGCGCCGCGCCCTGGACGCACGCTGCGCGACCGCGTGGACCCGGCCAGCGGCGTGCAGGGCGAGGCGCCCGAGGAGGTGCAGGACACGGCCACGGAGAAAGGCAATGGCCTGGCGGTCAGCTTCGCCGCAATCAAAGGCAGCCTGCCGCGCCTGCGCTTCGGCATGCCCTACCGCTTCCGCGCGCGGCTGGTGGACCTGGCCGGCAACAGCCTGGCGCTGGACGACGCTTCCCTGGAACGGGACGACAACGCGACGCAGCCGGTGGTCTATTGGCGCTTCGAACCCGTGGACCCTCCGGCGCTGGTGCAGCGCGCCCGCGTGAGCGAAGGCGAATCGCTGGAACGCATGGTGATCCGCAGCAACGGCGGCATGGACCCCGCGTCCTATCGCGACAGTCCCGATTTCAAGAATGCCCGCCAGCAACCCGCCTCCGCCGACTTCGAGTACCCCGCCGCCAACGAACGCCACGTGGTGCCGCCCAAGGCCTCGCAGCTGCAGTGCGAAACCCACGGCCTGTTCGACGCCATGATGGGCAACCCGGCCGGCATCAAGCAGGCCTACGAGATCAGCGCGCGCGATGCCGCCACGCTTTACGACGCCGGTCCCGGCACGCAGATAGAACTGGTGACGCCGCAGGCCTTGGACGAAGTCGCCACCACCGATGCCGTGCCGCCGCAACTGCCCTCACCCGAGCATCCGACCGGCCAGCGCATGGCCGCGGGCCAGTACGTCATCCACCGCGAGGCCCAGGTCCTCACGCCCTACCTGCCGGACCCGGCCGCGGGCGGTTTCGCGCTGCGGGCGCGGCCCGGCCACAGCCTGCCCGGCGTCACCGGGCCCAAGCTGCTGGGCCCGGGTGCCATCATCGTGCAGACGCCCGCCCAGGAGCTGGTGCTGCTGGTAGCGCATGGCGCCAAGTGGCCGGACACGCAGGGTCTGCGCATCGTGCTGCAGGAGCGCAAGGCCACGCTGACCGATCCGCCCTGTTCGGAAAGCTACCCCGATGACGGCGCCCCCACCTGGGACGAGACCCAGCGCGTGCTGACCTTCTACCTGCCCAAGGGCCGCATTGCGCGGCTGCGCTATTCCAGCTTCGTGAATCCGGGGCTGGCGAACATCTTCGGCATCCCCGCGTGGGCGGGGTCCGAGGGCGAGCGCGCCACCTTGCGCCTGTCGTCCGTGCTGGGCGCCTGCCACATGGTGACGCCCGACAGGCCGCTGGTGCTGGTGCACGCCACCCAACAGCCGGTGTGCGATCCCTTGCTGCTGTTGCCCGGCGAGCCGCAGCGCGACCCCGGCGCGGCCTACGTCGACCTGGAGGCGCGCGTGCGGCTGCACGGCCCCACCACCGGCAAGATAGAAATCGAGGCCGACTGGCACGAATGGGTGGACGACGTGCTCAAACCCCGCCCCGAACGCCAGGCGGGACATGGCGTGCTGGCCGAAATCCCGCTGGCCGAGAACTATGCCAATCTCTTCAGCCTGAGCAATGCCGTGGCCGAGCAGCTGAACGCCGCCGACAAGCAGCGCGCGCCTGGCAACCGCCACGAATTAGGCGACACCCGCTTCCGGCTCATCCGCTACCGCCTGCGCGCCACCACGCGCTTTCGCGAATACCTGCCGCCCGTGCTGTACGAACAGACCGACAAGGTCACTCGCCTGGGGCCGGTGGCCGATGGCCCGCTGGTGGAGACGGGCGCGGACGACGACGCCGGCGCGCCGGTGCTGGTGCGCAACGGCAGCGCGCGGAACACCGTGGTGCCCGCCAGCGCGCCGCCGGACGCGCCGCTGCTCATGTACGTGCTGCCCACTTTCCGCTGGCAGGAAACGCCGGGCGCCGGCAAGCTGGACGTGACCCGGCTGGGCAACGGCCTGCGGGTCTGGCTGGAACGCCCCTGGTTCTCGTCGGGCGACGGCGAACTGCTGGGCGTGGTGATCTATGGCGACGGCCAGAACTTCACCTCGATCCCCAACGCTCTGACGCCGCTGGTGACGCAGTGGGGCATGGATCCGCTATGGGACGCGCCCCAGCCCGCGCACCGCACGCGGGTCTCGGACTTCGCCGCGCGCGTCGCCGATGAAGCGGTCTTCCTGCAGGAGCTTCCCGACCAGCGGGTACACGTGGTCGGCCACCGCGTGCGCTGGAGCGAGGAGCGCGCGCGCTGGTATTGCGACATCGAACTCGATCCCGGCCGCAGCTACATGCCTTTCGTGCGGCTGGCGCTGGCGCGCTACCAGCCCAACGCCATCGATTCCGCCAAGCTGTCGCGGGTGGCGCTGGCCGAGTTCACGCAGGTGCTGCCGCGGCGCCGCGCGGTGTTCGAGCAAAAGCGCGGCAAGCTCAGCTTCAGCCTGCGCGGCGTGGTGCCGGCGCACGGTCCGATGAAATTCCCGCTGGATTCGGAGTACCTCAACATTTCCTTCATCCCCGGCATAGGCCAGACCGCCGAGAGCGGCCGCAACCGCGTGGAACTGGTGCTGCAGACGCGCGATCCGGCGCTGGACAGCGACCTGGCCTGGAGCGATGCCGCCGTCCTGGCCTCGGGCCTGCTGGACCCGGCGGGACCGGCTCCCCAGCCCGCCACCCCGGGCCCGATCCTCATCGACCGCATGCGCGAGCTGCCCATCCTGGAGACCGCCACGCCCGTTTCCATGACCGACCTGACGCGGCTGGGAGGCGTCGTGGTGGGTCCCGTGGTGCGTTTCCCCCCTGTGCTGGAAGGCCCCATCCTCGCCGATCTGCTGGACCCGGTCATCTGGACGGCCAACGTCGCGCTGCCGGACAGCGGCGGCAAACCGGCGCGCATCGCCGTGCGCGAGTACGAGCGCTACTACACCGACAGCGCCGTGCCCGAACGGCGCGCAGGCGCCACGCAGCAGCGCCGGGTGGTGGAGGAACGGCTGGTGTACACGGCGTTCTTCGGGCTCTAAAAAAAAAGGGTGCCCGGAGGCACCCAAATCCACCCTACAACAGCAACTACAACTGCATAACTCTCCTGCGGCCGGCGCTTACGCGGCCTTCTGCACCTTGCCGTGTTCGAACTGGGCTTCTTCCGTCGAACCGGTCAGCGCGGTGGTCGAGGACTGGCCGCCTTCGATGGTCTGCGTGACGGCGTCGAAGTAGCCGGTGCCGACTTCGCGCTGGTGCTTCACGGCGGTGAAGCCCATTTCAGCGGCGGCGAATTCCTTCTGCTGAAGTTCGACGAAGGCGCTCATCTGGCGGCGGGCGTAGCCGTGGGCCAGCTCGAACATGCCGTAGTTCAGCGCGTGGAAGCCGGCCAGCGTGATGAACTGGAACTTGTAGCCCATGGCGCCCAGCTCGCGCTGGAACTTGGCGATGGTGCCGTCGTCCAGGTTCTTCTTCCAGTTGAACGAGGGCGAGCAGTTATAGGCCAGCAGCTTGCCCGGGAACTGGCGATGGATGGCCTCGGCGAACTTGCGGGCGTATTCCAGGTTGGGCGTCGACGTTTCGCACCAGATCAGGTCGGCATAGGGCGCGTAGGCCAGACCGCGCGAGATGGCCTGGTCGATGCCGGCCTTGGTGCGGAAGAAACCTTCGACGGTGCGCTCGCCGGTGATAAAGGGACGGTCGTTCTCGTCGACGTCGCTGGTCACCAGGTCGGCCGCGTCGGCGTCGGTGCGGGCCAGCAGCACGGTGGGGGTGCCCATCGTGTCGGCCGCCAGGCGCGCCGACACCAGCTTGGCCACGGCCTCGCGGGTCGGGACCAGCACCTTGCCGCCCATGTGGCCGCACTTCTTGACCGAAGCCAGCTGATCCTCGAAGTGCACGCCCGAGGCGCCGGCCTCGATCATGGCCTTCATCAGTTCAAAGGCGTTCAGCACGCCGCCGAAGCCGGCTTCGGCATCGGCCACGATGGGCGCGAAGAAGTCGATGTAGCCTTCGTCGCCGGGGTTCTTGCCTTCCATCCACTGGATCTGGTCGCAGCGGGTCAGCGAGTTGTTGATGCGGCGGACCACTTGCGGCACCGAGTTGGCGGGGTACAGCGACTGGTCGGGGTACATCTCGCCGGCCAGGTTGGCGTCGCCGGCGACCTGCCAGCCCGACAGGTAGATGGCCTTCAGGCCGGCCTTGACCTGCTGCATGGCCTGGTTGCCGGTCAGGGCGCCCAGCGAGTTCACGAAAGGCTCGCTATGCAGCAGTTCCCACAGGCGGGTGGCGCCGCGGCGCGCCAGCGTGTGTTCCACGCCGATGGAGCCGCGCAGGCGGATGACGTCCTCGGCGCTGTAGTCGCGCTTGATGCCTTGCCAGCGGGCATTCTCGGCCCAGTCCTTCTGCAGATTGCGGATTTCGGTTTCGCGGTTGCTCATGGTCATGCTCCTGGTCAGTGATGGGAAGACTTCAAAAGATTCGCGTCCTGCGTTGCGTGAATCGTTGGACAAAGTCTATGCCTCTGCTGCGGAGCAATGTGGCCGCATGTCTTATACAAGACGAAAAATATTATTCTTATAAATCAATAATTTATAAATCATATTTCGTATTGCGAAACGCAATTATCATCTGTGAAATGGTTCACCGCTGCTGCGCAGCAGGCGCTTTCACATGACGAAGGTTACATTTCACGATACGAAAAATCGGGCTTTTTTGCGAGCGCCTACAATGCGCTCATTCTTCAAGTTTCCGATGACTCCGCTATGACGCTGTCCCACGGCCCGCTGGGCCAGAGCGTGGCCTACGCCTCGCAATACGACCCCTCGCTGCTCTTCCCCATCGCGCGTGCGCATAACCGCCAGGCGCTGAACCTGGAAGCAGGCAAGCTGCCCTTCACCGGCGTGGACCTGTGGAATGCGTATGAGCTGTCGTGGCTGGACGCCAAGGGCAAGCCGCGCGTGGCCATGGCAACCTTCTCGGTGCCGGCCGACAGCCCCAACATCATCGAGTCCAAGTCCTTCAAGCTCTACCTGAATTCCTTCAACCAGACCCGCCTGGTCAACTCGGCCGCCTTGCGCGGCCGCCTGGAACGCGACCTGAGCGCCGCCGCGGGCGCGCCGGTGGGGCTGGACTTCTTCCTGCCGCAACGCTTCTCCGAATTGCAGATGGGCGAAATGGACGGCATCTATATAGACAAGCTGGACATCGAGATCGACACCTACGAGCCCGCGCCCGAAGTGCTGCGCACCCGCCCGGGCGACGTGGTCGAGGAAACGCTGGCCTCGCGCCTCCTGAAATCGAACTGCCCCGTGACCGGCCAGCCCGACTGGGCCAGCGTGCAGATCCGCTACCGTGGCGCGCCGATAGACCGCGAATCGCTGCTGCGCTATGTGGTGTCGTTCCGCCAGCACGCGGAATTCCACGAGCATTGCGTCGAGCGCATCTTCAGCGACATCATGCAGGCCTGCCGCCCGGAACAGCTGACGGTCTACGCGCGCTACACGCGCCGCGGCGGGCTGGACATCAACCCCTGGCGCAGCAACTTCGAAGCGGGCCCGCCGGCGGACCTGCGCACGGTCCGCCAGTAGGCTCCCCGCCCTATTTCACAAAAGGCTCGGGCCGCGGCGTATCGTCCGCCGAAGGCGGCAGCACCGGATACTGGATCGCCGGCTGGTCGCCCGTCAGGGTCTTCAGGAACGCCACGATCTGCGCGTTCTCGTCCGGCGTGAAGGTGCGCCCCAGCTGCAGCCGTCCCATCACGTCGACCGCCTGCGTCAGCGTGGCCGCCTCGCCGTCATGGAAGTACGGATAGGTCAGCGCCACGTTGCGCAAGGTAGGCACCTTGAAGTTGAAGCGGTCGGCGTCCTTGCCCGTCACCGCCGCGCGGCCCTCGGCCTTGTTCTCGGTCACGTAGGGCGTGACCAGGCCCATCTTCTGGAACGAATTGCCGCCTACCGCCACGCCGTTGTGGCAGGCCACGCAGCCGCTGTTCTTGAACAGTTCGTAGCCGGCCAGCTCGCGCACGGTCAGCGCCTGCTTGTCGCCGCGCAGCCATTGGTCGAAACGTGAATTCGGCGTCACCAGCGTCTCCTCGAACGCGGCCAGCGCGCCGGTGACTTCGTCGATCGTGATGTCTTCGCGGCCGAAGACCTGCTTGAACTCCGCGCGGTAGCCGGGAATGGAGTTCAGCACCTGCACCGCCAGTTCGTGCGTGGACGCCATCTCCATGGGATTGGCGATGGGGCCACCCGCCTGCTCGCGCAGGTCCTTGGCGCGGCCGTCCCAGAACTGCGCGATGTTCAGGCTGGAATTGAGCACCGTAGGCGAATTGATCGAGCCCTGCTGCCACTTGTGGCCGATGGAGGCCTTGAGATTGTCGGAGCCGCCCATGCCGAGGTTGTGGCAGGAATTACAGGAGATCGCGCCGGAGCGCGACAGGCGCGGATCGAAGAAGAGCTTCTTGCCCAGCTCGACCTTGGCCGGCTCCTTGATGACCGCCGGCTCAATGGGCTGTATCGGTTCCTGCGAGACAGCCGCGGCCAGGTTTGCCCAACTGCCGAAGGCGATTCCCATCGCCAGCAACGCGCTTGCCTTACTCATTTGCTTCTCCTGGATAATAACCACTACTACGACAGGGTCATTACATCAGAGGGCAGCGGGTTGAACTTTGCGTCGGGTCAAATGGCCGGGCCCGCGCGGGGCCCGGCTCGATCAGGAACGCGCGGCGGCGGACGCCGGAGCCGCGGGTTCCGCGCGGCGCGCCTGCACCGCGATCCATTGCGCCAGGAAGGCCGCGGCGGCGAACGCCACGCCAGCGCCCACCCAGGGGCCCTGGCGCAATCCGGCATCCAGCAGCAGGCCGAAGGCCAGCGGCCCCAGGGCCGAGCCCACGTCCATGCCGGAATACACCAGGCCGTAGACGGACCCGGTGGAACCCTTGGGCGTGACCCGGCGGATCAGCATGTCGCGTGACGGCGCGGCAACGCCCGAGCAGAAACCGGCCAGCGCCACCACCGGCGCCGCCAGCACGGCGGGCACCAGGCCCAGCGCCAGCACCACCAGCGTCAGGCCCGCCAGGATCAGCGCCACCATCACGGTGCGTTCCGTGCGCGGGTTGGCCGACACCAGGAAACCGCCCGCGGCCATGCCCACGGCCGAAGCCACCATGTAGCCGGACAGCGCCGAGCTGGCGGCGACCTTGGACAGGTCGTACAGCTGGCCCAGCAAGGGAATGGTGTAGTTCTGCACCGAGGACAGCGCGATCGAGGTGCAGGCAAAGAACAGGAACGCGCCCCACAGCGCCGGCTTGGACAGGAGCGTGGCCAGCGTGGTCAGCACGCTTTCCTGCGGCTTCGCGACGGGCTTGGCTGCGGCCTTGCCGGCTTGCGCATCGGCATGGCTTTCCAGCGGCGACGGGCCGCCGATCAGGTCGCGGCCCAGCACGGTCAGCAGCAGCACCAGCGCCACCAGGCCAGCCGCGCTATAGGCCGCCACCCGCCAGTCCGCCAGCAGGGTGATGCTGGTCATGAACACCGGCGTCAGCGCCCAGCCCAGGTTGCCCGTCAGCCCGTGGGTGGAAAACGCGTGCCCCAGCCGCGGCGCGGAAATGCGGTGGTTGATGATGGAATAGTCAGCCGGATGGAACACGGAATTGCCGATGCCGCCCACCACCGCCGCCGCGACCAGCATGGCGTAGCCGTTGGCCGACCCGATCAGCACGCCGGACAGCACGAAGCACGTCAGCCCGAACCACAGTACCGGCCGCGCGCCGATCCGGTCCACCACGAAGCCCGAGGACGCCTGGCCGATGCCGGACACCACGTAGAAGGTGGAAACCAGCAGCCCCAGGCGGGCGAAATCCAGTCCGAACTCGTTGCCCAGCGACACATAGAGCGAGGGCAGGACCAGTTGGAAAAAGTGCGAGGAAGCGTGGGCCACCCCGATCAGAAGAATGATCTTCCAGTCGCGCCGGCGGGCGGCGGCGTCCAGGGCCAGGGTATTCGCAGCGGTGTTCATTGCAGACGGCCGCGGTCAGCGGCAGGTTACGCGGCGCCGCAAGCGGCGGTGCGCGGGTTGTCTCCGGCAACGTCCGGGCGCTCCGGGCGTTGGACTCTGAGGCGCCGTGCCGGACTGACCGGGGGATCGCTCTTCGTATGTAACGGCGGCCGCCTTGCGCGAGCCGGGCCGCCGTTGTGCAAACCTATGAAACTACAGGGCCTTTTCGCGGATGGCGGGCCAGGCGCGCTGCAGGTAATACAGCATCGACCACACGGTCAGCACCGCCGCCACGATGATCAGCACATCGCCCAGCAGGCGCGCGCTGACGCCGAAGATCGGCTGGTTGTACAGCAGGCACGGAATCGCCACCATCTGCGCGGCCGTCTTGAACTTGCCCAGTCGGTGCACCGCCACGCTGGCGCTGGCGCCGATCTTGGCCATCCATTCGCGCAGGGCGGAAATCGTGATTTCACGGCCGATGATGATCAGGGAAATAAAGGCGTCGACGCGGCTGAGGTCCAGCAGGACGATCAGGGCGGCGCAAACCATCAGCTTGTCCGCGACCGGATCGAGGAAGGCGCCGAACGCCGAGGTCTGGTTCCAGCGGCGGGCCAGCCAGCCGTCGAACCAATCGGTCAGCGCCGCAATAATGAATGCCCAGGCGGCAAAGGTGTCGCGAACAGGGACCGACATCCAGCTTTCGGGCAGGTAGAACAGCCCGACCACCAGCGGAATCATGGCGATACGCAGCCATGTCAGGATAATGGGAACATTAATTGGCATAGTGTCCGTATGCTACATCAAGAGCCCCCCCCGAAGCGCCGGAGGCGCTTCCCCCCCAGGGGGGCGCCGCTGCGGACCGGCGGAGCCGGATCCGCGCGGCCCGGCTGGCGCTACGCCGGTTGCGGCGTCTGCGTCCGAGGTCGTGAGGCGTATGGTGGTTGGAACTGGAGGCATTTTGCATGCCGGCGTTTTTTACAGCCGGCATTGACGCACGGCCACATTACCGCAGGGCTTCATCTCAGCCGCATTACCGCAGCGCTTCATAGATGCGGATCGCGAGGTCCTGGGAGATGCCGTCGACCGAGGCCAGGTCTTCGATGCTGGCGGAGGCCACGCCGGAGAAGCCGCCGAAGCGGGCCAGCAGGCGCTGGCGGCGGCGCGCGCCGATGCCTTCGATTTCTTCCAGGCGCGACACGTTGCGGGCCTTGGCGCGGCGCGCGCGCATGCCGGTGATGGCAAAGCGGTGCGCTTCGTCGCGCACCTGCGCGATCAGCATCAGCGCGGCGGATTCGCCGCCCAGCGCCACCGGCGGTCGGGAGTCGGCGAACACCAGGGTTTCCAGGCCGACCTTGCGCCCTTCCCCCTTGGCCACGCCGACCAGCGTCTGGATGTCCAGACCCAGTTCCACGAAGACCTGGCGCGCGACTTCCACCTGACCCTTGCCGCCGTCGATCAGCACCAAACCGGGCATGGGCGCCTCGCCGTCGGCTACCTTGGCGAACCGGCGGCTAAGCACCTGGCGCATCGCCGCGTAGTCGTCGCCCGGCGTGATGCCGCCGATGTTGTAGCGGCGGTACAGCGAAGGCTGCATGTCGTGATGTTCGAAGACCACGCAGGACGCCTGGGTGGCCTCGCCCGCCGTGTGGCTGATGTCGAAGCATTCGATGCGCAAGGCGTCCAGCGCCGCCTCGTCGGTATCCAGGTCCAGCGCCTCGGCCAGCGCCAGCGTACGGGCGGCGCGGGCGCCGGATTCGGTCAGCGCGCGCGCCAGGGCCATCTCGGCGTTCTTGCCCGCCTGCTCCAGCCAGGCGCGGCGCGCGCCCTGCGGCCGCGTCAGCACGCGCGACGGACGCCCGCCAGCCTGCTCCACCAGCAACCCGATCAGGTCGGGATCGGGCAAGGCATGCGAACAGACCAGCACCGGCGGCATGGCGTTGTCGCTGTAGTGCTGGGCGACGAAGGCCTCCAGCACCTGCGGCGCGGCCTCGCCTTCCGCGTGCGTGGGGAAGAACGGCTTGTCGCCCAGATGGCGGCCGCCCCGCACCATCGCCAGGTTGACGCAGACCTTGCCGCCGGCGATCGCCACCGCAATGATGTCGGTGTCTTCGCCGCTGACGTTCTCCATGGTCTGCTGGTGCAGCACGCGCGCCAGCGAGCCCATCTGGTCGCGCAGCGCCGCGGCTTCCTCGAAGCGCAGTTCGCTGGCTGCCTGCTGCATGCGGCTTTCGATCTCGCCCATCACGTCCTTGGCTTCCCCGTTCAGGAAGCGCACGGCGCGCTGCACGTCGCGCTCGTAGTCGGCCGCCTCGATCGCACCGACACAGGGCGCTGAACAGCGCCCGATCTGATGCAGCAGACAGGGGCGCGAACGGTTGGCGAAGACCGAGTCCTCGCAGGTGCGCAGGCGGAACACCTTCTGCAGGATCTGGATGGTTTCGCGCACCGCCCAGGCGTTGGGAAAGGGCCCGAAATATTGGCCGCGCTTGTTGGTCGCGCCGCGGTAATAGGCGATACGAGGCCACTCGTGGCCCGTGATCAGCAGATAGGGATAGGACTTGTCGTCGCGGAACAGGATGTTGTACCGCGGCTTCAGGCTCTTGATGAGGTTGTTTTCGAGGATCAGCGCTTCGGCCTCGGAGCGCGTCACCGTCACCTCCAGCCGCGCCACCTTCGCCACCATCTGGGCGATGCGGGGGCTGGCCAGGTTCTTCTGGAAATACGACGAGACGCGCTTCTTCAGGTCGCGCGCCTTGCCGACATACATGACCTCGCCTGCCGCATCCAGATGCCGGTATACGCCCGGCAGATGCGGCAGGTCAGCCAGGAACGATTTGAGATTGAAGTCGTCGGGCATTCTGATAACGGCTTTCGGCTTGCAGGGTGTCCCAGTCCGGCGCCGCGAAGCGCGGCATCAGGCGGCGGATGCGGGCCACGGACTCGGGCGCGTGCTCGAACTTCAGGCGGTCCAGCAATTCATCGGCGAGGTCGGGCCGGTTGCACACCAGCACCATGTCGCAGCCGGCGCCCAGGGCGGCGTTGGCGCGATCCAGGATATCCCCGGCCACCGAAGCGCCTTCCATGGTCAGGTCATCCGAGAACACCACACCATCGTAGCCCAGGCGGGTGCGCAGGATGTCCTGGACCCAGCGCTTGGAGAAGCCGGCCGGGTGCTTGTCGACCTTGGGGTAGATCACGTGCGCCGGCATCACCGACGGCAGCACCGCGTCGCCCAGCCAGGCGTAGGGCGCGGCGTCGTCCTTCAGGATGCGCTCCAGCGGGCGCGAGTCCACCGGGATCTCGTGATGCGAGTCCGCCTGCACGTAGCCATGGCCCGGGAAGTGCTTGCCGCAAGCCGACATGCCGGCCAGCTGCAAACCCTGGATCAAGGCGCGCGACAGCATGGCGACCACGCGCGGATCGCTGTGGAAGGCGCGGTTGCCGATCACCTTGCTGACGCCGTAGTCCAGGTCCAGCACCGGCGTGAAGCTCATGTCCACGCCGCAGGCGCGCAGCTCGGCGGCCAGCACGTAGCCGGCCTCGGTCGCCAGTCGCATGGCTTGCAGCGGATCGCGGTCCCACAGCGCGCCCAGCTCGCGCATCGCGGGCAGCGGTGTAAAGCCGTCTTCGCGGAAGCGCTGCACGCGGCCGCCTTCATGGTCCACCAGGATCAACAGCGGTTCCTTGCGCGCCTTGTGGATCTGGCGCGTCAGCTCGGTCAGCTGCTTGCGGTTTTCAAAGTTGCGGGCGAAGAGGATCACGCCGCCCACCAGCGGGTGGCGCAGGCGCTTCTTCTCCGCCTTCGTCAGCGCGTATCCCGCCACATCGACCATCACGGGGCCGGGCGGCAGCGCCGCCTTGGATTTTTTCTTGGCCATGTCAGGCTGTCCTCATGTCTAAGTCTGGCAAGCCGGCCGACGGACTCAGGGCCCGCGGTTCAAAGCTTGCGTTCGACCACCACGTAAGCGGCGGCCATGTCGGATTCGTCGGTAATGGAAACATGGGCCGCGCCGAAGCGCTGCTCATACCATTGCAGCAATTCCGGCGCGATCACCAGCACCGGACGCCCTCCGGGCGCGTTCAGCGTCTGCACGCGCCGCCAGGTCATGGGCATGCGCATGCCCAGCCCGATCGCCTTGGAAAACGCTTCCTTGGCCGCGAAACGCGTGGCCAGGAAACGCAGGCCACGCACCGGGTCGCGGGCGCGGCGGGCGTGGAACTTCTGCAATTCCTCGACGCCCAGGATCTTTTCCGCGAAGCGGTCGCCGTGGCGCGCCAGCGCGCGCTCGATGCGGTCGATGCGCAGCAGGTCCATGCCGATGCCGGCGATGGCGCCCGCGGGCGCGGCGGAGCGGGAAGCGTCAGACATGGGCGTGGGCGCGCGGCCGGCGAAGTCGGGTCATCGGGCCCGCGATCAAAGGCCGCGCAGCGCCTGCAGGCGGGCCTGCACCATCAGCGCCTTCATGTCGCGCACCGCCTTTTCCCAGCCGTCGAACACGGCTTGCGCGACGATGGCATGGCCGATGTTGAGTTCGGAAATGCCATCCAGCGCCGCCACCGGCTGAACGTTGCCGTAATGCAGGCCATGGCCCGCGTTCACGCGCAAGCCGTGGCGCAAGCCTTCGGCCACGGCCAGGCGCAGGCGCTGCAGCTCGGCCTCGGCGGCCTCGCCTTCGGCTTCCGCGTAAGCGCCCGTGTGCAATTCGATCACCGGCGCGCCGGCCTTGGCCGCCGCGGCGATCTGCACCGGGTCCGGATCGATGAAGAGCGACACGCGGATGCCGGCTTCGGCCAACAAGCCCACCGCGTCCGACACCGGACCCATGGCGCCCGCCACTTCCAGGCCGCCTTCGGTCGTGAGCTCGGTGCGCTTTTCCGGCACCAGGCAGACGTCGTTGGGCTTCACCGCGCAGGCGATCTCCAGCATTTCCGCCGTGACCGCGCACTCCAGGTTCATGCGCGTGCGCAGCTGCGGCCGCATGGCGTACACGTCCTTGTCCTGGATGTGGCGCCGGTCTTCACGCAGATGCAGCGTGATCAGGTCGGCGCCGGCGTCTTCCGCGCGCAGCGCGGCGACGACCGGATCCGGATAAGCCGTGTGGCGTTGTTGCCGCAGCGTGGCAACGTGATCGATGTTTACACCAAGTTCTATCATTGCACTTTCGTTGTTTCTTCCCAGCCGCCGCCCAGGGCCTTGTACAGCTCCACGCGGTTGATCAGCGCCGCCAGGCCGGTCTGGACCAGGGCGAGCTGGGCATTGAAAAGGTCCACCTGCGCGGTCTGCACCTGCAGGTAGCTGTCGATGCCATTGGTATAGCGCAGATTCGACAGTTCCAGCGTGCGAGCCGAGGAATCCTGAAGCGCGCGCTGGGCATCCAGTTGCGCGCCGTAGGTGGCCTCGCCCGCCAGCGCGTCCGACACTTCGCGGAACGCCTGCTGGATCGACTGCTCATACTGCGCCACCGCGATATTGTCGCGCGCCTTGGCCAGGTTCAGCCCTTCGCGGATGCTGCCGCCAGCGAACAGCGGCGTGGTGATCGAAGGCGAAAAGCTCCAGTAGCCCTGGCCGCCCTTGAACAGATCGCTCAAGGACGGGCTGGCCACGCCCAGCAGGCCGGTCAGCGAGATGGTCGGGAAGAACGCCGCGCGCGCCGCGCCGATATTGGCGTTGGCGGCCTTCAGCTGGTTCTCCGCGGCCAGGATGTCCGGACGGCGCTCCAGCAGGTCCGACGGCAGGCCGGCAGGCACGGTGGCCAGCAACTGGTCGCGGCCGAACACGGCCGGCGCCGGCAGGTCCGGCGGCAACGGCGTGCCGACCAGCAGCACCAGGGCGTTCATGGCCTGGGCCTGGGCGCGGGCCAGCTGCGCCAGGTCGGACGAGGCCGAATCCAGCAGCGACTTGGCCTGGTTCAGGTCCAATTCGGAAGCCACGCCGCCGTCGAAACGGCGCTTGACCAGGTTGTAGGACTCCTGGCGCGACGCCAGGGTGCGCTGCGTCAGGTCCAGCTGGACCTCGGCGGCGCGCAGATTGAAATACGACTGGGCCACCGATCCGACCAGCGTGATCTGCACGCTTTTCTGCGCCTGCTCGGTCGACAGGTACTGCTGGTACGCCGCCTCGGACAGGTTGCGCAACCGGCCGAACAGGTCGATCTCGAAAGTGGTCAGGCCGATGCCGGCCTGGTAGGAGCTGCTGATGGAGCCAGCGCCTTCCGCCCGCATGTTCTTCGGCAGATGCTGGCGCTGGCCCTGGATGCCGGCGCCGATGCTGGGCCATTGCGCGCCGCGCTGCACGCCGTACTGGGCGCGGGCCTCTTCCACGCGCTGCACCGCCACGCGCATGTCACGGTTGTTGGCCAGCGACAGCTCGATCAGGCTTTGCAGGCGCGGATCGCGGAAGAACTCGCGCCAGCCCAGATTGGCCGCGGGCGTGCCGTCCTGCGGCATGACCGCGGTGGACGGCTGGACGCCCAGCGTGGTGGGCTTGGCGTAGCCGCCGTACTGCACCTTGGGCTGGTCGGGCCACGCGCCGGACACCGGCGCGTCGGGACGCTTGTAATCAGGCGCCAGCGAGCAGCCGGCCAACGCCACCGCCACGAAAGCGGACAAGGCGGTCTGTTTGAACTTCAGGGCTTTCATTCCTTGCCCTCCTGGCCACCGTTGGGTTGTGCGGGATGTTGCGCGGCGTCCGGCGCGGCCTGTCCGGCCGCGGCCTTCTTGGCCGCCTGCTCTTCCTCGAAAGCGCGCAGTTCGGCGCCCAGCAGGCGCGGCCGGGTCTTGAACAGGCCCAGCACCACCACGAAGAAGGTCGGCACGAAAATCACCGCGAACGGCGTGGCGGCCAACATGCCGCCCAGCACGCCCAGACCCACGGCGCGCTGGCTGGCGGCGCCAGCGCCGGTCGCCAGGGCCAGGGGCACAACGCCCAGGATGAATGCCAGCGAAGTCATCAGGATGGGGCGGAACCGCAGCCTCGCGGCTTCCACCGCAGCCTCGTACAAGCCCATGCCCCGGGCATACTGGTCCTTGGCGAATTCCACGATAAGAATGGCGTTCTTGGCCGCCAAGCCGATCACGGTCACCATGCCCACCTGGAAGTACACGTCGTTGGACATGCCCAGCGCGCTGATCAGCGCCACCGCGCCCAGCATGCCCAGCGGCACCACCAGCATCACCGAAATCGGGATGGCCCAGCTTTCATACAGGGCGGCCAGCACCAGGAACACGACCAGCAGCGACAGGCCCATCAGGATGGGAGCCTGCGAGCCAGCCTGGCGCTCCTGGTAGGAAAGGCCGTTCCATTCGTAGCCGAAGCCCTGCGGCAGTTGGCCCACCAGGCGTTCCATCTCGGCCATCGCTTCGCCGGTGGTGTAGCCCGGCGCGGCGTTGCCGCCGATACGCATGGACTCGTAGCTGTTGTAGCGCACCACCTGCACCGGCCCCTGCTTCCACTCCGCCTTGACGAAGGAGGACAGCGGCACCATGCCGCCCTGGCTGTTGCGCGCGTTCAGCTGCAACACATCCTTGAGCTGCATGCGGTACGGCGCATCGGCCTGCACCCAGATGTTCTGCATCCGGCCCAGGTTGGGGAACTTGCTCAGGTAGGCGGAACCGACAGCCGTGGAAATCAGCGAGGCGGCCTCGTTGAAGTCCACGCCCAGCGCGGCGGCCTTCTCGCGATCGATCGTCAGGCTGAGCTGCGCGCCCGGTCCGAGACCGGTAATCCGAACCTGCGACAGTACCGGGCTCTTCATGACCAGGCCCATCAGCTCGCCCGTGGCCGCGGCCAGGGCCGCGGAACCGGCGGCGCCGCGATCCTGCAGGCGGAAGTCGAAGCCGGTGGCGTTGCCCAGGGACGAAATGGCCGGCGGCACCAGGGTGAACACCTGCGCATCATGGATGCCCATCAGCTGCTTTTCAAAGGCATGGAAGGCGATGGCGCCGGCCGAATCCTGGCGCGACTTGCGCTCGCTGAAGTCCTTCAGCGTGACGAAGGCGATAGCGGCGTTCAGGCCGTTGCCGTTGAAGCTGTAGCCCTGCACGGCGATGATGTTTTCCACCGCCGGCACTTCGGAGAAGTACTTTTCGACCTGTTCGATGACCTCGACCGTGCGGTTGGCCGTGGCTCCCGTGGGCAGTTCGATGTTGCTGACCACGTAGCCCTGGTCTTCCTCGGGCAGGAAGGACGACGGCAGGCGCAGGTACAGCCAGCCTAGCAGCACGACCAGCAGCGCGAAGGCCAGCATCATGCGGCCGCCCTTGTGCAGGATGCGCGACACCCAGTTCTGGTAGCCGTGGGTGGTGGCGTCGAACTTGCGGTTGAACCAGCCGAAGAAGCCCTTCTTGTCCTCGTGGTGGCCCTTGGGCACCGGCTTGAGGATGGTGGCGCACAGCGCCGGCGTGAAGGTCAGCGCCAGCAGCGCGGAGAAGAAGATGGACACGGCCATCGCGATCGAGAACTGGCGATAGATCACGCCGACCGAACCGCTCATGAAGGCCAGCGGCAGGAACACCGTCACCAGCACCAGCGTGATACCGATGATGGCGCCGCTGATCTGCGGCATGGCTTTCTTGGTTGCTTCTTTAGGTGGCAACCCCTCCGTGGACATGATCCGCTCGACGTTCTCGACCACCACGATGGCGTCGTCCACCAGAATCCCGATGGCGAGCACCATGGCGAACATGGTCAGCACGTTGATGGAGAAGCCCAGCGCCAGCATCACCGCGAACGCCCCCAGCATGGCCACCGGCACCACCAGGGCCGGGATCAGGGTATAGCGGACGTTCTGCAGGAACAGGTACATCACCAGGAACACCAGCACCATGGCTTCGGCCAGAGTGTGGACCACCTGCTCGATGGACACCTTCACGTAGGGCGCGGTGTCATACGGAATGGAATAGGTGATGTTGCCCGGGAAGTACTTGGACAGCTGCTCCATCTGCTGGCGCACGCCCTGCGCGGTCGCCAGCGCGTTGGCATTGGGCGACAGCACGATGGCGAAGGCGGCCGTCGGCTTGCCGTTCAGGCGGGCCCCGAACTGGTAGTTGTCGGCGCCGACCTCGATGCGGGCGATGTCGCGCAGCAGCACCTGGGAACCGTCGGTGTTGGCGCGCAGGACGATCTTGCCGAAGCCTTCCACCGTGCTCAGCTGGCCGTTGGCCGTGACCGTGGCGGTGATGCGCTGCGAATCCGGGTTGGGCGGCGCGCCGATGCTGCCGCCGGAAATCACCACGTTCTGGGCGGCGATGGCCTGGTTGACCTGCGCCATGCTCATGTTGAAACCCACCAGCTTGGCGGGATCGACCCAGATGCGCATGGCGCGCGGCGCCGCAAACAGCTGGAACTGGCCCACGCCAGGCACGCGCGACACCGGGTTCTTGATGTTGCGGGTGATGTAGTCGGCCAGCGCGGTCTGGTCCAGCGAACCGTCGGTGGACGACACCGCAGCCACCATCAGGAAGCCGGTACTGGTCTGCTCGTATTGCAGGCCCTGCTGCTGCACGGCGGTGGGCAGCTGCGCGACCACGTTGGACACGCGGTTCTGCACGTCCACCTGCGCGAGGTCGGGATTGGTCCCGGGCGCGAACGTGGCGGTGATGGTCGAGGTGCCGTAGGAATCGCTGACCGACTCGTAGTAGATCAGGCCCTTGGCGCCGTTCAACTGGTCTTCGATGATACTGGTGACCTGCTCGGCCACTTCGTTGGCCGAAGCGCCCGGATAGGTCGCCGTGATGGTAATGGCGGGAGGCGCCACGTCCGGGTACTGCGACACCGGCATGTTCGGGATCGCCAGCACCCCGGCCAGCAGGATGAACAGGGCGACTACCCAGGCAAAAATTGGTCTATCAATGAAAAATTGCGGCATGTGGGCTGACTCTGAAAGCGATGCTCACCAAAGAGGAACGCGGCGCAAGCGCCGCGTGCCGCTTAAGACTTCTGGCCTGCGGCCTTGTCCTGCTGGGCAGGCTCGGCCGGTTTGGCGCCGGGCTGTTGGGCGGGTTCCGCGGGCTTGGCGCCCGGCTGCGCGCCGGGTTGGGCCGCCGGCGCGGCTGCGCCGCCCTTGTTCCACTGGCTGACCTGCACCGGGGCGCCGGGACGGATTTTCTGGAATCCTTCCACAACCACCACGTCGCCGGCCTTCAGGCCGCTGGTGACGACCCATTCGTTCTTGATCGCGCCGCCGGTGGTCACGGGCAACTGCTCAATCTTGTTGTCCTTGACCAGCATCAGGCTCTGCAGGCCGTCCGCGGTGCGTTGCAGCGCCTGCTGAGGCACCATCAGGGCCTTTTCGTCCACGCCCTGCTCCAGGCGCACGCGCACGTACATGCCCGGCAGCAGGATGCCGTCCGGATTGGGCACTTCGGCGCGCAGGTTCACCTGGCCGGTGGTCGGATCGACCGTGATGCCGGTGAACAGCAGCTTGCCGGGCTGGCCGTATTCGGAACCGTCCTCAAGCACGATGGTGGCGCGCGCCGTGTCCTTGCCGATCTGTTGCAGCTGGCCGCTGGCGAAGGCGCGGCGCAGGGAGGCCAGCTCCGCGGTGGACTGGGTGAAGTCCACGTAGATCGGATCCAGCTGCTGCACGGTGGCCATCTGGGTGGCGGACGTGGCTTCGACCAGGGCGCCCTCGGTGACCAGCGGTTTGCCGATGCGGCCCGTGATGGGCGACGTGACGTCGGTGTAGCCAAGATTGATCGAGGCGTTGTCCTGCGCCGCCTTGGCGGCCGCGACGGCGGCATCCGCCTGGCGGTACGAAGCCACGGCGTTGTCGTATTCCTGCTTGCTGACGGCGTTGGCCTTGACCAGCGGCGCGTAGCGGTCGGCCAACAGCTTGGCGCTGAACAGATTGGCCTGCGCCTGCTTGAGCTGCGCGGTCGCTTGATCGTAGGCGGCCTTGTAGGGAGCCGGATCGATCTTGAAGAGCAGCTGGTTTTCCTTGACGTCGCCGCCCTGCTCGAAGGCGATCTTCTGGACGATGCCGGTGACCCGCGAGCGAATCTGGGCGTCCCGGACGGCGTCGACGCGGCCAGGTAGTTCGGACACGAGAGGCGCGCGCTGCGGCTGAATCGTGATGACGCTGACCTGAGGCATGCCTGGATTCATTTGCGGCTTTTCACCGCAACCCGCCAATATCAGCGCGAGGACCCCACCGGAGAAAGCCAGCCCTGAAATACGTTTAGGCGAAAACCGCATTGAAACCCCCGCGTAGCGTAATGAACCGTTGGCGCGTCAAGTAACGGCTGTATTTAACCGCGGCTTTTGCCCGCGATCAAAATAAGAAGCATGCGTCATCAAGGCACGTAATTAGCCCAATAATGTAACTCAGTTATTGGGGAAATCACTGATTTTTAGTGCTTCAAATACCACGCGCGAGGGGATTTCATACAACAGATCAGCAATCGGAAAGCTCCCGCAGCTTGCCCAGGAACACATAACCCATGCCGTGCACGGTATGCAGCGGCAAGCGGGCGCCGGCAAGCAGGACCTTGCCGCGCAGGCGGCAGATCGCGACATTCAGAGTCCGCATGGAAGTCCGCTTGCGAACGGCCAGGAATTCCTCGCGCCGCAGTTCGCGGGACGGATTGCACAGCACGCAAAGCAGGCAGGTGCGCTCCAGGGCGGTCAGGGCGATGCGGCCGCCCTGGGGGGTCAGCAAGGTCCAGCCCTGATAGAGCAGGCTCCACCAGCCGTCCATGGGATGGGAAGCGTTGGCTGCGCGCGCGGGCGCGACATGGGCAAGACGGGGAAGGCGGGCAGGCGCATTCACGGTGGGTCTCCAGCGGGACGGCCTGCGCCGCAGGACGGCGGCCGGCTCCCGGAACAAGGTTGCAATTTGTCCCGGGAGACTACCGCCGAGGCTCGCCGGCCGCTGCTTTATGGAGCGACTATCGGACCGATCCGACGCCGATCCCGCAGCAGCACCCCACCCCGCCCCACCCCGCGGCGGCAGTTCAGGTGCGCTTGCCGTTGCGATGGATGTCGTGGGCGACGAAGCAGCTATCCTGGGTGGGCCGGGCCAGCACGCCCGGCTTGGCCAGCGTGGCGCGTATGTCGGCCAGGCCGGACTCCCAGTGCTCGCGCATGGCCTCGGTGCCGAATTCGTAGTCCTTGGAGAAACGCTCCAGGTGCTTGGCTTCGTAGATCAGGTTGACGATGTTGGTGGCCGGCGTGTGGGACAACTTGCGGATTTCCTCGAACTCGGCCGCGTTGCGCTCGGCTTCAGGCAACTTCGCCAGCAGGCGCTGCAAGCCATGCCGCAGCTTGAGCACGCGCCGCAGCTGGTCCGTGACCAGGCGGGTCCGGCTGGAATACTGGATGTCCTTCTGCCGCTCGGCCACCTCCTCCAGCGTGGTCGGCAGGTCGCCGCGCGCCGGCCACAGGTCGACCTGGAACGCCAGCGTGTCGCGCATATTGTCCGTGGTCAACACCTGGGCCAGCGGCGTGTTGGACACGATGCCGCCGTCCCAGTAATGCTCGCCGTCGATCTCGACGGACGGAAAACCCGGCGGCAAGGCGCCCGAGGCCATGATGTGCTCTGGGCCCAGGGTGTCCTTCAGGCTATCGAAATAGGCGAAGTTGCCGCTGCGCACGTTCACCACGCCAAAACTGGCACGCACGGCGCCGCTATTGAGCAGGTCGAAGTCCACGAATTCCCGCAGGGTCGCGACCAACGGCGTGGTGTCGTAGAAACTGGTGGATGCGGCGCCCCTGCCATGCACCAGGTAGGAAGGCGGAAAACGCGGTTTGAAAAAACCCGGCTGTCCGGAGAACAAGGCCTGGAACGCCGACACCCGCCCGTTCATGACGGGCGAGCCGAAGCCGAATGGCAGGCCTTCGAACATGGCGCCCAGCGTGTCGCCCCAGGGCACCGAGGCGAAGCCCGCCGGACGGCAGATGCTTTCCCAGAAACCGCGCAGCCGGTCCACGCGCTCGTCCTCGCGGGAACCGGCAATGATGGCCGCGTTGATCGATCCGATCGAGATGCCCGAAATCCAGTTGGGCCGGATGCCCGCCTCGTGCAGCCCCTGGTACACCCCGGCCTGATAGGCTCCCAGCGCTCCCCCGCCCTGCAGCACCAGGGCGACGACTTCATAAGGCGGCGTCTCGCCGGTGTCTTTGGTCGGGGCCTTGCGGCGAGTACTCATGCGGCTTCCTCTCAGCGGGCCCGCGGGCGGCCCTAGGGTTTGCTCTTGTCCGGCAACTGCGGCGCGGCCACGCCCGCGCGGAACGGATACTTGGAGAATATCTGCGCAACCACCTTGTCCGTGCTCTCGACCGAGGCGGCGCTATCCGGATTCTGGACCTCGCCCACGGCCACGCCTTCCCACACCAGCTGCTTGCGGCGCGCGTCGACCAGGTCGATGTTCAGGGTGCCCTCAGTATATTGGTAGACGTCGTCGCCCCAGCCGTAGCCGGGCCAGCCGCCGTAGAAGCCCGTGCGGTAGCCGTAATACGGTCCCATGGGCGGCGCGGCTGGCGTGACCTGCACCTTCTGCTGCAGCTTGGCGCTGAAATTGACCAGCAGGTCGGGGTTGGACGCGCTGTAGGTATAGCCGCGCATTTCCATCTGGCCGCGCGTGGCGTTCTTGAGCCGTTCCGTCAGCAGGGTGCTGTAGCCGGCCTTGTCGGTGCCCAGCGGCGTCATGTAGCCGAAGGTCTGGTATTGCGCGAAATTCGCCTGATGGTCGTAGTCGCTCTTTACCGTGGGCCCTGAGGCGCATGCCGCCAACAAGGCCGTCATGGAACCCGCAGCCAGCAATTTGAACGTTTTCATGTCCTTATCTCCGTGAGCCCTAAGCACGGACATACTGCCGCGAAGCCCGCAAAATTTCAACAGAATCTCATTCTCATCATCTGCGCGATCCGCTGCCGCCCCGGCCTTGCGTCAATTACACTTCCAGGTCGTCCCACACTCCTGACCCGACCACTGGCGCAATACTGATGTTGGAACTCGACGGCTCGATTTGGTTTCGCTCCGGCGCCCAGACCTGGGGCGGAAAAAACCGCATAGACCTGCTGGCGCAGATCGACGCCACCGGCTCGATCACGGCCGCCGCGCGCGCCGTGGGCATGAGCTACAAGGGCGCCTGGGATGCCATCGACGCCATGAACAACCTGGCGGGCGAACCGCTGGTGATCAGGGCCGCCGGCGGCAAGGGCGGCGGCGGCACGCGGCTGACCGACAGAGCGCGCAGCCTTATCGCCACCTTCCGCGCAATGGAAGCCGAGCACCGCAAGTTCATGGAAAACCTGACCCGCGCCGGCGTGACCGCCAGCGGCGACATCGACCTCATGAGGCGTTTCATGCTCAAGACCAGCGCACGCAACAAACTGCTAGGCACCGTCATCCAGATCCGCGCCGGCGCCGTCAACGACGAAATCGTGCTGCGCATCGCGGGCGGCCTGACCATCACGGCCACCATCACGCGCGAAAGCACGCAGGAACTGGGACTGGCGACGGGCAAGGAGGCGATCGCGCTGGTCAAGGCGTCGTCAGTCATCGTCGGCGCTCCCGGCCCCGGCCTGCGCCTGTCGGAGCGCAACCAGTTGCCGGGCAAGATCACGGCGCTGCGTCCGGGCGCCGTCAACAGCGAGATCCTGATAGGGCTGGAAGGCGGCGTGACGCTGGCGGCCATCGTCACCAACGAAAGCGCGCAGGACCTCGCGCTGGATGTCGGCGCCGACGCGGTAGCGATCTTCAAGGCTTCCAGCGTGATCCTGGGCGTGCTGGACTGATACTTCAGACGCCCACGTCTTCTTCGTGGCGCCGCACCCGGCCCTCGCGCACTTCGAACACTTCGTCGGCCAGCGCCTCGACGTCGGCCGGATCGTGCGTGATCAGCAGCATCGGCACGTCCAGCTGACGCTGCAAGGCGTTGAGTTCCAGCCGCATCTTGCCGCGCAGCTGCGAATCCAGCGCCGAAAAGGGTTCGTCCAGCAGCAGAATGTCCGGCCGCAGCATCAGCGCGCGCGCCAGGGCGACCCGCTGCTTCTGGCCTCCTGAGATCTCGCTGGGATAGCTGCCGACGATGGAGCCCAGCTCGAACGCGTCGACCCAGCGCTGCGCCTCGGGCCCGACTTCGCGCCTGGGCGGATTGCGCCAGCCGCGCCGCAGCCCGAAAGCGATGTTCTGCGCCACGGTCAGATGGGGAAACAGCGCATAGTCCTGGAACAGGTAGGCGACGCGGCGCGACTGCGCGGGCAGGCTGACGCCAGCGTCGGAGTCGAACAGCACGCGGCCATTGATGTCGATGCGGCCCGAGTCCGGCCGCAGCAGGCCCGCCACCGCGCGCAGGGTCAGGCTCTTGCCCGCGCCCGACGGGCCGAACAGCGCGATGCGCTTGGCCGACGAATCGAAAGCGACGTCCAGCGCGAAACGCCGGTCGCCGGACACCATCTGCTTGCGCACCCGGATGCTGACGCTCATAGCGCGCTCCCGTTGCGCCGGCCGCTGCTGACGGGCACCAGCTTGCCGGCCAGCAGCAAGACCACCACGCAGGTCACCGACGTGACCAGCACCAGCATGTTGGCGGTGGCATCGTCGCCCGCCTGCACCGCCTCGTAGATGGCGACAGACAGGGTCTGGGTGCGTCCCGGCAGGTTGCCAGCGATCATCAGCGTGGCGCCGAATTCACCCAACGCCCGCGCGAAAGCCAGCAACACGCCAGCGGCAATGCCGCGCGCCGCCAGCGGCAAGGTGACGCGGAAGAACACCCCCGCTTCGCACACGCCCAGCACGCGCGCCGCGCTTTCCAGCTGGCTGTCTACGTTCTCGAAGGCGGCGCGGGCCGATTTGAACACCAGCGGAAACGCCACCACGGAAGCCGCGATCACCGCGCCCTGCCAGGTGAAGACCAGTTCGATGCCCCAGTCCGCCAGCGTCTCGCCGATGATGCCGCGGCGGCCCAGCAGCACCAGCAGGTAATAGCCGAGGACCGTGGGCGGCAGCACCAGCGGCAAGGTGAGCAGCGCGTCCAGCAGGTCGCGCCCCGGCCAGCGCCAGCGCGACAGGCCATAAGCCGCGGCCGTGCCCGCCACGGTCGCCAAGAGCGTTGCCCAGCCTGCCACTTTCAGGGAAAGCAGCAGCGGCACCCAAACCGGATCACTCATCAATGCCTACGATTCAACAGGTATCAGGGCTTCTGGAAGCCGTAGCGCGACAGTATCGCCTGACCCGCGGGAGACAGCACATAGGCAACAAAACCTTCGGCTTCCTTGGCGGCGGCTTCGCGCGTGGTGACGGCGATGGGATAGGTCACCGGCGTCTGCGAAGGCACGCGCACCGCGACCTTGACCTTGTCCGCCATGATGGCCGCGTCGGTCGCGAACACGAAGCCCGCGTCGACCTCGCCGCGCGCAACGTAGTCCAGGCTCTGGCGCACGTTCTGCGCCAGCACGCTCTTGGCCTGCACTTCCTTCCACAGGCCGGCGGCCTCCAGCGCGCCCTGCGTGTAGCGGCCCACCGGCACCGATGCCGGATTGCCGTAGGCGATGCGCTTGACGTCGTCGCGGGTCAGGTCCTTGAGCGCCGTGATGTTGGCCTTGCTGTCCGCCGGGACGATGAGCACCACCTGGTTGGCGGCAAAGTCCACGCGCGACGCCGGCCTGACGGCTTTTTCCTCGACCGCCTTGTCCATGGCCTTCTGGTCGGCCGAGGCGAACACGTCGGCCGGCGCACCCTTGACGATCTGCTGCAGCAGCACGTCGGAAGCGCCGAAGTTCAGGATGACCTTGGTGCCGGCATGCTCTTTTTCATAGCCCTGCGCGACTTCCTTGAAGGCGTTGGTCAGGCTGGCGGCGGCCGACACCACCAGGTCGCCGGCGTTGGCATTGGCGCCCCATGCGGCGGCCAGCGCCAAGGACAGCGCCACGATCGGACGTTTGCGGAACATGATCTTCTCCCAAGGGAATCGCTAAGTCGGTAACGAAATATATATAGGTATATAACGCTCGTCAATTTGGCTTCCCGGGGGATCGTTGAGCAAAATCAAGGAGTGGCGGCCGCGGGCTTCAGCCGCGCGCCACCGTGGTCGCATGCACCGATTCGGGCGCCAGCCGCGCCCGCAGGTGTTCCAGCGCCAGTTCCGGGCGGGCCGCGCCGCACATGAAGATGTCCAGCGCCGCGAAGGCATGTTCGGGCCAGGTATGGATGCTGATGTGGGACTCGCTCAGCAGGACCACGCCGGTCACGCCCGCGCCCTCGCCGAAATGATGGAAATGCGCGCTCAGCACGCGGGCGCCCGCCGCCTCGGCCGCCGCGATCAGGTCGCGTTCCAGCGCTTGCGCGTCGGTCAGGCGGTCGGCCGGCATGCCGCGGAAATCCGCCAGCAGGTGGCGGCCGGGCGTGGCGTGCGGGATCGCCTGGGGAGGCACTTGTGGGGTCGCTTGCACGGTCACTTATGGGATCCGCCCGACGACCAGCCGGATCCACCGGAGGAGCTGCTGCCCCAGCTGCTGCTGCTGGTGGAGCCGCCGCTGGTATAGCGTGCGCCCGGCGAGCTTGCCCCGGTGGCGAATATCACCACGATCACTGCATAGACGGTGTAGAAAAGCTTGCCCATCTTGCTATTCGTCCTTGCCTGCGAGTTTGTCCGCCACCGCCGCCGGGATCCAGAGGAACGCCAGGCCGATCAGGATGGGGAGGAAACGCCCGCTGAGTATGTTTTCGAAGTTCAGGAAGGCGAGCGCGATCATGGCGATCCGCGCGAACTTTCCGTACCCGGCGCCGCCCAGGCCGCTGCGCGGCATGGCCTTCTGCTTGGCGAGTTCGGGATCGCCGAACCACTCGGCCAATTGCGCCGGCGCCACCGGCCCCGAGGCCGACCAGCCCAGTTCGGACCCGCTCAGTTCGCGCGTCAGCTTCAGGTTGCCGGCCTTGTAGTCGGTGATCTTGGTGCTGTCGCCGACCTTGACGCGCCAGTTGAAGGCGCCCAGCGCCAGCTCCACGCGCGAGGTGTAGTCATACAGCTTCTGGTAAAGCTTAGAACGCCAGCGCACGCTGCTGACGTTGTTGTAGCTAGGCCAGGTGTCGCATACCTGCACGCGCTCCCAGCCTTCGTCCGTTTCCACCAGCCAGATGAAGCCCTTCACGGGATTGAACAGCAGGTACTCGATCCAGTCGGACGGCTCCTCGGGGTCAGGATCGGCGCACTTCATCAGGCCGATCAGCGTAAAGGACGCGCCGTCGATCTTGGCCACCGCGCCCAACGCCAAGGTGGTCTTGATGGCCTTGACCTTACGGGCCTTCTCGATGACTTCGGCCGTGGGGCCCGAGCAGTCGACCGCCGCCGCGCACGAAGGGCAGACCACTTGCGTGGCCATCGCAGCGACAAAACTTATCGGCGCACCGCAATTAGGGCAGTCCAGCGCCTTGATCTGGCCGCGGAAACGGCCGGCGGTCTCCTCGACCTGCTCCTGGCTGCGCAGCGAGGCCGCCTGCATGGCGGACAGGTCGAACGCCTTGCCGATGTAGAGCTCGGGTTCCGGCCCGTCGGAGAAATCAAGCGTCAGGAATGCGTCCAGGCTGCGGAAGTCGGCCACCTTGGCCTGCCAGCCGTCGCCCGGCGCGAAAGGCAATTCACCCTGCGCCCCGCCCGCCTGGCAGGTCCGCACGTCGGCGGCCGTGAAGCGCTGGCCATCCAGCTTCAAGTCGTCGCCGGGATGGATGTCCTCGAACGCCGGCATGCCCTGGGCCGTCTTCACCTTGCGCCGCCGGGTCACCGCGTACTGGCCCGACGCGTCCGACAGCCAGCCGTCGGAGCCGTCCTCGAACCACAGGTACCACTCGTTCCAGAAGCCGTCCTCGTAATGCAGCTGGATGCGGCCGATCAGGTCGAAGCGCTTGCCTTCGTAGGCGCCAGCCGCGCCCAGGCACAAGGGCGAATAATCCTCCAGGACCTCGGCGGCCTCGCCGATGCGCCTGACCGAATCGGCGTCCTTGAGCAAGGTGCTGCGGCAGGCGCCGCAGACCGCCATGACGGAAGCCGCGGACGTGAACTTGACTGGGGCGCCGCACTGCGGACACAGAACCTGCTGCATGGGGTCCTATCAGCTGGTGAGTTTCTTCAGCACGTCGGCCTTGGCGGTGTCGTAGTCCGCCGGCGTGATCAGGCCCTTGTCGAGCAGATCCTTGAGCTGCTGCAGCCGCTGCACCGGATCGCCGCCGGCCGCAGCGGGCGCTGGCGGTGCGGGCTGCTGCGCCGCAGGCGCCGGCGCCTGGCCCGCGGCCAATCCGGCCGCCATGGTCTGGCCCAGCGCCGCGCCGGCCGCCAGGCCCGCGCCGATGCCGGCGATGCCGCCCTCGTTCTGCGCCGCCATCGGAATGGCCGTGGCGGTCTGGTACTGGGTGAACTTGCCCAGGTCGCCCGCCATGCCCATCGAGATCCGCGTGTCCAGCGCCTTCTGCAGCTCTTCGGGCAGCGAGACGTTTTCCACCGTGAAGTTGTCCAGCTTGACGCCGTAGCGGTCGAACACCGGCGCCAGTTGTTCGGCGATGCTCTGCGACATCAGCCCCTGGTTGCCAGCCATGTCCAGGAACGGCACCTTGGAGCCGCCCAGCGCGGTCGTCATCGCCGCGACCACCATGTTGCGCAGCTGCGTCTCCAGGTCGTCGACGGTGTACTCGTCGCGCGTGCCGCTGACCTCGCGATAGAACTTGGCGGGATCGGAGATCTGATAGGAATACACGCCGAAGGCGCGCAGCCGCACCATGCCGAACTCGCTGTCGCGCAGCGTGACCGGCTGGGCGGTGCCCCAGCGCCGGCCCAGCTGCAGGCGCGTGCTGAAGAAGATCACATCCGACTTGAAGGGCGACTCGAACAGCTTGTCCCAGTTCTTCAGGTAGGTCAGGATCGGCAGCGTCTGCGTGGTCAGCTTATACATGCCGGGGCCGAACACGTCGGCCACCTTGCCTTCGTTGACGAACACCGCCATCTGCGATTCGCGCACCGTGAGGCTGGCGCCGTACTGGATTTCGAAATCCTGCATCGGATGGCGCCAGGCGAGCACGCCGTCGCGATCCTCGTTCCATTGCAGGATGTCGATGAACTGCTTGCGAATGAATGAACCGAGACTCATGAAAAGTCCTCCTGTCAGATCGGGTTCGCCGCGCCTGCCGGCGTCAGGCCAGGCAGGCGGCGTTGACGATGCCGGCGGCGATCGAAATGGAACCGATCAGCCCGCCCATGGCGATGTTGTTTTCTTCGATGGCCTCGTTCAGGCCGCGGATGGCTTGCGACACGCCCATGTACACGACCAACTGGACCACCATGGTGGCCAGGCCCCACACCAGGAACATGGTGAAGCTGGCGTGGACGGCGATGCTGGAACACAGGGTGAAGCTGAAGCCGACCAGCGCGCCGCCATAGGACAGCACGGCGGCGATGTTGCCCTCGCGGATCAGTTCGAATTCCTTGTAGCGCGTGACGGTCGTGTAGACCAGGGTGAAGATCCCCAGCATCACTAGCGCCGAGGCGATGTAGATCAGATAGGTCACCGCCGGATGCATTGCTTCTCCCATTGCCACCCTCCTAATTGCGCGCAGTATATACGCCGCGTTCGATATACTGCGAACGCATTTTTCGTGTCGGACACCTCATGCGCGACCGCGTTCTCATTCTTTCGGTATTGATCGTCGCCTCCTGCGGTCTGGGCTATGAGCTCATCAGCAGCGCGCTGGCCAGCTATTTGCTGGGAGATTCGATACTGCAGTTCTCTTCCGTCATCGGCTGCTATCTGTTCGCCATGGGCATAGGCTCGTGGTTGTCAAAATATGTAAGAGACGAAGACGTTTTGAATCGCTTCATCGACGTGGAGCTGCTGGTTGCCCTGCTGGGCGGCGTCTCCGCAGCGGTGCTGTTCCTGGTCTTCGCCTGGCTGTCCGCCCCCTTCCGCGCCGCCCTGTATGTGGGCGTCTTCATCATCGGCCTGATGGTCGGCATGGAGATCCCGCTGGTGATGCGCGTCTTCAATCAGCGCAAGACCGAGTTCCGCGAAATCGTCAGCCGCGTGCTGACCTTCGACTACCTGGGCGCGCTGGCCGTATCGCTGGTGTTCCCGCTGCTGCTCGCCCCCAAGCTCGGGCTGCTGCGCACCAGCTTCCTGTTCGGCATCCTCAATGCCAGCGTGGCGCTGTGGACCACCTGGCTGTTCCGCGCCGAGGTCAGCAAGCCCGGCGAAAAAGCCGTGCGCGCCAGCGTGGTGATCGGGCTGCTGGCGCTGGGCTTCGTCTATTCCGGCAGCATGACGGCCTGGGCCGAGAAAGGCCTGTACGGCGACGATGTGGTGCATGCCGAAACGACGCCCTACCAGCGCCTGGTGGTCACGCGTTGGCACGACGACCTGCGCCTGTACATCAACGGCAACCTGCAATTCTCGTCGCGCGACGAACACCGCTATCACGAAGCGCTGGTGCACCCCGGCCTGCAGGCCCTGCCCTGGGCGCGCAATGTGCTGGTGCTGGGCGGCGGCGATGGCCTGGCCGTGCGCGAAATCCTCAAATACAAGAATATCGAACACGTCACGCTGGTGGATCTGGATCCCGCCATGACCGGGCTGTTCTCGCATTCCGATCCCCTGGTCAAGCTGAACCAGGGCTCGCTGAAGGATCCGCGCGTCACCGTGATCAACGACGACGCCGGCCGCTGGCTGGAAACCCATGCCGAGGTCTACGACTTCATCGTGGTGGATTTTCCCGATCCCTCCAACTTCGGCCTGGGCCGGCTGTACTCCGTGCCGGTCTATCACCTGATGGCGCGGCACCTGGCCGAGAACGGCTATATGGTGGTGCAGTCCACCTCGCCCTATTTCGCGCCGCGCTCGTTCTGGAGCGTGGACGCCACCTTGAAGGAAGCGGGTCTGAACACCTGGCCGTACCACGCCTATGTGCCGTCCTTCGGCGACTGGGGTTTCATCCTGGCCGGCAAGCGCAGCGACTACGAAGTGCCCGCCAAGATCTCGGTGCCCACCCGCTACCTGGACCCGGCCACGACCCGCGAACTGTTCCATTTCCCGGCCGACATGCCGGCGCTGGCGATGCCGCCCAACCGCTTGAATGAGCAGTCGCTCGTGCGCTACTTCGACGAGGACTGGCGCAAGGTCCTCCGCTGATGCGCCGGCGCACTTTCCTGCTGGGCGCGGCCACGGCCGCGGCCGCCGGCACCGCCGGGTACTACCGTTCGCGCATCATCGAGACCACCCCGGAAGTGCATTACCCGGGCATGCAGGCGGGCCATGCCCTGCGCGATGGGGCGTCCTGGCCGCAGCCCTCGGGTAGCCGGCAAAGCGAGGTCGTCATACTGGGCTCGGGCGTGGCCGGCCTGTCCTGCGCCTGGAAGCTGGCGCGCGAAGGCCACACCGATTTCCTGGTGGTGCAAGGCCCCGAGTACGCCGGCAATGCCGCCTCCGGCCTGCGCGACGGCCTGGACTATCCGCTGGGCGCGCACTACCTGCCGCTGCCATCACTGGCGTCCACCCACGTGCGCGAGATGCTGGCCGACTTCGGCATCATCGAGCGCGGCGCGAACGATGCCCGCCCCTACTACGACGAAGCCGTGCTGGTGCATTCGCCGCAGGAACGCCTGCTGCGCGGCGGCCACTGGGAAGAAGGCCTCCTGCCCATGAGCGGCCTGCCCGAGGAAGACGTGGCGCAGCACCGCAAATTCCTGGCGCTGGTGGACCGCCTGCATACCCAGACAGGCAACGACGGCCGCAAGGTCTTCTGCATCCCGCTCACGCTGTCGTCGCGCGACCCGGCTTGGCGCGCGCTGGACGCAATCACCTTCAAGCAATGGCTGGAGCGCGAGGGCTATACCTCGCCCGCCCTGCACTGGTACCTGAACTACTGCTGCCGCGACGATTACGGCGCGCAATACGACGTGGTCTCGGCCTGGGCCGGCCTGCACTATTTCGCCAGCCGCGACGGCCACGCCGTCAATGCGGGCGAAGGCGCGGTGCTGACCTGGCCGGGCGGCCTGTACACGCTGGCGCAGCGCATGCGCGAGGCCATCACGCGCAAGCTCGGCCACGCCGGCTGGCTGATCGAGGGCACGGCGGTCCGGGTGCTGGAGACGGATTCCGGCCCGCTGGTCACCTGCCTGGCGGCATCCCCGGCGTCCTCTGCCTACACGGTGCAAGCCCGCCGCGCGGTGTGCGCCATGCCGCTGTTCGTGGCCCAACGCATCCTGCCGGACATCCGCGCCTATGGCTACGACCCCGCCGTGCACGCGTCGCCGCATGCGCCGTGGATGGTGTCGAACTTCGTCATGGAAGGCTATCCCGCCGAGGCGCCCGGCGAGCCGCTGTCCTGGGACAACGTGGTCTACCAGGGGCAGGCGCTGGGCTATGTGGTGTCCACCCACCAGCTGCTGCGCGTGGCGCGTTCGCCGCGCAGCGTCTTCACGGCCTATCACGCGCTCAGCGGCCAGGCGCCCCAGGCCGCGCGCGAATGGCTGACCCGCGCCAGCCCGCAGGAGTTGCGGACCGAAGCCGCCGCCGACCTGGTCGCGGCCTATGGCGAAGAATTCTGGCGCCGTGCGCGCCAGCTGGAAATCACGGTGCGCGGCCACGCCATGGCCACGCCGGCTTGCGGTTACCTGTCCAATCCGGGCCTGGCCGCCCTGCGCGAAGTGGACGGCCCGGTGTTGTTCGCGCACGCCGACCTGTCGGGCTATTCCGTGTTCGAGGAAGCCTCCTGGTGGGGCGTCGCCGCGGCGGGCCGGATCCTGGGCCAGAAGCCGCCCGCCTGAGGCCCGCGAGGCCGCGTTTTTTCCCGCCTGCCCATGGCGGGCTGCAATACAATTCCGCGACCCTGCCGGCATCACGGCCTCTTTGACTGAACTCAGAAAAAACACATGGGAAAGCAAGTCATCGTCCTCGGCGCGGGCATCGTGGGCGTGTGCTGCGCGCTGGAACTGCAGCGCCGGGGCATGTCGGTCACGCTGGTCGACCGGCAGGAGCCGGGCCTGGAGACCTCGCTGGGCAACGCGGGGGTGATCGCCCGCAGTTCGCTGATGCCGTTCAACCATCCGGGCTTGTGGGCGCAATTGCCCAAACTTCTGAAGAACGACACGGTCCAGTTCCGCTACAGCCTGAACTACCTGGCGCAAAATCTGGGCTGGGCCGCGCGCTTCCTGCTCAATGCGCGGCCGGCAGTCTTCAAGCAGACGGTTGCGGCGCTGGACGGGCTGATCCGGCTGTCCGCGCCCGAACACCTGCGCCTGCTGAACGAATCGGGCGCCGCGCACCGGCTGCGCGACACGGGCTGGGTCTTCCTCTACCGCTCGGAACAGGGCTGGAACGGCGGCGAACTGTCGCGCCGGACCTACGCCGAATACCAGGTGCCGACCCAGATCCTGCAGCCCGCGGAACTGGCGCAAATCGAGCCGGCCCTGTCGCCAATCTTTCACCGCGCGCTGTGGATCCAGGGTTCATATTCCGTCGACGACCCGCATGAAGTGGTCGCGGCCTATGCCGCCCTGTTCCGCCGATCGGGCGGCGCATTCAAGCGCCTCACGGCTGGTGCCATCCGCCGCGATGGCCAGGGCTGGACGGTGCAGGGATCGCAAGGTTCCGAGACGGTGGCGGCGGATCAGCTGGTGGTGGCGCTGGGGCCCTGGTCGCAAGGCCTGCTGAAGACGGCGGGCATAGACCTGCCCATGGCCTTCGAGCGCGGCTATCACATGCACTACAGCGGCCACAACGGCGCCAGCCTGACGCGTCCGGTCTACGACACCGGCGGCGGCTACGTGCTGTCGCCCATGGCGCGCGGCCTGCGCCTGACCACGGGCGTGGAACTCAATGCCTGCGACGCCCCTGCCCGGCCGCTGCAACTGGACCTAGCCGAAGCTCGCGCCCGCGAAGCGTTTCCGCTGGACCGGAGGCTGGACTCCGAGGCTTGGCTGGGGCGGCGCCCGACGCTGCCCGACAGCCGGCCGATGATAGGCCAGGCGCCCCGCCATCCCGGCCTGTGGCTGGCGCTGGGGCATCAGCACATCGGTTTCAGCACCGCGCCCGGCACGGCGAAGATACTGGGCGAACTCATGTGCGATGGCGGCGGCGCGTCCCGCCATGAAGCATTCCGGCCGGGCCGGTTCATCTAGGATCTGCGGGTAGCCCTGGCGGGTGCCCGCGGAATCGCGGCGGCCGGCTGCGGTTCGCGCTGCCGGCGCCGAGCGTCAACCCAGCAGCAAGGCGTCGTCCGAGATCTTCTCGCCGCGCACGCGCTCGAACATGGCCAGCAGGTCCGGCACGTCCATGCCGCGGCGCTCGTCGCCGGACACGTCCAGCACTACCTGCCCCTGGTGCAGCATGACCGTGCGGTCGCCCACGTCCAGGGCCTGGCGCATGCTGTGCGTCACCATCATCGTGGTGAGCTGGCTTTCCGCGACGATGCGCGCGGTCAGTTGCAGCACGAAGTCGGCGGTGCGCGGGTCCAGCGCCGCGGTGTGCTCGTCCAGCAGCAGGATGCGCGAAGGCTGCAAGGCCGCCATCAGCAGGCTGACCGCCTGGCGCTGGCCGCCCGACAGCAGGCCGATGCGGTCGCTCAGCCGGTTTTCCAGGCCCAGGCCCAGCGTGGCGAGACGCTCGCGGAAGCCTTCCTTCATGGAAGCCTTGACCGCGCGGCTATAGCCGCGGCGCGCGCCGCGCATCTGCGCCAGCGCCATGTTCTCTTCGATGGTCAGGTCTTCGCAGGTGCCGGCCATCGGGTCCTGGAACACGCGGGCCACGCGGCCGGCGCGCGCCCAGACGGGCTGGCGCGTGACGTCGACGCCGTTGATGTCGATGCGGCCGGAGTCGACCGACAGATCGCCGGAGACCGCATTGAGGAAGGTCGACTTGCCGGCGCCGTTGGAACCGATGACGGTCACGAACTGGCCCGAGGGAATCTCCAGCGACAGGCCGCGCAGGGCGCGCGTCTCGATGGGCGTACCCGCGTTGAACGTAATCTTGAGGTCTTTTGCGGACAACATATCAGCGCACCTTTTTGCCGACCAGGCGGCGCTTGAGCATGGGGATAACGAGGGCGATCGTGACCAGCACCGCGGTGACGAGGTTCAGGTCTTGCGCCTTCAGGCCGATGAAATCGCTGTTCAGCGCCAGGGCGATGAAGAAGCGGTAGACGATGGCGCCGATGATGACGGCCAGCGTGGCCAGCACCAGCTTGCGCGACGGCAGGATGCTTTCGCCCACGATCACGGCGGCCAGGCCGATCACGATGGTGCCGATGCCCATCGAAATATCCGAACCGCCCTGGGTCTGGGCGAACAGCGCGCCCGCCAGCGCGACCAGCGCGTTGGACAGCGCCATGCCGCCCAGGATCATGCGGCCGGTGTTGACGCCCTGGGCGCGGGCCATGCGGCCGTTGGAACCGGTGGCGCGCACCGCCAGGCCGGTCTGCGTGGCGAAGAACCAGTCCAGCGCCAGCTTTGCCAGGATCACGATGACGATCAGGATCAGAGGACGCGCGACGTAGTCCGACAGCCATTCCGGCTGCAGGATGGTGAATACGGTGGGTTCGGTGATGAGGGGAACGTTGGGCTTGCCCATGATGCGCAGGTTGACCGAATAGAGCGCGATCATCATCAGGATGCTGGCCAGCAGATCCATGATCTTCAGCTTCACGTTCAGCCAGCCGGTGACCAGCCCGGCCGCGGCGCCGGCGATCGTGGCGACGACCGTGGCCAGGAACGGATCGGTGCCCGAGGCGATCAGCGTGGCACAGACCGCGCCGCCCAGCGGAAAACTGCCGTCAACGGTCAGGTCCGGGAAGCGCAGCAGCCGGAACGAGATAAACACGCCCAAGGCCACCAGGCTGAAGATCAGGCCGATCTCCAGCGCGCCTAACAACGAGAACAATGACATGAGTCAAATCCAATGAGGTAAGAAACGAGCATATTAAAGAGTTGAAACGTCGGATTTCTTGCGTTTCGGGGTCAGTTTTACCCCAGCTTTCGCAAGAAACGTTTCCCGGCACGCGCTTTTGCCTCGTTTCCTGCCAAAACATCCCCATGCCGGCCGGTGATGCCGGCAGCATAGGCATGCGGGAACGCATGCAGGACCATTCAGGGAGCAAAGACGCCAGACGGATTCAACGCCAGAAGGCGGGCCGTCAGGCCATTCGAGACCAGCACATAGTGCGCCGGGCCGCGCGCATCTTTTGAATGCTACTGCCCTTGAGAACATGGGGTAAGGCAAGGCACTGAAGAATCAGACTGCACCCCGCTCGCGCCGGATAGGCGCGGCGGGGCGTATACCGGCTGGCTATTACTTCACGACCACCGCGGCCGACTTGATGAGCGCGTCGGACAGCGTCACGCCTTGCTTGGCGGCGGCGCCTGGATTCACGTACAGCTCAAGCTTGGTGCTGGTTTCCGAGGGGATGGCGCCGGGCTTTTCGCCCTTGAGGATGCGCACCACCACCTTGCCGGTCTGCACGCCCAGGTCGCGGTAATTGATGCCCAGGGCGGCGATGCCGCCGCGCTTGACGCTGTCGGTGTCGGACGCGATCAGCGGGATCTTGGCGTCGTTGCCGACCTTGACCAGCGACTCGTACGCCGACACGACGTTGTTGTCGGTGTTGGTGTAGATGACGTCGACCTTGCCGATCAGGCTGCGGGCGGCGGAAGCCACGTCCACGGAACGCGGCGCGGCGGCTTCGACCAGGCTCATGCCGGCCTTCGGCAGGATTTCCTGCAGCTTCTTGACGACCACGACCGAGTTGGCCTCGCCCGGGTTGTAGACGATGCCCACGCGCTTGGCGTTGGGAACGATCTTCTTGATCAGGTCGACCTGCTTGTCCAGCGCCAGCAGATCCGACACGCCGGTCACGTTGGTGCCCGACGCTTCCATGCTGGGAACCAGCTGGGCGGCAACGGGATCAGTCACGGCGGAATACACCACCGGCACGTCCTTGGTGGCGGCGACGACGGCCTGGGCCGACGGCGTGGCGATCGCGACGATGGCGTCGGGTTTGTCGCCCACGAACTTGCGAGCGATCTGGGCGGCGGTGCCGTTGTTGCCCTGGGCGCTCTGGTATTGCCATTTCAGGTTCTTGCCCGGCTCGTAGCCGGCTTGCTTGAGGGCGTCCTGCACCCCGTCACGCACGGCGTCCAGCGCCGGATGCTCGACGATGGCGGTGACCGCCACGGACTTCTGCTGCGCGGACACAGGCGCGGCGATAGCCATCGCCAGCGCCATGGCGCCAACCGTCAGAAAATGTTTTTTTCCGATCAGCATAGATAAGCTCCTTGAACCCTTGGTGTTTGTTCATTATTACGGCGCCGCTGGCGGCTCCCCGCCGGCCGGACTAGCCATAAAGCCGTATAGTCTAACTTGCCGTCATCCCGAAGCGTTTCGGGGGAATCCCTGAAATGGTGCATGCCGCAACGACATGCCCCGCAACGAAGCGCAGCGGCGTCAATATACTGAAAAGTCCCGAATTGCACCGGCCGGATTCGCTTGAAACCGGACGACGTCACCGCAGCATCCAGAGGCCACACCATGATCAAACGCGCATTGGGCCGTTCCGGCCTGCAGATTCCCCCGCTCACTTTCGGCGGCAACGTTTTCGGCTGGACCGTCGACGAAGCCGGCACCTACTCGCTGCTGGACGCGATGGTGGATGCGGGCCTCAATTTCATCGACACGGCGGACGTGTACTCCCGCTGGGTGCCGGGCAACCAGGGCGGAGAATCCGAAACCCTGATCGGCAAATGGCTCAAGCGCTCGGGCAAGCGCGACCGCGTGCTGATCGCCACCAAGGTCGGCATGGAAATGGGCCCGGACGCCAAGGGCCTGGCGCCCGCCTACATCCGCCGCTCGCTGGAAGCCTCTCTGGCCCGCCTGCAGACGGACCATATCGACCTGTACCAGTCGCACCAGGACGATCCGGACACCCCGCTGACCGACACCCTGGCCGAATACGCCAAGCACATCGAATCCGGCAAGGTGCGCGCCATCGGCGCCTCGAATTACACGGCGGTGCGGCTGTCCGAAGCGCTGATCGCCAGCGAACGGCACAGCCTGCCGCGCTACGAAAGCATCCAGCCCGAGTACAACCTGTACCGCCGCGAGCCCTTCGAATCCGGCTTGCAAAGCCTGGTGAAGACGCAGCAGATGGGCACGATCAACTATTACGCGCTGGCCAGCGGATTCCTCAGCGGCAAGTACCGCAGCCCGGCCGACGCCGGCAAGAGCCCGCGCGGCCGCAAGATCGTCGACACCTATCTCAACGACCGCGGCTACCGCATCCTGAAAGCGCTGGACGAAGTCGCCGAGGACGCAGGCTGCACACCCGCCCAGGCCGCGCTGGCCTGGCAGATCGCCCAACCCGGCATCACCTCGCCCATCGTCAGCGCGACCTCGCTGGCGCAACTGGATGAACTGGTGAAGGCGGCCAGCCTGACGCTGACGCATGATCAGCTGGCGAAGCTGAGCCTGGCGAGCGAGTGGCGCTAAGGAAAAAACGCGCGCCCTACGGCGCGCGTCCAACCTAAGCCCATCAATCCAGCTTAACCCCCGAATCCTTCACCACCTTGGCCCAGCGCTCGACCTCGCTGTCGACGAACTTGCCGAATTCGGCGCCCGTCAGCGTGGGTACGGCGGAGCCGTTGCCGGCCCAGGTTTCCTTGATCTTCGGCGCGTTCAGGGCCTTGGTGATTTCGGCAATCATCTTGTCGACCGCTTCCTGGGGCGTACCGGCGGGCGCCCAGATCGCGTACCAGGTCGACACCACGTAATTCGGCACGCCGGCCTCGGCGGCGGTGGGCACGTCGGGCAGCGACTGCGAGCGCTCGGCGGCGGCCACGGCCAGCGGCTTGATCACGCCGGAGCGGATGTGGCCGGACGACGAGCCCAGGCCGTCGAAGGCCAGGTCCACCTGCCCGCCGATCAGGGCCGACAGCATCGGACCCGCGCCCTGGTAGGGCACGTCCACCAGCTTGATGCCGGTCTGCATGGCGAACAGCTCGCCGGCGAGGTGGTGCGTGCTGCCCTTGCCCGCCGTGCCGAAGTTGATTTCCCCGGGACGCTTCTTGGCGTAGTCGATCAGCTCCTGCACGGTCTTCACCGGCAGCTTTTGCGGATTGATGACGATGACCTGCGGCGGCTGCGCGACCAGTGCGACCGGCACGAAGTCCTTCTGGATGTTGTAGTTCAGGCTCTTGTACAGCGAGGGAGCCAGCGCATGGTGAGCGCCGCCCATGAAGAAGGTGTAGCCGTCGGGCCTGGCCTTGGCCGCCACGCCGGCGCCCACGGTGCCGCCCGCGCCGCCCTTGTTGTCGATGACGACGGTCTGGCCAAGCTGGGTGGTCAGCTGCTGGGCCAGCGGCCGGGCAAACGTGTCCGTGCCCCCGCCCGCGGGGAACGGGACGATGAGCGTGATCGGGCGTTCAGGCCATTGCGCGGCGGCGGCGCCGCTCAAGCCCAGGGCGGCCACGGCGAACACGGCCGCGGCGGTGGTGCGGTATTTCATATTGTCTCCTCTTGCTGCAGCATGGGGACGGCGCGGTTGTGTGCGTCTCGTCTCTTGAAATTCTTGTAATGGATGGGCTGCCGGGACTTTGGCGGTTCTATCTGGACATGGACTCCTGGAAGTGGCTTGCGCCACGCGGATACACCGCGCTCGGCGGAAAATCCGCTCCCCGGAACTCGGGGAGCGGGCGACTCATGAACGTCAAAGCGCCTTGTAGGTTTCGCGCAGCACGTTCTTCTGCACCTTGCCCATGGTGTTGCGCGGCAGCTGGTCGATGATGTGCAGGCGCTTGGGCACCTTGAAATTGGCGATGCGCGATTTCAGCTCGGCCTGCATGGCGGCCGCGTCCAGCGCAACGCCGTCCTTGGGCACGACCACCGCCACCACCGCTTCGCCGAAATCGGCATGCGGCACGCCGATGACGGCCGATTCGGCCACGCCGGGCATGTCGTCGATCAGCGTTTCGATTTCCTTGGGGTAGACGTTGTATCCGCCGGAGATGATCAGGTCCTTGCTGCGGCCCACGATGGACAGGTAGTCGGCGGGCACGTCGCGTCCGGCGGACTCACCGCCCCAGCGGCCCACATCGCCGGTCTTGAACCAGCCGTCCTCGGTGAATTCCTCGCGGGTCTTTTCCGGCATGCGCCAGTAACCGGAAAACACGTTGGGCCCGCGCACCTGCACGTTGCCGATCTCGCCCGGCGCGAGCGCGATGCCGGCGTCGTCCACCACCCGCACCTGCACGCCCGGCAAGGCGCGGCCCACGGTGCCCGCCAGGCGCTCGCCCAGCTTGGGATCGTAGGGGTTGGAAGTCAGCATGACGGTTTCGCTCATGCCGTAGCGTTCCAGGATGGCGTGGCCGCTGCGCTTCTGGAAGTCGGAGAAGGTCTCGGCCAGCAAAGGCGCGGAGCCCGAAATGAAGAGACGCATGTTGGCGCAGACGCTGCGGTCGAAGCGCGGATCCGCCAGCAGGCGCACATAGTAGGTGGGCACGCCCATCATCACCGTGCTCCGCGGCAGGTAATGCAAGGCCTGGTCGGCGTCCAGCTTGGGCAGCCAGATCATCTTCGCGCCGGCCAGCAAGGCGCCGTGCGAGGCCACGAACAGGCCATGCACGTGGAAGATGGGCAGCATGTGCAGCAGCACGTCGTCCGAACGCCAGCCCCAGTAGTCGTGCAGCACCCGCGCGTTGGCAGCCAGGTTGCCGTGCGACAGCATCGCGCCCTTGCTGCGTCCGGTGGTGCCGGACGTGTACAGGATGGCGGCCAGGTCATCGGGCTGGCTGACGACGGTCTTGAAGGTCTGCGGCAGGCCGCCGGCGGCATCCAGCAGCGTGCCGCTGCGGTCCTCGTCCAGCGTGTACACGTGCGCGGTGCCAGCCTTGTCGGCCGCGCGCCGCACCCATTCCAGGTTCTTGCTGGCGCAGACCACCACGGCCGGCTCGGCATTGCCCAGGAAATATTCGATTTCCGATTCGCGGTAGGCGGTGTTCAACGGCAGGTAGACCAAGCCGGCTCGCAGCGTGGCCAGATACAACAGCAGCGCCTCGGGCGATTTCTCGACCTGCACCGCCACGCGCGATCCGGCCGGCAGGTCCAGCGAGGTCAGCAGATTGGCGAGGCACGCGGTGGCGCGATCGATGTCATCCCAGGTGTATTGCAGGTCGGGCGTCTCCAGCGCGACCTTGCTGCGGTCTTTGGGAAAGCCGCCTTGCAGGACAGCATATAGATTTGCGTTGCTCACCTTGTCTAGTCTCCGGAAAAGGAAGGGTCTTCGCCGGCCAGGAAGGCGCGCACGCCCTCCTTATGGTCCCGGCTGTCGGCGTAAGAGAAATAATCCTGGTATTCGGCTTCGGTCAAGGCGCCGCCCGCGGCAAGCCTGCGCGACAGGCGCTTGTTGATGCGCGCGGCCAGCGGCGCCCCCGCCGCGATGCGCTCGGCGCTGCGCCGGGCCGCATCGGCTACCTGCGCGTCGGCAACCACGCGGGTCAGCAGCCCCAGTTCCCGCGCCTCGGCGGCGCCGAACACGCGGCCCTCCAGCAGGATGGCCAGGGTGGCCGCGCGTCCGACCAGTGCCAGCAGGCCGCTCATTTCGTCGGGAGCCATGGGAAAGCCCAGGCGGTTGATCGGCACGCCGAAACGCGCTGATTCGCCGGCGATCCGCAGATCGCACTGGCTGGCGATCTCCAGCCCGCCGCCCACGCACACGCCCTCGATCTGCGCCACCACCGGCTGCGGGCACAGGGCGACCGCCTGCAAGGCGGGCGCCAGCACTTCGCGGTGGTAATGCTGCACGCCGGCCATGTCGCCGCGCTGGACGGGGAATTCGCGGATGTCCGCGCCGGCGGCGAAGTTGCCGCCCTCGCCACGCACGATCACGCAGCGCACCGCAACGTCCTGCGCGATGCGCGTGAACACGTCCCGCAGTTCATGCCACATGCCCACCGTGATCGCGTTCAGACGCCCCGGGTGCGATAGCGTCACCCATGCCAGATCGTCCTCGCGCTCCAGCAGCACGCGGCCGGCCACATTGTCCGTCATGTCTCCTGCCCCTCTTTCTTATGTTCTTGCTTGTGTTCGTGCTTATGTTCTTGCCCCGCCTGGGCGGCGCCTATGCCACGCGCCCCACGCCGCGGCTGACCTGGGGCTTGCCCTCGCCCAGCCGGGCAAGGTTGTCGTCCAGTTCGTCGAGGTCGTAGAGGTAATTCACCATCATGCCGCAGGACTGCTTGAGGCCCTTGGGCGAGGTATCCGCCGCCCAGTTGAGCCGTTCGATGCGCGCGCCGTTGCCCAGGTGGAAGCGCGCCACGGCGTCCACCGGCAGCCCGTTCTTCATGGACTGGAGATAGCTGGCCGCAAGGCGGAACCCCGCGCGCCTGACCACGTCCGGCGCCTTGCCCTGGGCCGCCTTGGACAGGCGCGCGCCCCAGCGCCGCCCATCCGGCACGCCCTCGCGCTTGCGCGCCTTGGCGCGGGCCTTGTCCTCGCGCACGATGGCCTCGACGGCTTCGGCGTCCAGCTTGCCCAGCCAGTCCGCGAACCCGGGAATCGGCGACAGCGTGGCAAAGGACTTCAGCTTGGGCAGTTCGTGCAGCAACTGCTCGACCACGCGCTTGAGCAGGAAATTGCCGAAGCTGATGCCCTTCAGGCCGGGCTGCGTGTTCGAGATGGAATAGAAAATGGCCCAGCGCGCCTTATCCAGGTCCTGGGGCGGCAAGGTGCTGTCCAGCAATACCTGCACGTTGTCGGCCATCTGGCCGGCAAACGCCACCTCCACGAAGATGAGCGGCACGTCCGGCATCTGCGGATGGAAATAGGCGTAGCAGCGGCGGTCCGGCGACACGCGGCGGCGCAGGTCGTCCCAGGACTGGATCTCGTGGACGGCCTCGTAGAGGATCAGCTTTTCCAGCAGCGAGGCCGGCGAATCCCAGGTCAGCGGCCGCAGTTCCAGCAGGCCCACGTCGAACCAGGCGGACAGCAGGCTTTCGAGGTCCTTGTCCAGCGTCTGGATGCCCGCCACCTGCTTGCGCCAGCGCAGCATGTCCGCGCGCAGCGCAACCAGGAAGCGCAGGCCCTGGGGCTGGGCATTGAAACGCTTGAACAGGCGCGGGCCTTCGCCGCCCTCGCCCGCGTAGCTGCCGCGGGCCTGCGCCAGCGCCGTCAGCATCAGCCGGCGGTCCTTGCCGTCGGCGGCGCTGTACTGTTCGCACCAGCGGCGCGCCAGCTTGTTGGCGGCCACATCGGTCAGGCGCGCCTCGAACAGGCGCCGTACTTCGGATTCGCTGGGCAGCCGGCCGCGTTCCCACAGGCGGCCCAGGCGGGACATCAGGCCGGCGCTTTCGGCGGCGGCGGCCGCGTCGACGGTTTCGGTCTCGGGCTCAGGCGAGCGCGCGCCGCGCGCGGGCGCGAGATTGGCGGGTGCGGACATGGTCGGGCTCCTCGATGACGATGGGATCGGACGGCGCCGGATCGCCGGCGTCCGCATGGCTCAATGCGCGCAGCGCTTCCAGCTGCCGCATCAGGTGTGTATGGGCGAGCGCCTGGGCCCCTTCGCAGTCGTGCGCCTTGAGCGCGGCGAAGATGGCCTGGTGCTCGGCGCAGGACTCGTGGATGCGCCCCGGCTGCGACAGGCTGCGGTGGCGCGACAGGCTCAGCACCTTGCGCAGATTGCCCACCATGTCCGACAGCCACTGGTTGCCGGCCAGGGCCTGCACCGCCTCGTGGATCAAATAATTGGTCTTGTAATAGGCGTCGATGCGGCCGGCCTCGGCGTGGCCGGCCAGGGCGGCATGCAAGGCCTCCAGCTCGGCCAACTGCGCGTCGCTGGCCTTGCGCGCGGCCTCGAAGGCGCAGCGCCCTTCCAGCATGGCCATCAGCGGAAAGATGTCTTCCAGGTCCTGCTGCGACAGCTCATTGACGAAGCAGCCGCGCCGGGGTTCCAGCCGCACCAGCCCTTCGGTGGCCAGCACCTTGAGAGCCTCGCGCAAGGGGGTGCGGGAAATGCCCAGTTCACCCGCCAGGCGCAGTTCGTCGATCCATTCGCCATTGCGCAGGGAGCGCGCGTGGATCATGCCACGCAGGCGGTCCGCGACTTCCAGGTAGAGGGCTTGCCGGACGATGGGTAGGGTCATGGGTCAGCGGCCTGGACTGCACCGTAATTCATAATTATGAATAAGGCCATGATAGAACCAGATGCGGGGAAAAGAAAACCCCTCCCGTCTCGGTAGCTACCCTAGGAGAAAAAAGGCCTCAGGCGTCCGGAGGCCCGATGGCCCGTCCTGCAAAAACGGAGCGGCAGGTCAGAAGTGCAGCACCCCGTCCACCGCGTGGCGGGTGAGCGAGCGGGCCCAGCGGCGCGCCGGCAGGCCGTACTTGGCCTCGACCACCTCGGCCCGCGCCAGCAGGTCGGCGGGGGTGACGGCCAGGCGCGGGCCGGAGAACGCCAAGACGATCTGGTTGCCCGCCTCGACCTCGGGCAGCAGCACGATGCGGTCGTCGAAGGCCTTGGACAGGTTGTCGATGTTCTTGCCGAAGCTCTCGTGGCGGCCGAACAGGTTCACGGCCAGCACGCCGACCTCGCCCAACACGCGGCGGCAGTCGCGGTAGAACTTCACGCTGTCGCGCACCGGCCCTTCGGCGGAGGCGTCGTACAGGTCCACCATCAGCACCGGGCAGCGCCCGGCGTTGAGCGGGTCGGCCACCCAGGCGCCGGCGTCGGCGTGCTCGACCTCCAGCCGGTTGGATCCGGGCAGGCGGAAGAACATGTGGCAGGCCGCCGTCACGCGCGGATTCCATTCCACCGCCAGCAGCGGGCTGCGCGTGTGCTTCACGCAATAGCGCGCCAGCGAGCCGGCGCCCAGGCCCAGCATGCCGATGGCTTCGTCCTTGGGCGGTTCCAGGAACAGCAGCCAGGCCATCATCTGGGCGGTGTATTCGAGCACCAGCTCCGACGGGTTCTTGATGCGCATGGCGCCCTGGACCCAGACGGTGTTGAAGTGCAGGTAGCGGACGCCGTCCACTTCGGACAGGGTCGGCTGGTCCAGCTCGGAAGGAAGATTCGATTTGTGCATGGCGGCGATTGTAGGCCGGACGCCCCGCGCGCGGGCGGCGTCCGGCCGCTGCGAGCTACGCGGCCAGCCTGTCGTCCCCGCTCTCCCAGATCCGTTCCAGCAGTTCCGCGCGCGAAGCTTCCGCCTGCAGGCCGGCCGCCAGGCGCAGCACCCGCTTCAGGTAAAGGTGCGCGTCGCATTCCCAGGTCATGCCCAGGGCGCCGTGGACCTGGATGGCGTTCTGCGCCGCGCGCTTGCCGGCCTCGACCGCCAGCAGCGGCGCAAACAGGCTGTCGCGCTCTGCGGAGGCGGCGCCGGCATCGTGGGCCGCGACCGCCGCGATGCCCGCCAGCCAGGCGTCGTCCAGGGCCATCCAATCCTCCGCCAGACGATGCTTGATCGCCTGATTGGCGCCGATGGCGCGGTCGAACTGGCAGCGTTCGCGCGCATGGGCCGCGGCCATGTCCAGGGCAGCCGACGCTGCGCCCAGCAGTTCCGCCGAGCGCAGCAGGCGCAGCCGCGTGCGCAGCCGCTCCCAGACGCCCGGCGCGACTTCCAGGTCGACGCCGTCCAGCACCCGCGGACGCGCGACGCGCGCCACGGGCATGGTCGGATCCAGCCCCGCCAGCCCGGGCTCGGGCGCTTGCACTTCCAGCCGCAGCATGGTCGCGCTCACGCGCCGCACGGCCAGCGCGCGCACGCCCTCGCCCGCCCCCTCGACGAAGGCGGATCCGTCGGGACGCAAGGCGGCGTCGGCAAAGTACATTTCGCCCACCATCACGGCGGCGGCCCATTGCGCCGCCGCGCCCGCCGCGCCCACAGCGCACAAGGTCGGTAGCAGCGTCATGTTGGCGGCCAACGGCAGGCTCAGCAGATGCCGCCCGGCGGCTTCGGCCACGATCCAGGCATCGCGCATGCCCAGGCCCAGCCCGTCCTGTTCGGCCAGCGCCAGCAAGGCAGGCCAGCCTTGTCCGGCGATTTCCCGCCATTGCGCCAGGCGTGCCTCATAGGGCTTGCCGGCGGCGGCGCGGGCCACGGCCAGCGGATGGCGGTCGGCCAGATAGCGGCGCGCCGCGTCTTCCAGCATGCGCTGGTCTTCGGTCGGATGCAGATCCATGGGATTCAAGCCTTGGGCAGGGCGAGCATCTGCTCGGCGATGATGTTGCGCTGGATTTCGGAGGTGCCGGCCAGGATGGTTTCGGCGCGCGACCACAGGTAGGCGTGCGTCAGCTCCACGGCGTGCGCGTCGGCCGCGCCTTCCGCCAGGCAGGCGTCTTCGCCCAGCAGCTGCAAGGACAACTCCAGCAGGCGCTGATGCGCTTCGCTCCAATGGATCTTGGTGGAAGAGCCTTCCGGCCCGGGCGGATCGCCGCGCATGGCGCCGGCCAGCGCGCGCTGCGATTTCAGCGCCAGCACGTGGCTGTCGGCCGCCAGCCGCGCCCATTGCTGGCGCACCGCGGCCGAGGACGCGGGCACGTGGCCGTAGGCGTCGGCGCGCTGAGCCAGCTCGCGCACCTGGCGCAGTTCCTGGGCGAAGCGCACCAGCCGCGGAATGAAGTAGGTGCCGCGCTCGAAGCTGGCCGCGGCCATGGCGATCTTCCAGCCCTGGTTGGCTTCGCCCAGCAGGTTGTCCTGCGGCACGAACACGTCCTCGAAGAACACCTCGCAGAACTCAGCCTCGCCGGTGATCTGGCGGATGGGTTCGACGCGCACGCCCGGGCTGCGCATGTCGACCAGCAGGAAGCTCAGGCCCTTGTGCTTGGGCGCCTGCGGATCGGTGCGCGCCAGCACGAAGCACCACTGCGCGCGGTCGGCGAACGAGGTCCAGATCTTGTGGCCGTTGAGCCGGTAGCCGCCGGGCGCGGCCTCTGCCCGGGTGCGCACTGACGCCAGGTCGGAACCGGCCCCCGGCTCCGAGTAACCCTGGCACCACACTTCGCGGTTCGACAGGATGCCCGGCAGGAAGCGGCGCTTCTGCGCCTCGCTGCCGAAATGCAGCAAGGTCGGCGCCAGGATGCCGTGCCCGATCAGGTTCACGCCCAGCGGCGCGCCGCAGCGCGCGTGCTCTTCGTGGAACACCGCCTGCCGCGACAGCGGCAGCGCGCGGCCGCCATGCTCCCTGGGCCAGCCCAGGCCGGACCAGCCGTTGGCGCACAGCGTGTCTTCCCACGCGCGCCGGTAATCCAGGTTGCGCGGATCGGCCCCGCCCGGCCAGTCCTGAGCGAAACGGACGTAGGCCGATGCCAGCCAGCCGCGCAGGTCCAGGCGGAATGCCTCGTCTTCCCGCGCAGCGCTTTCCAACTGCGTCATGCCATTACTCCAGGCGGATGTTCGAATCGCGCGCCACCTTGGCCCAGGTGGTCACGTCCTGGCGGATGAAGGCGGCGAAGGTCTTGGGATCGCTGCCGATGATGTCCAGCCCCAGGCCGGTGAACTGCGCCTTGACGTCGGGCTGTTGCAGGATCTGCGCCAGGTTGCTGTAGATCTTGTCCACCACCGGCTGCGGCGTGCGCGCCGGCGCCACCAGGCCCAGCCAGGGCATGGCCGAATAGCCCGGCAGGCCCGAGGCCGCCACGGTCGGCAGGTCCGGCACCGAAGCCGAGGGCTGGGCCGTGGTCACCGCCAACACGCGCAGCTTGCCGTCCTTGACGAAGGGACCGGACGAAGCCCAGGCGTCGAACATCACCTGCAGGCGTCCCGCCACCAGATCGTTGAGCGCCGGCGCGCTGCCCTTGTACGGGATGTGCGTCATCTGCACGCCCGCCATGCTGTTGAAAAGCTCGGCCTCCAGATGGGTCGAACTGCCGGTGCCGACCGAGCCATAGCTGACCTTGCCGGGATTCGCCTTCAGGTAGGCGATCAGTTCGCCCACGTTCTTGGCCGGAACCGACGGATGCACCTCCAGCACGTGCACCACCGAGGCCACCTGGCTGATGGGCGCGAAGTCCTTGATCGGGTCGTAGTTGACCTTGGCGTAGATGCTGGGCGCGATGCCCAGCGACGAAGCCGCCATCAGCAAGGTGTAGCCGTCGGGTTCGGCGCGCGACACGTAGTCTGACGCGATCATGGTGCCGCCGCCGGGCTTGTTCTCCACGATCACCGGCTGGCCCAGCCTGCCGCTCAGCTTTTCCGCCAGCAGGCGACTCATGATGTCGGTCGCGCCGCCCGGCGAGAACGGCACCACGATGCGTATCGGGCGGCTGGGATAGCTGTCCTGGGCCATGGCCGGGCCCGTGACGCCGATGCAAGCCAGCGCGACGCCGGCCAATAGTTTCTTCATCATGCTTGTCTCCTCCTGGGAAGCGTTGCGCGCGTGGCGCTACGGGGTTGCGGGCAGGATCAGCGCGTCCAGTACCGCGACGCCCTGTCCTGCCTCTTTGATCAGCAATGGATTGACTTCGATTTCCGCCGCGTGCGCGGGCGCGGCCAGCAGCGCATTGCCCACGGCCACGATGCTGCGGCACGCCGCCGCCACGTCGGCGCGGGGCTTGCCGCGGTAGCCGTCGAGCAACGCGTAGGCCTTGAGCTCGCGCAACATCTGCAGGGCGATGTCCTCGTCCACCGGCAACAGGCGGTGGCTGGTGTCCTGGTACAGCTCGGTCAGCACGCCGCCCAAGCCCACGGTCAGCACCGGGCCGAACACCGGATCCCGGGTGGCACCGACGATGATCTCGGCCACGCCGCGCTCCATCTTCTGCACCATCACGCCATCGATGCGCGCGTCCGGCTGCGCCGCGGCCGCGGCCCGCGTCACCTCGCCAAAGGCGCGGCGCACGGCCTCGTCGTCGGTCAGGTTCAGCGCCACGCCGCCCGCCTCGGTCTTGTGGGCGATGTCGGCGCTCAGTATCTTCAGGGCCACCGGATATCCGGCCGCGCGCGCCTGCGCCACCGCGGCGTCCGCGTCGGCCGCCGGGCTCACGCGGGCCTGCGGCAGGCCGAAGGCGGCCACGTACTCGCGGGCGTCGGCTTCATTGCAGGGCAAGGCCGGCAACGCCACGGCCGCCAGCTCCGGCACCGCCGCGATGCGCTTGGCGCCGCGCGCCTCGCACCACTGCAGGTAGGGCGCCAGCGCCGCGACCGCCAGGCCCAGGTCCTCGAACACAGCGACCTCGGCCTCGCGCAGGGCGGCGCGGCTCTGCGCCAGCCCGGTATCGATGGCGACGAACAGGCGCGGGTGCCGGCGCGACACGTCCACCAGCGCATCGGCCATGCGGTCCAGCATGTAGCCGGGCGCATAGACGACGACGGCGTCGATCGCGTCGGTCGTGGCCAGGGCTTCCAGCACGGTGCGCACGAAGTCCGGGTCGTTGACCACGTTGCCGGTCACGTCCACCGGATTGCCCACCATGCCGTAGTCGGGAATGCCGCCGCGCAGCACCGCCTGCAGGTCCGGCGGCAGATCGGGCAGGTCCAGCCCGGCGCCGATGAACTTGTCGGCCAGGATGGCGCCCAACGCGCCGGACATGGTCAGCACCGCGACGCGCTTGCCCGCCGTGCGGTGCCGCAGCGTCGCCAGGCTCGCCAGCTGCGCCATCTGCGCGAAGTCGGTGGCCTCTATCACATTCAATTGGCGAAAGGCCGCGCCGTAGACGCGGCGGTCCCCGGCCAGCGCCGAGGTGTGCGACTGCACCGCCTGCGCGCCCTTGTCCGTGGTGCCGGCCTTCAGCGCGATCAGCAGCTTGCCCTGGCGTTCCAGCTCGCGGCAGGCGCGCTTGAAGCGCTCGCCGTCGCGCAGTTGCTCGATGTAGCCCAGCACGATTTCGGTCTGCGGATCCGCGGCAAGGTATTCCAGGTACTGCGAGAAATCCAGGCAGGCTTCGTTGCCGGTATTGATGAAGTGCGAGAACGGCAGGTCCAGCCGGCGCGCGATCGCGTACACCGCCGCGCACACGTTGCCGCTCTGCGTCAGCAGGCTGACCTTGCCCGGCGCCGTCTGCGCCGGCGCGGTCTTGAAGACCGACGCGAACGCGGTATGGGCCTGGGTGTTCAGGTTGGCGAAGCCCATGCAGTTCGGACCGGCCACGGCCATGCCGCTCTCGGCCACGAAGGCTTCCAGCTCGTCCTGCAGGCGCACGCCCTCGCCGCCCGCCTCGGCAAAGCCCGCGGCATAGACGATGGCGGCGCGCACGCCCTTTGCGTGGCAGCGGCGCAGCATGGGCGTCACGTCCGCCGCCGCGATCGCCAGCACCGCCAGGTCCACCGGCTCGGGCACGGACTCTATGTCCGGCCAGCAACGGCGGCCGAACACTTCCTGGTACTTGGGATTCACGGGATAGATGCCGCCCGCGTAGCCGAAGCGCGTCAGCAGCTCCAGCGGCATGCCGCCGATGCGCCCCGCGTTCGCGCTGGCGCCGATCATCGCGATGGAACGCGGATTGAGCAACGGGTCCAGGGACGGGGTCATGCGGTTTCGCCCTTCTTGTTACGTTGAATGGCTTGCGCAAGGCCGCGCTCGCGCACGGCCTGGAATTCCTCGCTCAGATGCGACAGCTGGTGCGTATCGAAATGCGCGGACAAGGCGGTGCGGAAGCCTTGCGCGTCGGCCGTGCGGTTCAGCGAGCGCTTGATGAGGCGCAGCCCGAAAGGCGGCGCCTGCGCGATGCGCTGCGCCAGCGCCAGGGTCGCGGCGTCCAGCTCGGTCTCGGGTACCACGCGGTTCACCATGCCGATGCGCAGCGCTTCCTGGGCGTCGACCTTTTCGCCGGTGTAGAGCATTTCCTTGGCCTTGCGCAGCCCCATGACCCAGGGATGGATCAGCACCTCGGTGGCGGCCGCCGCGAGCGTGTGGCCCACGGGATCGGAGAAGTAAGCGGTGTCGGAACACACCACCAGGTCGCACATGTTGGCGATCATGAAACCGCCGGCCACGCAGGCGCCCTGCACCTGGGCCACCGTCGGCTTGGAAAAATCCCAGATGCGCATGCAATAGCCGTAGTAGCGGCGCGACTCATATTCCCAGCGCTCTTCCACCGTGAAATCGGCGCGCTTGGCCTGGGCTTCCTTCAGGTCGTGGCCGGCGGAAAAGTGCGCGCCGCGGCCGGCCAACACCACCACCCGCACCGAATCGTCCTGTTCGGCGCGCGTCAACGCGTCATCCAGTTCGTCCAGCAGCTGCTGGCTTTGGGCATTGCGCGCGGATTCGCGCGCCAGGCTGATGCGGCATACCGAGTCGTGCCGCTCGACGGCCAGGGTGGCGTACTCCATGGTCTCCTCGTCCTTGTTCTGCCGCGCCTTGAAAGGCGGCGCGGTCGACTGGATTGAATTAACGCACCTGGAATCCTAAAATACAAAATATTCGACAACTATTTCCCACATTATGAACAACAGCGGTTCCACCGGCGGTACCCAAAGCATGCGGCGCGCCCTGGGCCTGCTGCGCGTGCTGGCACAACACCAGGAAGAAGGCATCGATCTGCAGGGCGTGATGGCCGAGACCGGACTGGAACGCTCCACGGCGCACCGGCTGCTCGCCTGCCTGCTGGAAGAGCAGTTCGCCGAGCGCGACGCCAAGACCCGGCGCTACCGCCTGGGCGTGGACTCCATGCAACTGGGCTTCGCGGCGTTGCGGCGCACGCCGCTGCTGGACGCGCTGCGTCCTTTCGCGCAGAAGCTGGCGCGCCTGTCGGGCGACACGGTGTTCCTGGTGATACGCCAGGGCGACTACGCCCTGTGCCTGCTGCGCGAGGCGGGTTCGTTTCCGGTGAAGGTCTTCACCATCGACCAGGGCGAGCGGCGCCTGCTGGGCGTGGGCGCGGGCGGGCTGGCGCTGATGGCCACCCTGCCCGACGAGGAAATCGCCGCGCTGTATGCGCGGCACTCGGCCAGCTACGCGCAGATCGGCGCGTCCAGCGCTGCGCTGATGAAATCGGTCAGGCAGGCGCGCGCCTCGGGCTATTCAGAGATCGTGGACACCATCACGCCCGGCGTTTCGGGCGTGGGCGTGGCGTTCCGGGTATCGGAACTGACCTGGGTGGCTTTCAGTTTCGGCGCGATCAGCAGCCGCTTGGACGCGCCCCGGCGGGCGCAGATGGGCGCGCTGCTGCACGCCGAATGCCAGGCGTGGGCGCACGATTACCTGGAAAAATAAGAGGTCCCCACGCAGCGCGAGCTTTGCTCGCTTGCAGCCCCGCGAAGAGGCTGCCCCGCATTGGGGCTAGCCGGCGGCCGGGCGGAGCCTACACGCGGCGCGAGCTAGCTGCCCCCGCGCTCGCGTGCTGGCGCCCTGCCTGGCGCGTCAGATCCGCTCGAAGATGGCGGCGATGCCCTGGCCGCCGCCGATGCACATGGTCACCAGCGCGTAGCGTCCGCCCACGCGCTGCAGTTCGTGCAGCGCCTTGACGGTGATGATCGCGCCGGTGGCGCCGATGGGGTGGCCCAGGCCGATACCGCTGCCGTTGGGGTTCACCTTGGCCGGATCCAGCTTCAGCTCGCGCGACACCGCGCAAGCCTGCGCCGCAAACGCTTCGTTGGCTTCGATCACGTCCAGCTGGTCCACCGTCAGGCCGGCGCGCTTGAGCGCGGCCTGCGTGGCCGGCACCGGGCCGATGCCCATGATGTTGGGGTCCACGCCGGCGTGGGCGTAGGCCACCAGGCGCGCCAGCGGCTTGACGCCGCGCTTGGCCGCGACCGAGGCGTTCATCAGCACCACGGCGCCCGCGCCGTCGTTCAGGCCCGAGGCGTTGCCCGCCGTGACCGTGCCGTTTTCCTTCTGGAACACGGGCTTCAGACCCGCCAGGCTGTCGGCCGTGACGTCGCGGCGCACGTGCTCGTCGGTATCGAACACGACGTCGCCCTTGCGCGACTTCATCACCACCGGCACGATCTGGTCGCGGAAGTAGCCCGCGTCGATGGCGGCTGCGGCGCGGCGGTGCGATTCCGCGGCCACCGCATCCTGGTCCTGGCGGCTGATGTCGAACTTGGCAGCCACGTTCTCGGCGGTGACGCCCATGTGCATGCGGCCGAACGGATCGGACAGGGCGCCGGTCATCATGTCCAGCATGACGCTGTCGCCCATGCGCGCGCCCCAGCGCTGGGCTGGCGCGATGTACGGCGCGCGGCTCATGCTTTCGGCGCCGGCGCCGATGGCGATCTCGGCGTCGCCCAGCATGATGGTCTGGGCGGCCGACACGATGGCCTGCAGGCCCGAACCGCAAAGGCGGTTGACGTTGAAGGCGGGTGTTTCCTTGGCGATGCCGGCGTTCATGGCCGCCACGCGCGACAGGTACATGTCGCGCGGTTCGGTGTTGATGACGTGGCCCACGGCGACGTGGCCGACCTCATCGCCCTTGACGGCGGCGCGCTCCAGCGCGGCCTTGAGGACGGTGGCGCCCAGGTCGCAAGGCGGCACGTCTTTCAGCGCGCCGCCGAAATCGCCGATGGCGGTGCGGACGGCGGAAGCGACGATGACTTCATTCATGATCTAGATTCCCTGTAAATTTGATTTTCTTGTAAGTATTTGATTTAAACGCGCTTTCACAAAGCGTCGATGAGCGCATGCAGGACGTCTGCATCATTGCCGTTGAACCGGCACGCATTCTGCGACTTCATGCGGCAGAATCCATCCTAACAGCTTCCGCGCAAGACGCGCTCCGGCCCCTGGCTGACAATTATCAAAACCTGTTCGGCCCAGGAGCGGAAACTTTGCCATCAGCAGGAGCATCGCCATGCACGATGAGGAACCGAGCCAGACAGGGACCGAGCCCCTGCCGGTTCAGCGCGTCTGCGCCCAGGTGCTGGCCGACCGCTACGCGGCGCCCGGCGAGCGGTCCACCCAGCAGATTTACACTCGCGTGGCGCACGCGCTGGCGCAGGCGGAACAGCCGGCGCGACAACCGGAATTCGCCCGCCTGTTCCTGGACAACATGGCAGCCGGGGCAATCGGCGCGGGCCGCATCATGGCCAACGCCGGGATCGACGCCTGCACCACCATGGTCAACTGCTTCGTCCAGCCCATTGGCGGCGGCACGCCTGCGCTGCCCTTCGACGCCGGACTCGCCCAGGCCGGCACGACATTGGCCATGGGCGGCGGCGTCGGCTATGACTTTTCGCCCTTGCCACCCGCAGCAGCCTGCGCCGACGCAAGAAGCGCCGCGCCAGCGGTCTGCCAGGCCATAGACCTGTACGACCAGGCCTGCCTGAACATCCGCTGGCAAGGCAGCAGGCGCGGCGCGCAAATGGCGGTCCTGTCCTGCTCGCATCCCGACATTCTCCAATTCGTGCGCGCCAAGCGCGGCCGCCAGCGCTGGAGCACGTTCAACGTTTCCGTGGCCGTCACCGACGCCTTTTTCGCCGCGGTCCAATGCAACGCTTCCTGGGCCTTGGTGCACACGGCTCCCCCTGACCCGGAGGGAGCCTCCAAAGAGGCGGTCCGGCTGGACGATGGGCTCTGGCGCTACCAGGTCTTGCCCGCCCGCGCGCTCTGGCGGGAGATCTGCGAGCAGGCGCTGCACAGCGCCGAACCCGGCCTGCTCTACATCGACACCATCAACCGGGCGAACAATCTGCGGACGCTGGAAACGCTGCGCGCGACCAATCCCTGCGGCGAGCAGCCGCTGCCCGACCATGGCTCCTGCGTGCTGGGTCCCATCAACCTCACACGCGCGGTCACGCACCCCTTCGGCGTGGAAGGCGCGCCCGGGCTGGACCTGGAGGCGCTCGCACGCATGGCGCGCACGCAGGTCCGCATGCTCGACAACGTCATCGACCTGACGCGATGGCCCCTTTCTTCCCAAGCGGACGAGGCCCGCGCCAAGCGCAGGATAGGCGTGGGCGTGACAGGACTGGCGGACATGCTGATCATGATGGGGCTGCGCTACGACAGCGATCCGGGAAGAGCCGCAGCCCAAACGGTCCTGCGCTGCATCCGCGACCATGCCTACGCCGCCTCGGCGGAGTTGGCCCGGGAGCGAGGGGTTTTCCCGCTTTACCGGCCTGCAGACTATCTGGCCGAAGACGCAGCCTGCCGGCAGCTGCCGGACGACGTGCGGCGCGCGATCGCCGCCCATGGCCTGCGCAACAGCCATCTCGTTTCCCTGGCCCCGACGGGCAGCGTCAGCCTCGCCTTCGCCGACAACTGCTCCAACGGCGTTGAACCCGCCCACGGCTGGACCTATCGCCGCCGGCTTCAGCTTCGGGGCCAGCCAGCCGAAGACGCTCGCGTGGAAAACCATGCCTGGCGATTGTGGCGGCGGCTGCACCCCCAACCCGCTCCCTTGCCGGACTATTTCCGCGCGGCGCGGGATATCGCGCCGGAAGACCATGTCGCCATGGTGGCAAGCCTGCAGCCCTACGTGGACGCATCGATATCGAAGACGGTTCCCGTCCCCGGCGACTGGCCGGTGGAACGGGTCCAGGCCTTGTTCATGCAGGGATGGAGGGCCGGCCTGAAAGGACTGACGATATTCCGCCCCGACCCGGCCATGGACGCGGTGCTGTCCGAGGATTCCCCCGCTTCCGTTCCATCGGATCCCGCCACGCCGGACTGCCGCAGCTGCGGATGAGGGCCCCGGCAGCCTGCCGGTCAGTGAGAAAACAGGACCGGCACCGTCATGGCTGCCAGCATCGCGCGCGTGGCGCCGCCCATCACCCATTGGCGCATGCGGCTGTGGCCGTAGGCGCCCATGACGATAAGGTCGGCATTGAAATCCGCGGCCGTGCTCAATATCGCATCGCCCACGTCTATCTCCTGCGTGCTGCGTGACTGATGTGCCGGCGCGGGAAAGCCATGGCAGGCGCAATACGCCGCCAGGTCTTCGAACGGCACCTCCAGGTTCCGGTCCGGCTCCACATCGTCCGTCGTCAAAACTGCAAGGGCATTCGCGTTGCGCAAAAGCGGCGCGGCGTCGGCGATCGCGCGGGCCGCTTCCCGGCTGCGGTTCCAGCAATACAGCACGCGCGCGCCAACTCCCTTGAATGTCCCGGCTGAGGGCAGGACGATGACAGGCCGCCCGGCGGACATCAGGACATGCTCCACGAAGCCGTTGCCCACCGCGGCGTCCACATCGTCCGGATTCTCCTGGCTGATGACGAGGATGTCGGAGCTGCGGGCATGCTTGGCCACGCACTCCGCCGGCACGTCATCGCCTTGCCGCCACGACGCGGCCACGCCGCTCTCGCGCGCGGCCTGGCTGAACGTGAGCTGAGCCGCCGTCCGGCCCGTCTCGTCGATCCGCCTGGCCATGTCCATAGTCCGCACCCAGAGGCCGGCCTCGTCGTAGAAATAGCCAGGCGAGACGTAGCTGGCATAGATGCCGGTAAGGTGGGCGTCATGCGCCCGGGCCAGTTGCAGGGAAAACTCGACGCGACGCGAGGAATCAAGTCCCTGGTCCAGATGAACGGCGATTCGGCGATACATGGCAGCCTCCACGAAGATTGCGGGTTTACCGGACAGGACCGGACTATTCGATCTGAAGCGTCTTGTTCCGGTTTCCTGGCGCCTTGGGCAAGGTCAGAACCAGCACGCCGTTCTCGCAGACCGCCTTGGCCGCCGCCTGATCGATAGGGCTTGCCAGCGATACCGAGCGTTGAACCCGCCCCCAGAACCGCTCCTGCCGGACCACGTTGCCTTCCTCTTTCACTTCGCTGCTCTTTTCCTTGTTGGCCGAGATCATCACAGTGTTGCCATCGATCTCCACCGATATGTCCTTCTTGTCCACGCCCGGGACTTCCGCCTTCAGGACATACTTGTCACCCGACTCGGTCACATCGATGTCCATGCGGGGAGCCTGGTCATCCAGGTTCTGCCGGATCGGCCGCAGGAATGCCTGGAATACGTCCGCGAAGGGTTCGCTCGAAAATGGGCTGTATTGCGTCAAGCGCGACATGGCTATCTCCTTTCCATGGGGTTAGCGGCGGGCGCATGTCCGCCTGCCGTTTCATGTTGCTACGCCGTGCGCCGCCCATGTTGACCTTTGTCAAGCAGAAAACGGGGACGAAAATCGGGCGCGCCCTTCGTCCCTGCAAGATCGGGCGCCGCAATCGGAAGAAAGATTGACCGGCGTCAAGAGCGCTCGCGGCAGCCGCGCGATGATGCTTGCATGTCCGGGCCTTGCGGCCTGGCAAGCCAACTGCCGGAGGCGCCGTGAAGAACGTACTCATTCCCGTGGATGGATCGGGCAATGCCCTGCGCGCCGTGCGCTACATGGTCGACCATGTCCGTGAGCATGGGCCCTGCTCCATACATCTGCTCAACGTGCAACAGCCCATCGTATCGGGGACGGTGAAGACCTTCTTCGAACCGGAAGCCATCCAGGAGTACTACGAGGACGAGTCGAAGATGGCGCTTTCGGAAGCGGAAGCCGTGCTGGACAAGGCCGGCATCCTCTACCAGTCCGCCCTGCGGGTCGGGAACACCGCGGATTGGATCAAAACGTATGCCACCGAACAACGATGCGACCACATCGTCATGGGATCCCGCGGCCTGGGGGCTGCGGGCAGCCTGTTGCTGGGTTCGGTGACCTTGAAGGTGCTGCATGCCATCCACATCCCGGTCGTGCTGGTGAACTAGGCAGACGAAACATGGCTTTGCCGTCATTCCTGCGGGCTGCCGCCAGGTCCGTCGTTCTGTCCATGATCATGACCGGGCCGGTGTTGGCCCAGGCCACGCCGCAGGACGTCATCCAGTCATTTTCGCTGCGAGTCGCACCGGCGTTGAATGTTCCTGCCGACGAACAGGTACGCTACGGAAGCCTGGCGCTCGCGACGCTCAAGGATGCGGGAATCGGCCTGCTCGGGGCGCAGTATGTCCTCGTGGTCGACCGGAACCCCAAGGTCCAGGCGGTCATCCTCTATTGGCTGCCCGCCGGCGGCTCCCCCCTGTACGTGGGCGCGTCACCGGTATCGACCGGCAGGATCGGCCAGTTCGACCATTTCGAAACGCCCACGGGCGTGTACGCGCATACCTTGGCGAATCCGGACTTCCGCGCCCAGGGCACGAAGAACGCGAACGGCATCCTCGGCTACGGCGCCAAAGGCATGCGGGTCTATGACTTCGGCTGGCAGCAGGCGCAGCGGGGATGGGGCGATGGCGGCGTCAGCACCATGCGCCTGCAAATGCACGCAACCGACCCGGTCCTGCTCGAACCCAAGCTGGGAACGCCCCAATCCAAAGGCTGCATCCGCATACCCGCGACCCTGAACCGCCTGCTGGACAGCTACGGTTTGCTGGACGCCGACTATGAACTCGCGGCGGACCTGGTTGCTCCGCCCTGGGTGCTGCTGTCCGGCCGTACCCCTGCCTACGGTGCCGGACGCTACCTGATCATCGTCGATACCGCACGTGATAGCCGGCCGGACTGGTCGGCGCCCGCGCGCGCCGCCGCGAACTGAATTGACTCCCATCAATATCCGCCACATTCCAAGGCCGATACTTTGCGCATACCCCTTCTGGAGACAACCATGTATCAACGCATCCTCGTACCCATCGATGGCAGCGCCACCTCTGAGCTGGGCCTGAACGAAGCGATACGCCTGGCCCAGCTCACCCACGCCAGCCTGCGCCTGATCCACGTGATCGACGAGCTGTCATTCGCCCTGGCGGTGGATTCCTACGGCTACTATGCCGGCGAGTTGCTGGATCTGCTGAGAAAAAGCGGCGCCGAGATCCTGGAAAAAGGCATGGCCACGGTCCGGGAGAAAGGCCTTCTCGTGGAAGGGGTGCTCTACGAAAACCTGGACAAGACCGTGCAGCAGCGGGTGATCGCGGAAGTGGAAAGCTGGAAGGCCGATCTGATCGTCATCGGCACCCATGGCCGCCGAGGGGTGCGCCGCATGGTGCTGGGCAGCAGCGCCGAAGGAATCCTGCGGGCCGCACCCGTGCCCGTGCTGCTGGTAAGAGCGCCCGAAGGCACCCAGTGATCGCGCGGGAAGCCCGATGGATGAGCGGCCCGACCTCTCTTCCTGGTGGAATCTGGACGAACAGACGCTATACGCGCGCCTGGATTGCACCGGTCAGGGCCTGAACTCCCTGGCGGTATCCCGCCGGCAAGCGCAGGCCCCGCCCAGATCGCGGCTGGCCGGCCTGTGGGACGGCGCCAGGTTCCTGCTGCGCCGCTTCGCCAGCCCCCTGGTTCTCATCCTCCTGATCGCGGGCTCCGTGTCGGCGTCCCTGGGCGAGATGGGCAACGCCCTGATCATCGCGGGCATCGTGCTGGTAAGCGTCACCCTCGATGCCTTCCAGGAGGCGCGCAGCGCCCAGGCCGCGCTGAAACTTCAACAGTCCGTCGCGCAAAAGGCCACGGTGGTCCGGGATGGCCAGCAGATCCGGATCCCCGCCGCGTCGGTCGTTCCGGGCGACCTGCTGGTGCTCGAGGCGGGGGACATCATCGCGGCGGACGCCTGGCTGGTTTCGAGCCGCCATCTGCAAGTCAACCAGGCGCTGCTGACCGGCGAGTCCTTTCCCGTGGAAAAGCGCGCGGTCGCCCCGGAGGCGGCAGAGCAGGCGATCGACGCCCCGCGCGCCATCCTTGCCGGCACCGCCATTCACAGCGGCAATGCAACAGCCATCGCGGTTCTCACCGGCGCGCAAGCCGAACTGGGCCGGATCGGCGCCGAGATTTCCAAGCGCGAAACGCCGACCGCGTTCGACACCGATATACAGCGCTTCGGCTACTTCATCATGCGGCTGACGGTGTTTCTGGTCCTGTTCGTCCTGCTGGTGAACGCCCTGTTTCACCGGCCATGGCTGGAGTCGTTTCTCTTCGCCATCGCCCTGGCCGTCGGCCTGACGCCGGAATTGCTGCCCATGGTGGTGTCGGTCACCCTGGCCAGGGGCGCAATCAGGCTCGCCCGCAAGCATGTCATCGTCAAGCAGCTTCCGGTGATCCAGAACCTGGGCACCATGGACGTCTTCTGCACGGACAAGACCGGCACGCTCACCGAGGCAAGGATCCGGCTCGACAGGACCGTGGACGTGGCGGGCAAGCCCAGCGATGGCGCAGCCACTTTGCTGCAGGTGAACAGCCGCTATTCGGCTGGCGCGAAGAGCGCCCTCGACGACGCGGTGCTGTCGGCCTGCACTGCCACGCTGGACGCCTGGACTCTGCTGGCCCAATTGCCTTTCGACTTTGACCGGCGCTGGGCGGGAACGCTGGTACATGGGCCATCCGGCGTCCAGCTGATCGTCAAGGGCGCGCCCGAAGACGTGCTCCGCCTCTGCACGTCATACGCGCCTGGCGGCGACGCTGCGCCCGCTGCGTTGACCGAAGCCGTCCGGCAACAGGCAGGGCAAACCCTGCACGGCATGGAAAGCGATGGATTCCGCGTGCTCGCCATTGCGTCAAAGCGGCTGGCGGACTCCTGCGCGTCGGCCGAAGCCGGCGAGGCTTCGGACATGGTGCTGCACGGCTACGCCGCTTTCGCGGACCCGCCCAAGCGCGGCGCGGCTTCCGCGTTGAGGGCGCTGCGCGCGCGCGGCGTGCAGGTCAAGGTCATTTCCGGAGACAGCGAACTCGTGACCCGCCATGTCTGCGCGCAACTGCATCTGCCGGTCGAGGGCGTCCTGACCGGCGCGGAGCTTGCCTCGATGGACACTGCGGCCCTGCGCGGCCTCGTGGAAAAGACCACGCTTTTCTGCCGCATGACGCCCGCGCAAAAGGAGCGTGTCGTGCTGGCCTGCAAGCACCTGGGCCACACGGTCGGCTACATGGGGGATGGCATCAATGACGCCCCCGCGCTGCACGCCGCCGACGTAGGGATATCCGTGGAGTCCGCCACGGACGTGGCCCGGGAAGCCGCAAGCGTCATTCTGCTCAGACGCAGCCTGGGCGTGGTGCATGACGGCGTCATGGAGGGCCGGCGCACCTATATGAACGTGTTCAAGTACATCATGATGGGCACCAGTTCGAATTTCGGGAACATGTTCAGCATGGCTGGCGCGGCGCTATTCCTGCCCTTTCTTCCCATGCTTCCAGTCCAGATCCTGTTGAACAACATGCTCTACGACCTTTCGGAGTTGCCCATTCCCCTGGACAACGTGGATGCGGAGGACGTGGCATCCCCACGCCGGCTGGATATCGGCCTGATCCGCCGCTTCATGGTCACCATAGGACCGGTGAGCTCCGCCTTCGACTTCATCACCTTCTATCTGCTCCTGCACGTGCTCAACGCCACGGAAGCCGAGTTCCAGACCTGCTGGTTCGTGGAATCGCTATGCACGCAGGTGCTCGTCATCTTCGTCATCCGCACCCGCGCCAACCCGTTCCGGAGCCGGCCGCAGGGCGTACTGGTGGCGGCCTGTTTCCTGGTCGTGGCGGTGGCGCTCTGGCTGCCCCTGGGGCCGCTCTCCGGCCTGTTTTCCTTCGTGTCTCCACCGCCCCTCTTCTACCTCGTGCTGGGCCCCCTGGTGGCCTGCTATCTGGCGGCTGTCCAGGAGATAAAGCGCCGGTTCTTTCTTGCCGAGTTCAGGCGCTAGCGCCGTGACGATGGCGAGTTCGCTTGACCAATATCAAGGTCCGCGGGCCTGGCAGGCTCAATATGGAATCGTCAGGCTCGACCCATGAGTTGCGCCTTTGGCGTCCCGGAGAGCGATATGCGCGCGCGTAATCTCATGACCCCTGATCCCTATTGCGTCACGGCGAGAACACCGGTTTCCCAGATCATGCGCGCGATGCTCGACAAGAGCATCAGCGCGGTGATGGTGCTGGGCGATGATGGCAAGCTGATCGGCCTGGTCAGCGAGGGAGACCTGGTAAGACGCCAGGACAGTTCCCACCAGAAGAAGGTGAATCATTGGCTGGCGCTGCTGGCCGAGGGCGAGGCCTTGAACCTGGAGTTCCTGCACAGCCTGCAGCTGGGGGAACAGACGGCCGCTTCCGTCATGAGCAGTCCCGTCATCACGGTGGAGGAAGACGCTGACTTGGCGCAGATCGCCGACCTGCTCCTCAAGCGTGGCATCAAGCGCGTCCCGGTCACCCGGGATGGCCGGCTGGTCGGGGTGGTGAGCCGGCGGGACATCCTGCGCGCGCTGCTGGATCAGGAAAGCTGACCATCGAAATGGGGGACATCATGGAGCGCATCGGAATCCTGTTCTATTCGCGTACCGGAACCGCCCGGACCGCGGCCGAGCGCCTGGCGTCGCTAAGCGGCTGGCCGGCCTACGAGATCCGTGACGCCGTCCCCAGATTCGGACTGAGCGGCGATTGGCGCTGCGTCGCCGACAGCCTGCTCAAGCGCAGCCCTGACGTGCGCTACGACGGTCCGACGCTGGACAACTTCGATCACGTCATTCTGATTGCGCCGGTCTGGCTGCGGTCGCTGGCCGCTCCCATGCGCGCGTTCCTGAAAATGCAAGGGCGCCTGATCAAGGCCTACTCCGTCATCTGTGTGATGTCCGGTTTCGGCGGTTTCCGCGCCGTCGACGACATTGCGACCCTGGTCGGATCCAAGCCCCGCTCCATCCTGCTCCTGAAACAGTACGACGTGCTGGCCGAAGAGTGCGACGCCTCGCTGTGCCGCTTCCGCGAGCAGACCCGGGCGGCGGGGCCTGCGCGATGGGATGACCCCGTGCTTCCCGCCATCGACTGAGCAGTTCGCTTATCACCCCTTTCCAACGCCCTAGTGCGTTCAGATTACCCTGGCCCGGCCAGTAGCTTGCCGCGGGAATGTGTGCTGCAATGATCTGTCATCCGCCCCAAGGGTGGCATCTTGCAGGTTCCCGCAATGAAGCACTTGCTCAGCGCGCCGCCACTGCTCGACATCATTCAATCCGCCACCGAGCCGATCATCACGATAGATGAGCGCCAGCGCATCGTGATGTTCAACCCGGCGGCCGAGCGCGTGTTCCTGTGCAGCGCGGACGAGGCCATCGGGGCCAGTCTCGATACCCTCATTCCCGCGCGGTTCCGCTCCGCCCACGCGCGGCATGTCGACCGCTTCAAGCACACAGGCATTTCCGAACGCCAGATGGGCCTGGGCGGGCCTTTGTGGGGCCTGCGGTCAAATGGCGAAGAGTTCCCCATGGAAGCGTCCATTTCCCAGACGCGGACGCAGGCCGGCATCTTCCTGTCCATTTTCCTGCGGGACATCACCGAACGGCAACGGGTCGATCAGGCGCTGCGCGCCTCGCGCGATGAACTCACCCGGCTTTCAAACGCCTTGCTGCATGTGCGCGAACAGGAAAAGAAGCATATCGCCCGCGAATTGCACGACGACCTGGGCCAGACCCTGACCGCGCTGACCATGGAGCTGTCCCAGCTGGAAGCCGGCTTTCCGCCGGGCGACACCGACATGCGCGCCCGCGCGCGAGGCATGCGGCGCCTGATCAAGAAGACATTCGCCTCGCTGCGGCGCATCGCCTCCGACCTGCGCCCGATCATGCTGGACGACCTGGGTCTGGCCGCGGCGGTCGAATGGCTGGTGGCGAACTTCGTGTCCAGATACGGCATCGACGTGGACGCTGAAATCGACATCGGGCCTGCGGAGCCCGGCAAGCCGGTAGCCACCACCCTGTTCCGCGTGGTTCAGGAAGCCCTCACCAACATCGCCAAGCATGCGCAGGCGACCAAGGTCCAGCTGCGGCTGCGCTGCACGGAGTCGCAATGCGAGCTGACCGTCGAGGACAACGGCGTAGGCGCCGCGCCGGATAGCCTGGCGAAGAAGCTGCCCTTGTCGCTGGGTTTGCAAGGCATACGCGAACGGGTGCGGCTGCTCAATGGCGAAGTCACCATCCACACGCGGAAAAAGGGCGGATTCCGCCTGGATGCGCGCATGCCGGCCCAGCCGCCCGAATCTCCCTGGGAGGCCGCATGATTGCCGTGGCGCTGGCTGATGACCACACCTTGCTGCGCGCAGGGCTGCGGCGCCTGCTGGAACACGCCGGCGACATCCTGGTGGAGGGTGAGGCCGGAAACGGTTCGGAGGCGCTAAAGCTGCTTGCCCAACGTCCCTGGGACCTGCTGGTGCTGGACATGTCCATGCCGGGCCGCGACGGTGTGGACCTGATCCGCCAGATCAGGCATGACTACCCGAAGGTGCCGATACTGGTGCTGACCATGCACGGAGAGCAGCAATACGCGGTGCGCGCGATCAAGGCGGGCGCGGCCGGCTATCTGACCAAGGACAGCGCCGCCGAAGAGCTGGTGGCGGCGGTCCGCAAGGTGGCGGGCGGAGGCCGCTACCTGAGCCAGTCACTGGCCGAGAGCATCGCCTTCGAACGTCAAGGCGATACCGATGCCCTGCCCCACCTGCTGCTGTCCGATCGCGAACTTTCGGTGTTCCGGCATCTGGCCTCGGGGCTGAACAACTCTGACATCGCCCGGTTGCTGTTCCTCAGCGTCAAGACCATCAGCACCTATAAGAGCCGCATCCTGGTCAAGATGCAGCTGCGCAACCAGGCCGATCTGGTGCGCTACGCGATACGGCACCGGCTGATCGACGACAAGGACACGCCGGACGCTTGACCCGCCGCCGCCCGCGGCGCCGGCCACGGTAGGAATCTTCCTACAACCGTAGGTAAACGCTACGCAAATCTGGCGGGATGCGCCGATAGCGCAAAGCCCGGCAGGCATGCATACTGGGACCACATATCCGCCCCGGCAGGCGACGCCTGCCCAGCACGGAGTCCCGGCAGTACGACCTAGTGAGGCGCCATCATGGAAACCCGCTCGTCATCTTCCGAGAAGCGATTGCCGATACGCGTGGAGGCCGCGGGCGATTGTGAAGTCTGCCCACTGGCCCGCATCTGTCACGCAGGCCATGACACAGAATCCATGGATATGACCGCGCCCCGCGCCCGCCGGCTGGTTCATCAGGGCGAGGCCATCTATCGCGCGGGCGACGCTTTGCAGAATCTTTACCGCTTGCGTTCCGGATCCGTGAAGATCCGCGCCACCAACCCGGCCGGCCTGGAACAGATCACGGCCTTTCCCGTCAGGGGCGCGGTGCTCGGACTGGATGCGATCGAAACCGGCATACATACCAGCGACGCCATCGCCCTCGAAGATTCGCTGGTCTGCATCCTGCCCTTTTGCGAACTGATGGGAAACTGCCGGCAGGATTTCGTCGCGGCCCAGCAGTTCAACCGGCTGATCGCGCACGACATCAATGAAGGACGCAATCTGCTCATGGCCCTGGGATGCATGACCACCGAGGAACGCGTCGCGCACTTTCTGATGGGCTTGTCGGAGCAGATGGCGGTCAACGGCTATTCGCCCCGGGAATTCGTCCTCAAGATGACGCGCGGGGATATTGCCAGCCATCTTGGCATGAAGGTGGAGACGGTATGCCGCGTACTGGCGCGCCTGCAGGATGCCTCGCTGGTCAGCTTCAGCAGAAGGCGTCTGGAGATCCGCAACATCGAAGCGCTCAGGAAGATCAGCTGCGGATGAACCTGCGGCCATGTGCCGCCGCCTGATAGCAAAGGGATAGCACCAATCCCGATGACGATATGAAAGCCATATCATCCAGGTCTCTTGTGCCTGGAGCGTCCGCATGGATTTCCGTCATCTGCAGCAGTTCGTGGTCCTGGCCGAAACGCTGAACTTCCACCGCGCGGCCGAAAAGCTGCACATGTCGCAGCCACCGTTGTCCGTGTCGATACGCAAGCTCGAAGAGACGGTGGGCGTGCCGCTGTTCCAGCGCGGCCGCCAGGGCGTGAAGCTCACCGAAGCCGGGCTTGCTGCGCTGGACGAGGCGCGCCGCGCGCTGTTCCATGCCGAGCAGTTCCGCCAGGCGGCGCGCGCCGGCGCCGCGGGCGAAGGCGGCACGGTGCGCATCGGTTTCGTCGGGTCCGCCACGCACGGCGTGCTGCCGCGCATCCTGACGCCGTTCCGCCAGCGCCATCCCGGCGTCACCGTGGTGCTGCGCGAAGCCACGTCGATACGCATCATGCAGGAGCTCGCCGAAGATACGCTGGAAGTGGGCATCGTGCGCGTGCCCGTGGCGGCGGGATCGAATGTGCGCCTGGCGCCGCTCACCACCGAGACCTTCGCGCTGGCCGTGCCCAAGACGCATCCGCTGGCGCGGCGCAGCCGCATCCGCCTGACGGACCTGGCGGACGAAGCCTTCATCATGTACACCGCGACCGAGGCCGCGGGCCTGCGCATGGCCGCGATCAACGCCTGCCAGCTGCGCGGCTTCACGCCGCGCATCACGCAGGAGGCGGTGCAGGTGCAGACGCTCTTGAGCCTGGTGGAAAGCGGGCTGGGCGTGGCCCTGGTGCCTTCAGGCGGCCGGCGCCATCCCGGCACCAGCGTGGTCTACAAGACGCTAAGCGATTTTCCCGCCGACGCGTCCATCGGCATTTCCCTGGCGTGGAATCCCGCCACCGAGCGCAGCGCCACTCGCAACCTGCGCGAAATGGCCAGCCTGGCCTTTCGCGGCAAGGCCGCGAGGTAATCGCGCCGCGCTTGCGGCAACACCGCAGGCAGGCTTAGGATGGAGCATGGGTTTGTTCCTCACCAGCGATACGGGAGCGCATCGTGAAGACAGTTGCTGAGATACTCAGGGAAAAAGCCAACCATTCCGTCGTGACGGTTTCGCCCGATGCGTCGGTCTACGAAGCCATCAAGATCATGGCGGAACGCAGCATCGGCGCCGTGGTGGTGGTCCAGGGCGATGCGGTGCTGGGCATGCTGACCGAGCGCGACTATGCCCGCAAGATCGTGCTGCAGGACCGCTCCTCGCGCACCACCAAAGTGCGCGACATCATGACCGACTCCGTGTATTACGTGGGCCGCGCGGACACCCGCGAGCACTGCATGGCGATGATGACCGAACGCCATTTCCGTCATCTCCCTGTCATCGAGGACGGCAAGCTGATCGGCCTGGTCTCCATCGGCGACCTGGTGAAGGATCTCATGAGCGAACAGAAGTTCATCATCAACGAACTCGAACGCTACATCACCGGCGAACGCGGCTGACGCCGCGTCGCCGCGGCTAGCCCGCGGCCAGCGCCTTGAAGGCCGGCACGATCAATCCCAGGCCGGCCGCCAGCAACAGCACGAACACCATGCGCTTGACGGTCTTCATGGAACCGGCCGTGCTGTAGCGACGCGCCACCCAGGTCACGCCGATCACGACGGGCAGCGCCAGCAGGCTCAGCCAGAACGACGAGGCCATGAAGGCGCCCTGCCCGGTCACCAGCGTCAGCCGCACCACCGCGTTGAGCGAAAACAGGATCAGCAGGCTGTTGCGGATAGCCGCCAGCGGCAGCGGCTGGCGGTACAGGTGATAGACCATGGGCGGCCCGGCGCTGGAGAACAGGCCTCCCAGCACGCCCGACACGGCCCCGAAGAACACGAACGAGCCGCGCGACGACACGCTCGCCAGCGGCTGCGCCCGCGCCACCAGCAGCACGGCGCAAGCCAGGATGGTGCAGCCCAATAGCAGCTGCAGCAGCACGCTCATGGATCCGCTGATCCAGGCCAGCGCGGCCACGCCCGCCCCCACGCCCAGCAGGCTGCTGGCCATGGCGGGCCGCAGCAGCGACCAGTTCACCTGGGGCTTGGCCCGCGCCAGCGTCACGGCCGCGTTCACCAGCGACAACACGCTGACCACATTGGCGACTTCGGACACGGACGCCAGCTGGAACACCCCCGACAGGCCCAGCAGCACCAAGCCGAAGGCGAAACCCGTCATGGTCTGCGCATAGGTGGCGAGCGCCACGCAAGCGAGGAACAGCAAATATTGGGAAATGCTCATGCTAGTGGGAAGAGCCTGACCTGCCTCGGCTCTGCCCGGGGCGGCGCGGCTGCGCGGCACGGGAGCGGATCGACGGGGTACAGCTGAGGGTCTGCGTTGGATCGTTTTTTTTTCGCCAGCGATGATAGCACCGCGACGCCTGCCCACATATTTTGTCACAAATAGATGCGCTCATGCACCACGCCTGCCGCGCCCTGCCGCTATCCTTGCCGCCCTGTAAACCCGTTGCGCTTTGCTCCCGCCGCGCCATCCGGCGCGCCGCCAGGGTCCGGCGCGCGCGCCCGCGAGAATGACGCCCAAACAGACCACGATCAATACGGTGACCCTGACCTGCTCCACCTGCGGCAGCGCTCAATTCACCAAGCTGGACACCAACGAATACCGCTGCAGCCATTGCCACGCGGTCACGCTGGTCGAAGACAACGTAGCCCAGAGGCTGGAAAAGATCCTGCGGGGCATGCAGCAGCCGGCCCCCGCCGCGCCACAGCTGGGCCCGCGCGCCATCGCAGCGGCCGCGGCGGGCATCGCGGTCATCATCGCGATCCCGCTGATCATGTCCGCGCTGAGTCCCCGGTCCTCCAGCCCCCGCCTGCCGCCCGCGCCGCCGCCCATCGACGCCTCGCTGGTCAAGCTGACCGACGTGCAGGAGCTCCGCGTCCGCGACCGCACGCAGCTGGTCATGATCATGCGCAACGAGACCGGCAAGAAGATCGACATTCCGCGCGTCACCGCCTCGTTCTTCCAGGGAGAAATGTCGCTGCCGTCCATGTCGGGATCCTCGTCCGGCCGCACGCTGCAGCCGGGCGAATACACGCCCGTCACGATCTCCACGCCGAGCCAGGCCTACAGCCGCTACACGCTGCAGGTCTCGCAGCCGTCGCCGGCCCGGGGCAAGAACAACGACGTGGCCGCCAGCAAGGTGCAGCTGGTGCGCAATGACGGCGCCTACCGCCTGGTCGGCCTGTTGAAGAACAACGGCGCCGCGCCGGCCAGCAGCAGCCAGATCACGGTGATGCTGTACGGCGCCGACGGCAAGCTGATCGGCATAGGCAACGGCTACGGCTCAGCCAGCACGCTGGCGCCGAACGCCCTGACGTCCTTCGACGTGCGCTGCGAAATGCTGGCCGAGGGCCAGGTCGCGTCCTACGATTACATGGTGCAAAGTGAAAGCTAGCCAGTCCGATTCCAAGCCCCTGTCCCGGCCGGCCGCCGCCGGACTGGCGCTGATCATCCTTGCCGCCGGCGGCTTCGCCCTGTGGAAGTACACCAACGTCCTGCCCTGGAGCGCGCGTCCCGCCGCCGCGCCGCCGCAGGCCGCCGCGCCCGTTGCGCCCAAGGAAGAAGCGCCCCCCAGCCGCATCGTGCGAGTCAGCCCCGCCGACGTAAGGGTCGTCGACCACGTCCGCCTGACCACCGAAGAACTGCTGGACCCGAACTTTGCCCTGTTCGACTCCAGTGCCCTCAAGCTGTCCGCGCCGCGCCGCCTGCTGGACGAGATCGAACGTCCGGTCATGTACGCCGAACTGGTCAATACCAGCGACCAGTATGTGGCCCTGTCGCCGAAGGCCAATATCGCGGTGTTCGACGGATCCAACCGGCTGGACCTGCGGCAGACCTGGAGCCTGCCGACGCATCTCTACCCCGGAGAGCGGGTGCCGGTGGAATTCACCGGCCGCGTCGACCGCTATACCGAGGTCAAGACCGACTGGCTGCCCGCCAAGCGCGCCGCCCTGCCCGGCCCGCGCCCCAAGTTGACGATCACGGTGGAAAACACTGAGGCCCAGGTCGGCACCGGCACCCTGAACTTCACCTACCGCTTCCGCTACAAGTACGTGACCGTGCACGGCCGCGTGCGCAACGAGAGCCAGTCCGAGGTCGAGAACGTCAAGGTCTGGGTCAGCCTGTACGACGCGCAGGACAAGTTGACCGGTGCCGTTTTCCAGGAGCTGCGGCTGCCTAAGCTCAAGCCCGAGGAAAGCGCGCCCTTCCAGGTAAACGTCAAGCAGTACGGCGGCAACTTCGCCCGGGTAGCCGTGGTGTACGACGCCGGCACGCGCTAGGCCGTTCCCCCGGCACGCCCGGCCGGCGGCCCCGCCGGCCTTCCCCTCTACCGACCGTCCCCACTGCCGACCGTCCCCTCTGCCGGCGTCGCCCCGGGGCGCACCGTCCTGCGTGCCCTGCGCCGTCCTGCGTCGCCCTTAAGCAACAGCTATGGACCCAAGTCTTATATAAGATATAAGACATTTGCTTGCGTCCCCTGGTTCCCTCTACAATCCTGCCGACAACCCTTCTTCCAACCCGACTTTGAGCAGGCCTCACATGCTGGATAATTACCGCCAACACGTTGCCGAACGCGCGGCTCTGGGGATTCCCCCGCTGCCCCTTACGGCCAAACAAACCGCTGAACTGATCGAACTGCTCAAGAACCCGCCCGCTGGCGAAGAGCAGAACCTGGTCGACCTGCTGACCCACCGCGTGCCCGCGGGCGTGGACGATGCCGCCAAGGTCAAGGCTTCGTACCTGGCCGCCGTGGCCCTGGGCAAGGAAGCTTGTGCGCTGATCAGCCGCGCCAAGGCGACTGAACTGCTCGGCACCATGCTGGGCGGCTACAACATTGGCCCGCTGGTCGACCTGCTGGACGACGCTGAAATCGGCACCATCGCCGCCGATGCGCTGAAGAAGACCCTGTTGATGTTCGACGCCTTCCACGACGTGAAGGAAAAGGCGGACAAGGGCAACGCCAACGCCAAGTCCGTGATGCAGAGCTGGGCCGACGCCGAATGGTTCACCAGCCGTCCGGAACTGCCGCAAAGCCTGACGATCACCGTCTTCAAGGTGCCCGGCGAAACCAACACCGACGACCTGTCGCCGGCCCCCGACGCCACCACCCGTCCCGACATCCCGATGCACGCCCTGGCGATGCTGAAGAACAAGCGCGACGGCGCGGCGTTCGAACCGGAAGAAGACGGCAAGCGCGGCCCGGTCAAGTTCATCGAATCCCTGAAGGAAAAGGGCCACCTGGTCGCCTACGTCGGTGACGTGGTCGGCACGGGTTCGTCGCGCAAGTCGGCCACCAACTCGGTGCTGTGGTTCACGGGCGAAGACATCCCCTTCGTGCCGAACAAGCGCTTCGGCGGCGTGTGCCTGGGCAACAAGATCGCCCCGATCTTCTACAACACCATGGAAGACGCCGGCGCCCTGCCGATCGAACTCGACGTTTCCAAGATGGAAATGGGCGACGTAGTCGAGCTGCGCCCCTATGAAGGCAAGGCCCTGAAGAACGGCGAAGTCATCGCCGAATTCGAAGTGAAGTCGGACGTGCTGTTCGACGAAGTGCGCGCCGGCGGCCGCATTCCGCTGATCGTCGGCCGCGGCCTGACCTCCAAGGCGCGCGAAGCGCTGGGCTTGGCGCCGTCGACGCTGTTCCGCCTGCCCAAGGACCCGGCCGACACCGGCAAGGGCTACACGCTGGCCCAAAAGATGGTCGGCCGCGCCTGCGGCCTGGCCGAGGGCAAGGGCATCCGCCCGGGCACCTACTGCGAACCGAAGATGACCTCGGTCGGCAGCCAGGACACCACCGGCCCCATGACCCGCGACGAGCTGAAGGACCTGGCCTGCCTGGGCTTCTCGGCCGACCTGGTGATGCAGTCGTTCTGCCACACCGCCGCCTACCCCAAGCCCGTGGACGTCAAGACGCACCACACGCTGCCGGAATTCATCAGCACCCGCGGCGGCGTCTCGCTGCGCCCGGGCGACGGCGTGATCCACTCGTGGCTGAACCGCATGCTGCTGCCCGACACCGTCGGCACCGGCGGCGACTCGCACACCCGCTTCCCCATCGGCATCTCGTTCCCGGCCGGTTCGGGCCTGGTCGCCTTTGCCGCCGCCACCGGCGTGATGCCTCTGGACATGCCGGAATCGGTGCTGGTCCGCTTCAAGGGCAAGCTGCAACCCGGCGTGACCCTGCGCGACCTGGTCAACGCGATCCCGCTGTACGCCATCAAGCAAGGCCTGCTGACGGTCGCCAAGCAAGGCAAGAAGAACATCTTCTCCGGCCGCATCCTGGAAATCGAAGGCCTGCCCGACCTGAAGGTCGAACAAGCCTTTGAACTGTCGGACGCTTCCGCCGAACGTTCGGCCGCCGGCTGCTCGGTGCGCCTGAACAAGGAACCGATCATCGAGTACATCAACAGCAACATCGTGATGCTGAAGTGGATGATCGCCAACGGCTACGAAGACGAGCGCACGCTGGGCCGCCGCATCAAGGCGATGGAAGCCTGGCTGGCCGATCCCAAGCTGCTGGAGCCGGACGCCGACGCCGAGTACGCCGCCGTGATCGAGATCGACCTGGCCGACGTGCACGAGCCCATCGTGGCCTGCCCGAACGACCCCGACGACGTGAAGACGCTGTCGGAAGTCGCCGGCGCCAAGATCGACGAAGTGTTCATCGGCAGCTGCATGACCAACATCGGCCACTTCCGCGCAGCCTCCAAGCTGCTGGAAGGCAAGCGCGACATCCCGGTCAAGCTGTGGGTCGCTCCGCCGACCAAGATGGACGCCACCCAGCTGACCGAGGAAGGCCACTATGGCGTGTTCGGCACCGCCGGCGCCCGTACGGAAATGCCGGGCTGCTCGCTGTGCATGGGCAACCAGGCGCAGGTGCGCGAAGGCGCGACCGTCATGTCGACCAGCACCCGCAACTTCCCGAACCGCCTGGGCAAGAACACCAACGTGTACCTGGGTTCGGCCGAACTGGCCGCCATCTGCTCGAAGCTGGGCCGCATCCCGACCAAGGACGAGTACATGGCCGACATGGGCGTCATCAACAAGAGCGGCGACCAGATCTACCAGTACCTGAACTTCGACAAGATCGCGGACTACAAGGACGTGGCTGACGTCATCGAAGTCTAAGCATCGCGCGGCGCAGCCTGGCTGCATCGCCTGCAAGACGGCCCCGGAGCGATCCGGGGCCGTTTTTCTTTGCCGGTCCCAGGCGGCATGTGGTTTGGTCGGAAAATTCCGGGGACGGAACTTTTTCCGCGATACGTTTTCATACAATCGCGGTAACTTGTGACATCCGCCCCCTAACCCTGCCCCGATCTCCGGAGGAAGACCGCCAATGACCCGGCTCCTGCTGCCGCCGCTGCTGTTGCTGGCGCTTGCCGGCTGCGCCACCGCGCCGCCCTCGAATCCCGAGAACATCTGCGCCATCTTCCGCGAAAAGCCCGAATGGCACGATGCCGCGCTGAAGGTGCAGAAGAAATGGGGCGCGCCAGTGCAAGTGCCCATGGCCATGATGTACCAGGAGTCCTCCTTCAAGCATGACGCCGTGCCGCCCCGCTACTATTTCCTGGGCTTCATCCCCTGGGGCCGCGTCAGTTCGGCCTACGGGTATGCGCAGGTCAAGGACGAAACCTGGGACGACTACAAGAAGGACGCCGGCGGCTGGGGCTCCAGCCGCGACGACTTCGCCGATGCGCTCGACTTCATGGGCTGGTACATGAACAAGACCCAGCGCCTCAATGGCGTATCCAAGTCCGACGCCTACGGCCAGTACCTGAACTACCACGAAGGCTGGACCGGCTACCGCAACCGCAGCTACGACCGCAAGGCCTGGCTCAAGACCGTGTCGCAGAAGGTGCAGGCCCGAGCCGACAAATTCGCCTCGCAATACAAAGGCTGCGAGGGCGACCTGACGCGCGGCGGCTGGTTCTGGTAACCCCCGCCTGAACTCAGAAATCCATGCTCGCCGTGAGCGAGAAGTTGCGCGGCCCGCCCAGCACCAGATAGCCGTTGCCCGGATAGCCGCCGACCGAGGACCAGTAGTTGCGGTTGGCGATGTTGTCCACGCGCGCGCGCAGGGTCACGACATGGCCGTCCACGTCCATCATGTAGCGCAGGCCCGCGTCGAAACGGGTCCAGCCGGGCACCTTCATCGTATTGGCATCGTCCGCATAGGATGCGCCGGTATAGACGACGCGGCCGTCCACGGCCAGGCCCTGCACGCCCGGGATGTCCCATTCCACGCCCATGTTGGCCTGGAAGCGCGGCACGCCGATCACGCGGTTGCCATTGATGGCGGCGTCGCCGGTCGAACGCTGCTTGGCATCCAGCCAGGTCAGGCCGCCCAGCAGGCGCACGCTCTTTACCGGCTCGCCGTACATCGTGAGCTCCACGCCCTGGTGGCGGTCCTTGCCGGAAGCGGTAAAGGTGTTGTCCGCCGAATAAGCGGCGCGCGGCTTGTCGGTGGAGAACAGGGCCAGGCCCGCGCCCAGGCCGTCACCCTCGTACTTGGCGCCGATTTCCTTCTGCTTGGAGACATACGGCGACAGGCTTTCCCCGCCATTGGGCACGGGCTTGCCGTTGGCGTTCAGGGGCGCCGTATCGCCCGCCACCAGCGCTTCGATGTAATTCGCGTACAGCGAGACGCTGGGCGCCACCTTGACCACCAGGCCCGCGGCCGGCGAATTCCGGCTCTGGTCGTAGGCGCCGTTCTCCTTGCCCGTGTTGTAGGCGTAGCTGCGCGAGGACAGGCGCTGATGGCGCACGCCCAGGGTCAGCAGCACCCGGTCGTCCAGGAACGACATGGTGTCGCCGATGGCGTAGCTGCTGGTGCGGATGCGGCCCTGCAAGGCCGGATCGTCCAGGTCGTTGCCGCGCAGCGCATTCGCGCTGAAGGCGGGCTTGTCGTACGAAATCGGATCGTAGATGTTGGTGGGGAAGGTGTTCCTGTAGTCCATCACATAGGCGTTGCGCTTCTTCAGGTCGAAGAAGGCCGCGGATGCCACGAGTTCGTGGCCCACGGGGCCGGTGCGGACCTTGGCGCGCAAGCCCAGCTCGCCCGTGTTGACGCTGTCTTCGCGGGTGTTGTCGAAACGGTAGAAGTTGCCCGCGCCCGTGCTGGCGTTGGTCAGCGTGACGTTGCCCAGCGAGTTCGCCTCGTCGCTGCGGCGCATGCCGAAGGCCGCCCAGGCCGTCAGCTTGTCGCTGAAGTCATGTTCGGCGCGCACGGTGCCGAACACGTCGCGCTCGTTCGAGTAGGACCAGGGCTGCGCATAATTCGAACTGGCGTCGGGCGCGGCGGGCACATGATCCTTCAGCCCCGTCAGGGACACGTTGGGGCGCGCGCGCTTGAGCTTGTTTTCCTGCCAGCCTATGTCCGCGGACAGGCGGGTATCCGCCGAGCGCCAGTCCAAGCCCAGCGACACCAGCGTGGTGCGCGAATGCTCATCGTCGATGCCCGTATCGCCGCTATGCTGCGCGGCATTCAGCCGTATGCCCGTGCTGTCGTCGGGACCGAAGCGGCGCGCGATGTCGGTGGACAGCTGGAACTGCCCGCCGCTGGAAACGCCGGTGGTGATGCGGGTCAGCGGATCGTTCGGCGCGCGCTTGGGCACCAGGTTGATCACGCCGCCGATGCCGCCGCCGTTGGGCGCCGCGCCGGTCAGGAAGGTCGAGGCGCCGCGCAGGACTTCCACGCGCTCGAACAGTTCGGTGGCGATGTACTGGCGCGGCAGCAGGCTGTAGAGGCCGTTGTAGGCCACGTCGTCCGAACTGAGGATGAAGCCGCGGATGAAGTACGACTCCTGGAAGTTGCCGAAACCGCGCGCCACGCGCACGCCGGGATCGTTCTGCAACACGTCGCCCACGCTGCGCGCCTGCCGGTCCTGGATCAGCTCGTTGGTGTAGCTGGTGATGCTGAACGGGGTGTCCATATTGTCCTGCGTGCCGAACAGGCCGACACGGCCGCCGCGCGCAACCTGCCCGCCCGCGAAGGGCTCGGCCAGGCCGCCCGCCGACGCATCGGCGCTGGCCTCGACCTTGATGGCTTCCATGGAGACGACGGGTCCCGCGGATCCGGCCGCGGGCGCCTCGGTCTGGGCTTGGGCAACGGGGAAATAGCACGGCAGCGCGGCAGCCATGCAGGCAAGAGTTCGGATTTTCATGTCGGGAAGTTCGCAGGCAGGTATCAAAATCCCGATGGGGTCACGCGCGCACTGGAGAACCACGGATGGAACCGGATGCGTCTGGAATGTGCCGGAAGGCCGGAGCCTTGCCGGGCCGGCTGCGCCAACGGGGGCTGGATTTACTGAGCGCCCCATTCTACGGCAAACGGAATCATTCTCATTTATGTTACTTATTGTTTGAGAACATCCGTTGCCTGGGCGCCACAGCTTTCGCTTGCGGTGCCCCCCCCTCTTCCCGCCGCGCCTACCGCGCCCCTGCGCGGGGATCGTAGTCAGCCGCCGCCATGGGCTCCAACGGATACAGCGGCCGCGCGCGCCTGCGGAATTCGAACAGAGACCAGTCGGAACTGGTGACGCCAGGGCTGTCGCATTCGACCAGTGCCTGGGAAATCGGCACGAACACCGGCCGGCAGTACATGCGCGACTTCACCAGCACGAAACGCGCGCGGGACGGATCCAGGCCCAGGCTCTGGAACACGCCCAGGTCCCAGGGCTCGTGGGTCTGTTCGGTCAGCACCAGCTGCGCGGCGCCCAGGTCCAGCACCGCGCTGCGGCCCATGCAGGCCAGTTGCCCCGTGTAGGTCGGGCCGCTGATCACGTATTCGCCGTTGCTCAGCGCCCTTACGGTGCCGCGCAGCGTGACGGGCCGCGCGCCGCGGCCGATCTCGTCGATGGCGCGCTTGTTGCCGACCGGCAACTCCACCGTGGCGCCGACGCCGGCGCGGGTAAGTTCAGCCACTGCTTCCGGATCGCAGTACAGCCCTGCCTGTATGCCCTCCAGGCCCGCGTCCAGCGCGGCCATCAGCACGTCCAGGGTGTCGCAGGTGCCGCCGCTCATGCAGTTGTCGCCATGATCCAGCAGCAGCACCGGCTTGCTTGCGCCCTCGGCCAGGGTCTTGGCGCGCACCAGCGACTCCGCCAGCGGCTCGCTGTCGTAGAAAAAGCCGTCGCGCTGCTCCCAGATCAGCGCGGCGATATCGCCCGCCACCCGCTCCGCCTCGGCGCGGTCGCCGTCGGCGACCGCCACCACGCTGACGCAGGGATGGGGAATGTCCGCCAGGCCGAAACCGGCCAGCACCGATACGCCCAGGGCGCCAGCCGCTTCGGCCCGCCGCGCGGCTTCGACGGCCGCGCGCATGGCGCCTTCGGCGGTATTGCTGCGCAGGGAATGCGACACCAGGGGCAGGCGGCGCCATGCCATGACCGGCTTGCACATGCCGTCGATGCCGGCGAACAGCAGCCTGCCCGCATGCTCCCCGGTTTCATACATGTCGATGTGCGGATAGGTCTTGAAGCTGATGACGACGTCGGCGTTGTCCATCATCTTCTGCGTGACATTGCCATGCAGGTCCAGCGCCACCGCGATTGGCGCGCCGGGCGCGGCGGCGCGCACCCGTTCCAGCAGATCGCCCTCGCCATCGTCGGTGGTTTGCACCGCCATGGCGCCGTGCAGGTCCAGCAGGATGGCGTCGCAGCCTGGCGCGGCGGCGACGATGCGGTCGCAGAGCTCGGCATAGGCCTGGCCGTCGACGCGGCCGCTGGGATAGGCGGTGGCCGAAACCGGCGTGACCAGCTCAGCCCCGCGCGCCTCGGCCAGGTCGATGAACGCCGACATCGCCGTGCGCTTGCCCTTGTTCTCCCCGTAGGCCGCGCCATCGTAGGCCGGCCCGCCGTTGCCGAAGGCGGACAAGGGAGTGGGCACCGGCGAAAAGGTATTGGTCTCGTGATTCAGGCGCGCGATCAGGACTTTCATTGCGCACCCTCTTCCGCAAGTTGGATGCGGCCGCAGCAGCGCAGCATGGCATGCAGCAGCACATTGCAACCCGCTTCCAGGTGCTCGGGCTGCGCGTCCTCGATTTCGTTGTGGCTGATGCCGTCCTTGCAGGGCACGAAGATCATGGCGGTGGGCGCCACCCGCGCCATGTAGACCGCGTCGTGGCCAGCGCCGCTGATCACGTCCAGCGAATCCAGGCCCAGCGTGCGGGCGCCGTCGCGGATCGCCTGCACCAGCCGGGGCTCGAAGGGCTGCGGCGGGAAGTACACCACTTCCTTGCGCTCGACCTGGAAGCGGCCCGGTTCCGCCAGTTCATCGCAAGCCCGCGCCAGCGCCGCGGCCATGCTGTCCAGCGTGGCGTCGTCTGCCGCGCGCAGATCCACCGTGAGCGCGACCCGGCCCGGGATCACGTTGCGCGAATTCGGAAAGCTGTCGATGCAGCCCACCGTGCCGCGCCCATGCGGCGCATGCTCCAGCGCGATCTGGTTGACCTCGACCACCAGTTTGGACGCAACCAGCAAGGCGTCGCGGCGCAGCTCCATGGGCGTGGGCCCCGCATGCGCTTCCTGGCCGGTGACGGTGATGTCGTACCAGCGCTGGCCCAGGGCGCCCTGCACCGCGCCGATGGTGATGCCCCGGTCCTCCAGGATCGGCCCCTGCTCGATGTGCGCCTCGAAGTACGCCGCCGCCGGGCGCGGCGCGGCGGGCTCCGGGCCGGCATAGCCGATGGTGCGCAAGGCCTCATCCACGCTGACGCCATCGCGGTCCCGCGCCGCCAGCGCATGCTCCAGCGTGAAGGCGCCGGCATACACGCCGGAGCCCATCATCACGGGCACGAAGCGCGAGCCTTCCTCGTTGGTCCACACCACCACTTCCAGCGGCGCCTCGGTGGCGATGCCGCGCTGGTGCAGCGTGCGCAGGACTTCCAGGCCGGCGAGCACGCCGTAGTTGCCGTCGAACTTGCCGCCGGTCGGCTGGGTGTCGATATGGCTGCCGGTCATGACGGCGGGCAACGCGTCGTCCAGGCCGGGACGGCGCATGAAGATATTGCCGATGGCGTCCACGCGCACGCTGCAGCCCAGTTCGCGGGCCCAGGCGCAGACCAGGTCGCGGCCCTGGCGGTCCAGGTCGCTCAGCGCCAGGCGGCACACCCCGCCCTTGTCGGTGGCGCCGATGCGCGCCAGCTCCATCAGCGAATTCCAGAGCCTGCCGCCGTCGATGCGGATGCCGCTGACGGCCTCCAATGTGTTCATTTCCATGGGTGTTTCCTTGCGATGCTTGCTTCAATGGTCCGGCGCGGCCCTAGGGGCTGTAGATACTAGATCGAGCCTTGCACAGGCCCTAGACGCCCACGCCCAGATAACGATCCTTCACGCCCTCGTCCGCCATGAAGGCGGCATTGCTGCCCTCGTAGACGATGGATCCCTGTTCGATGATGAAATGATGGTCGGCCAGCTGGGTGCAGACCTCCAGGTTCTGCTCCACCAGCAGGATGGTGACGCCGGCCTGCTTGATGGACTTGATCTGTGCCACGATCTCCTCGACGATCACCGGCGCCAGGCCTTCGACCGGCTCGTCCAGCATCAGCACGCGCGGATGGTTCATCAGCGCCCGGCCGATGGCCAGCATCTGCTGTTCGCCGCCGGACAGCTGGCCGCCGCCGTTCTTGCGCCGCTCCTTCAGGCGGGGAAAGATGCGGTAGACGTCTTCCAGCTGCCAGGGCGAATCGCGGCGCATGCCCAGCTTGAGGTTTTCCTCGACCGTCAGCAGCTTGAAGATGCCGCGGTGCTCGGGCACCAGGCAGATCCCCATGGACGCGATCTTGTGCGCGGGCAGCCCGGCGATGTCGCGCCCGTCGTAGCGCACCGCCCCGCCCTTGGGCGCGATCACCCCGGCGATGGTCTTGAGCGTGGTCGACTTGCCCGCGCCGTTGCGCCCGAGCAGCGTGACCACCTCGCCTTGCGGCAGCGCCAGCGACACGCCTTGCAGGATATGGCTCTTGCCGTAGTAGCTGTGTACGGCGTCGACGTGCAGGATCATGCCCGGCCTCCCGTGATCATGTTGCCCAGGTACGCCGCGCGCACCCGCTCGTCGCTGCGGATCGCGGCGGGCGCGCCTTCGACCAGCACGCGGCCCTGCTGCATCACCGTGATCGTGTCGGAGATGTCCATCACGATGTTCATGTTGTGCTCGATCAGCACCACCGTATGGTCGTCGCGCAGGCTGCGGATCAGGCGCTTCATTTCCTCCAGGTCGTCCACGCCCATGCCGGAAGTGGGTTCGTCCAGGAAGATGGCGCGCGGCCTGGCCGCCAGCGCCATGCCCACTTCCAGGCGCCGTTGCTGGCCATGCGACAGCGCGCCGGCCGTCACCTGCGCCAGCCGCGACAGGCCCAGGCGCTCCAGCGCCGCGTCGACGACCTCGCGCTGCGCCCGCGGGCCGGTGGGCGGATGCCAGCAGTCAAAGGCGCCGGCCCGGTGCGCGCCCTGGGCCGCCAGCCGCAGGTTCTCGCGCACCGGCAGGTTGGCGAACAGGCTGGTGACCTGGAAGGAGCGCGCGATGCCGCGCTGCACACGCTGGTAATCGGCCTCCTGCGTCACGTCCTGCCCGTCGAACACGATGCTGCCTTCGCTGGTGCGCAGCGTGCCCGTCAGGATGTGAAACAGCGTAGTCTTGCCGGCCCCGTTGGGGCCGATGACGGAATGCACGGTGCGTGGCCGCACTTGCAAGTCGACGCCATGCAAGGCCACGAACTTGCCGAAACGCTTGACGATGCCGCTGGCCTGCAGCAGCGGCGTGGTGTTGGCCTGGTTCATGCGTTGCCCTCCTTGGCGGCCGTTTCCGCGCCGGCGGACTTGCGCCGCGACGCCAGCCAGATGCGTTCTCCCAAGCCCCACAGCCCCTTCTGCATGAACAGGCTGACCGCGATCAGCAGGAAGCCCAGCAGCATCAGCCAGCGCGGCCACAGCGTGGAAAGCCAGTCCGCGAACAGCACGTAGAACGCGGCGCCCAGCACCGAGGCAAACAGATTGCCGGTGCCGCCTATGACCGTCATGACCAGGATCATCTCGCTGCTGTGGTATTCGATGCTGGACAACGGCGCGATGCCGGTCATCATGGCCAGGAAGGCGCCGGCCAGCGCGGTGACGGCGCCGGAAATGGCGAAGGCCGACAGTTTGAACAGGCGCACGTTGTAGCCCACCGCCATGGCGCGCGCCTCGTTGTCGCGGATCGCCAGCAGGGTGCGGCCGAACACCGAGTTGGTCACGCGCAGCAGTAGCCAGAACACCGCCAGGAAGCACACCGCCACGAACGCGTAGAACTGCCAGGGCGTGGCCAGCGGCATGATCTGCATGCCCGCCAACGACAGCGGCGGACGCGGCACGTCCAGCAGGCCGTTGTCGCCCCCGGTCAGGTCGGGCAGGCTGTAGGCCAGGAAGTAGAACATCTGCGCAAACGCCAGCGTCAGCATCACGAAATAGGTGCCGCGCTGGCGGATCGCGAACCAGCCCACCAGCGTCGCGCCCAGCGCGCCCACGGCCATCGCCGCCAGCAGCGCCAGCGGCATCGGCAAGCCGGTGCGCGTGAGCAGGATGCCGATGGCGTAGCTGCCCAGGCCGAAGAAGATGCCCTGGCCGAAGGACAGCAGTCCGGTGAAGCCCAGCAGCAGGTTGCAGCCCAGCACCGCCAGCGCGTAGATCAGCACTTCCGTGGCCAGCGAGCCCGACTGCATGCACAGCGGCAGCAACAGGACCGCGGCCAGCGCCAGCAGCAGCTGGGCATGAGATTTCAAGCGCGTCATCATCCTCTCCCCATCAGGCCGTGCGGACGCAGCAGCAGCACCGCCGCCATCGCCACGTAGATCATCAGCCGGGCGCCTTCGGGCCATAGCGTGCTCATCACGCTCTGCACCACGCCGATCAGCAACCCGCCGACCAGCGCGCCGAAGAAGCTGCCCATGCCGCCCACCACCACGATGACGAAGGCGATGCCCAGCGCCTCGATGCCCATGAACGGCTCCACGCCGCGTATCGGCGCGGCCAGCACGCCGGCCAGGGCGGCGGTCGCCGCGCCCAGCGCGAACACCAGGCTGAACATGCGGAATACGTTGATGCCCAGCATGGACACCATCTCGGTCGATTCGCTGCCGGCGCGCACCGCGCTGCCCAGCCGCGTGCCTTCCAGCACGTACCAGAGCAGCAGCGAAAACACGGCGGTGAAGCCGATCACGAACAGGCGGTACTTGGGATAGACGAAGCTGCCCCACATGACCACGCCCTGCAGGGCGGACGGCGCGGCCACGTTGTCGCCGATCGGCCCCCAGACCACGATGACCAGCTCCTGCAGCACCAGCGCCAGGCCGACCGTGATGAGGATGTGGAATTCATGCGCCTGCGCGTAGACGTGGCGCAACAGCACCTTCTCGGCCACCCAGGCGAACGCGCCCACCAGCAGCGGCACGATGGCCAGCGCCAGCCAGAAGTTCAGGCCCCACTGGATGGCCTGGAAGCAGAAGTACGCGCCCAGCAGATAGAACGCCCCGTGGGCGAAGTTCACGAAGCGCAACAGACCGAAGACGATGGACAGGCCGACTGCCAGAAGGAAGTACAGCATGCCTACCCCGATCCCGTTGATGATCTGGAGGAGATAGACGTTCATGGGTATGCCCGGTGGAGGAAACGAAAGGCCGCAACGCGCCTCCCGCCGCCGCGCAGCGGCCGCGGGAGTCCGCTACAGGGACGCGCTACAGCTTGCAGCCGGTTTCCGCGGGCGGCAGGAAGGAGCGGCCGCTATGCACGATCTCGGCGTAGTCGTCCTTGTCCTTCATTTCCTTCTTGGCACGGCCCTTGAGCAGGTAGTAGTCCTTCAGGACCTGGTGGTCCTCCTTGCGGATTTCCTCCTTGCCGGTCAGGCCCTCGTACGCCATGCCTTCCATCACGGCGATGACCTTGGCCGGATCGGCGCTGCCGGCCTTGACGATGGCGTCCAGCATGATGCGGGTGCAGATGTAGGAGCCCGCCAGGCTGTAGTTCGGATTGGCGCGGGTCTTGTCGCGCGACAGCTGCACCAGCTGCTTGTTGAGCGGCGAGTCGATGCCGTGCCAATACTGCGCGCCGAAATACACGCCCTCGCACAGGTCGGCGCCCAGGCTTTCGAACTGTTCCAGGCCGGAGGCCCAGGCCACCAGGATGGTGCAGTTCTGCTTCATGCCGAAGCTGACGGCCTGGCGCAACGTGTCCGAGGACTGCGAGCCGAAGTTCAGGATCAGCAGCACGTCCGGCTTGGCGGCCATGGCGTTGGTGAGATAGCCGCTGAACTCCTTCTCGGTCAGCGAGTGGTAGCTGTTGCCCACATGCTCGATGCCCTTTTCCTTGAAGATCGCCTTGGCCGCGTTGAGCAGGCCGTCGCCGAACACGTATTGCGGCGTGATGGTGTACCAGCGCTTGGCGTTGGGCAGTTTTTCGAGCAAGGGGCGCACGGTCTGTTCGATGGCGCCGAAGGTGGGCACGGACCAGCGGAACGTCGCCCGGTTGCAGTCCTTGCCGGTGATTTCATCCGCGCCCGCGGTGGTGATGAAGACGCCGCCGGCGCGCTCCACTTCCTTGCCCATGGCCAGCGCTTCCGAGGACAGGATGCCGCCGGCGAAGAACTTGACTCCCTTCTGTTGCGAGACTTCCTGGACCTTGCGCACCGCCGTGGCCGGCTTGCCCTCGGTGTCCAGCACGGTATAGGCCAGCGGCCGGTCCAGCGCGCGGCCGTATTGCTCCAGCGCCAGTTTCATGCCCAGGTCGGCGTATTTGCCGTTGGCGGCAAAGGCGCCCGACATCGGCACCGGACAGCCGAACTGGATCGCATCGGCTTGCGCCAGCGCGGACCGGGCGGTCCATAGTGATCCGGGCACGGCGCCAAGCGCGGCTAATTTCAGCAGGTTGCGGCGATTCAAGATGGTTCTCCCTGGCTGCCGCTGGCGTTGCCGCGGCATATTGACGATGTCGAGCGCGCAACATGCGCGTCCCCATTCCGACTCTGTCTGCTCCAAGCTCCCGTGCCGGGTCTGCCGCCGCACTAGGGCGAACGCGCAACTCCCGGCGCTTCATGCCTATACCGCTACTTCCATCCTATTTATCATGATAAATAGGATTATTATCATGATCAGTTTGGCGAGCCGGCTCTGTCAATAGCGGGCGCATCAGGTATAACCCGGGGTCCGCGCGGAACCGCCCCCAGGCCCTGCCGCGCGCACAACATGCAGCTACGGAGGAACGCAATGGCGTTCAACAGTCAAGACCTACAAGCCGCGGGCGCATCCAGTCCGCCCAAGCGCAGCGATCTGGTCGCCGAGGAGATCAAGCGGCTGATCACGGCCAAGAACCTGTTGCCCGGCGACAAACTGCCGCGCGAGAGCGAGCTGCAAAGCATGTTCTCGGTCAGCAAGAGCACCATGCGCGAAGCGCTCAAGTCGCTGGAGGTGCAGGGGCTGGTGAAGGTCAGCACCGGGCCGGGCGGCGGCGGCACCGTGGTCGAGGTGCCGCTGGACCGCACCTTCCAGCTGATGCAGAACTACCTGTTCTTCAAGGAAGTGCGGATCGAGGACATCTACCAGGTGCGCAAGCTGCTGGAACCCGAGCTCGCGGCCAGCGCGGTGCCGTTCCTGACGGAGGCGCATTTCGCCGCGCTAGAGGAGAACATTGCCTGCTGCGACCCTTCCGCCGAGCACGTTGACGACCCGCTGGCCCAGCGCCAGGAGGAAATCAATTTCCACGATATCTTCGCGGCCGCCTGCCCCAATCCGTTCCTGCGGTTCAGCTGCGAAATGACCAATGAAATGATCCGGCAGCTGACCGTATTCGACAACGAGATGCCGCTGTCCGAGCAGCAGCGCTTCGGCAGCGCGAATGCCGGCTTCCACCGCAAGATCCTGGCGGCGGCACGCGAGCGCGACGTCGAGAAGGTGCGCGCGCTGATGAGCGAGCACATGCAGGACGCGATGCGCTCGGTCAAGCGCATGCACGGCAAGCTGGAAGGCCGCCTGATCCTGGATTCCGAGATGTCGCGGCGCAACGCCACGCGCAATGCGCGCCGCGGCGGCCGCAAGAAGGCGGGCTAACGCCCGCCCGCGTAAGCTGGCGGCGCCCTGCCCGCCTCAGTCCAGCTTGATGTGGTTGGCCTCGATCACCGCGCCCCAGCGCTGGCGGTCTTCCTGCACATAGGCGTCGATGTCCGCCTGGCTGCGCGGCGCCTGGATCACCAGGCCCAGCGGCTCGAAGCGGCCGCGGAACGCCGGATCCTTCAGCACCTTGTCGACGGCGGCCTGCAGGCGCTGCGTCTCGGCTGGCGGCGTGGCGCGCGGCACGGCCAGGCCGAACCAGGTCGCGGCGCGGAATCCCGGGAATCCGCTTTCCGCCACGGTCGGCACGTCGGGCAGCACCGCCAGGCGCTCGCTGGTCGTCACGGCCAGGGCCTTGATCTTGCGTTCCCGCACCAGCGGCAGCGAGGTGCTGACCACGTCCACCATCAGCTGCGTATCGTTGCTCATCAGCGAAGTCAGCGCGGGTGCGCTGCCGTTGTAGGGGATGTGCGCCACGTCCATGCCGGTGCGCGACTTCAGCAGCTCGGTCGCCAGTTGCAAGGGATTGCCTATGCCCACCGACGCGTAGTTCAGCTTGCCCGGCCGCGCCTTGGCATAGGCGACGAAGTCGGACAGCGTGGCGGCCGGCACCTCGTTGTTCGCCACCACCACCAGCGGCAATTCGGCTGCGATGCTCAGCACGTGGAAGTCGCGCGCGGCATCGTAGGAGATGCGCTGGTAGAGCATGGGATTGAGCACCATGCTGGCGTTGCTGGCGAGAAAAACCGTGTAGCCGTCCGGCGCCGACCTGGCCACTTGCGTCGCCGCGACCATGGTGTTGGCGCCGGGCTTGTTCTCGACCACCACGGTCTGGCCCAATTCGCGCGACAGGCCTTCGGCCAGCACCCGCGCCAGCTGGTCGGCGGAGCCGCCCGGCGTGTACGGCACGACCAGCTTGACCGGCTTTTCCGGAAAGGCCGCCAGCGCGGCGGCAGGCATCGCGAGCGCGAGGATCGCCGCGCTCGCGATGCGACGCAGCCTGAGGTTCAGTCTGAATGCCATGCTTGTCTCCCTTGTGGGTTTTGTGGATCTTTTTGGGTCCTGCTGGTCTTGTGGGCCCCGCGGGTCTTGTAGGTTCTTCTGCGGGTCCTGTGGTCGCGGCGCCCCGCCGCCCTGCTATACCTTGCGCTGCCGGCCCGTCCAGAATTCCGCGCGCAACCTGCGCTTGGCGATCTTGCCGTTGTCGTCGCGCGGCAATTCCGCGCGCAGCGCCAAGTCGCGCGGCACCTTGTAGCGCGCGATGCGCTGCGCCAGCCATTGCGCCATCGCGGCAGGCTCGGGCGCCGCGCCTGCGGCGGGCTGCACCAGCGCCATCAGCCGCTCTCCGTATTCATCGTCGGGCACGCCGAAGACCGCGCAATCGGCCACGCCGGGGTACTGCATGAGCTGGTGCTCGATCTCGGCCGGATAGATGTTCACGCCGCCCGAGATCACCAGGTCCGACTCGCGGTCGCACACGTAGAGATAGCCGTCCGCGTCCAGATAGCCCAGGTCGCCCAGGCCGATGAGTCCGTCCTTCTCCACCTCTGCCCGGGCCTGCGGATTGTTGCGGTAGGTGAAGTCCGCGTAGGCCGGCTGGCGCACGTAGATGCGCCCGACCTGGCCCGGCGCGCAGGGCGATCCATCCTCGGCATAGATCCTGACCTGGGCGTCGCCGATGGGCCGGCCCGCGCTGCCGGGACGAGCCAGCGCCTCGTCCGAGTCGATGACGGTGACCATGCCCGCCTCGCTGGAGGCATAGGTTTCGTGGATGATGGGGCCCAGCCAGTCGATCATGGCGCGCTTGATCTCCGGCGCGCAGGGCGCCCCGGTCGAGGCCACGAAGCGCAGCGACGACAGGTCATGCGCGGCGCGCGCGGCGGCGTCCAGCTTCAGCAGGCGCACATACATGATGGGCACGAGGTAGACCGTGTCGATGCGATGCGCTTCGATCAGGCGCAGGACCTCGGCGGGATCGAACCGGTCGGTCACGACGAAGGTCTCGCAGACCCGCAGGGCCACCTGCGCGAACACGCTGGGCGCGCTGTGGTAGATCGGCGCGGGCAAGAGTGCGTGGCTTCCCGGACGCAGGCCGTAGGCCGCCTCCACCACGGCCTCGACCTGTTCCAGATGCCGCGCCAGGTGTTCCAGCGGGAACGGCGCGCGCACCACGCCCTTGGGCCGGCCCGTGGTGCCGGACGTATAGGCCATGTGGCCGCGCGGCGCCACGCGCGGGCCGTCATACGGTTGCTGGCTGTCGCGCCAGGCGTCGTAGTCCGCTTTTCCGGACTGCGCGGCGCCGGGCCCGGCCAGCAGCACGGGCAGTTCCGCGGGCAGCGCATCGCGCAGCGGCGGCCACAGGTCGGCGTTGGCGATCAGCAACCGGGCCCCGCTGTCTGCCACCAGGAAGGCGACTTCCGCCGCCGTGAAATGCCAGTTGATGGGGCAGTAGTAGCAGCCCAGCCGCTTGCAGGCCTGAATGATCTCCAGATAGGGCAGGCCATTGCGCAGCAGCACGGCGATCACGTCGCCTTCCCTCACGCCCAGCGCAGCCAGGCCGGCGGCAACCTGCTCGCCGCGCGCCGCCAGCGCCGCGCCCGAGAGGCGCTCGCCGCCGGCGTGGATGGTGCTGTCCGTCATGCGCCCCCCGTGCTGCGCTGCGCCTTGTCCTGCGCGGTGCGCGCCTCGATGGCCTGGCGCGCCGCAGCCCAGTCCGCGTCGCTCCATTCAGCGTACTGCTTGAAATAGGCGCCGTTGGCCAGATAGTCGCCGCCGTCCAGGGCGATGGTCTGGCCGTTGATCCAGTCGTAGCCTGGACTCAGCAGAAAAGCCGCCAGTTCGCCGATGTCGTGCCCGGTGCCCAGCCGTCGCATGGGGTTCTGCTGCGCCTGGGCGTCGGCGCCGCTGTCCTTGGGACGCAGCCGCGCGCTGGCCCCTTCGGTCGGAATCACGCCCGGCGCGATGGCGTTCAACCGGATGCCATGGCGGCCCCATTCGATGGCCAGCGACTTGGTCATGGCGTCTATGCCGGCCTTGGACATGGCCGAGGGCACCACGAAGGGCGAACCGGTCCAGACCCAGGTCACCACGATGGACAGCACCGCGCCGCCCGTGCCTTGCGCGATCCAGCGCTTGCCCACCGCCTGGGTCGTGTAGAAAGTGCCGCGGAACACTGTGTCGGCGATGGCATTGAAGCCACGCGGCGACAGCTTTTCGGTGGGGCTGATGAAATTGCCCGCGGCATTGTTGACCAGGGCGTTCAGCGCGCCATGCTGCGTCCAGATGGCCTCGACCGCGGCGTCCACGGCCTCGGCGTCGCGGATGTCGACCGCCTGCACGTGGACCTCGGCGCCATGGCGTTGCCGCAGGCCCGCGGCGGCCTCTTCCAGCACGGCCGCGCGGCGTCCCCACAGGTGCAGCGACGCGCCCAGCGAGGCCAGGCGCTCGGCCATCGCAAGACCCAGGCCGGTTCCGCCGCCGGTGACGAGGATGCGCTGACCGCGGAACAGATCGCTGCGGAACATGGTTTGCGGGGCGCTCCCGCCGGGCTGGTTTTGGTTCATGGCCTGGTCTCCTTTCAGTGGAAAGCAGAATATCAACCGCAGCTGGCCCGCGACAATCCCGCCGGTTGCGTAAACTATGTTTCCTCACAGTCAACAATAAGACCGCGCATGCCCGCCCTGCCCGCGCTGGACCTCAATCTGATACAGCTCTTCGTCACCATCGTCGACGCCGGCACGCTGAGCGAGGCGGCGGTGCGCCACGGCGTGACGCGTTCGCACGTGAGCCGCAACCTGCAGAAGCTGGAACGCGCCTTCGGCGCCCAGCTGATCCGGCGCAGCACGCGGCGGCTGGAACTGACGCAGCAGGGCTCGGTGCTGTACGAACACGGCGCGCGCATGGCCCGCGAGGTCGAGTCCGCCCGCCATGCCCTGCAGAAGCTTGGCTCGGAACCCGCGGGACACGTCCGTCTCAGCATCCCAACCGGGCTGGGGGAGCTGGACCAGTTGCGCCCGCTGCTGGTGAGCTTTGCCCTGCGCCATCCTTCGCTGACCCTGCGCGTGCTGTTCTCGAACCGCGTGAGCGACCTGATTTCGTCGGAAATCGACGTGGCGCTGCGGGTCATGACGTCCCCGCCGCAGGATTACGTGGCGCGCACGTTGGGCGACGTGAAATGGGTGCTGTGCGCGGCGCCGTCCTACCTGGAGCAGTTCGGCGCCCCTGCCCACCCGCGCGACCTGGCCCGGCTGCATTTCCTCGGCCCGCCCGATCCCAGGCCCCAGGTCACGCTGCGCCTGCGCCGCAAGGACCAGGTGCACGAAGCCAAGCTCGCGCCGCGGCTGCAATCCGAGTACTTCCCGTTCCTGGCGCAGGCGGCGCGCGCCGGCGCGGGCGTGGCGCTGTTGCCGGCCTACGTGGTGCAGCAGGACCTCGAAGCGGGACGGCTGACACCCGTGCTGCCCGCCTACCAGGCCATGGGCCCGGGCGAGAAACTCTTCATACTCACCACGCCCAACCCCTATCCCTCGACCGCCCAGCGCGCGGTGGTCGATTTCCTGCGCTCAGAGTTGGCCACGCTGCTGCGAGACGTTCTCGCGTAGGGCTTGCGGGCGACCGCAACATTCGCGTAGGACTTTCTTGATAAAAGACGCTTGCGAGTCGCGCGCGCCTCGGCCAGAGTATCGGCTGAGGCCGACGGCCGCCCGCCCATGAACAACCGCAGGACGGGAACTTTGACGGCCCGGCCAAGTCTTATATAAGATATAAGACATACGGTCGCGCAGGCGCTAGTCTCACATAGAATGACAAATGCGCAAAAACGCCAGAAAATGCCGGCTTCAGCCGGGCAAATCCACGGAGTCCATCATGCCGCACAACACCCTAGACACCCTCAAGAATTTCAAGATCGGCAATAAATCCTGTCAGTACTATTCGCTGCCGGCGCTGGGCAAGTCCCTCGGCATCGACGTGCAGCGGCTCCCGGTTTCGATCCGCATCGTGCTGGAATCCGTGCTGCGCAACTGCGACGGCAAGAAGGTGACCGAAGAGCACGTCAAGCAGTTGGCCAACTGGCAGGCCAACGCCCGCCGCGAAGACGAAATTCCGTTCGTGGTGGCCCGCGTGGTGCTGCAGGACTTCACCGGCGTACCGCTGCTGGCCGACATCGCCGCCATGCGCTCGGTGGCCGACAAGATGGGCAAGAGCCCCAAGAGCATCGAGCCGCTGGTGCCGGTGGACCTGGTGGTGGACCACTCGGTCATGATCGACTACTTCGGCACCAAGAATGCGCTGGACCTGAATATGAAGCTGGAGTTCAAGCGCAACCAGGAGCGCTACCAGTTCATGAAGTGGGGCATGCAGGCGTTCGACACCTTCGGCGTCGTGCCTCCGGGCTTCGGCATCGTCCACCAGGTCAACCTGGAGTACCTGGCGCGCGGCGTGCACCTGGACAAGAAGAACAACGTCTACTACCCCGACTCCCTGGTGGGCACCGATAGCCACACCACCATGATCAACGGCATCGGCGTGGTGGGCTGGGGCGTGGGCGGCATCGAGGCCGAGGCCGGCATGCTGGGCCAGCCCGTGTATTTCCTGACCCCGGACGTGGTCGGCGTGGAGCTCAAGGGCAAGCTGCGCGGCGGCGTCACCGCCACCGACCTGGTGCTGACCATCACCGAAATGCTGCGCCGCGAGAAGGTGGTGGGCAAGTTCGTCGAATTCTGCGGCGAAGGCACGGCCAGCCTGTCGGTGGCCGAACGCGCCACCATCGGCAACATGGCGCCGGAATACGGCGCCACCATGGGCTTCTTCCCAGTCGACGAACGCACCATCGACTACTTCCGCGGCACTGGCCGCACCGAGGACGAAATCGCCGCTTTCGAGGCCTACTTCAAGGCCCAGAAGATGTTCGGCGTGCCCAAGGCCAAGGACATCAATTTCACCAAGCTGCTGACGCTGGACCTGTCCACCGTCGCGCCGTCGCTGGCGGGCCCCAAGCGCCCGCAGGACCGCATCGAGATCGGCAACGTCAAGAACACCTTCATCGACCTGTTCTCCAAGCCGGTGGCCGAAAACGGCTTCAACCAGCCCGCCGACAAACTGGAAAAGACCTACACCACCAGCGCCGGCACGCAGGTCAAGAACGGCGACGTCCTGATCGCGGCCATCACGTCCTGCACCAACACCTCCAACCCCAGCGTGCTGCTGGCGGCCGGCCTGCTGGCCAAGAAGGCGGTGGAAGCCGGCATGACGGTGCCCAAGCACATCAAGACTTCGCTGGCCCCGGGATCCCGCGTGGTCACCGAGTACCTGACCAAGACGGGCCTCCTGCCCTACCTGGAAAAGCTCGGCTTCGACGTGGCCGCCTACGGCTGCACGACCTGCATCGGCAACGCCGGCGACCTGACCCCGGACCTGAACGAAGCCATCACCGGCAACGACCTGATCTGCTCGGCCGTGCTCTCGGGCAACCGTAACTTCGAGGCCCGCATCCACCCGAACATCAAGGCCAACTTCCTGGCCTCGCCCCCGCTGGTCGTGGCCTACGCCCTGGCCGGCACGGTCACGCGCGACCTGATGACCGAGCCCGTGGGCCGCGGCAAGAACGGCGACGTGTGGCTGGGCGACATCTGGCCGACCACCGAGGAAATCGAGTCGCTGCTGAAGTACGCGCTGGATCCCAAGGCTTTCGAAGCCAACTACGGCCAGGTCAAGAGCAACCCCGGCCAACTCTGGGAAAACATCAAAGGCGTCACCGGCGACACCTACAACTGGCCTGACTCCACCTACATCGCCGAGCCGCCCTTCTTCGACGGCTTCGGCATGACGCCGGGCGCGATGCCGACGGTCAAGGGCGCTCGCGCGCTGGGCGTGTTCGGCGACTCGGTCACGACCGACCACATCTCGCCGGCCGGCTCCATCAAGGAAACCTCGCCCGCGGGCAAGTGGCTGAAGGAAAACGGCGTGATGAAGGCCGACTTCAACAGCTACGGCTCGCGCCGCGGCAACCACGAGATCATGATGCGCGGCACCTTCGCCAACGTGCGCATCAAGAACCTCATGATCCCGGCCCTGCCGGACGGCAGCCGCTTCGAAGGCGGCGACACGCTGTTCCAGCCCACAGGCGAACAGATGTCCATCTATGACGCGGCCATGAAGTACGTCGGCGCCGGCACGCCCACCGTGGTGTTCGGCGGCGAAGAGTACGGCACCGGCTCGTCGCGCGACTGGGCCGCCAAGGGCACCCAGCTGCTGGGCGTGAAGGCCGTGATCACCCGCAGCTTCGAACGCATCCACCGCAGCAACCTGGTCGGCATGGGCGTGCTGCCCCTGCAGTTCAAGGGCTCGGACAGCGTGCAGTCGCTGGGCATCACCGGCGAGGAAACCTACGACATCTCGGGCCTGGAAAACGGCATCAAGCCGATGCAGGACGTGACGCTGACGATCACCCGCAAGGACGGTTCGAAGCAGGACGTGACGGTGCTGCTGCGCATCGACACCCCGATCGAGGTGGACTACTACCAGCACGGCGGCATCCTGCCCTTCGTGCTGCGCCAGCTGCTGGCCGCCTGACCGCGCGGACGCAAACGCAATGGCCCGGGAACCGCGAGGTTCCCGGGCCATTTTCATTGCGGCCGCGCAGGCGGCTCACAGGGTGGCCGCGTCCGGATCAGTCCGCGAACTCGTAGGCGTCCATCGCCAGCGCGCCGTACGAGATCTCGCCCGTCAACCTGCGAAAGCCTTCTCCACCCGCCCCCAGCGCCACGTACAGCGGCATCAGGTGGTCATCGTGCGGATGGGCCTGCGCCGCGCCCGGCGCCTGCGCCTGCCAGTCCACCAGCGCCGGCAGGTCGCGGCGGGCCAGCTTGTCGGCGTACCACTGCTGGAAGGCGGGCACGTAAGGCAGCGCCGGCGCGTCCTGCGGCATGCGCACATGGCGCAGGTTGTGGGTCAGCGAACCCGAGCCGATCACCAGGATGTCCTCGTCGCGCAGGCGGGCCAGCGCGCGGCCCAGCTGCAACTGGGCCGCGGCATCGCGTCCCATGTCCAGGGACAGCTGCACCACCGGCACGTCGGCCTCGGGATAGAGATAGCGCAACGGCACCCAGGCGCCATGGTCCAGCGGACGGCGCGGGTCCAGGTCGGCGGCGATGCCGGATTCCGCCAGCAGGGCCTGCACCCGTTCCGCCAGCGCCGGCGAACCGGGCGCGGCATATTGCAGCTCATACAGTTCCGGCGGAAAACCGCCGAAATCGTGCCAGGCCACCTGCCGGTCGCGGGTGGACAACGCCAGGCCCTCGCCCATCCAGTGCGGCGAGACGACCAGGATGCCCTTGGGCTTGCGGCCTTGCGCGGCGCTCCAGGCGGCCAGCGCCGGGCCGGTCTGGCCGGGCTCGACGGCGAGCATGGGAGATCCATGGGAAACGAAAAGCGTAGGCCAGCGCATGGCGGTGCCTCCTGAGAATGATCTGATGCAAGCATTCTCCCCCGTTTCCGATCAGCAATAAACCACCTATAGGGGCATTATCTGTTGCTGTTTCAGCACCAATCAGGATTGCGCTCCGCCATCGCGGGTCCTGGCGGGACGACAGAACCGACGGGCGCCGCGGGCGTTAAACTACACAGTTGCACACTCACTGGACGCTCCTCGAAGTTATGGCCCGATCCCGCAGCCAATCCGCTCCCCGCCTCACCCGTGACGCCACCCGCCTGGTGGCGCTTGCCCAGGCGCTCAACCGCTCGGGCAGCCGCCTCGAAGACGTGTTCTGGGAGAACCAGCTTGGCGAGGCGATTCCGAAGCTGCTGAAGGCGGGGCAGGACGCCCCTCTGGAAGCCGCGCTGGATCACCTTGCGCAAAGCGACGTGGGCGCCTACGAGATCTTGATCGAACAGGCCGAAACCCTGTCCGAATCGATGAAGATCGAGAAAAATGGCGTCCGCTACGACGTTTTGCTGATCGTGGCGCCCATCGTCGCCTGGACCCGCTATGCCATCCCGACCGGCCCGATTGCCGCCGGCGCGCAGCAGGCGCTGATGGCGCAGTTGCACGGACACGTCCTGTCCAGCAAGGCCCGCAGCTCGCTGATGCCGGTGCTGGTCAGCGTCGACCAGATGCCGCGCACCTTCTCCGAAACCTGGCAATGGCTGCAACGCCTGGGCACCCAGGCGCTGGGCGCTGAAACCGCCAAGCCCGCCCTCAACACGGAAACCGAGACGGCCAACATGCTGGCCGACACGCGCTACATCGTGGCGGCCGTCGCCGTGCCGGAAGGCGAGCCGATCTTCCGCTGGCAGGAACAGCTGGGCGAGGCCGAGGCCAGCCGCGACGCCTGCCAGGAGCAATGGGCGGCGCAGGCGCAACCCACGCTGGCCAATCTGCTGCCCGGCTGCGGCTTCGAAGCCCTGCTACCTGACGCCTATTACGTCAGCAACCGCGAAGCCGACCGCCGGGTGCGCCCGCTGTCGCTGCGCGCGGCGGTCAGCTGGCTGGAAGGCGCGGTCAGCCTGGAAGCGTCCCAGTTGCGCGCGGTGGTGGCCGGCTGCGGCGAAAGCCGCGTCGACGAATACCGCATCGGCTTCACGGCGCGCAGCAGCAACGACGTCTACTACGGCTGCGTCTGGCCACTGTACGGGCGCGAGGAAGACCAGCCGTCCGACGAAGGCCAGCCCGACGTGGTCGACGAAATCGCCGCCCTGCTCAAGGAATACGGCGTGACCGAAGTGCGCCGCATCCCCGGCGTGCTGCCACCCGAGTATTGCGAGGATTGCGGCGCGCCCTACTTCCCGAACCCGCTGGGCGAACTGGTGCACGCCGAACTGCCCGAGGACGCGGAAGCCGCGCCAGCCAAGTTCCACTGAACGCCATGCAAGCGGACATCTTCTGCCGGGTCGTCGACAACTACGGCGACATCGGCGTCTGCTGGCGGCTGGCGCGCCGCCTGGCGCACGGCCGCGGCTGGGATGTGCGCCTGTGGGTCGATGACCTGGCCAGCTTCGCCCGCATCCAGCCCGGCATCGTCCCGGGCCTGCCGCGCCAGCAGCTGAGTGGCATCGACATCGTCCACTGGTCCGACTCGCCCGATGCCACGCTCGCCGCGCGCGACGTGGTGATTGAAGCCTTCGCCTGCGATCCGCCCGCGGAGTTCCTGGACAGCATGCGGCGCACGCACCCGGTCTGGATCAATCTGGAATACCTGAGCGCCGAGCCCTGGGTGGAAAGCTGCCACGGCCTGCCATCGCAGCGGCCGGACGGGCTGGTCAAGCATTTCTACTTTCCCGGATTCACCGCCGCCACCGGCGGCCTGCTGCGCGAGCCCGGCCTGTCGGCAGAACGCGACGCCCTGCAAGCCTCGACGCAAGACCAGGAAACCCTCCTGAAGTCCCTGGGCGTGGCGCAGGACTTGCTGTTGCGCCGCCGCGACGGCGCCCGCACCGTGTCCCTGTTTTGCTATCCCAGCGCGCCCGTGACGGCGCTGGCCGAAGCGCTGGCGGCCGACCCGCGCCCCAGCGTGCTGCTGGCGCCCGAAGGCGTGGCCCCCGGCCTGGAAGCCGCCTGCTCGGCGCCGGGCGCCCCTCTGGTGGCGCGCCTGCCCTTCGTCGCACAGCCGGATTTCGACCGGCTACTGTGGTGCTGCGACCTGAATTTCGTGCGCGGCGAGGATTCCTTCGTCCGCGCCGCCTGGGCCGCGCGCCCGCTGATCTGGCAGATCTATCCCCAGGAAGAAAACGTCCACCTGGAAAAACTGGAGGCCTGGCTGGCCCGCTATCCGGCCCCGGAAACGGCCCACTCGCTGATCCGCGCCTGGAACGAGCCGCAAACCGGCGCCACCGCCCGGGCGCTGTCGGCCGCCCTGGCGCCGGAAGCCTGGGAATCCTGGGCAAGCGCCGCCTGGCAGTGGGACGCAAGCCAGGCCGCCCTGCCCGACCTGGCTGAAAATCTAGCCGATTTCTGCGCAGAGTTGGCCAAGAAACGTTAGAATAGAGAGTTTTCCGAGCGCCCTGGATTTTGTCGGGCCTCAACTATGACGCCTCCCGGGGTGTGCACGAAGCCGCTGTCAGCGGTCCTATGGTCCGAGTCTCATGGCTCGAATCCTATGACCCGGACCTATGAGCCCGAGTTTTTCGCAGCGGCGGCTTTTTGCAAGCACGGCGAGTGCACCCATCACCCCCGGAGTTTTATCGATGAAAACCGCTCAGGAATTGCGAGTCGGCAACGTGGTCATGGTCGGCAAGGATCCCCTCGTGGTCCAGAAGGCCGAATACAACAAGTCTGGCCGTAACGCCGCTGTTGTGAAGCTGAAGTTCAAGAACCTGTTGACCGCCTCGGCCAGCGAATCGGTCTACAAGGCCGACGAAAAGTTCGAAGTCGTCCAGCTCGACCGCAAGGAGTGCACCTACTCCTACTTCGGCGACCCGATGTACGTCTTCATGGACGAAGAGTACAACCAGTACGAAATCGAAGCCGAAAGCATGGGCGACGCCCTGAACTACCTGGAAGAAGCGATGCCCGTGGAAGTGGTCTTCTACGACGGCCGCGCCATCTCGGTTGAACTGCCCACGACCCTCGTGCGCGAAATCACCTACACCGAACCCGCCGTGCGTGGCGATACCTCGGGCAAGGTGACCAAGCCCGCCAAGATCAACACCGGCTACGAACTGAACGTGCCGCTGTTCTGCGCCATCGGCGACAAGATCGAAATCGACACTCGCACGAACGAATACCGCAGCCGCGTCAACAACTGATCCGGCAAGCAGGTGCAAAAAAGCCAGGCCTTCGGGCCTGGCTTTTTTTATTGACCTTGCCAGCGGCGTAGCCGCTTATTGCAGACGCTCGTCGTCCAGGAAATCCGGCACCGCCATGACGTCGATACCGTCGTCGGCCAGCGCTTCGCGCTCTTCGGGAGTCGCGGTGCCGCGGATGGGGCGGTCGTCGGCGTCGCCTTCGTGGATGCGGCGCGCCTCTTCGGCGAAGCGCGGTCCCACGTTCTCGGTATTGCGCAACAGCGCGCGCACCTGTTGCATGACGGCGGCCTGCAATACCGCCATCTTGTCCGCGTCGGAGGCATTGGCGGGCAGCGCCGGCTGGGCGGCCGGCGCGTGCAGGTGGGCGACGTTCAGGCGGGGCGCGGACAGCCGCTTGGTGATGCTGGCCGAGCCGCAAACCGGGCACGTGACGAGGCCACGCGCCTGTTGCGCGTCATAGTCTTCGTGCGAACCGAACCAGCCTTCGAAAATGTGGCTGTGCTCGCACTGGAGGTCGAAAACTTTAAGTGCCATGGCATCTATATGGGGTGCAAGTCCCAGAATACAAGAAACCGCGCGCGGCGGCCCGGTTGACCCCGCGGGCGCATCCCCTATTCCCGCCGCCCAGAACAAAGCGGGCCCGCAGGCCCGCTTTCGGGGTTTCCCAGTTTTCCTGGTTTCCGGCTTCCCGGTTTCTTGGTTTCCCGGTTTCCGGCAGCTTACTTGCCGCGTTTCTGGCCCGCCTGATTCCCCACCTGCGCCTGCTGGGCCTGCAAAGCGTCGATCTGGCGCTGCAGGTCACGCAGTTGCTGGCGCACGTCCTTCTGCTGGTCGGCCAGGGCCGTGGTTTCCTGGCGCGATTGCTCCTGGCGCGCGGCCACCTGCTCTTCCTGCTGCATGCGCACGGCGCGGTCGGCCTGCAGCGTGCTCAGTTCGGCGCTGCGGCTGGCCAGCAGCTTCTCGGCGTGGGCGTATTCGGCCTGCATCTTGATGCGCTTGATGTCGACTTCGGCCAAATCGGCGGACTGGCTGACGAAGGCGCGGTAGGTCGACTCGGCCTGCTGGTCGGACTTGGTCTTCACCACGCGCCAGAAGTCCTTCTGCTGGAACAGCGCGACGTAATAGGTCAGGTCGTCCGGCTTGAACAGCAGGCTGGCGCCGTAGGTGCCGTTGTAGGCGGTGCGCAGCTCCGACACCTGGCGGCTCTGGATCAGGTTCTGCAGTTCCGACACGGTGGACGCGGGGCGCGCGGCCGGCGCCGGTGCGGGGGGAGTCACGGGTGCGGATGCCGCCTGCGTGTCCTCGACCTGTTTAACCGTGGGCCGCGGCGCTTCGGATTGCGCGCTGGCGCAGGCGGCCAGGCCGGACAGGACCGAGCCCAGCAATGCCATGCGGGCGGCGCCACGGATAAATTGGACGTTCATGCCTTCCCCAAAAAAATCGTTGCGGAACTATAGCAATTTATTTCGGCCGGGACAGATGCCCTTACATCCGTCAGGCCCGGAATTGTCGCGCGCTACGGGCCATCCCCTATTGCGCGTTCACAATGTCTCGGCAATGCCGTCGACGGGTTCGCCCTGGCCTGCCCCCAGCTGCAACTTGCGCATTTTTTCCCACAGCACCTTGCGGCTGATGCCCAGCGCATGAGCGGTGTCCTGGCGGCGCCAGCCGTTGGCGTCCAGCGCCGTCAGCACGCGCGCGCGCTCGGCGCGTTCGGCGTCGGAGAACACTACCGGTTCGGCGCGCGCGCCGGCCGCGGCTGTGGCGCCCGCGGGCCGCAACGGCTCGGCCAGCTGGTCGAAGATGCGCTCGATGCGCGGCTGGTCCCAGGCCTGGAACTGCCGCCGCATGATGGCGACGCGCTCGGCCACGTTGGACAGTTCCCGCACATTGCCCTCGTAGCGGGTGCGCGCCACGCGCTCCAGCAGCCATGGCGGCGGCTCGCCCTCCACGCCCTGGCGTTCCAGCAGGGCGCGGAAGATCGCGGCCTTTTCCTCCGGGCCGCGCTGCTCCAGGTTGGGTATGCGCAGCTCGATGACCGCCAGCCGGTAGTACAGGTCCGCCCGGAACTCGTCCTGCCCCACCAGCAGCCGCAAATCCTTGTTGGTGGCGGCGACCAGGCGGAAGTCCACCGGCACCTCGACCGTGGAACCCAGCCGCGTCACGGCGCTCTGCTCCAGCACGCGCAGCAGTTTGACCTGCTGGTACAGCGGCAGGTCGCCGATCTCGTCCAGGAACAGCGTGCCGCCGTTGGCCTGTTCGAAATAGCCCTTGTGCGCGCCGACCGCGCCGGTGAACGCTCCCTTGGCATGGCCGAAGAAATGCGCTTCGAACAAGCCTTCGGGTATGGCGCCGCAATTGACGGCCACGAAAGGCCCGTCGCACCAGGCCGCCCGGTCATGCAACAGGCGCGCAATGCGCTCCTTGCCTACGCCGGTTTCGCCATGGACCAGCACGTTGCTGCGGCAGTCCGCGAATATCTCGGCCTCGGCCAGCAGGTTGCGCATCGGCTCGGACACGGCGATCAGCGGCTGCTCGCGCCTGGGCGCCGCACGGCTGAGCTGGTTCAGAGTGCCCAGCAGTTCGTACAGCAACTTGCGCAGGTCCGCAGTGGTGAAGCTCAGCGGCAAGGTGTAGGAGTATTCCGGCGGGTAGTAGCGCGGATCGCGCCCGCGCGCTTCCGCCGCCACCCAGATGACGGGCAGGCCCTGCGCCGCCAGCCAGTCGTAGCCGCTGAAGCGCTTGTCGCCCATCACCGACACCGACACCAGGGCCACCGCAGGCCGCGCCAAGTCGCGCGGCGGCGGAAACGCCGTGCCGGCATCCGCCCGCAGCAGCGACACGTCCATGCCGGCCAGGCAGCGCTCGGCGCGGCTGGCGATGTCGGAAGTGCCTTCCCAGACGTACACGTCGAATTCGTCGCGCGCGTAAGCCTGGCTCATGGCTTGCACCATGCCAGCAGGGAAAAGGTAAAGGTCACGGAGCTCATCATCAGTACACCAGTCGGGGCTTGCCGCAATCCACGGAAATCAATGACACATCGGTCTGGCCCACGCTCAGGCCCAGCACGTTGAGCAGCTGCTGCAGCACCACGGACAGCGAACTCAGCAAAGGATCCAGCAGCACCATCACGACGGACAACACGCCGCCCACCTGGTTGCCGCCGCTCAGGGCCAGCGTGCCGACCGCGTTGACGCGGCACTGACGGATCGCGTCCGGCACCAGGGCCAGCGCGCAGGTCACGTCGCTGAGCGGGGCAAACAGGAGCGAATTCAGGATGTTGCCCACCAGCTGCAGCGTGCCGCCCAGCACCCCCGTCAGGCCGCCCGTGCTCAGGCGCGCGCCGAGCTGGTCCATTGCGGTCTTGGACCATTGCATGTCGTTGACGACCTTGGAGATGGTCTTGCCCGCGTTGTTCTTGTCGCCGCCCACCAACTGGGTGGCCAGGTCATTGCGCTGCGTATCGGTCAACGGCGTGCCGTTGTTGAACAGGTCGCCCAGGATGCCGCCAATCACGGCATCGGTCAGGTTGGAGGCCAGCTTGGACAGGTCCAGATTGGTGGCGTTTACGGTGGCGGAGGAATTGGGCGATGGCGGCGCGGTCAGCGTCACCGACACGGGCGCCGACGAACTGAACACCGGCAGCGTCACCCGGGCGGTGAGCGGCAGTATGCCCAGCACATTCAATACCTGATAGCGGCCGATGGCGCTGAACGCGCTGGGTTCGCAGCGGTTGGTGAGCGACTGGAAATTCGCAGGGGTGGTATCGGTGGCATTCGCCATGCCGGGAAAGCGCCCCAGGCAGACGCTGGCCGCCGCGGAAGTGACGTCGATCACGGCTTGCGTCGGAGTCAGCGGCGCCTGGCACAGTTTGCTCAGCGTGCCGGTGGACTGCGCCACGTCGATGATGATGGGCAGGTCCACCTTGGTTTTCAGCGTATTGGCCAGCAAAGGGCCAACCAGCGGGATATTGCTGGTGTTGACGCGCAGATACACGCGTATGCCGGCGCTGATCGCCTGCGTGCCAACGCCGCCTATGCCCACGGCAGGCGGCTCGACGATGCGCACCCGCGCATCCAGGCCCAAAAGCGGCACGCTCAGCCCCAGATTGATCAGGTTGCTGCCGTTGGCGATGGCCAGGCTGGTTTCCAGGATGTTGAGCGCATTGACCTGGGCCTGCAGGGCGGCGCTGGGATCGCCGCCCACCACGTTCAGATTCAATACGCCACCGTCGCCGAACAGCTTCACGGGCAGGTTCAGCGGCATCACATCCAGCACCGTCTTGATGGCGTTGGTCAGCAGCCCGACATCGGCGCCGACGGTGCCTTGCTGGTTGATGGCGGTCAGCGTGGCATTGAGCAATTGGCCCAGCGTCAGGTTGCTGACCGCCGCCAGCTGCTCCGGCGTGCCCACCCCGGCAGCCACCGACAGCGGCAGCCCCAGCGCCTGCAACAGGCCCGCGGGCGTGATGCCGACATTGGCCAGGCCGGCGGCGTCCAGCACGTCCAGCTGGGTCGGCGACGCCCCCACGGTGGAGAGCAATTGCGACAGCAGGCCGCCGCGCTGCAGGCGCAGCAGCCGCGAGCCCACCGTGAAGGTCGCGACCGGCTGCGTGTTGGTGGCCACGGCGGCGACCGACGCCGTGGCGCCGCTCACGCCAGGAACGAGGTTGGCCAGCTGCTTGCGCACGCTGACGCGCACCGCGTTGTAGACCTGTCCCGCCGTCGGGTCGAAGACATGCATGCCGGTCGCATCGGACCGGGTCGGATCCCACACCTTGCACTCCACCGTGACGTCGGCGGCCGTGAACGTGTCCAGAATGTTCGGCACATTGGCCAGGGCGGAAGTCCGGCCCGCGGCGACCGCGCTGGCGCAATCGGCGGCGGAGCCCAGGTTCAACACCTGCACCGCCGACAACGCCGACAGGTCCGCCGCCTTCTGCATCTCGCGCTTCATGTAGAAGCTGTAGCCCAGTTGCAGGGCGCCCAGCAACACCACTCCCACCAGCACCGCGAAGACGACGGCGACGGTCATGCTGCCGCGTTGCCGCGACGGCGAGAGTGGGTGAAAACGGCCGGCTGACATGCTCTTGCGACTCCGTATCCGCAGATCCGCCTTGGGCGCTATTGGGTGTTGGGGGTTTCCACGTGCCGGTCGAACCACTCTGGAATGGGATGCTTGAAGCTGTCCAGGTAGCGGTTCCAGGCGGCCGTGGAAACCGGCCCGAGCACGGGCAAGGCATTGCCGGCGCGGCGGCCGTCGGCCTGTGCCGCCAGCAGGCCGCGCGTGACGTCGCCGAAGTTTTCTTCTGGCGCCGGCGCGGCCGCCGCGGGCGCTTGCGGCATGGGCGTCTGCACCTGCTGCACCACCGGCCGGTCGGGCATGGACGGAGCGGGAACGGACTCCGCGATGGGCGCAGCCACCGCGGCAGGCGGCGCGCCGGACATGCTGCCGGTCAACGGCGCATTGGACTGCGCCGCGCCGCTGGCGGGCGCCAGCGCGGCCGCGGCCAGGACGCAAGCCAGGAGGTAAGAGGCGCGATGGGTCGGGTGGGACATGGCAATCTTCCTGGAGATGGGGTTAGCGCACGATGGGGCCGTTGGCCAGCCCTTCCATCACGGGACTCATCAAGGGCATGGCGGCATGCTCGCCGCTGGAGACCCGGGTGGCGGGCGCCAGGCTTGCGGCGGGAACCGGAGCCAGCTGGCCGCGGATCTCGGCGGCCAGGCGCAGCACCTGTCCGCGCGCCTCCTCGCTCAACTGCGCCCGTTCCATCAGGCGCTGCGCCTTGACCGGGTCGCCTTCCACCAGCAGCAGCACCGCCAGGTTCGCCAGCACCTTGGCGCTGTCCGGCGCCAGTTCGGCCGCCTGCCCCAACGGCACGCGCGCGCCCGCCGGATCGCCGGCCCGCAGCCGCGCGTAGCCCAGGTCGCCCAGGATCCGCGCGTCCATGGGAGCCAGCTTGGCCGCGCGGGAGAAATAGTCGGCGGCCTGATCGAACTGTCCGCGCGTACCGGCGATCAGGCCCAGGCCATGCCAGCCCTCGGCCGCCTGGTCCGTCGCGGTCAGCGCGCGGTAGGCCTGCTCGCTCAAGGCCGTCTGCCCGGTCTGGCGCAACGCCTCGGCGCGCAGGGCCGCCACCCGCGGATCGTTGCCGAACTTCTGCTGATAACCGTCGATGTAGGCCAGCGACGCGAAATAGCGCTCCTGGCGCTGCGTCTCGACAATCATGGACAGCATCATCTCCGGCTCCTTCGGCCGGCGCTTGCTCTCCGCCTCGTCCTCCTTCTGCCGCATCAGCGCCTGCTCCTGCTGCTGTTGCTGGATCAGTTGCCAGGCGGACTCCGCGCTGTTGCTCTTGCAGCCGCTCAAGCCCGAACCCGCCGCCACAGCCACCGCGGCCACCAGGGTCCAGCGCCATGCGCGCGACCTGCCTTCCGTTCCGCCCTTCATCACATCCCCCCCATGCGCGACAAGCCGCGCAACACCGCGATAAACCCCGCACCGCCCGTCACGATCAACAGCGCGGGCAACAGGGTCACGATCATGACCCCCGTCATCTTGACCGTGGTCTTGCCGACCTTCTCCTTCAGTTCCAGCCGGCGCTTGTCGCGCAGGCGCTCGCCAAAGCGGTTCAGGGGCTCCTGCACCGCGCCGCCATGCTGGTCCACCTGCGCGATCAGCCGGCAGATGGCCGACAGATCGTCGTTGTCGAAGCCGCTGGCCAGCCGGGCCAGCGATTGCTCGCGCGTGCGGCCGCGAACGTAGAGTTCGGAAGCCAGGCGCAATTCGAACGACAGCACCGGCAGCACCTGTCCGAATTCCTTGACCAGCACCTGCAGGCTCTGGTCGATCGACAGGCCCACGCCCTGCAGCAGGCGCAGCAGGTCGATCAGCAGGGGCAGCTCGTCCGCGGCGAGTCTGCGCCGGCGCGCCAGGCGCCGCTGCACGAACCATTTGGGCAGCATGTAGCCGATGGCGAACCCGAAGAAGGCGGCGACGAGCGCGCCCATCGGCATATCGGTCACATGCTTGCTCAGGTCCAGCGCGACGGCCACGACCGGCAGCAGGATCGCCAGGCCGAACCGGATCACGACGAAGCGCGAGCGCGCGATGCCCGGATCGGCATAGCTCGCCATGTCCACCAGCTTGCGGTCCTCGCCCGCCAGCAGCGCATCCGCCAGCCGCCCCTCGCTCAGACGCTTGCCGAAGGTGTCGGCCGCCCTGGCGGCCGCCGCCAGCCGGCCCTTGCCGCCCTCGCCGCGCAAGGCCGCCGGCGCCGCGGCGCCCCCCTCGCGCGCCGCCAGCGCCTGGTCCACGACTTGCCGGCTGCGGCCCTGGCTGCGCAGGCGCCGCGCCATGCCCAGGCCCAGCACCAGCAAGGCGGCGGCGACCAGCATCAGCGCCGTCGCCAGCACGGTGGACGCGTTCCAGGAGTGCAAGATATCCATCCGCGCCTCTCCTCAAATGGCCTTGGCCATGCGATACAGCCAATAGCAGCCGCCGATCTGCAAACAGACTGCGGTAGCCAGCATCTTGAAGCCCAGGGGGTCCTGCCACAGCCCCATGAACAGATTGTTGTTCGCGACGATGATGAAGCCCGCGATGCCCACCGGCAGCAGCGCCAGGATCCAGGCGGACAACCGGACCTCTGCGGAACTGGCCGTCAATTCGTTGCGCGCCTGCGCGACGTCGCGCATGAAGGCGGCCATGCGCTCCAGCACCTGGTCGCTGCGGCCGCCGAAACGCATGGCCAGCGACACCACCGCGGCCACCATGTACAACTCCTTCAAGCCGTACAGGCGCGACACGTGCGCCAGCGCCGCGTCCAGCTCCTTGGAGCGGCTCAGGCTGGCCGCCATCTCCACCACTTCGCGCAGGGGCTCATCGGTAGCCGCGGCGGCGGTCTGGAAAGCCGCACCCATGCTGTTGCCGATGGTGATCAGGCGCACGATGTTGTCCAGGAATGCGGGCAGCTGCGAAATCATGCGCCGCTGGCGCTTGTCCGCGCGCAGCCACAGCAGGAAGTAGGCGAACACGGCCAGCAGCACGAAGGTCACCACCCCGGACAGGACGCCCAGGAACAGCCAAGCCATTGCCGCGCCGGCGAGCACAGGCAGCGCGATGCGCAGATACAGGCCCGTGCTCTGGCGCAATCCGGCCAGCCGCAGCAACCGGTCCCAGCCCGAAAAGCCGCTGCGGAACACGCGACCGCTTTCGGCAAAAGGCGCGCCGCCTGCGGCCTCGTCGCGGCCCCGCTGCAGCTGGGTTTCCAGGAAGGCGGAACTTGCCGTGCGGCGCGCGCTGCGGCCGGCATGGCGCCACAACAGCACCGCTCCGATGGTCAACACCGCGGCCAGGCTTGCCAGCGTCAGGACTTCCAGCATCAGCGCCTCCTGCTCCAGAAGCCGCCGCCCCCGCCATCGCGGTCGTCCGACGGATTGTCGTTGGCGCGCGCCTCGTTGCGCAGCTTGGCCAGCTTGGGCGTGTGGGGATGGATGCCCAGCCAGTTCCAGCGGTCCTTTTCCTCGCCGTCTGGCGTCGCATAGGATTCGTGGCGATAGAGCTCCTGCGTGGAGATCACGTTGTCGCCCATGCCCGTGACCTCGGTCACCGAGATGACGCGGCGCTTGCCGTTGGACAGGCGGCCGATCTGCACGATGAAATCCAGCGCGCTGGCGATCTGCCGGCGCAGGCTGTCCTCGCTGCCCTGGAAGCCGGCGAAGCCCGCCAGCATCTCGATCCGGTACAGGCATTCGCGCGGCGAGTTCGCGTGGATGGTCGCCATCGACCCCTCGTGGCCCGTGTTCATGGCCTGCAGCATGTCCATGACCTCGGCGCCGCGTACTTCGCCCACCACCACGCGGTCCGGCCGCATCCGCAGGCTGTTGCGGATCAGTTCGCGGATGGTGACGGCGCCGCTGCCGTCAAAGCCGCCCTGGCGCGATTCCAGCCGCACCACGTGCGGATGGTTGAGCGACAGTTCCGCCGTGTCCTCGACCGTGACCACGCGTTCCGTTTCCGGGATGAAGAATGCCAGCGCGTTGAGCAGCGAGGTCTTGCCCGAGCTGGTGCCGCCGGACACCAGGATGTTGCAGCGGTTCTTCACCGCATCGTTCAGCAGCCGGTAGATCTCTTCGTCGAACGTGCCCAGGGTCAGCAGGTCCGCCGGCTTGAGCGGGTCCTGGCGGAACTTGCGGATGGAGACCATGGGCCCGTCCACGGCCAGCGGCTCGATCACCACGTTCAAGCGGCCGCCGTCGGGCAGGCGCGCGTCGACCATGGGGCTGGATTCGTCCAGCCGGCGGCCGATCGGAGCGAGAATGCGGCGTACGATGCGCAGCACGTGCTGGTTGTCGGTGAAGCGCAGCGTCTCGCGCGCCAGCACGCCGCGGCGCGACACGAAGACGTTGTCGTAGCCGTTGATCAGGATGTCTTCCACTGCCGGGTCGGCCAGCAGGTCCTCCAGCGGCCCCAGCCCGGCCAGCTCCTTGGTCAGGGCCTCCGCGATCGCCCGCATTTCGCCTTCATTGATCGGCACCCGGCGCAGGCGCACGAAACTCGCGACCTCGATGTCGACGAACTCCTGGATGGCCGAGCGGGCCCAGCGCCCGAACTCGGCGCCCAGCTCCTCGATGCGGGACAGCAGGTGCTCGTACGCCGCCGTCTTCACTTCCTGGTAGCGGTCCGACGCCGAAAAGCCTTTATCGCCGTCGCCGCCAAACTCTATCGTCGCAGTCATGATCATGTCGGATCCCGTAGCCGTCCGTCCGTTCTTGCGTCAACCGACCACCATGCGGCGGTGCACGCCGGGCAGCCAGGTAGCCAGCCAGCTCGCCCGCCCGCCGGGCGTGTTTTCTTCCGCGCACAGGCGTTCCGCCAGCCCGTGCACCGCGCGCACGTAGACGTCGCGCTCGGCCTCTTCGTGCAGCAGATGGCCCCGGTTCGTGCACACCATCAGGGCCAGGGTGCGATCCGGCAGCGTGCCCACCAGTTCAAGCTGGAAGCGTTCGGCGATCTGCTGCGCGGTCATGCCGTAGCGTTCGTCGTAGCGGTTGACGATGAGGCCCAGGCTGCGCCGGTCCACGTGCAACTGCTCCAGTTCCTGCAGCAGGCCGGCCAGCGACACCAGGGCGCCCACGCTCTGGTCCGTCACGATCCAGTTCTGTTGCGAGGCGCGGGCCAGGCCCGACACGAATTCCGGATTGGTAAAGCCGCCGGCGTCGGCCACCACGACGGAGAAATGCTGGCGCATGCGCTCGAACACCAGCAGCGAATCCGATTGCGACACATCGCGCATCTGGCCCAGGTCGCGCGGCAGCGACAGCACGCTCAGGCCATTGGGCGTGTGCGGCATGGCCGATCCCAGCAGCGTGGAATCAAGGCGGCGCAGGTTGCGCGCGGCCTCGGCGAAATCGAAATCGCCGCTGATGTTCAGATAGAGCTGGCAATCGCCCACCGGCCAGCCCAGGTCCATCAGCGCGGCGCGGCTGGACAGGGGCAACGGTTCCCCCGCCGGCTTGGCGGCCTTGGCTCGGGTGGCCGCGGCGCGCTGGTTGTGCACCTGCTTCAGGCGGTCCTGCACCATGCCCGCCAGGTGCACGGCAAGCGTGCTGGTGCCCACGCCGGGGCGCGCGCCCAGCAGCAGGACGCTGCGGCGCGAACCGTCCATGCGTCCGTCCACCGGCCGCTCCAGCAGGCGCAGCACCACCTCCTTGATCTCCTGCGGCGCCACCGAGGGATCGACGAAATCGCTGACGCCCGCCCGCAGCGCGGCGATCGCTCCCTCGGGCTGGCTCAGATACCCGACGGCCACGCGCGGCACCGTCGGCGCGATGCGCGCCAGCAGGCGCGCAAGCTCCGCGGACTTGAACAGTTTCCCGGGCTCGTCCTCGCTCAAGGTGAAATCCAGGAACACCAGCTGCGGCGCGATCTCCGCCAGACGCCGCGCCAGCTCCTCCACGCGCGGAGCCTCCTGGGTCAACATCCCCAACTCTCCCAAGGCCTGTCCAAGCTGCGCGGCAACCGTATTGCCTTGCGAGCAGAACAGGAACCGCGTGCCGTTTTGCAGGCCCACCCATTCGCTTGCATGTGTCTTCATATTGCTCACCGTGAAAAGCCCGGCATCTGCTGACCGCCCACCGGGCCGGTCAGGTAATAACCCCAAGCGTTGAAAGCCGTGTCCGTCTGCTCCTGCTTGGCCCCCGGCAGCGGCAACGCCACGCCGCGCGCGATGGGTCGCACCAGGCGCGGCGTCACGACGATGACCAGCTCCGTGTCCTCCTGGGAGTAGTCGACGCTGCGAAAGAAGGAGCCGATGATGGGCAGGTCGCCCAGCATGGGCACCTTGTTGACCATGGCCTTGGTCTGGCGCGACACCAGGCCGCTGATCACGAAACTCTCGCCGTCGCCCAGCTCGACCGTGGTGTCGGCGCGGCGGGTGCGCAAGGCCGGAATGATGGTGCTGGTGTCCGCGCTGGTGTTGATGGCGATGCCATTGGTGTAGTCCAGTTCGCTGGCCTCTGGCGCCACCTTCAGCGAAATGCGGTCGCGCGACAGCACCGTGGGCGTGACCGTCAGGCCGATGCCGAAGGGCTTGAAGGTCACGTTGACCGTCCCCAGGCCGCCGGCCTGCGGGATCGGCAATTCGCCGCCCGCCAGGAAGCTGGCGCTCTGCCCCGTCAACGCCACCAGCGTCGGCTCGGCCAGGACGCGCGCCATGCCGTTGGTCTGCAGCAGGCGCAGGCGCGCCGAGAAATTGTTGGAGTCGTAGAACAGCGAAAAACCCGACGCCAGCGGGCCGCCAAGGCTGGCCGGCATGGTCGTGCTACCCCCGCTCCAGGGGCCGTTGCTGGCGGTGAAGCTGATGCCGGCCGCCTTCATCACCGAACGCGACACCTCCACGACCTTCACTTCCACCTGCACCACCCCGCCGCTGCCGGCGGTGGACATGTCCACCACGTTCTTTTCCCCGCCCACGGCGGAGGCGGCCATTGCCGCCGACGCGATCTGCCCCATTTGCGTTTCGGAGTGGCCCGACACGACGGCATGGCCGTCCGCGATGTCCACGTTGGCGCCGCCGCCCAGGCCGCGGCTGGCCAGCGCCGCCTGCACGCTGCCCGCGACGCGCACGTTCCAGACCTGCGGCGCGGCGTTGTTGCCGGTCCAGACCTGCAGCTGCGTGGTGCCAGGCTTCTTGCCATAGAGCAGCACGGAGCCTCGCCGCTTGCCGGAGGCCGGCAATACCTTCACGTCCGCCACGTCGGGGTCGCCGATGGCGATGCGCGTGGGCGCGCCGCCATCCAGCGTGAGGGTCTGCTGCCCTTTCACCGCCAGGGCCAGATCGCGCACGGGCGCGTTCGCGGCGGCGGCGGGCGCCGCGGTTTGAGCCAGGCTGAGGGCACCATGGGTCATCGCTGCCGCGGCCGACAACAGGCAGATCATGGTGGTGCGCTGATGTTTCTTCATTGTGCTGGACCTGATGATGGGAAAAGTCCGGCTGCGGCCAGCGCCTGGTCCGCCCGCAGCCCCGTTCAATAGCGCACGCGCTCGGATTTGTCTCCTCGGAGGATCTCCACGGTTCTGCCGCCGCCCGAGCCCTGAGCCCGGCCCGGCGCGCGGCTGGCGGGCGTGCGCGCCGCGGGCGTGGTGCCGTCCAGCTGCGCCAGGCTCTCGCCGGCAAAAGCGCGATTGGGGCCCGATAGCAGCGCCTCGCGCTGCTCGGGCGTCAGGTCGGCGCGGACCGGCAATACCGTGCCACGCTGGGCGAACAGCTGCGCGTCCGGAACGCTGTCATCGCCCACCGGCCGCAAGGCCAGTTGCAGGCGGCCAGCGCGGCTCGCCAGCATCAGCTCGTTGACGCGCTCGACCGGCACCGCCAGCACCGCGGTGCGCGCCGGCTGGCCCGGACCGCCCTGCTGCAAGACCGATTTTTCGTCCGGCCCTTCCACCGAGGTCCGGCCATAGGCCAGCACGCGCACCTGCGATTGCAGCAAGCGGGCCTGGCCCACGGCCACCTCGGCGCTTTTCTCGATCATGAAGAACACGTCCACCATGTCGCCGGGAACGATGCGGTTGCCGCCTCCGATCACTTCGTCCACGGCAATGGCGACCGCGCGCTCGCCCGGCTTGAGCTGGCGCGCCAGGCCCTGCGTGAGCAGGCTGGGCACGATGGGATCGCCCGCGGCCACGTCGACCCGCGTCACCGCGCCTTCCAGCGGCGCGGTGTCGGCAAAGCTGCCGGACAGCGCGACCTGCCATTGCGCCACGGTCAGCATCGTTGCGCTGTCGATGCGCGTACCCGCGGCAATCGGCCCGCTGGCCACCACCACGGGGTGCAGCTTGACCGGCTCCGCCGGCGCGGCCGCGACTGGCGCAGGCGCCACGCTGGCCGGAGGACTGGCCGGCGCCGACGCCAGCCGCCAGGCCACGAAGGCCAGCGCCAGGCCCGCCACCAACAACATGCCCGCGACGATCTTGCTCAGACTGCTCATGGTGTCCCCTGCGATATCTGCACGACGGCCTGCGAATACAACCTGCTGGGTATCCAGTTCCGGTTCGTGCCGGGCAGCGCGGTGATCAAGCCCCGCACGGTTTCCAGCAGCGGCCAGGACTGGGTGGTGTAGGTCATGGCGACGGTGGCGCAACTGGCTTGCTTGCCGCCCGAACCGGTCCAGGCGCATGGCGCGCTGGTAGTGCTGCACAGCACGGAAGAGCTGGCGGAAAAAGCGCCCATCGCCGCCAGGCAGGCCGCGCCGGGAACATCGGCTTGGCCGTTGTAGCGGGCATAGACCGCGGCGCGCGCGCCATCGGCGGCGGCGGCGGCCAGTTGTTGCTGCATCCAGAACAACGCGCCGAAGCCGACCACGCCGCAGATGAACAGCAGCAACAGGGTGAGCGTCAACGAGAACTCCAGCGCGGCGAGACCGCGCTGCCGCTTGCGCGGCTGCATATTCGGAAGGTGTGGCATGGTCGCGCGCATCTCAGTTCCCCGCGCCCAGCGCGTTGCCCAGGTGCACCGTGGCGCGGGCGCTCAGCACGCTCGACGCCGGCATCAGCGCCGTCCGCAGCAGCGGCAACGACGGGATGAGCGGATGCGCGCCATAGGCGTAGGACACCGTGACCTCGACCTGGTCCTGCGCCAGCGGCAGGCCGCTGCAAGCGCCGCCGGCCGCGCTGCTCAGCGTGCCCGCGCTGCCGCACACCGCCACCTGGACCGGCGCCGTGGACATCGTGCTGATCCATTGCGCCTGGTACAGCGCGGAATCGCGTCCGGCGTTGGCCCGCGCCGCCAGCGACGCCGAGCCGGCCTGCCACTGCAAGACCTTGCGCGCGCCGTCCTGTGCGGCCAGCGTGACGGAATGCTGCGCGGCGACCACCAGGGAATACGTCAGGATGCCGTAAAGCACCAGGAAGAACACCACGAATACCAGGGCGAATTCCACGGAATAAGAACCGCGCTGCATGCCGCCACGCCCATGTAGGCGGCATAGGGAATCTGCCGCGCCCGCAGGCCCAGCGGCCAGAATCGCGACACGATGAGGTACAGCAAGCCATGCAGGCCGGCCAGCACGCTGGCCAGCGCCAGCGTCACCATCAGCGGCGCGAACCCCAGCAGCAGCCCCAGCACGGCGATGGCCTTGATATCGCCCGCCCCCATCAGCCGCCTTGTCCATAGCGGCAGGAAGGGCACGGCGACCAGAAAGCCGGCGAGCGCCATCAGCCAGCCCGACCAGCGCGGCGGATAGGCCCAGCCGGGCGCCAGCAATGCCGCCAGCAACCACAAAAGCTGTCCCGCGCATCCCGCGACGATCAGCCGGTTGGGGACACGGCGATAGCGCAGATCGGCGTGGATCAGCGCCAGAATCCAGCATGCGAACAACAGCCACCACAGCACTTCCCCTGGATACAAGGCAAGACCTTCTGAGAATTCGGATTCGACGACTAGCGCGCGTCCGGCTGGACGCGGACTCCTTCAATCAGGCGATGCTGTATTGCGGGTACGCGCCACGGCGGCCCTGTACTGCCCTGCCGCCGCCGCGACGCGCCGGAATTGCGACTCACCGGCTTCAGCCGCCTGCACCTCCGCCCCCACCCGTGGTCGTGCCGGCCCTGGCGGTGTCGAGCTTGGTGCCAAGATCCTCGAACATGCTTTTCAGGGAACCGGAAAAGGCGCCCACCGCGACAATGAGGGCTACCGCCACCATTCCCGCGATCAGCCCGTATTCCAGGGCGGTGATACCGTCTTCGTCATTCCAGAACTGCGCAAGCGTTGCTTTCATGTCGAGCTCCATGGGTCTCGATTGATGACCGGGGCCGTTCCTGAAAATACAGAGCCAGCCCCCTCTAGCCTGGAACCGCCCGCGCGCCGCCATGCTTCCGGGACGCGCGTCCAGGGTCCCGCTAACCCGGCCCCGGCGAGGCTCCGGGCAATCTGTCCGAAGCCGCGCCGGGCGCCGATTCGATAATCGAGTCGATGCGTTGCGCGGTGCGCGCGCGAAAACGTTCCGAGGCGCGCTGCAAGTGCCAGCGCATGAGCAACAGGGTGACGGCCGACAGCGCGAAGGCGATATAGGGCAGCATGGCCCCGCCGATATGCATGCCGACCGAATCATTCGGGGTCGTGCAGACGACGGCGCCGGCGGCTGCGCCGGTGTAATGCATGCCGCATACCGCCACTGCCATCAAAATGGCCGCGCCGACGCGCTGGCGTTCGTTCTGCGTATTGAAGGCGAGCCACAATGCAGCCGTGGCCGCGACCACGGCGATCAGCACCGATAAAACCACCAGCGGCAGGTCCCACAGCAATACCGCCGGCATGCGCATGGCGCTCATGCCCAGATAATGCATGGACGCGACACCGAAGCCCGCAGCGCTGCCTCCGACCAGGCAACGGAAAAAGGTGTAGCGGTCGCGTCCGACATACCAGAACGCCCAGCCGGAAAATCCCGCGGCGACCAGAAAACTGAGAGTCGTCAAACCCACTTGATAACCAACTTCAAATGGCAGGTTCTGGGCCAGCATGCCGATGAAATGCATGCTCCAGATACCGACGCCGCCCATGGCCACGGCGCCGATGCAGATATAGCCGATGCGGATTTCCCCGTCCTGGGTTTCAGCGCGTATGCCCGCCGCGGCCAGCAGGGCCACATAGGAACCCAGCGCCGCGATCAGGAAGGACAGCGCCACCAGACTGCCGTTGAAGGAAAGGGGAACGACCTCGCCCGGACTCATGAGCAGTCTCCGGAATACCTGCCGCCACGGCGCGCGGCCGGCAGGCAGTAACAGTCCATCTTGCGGCAATCCCCAGCCATCCTTGCCTCCGGGCGGGTTCACACATTTTGCGTACTTTTGATACGTATGATTAGTTTATATATTGCTAAATCATACACATCAGGGTTTTCACGGATATTCGCGATATTGCGACATAAGATGTGTAACGAACACCCCTAGTTTTGCGAAAACATTATTAAAAACCATCAAACGGCATTTATCTTTCGCATAAATATATTCCGCAACAATAGAATATTCGGAAATAATACTTCAGTGTTTCCTTTACGCTGGCTGAATTTGAAATGAATTGTCATTCAGGGGCAAATACTGGCACCATATGCGCACCGCCAAATGCAACCCTTTCTTAACACTGTTGCGACCCTTTTCTATTTGATACTCGATCAATATGGGCTATCCGTTCAGAAGCGCCAGCGGAAATGAGAGATAAAACAGGCAGGAGATGCGTGTTCCCGGCGAGTCCGCTCTGCCTTGCCCTCTTCGGCATGCTGGCAGCCGGGCCGCAAGCCTGGGCGGAGGGCCCGCTGCGCGGAAACCCCGTGGACGCCATGCCGCGGATCGAACGCCCCGCCTCCGCAACCCAGCCCCCGCCCTACGTCCAGACCGCGACGCCCGAACAACTCGCCTTGCAGGCGCGGCTGGCGCAACGCATCGTGCCGCGCAATTTCGACGTCAGTGGCGTGCGCGCGATTCCCTTCGAGGAAGTGTCCGGACTGCTCAGCCCGCTTGCGGGCAAGGAGACCAGCCTGGGCGAACTGGTCGCCGAAGTCGACAAGATCACGCAGCTGTACCGCGACAAGGGCTATCCCCTGTCATTCGCGCTGCTGCAGAACCAGACCTTCGCCAATGGCCTGGTCGTGGTCACGGTGGTCGAGGGCTACATCGGCAACGTGCGGATCGAAGGCGATATCGGCAATGCCCGGGACCGGTTGGAAGCGCTGGCCGGACCGATGCAGGAGGAACGGCCGCTCAAGCAGGCCACGCTGGAACGCCAGCTGAACCTGATGCGCACCGTGCCTGGCGTCAAGTTCACGCCCAGCCTGGACCTGCCCCGCCGCGCCGACGGCGCCACCGAACTGGTGCTGCAGGCCAGCCGCCAGCCCGTCAGCCTGACCGGCGGCATCGCCGACCTGGGCACCGGCATGCAGCCCGTGGTGAACATGGCGACCAACAGCCTGACGCCGCTGGGCGAGCAGGTGAAGCTGACCGCGTCGGTACCCTTCAACACCGATGACGTGAAGTACGTGTCCGGCGAAATCCGCGTGCCAATAGGCGCGGACGGCCTGGCCGTCAAGATCGACGGCTATCACTACGACGCGCGGCCCCAGGACGACGCGATCGAGTATCTGGGCTTCGAGCGCCGCGTGAAGAACGACCGCATCGGCATAGGCGTGAGCTACCCCTTCCTGCTGAACAACACCCGTTCGCTGACCGGCACCATGGGCGTCTACGCCGCGAACTCCAAGGACCGCTACGAGGCCCGCAGCACCGACCGCTGGCTGCAGCAGGATGCGCAGGTGCGCGCGGCCACCGCCGAGCTGCGCTATATCCAGGTGTCCGAAAGCAAGGCGACCGACGTCACGCTGACCGTGGCCAAGGGTTTCGACGCCGCAGGCGCGAAAAAGGATATCTCGACCAACTACGGCTATTCGGGCACGCCGGTGCTGGACCTGGATTTCACCCGCTACAACCTGAACGCCAAGCAGACCTTCGTGCTGCCGGCGCAGCTCGGCCTGGTGTTTTCCGGCGCCGCGCAGTACTCCAGCAATATCCTGCCGTCCTCGGAACAGGTTTCCTACGGCAGCTGGCGCTACGCCATGGGGTATCCGCAGGGTGAGCAAAGCGGCGACAAGGGGGTCGGCGTGTCGGCGGAACTCAACCGCCGTTTCGGCACGGGCTGGCAATACCTGTCCAGCGTGCAGCCCTACGCCTTGGTCGACTACGCGCGCACCTGGTACAACAACAAGAGCCTGCAGGCGCTGAACCAGCGGCATCTTTCGTCGGTCGCCCTGGGTCTGCGCTTTACCGACGACAAATACTATCTATTCGATTTCAACGTGGCCAAGCCGGTGGGGTCGGCCACCGTCAACGACAACCGCAACGTGCGGTTCAACGCCAACTACTCGCTCTTCTATGACGCGTTCTAGCGCTGCGCCAGCGCCAGCGGAATACCGACGACGCCCGTTACGACGGGCGTTTTTCTTGCCCGGAACGCGCCAGCGTTACGTAACGCGGACCGTAACGTAACGTCGGATAAACGGTCATTCGTAACATTCGCAGGGTCCGCGCGATCGTAAATATGAGGATTCTTTTAATCTGAGGAAAACCCTAGAATTGACCCTATCTCATTGATAAAAATACGTTTTTTATCACGGAGAATTGCAGAAAACACGACTTTGAACGATGTTTGCAAAAACTTGGCATGGTTTATGCATGAAGAACGGTATCGGGTTGTTTCTACACCTGAATCGTTCAACCAAAGGAGTTCGTCATGCATACCCATACCGAAGCCCGTCGCGTGCAACGCATTCTGACTGCCACCGTCATGGCCACCGCGCTGATGAGCGCTCTGTCCGCCTGCGGCGGCGGCGGCGGTGGGGGAAAATCGGCAGGCTTGCCCGGAGTCAACCTTGCGTCCAACCCGGGCGGCGGTGACGGCGGCATCAATCTTGGCGGCGGCACCAACGCCGGCGGCGGCGCCAACACCGGCGGCGACGCCAACACCGGCGGCGGCGCCAACACCGGCGGCGGCGCCAACACCGGCGGCGGCGCCAACACCGGCGGCGGCGCCAACGCCGGCGGCGGCACCAACACCGGCGGCGGTGCCAACGCGGGTGGCAACACCCCCAGCGCCGGCCTGCTGGCATCCACGCTGGGCAATACCGGCGCCGCCGTCGACAACACCCTGCCCCTCAATCTGGACAAGACGCTGGGCGGCGTGGGCAAGGCGCTGGATCCGACGATCAAGCCAGTGGTGGACGCCACGGTCGGCCTGACCCAGCAAGTGGGCGCCACGACGGGGCTGGGACAACCCGTGAACGGCGTCGTCAATCAGGTGGGCGGCTTGGTCAGCGACCTGGGCACCACCGTCAAAGGCTCCGGCCTTCCCGGCGGGCTGAGCGCCGGCGTGGGCGGCTTGGTGGACGGCCTGGGCAAGACCGTGGCCAGCACCGGCGGCCTGCTGAATGCGAACCCGAACAATCCAAATCCGCTGACCACCGTGCTGGGTAATGCCACGGGCGCCGTAGGCGCCTTGACCGGATCGCTGTCGGGCCAGGGTGGGCTGTTACAACCCGTGACCCAGGCGGTCGGCGGCCTGACCGGCCAACTCTTGAGCGGCCCCGCGCTGGGCTTGCTGGAACCCTCGCTGAGCAACACCGGCCAGGCCGTCGATAACGTATTGCCGCTGGGCCTGCAACCCGTGCTGACCGGCGTAGGCCACGCAGTCGATACAACCGTCAGTCCGGTGGCCGCCAAGGTTGTCGGGCTGACGCAGCAAGTGGGCGACGGAACCAAGCTGGGCGCCCCAGTGGCGGGGCTGCTGAGCGGCCTGGGCAGTACTGTCACCAATCTGGGCAGCGCCCTGCCCCCGGGCGCGACCGGGCTTAACGACGTACTGCGCAATCTCGGAGGCGCGGTTACCACCGCAGGCGGCGTGCTTCACGCCTCGCCGTCCAGCCCTAACCCTCTGGGTTACACACTGCACAACGCCACGGCTGCCGTGGCCTCGCTGACCGGCACTCTGGGACTGGGCGGCGTGACCGGTGGCGTCACAGGCGGCCTGACGGGCGGTGCGGGCGGCACGGGCGGCCTGCTGTCCCCGGTGACCGGCCTGCTTGGCGGCGTGACAGCCGGCTTGGGCGGCGCGAGCAGCGGCGCCAATGGCGGATTGCTGGCTCCGGTGACCGGCCTGCTTGGCGGCGTGACGGGCGCCGTGGGCGGTGCGACCGGCGGCGCCAATGGCGGATTGCTGGCTCCGGTGACCGGCCTGTTGGGCGGTGTGACCGGCGCCGTGGGCGGCGCGACCGGCGGCGCCAATGGCGGATTGCTGGCTCCGGTGACCGGCCTGCTTGGCGGCGTGACGGGCGCCGTGGGCGGCGCGACCGGCGGCGCCAACGGCGGATTGCTCGCTCCGGTGGCCGGCCTGTTGGGCGGTGTGACCGGCGCCGTGGGCGGCGCGACCGGTGGCGCCAATGGCGGGGTGCTGGCCCCGGTGACCGGCCTGCTTGGCGGTGTGACCGGCGCCGTGGGCGGCGCAACCGGAGGCGCCAATGGCGGGGTGCTGGCCCCAGTGACCGGCCTGCTTGCTGGCGTAACTGGGGCCGTCGGTGGCGTAGCCGGCGGCGCGACCGGCGGTTCCAACGGCGGGGTACTCGCTCCGGTGACCGGCCTGCTTGGCGGCGTGACGGGCGCAGTGGGCGGTCTGACAGGCGGCGCGGCGGGCGGAGCCTCGGCGGGCACGAACGGCGGCGGCCTGTTGGGCGGACTGGTGGGCGGGCTGACGGTGTCGGCCGGCGGCGCCGCGGGAGCAGGCGCCTCGGCGGGCACTCCGGCCTCCCCGGCGACGGGCACAGGCGGCACGGCTGGCGGCGCGGCCAATGGCGGATTGCTCGGCGGGTTGTTGGGCGGCGTCACCGCCGGCGTGACAGGCGGCACGGCCGCGGGCGGCACCTCCGGCGGAACCGCGAACGGCGGTCTGCTGGGCGGCCTGCTCGGCGGCCTGGCTGGCAAGAAGTGATCCCTCTCAACCGCCAGGAACCTACATCATGCTGCAACAACAGACCTACTTTCATCACGAGCATGTGACCGGCATGGCTGAATCTCCAGTGAGCGAGCGGCGGTCAGAAATGTTGGACGACGTCGTCCTGATGCTGGGCCGGCAGTTCGCCGCCTACAACGCGGCCTGCCAGTCGGCCCTGGCGGAAAAGCTGGGGATCCCCCTGGCGGATCTGAAAGCGCTGGAGCTGGTGATGGAGTTCGATGCCCTGCCGACCGGCCACCTGGCCCAGTTGATGGGCATCAGCTCCGGCGGCGCCACGGCCTTGATCAACCGGCTGGAGGCGGCCGGGTATGTGCAGCGCGGCCGCCATCCGCTGGACCGCCGGATGATCGTGATCCGGCCGGTCGAGGAGCAGTGCCAGCCGCTGGCGCAGGAACGGCAGTGGATCGCCGAAGCCATCGCGACGACGGCGCGCGGCTACGACAACGCGGAACTGGAAACGGTGCATGCCTTCCTGACGCGTTGCGGCCGCAACCTGAGGCGCGACACCCTGGTCTGGCTGGAAACAGGCAGCGCGCAGCACACCGTCTAGGGTGGAAGTGGGGGGGCAACGTCCCCCCCCTTCCGCGCCAGCGCGCGTCGGGCGGCTTCAAGCCACCGACGTCAGGCCGCCTCCGGCGGCCCGAAATGCAGCCGCGGCACCGCGGCAAGCAGCCTGCGCGTCATATCCTGGCGCGGCGCATGCAACACCGCGTCGGCCTCTCCCAGTTCAATGATGCGGCCGCCGTCCATGACGGCGATGCGGTCCGCCAAATACTCGACCACGCCGAAGTTGTGCGTGATGAACAGATAGGCGATGCCGAGCTCGTCCTGCAGCTCGCGCAGCAGGTCCAGGATCTGCGCCTGCACCGACACATCCAGCGCGGACGTGGGCTCGTCGCAGATCAGCACTTTGGGTTCGACCGCCAGGGCCCGCGCGATCGCGATGCGCTGGCGCTGGCCGCCCGAGAATTCGTGTGGATAGCGCGCCAGGGTATTGGCAGGCAGCCCCACCCGCTCGATCAGCCGCGCCGCATGCGCGCGGCGCGCTTCCTTGCCCATGCCGGCGCGCAGGGACTCCAATCCCTCGTCCAGGATATCGCCCACGCGCATGCGCGGATCGAGCGACGCGTAGGGATCCTGGAACACGATCTGGATGTCCTGCCGCAGGCGTTGCAACTGGCGGCGGTCCGCGTCCAGAACGTCTTGCCCCTGCAGCATCGCCCGGCCGGATATGCGCGCGCCGTCGATCAGGCGCAGCAGCGCCTTGCCCGTGGTGGTCTTGCCGCAGCCGGACTCGCCCAGCAGCGCCAGCGTTTCCCCCGCCTTGAGCGTAAAGGTCACGCCATCCACGGCCTTGACCCAGGACGCGATGCGGCGCAGCGGCCCCTTGCGCACGGGGTAATGGACCTTGAGATCCTGCACGTCCAGCACCACGCCGGCCTCGCGCGCCTTGCGGGCGGCGGAGGGCTGCGCCGCGTCGCGGGCCATGGCCTCGCGGCCGCTTGCCGTCAGCGGCGTGCCGCGTTTCTCGAACGTGGGTATGGCTTCGAACAGCTGCCGCGCGTAGGGGTGCCTGGGCGCGCGGAAAAACGTTTCGGCGTCGGCGCTTTCCACGATTTCGCCGCCGCGCATCAGCGCCACGTGGTGGGCGACGTTCTTCACCACCGCGAGGTCATGGGTGATCAGCAGCACGGCCATGCCCATTTCCCGCTGGATGTCGGCCAGCAGCTCCAGCACCTGCGCCTGCACCGTCACATCCAGCGCCGTGGTCGGCTCGTCCGCGATCAGCAGCAGGGGTTCGGCCGCCAGCGCGATGGCGATCATGACGCGCTGCTTCTGTCCGCCCGAGAACTGGAAGGGATAGTCGTCGATGCGGCGCTCGGGTTCGGGGATGCCGACTCGCCGCAGCCAGTCCACGGCCCGGGCGCGCGCCGCGACGCCGCGCAGGGGCGTATGGGCGATCAGGGTCTCGACGATCTGGTCGCCCACCCGCATGACCGGATTCAGGCTGGTGGACGGCTCCTGGAAGATGATGCCGATGCGGCCGCCGCGCACCCCGCGCATGGCGCTTTCCGGCAGGCGGTTGAGGTCCTCGCCGTCCAGCTCGATCTGTCCGCCCACGATGCGTCCGGCGTCCGGCAGCAACCGCAGCAGCGCCAGCGCCGTCATGCTCTTGCCGCAGCCCGATTCGCCGACCAGCGCGAAGGTCTCCTGCCTGGAAATTGCCAGCTGCAGGCGCTTGACGGCGTGCGTCATGCCGCTTTCGCCGGCGATGTCCACCTCCAGGCCGCGCACTTCCAGCAAAGGAGCCTGGTTCATGGCGTGTCTCCCGGACGGGATTGGCGGCTGTCCGTTGCCAGCGCCGCCCGCGGCGCGCGGCCGAACAGGCCCAGGCGGGCCATGCGGCCGGGCTTGTAGCGGCGCGTGCGCGGATCGAAGGCGTCGCGCACCGCGTCGGCGAACAGGTTGGCGGCCAGCACCAGGGCCAGCATGAACACGAACGAGGTCAAGAGATTCCACCAGATCATGGGGTCGCGGGACATTTCCAGCCGGGCGCCGTCGATCATGGAGCCGAAGGAATTCATGCTGGGATCCACGCCTATGCCCAGGTAGGACAGCACGGCCTCGTACAGGACCAGGCCCGAGAATTCCAGCACCACCGTGATCAGCACCAGATGCGCCACGTTGGGCAGCAGATGGCGGGTCATGATGCGCCAGTGCGACACGCCGAAGGCCCTGGCGGCCTGCACGTATTCCAGTTCACGCAGCTTGAGGGTTTCGGCGCGCAAGAGGCGGCACAGCCCCGCCCAGCCGGTGAAGCCCAGAATCATGCAAAGCAGGAACAGCCGCAGGTCCGCGCGCGCGGCGGAGGTATCGAACAGGTCCGCGTGGTTGTCGATGTACACCTGCATCATCAGCGCGCAGGCGGCCACCAGCAGCACGCCGGGAATCGAGGTGATGGTGGTGTAGAGATACTGGATGCCGTCATCGACCTTGCCCTTGAAGTAGCCCGCTGCGATGCCGAACACGATGGCGGGCGGCAGCATGGCGATGGTGGTGAGGCTGCCGATGACGAGCGCGGTGCGGATGCTCTTGAGCGCCTGCCACAGCACATCGTTGCCGATGCGGTCGGTGCCCAGCGCGTGGTAGCCGCTGGACAGCCCAACCAGCGCGCCCACCGTCAGGCAGAGCAGCGTGAAGGTGATGGCCATGGCGCGCCACGGCACGTCTTCGGCTCCGCCCGGCGCTTGCGCGGCCAGGTCCCTGGCCTTGCGGCGCCGCGCCAGGCCGGCGTAGAACAGCAGGATCACGACAACCGCGACCGCCAGCCCGGCGGCCAGGCCCAGCCCGAGCCGCTGGGCGACATCGCCCCAGCGGTCGCGGTCGGGATCGTCCAGATGGACGCCGGCGCCCCGCAGCCGGGGAAAGTCGCGCACCGGCTTGTCGTCGACGAGCATGGTTTCCTTGGTGAACTGCCGCACCGCCAAGGGCTCGGAATAGGTCTTTTCCGGCGTGGTCAGGACGCTGCCCGTCAGCAGGCCGTCCAGCGCCGAGCGCACCGCGGGCGCGTAGGCCGGCGGCGCGTCGGCCGCCGCGCCCGGTGCCGGCGGCAGCAACGGCCGATAATGCACCGAATCCAGCAGTCCCACCGTCACGAAGGCGGCAAGCACCACGGCCGAGCACATGGCCGGCGTATCGCGCGCCACGCGCGCCCAGGTCGCGCGCAGGTTCGGGCTGCGGCGCACGTGCCAGGCATAGGCCAGCGCGCCCAATGTCATGAGCCACAGCGCAATATCGGTCCAGAGGAAGACGAATTTGGGCATGGCGGCTACTCGAATCGGACGCGGGGGTCGGCCAGCGTGTAGGAAATGTCGGCCAGGATCAGCCCCACGATGTACAGGGCGGCGCCCAGGAACACCATGGCGCGCACAATGGAAAAGTCCTGCGCGTTGATGGCGTCGATGGTGTAGCTGCCCAGGCCGGGAATGCCGAAGAAGGACTCCGCGATCAGGCTGCCCATGAACAGCAGCGGCAAGGCGGCCACCGTGCTGGTCAGGATGGGCAGCATGGCGTTGCGCAGCACGTGCCGGAACAGCACGATGCGCTCGGCCAGCCCCTTGGCGCGCGCGGTGCGCACGTAATCCTTGCCGATCTCCTCCAGGAACAGGGTGCGGTAGAAGCGCGCCTCCGGCCCCAGCCGCGAAACGATCGCGACCAGCACGGGCAGCGCCAGGAACTTGACCACGTCCAGGCCGCCCGCGAAGCCCGAGAACGGCACCAGGCGCCACAGCTTCGCGAACACCCACTGGCCGGCGATGATGTAGAACAGGCTGGAAATGGACAGCAGCAGCACGCAGACCACCACGCCCCAGAAGTCCAGCCGCGTGGCGCGGAAATACACCAGGGTTAGTGAAAAGACGATGCTGACGAACAAGCCCAGGAAGAAAGTCGGCACCGCCAGCGCCAGGCTGGGCCCCATGCGCGTCTTGATCTCGCGGCCGATGTCGCGGCCGCCGTCGGACGCGCCGAAGTCCATGACCAGCAGGGGCACCGAGCGCTGGTAGAACACCGTGTCGGTCAGCTTGGCCGCGCCCTCGGCCTGGCCGTTGTAGAACAGCGGCTTGTCATAGCCGCGCTCGACCTTCCATTTTTCCACCGCCTCCTGGTTGACGCGCTGTCCGCCGATCGCGAGCCGCGCCATGTCGTCGGGCGTGTTCACCGCGAAGAACAGGATGAAGGTGAAGAGGTTCACGCCGATCAGGATCAGCACGCCGTACAGCAACCGGCGGATCACGTAGCCGATCATGATTGTTGCTCCTTGCCCGGGGCGGGCGCGAATGCCGTCTGCCGCTCGCGCCGCTTCAGCGCCACATACGAAGGCCATATCGCCAGCGCCAGCAGCAGCGCGAACACGCCTATCGGCCACCACTTCGGATAATTCCACTCATCGATCTTCTGCTGCCGCAGCACCGGATCGATCTTCATGTACTGCAGCGTGTTGCGCACCATCTGGGTCGGCTTGGCATTGCCGACCCACTGCTGGTAGGCCCCGCCCGACATCGGGAAGTAGCCGAACATCCAGGGCGCGTCGCGCTGCACGATGGCGACCATGCGGGCGATGAGCCGCTCCTTCTCGGGGCCATCGTCCAGGAACTTCATCTGCTCGAAGAGGCGGTCGTACTCGGGGCTGGCGTAGTTGGCCGCGTTCTCGCCGCCGCCCTTGGCCTTGGCGTTGGGGCCGTAGAGCAGGAACAGGAAGTTCTCGGCGTCGGGATAGTCGGCGTTCCAGCCCCAGAAGAAGAGCTGCGCGGAGCCGCGCATCATCTTGTCCTGGAAGCGGTTGTAGTCGGTGGCGCGCACGTCCAGCTGCACGCCAAGCTTGGCCATCTGCCGCCGCATCCAGTCGAACTGCGGATTGGAGCCGCCGCCCTGCATCGAGTCGTAATAGAGCACCAGCGGCGCGCCGGTCTGCGCATTGCGGCCGTCGGGATAGCCGGCCTCGGCCAACAGGCGCCTGGCCACGTCCACGGGCTTGCGCACCGGCTTGCCGTCCACCAGGTTGTAGACCACCGGATTCACGCCTTCAGGCGGATCACGGTAGCCGAGCACGCCCGGCGGCACGGGCCCATAGGCCACCGAGGCCTGGCTGTTCTCGAAGACCGCGACGTATTCTTCCCAGTCGAACGCGATGCTGATGGCCTGGCGCAGCTTGCGGTTCTTCTCTTGCTGTTCTGGGGTATCGCCCTTGCCCACCACCGGGTCCAGCCAGTTGAAGCCCATGTACCAGTTGGCGGTCTCGACCGTGGTCGGCAGCCTGATGCCATGCTCGCGGTACTGGCGCGCCTTGTCCTGGCTGTCGCCCGCGGCGACCAGCATGGCCACGCCGTATTCGCCGCGCTCGATCTGCGGCACGTCGTAGTAGCCCTGCATGAACTTGCCGATCAGCGGTATGGCTTCCTTTTCGACGCTGAACTCCGCGCGGTCGATGAAAGGCGTGGGCTTGCCGCAGTCGGCCAGCAGGCCGGCGGCCTCGTCGCCGGGCTCGCCTTCGCAGGGATAAGCTTCGCCATGGAAGTTGGGATTGCGGCCCAGCACGTGGCGGCGGTTCTGCAGCGACTCGACCAGCATGTACGGGCCGGTCCCCACGGGCCAGGTGTTGAACGACAGGTCGTGCGACGCCATGCCCGGCTGGCTGTAGAAGCGGTCGGCTTCCCAGGGGATGGGCGCGGTGAAGGTCATGGCCAGCCAGTACTTGAACTGCGGGTACTTGCCGTTGACGCGGATGCGCAGCGTGTGCGGATCCAGCGCCTGCACTCCGGTGAAGCCATCGGCCTCGCGCAGGTCCAGCCAGGGCGGCGCGCCGGCCCCGCCCGGCACGTCGCGGCGCAGCGCCTTGTCGCGCTGGCCCAGGCGCTCCGCATACTCCTTCAGGCCGGCCACGTGCTCGGTCATCAGGTTGGAGATCGGCGACACCACGCGCGGGCTGACCAGGCGGCGGAACGCGTAGACGTAGTCGTCGGCGGTCAGTTCGCGCGTGCCGGTCCGCGGAAAATCGGGGATATAGAACTTGTCGTCCAGCTCGCCCGGCGCCAGCGGAAAGTAATCGTAGCTGCCGTCGGTCTTGCGGGCGAACGCCGGATGCGGCGCGTAGCGCGCACCCGGGCGGATCTTGATGTCATAGATGCTTTGCGCGATCTGCTCGCCCGGCGTGTCGGCCGGCAGCGTGTTGCCTTGCGCGTCCAGGTAGACCGGCGGATCGATGGTCGCCGCCGCGCGCGGCACCAGCTCGTACGGCCGCTTCAGATAGTGGTAGCCGTAGAGCGTTTCGTAGATGTTGTAGGTATAAGGCGTCTCGTCGCCGGAATAAGAGCTGGCCGGGTCCAGGTATTTCGGGGAACGCTTGACGAAGGCGGAAAACAGCGTGTTCTGGCTTTCGGCGCCGGACGGATACGGGCTGTTGATGGGGCTTTCTTGCGAGCAGCCCGCCAACGCCAGCGACAGCAGCATGGCCGCCGCCCAGAGCCGCTTCAATGCACGCATGGAAACCTTCCCTTCGAATCGTTGCGACAGAGGATATCAAACAAGGGCCGGAGCCCATACCCAGGCATCCCCCAAGGTCCGGCCGCCTGCGCGCGCGCTGCCGCCGGGCCCGCGCGGCCTCAGCCGCACTGGCGCTGCCGCCAGCAGTCGTAGCGCCACTTCCAAGGTTGCATGGCGCCGGGCTGCGCCCACAGGCCGCGCCCGGCGGCCTTGGCCTGGCGTTGCAGGTCGGGCATGGCCTTGTCGTGCAGATAGTCGCCCTGGCGCGCCGTATAGGCCCAGGCATACCCGTCCTCCACCTGCTGGCGGTTGGCCGAGCGGCCGTCTTCCAGGATCAGGGCGCAGACGTCCCGGCCGTACTGGTCCTTTTCATAGCATTGCGCGGTGAGCGTCTTGCCCGCGACCAGGCCCGCCAGGTTCTTGCGGGAGGCCTCGGCATAGGGCTGCCCGGGCTGGTCGGAGCCATGGCCCTCTTCGGGCGCGTCGATGCTGTCCATGCGGATGCGGTGCTGGCCGTCCGGTGCCCGCAGGGTCACGGTGTCGCCGTCGGCCACGTTCACGATCATGCCCGTCAGGGTGTAGCTGCCCTGGGGAATGCCGCCCGCCAGCGTCGCTCCGGACCGGTTCTGGGTGGAAGGCGCCGGCCGTTCCGCCCGGCCCTGCCCTTCCCGCCCGGAAGGCTGCAACCAATTGACGATGGCGCCGGCCGCCGCAAGGATCAGGGCGACGATCAGGGCGGTCAGCTTGTTGCCGCCGCGGAAAGGAGGTTTGCCACGCACCAGCCAGGCTCCAGGTAGGAAAACGCAGGCAGTTTGCCATAAAGGCGGGGCGTGGAACCGCGCCTGGACCGCTGCCCGTCTATGGCTTGCCCGAGCCGGACGCCGGCGGCCTTGCCGGCGACCGTTCAGGCTGCACCCGTTATAGCCAGCCCGACTTGCGGAAGCGCCAATACAGCACCGAACAGATCGACACGATGACGCCCAGCGTGATCGGATAACCCAAAGGCGATTTCAGTTCCGGCATGAATTCGAAATTCATGCCATAGATGCCGGCGATGGCCGTGGGCACCGCCAGGATGGCGGCCCAGGAGGCCAGCTTGCGGGTGGTGTCGTTCTGGGCGGCCTGGCCTATCATCAGGCTGGCTTCAAAGGCGAAGGCCAGCGATTCGCGCAGCGAGTTGAACAGCTCGTCCACGCGCAGCACGCGGTCCGCCACCTCGCCGAAATACGGGCGGGCATGCTCGTCCACCGCCGACATCTCGACCCGCGCCAGCCGGCGGCAGATCTCCGCCAGCGGCGACACCACGGTGTGGATGCGCAGCAGGTCGCGGCGCTGCCGGTACAGCCTGCGGATGTCGGAGTCCTTGGCGCCGCGGATCAGCAGCTTCTGCTCCGCGCCTTCGACCACGGACTCGATCTTGCCGGCGGCCGCGACGTAGCGGTCCACCAGCCAGTCCAGCAATTCCGACGCCACGTAGTCGCTGCCGCGCTTGAGCAGGTCGGGCGAAGCCTCCAGCCGTTCGCGCAAGGGGCTGTGGCCGGCGGTCGCGCCGCGCCTCACCGTGACCAGGAAGCCGTCGCCGATGAGGAACTGGGTCTCGCCGAAAATGGGACGCTCGGCCTCGACCTCGACCGTGATGGCCACGATGAGGACCATGTTGCCGTAGTCGATGATCTTCGGCCGCCGGTGAGCCTCCAGCATTTCTTCCTGGTTCTTGTCGCAGGCGCCGAGCTCGCTGGCGACCTTGGCCAGCATTTCCGGCCGCGGATTGCGCAGGCCGATCCACAGCATGCCGTGGTCCTTGCTGACGTACTCCGCGACCTCATCGATGGGAACCTCGCGCTCCCGCCGTCCGTTCACGTAGGCGATCGATGCGACGACCTCTCTTTTCGAGTCGTCGGCGGCCTGTTCTTCAGTAGACATAAACACCCTTGGTCAATGCGAGCCCGACCGGACAGCTTGTATATCGGCCGATGATAGCCCAGCCTAGGAGAACAGGTTGCGCACCCGCTTGGCCACGTCCACGCTGGGCGCCTGCGGTTCCTTGGGCGCGCCTCGCCCCGCCGGCAGGTCCGGCCGCTTGGGCAGGTGGTCGAACAGCGGCAGCATCGCGTTGGTGATGTAGCGCGTGCGCGAGCCGTAGACGTGGCGGTCGCCCATGCCGGTCTGCTGGTGCACGTAGAAGCGCTGCGGCACGATGAGCTGCAGGCGTTCCTTGGCCCGCGTCATGGCCACGTACAGCAGGCGCCGCTCTTCCTCGATCTCCTCGGCCGTGCCGGTGCTCATGTCGGACGGAATGCAGCCGTCGACCACGTTCAGGACGTAGACCGCCTTCCATTCCTGGCCCTTGGCCGAATGGATGGTGGACAGGATCATGTAGTCCTCGTCGCGGTGGGGCGCGCCGGACTCGTCGCTGGTGGCGTCCGGCGGATCCAGCGTCAGTTCGGTCAGGAAGCGTTCGCGCGTGGCATAGCCGGCGGCGATGCGCACCAGCTGGTCCAGGTCCGCCCGCCGCACGCGCGCGTCGTCGTACAGGCGTTCCAGCTGCGCGCCGTACCAGCGCAGGGCCAGGTCCACGTCGGCGGGCCATTTCAGCGCGGGGTCGCACAAGGCCGCGTAGGTGTCGGCGAAGGCGGCCCACTCGCCTTGCGCCGCCGCGCCGGGCTTGAACTCGCGCAGCGCGCGCAGGGGCTCGGCGGACGCCGACATGGCGTCCATCAGCTTGCCGGCCGTGGCGGGACCGATGCCCGGCAGCAGTTGCGCCACGCGGAAGCCCGCCATGCGTCCGCGCGGGTTTTCCGCCCAGCGCAGCAGCGACAGCAGGTCCTTCACGTGCGCGGCCTCCAGGAAGCGCAGGCCGCCGAACTTGACGAAGGGAATGTTGCGCCGGGTCAATTCCAGCTCAAGCGCGGCGCTATGGCTGGAGGTGCGGAACAGCGCCGCCTGCGACTTCAGCGTGGCCCCGCCCTCGCGTTGCGCCAGCACCTGGTCGGCCACCCAGCGCGCCTGGCCGGCCTCGTCGCTGACAGTGACCAGCTCGGGCAACTGGGACGACTGGCGGTCGGTCCACAGGTCCTTGGCATAGCGTTCAGTTGCCAGGCCGATCACGGCGTTGGAGGCGTTCAGGATGGGCTGGGTGGAACGGTAGTTGCGGTCCAGCGTGATGACCCGGGCGGGCTGGGGAAACTGCGTCGGGAAGTCCAGGATGTTGCGCACCGTGGCCGCGCGGAACGAATAGATGGACTGGGCGTCGTCGCCCACCACCGTCAGGCCGCGGCCGTCCGGCTTCATCGCCAGCAGGATGGCGGACTGCAGCCGGTTGGTGTCCTGGTATTCGTCCACCAGCACGTGGTCGAAACGCGCCCCCACATCGGCCGCGATGCCGGGGTCCCCCATCATCTCGGCCCAATAGAGCAGCAGGTCGTCGTAGTCCAGCACCTGCTGATCCTGCTTGGCCGCGACGTAGGCGCGGAACAGGTTCTTGAGCTCGTCCTCCCATTGCGCGCACCAGGGGAAGGTGCTCTTGAGCACCTCGGCCACCGGCGTCTGGCTGTTGACCACGCGCGAATAGATGGCAAGGCAGGTGCCCTTGAGCGGAAAGCGCGACTTGGTGGACGACAGGCCCAGCTCGTGGCGCACCATGCCCATCAGGTCCTCGGCGTCGCCGCGGTCATGGATGGTGAAGGCTTCCGACAGGCCGATGCGTTGAGCGCAATCGCGCAACAGGCGCGCGCCGATGGCGTGGAAGGTGCCGGCCCAGGGCAGCGACGGCGCCTGCTGGGTGGCGCGCAGGTTCATCACGCGCTGCAGCACCGAGCCCACGCGCCGCTCCATTTCCAGCGCCGCGCGGCGCGAGAAGGTCAGGAGCAGCATGCGCTGCGGGTCCGCGCCATTCAGGATCAGGTGCGCGACCCGGTGCGCCAGCGTATTGGTCTTGCCCGAACCCGCCCCCGCGATCACCAGCAAGGGACCGTCATCGCCCGGCGCGCCGCCCACGCCGAACTCGGCGGCTTCGCGCTGGGCGGGATTGAGATCGGCCAGGGGATCGGGACGGCCGGTGGAGGGAGAGGACGAATTTGCTTGGTCGGACATGGAGCGGGGCCGCAGCGCTGCGGCCGCTGAAAATGGAGAGCCAGGACATTGCCTGGCTCCAAATGAACACTGTATATTTATACAGAATTTTTTCAATAAAGTCTGATCCCCCGTGGCCATGCGCCTTCTGACCGGCACCGCCTCCTGGACCGACCCCACCCTGCTGGCCTGCGGACGCTTCTATCCCCCCGAGGTCCACGGCGCCGAGGCCCGGCTGCGCTTCTATGCCTCGCGCTTCCCCATGACCGAGGTCGATTCCAGCTACTACGCCATGCCCACGGCGGAAAACGCCTATCTCTGGGCGCAACGCACGCCGGACGATTTCATCTTCAATATCAAGGCGTTCCGGCTCTTCACCGGCCACCAGACGCCGCTTTCCGCGCTGCCCGCGGACATCCGGCGCGAACTCTCCGACTGGCCCGATCCCGTCATCTACCACGACCAGATGCAGGCGGACCTGCGCGACGAACTATGGCGCCGCTACCAGATGGCGCTGGAGCCGCTGCGCATGCCCGGCAAGCTGGGCGCGGTGCATTTCCAGTTTCCGCCGTGGATCCGGCGCGATGCGCGCGGCCGGGCGCGGGTCGCCGACTGCGCCCGGCGCCTGGAGGAACATCTGGTGTCGGTGGAATTCCGGCACCGCAGCTGGTTCGAATCCCCTGCCGCCACCGCCGACACCCTGGCCTTCGAGCGCGACCTGGGCGTGGCGCACACGGTGGTGGACAGCCCGCAGGGGTTTGAAAACACGGTGCCTGCCGTGTGGGAATGCACCCACCCCGAACTGACGCTGCTGCGCCTGCACGGACGCAACGCGGCCGCCTGGAACGTCTCGGGCGCGGCGTCCTCGGGACGCTTCCAATATGAATACACCGAACAGGAACTGGCCGAACTGGCCGAGCGCTTCACGCGGCTGGCGGCGCAAAGCGCCCAGGCGCACGCCGTGTTCAACACCAACTTCGAAGACCAGGGCATGCGCAACGCCGCGGCCTTCGCGGCGGCGCTAGCGCCCGCCTGAGGCCGCCAGCGCCGCGGGCGCGGACGCGCGCGCCACTTCGTTCAGGCTTTCGAGCAGCACCTCGAACTTGCGCGCGATGTCGTGCTCGGGCACGCAGGCATAGCCCAGCAGCAGGCCCGGCCGGCGGCCCTCGTCGTTGACGTAGTAGCGCGACAGCGCCCGCGTCAGCACGCCCTTGCCGCGCGCCACGTCCACCACGCGCAGGTCGTCCATGTCCTGCGGCATTGTCAGCACCAGATGCAGGCCCGCCATGCTGGCGTCGCGATGCAACCATTCGAGGCCCAGCCGCCGTTCGATCAGGTTGACCAGCATGGCGCGGCGGCGGCCGTACAGCATGCGCATGCGGCGGATATGGGCCGCGTAGTGGCCTTCCGAGATGAAGGTCGCCAGGGCGGCGTGCGTCATCAGGTGGCCTTCGCGGTAGAGCTCCGCGTGCGCCGCCTGGAAAGCCGCGGTCAGGGGCTTGGGCAGCACCAGATAGCCCACGCGCAGGCCCGGGTACAGGGTCTTGCTGAAGGTGCCCATATAGATCACGGGCGCGTCCGGCTCCAGCCCCAGCAGCGAGGCGATGGGCCGGCCCGAGAAGCGGAACTCGCTGTCGTAGTCGTCCTCGATGATCCAGCTGCCGCTTTGCCGCGCCACCGCCAGCAGCTGGCGCCGGCGCGCCAGCGACATCACCGGCCCCAGCGGATACTGGTGCGAGGGCGTGACGAAGATGAAGCGCGGTGGCGTAGTGACGGTTTCGGGCAGGCGCATGCCCTCTTCGTCCACCGGCAGGTGCACGGTGCGCAGGCCGTTGGCCTGCAGGATGGTGCGCGCCCCCCAGTAGCCCGGATCCTCGACCCAGGCGGTCTCGCCGGCTTCGCCCAGGATGCGGGTGGCCAGGTCGATGGCCTGGTGCGAGCCTTCGGTGATGATGATCTGCTCGGGCTCGCAATCGATCGAGCGGGTCAGCGCCAGATGCTGCGCCAGCGCCTCGCGCAACGCCGGCAGCCCGCCGCCATAGGCGTAGGTCAGCAGGTCTGGCGAGGGATTGCGCCACAGCGCGCTGAAAATGCGGCCGAACTTCTTGTGCGGGAATTCCGTCAGGTCGGGCACGCCCGGCATGAAGGCGCCCCATTGATAGGGCGAGGCGGACACGCCGTCGACGATGGCCGCGCCGCGCGGCGACAGCGCCGGGCGCGCCTGCGGCGGCGGCTGCTGGCGCGCCCGCCGGCCGCTGGCCAGATAGGAATCCGGCACCGAGGCGTTGACGAAGGTGCCGTTGCCCTGGCGGCTGCGGGTGTAGCCTTCGGCAAGCAGCTGGCTATAGACGTGGACCACGGTGTTGCGGGCGATGCCGAGCTCGGCCGCCAGGTCGCGCGAGGCGGGCAGGCGCGAGTCCGCGGCAATGGCTCCATCCAGGATGGCTTCCCGGATGCCGCGGTACAGCCGCTTGTTCATGGGCTCGCTGGAGCCGTCCGCCAGCCGCAGCTGCAGCAAGTCACCGACTATGGACCGCAATTGGTTCTACCCGATTTATAAAAGTGGTTCCCACAAATGGGGCCATCGTAGCATTAAATAAGGTTTTCCCGCCCATCATGCTCTCCGAGGCTGAGATGAAGAATCAGGACCTGAATACCCGCCGTTCCCTGGCCACGCCCCGCGGCGTCGGCGTCATGTGCGACTTCTACGCGGTGCGCGCCGAAAACGCCACCCTGTGGGATGCCAATGGCAAGGAATACATCGATTTCGCAGGCGGCATCGCCGTCCTGAACACCGGCCACCTGCACCCCAAGGTCAAGGCCGCGGTCTCCGCGCAGCTGGACAACTTCACGCACACGGCCTACCAGATCGTGCCGTACGAAGGCTATGTCTCGCTGGCCGAGCGCATCAACCGCCTCGCCCCCATCGACGGCCTGAAGAAGAGCGCCTTCTTCACGACCGGCGTGGAAGCCGTCGAAAACGCCATCAAGATCGCGCGCTCGGCCACCGGCCGCTCGGGCGTCATCGCCTTCTCGGGCTCGTTCCACGGCCGCACCATGCTGGGCATGGCGCTGACCGGCAAGGTCGCCCCGTACAAGCTGTCGTTCGGCCCGATGCCGGGCGACATCTATCACGTGCCCTTCCCCAACGGCACCCAGTCCATCACCGTGGCGGACTCGCTCAAGGCGCTGGACCTGCTGTTCAAGTGCGACATCGACCCCAAGCGCGTCGCGGCCATCATCATCGAGCCGGTGCAGGGCGAAGGCGGCTTCAACATCACCCCGCCGGAACTGATGACGGCGCTGCGCAAAGTTTGCGACGAACACGGCATCCTGCTGATCGCCGACGAAGTCCAGACCGGCTTCGGCCGCACCGGCAAGCTGTTCGCCATGGAGCACCACTCGGTGCAGGCCGACCTGATCACCATGGCCAAGAGCCTGGGCGGCGGCTTCCCGATCTCGGGCGTGGTCGGCCGCGCCGACGTCATGGACGCGCCCGCCGCCGGCGGCCTGGGCGGCACCTACGCCGGCAACCCGCTGGCGGTCGCCGCGGCGCATGCCGTGCTGGACGTGATCGCCGAGGAAAAACTGTGCGAACGCGCCGTCGCCCTGGGCGACAAGCTGCGCGCGCATCTGGAAGGCCTGCGCGCCAAGGTTCCGGGCATCGCCGACGTGCGCGGCCTAGGCTCGATGGTCGCCGTGGAACTGAACGATGCGGCCACCGGCAAGCCGGACGCGGAAGCGGTCAAGCGCGTGCAAGCCCGCGCCATCGAAAAGGGTCTGATTTTGCTAAGCTGCGGTGTGTACGGCAACGTCCTGCGCTTCCTGTACCCCTTGACCATCCCCGACGCCCAGTTCGATCGCGCGCTGGCCATCCTGTCCGAGGCGCTCGCCGCCTGACGCACAGGGCCTGAACAACCACCGGTTCTTCGACGGGCAGGTACGAGTTTTGCGGGCGTAGCGGTTTCCGGCTTGGACATCAAGCCGCGAACCCGCCGCGCCCGCAAGCCGTTTCCTGGCCTGCCGCATCCATTCAAGGAGACTTCCGCAATGACTGCACTGACTCATCCCCTGGCGCGCCCCGATCTGCTGCGCGACGCCTGCTACATCGACGGCAAGTGGGTCGCCGCCGGCAACGGCCCGTCCATTCCCGTGGACAATCCCTCCACCGGCAAGACCATCGTGTCCGTGCCCAAGCTGGGCCGCAAGGAAGCCGAACAGGCCATCGCCAGCGCCGAGGCCGCCCTGCCCGCCTGGAGCGCCAAGACCGGCAAGGAACGCGCCGCGATCCTGCTGAAGTGGGCCCAGCTCATGATGCAGAACCAGCAGGACCTGGCCGCCATCATGACGTCCGAACAGGGCAAGCCCGTGACCGAAGCCGCCGGCGAAATCGCCTATGCCGCCTCGTTCCTGGAGTGGTTCGGCGAAGAAGCCAAGCGCATCGACGGCGACATCCTGCAAAGCCCCAAGGCCGGCCAGCGCCTGATGGCGCTCAAGCAGCCCATCGGCGTCACCGCCGCCATCACGCCCTGGAACTTCCCGGCCGCGATGATCACGCGCAAGGTCGGCCCGGCCCTGGCCGCCGGCTGCACCATGGTGGTCAAGCCCGCCCAGCAGACGCCGCTGACCGCGCTGGCGCTGGCCGTGCTGGCTGAAGAAGCCGGCGTGCCCCCGGGCGTCTTCCACGTCATCACCGGCAGCTCGCGCGAAATCGGCGCGGCCCTGTGCGAAAGCGACGTGGTGCGCAAGCTGAGCTTCACGGGCTCCACCGAAGTCGGCCGCACGCTGATGGAACAGTGCGCCCCCACCATCAAGAAGCTGTCGCTGGAACTGGGCGGCAACGCGCCCTTCATCGTGTTCGACGACGCCGACCTGGATCGCGCGGTCGACGGCATCCTGGCCTCGAAGTACCGCAACGCCGGCCAGACCTGCGTCTGCGCCAACCGCATCTACGTGCAGGCCGGCGTCTACGAGGAAATCGCCAAGCGCCTGGTCGCCAAGGTCGAAGCCATGAAGGTCGGCGACGGCTTCGCCGACGGCGTGACCCAGGGCCCGCTGATCGACAGCAGCGCCGTGGAAAAGGTGCAGGAGCACATCGCCGACGCGACCGCGCATGGCGCCCGCGTCATCGCCGGCGGCAAGCCCCACGCGCTGGGCGGCACGTTCTTCGAACCGACCGTGGTGCGCGACGTGACCCAATCCATGCGCTTCGCGACCGAGGAAACCTTCGGCCCCGTGGCCCCGCTGTTCCGCTTCGAAACCGAAGAGGAAGTCATCGGCATGGCCAACGACACCATCTTCGGCCTGGCCGCCTACTTCTTCACCCGCGACTACGCCCGCATCTGGCGCGTGTCCGAGGCCCTGGAGTACGGCATCGTCGGCATCAACACCGGCATCATCTCCAATGAAGTCGGTCCGTTCGGCGGCGTCAAGCAATCCGGCCTGGGCCGCGAAGGCTCGAAGTACGGCATCGAAGAGTACCTGGAGATCAAGTACCTCTGCGTGGACCTGGGCGCCTGATAGCCCCTGGCGTCGCGGCCCTCGCCGGCATCCGCCGGCGAGGGCCGCGCGCATTTCCGGACCCGCTTTCCGGGAGTCCGACATGTTGCATCCCGACCCGCGCCGGGCATGGTAGATTTGCGCGTTCCCCGAACGAACGAGCCCGTATGAGCAGAACCTTTACCCGCGAGGACACCCGACGGCTTGCCGCCATCCTGGCCGAAACGGCGCAGACGGAGGTCATGCCGCGCTTTCGCAATCTGCCGGACGGCGCGGTGCGCGGCAAAAGCTCGGCCCGCGACCTCGTGACGGATGCGGACGAAGCGGCCGAACGCCTCATCGGGGCGCGCCTGGCGAAACTGCATCCCGGCGCCGTGCTGATCGGCGAGGAAGCCTCGGCGCGCAATCCCGCCCTGCTCAACATGCTGGTCGACGCCGACCTGGCATTCCTGATCGACCCCATCGACGGCACCCGCAACTACGTGGCGGGGCTGCCGCTATTCGGCATGATGATCGCCGCCTGCCATCGCGGCGACGTGATCGCCGGCGTGATCTACGACCCGGTCAGCCGCGACAGCGCGCTGGCCGTGCGAGGCGAAGGCGCCTGGATGGAATACGAAAACGGCAGGCAGGTTCAACTTGCGGTGGCCGCCCCGGCGCCGCCCGAGGACATGGACGGCCTGATCTCGACCGGCGCGCTGCCCGAGCCGCTGCGCACCACCGTCAACAGCAATCTCTCGCGCCTGGGCAGCACCGCGTCGCTGCGCTGCGCCGCGCACGAATACCGCATGCTGGCCGCGGGCCACTGCCACGTTGCGCTCTACAACCAGTTGACCGCCTGGGACCACGCGGCCGGCTGGTTGCTGCACCGGGAAGCCGGCGGCTACGCCGCGCACTTCGACGGTTCCCCCTACAAGCCCACGCACCGCACGGGCGGGCTGCTGTACGCGCCGGACGCGGGCAGCTGGCACGCGGCCCGCAAGGCGCTAATGGGGGACACGGCGGAAGCCGCCGAGACTTGACAGACCGTCCCAGAAAAAGGTCGAAAAATCGGGGTTATCCCTAGGAGTTATCCCCAGTTCCTGTGGACAACCCTATGGAAAGGTCTGTAACAGCGGAAAAAAACCGTTGCGGGGCAAGCACTTGCTTAGACCGGTCAAAAACCGGCCGGCCCGCCGGCGCGTTACAGCGCTTCCAGCGCCACCGCGCAAGGTTGTTCCACTTTGAGGGTCAGCATGCTGTCGGCCCGGGTGCGCCCCAGGTTAATGGCAGCTATCGGCATGCCGTTGCGCGACGCGGCGCTGACGAAGCGGTAGCCGGAATACACCATCAATGAAGATCCCACGACCAGCACCGCGTCGGCGTTCATGAGGCCGGCGTTGGCGCGGTCCACGCGCTCGCGCGGCACGGTTTCGCCGAAGAAGACCACGTCCGGCTTGACGACTCCGTTGCAGCGCGGACAGGGCGGCACATTGAAGCGGGCGAAGTCCTCGCCCTCCAGGTCGGCATCGCCGTCGGGCGCGTCCGTCGCGTCCAGCAGCACCCAGTCCGGATTGCGGTCCTGCAGCGTCTGCTGCCAGGTCTGGCGGCCGCCGCGCCAGTCGCAGGCCATGCAGCGCACTTCGTCCAGCCTGCCGTGCAGGTCCACCACCCCGCGGCTGCCGGCGGCCTCGTGCAGGCCGTCGACGTTCTGGGTCACCAGCACCGAGACGCGGCCGCGCGACTCCAGCCGCGCCAGCGCGCGGTGCGAGGCGTTGGGCTGCACATGGCCGAACCGCCGCCAGCCCACCATGCTGCGCGCCCAGTAGCGCGCCCGCGCCAGGTCGCTGCCCATGAAGGTCTGCAGCGTCATGGGCGGTTTGCGCTTCCATTCGCCTTCGGTGTCGCGGTAGTCGGGAATGCCGGAGTCGGTGCTGACGCCCGCCCCCGTCAGCACGAAGAGGCGCGGGTGGCGGTCGACGAAGCCGCGCAGCGCCGCCAGATCCGAGACGCGCGTGTCCATGGGTTCAGCCGCCCAGGCCGCAGTCGGGCATGTCGCTGACCAGACTGGCCTGGGTCACGTTGCTGCCCGGCGGCACGCTGCGGGTCAGCCAGACGTTGCCGCCGATGGTCGAGCCCTTGCCTATCGTGACGCGGCCGAGGATCGTCGCGCCCGCGTAGATCACCACGTCGTCCTCGATCAAGGGGTGGCGCGGCAGACCCTTCTTGAGTTCACCGTTTTCGCCCGGAGGGAAGCGCTTGGCGCCCAACGTGACCATCTGATAGAGGCGCACTCGGTCGCCGATGATGGCCGTTTCGCCAATCACGACGCCGGTGCCGTGGTCGATGAAGAAGCTGCGGCCGATGGTGGCGCCCGGGTGGATGTCGATGCCCGTGTCCGCGTGCGCGATTTCCGCCACGATGCGCGCCAGCATCGGCACGCCCAGGCGGTACAGCACGTTGGCCAGGCGGTGATGGATCATCGCCGCCACGCCCGGGTAGCACAGCAACACCTCGTCCACGTTGTGCGCGGCCGGGTCGCCCTGGTAGGCGGCGGTCACGTCCAGGTCCAGCGCGGCGCGCACGCGCGGCAGCTCGGCGCCGAACTGGCGCACGATCTCGATGGCGCGCTGGCGCGTGTCCGCGGGCGGCGTCTGCTCGGGGCGGCCCACGTACTCCAATTCAAGACAGACCTGGTGCAACAGCGCGTCCAGCACCGCGCCTATGGTGTGGCCGACGTAGAAGTCCTCGACTTCCTCGCGCAGGTCGATGGGCCCCAGGCGCATCGGGAACAGCGCGCCGCAGAGATCCTTGACGATCTGGCGCAGGCTTTCCTGCGAAGGGAACTCGCGCAGGCCGGCGTCCTCGCGCAGACGGCCGCGCGGTCCGCGCCAGGCCACGCGCGCTTCGCGCAGGCCGGACACGATGCTGTCCAGGTTCCAGTGGGCCGGCGCGCTACGGGTCGGGCCGCTCATTGCCGCGGCTCCTGCCGGGAAGCTGCGTGGGGATGGGAATCAAACATGGGTGCGCCTCGTTGACGGTGCATGGCCGCGGCGGGCGGGCCGCCGCGGCCATGCTGCTTCGCAATATTTCCGTCAACTGTAACCGCTCGCGCCTGTTTCGCGGGATCCATCCGACACGGCGCAGGGGTTATGTCCCCGCGTCCTGCTCATAGCCTTGCGGGTTGCCCTGTTGCCAGCGCCAGCCGTCCGCGCACATGGCCTCCACGCCATGCGTGCTGCGCCAGCCCAGCAGGGTCGCCGCCAGCGCGGGATCCGCCCACATCCGCTCGATGTCGCCGGGGCGCCTGGGCTGCGCTTGCAAGGGGATACGGCAGCCATTGACGCGCTCGAACGCATGCACCAGCTCCAGCACGCTGGTGCCCTGCCCCGTGCCCAGGTTGACCGCCACGAAACCCGGATGGTCTTCCGAGTACGCCAGCGCCCGCACATGCCCTTGCGCCAGGTCCATGACGTGCAGATAGTCGCGCACGCCCGTGCCGTCGGCGGTGGCGTAGTCGTCGCCGAACACCCGCAGGAAGGGTTGGCGGCCCACCGCCACCTGGGTAATGTAGGGAAACAGGTTGTTCGGCACGTCGCGCGGGCTTTCGCCGATCTGCCCGCTGTGATGCGCGCCGATGGGATTGAAATAGCGCAGCGTGACCGCGCTGAAGGCGGGGTCGGCCGCGCATACATCGCGCAGCACGTCTTCCACCATCAGCTTGGTGCGGCCGTAGGGGTTGGTCGGCGCCCGCGGATGCGCCTCGGTGAACGGCAGGAATTGCGGCTCGCCATAGACGGTGGCCGAGGAACTGAACACCATGCGCGAGACGCCGGCCTCGCGCATCGCGCGCAGCAGCGCCACCGAACCACCGACATTGTTGTCGTAGTACTTGAGCGGGTCGGCCACCGATTCCCCCACCGCCTTGCTGCCGGCAAGGTGCAGCACCGCCTGCACCGGCGTGCCACGGGCCGCCGCCCCGGCCAGCACCGACTCGACCATCCCCGGGCTGCGGATATCCCCTTCCACCAGCGGAATTTCCACGCCGCACAGGCGCTCGACCCGGCGCACGGCCTCGCGGCTGCCGTTGCTGAAATCATCCAGCACCAGCGGCCGCTGGCCCGCCGCCAGCATCGCCACCAGCGTATGCGTGCCGATGTAGCCGGCGCCGCCCGTCACCAGCACATGCAGGTCCGGCATGGTCCTGGCCTCCTACAGATGCGCCGCCACGCCCGGCACCCAGGCGTGACGGGGCCGAGGCGCCTGCGCATGGCTGCGGTAGCGGTCGATCCAGTACGACGTGGACGCGTCGTGCCCCCAATCCACCACCCCGGCCGACACCGGCACCGCCAGCTCGCGCTCGATGCCGGTGGCCAGGCGCTTGCCCAGCTCCACGCCCCATTGGTCGAAGGGATTGATGCCCCAGACCACGCTCTGCACGAATACCTTGTGCTCGTACAGGGCCAGCAGCGCGCCCAGGCCGCGAGGATCCAGCTGGCGCAGCACGATCAGCGTGGAAGGTCGGCCGCCCGGATGGACCATGTGCTGCGCCAGGCTCAGCGCGCGCTCCTGGTCGTCGATGTGCGCCACGTCCAGCAGGGCCTGCTCCAGGCACTTGCCGCGCAGCAGCGCCTGGCGCTGCGCCAGGCAGTTGGCCAGCAGCATGCGGTGCGCGTCCGGGCTGTCGGCATGGCCTTGCAGGCTGGCGATGAAATCCACCGGCGCGCCGTCCTCGCTCTGATGCAACCATTGGAAGAAGGTGTGCTGGCCATCGGTGCCCGGCATGCCCCAGATGATGGGCGCGGTCGGCACTCCGACCGCGGCGCCGTCGCCCGCGACGCGCTTGCCCAGCGACTCCATTTCAAGCTGCTGCAGATAGGTCACCAGATGCAGCAGGCGCGCGCTGTAGGCCGAGATGTTCAGCGAGTTGTGTCCCAGCACGCTGCAGTTGACCAGGCCCGCCAGCGCCAGCTGGACCGGCGCGTTCGAGGCGAACGGCGCCTGCTGGAAATGCTGGTCCATGGCCTCGGCACCCGCCCGCATGCCGATCAACACGTCCGCGCCCACCGTCAGCGCAATCGACAGGCCCGCGACCGACCAGACGGAATAGCGCCCACCCACCCAGTCGCACATCTTGAAGATCTGGCTGGACGGCACGCCCAGCGCGCGCGCCGCCGACGCATTGGCGGTGACCGCGGCGAGATGCTCGGACACGTCCGCCACCCCGCCCTGCTTGAGCCACGCAATGGCGGCCCGCGCGTTGTGCAGCGTTTCGCTGGTGGTGAAGGACTTGGAAGACACCACCACCAGGCAGCGGCGCGGATCCAGCCCGGCCACCGCGTCATGCAGGGCATGGCCGTCGATGTTGGACACGAAGCGGATCTGCCGGCGCTGCGACGGTCCGCCGAAAGCCTGGACCGCCAGGCGCGGTCCCCAGTCGCTGCCGCCGATGCCGATGTGCAGCACGGTGTTGAAGTCGCCCGTCTGGTCGACCCGCCGCACGAAGTCCGTCATGCGCGAGTACTCGCAGACCGAGTCCGCGTCCTGGCCGTCGGGTTGCTCGCGCGTGCGCCCCGCGCGCAGCGCCGTGTGCCACGCCGGCTTGCCTTCGGTCCAATTGACCGGCTCTCCGGCGAACAGCGCCTGGCGCGCCCGCGCCACGCCGCGCGCCTGAAGCAACGCGGCGGCCGCGGCGTCCAGCGCCGCCGACTGCCGCTGCATGCTCAGGTCCACGCACAAACCCGCCGCCTCGATCACTTTCAGTGCGCCGGCGTCCAGCTCGGCGCTGCGGGCCGCCTGGGCGAACCCCTGCCACTCCGGGCTGTCCGCCAGCCCGGAATTCGCCCTTAGCGCCTCAATCGCATACTTAGCCTTTCCCATCGCGTGATGCTCCTTAAAACGGTAAACGAACATGAGGGGCAATGCGCCGGAACGCGTTGCGGAAGTCCTCCTCGATACGGGCCAGTGCGGCCACGGTGTCCCCTTCAAAACGCAATACCACCGTCGGCGTGGTGTTGGACGGACGCGCCAGGCCGAAGCCGTCGGCGTAGTCCACCCGGATGCCGTCCAGATCGTTGATGGACTGCGCGCCCGGAAACTGCCCTTGCGCGCGCAGCGCTTCCACCAGATCGAACTGTTCGCCTTCGGCGGTTTCCAGCTTGATTTCAGGCGTGGCGCAGGACTGCGGCAGGCTCTCCAGCAAGGCTGACGGGTCCGGCGCCCCGGACAGGATCTCCAACAGCCGCGCGGCCGCGTAGATGCCGTCGTCAAAGCCGTACCAGCGCTCCTTGAAAAAGATGTGGCCGCTCATTTCGCCCGCCAACAGCGCGCCGGTCTCGCGCATCTTGGCCTTGATCAGCGAATGCCCCGTCTTCCACATGGTGGCCTTGCCGCCGGCCTCGGTGATCGCGCGCGCCACGTGGCGGCTGCACTTGACGTCGTAAATGATCTCGGCGCCCGGGTTGCGCGACAGCACATCGCGCGCGAACAGGATCAGCTGCCGGTCGGGCCAGATGATCTGCCCGGTCTTGGTCACCACGCCGAGCCGGTCGCCATCGCCATCGAACGCCAGGCCGACCTCGCAGTCGGAATAGCGCAAGCAATAGATCAGGTCCTGCAGATTCTGCGGATCGGCAGGGTCCGGGTGATGCCCCGGAAAGGACCCGTCGACCTCGCAGAAAAGTTCGATCACTTCGCAACCCAGGGCGCGGAACAGCGCCGGCGCAGCCGCGCCGGCCACGCCGTTGCCGCAATCGATGGCGATCTTCATGGGCCGCGCCATGCGGATGTCCCCCATCAGCCGCGCCGTGTAGCAGGGCATGATCTGCATCTGCGTGCGCCCGCCCGCCGCGCCGGCCGATTCGATCGGCTGGCGCATCGCGTCGCGCAGCGCCGTGATGCCTTCGCCATAAAGCGAGGCGCCGTCCATGACGATCTTGAAGCCATTGTGCGTCGGCGGGTTGTGGCTGCCCGTCACCGCGATGCCCGCGCCCGTGTCCATCAGGCGGGTCGCGAAGTACACCATCGGCGTGGTCGCCATGCCGATGTCGATGACGTGCATGCCCGCCGAGCGCAAGCCCGCCTGCAGGGCGGCCGCCAGCTCCACGCTGCTCAGCCGGCCGTCCCTGCCCACCACGATGGAGCGCGCCCCCAATTCGCGCGCCTGGGTCCCCGCCGCCATGCCCAGGCTGTGCGCGAAGCGCGCGTCGATCTCGTCCGGCACCGTGCCGCGTATGTCATAAGCCTTGAAAACCGCATCCAGAATTTGCGGGGTATCCCAGCCAAAAGTTCCGTGCATGCCAGTTTCTCCGGGTGGCGTTTATTTAGGGCCGTTCTGTTTGAAATCGCCGTAATACGCCGCACGGGAGTAGCGGTAACTGCCGTACTTGGACCGGAAGCCGAAGCGTTCCGGCATGAGCTTGAGACCGTTGAACAGCACGCCGTCCACGGGCGCGCCCGCCTGGATCAGGCGCTTGGCCGTCTCGCGGATTTCGCCCACCGTGTTCATGCCGGAACGCACCACCACCATCACGGCGGCGGCATGCGTGCCGACCACGGCCGCGTCCGGCGACGACAGCACGGGCGCCGTGTCCAGGATCACCATGTCGTACTGCGAAGCCAGTTCGCGCAGGGTTTCGCCGAACACCGGAGAGGCCAGCAGCTCCGAGGGATCGAAGGTGACCGCGCCGGTGGCAATGAAATCCACGCCTTCGGACACGCTGTGCTTGCGCACCTGGGTCAGCGGTATCGTGCCCGACAGCACTTCGAACAGGCCATCCTCCTTGGGCACGCCGAAGTAGCGGTTGAGCTGGCCCTTGCGGAAGTCAGCGTCGATCAGCAGCACCCGCTTGCCCACGCCGCCCTGGATGAAGGCGAAATTCGCGGACAGGAAGGACTTTCCCACGCCGGCCACCGGTCCCGTGAACATGACCATGTTGTTGGCCGACTGGCGCAGCGAAGCCTGCAGCACGTTGCGGAAGGACCGCAGGCTTTCTATGGGAGGGGCATTGCCCTGGCTCTGGGCCAGCAGCGCGGGCACGCTGGCGTTCTTGCGCCGACTGCGCCGCCACAGCTTGTCCTGCATGTCGCTATACGGAATGGCGGCCAGCACCGGCAAGCCGGTATGGCGCTCGACGTCCTCGGGCTCGGACAGGCCGCCGAACAGGGCGTTGCGCACGAAGGCGCACAGCAGGCCGAAGATCAGGCCGAAGGCGGTCGCCACGCCGATGATGATGGCGGCCTTGGGACGCACGGGCTTGTCGGGCTGCACGGCCTGGTCCAGGATGCGCACGTTGCCCACCTTGCCGGCGCGGATCAGGCGCAGCTGCTGGGCGTTGTTCAGCAGCGCCGTGTAGAGCTCGGTGTTGACGCGCACGTCGCGCACCAGGCGCACCACGTCCTGTTCCAGGTCAGGCAATTGCTTGATGTTGTTGCCGATGCGGTTCACGTCCCCGGTCAGGCCGGCGATCTGGCGGTCGATGGCCACGATACTGGGATGGGTGGGAGCAAAACGCGTGATCAGTTCCTGGCGCTTGGAACGCAGTTCCATCACCTTGGTCTGCGCGTCCACCGATTGCGCCAGGATCAGCTTGGCCTCTTCGCTCAGGTCGATGGTGCCGCGCTTGTTGCGCAGGGCGTTGTACTTGGTTTCGGCGGCGTCCAGCTCGCCCTTGAGTATCGGCAGTTGCTGTTCAAGAAAGACCAGCGACTTCTCCGCCTGCGCAGACTTGCGGTTGACGTTCTGCTGCACGTACTCCTGGCCGATCTGGTTCAGCACGGCGGTGGTCAGCGCGGGATCGTTGCCCTCCAGCGTGACGCCGATCACGCCCGAGGTGCGGCCGCGCTCGAAGATGCCCAGGCGCGACTGCACGTCCTCGATCGCCGCCAGACGCGAGCTGCGCGACACCGTGAATTCGGTGCCCGGACGTCCGGTCAGCGCATCGATGTGCACATCCATGGCGCCGCCGCCAGGCAGCCGGAAGTGCTCGGGCTTGCCGACCGTGCCGTTGAACGTGGCGCCCGTGAACTTGTCGGTCAGGGTGTAGTTCCCTTCGCCCAGCGTGGTCACGCGAAAGGGCTTGCCCAGCCATTCGTTGGGCACGTCCAGCTGCGAGATCGCGATGGCTTCGCCGCCCCAGGCATAGCCGCCGCGCGGCAGGCTGGAAGGATACGGCAGGCTTTCATAGCGCTGCGCCAGCCATTCGCCGATCACCGGGAAATAGCGCGGCTTGGCCTGGATGTACAGCAGGAACTTGTCGACGGCCGGGCCGACCACCATGCGCGACCGCAGCACTTCCATTTCACCCGAGGTTTCGGCCTTGGTGTCGAACATGGAGGACACGTCGCCGAGCAGGCTGCGGCTCTGGCCCTGGGGCATTTCCTCTTCCACCTGCACGATGATGTCCGCCGAGTACACCTTCGGCGTGACCATCACATAAGTCAGGGCTCCCAATAATGCGAGCAGAGTGATCGCGATGATCATCCACCGGTTGGAAAAGATGGCGTCCACATGGGACGACAGCGGCGTTTCCTGCTGGCGAGCCGGCACGGACGGCTCGAACGATTCGATGGGCAACGACATGCAGCTCTCCAAGAGAAGGCGCCGCCTTGCTCGCGGCGCCCCCAAAGGCGTGGGGTTGAGGCGAACTACTTGATGGAATTCACGGTCTGTACCGTCTGCGTGCTCGGCAACAGGTTGCTTATGAAGCGGTTCCACCGCACCAGGCCGGCCGAATCGACGAACACGACGTCTTTGGGTTGCAACTCGAACTTCTCGCCTACCGCGAGGTTCTGCGGCGAGTTTGCATTCAGGTGGAACACCAGCGGCATTGCGTTCTCCGTACTGCGCACGACGAATATCTGCGAGGGATTCGAGGTCATCTGGCTGGGTCCTCCCGCCAGGCCCAGCGCCTCGGTCAGCGACATGCGTCCATCACGCATCACCGCGGTCGTAGGCACCGTGACTTCGCCCATCACGAAAATCTTGCTGTCGTCGCGCGGCGTGACCCTCACGATGTCGCCCGACTTCAGCAGCACTTGATTCAAGTCCTGGCCGCGCTCGATCAAGGCCGGCACATTCACGCGGGTGCGGCGGCCTTCCCGGATCACGTAGACCGCGCTGCGATCGCCCGTGGGCAGAATGCCTCCGGCCCTGTTGACGGCTTCCAACAGGGTCATCGGGATATCGTTGATCGCGATCGCGCCTGGCGTCTTGACTTCGCCATCCACGTAAACGCGCTTGCTGCGATATCCCAGAACGCGTACGGTGATCTGCGGATCCTGGATGTACTTGCTTGAACTATTGACTATGAGATTGCGCGCCTGAAGTTCCGTCAACCCCGCCACTTTCAGCAGTCCCGCATAGGGAAATTGGATATATCCAGTGGATGAAACCGTATAGCCCGGAATGCCCGAGGCGGTATCCCCGATGGCTAGTTCCGTTACCCCTGTCCCGATGGCGTAGGTTTGCGTCGGAAGGACGAGCTCGGGGTGATCCCATACGACGATCGAGAGGATGTCTCCCGGTCCGATGAGATAGGGTCCGGACTTGCCGTAGAGCTTGTCGACGCCTTCGTTGTCGAGCAATGCGTCGCGAGCGCGCTGGTCATCGAGCACCAGCGACGGCGTGATTTCCTTGATCACCGCCTTCGAGTTCGGATCCAGCGGATCCGCGAGCTGATTGGCGTCAAAGGTCATACCGGGAGACAAGGCGCAAGCGCCCAGCGAGGACACGAGCGCGATAGCGGCTATGGCTCGGCTCAACGTTCCGAAAAATGTCGTCATGGCAAATCCACTTGTGAATGACTTCGTTGCTTGGAGTGAGCCCGATGCGTAACGGGTTGCGACATTCCACTCTCTTTTCCCAGCCCCGCACATTCGACGGATGTCCTAAGCCTTCTCCTACATCGTTTGGAGGTTTCGAGTGCGTGCCGCACTCAATAAGATTTTGTCGGTAGCCACATGCTTTGCGGCAGTGCACAGTTTTTGTCCTCCGCACGGCGGCTCCCCACGAACAGGAGTGCGCGATGGACCCGTCCCAAACGGACACGTCGTCTAGATTCAGCGGGGCAAGCTATCTCTACCGCTTGCTCGACGCCGCGATCGTGATCACTTGCGGCCTGACTGCCACCGGCTTGAAATTCTCGGACGAGGCGCTGGCGGATCCTCCGCAGATCCACCTGTTCCTGGTCTATCTGTGCGGCCTGGGCGTGGTCGCCATCTTTCCGGCCTTCCGTCTATATGTATCGTGGCGCGGCCGGCTGCTGACCGATCTGGTGGTGCGCAGCCTGGCGGCCTGGGCCCTGGTGTTCGCGCTGGGCATCTGCGTCAGTTTTCTCATGCACCAGACCGCGGCGATATCCCGCCTTTGGGCGGCTACGTGGTTCGGCATGTCGGCGCTGACGCTGGCCGGCCTGCGCATTGCGGTCTACGCCGTGCTGGGCGCCGCGCGCGACCGCGGCATGGACCGCAAGCGCGTGCTGCTGGTGGGTTTCGGCGCGCTCGGCCACGACCTGTGGCGGCGCGTCGAGCGCTACCGCGGCGCGGGCTACGAGGTGTCTGGCATCTACGCCGAACCTCATGAAAACCTGCCGCCGCAGGTGCGCCGCCTGCACAACCTGGATGAGCTGCATGCCTTCGTGCATGAGCACAATGTCCGGGAGATCTGGATCGTCCTGCCGATGGAGGCGGGCCAGGAGCTGCGCGAAGTCCTATATCACTTGCGCAACGACCTGGTGGATATCCGCTGGATTCCCGATGTGATGTCCATCCAGTTGCTGGGGCACCGCATAGGCGAATTCCTGGGGCTGCCCGCCATCCAGCTCAACAGCCTGCCCGCCGCCGGCGTGCGCGGCCTGGCCAAGGAAATCTTCGACCGCAGCTTCGCCTTCTGCGCGCTGATCGGCCTGTCGCCCGTGATGCTGACCGTGGCCTTCCTGGTGAAAGTGACCTCGCGCGGCCCCGTGTTCTTCACCCAGCCGCGGCTGGGCGTGGACGGCAAGGTCTTCCATGTCTACAAGTTCCGCACAATGACCGTGCACCAGGAGCATGGCGTGGTCACCCAGGCCACGCGCAACGATGCCCGCATCACCCGCATCGGCGGCTTCCTGCGGCGCACCAGCCTGGATGAGCTGCCGCAGTTCCTGAATGTGCTGATGGGCGATATGTCGGTGGTCGGTCCCAGGCCGCACGCGCTGGAACACAACGAAATGTACAAGGACCTGGTGCAGCGCTACATGATGCGCCACCGGGTCAAGCCCGGGATCACGGGATGGGCGCAGGTCAACGGCCTGCGCGGACAGACGGACACGCTGCGCAAGATGAGCGACCGGGTCGAGCACGACATCTATTACATCCAGCACTGGACGTTCCGGATGGACCTGCAGATCATCGCCCGCACGGCGGTATCGGGATGGACGGGCCGCAATGTCTACTAAACCTCTTGGCTGGCCCGAGCGGCGGCGCGCCGCGGCGCGCGACGGCGTGCTGGCGCAGGCGGAATTCCGCCAGGCGGTGGAGATGCTGCCCCTGGTGTCCATCGACCTGCTGCTGCGCGACGCCAACGGCCGTTACCTGACCGGGCTGCGCTCCAACCCGCCGGCCCAGGGCGCCTGGTTCGTGCCGGGCGGCCGCATCCGCAAGAACGAGACGCTGCGCGAGGCCTTACGCCGCATCGCCCGCGACGAGTTGGGCGTTCCGGTCACCGAGCTGGCCTGGACCCCGCGCGGCGTGTACGAGCACTTCTACGGCACCAATTTTGCGGGTGAAGCCGGACGCTCCACCCATTACGTCGTCCTCGCCTATGAGGCCGAGCTTTCCTTGGACATTTCCAGCCTGCCCCAGGCCCAGCACCGCAGCTACCGCTGGGCCTCCGCGCAAGCCATCGCCGCCGATCCCGGCGTGCACCCCTACACCCAGGCCTACTTCAAGGAGTGAGCGCCATGACCAACCCACCTCCCCCCTACCGGGCAGTCATCCTCTGCGGCGGTTCAGGCTCGCGCCTGTGGCCCTTGTCGCGCGAACTGCTGCCGAAGCAGTTCATCCGTTTGACCGATGACCGCAGCCTGTTGCAGAACACGCTGCTGCGGCTGGGATCGGCCGGCGCCGAGGCCCGCCCCACGCTGGTCTGCAACGACGCGCATCGTTACATCGCGGCGGAGCAGGCGCAGGAACTGGGCATCAAGGACGTCGAGGTCATCCTGGAGCCCTACGCCCGCAACACGGCGCCGGCCATCGCCGCCGCCACCCTGCGCGCCATGCGCGACGGCGAAGACCCCGTCATGCTCATCATGCCGTCGGACCACGTGCTGGAGGACGGCGAAGTGCTGCGCGCCGCCTTCGCCGAGGCCTACCAGGCCGCCCTGCAGGGCGCGCTGGTCACGTTCGGGATCACGCCCACGGCGCCGCTCAGCGGCTACGGCTACATCCAGGCGGACGAGCCCGGCGCGATGGGCCCCGCGCGCCGCGTGCGGCGCTTCGTCGAAAAGCCCTCGCCCGAGGTAGCGCAGCGCTTCATCGACGCCGGCGGTTACTACTGGAACAGCGGCATGTTCGCCTTCCAGGCCTCGGTGTTCCTGTCCGAAATGGCGCGCCTGGCGCCCAAGATGCTGGAACAGGTGCAGGCCGCGGTGGCCATCGGCCATGGCGAGAACTCGCTGTTCCACCTGGACGGTCCGTCCTTCGAGGCCTGCCCCAGCGACTCGATGGACTACGCCATCATGGAACGCACCGACAGCGCCGTGGTCATCCCGCTGTCGGCCTCGTGGAGCGACGTGGGCGCCTGGGACGCGGTCTGGGGCATCGCCCAGAAGACGGTGGAAGGCAACTCCACCACGGGCGACGTCATGCTGGAAGACTCACGCAACTGCCTGATCCATTCCACCAGCCGGCTGGTCGCCTCGGTGGGCCTGGACGACATCGTCGTGATCGAAACCGCCGACGCGGTTCTCGTGGCGCACAAATCGCGCTCGCAGGACGTCAAGCGGCTGGTCGAGGTCTTCAAGACGCAGCACCGTTCGGAGCTCAACCATCACCGCGAGGTGCAGCGGCCCTGGGGGTCCTACGACTCGGTGGGCCAGGGACCGCGCTACCAGGTCAAGCGCATCACGGTGAAACCCGGCGCGCGCCTGTCCTCGCAGATGCACCACCACCGCGCCGAGCACTGGATCGTGGTGTCGGGCACGGCGCGCATCTACAACGGCGACAAGCAGTACCTGCTGACGGAGAACCAGTCGACCTACATCCCGCTGGGCGAGATCCACAGCCTGGAGAACCCCGGGAAGATCCCCCTGGAGATCATCGAGGTGCAGTCGGGGGCCTATCTGGGCGAGGACGACATCGTCAGATTCCAGGACATGTATGGCCGAGTATGAGGGGTCCCCACGCCGCGCGCGCTCCGCGCGCTTGCTGCCCCCCGAGGGGGCGTCTTTCGCCTTGGGGCTGCCCGGCGGCGAAAGGGACCCCTTCTGGCGGCCCGGCATGGCGCGGATCTGCCTGCCCCTGGCGGCGGTGTTCTTCGCCGTCCTGATAACGGTGGGCAACCTGCCGGGCCTGGCCGCCGAGATGTCGGATGCGTTTGGCGACAAGCGTCTGCATCTTGCGGCTTACGCCTTCCTGACTAGCTTGATCTATTTCTCGGTCAACCGGCGCCCGGCGCTGGTGGCCCTGCTGGGGGCCACGGCCCTGGGCGCGCTGGATGAAGCAATCCAGTCCTTTTTTCCGTATCGACAGGCTGATTTATTAGACCTTTTGGCCGATATCTCCGCGGCTGGTGCAACAGTAATCTCATTGCACATTGGTACCGCAGCCTTCGGCTCCTTTCGTGCAGTTACTAAGTCTTAAGGATACAACCATGCCAAAACGGGCACTGATTACCGGCGTCACCGGCCAAGACGGGGCCTATCTGGCGGAGTTTCTGCTGGCCAAGGGCTATGAGGTCCACGGCATCAAGCGGCGCGCTTCGCTGTTCAATACCGCCCGGATCGACCATCTTTACCAGGATCCGCACGACCAGCCCCGCAATTTCGTCCTGCATCACGGCGATATGACCGACTCTTGCAGCCTGATCCGCATCGTGCAGTCGGTGCAGCCCGACGAGATCTACAACCTGGCCGCCCAAAGCCATGTCGGCGTCTCGTTCGAGGAGCCCGAGTACACAGCCAATGCCGACGGCCTGGGCACGCTGCGCCTTCTGGAAGCCATCCGTATCCTGAAGCTGGAGAACAAGGCCCGCTTCTACCAGGCGTCCACGTCGGAACTCTATGGCCTGGTGCAGGAAACGCCGCAGAAGGAAACCACCCCGTTCTATCCGCGCAGCCCCTATGCGGCCGCCAAGCTGTACGCCTACTGGATCAGCGTGAACTACCGCGAAGCCTATGGCATGTACGCCTGCAACGGCATCCTGTTCAACCACGAATCGCCCAAGCGCGGCGAGACCTTCGTGACCCGCAAGATCACCCGCGGCCTGGCGCGTATCGTGCTCGGGCTGCAGGAATGCCTGTACCTGGGCAATCTGTCCGCCCTGCGCGACTGGGGCCATGCCCGCGACTACGTCGAAATGCAGTGGCTGATGCTGCAGCAGGACACGCCGGAGGACTACGTCATCGCCACCGGCATGCAGTACAGCGTGCGCGAGTTCATCAACACCGCCGCGCGCGAGCTGGGCATCCTGCTGGCCTGGGAAGGCGAAGGCCTGGAAGAGACCGCCACCGTGCTGTTCTCGCCGGTGCATGACATCAAGCCGGGCCAGGTCATCGTCCGGGTGGATCCGCGCTACTTCCGCCCGACCGAGGTCGAGACCCTGCTGGGCGATCCGACCAAGGCGCGCGAGAAGCTGGGCTGGTCGCCGCGCACCTCGTTCGCGCAGCTGGTCAAGGAAATGGTCGAGAGCGACCTGCGCGACGCGCGGCGCGATGCGCTGGTCGAGCAGAACGGCTACGAAATCTACGCCTACAAGGAGTAGCACGACATGACGAACCTGGAGCAACGCGTCTTCGTCGCCGGTCATCGCGGCATGGTGGGCGCCGCGATCACCCGCGAGCTGCAGCGGCGCGGCTACCGCAACGTGCTGACCCGCGGCCGGGAGGAGCTGGACCTGGAGAACCAGAACCAGGTCAACCGCTTCTTCTCGACCACGCCGGTCGACGTGGTGTACCTGGCCGCGGCCAAGGTCGGCGGCATCCTGGCCAACCAGACGCACCCGGTGGAGTTCCTGTACAAGAACCTCATGATCCAGTGCAACGTGATCCGCGCCGCGTATGCGGCCGGTGTGCGCAAGCTGCTGTTTCTGGGTTCGTCATGCATCTACCCGCGCGAGGCGCCCCAGCCAATCCGCGAGGACGCCTTGCTGACCGGACCGCTGGAAAGCACCAATGAGCCTTACGCCATCGCCAAGATCGCGGGACTGAAGCTGTGCGAGGCCTACCAGCGCGAGTTCGGCGCGCGCTTCATCTGCGCCATGCCGACCAACCTCTATGGCCCGCACGACAACTACGACCTGCAGAGCAGCCACGTGCTGCCGGCGCTGATCCGCAAGTTCCACGAAGGCCGGGAAAGCGGCCAGGAAAGCGTGACGATCTGGGGCACGGGCGCGCCGCTGCGGGAATTCCTGTACGTGGACGACCTGGCGCAGGCCTGCGTCATGCTGATGGAGCATCCGCAGGCGGAAGGCATCTACAACATCGGCGCCGGGCAGGACATCTCGATCGCCGAGCTCGCCAGGCTCGTGGCCCGCGTCGTCGGCTACGAGGGCAACATCGTCCACGACACCAGCAAGCCCGACGGCACGCCGCGCAAGCTGATGGACTCGGCCCGCATGCAGGCGCTGGGCTGGAAACCGGAGATATCACTGACGCATGGGATCACGCTGGCCTACGGGCACTTCCTGCGTGAACGCACCCAGCAAGCCTTGCCCGTGGCCTGACGGCCGCGCCGACCGCCGACGGGCCCGGGGCCTGTTGATACAAGAGAGCCCTAGCCATGCTTGGATTCCTCAGGAAACACATTGCCGGCAATGCCTCCTTCTGGGGGCTGGTGGAGTATGGCATCGGCCCGGTCGCGGCGCTGGTGGCCCTGCCCATCCTGTTCCGGCAACTGGGGACCGTGGGCTTCGGCCAATATTCCATGATCATCGCCCTGGCCGGATTCGGCAATGCTGCCAATCTGGGCGCGGCGGTGACCGCGACCAAGCTGGTGTCCGAGCGCATGCACGAGCCGGGCGGCGCCTATCGGGCGGCGGGCGTGAGCATGTCGCTGATCGGCTGCGCGCTGGGCGTCGTGACCCTGGCCGCCGTGCTGCTGTGGGGCGTGGTGGGCCTGGGATGGCCGCAGGCGACCTTCGGCGGCGTGGCGGTGACCATGCTGGCCATGCCGGCGCTCGCCATCTACCTGACGCAGCAATATGATCAGCTGTTCTCCGGCTGCCTGAAGGGCCGCGAGGACTTCCGCGCCACCGCGCTGTGCGAAGTCTTCAGCCGCACCGGCACGATGGCGCTGGCCTGCGTCGCCGCCTCGATGACGGCGTCGCCCACCTGGACCGGCCTGGCGCAGGCGTTCGGGCTCCTGGTGGCCGGCAGCGTCAAGATGCGCGTTTTTTCCCGCGCCTATGGCCACTACGTGGTGCGTCCGGTGCGCGACCGCGGCGCCATGATGGACGCCTTCAAATTTTCCCGCTGGTCCTGGCTCAACAGCCTGAGCGCCCTGGCCTTCGGCTCGGTGGACCGGGTGCTGGTCGGCAGCCTGATGGGGCCCGCCGCGCTCGCGATCTATACGGTGGGCGTGCAGGTCGGCCAGATCATCCACACCGCGTCCGTCGCCATCTTCCAGAAGGCCATGCCGCGCGTCACCCGCCTTTCGGTGTCGCCGCCCTACCCGGGCGCCGCCGAACGCGAAATCCGCCGCATGATGCTGTGGAACCTGGCCCTGTCGGCCAGCGCCACGCTGGCCGTGCTGGCCGTCAGCCATCCGCTCCTGAACCTGCTGCTGGGGGACAACGTCGCCACCGGCCATCTGGGCACCTTCCAATTGCTCATCGTGGCCTCGGGGCTGCTGTCCCTGAACGCCGCGGCGCATTTTTCCCTGCTCGGCCTGGGCAACTCCCGCGCGGTCGCCATCCTGAACGGCCTGGGAGGCCTGGCGATGCTGTGCGTCATGGCGGGGCTGGTACATGCCGCGGGCGAGCATGCCGCGGCCTGGGGCCGCATGGCCTACGCGGCGATCACGCTGGCCGGCGTGGCACTCGCCATCCGTCAATCCCGCCCCGAATTGCCGGGCGCCTTGCCCGCGGCCACCCGATAACCAAAATGCTGAGGTCCTACATGCGCAAGCGTCATAACGAGTATTCACGTCAGCTCATCGACTTCGTCCGCGAGTTGCGCCCGCCGTCGCCGATCGCCGGCAGCCTGTTGCCGAAAGTGACCATCGTGACGCCATCGTTCAACCAGGCCCGCTTCCTGGAACGCACCATCCTGTCCGTGCTGAACCAGGGGTATCCGCGGCTGGAATACATCATCATCGATGGCGGCTCCACCGATGGCAGCGTCGACATCATCCGCAAGTACGAGCGCTACCTGACGTACTGGGAGAGCACGCCCGACCGCGGCCAGTCGCATGCCATCAACAAGGGGTTCGAGCGCGCCACCGGCGACTACGTGGGCTGGCAGAACTCGGACGACCTGTATTTCCCCGGCGCCCTGCGCAAGCTGGGCGCGGCCGCGGCGAAGGGGCGCGCGCCCATCGTCAGCGGCAACCTGTTCGTGGCCGACGCCGACAACAACATCTTCCGCAAGATTCACTACACCCCGGTCAACCGGGGCACGCTGACGGTCGTGAAGGCGTCCATTCCCAACCAGTCCGCCATCTTCCGCCGCGACCTGCTGCACAAGCACGGCCTGCTGCAGGAAAGCATGCGCTACTGCATGGACCTGGAGCTCTGGAGCCGCCTGCTGCGCGAAGGCAAGAACCTGATCGTGCCGGACGCCATGGGCGTCTACACCGCCCATGACGAGACCAAGACGGCGCTGATGCAGGACGTGCTGCTGGAGGAGCGCGAACAGATCGTCACCCGCATCCGGCGCACCGAGCCCGGCCTGGGCAAGCTGTTCGAACTTTCCTGCCGCGCGTCCAAGGTGGCCGCGCACGCCAGGCAGGGAGACCTGTCGTACCTGTTCGAAAAGCTCACCACCAAGATCTTCGGACGCGACGACTGGGCGTCGCACTAGCCCCGGGCCACACGGAGTACCGCCGCAATGAATCCGCACCGCCGCCTTTCCACCCTGCATCTGCTGGGCCTGTTCGCCTTCACCGCGCTGGCCCTGAATGACGACCACTTCATCCTGGGCGTGGGCAGTTTCAAGCTGTCGCCCTTCGACGTGCTGTTCGTGGCCATGCTGGTGGTCAAGGCGCTGCGGCTGGCGGATCCGGGCGCCTATGCGCTGCCGCGCGGCCTGCTGGGCATGCTGCTGGGGATGCAGGTTCTGTCGGTGATCTATCTGCTGCTGGTGTCCCTGCACCATCCGGGGATCGAAACCGGCGACGTGGCGCGCGACCTGCGCATCGTGTTCTATTTCCTGTGCACGCCCTTTCTTTGCTACAAGGACATCGACAGCCCCGCCGCCTACGCGGTGCTGCAGAAATACATCGTGGCGGCCTGCCTGGCCGTCGCCACCATGATGCTGGCGCAGCAGCTGATGGGATTCAGCGTGGCCAACCCGGTGCGCAACGTGCGGCTGGGCGTCTGGGCCATTCCATTCGGCGTGGTATCGCTGCTGTACTTCCGGCGCACGCTGAATGTGTCGGGACCCAAGGCTTACGCGCTGACGGTCTACATGCTGCTGGCCCTGGTCTTCTCGCTGAACCGCAGCCAGTACCTGCAACTGGCGGCTTCGGTCCTGATCGCCGTGCTGCTGGGCGCGGGCCCCGAGATCAGGCGGCGCGCCGTGCTCATCTTCGCGCCCGCCGCGGTGGCCGGCGTGCTGGTCTTCGCCAGCATCGGCTATCTCGACGTGCTGGCCAACCGCATCTTCAGCGTCGAGCGGCTGGACGAGGACTCCAGCTACGGCGCGCGCATCCAGGAGATGCAGGGGCAGATGGACTCCTTCGCGGAAAGCCCGGTGTTCGGCAAGGGCGCGGGCTTTCGCAGCTGGGTCATGGGCGAGAACGGCTTCGAACTCAGCACCTTCGCCCACAATTCCTGGGCGTTCTACCTGATGAAGTTCGGCATCGTCGGCACCATCATGATCATGTTGCCGCCCCTGCTCATCCTGCTGCTGACCTTGCTCAAGCGTTATGCGCATCCGGGCCTGGAGTTGCACCGGCGCTACCTGCTGGCCACCGTGCCCGTCTACATCTTCATCGATTCGCTTTCCGGCGGGCTGGCCTACGCGCCCAAGACCGCCTTTACCGGCTTCCTGCTGTGCTATTGCCTGTCGCTGATGCGCAATGCCCAGGTCATGCCCGTGCCCCAACAAAGAACGACATCCGCCCCCAGCCACCGCCCGGACGTAGCGCGCCGGGCGCCAACTAGAGTGATTCCACATGCCTGATGTCTTGTTTGTCGCGCCCGATCTGCACGGCGGCGTCGGAAGATGCGTCGCCTTCATCGTGGATGCCTTGCCGGAACGAGGAGTGGATTCCGCCTTGTTCCTGCTGCGCTCGCGCATCCGCGAGTATCCCGTGTCCAACCCCAAGGTGACCCGCGCCCTGCCCGTCAACGAATCTCCCACCGCGCTGCGGCTGATGCTGCCGGTGGCCTTCTTCAAGCTCTTGATGCAGATCCGGCGCGACAAGCCCGCCATCGTCTGCTCGCATGGACTGCTGTGCAACATGCTGGTCGTGGCGGCCAGGAAACTGCTGCGCGGCAAGTTCCGCACCGTGGCCTTCGAACACAGCAGTCCCGCCATCCATTACGGCGCTTCGCGCATGCGGCGCCTGAAGTTCTGGCTGGTCAGCCAGACTTACCGCCGCCATGACGCAGTCGTGGGCGTATCGCGCGGCGTCAAGGAAGACCTGGTCAGCATGTTCCCGCCGCTGCGCGGCAAGGTCCACACCATCTACAACGGCGTGCCGCTGGACAACGTCCGCGCGCAGGTCGGGCGCGGCGCGGAAGATGCCGGGCAGCCCGCGCCCTACCATGTGGTGGCGGTCGGCCGGCTTGAGGCGGTGAAGGACTATGCCACGCTGATCGACGCGGCCGCGCTGCTGGACGATCCCGGCATCCGCTTCACCATCCTGGGCGAAGGGTCCGAGCACGCCGCCCTGCAAAAGCGCATCGACGAGAGCGGCTCGCGCACGCCCGTCACGCTGGCTGGCCATATCGACAACCCGTTTCCGGTCATCGCCAGCGCCGGCGCGTTCGCGTTGACCTCCTTGCGCGAGAGCTTCGGCAACGTGCTGGTGGAGGCGCTGTGCCTGGGCGTGCCGGTGATTTCCACCGACTGTCCGCACGGTCCCGCGGAAATCCTGGATTCCGGCCGCTATGGCCTGCTGGTGCCGGTGGGCGATGCCGCCGCCCTGGCCGCGGCGGTGCGCCAGCTAGCCTATGACGCCGAAATGCGCGAGAGGTTTGCGGTCCAGGGACCCGAACGCGCCGACGCTTTTTCCCTCGAACGGCACTGCCGCAACGTCATCGACCTCTTCCGGCCGCTGATGCAGCGCGGCACGCCCTGAACAGGACAGCATCATGCAGAAGATACCCGTATCGGTCGTCGTCATGACGAAGAACGAGGAACGCAACATCAACAAGTGCCTCAAGGCGCTTGCCGAATTCGACGAAGTATTCGTCGTGGACTCCAACAGCACCGACGCGACCTGCGCGATGGCGACGGCGCTGGGCGCCAAGGTCTCCAACTTCCAGTGGAACGGCAAGTATCCGAAGAAAAAGCAGTGGTGCCTGGAGCAGTTGCCGTTCTCCCACCCCGTGGTGCTGTACGTCGACGCGGACGAGGAGATGACGCCGGAGCTGGCCGCCGAGATACGCGAGGTCCTGCCGCGCTTCGCCGCCGGCGCGGGCGGCGCCTTCGTGCCGTTCGACTACGTATTCTGCGGCAAAAAGCTGGAGCACGGCCATCGCGTCTACAAGCTGGCGCTGCTGGCGCGCGACCGTTCGCGCTTCCTGGACTACGACGACCTCGACGTGGCCCACATGTGGGAAGTCGAAGGCCACTACCAGCCGCAGGTCGAGGGCGAGACCTTCGCGCTGCGCCAGCGCATGGTGCACAACGACCACGACTCGCTGTTCCACTACTTCGACAAGCACAACCGCTATTCCGACTGGGAAGCGAACCTGCGCACCAAGGGCCTGATGAACGATCCGCGCGAGGCCAACGTCGGCGCGCGCGCGCTGCTCAAGCGCATCTTTCAGGCCCTGCCGTTCAAGGCGCCCATCTCGTTCCTGCATTCCTACGTCTTTCGCCTGGGTTTCCTGGACGGCAAGGCGGGCTATGACTACGCGGTGGCGCGCGCCATGTACTACTGGCAGATCCGCATCAAGACCGAGGAACTCCAGAAGGCGCGCCAGGCCAGCGCCGCCGCGGCGCAGGACGACGCCGTGGCGGGAGCGGCGAAATGAGCGCATTGCAACAGCTGGACCGCTTTGCGCTGGCGCCGGGCCAGCGCGGCCGCTCCGCGCTGACCGTGCAACTGTGGTGGACGGTGCAGGCGACGCTGTTCCGCTGGTCGCCCCAGGTGGCGTACGGATTCCGCCGCTGGCTGTTGCGCTGCTTCGGCGCGCGCGTCGGCCGCAAGGTGCTGATCCGCCCCACCGCCACCGTGACCTATCCCTGGAAGGTGGAGATCGGCGACTATGCATGGATCGGCGACGACGCCGTCATCTACAGTCTCGGACCCATACACATCGGCGCCCACGCCGTGGTGTCGCAGCGCAGCTATCTGTGCGCCGCCGACCACGATGCCGCGCAGCCCGATTTTCCCTTGCGGGAACGCGCCGTGCGCGTCGAGGACGGCGCCTGGGTGGCGACCGACGTGTTCGTCGGCCCCGGCGTGACCATAGGCCGCGAAGCCGTGATCGGCGCGCGCAGCTCGGTATTCCGCAACATGCCGCCCGCCATGGTGTGCCACGGCAACCCGTGCCGCCCGGTCCGGCCGCGCCAGGCTGGCCCGGCATGAAGATCCTCATCTACGGCATCAACTACGCGCCCGAACTCACCGGGATCGGCAAGTACAGCGCCGAGCTGGCCGAATGGCTGGCCGTGCGCGGCCATGAGGTCAGCGTGGTGACGGCCCCGCCTTACTATCCGCAGTGGCAGGTGCACGAGGGCTACCGCGCGGGCCGCTACCGCAAGGAAAGCCTGCGCGGCGTCACCGTGCGCCGCGCGCCGCTATGGGTTCCGCAGCGGCCGGGAGGGCTCAAGCGCCTGGTGCATCTGGCCAGCTTCGCCTTGTCCAGCCTGCCTTCGCTGCTGCGCGCCGCCGCCGGGCGGCCGGACATCATCCTGGTGGTGGAACCGGCGCTCTTCTGCGCGCCGGCCGCCTGGCTGGCGGCGCGGCTGTGCGGCGCGCGCGCCTGGCTGCACGTGCAGGACTACGAAGTGGACGCCGCGTTCGAACTGGGCCTGCTCAAGGGCGCCGGCCTGCGAGCGCTGGTGCGCCGGGCCGAGCGCTGGCTGATGCGGCGCTTCGACCGCGTCTCCACCATATCGAACCGCATGCTTGATCTGGCGCTGGCCAAGGGCGTGGATCCGGGGCGCGCGGTGCTGCTGCCGAACTGGATCGACGTGGACGCCATCGCGCCGCAAGCCGGCGGCGGCTACCGCGCCGAACTGGGCATACCGGACGACGCCATCGTCGCGCTGTACTCGGGCAACATGGGCGGCAAGCAAGGCTTGCAGACCCTGGCGGACGTGGCCCGCAGGCTGGAACGCGAAACCCGGCTGTGGTTCGTGTTCTGCGGCCAGGGCCCCGAGCGCGCGCCGCTGCAACAGCAATGCGCGGGACTCGCCCGCGTCATCTTCCTGGACCTGCAGCCGGCCGAGCGCCTGGGCGAATTGCTCAGCACCGCCGACATCCATTTGTTGCCGCAACGCGCCGGCGCCGCCGACCTGGTGATGCCGTCCAAGCTGACCGGCATGCTGGCCAGCGGCCGGCCCGTGGTGTGCGGCGCCGCGCCGGGCACCGAACTGGCCGGGGTGATCGCGCGCTGCGGCCTGCTGACGCCGCCCGAAGACGGCTCCGCCATGGCCGAAGCCGTGCGCAAGCTCAGCTACAACGCGCAGATCCGTGAAACGCTGGGCGCCGCCGCGCGCCAATACGCGCAGACGCACCTGCACGTGGACAGCGTGCTGGCCGCCGCCGAGCGGGAATTCGAAGCGCTGATCGCGTCCAAGGGCAAGCCCGCCGCGCGCGGCGCGGGGGTTTGATTTCCAGGCTTTCTCGCGGGCGGTTCGACGGATTGCGCGCGGCGGGAACCCCGGTTCCAGCACCGGGCTTCCCGCGCCACACGCCTCCTAGGCGTCCGGATCGTTCTTGATGGGCGCCGGGCCATGGCCATTCTTGACCAGACCCATCTGCACGGCGATATAGGCCGCCTCGGCCTGATTACGGGCGTTCAGCTTCCAGTACAAGGTGCGTGCGTGGCTTTTCACAGTGGCCACGGATATGCCGACGTGCTGTCCGATTTCCCGCATGGTCTTGCCTTGCACCAGCAACTGCAGGATCTCCTCCTGCCGCTGCGTCAGCTCGCGTAGTTCCTGCGATGGCGCGTGCGCTGGCCCCTGCGGCCGGGCCGCGGGCTGCGGATAGCATTCGCCCCCTGCCAGCACCAGGCTCACCGCCGCGGCCAGCGCATCCGGACTGGATGCCTTGGGCATATAGCCGGCAACGCCGGCGCGCGCGCACGCCGCCATCACGTTTGCATCCAGCACCGAATACAGCACCAGCACCAGCCGCGGCATGAAGAACGCCATCGATTGGGACAGGAGCCCGACATCCTGTTCCGCCAGGCCGCTGCAGCCCATCACCAGCAGCTCCACTGGGCGGTTGATCGAACTGGACATGGTAAGCAGCTGGGCTGGCGAGATGGCCAGAATGTCGTCGGTGTTCCTCGCCCGCTCCAGCACATGCTGGATCGCGACGCGGAGCAGAGCGTAGTCTTCGATCAGTACGGTTGTCATCCCGGGGGGAACCTTGTGACGCATGGCCCATACACGGTTCCCATGACGCTGGCGCATCGTTGCTGCAATGGCAGGCTGTAGGCGTCACCGACCTCACGGGAATCTCGTCCGCGGCACTGGATCTCGATGGCGAGGCAGAGTGGTTCGCTCTCTCGACCCAGACTTGCGGACACAACCCATGCTATCAGCGGCTACGTTCGCTGAATCTCGTTCAGGAGGATGATTGGTGGAGGAATGCAGCAGCACTGCGACCGCGGATACTGCTGTGTATGAATTAGCCATCATGGCTATGCTCGCCCCCGGCAGCAATGGAACGTGGCGTTCCAGGCTGCCGGGCAGGCAGCGCAACCTGCCTCGGTTACCCGAGCTTGCGCCCATAGAGCTGCCCGGCGTCCACATCCCTGCCATTGGGTTCATGCCATTCCAAGGTCGCGCCGCGCTGCAACGCCGCGTATACGGCTTCGCCCTTGTTCTTGACATGCAAGCGCTGGTAGAGCGTGCACGCATGCGTCTTGGCCGTGGCCACCGAAATGTTCAGCATCCTGCTGACGGTCTTGATCGGATAGCCGCGCGCCAGCAGCACCAGCACCTCGTACTGGCGCGGCGTGATCTGCAGCAACTGCGCGCCGGCGCTGACGGGCATGGAACCCTTGTTGGCAGCCATATCCTCGGTTTCCCGCGCCGGCAGGGCGCAGACGGCCTGTGCCGGTGTCTGCAACGCCTGTTCGCTGGGAAAGCACTGTCCGCCCGCCATGACCAGGCGGATGGCGGCTTCGAGGATCTCGACCGAAGCCGTCTTCATCAAGCAACCGTAGACGCTGGCGCCCGGCAGGCCCTGCACCGGCATGGGCAGGGGCATGACGTCCGTCAGGAGCAGGATCCGCTTGGGCGTGAGGACGCGCTGGATTTCATGCAGCGCGCTCCACGCCTCGTCGGTGTCCACCGGCAATCCGTAGATCAGGAGATCGGCGCCAGCATGCACGCCGTCCGCCTTGGAGATGTCCCCAAGGCCCATCCCCTCGATTTCCCACACATCATCCAACTTGCTCAGAATCTGCCACAACCCCAACCGCAAGAGCGGATGGGCTTCAATCAGGACCATCTTGGCCATGGTGTCCTCCCGGTTTTTCGACGGGCCTAGAAGGGATCTTCGCTGTGCTGAAGACTATTTTTATCCAGCCCCGCGGATCAAATCCACAATATCCCGGAATATCTAATGAAGCTGAACCGGGGCATTTGGGCTGGGAGACTTTGGTAGCCAACATAACGGATGGCATGGACCCATCTTATGGTTCGAAATTGTCAAAATCAAGACGTTTCCGCTCGATATAATCCGACAAAAACAGAAATCATTCGTTAGCCTTAATCATCATCGTAAATACGGATGAGGCGCCCTCCTCGTCCTTCCCGGCGCTAGGGTTTTCACCATGAATTCCCCATGGGGAGCTTGCGCTTTCCCTATGAAGCATGCTCTGCGGGCGCGGGCCCGGAGCTAAGGCAGGCCGCCGTTGCAGCCGTAAAAAAGCCGCGCCGCGGCATCCGCCGGACGCGGCCCGGAATTTCCGGATTGAGGGCAATAACTATCGATATGTTTCCATCGACACATCAAGCCCGGGCTTTCTTTCCGCAATCGAAATATAGGTAACATTTTTATTTTTGCGTTTCCGGAATGATTTACTCCATATAGGCGAAGTCAAATACCGTATGCCCCCCCTGATGATGCCAATGGTGCATCGAAGCATGACGCTTCCTCAGGAAGTTCGCATAGTGGATTTCGCCGTCCGTTTCGACGTAGGTGGACGGCGACAGCTCCTCGATCCGGTTCAGCGACACGCCCTTGCCATAGTGACAGAAGCCCTGGTACTGGGCACAGCGGATCACCTCTCCGCCAGGCGAGACAACGATTCCAGCGTTGCGGGCGCGCATCGGGTTGCGGACGATGGGGTTGCAGGCATGCGGCGTCCATTCGGTCGAGCGCGGCGAATCGGAGAAGAAGGCAAACAGCTCATCGCAATGGCTCTGGCCGTCCGTGCGGTCGATATTTGTTAATAGCCACCAGTATTTCCCGTGCTTGAAAATAATGGTATCGACCGCCGATATATTCGTCATCAGATTTACATCGAGCTCCCATTTAAGCGGAAATTCGGTGCATTTCCACAGTTCTATACTGCGATTTCCGCAGGTTTCCGGAACCATGTAAGTGACGCCTTCGTGCTCGAATATATATGGAAAGGACAAGTGATACGGCAGGTTCAAGGCCGTGCCCAGCACCCGGAAAGCCCCGTCGGAGTAGGTCGCGACCGCAATCGTGCCCTTGCGGGAAGTAAAATCGTAATCCTCGAAAAAGATATACGGTTTTTTATCCTGGGTATATACAAAAGGATCGGCGAAGAATCTGCCTTTTGGTGGCTGCAATACCATGGCTTCGGATACCACCGCTTGCTGCCGGACTGACGGAAACATACCAATCCGCCAACGCACATTGCGTTTCATGATGCGTCGCACAATCAAATCCGACATTAACCACGCCTGGCGCGCAATATAAGCCGCGCTATCCCACTCCACCGGATCCTCGCGCCGCGAGCTGCTCACGATCTGCATGCCGGGCGGCGCCGCGCCTTGCTTGACGCGGGCCATCGCCTGGAGCGCGTCGTACACCATGAAGTTGCCAAGGCTGTAGGCGCGCGTCTGATTCTTCAACCAGAACACTTCAGTGTTGAAACTGCGCTGGTCCAGCAGTTCGTCCTGCTCTTCGCTGCTGCCTATGCGCCAGAGTTTCACCGTGGTGTGGTCCTTGCGCTGATAGACCTCCCAGAAACCCGCGTACCTGCTGGTCGCGACCGCGATATCGGAATAACTCAGTTGCCACACGCCCAGCGGCGCCCAACCCGCCATCTGTTCGCGCGTAGCCGGCGACTCTCCGAGCATGATCACCAGGTCCAGCCCCAACGCGGAAACCTGGCTCTGCATGTCCGCGGCCTGCATGTCCGACGCCAGCGTCACGACCGCATCCGCCGGTACGCTCTCCCGCATGTCGCTGCACGCAAGCATGCGGCGTTGCTTGGCAGGCAGCAGCCTGGCTTCCAGGCGCGACAACGTGTTGAACAGCGCGCGCGCGCCCAGGCGGGGCGCTTTCTCCTGCCCCGTACCACTCATCACCAGCAAAGCAGCGACATCAAAATCCTGGCTATGCATGAGCCACGAGGCCATCTCATGCATCCAGCCGGGTTGCTCGTACCCGTGTACCAGCAGTCCCACTCTGTAGGTTTTCATTTCTCCAGCTCCTGTGCCAGGGCGTCCAGGGCTCCCGCGCCGGTACAGCGAACGGGCTAGCCATTGCGTATTCAGGGGGCCGACAGTTTCAAGTCCTCGCGCTGATACTGCGTGGTTTTGCGTCTGCCTTCCAGACAGCATTCAACCTAGGCCGGCAGCCCGAGGACGAAAGGCTCAGGATCATGCGCAAACACTAGGGAATCGCTACTACCTACGCATGAGATTTGTCATCCCTCTGGAGGGTCCGGCGGAAAGTACGGTCTGTCCTGAACGTTCGATGCAACGTGGTTAGTGGTAAACCCTATTGGGGATAGCCGAGGCTCGCGTCTCAGCCATCCATCACGCATAATTGTTTTTAAACGAACGTTTGAATTCAACCTTATGCAAGAAATCAGACCTTCCCTCACCCGTGAATCGATCCTGGACACTGCCGAAGCCCTGTTCGCGCAGCAAGGACACGACGGCACCTCGATGCGCCAGATCACCGCCGTGGCCGGCGTCAACCTGGCCTCGGTGAACTACCACTTCGGCTCCAAGGAGTCACTCGTGCAGGCGGTGCTCAAACGCCGCCTGGAAGTGCTGAATCGCGAGCGGTTGCGACTTTTGGATGAACTCGAGGCGCAAGCCGCGGGCAAGCCCCTGAAGCCCTCGCAGATCGTGGACGCCTTCTTCGGCACGCTGTTGCGCCTGGCCGCCGATCCCGCACAGGCCGGCAGCACCTTCCTGCCGCTGCTGGAACGCACCATGACCGACCCGTCGGACTTCATCCGCGCCCTGTTCGCGGAGGAGTACGCGGACGTGCTGGAGCGCTACCGCAACGCGCTGTTCGCCGCGCTGCCGGACGTGCCCAAGGCTGAGATCGTGTGGCGCTTCCAGTTCATGCTCGGCGCCACCTCCTACGCCATCATCGGCACGGACCTGCTGCGCTCGGTCACGGGCTGGACCCTGGACGAAGCCGAACAACCCGATAACCCGGACCTGCTGCTGCCGCGCCTGATGAGCTTCCTGCTGGGCGGCCTGCGCGCGCCCTTGCCACAGCTCTAGGCGCCCGCGCCCCGCAGCCGGTACAGAACACCACGGAGACAAGAAAATGAACGCAGTCATCCTCGCCCTGGCCGTCGTCGTACTGCTGGCCGCGATCGCGCTGGGCGTGCGTCCCATCCGCCGGGCCCTGCTGTCCGCCCCGATCTTCAACCTGTACCGCAAGGTGCTGCCGCAGATGTCGGACACCGAGCGCGATGCGCTGGAGGCCGGCACGGTGTGGTGGGAAGGCGAGCTGTTCCGCGGCCGCCCGGACTGGAGCCGCCTGCTGGCCTATCCCCGGCCGCGGCTGACCGATGAGGAACAGCGCTTCCTGGACGTCCAGGCCGAGGAAGCCTGCCGCATGGTCAACGACTGGAGCGTCACGCAGGAACGCCACGACCTGCCGCCCGAGGTCTGGAGCTACCTGAAGAGCCAGGGCTTCCTGGGCATGATCATTCCCAAGGAATACGGCGGCCTGGGCTTCTCGGCCTTTGCCCATTCCGAAATCGTCACCAAGCTGTCCACGCGCTCTTCCGCGCTGGCGGTATCGGTCATGGTGCCCAACTCGCTCGGCCCGGCCGAGCTGCTGCTGCACTACGGCACCGATGAACAGAAGAGCCACTACCTGCCGCGCCTGGCGCGCGGCGAGGAAGTGCCCGCCTTCGCGCTGACCAGCCCCTGGGCCGGCTCCGACGCCGCCGCCATCCCCGACAGCGGCATCGTCTGCAAGGGCGAATGGCAGGGCCGCGAAGTCATAGGCATGAAGGTCACCTGGGACAAGCGCTACATCACGCTGGCGCCCGTGTGCACGCTGCTGGGCCTGGCGTTCCGGCTGTACGATCCCGACGGCCTGCTGGGCGGCGCGAAGGACCTGGGCATCACCTGCGCGCTGGTGCCGCACGACCATCCCGGCGTGGACACCGGCCGCCGCCATTTCCCGCTGAACGCCATGTTCATGAACGGCCCCACGCGCGGCACGGAAGTCTTCATGCCGCTGGACTTCATCATCGGCGGTCCGGCCATGGCGGGCCAGGGCTGGCGCATGCTGATGGAATGCCTGGCGGCGGGCCGCTCGATCTCGCTGCCCTCCTCCAATACCGGCATGTCCAAGCTGACGGCGCGGGCCGTGGGCGGCTATGCCCGCGTGCGCAGCCAGTTCCGCACGCCGGTCGGCAAGTTCGAAGGCGTGGAGGAAGCGCTGGCCCGCATCGGCGGCCACACCTACATGATGGACGCGGCGCGTAGCATGACGGCGGGCGCGGTGGACCTGGGCGAGAAGCCTTCGGTCGTGTCCGCCATCGTCAAGTACCACGTCACCGAGCGCGCGCGCCAGGTCGTCAACGACGGCATGGACGTGATCGGCGGCAAGGGCATCTGCCTGGGACCGTCCAACTTCCTGGGCCGGGCCTATCAGCAGATTCCGATAGGCATCACGGTCGAAGGCGCCAACATCCTCACGCGCAGCCTGATCATCTTCGGCCAGGGCGCGATCCGCTGCCATCCCTATGTGCTGGCCGAGATGCAGGCCGCGCAGTCGCCCGACCGCAAGCGCGGCCTGGACGATTTCGACCGCGCCTTCTGGGGCCATGTGGGCTTCGTCGCGAAGAACAAGCTGCGCACCCTGGGCACCGCGCTGACGGGCGCGCGCTACGTCGCCGTCAACGCCGACGTCGCCCCCCAAATGAAGCGCTACTACCAGCTGCTCAGCCGCTACAGCGCCGCCTTCGCGCTGCTGGCCGACACCTCGATGCTGGTGCTGGGCGGCAGCCTGAAGCGGCGCGAGCGCCTGTCCGCGCGGCTGGGCGACGTGCTGTCGCAGATGTACCTGGTCAGCGCCACGCTCAAGCGCTTTGAAGACGAAGGCCGCCAGGCGGCCGATGCGCCGCTGGCGCACTGGTCGATCCAGGATGCCTTGTTCAAGCTGCAGGAAGCCATCGAAGGCGTGCTCGACAACTACCCCAACCGCTTCGTGGCCTGGAGCCTGCGCCGCCTGGTCTTCCCCTGGGGCCGCACGCAGTCCCTGCCTTCGGACCAGCTGGGCCAGGACGTCGCGCGGCTGCTGATCAATCCGGGTGCGACGCGCGACCGCCTGACCGCCGGCTGCCATCTGCCGGCGACCGACGCGGAACCCGTGGGCGCCATCGAACAGGCGCTGGCCGCCACGCTGGACGCCGAGCCCATCGAAGCCAAGATCCGTGAACTGGAAAAGCGCGGCGCGCTTGACGGCAATCCGCAAGCCAATGTGCGCGACATCGCCGACGCGGCCTTCGCCATCGGCGGCCTCACCGCCGAAGAATATGCAGTGGTGAAACGCCGCAACCGCTTGCGCGACACCGTGGTGAAAGTGGATGATTTCGCCTTTGACTTGAGCGCCGCGGACCAGGGCAGCCCCGCGGCCGAACGCAGGGCCGCCTGAAGGAGGAATCGGATGGCATTCAAACCGGTTTACGTCGTCGACGGCGCCCGCACGCCCTTCCTGAAGGCGCGCACGGGCCCGGGCCCGTTCTCCGCCGGCGATCTCGCCGTGCAGGCGGGACGCGCCCTGCTGCTGCGCCAGCCCCATGCGCCCACGGACCTGGACGAGGTCATCGTGGGCTGCGCCGCGCCTTCTCCCGACGAAGTGAACATCGGCCGCGTGATCGCGCTGCGCCTGGGCTGCGGCGACAAGGTGCCGGGCTGGACCGTCATGCGCAATTGCGCCTCGGGCATGCAGGCGCTGGACTCCGCCATCGCAAACATCCAGTCCGGCCGTTCGGAACTGGTGCTGGCCGGCGGCACCGACGCGCTGTCTCGCGCGCCGGTGCTGTACTCGGACGACATGGTGCGGTGGCTGGCCAGCTGGTACGCCGCCCGCGGCATCGGCGCCAAGCTGGCGGCGCTGGGCCGCTTCCGGCTGCGCAATCTCGCGCCCGTCATCGGCCTGCTCAAGGGGCTGACGGATCCGGTGGTCGGCCTGTCCATGGGACAGACCGCCGAAAACGTCGCGACGCGCTTCGGCATCGACCGCGCCGCGATGGACGCCTACGCGGCGCAAAGCCATGCGCGCGCGCTGGCGGCCCGCGCCGCCGGAGCCCTGGGCGAAATCGTTCCCCTGATCGACGCCAAGGGCAAGCTGTACCCCGATGACGACGGCGTGCGCGACGACTCCACGCCCGAGAAGCTCGCCAAGCTCAAGCCGGTCTTCGACAAGCCCTGGGGCAACATCACCGCGGGCAACAGCTCGCAGGTGACCGACGGCGCCGCCATGCTGACGCTCGCCTCGGAAGAGGCCGTGCGCAAATGGAACCTGCGGCCGCTGGGCCGCATCGTCGACAGGCAATGGGCGGGCCTCGATCCCGCGCAGATGGGCCTGGGGCCGGTGCATGCGGCCACGCCCATCCTGCAGCGCCATGGCCTGGGCCTCAATGACCTGGACTTGTGGGAAATCAACGAGGCCTTCGCCGCGCAGGTGTTAGGCTGCCTCGCTGCCTGGCGCGACGATGCCTATTGCCAGGAACATTTCGGCACGCCGGCCTGGGGCGACCTCGACCCGGCCCGGCTCAACGTCGATGGCGGCGCGATCGCCATCGGGCATCCCGTGGGCGCTTCCGGCGCCCGCATCGTGCTGCATCTGCTCGCAGCCCTGAAGCGCCGCGGCGCCAGGCGCGGCATGGCGGCCATCTGCATCGGCGGCGGCCAAGGCGGCGCGATGCTGGTCGAAACCCTGGACGAGGACCGCCCATGACGACAATGGACACGCTTGCGCACTGGCGCCTGGACCGCGATGCCGACGGCCTGGCCTGGCTGACCTTCGACCGCGCCGGCAGCGCGGTCAATGCCTTGTCCGCCGACGCCATGGCCGAGCTGGCCCTGGTGCTGGACGCGCTGGACGCCGCGCCGCCGACGGGTCTGGTCATCCGTTCTGGCAAAGCCACGGGCTTCATCGTGGGCGCCGACGTCAACGAATTCGCCAGCCTGGACACGCCCGAACAGGCGCACGCGCTGGTCGCGCGCGGCTGGAATCTCTTCAACCGCCTGGCCGCGGTGCGCTATCCCACGCTGGCCCTGATCGAGGGCCATTGCCTGGGCGGCGGCCTGGAGCTGGCGCTGGCCTGCCGCTACCGGCTGGTGGCCGACCAGCCCGGCACCTCCCTCGCGCTGCCAGAAGTCATGCTGGGCATTTTCCCCGGCTGGGGCGGCATGCTGCGCCTGCCGCGCCTGATCGGCGCGCCCGCCGCCCTGGACATGATGCTGACCGGCCGCGGCGCCGACGCGCGCCGCGCGGCGGCGCTGGGCCTGGCCGAT
>NZ_CAHLAR010000001.1 GCF_903652925.1 Achromobacter anxifer | reverse complement strand
CAGGTCCACCATCAGGTCCAGGCAGGCCAGCGCCGCGGCGCCCGCGCCCGACGTCACCACCTTGACCTGCTTGATGTCCTTGCCCACGACCTTCAGGCCGTTGATGAAGGCCGCCGACACCGTGATGGCCGTGCCGTGCTGGTCGTCATGGAAGACGGGAATCTTCATGCGCTCGCGCAGCTTGCGCTCGACGGTGAAGCACTCCGGCGCCTTGATGTCTTCGAGGTTGATGCCGCCGAAGGTGGCTTCCAGGCCGGCGATGATCTCGACCAGCTTGTCCGGGTCGGTCTCGTTGATCTCGATGTCGTACACGTCCAGGCCGGCGAACTTCTTGAACAGCACCGCCTTGCCTTCCATCACCGGCTTGGAGGCCAGCGCGCCGATGTTGCCCAGGCCCAGCACCGCGGTGCCGTTGGTGATCACGCCCACCAGATTGCCGCGGCCGGTGTACCGGTACACATTGGCCGGATCAGCCACGATTTCCTCACAGGCCGCCGCCACGCCGGGCGAATACGCCAGGGCCAGGTCGCGCTGGTTGACCAGCGGCTTGGACGCCACGACGGAAATCTTCCCTGGGGTGGGGTACTCGTGATAGTCCAGTGCTGCCTGGCGGTCCGATTGCGTATTCATGGGGCAGAGCCTCCTTGTCTTGATATAGGAAAAATTCTAGGCTCCAATACATAAGAAGATCATTCAGATTCCATATCGTCCCATAATCTTTACCTTATGCACCGCCTATGACAGCCTTTGATCCGGACCTCGTCATCCGGAAACTGACCTCCCGGCTGAAGATGCGCCACCTGGTGTTGCTGCTGCAGATCGAGCAGCACGGCTCTCTGACCCGGGTGGCCGAGCACATGGCCACCAGCCAGCCGGCCGTGACCAACGCCCTGGCGGAACTGGAAAGCATGTTCGACGTGCCCCTGTTCGAGCGCTCGGTGCGCGGCATGACGCCCACGCCGCTGGGCGCCGTGGTGCTGGCCCGGGCCCGCGCCCTGGTCCATGACCTGGGCCACCTGGTTCAGGAAATGGAGGCCGTGGCGGCCGGCCACGCCGCCCACTTGCATATCGGCGTGATTCCCTTCGTGTCCGGGCAGATGCTGTCGTCGGCCATCGGCCGCACCCTGCCCCAGGGCCGCCGCATCACCGCCACCATCCATGAGGGCCAGGGGCCCGCGCTGCTACGCCAGCTGCGCGACCACACGCTGGACATGGTGGTGGGCTGGGCCACGCCCTCCGTGGACATGGACAATCTCGGCTTCGAGGTGCTCTACCACCAGCAGCCGCGCCTGATCGCCAGCCGCCGGCTGGCCGCCCGTCTGGGCCGCTCCAAGCTGGAATGGAACCGGCTGGCCGACCTGGACTGGATCCTGGGCACGCCGGACAGCCCGATCCGCGAGCAGGTGGCCGAGATTTTCCTGCGGGCCGGCCTGGCGCCTCCGACCCCGTCGGTGCAGAGCGACTCCTCCAAGCTGATCGGCGAAATGATCGTGGCCAGCGACCGCGCCGTCGCCATCCTGCCCGCCGACATCGCCGACGAACTGGTGCGCATCGCCGGCGCCGCCATCGTGCCGTACTCCTTCGACTGGACCCTGCCGCCGATCGCGCTGTTCACGCGCGCGGGGGGCTTGCGCCGCAACGTCGACGCGCTGTTCGCCGCGGCGCTGCGCGAGGCCTACACCAAGGGCGCTCGCGCGCCCGCCTGAGGCCAAAGGCGCGCACCCCGGAGCCCAACGCCACGCGCACCCGCCAGGGTCGCGGGCGACGGGCGGCAGCCGCCGGGAAAATTGCCAACAAATGCAAATACGCTCGCGCCGCGGCCGCGCGCCCTCCTATACTTCCCGCGCCAAGCATCAAGCAGGAGGGCACGCAGTTTGTTCACACCACCGCCCATCAACGCGGCCCGCGGCGCGGTCGCCCTCATCGCCCTGGCCGCGCTTGCCGGCCTGTCCGGCTGCAATTCGCTGCTGAACGAAGGCACCGGCGCCGCCGCCGGTATCGCCGGCACCGCCATCGCCAACAAAGTCACGGACAACGCCACCGTCGCCACCGGCATCGGCCTGGGCGTGCAGGCAGGCGCCAAGGCCGCGCTGGCGTACGCGCAGCGCAAGACACGCGGCGAGGAACAGGACGCCATCGCCATGGCGGCCGGTCCGCTGGCGGTGGGCAAGGTGGCCGACTGGCAGGTCAAGCACCAGCTCCCCATCGAAAGCGACGCGCGCGGCCAGGTCACCGTCAGCCGGCTGATCGGCGGCGTGAACCTGGAATGCAAGGAAGTGGTCTTCTCCATCGACACGCCCGCCGACAAGGCCGGCGCCGATCCCCAACGCGAGTTTTACGTCACCACCGTCTGCCGCGACGGCGAGCACTGGCGCTGGGCCAGCGCCGAGCCCGCCACCGCCCGCTGGGGCTCCCTGCAGTGAGGCGCGCCGCGAGTCTGCTGGCGCTGGCCGCCTGCCTGGGCCTGGCCGGCTGCCAGAGTTCCTCCATCGGCGGCGTCAGCGGCGCCGTGGTCGGCACCGTCAGCGGCGCGGCCACCGCCAATCCGGTGGCCGGCTACGCCATCGGCGTCACGGTGCAGGCGGCCGTGGACGCCACCGTCAAATACGTGCTGCGCGAATGGAAGAACGACCAGCAGAACGTCATGGCCAACGCGGCCGGCGCGCTGCCCATCGGCCAGGTCCGGCAGTGGGAAATCCGCCACTCGCTGCCCGTGGGCAACGAGCGCGGCGGCATCCAGGTGGTGCGCGACATCGCCACGCCGCTGGCCCATTGCCGCGAAGTGCTGTTCACGGTGGAACAGAAGGACGCGCCCGCCCCCGCCTACACCAGCACGATCTGCCAGCAGGCGGGCGGCCAGTGGAAATGGGCCGCCGCCGAGCCCGCGGTGGCGCGCTGGAACGGGCTGCAATAGGCCGATCGCAACGCTGCTGCGGGCCGCGGGAACGCTTGCCGCAGCAGCGGCCGCCACGGGGTCGCCTGTCGCAGAGCCGCCTACCTCAAGGTCGCCTGCCGCAGGAACGCCTGCCGCAGGGTCGCCTGCCGCTTGATGCCCCATGACTGGCGGGTGATACTGCCTGCAAGCCTCCCACTTCATCGCCATCACCATGAGCCCAGGCCAGTTCCTCATGCAACGCAGCGCGCTCGCCGGCGTGCAGGCCGTGGCCGCGCACAGCCGGCATGCGTTCTCGCGTCACACGCACGAGCAGTTCGGCATCGGCGTCATGCGCCTGGGCGCCCAGGTCTCGCACAGCGGCCGCGGCCAGGTCGAGGCCGGCCCCGGGCACGTCATCACGGTCAATCCCGGCGAAGTGCACGACGGCGCTCCCCTGGGCGACGGCGTGCGCGCCTGGCAGATGCTGTACCTGGATCCCGCCGTGGTCGCCCAGGCCGCGGCCGAACTTGATGCGGGCAATCAAGGCTACGAATTCGAACACCCCGCGCAGGACCGGCCCGCGCTGGCGCGCGACGTGCTGGCGCTGTATGCGCAGGCCACCGCGGGCGCCGCGCCCCTGGCCTGCGACGCGCTGCTGCTGCGCATACTGGCGCAGGCGCGCGATGGCGGCGCCAGCCGCCTGGAGCTGCCGCGCGCCGTGCCCGATGCCATCCGGTATGCGCGCGCCCTGATCGACGACGACCCGGCCGCGTCCCTGTCGCTGGCCGACCTCGCGGCGGCCAGCGGACTGAGCCGCTACCAGGTGCTGCGGGCCTTCGCCCGCGCCACCGGGCTCACGCCCCATGCCTACCAGGTGCAGCGCCGGCTGCTTCTGGCGCGCAGCCTGATCCGGCAGGGCACGGCCCTGGCGGACGCGGCGGCGGCGGTCGGCTTCGCCGACCAAAGCCACATGACCCGCCTGTTCGTGCGCGCCTATGGCGTGTCGCCCCGCCGCTACGCGCTGGCCGCCGGCTGAGCGCTGCAATTTCGTTCAAGACCCGCCCCCGCCCTGCCGCCTAGCCTGTGCGTCTTTTCTGGACGAAGCGCGGGTCGGTACATGAACAGTCGCATGCGGGGTTACTGCTATCTGGCCGCGGCCATGGTGCTGGTGGGCAGCACGGTGGCGGCCAGCAAGATCATCGGATCGGGCCTGCCGCCCTTCACGGCGACGGCCTTGCGCTTCGCCATCGCGCTGCCCTGCTTCGCGCTGCTGATGGCGCTGACCGGCGCGCGCCTGCCGCGGCTGGAGCGGCGCGACTGGCTGCTGCTAGTCGCGCAGGCCGCGGCCGGCAGCGTCGGCTACACCACCTTGCTGATCGCCGGATTGCAGCGCGCCTCGGCGGTCGATGGCGGCATCATCCTGGGCACCCTGCCCCTGGTGTCGGCGGCCATCGCCATCCTGCTGCTGGGCGAACGGCCGGGCAAGGCCACGCTGGCCGCCATCGCCGCGGCGGGCTTTGGCGTCTGGCTCATGATGAGCCACGCCGCCGGCGCGGGCGGCGCGCGGTCGCTGGCGGGCAATGCGCTGATCCTGGGCGCGGTGCTGTGCGAGGGGCTGTTCATCCTGCTCAACAAGCGGCTGCGCCAGCCGGTGGCGCCGCTGGCGCTGTCGACCCTCATGGCCGGCTTCGGTTTGGCGTTCTCGGCGGCGGCCAGCGTGGCGGAAGCGCCATGGACGCTGCCTCTGCCCGCCTCCGCGCTGATGGCGGTGGCCTACTACGCGCTGGCGCCCACGGTGGGCGGCTTCCTGCTCTGGTATGCAGGCGCGGCCCGCGTCAACGGCGCCGAGGCCGCCCTGTTCACGGCACTGGCGCCGGTGTCCGCCGTGGCGCTGGCCGCCGGCCTGCTGGGCGAATCGTTGTCCGCCGCGCAAGCGTCGGGCATGGCCTGCGTGCTGGGCGCGGTCCTGGCGTCGGGCTGGTCCGGGCTGCGCGCTCACGGCAAGCCGCCTGCTGCCGCGCCCGGGACCGCCGGGCGTTGCGCGGACCCGCGCTAGCCGCGGCTGAAGGCCAGCGCGAACTCCTCGGAAAAGATGTCGGCCAGCGAGCGCCGCAATGCCGCCGCCCGCTCGGCGCCATAGGCGGTCTCGAAGCGGCGCTGCGCGTCCTTCCACAGGCGCTTGGATTCCGCCAGCTTGGCGCGGCCCTTTTCGGTCAGCGCCACGCGGCGGCTGCGCCCGTCCAGCGGATCGCGCGACATCTGCACGTAGCCGTCGCGCTCCAGCGGCTTGAGGTTGTGCGCCAGCGCCGAACGGTCCAACACCATGGCCCGCGCCAGATCCGTCATGGACGGCTCGCCCGCGCGGGCGATGTGCACCAGGATGGAATGCTGCGAGACCTTCAGGCCGCAAGGCGCCAGCACCGTGTCGTACAGCTGCGACACGCGCCGCGTCGCCTTGCGCAGCGCGGCGCCGTTGCAGACGAGCGGGTCGGGAGCAATGGAAGCAGCGGGAGCGGAGGACTGTTCTTCGGACATGGCTGGCGCAACGGGAAGAGGAAGGCGGGAAGGACTCAACGCTACCGCCGGGTTGGGCACGAGTCTAGCCTATATTGACATTTATTGGCATATGCACGTAAATATCCGGACCTCATCCACCGGTCCACTCCATGTCCGCGACCCCGCCGCCCCGCCCAGCCAACGCGCGTCTGCAAGCGATGCTCCACGCCCCCATCGCGCCCACGCTGGCGCGCCTGGCATGGCCCAACATCCTGATGATGCTGGCGCAGTCCTCCACCGGCCTGATCGAGACCTGGTTCCTGGCACGCCTGGGCACGCCGGTGCTGGCCGGCGTGGCCCTGGTGGTGCCGGTGCTGATGCTGATGCAGAACATGTCGCAGGGCGCGATGGGCGGCGGTATCTCGGCCGCGGTGGCCCGGGCGCTGGGCGGCGGCCGGCAACAGGAGGCCGACCAGCTGGTGCTGCATGCGGTGGTGCTGAACGCGCTGCTCGGGCTGGCCTTCTGCGCGCTGCTGCTGGCGTTCGGCCCGCAGCTGTACCGCGCGCTGGGCGCCGAGGGCGAGGCGCTGGAGGCGGCCCTGGCGTACTCCAACGTCATCTTCGGCGGCATCGTCCTGATGTGGCTGATGAACGCGTTCGCCAGCGTCATCCGCGGCACCGGCAACATGCTGGTGCCGGGCGCGGTGATCTGCGGCGGGGCCATGCTGCTGATTCCCCTGTCGCCCTGCCTGATCTTCGGCTGGGGCCCGTTTCCCGCGCTGGGCGTGGCCGGCGGCGGCTGGGCGCTGGTGATCTATTACGCGCTGGGCGCCCTGATCCTGGGCCTGTACTGCGCCAGCGGACGCAATCCGGCGCGGCTGGTGCCCAGCCGACTGCACCTGGGCCTGATGCGCAACATCCTCAATGTAGGCGCGCTGGCCACGATCAATCCGCTGCTGACCAATGCCCTGGTGGCGCTGACCGCCGCCCTGGTCGGCGCCTACGCGGGCACGGCGGCCGTCGCCGGCTACGGCATCGCCGTGCGCCTGGAGTACCTGCTGATGCCCATCGCCTTCGGGCTGGGCGCGCCCATGGTGGCGATGGTGGGCTCCAACATCGGCGCCGGCCAGCCCGAGCGCGCGATGCGCATCGCGCTCACTGGCGGCGCGATGGCCTTCGTGCTGGCCGAGGCCATCGGCCTGGCGGCGGCATTCTTTCCCGAGGCCTGGCTGCGCCTGTTCGGCGCGCAGGATCACATGCTTGAAGCCGGCGCCAGCTATCTGCGCATCGTGGGGCCGCTCTATGGCTTCTTCGCGCTGGGCTTTTCGATGTACTTCGCGTCGCAGGGCGCCGGCCGCCTCAAGTGGCCGCTGCTCGCGGGCCTGCTGCGGCTGCTGCTAGCCATCGGCGCCGGCGGCGTCGCGCTGCGCCTGACGGGATCGCTGAGCCTGTTCTTCGCCATTGCGGCGCTGGCCATGTGCGTCTACGGACTGGTCATCCTGGCCGCCGTGGCGTCGGGGTCCTGGTTCGAGCGCGGCTTTGCGCGGAAGCGCGGGTTGTACGCGCGTCCATAGCGCGCGGGGACTCGGACGCCTCGCGCTGAGGCGCGGACGCGTCGATCTCGGCTGCGGACGCAGCGCGTCGCAGTCCCGGGGCATCGCGCAGCGCGTACTCGACCAGCTCCGCCGCATACGCCGGCAGCGCATCGCGCACGCACAGCACGAGGTCGCGCACGGCCCAGTCGTCCGCCAGCGCCACGCGCCGCACGCCGGCGGCCCGGCCGTAGCGCGCCGCGGCCACGCGCGGCACGATGGCGATGCCCACGCCCTGCCCCACCATCCGGCACACGGCGTCGAAGCTGCGCAGGCGCACCCGGTACGACAAGGCCCTGCCGCCGCGACGCGCATGATGCGCGATATGTTCCTGCAAGGCGCTGCCCTCGACCAGCCCGACGAATTCCTGGTCGGCCACGTCCGCCAGCAGCACCGCCTGGCGGCCCGCCAGAGGATGGTCGGGCGGCACGATCAGCGCCAGGGGATCGTGCCGGAAGGTCACGGTGCGCAGGCCCTGCAGGTCGGCGGAGTCGGCCAGCACGCCTATGTCGCAGGCCCCTGCGCGCAGCGCGTCGGCGATCTCGTGGCTCAGGCGCTCTTCCAGGTCCACGGAAACGCGGGGGTGGTCCTTGAGAAACGCGCCCAGCACCGGCGGCAGGTATTCGCTCAGCGCCGTGGTGTTGCACAGCACGCGCACATGCCCCTTCAGGCCGTGCCCGTAGTGATCCAGTTCGCCGCGCATGCGGTCCATCTGCGCCAGCACCACGCGCGCATGGTGCGCCAGCGTGCGGCCAGCGGGCGTGGGCTCGACGCCGCGCGGCTCGCGCAGCAGGAGCGGCACGCCCAGCGTGTCCTCCATGCCGCGGATGCGCTCGCTGGCCGACGCCAGCGTCATGTGGGAACGCCGGGCCCCGGCCGTGATGGAGCCGGTTTCCTGCACATTGAGGAAGAGCCGCAGATCGGTCAGGTCGAATCGCATGCGAAAAGCGTAGCACGGCCATCCTCAGGCTGTGCCATAGGCCTGCTACGCGAGATCCCGATGCGGGTTCAAGGGCCCTGGAGACGACAATGAAATCCCTGCCCTTTTCACCCGGGAAAAACCATGGAAACCTTGAAACCGCGCCACGCCCCGCCCCAATGGCCCGCGCTGGCCCTGCTGGTCCTTAGCCTGCATGGCTCAGGCATGGCCGTAGCCGGCGGCCTGGACCCGCACACCACGCCCGCGCAGAAGTACGCGCTGGCGCTGGAAGCCCAGACCCAGGGCGACTATGCGGCCATGGCGCAGTGGCTGCGCGCCGCCGCCAGCGACGGCCACGCGCCCGCGCAGCGCATGCTGGGCATCGCGCTGCTGGGCGGCCCGGCGCTGTACGGCGACTCGGTGCGCGCCGACCTGTGCGAAGCGCGGCGTTGGCTGCTGCGCGCCGCGCGCCAGGACGATGCGGGCGCGGGCGATGTGGCCTATGCCTTGTTCGGCCGCCCCCGCGGCAGCCTCACCGCCCATTGCGAGCCGGCATGAGTCTCACGGATCTGTTTCCCGGCGGCACGCCCGCCCTGCTCGCAGTCACCGTGGCGGTGTTCATCCTGGCCGGCGTGGTCAAGGGCGTGGTCGGCCTGGGGCTGCCCACCATTTCCATGGCCATGCTGGCGCTGGTCATGGCGCCCGCCCAGGCCGCCGCCCTGCTGATCGTGCCGTCCCTGATCACCAATCTGTGGCAGGCCCGGCCCTGGGCCACGCTGCCCCAGGTGCTGCGCCGCGTCGCCTGGATGCAGGCGGGCATCTGCGTAGGCACGATAGCCGGCGCGCTGTGGCTGGGTCCGCCTTCCGGGCACTGGGCCAGCGTCAGCCTGGGGATCGCACTGGTGGCCTACGCCGCCTGGGGCCTGTTCGGCTCGCCGCCCAATCCGCCGCAACGCCGCCAGGGACTGGTGGGCGCCGCCGTCGGCGTCATCACCGGGGTGATCACCGCGGCGACCGGCGTGTTCGTGATTCCCGCCGTGCCCTATCTGCAAGCCCTGAACCTCGGCAAGGACGGCCTGATCCAGGCCATGGGCATCTCGTTCACCGTATCGACCGTGGCGCTGGCGGCCGGTCTGGGCCTGAATGGCGGCTACACGCTGGAAGCCGCCGGCTCGTCCGTGCTGATGCTGCTGCCCGCGCTGGCCGGCATGGCCCTGGGCCAATGGCTGCGCGGCAAGATGTCGGCCCTGGCGTTCAAGCGCTGCTTCATGGTGAGCCTGGCCGTGCTGGGCGCCTACCAGGCGGTGCAGGGCTGGACGGCCTAGCCGCTGGCGTTCGCGGCGTTACACCTGATGCTCGTCATCGAGCGCCAGACGCCAGCCATCGAGCGCCTGGCGCGCGCCCTCACGCGGCCAGGCGCCTTTCGTCCACGAAGCCGATGGACACGGACATCTCGCGCCAGCGCGCCAGCTCCTGCTGCACCGACTGGATCTTGGCGCGCGCCTGGTCGAAGGCGTCGCGCCCCAGGAACAGGTGCAGGGGCGCGTACTGCGCCTCGGCCGCGTTGATCAGCGCCCGCGCCATCTTGGCCGGATCGCCGTCCGCTTCACGCGCCTGCGCATTGCGCGCCGCCCGTTCTGGCGCCTCCGCGCCGTCCGCGGCGCGCTGCGCGCCGGGATACACCAGCGACACGCGAATGCCGAAGGGCGCGGCCTCGGCGGCCAGCGCCTCGGTCAGGCCGCTGACGGCGAACTTGGCTGCGCTGTAGGCGCCCCAATCGGCGCGGCCGCCGTCAAAGCCCAGGATGGACGAGATATTGAACACATGCCCGCCGCGCTGCGCGCGCATGCGCGGCAGCGCCGCGCGTATCACGTTCAGCGTGCCGAACACATTGATGTCGAAGGTGCCGCGCAGCTCCTCGTCGGGCAGGCTGTCGAGCGCGCCGCGCAGCCCATGGCCGGCGTTGTTCACCACGACGTCCAGGCCGCCGAAAGCCGTCACGGCGGCGTCCACCGCGCGCTGCACATTGCGCGCATCCGCCAGATCCACCGTCAGGGGCAGGAACTGGCCGTCGAGCTTGGCGCCGACCGCGTCCAGCAGCGCGTCGCCGTCGCGCGCCGTGGCCGCCACCTTGTGCCCCGAGTCCAGCAGCATCTTCACCAGGACCAGGCCCAGCCCTGCCGACGCGTCCGTCACCAACCAGATTTTTGCGGTATCCATGCGATTTCCTTCCCTTGCGTACAGCGCCGGCAACGCGCCCGGCAGCGTGGCCGAAGCCGCGCGCCCGCTATCGGCGCGCAACTTCAAACCTGGAAAGGATGGTAAGAATCAGGAGCCCGCGCGTACAGGCTCGTTCTTGCGTGAATCCTGCCTATTCCTGCAACGCTGTGTTCCGCGCCCGTTCAGCCCAGCGCGCTGCGGTAGTGCTCGCTGTCGAAGCTGGGCGCGCTTGCCGCCGGCGGCGCGGCCGGCGCCTCGTGCGCCGTGCCCGGCGTGTCCACGCCAAAAAGAGAGAGTTCCGCGTTGACCAATGCCAGTATGAAATTTGCCATGATGACTCCTTGGATATCGCGTCCGGACCGGCGCGGGCTGCGCGGGTCTTATAGAGGACATGGCAGCCATGGTGCGGGCGCGGACGCGCGCCGTCCATTTGCTTTGTTCAATGGCGCCGATTGACGGCATGCAAGCCGGGAGGCGTCCCGGCCAGGAATGGCGGATAATCCGGTATTGCCCGCGGCGCCGCGGGCATGGCAATTTTCCGGGCCATGCGCCCGCATTCGGAGTCAGTCATGCATCGCGGTATCGAGGCGATCGAAAAATTCATGGAATCCATCGGCCTGGCATGGCGCCCCGGCTCGACCGAACGCGCCGAACTGAAGGTCAGCTACCGCATCGGCAACACCCGGCCGCTGGGCATAGACCGCACGCTGGTGGAATTCCACTGCGACGCCAAGCGCGCCAAGGTCTGGGTGCCCGAATTCTCGCGCACCAGCTTCCACCAGTGGTTTGAAGTGCCCTACCAGGAATTCGAGTTCACCTCCGGCGGCTCGATGCTGAAGATCAAGGCTCCCGCCCGCGGCAACGCGCCGCCCTACAGCGTGGGCATCAAGCCGCTGGCCTGAGCCCAGCCTGCCGCCGCCTGCGGGGCGGCGGCGTCCATTACAGCTGCTTGTACATGATGGTCGTGCCGTGCAGCTTGGCGGCATCGTGCGGATCGCGGCTGAATCCCGGTATCACCCCCACGACCTGGTAGCCCTGCGACACGTACAGCGGCTCGGCGCTGTCGCCAGTGCGCGTGTCGAGCGTGATCAGGCTGCGGCCCTGGCGCACCGCCATGGCTTCCGCTTCCGCCAGCAGCGCGCGGGCGATGCCGCGGCGGCGGAAATCCGGATGCACCAGCAGCTTGCGCACCTCGGCGCGATGCGGCTGATTGGGCGGCGTGTCCCAGTCCAGCTGCACCGCGCCTGCGATGCGGCCGTCCTGCCGCGCCACCCACAGCGCCGCCTTGCCCCCGGCGACGGCCGGCAAGACCTTGGCGCGCCAGAAGGCCTGCGCGTCCTCCTGCGAATACGGCAGCACGAAGCTGACGCTGGCGCCGCCATGCACGCAGGCATGCAGCAGTTCGCCCAGCTCGGGCACGATGGCGCCGGCGACGTCGGCCGGCAGGAGGATCAGTTCGGGATTCGGATGGGACATGGCGGGTTCAGACGATGAAGAGCAGGTAGCGGGCGCCGCTATGCGGCGGGGTTGAGAATTCGCTGGCACCGAGCAACTGGTAGCGCAGGCAATCGCCGCGGGACAGGCGGTACGCCTGCCCGTCGACGGTGATCACCAGTTCGCCTTCCAGCATCAGCAGATGGTGTTCGAGCCCGGGCCGCGGCGAACGGTCGTAGGCAATGCGCGCGCCGGCCGCCAGTTCGCAGGCCAGCACCTCTCCCGCCAGCTGCTGCGCGGGCGGAGACACCGAACGGCGGCGAAAGCCCGCGCTGTCGTCGATCCACACGGCCTGCGCCTGCTCGGGCACCAGCGGCAGGAAGTCGTCCTCGACCATCAGCATCAGGCGCGACATGGTCAGGCCGTAGGCGGCGCACAGCTTGCCCAGGGCGCTGGCGGTGGGGCTGACCTCGGCGTTTTCCAGGCGGGACAAGGTGGCGCGGCTGAGGCCGGCGCGGGCGGCCAGCTCGTCCAGGGACCAGCTGCGCTCCAGGCGCAGCGCCTTGAGCCGGCCTGCGATGCGGCGGTCCAGATCGGCGTCGGGGATGATTTGATTTTCCATATTAGAGAATTTCTCTCAAATACGGAAAATCGTCAAGCCCCCTCTGGCGGAATGCCGCTCAGACAGGGGCGGCTCCAGCCCGCGCCGCGATTTCGGCACAATACGGGACATGCACCTGGCCAAACCCCTGATGATGACCGCCCTTTGCCTGAGCTTCCTCAGCGGCTGCGGCTTGCCGCCGCTCAACAACCGCAGCGAATCCCGCGCCCTGACGCCCGAAGCGGCGCAAGACACCCCGCTGGGCCGGGCCATCGCGCCCATGGCGGTAGCCCACCCCGGCAAGTCCGGCATCCACCCCCTGCCCGACGCCTACGACGCATTCGCCGCCCGCATGCTGCTGGCGCGCGCGGCCGAGCGCAGCCTGGACGTGCAGTACTACATCTGGCACAAGGACATGACCGGCACCATGCTGCTGGAAGCCCTGCACGCGGCGGCCGACCGCGGCGTGCGGGTGCGCCTGCTGCTGGACGACAACGGCACCTCCGGGCTGGACCGGGAGCTGTCGGCGCTGGACGCGCACCCGAACATCGAAGTGCGCCTGTACAACCCCTTCGTGCTGCGCTGGCCCAAGCCCCTGGGCTACGTGACGGACTTCAGCCGCCTGAACCGCCGCATGCACAACAAGTCCTTCACCGCCGACAACCAGGCCACCATCATCGGCGGCCGCAACGTCGGTGACGAATACTTTGGCGCAGCCAGCGGCGTGCTCTTCACCGACCTGGACGTGCTGGCCATCGGCGCCGCGGTCAATGAAGTGTCGACGGACTTCGACCGCTACTGGGCCAGCGACTCGGCCTATCCGGTGGATCGCCTGCTGAAAAAGCCCGAGCCTGGCGAACTGGACGCGCTGGAGCAGAGCGCCGTCCGCGTCGAGCATTCGCCCGAAGCCGCCGCCTACGCCGAAGCGATGCGCAAGCTGCCCTTCATCCAGCAGCTGCTGCGCGGCGAATTGACGCTGGAATGGGCCGACACGCGCATGGTCAGCGACGACCCGCGCAAGACGCTGGGCACCGCGCCGCCCGAGGCCATGCTGCCGCACCAGCTGCACGAAATCCTGGGCACGCCCTCCAGTGAGCTGGACCTGGTGTCGCCCTACTTCGTGCCCACGGCCGTCGGCACCCAGGCCTTCGCGCAGATGGCGCAAAGCGGCGTCAAGGTCAAGGTGCTGACCAACGCGCTCGAAGCCACCGACGTGGCGGTGGTGCATTCCGGCTACGCCAAGCGCCGCAAGGACCTGCTGGCCAGCGGCGTGCAACTGTACGAAATGAAGCGCATGGGCGAGGTCGAGCACAACAAGAGCATGGGCCCCTTCGGCAGCTCCGGCTCCAGCCTGCACGCCAAGACCTTCGCCGTGGACGGCCAGCGCATCTTCGTCGGGTCCTTCAACTTCGATCCGCGCTCGGCCAAGCTGAACACCGAACTGGGCTTCGTCATCGACAGCCCCACGCTGGCCGGCCGCATCGCCCAGGCCTTCGAGCGCGACATCCCCAATACCGCCTACCGCGTCTGCCTGGACGACAAGGGCCAGCTCTACTGGCTGGAACAGCGCAACAGCGAGACCATCCGCCACGACACCGAACCCGGCACCACGGTCTGGCAGCGCCTGTCGGTCTGGTTCGTGTCCCTGCTGCCGCTGGAGCCCCTGCTGTAGGCTGACATGGCGACCAACCTGGACCTCTTCGGCGACCACGACGACGGCGCCGGCGCCGCGCAAGGCGGACGCATCCTGCTGGGCCCGCAAGCCATGGTGCTGCGCGGCTATGCCTTGCCCGTGGCCGAGGCGCTGCTCGCCGGCGTCGACGCCGTGGCGGCGCAGGCGCCCTTCCGCCACATGGAAACGGCAGGCGGCTACACCATGTCCGTGGCGCTGACCAACTGCGGCCAGCTGGGCTGGACCAGCGACGCTCGCGGCTATCGCTACACGCGCACCGATCCGCAATCCGGCCTGCCCTGGCCCGACATGCCCGAGGCCTTTCTGCGGCTGGCCCGGGATGCCGCGGCCGAGGCCGGCTTCCCCGGCTTCGAGCCCGATGCGTGCCTGGTCAACCGCTACGAGCCTGGGTCCCGCCTGTCATTGCACCAGGACAGGAACGAGCGCGACTACGGCGCGCCCATCGTGTCCGTCTCGCTGGGCATGCCGGCCATGTTCCTGTTCGGCGGCGACCAGCGCACGGACAAGGCCAGCCGCACGCCGCTGTTCCATGGCGACGTGGCGGTCTGGGGCGGCGTCGACCGGCTGCGCTACCACGGCATCATGCCCATGAAGGACCTGCCGCATCCGCGGCTGGGCAGCCGGCGCATCAACTTCACCATCCGCAAGGCCGGCTGAATCCTGGCCTGCGGCATGAGGGTTCCCCTCTACTGGCCGCCCGGACGCGGCCGCTCTACTATTGCGCACCCTCATGCCTCGCCTGCCGGATTCCCATGCGCACACGCTCTGCCTTGGCTTTGCTCTGTACCCTGGCTTCAACCTCCGCCTGGTCCGGCGAAGCGCCGGCCCGGCTGGAAAATTCGCTGGGCATGAGCTTCGTGCTCGTGCCCGCCGGCACCTTCCAGATGGGCAGCGATGAAGCGCCCGAAGCGCTGGCGCGCGACTATCCGCACTACCCCGCCGACCGCTATGCCCAGCTGTCCGACGAGGCGCCGGTCCATACCGTGCGCATCACCCGTCCGTTCTACCTGGAACGCACCGAAGTCACCGTGGGCCAGTTCCGCCGCTTCATCGAAGCCTCCGGCTACGTGCCCGAATCGGAGGCCGACGGCACCGGCGGCTATGGCTACAACGCGCAATACGATCCCGACAAGTCCGAACGCGGCGACGCCTTCGAAGGCCGCGACCGCCGCTATTCCTGGCGCAACCCCGGCTTTGCGCAGGGCGACGACCATCCCGTCGTCAACATCAGCTGGAACGACGCCACCGCGCTGGCGCGCTGGCTGACCCAGACCGAGGGCAAGGTCTACCGCCTGCCCACCGAAGCCGAATGGGAATACGCCTGCCGCGCCGGCGCGCGCACCCGCTACCAGAACGGCGACGATCCCGCCGCCATGCCCGACGTGGGCAATGGCTTCGACGCCGATGCCGCGCCCTACTGGCCCAAATGGCAGACCTACGCCTCGGCCCGCCACGACGGCCATGCCTTCACCGCGCCGGTCGCCAGCTACGCGCCCAACGCCTTCGGCCTGTACGACATGCACGGCAACGCCTGGGAATGGGTCTCGGACTGGTACGGCGAGGACTATTACGCGCAATCGCCCGTGGACGATCCGCAAGGCCCGGCCACGGGCAACGTGCGCGTGCGGCGCGGCGGTTCCTGGCATACCTGGGCGCTGTACACGCGCGCCTCCTACCGCAACTGGAACACGCAGGAAACGCGCTATCCGCTGGTCGGCATGCGGCTGCTGCGCGAGGCGGATTGAGGCGGAGCCGCGGCCGCCGGGGCAAGGCCTAAAATGGCTGCAAGCACGATCTCGACCTAGCCCCTCATGCCTTCCACCACGCCGAAGCAGGACTGGATATTGCGCGCCGCGCCCTCGGGCCAGCTGGAGCGCATCGAGGCCTATTTCGGCGGGCTGGGCTACGGCATGCACCGCCACGACACCTATGCCATCGGCCACACGCTGGCGGGAGTACAGAGCTTCCATTACCGCCGCGGGCTGCGGCACAGCCTGCCCGGCGGCACCATCGTGCTGCATCCCGACGAGATCCACGACGGCCAGGCGGGCACCGATGCCGGCTTTCATTACCGCATGATCTATGTGGAGCCCGCACTGATCCAGCAGGTCCTGGGCGGCCAGCCGCTGCCCTACATCGCGGGCGGCATCTCGGCGGATCCCCGGCTGCGCGCGGCCAGCACGAGATTGCTGCGGGACACGCATGACCTCGTCGACCCGCTGCTGGAAGACGACGCGCTGTACGAGCTGAGCCATGCCCTGTGCGCCGCGGCCGGCGGCAAGCCGACGCGCCGCCGCCCCGACTACGCGGCGGCCGAGCGCGCGCGGCAGTACATCCATGCATCGCTCGAACAGCCCATCACGCTGGAACAGTTGTCCAACGCCGCGGGCACGGACCGCTGGAGCCTCTCGCGCGACTTCCGCGCGCTGTTCGGCACCAGCCCCTACCGCTATGTGATGCTGCGCCGCCTGGACCAGACGCGCCGCCTCATCGCCGCGGGCATGCCGCTGGCGCAGGCCGCGGCCGCTGCCGGCTTCACCGACCAGAGCCACCTGACGCGCCGCCACGTCGAGACCTACGGCATGCCGCCGGACCGCTGGCGCCGGATGCTGCGCCTCTGAACCGCGGGCGCCAAAAAGCTGCACGATCGTACAAGACGGCGCGAACGCGGCCTTCTATCCTGAAGCTTGCTCAATTCTTTCCGGACAAGCCGCCATGCCCGATATCCGCGCCATCAACTTCGCCGACAAACTGGCGCTGATCTCCGACCACTGGATGCCCCGGGTCGTCGCCGAAATGAACGACTACCAGTTCAAGCTGGTGAAGATCCAGGGCGAGTTCATCTGGCACAGCCATGCCGACACCGACGAGACCTTCATCGTCATCGAAGGCCGCCTGCGCATCGCGCTGCGCGACGGGCACATCGACCTGGGGCCGGGCGAAATGGCCGTCGTCCCCAAAGGCGTGGAGCACAAGCCCTGCGCGCCCGAGGAAGTGAAATTGCTGCTGATCGAGCCGCGCGGCGTGCGCAACACCGGCGACCAGGGCGGCGATCGCAGCGCGCCGAACGACGTCTGGATCTGAACCCGGCGGCCTTCTGCTAAGGTGCAGGACCACAAGGAGCCAGCCATGTCCAAAATCATGCTTGTCACCGGCGGCGGCCGCGGCATCGGCGCCGCGGTCGCGCGCCTGGCCGCCCGGCGCGGCTACGCGGTAGGCGTCAACTACCGGTCCGACGCGGACGCCGCCAATGCGGTCGTCGCGGACATCGTGCGCGGCGGCGGCCGCGCCGTCGCGCTGCAGGCCGACGTCTCGCAAGAAGACCAGGTGCTGCGCATGTACGGCGAGCTCGACCGGCAGCTGGGCCGCATCGACGCGCTGGTCAACAACGCCGGCATCCTGGAACGGCAGATGCGCGTGGACGAAATGAGCGCCGAGCGCCTGCTGCGCGTGCTGTCCACCAATGTGATCGGCGCCTTTTTGTGCGCCCGCGAAGCGGTGCGGCGGATGTCTCCGCGCCACGGCGGTCAGGGCGGCGCCATCGTCAACGTGTCGTCCGCCGCGGCCCGGCTTGGCTCGCCCAACGAATACGTGGACTACGCGGCGTCCAAGGGCGCGCTGGACACGATGACCATAGGCCTGTCCAAGGAAGTCGCGCCGGAAGGCATCCGCGTCAATGGCGTGCGGCCCGGCACCATCTACACCGACATGCACGCCAGCGGCGGCGAGCCGGGCCGCGTCGACCGCCTCAAGGGCGCGATCCCGCTGCGCCGCGGCGGCACCGTGGACGAAGTGGCAGGGGCCGTGATGTGGCTGTTCTCGGACGAGGCCGGCTACACCAGCGGCTCCTTCATCGACGTGTCGGGCGGCAGCTGAGGCGCCGGCCCTACTTGACGCCTGAAGCGATGACCTTGTGTTCGTGGCGCGCGGCGATGCGCGCCTCGACGCGCCGCAACACGGCCAGCACGAACAGCGCCATCAGAGTGCTGACCACGGCGGTGGCCTCGCGCCCCATGCCCGCCGCCACGCCGATCGCGGCCGTCATCCAGATGCCGGCCGACGTGGTCAGCCCGCGGATCTCGCGCTCGTCGCTCAACTTGATGATAGCGCCCGCCCCCAGGAAGCCAATGCCGGCGATCACGCCTTGCAGCACCCGGCTCAAGTCGCCGACCTCCATGCCGCCTTGCAGCGGCACCAGCACGAAGATCGCCGCGCCCAGCGCCACCAGCATATGGGTACGCAGCCCGGCGGCCTTGCCGCTGCGCTCGCGCTCGTAGCCCAGCAGGCCGCCCAGCAGCATGGCCACGCTCAGCCGCAGCACGATGCGGGTCGCCTCGCCCACGTCGGGGATGTCGGCAAACTCGCTGCGCGTGGTGGACCAGATTTCCAGCCAGATTTCCGCCATCGCCGTCTCCTTGCGGTCAGGGGTCGAGCCAGCATAGCAGCCGGCGCGCCCATGCCGCCCTGCCGCGCACGCACTGGCACATATCGGCACAACTGGTTTACAACCAAGCTGGCGTGCGGCGGCACCGCGCACGGACGACGACAAAAACGGGAGGAGTTCATGGATTTGCAGCTGGACGGTAAACGCGTGCTCATCACGGGCGCATCCAAGGGCATAGGCCTGGCCTGCGCCCTCGCCTTCGCGCGCGAAGGCGCCGAACCGATACTGGTGGCGCGCGACGATGCGGCGCTGCGCGCGGCCGCCGACGCGATACGCGAGCAGACCGGCAGGCAGGCCCGGGCCGTCACGCTGGACCTGGCGCAGCCCGGCGCGGCGGAACGCCTGAGCCAGGAAGCGGGCGACATCGACATCCTGGTCAACAATGCCGGCGCCGTGCCCGGCGGCGCGCTCGACCAGGTACAGGAAGAGCGCTGGCGCGCCGGCTGGGAACTGAAGGTGCACGGCTACATCAGCCTGGCGCGCCACTACTACCCGCGCATGCGCGAGGCCGGCGCGGGCGTCATCGCCAACATCATCGGCATGGCGGGCTCGGCGCCGCGCGCCGACTACATCTGCGGCGCGGCGGCCAATGCCTCGCTCATCGCCTTCACCCGCGCCCTGGGCGGAGATGCGCCGCGCCACGGAGTGCGCGTGTTCGGCGTGAATCCTTCGCGCACCCGCACCGACCGCGTGCTGACCCTGGCGAAGCAGCGCGCGCAGGCTCGCTGGGGCGACGAAAACCGCTGGCAGGAAACGCTGTCGGACCTGCCCTTCGGCCGCCTGATGGAACCCGATGAAGTCGCCGACATGATCGTGTTCGGCGCCTCGCCGCGCGCCGGCTACCTGAGCGGAACGGTGATAGACCTGGATGGCGGCGAGCAGTACGCGCGCTGAAATCCGCGCGGCGCGCGGCGCGCGGGCGGCAGGCCTGGGCCTGCGCGCCCTGGAAAGCAGAGCCCTAGCTGGCCAGCTTCCAGGCTGCCAGCAGCGCCGGCAGTTGCTTCATGTCGGTGAACACGTGGGCCACGCCCACGTCGCGCAAGGCCTCGGCGCCGCTATGGCCGTTGGCGTCCGGGCTGTAGCCGAACACCGTGGCGCCGGCTGCCACGCCCGCGGTGGCGCCGGTCACCGTGTCTTCCACGATGGCGCAGCGGCCGGGCTCCACGCCCAGCGCCAGCGCGGCCGCCAGGTACACGTCGGGATAGGGCTTGCTGCGCGGCATTTCATGGCCGCTGAAGACGCGCTCGCGGAAGCAGTCGGCGATGCCGACCTTGGCCAGCTGCAATTCCACCTTGCGGCGGTCCGCGCCCGAAGCGACCGCGATGCGGCCGTCCAGCGCCACGTGCAGGGCCCGCACCGCGTCAGGCGCGCCCGGAATCTCGAGCAAGTCACGGTCCAGCGCGGCATTGCGGCGCTGGCGGAACTGGTCGAACCAGTCCGGCGTGATCTTCGCGCCCGTGCGGGACTCGATCAGCGGCAGTTCGTCCCTGACCGCCTTGCCCGTGAAGATCTGCATGGTTTCCGCATGCGTGATGCCCCAGCCCAGTTCATTGAGCATCTCGGTCAGCACGCGGCTGGTGATGGGTTCGGAATCGACCAGCACGCCGTCGCAGTCGAACAGCACGGCATCGAAGGGGAAATCAGTCATTGCAGGCAACTTCGGAGTGTCCATGAAGCGGGTAAGCATACTGCAAGGCTACCCGCTGTCCCTGGAGGACCAGCGGCAGCGCTGGCGTTCTGCTCCATACGCCCCCTATTCTTCTTAATTGCATTTTAATAATCCAATATGCAAAATAGCGGCCATGGATACGACCACCGCCGCCCCTCTTCGCGCCAGCTTCACGCTGGACGGCGTCCGCCACACCTGCGCCGACCTGCCCGGCACGTACGGACCTGAGTACTTCCGCCTGCCCGTGGTGCTGCGGCTGCTGCTGGAAAACGCAGTGCGCAACATGCAGGACGCGGAGCGCGATGCCGCGGTGGCGGCACTGTTCGGCTGGCTTGAGCACGGCACCAGCGAAGCCGAGATCGCCTTCCAGCCGGGGCGCGTGCTGATGCACGACACCACCAGCACGCCCGCGCTGGTGGACATCGCCGCGATGCGCGACGCGCTGGCCGAAGCCGGCGTCGATCCCGCCGCGTTGAATCCGGTGCTGCCGGTGGACGTGTCGGTGGACCATTCGCTGGCGGTGCAGGCCTATGGCCGCCCCGACGCCGCGGCGCAGAACCTGGAACTGGAGCTGCGCCTCAACGCGGAGCGCTACCGCTTCCTGCGCTGGGCCTCCAAGGCCTTGTCCAATGTGCGCATCCATCCGCCGGGCACCGGCATCATGCACACCATCAACCTCGAACAGCTGGCCACCGTGGTCTGCGAACGGGCGGGCCCGGACGGCATCGCGCTGCATCCGGACATGATGATAGGCACCGACAGCCACACGCCCATGATCAACGGCATCGGCGTGCTGGGCTGGGGCGTGGGCGGGCTGGAGGCGCAGACCGTGATGTTCGGCATGCCCACGCTGCTGCGCATTCCCGACGTGATCGGCGTGCGCCTGAGCGGCGCCCTGGCGCCGGGCGTGACCGCAACCGACCTGGCGCTGACCGTGACCCAGCGCCTGCGCGAAATCCAGGTGTCCGGCGAGTTCGTCGAGTTCTACGGGCCGGGCGTGGCCGCACTGTCGGCCGGCAGCCGCTGCGTGGTGGCCAACATGGCGCCGGAGTACGGCGCCACGACCGGCTACTTTCCGATCGACGCGGCCACGCTCGACTATCTGCGCCAGACGGGCCGCCCGGAGTCGCTGATCGCGCGGGTACGGGCCTACGCCGAACGCGCCGGCATTGCCTACGACCCGGCCGCCGCGCCGCGCTATACCCGCGTGGTCGAGATCGCGCTGGACCAGGTGCAGATGCACGTGGCCGGCCCCAGGCGGCCGCAGGACCTGCATCCCTATAGCCACACCCGGCGCATCCTGGCGGAGCTGCCGTCCGCCCCCGCTGCCGGCGGTACCCTGCCGCGCCACGCCATCGCCATCGCCGCCATCACCAGCTGCACCAACACCTCGGACCCGCGGCTTCTGACGGCGGCCGGCCTGCTGGCCCGCAAGGCGCGCCAGGCCGGCCTGCGCGTGCCCGCCTGGGTGAAGACGTCGCTGGCTCCGGGTTCGCCCGCCGCCGCCGCATACCTGGGTCGCGCCGGCCTGCTGCAAGACCTGGCCGCGATGGGCTTCGACATCGTGGGCTACGGCTGCACCACCTGCATCGGCAATTCCGGCCCGCTGCCCGCGGCGGTGTGCGAGGCCATGGCGGCGGGCTCGGTGCATCCGGTAGCGGTGCTGTCCGGCAACCGCAACTTCGCGGGCCGCATCCATCCCGACCTGGACCTGGGCTTCCTGATGTCGCCGGCGCTGGTGATCGCCTACGCGCTGGCGGGCGACGCGGAGCGCGACCTCAGCTGCGAGCCGGTGCAGACCGCGCCCGACGGTCGTCCCGTCTACCTGCGCGAACTCTGGCCCGACGACGCCGACATCGACGCCGCGCTGGCCGCCGGCCAGCAGCCGGCCGACTACCGCAGCGCCTTCCAGGCGGCCAGCGCCAACCCCGTCTGGCAGGACCTGCAATCGCCCGACACGGCGCGCTTTCCCTGGAACCCCGCCTCCAATGCGCTGCGCCGCCCGCCCTTCGCCGGCGCCGGCGAATCCAGCCAGCTGGGCCGCTATGCCGCGCATCCCTTGCTGGTGCTGGGCGACGACGTGACCACCGACCACCTGTCTCCCGCCAGCGCCATTCCGCCCGACAGCCCCATCGCCGACTTCCTCGTCGAGCGTGGCGAGGACCGCGGCGACCTCAACGTGTTCGCCTCGCGCCGCGGCAACTGGCAGGTCATGATGCGCGCGGCGTTCTACAGCAAAAGCCTGGTCAACCTGCTCTGTCCCGACGCCCCCGTGGGCCACACGCTGCACGCGCCCAGCGGCAGGGTGGAGTCGATCTGGGAGGCCGCCGGCCGCTACGCGCGCGCCGGACAGGCCGTGGTGCTGGTGGCGGGCGAACGCTTCGGCACCGGGTCCTCGCGCGACTGGGCCGCCAAGGGCCAGCGCCTGCTGGGCATCCGCGCGGTGCTGGCGGTCAGCTTTGAACGCATCCATCGCTCCAACCTGATCGGCATGGGCATCCTGCCGCTGCGCCTGCCCGAGGGCGTCACGCCCGCCACGCTGCGGCTGCGGGCGGGCGACCGGATCGAGGTCGACGCCCAGGCCGCGGCGCTGACGCCGCGCGGGTCCGTGGCGGTGCGCATCCTGCGCGCGGACGGCGCGGCCGATGCGCTGCGCGCCACAGCCGCGGTCGAGACCCGGCTGGAAATCAGACTGCTGCGCCTGGGCGGCGTGATTCCCGCTATCCTCTCGGACACCATCAATCCGGCCGCCCGCCGCCCATGAGCGCCCAGACCAATACCGTCACGAAAATCCTGGCCCTGATCAGGGAAGACCGCCTGCCCGCGGGCGCGCACCTGACCGCGCAGAAAATCGCCGACCGGCTGCGCCTGTCGCGCTCGCCCGTCAACGACGCGCTGGGCGTGCTGGAACAGCGCGGCGTGGTCTCGCGCAAGCCCAATCGCGGCTACTTCCTGGAACAGGACCACGCCACGTTGGCGGACGACGGCGAGGACGCCGCGCCGCCGTCCGTGGACGACATCGTCACGCACGCCTATTTCCGGCTGGCCGACGAACTGCTGCGCGGCGAACTGCCCATGCAATGCAGCGAGGCCTTGCTGCGCGCGCGCTACGCGCTGACGGCGGCGCAGACCCAGGCCCTGCTGGGACGCATCGCGCAAGAAGGCTGGGGCCAGCGCAGGCCCGGCTACGGCTGGGAATTCTCGTCCATGATGACCACGCCGGACAGCCTGCTGCAGTCCTATCGGCTGCGGCTGGCGCTGGAGCCGGCGGCGCTGCTGGAACCTGGCTATCGCATCGACAGGCAGGTGCTGGCGCGCTGCCGCGCGGCCGAACGGCATCTGCTGGATGGCGGCATCGCCACCGATACCGCGGACCAGCTGCACGAACGCGGCGTGCGCTTTCACGAATCGCTGGTGGAAGCCTCGGGCAATCCCTTCTTCATCGACGCCATCAAGCGCGTGAACCGCGTGCGCCGCCTGCTCTCGTACCGCTCGATGCAGGACCGCAGCCGCTACCGCCAGCATTGCGACCAGCACCTGGCCATCCTGGATCTGCTGGAACGCGAACGCAACGCAGAGGCCGCCGAGGCGCTGGCCAGCCATCTGCGCAGCACGCTGGACAACCTGGCCCGCATCAGCGGCCTGCTCGCGTCCTAGTCCAGGCGCAGGCGGTGGCGCCGGGTCAGAAGTCCATCGACGCCGACAACATCACGGTGCGCGGCACGCCCTGCGAAATCGTGCCGTACGAGGCCACGCCCGACCAGTAAGCGCGGTTGAACACGTTGACCACATTCGCCCGCAGCGTGACGTCCTTGCCGTAGACCTTGGTGGCATAGCGCGCGCCCAGGTCGAAGGTGGTCCACGACGGCACCGACTGCGTGTTGGCCTGGTTGATGTATTCGCTGCCAGTGTGGATCACGCTGCCGGTCAGGGTCAGGCCCGCGACCCAGGGCGTATCCCATTCCGCGCCCAGGTTGACCGATACCTTGGGCACGCCCACCGGTCGGTTGCCCACCACGGCGCTGTTGCCCGCGCGCGTCAGCTCCGCGTCCAGCAAGGTCACCCCGCCCAGCAAGCGCAGCCCCCGCCACGGTTCGCCGGCCAGATTCAGTTCCAGGCCGCGGTTGCGCTGCTCGCTGTCCGCGCCGTACACGCCGTTGGTCAGCTGGCCGCTGGGCTTGGTGATCTCGAAGGCGCTCAGGGTCAGCATGGCGCTGTCCAGGTCCACCTTCACGCCCACTTCCTTTTGCCTGGCCTTGTAGGGTTTGAAGACCTGGCCCGCGTTGGACGCGGTGGCGGGCGCCACGTCGTCCTTGCTCAGGCCTTCGATGTAGTTGGCGTACAGCGAGACGTTGCTCCAGGGCTTGATGACGATGCCCGCCAGCGGCGTGGTCGCGCTTTCGTCGTAGCTGACGGTGCGCGCGCCGGTGGCGGGGTTGAAATTGCGGGATTGGATGCGTTGCTGGCGCAGCCCCAGGGTCAGCTGCGCGCGCTCGTCCAGGATGCTGAGCGTATCGGCCAGCGCCAGGCCGGAAAGATCCGACGAGGAAATCTTGGGCACGTTGGCGGGCGCCGGGATGTACTGCTGCGGCCGCGTGACCGGGTGGTAGATGTTGGAAGTCAGCGGCGTGCCCGCCACGCTGGCCTGCAGATTCCGGTCGCTGTACAGGCTGCCCATGAAACTGATGGCATGGCGCACCGGCCCCGTGTCCAGCTTGGCGCGCAGCCCTGCGTTGTAGGTGCTGCGGTTGACCTCGAACCTGAAGTTGTTCGGCGTGACGACCGTGTCGCCGGCCGCGTTGACGATGGTGGGCGTCTGGTCCGACAGGCGCGCCACGCTGGTGTCCGAGCCGCCCGCGTCGGCGAATACGGTCAGGCGGTCGCTGATGTCGTATTCCAGGCGCAGCAGCGCCGACTGCCCATCTGACTGCCACCAGCCCCAGGGCTGGGTGGCATTGCGCCGGCCGTCCGCCGCCTGCGGCACGTCGATGCCGGCCGCCACCAGGAAAGGCCGCGTGGGCGCGTCGATCTTTTCATTCTGCACCAGCAGATCCAGCGAGGCGCGCAGCCGCTCGCCCTGGTAGTCCAGCGACAAGGCACCGATGTCGGTGCGCGAATACAGATTGTCCAGCGGCGTATCGCCCTTGCGGTGCATGCCGTTGACCCGCACGCCCCATTCGCCGTCCTTGCCAAAGCGGCGGCTCAAATCCGCCCGCGCGCCGAATTGCGAGTCGCCCACGTAGTCGGCGGAAACGCGGCTCAGGTCCTCGGGCAAGGCCCGTTTGGGCACCATGTTGATCACGCCGCCGACGCCGCTGTTGGGCGACATGCCGTACAGCAGCGCCGCCGGCCCTTTCAGCACTTCGACCCGCTCGATGTAGTCGGTGAAGACGTGATAGTTCGGCGCGACGCCATACACCCCGTCAAACGCGATCTCGCCCAGATTGCCTTCGCCTATCGGAAAGCCGCGGATGTAGAACGAATCCGTCACGCCGCCTATCTGCCCGGTGAAGCGCACCGATGGTTCGACATTCAAGGCATCGGCCAACGTCACCGCCTGGCGGTTCGCCAGCAGGTCGGACGTGTAGCTGGTGACGTTGAACGGCGTGTCCATCACGTCGCGGTTGCCCAACAGCCCCAGGCGTCCGCCACGCGCCACCTGGCCGCCCTCGAACTCGGCGGGCAAGGCGTAGGGCGCGGCGACGGCGCCGGCCACGGTGACGGCCGGCAGCATGGTCGCCGACTCATCCGGCGCCGGCAGCTTGCGCAAGGAATAGGCGCCCCCGCCCTGCTCCGACAGGGCATAGCCCGAACCGGACAGCAGGCGCGCAAAGCCTTCCTTCACGGTGTAGGCGCCGTCCAGCCCATCGCTGCGCATTCCCGACACCATGGCCGGATCGAAGGACAGCGGCACGCCGGCGGCGGCAGCGAAGCGGGCCAGCGCGTCGCCCAGGGAACCCGCTGGAATCGAATAGGACTTGCGGGCCGTGGCGCTGACGGCATCGGCGGCCATCGCCGGCAGCGCCGCCGCGGACGCCGCCAGCAGCGCCAGGCCCATGCCGGCTGCCCGCGCCATTGCCGCCAGCGGCGGCAGGACGGCTGCGCGGCGGGCCGGACGCGGCGAACGGGAGTATCGGGAAACCATGGAACTATCCTTCGTAGGGGTCGGGGTGGCGCGCGGTTCGCGGCGATTCACCCGGTACACCGGACGAAGCGGAAAAAAGTGTCAGTCCATCGGCGATTAATTTGTAACTCCGCTGCCCGGCGTCACCGTCGCCCAGTACGGCGTGACGCGGCTTACGGTCACGGGCAGGGTTTTCTCCAGCAGGCGCAGGCTGGCATCGATGTCGTTCAAGGGGAAGGCTCCCGACACGCGCAAATCCGCCACCGCCGGATCGCAACGCAGCACCCCGCGGCGATAGCGTCCCAGCTCATCGACCAGATCGGCCAGCCGCCAATCGCGCACGGCAAGCATGCCCTGCTCCCATGACGCCTCCATCGCGTCCGCCGGAACCTGGGGCCCGGTCTCCCGGCGATTGAAGACGGACTGGCGCCCGGCCGGCAGCACCTGGCTGGCGTCCGGCGAGGCTCCGGGCCGGATCTCCACCGCGCCCTCGAACACCGCCACGCGCACGGCGCGCCCTTCGTCGCGCACCATGAAGCGCGTGCCGAGCGCGCGTATCGCGCCTTGCGAGGTCTGGACGATGAAGGGGCGATGCAGCTGCGGCGAGTCCCTGCCCGTCGTCAACAGGATTTCACCCGCCCGCAGCCACAGCGTGCGCTGCTGCGCGGTGTACTCGATGTCCACGGCGCTGGCGGTATTGAGCACCAGCTGCGTGCCATCAGCCAGCTTCATGCGGCGCTGCTGCCCGGTCGCCGTGCGCGCATCGGCGCTCCATTCCCGCCAGGGCAGCTCGCGCCAGCCCAGCCAGGCCGTGGGACCAAGAACCAGCAGGCCGGCCAACGCTCGCACGGCCTGGCGGCGGCGCGGACGATCCAGCCGCCGCAAGGCGTCGCCAGCGACGCGGGACGGAACCTGTCCGAATCCGCGCAGCATTTCCTCGGCCCGCTGCCAGGCCGCGGCATGGGCCGCGCTGCGCCCGCGCCAGCGTTCGAAGGCCGCGTGGTCCGATGACGACAGGGACTCGGATTGGAAGCGCACCAGCCAGCCGGCCGCCTCCTCCAGGATGGCGGGATCGATCACGCGTCGGCCTGGCTGGCGATCAGGCACGCGGTCAGCGCGGCCTGCATGTGGCGCTTGACGGTGGACAGCGACACGCCCAGGCCCTGCGCGATCGCGTCGTAGCCCAGGCCGTCGAATTGGGACATCAGGAAAATCTCGCGCGTCCTGGCGGACAGCGTCCGCAATGCCGCGTCGATGGCGCGCAGGGTTTCCAGGATCAGGGCGCGCGCTTCCGGCGACGGCGCCTGTTGATCGGGCAGCAGCGCGACCGCGGCCAGATAGGCCTCTTCGACCGCGCGGCGGCGCCAATGGTCCACCACCAGGCCCTTCGCGATGTGGGTCAGCAGCGCGCGCGGCTCGGCGCCTGTCTCCGTTCTGCGCCGCCCGGCCATGAGCCGCACGAACGTATCGTGGGCCAGGTCCGCCGCGTCAAAGGAATTGCCCAGTTTTCTGCGCAGCCAGACCGACAGCCAGCCATGGTGCTCGCGATAGAGTTGCGTGACGTTGTCGGCGGGGAGGGAATCGGGCGGAGGCAAGGCGCACCTGGCGATAGAATGCAAATAGGAACCGTTTGCATTCTATCGCATCCGACGCCGGACCAGGGGCCGCGCCGGCTAGTAATCCATGGGGACGTGGCTTTGCGCCGCCCGCAGTTCCTGTATGTGGCGTTCGGCCTCTTCTCGTTCGACGGCGGGTGGCAGGGGCCGCCAGCCCACCATGTTGCCGGGTGTTTTCATCGGCATCCAACCCAGCACGCTGTACAGCGTGATGGCAGTGCATCCTGTGTCGTATCGCGTTTCGTAATAGCCCTGCCGATCCGGCTTGGTATCGCCGGACGTCCAATCCAACTGAGACATCCATGTCTCCTCATTCTGAAGCTTGTGGCCCCGCGCCATAGGCGCGCCGCCGCTCGATCGTATAGCGGCGCCGCGCGCCTGTACTGTCACCTTGCGCCCGCTTTGCAATTCTTGATAGAGGGGAATCCCTGAGATTCTGTCAGCGGCCGCATGCGGAAGCGGGATCGCAATTGCTAAACCGGGAAAAGTGCGGCTAGGATGTGGCAAAAGATTTTTACAAACACGGAAGCGGTGATAGTCGCTTGCACGGAACACAGGGCGAACCGCCATGCCGAAACTGGCCTTGATGCGCTCTCCGAAAGACCGCTTGACCGCGCTGGCGAGCGCCAGCTCCCTGCGCGCCATCCGCGAAGGCCTGCTGTGGACCATGCCCTGCCTGCTGGTCACGGCGCTGTTCCTGGTCCTGTCCGTCATCGCCCGCCAGCTGGGCCTGCCCGCCGCCGTGGTCGAATTGCTGACCGAGGTCCACGACAAGCTCGCGGGCATCATGCCGGTGCTGGTCGGCACGTCCATCGGCTACATGCTGTCGTTCCGCCACCGCGTCCCGCATCTGCCCACCGCCTTTCTGTGCCTGTCGTACGTGGTGATCGCCGAGGGCCTGATGGCGCCCTACCCGCAGGCGGCCGTCACCCTGGTGCTGTTCATCGCCATCGTTTCGCCCCTGCTGACCGTGCCCCTGATGGCGTGGCTGCACCGCCGCCGCTGGTCCCACCTGGCGCCTGACGGGCTGATCAGCGAGAACGTCCGCGACACGCTGAACATGGTCGTGCCGGGCCTGGTGGCGGCCGGCCTGGTCGTGCTGGCGCTGTCCGCCGCGCTGCGGATTCCCGCCGTCGCGCAATTCAACATCCCCATGAGCCTGGCCTCGCTCGATAGCCCCTTCATCGCGGGCACGCTGGTGGCGGGGCTGGATTCCCTGCTCTGGTTCTTCGGCATACACGGCTACCACGCGCTGGCGCCCCTGATGAGCGTGATGGACCAGGCGGCCATGCTGAACTCCGCCAGCGAGACGGCCGGCTACGAAGGCATGTACGCCTTGAACAGCACCTTGCTTGGAGCCTTCGTCTTCATCGGCGGATCGGGCGCGACGCTGTCGCTGGTACTGGCCATCCTGGTGTTCGCGCGCAGCGAATCGCTGCGCGTGCTGGCGCTCGCCAGCCTGCCGGTGGCGCTGCTGAACGTGAATGAAATCCTGCTGTTCGGGCTGCCCCTGATCCTCAATCCGCGCCTGCTCATTCCGTTCATCCTGGCGCCCGCGGCCAATGCCGTCCTGGCGCTGGCCGTGGTGCAGATGGGCTGGCTGCCCTCTGCCGCCACCACGTTGCCGCTGACCTCGCCGGTGCTGTTCAACGCCTATGTCGCGGCCGGCGGCAGCCTCGGCGGCGTGGTGCTGCAACTGGCGCTGGTGGCGATCGGCGCCTGCGTGTACGCCCCCTATGTGGTCGCGCTGGAGCGCCAGCGCCAGGAAAGCGCCACGGTCTATTTCAAATCGCTGGACACGACCTTTACCCGGCTACAGGAAGAATCGCTGCTGTACGCGCACGACCCCGTGGTGCAGACCTACGCCGACCGCGCGCGCCGCAATGCCGAAAACACGCGCATCCGCGCCATCAGCCAATACGATTTCCACCTGGAATTCCAGCCGCAGGTGTCGCTGCGCAGCGGCTTGTGCACGGGTTGCGAGGCCCTGTTGCGCGCCACCGGCCCCGACGGCAAGCAACAGACTCCGCTGGAATTCCTGCGCTGGTTGGCGCAGGCGGACCTGATGCGCGAGGTCGACCTGTGGGTGGCCCGGCAGGCCGTGCTGCAATGCCAGCAATGGCGCAAGCACGACTTCACGCTGCCGGTGACCATCAACGTCACGGCAGGCACGCTCACATCCGAGGACTACCTGGAAAAGTTGATCAAGGTGCTGGCGCAGGCCGGCGGGCAGGTATCGGTGGAATTGACCGAGGACGCGCTGGTGGAAGACACCCAGGCCCTGCACACCGCCTTCGACCGCCTGCATGCGATCGGCGCCCGGGTCTACATCGATGATTTCGGCACCGGCTATTCGGCGCTGAGCTATCTGCACCAGTTCGAGATCGACGCGGTGAAGATCGACCGCAGCTTCGTCAGCGCCCAGGACAGCGACAGGGGCGCGCTGGTGCTCAACGGCCTGCTGCGCTTCTGCGAAGCGCTGAACCTGCAGATCGTGGTGGAAGGCGTGGAGACGGACCAGCAGCTGACGGCGCTGGAATCCCCCGCCGAGATCATCGTGCAGGGGTGGTACTACAGCAAGGCCCTGTCGGGCGAACAGCTGATGGAATTCGCCCGCCGGCGGCAGGCCGGGCCGCCCTTGCGGGCGCAGCCCTGGCCCGCAACGCCTACTTGATGCCGATGAACGGCAGCGCCGCGTTCGGCACCTGCGTGGTCGGCAGCACGCCGTCCCACTTTTCCACGGCGTTCAAGCTCACCAGATTGGTGTTGGCGGCCAGGGCCTCGGCCTTGGCGCGGATCGCGGCAGCCTCGGCGTCGCCGCGCATGCGGATGCCGTCGGCCTCGGCCGTGAACTGCTGGCGGCGCGCATCGGCTTCAGCCTTGGCCTTGACCACCTGGATCTCGGCGTTGATCATCGCCGTTTCCTTCTGCTGGCGAGTCGTTTCGATCTGCACCTGCGCCAGCATGCGCTGTTCGATCGAGTGCTCATAGGCCTGCGAGAAACCGACTTCCTCGATCTGCACGCCCACCACCTGCACCGGCGCGCCTTCCATGGTCTTGAGCACGGCCGCGTTCACGTCCAGGCCCAGCTTCTGGCGTTCCTGGATGGCGCGCACCGCGGTGTACTGGCCGAACACGTTCTTCACCGAGTCGGGCGTCTTGCGCTCCAGCACGCGCATCTGCAGATTGCTGATGGTGCCGTACTCCGAGTACAGCTCGGCCACGTGCTCGGGCGGCACGCGGTAGGTCACCGACACGCGCAGCGTCGCCGGCTGCTGGTCGTAGCTGTAGGCTTCCAGCTTTTCAAACACGAACGTGTGGTCGCGCACCGACACCGTCATCACGTTGTCGATGAACGGAGTCTTGAAGTCCAGGCCCGGTTCCGACACGCGCACCAGCTTGCCGTTGCGCAGCACCACGCCGCGCTCGCCTTGATCGACCTGGAACCAGGAGTCGAAAGCCAGGAACAGGATCAGCAGGAACAGCACCGCCGTGATTATCGCGATCTTGAAACCGCGCGGCTTCATGTCGCCTATCGTCTTGACCATCTGGATATCTGTCGGCTTCACTTCGAATCCCTTTCTGATTTTGAACGTTTACGGTCCGAGAGCACGGCGGCAATGCCGCGAGCCAACAAGTAGGCGACCACGGCCGCCCCAACCAAGATCAGGAAATACCTCATCGCGTTCCCCCCGGAAAATAAGCAGGGGATTCTATCGCGAGTGGAAGTCAAACGAATTGTGGCGATTGTTGCAATCCCTGCGCCGTACGGCTGTGGCGTTTGCGCGGCCCCGGCGCTACGCTAGTGCTCCCGTCTCTTGCAGGATCCGACACGATGCGCAGCAAACCCTCGATGATGATTGCCACCCTCGCCTGTGCCATCGCGCTTGCCGCGCCGGCGCATGCCGCGCCTCCCGAAGGCAAGGGCAAGCCGGACCATGCCGGCCAGGGCAATGGCAATGGCAATGGCAATGGCAATGGCAAGAATAAAAGCCAGGACGGCGGCGTCAGCGTCACGCTCAGCACCGCCGGCATCACCGTTTCCACCGCGCGCGGCTACGCGGTGCAGGCGGGCGCGACCGGCTACGGTTCGTTGCCGCCCGGCATACGCAAGAACCTGGCTCGCGGCAAGCCGCTGCCCCCGGGCATCGCCAAGAAAATGGTGCCCGGCCCCATGCTGGCGCGCCTGCCCGTGCACCCCGGCTATGAATGGCGCGTCGCGGGCAATGACCTGATCCTGGTCGCCATCGCCACCGCCGTGGTCGCCGACGTACTCGCGGGCGTGTTCGACTAGGGCCGGACGCGGCCGCGCGGCGCGTAACGTTTCTAGCATCAGGCCGCACACTGTTACGTCCCTGCCGGGGACCTATCTGCTACGGTTTAGAAGCCTAGCGCCGCGGCCCTGGCCCGGCGTCCACGACGGAGACCGCGCATGCCACGTCCTTCCGAGTCCGCGCCGCTGATCGGCGTGATCCCTCCCTACATGCTGGATCGCCTGGCGCAGCATGCCGATTCGCGGGTCAGCATGCCCGCGGTCAAAACGCTGATCATCGACCAGCAACAGCGCAGCCTGCGCGAGATGGCGGTCCAGCCGCCGCGCGCCAAGCCAGCCCGCGGCAAGAAATCCTCCCCCGCCGGCACGCCCCAACGGGCCGTGCACGATGCCGCCAACACCACGACCCTGCCCGGCAAGCTGGTGCGCGCCGAAGGCGCCCGCGCCAGCGGCGACGCCGCGGTGGACGAAGCCTACGATCACCTGGGCTCGACCTACAAGCTGTATTGGGACATCTACCAGCGCAACTCCATCGACGGCCAGGGGCTGCCGCTGGTCGGCACCGTGCATTACGGCGAAGACTATGACAACGCCTTCTGGAATGGCGCGCAGATGGTGTTCGGCGACGGCGACGGCGAAGTGTTCAACCGCTTCACCATCGCGGTCGACATCATCGGCCACGAACTCACGCACGGCGTGATCGACGCCGAGGCAGCCCTGCTCTATCAGGGCCAGTCCGGCGCGTTGAACGAATCCCTGTGCGACGTCTTCGGCGCGCTGGTCAAGCAATACGCGCTGGGCCAGGACGCGCGGCAGGCCGACTGGCTGGTGGGCGCCGGACTGTTCAAGCCCAAGATCCAAGCCCGCGCGCTGCGCTCCATGGCGCAGCCCGGCAGCGCCTATGACGATCCCTTGCTGGGCAAGGATCCGCAGCCCGCGCACATGCGCGACTACGTGGACACGCCGAACGACAACGGCGGCGTGCACATCAATTCCGGCATCCCCAACCGCGCCTTCCACCTGGCGGCCACCGCGCTGGAAGGACCCGCGTGGGCCGGCGCCGGCCGCGTCTGGTACGACGCGCTGTGCGACAAGCGGCTGCGCCACGACGCGGACTTCGCGCAGTTCGCCAAGCTGACGCTGGCGGTGGCGGCCGAACGCCATGACGCGGCCGTGCGCGACGCCATTGCCCGCGCCTGGGCCGACGTGGGAGTCAAGACATGATCGAACTGCCGTCGCTGGACCTGGCCCAGCTGGTGCGCCTGAGCCGCGAAGGCGGACTCGCCTATCTGCCGGCGCTGGCGCAGCCGCGCAGCATCGACCTGGCCACCTGCCCGCCCGGCCTGCGGCAGGAGGTCTGCGACGCCCTGCAAAGCGCGGCGCCCGTGGCGGTTGAACGCTGCGCCGGCGCTGGCGGCGACCAGCGCTACTTCCACGTCGAAGTCAGGTATCAGAGCGACGCCGTGGCGGACATCAGCTTCGATGTGCCTGAGGCCGATGCGCCGCAGGCATTGGTGCGCTTGTGGAAGAGCCAGGCCGGGCAGCCTTGAGCGAGTCATCCCGGTACTGACCGATCTGGATCGAACGGCCTGCGTACAAACCGGCAAGCGCCATCGCCAGGCACAGGGCTGCGCACAGGCCCAAGGCCACGCTCCAACTGCCCAAGGCGTCATGCAGCGTGCCCGCCAGGGCCGGGCCGGTGGCCGCGAACAGGTAGCCGACGCATTGCGCCATGCCCGACAGCGCCGCCGCCTGCTGCGCATGGCTGGCGCGCAAACCCACGAATGCCAGGCCCAGGATGATGCCCCCGCCGGTGCCCAGGCCCATCAGGACCACCCATAGCGTCGCCCAGCGCGGCGCCACGACCAGGCCGGCAAACGCGACCAGGGAAGCGGCGGCCGATAGGAACGCCGCGCCGCGCTGATCGCGCAAGCGCCGCACCGCGGGAGCCAGGAACAGGGCCGGCACGGCCGACATGAGTTGCAGCAGGCCATGCAGCGCGCCGGCACGTTCAGCCGTATAGCCGGCGTCCCGCAGAATGGCCGGCAGCCAGCTCACGCCCACATAGAACACGAAGGAATTGATGCCCAGGAACAGCGTCACCTGCCACGCCAGCGGAGAACGCCACAGGCGGCCGCCATGCGGCGCATGCGCCGTGGACGCCGCGGGCGCGGTGTGATTGGCCAGTTGCGGCAGCCACAGCAGGACGCCGGCCAGCGGCACCAGCAGCAGGCAACCCGTGGAAAACCGCCAGGTCGCATCGGACAGGCCTGCCAGCGGAATCGCGACGGCCGACGCCAGGCCCGCGGCCAGGCTCATGGTCAGCACGTAGGCCGAGGTCAGGCCCGCCAGTTGTTGCGGGAAGTCGCGCTTCAACAAGCTGGGCAGCAGCACATTGCCGATGGCGATGCCGGAGCCTATGACCGCCGTGCCCAGGAACAGGCTCCAGGCCGGCCCCAGCGTGCGCAGCGCGATGCCGCCCGCGATCAGCAGCAAGGCGGCGAACAAGGTGCGCTCCAGGCCATGGCGGCGCGCCATGCCGGCAGCGAACAGCGAGACCACGGCAAAAGCCAGCAACGGCAGGGTGATCAGCATGCCGGCGGCCATGGCGCTCAGCCCCAGCTGCTCGCGGATCATGGCCGTGAGCGGCGGCACGCCGGTAATGGGCGCGCGCAGCGCCATGGAGATGCAAAGTATGCCGGCGATCAGCAGCGCGGAATTGCTGGCGGGGAGTTTGGAAGTGATGGAATGCGAGTTCATGCGTCAAGCTTACGCATGGCCGCTTTCGCTGAATTTCGAGATAATGACAAATTATCCCTAAATTCCGCCATAGCGATATTCCATGCACCGCCAGGACGATCCCGTTCCATTCCTCGGCCCCGAGGTCGACTCGCAATGGCCCCATGCCATGCGCGTGCACGCGACCGAAAACGGCCAGGAATCCCCCCTGCACCGGCATGCCATGGGCCAGCTGGTGCTGTCCCTGCAAGGCGGCGTGACCTGCTCGGTGCCGCAAGGGCTGTGGATGGTGCCGCCCCAATGCGGCGTCTGGATTCCTGGCGGCGTGCCGCATAGCAACCGGGTCACGCAGAACGGGCGGGTGTGCTTCCTGTTCGTGCCTCCCGCCGCTACCGGCCTGCCAGAACAGTGCTGCACGCTGGCCATCTCGCCGCTGGTGCGAGAACTGATCATCCATCTGGCGGACCTGGCGCCCGAGGCCACCGCGACCGCCGCCACCAGGAAGCTGGCCGAGGTGCTGGTGGAGCAATTGGCGCGCATGCCGGCCGAACAGCTGCACCTGCCGATGTCAGAACACCCGCGTCTGCGCGAAATCGCCGACGCGCTGCACGCCGACCCCGCCGACCGCAGCACCGTGGCGCAATGGAGCGAACGCGTCGCCATGAGCGAACGCACCCTGGCGCGGCTGGTACGGCAGGAACTCGGAATGAGCTTTGGCCGCTGGCGCCAGCAGATGCACATCATCCAGGCCTTGCAGCGCCTTTCCGCGGGCGTCTCGGTGCAGCGCACGGCGGAAGACCTGGGCTACGAATCCGTCAGCGCCTTCATCACCATGTTCCGCAAGGCGCTGGGCAAGACGCCCGCGCGCTACTTCGCGGACAAGGCCGACGCGGCCGATTGAACCTCAGCCCTGTTTCGGACCTGCCACGATGAACAGCCGCGGGAACGGCAGCAGCACGGTGCCGTCGGCCAGCGCCGGATAGGCCTCTTCGATCAGCGACTGGTAGCGGGCCAGAAAACTGGCCTGCCCGGCGGCGTCCAACCGGTCCAGATACGGCCGCAGCGCCGTGCCCTTGAACCACTCCACGACTGCCGCCGCGCCTGCCAGCGGGTGGTGATAGGTCGTGCGCCACACGTCCAGCAAGCCGCAATGCGGCTTGAGCAATTCGTAGTACCAGGACGCGCTATGGCGCGGCGGATGCTTGAAGCCGCCGATCGCGGCGGCCCAGGGCGCCTCCCCGGCGACTTGGCGCGCCAGCCGGTGGGCCGGTTCTTCCAGGTTGTCGGGCGTCTGCACCGCCAGGCTGCCGCCCGGAGCCAGCTTGCCGACCAGCCGCGGATACAGCGTCGCGTGGTCCGGCACCCACTGCAGGGCGGCGTTCGCCAGGATCACGTCGTAGGTCTTGGGCGGGTTCCACGTGGCGATGTCGGCCAGGTCAAACTGCAGGCCCGGCAGGCGCTTTCTGGCCGACTGCAGCATGTCCTCCGAGCTGTCCATGCCGCTGACCTCGGCATCCGGATAGCGGCTGGCAAGTACCTCGGTGGAATTGCCGGGGCCGCAACCCAGGTCCACGGCGCGCTTCACGTCCTGGTTGGGCAAGGCGGCGACCAGGTCCCGCACCGGACGGGTGCGTTCGTTTTCAAAGGCGGAATACTGTTTGGCGGACCAGCTGGTCATGGCGGCTCCTTGCGGCTTGTGGATTGCCCTGCACTCTACGCCCGCCGCATCGACGCGACAAATCCCAAAAAAAGCGCCCGCCATATCCGTGGGATATGGCGGGCGCTGGGCGTCGGGCCGCGGCGCTTATTCGGCCGCGAGTTCCTGCTTGGAGGCGTCCGAGCGGGTTTTCCACAAGGAGAACAACACGCCGCCCAGGATCAGGCCGAAGGTCACCGACAGCGACAAGGCAGCCGGCACCTTGCCGATGAAGCCGACCAGGAAGATCTTGCTGCCGATGAAGACCAGGACCAGGGCCAGCGCGTACTTCAGGTAGTGGAAGCGGTGGATCATCGCAGCCAGGGCAAAGTACAGCGCGCGCAGGCCCAGGATGGCGAAGATGTTGCTGGTGTAGACGATGAACGGGTCGGTCGTGATGGCGAAGATCGCAGGCACGGAGTCCACCGCGAACAACAGGTCCACGAACTCGATCAACACCAGCGCCAACAGCAGCGGCGTGGCCCAGCGCACCTTCTTCGACGTGGCGGGATCCGGCTCGGTCACCCAGAATGCGTTGCCGCGCAGGCCTTCCGTGACGCGCATATGGCGCTTCAGGAACTTCAGGATCGGGTTGGACGCGATGTCGGGCGTCTGGTCCGCGATCATCCACATCTTGATGCCCGTGAACACCAGGAAGGCGCCGAACAGGTACAGCAGCCAGCCGAAATTGCTGACCAGCGCCGCGCCCAGGCCTATCATGATGGCGCGCAGCACGATCACGCCGAGGATGCCCCAGAACAGTACGCGGTGCTGGTACTGGCGCGGAATCGCGAAGAAACTGAAGATCAGCGCGATCACGAAGACGTTGTCCATCGACAGCGACTTCTCGATCATGAAGCCCGTGTAGTAGGCCATGCCGCTGGCGGAACCCATCTGCCACCAGACCCAGGCGCCGAACAGCAACGCCGCCGTAATGTAGCCGGCGGACAGCAGCAGGCTCTCACGCACGCCGATCTCCCGGTCTTCCTTGTGCAGCACGCCCAGGTCGAAGGCCAGCAGCGCAACCACGATGCCGATGAAAAGCAGCCAGCTCCAGGCCGGAGTGCCGAAGAAATCGGCGGAGAGTAAGGTGAGCAAGGTGTCCATGATGTTCCCGCTTGTGTTCGAAGGGCCTCATGATCCGGATCCGAGGCTGATGGAGAAATCAGCCTGAAAGTGAGTTAAGGTTCGAAAAAACCGAAGTGATTCCTGCCATGCTCAATTACCGACACCTGTACTACTTCTGGATGGTCGCCAAGGAAGGCGGGTTTTCCCGCGCCGCCGAAAGGCTGGACATGGCCATCCAGACCATCAGCGCGCAAGTGCGCGAACTGGAAAAGAACCTGGGCCACCAGTTGCTCAAGCCGGCCGGGCGCGGCGTGGCGCTGACGGACGCGGGCGAGGCCGCCTTCGCCCGCGCCGAAGAGATCTTCCAGATCGGCCAGGTGCTGCCCCAGGAGGTCCGCGCGGCCGCCACCAAGCCTGCCATGCGCCTGTCCGTGGGCCTGTCGGACGGCATTTCCAAGTTGGCCGCGCAGGCCCTGCTGGGGCCGGTGCTGCATACCCCGGACCTGCGCCTGACCTGCCACGAAGGCGAGGTCGAGGAACTGCTGGGCGAACTGGCCCAGCATCACCTGGACCTGGTGCTGGCCGGCCAGGGCGCGCCCGCCAACCCCAACCTGCGCCTTACCAGCGACCGCCTGGTGTCCTCGCCGGTGGATTGGTATGGCCCCGCCAAGCTGGTGCGCAAGTCCGACGCGCAGGACTTCCCGCAATGCCTGGAACGCCTGCCGGTGCTGCTGCCCACGGGCCATTCCGTGCTGCGCCAGACGCTGGACCGCTGGTTCGGCGAGCAAGGCATCTATCCCAACGTGGTGGGGGAATTCGAAGACAGCGCGCTGATGTCGGTGTTCGCGGCCCGGGGCCTGGGCGTATTCCCGCTGAGCCGCCTGGGCGGCGGCGACATCGGCGTGTTGCGGGGCTTGCGCCCCTTGGCCCGCTGCGACGACGTGCACGAGGAAATCCACGCCATCCGCAACCGCCGCGGGCAGCACCATCCGCTGGTCCAGATCATTCTGGCGGCAGCAAAAACTTCGGTTTTTTCTTAATGTTTGTCACAACCACGCTGGTTTTTCAGAAATAGAATCCGCCTTATCGTGGACCCTCTTTTTTGAAACATCGGAGTACCACCTCAATGAAAAAGATCATCTGGCTCGCTTTCGCCGTGCTTGCCGCACTCTGGACCGGGCTGGTTGCGCTGACGCTGCAGCTGACCAACTGGGTGCTGTCGACCATCGCCACGACCCAGGTGCCCGGCACGGCGCTGGATACCTCGCAATGGGTGCCGCCCGCCTGGGCCGCGGCCTGGGTCGATCCCGCCTGGTTGCAAACGCTGCAATCCGGCCTGGTCTGGGCCGCGCAGGGCCTGAACCAGATGCTGCCCTTCGCCGGCAGCCTGGGCACCCTGATCTCGGTGCTGGCCTGGATCTTCTGGGGCTTCATCATGGTGGGCCTGCTGGTGCTGGCGCTGATCCTGCACTGGCTGGCCGGCAAGCGCGAGCAGGCCGAGGCCCCCGGCCGCCAAGTGGTGTAATAGGGCAGGCAACGCGGCAATCCGGCGCGCTGCCTCCTCTTACAGGAGCGTGCCGTGCATACCGTCCCTTCCCCTGCCCCGAAACTGTTCCTGGCGGCCCTGCTGGCCGCCGCGGCGCAGTTGGCCCACGCCTCGCCCGCGCCCTATGGCGTCGAGGTCTGCACGGTCACGGGCACTTCCGGGGAATACAGCGTGCGCGTGCGCAACACGGGGACCGCGCCGCTGGCGCGCGCCGAGGTCACGGGCGTCAGCCTGGATGCCAGCGGCCAGCCAGCGGGGCCGCTGACCGTCAACCTCACCGACATTCCCCCCGGCAAGTACAAGACCGCGGTGCTGGGCCGCCCCGGCAGCGGCGCCGCGCTGGTCAGCATCGGCACCTACGTGACCGCCAACGGCGCGGAAACGCATCAACAGGATCTGTTCGCCGGCAAGGTGGCGCATGTCTCGCCGGGCTCGGCCCTGCAGTACACGCTGGCCCCCTTGGCCGTGCGCGGCTGGACGGTGGCCTACGGCAGCAAGCAGGATCCCAAGCTGGAAGCCGGCAGCGCCGTGCTGCTGATCTACCCCGTCGCGCCGGGCAGGAAGCGGGACCCCACGCGCCCCGACGCCGGGCGTTCGCCCGCCGACGTGGTGCGACTGGCGCCCTGCCCCGCCGCGCCGTCCGGCAAGAAATCCTGAGCGGACTCAGGTCCCGCTGAGCAGGTCGCGCTCGTTCAGGAGCGCATAGACGATCTCGGGCCGGTTGTCGAAGCCGCGGCGGATGGCCGCGGGTATCGCCGTGCGCGTCTTGCGGCACAGCCCCGGCAGTTCGTCGAGCTGGATGGCGATGCCGCGCGAGGTGCGCACCTCGTTCTCGCTGGGCGTGATGTGGATCACGATCCCCAACTGCGCATGGATGCGCCCCTGCATGGCGCGCAGGTCTTCCAGGCTGCTGATGTTCTCCAGCCGGGCCACCAGGCGCTTCTCTTCGTCCTTGGTCAGCCGCAGCACGCGGATGTCCGCCGCCGGATCGGCCAACAGCCGGTCGCGGTCGCACACGCATGCGCCCGGCGGGCATTCCTGACGGATGGGAAACGGAAAATTCATGGCGGGCGTAGCGCGTCGCGGGCGATCTTGCGTATCTGGGGTATCTGGGAATTCTACCCAGGATCCCGCGCCGCCCGCCGCGCGGCAAGTGCTCGTTTCCCCGCAAGCGGGCGGCAGCCGCGGCGACCGAATGATGCCCTGCACAGGGTCCAGGATCCAAGGCCCAAGGCATAATGCCTCACCGAATCAACGGCGCGGAGGATGCCGGCATGAGAGGATTCCTGTCCCTGGCTGCACTGGCGGCGTTATCAGCGCTGTGCCACAACGCGGTGGCGCGCGAGTATTCGTATTCCGTCCGGCCCGGCCTGTCCGCGGTGGTGACGGTCTCCGACATGCCCGAGCAGCGCCTGAGCTCGCGCGTGGGCGACGGCCCCGAGCAGGAAATCGCCAGCATCGGCGGCGACGAGGAAGTCGACCAGTTCCAGGACGTGGACGTCGACCATGACGGCTACCGCGACTTCGTCATCGGCCAGAGCGGCGGCAGCGGCCAGGCCATTTCGCGCATCTTCCTGTATCGCCCGCAGGACGGCCGCTACCACGAGGTGACGCACCCGGACCCGGCGGCCAGCCCCTGCCACGGCTTCGTCAATCCGGTCTTCGACGCCGCCAGGCCCGCCTTCGCCGTGGCCTGCCGCTACAGCGCCGACACCTATGGCTTCGAAGACTACCTGGTGTGCCCTGACGGCACGGCGCAAGCCGTGTCCTGGAGGATGCGCCGGGGCGAGGCCGAGAAGCGGATGCCGCATCCGGGCGCAAAGAATGGAAAATGCGGAGCCCGGCCCGCGCGTTGAGCGCCCCGCCGCCGCTATAGTTGCGCTTCCGCCTCCCAGGCTCTACGTCCAAGGACACCCCCGCCGTGCTGATTTTCCACAACCCTGTCCATGAGAAACATGCTGGCCGGCAGGAAATGTTCCGCGGCAAGCTGGTGCCCTGCCACGAAACCCCGGCGCGCCTGGAGTTCGTGCTGGACGCGCTGCGCCAGCGCGGCATCGGAGAATTGCGCACGCCGTCCGCGGTCGATCTGGACCTGGTCAAGCGCGTGCACGCTCCGCGCTACGTGGACTTCCTGGCCAGCGCCTGGCGCGACTGGGTCGCGCTGGACCCGGCCAACGCCAGCCTGGACATCCTGCCTTCGGTCTGGCCGGTGCGCGGCTTTCGCCACGACATCTCGCCCACCAATTTCGCGGCGCGGGTCGGCCTGTTCTCGTTCGACAGCGGCTGCCCCCTGACCGCCGGCACCTGGGAGGCCGCCACCGCCGGCGCCGCCTGCGCCATCGACGCCGCGCGCGCCGTGTCCGCCACGGGCGGCCCCCGCGCCGCAATGGCGCTCACGCGCCCGCCGGGCCACCATGCGGGTCACGATTTCTTCGGCGGCTACTGCTTCCTGAACAACGCGGCCCTGGCCGCGCAGGCGCTGCGCGAAGCTGGCGCCGAACGAGTCGCCATCGTCGACGTGGACTACCACCACGGCAACGGCACGCAGAGCATCTTCTATGAGCGCGCCGACGTGCTGACGGTGTCGGTCCACGGCGACCCGACCACCGAATACCCCTTCTACCTGGGCTACGCCGACGAAACCGGCGCGGGCGCCGGCCTGGGCGCCAACCTCAACCTGCCTCTGCCCGCGGGTACCGGCTTCGCCGCCTGGACGCAGGCGCTGGAACAAGGCCTTGCCGCCGTGCGCGCCTTCAAGGCGGACGCGGTCGTGATCGCGCTGGGCGTGGATACCTACGAAGGCGATCCCATTTCCAAGTTCCAGCTCAAGAGCGCCGACTACCTGCAAGTGGGCCGCCTGCTGGCCGGCCTGGGCCTGCCCGCGGTCTTCACCATGGAAGGCGGCTACGCCGTCGCGGACGTGGGCATCAACGTTGCCAACGTGCTGGAAGGCTACGCCGGCTGAGCCGTCGCACGCATCCGCTGCCACATCGCGTCCACCGCTGGACGCGAGTCGGCGCGGTCCCTGAACGCCAGGATGGACACCTCGATGTCCCACAGGCGGCTGGCCAGCGGCGCCAGATCCGCCGATGCCAGCCGTTTCAAGGCGCTGTCCGCCAGCCAGGCCACGCCCAGCTCCTGCGCCGCCATGTCGCCCAGCACGTCGGACATCTCGGCCTCGAACACCCGCACGCCATGCAACGGCATCGCCGCGCCTTCTATCGCCGCATCGATCAGGCGCGCAAAGTAGACATTGGCCGAATACATCAGCAAAGGCACCGGGTTGGCCGCCGTGCCGGGCAGATCCAGGCCGGTGCGCTCGATCAGCGCGCGCGCGGCGTAAGGCCGGATCAGCTCTCGGCCCAGCGTCAGGCAATCGTAGCGCGCGGGATCCAGCGGCAAGGGCTGGGCCACCTGATGGAAGCACACCAGGAAATCCGCCGCGCCCGATGTGAAAGCCGACACGGTGTCATGCACATTGCCCGTCTGCAGGCTGCAGCTCAGCAGCCTGCCTTCGCTCCAGGTCCGCCACCACTTCGGCAGATGCGCGGTCGCCAATGCATAGGAAGTCGCCAGCCGCAGCTGGTTCTGCGCGGGCACGCCGGCAATGCCGGCGCGCGCCTCGGCCAATTGGTTGATCAGTTCTATCGCCGCGCCGCGGAAACGTTCGCCCGCCTCGGTGAGCTGGGTGGGGAATGCCGTGCGGTCGATCAGGCGCGCGCCGGCCCAGTTCTCCAGGCTCTGGATGCGGCGGCTGAACGCGGCCTGCGAAAGATTGCGCGCTTCCGCTGCGCGCGTGAAATTGCGCACTTCCGAAAGCGTGATGAAGTCCTGCAGCCAGCGGGTATCCATAGGGTTCCTTGCGTCATGCGCGACGCGCATCGGCCATGCGCGGGACGCATCGCGCCGCATGCTTAGTTCGCATTGGACGAGGTCCGCGCCCTGCCGGACACTGCGCCCATCGGTTCCGCATTGGAGCCCACACGCCCCGGAGTGTAAATATGGATGAAACCCTGCGCGCCGCCGCCCGCGAATATCTCGTGCGCTATGGCGGCGATACCTTCCCCAACCTGTTCACGTCCGCCAAGGGCGCCGTCGTGCGCGACGACACCGGCCGCGAAATCCTGGACTTCACCTCGGGCCAGATGTGCGCCACCATCGGCCACAACCATCCCGCCATCGTCGAGGCGGTGCACAAGGCGGGCGAAACCGCCTTCCACTTCTTCAGCGGCATGATCCCGGAGGCGGTGGCCGAACTGGCGGCCAAGGTGGCGCGCGACTGGATGCCCGCCGGGCTGACGAAATCGATCTTCGTCAACACCGGCTCGGAAAGCAATGAAATCGCCCTGCGCATGGCCAAGATGCACAAGAGCGGCTTCGAGATCCTGGCCATCGGCGGATCCTGGCATGGCGTGACCAGCGGCGCGGGCTCGGTGTCCTATGCCAGCGACCGCAAGGGCTATGGCGTGCCGCCGGCCGGCGTGTTCGTCATGCCGGAGCCCAACGCCTACCGCCCCTACATCGCCGGCATGGACGCCGAGCAATCCGCGCTGGCCTGCCTGGAGATCGGCCTGAAGATGTTCGACATGGCATCGGCCGGCAGGCCGGCGGCCATCATCGTCGAACCCGTCATCAGCGCGGGCGGCGTGCTGGTGCCGCCCAAGTCCTACATGCAGGCGCTGCGGCAGGCGGCCGACGCCCGCGGCATGCTGCTGATCTTCGACGAAGCGCAAACCGCCTTCGGCCGCATCGGCCACCGCAGCGGCGCGGAGTACTTCGGGGTCACGCCCGACATCATGAGCGTTTCCAAGACGCTGGGCGGCGGCCTGCCGCTGGCCGCCGCGATCACCACTCCCGCCATCGAGCAAGACGTGCATGAAAAGGGCTTCACCTTCTACACCAGCCACGTATCGGACCCGCTGCCGGCCACCGTGGGCCTGGCCGTGCTGGATACCATCCAGCGCGAGGGCCTGATCGAACGCGCCCGCACCCAGGGCGACTACCTGCGCCGCAGCCTGCTGGAACTGCAGCAACGCCATGAAGCCATCGGCGACGTGCGCGGCCTGGGCCTGCTGCTGGGCGTGGAACTGGTGCGCGACCGCGACACGCGCGAGCCCTTCCACCAGCTCGGCGCCCTGACCACGCAACGCTGCTTCGAACTGGGCCTGTCCATGAACATCCGGCGCCGCCCCGAACGCGGCTCGGTCTGGCGGATCGCGCCGCCGCTGACGGTGAGCAACACGGAAATCGACCGCGCCATCGCGATCCTGGACCAGGCCCTGACCGAAAGCCTGGACAAGATCGCCCGGCCCGCCGCGCGCGCCGCCTGACGCCTGCCCCTACAGCAACCCATCCGGCGCCGGCCCGCCCGGCAGGAGAACGACATGCACCGACGCACATACGCCATCTGCGCCCTGGCGCTGGCCGCCGTATCCAGCCAGGCGCTCGCCGGCCCCACGCTGGACACCGTCCGCAAACGCGGCTACCTGCAATGCGGCGTGTCCACCGGCATCCAGGGCTTCTCGGCCCCCGACAGCAAGGGCGCCTGGCATGGACTGGACGTGGACATGTGCCGCGCCATCGCGGCCACGGTATTCAACGACGCCACCAAGTACCGCCTGACCCCGCTCACGACCCAGGCGCGCTTCACGGCGCTGCAATCCGGCGAGGTCGACGTGCTGACACGCAACGTCACGCCCACGATGGCGCGCGACACCACGCTGGGCCTGCTGAGCGTGGCCGTCAACTACTACGACAGCCAGGGCGTGATGGTGTCGAACAAGCTGGGAGTCAAGAAGCTGCGCGAGCTGGACGGCGCGACCATCTGCGTGCAACCCGGCACGGTGACCGAACTCGACCTGGCCGACTGGTTCCGTTCGCAATCGCTGCGCTTCAAGCCGGTGGTCATCGAGAAGTACGACGAGATCCTCCGCGCGTTCTCGGCGGGGCGTTGCGACGCCTTCACATCCGACAAGTCGCAACTTGCCGCCTCGCGCATGACGCTGGAGAACCCCGACAGCTACGTGATCCTGGACGAGAACATTTCCAAGAGCCCGCTCGGCCCCATGGTGCGCCAGGGTGACGATAACTGGGTCAACATCGTGCGCTGGTCGCTCAACGCGATGCTGGAGGCCGAGGAATTCGGCATCACCTCATCGAACGTGGATGCGCAGCTGAAGGCCAACAGCCCCAACGTGCAGCGCATCCTCGGCGTCACGCCCGGCATGGGGCGCAACATGGGCGTGGACGACAAATGGGCCTACAACATCGTCAAGCAGGTCGGCAATTATGGCGAAAGCTATGAGCGCAACCTGGGGATGAGCAGCCCGATGAAGCTGCCGCGCGCGCTGAATGCGCAATGGCGCGACGGCGGCCTGATGTATGGGTGGCCCGTGCGGTAGACAGGCAATCACGCAATGAAAAAGCGCCCGCGGGAACTCCACGGGCGCTTTTCCTTGTCGGTTCAATCCCGCGTTTCCAGGACCTTGTTGATGCGCAGCGCCAGCAAGGTGCACGCGGCGCCGGACAGCAGATAGATGCTGACCGCCACCAGCCCGAAGCGCGCGGACAGGCCCAGGGCCACCAGCGGCGCGAACGCGGCGCCGATGAGCCAGGCCATATCAGAGGTCAGCGCGGCACCCGTGTAGCGGAAGCGCCGCGTGAAATTGGCGGTGACGGTGCCCGAGGCCTGGCCGTAGGACAGTCCCAACAGCACGAAGCCCACCAGGATGAAGGCATCCTGCGCCTTCGGGCCGCCGCCGAGCAGCCACGGCGTGAACAGCGCGAACACGGCGATCAGCACCGCCAGCAGGCCCAGCGTGGTGCGCCGGCCAATGCGGTCGGCCAGCCAGCCGGAGGCGATGGTGCCCAGGATGCCCAGCACCGCGCCGACGATCTGCACCACCAGCACGTCCTGGATCTGCTGCGTGGCGCTCACCGCGATCCAGGACAACGGGAACACCGTGACCAGATGGAACAAGGCATAGCTGGCCAGCGCCGCGAACGCGCCGATGAACAGGTTGTAGCCCTGTTCGCGCACCATCTGCGCGACGCTGATGGGCTCCAGCTCGCCCTCTTCCAGCAGCTGCGTGTATTCCTCGGTGACGACCAGCCGCAGCCGCGCGAACAGCGCCACCACGTTGATCGCGAACGCCACGAAGAAGGGATAGCGCCAGCCCCATTCCAGGAAGTCGGCCTCGGTCAGGGTGATGTGCAGGAACAGGAACAGCGCGCTGGCCACCATGAAGCCTACCGGCGCTCCCAGTTGCCCCAGCATCGCGTACCAGCCGCGGCGGTTGGGCGGCGCATTCAGGGCCAGCAGCGACGGCAGGCCGTCCCACGAGCCGCCCAGCGCCAGGCCCTGCAGGCAGCGGAACACCGCCAGCAGCGTGATCGCATGCGCGCCGATGACGTTGTAGCCAGGCAGGAAAGCCATGCCCACCGTGGCCGTGCCCAGCAGGAACAAGGCGATGGTCAGCTTGGTGGCGCGGCCCCAGCGCCGCTGCACCGCCATCGACAGCGCGGTGCCGATGGGCCGCATGATGAAAGCAAACGAGAAGATGACGAAGGACCAGAGAGTGCCTTCGAGCCGGGGTTCAAACGGGAAGAAGACCTGCGGAAAAACCAGCACGCAGGCGATGCCGAAGACGAAGAAATCGAAGTATTCGGAAGCGCGCCCCACCACCACGCCCACCGCGATCTCCCCGGGCGCCACCTTGGCGTGGCTGCCGCCGCCGGCCGTGGGAAGTGAAGGAGCATGACCGGGATATTGCGTGGTGGTCGCCATGTGAATGCTCGCTGTAAGGAGGTTCGGAATACGTGGATTGCAATCCTGAAACACACCAGCGCGCCCGGAGCCTGTATCGCGCAGAGCCGCCCCGTTATTGGGATGCAGCCCTGGTCCGCGCGCGTCGCCCTGCACATTTTTGTTCTTTTTACCCTAGATTTTTCGCGGCTTCCAGCGTAGTGTTGCGTTTACTTCCCACGGTTACGTTTCGGGGTATGGTCATGCCGTCCTTCCCAAGGTTCCGCGGATTGATCATGGTTGCCGCTCTGCCATTGCTCGCCGGATGCAATGCGGTCCTGCTCTCGCCATCGGGCGACATCGCTTTGCAGCAGCGCAACCTGATCATCATTTCCACCGGCTTGATGCTGCTCATCATCGTGCCGGTAATCTTCCTGACGTTCCTGTTCGCGTGGCGCTACCGGGCCAGCAACAAGGAAGCGCACTACGACCCCGACTGGAACCACTCCACCATGCTGGAGCTGCTGATCTGGGCCGCGCCGCTGCTGATCATCATCGCGCTGGGCGCGCTGACCTGGGTCAGCACCCACCAGCTCGATCCCTACCGTCCGCTGGCGCGCCTGTCCGAAGGCCGCGAAGTGCCCGCCGGCACCAAGCCGCTGGTGGTGGAAGTGGTGGCGCTGGACTGGAAATGGCTGTTCATCTATCCCGAGCAAGGCATCGCATCGGTCAATGAAATGGCGGCGCCCGTCGACCGCCCCATCCAGTTCAAGATCACCTCATCAACGGTGATGAATTCCTTCTTCGTGCCGGCGCTGGCAGGCCAGATCTACGCCATGCCGGGCATGCAGACCACGCTGCACGCCGTGATCAACCACCCCGGCGAATACGAAGGCATTTCCGCCAACTACAGCGGCTCTGGCTTCTCGGGCATGCGCTTCAAGTTCCACGGTGTGGACGAACCAGGCTTCGACAAGTGGGTCGCAAGCGCGCGCGCCTCCGGCGCCGCGCTCAGCCGCGATACCTACCTCAAACTGGAGCAGCCCAGCGAGCGCAATCCGGTGCAGCTTTATGCATCCAGCGCACCGGGCCTGTTCGAAGCGATCGTCAACCGCTGCGTGGAACCCAACCGGATGTGCATGCGCGACGCGATGGCCATCGACGCGCAGGGCGGCATGGGCATCCCGGGCGCGCTCAACGTCACCAGCCTGGACGCCGGCACGCGCGAGCGCCTGGGCCTGACCGGCACGCCGCCGCGCAAGTATGTGGGCGCCATGTGCACGGCCACCGAAGGATTGGTCCTGTAGCGGATCGCGGCGATCCGGATGATGCAAGGGCTTCGTGAAATTGCGGTCTTTTTGCTGGAATCGAGATGCCTGACCAACCAGACCTCACCAAGCTGATCTTCGGTAAGTTGACCTGGGAAGCCATTCCCTTCCACGAGCCGATCCTGCTGTTCACCTTCATCGCGGTCGCCATAGGCGGGATCGTGGTGCTGGGCGCCATCACCTATTACGGCAAATGGGGCTATCTGTGGCGCGAGTGGTTCACCAGCATCGACCACAAGAAGATCGGCATCATGTACGTCATCCTGGGCATCGTGATGCTGCTGCGCGGCTTTGCCGACGCCATCATGATGCGCCTGCAGCAGGCGGTGGCATTCGGCGATTCGATGGGCTACCTGCCACCGCACCACTACGACCAGATCTTCACCGCCCACGGCGTGATCATGATCTTCTTCGTGGCCATGCCGCTGGTCACCGGGCTGATGAACTACATCGTGCCCTTGCAGATCGGCGCGCGCGACGTGGCCTTTCCCTTCCTCAACAACTTCAGCTTCTGGATGACCACGGGCGGCGTGATCCTGGTCATGATGTCGCTGTTCGTGGGCGAATTCGCGCGCACCGGCTGGCTGGCGTATCCGCCTTTATCGGGCATCCTGCAGAGTCCGGACGTGGGCGTCGATTACTACATATGGGCCCTGCAGATAGCGGGGGTGGGCACATTGCTGTCCGGGGTCAACCTGCTGGTCACCATCGTCAAGATGCGCGCCCCCGGCATGAGCATGATGCGCATGCCCATCTTCACCTGGACCGCGCTGTGCACCAACGTGCTGATCGTGGCCGCCTTCCCGGTGCTGACCGCGGTATTGGCCCTGCTGTCCATGGACCGCTACGTCGGCACCAACTTCTTCACGGCGGACTTCGGCGGCAACGCCATGATGTACGTGAACCTGATCTGGATCTGGGGCCACCCCGAGGTCTACATCCTTATCCTGCCGGCCTTCGGCATCTTCTCGGAAGTCGTGTCCACCTTCTGCCGCAAGCGCCTGTTCGGCTACGCGTCCATGGTGTACGCCACGGTCGTTATCACGGTGCTGTCGTACCTGGTGTGGCTGCACCACTTCTTCACCATGGGGTCAGGGGCCAGCGTGAACTCGTTCTTCGGGATCACGACCATGATCATCTCGATCCCGACCGGAGCCAAGATCTTCAACTGGCTGTTCACCATGTACCGCGGCCGCATCCGCTTCGAAGTTCCGATGCTGTGGACGCTGGGCTTCATGGTGACCTTCGTGATCGGCGGCATGACTGGCGTGCTGCTGGCCGTGCCGCCCGCCGACTTCGCCCTGCACAACAGCCTGTTCCTGATCGCGCACTTTCACAACGTGATCATCGGCGGCGTGCTGTTCGGGCTGATGGCAGGCATCACCTACTGGTTCCCCAAGGCCTTCGGCTACAAGCTAGATCCGTTCTGGGGCAAGTGCTCGTTCTGGTTCTGGCTGGTGGGCTTCTACGTCGCCTTCATGCCGCTGTACGTGCTGGGGCTGATGGGCGTGACGCGCCGCGTGAACCACTTCGAGGACATGTCCCTGCAGATCTGGTTCCAGGTGGCGGCATTCGGCGCGCTGCTGATCGCCTGCGGCATCGCCTGCTTCCTGATCCAGTTGGTGGTGAGCTACCGCCGCCGTGAGTCGCTGCGCGACGACACCGGCGATCCCTGGGACGGACGCACGCTGGAATGGTCGACCTCGTCGCCGCCGCCCAACTACAACTTCGCCTTCACGCCGCGCGTGCATGACCTGGACGCCTGGTGGCAGATGAAGCAGCACGGCTACGAGCGGCCGCAGCAGGGATTCATTCCCATCCACATGCCCAAGAACACCTGGGCGGGCATCGTGCTCGCGGGCATCAGCGTGGTGATGGGCTTTGCGCTGATCTGGCACATGTGGCCGCTGGTCGTGCTGTCGTTCGCGGCGCTGATCCTGGTGTCGATCGTTCATACCTTCAACTACAAGCGCGACTACTACGTGCCGGCCGAAGAGGTCGTGCGCGCCGAAGACGCCCGCACAAGGTTGCTAGCGAAAAATGTCTGATACCCTGGCTCCCAATCCGCCCGCAGGCGCCGCGCCGCCCGCGGAACCCCTGTTCCACGTCGCGGGCGAACACCATCCCAAGAACGGCACCCTGCTGGGGTTCTGGGTCTACCTGATGAGCGATTGCCTCATCTTCGCCTGCCTGTTCGCGACCTACGGCGTGCTGGGCCGCAGCTACGCGGCGGGCCCCTCGGGCGCCGACCTGTTCGACCTGCCGCTGGTGGCGGTGAACACCGCGCTGCTGCTCCTGTCGTCCATCACCTACGGCTTCGCCATGCTGGAGATGCGGCGCAACCGCATCGGCGCCACGCAGCTGTGGCTGGCCGTGACCGGCATCCTGGGCCTGGGCTTCCTGTCGCTGGAGCTGTACGAATTCGCGCACCTGATCCACCAGGGCGCCGGTCCGCAGCGCAGCGCCTTCCTGTCGTCCTTCTTCACGCTGGTCGGCACCCACGGGCTGCACGTCACCTTCGGCATCGTGTGGCTGGTGACGATGATGATCCAGGTCCAGATGCATGGACTGATCCCCGAAAACCGCCGTCGCCTGATGTGCCTGTCGATGTTCTGGCACTTCCTGGACCTGATCTGGGTGGGCGTGTTCACCTTCGTGTACCTGATGGGAGTGCTGCCATGAGCGCGCATCTGGATCATTCCGCCGGCCACGGCCATGACCACCATGACGACGATGACGGCGCGGCCCACGGCACCTTCAAGAGCTACGTGACGGGTTTCGTGCTGGCGGCCATCCTCACCGCCATCCCGTTCTGGCTGGTCATGAACCGCGTCTTTCCCGATTCCCGCACCACCGCGCTCGTGATCCTGGCCTTCGCCGTCGTGCAGATCGTGGTCCACATCATCTACTTCCTGCACATGGACACCAAGTCCGAAAGCGGCTGGAACATGTTGGCGTTAATATTCACGCTGGTGCTGGTCGTAATCACGCTCAGCGGATCCATCTGGATCATGTATCACCTGAACTCCAACATGATGCCCATGTCTACCCACGACATGCGGAAAATGCCCTGATGGCTGCAGTAAAAGACTCCATTTCCAGCGACACCTCCCCTCGTAATCCGCGCAGCAAGATCACCCTGGCCATCCTGGGGGTGCTTGCTGTCGCCATTTTCGCGGGCCTCTGCGCCCTGGGCACCTGGCAGGTGCACCGGCTTGCCTGGAAGCGCACCCTGATCGCGCAGGTCGAACAACGCGCCCACGCGGCGCCCTCGCCCGCGCCGGCCCAGGCCGATTGGCCCGCGCTGACGTCCGACAACGCCGAATACCGCCGCGTCACCGCCACCGGCACCTATCTGTACGACCGCCAGACCCTGGTGCAGGCGGCGACCGAACTGGGCAGCGGCTACTGGGTCATGACGCCCTTGCAGCTGCCCGAGGGCGGCACGGTGCTGGTCAACCGCGGATTCGTGCTGCCCGACTGGCGCAAGAGCAAGTCCGCAATCCAGCAGACGCCCGAGCAAGCCAGCGTCACCGGCCTGCTGCGCATGGGCGAGCCCGGCCATGGCTTCCTGCGCAACAACGATCCGGCCGCCAACCTCTGGTACTCGCGCGACCTGCCGGCCATCGCCGCGGCGCGCGGCCTCACCGACGTGGCGCCTTACTTCATCGACGCCGACGCCACGGGCAACAAGGACGCCAGCGGCCGCACCGCGCCGGTGGGCGGCCTGACCGTGCTGAACTTCCCCAACAACCACCTCAGCTACGCCATCACCTGGTATGCGCTGGCGGCCATGGTGCTGGTCGGCGTATTCATCTTCGTGCGCGAGGAAAAGCGCTCGCGCCGCAAGGGCTGACGCGGCCGGCCGCGGCCGGTGTCCTACAATGAGGGCTGGGAACAGCGCTGGGCTACATGCTCGCGTGCTGTTCCCTTTTGTTTTTTTACCCCCCTCTACAGGAGTCCCCAAGGATGAAAAAGACGCTGCTCGCAGCCGCAATGTTCACCACTTTTGCAGGCGTTGCTCAGGCAGAATCGTCGGTAACTCTCTATGGTGTCATCGACACCGGCATCGGCTACAACAAGATCAAGGGCGATGGATACGACGGTAGCAAGCTGGGCATGATCAACGGCATCCAGGCCGGCTCGCGCTGGGGCCTGCGCGGCTCCGACGACCTGGGCGACGGCCTGCGCGCCACGTTCACGCTGGAAAGCGGATTCGACTCCGCCAACGGCCAGCGCGGACAATCCGGCCGTCTGTTCGGCCGCCAGGCCACCATCGGGCTGGCCAACGATGCCTGGGGCTCGCTGGAATTCGGCCGCCAGGCCACGATAGGCTCGAACTACCTGGCCGACATCGATCCCTTCTACACCAGCTACACGCAGTCCAACATGGGCCTGGGTTTCAGCGCGGCCAACACCATGCGCTGGGACAACATGGTGATGTACAAGACGCCTTCGGTGAACGGCTTCGAGCTGGGCATCGGCTACTCGTTCAATGCGGACGACACGACCGCCGACCAGACGGGCTTTCGTACCGCCGACAACACCCGCGGCATCACCGCCGGCCTGCGCTACGTGCAGGGTCCGCTGAACGTCGCGCTGACCTATGACCAGCTCAACGGTTCCAACCGCGGCGCCATCGACCACGACGCCACGCCGCGCCAGTACGCGCTGGGCGTGTCCTACGACCTGGAAGTCCTGAAGCTCGCCGCCGCCTACGGCCGCACCACCGACGGCTGGTTCGTCGGCCAGGACCTGCCCGCCGGCACGCCCTTCAGCGATGAGTTCGGCACCAACCGCTTCGTGGACGGCTTCAAGGCCAATTCCTACATGCTGGGCGCGACCCTGCCGCTGGGCGCGGCCTCCAGCCTGTTCGCGTCGTGGCAACACGTTTCGCCGAACAACGACAAGCTGACCGGCGGCGACGCCAACATGAACGTCTGGAGCGTGGGCTACACCTACGACCTGTCCAAGCGCACCAATCTGTACGCCTATGGCTCGTACGGCAAGGACTATGCGTTCATCGACGGCTTGAAGAGCACGGCAGCCGGCATCGGCGTGCGCCACACGTTCTAAAAACGGCGTAACGGGTGCGGCCAGGCGGCCGCCCCGCGAATCCGTCCGATTACCGGACCCCGGGAGCCGGGCTTTCTTTAATATCGCCCCCGAGCCTGACGTCATCAGCATGTACGTCTTGGAGGCTCCCATGCACAAACCGTTCCCCCCTACCCCCGCGGCCCCCGCCGCCGCCACGCTGGCCGTGTTCGCCGCGCTGGCGCCCGACCATCGCCGGCTGGTCAAGGAAACCATGAACCAGGATCTCGACGCCCTGGAACAGGCCGCCGAAAAGCCCGATGCCATCGCGGTCGCGCAGATGCTGCACCGCATCCAGGGCGCGCTGCTGGCCTTGCAGATGCGGGCGCCGGCCTCGCGCTTCGAAGCGCTTGAGGACGAGGTCGCGACGGGCCTGTCCGCGCGCGCCGCCGCCAAGGTCCACGACCTCGCCGACGCGGTACGCGGCATCATGGACCGGCTTTATTCATGGCAACCCGCGCCAGTGCAATCTTCGGGAAACACGCATCCTTCATGATCTGATATCTTCAAACCAGATCCTGAAACGGACCATGACCCCGACTCCCCTACCTGCGCGCGCGGCGCTCTCCACTCAACAGCGCCTGCTGCGCGCCCTGGCCGCGGCCTTGCTGCCCCTGGCCCTGGCCGCCTGCAATGGCGGTGGCGACGACAATGACGATGAACCCGTAGCCGTCGTCCCTCCTCCCGCCGAGGAAACCCCGCCGCCCACCGAAACCACGCCGCCGCGCAACACCGCCTATCTGCAAGCCAAGCCGGGCGACGTGATCCAGGTCCGCATCGAGGAACTGCATCCCACGCAGGCAGCCATCGGCTACGACCAGGTCTATTACAAGCTGGGCCGCTGGCAAGGCGATTTCGAACGCAAGACCTGGGCGGACAAGCCGGCGCAGCAGCTGGACTACCTGAACCGCACCGTCGGCAAGAAATTCGACGACTACTGCGAGGACATGGGCGGCAGCGAGCGCGCACAGGCCTTCCAGACCATCGCCGAAGCGCGCGCCGCCCGCCTTGACCAGCCTGCCTCCTTCACCTGCAAGGACGCGCCCGGCACCAACGCGGCCAACCTCAAGACCGTGGTGGTGGGCTGGGACGGCAATCTCTACCTGACCGACGGCCACCACACCTTCTCGTCGCTGCGTGAAATCGGCGATGGCGGCCCCAAGCTGCCGGTCTGGGTCAAGGTGGACGCCAACTACAGCAACCTCGCCAACGCCTCCGCCTTCTGGCAGCGCATGGTCGACGACCGCCGCGTCTGGCTGCGCGACGGCCAGAACCAGCCCATCACCGTGGACCAGTTGCCCAAGCGCCTGGGACTGGCCAGCGCCCAGGAGGCCGGCGGCATGCAGGAAGACCGCTACCGCTCGCTGGTGTACTTCACCCGCGACATCTCCTACAGCAACGGCAACCTGCCCGAGTACGCCGAGTTCCTGTGGGGCGACTGGCTGCGCCGCCAGGCCGCGGGCGGCCAGTTGCCCGGCCTGGACCAGTACAAGATGATGGCGCCGGCCACGCCCGCGCAGATTCTTGCCGCCAGCACCCTGGACAAGACCCTGGCGCCCGCCGGCGCGAACGACAGCTACCCCGCGGCGGTGCGCGACGCGTCCTTGAAAATGGCGGCCCTGAAGGACACCGACCTGGTGTTCGAGGACCGCGACGCCGCCGGCCTGGGGCGCATCGTGCTGGTGCCGGACGCCGCCAGCGGCTCGGCCACCAAGAAGGCGCGCGACACCCTGGAAGAGCTGCCGCGCAACGACGCCAAGGCCGACGGCACCCCGCGCGGCGCCGGCAAGCTGTGGTTCGCCGTGAACTACCGCAGCTGCGGCAAGCCCGCGGCGGGCACCTGCTGGGGCTGGTAAGCCGCCGCCGTCCGGCCCGCCGGACAGCGCGCTAGGCGTCGATCCGCATGGCAGGCCGGGCCTGGACCCGGTCCAGCCAGGCCCGCACATGCGGATGCGACGCCGCGCGCGCGCCCAGGAAGACGCTGTAGCCGATCACCGAACCCACCACCAGGTCGGCCAGCGAGTACGCCGCGCCCAGCATCCACGGCTGCCGCGACAGATGGCCGTCCAGCACCGCCAGCAGATCATCCGCGTGGTCCAGCACTTTTTCCACCCCGGCGCTGTCGAGCGCATCCGCATGGTGCGTGGCCAGATGCAGGCGCGACACCACCGCCCCGTAGCTCACGTAGGCCCAGGCGCACCACGACATCGCCAGCAGGCGTTCGGGCGTGCCGGCCGCGGGCCACAGGCCGCGCTCCACGCCATAGCGTTCTCCCAGCCACAGCTGTATCGCCAGGGTCTCGAACATGGGCGCGCCGTCCACCGTCAGCGTCGGGACCTTGCCGTTCGGGTTCAGCGCCAGGAATTCCGGGCGATGCTGCTCGCCGACCTTGATATCCACCTTGATGCGCTGGTGCGGAATGTCCAGTTCGGCCAGCGCGCTGGCGACCGGGGTGGCGTTGGACATAGGGTGCCAATAGAAGACGATAGACATGGATGGATCTCCGATTCGAAGGGGGGTTGGCGCCGCGGCCCTTGCCGCTGACTACGGGAGCCACTGTAGAATCCATTGAGGACAGATTCCGCCCTCGATACACGCTATCGTGCCGCCATGCTTACCTCCAGCAACCGTCTCCTGCGCCTGCTTTCGCTGCTGCAAACCCGCCGCCACTGGGCCGGAACCGAACTGGCCGCGACGCTGGCCATCCATCCCCGCACGCTGCGGCGCGACATCGACAAGCTGCGTGAGCTGGGCTATCCCATCCATGCCAGCAGCGGCGTGGCGGGCGGCTACGCCTTTCGCGCCGGCCACGCGGTGCCGCCCCTGCTGCTGGACGACGACGAGGCCCTGGCCGTGGCGCTCACCTTGCGCACGGCTGCCGCGGGCACGGTGGGCGGCATCGAGGAAACCGCGCTGCGGGCGCTGGTGAAGCTGGAGCAGGTCATGCCGCAGCGCCTGCGCCACCGGGTCGACGCGCTCCGCTCAGCCATCGTGCCGGTGCCGCGCGGCGGCGCCGCGGTCGACGCCACGCTGCTGGCCACGCTGGCAGCCGCCTGCCGCGACCAGCTGCGGGTGGGCTTCGGCTATGCCGACGGCAAGGGCCAGGCCAGCACCCGGCTGGTCGAACCGCAAGGCCTGGCGCATACCGGGCACCGCTGGTACCTGGTGGCCTGGGACCCGGCGCGCGACGACTGGCGCACCTTCCGCATCGACCGCATCGCGGGCGAGCCGGAAATCGGCGCGCATTTCGCGCCGCGCCCCTCGCCGGCCGGCGGCGACCTGCGCGCCTTCGTCGCGCGCTCGGTGCGGATGACGACGCAAGCCGAAGCGGCACGGGTGATCCTGCACGCGCCGCAAGCCGTCATGGCCGCCCGCATCCCTGCGGACGCCGGCCAGCTCGAAGCGCTGGACGAGACCCGCTGCCTGCTGCAATGCGACGTGCACTCGCCGGATGCGCTGGTGTATTGGCTCATGGCGCTGGACGTGGAATTCGAGGTGCTGGCTCCGCTGGCGCTGCGGGGCCGCTTGCGGCTAGCAGGCGAACGCCTGGCGCGCAGCCTGGAAAGAATGCCTGTCCAGGAAGCAGACGGATAGTGCTTGGATTTGGCTGTTTTTCGGCCTATAGCATCCTGCCCCATTTGGCCGCGATTCGAGTATCTTGGCTGCTTTCCCAAATTTGCCGAGAACCCACCCCATGAGCAACGTTCCTAGCGCCGGCGCGGCGCCCGACGCCGACGCCTTCCTGCAATTCCTGGTCAACCTGGTGAACAACGGCAGCCAGATCGAAAGCATCGGCGTTACCCTGCAGATGGGCGGCATGCTGGTTTCCGGCTCGATCGTGTCCGGCGCCGACTACTTCGACAGCTTCGCGGCCAGCTTCACGGGGTCCCTGGAGACCGTGGACGACACCACCCGCAAGACCGTCCATGCCTCTCTGGCGGAGCTGGGTGACGTGTTCCGGCTGCCGCAGCCGGCGGACCCGCTGCCGAACTACATCCATCTTGCCGACGCCCTGTTCTTCACGGCCGACGGCACTCCCATCGCGGGACAGCCCACGCTGTGGCGCGGCCGCACCAGCGCGGTCGACGGCTTCATCCTGGGCCGCCTGCAAGCAGAAGCGGCCAGCTGAGGCCCCGCACATCGCCCTGCGTCACGCCCCCGCTGCGGGGCGCGTCCGCATAAAAACCACTACGCTATCGGCTGGCCTTCGCCATCAACCCCGAGCCCGCCGGGATCGCCACGCCAACCAGGGCTCGCCTGACTGCATCCGCTCGCATGGAAAGACTCCGCATCGTCCTGGTCGACGACCATCCCCTGGTATTGATGGGGATGCGCGACCTGCTGGAAAAGGACCTCAATTTCCAGGTCGCGGCCACCCTGTCCGGGCCGACGGCGCTGGTCCAACACCTGCAGCGCGACGCTCCGCACGTGGTCATCACCGACTATTCCATGCCCGGCGACGATACCTACGGAGATGGCATCCGGCTGGTCAAGTACCTGGCGCGGCACTATCCGCAGGTACAGATCGTGGTGCTGACCATGGTGTCGAATTCCATGATCATTTCGGCGCTCTACGATGCCGGCGTGGCGGCCGTGGTGCTCAAGCGCGACAACCTCACCGAGATCATGACCGCGCTGGAAACGCTGCACGCGGGCCGCAAGTACTATCCGCCCGGTTTCCAGCGCGACGGCGCGACCGACGAGCGCAGCAAGTTCATCGGCGAACGCATCAACAGCCTGTCGCCCAAGGAATTCGAAGTGCTGCGGCATTTCATCCGCGGCGGCTCCATGATGCAGGTGGCCGAGGCCATGAAGCGCAGCGTCAAGACAGTCAGCGGCCAGAAAATCTCGGCCATGCGCAAGCTGAATGTCCGCACCGACCAGGAACTGATCGCTTTCTGCGTCGAAAGCGAAATATTCCAGTAGGCTGTCCGGTCTTACGGAATTTCAGGCAGGAACGCGCGGCATGACGCAAGCAGCAATCGGGACGGTGACGGACCAGGAAGTGGACCGCAAGACGATGCAGGCCCTGATCGAACAGTCCGGCGGCCGCCCGCTGTCGTTCCAGGACTGCGATTTCCAGGATGCGGATTTCTCGCGCCTGGATCTGCGCGGCGCGCAGCTGACGGGCTGCGCGATCGCGGGCGCCTCGTTCCAGGGCGCCAACCTGGCGGACTCCAGCTGGCTGCGCTGCCGCGGAGGCCAGGTCAACTTCGCCTCGGCCGACGCCAGCGACGCCGTGTTTGAAAACTGCGATCTCAACAATGCCAACTGGCGACGCGCCAGGCTGGCAGCCGCCCGCTACCAGGGCTGCAAGCTCACCGGCAGCGATTTCGACGGCATCGCCTGCCTGGGCTGGACGCTGCACGAATGCCTGCTGGTCGGCGCGCTGCTGCGCGGCGTGTCCTTCCGCAAGACCGACGTGCGGCAGCTGGACTTCTCGGACGCCGATCTGAGCGGCAGCGACTTCCGCGATACCGTGTTCCATGGCGGCAGCTTGCGCAACGCCGTGCTGAAGAATACGCGCTTCGAGGGCGCGGACCTGCGCGAAGCCGACCTGGGCGGCCTGGACCTGAATTCGGCCGCGCGCCTGGCCGGCGCCACTATCTCCAAGACTCAGGCGGCGGCCCTGCTGGCCGAGCTACGCATCAGCGTGATCTGAGCCGCCGCGGCGGCGCACGAAGCGCTGTTCCACCACCACGCTGCCCCATTGCCGGCCTTCGGCGGACTCGGCCAGGGTGAAGCCCGCGGCCTCATAGAGATGCCTGGCGGCGTCCAGGCCCTTGAAGGTCCACAGATAGGTTTCGTCGTAGTGCGCGTCGACAAAGTCCATGGCTCGGTCCAGCAGCGCGCGGCCCACGCCCATGCCCCGCAGCGATTCGTCGACGATGAACCAACGCAGATGCGCCTGGCGCGCGGCGAGGTCGCCGTCGATGACGATGGAGGCCAGGGTCCGGCCATTGTCCACGTACAGCCACATGTTCTTGCCCGCGGCGGGCAGGCCCTCGGCGAATTCCGCCAGCTCGCTCGCCACCTTGCGCTCGAAGTAGACGCCGAAGCCCGAAGCCTGCGCGTAATAGCGCGCATGCAGGCTGGCCACGTCGCCGATGCAGCCGGGCAGATAGCCGGCGCGGATCTGATCGCCAATGCCGCCGCCCGCCGCGGCCGGCGCGGTGTTGGGGTTTTCGTGCGACAGGGCGTCGGCGTAGAGGGACAGGAAGCGGATCAGCGATTCCTGGTCCGCCGGCGTCAGCTGGCGCAAGGCGCGTGAAACCTGATCGGTGGCGAACTGGTCGATCTGGCCGCGCAGCTTGACGCCCGCCTCGCTCAGGTACAGCCGCGATGAGCGCGCGTCGGCGCTGTCCGTCTCGCGCGTCAGCAGCCCGGCCGATTCCAGCTTGGCCACCTGGCGGCTGGTGTTGGACTTGTCCAGCCTGAGAATCGCGGCCAGATCGCGCGCCTGGATCCCCGGCTGCAGGCCGATCTCGATGATGGCGTGGACCGCGGACGGCGCCATGTCGCTGCCGGCCAGCGAGGTTCGCATGAAGCCCAGTTCGCGCACCAGCTTGCGAGAGAATTCCCGCAGGTCGCGGATGGTCTGGTCGCGGGGTTTGGAGGGGAAATCGATCAAGTCCATGGCGCACCTCAAAATGACGCGCATAAAAGTTGCGGATCGCAACCAATATACTTGCGAGTCGCAACCAATTCAAGGATTTTCGGCAGACCGGACGAATGCGCCGGCGCGCCCTACTTCGGCCGCTTGAAGCCGGCCCGCGCCTTTTCGACTTGCTGGCGGCAGACGCAGCCGCTCATGTGGTCGTTGACCATGCCCACGGCCTGCATGAAGGCGTACATGGTGGTCGGACCGACGAAGGTCCAGCCGCGCTTCTTCAGGTCGCGCGACAGGGCCGCCGACGCCGGCGAGGTGGGATTGCCGTTCCAGTAGTCCAGGTCCACCGTCGCGGGCCGGTCCTGCTGCTGCGGTTCATGGCGCCAGAGCCAGGCCGACAAGGAACCCGTTTCGTCCGCCAGGGCGCGCGCGCGCCTGGCATTGTTGATGGCGGACAGGATCTTGCTGCGGTTGCGCACGATGCCCGCGTCGCCCATCAGGCGTTCGACGTCGCTCTCGGTGTAGCGGGCCACCCGCTCGAAGTCGAAGTCGTCGAAGGCCGCGCGGAAGGCCTCGCGCTTGCGCAGGATCGTGATCCAGGCCATGCCGGCCTGGAAGCCTTCCAGGCAGATCTTTTCGTAGAGGCGGCGGTCGTCCGCCACCGGCAGGCCCCATTCGTGATCGTGGTAATCCGGCATGGACGGCTGCCAGAAGCAGCGCGCCACGCCCTGCGGGTCCGTGATCAGGCCCGGGTTGCTCTCGCTCATCTCGTCTTCCTGATCCGGTTTACTGCTTGCCCGGCACCGGGCAGCTCATGTCGCCTTCCTCGCACTTCAGATAGGCCCGCAATTCCTTGGTGCGCGCCTGCGTCAGCTTGTCCAGGCACAGGCTCAGCACCATCGGATAGGCCGTGCCGCCGGTCGTGCCGCCGGACGCGAAGGCGCACTCCGCGTCGCGGAAGTACAGCCAGGCCTTCTGCGCGGACTGCAGCTTGGCGGAGGCATCCTTGTCGTGCTTCAGGCGCGCCGTCACTTCCTTGTAGGCCGCGTTCAAGTCCGCGTCGGACTTGCGGTAGGCCTGGTCGGCGCACAAGCCCATGTCCGTCTGCGTGGCCGCGTTGCCGCAATCCAGCGGCTGCGGCTGTGCCTGCACGCTTGCTGTCAGTGCCAAGGCGGCGGCCATGATGGCGATACGCATGAAATTCCTCCTGTCTGCGCGGTGATCCGGGAAAGTGTCGCATGGAACCCCTGCCCGCCGCAGCGGCGGCCAGCGTCGCCGTGGCCTAAGATGGCGGCTATGAAGATCCAACTGCTCTCAGACCTGCACCTGGAAACCGAACCGGATTTCCTGGCCCGACCCGCGCCCGGCGCCGACCTCCTGGTGCTGGCCGGCGACATCGGCTCGTATCGCCGCGGCTCCCTGATGACCGGCGACGACTTCGGCCTGGGCAGCTATGCGCCGCGCAAGGGCTGGCCCACTCCCGTGCTGTACGTGCCCGGCAACCACGAATACGACAACGTCGACTTCGACGCAACGCACGCACGCCTGCGCGAGCTGTGCGCCGAGCTGGGCATCCACTGGCTGGAACGCGAGACGCTGGTCATCGATGGCGTGCGCTTTATCGGCACCACGCTGTGGACGGACTTCGACGCGCTGGCCGCCAGCGAAGACACGGTGGGCGCCGCGCTGAAAAAGCGCGAGAAGGCCTACCGCGCCGCCGACTTCTATCTGGAGAAAGCCGAGATGCGGCGCAACGGCGCGCCCTTCATGGCCGAACAGATGCGCGAGCAGGGGCTGGCCTGCCAGCAATGGCTGGCAGCCGCCCTGCGCGAGCCCTTCGACGGCCCGACAGTGGCGGTCACCCACTTCGCCCCCACGCTGGCCAGCGCGGATCCGCGCTACGGCGTCACCCCGGGCACCGCCGGCTTCTGCAACGCGCTGGACGCCCTGCTGCCCCTGGCCGATGTCTGGATGCACGGCCACCTCCACTGTCCGCAGGACTATGTGAAGGACGGTTGCCGCATCGTGGCCAACCCGCTGGGCTATGCCAAGAAGGGCGAGCAGCAGGATTTCGCGCCCGACCGCCTGTGGGAAGTGGCGGCGCCTAGAACTTGAGGCTTGCGCTCAAGGCATAGGTGCGCGGATCGCCCGCCTTCACGTAGTCCGCGGACTGGTACAGCCAGTAGCGCTTGTCCGCCAGGTTGTTGATGCCCGCGCGGAAGGTGGTCTCGTAGCCGTAGATGCGCGTGTCGTAGGTGGCGCCGATGTTGACGATGGCGTAGTCCGGCACCCGCACCGCGTTGGACGCGCCCAGCATGGCGCTGCCGGTGTACTTCACGTCGGCCCGCAGCTTCAGGCCCGGCAATTGCGGCACCGAATACGCGACCTGGGCCGCGGCGGTGAACTTCGGCGCGCCCGCGACGCGGTTGCCGGTGTAGGCGGAGCCCTTCTTGTATTCCGTGTCCAGGAACATCAGGCTGCCGCCCACGTTCCAGTTGGTGGCGATGCGGGTCGACGCCCCCAGCTCCAGGCCTTGGTAGATCGACTTGCCGTCCTGCACCAGCTCGTTGGCGGCGTTGGTGTATTCCGCCTTCTTCTCGATGCGGAACAGCGCCGCCGTGGCGGCCCAATCTTCCTGGCCGGTCTTGATGCCCAGCTCGTACTGCTTGCTCTTGAGCGGGTTCAGCATGGCGCCGTAGTTGGCGTAGGTGTTGCCCACCGTCGAGCCCGGCTCCAGCGATTCGATATAGCTGACGTAGGCCATGGTCTGCGGCGTGATGTTGTACATCAGCGCCACCGTCGGCGTCAGCACCCCGTTCTTGTCGTAGCGCGAATTGCGCGCGCCCGTCGCGTCGAAACCGACCTGCTCGTAATCGGTGTAGCGCAGGCCGCCCAGCACGGACCAGCCGCCGGTCAGGTCTATCGTGTCGCTCGCGAACAGCGCCTTCTGCGTGATCTCGGCGGCGCGATACAGGTCCAGGCCACCCTGGCTGTAGTAGGTGTTGGTGTTCTGCGACCGCAGATTGCCCGTGCCCTGCAGCTGATAGACGCCGTCGGCGCTGTAGTCGTTCTTCTGCTTCTGCCACGAAGCGCCGGCCACCACCTGGTGCTTCAGGGGACCGGTGTTGAACTTGCCTTCGAGCATGGCCTGCCACTGGTTGTAGGCATAGGCTTCGGCATAGTCCGAACGGTAGTCCTGGTAGTCGCCGGCCTGGTTCTGCAGGAACAGCACGGATTCGTTGCGGCGGGTGCGCGTGGAGCTGTAGCTGTAGTCGGTGCGCACCGACCAGTCGGACGACAGCTGGTACTTCAGTCCCGTCGAATAGAAGCGGAACTTGTTGTCCGCGTACGGACCCTCGCCCACCATCCGGCCATTGTCATTGCGCACGGGCGACGGCAACTCGCTGCCCGCCATCCGGCCGGCGTAGATGGTCGGCTCCTGGCCGATCGCCTTGCGGTTCTGATAGATGGACTGGAAGTCCCAGCTCAGCTTGTCGGTCAGGCGCGCATCCAGCGCCAGCGACACCGAATCCCGGTACAGCGAACCGCCGTTGTAGGTGTTGCCCTCTTCGTGCGTGGCGTTCAGGCGATACCCGAACCTGCCGTCGCCGACCCGTCCACCCAGGTCGACGTGCTCGCGCAGCAGTCCCTTGGACACATAGCCCAGCTCGATGCTGCGCACCGGCTCGTCGGTGGGCTTCTTGGTGACGTAGTTGATGAGGCCGCCCGGCGAGCCGAAGCCGTACATGAAGCCCGACGCGCCCTTGAGCAGGTCGATCTGCTCGAAGTGCTCGTAAGGCAGGGTCGTGACATAGCTGATGAAAGGCTTGCCGTCGATGCGGTAGGAATTCTGCCAATCCAGCGGCAGGCCGCGCACGCTGAGATAGCTGGCCCAGGCGCCGTACGACGCGCTGTTGTCGGTCACGGACGCATCCAGGGCGAACACGTCGCCCAGCTTGTTGACCTGCCGCTCCTCGATGTCCGCGGCGGTGACGACGGTCGTGGAGAACGGCGTCTCCAGCTGGCTGCGGTTGCCCAGCGCGCCGCTGTTCACGGGCGCCGACAGGTGCTCCAGCGTATCGTCCACCGCCGTCGCGTTGACGGTGACGGCGGGCAGCTGGGCGACGCCCTGGCCATCGCTGGCGCCTGAGGAAGGCGGGGCCGCGGCGGTCTGGGCATGGGCGCCCGCGGAATGGGCTATGCCCAGGGTCAGGGCGAGGGCATAAGGCGCTACGGCTTGCCGCGCTTGCTTGCGCGCGCGGCACTTCCTGGCGGAAGCGGAACGGACCACGTTGAAATCTCCAGAGCGGGAGGGAAGGAAACTGTCATTTTAATGAATGCGACTGATTCGCAATTATATTATTAACTGAGACGTTTCCTGCCCCGCCCTGGAGCAACGGTCACTCCCCGGACGTTTTCTTTATCTGCTCACGCATCTTTTCGTGCTGCGCGCGCATCTCCTCCGGGTAGGCCTCGCCGAAGTCGGACGCCTCGTACAGCGGGCGAATTTCGATGTCGGACGGACCCGGCATCGGATTGGGACAGCGCTTGACCCATTCGATCGCCTCTTCCAGGGAGGCGCACTCCCAGAGCCAGTAGCCGGCAATCAACTCCTTGGTCTCCGCGAAGGGGCCGTCTATCACCTGCCGGCTGCTGCCCGAAAAATGCACCCGCGCGCCCTTGGAGCTAGGCTTCAGGCCATCGCCCGCCAGCATCACTCCCGCCTTGATCAGCTCCTCGTTGTACCGCCCCATGTCCTCCAGCAGCTGGCTGGTGGGCAACACCCCCGCCTCGCTATCGGCGGTGGCCCTGACTTGAACCATGAATTTCATATCGGTCTCCTTTTCTGGGTGTCGGAACTTGCATGCTCCATCGACACGACGAACCGCGCCAGGCCAAATCGACAAGGGCCACGAAAAAAAATGTATCCACGGGTCCTGCGGACAACTTTACGCCCATGAAAAAACCCATGCCGCCCCCCGGGAGCGACATGGGTTCGGAGACCGCTGGCGCGGCGGTCAGCGCATCAAGGCGCCGGATTCGGCTGGCGCGCGTGGATCTTGTCGATGGCTTCCAGCACCTCGGCCGACAGGGTCACATCGATGCTGTCGATGTTCTCCTTCAGCTGTTCCAGCGTGGTGGCGCCGATCAGGTTGCTGATCACGAAGGGACGCTGGTTGACCCAGGCCAGGGCCAGGTGGGTAGGCGAAATGCCGTGCTGGCGCGCCAGTTCGACGTAGGCGCGGGTGGCAGCCTCGGCCTGCTCGTTGCTGTAGCGGGTGAAGCGCGTGTACAGCGTCAGCCGCGCGCCGGCCGGGCGCGCGCCGTCCAGGTACTTGCCGCAGAGCATGCCCATGGCCAGCGGCGAATAGGCCAGCAGGCCCACGCCCTCGTGGTGCGAGAACTCGGACAGCCCGCTTTCGTAGACGCGGTTCAGCAGGCTGTAGGCGTTCTGGATCGACGCGATGCGCGGCAGGCCCTTGTTCTCGGCATGCCGCAGGAACTGCGCGACGCCCCAGGGCGTTTCGTTCGACACGCCGACGTGGCGCACCTTGCCCGCGCGCACGAAGTCGTGCAGCACTTCCAGGGTTTCCTCGATCGGCACGGTGTGCTCATCCTGCACCCAGGGATAGGTCAGCTTGCCGAAGGTGGCGGTGGTGCGGTCGGGCCAGTGCAACTGGTACAGGTCCAGGTAGTCCGTCTGCAGGCGCTTCAGGCTGGCGTCCAGGGCCGCCGTCAGGTTCTTGCGGTCCAGGAAGGTCTTGCCGTCGCGGATGTGGCCGGGACGCTTGGCGTCGCGCACGGGTCCTGCCGCCTTGCTGGCCAGCACGATGTCCTGGCGGCGCTTGCTGCGCGCCAGCCAGGTGCCGATGTAGGTCTCGGTCAGGCCCTGGGTCTCGGGCTTGGGAGGCACCGGGTACATCTCGGCGGTGTCGACCAGGTTGATGCCGCGCTCCAGCGCGTAGTCCAGTTGCTGGTGCGCCTCGGCCTCGGTGTTCTGCTCGCCCCAGGTCATGGTGCCCAATCCGATCAGGCTCACATCCAGGTCGGTACGGCCGAGTTTGCGGTATTTCAATTTCTGCTCCGTGCGGTGTCGCTTACATGGGAAGCGACACCTTACTCCAAGTCGCTTTTCCAGGACCTGAAACTGGAAAACCACGTGCCCGAGCCCGTGTTCTACCTGCTATTCATCGTGACCGGCGGAGCCCGCCACTGGCGTGATCAAGGTCAGCCAGGAAAGCATGATACGGATGAAGGCGACGCTGGAGCAGGACCGCTAGCGCTGGCGCGCGGCCCCGCCTCTCCGCGTCAGTTGGCCTTGCCTGCCGCCACGGGCGCTGCCGCCGCCGGCTCGCCTGCCTGCGCGCTGGCGCCCGGCTCGCGCTCCGCCAGCTCCTCCAGCAGATCGGCCGACGGCACGAAGAACAGGCCGCCGGTTACCGCCCGGCTGAAGTCCAGCAGGCGGTCATAGTTGCCGGCCGGGCGCCCGACGAACATGTTCTCCAGCATCAGCTCGATGGGACGCGGCGAGCGCGCATAGCCGATGAAGTAGGTGCCGAACTCGCCCGAGCCCGGGCGTCCGAACGGCATGTTGTCGCGCAAGATCTTCACTTCCTGGCCGTTCTCTTCGATGGTGGTGAGCGCGCTGTGCGACGACGCGGGCTTGATGTCATCATCGAGCTCCACGTTGGAAAACTTGTGGCGGCCGATGACGCCTTCCTGGCCCTCTACCGACAGTGCGTTCCAGGCCGCCATGTCGTGCAGGTACTTCTGCACCAGGACGTAGCTGCCGCCGGCGAACCCCCCATCCTCGTCGCCGATGACGGTGAAATCGACCGCCTCCTGGCCCTCGGGATTCTCGGTGCCGTCGACGAAACCGATGATGGCGCGCCGGTCGAAGTAGCGGAAGCCATGGACTTCATCGACGACGGTCACGGCGTCGCCCAGCGCGCCCAGCAGCAGCGTCGCCAGCTCGAAGCAATAGTCCATCGAGTCCGCGCGGATGTGCAGCAGCAGGTCGCCCGGCGTGGCCATGGCCAGGCGTTCGCCCGAACCGAATTCGCGGAAGGGATGCAGCGACGCGGGACGCGGCGCGCCGAACAGCCGGTCCCAGGCGCTGGAACCGAAGGCACAGACACAGGACAGATTCTGTTCGGGAGAGCGGGTCGCCACAGTACGGGTAAGCGCCGCGACGTCGGCGCACCAGCCGCGCACGGTCTCCGCTGCGGCGGCGCCCTCATTGAGCGTCGCGACCAGGAAGATGGCGTGACGGTTGGTCGAATTGTGTACGGCTTGGCATTCTGGCTGACGGACGGACATCGGATCGGGACCTCGAAAAACAGGCGCTGGGCGCGGAAAAGTCTAGTCCGATTCTAAGCGCGGACTGCGACAGGATGCACGCCACCGGTCACCCTATCGTCTTCAGCCACTGGCCCACCACGTCCAACACGATGCGGCTTTGCTCGCGATGCGGCACATGGCCGCAGTTTTCCAGCAGCACGGCGCGTCCGCCTGCCAGCGCCGCGATCTTGTCCTGATGCAGCGGGGAGCCGTATTCGTCTTCCTCGCCATGCAGGGCAAGCACCGGGCAGCGGACCTGGCGCAATTGCTCGTCCAGGTTCCAATCAGCGAATTCAGGAGCCAGCCAGGTGTCGATCCAGGCGCCCAGTACCCAGGCGGCCTTCTCGCCGTGATACTTCTTCAAGCGGTCCAGCTGGCCCGGTTCGGCGAAGTTTAGCTTGGCCGCGCGGATGCCTTGCAGCGTGCGGTCCTCGGCGTACATCTGCGCGGACTCGGTGATCAGCGCCTGGCAATCGTCCGCGTAGACGCCGGCGCTGCACACCGCCATGCCGCCGCCCACGCTGTGTCCAAAGCCCACGAAGGGGCCGATGCCCAGCTCTTCCCGCAGGCTGCGGAATCCGCCCTGCGCCTCTTCCGCCACGAAGCCGGGCTCGAACACGGCGGTGTTGGGATCGGAACGGCCGAAGCCGAGACGGTCGTAGGCGATGACGCTGCGCCCGGTTTCCTGCGCCAGTTGCTCAGGAAAATCCCGCCACAACTCCACGCAACCCAGCGAGTCGTGGAACAGCACGATGGGCGCCCCCGCCACCTCCTCCCCAGCGGGGTCCCAACGGCGCGCAAAGAGGCGGCCCTGGCTGGTGTGCACGTAGACATCCTGGCTGGTAATGGCAAGCATGAAAAAGTCCTGGGAGTGAATGCGCCGACGCGCCATCGCATCGCGCCCCGATTATAGGAAAGCCGGCGGCCTCACCGCAGCCCGGAGACGACGCCGGCCGCGATCACGAGCAGCACCAGGGCGGAGATGGCGGTGTAGGCGTAGTCGCGTTCGCGCAGGAACATGGCCAGCATCAGCGCCACCCGCGCCACCGGCAGCAGGATGAAGAGCGCCACGCCAGCCTTGACCAGTTCGAGTCCGCGCAAAACGGCATTGCCCGGCGCGAAAAAGTCGAATGCCATGCCTGCGGCGATGAGCGCGCAGGCGAGCCAGGTGCCGTGCCACAACAGCCCGGCGATAAGGCGGTCGCGCCGCGCCTGTCTGTCCGCTGCCTGCTTGTCCGCCGCCTGCCTCATGCCGGACCTCCCGGAACCTGCACGCCCAGCGCGCTCAACAGCATCTGCACCGCCAGCAGGCCCAGCACGATCACGAAGAAAACGCGCAGCTTGTCCGCCGGCAGGCCCATCAGCATGCGGGCGCCAAGCAGCGCCCCCGCGACCGAGCCCAGCGCCACGGGCCCGGCGATGCCGATATCGATGTCGCCGCGCACGAAGTACGCGCCCGCGCTGGCGGCGGCGGTCACGCCGATCATGAAGTTGGAGGTGGCGGACGAGACCTTGATGGGCAGCTTCAGGGCGGCGTCCATGGCGGGGATCTTGAGCACGCCCGAGCCTATGCCTAGCAGCGCCGAGATCAGGCCGGCGCCATACATCAGCGACAGGCCCAACGGCACGCGGTCCACCTGGTAGTGCACCTCCGTGCCCCGCGCACGGTCGGGAAAGCTGGAGTGCAGGCGCAGCGCCGTGGCCCAGCTTGCCGCGTCGGGCGCGATGGCGGCAGCCTCGCGGCGGCGCGCCAGCATCTGCTGCGCGGACACGGCCAGGATCACGGCGAACAGCCCATAGAGGAATTGCGTGGAGACGATGCCGATGAGGAACACGCCGGTCAGCGCGCCCAGCGTGGTGGCGGTTTCCAGCACGATGGCCAGCCGCACGTTGGTCAGCCGCCCTCTCAGGAATGGCGCCGCGCTGCCGCAGGAACAGGCGATCACCGAGATGATGCTGGCGCCGATGGCCACGTGGATGTCCACGCCGAACAGCAGCGTCAGGATGGGCACGATGAAGATGCCGCTGGCCATGCCAAGCACGCCGCCCAGCGCGCTGGCGCCGAAGGCGGCGGCAAACAGCCAGAGGATCGTGGAGGTCTCCATGCGCCAGCTCAGGCCCGCTTGCGTGGCAGGCGGGACAGGCGGGTGGAGAAGCGGATCAGGTCGCCGCGGTAATAGAGCTTTTCGTAATCGACGGGCCGCTGGCCCTCGGTGTACGAGGTGCGCTCGATGAGGAAGATCGGGCTGCCCGCCGCGATGCCCAGCGCCAGCGCGACGCGCTCGTCCGCGGTCACGGCTTCCAGCTGGTATTCGGCTTCGATCAGCGGCAGGTCGTAGCGCAGCTCCAGCAGGTCAAAGATGGGCTCGGCTTCCAGGTCGTTGCTGGCGACCTTTTCACCTATGTCCAACGGCAGATAGGTTTCATCGAAGGACAGCGCCACGCCGTCCGCCAGGCGCACGCGTTCGATGCGATAGACCATGGCGCCGCGCGCCACGCCCAGCTGGCGCGCAACGTCCTCGGTGGCCGGCACCGGCCGCTTGTCCAGCAGCCTGGCCGTGGCGCGGCGGCCCAGCGCCTCCATGTCCTCGACGAATCCGCTCAGGCCGGTCAGCGCCTGGGTCAGCTTGGGTTCCGTGACGAAGGTGCCCTTGCCGCGCCGGATTTCCACCAGCCCGCGCGCCACCAGGTTTTCCACCGCCTTGCGCACGGTGGTGCGGCTGACGGCGAAACGCTGGATCAGCTGGTCTTCCGTGGGCAGCTGACTGCCGGGAGACAGGCTGCCGGCGGTGATTTCCGCGGCCAGCGCCGTTTCCACCCGTGCGTATAGAGGGGCATAGTCGGATTCGTTTTGCATATGGACATCATAACATCATGATGTCGTGATGATGTAATCCTCACCGCCGAAGCGAACGCCGCAAGCAGACTGCTGGTAGTCTTCCCAGGCCCGTCCGGCGCCTCCCGCGCCGGCTGCAACCATCAAGCGAGATTCGACATGAGCAGTTTTATGCATAGCGCCTCCGTCCCCGTCCTGACGCAAATGCTGTCGGCGCTGTCCGACGTGCTGAAGAAGGCGGAAGCCCACGCCACGGAAAAGAACATCGATCCGGAAGCCTATCTGGGCGCCCGCCTGTTCCCCGACATGTTTCCGCTGGTGCGCCAGGTGCAGATCGCCTCGGACTTCGCCAAAGGCATCGCCTCGCGCCTGGCTGGCGCGGAAGTGCCGTCGTGGCCGGATAGCGAAGCCAGCTTCGCGGGCCTGCAGGCGCTGATCGCCAAGACCCTGGAACACGTCGGCTCGTTCGGCCCAGAACAGTTCGCGCAAGCCGAAGCGCGCGAAATCGTGCTGCGTCCGGGCACGCCGAAGGAAAAGAAGCTGAGCGGCAGCGCCTACCTGCTGCACTATGGCCTGCCGCAGTTCTTCTTCCATGTGACCACGGCCTACGACATCCTGCGCCACAACGGCGTGGAAATCGGCAAGCGCGACTACATGGGCAAGTACTGATCCCGTTTGACGGGCCCCGCGTCGCGCGGGGCCCGCGCCCGGCTACTCCGCGTAGCCGGGGTTGCGGCGGTCCAGGCGGCGCAGCAGTCCCGGCCAGGCCAGCTTGGCCTTGTGCGCGCGATCGGCCTGCGACTCCACCGTCGCGTTCTTGAGGATTTCCTCTGGGATGTAGGTCAGCTCGCCGCCGCCGGCCTGGGCCCGCACCTGCGCCATGCAGGCGGCCTCCAGCCTGTGCATGGCCTGGAAGGCTTCGGCCATGCTCTGCCCCACGGTCAAAAGGCCGTGGTTGCGCAGGATCAGATAGGTATTGCTGCCCAGGTCCCGCACCAGGCGCGGCTGTTCCTCGGGATTGAGCGCCAGGCCTTCGTAGTCGTGATAGCTGAGCGAACGCAGCACGATGAACGCGAACTGCGACAGCGGCAGCAGCCCGGCCTTTTGCGCCGACACCGCCACCCCGTTGATGGAATGCGTGTGCAGCACGCACATGGCGTCCTTGCGCGCGGCATGGATACAGCTGTGGATGGTGAAGCCGGCCGGATTGATGTCGTATTCCGACTCCATGACCTTGCGTCCGTCCAGATCGATCTTGACCAGGCTGGAGGCCGTGATTTCGTCGAACATCATGCCGTAGGGATTGATCAGGAAGTGCTCCGTCCCGGGCACCTTGGCCGTGATGTGCGTGAAGATCAGGTCGTCCCAGCCGAACAGCGCCACCAGCCGGTACAGCGCCGCCAGGTCCTTGCGGACCTCCCATTCCGTTGCGCTGACCTGTTCGCGCACGCTGGCGCCCGCCTTGCCTACCGTATCCATACCGTCTCCATTTTTCGATGATTGCCCGCGGCATCCGCGCGGGCGCTGTCTGGCACTTTATTCGTTTTGCCCGCGGCCGGCACGCCGCGCGGCCAGGCAGCGGTCACCCCGCCCCATGCAAAAAGGGCGCCCATCGGCGCCCTCTTCGGTTCCCGCTGCTTATTGCGGTTCGATCTTGGCATCGACCGCGCGCTGGGTCCAGACCTGGCGCTGCGATTGCGCGAAGGCCTGGTGTTCGGCCAGCGTATTGGGCGAGACCTGCATGCCCAGGGACTCGAAGCGCTGCAGCACGTCGGGTTCGCGCAGGATGGCGGCGACTTCCTGGTTCAGCTTCTGCGCAATGGCGTCGGGCGTCTTGGCCGGCACGGCCACGCCGACCCACACCACCAGGTCGAAGTTCTTGTAGCCCAGCTCCGCCAGCGTCGGCACGGCCGGGAATTCCTTGGCGCGCTCGTGGCCCGTGTAGGCCAGGCCGCGCAACTTGCCGCTCTGCATGAAGGAGGTCACGACGGACAGGTCGGCGAACAGATAATCCACATGTCCGCCCAGCAGGTCGGTCACGGCCGGCGGCTGGCTCTTGTAGGGCACGCCGTTGGCGGCAGCGCCGGCCACGGTATTGAAGGTGGCGCCGGCGATCTGGCTGGTGGGCGAACCGTAGGCGTAGTTCAGGGGCTTGGCCTGCGTGGCCTTGACCAGTTCCTGCAGCGTCTTGTAGGGCGCGTCCTCGCGCACCACCAGCATCATCGGAATGGTGGCGATGCGAATGACGTGGATGAAGTCGCCGGTGGGGTCGAACGGCAGCTTGCGGAACAGCGCCGGGGTCGCCGAATGGGTCGAGCTGCTGGTGAGGATCAGCGTGTAGCCGTCGGGCTGGGCGCGCGCCACGAACGAGGAACCGATGGTGCCGGACGCGCCGGGCTTGTTCTCGATCACGACGGGCACGTTCAGGCGCGGGCCGAGCTTTTCCGCGATGATGCGCGCGCTGGTGTCGGTGGCGCTGCCGGGCGAGAACGGCACGACGATGGTGATGGGCTTGTCGGGGTAGGCCGGCTGGGCCTGCGCGGCGGCGGGCAGCGCGCCAGCAAGGGCGGTCAGGACGGTGAGGCTGCCTGCGGCCAGCAGGCGGCGCCGGGCGCCGAACGGTCGAGTCATGCTTGTCTCCTGTCAGGGGCCGCGGGTCGGCCTCTTCAACTCTGACCGTATGATGCGTGCGACCCGCTTATCCCAACAAGGGACTAATTTTCATAGACTTATTCCAGATCAGATTTAATTGCCGTCGGCCTGGCGCTGGCGCAGATAGTCCTCGGTGGCCTGCAGGAAAGCCGAGGCCGCCAGCGACAGCCGCGCATTGCGGCGCTGGATCAGCCAGAGCTCATGCCCGTGCTTGCGCGCGCCGTCGATGGCCAATATGCGCAGGCCCAGCTGGCGCGCCAGGTCGCAGGCATAGCCCGGGACCACGGTGATGCCTAGCCCGGCGCCCACCAGCTTCAGCGCCGAGGTCAGCATGCCGGCCTCGATGCGGTAGCGGAATTCCAGGTTCAGGTCGGCCGCCACGCGGTCCAGGCTGCGCCGCACGCTGTAGACGTTGCGCAGCATGACGTGGTCGTGCGCGGCCACGTCGGCCCAGGACACCGAGCGCTTGCGCGTCAGGGCGTGGCGCGGCGCGCACACCGCGTACATGGTGTCGCGGTAGATGACGCGTGTGGCCAGTTCTTCCGAGGGCGTTTCGACCGAGACGATACCGAAGTCGGCGCGGCCGTTGCGCACGTGTTCGATGGTGTCGTCGGTGGAGAGTTCGAACAGGTCCAGCTTCACGCTGGGATGGGCGCGGTGATAGTCCGCCACCACATCGCCCAGCAGGCCTACCATCATCAAGGGCGAAGTGGCCACGCCCACGGTGCCGCGCTCCAGCGTGCGCAGGCCCGACATGCTGCGCTCGGCGGCGCGCACGGTGCCCAGGATCTCCTGGGCGTAGGCATAGAAATCGGCGGCGCCATCGCAAGGCGTGACGCTGCGGGTGGAGCGCTCGAACAAGGGTTGGCCGACTTCGGCCTCCAGTTCGGCGCAAAGCTTGCTGACGGCCGATTGGGTCACGAAGGCCGCGCGGGCGGCGGCCGTGAAACTGCGCAGTTCGTAAAGCGCGCAAAACACGCGCAGTTGCTTGAGAGTGATGTTCATGGTCGAAGTCGCCGCCAGGCGCCGCCGGCCATGCCGGCCTCAGCGCGCAGGCTCGAGCATATCGCGATCGGCGTCCTGGCGCGGCGCCTGGCGCCGGATCTCGCCCGGCGTGCGCGAGAAACGCACCGGAATGCCGGCCGCCATCAGCGGTCCCTCGGTCGGGTGTTCCACGCGCTGGAAAAAGCCGGTGGCCTGAAGGTGCGGATCGTCGAACAGGGCCTCGGGCGTGTTCACGCGCGAATGCGGGATGTCGGCGTCCGCCAGCAGCGCCAGCCATTCCTCGGTGCCGCGCAGCGCGACGATGTCCGCCAGGTCCTGGTAGAGCTCATCGAAATGCCGCGCGCGCGAGCTCGCGTCGACGTAGCGCGGATCCGCCGCCAGATCGGCGCGTTCGGCCAGGGCGAAGAAACGTCGCCACTGCGCGTCGGTATACGGCAGCAGGGCCAGGTAGCCGTCGCGCGTGCGATAGGGACGCCGCTGCGGCGACAGCACGCGGCTGTAGCCCATGGGTCCCTTGGGCGGCACGAAGCTGTGGCCGCTCATGTGCTCGATCAGCGTGAAGGACACCAGGGTCTCGAACATGGGGACTTCCACCGCCTGTCCCTGCCCCGAGCGTTCGCGCTCGTACAGGGCCATGGGAATGGCGTAGGCCAGCGTCAGCCCCGCCACCTTGTCGGCAAGAATGGTGTTCACATAGGCCGGCGCGCCGCTGTTGCGTCCCTGCAGGTCGGCCAGTCCGCTCATGGCCTGGATGATGTCGTCGAAGGCCGGACGCGCCGCGTAGGGCCCGTCCTGGCCGAAGCCCACGGCCGAGCAATGGATCAGGCGCGGGTTGCGCGCGCGCAGCGTGTCCGCGTCCAGGCCCAGCCGCGCCAGGGCGGCCGGACGCACGTTGGACACGAACACGTCCGCGCCGTCGATCAGGCGCAGCAGGCTGTCGCGGTCGGCCGGCGTCTTGGCGTCCAGCGTCACGCTGTACTTGTTGCGATTGAGGTTCAGGTAGGCCGGCCCCATGCCCGGGCTCGCGGCCGGGGCCGAGGTGCGGAACACGTCGCCTTCGGGCGACTCGACCTTGATCACCTCCGCGCCCATGTCGGCCAGGATCTGGGTGCCGTACGGCCCCATGGCCACCGAGGTCATGTCGATGACGCGCACGCCCGCGAGCGGGCCGGCCATTACTTGGCCTCCTGGTGCTTCTTGCGGTTGACGAAGGGCGCCATGTAGCGGCGCGGCTCGTCGGTGGTGAAGGCCTCCCCGAACGCCGCCACGCTGCGGTCCAGGCCGGCTTCGACGCTGGACTCGCTCCAGTAGCGCAGCAGGGCCTTCTGCGAGCGCACGGCGATCGGGCCGCTTTCGGCGATGGGCGCCACGGTGCGTTCGACCAGGGCGTCCAGCGCGCCGGTCTCGCTGACGAACTCCAGGAAGCCCCATTGATGGGCCTGGGCCGCGTCCACGGTCTCGCCGGTCAGCAGCAGCCAGTTGGTGGGGCCGGGGCCGATGATCGCCGGCAGCAGCACGGCATGGATCACCGACGGAATGCCCACGCGCACTTCGGGCATGCCGAAGACCGCGTCCGCCGAGCCCAGGCGGATGTCGCAGGCCGCGGCCAGCTCCATGCCGGCGCCCAGGCAGAAGCCCGGAATGCGGGCGATGGTGGGCACGGGAATCGCGGCCACGGCGTCGCACAGGTCGCGCAGCCGCGTGATGAACTCGCGCGCGCCTTGCGGATCGAGCTCGGCCATTTCATAGATGTTGGCGCCGCCCACGAAGGCACGCTCGCCCGTGCCGCGGATGACGACCGCACGGGCATCGTCCTGCGCCGCGATCCAGCGGGCGGCCTCGGTCAGGCTCAGGGTAACCGCCGAAGCCAGGATGTTCAGGCTCTTGGCGTCGTGGATCTGCAGGGTATAGACGCCGCGCTCGTCGCGGGTCACGAGGGCATGGGCGAAGGCGGGAATGGGCGCAGTCATGGAAACTCCAGCTAGGGTTATGCCACCGATGCTAAGGGCGAGGTTTCATCACAACAAACGAGTAATTTTCATGAAATAAGTCTGGAATGGAATAAATACAAAAGCCCGGGCGGCTTGGGTACGATAGCCGCCTCTTGCGGGAGTCGCACCATGGGTATCACGCTGCGCCAGCTTCGGGCCTTCTGCGCCGTCTACGAGCTGAAGAACTTCACCCGCGCCGCCGAGGCGCTCAACCTGACCCAGTCCACCGTCAGCAAGCTCTGCTCGGAACTGGAGAAGGCCATAGGCATGGCGCTGTTCGAACGCTCCGCCCGCGGGGTCGAGCTGCTGGAGGGCGCGGCCGAGCTCTATGCCTACGCGCAGGAAACCTTCGGCTCGCTGCGCGCGGCCGAACGCAGCCTGAGCAGCCTGGCCGGTCTGGAGCGCGGCGAGGTCGCCATCGCCGCCTCGCCCATCATGATGCACACCCTGATCGCGCCGGTGGTGACGCAATTCCATGCGCGCCATCCCAACATCGTCTTCGACCTGCACGAGCTCACCGGCGACGAGGCCACCGAGCGCGTGCTGCACGGCAAGGCCGACCTGGGCCTGGTGGCGATGGAGAGCCAGGACCCCAGGCTGGATTGCCGGGTCGTCTACCGCGGACCGATGTACGCGGTGGTGCCGGCCGACCACCCCTTGGCGCAAGGCGAGCAGGCGCGTTGGCGGGAACTGGCGCGCTATCCCCACATCCTGCTGCGCGGCGCCTACACCGTGCGCCGCAAGATGGACCAGATCCTGCGCGACAAGGGACTGGTGGTGCGCAGCGTGGCGCAGACCGGCAGCCTGACCACCGCCTTCGCCATGGTCCGCGGTGGCATGGGCATCACGGTCATGCCGGGCTACGTGCGCGCCGTCTGCCAGGAAATGGGCCTGAAGGCCTTGTGCATCGCCGACCGGCCGCAGAGCCTGCACGAACTGTCCATCCTGCGCCGCGCCGACTACCGGCTGTCGCGCGCCGCGAGCGCCTTTCTCGCGGCCTTCGAAGCGCATCTGGACAAACAGGGGCAACCGGCGCCTGCCGGTCATTCATCTCTTTCTTGAATGCCTTCATGACAATTAATCAATTGTTTGCATGATGGGCCGCTCCCATCATTAGCGCGTCGAGGCCCGCTTTCCAGGCAGCCCGCCAACCACGCGCCATCTGGATGGTCACCTCGACGCCATAACCAAGCAGGGCTGACAAGCCCGCCGGACGAGGAGACCCCCGACATGAAACTCAAGCCTGGCCTGAAGCAGCTGCTGACGCTGTTCGCCGTCCTTCCCGCCATCGCCGCCGCCGATACCTATCCGGCCAAGCCCGTCACCCTGGTGGTGGCCTACGCCCCGGGCGGCATGACCGACATCCTGACGCGGCGCATCGCCGCCGATCTGCAGACCCGCCTGGGCAAGCCCTTCGTGGTCGAGAACCGGCCCGGTGCCACCGGCCAGATCGCCACCGAGTACGTGTCGCGGCAGAAGGCGGACGGCTACACCATCCTGGTGGGCGCGACCAGCCACGTCATCAACCCGGCCATGAAGAAGCTGCCCTACAACGCCCGCAAGGACTTCGCTCCCGTGGCGCTGCTGGCCGTCAGCCCCAACTTCCTGCTGGTCAACGCCAACCAAGGCATCAAGACCTTCGCCGAATTCAAGGCCTACGCGCAGAAGCAGATCTCGGTGCCCTACGGCACGGCCGGCGCCGGCGGCGCGCCCCACATCGTCGGCGAGCTGCTGCGCGAGCAGAGCGGCCTGCCGCTGATGCACGTGTCCTACCGCGGCGCGGGCCCGGCCATGACCGACCTGGTATCTGGACAGGTGCCCTTCGGCATGGCCGAATCCGTCACCGCCAACGCCTATCTGCAGTCCGGCAAGATCGTGCCCCTGGCCATCGCGTCCGCGCAACGCCAGCCGCGCTACCCCGACGTGCCCACGCTCAACGAACTCGGCTACAAGGGCTTCGACCTCAGCACCTGGGTGGGCGTCTATGCCCCCGCCGGCACGCCCGCCGACATCGAGCAGACCCTGAACAGCGAAATACGCAAATCGGTGATGCAGCCTGCCACGCAGGAGTACATCCGCTCCACCGGCTCCGAACCCGGCGACATGGACCTGGCCCAATACACCAAATTCGTCAGCGACGAGATGGACAAGTGGCAGGCCGTCATCTCCCAGGCCGGGGTCAAGGATGAGTGAGGTCCGCATCGGCTCGCCGTCGCCGGAAGCGTATTTCTCCGAGGCGCTGCGCGCGGGGCGGCTGGAAGTCCAGGTGTGCCGCAGCTGCGGGCTCTCGTTCTTCTTCCCGCGCACGCACTGCACCCACTGCCGTTCGCAGGACTATGCCTGGCGGCCCATGCGCGCGGGCGCCACGCTCTATTCCTATTCGGAAATTCCGGCCACGCCGCAGGCGCCCGCCCGCAACGTCATCCTGGCCGACATGGACGAAGGCTTCCGCATGATGTCCACGCTGCTGGACGAAGGCGAGCTGCGCATCGGCATGCGGCTGACGGCCCGGCCCGATCCGCAGCGCGCCCGCGTGGTGTTCGGACCGGAGGCGTCATGACGGACTGGAACAAGAACCTGCGCGGCGCCATCGCCATTACCGGCTGCGCCACGGCGGGCATCGGCGACGCGGGCGGCCTGAACGACCTGGAACTCACCTCGCTGGCGATGCATGCCGCGGTGCGCGACGCAGGCTTGCGCATGGAGGACATCGACGGCCTGATGAGCGCCAGCCTGTCCTCGTCGATGTGGCTGAACAAGCTGTCTGAATACCTGGGCCTGTTTCCGCGCTTCATGGACAGTACCCAGATCGGCGGCGCGTCCTTCGTCGGCCATCTGCTGACCGCCGCGGCGGCCATTCAGGCCGGGCTGTGCCGCAACGTCGTCATCGCCTACGGCGCGGCGCCGCGCGGCGGCAATGGCGTGTCGGCCACTTCCGGCGCGCGCGCCCGACTGGATCCGTTTCCCTACGAGGAGCCGTTCCAGCCCTTCAACCCGCCCACCAGCTACGCCCTGGCGACGCGCCGCCACATGCATGAATACGGCACCACCCGAGAACAGCTGGCCGAGGTCGCGGTGGCCGCGCGCGCCTGGGCGAGGCTGAATCCGGAAGCCTACAAGCGCGAGCCGCTGTCCATCGCCGAAGTGCTGGCCGCGCGCGTGATTTCCTCGCCGCTGACCGCGCGCGACTGCTGCCTGGTGACGGACGGCGCGGGCGCCATCGTGGTGACGGCCGCCGCGCGCGCCGAAACGGACTGCCCCGTCTACGTGCAGGGCACGGCCATGGCGCACTCGCACCGCCAGATCGCCTGCATGGCGGACCTGACCCGCACCGTGGCCGGACAAAGCGCCGACCTGGCGCGCGAACGGGCCGGCGTGGCCCTGGCCGACATCGACCTGGTGCAGCTCTACGACGCCTTCACCATCAATCCCATCCTGTTCCTGGAAGACATGGGGTTCTGCGCCAAGGGCGAAGGCGGCGCCTTCGTGTCGGGCGGGCGCATCGCCCCCGGCGGCGAACTGCCGGTGAACACCAACGGCGGCGGACTGTCCTGCGTGCATCCCGGCATGTACAGCATGTTCGGCCTGGTGGAAGCCGTGCGCCAGCTGCGCGGTGACTGCGGCGAACGTCAAGTGAAACAGGCGCGCACCGCGCTCGTGCACGGCAACGGCGGGGGGCTGAGCGCCCAGGCCACCACCGTGCTAACCAATTGGATGGACTGAAGGAGATTCGACATGCTGGAAGGAAAAGTGGTGGTCGTCACCGGCGCGGCCAACGGCATCGGCCGCGCCGCGGCAATGGCCCTGGCGGCGCAGGGCGCCCGCGTGGTGGTCAATGACCTGAACGTATCGCTGGACGGCACCAGCGCCTCGCAAAGCACGGCCGCCCAGGTCGTGGAGGAAATCCGCGCCGCGGGCGGCGAGGCCATCGCCAACGGCGACTCGGTGGCCGAGTACGCCAGCGCGCAGCGCATCATCGAAGCCGCCGCCGACACCTACGGCCGCGTCGACGCCGTGGTGAACAACGCCGGCATCGTGCGCGACAAGATGTTCCACAAGCTCACGCCCGAGGACTTCGACGCCGTGGTCAAGGTGCATCTGTACGGCTGCTTCAACTTGAGCCACGCCGCCGCGCGGCACTTCCGCGAACAGGGCGGCGGCAGCCTGGTCAACATGACCTCGAACTCGGCGGTCATCGGCAACCGCGGCCAGGCCAACTATTGCGCGGCCAAGCTCGGCATCGTCGGCCTGTCCAAGGCCATGGCGCTGGACATGGCCGCCTTCAACGTGCGCTCGAACTGCATCGCCCCGCTGGCCTGGAGCCGCATGACGGAGACCATACCCGCCAAGACCGAGGAACAGGCGCGCCACGTCGAGAAGATCCGCCGCATGGGCCCCGAAACCATTGCGCCGCTGATCTGCTACCTGGCCTCCGACGCTTCCGCCGACGTGTCGGGCCAGGTGTTCGCCATCCGCCTGAACGAGATCTTCCTGATGAGCCAGTCGCGCCCCGTGCGCTCGGTGCACCGTTCGGACGGCTGGACCACGGAGAGCATCGCCGACCACGGCATGGCTGCGCTGCGCGCCTCCTTCATGCCGCTGGACACTTCGGCCCAGGTATTCGCCTGGGATCCGGTCTGAGGCGGCCATGGCGCTGGACTACCGCAGCCTGAAGTCCCACATCTTCGCGCCCGAGCGCCAGGCCTATGGCGAGGATGACTGCATCCTCTACGCCCTGGGCGTGGGCGCGGGCCTGGCCGAGGACGAGGCCGTGGGCGACGAAACCCGCTACCTCTACGAACAGGACCTGCGCGCCCTGCCGGCCATGGCCTGCGTGCTGGCCTACCCCGGCTTCTGGATGCGCGACCCGCGCCACGGGCTGGACTGGAGCCAGGTGGTGCACGGCGAGCAACGCATGCGCTTCCCCGGCAGCCTGCCAACGCGCGGCGAAGTCGTGTGCCAGATGGAAGTCGCGCGCATCGCCGACAAGAGCCCCGGCGCCTTCGTCGTGACGCGGCGCACGCTGAGCGACGCGGCCACCGGACGGGAAATCGCCGTCATCGAACAACTGAACATCTGCCGCGGAGACGGTGGTTATTCGGGCGGCGACGCCGCGCTGAGCGACGCGCTGGCCGCGCCCATCCCCGCGCCCCCCGCCGCGCCGCCGGACAGCGTCATCGTGCTGCCCACCAGCCGCAACCAGGCCGCGCTGTACCGTCTGAACGCCGATCGCAATCCGCTGCACGTGGACCCGGCCAGCGCCCGGCGCGCGGGTTACGCGCGCCCCATCCTGCATGGCGCGGCCTTGCTGGGCATGGTCAACCGCGCGCTGGAAGCCGCGCTGCGGCAGACGCCCGGCCTGCGCCTGGGCGAACTGGACCTGCGCTTCATGGCGCCGGTCTATCCCGGCCTGGACGTGGCGGTGTCGCTATGGCGGCAGCCGCAAGGCGTGGCCCTGGCCTGCCATCAGGCCGGCGCCCTGTGCGCCCAGGGCCGCGCGGCCTGGACCAAGGAGGAACAATGAAAGACAAGACTTGCGCAAGCGTGGAAGACGCCCTGCGCGACGTGCAATCCGGCGCGGTGATCTTCGTGGGCGGCTTCGGCGGCTCGGGCATCCCCGCGCGCCTGCTGGCGGGCCTGCTGGCCAAGCCGGGCGTGGGCGACCTGACCCTGATCAACAACAATGCCGGCGCGGGCGAGGCCAGCTTCCTCGCGCTGGTGGCCACGGGCCGCGTCAGCCGCATCGTCTGCTCCTACCCGCGCATGCCGGGCAATGACGTGATCCGCGAACGAGTGCAGGCGGGCAGCCTGGCGGTGGAGGTGATGCCCCAGGGCACCCTGGTCGAGCGCATCCGCGCCGGCGGCGCAGGCATGGGACCGTTCTACTCGCCCACTGGCTACGGCACGCCGCTGGCCGAAGGCCGCGAGACCCGCGTGTTCGGCGGCCGCGGCTACGTGCTGGAGGAACCGCTGCGCGCCGACTTCGCCTTCGTCCGCGCGCATCGGGCCGATCCGCTGGGCAACCTGGTCTACCGCCGCGCCCAGCGCAACTTCGGCCCGGTCATGTGCATGGCCGCGCGCAGCACCATCGTCGAGGTCGACGAGATCGTGCCCTGCGGCGCGCTGGATCCCGATGCCATCGTCACGCCCAGCCTGTTCGTCCACCGCCTGTTGGGGAACCCGCAATGAAACGACTGTCACGCGAGCAACTGGCCGCGCTGGTGGCCGGCGACCTGCCGGCCGGCGCCGTGGTCAACCTGGGCATAGGCATGCCCACCATGGTCACCGACCGTCTCGACCCCGCGCGCGGCGTACAGCTGCACAGCGAGAACGGCATCCTCGGCATGCGCCTGCTTGAAAGCAACGAGGCCGCCGACGGCGACCTCATCAACGCCAGCAAGCAGTCGATCGCCCTGACCGAAGGGGCCGCCATCTTCGACCACGTCTATTCCTTCTCCATCATGCGCGGCGGCCACATCGACATCACCGTGCTGGGCGCCTTCGAAGTCTCCTGCCACGGCGACCTGGCGAACTGGTCGCTGGGCGCGGACGATCCCATGCCCTCGGTGGGCGGCGCCATGGACCTGGCCGTGGGCGCGCGCAACGTCTGGGTCATGATGGAAGCGCTGACCCGCGACGGCGCGCCGCGCCTGCGCAGCCGCTGCACGCTGCCCCTGACCGGCGCGGGCGTGGTCGGGCGCGTCTATGCCGACATCGGCATCTTCGACCTGCGCGACGGCGCCTTCGTGCCGCTGGCCCTGGTCGACGGCCTGCCGCCTGCCGGGCTGGACCGCTGGATCGATGCGCCCGTGCGCATCGAGGGCGCGCCGCGCGTGCTGCATCCCAACCCCTGATTCCCTTCAGCCATGATACGCACCGAACATTTTCTCGAAGACGCCGAGGCCTGGCTGCGCGCCGCGCTGGCAGAGCTGCGCCAGCAGCATCCGGTCACCGCCTCGCACACGCAGGAATGCCGCCAGGCCTGGAACCGCATGCTGTGCGAGGCCGACCTGATCGCGCTCACCTGGCCGCGCGAGTACGGCGGCCGCGAACTCAGCACCGCCACGCTCATCGCCTTCCATGAACTGTGCGCGCACCTGCACGCGCCGCAGCCCATCAACAGCATCGCCCACGCGATCCTCGCGCCCACCCTGCTGCGCTTCGGCACGCCTGCGCAGAAGGTGCAATTCCTGCCCGGCATCCGCGACGGCAGCGAAATCTGGTGCCAGGGCTATTCCGAACCCCAGACCGGCTCGGACCTGTCGTCAGTGCGCACCCGCGCCAAACCCGAAGGCCCGGGCTGGCGCGTCAGCGGCCGCAAGATCTGGACCACCCAGGCGCATCTGGCCAAGTGGTGCTTCGCGCTGGTGCGCACCGATCCCGACAGCCAGGCCCACCGCGGCCTGAGCTTCATGCTCATCGACATGCAGGCAGAAGGCTTGCGGGTCGAACCCATACGCCAGATGACAGGCGAGGCCGACTACAACGAGGTGCTATTCGACGCCACGCCGGTGCCGGAGGGCCGCATCCTGGGCGAACCCGGCGAAGGCTGGCGCATCGCCATGGCCGCCGCCGAATACGAGCGCGGCATCTACTTCATGCCGCGCGTGGTCCAGCTGGAAGACGAGTTGCGCCAACTGACCCAGGCGCTGACGCAGGCCGCGCTGGCCGAGGACGAACGCGCCGTGCAAGCGCGGCGCGTGCGCGAGCTTTCGGATCTGTGCCAGGTCATCCGCTGGCGCGTGGACCGCGTGCTGCGCCAGGTGGCCGAAGGCAACACGCCAGGCATCGATGGCGCCATGCTCAAGCTGCTGTGGAGCGAAACCCGCCAGCGGATCTGGGAACACCGCGTGGAGTTGCTGGGCGAAGCCGCCATCATTGGCCCGCAGGCCGCCGCACCGCATGCCGGCGCCGCCAGCGTAATGCGCGAATTCCTGTGGTCGCGCGCCGAAACCATCGTGGCCGGCACCTCGGAAATCCAACGCAACATCGTGGGCGAACGCCTGCTCGGCCTGCCCAAGGACAGGGGACAACATGCATAGCGAAATCAGGACATTGCTGTCCTCGACCTTTGGCCGGCTGCTGGAGCAGCAGCATCCCGCCGCCTACGCGCGCCTCGCCCTGCCGGCCCATGACGAAGCCCAACGTGCGCTGTGGAAGGAGCTGGCCGACGGCGGCTGGCTGGAAGCGGGATCGGAAGCCTTCCAGGCCGAGCATCCGGCCAGCATCCGTTGCGACCGCGCTGGCGACGAACAGGGCTGGATAGACGACTACGGCCCCTCGGCCCAGTACCTGCGCCTGAGCAGGCAGGGCGAGGGCTGGCTGCTGGCCCGCCACGACCCGGCGATGTTGGAATCCGTGCAAGGCCTGGACCCCACCGTGGCGCTGGCCTGCCTGCGCGGGCCGGCCGTCGCGCAGGCCGCGCTGCCGGCGGCAATGGTCTTGCCTGCGCTGCAGAACCATCTGGCCTTCCAGCTGGCGCAGCTCATCGGCGCGGCGGGCGCCTCCCTGGACCTGGCCATCGCCTACGCCAAGGAGCGCGAACAGTTCGGCCGGCCCATCGGGCAATTCCAGGCGGTCAAGCACGCCCTGGTCGACGCCTGGACGGGCCTGGACAACAGCCGCTACGCCGTGGAGGCGCTGCTGCAGGCTCGCGCCCCGGCCGATCCGGAACTGGCATCCCTGGCCGCCCGCCTGTCCGCGGGCGCGGCGCGCCGCGCCGTGAAGCTGGGCATCCAGGTCCATGGCGGCATCGGCTTCTCGTGGGAGCACGACGCCCAGCTCTACCTGAAGCGTGCCTACCGGCAGGCGGTTGAAGTGGAGCGGCTGGCCGCGCTGCTGGGGGATTGAGACGCCGTGTAGCCGCGGGGCTGGGCGCCGGTCCTGCGGCTTCAAGGTCGTTGCTTCAGGGCCGCCGCTGCAAGGCGGCCGCTTCAGGGCCGCTGCTTCAAGCCTGCGGCGTCAGGCCCGCTGCGTCAAAGCCACTGCTTCAAGCCCACGGCTTTAACATATCGGCTTTCCACCACCGCATTCCCCCGCGGCTCCAGCTCGGCACCGCCGTGCCTGGAACCGCCACTCCCCCGATGAGCCACGATCCGCCATCGCGTCATGCCAACCGTCTCGCCTCCTACTACTGGAGCGGCGACGCCATGCGCAGCCGCAGCGTCAGCAGCACCGTGCTGACCGGCACGCTGGACCTGCCCGCGCCGCCCCTGCGCGTGCACGCGGATTGGGACAGGGAAATGGCCTCGCGCCTGTGCCTGGAACCCGGCGACGTGGAACAGATGCCCCTGGCGCGCACGCAGGCCCGCTGGCCGGAATACGGCCTGTGCCTGCAGGCCATGCGCGACTGGACCGGGACGCTGGGACTATCCGGCGCGCTGGCGGCCGCCGACATCGCCCTCATGGCCTGCCGCGGCGCCAGATACCACCACGACGGCGCGCAATATGGCGGCGCCGCCTTCTGCAATCTGTTCCTGAGCGACGACCGGGGCCTGGACGTGCACTTCCCGGCCGCCGGCCTGCGCATTCCGCTGGTACGCGGCACCGCCATGGTCTTCGATACCGGCCAGCCGCATGGCGTCATCCTGCGTCGCGGCAACGGCTTTCGCGAGGCCGACTTCGCGGCCGGCATGGATCTGGCTCAGCTGTTCCTGACCTGGGAGCTGCCCATCGAGGATCCGAACGTCTCGCGCGCACTCGGGATCGGCTTCGATATCGACGCCGCTACCGCGTCGCGGCTGGACGAGGAACAGGTCCGGGCGGACGGCGCGCGCGCCACGGTCGACCCGGAGTCCGGCTTGTGGTTGCTGGAGCGGTGAAACCGCTGAACTGTGCGGAACGCGCAGCTGCAACTGCCGCGCTCAGGACCCCGGCAGCGCCGCGCCCATGGCGGCGAACAGGCCGCCGCATACCTTGTTGAAGCGCCGGCCGGCGCGTTCCAGCCACGGACGCACGCGATGCGCCATGCGCGCCAGCACATACTCGACCATGAACTCGACCGCCACGAAGGTCGCCGCCATGATCACGAATTGCGTGTACAGGCTGCGGGCCGGATCGATGAACTGCGGCAGGAAGGCGCCGTAGAACAGCAGCGCCTTGGGATTGGAGATGGCCGACAGCAGGCCCTGGCTGAACATGCGTATGCCGCGTATCCGCGGCATGTCGGGCGCGGGCTGCAATTGCACACCGGGCGAACGCCAGAGCTGGATGCCCAGCCAGATCAGGTAGGCGCCGCCCGCCCACTTCAGCACCGTCAGCGCGGGGCCCCAGGCCTTGAGCAAGGCGCTGATGCCCAGCATCGACAAAGCGATCAGCGCGACGAAGCCCACCGCGCCGCCGGCGATGGTGCACAGCGCCTTGCGGTGGCCATGCAGCGCCCCATGCGTCAGGGCAAGCAGAGTGTTGGGACCGGGGGTCACGGACAAGCCAATAACGGCGACCAGGTAGATGAGCCAGCTATGCAGCGCCATGGCGGAATGCGTGAGGAATAAGGAAGCGGCCAGTCTAGTCCCGGGCCGCGGGGCTGCGCAAATGGGGCGCCAGCGACTTGCGGCGACGCCGCGTGACTGCACTCCCCTGCGAGCGCCACAAGCGGCGCCCGATTCAGCGGCGGAATCCTCCGCCATGGAACCCTCCGCCCCAGCCTCCCCTGGCGCCACCCATGCTCCCCATGCTCCGACCCTGCCAGCCGCCTCCCTCCATGCCACCCGCGCCACGCCCCTGCCAGCCTCCCTCCGCGCCCCCCATGCGGTCGCCTGAGAAATCGCGCGCCTGGCGCTGGCCGTTCAGGTAGTTGCCGCCGGATTGCGCGGCCGGCTGCACGGGCTGCCAACCCGAGCTGGTGTGCTTCTGCCAGCCGTTGTCGGTGTGCTCGTAGACATTGCCGTTGCGGTCGGCGTAGACGTTGCCGTTGTTCCAGGCCATGCCGCTGTCGGTGTTGCGGTTGTAGGTGGCGCCGCGGCGGTCCACGTTGTCCACGCCTTGGCCCGCTGTGCCTGTCGCGGTGGCGGAGGAGATGGTGCTGCGGCCGGTGTTCGAGTTGGTGCGCACGTCCTGGCGGCCCGCGGCCCATTGGCCGTCGTCGTTGGCGACCACGCCGGCGCGGCCCGCGCCGGACGCGCCGGTCGTCGGATTGGTATAGGCGTCCCGCCGTCCCGCTGCGGCGTTGCCGGTGTATTCGTTGTAAGCCGCGCCGCGCGTGCCTTCGAAGGCCGCTCCGGTCTGCGGGTTGTAGCCCTCGGCGTGAGTGCCCTGCCATTCGGTTCCGGTCCAGCCGTTCCAACCCGCCGCGTGCGTCACCACGCCGGAACCGCCCCAGGCGCCATAAACGTCGACCTGGTTCACGTTGACGCCGCCCCAGTAGGGCGCGCCCCAATAGGGCCCCCAATACGGCGCCGCGCCGCCCCAGGTCTCGCCGGCGACAAAGCCGAAGGCGAAGCCCGCGGCCATGTCGAACGCCGCGTCGTAGCCATAGCTGGGCGGATAGCCGACCCAGGTGTCCTGCACGATCACCGGCGGATACGCATAGCCGGTGCCGTAGACCACGGTGCCGTCCGGACTGACCACCACGCCCATGTAGCCGGGCGTGTAGCCGAACACCACGCTTTGCGGCGTGGAACCGTACACCTGCACATAGGTCACGTAATGCAGGGGCGAGCTGGCGGGAATCGCGTAGATGGTCGCGGGCACATGATCGGCCACGCGCCACGGGCCCAGGGGCGAATCGGCGACGAACCAGACCGCGCGCGACAGCGCGTAGTAGCGGCCTTCGGCCTGGATCACCGGCACCTGGGAATTGGCGGCGTAGTACAGCGCGGTGCCCTGGATGGGCCGCAGCGTCGGCGAACCGCCCGCATAGTCGACCTGCAGCTTCGCGTCGCTGCGCGACACCGTGGCGGTCTGCGGAATGGTCGAGGCGATGAGCGCCTCCTTGGCTTGCGGCGTGCCCGGCACCGAGGCCAGCACGCCCGACTGCGGATCCTGCGGCGGAATGCGCGCGAAGTCGCGCGGCAACTGCTTGCCGGGAACGAAGGACCAGGGGCCGTCCAGGCTGGCGCCGCGGAACCAGCGGCCGGACGCCAGCAGGTAATAGCGGTTGTCGCCGGGATTCATGAACAAGGCATGGTCGGCGTTGGCCACCGACAGCAGCGAAGTGCCCGGCACCGGCCGCAGTTCAGGCTGGCCGACGGTAATCAGCAGTTCGGCCGGCGCGGTGGAAACCACGATCGCCGGCGCGCGCTGCGGCGGCTGGCCGCCATGCGGCATGAGTGGATCGGGCGCGGCCTTGCGGCGCGCCGCGTCGGCGGCGGACAGCAGCGCGGCCGGCGGCTGGGACAGGTCCGTCCATGGCCCGGAGGCGCCGCCCGCTTCATACCAATGTCCCGCGGCCTGCAGGAAATAGCGGCCGGCGCTATTGACCAGCATCAGCGCGCGGGTGTTGACGACCCGGCGCCAGCCCGCGGCATCGGCCACCTCGGCCAAGGCGGGTTCGCCGTCGATCAGCACCAGGACGCTGGGGACGGTACGGTAGACGATGCGCGGCGGCGCGTTCTCCACCGGCACGGTCTTGGCGGCTGGATTGTTCTGGGACAGCGTATAGCTCAGTTGCAGCGCATCAAGCCGCGTGACCACGCCCTTGGCCGGCAAGCGGGCCTGCAGCAGGCTGCGCAGCTTGGCGGCCTCTTGCGGCGCCGTGGGCACCTGCACGCGCTCGACCCGGATGTCCGACAGATGCACCAGTCCCGCCGGCTTGTTGACCTCGGCCCGAGCGGAAAAATCGGCCACGCCGTAGGTCGGGCTGCCCTTGGCCGCGCCAACCGCCACCGCCATGCGGCCGGTGATGCGATCCGCGGTCCAGGTGTCGATCTGCGGCTGGTAGAGCTCGACCTTGGTGCCGTCGGGCGCCTCGAAGCTGCGCGGCCATTGCAGCGAGCGCACGGCGTCGGCCTGCGAGGCCTGCGCCTGGGATTCGGATTGGGCGGGCGCGGCCGCCGGGGTCTGAGACGGGACCTGCGACGGGACCTGCGACGGGACTTGCGACGGGACTTGCGACGGGACTTGCGGCTGGGGCTGCGCCGCCGCTGCCAGCGCCAGGCAGGCGCCGGCCACGGCCAGGGCGAGCCGCGCGCGGCGTCCGGGCGGGCCCGCAAGCGCGCAGGAGAGAGTCGGGAAAGCATGCACACGCCACATACGGGTCAGGCTATACATCTCGCGCTCCTGGGAATAAGCAACAGAACGTTAACACTCCGGAAAAGCTATTGCCCGCTTTTATCAGACCTTCTATAACGCTTCTGACTGGGCTCCCACTTTTGCCCGATTGCCTTTCCGCTGCAATAGAACTAGAAGCGCGGCGCAACGCCCGCCACATGCCGGTCCCGCCGCGCGCCGCGCCAGCGCCTGACCTCCAGCCCACGGCCCACGGGCCGTCCTCACCGAATCGCCTGCTGCAAGAACACTTCATTCAGAAGTCGTGAAAGGAGCAGTCCATGGCCCCCGTCCCGTCCCCCGGCGTGTACATCCAGGAGATGACTGGCGGTGCGCGCGACATCGCCGGCGTGCCGACCTCGGTCGCGGCGTTCGTGGGCGCGGCGCCTGACGGTCCAGCCGACACGGCGCTGCGGATCCGCGCCTTTTCCGATTATGAGCGCGCCTTCGGCGGCTTGGCCAACGGCTTCGAGCTCGGCTACGCGGTGCGCCAGTTCTTCCTGAACGGCGGCAGCGACGCCTGGGCGGTGCGCGTGGCGGCACCGGCGGACGCGCCGGACGATATGCGCGCCGCCTACGTCTCCGACCGCGCGCGGCGCCGCGGCATCTACGCGCTGGACGGCGCGGACCACTTCAACCTGCTGTGCCTGCCGGCCGTCACGGATAGCGGCGTGCTGGCCGACGCAGTTTCCTACTGCAAGGAACGGCGCGCCTTCATGATCGTCGACGCGCCGCCGGCGGCCCGCGACTCCGCCTCCATGGCGGCGGCCATGGATACCGCCCTGCCGCGTTCCGACCACGCCGCGGTGTATTTTCCCTGGACCCAGGTGGCCGATCCGCTGGCTGGCGGCCAGCCGCGACTGACGCCGCCCTGCGGCACCATAGCCGGCCTCTATGCGCGCACCGACGGCAATCGCGGCGTGTGGAAGGCGCCAGCCGGCGTCGACGCCAGCCTTGCCGGCGTGGTCTCGCTGGCCGCCGTGGTCAGCGACGACGAAAGCCGCAACCTGAATCCGCTGGGCGTCAATTGCCTGCGCACCTTCCCCGGCCGCGGCACGGTGTGCTGGGGCGCCAGGACCCTGCAGGGCGCGGACCACTTCGCCTCGGAATACAAGTACGTGCCGGTGCGCCGCCTGGCGCTCTATCTGGAGGACTCGCTGCGGCGCGGCACGCAGTGGACCGCGTTCGAACCCAACGAGGAACCGCTGTGGGCGCAGATCCGGCTGAACGCGGGCAACTTCATGAACACGCTGTTCCGCCAGGGCGCATTCCAGGGCAGCACGCCGCGCGACGCCTACCTGGTCAAGTGCGACGGCGAAACCACCACGCAGGCGGACATCGACCGGGGCGTGGTCAACATCCTGGTCGGGTTCGCCCCGCTCAGGCCCGCCGAATTCGTCGTCATCCGCATCCAGCAACGGGCCGGACAACTCGAAGGACGGCAGCCATGAACGTCCCGGCCGAAGCGCGCATCCTGGCCCTGTGGGATGACGGCAGCCAGAGCCGGGCCCAAGCCCTGGCGCAGGCCTGCGCAAGCGCCGAGGCGCTGGCGCGCGAGACGGGGCTGGAACTGCGCCGCGTCGACCTGTCCAGCATCGTCGGCAAATACATCGGCGAAACCGAAAAGAACCTGCGCCGCCTGTTCGAAGCCACGGAAGCAAGCGGCGCGATCCTGCTGTTCGACGAAGCCGATGCGCTTTTCGGCAAGCGCCCGGAAGTCAGGGACAGCCACGACCGCTACGCCAACATCGAAGTCAGCTACCAGTTGCAAGGCATGGAGTCGTACCGCGGCCTGGCAATGCAGGCCGCGAATTTGAAGTGCAACCTGGACGACGCGTTCCTGAGGCGCTTGCGCCTCGTCGTCCAGTTTCCGGTCCGCGGCCCCAGGCCGGCGCCAAGGCGACGAGAGGATACCCATGAAACCCATCATCAACGAATACGTGCACGCGCTCAACCAACCCGGCTACGACGCGGCCCGGCGCAATGCCTTCGTCGCCGCCATGGTGAGCAAGCAGCTGATGCGGCGCACGGCCGACCGGCGCAGGTCCAACGAGGTCAACCCGGCCGCGCGCGCGAACGCCATCGGCGACAACACCGAAGCGCGCGCCGGCAAGCAGGAACCCTGATTCCCCGCCCGCGCATCGCGAGCGTGCCGCACAGGACGCCGCGCGATCCGGGCAGGCCGGCGCCCACGGTATCATCGGGCGATGAACCCATACATCTCGGTCGCCATCCTGCTCGTGGGCGTCTTCGCCGCCATCGCATACCGCCGGGCACAGCGCGACGCGCCCGGCCAAGCCGGCCGGCGCCTCGGCGGCGACCTGGTCTCGGGCGGCGCGCTGTACGGCGTGGCCGCGCCGCCGATCGGAGGCGCGGGCGTCATCCTCGCCCTTACCGCCATCACGCGGGACCCGGAGACGCTGCTCATGCTGGTCTACGCCCTGCCGTGGTTCTACATCTTCGGCTTCGTTCCCGCCCTGCTGTGCGGCATCGTGGCCGGCGCGCTGCGGCCGGCGCAGCCGTCCTGGCTAGCCTGCGCCGGCATGGCGCTGATCGGCGCGGTCTACGGCTTCGTGTTTCTGCTTGGCTTCGGCAGCAGCAACAGGCCATGGCAGGAATCCTTCGGCTTCTGCCTGAGCATCGGCGCGGCGCCCGGCGCGTTCAGCGCATTCCTGTGCGCGCGCCTGCTGTACGGCAAGCCTGGCCGCCGCAACAAGCCGGACGACCAGGCGCCGCATACGGCCTGAGGCCGCCACGGCAAGGCGGCGCGAAGCTTAGGCCTTGCGCCCGCCGACCTTCCCCGGCGGCTCGGCGTGCAGGTCGCGCGCGGCCCCGCCGCCGAACGCGGTCAGGGCGCGCGGCGTGGGCGGCGAGGTGGAGATCTGCCTGGCAGTCTCCAGCATCATCGGCACGAAGCGCGACACCGCGCGCTTGACGGTCCACTTGGCCGCCGACACCGACAACTGCAGCCCCGCCACCACGCGCTGGTTCAGGTCGTAGACCGGCACCGCCAGCGCCAGATCGCCCCGGTAGTACTCCTCTTTGCAGCAGGCGTAGCCCTGCTCCCGCGACAGGTGGATCTGCGCCATCAGCTCATCCACGTCGGTCAGCGTGTTGGCCGTGTACTTCACGCGCTCGCTGGCCGCCAGCGCTTCGTAGGCCTGCTCGTCGCTCATGCCCGCCAGGTAGACGCGTCCGGTCGAGGAACAGTACATGGGGATGCGCCGGCCCACCGGCATGTGCACCAGCAGGCGCAGCGGGCTGGGGAAGCGGCCGATGTAGATCATGTCCTGGCCCGACGGCTCCGCCAGGTTCACCGTTTCGCCCGCGTTGCGGTTGAGTTCCAGCAGAAAGGGATTGGCGCGGTCCAGCAGCGGATGGGATTCCAGGTAGCGGCAGCCGGTGTCCAGCGTGCGCGAGGACAGCGAATAGCGCTTGCTGACCGGATCCTTGTTGAGCAGGCCCAGCGCTTCCAGCGTGAAGGCGAAGCGTTGCGCGGCGCTGCGGGTGATGCCCGCGGCCGCAGCGATGTCCGGCAGGCTCATGGAGGTGTGCTCGGCATCGAAGGCATCGAGCACGGCGATGCCGGTGGCCAGGGATTGGACGTACAGCGTGGAGGATTCCGGGTTCATGGCTGGGCTGAGCGGCCTGTGCCGCGAGGCTATTAGTGTTCGATACGCACAGATTGCATTCCAATTCGAATGAATGCAAGAAAAAGCGCGGGTTTCTTTGATGCATTCTACCTTTTTGGCACTGCTTTATTTCGGGAAAACCCTTAAATAAAAAGCGCTTAGCGTGATGACGGGTTTGTTGACAGGCTTTCCATGCGCGGATTATAAAATCTACATGCGATACATGCTTATCGCTATTCGATACGATAATGCGCACCTGACAGGGACGAAATCGGACGTCCAATAGACCGTGCAGGCGCGCGCTTCCGGCTTCCAAGGGGATTCCGATGCTGCACAAAGTGTTGAAAACGTTGTTGGCGACGGCGCTGTGCGCCGCCGCGCTGTCGGGCGCGCATGCCCAGACCGTCAAGGTGGGCGCCACGCCCACCGCGGTGCCGTTCAACTTCCTGGACCCGAAGACCAATACCCTGCAGGGCGTGATGATCGACATCGCCCAGGCCGTGGGCAAGCAGGCCGGCTTCAAGGCGGAAGTGATGCCCATCCCCTTCGCCTCGCTGGTGCCGGCCTTGCAGACCAACAAGATCGACATCATCGCCTCGGCCTTCGCCAAGACGCCGCAGCGCGCCGAAGTAGTGGACTTCACGCAGCTGGTGGTCGAGTACGGCGAAGCGCTGATCGTGCCGGAGAAGGACAAGACCGACTACAAGAGCATCGCCGACCTGAAGGGCAAGACCGTCGGCGTGCAGATCGGCACCCTCTACGTCGAACCCCTGAAGGCTGCGCCCGGCCTGAAGGAAGTCAAGATGTACGAAACCATGTCCGACCTGGTGCGCGACGTGGCGCTGGGACGCCTGGACGCGGCCTTCGGCGACGGTCCGGTGATCTCCTACCAGGTGCGCACCCAGGGCGTGCGCAACGTGCGCTACGTCGAAAGCTATCAACCCGCGATGCCCACCAACATCGCGCTGGCCGTGCGCAAGGGCGACACCGAGCGCGTCAAGCAGCTCAACGCCGCCATCGACGTGCTGCGCCAGGACGGCACCCTCGCCGCCATCATGAAGAAATGGGGCGTCGCGCCCTGATCCCGTGCGCCGCGGCGGCCCCCGTCGGCCGCGGCGCGCCGCCTAACAGGTAATCAAGATGTTCCAGTCTTTTTTCAGTGACGCCGCGGAGTTCTTCCCGGTGCTGATGCAGGGGGTGCTGACGACCATCGCCATCACTGCGGCGGCGCTGGTGATCGCCACGGCGCTCGGCCTGTTCTGGGCCCTGTTGCGGGTCAGCGGCGTGGCGCCGCTGTCGCACGCCAGCCGCATCCTCACCAACATCATCCGCGGCGTGCCCATCATCGTCGTGCTGTTCTACATGTACTTCGTGCTGCCGGAAATCGGTATCAGCCTGACCGCCTTCCAGGCCGGCGCGCTGGGGCTGGGCATCGCCTACTCCTCGTACATGTCGGAAGTGTTCCGCTCGGGCATCGACGCGGTCGATCCGGGCCAGTTCGAGGCGGCCCAGTCGCTGGGCATGTCGCGCGCCAAGCTGATGCGCCGCGTGGTGCTGCCGCAGGCCTTCAAGGTGGCGCTGCCGCCCTACGGCAACAACGTGGTCATGATGCTCAAGGACTCCTCGCAGACGGCGGTCATCACCGTGGTCGAGCTGTCCATGCAAAGCAAGCTGATCGCCTCCTCCACCTTCAAGAGCGCCACCATCTTCACGCTGGTCGCCCTCATGTACCTGGCCATGAGCCTGCCCATGATGTACTTCATCGGCAAACTTGAACGCCGCCTGGGCCGCCGATAATGATCAAGATCGAAAACCTCAGCAAATCGTTCGGCGCCCACCGCGTGCTGGAAGGCATCAACGCCGAAATCCAGCAGGGCGAGGTGGTCTGCCTGATCGGGCCGTCCGGCTCCGGCAAGTCCACGCTCCTGCGCTGCATCAACGGCCTGGAACGCTACGACGGCGGCCACATCACGATAGACGGCGTCACCGTGGACGCGCGCCGCAAGGAAATCCAGGACATCCGCCAGCGCGTGGCCATGGTGTTCCAGCGCTTCAACCTGTTCCCGCACCGCACGGCGCTGGAAAACGTCATCGAAGGCCCGGTGCACGTCAAGGGCGAGAGCCTGGCGTCCGCCACCGCGCGCGGCCGCGAGATCCTGACCTCGGTCGGCCTGGCCGAAAAGATGAACCACTATCCGCAGCAGCTCTCCGGCGGCCAGCAGCAGCGCGTGGCCATCGCCCGCGCGCTGGCCATGGAGCCCGAGGCCATCCTGTTCGACGAGCCGACTTCGGCGCTGGACCCGGAACTGGTGGGCGAAGTGCTGTCGGTCATGCGCACGCTGGCCGAGAAAGGCATGACCATGGTCATCGTCACGCACGAGATGGACTTCGCGCGCAACGTCTCCGACCGCGTGCTGTTCCTGGAAAACGGCCGCATCGCCGAACAAGGTCCCTCGCGCGACGTGCTGACCAATCCCCGCAACGAACGCATGCGCGACTTCCTCAAACGCGTCACCCACGCCCAGTAGCTCCGGCACCATGAACAACGATCTGTTTTCGCCCGCAGCCTCGCTGTGGGCCGCGACCGCGCCTGCGCGCGCCGCCTCGCCGGCCCTGGCCGGTCCGCTCAGCGTCGACGCCGCCGTGGTCGGCGGCGGCTTCACCGGCCTGTCGGCCGCCTGGCACCTGGCCCACGCCGGCTTCAAGGTGGCGCTGTTCGAAGCCCATGAAGTCGCCCACCGCGCCTCGGGCCGCAACGGCGGCCAGGTAGTGCCGGGCTTCAAGCCCGGTCCCGCCGCGCTGATCCGCCGCTTCGGCGCGGACGCGGCGGCCCGGATGATGCGCTTCGCCTACGGCAACGCGGACTATCTGTTCGAGCTGGCGGAACGCCTGCGCATCGATTGCTCGCCCACCCGCAACGGCTGGATCCAGGGCGCGTTTTCGGCCGCCTCGGGAACCTATCTCAAGAGCCGCGCCCAGGAACTGAATGCGCACGGCGGCGACGTCGAATACCTGGACGCCGACGCGATGCGCGCAGCCACCGGCTCGACCTTCTGGCCGGCCGGACTGCGCGAGAAACGCGCCGGCGCGGTGCAGCCGCTGGCCTTCGCGCGCGGCCTGGCGCGCGCCGCCGCCGATGCCGGCGCGGCCGTGCACGACCATTCGCCGGTATCGGCCATCGCGCCCGCGCCGAACGGCGGCGCGACGCTGACCGTCAACGGCCACGCCGTGCAGGCGCGCCACGTGGTGCTGGCGACCGATGCCTACACCGACCGGCTGTGGCCCGCCGTGGCGCAGTCCTACGTCAATGTCTCCAGCGCGCAGATCGCCACCGACCCGCTGCCGCAAGCGCTGCAGGAACAGCTGCTGCCGCTGCGCGCCGGCATCTCCGAAACGCGCAAGATCACCTACTACTGCCGCATCGATCCCGCGGGCCGCTTCGTCATCGGCGGGCGCGGCCACTCGTCCGAGCATCTGGATCCCTCGACCAGCGAACAGCTGCGCCGCGCCGCGATCGCGCGCTTCCCGCAATTGGCCGACGCCTCCTGGCGCCACGGCTGGGCCTGCCGCGTGGGCATGACCATGGACGACTTGCCGCGCGTGCACCGCCTGGCGCCTGGCATCTGGACCGCCTATGGCTATTGCGGACGCGGCGTGGCCATGGGCACGGCGCTGGGCCGCGTGCTGACCGACGCCATCCGCGGCGTGCCGGCGGGCGAACTCGACTTTCCCGTCACGCCCATCGAGCGCATGCCCTTCTACCCAGCGCGGCAATTCGGCGCCTCGCTGGCCATCAACTGGTACCGCCTGCGCGATGCGCTGGGCTATCCTGCCTGAACCCCTGCCCTGGCGCCTACACATCGTCATGACGACACAAACGCAATTTCCGGCCACGGTGGACGTGGCCATCATCGGCGGCGGCATCATAGGCGTGAGCACCGCGCTGGCCCTGGCGCGCGCCGGCGTGCGCTGCGCGCTGTTCGAAAAAGGCACGCTGGCCTGCGAACAGTCCTCGCGCAACTGGGGCTGGGTGCGCACCTTGGGACGCGACCTGCCCGAAGTGCCGCTGGCGCTGCGCGCCAACCAGCTCTGGAGCGAGATCCAGGGCCAGGTCGAGGTCGGCTACCGCCGCAACGGGCTGGTCTACCTGCAAGAGAACGAGGCCGACGCCGCGGACCATGAAACCTGGCTGGACAAGGCCCGCGCCCATGGCGTGCAGGCCGACATGCTGGGACGCGAGGCCACGCTGCGCCTGCTGCCCGGCACGGGACGCGCCTGGACGGGCGCCCTGTACAGCGCGGCCGACGGCGTGGCCGAACCGCAGATCGCCACGCAAGGCGTGGCGGCGCTGGCGCGCGAGGCCGGCGCGCTGATCTTCGAGCGCTGCGCCGTGCGCGGCGTGGAAACCAGCGCCGGCCGCGTCGACACCGTCTTCACCGAACGCGGAGCGCTGCGCGCGCAGGCGGTACTGGTGGCGGCCGGCGGCTGGTCGCGCCTGTTCTGCGGCAACCTGGGCGTGGACTTCCCGCAGCTCAAGGTGCGCGGCTCGGTGCTGCGCACCGAACCGTTCGACGCCGGGGTATCGCTGGCCATCAACGGCAAGGACTTCACCTGCCGCAAGCGCGCCGACGGCGGCTATACCGTCTCGCAGTTCTCGGCCTCGCTGGCCGAGCTGGTGCCGGACAGCTTCCGCCTGATGAGCAAGTTCCTGCGCGCCTGGATCGCCAACAATTCGCTGGTACGCATCCGCTTCAGCAAGCGCTTCTTCGAGGAACTGGCCACGCCGCGCCGCTTTCCGGCCGACCGCGAGACCCCTTACGAGCGCTGCCGAGTGCTCGATCCCGCGCCCTACAAGCGTGGCATCGACCAGGCCTGGGAGCGCCTGCTGCGCGCCTTCCCGGTGTTCCAGCAGGCGCGCATCGCGCAGTCCTGGGGCGGCTACATCGACGTGACGCCGGACGCCATGCCGGTCATCGGCCCCGTCGCCCAGGCGCCCGGGCTCTACCTGGCCTCGGGCTTCTCGGGCCACGGCTTCGGCATCGGCCCGGCGGTGGGCGAGACCATGGCCGCCCTGATCCAGGGCAAGCAGACGCCGGTGGATATCCAACCGTTCCGTTTGGAGCGCTACGCCTAGCCTTCGGCCATCGCGCTGACGGGCGCCCATGCAATAACGCTAATGGCGCCCTCAGCTTTTTTCATTGGGCACGCATAACCCCCTTCCCCATAATCGGCCGGATGCCATCGCGCAACGACTGACCCCAACCCGGAAAGGAAAGACATGCCCAAGCTCAGCAACGCCGTCTGGCGCTATCGCCACGAAAAAATGACGGCACTGATGGACGACCTGGCCGTCGATGCCATCGTGTTCACCTCGGCGGATTTCTTCCAGTTCGCCACCAACTTCCACACCGACGTCCTGCCCTGGGAACGCCCCATCTTCGCGGTGGTGCCGCGCAATGGCACGCCCTTCCTGGTAATGAACGAACTGTCGACCCATCACATGCGCTTCTCGCAAGAGCAAGGCAAGGTCTGGATCACCGACATCACCTACTACGCGGAGCACCCGCGCGTCACCGACCGCCTGCCCTTGATTACCCAGCTGCCGGAAGTGCTGGCGGAACGCCTGCGGCAGGCCGGGCTGGCGCGTTCGCGCATCGCGGTCGAAGGCGGCAGCCCCGTGCTGGCGCAGTTGGGCCGCCTGTTGCCCGACCTGACGCTGCGCGCGGCCACGGCGGAATGCCGTTCGCTGCGCTGGCAGAAGCACGAGGAAGAAATTGCCGTGATGGCGGCCGCCGCGTCGATCTCGGACTGGATACAGGACCGGTACCGCGAGAACATCCGCCCCGGCCGGCTGGTCCAGGAACTGGATTTCGCCATGGCCTCGCTGTTCGTGCAGGAAGCCGCCGAACGCTTTCCGGGCGAGCAATTCGAAGTCATCCGCTGCTGGACGCTGAGCGGCCCGGCGTCCGCCTCGCCGCATGGCGACGGCGCCTCCTGCGGCGCGCGAATCAAGGAAGGCGACGTGCTGGTCAACATCGTCATCCCGCGCCTGAACGGGCTGACCATCGAGAATGAGCGCACCTGGTTTTGCGGCGCGCCCTCCGCGGAGCAAACCCGGCTCTGGTCCGCGGCCAAGGCCGCCAACGAAGCGGCCATCGCCGCGGCCCGCACCGGCAATCCGGTGTGCATGATGGACGCCGCCGCGCAGGCCGAGATCGAAAAGGCCGGCTACGCCAACTTCATCCGCCATCGCACCGGGCATGCCGTCGGCATCATCCACCACGAATACCCGGAAGACATGGCCTTCTGCCAGCGTCCGCTGCTGGCCAACGAGGTGTATTCCGCGGAGCCTGGCATCTACGCCTATGGCATAGGCGGATTCCGCCTGGACGATACGGTAGTGGTGGGCGATACGCCGCGCGTGCTGACCGGCACGCCCAAGACGCTGGAATACGCCACCGTCAGGTAGGCTGGCCGGCCCCGGACGCTTCCTGCGCGAGATCCTGCGCCTCGTCGCGCAGGATTTCACGCAACCAGGGCAGCACGATGCTGGGCGAATCCGCGGCCCACAGCATGCCTATGGGACCGAACTCCAGGCGCGTCGGCGCCTGCACGATGCTGATGAGGTTGAGCCTTTCGTACATGTGGGCCACGGAGCTGGCCAGCGTCGCGACGTACTCCCTGTCCTGCAGCAGCGATAGCAGGGCCACCAGCGAACTCGTTTCCACCGCGGGCTTGGGCGGCGTCAGGCCCGCGTCCACCAGCGCCTGGTCCAGCCTGACGCGCGACAGCACGCCCGGCGGCGGCAGGATCCAGGGATAGCCCTGCGTGTCCGCCCACTGCGGCGCGGCCAGGCCGGCCAGCGGATGTCCGCGCCGCGCCACCAGGCTGAAGCTGTCCGTCATCAGCCACTGTCCGCACAAGCCGGAGCGGCTGGCGCGCAGATCCAATGGCCCGATGATGAGATCGATCTCGTGGCGCGCCACCCGTTCGATCAGCGGATCCAGCAGGCCTTCGACCAGTTCGATCTGCACGTCCGGCGCGCGCTGGTGCAGCGTGGCGATGGCGCGCGGCAACAGCACCGGCGCGGCCGACAGGATGGTGCCGATATGCAGGCGGCCGGCGACGCCGGCCTTGACCGCCTCGATCTCCTCGCCCGTGCGCGCGGTGTCGCCCAGCACGCGGCAGGCGTAGCGCCACAACGAGCGCCCCGCTTCGGTCAGCGCCAGCGTCCTGCCGCGCGCGAACAGCGGCGTGCCCACCATGTCTTCCATATCGCTCAGCCAGTGCGACAGCGCGGGCTGTGTCATGTGCATGGCCTTGGCCGCGGCCGTGACGGTTCCGGCCTTTTCCAGGGCGATCAGCACTTCCAGATGGCGCAGCTTCAGGCGCCGCGTCCAGAGCAATTCGGAGAGAGGGGCAATCATGCGGAAATGGTAATGGATATCTCAGGTTTATTCATTGGCCGTCTATGGGCTTCATGCCCAAAATGGGCACCTCCCGAATCGCCCCAGATGGCCCCATGACCGCAGTCTCCATTTCCTCCGAATCGTCCCTGCAAGCCGTGGCCTGCGGCCTGGCCCTGGACGGCCAGCCCGGCGCCGGCCTGCGCGCGCTGGGCCTGGCACTGCAGCAGCGCATCGGCTACCGCCTGTTCACCGTGCTGGTACTGGACTGGGAGGCGGGCCTGAACCGTCGCTACTACTCCAGCCAGCCCGCGGCCTATCCCGCCGGCGGCAGCAAGCCGATGCGCCAGGACAGCGAATTCTTCGCCACCGTGGTGCAGCAAGGCGAAGCGCGCCTGTGCATGGATCGCGACGACTGCGAACGGGCCTTTCCCGACCATGAACTGATCGCCTCGCTGGGCTGCGCCAGCGCCGTCAACGTGCCGGTGCGCTGGAACGGACGGACGCTGGGCTCATTGAATCTGCTGCACCAGGCCGGCTGGTACCGGCGCGACATGCTCGCGGAACTGGGCTGGTACGCGGCGCTGGCCATACCCGTAGTACAGGACATCATCCGAACCTCCCAAAACCACAAGGGGAAATCATGAAGCGCCTACGCAGCCATATCGCCGCCCTGCTGTTGTGCCTGGGCCCCGCCGCCGTCCAGGCGGCGCCGGACGCCTACCCGGCCAAGCCGATCACCATCGTCTATCCCTACGCGCCCGGCTCCGCTTCCGACACGCTGACGCGCCTGATCGCGGAGTCGCTGCAAAAGCAGCTGGGCCAGCCCGTCATCGTCGAAAGCCGGCCGGGCGCCGGCGGTTCGATCGCCACCGAGCACGTGGTGCGCGCGGCGCCCGACGGCTATACGCTGCTGCTGTCGGCCAGCGGCACCATCGCCGTCAATCCGCACATCTACAAGCTGCGCTACCAGCCGGTGAACGATCTGGCGCATATCTCCATCGCGGTGGAAGTGCCCTTCGTCTTCGTGGTCAACAAGGACTTCCCCGCGCAGGACTATGCCGCCTTCCAGGCGCTGGCGCGGCAAAAGCCCGCAGGCCTGACCTCCGCCAACGCCGGCCTGGGCACGCAGGCCCACCTGACGCAGGCCGCCTTCGCCAAGCAGGCCGGCCTGAATCTGAACATCGTCGCGTACAAGGGCGCCGCGCCCGCCGTCAACGACCTGATGGGCGGCCACATCGATTCGATGATGGACAACGCGGCCTCGCAGATTCCCTACGTCAGCGCGGGCAAGACCACGGCCCTGTTCGTCACCAGCGACTATCGATTCGACGGCTATCCCAAAGTCCCCACCGCCAAGGAGCTGGGCATCACCGGCCTGGTGCCGGCGGGCTGGTTCGGATTGGCCGCGCCCAAGGGCACGCCCGATGCCGTGATCGAAAAGTTGCACGGCGCGCTGGTCGCCGGACTGAGGGGCGCGGACACCGAACGCAAGCTCAAGGATCTGGGCTGGGTCATCGTCGCCAACACGCCGCAACAGGCCAGGGAACGCGCGCAGGCGGATTTCACCCGCCTGGGAGAGGTCGCGCGGGACATCGAGCTCAAGGTGCAGTGACATGCGCCGGGGCTGACATGCTCCGGGCTGACATGCTCCGGACTGACATCGGCCGGGCGGCCTGACTATGCGGCGTCCCCTCGTTGCCGCAACGCCGCCGCCAGCTCGCGCACTTCGTCCAGGGCGCCCGCCACGCCTTGCTCGGCCAACACCTGCGCCAGCCGCGAACCCACCACGACCAGATCGGCATGCCTGGCGACGAGCCGGGCTTCGTCGGGCGAACGCACGCCGAAGCCCGCGGCCACCGGCAAGCGCGTGTGCGAACGCAGGCGGTCCAGGTCGCGCGCGATGCGGCGCTCGTCGGGCAGGTCCGCGCCGGTCGTGCCGGCCAGCATGATGTGATAGACGAAGCCGCTTGCGTCCGCCAGCAGGCTGGCGAGCCGCGCGTCCTCGGAAGTCGGCGCCGACATGCGGATCAGGTGCAGGCCTTGCGCGCGCGCCTCCTGGCCAAGTTCGTCGGCATGCTCCACCGGCAGGTCGATGATGATCAGCCCGTCCACGCCCGCCGCGGCCGCGTCCGTGATGAAGGCCGGCACGCCGTGGCGCAGGATGGGATTCAGGTAGCCCATCAGCACCAGCGGCGTGTCCGCATCCTTCTTTCGGAAGTCACGCACCAGGGCCAGCGTGCGCATCAAGGTCTGGCCGCCGGCCAGCGCGCGCACGTTGGCCTGTTGCAGCACGGGACCGTCCGCGACCGGATCGCTGAACGGCATGCCGAGTTCGATCACGTCGGCGCCCGCCGCGCGCAGGCCGCGCAACAGCTCCAGGCAGGCGCCGGGATCGGGATCGCCCGCCGCGAAATACGTGACCAGGCCGCTGCGGCCGGATTGGCGCAGCGCGGATAGAGTGTGGTCGAGCCGTGTCATGCCGCTACCTCCTCGCCAAATTGCGTCACCGTGTCCAGGTCCTTGTCGCCGCGTCCGCTCAGGCACACCACCAGGATCTGGTCGCGCGCCAAGCGCGGCGCAAGCTCGCGCACATAGGCCAGCGCATGCGCGCTTTCCAGCGCGGGCAGGATGCCTTCCTTGCGCGTCAGCCAATGAAAGGCCGCCACGGCCTGCGCGTCCGTCACGGACACGTAGTCCACGCGCCCGCGGTCATGCAGCAAGGCATGTTCGGGGCCGACGCCCGGATAATCGAGCCCCGCCGAGATCGAATGCGCGTTCACGATCTGCCCGTCGCCGTCCTGCAGGTAGTAGCTGCGGCAGCCGTGCAGCACGCCTTCATGGCCTGCGCTGATGCTGGCCGCGTGCGCGCCGCTGGCCAGGCCCAGCCCGCCGGCTTCGACGCCGTACAAGCGCACGTCCTCCAGCTCCAGGAAGGGATAGAAAAACCCCATGGCATTGGAGCCCCCGCCCACGCAGGCCACCATGGCATCCGGCATGCGTCCCGTCTTGGCGGCGATCTGCTGGCGCGTTTCCTCGCCTATCACTTTCTGGAACTCGCGCACCAGCCAGGGATAGGGATGCGGCCCCGCGCCGGTGCCCAGCAGGTAATAGGTGTCGGCGGGATGGGCGATCCAGTCACGCAGGGCTTCGTTCATCGCATCCTTCAGCGTGGCCGTGCCCGCGTGGACGGCGCGCACCTCGGCGCCCAGCATGCGCATCCGGCGCACGTTGACGGACTGGCGCGCCATGTCCTCGGCGCCCATGTAGACCACGCATTGCAGGCCATGCAGGGCGCAGACCGTGGCGGTCGCCACGCCGTGCTGCCCCGCGCCGGTTTCCGCGATGATGCGGCGCTTGCCCATGCGCCGGGCCAGCAGGATCTGGCCCAGGCAGTTGTTGATCTTGTGCGCGCCGGTGTGGTTCAGGTCTTCGCGCTTGAGGTAGATCTGCGCGCCGCCCAGTTCCTGCGTGACGCCCTGGGCCAGGAACAAGGGGCTGGGCCGGCCCACGTAGTCGGCCAGCATGCCGCGGTAGGCCTGCCAGAAATCCTCGTCCGCCAACGCCGCCTTGAAATGGCGTTCCAGCTCGTCCAGGGCGGGGACCAGCGTTTCGGGCATGTAGCGGCCGCCGTAAGGGCCGAACTGGCCGCGGCCGTCGGGCGCGTCCGGATGAGAGAAAGATGGCATGGCTCTGTTCTTCCGTGGCAAATAGGGCAGGAATTTTTCCTTATGCTATCTTCGATAAAAACTTATTTGAATCAATGATTTGTTTATCAATCATGTAAGTACAACTAACAGATAAAGCATGCGACGACTGCCCTCTCTCAACGCCTTGCGCTTCTTCGACAGCGCGGCCCGCCAATCCAGCTTCACGCTGGCCGCCAAGGAGCTGTGCGTGACCCACAGCGCGGTCAGCCAGCAGATCCGGCAACTGGAGGAATGGCTGGGCTGCGCGCTGTTCGAACGCCGCGCGGGCCGCGTCCAGCTGACCGCGGCGGGGCTGGACCTGCAGCGCGCCGCGCATGACGCGTTCGACCTGCTGGAACGCCGCTGCGACGAGCTCAAGCGCAGCACCCAGCCCGCGGAACTGGCGGTGGGCGCGCCGGCCAGCTTTCTTTCCAACTGGCTGATCCCGCGGCTCGAACGTTTCGAAGCCGCGCATCCGGACATACGCATCCGGCTGCAGACGGCCGCCGACGCCGCCCTGCTGAACACGCAGCGCGTGGACGCGCTGATCCTGGCCGGCCGCGACTGGCCCGGGGAATGGGACGTCACGCCGCTCTTCGCCGAAACCATAGGCCCGGTCTGCACGCCCGCCTGGGCCGCGCGCATCGCCAAGCCGGCCGACGTGCTGGACGCGCCATTGCTGCACACCAGTTCGCGGCCCGACGCCTGGAAGGACTGGGCGGCGCACCAGGGCATGGCGCTGGCGCCGCGGCAGCCGGGGCGTGAATTCGACCATCTGGGCCACATGCTGGAAGCCGCCGCGGCGGGCCTGGGCGTCGCCATCGCGCCCGCCGTGCTGGTCGAAGCCGAGCTGCATCGCGGCCGGCTGGCCGCCCCGCTGGGTTTCGTCGAAAGCGGCGCAGCCTTCAGCCTGTGCCTGCGCCAGGACGCGCGACGCGCCGACGCCGCGCCGCAGCGCTTGCGCGACTGGCTGCTGGCCAGCGCCGGAGCGCAGTGACCCCGGCCGCGGGTTACCCTTGCGCGTCACGCAACCCGTCCCCGACGTATCCATGAAGAAAATCTGCGCGCTGCTGGGCCTCATGGTCCCGGCGCTGGCAAGCGCCGCCTACAGCCTTTCCGCCACTGAAGCCGCGGTGCAGGAAGCGGTGCTGCGCGACGAGTTGGACACCTATATCGAGGGCGGCCAGAGCCTCATCGGCAAGCGGCTCGACCTGCCCGCCGTGACCGCCGAAGCCGTTTCCCAGGCCTATGTCCACGGCCCCACGGCGCGCTTTCCGGCCACGCTGGAACGGGCCATGCTGATCGTCGGCGAAGCCGCCAGCGGTTCCGCGGACGGGCAGACCGTGTCGTTCGCCACGGCCAACGCACCGGCGGTCCGGGCCTACCTGCCGCCGGGCCTGGCGGCGGCCGGACATCTGGCCCTGGCCTGCGGCCGCATGGCGCTGGCGGACGGCATCCCGACCTTCATGGACTGCCGAGACGGCGTCCTGGCCGGCAAGCAGGAAGCCGACCGGCTGAAGGCCGAGTTGAACGGCTTCTACCAGGGCAAGCCGACCGCCGCGCCGGTTTCGCAATTGGCCGTCAACATATCGGTCTACGCTCGCCTGCTGCCGCCCGGCCACGGCTGCCCCAAGGACGTGGACAAATGCCGCCAGGCCGTCCTGGCCGTCGACACCGCCAGCCGAAGCAAGCAGCTGCCCGCCGTGGTGCGGCGCTTCCAGAAGGCCGGCCTGGACCTCAGCCCGTACACGGCCGGCGCAGCGGCGAACGCTCCCGGCCGCTAGAGCGCGAACCCACGCGCGCCCACGCATCCCCACGCGCCCCCGAACGGCCCCGCGCCGCCAGCGCGGCCGCGGCGCGGCCCATACCGCCCCCAATTATTGCAATCCCACGCCGCTATACTGGCCTGACCTCAATACCTTTCAGCGCCGCGCCTTTTCTGCGGCGCCCTGTTATGTCCGTACTGCTGGCCTTGCTGCGCCCCTCAGGCCGGGCGCTACTCTGCACCATTGCCGCCCTGCTCTCCGTCCAGGCCCATGCCGCCCCGCCCACGCTGGCGCAATGCCATGGCATCAAGGATCTGGCGTTCGTCGCCCACCTGGACGACGACCTGCTGTTCATGAACCCCGACGTCGCTTCCAACGTCGAAGCAGGCGGCTGCGTGCGGGTGGTCTACCTGACCGCCAGCGACGCCGGCGAAGGCGAAACCTACATGCTGGGCCGCGAGCGCGGGGTGCGCGCCGCCTATGCCTACATGGCGCATCAGCCCGACCAGTGGAAGGAGGATTCCGGCACCGCCGCCGGACACCGCATCGCGCGCTTCACCCTGCAGGGCAATCCGCGCGTGCAGCTGTGGCACATGCGCCTGAAGGACCCCTGGCTGGGCAAGGGCTGGGGCAGCCTGACGCCGCTGAGCCGCACCGAATCCGAACCCGGGCAGAACGTCGACACGCTGGGCCCCTTTGCCGAGTCCTACACCCGCGAGCAGCTGATCGACACCCTGGCCGACATGATCCGCCAGTACGCGCCGACCACCGTGCGCCACCTCGACGACACCATCACCGTGCCCTACACGCAGCTGTGCTGGCGCTGCGTCGGCCATGGCCATCCCGACCACATCGCCAGCGCCCGGCTGGCGCGCGAGGCCATGCTGCGCGCCCCCGGCAACTACGCCGAAATGGGCTATATCGACTACCCCAGCCAGGAACGCGCCACCAATCTGAACGAGGCGGAGATCGCCAGCAAGTCGCTGATCTTCCAGCACTACGCCTGGAACGACTACCACTATTGCGCCGGCCCCACCGGCTGCAAGGAACCCGCCGGACCGGCCGCCGCCTGGGTGCAACGCGCGTATTACGTGTCACGCCAGGACATCGCGCCGCAGCTTTACCCGGACGGACGCGGCGGCCTGGTGGTGTTCGCCGCCGGTGAAACCAACGGCGCGGTGAATCGCTGGGACACTGGCGAGCGCCGCTGGCAAAGCTTGGGAGGCCGCACCAGCGGCCCGCTGGTCTCGTTCACGCACGCCGACGGCACCGCCGGTCTGATGGCGCGCGACCCGCTGGGCGGCGTATGGGCCAACAAGCAACGCCATGACGGCACCTGGCAGGGCTGGCAGGCGCTGGGCGGCCTGCGCGTGACCCAGATCCCGGCCGTGGCGCCGCGCGGCGAAGCCGCCGCCGTGGCGCTGGGCTACGACGGCTTGCTGCACTGGATCGCGCCGTCCGGCATCGACGGCAGCTGGAGCGCCTGGCAGGACCTGCCGCCGTTGGATGGCGTCACCGGCTCGCCGGCCGCGGCGCTGGGCGGCGACGGCCGCTACGTCGTCTTCGCCACCACCGCCGCGGGCGAGCTGTTCTACACCCGCCAGTTGCCGGCCGCCAAGGGCCATCGCCCCGAATGGCACAGTTGGCGCCGCGTCCCCGCGCCGCAGGCGGCGGGCGGGCTGGCGGCGATCCGCAACCATGAAAACCGCGTCGAACTCTATTTCCGCCAGCGCGGCAGCAACCACCTGACCCGGCTGGTGGAAGCCGGCGACACCACCGACCTGGACATGGACTGGAGCGCCCCGACCGACATGGGCGTGCCTTACATCGGCCGCCCGGCCATCAGCGCCGACGCCCGCGGCAATGTCATGGTCGCCGTCCTGGAACGCGCCGGCGGACAGCTCTGGCTGGTCGAACATGGCAGGCCCGCCAAGCTGGACGCCGAGGCCGCCTCGCCCCCGGCGATCCATCTCATCAACGACACGCTCTACGTCGTCGCCCGCACTACCGGCGGCCCGCAGCGCTACGAAGTGCTGTCGCGCCGCGACGGCAACTGGACCCATGGCCTGACCCTGGACGGCGTGCCCGCCAGCGGCGGCGGCCCCTTCGCGACCGTGGCCGCGCGCCCCGTCGACTTGCCCAATCTTGCGCCCAACGACGCCAACAACGCCGCGGTCGTGCGCCCGTCGCCCGACAATCCCGGCACGCTGAGCGTGGGGCGCATGCCGACCCAGGCCTCGCACGCCGCCACGCCGACGAAGACGCAATGATGTCCCTTGTAATCCCTGGTTACTGGAGGGAAAATCCCCGCTAGGCGCGGCGCAGCCGGCGCTGGAACGCAGCGCGGTAAAGACGCCAGGGGAATTGCACGTGAAGGACGCAGGCCAGTACCAGACGCACTCAGCCACCGTGCTTGAACCCGACCCCGCATCGGACTGGCTCTACCACTGCGCGATGAGCCTGCTCAAGCGTCCGGTCGACGAAGCAATCTCGGAGCAGCTGGCCTATATGGGCGAGACCTCGGACGTGGACCGTTCCTGGATGATCGAATACCGCCCCGACATGCTGCGCCTGCGCAATACCCACGAATGGTGCCGGGGCCAGACCCAGCCTTTCGTCGCCGAACTGCAGGACGTGCCGACCACGCTGATCGCCTGGCTGCACAAGTTCATGGTGCAGGGGCTGGCAGTCGCCATACACGACGTCAACGACCTGCCCCGCACCGCGCGCGCCATCCAGGCCGAGTTCCTGCGCCAGGGCGACAAGAGCGTGCTGAGCGTGCCGATCTTTCACGATGGCAAACTGCACGGCATCATCGGCTTCGACACCACCGTGCGGCACCGCACCTGGACGCCTGGCGAAGTCGGCGCCCTGTTCCAATGCGCCAACCTGATCGGCCAGGCCAAGTACGGCAACAACCGCGACCACGGCAGGACACCGCACTATGAAAGCTCCACGTCGGTGATCTATCTCAGCATGCGCGGCGTGGTTCGCGGAGTACAGCCCGAGGCCATCGTCGGCGTGCGCTCCGCCGGCAACTACAGCGAGATCTGGCTTGAAGACGGCTCGATGGTGCTGGACTCCCGCGCCCTCGGCATCTGGTCCACCCTGCTGCCGGAAAAGACCTTCTTCCGCGTCCACCGCACCGCCATTGCAAACGCATTGCATGTCATGGACGTCGACCGCAGAAGCGTGGACAAGTGGCTGATCAGGATGCGGGCCGTGGACGAGACCTGGCCGGTGTCGCGCTCGTACCGCAAGCCGCTGCGCGAACGCATGGGGATCTGAGCCCCGCGGGCCGGCCGCGGCCGCCCGGCAATATGCAGTTCGTCATGCCGCAATGTTGTTTCGTCCTTGCGGAAGTGGCCGCGCATCGAGTTTTTGGGATCATCGCGCATGCGGAGGAACGGCCGTTCCCCGAGTCACCTGGAGCACACCGCATGCCTACGCCACGTATCCTGTCCCGCATCACCGCCATGACCTTGAGCGCCGCCTGCTTCCTGGGCGCAAGCCAGGCCCGCGCGACCGACCTGGCCTTGCAGGACGCCGTGTCCATGGCCGGCATGCAGCTGTACCTGAACTCCGGCGCACCCGGCCTGATCATCGCGGCGGTGCGCGGCGACGAGGTCGTCATCCAGGGCTATGGCGAAACCGCGCCCGGCAGCGGCGTCGAACCCGACGGCCGCTCCATTTTCCGCATCGCTTCCGTGTCCAAGGTGTTTGCCGGCGACGTGCTGGCGGCGCTTGCCGCCAAGGGCAAGCTCAAGCTGACCGATCCGCTGGCCAAGTACGCGCCCGACAGCGCCAAGGTCGAGAGCAACGGCCGTCCGCTGACCCTGCTGGACCTGGCCACGCATTCGGCCGGCTTGCCGCGCGAACTGCCCAACCCCGACGTCAAGCCGTCCGACAATCCCTTTGCCGCGTTCGACCGCGCCTATTACTGGAAGTGGGTCGGCAGCCACGCGCCGGCCTATGTCCCCGGCACCACCACTCTGTACTCCAACCTGGGCTTCGGACTGCTGGGCGACGCGCTGGCCAAGGCCGGCGGCGCGGACTACTCGACCGTGCTGGCCAACGAAGTGCTGAAGCCGGCCGGCATGACCGACACCGGCAATGCGCTGAACGATGCGCAAAAGAAGCGCCTGATGACGGGCCTGGACCCGTTCGGCAAGCCGGACCCGAATGCCGTGGTGCCCGACGTGATGTACGCCAGCGCCGGCATCTATTCCACCGCCGACGACATGGTGCGCTGGATGCGCTGGCATCTGGACGGCGCGCGGCAATCGAAGGAAGCCTCGGTGCTGGCCCACACGATGTGGCTGCCGTATGACGGACTGAAGTCGGTCGTGGGCACGGAGGTCACCGATGGCGACGGCATGGGCCTGGGCTGGGTGATGACCCTGCCGCGCAACGGCACGCCCTTGCTGCTGGGCAAGAGCGGCGGCCTGGGCGGCTTCATGTCCTATGCCGTGCTGTCGCCCAACCGCGGGCTGGGCGTGTTCGTCGTCGCCAGCCGCGTCAACTTCGCCATGTTCGGCAACATCCATTCCCAGGTGCGCGAACTGGCGGCCGAGCTGGCGCGGTGAGCCCCTCGACTTGCGCCGCCCTGACGGCGGCGCTGCTTGTCGTGGCGGCGCAGGCCGCGTGCGCGCAAGAGGCCCGCGACATCTTCAAGACCGAAATATTCCTGACGCCGTACAGCGAGCTGGGCGACGGCGGCGACGCCTATCCGCGCCTGAACGGCAGGTTCCTGCTGATGACCGGCTATACCGGCTTCTTCGGCGTCCAGGACGACAACGGCCAGCTGCCCCGCTCGCACTGGAGCAGCGTGCAGCCCACGGCCGAAGCCGCCCTGGTGCTGCAGTTGACGCGGCAGTTGTCGATCCGCACCAAGGCCACGTTCAACTCGGCCACCAACGACACCAAGGACAACGCCTTCTCCGACCTGGGCGTGGACCTGGACAACCTGTTCGCCGCCTACACCGCCGACAACTACGCGCTGTACGGCGGCAAGATGGACCTGGGCTTCGGCGACGCCTGGCACGTGATCGACGGCTTGTACACAGGCTTCAACGAGAACTCGGAATTCCGCGGTTCCATCGGCCTGGGCGGACGCTACACCTTCGACAACGCGGGCCGCGGCACTCACTCGGTGGCGGCCGTGCTGTTCAAGAGCGACAACACCGCCATGAACCGGCGGCTGAGCCTGAAAGACGGCTTCCTCCGCCCCGACCAGCCGCCCGCCTTCAGCGACCAGCTGAAGTCATTCATCCTCTCCTACGACTTCCGCGACCTGCCGGGACTGGAGCGCCTATCGGGCGGCATCGACGCCGGCCGGCTGCATCTCGATCCGGCGCAAGGGGAAAGCGCCAACACAGTATCGGCCCGGCTGCGCTACGACGCGCCCCTGGGCAATGCGTGGAACCTGAGCTGGTTCAACGAGGCCACCTACGCCACCGCCTTTCGCGGCGCCCCCGTCGCCAACGGCAACGGCGTCACCTCGGTCTCGCTGTCCCGCGAGCGCTGGCAGCTGACCGCCACCGCCGCCGTGCGCAAGCTGTCCGGCAGCGGCCAGAAACTGGCGCAATACGGCCTGCTGGACGATACGGATTGGGCGGTTTCGGGCGCGGTCACCTATGTCACTCCAATCGGATTCATTGTGCAGGCGGGCCTGACGCATCAGCGCGACCAGGCTCTGCACATCAACCAAGGCGTTGTACGCATCGCTTACCAAGCAGGATTCTGAGGCCCTCATGAACAGCAGACAGACGCTCATTGCCGGGATGATCATTGTTGCGTTGGGCAGCGCCGCCGCGGCCCGTTCGCAGCCGGTACCGATAGCCAACGCGCCGACGCCGCCGGCCGACGCCGTCGCCATTCCCGCCGGCGGCAAGCAACAGGCGGTGCAGGATCTGCCGCGCGTCGTCGAAGACATCATGAAGCGCAGCAAGGTGCCGGGCATGGCCGTGGCCGTGGTCATCGACGGCAAGACCGTGTTGACGCAGGGCTACGGCACGCGCGAGGCCGGCAAGCAGGCGCCCGTGGACGCGCAGACCGTGTTCCAGATCGCCTCGATCTCCAAGTCGCTGTCGGCGACCGTGGCCGCCATCGAAGTGTCTAAGGGCAAGGCCGCCTGGGACGATCCGGTATCCCGCTACCTGCCGGACTTCAGGCTCAGCAATGCCTACGTGTCCGAACGCGCCACCATAGGGGATTTCTTCGCGCATCGCTCCGGCCTGCCGGGCACGGCGGGAGACGACCTGGAAGACCTGGGCTACAGCCGCAACGAGGTCATCGCCCGCCTGCGCCTGCTGCCGCTGGACGCCTTCCGCACGTCATACCACTACGCGAACTTCAGCACCACGATAGGCGCGCAAGCCGTGGCCAAGGCCGCCGGGCAGCCCTGGGAAACGCTGGCCGACGAACAGCTGTTCCAGCCGCTGGGCATGAAGTCAACCAGCTACCGCTACGCCGACTTCGAGGCGCGCGGCAACCGCGCCGTACTGCATGCTTACCAGCACGGCGCCTTCGTGCCCTCGGGCCAGCGCGACGCGGACCAGCAGGCGCCCGCGGGCGGCGTGTCCTCCACGGTCGTCGATCTGGCGGAGTGGCTGAAGCTGCTGCTGGCCGACGGGCAGTATCAGGGCAAGACGCTGATCGCCCCCGGCGCGCTGCTGCCCGCCCTGTCGCCCCAGGCGTTCAGCGCGCGCGCCCACGACCTGGATTCGCGCTCCGGCTTCTATGGCTATGGCTTCAACGTCAATACGGAACTGGGCGGCCGCCCCTCGATGGGGCATTCCGGGGCCTTCCTGATGGGCACCGGCACCACGTTCAGGATCGTGCCGTCCGCCGGCATCGGCATCGTGGTGCTGACCAACGGCGCGCCCGTGGGCGCGGCCGAATCCGTCGCCGCCACCTTCATCGACACGGCCTTGTACGGCAAGCCCACGCGCGACTGGTACGCGGCCTACAACGGCGCCATGAAGGCTTTCTTCGCCCCCCAGGCCGATCTGTCCGGCCAGCCCGATCCCGCCAAGCCCGCGCCGGCGAAAGCCCCGTCGCAATACACGGGCAGGTTCGACAACCCCTACTACGGCCCCGCCGAGATCCAGCAAGCCCAGGGCGCGCTGACCCTGGTGCTGGGCCCCAAGGGCATGCGCTTCCCCTTGCGGCACTGGGACGGCGATACCTACGCTTTCGCGCCCGCGGGCGAAGCCGAACTGGTCGCCTCGCTGGCCTCCATCGTCTTCAAGATGGACCAGGGACGCGCCCAGGGCTTCGACATCAAGTTCTACGGCGACAGCGGCCTGGGGACCTGGACCAGCAAGTAGCCGGCCAGGCGCGCCGCCGCATCAAAAACGATAGGCGGCGCGCAGGGTCAGGGACTGGTCGCGGTATTGCCCATTGCCGCGCAGCGCGTACTCCGTCTTCAGCTCCACGCCCTTGGGCGTGACGTACTCCAAGCCTGCCGCCAGGTTGCCGTAGGTCCTGGGCATGCCGGACCTCAGCTTGAACGGCGTGCCGCCCGGGATGTCGAGCTGCATGGTCGTCACCACATCGCCGCCGCCGAGGAAGCTCATCCCGCCGGCCACATAGGACCGCAAGGTCGACCCGTCGGCCAGGTCCTTGCGCCCGCCCAGCTCGATCATGGGCGAGGCCATGAAGGAGGTCGTGTCGTTGCCGCGGACCTTCAGGTTGAACGCGCCGGCGCCCTGCTCGGCATAGCCGTCCTGCCGGATGTGGTTCACGTCGAAATCCACATAGGGCCGCAGATACCAGGACGGCTGGCTGAACTCGTAGGCCGTGCGCAGCCTGGCCGCCAGGAACGAGGATTGCGGCTTGCTCTTCGCGGTCCCGTCCAGCGTGCCGCGCGACATCCGGCTCTTTTCCACGCCGCCGTGCACGGCGACCGAGACCTGCCACGGCGCATTGTTGTACTTCAAGGCCAGGCCGCCCGCGTAGGTGTCGCTGTTGCCCGAGAAGTCGGCGGCCGAGGTGGTCTTGCCATAGGCATAGCTCAGCGATCCCCCCAGAAACCAGTTGCTGGCGATTTCACGCTGTGCGCCCAGCGTCAGCGTGCTCTGGCGGATGCGGTAGCCCTCGTCGTCCGAGGTGGCCTTGCGCTGCGTCCAGTTCGTGTCCAGCCGCGTCCAGACGCAATCGCCCTCGCGCAGGATGGTGCTTTCTCCCACGAAGTCAGGGCAGCTCATCATCCGGTTCATCGACGCGTAGGACGCATGCATCTGGTTCGACGCGCGGGCGAATTGTCCGTCGTGGGCGATGCTGTCCAGGGCATCGCGGTACTGCCCGGCGGTCTGGACTCCGGTCAGCTTGTCGAACGCGGAAGCGTTGTTCCTGTCGCCCCGGTCCCACAGTTCCTGCAAGGACGCCGCAATGCCCCGGCGGTCCGCGTTGACCGGAAACGCCGACGGCGAAAAATTGGCGTCCACCGAGATCAGCGGATCGCGCATGCCGGCGCCGCCGTTGTTCTTCAAGGTGTACTGGAACAGGGGACTGTCGCTGGCCGTGGCCGGAATGCTGGTCTGCGCGGCATCGAAATGGCCGATGCCCAGCCAGACGTTCTTCACCGGATTGCGCAGCACCGGCTGCACCGTGCCCGCGAAGGTCGACGCGCCCGACACCGAGATGAAGTCGCTGTTGTGCCCGCCGAAGTCCAGGTCGGGCCGGTAGGTTCCGGTATGGTTCAGCGCGCCCGTGATCCGGGTCGCCGCGTACACGCCCGGCCCGCCCGGATTCAGGACGCCCGCGCTGGCCAGATCGCCCTGGAAGCGGGCGCCGCTGTACAAGTTGGCGCCGGCATTGTTGTGGAACACGCTGCCGCTGCCCAGCAGCACGTCGCCCGCCACGGTCCCGTTGTTGTTGACGACAGCCTGGCCGGCCACGTCTATCGCCGTCTTCGCCTGTATGGTTCCGGCGTTGGTGATGGTGGTGACGGCCAGCGGCGCAATCGCCAGGATGCCGGTGCCGGATTCGGCATCGGCGCTGATCAGGGCATTCTGTTCCAGGCTGACCGAGATCGCGCGGCCGCCGCCGTAGGCGCCATTGCTGATCGCCACCACGGCCGGCGAATTGGCGCCCGTGGCGACCACCTGCGCGGCATGGCCGACCGCGATGTTTACCGGCCCGCCGTAGGCCAGCGCATTGCCGGGCGTGCTGTATTGATAGAGCGCGCCATCCTTGAACACGCCGCCCCCGCCCACGCTCATCGCCAGGATCGCGGGCGCGTTCGCGCCGGCTGTCCGGACCGTGCCGCCCGTGCCGATCGCCACGTCGACGCTGCCGCCATTGCCCTGGCCGCCGGTCAATCCTGCGTTCTGGATCAGGTCCGTGCCGTACCGGGCGGACGACTGGTCGCCCGCCAGCCCGCCGCCGCCGCCCACGCTTTGCGCCAGGATGCCGGCGGCGCCGTTGCCCGAGGTCGCTACCGTGCCCGCGATGGACAGGCTGACGGTATCGCCGTCGCCGCCTGCCGCGGGAGTCCCCACCGCTTTCAAGGTCGCCAGGCCGGGCCGCGTCGCCAGCCCGGCAATGCCACCGCCGCCGCCGATGCTCTGCGCGACGATGCCATGCGAATTCGTGCCGGCGGTGACGATGCTGCCGCCCACGTCCTGCGTCACGGTGACGCTGCCCCCTGCGCCGACCATCGGCGAATTGGAACCGAACGTGAGATTCGCCGGGTTCGCGGCAGGTCCCGCGCCGTTGTCCACCATGACCAGGCCCCCGCCGCCGCCCACGCTCTGCGCCAGCACGCCGAAGGACAGCGCGCCGTTCGTGGCGATGCTGCCGCCTGTGTTCGCCACGGTGACGCTGCCCCCGGCGCCGGTGACACTGCCCAGGAAGGGGCCGCCCCCGGCTGTCGCCGTGCTGCCCAGCTGGATATCGATACTGCCAAGAGACGCGCTGGAGGACACCGCCGCCACTCCGCCCCCGCCGCCCACGCTCTGCGCCAGTATCCCTGGCGCAAACCATCCCTGCGTGGCGATGCGGCCCACGTTGTTGGCCACGCTCACCGCGCCGCCGGCCACCTGAGCCAGACCGAATCCGCTGGTGCTGGATGCGTATTCGCCGCCCAATGCGATAGCCAGCGTGGCCTCCTGCCGGATGGCCGCCGTGGTGGCGTTGCGCAGGGCTAGCGTGCTGATCCCGCCCCCGCCGCCCACGCTTTGGGCGACGATCCCGGCGGAGCCGCCCGCGCGGGTCGCGAGCATGCCGCCATGCGTCACGCTGACCGCGCCGCCCGTGCTGGTCGAGATGCCCTGATGCTGGCCGCCCACGGCGCCCAGCGCGATCGTCGCGGCGGTCTGGCTCCACAGGAACAACGGCTGGTCGACCGCCGAAACGCCGCCGCCCCCGCCCACGCTCTGCGCGAGTATGCCTGGCGCCTGGTAGCCCTGCGTGGTGATGCGGCTGGTCGCGGCGCTGGCATCGACCACGACCGTGCCGCCGGCGCCGCCGGCCCCGTCCACCCCGCCGTTACGCACATCGATGAGGGAACCCAGGAGACTGCCGCCCTTGGTTCCCAGGAAGCTCACGATGCGGGTGATCTTGTCGATGATCTCCGGCGCCTGGCTGCCGGCCGCGGCGGATACGATCGTCTGCAGATCCTGGCCGCTGGCGGTGCTTCTGCCCCCTCCCGCGCCGATGCTCTGGGCCACGATGCCCGCCGAACCGCTGCCCTGCGTGGTGATCGTGCCCGTGTTCAAAACGATGGCCGGATCGGAGGCGGAGCCGCCGCCATCCCCCGCCGCGCCGCCGCTGCCGCCGGTCTGGTGGGTGATGTTGGTCTGCGGCAGCGCGACGGTGTACAGGTTCTGCACACCCGACGCGGCGGCCTTGATCAGCGCGTCGAGGCTGGACAGCAGGCTGGACGCGCCCGCCGAAGCTATGGCCCCGGCGTTTCCGCCGCCTCCGCCTATGCTCTGGGCCACGATGCCGGGCGCGTGGTCACCCGCCGTCGATATGGCGCCGTCATTGCGCACATTGAAGGCGCTGGCACCGTTTCCGGCGCCGCCGCTGCCGCCCGTCGTAACGCCGACGGACAGGCTGACGGCCTTGCTGAATGCCAGCTTCGGCCCTTGCTCCAGCCAGTTGGCCGCCTTTTCCAGCAGGCTGGCCAGTTCGGCCGGCGACCCCAGGATGTCGTTGAAAGAGTTGGCGTCGTGCGCCTGCACGATGCCGCCGTTGCCTCCACCACCGCCGATGCTTTGCGCAACCATGCCCGCGGATCCCGTCCCCTGCGTCGCGATGATGCCGGTGGCGTCGTTGGCCGCCTGCACCTGCCCGCCGCTGCCGCCCTGTCCGCCCTGCCCGCCATGGCGCACGGTCAGCTGCAGATCGACCAGCGAATTGCCGATGGTCGGAATCTTGACCGGCGCCAGCACCCCGCCGCCATTGCCGCCGCCCCCGCCAATGCTCTGGGCCACCACCCCGTTGCTCTGCGCGGCCCCGGTCTGGATGCGCCCGGCGTTCGTGAGCGCAACGGTCCCGCCGTCGCCCGCCCCCTGCCCCACGCCGCCATTCGACACGGCCACCGTGACGGTGCCGCTGGGCTTGTCTCCCAGCGGCGGCGCGATCGTGATCGCGCGGGAGTTGGCCAGTCCGCCGTTGCCGCCGCCTCCCCCTATGCTTTGCGCCAGCACGCCATTGCTATGCGCGCCCTGCGTCGTGATCGTTCCCTGGCTGGCCTGGGTGAACGACACCGTGCTGCCCGAACCGCCGCTGCCGCCCTTGCCCCCGGTCGCCACCGTCACGTTCAGCCCCACGCCCACGCCGACCGCGTTGGCCGATCCGCCGCTGCCGCCACCGCCGCCTATGCTTTGCAGCACCACGCCCGAGGCATTGCCGGCGCGCGTCAGGATCGAGCCTTGCGAGGAAAACTGCACCAGGCCGCCGTTGCCCGCCGCGCCGCCCGCGCCGCCAATGGCGATCGAAGTGATCACCCCGGTGCTGTTGGCGTCGCCGCCCACGCCGCCGCCTCCGCCGATGCTCTGCAGCACCACGGCCGCGCTGTTGTCGCCCGAGGTATCGATGCCGCCGCTATTGGCCATGGCAATGCCGCCGCCCGAGCCCCCGGCGCCGCCGTGCCCGCCGCCCACGGAGATGATGCCGTTGCTGGACGCGGCCAGGCCGCCGCCTCCGCCCGCGCTGTTCGCGATCACGGCAGCCGCGTCGTTGCCGTAGGTGCTGATCCTCCCCGCATTGGTGATCGTGATCGCCTGGCCCGCGACCGCGCCGGCGCCGCCGTTGCCGCCCGGTCCGAACGCGCCGCTGTCGCCGCCGCGGCCGCCTTCTCCGCCCAGCACGCTGGCCATGATGCCCTTGGCGCCGACGGTGCCGTTGGCGCCTGTCGTGATCGTGCCGGTATTGGTGATGGCGATGGCGCCGGGCGTGCCGCCGGCGCCGCCGTTGTGCCCGCCGGCCCAGGAACCGTTGCCGCCGTTGCCGCCATTGCCGCCCTGGGTCAGCGCATACACGCCGATGCCGCGGTTGCCGCCCGTCTTGATCGAGCCGCCGTTGGCGATGGAGACCTGGCCCGAGTTGCCGCCCGCGGCGGCCTTGGTGTCGACGTCATTGTTTATCGACGCGTTGCCGGCAATCGACCGGGCGATCACGCCGTACACGCCATCGCCCAGTCCCTGGACGGAAGCCCCCGCCACCGACGTGAAGGACACGGTGGAAGCATCGCCCCCGCGCCCCGCATCGGCGTGCCCGCCGAAGTCGCCGGTATGCTCCGCCGCGCCGCCGCTGCCGCCCGACGAGATCAGGCCCACGCCCGCGCTGACGTCGTCCGGCCCCGGGCCGCGCGCGGTCACCGAGGTCGTGCCTTGCAGAATCACCGACGCAAGGCCGGCGCTACCGCCCCGCCCGGCATTGTTGCCGCCGCCAAAGCCGCCGACGATGGCGCTGTCGGTGCCCGCGCCGCCCCAGGATTGCGCGGCGACGCCGAAGCCTGTCCCGATCACGGTGGCGTTGTTCAGCGTGACCCGGGCCTGATGTCCGTCGCCGCCGCTGCCGTAGCCGCCGTAAGGGCCGTCCGCGTTGCCCCACAGGCCGCCGTTGCCGCCCGCCGAGTACAGGTCTATGCCGCGGCCCGCCGCGGTGACGGTGCTGGACGACAAGGTGTAGTCGATGATGCGTCCGCCGCCGCCGTTGCCACCCCAGTGATTCACATTGGAATCCCGGCCATTGCCGCCCTTGCCGCCGCTGACGTCGATCAGGATGCCGGTCTGGCGGGGCGCGTCGGCCTGAATGCGCTGGTTGCTGTCGGTCTGGACGAAGTCGCGCTGCCCCCATTGCCCGTCATGGCCGTTGTTCGGGTATTCGCCGCTGGAACAGCAGGTGCCGTCCGCGCCCCGGAACTGGTAGACCAGCGGCGCGGTCTGCGCCGACGCCGGCCGCCCGAAAACGTACACGGTGGAAATTCCTGCCTGCAACAGCAGCGCCAGCCAGGTCAGCCGCAAGCCGTTGCGGCCGGGCTTGGGAGTGTCTTGCGGTAGGGTCATGACGGTTGCGGCGAAAATAGGCAGATAGAGAAAATCGCCGTTCGCCGCCCGCGCCACAAGTCCGGGATGACGAATCAACCATCCCTGCTGATGAGTCCCACATGCCCGCCTCTCCCGCTGACAACGTCATTTCGCTATACCGGGAACATGCCGACGCCTTTGTACGGCTGCGCGGCGCCCGGCTGGTCGAGCGCGGCTGGCTGGAAGACTTCCTCGCACTGCTGCCGGGCCCCGATCCCGCCGTGCTGGACCTGGGCTGCGGCACCGGCGTGCCGATAGCCCGCCATCTGATCGAACGCGGCTGCCGGGTAACCGGGGTGGACGCCTCGGATGCCCTGCTGGCGCGTGCCAGGACCGCGTTCCCCGGACACGCCTGGATCGACGCGGACATGCGCAACCTGCCGCCCTTGGGCTCTTTCCAGGGGCTGATCGCATGGCACAGCTTCTTTCACCTGAAGCCCGAGGACCAAAGGCCCATGTTCCAGGTCTTCGAGCGCCTGGCCGCGCCGGGCGCAGCGCTGATGTTCACCAGCGGCACCCATCTGGGAGAAGCCATCGGCCAGTTCGAAGGCCAGCCGCTGTACCACGGCAGCCTGGACAGCGCGGAGTACCGCGAGCTGTTGCGCGAGGCCGGGTTCGAGGTGGTCCGCCACATCGAGGGTGACCCTGTTTGCGGCGGCGCCAATATCTGGCTGGCCCGCCAGGCATAACCTTTGAGTTACATCAAGGTTTGCCCCTTGGACGGCGCCTTGCGGCGCCCCCTCTGCGCCATAATCAGAATGCCGCGGCCCTTACAGGGCCGCGCGAGGCCCACCCGGCCTCTTCGGTTTCCCCAACCTCGATCAGGCGGACCCGGCATTCATGCAAAGACTTATCCTCCCGCTCCCCGGCAACGAAGGATTCGCCAAGCGCCTTGCCGCCCTGTGCCAAGGCGAACTCGGCGCGGTGGAAACCCGCCGCTTCCCTGACGGCGAAAGCTATGTGCGCCTGCACGGCGACCCGCGCGGCCGCGCGGTCGACATCGTCTGCACGCTGGCCCGGCCGGATCCCGATTTCCTCCGCCTGATCTTCGCCGCCGACACCGCGCGCGACCTGGGCGCCACCGAGGTCAACCTGATTGCGCCCTACCTGGCCTACATGCGCCAGGACAAGCGCTTCCAGGACGGCGAAAGCATCAGTTCGCTGTCATTCGCCCGCCTGGTGTCCTCGACCTTCGACCGGCTGCTGACCGTCGATCCGCACCTGCACCGGCACCCCTCGCTGTCGGCGCTGTACACCATTCCCACGACCACGCTGCATGCCGCACCGCGCCTGGCCAGCTGGATCGCCGGCAACGTGCAGGCGCCGCTGATCGTCGGCCCGGACGAGGAAAGCGAGCAGTGGGCCGGCTCCATCGCGGCGCGCATCGGCGCGCCGCACGTGGTGCTGCGCAAGACCCGCCATGGGGACCGAGAGGTCGACATCGAAGTGCCCGACCTCTCCGCCTGGCGCGACTGCACGCCGGTGCTGGTGGACGACATCGCCTCTTCCGGCCGCACCCTGGTGGTGGCGGCCGGCAAGCTGGCGGGCTTGCGGCCGCCGCAGTGCGTGGTGGTGCACGCCCTGTTCGCCGAGGACGCCTGGTCCCAGGTATCCGCCTGCTTTGAACGCGTCGTCTCCACCGACGCCGTGCCTCATCCCAGCAACCGCATCGAACTGGCGCCGCTGCTGGCCAACGCGCTGCTGCGCGGTTTGCACGATTGATCACCCGAACTCAAAGGAAATGACGCGATGAATCTCCGCGAGCATTGGCTATCCGGTCATGGCCCCATCCAACACCGCGCCGACACCATCGAACGCGTGGACGCGCTGGTACGGCGCCTGGCGGGCGGCGGCGGCAACGCCAGCGCGGACGAAGCCTACGCCATGCTGGCCGCGGCCGACCGGCTGAGCTGCGCCGCGATGAATGTGGTGGCGCACATGACCTACGCCCGCCGCATCGACCTGAACGGCGTGCCCCTGGCCGCCGCGGACTTCAAACCCAATCCCGAGGGCCACACGGGCGGCTCGCTGAACATGGTGCCGGCCTTCGTCGCCTATCTGCTGGCCAATGCGCTGACGGGCAAGACCCGCGGCTGGCTGATGGGTCAGGGCCATTGCGTGGCCGCCATCGAAGCCGTCAACGCCCTGACTGGCGACGTTTCTCCGGCGCAGCGCGGCCGCTATGACCGCAGCGAGGCCGGGCTGGGACGGCTCATCACGGACTTCTATTCCTACGCCATCGACGCGCGGGGATTGCCCGCGGTGCCGCTGGGCAGCCATGCCGGCCCCAACACGGCGGGCGCCGTGTCCGAGGGCGGCTATCTGGGCTTCGCCGGCCTGCAGTACGTGCACATGCCGCTGCCGGGCGAGAGCCTGGTGGCCTTCCTGAGCGACGGCGCGTTCGAGGAACAGCGCGGCTCGGACTGGGCCACGCGCTGGTGGCGCGCCGAGGATTGCGGCCAGGCCGTGCCGGTCATGATCCTCAATGGCCGCCGCATCGAGCAGCGCACGCAGATCGTGCAGGAAGGCGGCGCGCATTGGCTGGCCGAGGACCTGCGCCACAACGGCTTCGATCCGCTCATCGTCGACGGCCGCGATCCGGCCGCCATCGCCTGGGCCATCCTGGCGGCGGAAGAGGCGCTGGCCGCCAGCCTGGCGGCGCCGGACTTCCAATACCCCGCCCGGCTGCCCTATGTCATCGCCGAAACCGAAAAGGGATTCGGCTTTCCCGGCGCCGGCACCAACGCCGCGCACAACCTGCCGCTGGGTGGCAATCCCCATACCGACGGCGCGGCCCGCGAGGCCTTCAACGCCAGCGCCGCCAGGCTGTTCGTGCCGCAAGCGGAACTGGATGTGGCCCTGGCCGCGCTGGCCAATCACGGCGCGCAGCAACGTCCGCTGGAAAGCGGGCATCCCATGGCGCACCGCAATCCCGCTGCGCCCGCGCTGCCCGAGCCCGCCTGGGAAACCGCGGGCAGCCAGGGCAGCGCCATGGCCACGCTGGACCGCTGGTTCGTCGAACTGGTGCGCGCCAATCCGGGGCTGCGCGTGCGCATCGGCAATCCGGACGAATTGGCCAGCAACAAGATGGGCGCCACGCTGGCCCTGCTCAAGCACCGCGTCGACCATCCCGAAGCCGGCGTAGCGGAAGACCAGCACGGCGCCGTCATCACGGCCCTGAACGAAGAGGCCGTGGCCGCCGCCGCGCTGGCGAACAAGGGCGGCCTGAACCTCATCGTCAGCTACGAGGCCTTCGCGGTGAAGATGCTGGGCCTGCTGCGCCAGGAGATCATCTTCGCGCGCCGCCAGAAGGAACTCGGGCAGGCGCCCGGCTGGCTGTCGGTGCCGCTGGTGGTCACCTCCCATACCTGGGAGAACGCCAAGAACGAACAGTCGCACCAGGACCCCACCATAGGCGAAGCCTTGCTGGGCGAAATGTCCGACACATCCCGCGTACTGTTCCCGGTGGACGGCAACAGCGCCGCGGCGGCGCTGCGCGCGGTCTATGCGCAGCGCGCCCAGGTGGCCTGCCTGGTCGTGTCCAAGCGCGACGGCAAGCAGCGTTTCGACGCCCGGGCGGCGCAGGCGCTGGTCGAGCAAGGCGCGGCCCACGTCGCCGGCGACCCGCAAGCCAGCGTCCTGCAATTCGTCGCCATCGGCGCCTACCAGCTCGAAGAAGCGCTGAAGGCGCGCGCCCATCTGGCCGCGCTGGGCCGCGAGTGCTGCGTGTCCGTGGTGCTGGAGCCGGGCCGCCTGCGCGCCCCGCGCGACGAACTCGAAGCCGCATTCACGCTGCCCGACGATGCCGTCCAGGCCCTGTTCCCGTCCGGCCTGCCGCGCGTGCTGCTCTGCCATGCGCGCCCCGAACCCATGCTGGGCGTGCTGCGCCGGCTGGACGGCGGCCCGGCGCGTACCCGCGCGCTAGGCTATATCAGCCGCGGCGGCACGCTGGACGTGCCCGGCATGCTGTTCGCCAACCGCTGCACCTGGGCGCATGCGGTCGACGCGGCGGCGGCCGTGGCCGGCTGGCGCCGCGCGGACGTGCTCGAGGCGAAGCAGCTGCGCGCCATCGACGGCATAGGCAATCCCGCCGACCTCGCCTTCACATCCTGATACCCCACGAGGACACCATGCTCTCACTGACCTGCCTCGGCGGCGCCGGCACCGTCACCGGATCCAAACATCTCCTGAGCCACGAAGACACCCACCTGCTGGTGGACTGTGGCCTGTTCCAGGGCCTGAAGAACCTTCGGGAACTGAACTGGCAACGGCTGCCCTTTTCTCCGGCCAACATAGACGCGGTGGTGCTGACTCACGCCCATCTCGATCACTGCGGCTATCTGCCGCGGCTGGTGGTGGACGGTTTCAAGGGCAAGATCCACGCCACGCCCGCGACCCGCGACGTCGCCGAACTGATCCTGCTGGATAGCGCCAATCTCCAGGAAAAAGACGCCGACTTCGCCAACCGCAAGGGCTTTTCCAAACACAAGCCGGCGCTGCCGCTGTACCGCGTCGTGGACGCGGAGCGCGCGATGACGCACTTTTCGGACGTCGCGCTGCACCAGGAGACCGCCCTGCCCGGCGGCGCGAAGCTGACCCTGCGCCGCGCTGGTCATATCCTGGGCGCGTCCACCGCACAGATCGACATCGCCGGCATGCGCATGGTGTTCTCGGGCGACCTGGGCCGCTACAACGACCCCGTGATGCACGACCCCGAGCCCGTTCAGCGCGCCGACTACATCGTCATCGAATCCACCTACGGCAACCGCCGCCACGACACGGCCGATCCCATCGAAGCCTTGGCGGCCGTCATCGAACGCACCGTGCAGCGCGGCGGAACCGTCGTGATCCCCGCCTTTGCCGTCGGCCGCGCGCAGACCCTGATCTACGCGCTCTGGAAGCTGCGCCAGGCGGGCCGGCTGGAGAACATTCCGGTCTACCTGGACAGCCCCATGGCGACCAGCGCCACCGAACTGCTCGACCGCCACGCCAGCGAACACAAGCTGTCGGCGCGCGAGTACGACGCCGCCTGCTCCGCCGTGACCTATGTGCGCGACGTGGAGGAGTCCAAAACGCTGTCGGCCAACCGCTATCCCAAGATCATCATTTCGGCCAGCGGCATGGCCACCGGCGGACGGGTGCTGCACCACATCGCCGCCTTTGGCACCGACCACCGCAATACGCTGCTCTTTTCCGGCTTCCAGGCTGCGGGCACGCGCGGCCGCAAGCTGCTCAACGGCGCCACGGAAACCAAGATCTACGGCCAGTGGACGCCCATCAACGCCGAGATCGCCGAACTGCCCATGCTGTCGGCGCACGCCGACAGCGACGGGCTGATGCGCTGGCTGTCCGGATTTCATGAGGCGCCGCGGCGGGTCTTCATCGTCCATGGCGAGCCCGAGGCCTCCGAAGCCCTGCGCGAACGCATCCAGCGCGAACTCAACTGGCATGCCACCGTGCCGCTGCAGGACCAAAGGTACGAACTGTGAGCCGCGTCGCCGAACTGAAGCCGCCCGCGCTGCGCGCCACGCGCATGCGCCTGCACGCGCAGCACCAGCCCATCGCGCTGATGCGCGCCGACTGCCACGTCTGCCGCTCCGAGGGCCTGGCATCGCGCTCGCAGGTGCTGATCACGTCGAACGGCCACGAGGTGCAGGCCCAGCTTTACCAGATCGACAGCGACCTGCTGGCGCTGGATCAGGTCGCGCTATCCGAAGATGCCTGGGACGCCCTGGCGATACGCGACGGCGACAGCGTGCAAGTGCGGCACCCGCCGGTGCTGGAATCCCTGGCCGGCGTGCGCCAGCGCATCTACGGCCGCCGGCTGGGCGAAGAGGATCTGGCCGCCATCGTCCGCGACGTGGTGCGCGGCCGCTACACCGACGTGCACCTGTCGGCCTTCCTGACCGCCACGGCCACGCTGCCGCTGAGCATCGACGAAACCATCTTCCTGACCAAGGCCATGGTCGAGGTCGGCGACCGCCTGGGCTGGCAGGCTCCCATCGTGGTCGACAAACATTGCGTGGGCGGCCTGCCGGGCAACCGCACGACTCCGCTGGTGGTCGCCATCGCCGCGGCCAACGGCTTGGTCATGCCCAAGACCTCATCGCGCGCGATCACCTCGCCCGCCGGCACGGCCGACACCATGGAAATGCTGGCCCCGGTGGACCTGGACATGGACCAGCTGCGGCGCGTGGTCGAGGCCGAGGGCGGCTGCGTCGCCTGGGGCGGCGCCATGCACCTGAGTCCGGCCGACGACATTTTCGTACGGGTCGAGCGTGAGCTGGACATCGACACCGAGGGCCAGCTGATCGCCTCGGTGCTATCCAAGAAGATTGCCGCCGGCGCCACGCACGTGGTGATCGACATTCCTATCGGCCCCACCGCCAAGATCCGCAGCCGCGAGGCGGCCGAGCGTCTCGCGGGCCACATGATAGAGACGGCGTCCCGCTTCGGCCTGACCCTGCGCTGCCTGTACACCGACGGCAGCCAGCCCGTGGGCCGCGGCATCGGCCCGGCGCTGGAGGCCCGCGATGTGCTGGCCGTGCTGCACAACGAAGCCGACCAGCCGCAAGACCTGCGCGAACGCGCCGCGCTGGTGGCCGGCGCCGTGCTGGAAATCGGCGGCGCGGCGCCGCCTGGACAAGGCATTGCGCTGGCGCTACGCACGCTGGACAGCGGCCAGGCCTGGGAAAAATTCGCGCGCATCTGCGCGGCCCAGGGCGGGCTGCGCGAACCGCCGCGGGCCGCGCACGTCGAACCCCTGGTCGCGCTGCAGGCCGGCCGCGTGACCCATATCGACAACCGCAAGCTGTCGCGCCTGGCCAAGCTGGCCGGCGCGCCGGAACGGCCGGCCGCCGGCGTGTCCTTGCACGCGCGGCTGGGCGACGAGGTCGCGCGCGGGCAGCCCTGGCTGTATCTGCATGCGCAGACGCGCAGCGAGATGGCGTACGCGCTGGAGTATGCGCGGCACGCGGGGGACATCGTCACCATCGAAGCCTGAGGCGGGGCCGCGAGGTCTCGCCTGCTGCCGCAAGACCAAGGCGCCTCCGCCGGCTCGCTTTTCAATGCAAATAAAAAGCATTATCATGAAAGCCCAGCCGACCCCGCGCCATGTCATCACGTCCCCCCCGTTCGCAAGGCTTCCTGGCCTACTACGAAGAGCTGCTTGCGGTCTGGACCCGGAAGTTGGGCTGCCGCGATGCCGCTCGCGATCTCGCGCATGACGCCCTGGTCAAATGCCTGGAAACCGATCCCGAACGCGTGACGCAGCCGCGCGCCTATCTGCATCAGGCCGCGCGCAACATGGCCGTGGACAACTTCCGGCGGACGGACGGGCAAGAATGGGTACCGCTTGATACCATAGCCGGCCATCCCAGCGACTGGGGCGATCCCCTCGCCCAGGTCCGCACCGAACAACTGAGCCTGGCTTTGGAAACGGCGCTTGCCGAGCTGCCGCTCAAGTGCCGCCAGGTATTCGTCTGGCAGCGCCTGGAAGGCCTGACGCAAGCCGAGATCGCGGAACGCATGGGCCTGAGCAAGAACATGGTCGAGAAGTACATGATTCGCACCGCGTTGCATCTGCGCGAACGGCTGGGAGCCTATGCCCCGCACTGACAATCCACTCCAACCGCCCGAGACCGGCGCCGATCCTGTCCGCCAGGTGGCGGCACGCTGGTTCGCGCGCGCGCACTCCGGCGAATGGAACGCGGCCGCGCAGGCCGAACGCGATGCCTGGATTGCCGCGGATCCGCGCCACGCCGCCGAGTACCGAATGCTGGAATCGATCTGGCAAGCGGCCGCCACCGTTCCCGAGGAACGGCTGCGCGCGCTGGCGCAGGAGCCGCGGCGAGCGCAACGTCCGGCGCGCCGGTGGGCTCTGGGCCTGGGCTTGTGCATGGCGGCGGCAACGATTGCGGCGGGCCTCTGGCTGCACGCCGATCCCATGCAGGAATACCGCACGGCAGCCGGAGAACGGCGCAGCGTCACGCTTCCGGACGGATCCACCGCCGAACTGAACAGCCGCAGCCGGATCGAGGTCCGCTTCGACGGCGCCCGGCGCCTGGTCCTGCTGCAAGAAGGCGAAGCCCTGTTCGCGGTGGAAAAGGATGCCGCGCGGCCCTTCATCGTGGATGCAGGGCTGGGCAGCGCCAAGGTGACCGGCACCCGCTTCGACGTGAGCCGCGACGCGGACCAATTGCGCGTCGTGGTGGAGTCGGGTTCGGTTGAAGTGGCCGGCAGCGCGGACAAGACCGCAGTGCCCGTCCGCGCCGGCAGCGCGGTCCGCATCGATGTCAGCGGTCATGCCGGCGAGGTCCAGGCCTACCCTGTCGCCGCCGCGCTCGCCTGGCGCCAGGGCCAGATCGTATTCGCCGACACCGACCTGGCCAGCGCCGTGCGCGAGGTGTCGCGCTACCGGCAGCAGGCCATCACCCTGGCGCCGCGCCAGGGATTGGAAGCGCTGCGCCTGACCAGCGTGTTCCAGACCGCGGACACGGAAGCCTTCCTGACGGCCTTGCCGCACATCCTGCCCGTCGCGGTGCGGCGCCTGCCCGGCGGCCAGACCGAAATCGTCGCCCGCTGAGGCGGGCAGCCATCGCTGTTACAAAAAAAGCCGCCACGGCATTCAGGTATTTTCTGCGTATTGCGTCTTCTTCCTGATAACCAGGCGGGCATGGTGCCCGCCCACAGGCTTCAGGAGCACAGGAAGTGGATCGCAAAACATGGGGAAGGCGCGCGCGGATGCGAGGCCTGGCAACGACGGCGCTGGCGGCGGCGCTGATGACGGGAACCGCGGGCGCCCTGGCGCAGGCCGCGCCGGTAGCGATCAACATGCCCGCGCAATCGCTGGACCAGGCCTTGCGCACGCTGGCCCAGACCCACGGCTTGCAGATCTTCTATGCGCCGCAGACCGTCGCGGGCATGCAGGCGCCGGCCGTCTCTGGAACCATGACGCCGCAGCAGGCGCTGTCCGCGCTGTTGCAGGACCGGCCCTTGCGCGTGCGCCAGGACGGCGCCGCGACCATCATCGAGCCGGAAAGCGCGGGCCAGCCCCAGGTCATGGCGCCCATCGAAGTCTCCGCATCGCGCACGTCCAGCAATTTGGTCAGCCCGGTGCAGCAGACCATCGTGCTGGACCGCGATGCCTTGCAGGAACTGCGCACGGGTTCAGACAGCCTGGCCACCGTGCTCTCCAAGACCGTGCCCGGCATGGCCGACTCCAGCCGCACCATGACGGATTACGGCCAGACCCTGCGCGGCCGCGGCGTGCTGGTGCTGGTGGACGGCATTCCGCTCAACACCAACCGCGACTCTTCACGCAATCTGGCGAACATCAACCCTGCCACAATCGAGCGGGTCGAAGTGCTGCGCGGCAGCAGCTCGATCTACGGCGCCGGCGCAACCGGCGGCATCGTTTCCATCACCACCCGGCCAGCCGGCGGAGAACCGGTATCCGAGACCACGGTGACGGCGGTCAGCCCCCTGAGCCGCCTGCGCGCCGACGGCCTGGGCGGACAGCTGCAGCAGCACTTCGCGGGCAGCCAGGGCATGGTGGACTATTCGCTGGACCTGGGCGCCCGTCACAACGGCGCCTCGTATGACGCGCAGGGCAGGCGCATCGCGCCCGAGCCCAGCCAGGGCGATCTGTTCGACTCCAACATCTACAGCCTGGGCGGCAAGCTGGGATTGCGCATCGACGACAAGCAGCGCCTGCAACTGTCCGCCAGCTACTACAACGCGGACCAGGACTCCGACTACACCTCGGATCCTTCCGTCGGCCGCCTGCCGCCGGGATCGGCGCGCGCGCTGCCCATGAGCGGGCTGCAACTGGCCGACCAGAACCAGATCCGCAACACGCTGCTGAACCTGGAATACGAACACCTGAACCTGCTGGGCAGCAAGGTCACGGCGCAGATGTACTACCGCGACTACTTCACCCGCTTCACGCCCTTCGACGCCCGCGCCGTCGTCACGCGCGGCAACAACGTCGACCAGGTGACGCAGAACACCAAGGTGTTCGGCAGCCGACTCACCGTGGACACGCCGCTGGGCGAGCAATCCAAGGTGCTGTGGGGCGCGGACTTCAATCAGGAACGCAGCGACATGCCGATCGACATCTTCGATCCGGTGGCCTACGACCGCAGCGGCGGACGGGTATTCAACAGGATCGGCAGCCTCACCTACATGCCCGAATTGACGACCCGCAGCACCGGTCTCTTCGCGCAGCTTGAACACCGCTTCAACGAGCAATGGTCGGTGCAGGGAGGCGCGCGCTACGAATACGCCTCCGCGCGGTTCGGCGATTTCGTGCCCCTGTCGCAGCTGCGCGTGCCCTCGCCCGCCACGGTCCAGGGAGGCTCCGTCAACTATGACGCGCTGCTGTGGAACGTCGGCGTCGCCTACGCGCCCGTGCGCGGCCAGGAGCTCTACGCAAACTTCAGCCAGGGCTTCCAGCTGCCCGACATCGGGGTCCAGATGCGCAATGCGCGCCCGGGCTTCGACATCGGCTCGTCGGACCTGCAGCCGGTCAAGACCAACAACTACGAGCTGGGCTGGCGCGGCGGCGCGGGCAACACCTCAGCGTCCCTGGCCGTGTTCTACACCACGTCGAAACTCGGCGACGTGCAGAGCTTCAACAATGGCCTGATCCTCACGCGCACGGAAGAGCGCATCTACGGCGTCGAAGGCACCATCGACACCAGCACCGACGACGAGAAATGGGGCGCCGGCGGCACCTTCACCTGGATGAAGGGCCGCGAGCAACCGGATGGCGGCAGCTGGCAAGGCATGACCGGCTACCGGGTTCCGCCGCTCAAGCTGACGGCCTATCTGCAATACCGGCCGAACGAGCGCTGGAGCGGCCGCGTGCAGGCCAATTACTTCGGCGCCAAGGACTATCGCCTGGACGGCAAGGAGAGCTTCGGCCGCAGGGACGTGAACAGCTACTTCACCGTGGATCTCATGGGCCGCTATCAGCCCGACCCGCGCAACACCTTCATCCTCGGCGTCGAGAACCTGTTCAACCGCGACTACTACCCACTGTACAGCCAGCTGTTGCGCAGCAATACCAACACCAGCCGGCTCCCGGCCGCGGGAGCCGTGCTGACGCTGACCTACCAGCACCGGTGGTGACGCGCCAGCTCATTTTTCTTTATGCTTGCCGGCGGCTTCCCCCGCAATGGCCGCAACAATGCATCCGCGTCAGTTCATTCTCCTGCTCATCCTCGGCTGCGCCACGGCCCTCGTCATCGGCCTGGCCGTCGCGCTGCGCCAGCGCAAGCTCAAGCTTGCCCTGGCCTGGGGCTCGCTGGGCCTGCTGTTCAGCGCCGGCTTTGTGCTGGTCTGGGCGTCGCTGGTGGATCCGGGGCTGCAGCAGCTCTTCGTTGACTCCAAGGAAGCCACGGACGCCGCCTCCCTGGCGGCGCCCCTGGCTTGGCTGACGCTCTGCGCCGCGGCCTGCGCCTATGCCGTCGGCAGGTTCCGCGGCAAGGCGCAATCGATCAGCTTCTTCGCTGCCAGCCTCATCAGCTGGCCCGCGTGGCTGGCGATAGCCGTCCTCATGATCGCGCTGGCCTCGATGCCCGCGGTCCGCTACTGATCCCGCGCGACACGATCAGGCGATAGGCCACTTCGGCAGCCTAGCCTTGCGGTAGGGCAGGCTGCGCCAGTCCGGGCTGGCCGAACCGGGCGCCGCCACGTACAGCACGGCCTTGGCCAAGGGCGCGTACTTGGCATGGAAATGATGCGCGGACTTCACCACGATCAGGCGTTGGGCCGTCAGGTCGCAGCCCAGCTGGGTGAACAGGTCGGTGTGATAAGCCTGGGTGCGCAGCGACACCAGCGCGACCAGGATGCCGTCCACGTCCACCAGCGAGCAGTCGCCCAGGGCGATGCGGGTATTGGAGTTGCCCGTCATAGTCATGTCGGCATGCGTGGCCACCACGACGCAGCGCGCGTCCACGGGGTTGCCGGACAGCGGTCCCACCTTGCCGCCGATGCGCAGGTCCAGCGTGGCGCCGGGACCGGCGTCGAAGGCGATGCGCGCCGCCACCGGATCCCACAGGGGACCGATGGCCGCATTGCGTATGCCGCGTTCGCGCATCCTGGCCAGCAGATAGGTGGAATCGCCGGCGGCGCCGCTGCCGGGATTGTCCGAGCGGTCGGCCAGCACGATGGGGCCGTCACCGAAGGCCAGGGCTTCGTCCAGCGCCTGGTCCACGCTGCGGTACGGCACCATCAGCTGTTCGCGCATGGCGATGAGTTCGTCGGCCAGCTGGCGCGCCAGCATCTGGGCGCGGGCCGCGTCGCCGTCGCCGTAGACCAGCACCTTGGTGCCCATTTCCGGCACGTCGCCGGTGGCGAAGCCTTGCGCCGCCGAGATCGACAGGATGCCGTCGCGGCCTTCCAGCGCCTTGATGCGGCTGACGAAGCCCTGCGCCGGTTCGCGGGTGGTGTGCATCGGCACGATCATTTCGCAATCGACCAGCGCGGCCACCGGCCGCGTGCGGCCGGCCTGCGCGTCCAGGCACAAGGCCAGCAGGTCCTCGGCGCGCTCCAGCACATCGGTGTGCGGATATTCCTTGAACAGGACCAGCACCGTGGCCTGTTCCACCATCAGCGGCGTCAGATGCGCGTGCGGATCCAGTTCCGCGCCCACCACCACGCCGGGTCCGACGATCTCGCGCACTCGGCGCAGGATGTCGCCCTCGCAATCGTCGTAGCCGTCGGCCACCATGGCGCCGTGCAGGCCCAGCAGCACCATGTCCACCGGCAGCGCCGCGCGCAGGTCGGCCAGCAGCTCGTCGCGCAAGGTCTCATAGGCCGCGCGCGTGGTGGTGCCGCCGGGCTGGGCCGAAGCGACCAGCCCTTCGACCAGCGTCCAGCCGCCCTCGCCTGCGCCCTGGCGCGCAGCCCACAGCGGCCCCGCATAGAACGTCATGTGGTCGGGATGGGTGCCGCCGGGCAGGTATTCGCGCGACTTGAAGGCGGCCAGGCCGGTAGGCAAAGGCGAGAACGTGTTGGTTTCGGTGGCGAGGGCGCCGGTGAATATGCGCATGGGCGACTCCAGGGCGCGGCGCGCCGCTAGCGGTTTGAAGATAGCGGGCCCGGCGGCATGTCCGCCGGCCCGCAACAGCTCCAGATTCTGAGCGCCGCCCGCCCGGCCTGCCAATTCCAAATCATGAACTGTCCATAACCTTTCATATGCGCGCGCGAGGGCTTCCGGCCGGCCTATCGTTTTCCCTTAAAAGCTGCCGATCTGCGCGCTTTTCACCGCGATTTTCCCCGAAAAAGCGCACACCATAACCTTGGGTTATCCATGGGAACACGTTAGCTATTTGTGCCGCGCTGGTGTGCCGCCGATCATCCGCGGTACGGAGCGCAGTGCCCCCTTTTCGTGTGGCGGCAGTGACGGACATCCGATCCATACAAGGGGAAAACTATGTCGTCGTACTGGACCGCCGCGCGCGCCGCGGCGCATGCAGCAGCCTGTCCGGGAGCCCGCGCATGAAGATCTTCAGCGCCGGCCTGGGCACGGAAACCAATACCTTCGCCCCCATGCCCACCAGCCTCGCCGCCTTCCAGGACCGCGACTACTACCCGGCGGGCACGCATCCGGACACGGTGACCTTCGCCGGCGCGCCGCTGTATGTGGCACGCCAGCGCGGCCGCGAAGCCGGCTGGACCCTGGCCGAAGGCCTGGTCACCTCCGCCCAGCCCGGCGGCACGACCATCCGCAGCGCCTACGAGACGCTGCGCGACCAGATCCTGGCGGACCTGCGGGCGGCCATGCCGGTGGACATGGTGCTGCTGGGCCTGCACGGCGCCATGGTGGCCGACGGCTATGACGATTGCGAGGGCGACATCCTGCGCCGAGTGCGCGAGATCGTCGGCCCCGACGTGGTGGTGGGCGCGGAGCTGGACCCGCACGCCCACCTGAGTCCGCTGATGGTGGAACAGGCCACGGTGCTGGTGCTGTTCAAGGAATATCCGCACACCGACATCCGCGAACGCGCGGAAGACCTGCTGGCCTTGTGCCTGGACGCGCAGGCCGGCCGCACGCGGCCCGTGGCCGCGCTGGTCGATTGCGAAATGATCGTGCCGATGCACACCACCCGCGAACCGGCGCAGGGCTTCGTCAGCCGCATCAAGGCGCTGGAAGGCCGCGACGGCATCCTGTCGATCTCGGCGGCGCAAGGCTTCGCCACCGGCGACGTGCCGGAAATGGGCACCAAGGTACTGGTCTACGCCGACGGCGACGCGGCCCGCGCCCGGACGCTGGCGCGCCAGCTGGCCGATGAACTCATCGCCATGCGCGAACAGCTGATGGTGCCGTACCGCAGCGTGGACCAGGCGCTGGACGAAGCCCTGGCCTTCGGCGACGGTCCTGTGGTGCTGGCCGACCGGCCGGACAATCCCGGCAGCGGCGCGCCCGGCGACGCCACCTTCGTGCTGCGCCGCATGCTGGAACGCGGCGTGACCAACGCGGCGCTGGGCCCCATGTGGGATCCGGTGGCGGCGCGCATCGCCTTCGATGCCGGCCCCGGCGCCGTGCTGGACCTGCGCATCGGCGGCAAGGTCGGCCCGCTGTCCGGCGATCCGCTGGACCTGCGCTGCACGGTCAAGGCCATCCACGCCGAAATGATCATGACGGGCCTGTCCGGCGCGCCGGCGGCCATGGGCGACTGCGCGCTGGTCGAGGCCGACGGCATCGAGATCGTGCTGACCTCGCTGCGCAACCAGGCCATCAACATGGACCTGTTCACGCAGCTGGGCTGCGACCTTGCCTCCAAGCGCATCGTGGTGGTCAAGTCGGCCCAGCATTTCCATGCCTCGTTCTCGAAGGTCGCCCGCCACATCATCTATGTCGGCGGCAAGGGCGTCGCCACGCCCGACTGGAAGACGCTCACGTACCGCAATATCCGGCTGCCCAAGTGGCCGCTCTGACAACCAGCCGGCGCGCTGACGCCGGCAACTCCATAAACACGATGGGAGCCTAGCGCGATGAAAAAACGCCTGCTTTGCCTGTTCTCGACGGCCACGCTCGGCCTGGCCTTTACCTTTGGCGCCGCCCCGGCGCACGCGCAGGCCAAGACCCTGCGCATCGTGCCGCACGCCGACCTGAAGGTGCTGGACCCGACCTTCACCACCGCCTACATCACGCGGAACTTCGGCTACATGGTGTACGACACGCTGTTCGCGATGGACTCGCACAGCAAGCCGCAGCCGCAGATGGTCGAAAAGTACCAGGCCAGCGACGATAAGAAGAACTGGACCTTCACGCTGCTGCCCGGCCTGAAGTTCAGCGACGGCCAGCCGCTGACCACCGCCGACGTGATCGCGTCGCTGCAGCGCTGGTCCGCGCGCGACAACATCGGCCAGGCCATCACCCGCGCCGGCGGCAAGTGGGAAGCGGTCGACGACAAGACCTTCAAGCTGACGCTGGACCAGCCGTTCGACCTGGTGCTCGAAGGCCTGGCGAAGGTGTCCAGCTATCCGGCGTTCATCCTGCCCCAGCGCCTGGCCTCGCAGCCGGCCGACCGCCCGCTGACCGAGGTCGTGGGCTCCGGCCCCTACGTCTTCAAGCGCGCCGAATGGGTGCCCGGCAGCAAGATCGTGTTCGAACAGAACCCGAACTATGTCGGCCCCAAGGCCCAGGCCGACGGCCTGGCCGGCAACAAGACCCCGCACATCCCGCGCGTGGAATGGCGCGTGCTGCCCGATTCCAACAGCGCCACGGCCGCGCTGACCAACGGCGAAGTCGACATGATCGAACAGGCGCCGGCGGACTACATCGACGCCTTGCGCGGCAACAAGAACGTCAAGATCGGCGTGATGGAACGCGCCCAGGGCTACATCATCCTGAACCAGTCCCTGCCGCCGTTCAACAACGAGAAGGCGCGCCAGGCCGTCGCGCATCTGGTGGACCAGGACAAGTTCACCGCCGCCATGGGCTACCCCGACGACCTGCGCATGAAGTACTGCGCCACGGTCTTCATCTGCGGCGGCCCCAACGACACCAACGCCGGCGCGGCACCCTACGCCAAGCCCGATCCCGCCCTGGCCAAGAAGCTGCTGGCCGAAGCCGGATACAAGGGCGAGAAGATCGCGATCCTGCTGCCCACCGACCTGGCCTACCTGAACTCCGCCACCCTGGTCGCCATCCAGGCGCTGCAGGACATCGGCGTCAACCTCGACATCCAGTCCATGGACTGGGCCACGCTGACCGCCCGCCGCGCCCGCAAGGAACCGATAGACAAGGGCGGCTGGAACATCTTCCTGTCGGCCGCGTCCGAGTTCAACGTCGACTCGCCCATCAGCAACACCTACCTGGGCGCGGTGTGCGGCAACAGCCTGCCGGGCTGGCCCTGCGACAAGAAGCTGGACGAACTGCGCGCCCAGTGGATCGCGGCCACCAGCTCGGACGAGCGCAAGCGCGTGCTCGACCTGTTCCAGGAGCGCGCCTATGAAGTCTTCCCCGCGATCTCGGTGGGCCAGTATTCGCGGGCATTCGCCTCGCACAACAGCCTGAAGAACGCGGAAAAGATCTGGAGCCTGCCGAACCTGTGGGTGCTGGACAAGTAGTCCGCCTTCAGCCTAATCGATACGCGAGACAACCATGGGTTACATCATCCGGCGAGTGCTAGCCATCGTGCCTGTCATGGCAGTGGTGGCGGTGATCGTCTTCCTGCTGATCCACCTGTCGCCGGGAGACCCGGCAGCGCTCATCGCCGGGGATTTCGCCTCCGCCGACGACATCGCCAAGCTGCGCCTGGCGCTGGGCCTGGACGAGCCGCTGTGGCGGCAGTTCGGGCTGTGGGCGGGCAAACTGCTGCAAGGCGACCTGGGCACGTCCATCTTCACCCACGTGCCCGTGACGCAGCTGTTGGCGCAGCGGGTGGAACCCACGTTGTCCATTGCCGCGCTCACGATGCTGGTCTCCATCATCGTGGCCGTGCCGCTGGGCGTGCTGGCCGCCTACCGCGCCGGCACCTGGATCGACCGCCTGGTGATGCTGTTCGCCGTGCTGGCGTTCTCGGTGCCGGTGTTCCTGGTCGGCTACCTGCTGATCTACGGCTTCGCCATCAAGCTGCAATGGCTGCCGGTGCAGGGCTATGTCAGCCTGTCCGAGGGCGTGGGTCCCTGGCTGCGCAACCTGACCCTGCCCTGCATCAACCTGGCGCTGGTGTATATCGCGCTGATCACCCGCATGACCCGCGCGACCGTGGTGGAAGTGCTGCACGAGGACTACATCCGCACGGCCCGCGCCAAGGGGCTGGCCGTGCTGCCCGTGCTGGAGCATGCGCTGCGCAATGCCGCCATTCCCATCGCCACCACGGTGGGCGTGGGCATCGCGCTGCTGATCGGCGGCGTGGTCGTGACCGAGACGGTGTTCGCCATTCCCGGCATCGGCCGCCTGGTGATCGACGCGGTCCAGCACCACGACTATCCGGTGATCCAGAGCGTGCTGCTGCTATCCGCCGGCACCTACGTGGTGATCAATCTGCTGATCGACCTCAGCTACCGGCTGTTCGATCCTCGCATCCGTTACTGAGCCGCCGCAGGAAAGAATCATGTCAGAAAGTTCGATTTCCACCAGCCCGCCCGTGGTGCTGCACGAGGCGCTCAGCGCCAGCGGCCGCCGCTGGCGCTGGGTACGCAAGCACCCCACCCTGATCCTGGGCCTGGCGCTGCTGCTGATCGTCGCGGGCCTGGCCATCGCCGCGCCCTGGATCGCCACGCACAACCCCATCAACATCAATCCGCTGCAACGGATGAAGCCGCCTTCGGCCGAGCACTACTTCGGCACCGACGCGCTGGGCCGCGACGTGTTCAGCCGCGTGGTCTGGGGCGGCCGCGTGTCGCTGGTGGTGGCCATCGTGGTGGCGCTGATCGCCACCGCCGTCGGCGTGGTGCTGGGCCTGCTGGCGGGCTTCGTGCGCTGGGCCGACGCCATCATCATGCGCATCATGGACGGCATGATGGCCATCCCCGACATCCTGCTGGCCATCGCCCTGATGGCCGTGATCCGCGCCAGCCTGACCACGGTGGTCATCGCCATCGCCATTCCGCAGGTGCCGCGCGTGGTGCGCCTGGTGCGCTCGCTGGCGCTGACGCTGCGCGAGCAGCTCTACGTCGAGGCCGCCCACGCCGTGGGCACGCGCCTGCCGGTGATCCTGCGCCGCCACGTGCTGCCCAACATGGTCACGCCGCTGGTGGTGCAGGCCACGTTCATCGCCGCCACCGCGGTGCTGACCGAGGCGGTGCTGTCGTTCCTGGGCGTAGGCGTGCCGGCCCAGGTTCCCAGCTGGGGCAACATGATGGCCGACGCCCGCAACTACGTGGCGGTGGCGTTCTACACCATCCTGTATCCCGGCATCCTGCTGGCCATCACCGTGCTGGCGATCAACCTGATGGGCGACGGCCTGCGCGATGCGCTCGACCCCCGCCTGACCAACCAACGCTAGGAGCACGCCATGGCAATCTCTCCCGCCGCCGTCGCCCCTGGCGACGTGCTGCTCGAAGTCGACAACCTGCGCACCTACTTCGATACCGTGTCCGGCACCGTGCGCTCGGTGGACGGCGTGTCCTACCAGGTGCGGGCAGGCCGCACGCTCGGCGTGGTCGGCGAGTCCGGCTGCGGCAAGAGCGTCACGGCGCTGTCCATCCTGCGGCTGATCCCCACGCCGCCCGGGCGCTATGCCGGCGGCCAGATCCGCTATCGCGGCACGGACCTGCTGGGCCTGACCGAAAAGCAGATGCGCCAGATCCGCGGCAACCGGATCTCGATGATCTTCCAGGAACCGATGACCTCGCTGAACCCCGTGCTGACGGTGGGCCGGCAGATCGCGGAAACGGTGATGCTGCACCAAAAGCTCGGCCGCCGCGAGGCCTACCGCCGCGCCGAGGAAATGCTGCGCCTGGTGCAGATCGCCGAACCCGAGCGGCGCGTGCACGAGTATCCGTACCAGCTGTCCGGCGGCATGCGCCAGCGCGTGATGATCGCGCTGGCCCTGGCCTGCAATCCCGAGGTGCTGATCGCCGACGAGCCGACAACGGCGCTGGACGTGACCATCCAGGCGCAGATCGTGGACCTGCTGCGCAGCCTGCAGCGGGACCTGGGCATGGGCATCGTGCTGATCACCCACGACCTGGGCGTGGTGGCCGAATGCTGTGACCGCGTGGCCGTGATGTACGCCGGCCGCAAGGTCGAGGAAGCCCCCGTCACCGAACTGTTCGACCGGCCCCTGCACCCGTACACGCGGGCGCTGATGGCGTCGATGCCGTCGATGAACACCTCGACGCAGCGCCTGGCCGAAATTCCCGGCATGGTGCCTGCGCCCAGCGAGCTGGGCAAGGGCTGCAGCTTCGCCCCGCGCTGCGCCTACGCCACCGAACGCTGCCGCGCCGAAGCGCCGGAACTGATGGAACATGGCAGCGACCACGTGGTCGCCTGTCACGAAGCGGCGCGCGTCGCCGCGCAACCCGCCCCGCAGGCGGCGGCTTCCGCGACGCCTGGCGCCGCCCTGACTGGAGTCCAAGCATGAGCGCCCGCAACGAGCCCGCCGTCCCGGTCACGCCCTTGCTGGACGTGCGCGACCTGAAGATGCACTACCCCGGCGCGGGCGGCTGGTTCAAGCCGCGCCGCAAGGTCATCCAGGCCGTGGACGGCGTGTCGTTCACCGTGGACAAGGGCGAAACCCTGGCGCTGGTGGGCGAATCCGGCTGCGGCAAGACCACCACCGGAAAATCGGTGCTACGCCTGATCCAGCCGACCTCGGGATCGGTGCGGCTGGAAGGCGAGGAAATCCTGGCGCTGTCGGCCGAGCAGATGCGTACCCGCCGGCGCGACATGCAGATCATCTTCCAGGATCCGTACGCGTCGCTGAACCCCAGGCTGACGGCAGGCGACATCGTCGGCGAGCCGCTGCAGAACTTCCCGGCCTCCGGCGGCCGCTCGCGTGCCGATGAGATCGCCTGGCTGTTCTCCAAGGTCGGCCTGCGTCCGGAGGCGATGAAAAAGTTTCCGCACGAGTTCTCCGGCGGCCAACGGCAGCGCCTGGGCATCGCGCGCGCGCTGGCGCTGCGGCCCAAGCTGATCGTGTGCGACGAGCCGGTGTCGGCACTGGACGTGTCGGTGCAGGCGCAGGTGATCAACCTGCTGATGGACCTGCAAGAGGAAATGGGCATCGCCTACCTGTTCGTGGCGCATGACCTGGCCGTGGTGCGCCACATCAGCCACCGCGTGGCGGTGATGTACCTGGGTCGCATCGTCGAGGTCGCCGACCGCGACACGCTGTTCTCGCGTCCGCTGCATCCCTACACCGAGATCCTGCTGTCGGCCGTGCCGGTCCCGGATCCGCACAAGCCCGCGCAGCGCAAGCTGCTGCAAGGCGATCCGCCCAGCCCGGCCAATCCGCCCAGTGGCTGCCGCTTCCACACGCGCTGTCCGCTGGCGCAGCCGGTCTGCAAGGAACAGCAGCCGGCCCTGGCGCAGCGCGCCGGCGACTCGGACGCCGGGCAGCACTGGGTGGCGTGCCACTTCCGATGAACGCGCCACGCCTGCTGGCCGGACCGCTGGCGCATGGCGATCCCGTCTTCGGCCGCGGCATCGCCGAGCTGCAAGCGGCCATGGCGGCCGGCAGCCTCAGCGCCGTGGAACTGGTACGCGCCTATCTGGCGCGCATCGCCGCCTACGACCAGGCCGGGCCTGCGCTGAATGCGGTGCTGGCCCTGAACCCGCAGGCATTGGACGAGGCCGGACAGCGCGACGCCGCCCGCCAGCGCGGCGCGGCGCTGGGCCCGCTGCACGGCATTCCGCTACTGCTCAAGGACAACATCGACGTCGCCGGCATGCCCGCCACCGCGGGTTCGCTGGCGCTGGCGCAGCGCCGGCCGCAGCGCGACGCCGAGGTCGTGCGCCGCTTGCGCGCGGCCGGCGCCGTGGTGCTGGGCAAGACCACGCTGCACGAACTGGCTTGCGGCATCACCAATGTATCCTCGCTCTCCGGCCGCACGCGCAACGCCTATGATGCCGCCCGCGTGCCGGGCGGCTCCAGCGGCGGCAGCGCCGTGGCGGCGGCATCCTGCTACGCGGCGGCAGCCATCGGCACCGACACCAGCGGCTCGATCCGCATTCCGGCGGCCTTCAACCAGGTCTGGGGATTGCGGCCCACGGCCGGGCGCCACGACAACGCCGGCGTGGTGCCCTTGTCGCCCACGCTGGACACGGTAGGCCCCCTGGCCCGCAGCCATGCCGATCTCTCGGCGCTGTGGTCGGCGATGTCCGATCCCGACGAACAGGATGACGCCCGCCGCGCGGATCAGGGCTGGCGCATAGGCGCGCTGGACGCTTTCTTCGGCCGCGCCGATGCAGAACAGGAAGAGGTATCCCGGCATGTCCGGATGGCGCTCGCCGGCTGGCAGTCCGGCGGCGCGCACGTTCAACCGGTGGCTCTTGACCTGGAAGACACGCGCCTGACGGCCGCCAACGTCACCGGCTACGAGTTCCGCGACGCGCTGGCCGCCTGCCTGCGCGATGCGGGCCTGCCCGTGCGCAGCCTGGGCGACATCCTGGACGGCGGCTATGCCCATCCCGAAGTCGCGCCGCTGCTGCGCGAGCGCGATGCGCTGCGCGACGCGGACGGCACCGCGCGCCTGGCGGTGCTGGCGCGCGCCCGCGCCTTGCGCGACGAGATATTGGCATCGATGGAGCGGGACCGGCTGGACCTGCTGGCCTATCCCAGCGTGCGCGGCGCGCCCGTGCTGCTGGGCGAACCGCAGCGCGGCGGCAATGGCCTGCTGGCGGCGGTGACGGGTCTGCCGGCCTTGAGCGTGCCCATGGGCTTCACCGCCAGCGGCATTCCCGTCGGCCTGGAACTGCTGGGCCCCGCGGGCAGCGAACGCCTGCTGTTGCAGGCGGCGCGGCGCTTCGATGCCCGCGGGCGCGGCTAAGCCGCGTCATTCCGGCTGTATGCCAGCCTGCTGCACTTTCTCGCCCCAGACCTTCAGCTGCTGCGCCACGAACGGCCCCAGCTTCTCGGCCGGCGCCGGCGTGGGCTCCGCGCCCATCTGGGTGAGCTTCTGCTTCACGTCCTCGGACGACACGACGGCATAGAGTTCGTCCGCCAGCCGCTTGCTGACCGGCGCGGGCATCTTGGCCGGGCCGAAGATGCCGACCCAGGCCGCCAGGTCGAAGCCCGGCTGCCCCAGCGCCTCCGACATGCTGGGCAGGTCCGGCGCCAGCGCGCTGCGCTTCTCGGTGGTGACGGCCAGCGCCTTGAGGCTCCCAGCCTTGATCTGCCCCGCCGCCGAAGCCAGGTCCACGAACATGAAGGTCGAGCGGCCGCCGATGATGTCGGTCATGGCCTGCGGCGTGCTCTTGTAGGGAATGGCGGCGGCGCGCATGGACGTCAGCTTGTCGAACGACGCGGCCGAGATCTGCCCGGTGCTGTTGCCATAGGCGTAATTGACCTTGTCGGGATTGGCCTTGCTGTACTTGAGCAGCTCCTGCACGCTGGATACGCCGAGCTTGTCGCTGACCACCAGCACGAAGGGAAAGTTGCACACCTGCGCCAGGGGCGTGAAATCCTTGAGCGGATCGTAGCGCAGGCTCTTGTACAGGAAGGGGTTGGACGAATGCGTGGTGTTGGTGGCCAGCATGATGGTGTAGCCATCGGGCTGGGACCGCGCCACCAGATCGGCCGCGACCTGCCCGGACGCGCCCGGGCGGTTCTCGACGATGACCACCTGGCCCAGCCGCGTCTGCAGCCGTTCGGCGATCATCCTGGCGACGATGTCGCTGGCGCTGCCCGGCCCGAATGCGGTGATCATCTTGATGGGCTGCTGACTCGGGAAGTCGGCGGCCGCGGCGGCCGACGCCGCCCCCAGGAACACGGCGACGGCGGCACATAGCCGTCTTGCTGCGGAATGCATCATCTCAGTCTCCTTTGGTGATACGCCGCCCTTGTCGCCAGGCGGTCGCGTTGGGTGCACTACGACATGTCAGGCGCTCCCGCCAGGACGCGCAAGGCCTGTTTCAGATGCGGACGGTCCAGCATTTCGCCGTCGAGCTGCAGCGTGCCCACGCCCGGCGACTGATGGAACGCCGCCACGATCCTGCGGGCCTTGGCGATCTCGTCCGCGGAAGGCGTGAACGCCTCGTTGATGATGGCGACCTGGTCCGGATGGATGGCGATCTTGCCCAGAAAGCCCGCGCGCCGGGCGCGCTTGGCATCGCGGCGCAGGCCCTCGGCGTCGCGGAAATTCGCGCAGATGGTATCGATGGGTATCACCCCGGCGGCCTGCGCACCCAGCAGGCAGAGCGAGCGCGCCAGCCGGTAGCTGAACTCATACTCGCCGTCTTCCTCGCGGTTGCTGATGGCGCCCACCGCGGCGGCCAGGTCTTCCGCGCCCCAGGTCAGGCCGCGCAGGCGCGCACTGCAGTCCGCGTAGCTGCCCAGGTTGAACATGGCGGCGGGGGTCTCGGTCGCCACGGGAATGATGCCTGTCGCGCCGATGGCCAGTCCCTCGCGGGCCTCCAGCGCCCGCAGGTAATGGTCCAGGGTCACGATGTCCGCGCGTCCCTCGCACTTGGGCAGCAGGATGCCGTCGGGCGCGGCGCGGATCACAGCCGCCAGATCGTCCAGCGCCAGGCCCGAGTCCAGCGGATTGACGCGCACCCACAGCGCCGGCCCGGTTGCCGGACGCGCCTGCAGGTACTCGCGCACCATGCCGCGCGCCTGCGGCAGGCGTGCCGCGTCCACCGAGTCTTCCAGGTCCAGCACCAGCGCGTCGGCGCCGCTGGCGAGCGCCTTCTCCAGCTTGCGCTCGCTGTCGCCCGGTACGAATAAAAGAGAACGCATTGCCATGGCTACCTCATCTTCCGTTGAAAACTGGCGCGCGGCGCTCGGCGAACGCCTTGACGCCTTCCATCACATCTTCCGAGCCCTGCAACACCCGCAGGAACAGCTGCTCCATGCGCAGCCCTTCCGTCAGGCTCAGGTCGCGGCTGCGCACCGCCAGCTCCTTGGCCGCCTGCACGGCCAGGGGCGCGTTGGCCGCCAAGCGCCGCGCGTAGTCCATCGCCACTGGCATCAGGCGGTCCTGCGGGACGATGGCGTTGACCAATCCCCAGCGCTCGGCGCGTTCCGCATCGAAGGCGTCGCCCAGCAACAGCAGCTCCATGGCGATGGCGTGCGGCAACTGCCGCGCGATGCGCTGGGTGCCGCCGTTGGCGGGAAACACGCCGCGCTTCACTTCGGTCAGGCCGAAGCTCGCGTGGGGCGCGCAGACCCGGATGTCGGTCGCCAGCAGCAGCGTCATGCCGCCGCCGAGGCAGTAGCCGTTGACCGCGGCGACCACGGGTTTCCAGACTTCCAGCCCGCGGTTCAGCAGCTGGCCGCTTTGCGTCATCGCCAAGGCGGCCAGCGAGGGCGGCGCGCCCACGAAGGATTTCAGATCGGCCCCGGCGCAAAAGGACTGGTCGCCGGCCCCGGTGATGACCGCCGCCCGGATCGCCGTGTCGTCGCGCACCCGGCACCAGGCGGCCGACAAGGCGTCGTAGTGCTCCTGGTCCAGCGCGTTGCGGCGCTCGGGCCGGTCGATGGTGATGCGGGCGATGGCGTCTTCGACTTCAAACCGGATAGGCATCAGCGCTGCTCCTGGGCGTACGAAAAATCGCGTTGCATGGCGGCCTCGTCATAGCCGAGCCCGCGCAGCACCTCGCCGGTATGCGCGCCCAGCACGGGCGGCGGCGCGCTGGGTTGCGGGCGTTGGCCATCGAAACGCAGCGGTTGCGACACGACGTTCAGGCTGCCGCGCGCAGGATCGACAAGCGCTTGGACCATGCCGCTGGCCTGCGTATGCGGATGCGCGACAAGTTCACCCAGGCTGTGTATGGGCGCGCAGGGAATGCCGGCGCTGCCCAGCCGTACGATCCAGCGGTCGCGCGTGTCGGTTCGCAGGATCCTGCCCACTTCCTCCAGCACCTGCGGCCGGTGCGCGACGCGCTGCGCATTGGTGGCGTAGCGCGGGTCGGCAGCCAGGTCCTCGCGGCCGGTCTCCTTGCAGAAGGCGCGCCACAGCGCGTCGTTGGCCACGCCCAGCAGAAACGGGCCGTCGCTGGCCTCGAACACCTGGTAGGGGCAAAGCGACTCGTGGGCCGAGCCCCAGCGGCGCGGCTCGGTGCCGCGCTCCCAATAGCTTTGCATCACGTAGGCCATGAAGCCCACCGCGGTATCGAACAGCGAAGCCTCGATCCGGCAACCCTCTCCGCCTCGTTGGCGGCGCAGCGCGGCGGCCAGGATGCCGATGGCCGCGTGCATACCCGTGGCCTGGTCGATGGGGGAGATCGGGCTGCGCACCGCCGCGCCCTCTTCTTCACCCGTCAGCGCCATCATGCCGCTGAACGCCTGCAGGATGACGTCGTAGCCCTTGGCCTGGCTCAGCGGCCCTTGCGTGCCGAAGCCCGAGATGCTGCAGTAGATGATGTCCGGACGCAGCTCGCGCGCGCTGTCGTAATCGATCCCCAGTTTCTTCGCCACACCGGGGCCGTAGCTTTCCACCACGATATCGGCGCTGGCGATGAGACGCTGGGCCGCCTCGCGGCCGGCGTCGGATTTCAGGTCTAGCACCACGCTGCGCTTGTTGCGGTTGGCGCTGAGGAACACCGTCCCGTCCTCGCCGCGGAACGGCGGCCAGCGCCGGGTATCGTCGCCGCTCGGCGGCTCAACCTTGATCACCTCGGCGCCCATGTCGCCCAAGTACTGCGTGCACAGGGGGCCGGCGAGCACCTTGGAAAAATCCACTACCCGCATGCCGGAAAGCGCGTCCATCATGTCTGGCTCCTGCTCAGAATGCGACCTGGTCGCGGCCCTTGGTCTGGATCATGGCGCGGGCCTCGGCGGGGCTGGCGATCTCCATCGACAGTGCTTCCAGGATGCCGCGGATCTTCGTCACCTGCTCCGCGTTGGACGCGGCCAGCTGCCCGCGTCCCAGGTACAGGCTGTCCTCCAGGCCCACGCGCACATTGCCGCCCAGCAGCGCGCTGGCCGTCACGAAGGACATCTGGTGGCGGCCGGCGGCCAGCACCGACAGGTAGTAGTCGTCGCCGAACAGCCGGTCCGCGATCAGCCGCATGTGCATCAGGTTGTCGTGGTCGGCGCCTATGCCGCCAAGGATGCCGAAGATGCATTGCAGGAAGAACGGCGGCTTGGCCAGACCGCGGTCCACGAAGTGGGCCAGGTTGTACAGATGCCCCACGTCATAGCACTCGAACTCGAAGCGGGTGCCGTTGTCGGACATGGTCCGCAACCCGCGCTCGATCTGGCTGAAGGTATTCGACAGGATGAAGTCGCGCGTCATCTCCAGATAGGGCTTTTCCCATTCGTGCTTGAACTGGCTGATGCGTTCCCCGGCGCCCGCGATGTTGAAATTGAGCGAGCCCATGTTCATCGAGGCCACTTCGGGCTTGGCCCATAGCGCCGGCGCCAGCCGCTGGTCCAGCGTCATGCCCAGCCCGCCGCCGGTGGTCAGGTTGATGATCGCGTTGCAGCGCGCCTTGATGTCGGGCAGGAACTGCGCGAAGCGCTCCGGCGTCTGGTCGGGCTGGCCGGTCTGCGGATCGCGGGCATGCAGGTGCACCATCGCCGCGCCGGCCTCGGCCGCGGCCACGGCCTCGTCGGCGATCTGCTGCGGCGTGATGGGCAGGTGCGGCGACATGGACGGCGTGTGGATCGATCCCGTCACGGCGCAGGTGATGATGACCTTCGGCGATTTACGCATGGCTGGCCTCCTTGAAGCCGGTTCAATAGGATTTCGGCAGGCCGAGCACTTTCTCGGCGATGTAGCAAAGAATCAGCTGGGGCGAGACCGGCGCGATGCGCGGCAGCATCGCCTCGCGCAGATAACGCTCGACGTGGTATTCCTTCGCGTAGCCCATCCCGCCGTGCGTCAGCACCGCGGTCTCGCAGGCGCGGAACCCAGCCTCGGCGCAGAAAAACTTGGCGGCGTTCGCTTCCGCGCCGCAAGGCCGGCCCTGGTCGTACAGCCAGGCCGCGCGCCGGTACAGCAGTTCGGCCGCCTCCAGGTCCACCCAGCGTTCCGCCAACGGATGCTGTATGCCCTGGTTCTTGCCGATGGGGCGGTCGAACACCACGCGCTCGGCCGCATAACCCGCGGCCTTGCGCAGAGCCGCGCGGCCCAGGCCGGTGGCTTCCGCCGCCAGCAGGACGCGCTCGGGATTGAGGCCGTGCAGGATGTAGGAGAAGCCCTTGCCTTCCTCGCCGATGCGGTCCTCGACCGGGACTTCCAGCCCGTCGATGAAGAGCTCGTTGGAGTCCACCGCCTTGCGGCCCATCTTCTCGATTTCGCGCACGCTGACGCGGCTGCGGTCCAGGTCGGTGTAGAACAGGCTCAGTCCGCCGCCCGGTTCTGTGACCTGGTCCAGCGGCGTGGTGCGCGCCAGCAGCAGGATCTTGTTGGCCACCTGCGCCGTGGAGATCCAGATCTTCTGGCCGTTGACCACATAGCGGTCGCCGCGGCGCACCGCCTGGGTGCGCAGCTTCAAGGTGTTCAGGCCGGTGTTCGGCTCGGTCACGCCGAAGCAGGCGCGCTGTTCGCCGCTGATGATGGGCGGCAGCCAGCGGGCCTTCTGTTCCTCGCTGCCGTGCACGACCACCGGGTGCAGGCCGAACACGTTCATGTGGATCGCGGAAGCGCCGCTCAGTCCCGCGCCGCTGGCCGACACGGTTTCCATCATCAGCGCGGCCTCCAGGATGCCCAGGCCGGCGCCGCCATAGGCGGCGGGCATGGCCACGCCCAGCCAGCCCGCGCCGGCCATGGCGCGGTAGAAATCCTCGGGAAAGCCGCCCTCGCGGTCGCGTTCCAACCAGTACTCGTCGTCGAAGCGCGCCACCGTTTCCTGCACGGCGCGCTGGATCGCCAACTGGTCCTCGTTCAAGGAAAAGTCCATCGCGCGCTCCCTCAGGCCTGCGGTTGGCGCAGCATCAGCGCGCTGCGCCGGCACGAGGCCACCAGCTCGTTGCGCTGGTTGTAGGCCAGGTGTTCGAAGATGACGATGCCGTTGGCGGGACGCGACTTGCTGTCGCGCAGCTCCAGCACGCGCGACTCGGCGCGCAAGGTGTCGCCGGCAAAGACCGGCAGGGGAAAGCGCACCTCGTCCCAGCCCAGGTTGCCCACCGTGGTGCCCAGCGTGGTGTCCCCCACCGAGATCCCGACCATCAGCCCCAGCGTGAACGCGCTGTTCATCAAGGGCCGGCCGAACTCGGTGGTCTTGGCGTACTCCGCGTCCAGGTGGATGGCGGCCGGATTGTGCGTCATCGTGGTGAACAGCACGTTGTCGGTCTCGGTGACGGTGCGCCGCACGTCGTGCACGAAGCGCTGGCCGACATGGAACTGCTCGAAATACAGCCCTGCCATTCTTGTCTCCTTGGCGGTGTGTCCCGCGGTCGCGGCAAGCCAGTCCCTACGCTTGCGCTTTAATTTACGCTAACATAATGTATGCATGCATACAATATAAGTAGGAACCCGAGGAGACCCCCATGCCCGTCAATCGCCAGGTCGTCCTGACGTCCCGCCCCCATGGCATTCCGCAGGCCGAACATTTCGCCATCCGCGAAAGCGCGCTGCCTGCGCTACAGCCTGGAGAACTGCTGGTCAGGAACCTCTATCTCTCGGTCGACCCCGCCATGCGCGGCTGGGTCAATGCCGCCGCCAATTACTCCGACCCCGTCGCGGTGGGCGAAGTGATGCGTTCCTTCGCCGTGGGCCGGGTGGTGGAGTCGCGCCATCCCGACTACGCCGCGGGCATGCACGTCATGGGCATGCTGGGCTGGCAGGATTACGCGGTGACGGACGGCAAGCCCATCCGCCGCATCGTGCGTGAAACCGACCTGCCGCTGTCGCTGTCGCTGGGCGTGCTCGGACTCAACGGCATCACGGCGCATTTCGCGCTGTCCACGCTGGGACGGCCGCAGCCCGGCGAAACGCTGGTGGTGTCCACCGCCGCCGGCGCGGTCGGCTCCATCGTCGGCCAGCTTGGCCGGCTGGCCGGCTGCCGCGTGGTGGGCATTGCTGGCGGCGAGGAAAAGCGCCGCATATGCGTGGAAGAATTCGGCTTCGACGCCGCCATCGACTATCGCGCCGGCGACCTGGCGCAGGCCCTGGAACAGCACTGTCCGGACGGCGTCGACGTCTACTTCGACAATACCGCCGGCCGCATCAGCGATGCGGTACTGCCCCGCATCAACCGTCACGCGCGTATCGTGGTGTGCGGCACCGCGGCCATCGCCAGCTGGGATCCCTGGCCCGAAGGCCCCCGCGTCGAACGCCACCTGCTCAACAAGGCCGCGCAGATGGCGGGCTTTCTGGTCTGGGACTACGAGCACCGCTACGAGGAAGCCGTCGCGCACCTGGCGCCGCTGGTGCGCAGCGGTGCGCTACGCTATAGGGAAGAAATACAGGACGGCCTGGAAAGCGCCCCGGGAGCCATCGCCGATCTCTACGCCGGCCGCAACTTCGGCAAGCGCCTTATCCGCCTGACCTCCAACGATGAATGAGCACATGGCCAACAAGGCTGAAAAAAAATCTTCCGCCCCCGAGCGCGGCGCCGCGGAAAACTGGGATCAACGCCTCGGCTTCCTGATGCACGACGTCTCCCGGCTGCGCCGCAAGGTCTTCGACGAAGTCATGAAGCCCGAGGGCATCACCCGTTCCCAGTGGTGGGTGCTGGCCCACCTGTCGCGCCACGACGGCATGTCGCAAAGCGACCTCGCCGACCGCCTGGACCTGGGCCGCGCCGCGCTGGGCGGCCTGATCGACCGGCTGGAAGCCATGCGGCTGGTGCGCCGCGGCGCCGACGGCCAGGACCGCCGCGCCAAGCTGGTCTTTCTTACCGCCGACGGCGTGGCCATGATCGAGCGGATGCGCGGCAAGAGCGACCGCATGAGCGAAGCCATACTGGAAGGCCTGAGCCAGGCGCAGCGCCATCAGCTGGCCGACATGCTGAGCCTGGTGAAGGCCAATCTGCTGGCGTTCGACAAGCCGCTCGATTGAAGCCAGGCCGGCGCGTCACGCCGCGGCCTCCTCCACGATCCAGTCGATGAAGGCGCGGACCTCGGGACGCCTGGCGGCGCCGGGCCTGCTCACGGCGTAGTAGGCGAACCTGGCGGGCCAGGGCTTGTCCAGCACTTGCACCAGACGTCCGGCCGCGATCTCTTCCCGCGCATAGGCCACGGGCACCAGCGCCAGGCCCTGCCCCGCTTCCGCCGCGCGGATCAACAGGAAGTCGTCATCGTAGGCATCGCCGCGCCGCGCGCGCGGATCGTCGGCCACGCCATGGGCGCGCAGCCACAGCGGCCAGTCGGCGCGGTCCGCGTCATGCAGCAGCGGGTGAGCCAGGCAGTCGGCCGGCGTGGCCAGCTTGGCCCCCGCGGCCAGCATGCCCGGCGCGGCCACCGGCACCAGCACCGGCGCCATCAGCGGCACCACGTCCAATCCGGGATAGTCCCCCAGCCCATGGCGCAGGGCGATGTCGACATGATCGCGCCGCAGATCGACCAGGGCCGGCGTTGCCTCGACCCGGACTTCGATGTGGGGATGGCGTTCCTTGAAACGCCCCAGACGGGGCACCAGCCAGGACGCCGCGAACGTCGCCACCGTGCTGACGGTCAGGCTCTGCCGCGTCTTCATCGCCTCCAGCGCGTCCACCGCCTTGTCGATCTGCGCGAATGCCGCGCTCAGCATCGGATACACGTCGGCGCCGGCCTCGGTCATGCGCATCCCGTGGCGTTCGCGCACCAGCAGGGCAAGGCCGAGCCGCTCTTCCAGCAGCCGGATCTGCTGGCTGACGGCGCCAGGCGTGACGTGCAACGCCTGGGCCGCCGCCGTGATGCTGCCGCGCTGGGACACCTCGACAAAAGTGCGCAGCGCCTGCAGTGGAAGCGTGGCCGACATTTTAGTTTTCCTAAATTCAATTGTGAGAAATGATCGCTGTACCCGCGCTCTTCATAGAAGGAGAATTTCTGGACCGCAGGGGATCCTGAATATTTAGCCAATCTTAAATGAGCAAGCCCATGTTGAATCTATACACCGATAGTTCTCCCAATGGCTACAAGGCCACCATCGCCCTGGAGGAACTGGAACTGCCTTACCGCCTGCATCATGTGCGCATCTCGCAAGGCGAGCACCGCCAGCCCGGCTTTCTGGCGCTGAATCCGCATGGCCGCATTCCGGTTCTCAGCGACGAGGAAACCGGCATCGTGCTGTTCGAATCGGCGACCATATTGCTGTACCTGGCGGAGCAAACCGGCAAGCTGCTGCCCGCCGACGCCAAGGGCCGCTGGGAAGCGATCAAGTGGCTGCAGTTCCATTCCAGCAGCGTCGGCCCCATCATCGGGCAGCGCGTGAACTTTGAAGTGTTCGACAAGGCGCGCAACCCCGCCGCGCTGGAACGCTACCAGCGCCTGACCGAGGATGCGTTCGCGGTGCTGGACCGCAGGCTGGCCGAACACCCCTACCTGGCAGGCGACGCCTATTCCATCGCCGACATTGCGCATTTCGGCTGGAGCCATATCGCGCGGATCATCGATTTCGATTTCAGCCATCACCGGCATCTGAGCGCATGGCACGAGCGCGTGGCGGCGCGGCCGGCGGTGGCCAAGGGCATCACCTTGCCCGAGCCGGCGACGGGTGCGTGAGGGGAAGGAGGATATTCGACATGGATACCACTCTCCCGCTGCACGGCGCGACAGGCGCCTCCTACCCCGCCTTCTCGGCGCACCCCGGCTACCGGCGCATGTTCGCGCCCGGCCGCCTGACCCTGGGCATCTTCCTGCCGCTGCGCTTTTACGAAGGCAGCATGGCGACTCTGGCGGGCCAGTCGGAGCTGGTGCGGCAGATCGACCGGCACGAATTTGCCGCCGTCTGGGTACGCGACGTGCCCCTGTACTCCCCTTCCTTCGGCGACGCCGGACAGGTCTTCGATCCGTTCACCTATCTGGCATTCCTGGCCGCGCACACGAAGAAAATCGCTTTGGCCACCGGCAGCGCCATCTTCTCCCTGCGCCATCCCATCGACCTGGCCAAGGCTTCCAGCACCATCGACCAGTTGTCGGGCGGCCGGCTGGTCCTGGGCGTTGCGTCGGGGGACCGGCCGGTCGAGTTTCCCGCCTACGGGCTGGAGCATGGCGAGCGCGCGGCGCGCTTCGCCGAGGCGGTGTCGTACTTCCGCCAGCTGATGCGCCCGGGACATCTGGAGATCGACTCGCCGCTGGGACGCTTCAACCGCGCGGAGTTCCTGCCCAAGCCCGCCGCCGGCGCCATTCCGCTGATCGTCACCAGCTCGTCGGGACAATCGCTGCCGTGGATCGCCGAACATGCGGACGGCTGGCTGACCTATCCCGACGCCACGCATACGTCCGAGGGACCGCAACGCCTGGCCGGAAAAATCAGCGCCTGGCGCAACCTGATACCCGACGACGGTTTCCGTCCGCACATGACCAACGAATGGCTGGACCTGAGCGACGACCCCGATCATCCGCGCACGCCATTGCGCGGCGGATTCGTGTTGCGCACGGGCAGAAAGGGCTTGATCGCCCTGCTGGAGGAATGGCGGGCGGCCGGCGTGAATCACGCCGCGCTCGGCATCCAGTTCTCGCAGCGGCCCGCGGCGGAGGTGATCCAGGAACTGGCGGAGGACGTGTTGCCGCAGTTTCCCGCGCATGAGGGGCCGGCGACGCTGCCTGCGGACTGGTAGCGGCGTCCGGCTGTCTCCTACGCTATTCTTGGCGGTTTGATTTTCAAGCCCCTCCCGCATGGTGCAACACTCCGCGCAACACTCCGCCCGCATCATTGAAGGAACCCTGGACCAGGTCCGGCTGGCCGTGCCCGTGGTGCGGCGCGACGCCAGCCTGCGGCTCGGCGGCGAGACCGTGATCGCCGCCGGGCTGGAGCCGGAACACCTCAACCTGCTGCAACGCCTGCACCAACAAGGAATGCCGCTGCGCATGGGTGTGATGGACGGCGCGGAAGGAGTCCCCGTCTTCTCCTGGGCCGTGCCGGCACGGGGCCAGCCGATTCCTCCGCGCGGCTACCAGACGCAAAAAAAGCGGGGCTGGCGCGAAGCCGCCATCGGCGGCGCGGCGGGCCTGGCATGCCTGTGGCTGGCGTGGCTGCTCGGCATCGACAGCCTGACGCGGGTGTTCCTGATGGTCTTCTCGCTGGTCGCGGCGCTGGTTGGGTTGGTGGTCGCAGGATCGGCCTTGCACGGCCTCTGGCACAACCGCCGCCACCGCCCGCTGATCCTGGCCAGCGAGGCGCAATTCGACCCCAAGCAGCGGCCCGCGGGCGGCGACGCCGGGCCGCCGCAAGCGATACCCCGCCTGCGCGCGCTGACGGCGCAGGACGAGGGCGATCCGCCGATTGCGCGCGTCCAGGGCCACCTGGCCGGCCTTACGCATGAAATGCACCATGTCCACAAGGGGCCAAATTTCGCCATCTATCGTTTCACCGTCGACCGCGCCAGCTACGCCATGATCGCCCTGGAGAACTTTGGCGACGCGCTGCCCTTCCTGGCGGAAGACGACCGCGTTGAAATGGCGGTGCCTGCCGGCCCGGTGCAGCCTGAGCACCGCGCCGTCTATGCCTTGCGCAATCTGGAGGACGGCCGCTGCTACATGTGCCACCGCTTCTTCGGCGGAGCGCCGGGCAAGGACACGCCCGTCCGGGTCGGCATGGGCCAGCGCGCGCGCATGCTGAAGCAGATCGGCGGGCTGTTGCTGGCGGCCTGGCTGTTCGTGGTCGGCCTGCACTTCTACACGGGATCGGATGACGCTTCATCGCGGGACTTCCCCGAGTTCGCGATCTTCATGCTGGCGCTGTTCTGCGTCGTGTGGCTGGTCTTTGCCCTGCCCCTGCTGTGGCTGGACACGCGCTGGCGCATGGGCAAGCCCACCCGCCGCCAGCGGTTCACGCAACGGATCTACGCCATCCTGAACCTGGGCACGCCCTACGCGCCGTCGCAACGCGTCGAAGACGTGTAGGCCCACGCCGGACTCAGTTGGCCAGCAGTTTCACGGTCTGCGGGTTGTAGCCGTAGTACGCGCCGCCGCAGCCCGTATAGGGTTTGGCGGCAGCGGGCAGTCCGGTGGCGCGTATGGACAGTTCGTCGCGCACGCGGATCTCCTTGTAGCGCTCGGCGGCCACCGTCCCGTCCGGCAGGAAGTACAGGAGCACGCGCAGCAGGCCGCCATCCGGATCCTTGCGGCTCGCGGCGCTGAAGGCCGGCACCGTCAGCGTCGCCTTGCGCCACACGCCAGGCTCCTCCATGGTCTGCCAACGCACCTGCACCGGCCGCTCCAGATCGAGCAACGCCGGGCTGCCGCCACGGGCCGGATCGCAAGGCTGCGACAACAGGCTGCGCGCGGCATACGAGCCCATGTCGTAGGTCTGGCCATTGATCTCCACGCGGGCGATGGTCTGCGGCGTATGGTTTTCCAGGCCGAAGATCGCCAGCCCGGGGATGCGCGCCGACGCCATCCGATCCTCGGTCATGCCACTGAAGCGCGCAATGCCGGGCGCCACCTCGACGTGATCGGCGTAGTGGAAATACTGGTAGACCACCAGCCCGGCCTCGCCATACGGATACGCGGACGGCAGCTTGCCCAGATCGGGATACGGCAGGCGGCGCAAGGGCAGCGAGGCGCCGGGCGTCCCGTCCAGGTTGAAGTACTGGTAATGGTCGACGCTATCCTTCAGGCGCGCGCCGTCATAGGGAAAGCTCCCGCTGGCTATGGCTGCCTGGCCCGGATAGCGGGGAAAGCTGGAATACATGCGCTGCTCCGCCGACCCGGGCTCCATGGTGCTGCGCGCGCCGCCCGAAGACGTGGACGCCTCGCGCATGTCCAGCCCGATGCTGCGGCCGCTCAGGTTGACGTGCACCTCCTGGATCGCGGGGTTCGACGCGCGGAAGCTGTCCTGCCGGCTGCGGTCGATGGAATCGCTGACGGGCACGATGGCAAGCGCCAGCGCCGTGGGCGCCAGCAGCAGCGCATGCACGCGTCCCGGCACCTGCCCCTTGTCGCGCACCATGTACACGATCCAGCACAGCGCCAGCACCACAGCCAAGGGCCCGCCAAACAACAGGCCGTAGCTCAGCAACGCCTGCGCGCCCCAGCCGAGATTGGGGTTGGAGACGAGCGAGATGCCGAGGAACGCCAGCAATGCGGCCAGCAGGAAGGAAACGACTATGCCGAACAGATAGTGCCGGAGGGGCTTCAAGTGCGATGTCCTCGCCAGTTGCGATCTCGGCGCCTGCCGGTAATGCACATGGCGGCCGAGGATCTAGTCTGGCGGCAGGATAACGCTTATTTCCTTTCCGTTCCTGCTCGAAGACAGTTTCTTGACCTAGCGCGGCTGGATGCCTGCCGCGGAAATCTCCTTGCCCCAGACCTCATAGTCAGTCTTGATGCGCTGCTGCAACTGTTCGGCCGTGGACGACTGCGGCTGCATGCCCATCGTCTTCAGGCTGGCAGCCACCGACTCCTGGCCCACCGCCCGCTCCACCGAAGCCTGCAGGCGCTGGACGACAGGCGCCGGTACGCCGGCGGGCGCAATCACGCCGTACCATGAGTTCAAACCGAAAGGTATGCCGAGCTCCTGGAAGGTCGGCGCGTCGGGAAACATGCTGGCCCGCTCGGGCGACGTCACCGCCAGAACGCGGACCGCGCCGGCCTTGACCTGCGCCGACGCAAGCGCCCAGCCTCCGAAGGTCGCGTCCAGATCGCCGGCCAGCATGCCCATCAACGCTTCGCTCGATCCTTTGTACGCGACGTGCTGCATGCTTATGCCGGCGTAACGCTTCATGATTTCGCCGCTGATGTGTCCGGCGCTGCCGTCTCCCCAGGAACCGAAGTTCATCGTTCCCGGGCTGGCCTTGGCCCGCTGCACCAGATCGGCATAGGAAGAGATCGGAGATTTTGCGGGAACCATCAATGCGTTTCCGGACACCGAAATCAGCCCGATTCCCGCGATGTCCTTCAAAGGATCGAAGAGCTTCTTCACGAGCAAATGCGGCGACAGGGACAAGGCCGCCTGATAGGAGACGCCTATGGTGTAGCCATCGGGCTTGGAGTTGGCCAGCGCGGCGATGCCTATCAATCCGCCCGCGCCCGGCTTGTTCTCCACGATGACCGGCTGCCGCAGATCGGCGCTCATCTGCTGGGCCACCAGGCGCGCCAACGTGTCAGGCTCCCCGCCCGCCGGAGATGGAACGATCAGCCTGATCGGCTTCGTGGGATAGGCGGCCTCTCCTTGCGCCCACACAGGCGCCGCGAGACTGCAAAGTGACGCAAGAACGATCAGTCCTCTGATGTGCTTTTTCATGGTTTGTCTCGAAAGTTGTTAAGCGTTTCTGGCATCTTCCAGAATCAGGTCCGCCGCCTTCTCTCCGATGGCGATCGAAGGCGCATTGGTGTTTGCCGACGGCATCGTCGGCATGACCGAGGCATCCGCGACTCGCAGGCAGGACACGCCCCGCACGCGCAGGCGCGCATCCACGACCGATCCCGCATCGCTTCCCATGCGGCAAGAGCCGATGGGGTGATACGAGGTCTGCCCCAGCGAGCCGACGTAGTCCAGCAGGGTCTCGTCCGAGGTGCAGGCGGGACCAGGCCTCGTCTCCCGCACCACGAATCCCGACAGGGCCGGCTGTCCGGCTACCTGCCGCGCAAGCCGCAGCGCTCCCAGCGTCGAGCGCACGTCGTCGGGATGCTGGAGGTAGTTGCCATGGATGACGGGACCCGCCTCCGGGTCCTTCGACGCGATGTGGACCGAGCCTTGCGACTTCGGCCTCAGCGCAAAGGTGCCGATGGAGAATCCGGGAAAATCATCGAGCACCAGCTTGCCCGCGGTCCTGGCGTCCTCGCTGGACAGATAGTGCAACTGCAGCTTGGCGTCGGGCTGCTGCTGGCCTGGATCGGTCCGGACCAGGGCATGGGCGACCGCGCTGGCGCTGCTCATCAGGCCATCGCCGCTTGCCGCCAGACGCAAGGCCATCAGCGCCTTGCGCCAAGGACTGGGCACAATCTGATTGAGCGTGCGCGCGTTGCGGCATTCATACGTCAGGCGCACATGAAGATGGTCGCGCAAACCCTCGCCCACTGACGGCGCATGGTGCTGCACAGGAATTCCCAGCCCGGACAGGCGCTCCGAATCGCCTATTCCAGACAGTTCCAGCAATTGCGGCGATTGCAGCGCGCCCGCGGACAGGATCACTTCCTTGGCGGCCAGGATGCGGCGGCGCACGCCGTTCTTGCGGTATTCGACGCCGCACGCCCGGTTGCCCTCGAACAGAATGCGCTCCGCCATCGCGCCCGTTTCCACGCGCAATGCGCTGCCGCGCGGCAACGACGCAAGATAGGCGTCGCGGGCGCTGACCCGCAGGCCTCGCCGCGTGTTCATCTGCAGGTATCCGACGCCCTCATAGTCCTTGCCGTTGTAGTCGGCGTTCCGAGGTATGCCGGCTTGCACGCAAGCTGCGACGAACGCATCCATCAGCGGCTGCCGCGGGCCATACTCGCTGATCGCCACGGGACCTTGCCGGCCGCGGACCGCCGGGTCCCCGGCCTGGAAGCTCTCGACGCGCCGCAGATAGGCTTTGAACGACTCGCCGTCCCAGCCGGCAAGGCCGTGCTCGTCACGCCAGCGGTCGTATTCCTTGGCATCCCCGTGCACCCAGATCATGCCGTTGACGGCAGATGATCCGCCCAGCAGGCGGCCGCGCGGCCAGTAGATCGGGCGGTCCTTCAGGCGGGCTTCCGGCTGCGTGTAGAACTTTCTCACGACCCGTTCGTCGCGTATCAGGTAGGCCACCCCGGCAGGCACCCTGATCCAGATGCTGCGCCTGGCCTCGCCGGCTTCAAGCAGCATGACGCTGTGCTTGCCGGAGCGAGCCAATCCGGCCGCGACTGCGCAACCTGCCGACCCGCCGCCGATCACCACATAATCCAAGATGTCTGGCGAATTCATCGTGCCGTTCCCAGCGCGCGCATCAGCCGCCGCGCTTCCGCTCCCATGCGCGCGAAACGCGCGTCGCCCTGCTCCGGCTGGGTCTGTTGCGGGCCAAGCCGGGGCGGCGTCGGCTCGATATCAAGTTCGATCAGCGCCGGGGCCGGCGCCGCCAGCCATGCGCCTATTCCTGAACGCAGCGCATCCGCCTGTGCGAAGCGCACCGCGCCGACGTAGCCCGAGGCCAGCGCCGTCGCGCAGAAATCGACGCCGCCCCCGCCCGCCACCGGCAAGTTGGCGCCGCCATTGAACTGCACGCCATTAGCGAACACGAAGTGGTAGAGATTTGCCGGGCGCATGCCCGCTACCGTCGCCAAGACGCCAAGCTCCATGAGCAGGCTGGCGTCGCCATCCAGAACGATGACCTTCCGTTCGGGGAACGACAACGCCAAACCCAGCCCCAGGCCGGCCGCGCCGCCCATCAGGGGAACCGACGAAAGACCGAAGGCGTAGTCAGGGTCGATCTGATCCATGCCATGCATGGCGGACATCGTGCTGACCACGATGGCGCCAGCTTTGGCTTCTTGAATGATCTTGCAGGCGTCCTGCGTAGAAATGCTCATGGCTAGTTCCAGGCTGTGTAGTGGCCGATCAATACCGCGGCGGGACCCGAGCGCGCGGCGCAGGACTCGATGGCCAGGTCGATGTTCGGCAACTCCTGCGGCGTATCCAGGCGCCAGTGGCCTATGCCCATGACGTCCAGGACGGGCTCCACCAGATTGACGACGCGGCGCCGCGACTGGGAGGGATCCTGCCCCACATTGGCGAACTCCCTGCCGAACTGCCCGATCATCAGCAACATGGGCAGCCCCGCATCCAGGCCGATCGCCCGCAAGCTGTTCAGGCAGTTGAGCAAGCCCTGGTTCTGTATCAGCACGGCGACCTTATGGCCCCCAATATGGAGTCCCCCCGCGACATGGATCGCCTGGTTCTCGTCCGAGCACCGGATGACCTGGAAGCGCGGCGTCCTGTCCAGCAGCTCATGGACAGAGAGCTGTACGAAGTCCGGCACGGTCACGATCTTGTGGAAGCCGCCGGCGTCGAGCCGTTCGACTATGGCAGAGGCAGGTACGGAGGCGGGCATGGCAGTCACGGTGTCATCTCATCTACGCAATGACCCAGATTCTAGGAATCCGATCAATAATCCACTATTCATTTAATCTGATACATCGATACGGAAAACGGATCGGAAGAATGATGGAAAACGCCGACGCCAATTTGCTCAAACGCCTCAGGATCCGCCACCTGGAACTGCTCAGCCACCTGCGCGAGGTTTCGACCGTGCACGCCGCTGCCGAACGCATGCATCTTTCCCAGCCTGCGGTGACGCGCATGATCCAGGAGATCGAGGAAGTCTTCGGCGGCCCGCTGTTTGACCGCATGGCGCGCGGCATAGCCGCGAACCATATCGGCGCGGAACTGATACGCCGTTCGGATGTGCTGATGGCCGGACTGGGCGCCGCCCAGGAAGAGGCGGCCATCATGAGGTCCGGTGGGTCCGGGCTGATCCGGATCGGAACGTTCTCCGGCGCCAGCATGCTGCCAGCCGGCATCGTCGCGCTGCGCCGCCGCATGCCCAATCTGGTCGTGCAGATACGCGAGTTCCAGATCGATCTGTTGATTGCAGAGCTGCTCAGGGGAGAACTCGATTGCATCGTCGGCGCCCTTGCGCCGGACGAGTTCAACAATGAGCGCCTGGACAGGCTGCAAGTCAATCTGTTGGCCAGCGACCGGCTCAGCGTGGTCGCGAGCAGGACGCACCCGCTTGCGCGCAAGAAGAGAATCAGCTGGGAGCAACTGTCCAGGCAGGAGTGGATACTGCCGCCGCGCGGATCGCTGCTGCGGCGCGCCGTCATAGCAGCCTGCCTGGCCGAGGGGGTCACGCCGCCGCAGCCCAGCATCGAATGCCTGTCCACGCTGACCGTGCTGACCTTTCTGCGCCTGGACCCAAACAGCATCGGGCCCATGCGGGAACAGCATGCGTTGGAAGAGACCAGGCTGAACAAGGAAATTGTCACCCTGGACGTCAGGCCCGTGGTCACGATGCCGCCTTTGGCATTGATTGCGCGCAGCGGCCCGGAAGCCATGCGCCTCCCGGTCAAGGAGCTGCTCGACATACTCAAAGGCCTGTCGTCGCCGCCCAAAGGGGGGATAGACTAAGCACGCAGATCTCTATTGCGATTACATCGCGTCTCGGCGATGCTAGGCATCACCCCACGCGATTCCGTTCGGAGACACCGCCATGTCACTCGCGCTATACGGCCATCCCTTCTCCTCCTACACGCAGAAGGTCCTGATCGCGCTGTATGAAAACGGCACGCCGTTCGAGTTCCGCTGCATCGGCCCCGACACGCCGCAACACGCGGCCGAATGGCTGCGGCGCTGGCCCCTGCACAAGTTCCCGCTGCTGGAAGACGGCGACCGCAATATCGCCGAGACCAGCATCATCATCGAGCACCTGCAGCTGGAGCATCCCGGGCCGCAGCGGCTGCTGCCCGGCGATCCCAAGGCGGCGCTGGAGGTGCGCTTCCTGGACCGGTTCTTCGACCTGCATGTCATGAACTGGACGCAGCATGCGGTGGGCGGCGCGCTCTCGGGAGACGAGGGCAAGCGCCTGGAAACCCGGGCGCTTGCCGACGAGAAGCTGGAAATCGCCTACGCCTGGCTGGAAACGCACCTGGCCGGCAGGACCTGGGCTACCGGCGCGGACTTCACGCTGGCGGACTGCGCCGCCGCGCCCTCGCTGTTCTATGGCGATTGGACGCACCGGATCGCCGAGACCTACCCGGTGCTGCGCGCCTATCGGGCGCGGCTGCTGGCGCGCCCCTCGTTCGCGCGCGCCGTGGAGGAAGCGCGGCCGTACCGGCCGCTGTTCCCGCTGGGCGCGCCGGACCGGGACTGAGTCCCGGCCGGTCCGGCCTCATTCGTTGCCGGCGGCCATGTCCCACACCTTCTGGGCGATGGGATTCTTCTGCTCCTCGATGATGTGGGCCATCAGGCCGACCGAACGGCCGATCATGGTCAGGGCCTTGCCCAGTTCCGGCGTCAGTCCCATGTCCAGCACGATGGCGCCCTTGGCGCCGGTGGCGTTCAGCGGAATCTTGCGGCCCGACTGGCGCGCGGCTGCCGCGGCCAGTTCCACCGCGAAGCGCGAGTAGTTGCCGTAATAGCCGCAGTCCTTGGCGATCTCGAACATCTTCTCGCAACGCGGATCGCCGTCCACGTGTATCGGATGCCCGACGCCGGGGATCTTGCGCTTGGCCGCCTTGTTGGCCGCGACGCATTCCTCGGCATAGCGGCGCAGCTCCTCGTCGGTGTAGCTGTCCTGCTTGGGCAAGGCGTCGCGCAGAAAGCGAGCGGCGTATTCGATCACGCCCAGGAAACGGCTGCCTGCTCCCAGCAGGCCCGCGGCCAGCGCGCCTTGCATGGCCTCGGGCGCGCCGTGCAGGGTCAAGCGCGCCGACAGCGCGCTGGGCGTGAGCCCGTGGTCCGTCGCGCTCACCAGGAACAGGTTGAGCATGGTCTTGAGCTGGGGCGTGGGAAACTCGCCCAGCAGTTCCAGCGTCAGCACGTCGATGAAGTCGCGCTTGAAAAGGTCATGCACCAGGTCATGGCCGCGCACGAGGATGGTATGGGCGTCGCCGCCGCCGATCTTGCTGTCGAACATCTGAAATCTCCGTATTGTTTGCAGGCAGCGGCCGCCCGGATGGGGACAGCCGCCGCGCCGGCCTGCTATTCGATGACCGCGTCCAGCGCCACCACGCCGCGCCCTGCGTCCAGCACCACCAGTGGGTTGACCTCCAGCGACTGCACGCCGTCGCCCAGGGCGGTGAACAAGGCCGCGATGCGCTGCACGGCGTCCACCAGGGCCGCCCTGTCGCGCGCCGGCAGGCCGCGATGGCTGGCCAGACGCCGGGCGATGCGGGTCTGGTCCAGCGCGTGTTCGATCTGCTGGCGGCTAGCCGGCAGATGGCAGCGCGCCACGTCGGCATCGACCTCCACCCACACGCCGCCCGCACCCACGCTCAGCACCGGGCCGAAGACCTCGTCGCGATGCAGGCCCACCAGCATTTCCACGCCGTTCACCACCATTTCCGATACCAGCGCGCCGCGGATGGCGGCGGCCGGCACCTGATGCCGCGCCGCGTTTGCGAGGATGCGCTCAAAGGCGGCGCGCACCTCGGCTTCGTCGCGCAGGCCCAGCTGCACGCCGCCGATCTCGCTCTTGTGCAGCACGCCGTCGGCCACCAGCTTGAGCGCCACCGGGAAGCCGATGGCGCGCGCCGCTTCGGCCGCATCCTCGGCGGTGGCGGCCTGGGATTCGCGCGGCGCGCGCACGCCGTACTGCGCCAGCAAGGCCTTGGCCTGTGCTTCATTGCAAGGCAGTTGCACCGCGGGCGCGGCGGCCGGCAGGCCGGCGGGCGCGGTATCCTCGACGCCGCCCGCCGCCTGCGCCACTTCCACCGCCTGCGCCGCATAGCCGCTGACGCGCTTGAGCGCCAGCATGGCGTTGCGCAGGCTGTAGACCGGCGCAAAGCCTTCCTGGATGAGCAGGTCATGGGCCGGCCCGCGACGGCTGCTCATCCACACCGGCACGAAAGCCTTGGCCCCGCCCTGCGCCACGGCCAGCATGTTGCGAACCAGGCCTTCGGTGCTGGCCGAGTAGTTGGAGGTGATGGGATAGAGCACCGCATCCACGCCCGGGTCGGCGAACAGCGGCGCCAGGCAACGCCGGGCCAGGTCCGGATCGGTCAGCGCCTTGGTGGTCAGGTCCACCGGATTGGTCAGCGCCGCGTAGGCGGGCGCGTGGCGCGCCATCTCGGCCACCGTCTCGTCCGCCAGCACGGCCATGGACAGGCCGGCTTCGCCCACCTTATCGGCCGACAGCACGCCCGCGCCGCCCGACGAGGAATACACGCAGATGTTGCGCAGGCTGCGCGCGCCCACCCGCGAGATCAGGCTGGCCACGTCCAGCAGCTCGTCCAGGTCTTCCACCCGGATCACGCCGTACTGCGAGAACACCGCGTCGTTGACGGCGTCCTCGCCGGCCAGGGACGCGGTGTGCGATTGCGCCGCCTTCTTGCCGAAATCGGAACGGCCGATCTTCAGCGCGATCAGCGGCTTGCCCGCGCGGCGGGCGGCGGCTGCGGCCGCGATGAAGCGCGGGCCGCTGCGTATGCCTTCCATCACCGTGCAGATCAGGTCGGTGCCCGGATCATGCGCCAGCCAGTTGATGAAGTCGGCGCTGTCCAGGTCCAGCTCATTGCCGGTGGAGAACCAGCGCGAAAAGCACACGCCGCGCTCGTTGCCCTGCATCAGCGAACGGCCCAGGCCGCCGCCCTGCGTCACCAGGCCGATGCTCGACAGCTTGCCGGTCCTGCCATCGTTGCGGAATTCCGTGGAAAAGGTCAGGCCCAGGCGCGGCGCCAGCATGGTCATGCCGGCGCAGTTGGGGCCGTACAGCCGCATGCCGCTGCGCTGGGCCAGCGCCAGCATCTCGGCCTCGACCGTTCGCCCGGCTTCGCCCAGCTCGGCGAAGCCGCCCGTGAACACGATGACGTAGCGCACGCCCTTATCGGCGCAGGCGCGTAGCGTGTCAACGGCGGATTCCGCCGGCACCAGCAGCAGCGCCACGTCTATGCCTTGCGCCGGCACCGCTGCCACGCTGGCGTGCAAGGGCTTGCCGAACAGCTCGCCGCCCTTGGGGTTGACCAGGTACACCTCGCCGTCGAAGTCCGAGTGCTCCAGCACGTTGACCACGGTGGTGTGGCCGAGCGTGCCCGGCTTGCTCGATGCGCCCACGATCATGACCGAGCGCGGCCGCGTCAGCTCCACCAGATCGTCGAAGCGCACGTTGGGATCGAATTGGGAAGGACTGGCGCTCATGCGGCCTCCGGTCGGCATTTCATCAAGGTGGTCCATTCCGTTTCCGCCACCACCTCGCCGTTCTGGTTCTTCACGGTGCGCAACATGGTCACGCGGCCCGTGCCCGGCCGCTTCTGCGACAGCGTCTTGTCGCCGATGCGCAGCTCTACATGGATGGTGTCGCCGATCAACACGGGCTTGCGCCACTGGCAACGCAGCTCGGTCAGCGCCAGCCGGGTGCCGTCCATCAGGCGGTACACCGGCATGCGCGTGGTCAGCCCGGAAGCGATGGCCAGGGTCAGCATGCCGTGCGCGGCGCGCTGGCCGAAGGGATGGCCGGCCGCGAACACGGCGTCCGTGTGCAGCGCGTTGTAGTCGCCGGACAGTCCGGCGAACTGCACCACGTCGGCCTCGGTCACCGTGCGGCGCGGGCTTTCCCAGGACTGCCCGGGAACCAGGTCCTCGAAGTACAGGCGCCGGCCCAGGTGTTCGTCCAGATCGAAAGGCGTGCTCATGCGTAGCGCCCCCCGGTCACGTGCACGGTCTCGCCCGTGGTGAAGCCCGCCAGGCGCGACGCCAGGAAGGCCACCGTCGCGGCCACGTCGGCCGGATCGCCCAGGCGGCCGACCGGCGTGTTGGTCTTGGCGCGCTCCGTCAGTTCTTCGTAGTCGGGCCGCTTCTGCATGCGCGGCGTGGAAATGACGCCCGGCGCAACCGCATTGGCGGTGATGCCGAACTTGCCGGATTCCAGCGCCAGCGAACGGGTGAAGCCGATCAGGCCGGCCTTGGCCGCGGAATAGTTGGTCTGCCCCGGATTGCCCAGGTGTGCGCGCGAGGCGATGTTGATGACGCGGCCGAAGCGCTGCTCCATCATCAGCGGCAGCACCGCGCGCGAGCAGTGGAAAGCGCCCAGCAGCGTCACGTCCAGCACCGCGTGCCAGTCTTCCTCCGACATCTTGGTCAGGTAGCGGTCGCGCGCGAAGCCGGCGTTGTTGACCAGGATGTCCACCTTCTGCCAGCGCTCGGCCGCCTGCTGCACGGCCCGGCCCACCTCGTCCTTGTTCGTCACGTCGGCGCGCACGCCCAGGACATTGCCGCCCAAGGCCGACAGCTCGGCGCAGGCGGACTCGATCGCCTCTTCATTGGCGTCGCACACCGCCACGTTGCAGCCTTCCTGCACGAAGCGCCTGGCCATTGCCATGCCCAGCGTGCCCGCGCCGCCCGTGATGAAAGCGGTGCAACCCTTCAGTTCCAGATCCATGATGCCATTCCATTCAAGTTTCAATATTCCTGCCCCGCCGGGCCCGCCCGGGCCCCGCGTTCAATCGACCTGCAGCCGTGCCTTTTCCACCAGCGCCTGGGCGCCGGCCCGCTCCTTGGCCCAGAAGGCCGCGAAGGCTTCAGGCGTGCTGCCCACCAGCGGCGTGTAGATACGGGCGAAGCGTTCCTGCACTTCGGGCATCTGCAAGGTGTCGCGCAACGCCTTGGAGAACTTGTCGACGATGGGCTGGGGCGTGCCTGCCGGCATGACCACGGCCTGCCAGGTCGTCACCTTGAAGCCGGGCACGCCGGATTCGGCCACCGTGGGCACGTCGGGCATGTCGGCCACGCGCTGGTCGCCGCTGACAGCAAGCGCGCGCAGCGTGCCTTCCTTGATGAAGGGCGCGGTGGTGGAACGGCTGTCCACCATGAAGGACAGGCGTCCGGCGATCAGGTCCTGCAGCGCCGGCGCGCTGCCTTTGTAGGGCACGTGCGTCATCGGCGCCCCCAGGGCCAGCGACAGCGCGGCGCCGGCCACGTGCATGGAGCTGCCATGTCCGGCGGACCCGTAGGACAGCCCGGCATCCGGCTTCTTCGCCGCCTGCACCAGGTCCTGCATGGTGTGGAACGGCGAGGTCTTCGGCACCACCACCACCAGCGGCGAATCCGTCACTTGCGTGACCGGCACGAAAGCCTTGCCGGGGTCGAGCTGCACGCCCTTGTAGAGATAGGTGTTGATGGCCAGCGGCCCGACGTTGGCCCACAGCGCCGTATAGCCATCGGGATCGGAGGTGGCCACGGCCTGGTTGGCGATGTTGCCGTTGGCGCCCGGCTTGTAGATCGGGACTATCGGCTGTCCGAGCTTCTTCGACAGCTCGTCCTGCACCATCTTGAAAGCGATATCCGAAGCGCCTCCCGGCGCGAAACCGATGACCATGCGGATCGGCCTGTCGGGCCATTCCGCGTGCGCGCCGGCGGCCAGCATGCAGGCGGCGAGGCCCGTGGCCAGCTTGACGATGAACTTCATGTTGTCTCCTGGTTTGCCGACACGCTAGAGCGTCGTGTCGTACTTGATGTTCTTGAGTTGCGTGTTTTCGTAGATGGCTTCCAGCCCGCGCTCCTTGCCGACGCCGGACTGCTTGTAGCCGCCGAACGGCGCGTCGAACGAGGTCCGCAGGCCGGTATTGATGGCCACGCTGCCCGATTGCAGGCCGCGCGCCATGCGCAGGGCGCGGCCGCCGTCGCGCGTGTACAGCACCGCGGCCAGGCCGTAGCGCGTGTCGTTGGCGATGCGCAAGGCGTCGGCCTCGTCGCTGAAGCCGATGACGGATTGCACCGGCCCGAAGATTTCGTCCTGCGCGCTCTGCATGCGCGCATGCGAATTCAGCAGCAGCGTGGGCGCCACGAAGTAGCCCTGGTCCGAGCCGCCGTCCAGCTTCATCTGGCCGTGGCGCGAAGGCAGCGCGCCCTCTTCCGCCGCCAGCCCCACGTATTTCTCGACGCGCTGCTTCTGGGCCGCGCTGACCAGGGGCCCCATTTCGGTGGCCGGATCCGTGGGCGAGCCGATGCGCACGGCGTCCAGGCGTTGCTGCAACAGGCCCAGGAATTCCTCGCGCACCGATTCCTGCACCAGCAAGCGCGTGCAGGCTATGCACACCTGCCCGGAATTCTTGATGATGTCGCCCGCGGCCACGGCCGCCGCCTTGTCCAGCGGCGCGTCCTGGAACACGATCAGCGGCGACTTGCCGCCCAGCTCCAGCGTGACGCGCTTCACGTCGGCCGCCGCGGCGGCCTGGATGCGCGCGCCCGTCACGGTGCCGCCCGTGAACGACACTCGCGCCACCAGGGGATGCGTGACCAGCCGTTCGCCCACCGTGGCGCCGGAGCCGTTGACCACGTTGATCACCCCGGGCGGAAAGCCGGCTTCCTCGAACAGCCGCGCCAGCGCCATGGTGGACAGGGGCGTCACCTCCGAGGGCTTGATGATCACCGTGTTGCCCGCGGCCAGCGCCGGACCGAGCTTGTTGATGGTGAGCGTCATCGGGTAATTCCACGGCATGATCAGCGCGCACACGCCCAGCGGCTCGCGCAGCGTGAAATTCAGCACGTCCGCATTGCCCACCGGAATGGTCTCGCCGCGCAGGGCCGGAATGATGCCGGCGAAATACTCCAGCGACGCCGGCATGCCCTTGAGCGAATCCAGCGAATGCGTGATGGGCTTGCCCACGTTCAGCGTTTCGATCCAGGCCAGCTTCTCGCGGTCGCGCTCGAACAGCTCGGCCAGGCGCCGCAGCAGTTTGCCGCGCTGGGCCGGCGTGGTCTTGCGCCAATGGGTCTCAAAGGCGGTGTGCGCAGCCAATACCGCGGCGTCGACGTCGGCTTCCGTGGCTTCGTGCACGCGGGCCAGCACCTGCGCCGTGGCCGGGTTGTAGGTATCGAACGTGCGGCCTGCGGCGCCGGCGCGCCAGTCGGCCCCGATCAGCAGTTCATAGGGACGGGAATCAATGACATCCATGCGGGCGCTCCTTACGCGGCCATTTGCAGGTATAGGGATTGGATTTCTTGCGGCGCGAGCGCGCGCGGATTGATGGGCATGGACGCGCTCAGCATGGCCTGGCTGGCCAGAAGCGCGGCGTCCTGCTCCGACAAGGTCAGGCCTTCGAAACGCAAGGGAATGCCGGCCAGCCGCGCCAGCGACTCCACCGACTCGATCAGGGCCAGCGCGTCGTGCTGTTCGTCCTGCGTCGCGGCGATGCCCAGGGCGCGAGCGGCTGCCGCATAGGGCGCGGCCGCGGTCTGCGCCGTATGGCGCGCCACTACGCTGAAGATCGGGCCCAGCACTTCCGCGTGCGCCATGTGCACGCGGGATTCCAGCGGGGTGCACATGGCATGCACGGCGTCCACCTTGCTCATGCCGATGGCGACGCCCGCCATGTAGGCGCCCATCTGCATGTCGGCCCGCGCCTGCAAGCTGTCCGGCGCGCGCAGGACTTCGGGCAGCGCCCGCATGCACAGGCGCAGGGCCTGCAGCGCCATGGCCTTGCCGACGGGAGAGGGATCGGTATTGATCCAGGCGCCCAGGGCATGCAGCACCGCGTCGAAGCCGCCCTGCGCCGTGGGGCGCGGCGGCAGGCTGAGCGTCAGCCCGGGCTGCAGCGCCACCAGGGACGGGCGCGTGCGCAGAGAACGGTAGAGGCGCTTGCGGCCATCGTCGCCCTGTATCAGCGCGGCCGAGCTGCTTTCGCTGCCGGTGCCCGAAGTGGTGGGTGCGGCGATGAAGAGCGGATCGCCGGCCTCGGCCGCGGAATCCAGCCAGGCCTGTCCGCGCGGCGTCTGCAATTCGTCGGCTTCCAGCCCGCCGGCCAGGCAGGCGTACACCGCCTTGGCCACGTCGATGGCGCTGCCGCCGCCCACGGCCACGATGCTGGCGCAGCCCTGGCCGCGCGCCTGGCTCAGCGCCGCGCGCACCTGCGCCATCGCCGGGTTGGGCACCACGCCGTCATAGACCTGCCATTGCAGGCCGGGCACGGCCGACAGCACGGCCTCGACCGCCGGACCCACGGCGCGCCAGGTGCCGGCGTCGGTCACCACCAGCGGCAGGCGCAGCCGCGCGCCGGCCGCCGCCACGCTTCGGGCCAGGGCGTCCGCGCCCCAGTGGCAAACTCCGGGCCAGGCCATGACACCCTGGGCCTGGAGCGCACAATCTTGCTGACCGCTCACATCGTCCTCCTGATCTTGCATAATTTGCTATGCGAATTTATAATTCATTTAGTGAATTGATCATAAAAAAAGGAGCTTGCCCATGTCAAGAGCCTCGCCCCGCGCGTCCGCCAAAGACGCCATCGAAGAATCCGCCGAACCCGACCGCCAGTTCGTCACCGCGCTTGCCCGCGGGCTGGACATCCTGCGTTGCTTCAGCGCCGAACGGCGCATGCTGGGCACGACCGAACTCGCCCACCTGACCGGGCTGGCGCAACCCACGGTCTGGCGGCTGTGCCACACCCTGCAGAAAACCGGCTTCCTTACCGCCGTGCCGGGCAAGGACAAGCTTCAACTGGGCATCGCCGCCATCGCACTGGGCGGCGCCGCGCTGGCGGGCCAGGAAGCGCTGGACGTCATCCGGCCGCTGCTGCAATCGCTGGCCGACCGCTACCAGGTGGCGGTGGCCCTGGGCCGGCGCGACGGCGACAGCATCGTCTACCTGCTGCGCTGCCAGGGGAACTCGCCGCTGCTGATGAACCTGCGGGTAGGCTCGCGCATTCCCCTGTTCCACAGCGCCATCGGCTGGGCCTACCTGGCCTGCTGCTCGCCCGAAGAGCGCGCCGCACTGCTGGAACAGGCGCGCGAAGCCGGCAAGGTCGGCGACGCCGCGGAACAGCAGGCCATGGCCGAGGCCATCGCCCGCTACGCGGAGCGCGGCTTCGTCTATCACGAGCGCCCCGCCTACCAGATCAACACGGTCGCCGCCGCCATCGAACTGCCGGCCGACGAGCGCTACGTGGTCAGCTGCGGCGGCCCGGCGGCGCTGCTGCCGCAGGCGCTGATGCTCGACGAAGTCGGCCCCACGTTGCGGCAGCTGGCGGGCGAACTGCAGCCCATCCTGCTGATGGGGAGGCACGTGTGAGCCAGCTTTCCGCGTCGGCCTGCGCGCCCGCGATTCCGCAACACTGGCCCACCCGCATCACCGAACTGCTGGGCATACGCTGGCCGCTGCTGCTGGGCGGCATGATGTGGCTGTCCGATGCGCGCCTGGTGGCGGCCATGGTCCGCGCCGGCGGCATGGGCTTCATCACGGCCCGCAGCTCGCGCACGGACGATGACTTCAGGCAGGCGCTGCGCGCTTGCGGCGAACTGACTGGCGGCCAGCCCTACGGCGTCAACCTCACGCTGTCGCGCCGCGCGGCCAGCAACGACATCATGCTGACGCGGCTGCGCATCGCGCTCGACGAAGGCGTGCGGCTGTTTGAAACGGCGGGGCTGCCGCCCACGCCGCTGCTGCCCGCGCTGCGCGAGGCCGGCGCCGTGGTCATCCACAAGTGCGCGCACGTGCGCCATGCCGTCGCCGCGCAAAACATGGGCGTGGACGCGGTCACCCTGGTCGGCATGGAAGAAGGCGGCCATCCCGGCAGCAACCAGCTGCCCACCTTCCTCAACGGCGCCTACGCCCTGGAACAGCTGCGCATTCCGCTGGCGCTGGGCGGCGGCATCGGCCACGGCCGGCAGATCGCGGCGGCGCTGGCGCTGGGCGCCGATGCCGTGGTGATGGGCAGCGTCTTCACGCCAGCGCAGGAAACACCGGCGCATGAGGCCTACAAGCAGCGCGTGGTCGACACCGACGAGCACGGCACCCGCGCCGTGCTCGGCAGCCTGGGCGACACCTGGCGCATCATCGACAACGAAAACGCCCGCAAGGTCGCCGCCCTGGAACAGGCCGGCGCGCGCAGCTACGCCGACTTCGGCGAACTCATCAGCGGCGAACGCACCCAGGCCCTGGCCTACCAGGCCGGCCAGCACGACGAAGGCATGCTGTCCATGGGACCGGCGGTGGGTTTCGCGCGCGGCATCGAGCCCGTGGAAAGCATCGTGCGGCGGCTGCAGCTGGAATGCATAGAGGCCAGCGCGCGCTTCAGGCGCATGGTCGATTCCGCCTGAAGCCCTGCCCGCGCCAGCGAGATTCCAGACCTTCCGCATCCCTGCCCCGCCTCGCGCGCGGCAGGGATTTTTCATGCCCGATCGGCCTCGTTCCGGCCACGCGCTGACGGTCCGCCCATTGCGGCGTCCCGCGAGCCCAAGTATCATCAATTCATTAAACGAATTATTAATTCGTAGAGCGAATTATAAACGGACCGCGCAAGAAGTCCGCCCGCGCCCTACCAGCGCGACCCAACCCAGAAAAACAGGAGACAGGAATGAAGTTCAGCAAGATGGTTGCGGCAGCCCTGCTGGCCGCCGGCTTCGCGACGGCGGCCTCGGCCGCGGAATGGCCCGACAAGCCGATCCGGGCGGTGATCGGGTTTGCGCCCGGCGGGCCTTCCGACATCGCGTTCAAGATGATGCAGGACGAGCTGAGCAAGAAGCTCGGCCAGCCCGTCATCCCCGAATACAAGCCGGGCGCCAACGGCAATCTGTCGCTGCTGGCCGCGGCCGCCGCGCCCGCTGACGGCTACACCATCCTCTGGACCAACGCCGCGACCATCGCCGTCAACCAGTACCTGTACAAGGACCTGAAGGTCGATCCGGCCCAGGCCTTCGCGCCCGTCGCGCAGCTGACCGATTCGCCGCTGGTGGTGGTGGTGCCCAAGGATTCGCCCTACCAGACCATGGCGGACCTGATCGCGGCCATCAAGGCGGACAAGCACGCCACGCTGACCTACGGCTCGCCGGGCTACGGCAGTTCGGCGCACACCGCGGCCTCCTCGCTCGCGCTGGCGCTGAACACCAAGCTCACGCACGTGCCCTACAAGGGAAGCGCGCCCGCGCTGCAGGACCTTATCGCCGGACGGCTGACGTTCATGATCGACAGCCGCTCCAGCTCGCTGCCCTACATCAAGGACGGCATGCTGCGCCCCCTGGCCGTCAGCGGCGCCAGCCGCGTCAAGGACCTGCCCGACCTGCCCACCATCGCCGAGTCCGGCGTGCCGGGCTTCAAGGTCACCACCTGGCAGGCGGTGGTCGTGCCCGCCGGCACGCCCAAGCCCATCATCGACAAGCTGGCCCGGGCCCTGGAGGAAACCGCCGCCATGCCCATCGTGCAGGAACGGTTCGAACGCATCGCCACTCCGCTGGTCAGCAGCTCGCCCGAGGCCTTCGCCAAGTTCTGGGCCGAGCACCGCGAAGCGACCCGCGACCTGGTGGAACGCGCCAACCTGAAGCTGGAGTAAACGCATGAGCAACATCGACCTGACGCCCGAACAACAAGAGCTGCAGCACAGCATCCGCCGCTTCATGCTGGCGGAAGTGGCGCCGCTCGTGGCGCAGCATGAAAAGGCGCGGACCTTTCCGTTCGAACTGATGCCGAAGCTGGCGGAGCTCGGCTACCTGGGCGGCAACCTGCCGGAGGACCAGGGCGGACACGGCATCGACATGCCCACCTGGGCCATGATGATGGAAGAGCTGGGCTACCACTGGCTGTCGCTGCGCACCATCGTCAACATCACCAACGGCTCCATCAAGCGCCTGGCCGCCCACGGCTCGCCCGCGCAGAAGGAGAAGTACCTCAAGCCGCTCATGGCCGGCCACCTCAAGGCCTGCACCGGCCTGACGGAGCCGAACACCGGCTCCAACATCGCCGGCATCCAGACGCGCGCCGACCTGGTGGGTGACGAGTGGGTGCTGAACGGCCGCAAGCTGTGGATCACCAACGGCTGCGACGCCGACTTCGCCATGGTGGTGGCGCGCACCTTCAGCCCCACCTGCGAAGGCAAGCTGTCGACCTTCATCGTCGAACGCGCCCTGGCCAACTATGACGTGCGCAAGCTCGACACCATGGTGCTGCGCTGCACCGGCACGGCCGAACTGGGCTTTGCCGACGTGCGCATTCCGAAGGAAAACCTGGTGGGAGTCGAAGGCGCGGCGCTGGCCGGCACGCTCAAGGGCCTGGATGCGGCTCGCCTGAACATCGCCATGGGCGCGGTCGGCGCCGCGCAGGCCGCGCTGGACCTGTCCACCGATTATGCGAAGCAGCGCGAGCAATTCGGCCGTCCCATCGGCAGCTTCCAGCTGGTGCAGAAGCACATCGTCGACATGACGGTCCGCGTCGAGGCGGCGCGCGCCCTGGGCATGCGCGCCGCCCATGCGCTGGAAGCGGGCAAGGACGTGCGCCAGGCCTGCTCCATCGCCAAGCTCTACGCCACCGAGGCCGCGCACGAAGTGGCCAACATGGCCTTGCAAGTGCACGGCGGGCTGGGCTATTCGGAGGAATACCCGATAGAGCGCATCTTCCGCGACACGCGCGGCGGCATGATTCCCGAAGGCACGACGGAAATCCAGACCCTGATCGCGGGGCGCGAGATCCTGGGGATGAACGCCATCGCCTGAGCGGCGGGCGCGGCGGACAGGCGCGCGCCGCCGCGGCCAGCCCCGTCCGCTGCGCTCAGTCGTCCCGCTCGTGGTTGATGATGAAGTCCGGCGGCAAGGCCGGGCCCCACACGTACAGGGAGTCCTCTGGCGGATAGTCGCCCGACGGCCACTGCTGGCCTTGGGCAATGAAGTCGATGTCGTAGGAATACTCGGCGTAGCTGCCCCAGGGATCGCGCACATAGCGGAAGTAGTTGGATCCCAGCACGTGGCGGCCGACGCCCCAGCCGTCGGCATAGCCCGCCGCGCCCATCTGCTCCATGCCCAGCCCGACCGCGTCGATGGACGGCACGCACCAGCTGCTGTGATGCAGGCCCAGGCCATGCGACTTGGCCAGCGCGATCAGGTGATGGTCGCTGCCGTGGGGGCTGTGGATGAATGCGATGGCGTCGCCCGAGGTGTCCGACATGCGCAGGCCCAGCGCGTCCAGATAGAAGCGCGAAGCCCGCGGCACGTCGGCGCTGAACAGCAGGATGTGCGACAGGTACAGCGGCCTTACCTGCCGCACCTGGCTGCGCGCCGGCGCGCGGCCGGCGCTGCCCATGGGTTGCGGCGGCGTTTGCGGCGCGGGCGCCGAAGGCGAGGACTTGGGCGCGGCCCGCAGCTGCAACGCCAGCCCGTCGGGCGCTTCGATCCAGAGCCCCGCCGGATCCGCGCCCGGCGGCGCGGCGATGCGCGCCACGCCCATGCCGTCCAAGTGCGCGGCGAAGCGCTCCGCGTCCTCGGCGTGGATACCCATGCTTATCCACAGCAGTCGCTTGCGCTCGCCCTGCCGGATGCGCGCCCAGCGCTGCGGATGGCCGTCGGTGTAGAGCGCCAGGTATTCGCCCTCGTCCCGCACGTCCAGGCCGAAGTTCGAATAGAAGTGCCGGGCCTGCTCCAGATCGGGAACGCTGAACACGAACTCGTCCACCGAGTGCACGGCGGGCGGCGCTGTCTGCGCATTCGATTGCATGTCTCTCTCCAAGTTTTCTTGTAATCAGCCAGCGCTCACTGCTCGACGGCCACCTTCTGCGCCAGGCCCTGATACAAGGACGTTTCCGCCTCGTAGAAATCGCGCATGTCGGCCACCGTGTTCTGCGTGGCAAGCTCCATGCCCGTCTCCATCACATACTCGCGGAACGAAGCGTCCTTCATGGCGTCCACGATGGCGCGGTTCAGATTCGCGACGGTCGCGTCCGGCGTCTTGGCGGGAACGAAGAAGGCGATCCAGGTCCCATAGACGAAGTCGCGCAATTGCTCGCTGGCGGCCGACAGCGGCGGAACCTGCGGCAGCTTGGCGCTGGGCGCCGCGGCGGTCGTCGCATAGGCCCGTATCCGTCCAGATTCGATCAAGTCCAGCGTCGACCCGCCCAGCGGCAGGAAACTCAGGTCGATCTGCCCGCCCATCAGGTCCTGCGTCACCGGCGGAACGCCGCGGTAGACCACGTGGTTGAGCTTGAATTCGCTTTGCCGCGCCCATTGCTCGCCCAGCAGATGAATCATGGAGCCCGGCCCGATGTGGCCGAAGTTCAGCCCTTTGTCTCCCTGGTCCCGGGCCAGCCGGGTCAGCTCGCCCAGGTCCTTCGCCGCGAGCGCGTTGCCGCCGGTCAGGATGTACGGCAGGCGCGCCACCACCGCGACGGCGCGCAGATGTTCCGGCCGGTACTTCACATGCTGCATCGTGGCCGGCGTCAGTATCGGTTCGGTCTGCGAGGCGATGAGGATCATGCGTCCGTCCGCGGGGGCATTCAATACCCGTTGCGTGCCGATGGAGCCGCCCGCGCCAGGCTGGTTTTCAACGATGATGGTCCTTCCCAGCGCCGCCTGCAACAGCGGCTGCAGCTTGCGGGCGACGCCGTCGGTCGGGTTGCCGACCGGCTGCGGCACCACGATGGACACGGGCTGCGCGTCCGCCTGGGCGTGCGCGCCGGTGGCAGCCAGGGACAGCAGGCTTGCGAAAACGCCGTTGCGTAGTGATTTCATTTGGGCTTCAGTCCAGTTGCAGGCGCGAGACCATCGGGCCGAACTGCGCGAACTGCCCTTGCAGCAGCGCGCTCATTTGCGCCGGGCTCGAACCGCTAGGCTCCGCGCCCAGTTCTGCCAGGCGCTGGCGGATGGCGGGCTGCTGCACCGCCTTGGCCACCGCGTCGCCGATCCGCGCGACGATGTCGTCCGGTGTCTTCGCCGGCGCCAGCAAGCCGTTCCACCCTTCGGTATCGATGCCCTTGAAGCCCAGCTCGCTGGCGGTGGGCGTATCGGGCAGCGACGGCGAACGCTGCGGCGACGTGACGGCCAGCGCGGTCAACGAACCGGCGCGGATATCGCTCAACGACGACGACAGCTGATCGCCCCCCATGTGAATGCGGCCCGCCAGCATTTCGCTCTTGAGCGGCGCGGCGCCCTTGAACGGCACGTGCGTCATGCTGACGCCGGCCTGCTCCTGGAACCACACGCCGAACACGTGGATGTACGAGCCGGGCCCCGTGGAACCATAGGCGTAATGCGTGGACGGATTCTGCTTGAGCAGCGCCGCGAATTCGTTCAGGTTGCGGGCCGGCACCGAAGGCGTGGACGTGATGACCAGCGGCACGTTCGCCACCACGCTCACGCTGCGCAGATCGCCCAGGGGGTCGAAGTTGAGCCGCTTCGCGCCCTGCGCCACCAGCGCGGCCAGGGGATACGAGATATTCGCCATCAGCACCGTGTAGCCGTCGGGCGCCGCCTTGGCGACCGCGTCGGCGCCCAGCAGGCCGCCCACGCCGGGCCGGTTCTCGACCACCACCGGCTGGCCCAGCTGCTGCGACATGGGCGTCGCGATCAGCCGCGCGATCAGGTCGGTGGTGCCGCCGGCGGCGAAGGGCACGACGATCTTCACCGGCCGCGCCGGCCAATCCGCGGCGTTTGCCGCGCCCAGGCTGGCCGCCAGGCCCGCCGCCAACAACAGTCTGGCCCAACGGCGCCGGGCGGGTTGGGTCACGGCGCTGTGCATGAAGGAAGCTGCGATACGCATGGGTGGAGCTCCTGAAGAGGGTCGTGGCCGCGCGCCCCGCCGCCATGACTGGCGCCGGAGCCGCTGGATGCTTGATGAACAGCCTAGGCGGAGCGCGCCTCGTCGCGGATGCGGTTGCGCAGCACGCCGATGCGCTCGATGTCCACCTCGACCGTATCGCCGTCCTTCATGTAGAGCTTGGGCGTGCGGCCGAAACCGACGCCTGCCGGCGTGCCGGAGAAAATGATGTCGCCGGCCTGCAGCGTGATCGCTTCGCTGATCGTGGAGATCACGGTGGCCACGTCGAACAGCATGTCGCGGGTGTTGGACGATTGCATGGTCTCGCCATTGAGGCGGGTCTCGATCCGCAGCCCGCTGCCGCCCGCGGGCAGCTCATCGGCCGTGACCACGTATGGTCCCCAAGTGCCGGTGCCGTCGAAGTTCTTGCCTACCGTCCACTGCGGCGACTTGAACTGGTATTCCCGCACCGAGATTTCATTGCCCACGGCGTAGCCGAACACGTGGTCCAGCGCGTTTTCCTTGGCGATCCTGCGCCCGCCCTTGCCCAGCACCACGACCATCTCGCCCTCGAAGTCCAGCGTGTCGCTGAGCGCCGGACGCTCCACCACCGCGTCATGGGCGCCCAGGCTGGTCGACACGCGCAGGAACAGCGTCGGGTAATCCGGCTGGTCGTACGGGCTTTCCTTGGTGTGGTCCGCGTAGTTCAGGCCAACGCAGAAAATCTTGGGGGGCTCGATCGACGGCGACAGGAAGGTCGCGCCGTCGGGCTCGATGAACTGCGTGGCTGCGGCCGCCAGGCGTTCCAGGTCGGCCTGCGTCTTGCCCTGGCGCAGCAGCGTGCCCAGGTCGACGCCGGGAGCGGAAAGCAGCGCCAGACGGCCCTGCACGAGGGCGGCGGCGCGGGGCGCGCCGTCGATTTGTAGGGTGGCCAGTTTCACGTGATCTCCTGATGATGATGGTTGTCCGAAGAATATTTAATCTAATAAAATATATATATTCTGGTTTTCCCTGGATAACTTGAGATTCATAGATAAAAACCTTATCGTGCCGCATGACTTCCGCTTCCACTCCTTTCCGTACCGCGGCATCGGCCCTGGCCAATGACATACGCGCGGACATCATCACGGGACACCTGCCCCCCGGGACGCGCTTGCGCATCAAGGATCTATGCGAGCGCTACGACAGCGGGGCCATCCCCTTGCGGGAAGCGCTTTCGCGCCTGGCCACCAGCGGATTCGTGGTCGCGGAGGACCAGCGCGGCTTCCGCGTGGCGGACGTATCCGCCGAAGAGTTGCTGGACATCACCGAAACCCGGATCCACATCGAATGCGAAGCCTTGCGCCGCGCCATCGCGCGCGGCAGCCTGGACTGGGAAGAGCGGCTGGCCGGCGCGCACTACCGCCTGAGCCGCCTGCCCCTGCATGCGCCCGACGGGTCGGGGCTGTCCGCCGAATGGGAACAGGCGCATTCCGCCTTCCACTCGGCCCTGATCAGCGGCAGCGATTCCAAGTCGCTCATCGCCATCGCCGAGCTGCTGCGCGACCAGACGGCGCGCTACCGCTACCTGTCGGTGCAGCACAACGCCGGGACTCGCCGCGCCGCTGCCCCGAAGAAAGGCAAGGAGCGCAACGTGACCGACGAACACCGCCAGCTGCTGGAAGCCGCGCTGGCCCGCGACGCCGACACCGCCGCCGAACTGCTGGCGCAACACCTGCGCCAGACCACCCAGCTGGTGTTGGCGCAGATTCCAAGCCACTAGGGCCAGCCACTTCGAAGACAGCCTTGCAGCGTCCCTGACGCCAGGGACGCTCCACGTCGAGAACAAAACCTACCAAAGGTAAGTTACTATTGGTAGGTTAATTCTTGATGGAGCGGCCCAGCCATGCATGCGCTTATCGTTGTTGCACACCCTGATCCCGCCTCGCTCACCCATGCGGTGGCAAACCGGATAGCCGAAGGCATCGCCGCGTCCGATCCGCGGCATACCTTTGAAATCGCCGACCTGGCCGCGGAGGGATTCGATCCCAGGTTCACCCAGCCCGATACCCTCCTGGCCCAGGCCAAGGGCGAACCGCTGCCCGAGGTCGCGGCGGAACATGCGCGGCTGGAACGCGCGGACGCGCTGGTGCTGGCGTACCCCGTGTACTGGTGGTCCTTCCCGGGACTGCTCAAAGGCTGGATCGACCGGGTATTCACCCAGGGCTGGGCCTATGAGGATGCGGACGGCGGACTGGTCAAGAAACTGCAGCGCCTGAAGGTCCATCTGGTGGCGCTCGGCGGCGCGAATCAGCGCACCTATGCGCGCCACGGCTATTTCGGCGCCATGAAAACCCAGATCGACCACGGCATTTTCGGCTACTGCGGCGCCAGCGTGGTCACGTCGGAATTGCTGCTGCCTTCGGACGCGGGCTTTCCCGCCTCGCATCTCGCGGCCGCCCGGGCCATCGGCGAGAAGATTTTCTCCTCGCGTGATGTAATCCGCGAGGAGGAAGCCGAACCATGACAGCACAAACATCGCGCGCCGCCCAAGCCGCCCCCCAGCGCCGCCTGTCGCGCTACGAGCGCCAGCGCCAATTGCTGGACGTCGCCTGGAAGCTGATCAGCGACGAAGGCGCGGACACGCTCACGCTGGGCCGCCTGGCCGCCGAGGCCGGCGTCACCAAGCCCGTGGCCTACGACCACTTCGGCACGCGCAATGGGTTGCTGGTGGCGCTGTACGAGGACTTCGATGTCCGCCAGACCGCGATCATCGACGCCGCGATTGCCGCCAGCAAACCGTCCCTGAAGGACAAGGCCGGCGTGATCGCGGCCGGCTACGTCCAATGCGTCATGACCCAAGGACGCGAAATTCCCGGCGTGCTCGCCGCCCTTGGCGGTTCGCCGGAACTGGCCGCGGTCAAGCGCCGCTACCAGCAGGCCTTCATCGAGAAATGCCAGCGCGTGCTTGCGCCCTACGCCGGCCCCGCCGGCATTCCGGCGGCCGGCATGTGGGCGATGCTCGGCGCCGCCGACGGCCTTTCCGACGCCGCCGTCGCCGGTGACATCAGCGCGGAGCAGGCGCGGGATGAACTGATGGATACCATCGTGGCGATGGTCAAGCGCAGCAAATAGTCCGCGCAACGCATTGGGCACGGCAAGCGGACCGAGCACGAGAGGCGCGGCCGGTGCCGCCCGTCCTTGCGCTGAGAGCACAGCGACACGATTCCGGCCCTCGGCACCCGCCAGATACATCGTGTTGCATCGATTCATAAGCCCATAACAATGAATCGGGCATATTGCTCGCGCCATACAGGCGGCATGACCGCCTACCCCCTTATCGAACTGGAGACTGAATTGCCGACTTTCAAGCAAGCTTGCGCCCGTGTTTCTCGCCACCGCAAGGCCGCCCTGGTGGCCGCCGCCCTGACCTTGGGCAGCAGCGCCGCCCTGGCGCAACAGGCCGCGCCGGGTCAGATGCCGAACTTGGCAGCGCTGAGCGGCCAGATGCACGCCGCCGCCGAGTACTGCAACGCATACACCGCCGCGCAGCTCGACCAGATGAAGCAGCAGCAGAAGACCGCCGCAGGCGCCCAGGGCCTGTCCGCCGCGGATTTCGATTCCGCCTTCACGCAGTCGTACACCGCGACCAAGGGGCAACTGGGCTCGCTGAGCGCGGCCGACAAGGAAAAGACCTGCGCGCAGCTCAAGGCCGTATCGCAAATGCGCACGCAATAACGCCGCCGCCGCAATTTCTTATATTTTTCCGTCCCGAAGTTGTGTCGTTTAATTTCTGCTTTGCATGACGGATGGAACAAAGGCCCTGTCTGTCTCGACAGAGGCATAAACGGGGCTGAGCCGGCGCGGAAAATCCGCGCCGGCGACAGCAACCGACGAAGATTGAAATAATGCGAAATAAATTGCACTGAACCGTCCGCTAAGGTCGTCCAAGCCATGACTTGGAGGAGAGCGAACATGAAGGCCATCGGTTCTGCTGCGATTCTGTCTGCAACTATCGGCTTTGCCCTGCCCGCCGCGGCCCTGGCTCAGGTCTACCAGAACGGCACCGCGACGGCGACTTTCAACGTTTCCCTGACCGTGCAGGCCAACTGCACCATTGCGGCCGATCCGCTGGTGTTTCCTTCCACCGGCCTGTTGAGCGCCGCGGTGAACCAGCAAACGACGGTCCGAGTCACCTGCACCAACACCACGCCCTACAACGTGGGCCTGGACGCCGGCACGGCGGCGGGCTCGACGGTTGCGAATCGCCTGCTGGTGGGCACGGCGCCGGGCAACACCACCACCACCGTGGGCTATCAGCTGTACCAGAACGCGGGCCGCACGACGGTCTGGGGCAACACCCAGGGCACCGACACCGTGGGTGGCACCGGCACGGGCGCGGCCCAGACGCTGACCGTCTACGGTAGCGTGCCGGCCCAGGCCGCCCCCAAGCCGGATACCTATCAATCGACGGTCACGGCCACCGTCTACTTCTGACCCCGGAACGACATGACGACGCTTGGGATCGTTCGCCAGGCGGCGGGGGCCTGCTTGCTCGGCATGGCGCTGCAAGCGCATGCCGCCAGCCTGCAGATCTCGCCGGTCATCCTGAACATGAACGGCGCGGAACGCGCCACCAGCATGACGTTGCGCAACGAAGGCCCCGAGCCCATCTATGGCCAGGTCCGCGTCTATGCGTGGCGGCAAACCATGACCGAAGACGTGCTGCAGGAAACCTCGGCGCTGGTCGCCAGTCCGCCCATGATCCAGATCGCGCCAGGCGGCACGCAGGTGGTCCGCCTGTTGCAGCCCGAGCCCGCCAGCCGCCCGGGCGAGACCTCGTACCGTCTCATCATCGACGAGATCGCGCCGCCCGACCCGATGCGCGCCACGGGCGTGCAGGTGCGGCTGCGCTATTCGGTGCCGGTGTTCGTGGGGGCCGCGCCGCAAAGCCCCGCGCAGCGGCACCTTGCATGGTCGCTGGTGCGCGACGGCCCGAATTGGGCCTTGCGCGTCGACAACAGCGGCACGCACCGCGCGCAGCTCAGCGACGTGGCGCTCGTCATCGACGGCAAGAGCCGCAGCCTGCGGGACGGCCTGCTCGGCTACGTCCTGGGCGGCAGCGCGCGTCAATGGCCCCTGCCCTTCCAGCCCGCCACGCGCGGCGCGGTCTCGGTCAAGGCCCGGGTCAACAGCGTGCCGGTCCAGGCCGACGTGCAAACCGATACCGGGAAGTGAAACATTGCGCGCGCGCCTTACCGCTGACACTGATGCTCGCGGCCGCAGCAGTTCATGGCGGCGCGCGCGCGCAACCGGTTCCCGTCGCGGCCCTGGAGCGGGCCGCCGCCGATGTCTATCTGAACGTCAGCTTCAATGGCCAGCCCAGCCATCGGATCGCGCGCTTCGAAGACGAACACGGCCGCCTGTGGGCGCGCGGCGCCGACTTGCGGGGCATCGGCATCGATACGCATGCGCTCGGCGCATCGGACGAGACGCGCGTCGCCCTGGACCAGATACCCGGCCTGAAGTATCGCTACGACGCCGCCGCGCAGGACGTCGATATTGACATGCCGGCCCGCCTTCGCATCCCGAACCGCATCGATGCGCGCGGCTTGGCTCCCGTTGCCGCGGCCAGGGCGGACCGGGGCTTTCTGATCAATTACGACCTCTATGCCCGCACCGAGCGCGAAACACCGCTGGCCATCTGGAGCGAGCAACGCTACTTCGACAGCAACGGAGTCCTGAGCAACACGGGCACGGCCTATCTGTACCGCGACATGCGGCGCTACGTCCGCTACGACTCCAGCTGGACCCATTCCGATCCCGCCACGCTCACGGCCACGCAGGTGGGCGACACCATTTCCGGATCGCTGGCGTGGTCGCGGTCGATACGCATGGGCGGACTGCAATGGCGGCGCAACTTCTCCTTGCGGCCCGACCTGGTGACCTTCCCCATGCCGGACTTCGCCGGCAGCGCCGTGGTGCCCTCCGCCGTCGACGTCTACATCAACAACATCCGCCGCTATTCCGGCGACGTGCCCAGCGGCCCCTTCGTGGTGGACAACGTCGCGGGCATCACCGGCTTCGGCCAGGCCAACCTGATCACGCGCGACGCGCTGGGCAGGCCCGTATCGCAATCGGTGCCCATCTACATCGATACGCGGCTGCTGGCGCAGGGCATGTCCAGCTATTCGGTCGAGGCGGGTTTTCTGCGCCGCGCCTATGGCTGGCGCTCATTCGACTACAAGGACGATCCGGCATTCAGCGGGACCTGGCAGTACGGCGTGTCGAACGCCCTGACGCTGGAAGCCCATGGCGAAGCCAGCGCCGGCGTGTACAACGCCGGCGCCGGCATGCTGGCGAAGCTGGGCATGGCGGGCGTCGTCAACGCCTCCCTGTCGGGCAGCGCGGGGCGCAACTCCGGCCTGCAGGCCGGCTTGGGTTACCAGTATGTGGACGAGCGCTATTCCATCGACATCCAGACCCTGCGCGCGATCGCGGACTACGCGGACCTGGCCGCCAACGACGGCATCCCCGTGCCGCGCGCCAGCGACAGGGCGACGCTGGCCGTGCCATTGGGCGGCGGGCAGACGGTATCGCTGAGCTACATCGGGCAACGCTATCCCGGCGCCGACGCCGCCCATATCGGCTCGGTCGCCTATAGCACGCGGCTGGGCAATCGCGCCACGCTGACCATGAGCGCCTACCAGGACTTCAACGACAGCGGCAGCCGGGGCGCATTTCTCAGCCTGGGCATCACGCTGGGCGATACCTCGCTCAATGCCATGGCCGGACGCCAGGACGGCGGCGCCTACACCAACGTCAGCGCCATCCGCAGCCCCGACTATGGCGGCGGCTTCGGCTGGGGCGTCCAGGCCGGCACCTATGAAGCAGGCCGGTACGAACAGGCCTGGGGCCGCTACCTGGGACGCTATGGCGAAATCACCGTGGGCGCGCAGCGCTACGACGGACGCGCCACGGGCGAACTCGACGTGAACGGCGCCCTGGTCTTCATGGATGGCGTGGCGCAGGCGTCCCGCCGCATCGACGACAGCTTCGCGCTGGTCTCCGCCGGCGAGCCCGGCCTGCCCATCCTGCATCAGAACCGCGTCATAGGCCATACCGGCTCCGGCGGCCACCTGGTGGTGCCGGACCTTAACAGCTACCAGACCAACACGCTGGAAATCGACGGCCTGGACCTGCCGCCCAACGCCCAAGTCTCGGCCTACTCGCTCGACGTGGTGCCCCAAGCCCGCTCCGGCGTGCTGGCGGAATTCGGCATCACCCGCGAGGCTTCAGCCACGGTCGACCTGGTGGACGGCGAGGGCAAGCCGCTGCCGGTGGGCGCGCGGGTCGTGCATCGGGAAAGCGGCGCCGAAGGCGTGGTGGGCTACGGCAGCCAGACCTTCGTGCGCAATCTGGGCAAGCTCAACCATCTGGACGTGCAGTTGCAGGACCTGGCCTGCACCGCGCGCTTCGCCTTCCTGGCGCCGGACGACGGCAGCCTGCCGCGCGTGGGGCCCGTCGCCTGCGTGGAGCGGCGGCCATGAAGCGGGTGCTTGCCGCGTTGTTGCTGGCCGCGCTGTGGCTGGGCGCGAACGGCGCGCAGGCGCAGACCTGTTCCGTGTCCATGACTCCCATGGCGTTTCCGAACGTCAATCCGGTGCTGGGCGCGTCGGTCACGCAGACCGGCACGTTGACGGTGACCTGCAACTGGGGCCTGCTCACCGCCGGCTACGCGCGGGTGTGCGTGAACCTGGGCATAGGCAGCGGATCGACGGCGCAAGACCCGCGGCAAATGGCCAATGGCGTCAATCGCCTGCAATACCGGCTGTCACAGAGTTCCTCCATGAGTCCGCTGTGGGGATCGGCCGCCACCGGCACCACGCCCATCGTCATCGATTTCACCCGGCCGCTGCTGGGCGGCCAGGTCACCTTCAACCAGCCCATAACCGGGCAGGTCCTGCCTGGCCAATACACCGTGCCCACGGCCAACAACGCCACCACCGCCTATACGGAAACATTCCCCGCCGCGGCGACCTTCGACTACGGCTTCACGATACTGGTCCGGCCCGCGTGCTCGACGCTGACCTCGCATGGCAGCTACAACTTCACGGCCAGCGCCAACGTCACCAACAACTGCACGATCTCGGCCGCGCCCCTGAGCTTCGGCTCGATGGCCGACTTCAGCGTTGCGCGCCTGGCCAACACGGCGCTGGCGGTGCGCTGCACGAACAACGACGCCTACCGGATACGGCTGAACGGCGGCCAGAACGGCACAGTGAGCCAGCGCTACATGCGAGACACCACCGGCACGCGGCTGGTAAGGTATGACCTGCACACCTCGGCGGACCGCACGGTGCCCTGGGGCGACGGCACCGCGGGCACGGCATTCGTCACCGGCACCGGGACCGGCAACATCCAGCAGGTTCAGGTCTATGGGCGGGTGCCGGCGCAGACGGCGCCTGCTCCCGGCCAATACAGCGACGTGGTGACGGCCACCATCGAATTCTGATGGTCAGAACACCACCGTCCAGTACGGATCGCCTGCCGCGCGCTGCAGGCGCCAGGGCGTCGCCAGTGAACAGCGCACCGCCGGGCGTTCCGGCCCCTGGCCAACGGTACAGAGGCTGGGAACGGTGAAGCGCACGAGCATGGGCGCCAGCGGCGCGGACCTTGCCTGATGGGCCGCCAATCCGGCGCTGCCCGCCAGCACGAGTCCCAACGCCGGGAAGAGAGACTTGGAAGCCATGGAAAGCTCCGGACCAGAGTTGAGCTTCTTGCACTAACGGCGCCGCGCAGCGCTTCTTAAGCGCGGCGCCATCCCGCCCCCTTTTTTTGTCCCATATCGCACAGGAGATTCCCTAGTGGTTGGATCCGCAACAACAGCATCGATTCCCCATCCGTCCCGTCCCCATGCCGCCCTGCTCCGGCGGCGCCGACGGGAGAGGCCCTGGCTGGCGGTGCTGCTGCTGGCGGCGATGCTGTGTTGCCTGTCCTACCCATGGCAGGCCCGGGCCGCGGGACTGCTGCTGCCGCAACCCGCGGCGGCCTCATCATCGGCCTCGGCCTCGGCCCTTACCCCGGCCGCGCTGGCCGACCTGCTGGAGAATCCCGAGGCGCGCAAGGCCCTGGTGGACGAGTTGCGCGCGCAGGCGGGCGGCGCCAAGCCGGCCGCCTCGCGCACAGCCGGCGCGGCCGCCGCGCCTGCGCAGCCGGCGGAACCCGGGCTGCAGGAACGCATGGCCGACAACGTGCAGCGCTTCCTGACCGGCCTGGCCACCGATATGGGCCAGGGCGTGGACGACATGCGCGCGCTGGCTTCGGGACGCAGCCTGCGGATGGACAGCGATGCCGCGGGGCATGCCCTGCTGCCCCTGGCGCTGGCCGCGGCGGCCACGATCATCGCCTTCATCCTGCTGCGGATGATCGCCATGTTCATCTACACCCGGATCGACCGGTGGGTGGCGCGGCAAGGCATCGAGTCCCAGGCGCCCGCCAGGCCCGAACCCGCCGCGCCCGCCAAACGCGGCCCGCCCGCGTCCGTGCGCGCGCTTTCCCGCCGCATGGGCGCCATCGTGGGCGCGGTGGCCATCGACGCGGGCGTGGTGGCGCTGGCCGCCATGGCTGGCGGCGCGGCAGCCCTGTGGGGCACGCCGGGACGCGGCGCGCTGGACACGCTGGCCGCCGTATTCCTGCGGGCCTTTGTGGCAGTGGAGATCGTCAAGGTGCTGATCCGCATGGTCTTTGCCGTCAAGCATCCCCACCTGCGCCTGCTGCCCATGTCCGATGAGCTGGCCGCCTATTGGAATACCTGGCTGCTGCGCATCGCCACGGCCGCCGGCTACGGCACGCTGCTGATCGACCCCGTGGTGTCGGCATCGCTGTCGCCCGCGCTGGGCCGGCTGGCGAACATGCTCATCATGCTGGCGGTGTACGTGTATGCCGTGCGCGTCATCTGGCGCAACCGCCAGTCGGTGCGCGAACGCCTGGACCTCCGCGCCGCCAGCGCGACCACGTTCATGGTTACGCGGCTGCACTTCCTGTCGCGCGTGTGGCACGTGCTGGGCATAGGCTACTTCACCATCCTGCTGGTGGTCAGCCAGGTGGACCCGACCAACGCGCTGCCCTTCATGGCCCGCGCCACCGCGCAGACCCTGCTGGTCATCGGCGTGGGCAGCCTGCTGATCCTGCTGCTCAACACCGTGCTGGCCAAGCCGATCAGGCTGCCAGCGGACCTGCGCAAGCGCCTGCCGCTGCTGGAGGCGCGCGTGAATGCCTACGTGCCCGCCACGCTGAAACTGCTCGGCCTGATCATCCGCATCGTGCTGGTGCTGCTGGTTCTCGACGCCTGGCGCGCCTTCGACCTGTCGCGCTGGCTGGCCTCGGACGCCGGCGGCGCGGCCATCAGGATGACGGTGAACATCGTCATCGTGCTGCTGATCGCGGCGCTGGCCTGGACCGTGATCGCCAGCATCATCGAACACCGCCTCAGCCAGCGCGAGGGGCGCGGCATGCCCAGCGCGCGCGAACGCACCTTGCTGGCCTTGTTTCGCAACGCCTCGCTGATCGTCATCGTGACGATGACGCTGATGGTGCTGCTGTCGCAGATCGGCATCGACGTGGGACCGCTGATCGCCGGCGCCGGCGTGGTCGGCCTGGCCATCGGCTTCGGCGCGCAGAAGCTGGTCCAGGACATCATCACCGGCGTCTTCATCCAGCTTGAAAACGGCATGAACGAAAACGACGTGGTGCAGGTCGCGGGCGTGTTCGGCACGGTCGAGAAGATGACGATACGCTCGGTAGGCATACGCACGCTGGACGGCGGCTATCACCTGGTGCCGTTCTCTTCCGTCGACGTGGTGACCAACCACATGCGCGACTTCTCGTATCACCTGGGCGAATACACCATCGCGCATCGCGAGAGCGTGGACGACGCCATCGTGCACCTGCGCGCCGCCTTCGCCGAGCTGATGACCGACACGGTGCTGGGTCCGGAAATCCTGGAGGACATCACGGTGGCCGGCGTCACGGCCGTCAACGAAAAGGGCGTGACCATCCGCATCCTGATCAAGACCACGCCCGGCATGCAGTGGGCCGTGCAGCGCGGCTACAACCGGCTGTTGAAGAAGCACTTCGACGCCGCCGGCATCGAGCTGCCCTACCCGCACACCGTGCTGTACTTCGGCCAGGACAAGCGCGGATACGCGCCCCCGGCCAACGTGGTCATGCAGCCCGAACGTCCCGACGAGGGCGAGAACGCCCGCGCGGCGGGACACACGCAGCGCCCGCTGGAGCCAGCGCCGCGCGGCGAGGACTCGTCCGAGGTGCTGGGCAATGAACTGGAGGCGCGCGAGGAAGACGACGCGCCGCGCGCATAGCCCGGCATGGACGCATTGACCGTTACGTCTTGATTTGATAATTTCTTTACCAATTATGTCATCGCCGAATTGCCCCGCGCAGGGTGCTCCGTAGCGCGCCGGAGCCAGCACCGCCCCGCCGGCAGCTGGCGCCCCACCCGGAGATCCCCATGACGGCTGTGTTGATGGTCGACGACCACGCAATGTTTCGCGAGGGCCTGAAACTGACCATCGCCCGCCTGGCGCCCACCCTCGAAATCTGCCTGGCGTCGAGCGGCAACGAGGCCATCTCGATACTTGAATCGCGCACGGACATCAGTTGCGTCATCATGGATTACTACCTGCCGGACATCGGCGGCAGCGCCTTGCTCAAGCGCCTGCGCCAGCTGCGTCCCGGCATCCGCGTTCTGGTGATGTCAGCCTCCGAGGACGTGAACGACCGCGACCGCGCGCTGATGGCAGGCGCCCGCGGGTTCCTGCACAAATCCGCCAGCAGCCAGATGCTGTTGGCGGCGCTGCAAGAGATCCAGTCGCCACAGGGGGCTTGCGCGCCCCCGCCGCGCGCGGCGGCGGCGACGCCGAACGCTGCCCAAACGGATGAAATCGCCTTGCTGAGCGAATTGACGCCCAGGCAAGGCGACGTGCTGCGCCTGATATGCGCCGGCATAGGCAACCGCGAGATCGCGCAGCAGCTGGACGTGGCCGAGAAGACAGTCAAGGCGCACATCACCGCCATCCTGTCGACCCTGGGCGTGCAGAACCGCACGCAAGCGACGCTGCTGGCGCGCCGCGGCGGCTTGCTGGGCAAACCCAAGTAAGCGCCCCGCTATCCGTTCAACAACGACAGATAGCGCGCCATCCCCCCTTCTTCCTGCGCAACTTCGTTCATCAGATCCGACAGCGACATGTCGCCCCATGCCACCGCCTTACGCAAGAGATAGGGCGTGGGACTGTGCGGTTCGATCGCCGCCAGGTAGTCGGCGATGCGCGACAACTGCCGGTAGGCCTGCGCGCGATTGGACAGCTGGCCCAACGACGCCACGACGCCGGCATCGGCCCCCGCATAGGCATCGGCGGCATCATGGGCAGCATCTGCCTCGTGGCCGCTGCGCGTCCCGCCTGGCATCGCCAGCGCCGGCGCAATCCTGCCTGCACTCGCCATGGCTGGATCGGCCCGCCCCGGCCTGCTGCTGTGCCCGACGCTGTGCCCCGCCAGCAGGCCGCCGGCCACGCGCGCCAGGCGCGCAAGCGCCTCGGGCGTGCGCCGCAGACTCGGCGCTGCCTGCCCCAACCGCTTGTCCAGCCCGCGTTCCAGCCCGGCCCATGCGGCTTCGGCCATGCCCGCGAATTCCAGCAGGGACTGGAGCGCCGCGCGGTTGGCAGGTTGCGCCGCGTACGGCATCAGCGCGTCCCGGCTGAGCGCGGGCTCGACGGCCGCCGATGCCTCGCCGGCTTCGGGATCCGGCGCGGCAACAGGCGCGATCGGCGCGCGCTCCCAGTCATACAGATTGATCTCGGGCGGATCGCCGTCCTCGATCCTCAGCAGGGGCAGATGCAGCGTGCAGGCCAGCGACACGGTGGCGTCCAGCCAGCTGAAAGGCGCGCAGCGCGCCTCGGCATCGTCCTCGTCTTCCATCCGCGGCCAGGCGGTTTCCCAGTAGCGCTGGGCCAGGCCATCCAGCACGCGGATGCCCGCCACCAGGCCTTCCAGGCCATTCAGACGCATCCAGGCCTCGCACAGCCATGCCGCCACCTGCAAGTCCTTGCCCTGCGTCGCCAATGCCTCCTGGCACAGGGCCGCGACCAGGCGCCAATCGGCTCTTTGCAGCGGCCGGTCCCAATCGCCCATGGGCAGGCTGGCGTCGTCCTGCTGGCGCGCCTCCTGGATCTGCTGGTAGACGGGCTCATAACGCAGCGCCATGCCCGCGCCGCCCTCCTGCGGCAGCCGCGCCAGCAAGGCCTCCATTACCGTATCCTCGTCCGCCATTGCTACACGCCCGTTCATTGCGCGCTCCATTCCGGCGCGCGCGCCGGGAAACTGTTAGGCCATTGCAGCGGCGTCTTCTTGCCGGCCGGCATCAGCGCCATGCGCAGGAACACCCGCCCCTCTTCCAGGTCCGGCACCTGCGCCATTCTGGCCGCGTTGGCCATGCCCAAAGGAAAATCGAAGCGCAGCAGCGGCCCCGCCCCGCGCGGTCCGGAGTCGGCCGCCTGATGGCGCTGCATCAGGGAGATCAAGGCCCAGGGGTCGCTGAACTGCCACGTCAGAATGCGCCCGTCGGTGGTCAAAGCTGGCTGTCTCGGATCGGCCATCGCGATCAGCGGCGAATCCTTGGCAAACCGCAGAGTCAGCGTGACCGGCGTGCCGTAATTCCAGTGCAAGGTCCTGGGCGCGTCGCCCAGGGACAGGCTCTGCCCGCCCATGGCCAGCGTCCAGTCGATCAACTGATTGGCGGCCAACTCGCCGCCCCGGTTGGCGCGGAACTCCACATTCAGGTCATACCCCCCCGGCCCGCCCTCCTCCGACGGATACAAGGGCGCGAACAGCGATCGGACCTGCGCGAAGTTGTCGATGAAGCGCGTGACCGAGCCTGACGGCGTCGCGCCGCGCGCCTCGCCGTCGGCATCGCGATACGTTCCCGCCACGCCGTCATAGCGCTTGAGCGTCTGCCCCAGCTGGCCATAGTCCGCCGACGCCAATCCCGACGGACTCTGCCCCCCGACGGAGCCCACGCTGGCGTACCGCGCAACCGGACCGGCCGCGCCGTCGCTGAACGGCGCGCGGCCGGCCACCAGCACGTTGAAGGTCGCGGCAAAATCCTCCCATTGCTGGCGCAGGTCCGAAACATAGCGTTGATTGCAACGCCCTTGCAGCGCGCTGTACAGGCGGGCGTACACAGCACCGAAATAGTCGTCGCCGCCGGGCGGCGCCGTGCCGGCCGGGCGTGACTTGCAGCCGCCCGTGGCCGGGTCCGCCACCGCCTGCACGAACTGCTCCAGGCGCAGAAGGCTGCTGTTGGGGTTGCGCAGCCGATACCGCTCCAGATCCTGGTTGATGGCGCGCCAGCGCTGCGCCAGCGGCGAGGCCGCGCTGATGGGATCCAGCGCCGCCAGGTACACCCCCGCCTCCGCGCCCAGCGTCAGGGCGCGGCCAGACTGATGGTCCAGATAAGGGCCAAGGCCCGCCGCGTCCGCCACGCCGAACATCGCCAGCACGGAAGTACGCGCGGCCGGCACGGCGATTTCCGCGTCGAGACGGGTCGCGTACAGCTCGGAACGCTGCAGGCGCCGGTCCACCTGGCGCAAATGCTCCATCGCGTCGCGCGACACCAGCGTGTCCAGCGTGTCCGCCTGCCGGCTGGCGCCCAGTTCGGCCAGCAAGGCGCGTATCCGCAGCAGGCGATTGCGCGCGGCGGTGAAGGCGGCGCTGTCTTCTCCCGCATCGGCCTGGGCCGGCGTGGCCGCCGCCATGGTCTGGTCGAACACCAGCCGGCCGAACTGCACGTCCAGCGCCCGTTCCACCACCGGCAGCAAGACGGGCGGCACGCTCTTCAGGCCGTCCGCGAGAAAGCGCTTGCGCACTTCGCCCAGCGTCAGCGCCTGATCCAGCTGCACGCGGTTCCAGACGATGACCGCCGCACCGTCCAGGACGGGCGGCTGCAGGTCGCGGGGCAGCGCCATGAAAGGCTGCGCCAGCAGACCCGCGAACGCGTCGCGCAACGCCAGCCGGGCGGGAGACAGCGCGTAGCGCGCCTCTTTCTCCTGCCACAGCAGGCCACTGTCCGGTCCGTCAAAGCGCAATGCCCTTTCGCTCTTGAAACCCTCGAAATCCGCGCGGTCGCGCTCGCGCGCCTGCGCCGCCGCCTCGGCTCCCAGCAAGCGGTTCTGCGCGGCGCGGGACATCACGCGGTCATAGGCGGCGCCGGGGGTGAACGAGGCCTGGCGCATCCATCCGCCCTTGCCGGCAGCCAGCAGGTCCTGCTGGGCGGTGATCGCGGCGACCAGCCTGCGATAGCTGTCGCCCACTTGCGCCGCGTCCTCCGCGTTCATGGTCGCGTCGGTGATCTGGCGCGTGGACTGCGCCACGGCGCGCTCCGCCAGCAGCAGCGGATTGTTCGAGAACAAGCGCCGGTTCAGCTGCGCCGACGCCTTCTCGAAAGCGCAGCCGAATGCCTGCTGCAGGCCGGCCACGCCCTCCTCGCCCGCCGGCGTCATGCTGTAAGAGACATTGCGTTCGCGGCCGCGGCTGAAGTATGGCAGCACATTGCCCAGATCGCCCTGCAGATCCGCGCCCAGCGCGTAACGCACCACCAGCCGCAGCGCGTCGGCGTTGCCGCCGCCCGGTTGACGCAAGCGCTGAAAGGCCCGCAGGGCGGCATCGAACTGGTCGGCGCCCGCCACGTACCGCTGCAGCGCCCGCAGCTCGGGCTGCTCATCGATGCCCAGGCTTGCTACCTTGCCCTCGTCGCCATCCAGGACGGCGGGCGCGGCGCACAGTCCGTCCGGCAACAGCGTGCCGCTCACCGGGTCCAGCCCCACGCCGGTCAGCTGCGAGGCGCGCGCGGCCAGCTCGCGCTGGATCGCCGTCACGGCAATCTCGCCGAACTCGCGGGCGAAGCGTGCGCGCACGCGGGGATTCAGGTCGTCGATGCGCGACCAGGACCCCGGCATGAAGACGGTCCAGGCCGAATCGACCTGCAGCCCCTGGTCCAGGGTCAACAAGGCCAGCGCGCGCCGCCGGTACCATTCCGCCGGCAGCTCCTGGCCTTGCTGCAACGCCACGGCGCGCTCGCGCGCGTCGCGCCGCGTTTCCTCCAGCGCGGCGACCAGCGGCCCGTTGTGCCGCCCCAGTTCGACCGTGGCGATGACCAGCCCGCCGCCCCACACGCCAAGCAAGGCGATGCCGCCCCAGCGCAGCGCCCGGTGCAGCACGGGCCGGGTCAGATGCTGCGAACGCGAAGGCCGAGTCAGTCCGTATTCCTGGAAGATCTTGCGCTCGAACAGATCGCGCAGAAAGGCCGGTTGACGCAGCAGGTCGGCCAGCGCGGGGCCCACGCCCTCCCGGCCGCCGCCCACGTAGGGCTCGGCGTCCTCGGCCTCCGCCTGCGGTCCAGGCTCGGCTTGCCGCCCCATCGTGCGCGCCGCCAGTTCGCCGCTGTCTCCCGTCAGATAGATGCCCCGGAAGAAAAACGGCTCGTGGTAGGCGCTGGGACGCAGCAGCTCGTCCACGTACAGTTGCAGTTGCGCCTGCAAGGCCTGGATGCGCGCCGGCAACAGCAGGAAGCCCCGCGCGTCCGCCGTGCCCGCGTCGACCGCGAAGAGCTCCGCGCTGGCGTCCGACACAGCGCCGGTGATGGAGCGCATGGCCGCTTCCACCCAATCCGATTGATAGGTGGTGGACAGGTCGTAAGGCGAAGACCAGCCCAGCATGCTGGCCCGCAGCGGCTCCGGCAAGGCTGCGGCAAACTCGCTGAAACCTTCCAGGGCTTCGCAGTCCGTAACCACCACATAAACGGCAAACCGCATGGCAAACCGGTTCTGCGCCAGCCACAGTCGCCGGTGCGCCAGCTTGGCCCGCCGGGCAAGCTCCAGCTGCGAATCCGTGTCGGTCGCCAGCAGCATGCTGGCGGGCACCGTGATCACCACCGAATCGAACGGCCGCTGCGGGCGATACCCCCGGCACAGGCCCAGGAACTCGTCCCAGGGCTTTTCATTGCTGTCCTGCCCCGGCGCGTCCAGATAGGCCGCCTTGATATCGATGACGATGCCGCGGTCGAAGAAGTTCCACGAAATGCCCTGCGTCGAGGTCGGCCCCGCCGCCTCCGAGCCCAGCACGCTGGGCACGCCGGCCTGGGCGATGGGCAGGCCGCCGCTGCCATCTCCCTCGTTCAGCACCATGATCCATGGGATGCGGTAGCGTTCGCCGCGGGCGGCGATATTGGCTTCGATCAGTTCGACCGCCTGGCGAAACGCATTGCGCAGGGAATCGGAGCGCAGCCGCAGGACCTTGCGGTCCTGCTCCGGCTTCTTGTGCGCGCCATTCCGGGCGAAGTACAGAACGATGCCCAGCACGGCCAGCACGACCAGAGTCAGCACGACGACCGACAGTAGGAACAGATTGCTGGTCAGCATGGAAGCGCTCCCCGGTTTACGTCTCGGTTGATCTGCATGGCGTCAGTCCTGCGCGGCATCTGCATGCAGGGCCTGGCGCACTGGCCACGACTGCCATAGCCAGGCGATTTCCGACACGGCCAGCAGCGACACCATGCCCAGCAGGAAAATGAAGGTCCAGCGGCTGACCGTCGGCAGCTTGCGCGGCGCCACGTGCGACAGGATGTTCGAGTACGCCGCGGGCGCCAGGACGCGGTCGCGCCCGCCCAGGTCTGCCCGCCGCTGATACACGAATTCATACAGCTCTTCGCGGTAGCCCCGCAGCCGCTGCGCCGCGTCGGCGCCGCGGTAGCGCCCCTGGAATCCGACGGCCAGCGCAAACAGGTACAGGCGCGCGATGCTGCGGCGCGACGGCTCACGGCCCGACAGCAATTGTTCGATACGCTGGAACACCAGGTCGCCCGCCACATTGCTGCGAAACAGCGTGGATTCCAGCAGATAGGCGGTCCAACGCTCGCGCCCTGCCCAATCCGCGTTCAATAGGATTTCATCGGCCAGGACCGCCTTCAGGTAGCGCGCGTCGGCCAGGTTCTCGGCGTCGAACCGCGTGCTGTCGCGCCGCGCCTGCAATGTCTGGATCTCCAGCAGGCTCAGCATGTGCCGGCTGAGTTCCTGCGCCGCCGCTTCGGCCGACGCCGCGCCCCCTGCCGAGACCCGTGCCCGCACTTTCTCCAGCTCGTCCAGGAAGCCGCGGAACTGCTCGGTCACCAGGTCGTCCTCGTCGCCGTCGGGGCGGTTGCGTGCCAGATTCGCCATGATTTTTTCTCCTCAGCCCTTCACGAACAACAGCATTTCCTGGGGCCGCTGCGCGCTTTCGCCCTCATTCGAATTGGCGATCAGCAGCGGCTCATCCCCCAGTACCAGGCCCGAGGCGACCTGAATCTCGAACAGCAGGTATCCCGAACCCGAACGCAGGCCCAGTTCTTCGGCGTACTCGACGTTGCGCCTGACCGCCCCCAGCACGCGGCGGCTGCGCAGCGACGGATAGACAGGCCGGGATCCGATGACCGCCCCCGCCATCCAGGCCAGCAGGTCGCGGTCCGATTGCCCGCGGACGCCGACCACCAGCCGCTCTCCTATCCACTCCGGGCGCAGCTTCAGCTCGAAGGCGCCATGATCGAAGTCGAACTTGTACTGGCGGAAGTCCTCGTTGATCTCGGAGCTGGCTTCCCGCAGGAAGCGCAGCATGGACGTGAAGACGGAAAGCGGATCGCCATGGTCGTAGTCGGGCGGTGGCGGCGCTATCGCGCCGGGTTTGAGCAGGCACAGCGACCCGGCCAGCGACGCCAGCGCCAGATACAGGGTCCATGGGTGCAGGTGGGGAGTGCGCAGCACGGCCTCGGCCAGCGGCAGGCCCGCCAGCAGGCTGCGCAGCTTGTCCTTGAGTTCCAGCTGGGTCAGCCGATCGTCCACCCGGGACGAGGGATTGGCCGTCTGCCGGGCAATGAAGGCGGCCTTGCCGCGCAACTGCCCCACCAGGGCCGACGCCGCGACCCACAGCGGATTGTCCTGGCACACCTCCAGCAGCGGAGGCTGGCGTTCGCCGACCTTGACGACCTCATTGTCCTTGTAGAGCGATCCCAGGCGCAGCGCCACGAACTGCGCGGGAGGCACCGTCCCGGCCGAGAGCGCCAGGTTCGGCAGCAGGCGCGAGATATCGGCGGCGGGCGCTTCGGACACCTGGTCCTCCACCGGCGTCCCGGCCACGGAGCGGAAGCGGCGCACCTGCCCTTCGCGCCGCGCCAGGGTGGCGGCGGGCAAGGTCAGGTAGAAATCCATCGGGCCGTCGGCCAGTTGTGCAGCATGGGACTCCAGCGCCAGTTCCAGTCTTTCCGCCGAGTCCGCTTGTGCGGCGTAGGCAATTGCGGTGCCGTCCGGCATGATCGCCGACAGCTCCAGCACGCGCACGATGCCGGCGGGCAACAATCCGTTGTCCAGCACCAGCCGGCGCACGCCCCAGCTGAACGGCGCCGCCGCCAGCGTCTGCCACGCCACCAGCGTGTCGACGCGCGAGGCCAGCAGCTGGAAATGCTGCGGCGCCAGCAGCATGCCTTCATGCCATTCGACGGCGTCGGTCACCACGGGTTGAAGGTGCGTCATGCGACGGCCCTCCCGGCAGGCGCGCCTGGCGCGCGAAGCAAGAATCGCGGCATGCTCATCATTGGCTCGCAGTCACGGTGAATCCCTTGTTCTCCAGGCGGATCAGCAGCCGGCCGCTGAACGCGTCCACCCGCGCCCGATGGGCGCCCGGCGCCGCATAGCGCGCGAAGACGAACGCGCCCGCCACGCGCGGACCTTCGAGTTTCTCGCCGGGCACGGTCAGGTGCTGTCCCGGCACCACCTCCCAGCCCTCGTACCGCAACCCCTGCGGATAGGTGTTGAGCAGGTCGGCCCTGCCGGCAAACCACTTGGCTGCCGTCAGTTCGGCAAAGCGCGCAAGCAGGGTCTCGTCCTTGACCAGCACCAGATCGACCGCCACCGGGCTATCGCCGTTGGCGTCATCGGCCGCGGACACGACGACCTGTTTCCATGCCGGCTTTTCGCCCTTGAAATAGTCCAGCCCCAACGCGGAGCATCCCGCCAGGGCCGCCAACAGTATCAATGCTCCGCCTAGCCCCGCCCGCCGCGCCCATCCTGTCGCTTTCATCACCTGGCTCCCAACCCGATACCCAACAACACAATCAGCAATCCCGCCAGCACCATGCAGCTGCCCACCAGCATCAGCTGCACGCCGGAAAATGCCAGCTGCAAAGGCGCGCGGCCCGCGCTCCCGTCGCGCGCCGCCGCCCTCTCGGACGACAGCCCGTCCGAGACCCAGGCCACGACCACGCATACGCACAGCAGGCTGAGCACCGTCCGCAAGCCGTCGCACAGCAGGTCGATGGCCACCAACAGCACGCCCGCCGCTTCCACCGGCAGTTCCAGCAGGCCCAGCGTCAGGCTGGCGAACGCCACGTTCGCCACGCCGCTTTGCCCTGCCGACACGAAGGCCGCCGCGGTCGCCCCCGCCGCCACCAGCGCCAGGTCCGCGCCGCCTAGCGGCCTGCCGTAGAGATTGGCGACAAACAAGGTGACCAAGGCGAAGTACAGCGCCGCCCCGGCTCTCAGGAATACCGCACCGAACGGCAGGGCCAACTCGGCCACGCCGCGGCTGAATCCCAGCCGCGCGCTCATGACTTCTATGGCGTGCGGGACCGGCGCCGTGGCGCTGCCCGACGCCAACCCGACCAGCAGCGGCCCTTTCATCTCCGCCAGCACGGACAGGAAGGGCAAGCCTGCGCGGGACGAGATCACGGCCATGGCTGCGACCGACAGCGCGATCGCCGACAGCATGAAGCACAGCAGGAATCCGCCCATGGCTCCCAGCGTGGCCGCCTGCGCGTTGCTCGTCAGATAGGCGCTGGCGCCAAACGCCAGCACCGGAATCAGCAGATTGGCGCGGTCGATGATGATTCCCAAAGCCCGGTACGAGCTTTCGAAGATTCCATCGAGCAGCGCGGTGCGCTCGCGCGACAGCGAGGCGAAGGCCAGCCCGAACAACAGCGTCGCCACCAGGATCCCCAACGTGTTCCCCTGCGCCAGCACGCGGAAGAAGTTGTCGGGCAGCAGCCCTCGCATCACGCTCTCCCGGCGCGACGCGCCATCGCCCGTTGCCGCGCCGCCATTCGGCGGTGCCAGCAGGCTGACGTTGTCCTCGGACAGCGCGTTGCCCTGGCGCCAAACCAACTCGCCCAACTGGCCATGCTCCTGCGGGTTCAGGTGCTTGCCCGGCATGACGGCCGCGCCCAGCAGGGTTCCACCCACGGCGCAGGCGCCCACCAGCGCCACCGCCAGGGCCGCGGTCAGCGCGATCCTACGGCCGGGATGCGGCAGATCCAGCACCTGGCGCAAGCCGAAGAAGATCGCCACCACCAGCAAGGGTATGGCGGCCATGTTCACCACCACCAGGTAGAGCTTGCCCACCAGGTAGGCGGCGTGCCCCAGCGGCTGCGCCATGACGCCCGCCAACGCGCCCGTCGCCATGCAGAAAGCCAGCAATACGGTGCTGCCGGAGAGGCGGTTCAAGGTGCTCATGCGGACACGTTCCAGCCGCGCATCAGCGCATAGCGCACGGTTGCAGCCGCCAACTCCTGCGTGCTGTCGATCAGCGGCATGGGCGCCTGCGGAATCGCGCCCGCAGCCAGGGGAATCTCCGTGCACCCCATCACGGCCGCCGTCGCCCCGCCGGCTTCGAGCCTCCGCAACGCCTGCTCCAGCAGTCTGGCGGCTGCCGCCAGGTCTCCCGCCTTGACTTGGGCGATGCAGGCGCTGATCCGCGCCTGCTCCAGGGCATCTGGCACCAGGAAATCAATGCCGCGCTCGCGCAGGCTCGCCTGGTAAAAGCCCGAAACCAGCGTGCCGCGCGTGGCCAGCACCGCGACTTTCCCGCTGCCTTGCGGCACGGCGTCGGCGCAGACCTCGCCGATGTGCAACATGGGCGCGGCGCTGCGCCGGCGCATCTGTTCGTACCAATGATGGGCCGAATTGCACGGCACCACCAGCAGGCCGACGCCGCTGCGGTTCAGCAGGTCGACGCCCGCATACAGCGCCGGCAGCGGATCCAGACCGTCGCCCAGGATGGCGGAAGAACGGTCCGGCGTGTGAGGCAGGTTCGCCACCATCATGGGCAGATGGTCCTGGTCGCGCGCGCCTTGCGTCAGGCGGACGACGCGGCCCATGAAGTCCACCGTGGCCAACGGCCCCATGCCCCCCAGCACTCCGATCATGGTCATGGCGGTCCCCTATACCCGCAACGGCCGCGGGCAGATGACGGAAACCGCCGCGGAGTTCCCGATCACCAGGATCAGCGTGCGCAGCATGTCGCATAGCGGATCGATCGCCAGGAACAGGATGAAGGCCGCCTCGAACGGCAAGCCGAGGTAGGCGCAGGTGATGCCGATCAGCGACACGGTCACCAGGCCGGTCATGCCGGCAGACGCGAACCCCGCCAGCACCGATACCAGCAATACCGTGGCCACTTCGGCCACGCCCAGCGGCCGTCCATACAGCTGCGCAATGAACAGCGTCGCGCACACGTAATAGACCATCGGCCCGACCCGCAACAGCGAAACGGCCAGAGGCACCAGCAATTCCACCCGCGCCCGCGCAAACCCCAGCTTGTCCGCCAGGCTCTCGATCATGCTCGGCATGCAGGCCGCGCTGTTGCGCGTCGCCAGCGCCAGCGCGAAGGGCGCGCGCAGCGCCTCCAGCGTGACGGCCAGCGGCTGGTTCGAGCGCTTCCAGATGACCACCACCGCCAGCGCCAGCAACAGCACCGCCACCGCGAAGAACGCCAGCACGAACTGCGTCATCGCCTGCAAGGGCTCGATGCCCGACTTGGCCATCTGCGAGGCGCTCATGCAGAACAGGATCAGAGGCAGGGGCAGGCTGAGCCAGTGCATCAGCTTCTGGCAGGCGCAATAGACAGTTTCCAGCACCTGGCTCAAGCCCACCGAAATGCGCTCCGGCACATAGCCCACCGCCACGCCGAACAGCAGCGCGAATACCAGCGACTTCAAGGCGTCGCCGCTGGCCAGCGCGGCGAAGATGTTGGTCGGCACCAAGCTGCCCAGCAGGTCGGCCAGGGTCAGGGTCTTGGCTGGCACGTCGGCGCCGTACAGGTTCATCACCGTGACGCTGGAAGCCGAATCGCTGCCGACGATGAGGCCGAACGCTTGCAAGGTCGCGTTGGACAGGTCCGCGCCCGGATTCAGGATGAGCAGGACAGCCGCCCCCACCAGCGCCACCAGCAGGGCCGTGCCGGCGAACACCGCCAGCACGCGCAGGAACAGGCGCGACGCGCCGCCATCGCGGAACAGGCGTTGCAGGCTGAAGATCACCGCCGAGATCATGAACGGCAAGGTCGTCATCTTCAGGAAGTCAACGTACACCTCGCCGATCAGCGACAGGCTGCGGGCAAACGCCGGCAGGTAGAACCCCGCAAGGCCGCCCAGCACCAGGCTGCCCAGCACCAGCCAAGGGTTCAGAACAATCGCGTAGAGTCGTTTCAGAGTCATGATGATCCAGCTTGCGCCTGCCTCAGTGATTGGTGGCCTGCAGGACCACGTTGACGTCGAACCGCTCGCTGCGGTCTGCCAGGTACAGGTTGATGAAGCCCAGCAGCGCCTGGTCCGAGGCATTGACCGCCATGCCCAGGGTGTCCTCCAGGTCCTGCAGCGTCACGACCCGCAGCCGCAATGAGGCGGTCGGGTCGATCTTCAGCACGCGCTTGACCTCGAATTCGTCGCGATAGGCGGCGGTGACCTCCCCGCTGTCCAGCGCCGACAGCACGGCCGGCCAAGTGGGGTACTGGCGCACGTCGGCCTGCGGAAAATTGGCCTTCACGTAGTCTGCATACGAGGAGTTGGCCACCACGCCTATGGTGCCGGTGTAGGCGCGGATCACCTCCGGCACCGAGCGGCCGCGCGCCAACTGCGCGAACTTGACGCGGTTCAGCAACAGGGCGCGCTTGAGCGACAGGTACGGCGCGCTGAAGCTGACCACCCGCGCCCGCGACAGGGTGCGCGACAGCTTGCTGATGGCCACGTCCGCCTGGCCTTCGGCCAACAGGGTCACCACGCCGTCGAAGGTCTGGGCCTGGCGGTTGAAGCGCACCCGCACTCCCAGCTTCTGCGCGATCTCGCGCGCGAAATCCACGTCAAAACCGCTCAGCTTGCCGTTCTTCTCTTCGAAGAACGGAGGCTGGTCCACCCCCAGCAATGCCACCACCAGCTCCCCCCGGTTGATGATCCGGGCGAACTCGGGCGCCAGCAGCACGCCGTTGTCCATGCGGACCACGCCGGTCTGGGCCTGCGCGGCTGCGCTCCAGGCCACTGCCGACGCCACGCAGAAGAACGCCGCCAGCGCGGCGCAGCGGGCGGACCGGGAAATCACTTTCAATAGGTGCTGCATGCAAGACTCCGGCCTGTTGATAGCCAAAGGAAGAAACCCGGGGACTCAGTCATGGCGGTCCACCTTGGGCACCGCGGCATCGCCGTCGCTCGTCGCGGACGCAGCGGCGGCGATGCCCGGCGGCGGCGCCGGCGGTTCCGACAGGCGGGCTCCGATCTGGAAGCCCAGCAGGAACAACAGGACACAGAGCAGGCCGGCGCAGGCCAGCGTGACGGTCAACATGCGAGGGGTCAGGGAGAATACGTAAGACATGCGTTCAGATCCTCAGGGAACCAAAGTCGTGACCTGCGCGGGCGCCGTGATCCGGATCACCCCACCCCAGACGCACATCAGCATCGACGCGTCCTGCAAGGCGGGCTTTCCGCCGATCAGCACGGTGGGTGAACCCGGCAGCCACGGTCCCGGCGTCGCGGGCATGCAAGGCATGGGCGTCAGGACGCCCGCAGCCGCGGCGGTGGCGGCCGCGACCGTCGGGTTGCCCAGGCAGCTGCACATGCCGAAGGGCGCCACGTTGGCGATGGGCGCGTGATCCATGATGGTGGCCGCGGGCAGCGCGCCCGCCAGCACGCCCGCCGGCATCACGTTCAGCACCGACGGCGCCGCGCCAAAGCTGCACATCACGGCCGAGCCGGTAGTGATTTGCAAGGCCATGGCTATCCCCTGACCCACTTTTCCAGCCGCGCGCCCAGGGTGGGAGGCGCAGGCTCGGCGCTGACCTCGGCCAGGAGGCGCCAAGGCTGCGCGGGCACGCCATTCACATAGCGGCGCTCGGCCAGCACCGCGCCATCCGGGCCGTAGCGGCGGGCGATACCGTGCAACACCCCTGCGCGGTATGGCGATACTGCCTGCAACGCGCCGTCCGGCGCGTAATCACGCGTTTCACCCTCCAGCACGCCCAGGCTATAGGTCTCGCGGCGAACCACCACATCATCTTGCAGGTACTCGGCCACGCCATCCAGCTTGCCCGCCAGATAGTTCTGCCGCAGCGTCTCCAGGCCGGATGGCGCGTATGACACGCATGCGCCGTGCAAGACTCCCAGCTCATAGCGCTGGCTCGACGCCAGCTTTCCATCGCGGTAGGACAGCACTTCGCCGTGCAGCTTGCCGCCGGCGTAGGACGCTGCGCGCAGCAATCCGCCCCGTTCGTCGTACACCCGCAGCGTGCCGGACAGGCAACCCTGCTGGAACTCCGCCTGCAGCAGCACCTCTCCGTCCGCGCCATAGCGTGTCAACAGGCCTTGCGCCACGCCGTTCTGCCAGGCGCTGCGCGCCACCAGACGGCCGCTCTCGTCCAGCTCTTCCACGATCCGGGTTTCGTTCCGGGCCTCGGGCGGTGAGATGTCGGGGCTATGCATGTCGCGCCTCAATTGATCTTGACCAGGCCGCCCTTGAGCGCCAACATGCCGCCGCCATCGACGGTCTGCGTCGCCGTCGCCTTGTGTTCCATCGTCAGCGCCTTGGTGCTGAGCGTCGTTCCGGCTTGCGCCGTCAACGTCGATCCGCTTTTGAAGCTGATGGACCCCGTGACGTCGATGACGAGATTGCCGCTGACCTTCAGCGTGTAGTTGCCAGCGACGTCCTGGCTGAAGGCCGCCCGGTTGGCGTGCGTTTCGTCGCCGCCGACCTCGACACTGCGCGCGCCCTTCACCCGATGCGACTCCTTGCCCTTCTGCACCTCGATGCGGCGATCGCCCTGCTTGACGATGCGGCTTTCGTCGCCGCCGATCTCCGTCGCGAGTGCGTCCTCGACGGCGACCCGCATGTCCTTCTGCGCGTGCAGGTACAGCTCTTCCGCGTCGAGCTTGTCTTCCATGCGGATTTCATTGCCCGCCACCCCGCGCTTGGACGAGCGCGACCGCATCACGCTCTGCGTCTGCGCGGCCGGCAGCTGCACCGGCAAGGTCTGCTGCTTGTTGTAGACCGTGCCGGTCACCAGCGGCCGGTCAGGATCTCCGTCGACATAGCTCACCACCACCTCCTGCCCCACCCTGGGCAGGAACCAGTGCCCCCAGCCCTGGCCGGCCAGGGTCTGCGACACGCGGACCCAGCAGGAGCTGTCCTGGTCGCGCGCCGGACCGTCGTCCCAATGGAATTTCAGCTTCACCCGTCCGTGCGCGTCGGTCCAGATCTCCTCGCCCGCCAGTCCCACGACCCGGGCCGTGTGCGTCCCCGTGACCTGGGGCCGCGGCGTAAGAAGCCTGGGACGGAACGGCACGGCCTCGGGCTGCACTTCGAAGCGGTTGCGGTACCGCTCCTGGGTGGCGTCGTGCATGACGGCCCGCAGGACGTACTGAACATTCAAGGCATTGTCCGGATGGCCGGCCAGTTCAAAGCGGGACCCCGCGGACAGGCCATGGCATCCGCTCACGCCGTTGCCCACCTGTCCATCGGCCTGTTGCGCCGCCAGCCTGATGGCGGCCTTGCGGTCGCCGTCCGCCGCGTCCGCGTACTTGCCGGGATAGACGTAGTGCCGGGCCCCGGGCAACAGCGCCGGCTTGCGCGTAGCGGCAAGCGAGGTGGTCGCCGTCAGATAGTCGTAATCGGCCAGCACGTGCCCCGGCGCCACGATGCCGTGCGCCATCTCGAAGGTCTGCACGCGGTCGGGATCGGCCGCGTGGTCTTCGTCCAGCGCGCACTGCAGGCGGGCCGCGTGCGTGTTCACGGGGTGCGCGGCAGGGCTGTCGGCCAGCACCAGCGTGTGCTTGCCATCGGCGCCGTCGAAGAAGTAGAAGATTCCTTCCTCCTCCATCAGGCGGGAAATGAAGTCGAACGGGCTTTCGTCGTACTGCACGCAATAGGGACGCTGCGGATAGGCGCCCGCTCCCAGCCGGGCTTCGAACGCCACCTCGTAGCGTCCCAGCACTTCCTTGATGATCTCCGGCGCGGTCTTGTTCTGGTGGATGACCCGGTCCCGCCCCAGGGTCAGCAGCCACAGGCGCGGCTGCAATTCGGCCTGGTAGTAGGCATGCCCGCGATCCGCGCCCAGATGCACGAAGCGCGTCACGATCCCGTTGAAGTAGCGAGGCCTCAGGCGCGGACGCTGCAAGGTCACCGTGACCGCCTTGCCGACGATGGCCCGCGCATCCAGCGCCTTGTTGGCCGACCGCATCCTGAGATCGAACCGGAACAGCTCCGACATCGCTTCGCGCCCGCTGAAGGAATCCAGCAGCAGGACGTCCTTGCCGAACGGGGTGGCTACCGAGGCGAACCAATTGGCTTGAGTCTGGTCGGTGGCCATGGAACTACCCCGCCTCCGCGTCGTGGAACTGGAAATCGATCGCGCCCGCCGGCGTCAGGCCCAGATGGACACCGCCGAACGGCGCCGCCACGGAAATGCGTTCCAGCACCTGGCGCGCCAGCTCCGGCAGCACCGCCTGGGTCAGGATGTGGTCCACATTGCGCGCCCCGCTGTCCACTTCCTTGCAACGCGCCGCGATCGACTGCGCCACGGCATCGTCCCAGCCCAGACGGGCGTGATGATTGCGCTCGAAGCGCCGCGCCAGGCGTCCGAGCTTCAGGTTGACGATGGCGTTGATCTGGGCATCGCCCAGCGGGTAGTACGGCACCATCACCAGCCGCCCCAGGAACGCCGGGCTGAACTGGCGCAGCAAGGGCGCGCGCAAGCGCTCGATCAAAGCCTCGGGCGTAGGGCGCTCCCCGCCCCGGCAGGCATCGGTGATGACGTCCTGCGAAGCGTTCGACGTCAGCAGGATCAGGGTGTTCTTGAAGTCGATCGAAACGCCCTCGCCATCCTCCATGGTCCCCTTGTCGAACACCTGGAAAAACAGCTCAAGCACGTCGGGGTGGGCCTTCTCCATTTCGTCCAGCAGCACCACGCTATAGGGCCGGCGCCGCACCGCTTCGGTCAGCACGCCGCCCCGGCCGTACCCCACGTACCCGGGCGGCGCGCCTTTCAGGCCGGAAACGCTATGCGCTTCCTGGAACTCCGACATGTTGATGGTGATCATGTTGCGTTCGCCGCCATATAGCGTATCGGCCAGCGCGCACGCGGTTTCGGTTTTGCCGACGCCGCTGGGGCCCAGCAGCAGGAACACGCCCACCGGCTTGCCCGGATCGTCCAGGTCCGCGCGGAAGGTGCGGATGCGCCGGGCGATGGCGTCGAGAGCTTCGTTTTGCCCTACGATGCGCCCGGACAGCTTGTCCTGCAGGTACAGGACCGTGTGCAGCTCATCCGCCAGCATCCGGCCCACTGGAATGCCGGTCCAGCCGGAAATCACCTTCGCCACGACCGAGGAATCCACGCACACTGGCACGATGGGCTCGTCGTTCTGGACTGCCTCCAGGCCCTTTTCCAGGCGGGTCAGATTGGCGGTCAGCGCGTCCAGGTCCTCCTCGTCCGCCGTCGCGCCGCCATCGGCGGCGATGCGCTCCGCGATGCGGCGGCGCCAGCCCAGGATTTCAGCCACGGCGCCGCGCTCGGCCGCCAGCTTTTCTCCCGACCGGCGATGCTGTTCGCGTTGCTCTTCGATCTGGCGCTGCGTCGCGGCGATCGCGTCGGCGCGGTCCGCGCCCGTGGCTGCCTCGTGGCGCAGGATTCGCAACTGGTTTTCGGCGGACTCGATCGCCCGCCCCAGGGCCTCGATTTCCTCCGGCTCCGCGCTCTGGCCGATCGCCACCCTGGCGCAAGCCGTGTCCAGCACGCTGATGGCCTTGTCCGGCAGCTGCCGCCCGGAGATATAGCGGTGCGACAGCTTCACGGCGTCCCGGACCGCGGAATCCAGGATCTCGACGCCGTGATGGGCTTCCAGCCGTTGCACCATGCCGCGCAGCATTTCCACGGCCGCCGCCTCGGTGGGCTCTTCCACCTTGACGACCTGGAAGCGCCGGGCCAGCGCCGGATCGCGCTCAACGTAGCGCTTGTACTCGGCCCAGGTCGTGGCGGCTATGGTGCGCAATTCGCCGCGCGCCAGGGCCGGCTTGAGCAGATTGGCGGCGTCGCCCTGCCCTTCGCTGCCGCCGGCGCCGATCAGCTGATGGGCCTCGTCGATGAACAGGATGACCGGCATCGCCGACGCCTTCACCTCGCCGATCACCGACTTCAGCCGGTTCTCGAATTCGCCGCGCACCCCAGCCCCGGCCTGCAACAGCGCCAGGTCCAATGACCGTACCGACACATTGCGCAGGGCCGGCGGCACGTCGCCTTGCACGACACGCTGCGCGAAGCCCTCGACCACGGCGGTCTTGCCCACGCCGGCCTCGCCCGTCAGGATCGGATTGTTCTGGCGGCGGCGCAGCAGCACGTCGATCAGCTGGCGGATTTCGCCATCGCGCCCTCGCACGGGATCGATCGCCCCCTCGCGCGCCTGCGCTGTCAGGTCCACCGTGTACAACTCCAGCGCGGATTGGCGCGCCGCCCCCTGGCCCGGCGTAGGCATGGCGGACTCGCCGCCAGCAGGCAGGGCCTCGGCCCCTGGCTCGGACTGCGTGGAAGGGTTCCCCGCGTCTTCGGCGCTGCCGGCCAGGATCGACGGCAACGCGGCGCGCAAGCCGGCCCGCGAGATGTTCAGCAGGCCCGGCGCCGACTCCAGCAGCAGCCCGCGCAGGCTGTCGACTTCCAGCAGCGCCAGCAGCAGCGTGCCGGATCGGATCTGCTGCTGTCCCAGCAGCATCGAGCTGAGCAGCCACGCTTCCTGGAACAAGGGAGAAAAGTTCGGCGACAAGGCCGGCGTGCGGCCATTGCCACGCTTGAACTGCTCCTGGGCGCGCTGCAATTGTGCCGACACGTCTTCCGCCCGGATCTGATAATGGTCCAGCACCGCGTTCAGATCCGGCGCGGCGGTATCCAGCAGCGTCAGCAGCAGGTGCTCGACATCCACGTTGTAATGCGTCTGGCGCACGCATTGCTGCGCCGCCAGTTCCATCGCGTGCTTGCAGACCGGGTTAAGCCGGGACAGCAGCGTGCGGATGTCGATATCCATGCCTGATTTGCCTTATGTACGGTTGGCCGATGAGGAAGCAGACGCCATGCGCGCCGACAGGCGCACGGGCGTCGGAGTGACGGTCCGCGGCGACGCGGTCGCCCAGCTGGTCCAGCCCAGCCTGGACCCGGCCACGCCACCCAGCGCGCTCGCGCCCGCGCGCGGCTGCGCGTGCAGCACGAAATCCACGTTCAGGTCGCGCCGGAGGTGGCTGCGAATCAGCCACAGCGCCAGCTCGTGGTCGTCGCCCCCGGGCAGCAGGCGCTCGAACCGGGCGGGACTCAGGTCCAGGAACTCGATGCGGATGCCGGCGGCCTGGTCCCATACCCGGCGGCCCAGCGCGCGCGATGCATTCAGCGCCAACCCCTTGCCGCCCAGGCGCGAATGGTCCTGCGCATCCAGCGTCCGCCATTGCCCCACGAACTGCTGGCCCCGCACCTTCAGGTCCAGGCGGTCCGCCAGCAACGCCAGCAATCCGCTCATGGAGCGCGTCGCCATGCCCAGAAAGCCGGCGTGCCTGACCCACAGGCGCTGCCCCTTGGGTCCTGTCTCATCGCGGGCATAACCGAGGTCGCTCAATGCGTCCAGGCAGCCCACCAACGCCGAAGCCTGCGGCGCGGACGCATTCAGACCCAGTGCGTGCTTCTTGCGGCCCCGGTAGAAAAAGGACAGGAACCGGTGATTGAAGATGTCCAGGAACTCAGCGGTGGCGTGATCGCGCGCCGCCCGGCGTTGCAGCACCAATTCGGTGTACGCCAGGGGCAGCGGACTGCTGGCGCCGGCCAGCGTCATCACGGGCGTGATCAGGGCGTAGCGGGTCTGCATGGGCTGACCCCAACGCCCCGTTTCCTGCCTCTGGGTCACGGCGCGCACGTCGCTGGCCTCGAAGGCGACCGACACGTGGCCATGCAGGCGCACTCCCTCGCCGTCGCCGTTGCCCCGGCCCAGGGGCGCGGCATGGGGCGTTGCGCGTTCCAGCAGCGCGATCGCCTGGAACAGGTTGTAGCGTTGCGGGCGGGAGAGCAGCCGGGCGATCATAGCGACTGCTGGCAGCCCGTCATGGGCTGCCACTGCTTCCAGGTTTCGTCGCCCCGGCGCACCGCCAGCCGCACGAACGAGTTGACCGAGGTATACATCGCGAAGAACCGCGCCAGCACCGCGCCCAGCAGCAGCGGCGATCCTCCCACGAACGCATCGGCGTCGAACTCCACGGTGACTTCGGTTCCGTGGCAGAAGCCGCGCCATGCCTCCTTGCCCACGTGCGCCGTGACGGGACGCGAGCTGACGCCCTTCAAGCCGCGTATCAGGTCCTGTTCGCGCGTGCTGCCGGAAGCGAACAGTTGCAGGATCTGCTGCAGGCGCTTGTGTCCGGTCGCGCCATCCACCAGCGATTGCTGGTTCAGCGTCAACAGCGACACCAGCCGCCACAGCGCATCGCTGCCCAAGGGCGGGTTGCGCTGCGCCGTGGGCTCGTACAGGCATTGCACCGACACGTTCTGCGCCACGCGTTCGAACACCATACGGGCGCCCACCGGCACCTGCTCGGCCAGGCGCCGGTTGGTGCAAAGCAGGTTGGCGTAGACCACCGGTTCGGCAGGCTGGCGGATCTCATTGCGGGCGTCGACGAAGCTCAGGAACATGTCGGTGCCGCCCACGCGGTCGCGCAGGCTGTATTCCCTGCGGGCGGACCAGAACAGCGTGCCGCGGGCGGCGTCCGCGTGCTCGACCTCGGCATAGCTGGGCACCGGAATGGCCCGCTCGGCCGCCGGGTCGGACAGGATCACCGACAACACGGAATGCACTTCGGTCGTCTCGTCGCGGCGCTTGTCCGCCACCAGGCGGTACTCGTAGTGGCTGTCGTCGATCGCGACCGGTTCGCTGGTCTGCGCGTACAGGTTGATCACCGGCGTGCAGCCCAGGCGGAAATGCTGCGCGCCGATGGCGCCCAGGCCACGGGCCCGCCGGTCCAGGTGCAGCGCGACCTCGCAGCGGCGTCCCTTGAACGGCAAGCCTCGCGGCAAGTCCAGGTCGAAGAAATGGAACTTGCGCGGAAAGGCGAAGTACTCCTGCATCAGGCCGTGCGCCGGCAAGCCGTGCGGCGGCTGCGGCAGCACGCTGTCCTCGGGCGCATACCCCACTTCCCGCCAGGCGGTCAGCGGCAACGGCGCCACGCCGCCTCCTTCCGCATACAACGAAATGCCGGCCACGCCCGCCGCCAGCAGTTCGTACAGCGGCATGGTCACCATCCAGTCGCCTTGCAGGTGTATGCGCAGCGTGCGGATTTCGAGCTCGGACAGTTCCACGCCGGCATCGCATTCCAGTTCCAGGCGCAAGGCCTGGTCCTCGGAGAAGCCGGCGCCCACCATTTTCAAGGGCCATAGCGTGGTGTCCCAGGCCGTCCGGAAGCGACAAAGCTCGCCGGCCTCGGTCCGCGCCGCCAGGCCGCTATGCCGCGCGACGGGCAGTCCAGCCGTCACCTTGCCCTGGCTGCCGTCCAAAGCCAGCTGCACCACCGTCATCGACGGGATGGGCTGCACCAGCGTGGGGCAGACGTTGTCCAGCATCGCGGCGGCGATTTGCGGAAACTCCTGGTCCAGGTCGCGATGCACCCGGGCCGCCAGGAACGCCGTGGCTTCGATCAGGCGCTCGGTGTGCGGATCGGGCGACTCCGTGCCATGCAGAGCCAGCCGGGATGCCACCTTGGGATAGCGCAGCGCGAAGTCTGCTCCCTGATTGCGCAGATAGGACAGTTCGCGCTTGTAGTAATGCAGGATGCCGTCGGATGCCAGATCGCTCATGACCCGCCTCCGGTCCCGCTCTGCGCGCCGGCCAGCAACTCAAACGCCACGTGATTCACCGCGCCGCCCACCGCCATGTCCGCGCGGATCTCCAGCCGGCACGGGCCGATGCCGTTCGCCGCGGGCGTCATGTCCACCGACACGTTGGACAGGCGCGGTTCATACAGGGCAATGGCGTGCTTGACCACGGCGGCGACGGCCTCGCGGTCCGCGGCCGACACCGGCGACCGCGCCGAATAGTCCGGCACTCCGTAGTCGATCACCGAGGCCGCCGAGCGTGCAAAGGCATCGAAGTCCAGGCGCGAGCGCGTGGCCAGCAAACGCTCCAGGTCCCTGGCAACCGCCAGCCGCTGCGCGTCCGCTCCCGCCAGCTGCGACTCCGCGTCGGCCGCCAGACGGTCAAACAGGGGCACGGGCGAATAGAGGGTGGCGGTCGGCATGTTGCGGGCGTTCCTGTACAGGCGCCGGCGCCGCCCCCGCACTCGCGGAAGCGGCGCGCGGCATTACTTCTTGGATGCGGTCGACTTATTCGTCGCCAGGTCCCAGCCGAAGGACGCCGTGCCAGCCTTGTTGCCGGCAGCGGCTTGCTGCGTGTATTCGATGGAGATCTTGCTGAAGCACAGGCTGAAGCTGTCGCTGCTGCCGCCGCCGCCCAAGCCGGAGCTGATCGACGAGACCATGGCATTGCCCAGCACGTACTTCACATGCAGCAGGAATTTTCCGCTCTCGTTGCGACCGACGAGAATCGTCGCGTCGTTCAGCTTGGCGCCCGAGGCGCAGGCGTTATACAGCGCCGGCGAGGACTGGTCCATCGCCTTGGTAAACGTCATTTCCGTGAAGGTGGGCCGGCCCAGCGCCCGCTCGGTATTGGCCATGTCCATGGACACCGGCAGGATCACGCCGTGCGAGACGGTCGTAAGGATGATCGCGTCGGCGTAGCCGTCCAGCGTGGAGTTGCCCTTGATGTTCTTGATCTGAAGCAGGATGGTATCCATGGAGTTCCGTACTCGAAGAAGGTTCGGTTGGCGCGCGCCGCCGGCCGGCGGCGCGCGGTGCGCAAGGTCAGGCGGCCGCGGCCGGCAGGTCCGCCACCAGGCGGATCGACGCGGTCAACTCTTCCATCTGGAAATGAGGCTTGATGAAGCAGGTGGCGCGGTAGGCGCCGGGCTTTCCGGGCACCTCCGTCACGTCGACGCGCGCCTCGCCCAGCGGATAGCTGGCCTTCTGTTCCTGTGAGGCGGAGGGATTGATCAGCACGTAGTCCGCGATCCAGTTGTTCAGATAGTTCTCGACATCCGTGCGCGACTGGAAGCTGCCGACCTTGTCGCGCATCATCACCTTGATGTAGTGCGCGAAACGGGACGCGGCCAGCACGAACGGCAGGCGCGAAGACAGCTGCGCGTTGGCGTTGGCGGCATCCTTGTTGTAGACCTTGGGCCGGTTCGCGGTCTGGCTGCCGAAGAACGTGGCCTGATTCGAGCCCTTGGCGTTCACGAAGGCGATGAATCCCAGGTCGCTGAGCTCCTTTTCGCGGCGGTCCGTGATCGTCACTTCGGTCGGGCACTTGAGCGCGATATCGCCTTCATCGGTCTTGTAGGCATGGGCGGCGATGCTTTCCACCTTGCCGCCGCCCTCCACGCCGCGGATCGCGGTGGCCCAGCTGTACTTGGCGAAGGCGTCGGTGATGCGCAGGCCCAGCTGGTACGCGGAATTCGCCCACAGATACTTGCCATGATCCGAGCCGTCCACGTCCTCTTCGAAGTTGAACGTATCGACCGGCTTGGTCTTGGCGCCGTAGGGCAGGCGCGCCGCATAGGACGGCAGCACCAGCGCCACGTAACGCGAATCCTCGGACTCGCGGAAGCTGCGCCACATGGCGAGCTCGGCGCTTTCGAACACCTTGGAGAGATCGCGCGTGACGCCCAGATCCGTGTACGACTTCAGGTCGAAGAGGCTGGGCGCGGCGGAGGCGATGAACGGCGCGTGCGCGGCGGCCGCGACCTTGGAGATGCGCTCCAGCAGCGCCAGGTCCTGCGGATGGCGGCCAAATGCGTAATCGCCTATCAACACGGAATAGGGGCTGCCGCCGAACGTGCCGTACTCGTCTTCATAGACTTTCTTGAAGAGCAGGCTCATGTCGTGGTCGACGGCCGATTCCAGGTCCTTCAGCAATTCCTTCTTCTTGACGTTCAGCAGGCGCAGCTTCAGGCGCGAACTCGTCTCGGTGCCATAGACCATGTCGTGCAAACCGGTCCACGACGCCTCCAGCGCCTGGAATTCCGGCGCATGCATGATGGCGTTCAGCTGATCCGTCAGCAGGCGGTCGATTTCCGCCACGCGCTCATTGATCATCGCCACCACCGACTTGTCCGGACTGGTGCGCATGCCTTCGTCCAGTATCTGCGACGCCAGCTGCCCCAGCAGTTTCTTGGCGTAGGAGTTCTGCGACGGCTCCACCGCCATATTGCCTTCCTGCACGATGCGGTCCAGCAGGCTGAGTTCTCCCGCCTGCGCCGCTTCCTGCGTTGCGTTGCCGCCAACTGCCGCCGTATCGGCCGTCTGTTTGCTTGCCATGTTCGCCACCCTGAGAATTGAGATTGCCCGCTTTACGCCGACGGCGCCGTACTGGCCGGCTCAGCCGCATCGCCGGCCGAACCGCCAGCCTGGGCTTCGCTCTTGACGGCCTTGAGCTCTTCAGTGCTGCGCACGATGCGCTCCAGGATGGAGTCCAGCTCGTCATTGCCATCGAGCTTGGCCAGCAGGTCGCGCAGCTGATGCCGCGCCTCCAGCAGCTTGGACAGCCGCGGCACTTGGTCAACCAGGGATTCGGGATGGAAATCGGCGAACTTCTCGAAGTTCAGCTCGATGCGCAGATTGCCTTCGCCCTTGGCGGTATCGGGCACGGACAGGTCCAGGCGCGGGCGGATCTTGCCCATGATCTCGTCGAAATTGTCGCGGTCGATCTCGACGAAGCGGCGCTCTTTCAGCTTGGGCAGCGGCGTGGCCGGCTGGCCCGAAAGATCGGCCAGCACGCCCACCACCATCGGCAACTCGCGCTTCTCGATCGCGTCGCCGGTTTCAACGTCATACGTGATCTGCACCCGCGGCGGGCGGTTGCGGCCCACCCATTTCTGCAAGCTATTGGACATGACCCTCTCCGAAGGAACCGTATTCGTACCGCGCAGCGAGCGCTGCGCGCTTTGCAGGTGCGAACAATAGCGCCGGCCTTCGGGGGCCACATCGGACTTTAGTCGTAGGATTTTGAAATTATCGGAAATCTCAATCCTGCTTTTGGATGAAAAACGGCTTAGCACTCCGCCCTGATACGGCCGCGTTCGCCCCGCATCAGCCCGGTTTCGCGGGGGAACGCGTCCGAGCCAGGAAATTCCCCCTGGGCTGGGCCGACATCCATTGGATGCTCTGGACCACTTCCTTCGGATCGCCCGTGCGGGACACGAACTCATTGGCCTCGGGGGCATCGGCCGCGGCAGCATGGGCATTCACCACCGGCGCCCGCTTCGTCACCAGCAGGCAGGAGCGGGCCATGCCCATGTCCCTTGCCGGTCTTCCCAGGCGCAGCGCTTCCAGATGGCTGGCAGGCAGGAACTCCCCGCGATTCACCAACTGGCGGCATTCGGCCACCAGCAGTCCGACACTTGCGGCATAGCAGACTTTCGCAGCGGTCTTCATGTCATACAGGGTCTCGTTTTCGGGCGCGCGCCTGTATTCGTAGAAGGTCGAGACGTACTGATCGCTGCCCGGAACGGCCCCCAGGCTTCCAGGCTTGGAGTTGTCCATCCAGATCATCAAGTGCTGGAGGTCGTACGCCCAGAGCAAGAGAGACTCGCCAGGCATCAGTTGGCCTATGCGCCAGCCTTTCGGCGGCTCAGGTTTGGAGAAATACTGCCCCAGCATCTCCGGATTGCGCCGCACCCGCTTTGTCGCCTTCGCATCCAGTATTGTCTTACCCAGAATGACACTCATGAGCCACCTCCTCCTGTGCTCTGCCCGTGGCAGCAAGCCCGCAGGATAGCCACCGGCGTCAGGTCGCGCATGGGACTTTGGTCTTACTGGGCATCGAAGTCCGGCCAGGGTACGCGCGGCAGACGGCCCCTGGCCGGGAGGACCTTCAGCCTGTCTACTTGCCGTACGTCCCGATCAGCGTTTCCAGGGGCACATGGCCCTTGCACAGTCCCGAGCCGCCGGGGCTTTCACCGCTTTCCAGCGCGACGGCATACCTGACCGCCGGGTCGTCCTCCAGGCGCTGCCGCAGCCTGGCCAGCCGGGGCCAGCGGGACTTGGGAGCGACTTCATGGAAGTCGAGCCAGCGCGCCACGCCAACCAGCACCGCATCGGCCAGCGTCGGACGCTCACCGACCAGGAACGGCGTATCGCCCAGCATCGCCTCAAGCTTGTCGTGCCGTTCGATGACGCGTTTCGCGCCCCATTCCCGCAGCGTTTTCTGCAACGGAGGGTTGGGCGGGTCCATTTCCAGCGCCATCCAGTGCGGCGTGAAGGCGGCCGTGAAGCCGGTGTTCAGGAATGCCATGAACTGATGCATGCGATCGGATTGCGGCGACAGCGGATCGAAGCTGAGGCGCCGCTCGCTGTCCCGGTTCTCGATCCAGCGCGCAATCGCCATGGTTTCCGTGAAAACAGCGCCCTGCTCGCTCACAAAAGCGGGAGTCTCGTGGCGCGCATTGATCCGCGCATAGGAAGGCAGCCGCATTTCTCCGAGCATGTCCACGCGGCACAGGCGATAGGGCTGGCCCAGCCACTCCAGCGCGGCAACGAGCCCCATGGAGCTTCCGAGCGGAAAGCCATAAACAAGAATGGGTTCCAAGATTTTTTCTCCGTAAATAATGGTCTCGCTGCGCAGCGGATTCGATTCTACGGACCTGGCTTGCCAAGTAAACTACGCACATTTTTGTGACCATGGCCCGCCCATGAAAGACCTGATTTCGCGCTGCCCCATCGAAGAGATCATGCAGGTCCTGAGCGGCAGATGGCCAACGCTGCTGATCTACTACCTCAAGGAAGGCACCAAACGCTTCAGCGACCTGCGCCGCGACAATCCGACGATCTCGCACCGGATGCTGACGCTGGAACTGCGCAAGCTGGAATTGGCCGGCATCGTCCGGCGCACCGATTTCGAAGGCTATCCGCGGCGCGTGGAATACGAGCTCACGCCGTCGGGAAAGACGCTGGTGCCGCTGCTGGACGCATTGGGCGGCTGGTGGGAAGACAACGGCGCGGTATCCGAGGAAACGGACGCCGCCGCGGCCGGCTGAGCCGCACCGATCCGCCGGGCGGCGCGGCGCGTCTTGCGTCCCGGACAGGACTCCTCTAAAACGTATCCGTATCATCACCCGGGAGCCGGTCTTGCGCGCTTCAGTCCTGTCTTATCTCCGACTATGCCTGCCGCTGATCCTCCTCGCGCTGAGCCTGGTTCACCCCTCTGCCGCCGCCCTGTCTCTGCCCGGCCTGGGAGGCTCCGGCTCCAGCGCCAGCAAGCCGGTCGACAGCGCGCAACTGAACCAGTCGCTGGACCAGGTCATCCAGACGCTGGAAAACGATAAGCAGCGCGCGGACCTGCTGAACCAGCTCAAGCAGCTGCGCGACGCGACCAAGCCTGGCGCCGAAAGCGAAAAGGACGGCATCCTCGCGCTCATCCGCGACACCGCCGAAAACCTCGAGAAACGCCTGGACGGCCCCGAAGGCGCCTTTACCCGCTGGGGCATGCTGTATCGGCAGGCGCGCGCCGACATCACCACCGGCCTGCCCGCGTGGCGCGAATGGCCCACGCTGATCGCCGACTTCCTGATCGTCCTGGCGATCTGGGCCAGCCTGGCCCTGGCGCTGCGCTGGATCGGACGCCGCTTCCGGCAGCGCCCGGCGCCGGCGGACGCGCCGCCCGGCGGCTCGCAGACCCGCCAACTGCTCTGGCTGGTCGTACGGCAATTGACGCCCTGGGCCATTGCCTTCGTGATCATGCTTTCGCTTTCCGTGGTGACGCCCGACTCTGTAGGCCGGCTCGGCGCCCTGGTGCTGGCCTACGTGCTGCTCGTCGGCGCGCTGTTCTCTTCGCTCTGCCTGATCGCTCTGACCTTGCTGGACGGCCCGCACCGCAAGCAGGCGCTGAACATCCTGAAGCGGCGCGCGGCCCTGCCGCTGTGGCTGATCGGCAGCCTGGCCGCGCTGGGCGACGCGCTGCACGACCCGGAGGTCACCAGCGTCATCGGGCTGGGCGTCGCCCAGTTCTTCGGCCTGCTCGCCAACGTCGCCGCCGCCACGCTCACCGCGCTGTTCATCCTGCGGTTCCGCCGCCCTGTCTCCCACCTGATCCGCAACCAGTCGCGGGAGCGCCGGGCCCAGCGCCAGGGGCTTTCCAAGGTGCTACGGCTGGTCGGATCGCTGTGGTTCATCCCCTTCCTGCTGCTGGTGGGCATCTCGCTGTTCACCACGCTCGCCACCGCCGACGACAGCGACCAGGTGATACGACGGGCGCTGCTCTGCGCCCTGGTCGCGATCGCGGGCATGATCGCGGGCGGCGCCATCCGCCGCGCCTACCTGCGTTCCAACCGGGCCGCCAACCGGCGCACCGCCTATCTGGGACAGCTCAGGTACTTCGGCTACAGCCTGCTCTGGCTCGCCAACCTGCTGCTGTTCCTGGAAATCGGCCTGCGCGTGCTGGGCCTGTCGCTGATCGGCTTCATGGAAAGCAGCGGCTCTCAGATCGGCCCCAGGGTGGCCAGCGTCGCCGGCACCCTGCTGGCGGCCTGGCTGGCCTGGATCCTGACGGACACCGCCTTGCAGCATGCCCTGGGCGCAAGCGGCAGGAACCGCGCCAACGTCCGCGCGCTGACCATGCTGCCGCTGATCCGGAACGTGCTGTTCGCGACCATTTTCGTGATTGCCGTGATCGTCGCGCTGGCCAACATGGGCATGAACGTCACGCCGCTGCTGGCCGGCGCCGGCGTCATCGGCCTGGCCATCGGCTTCGGCGCGCAATCGCTGGTGGCCGACCTGATCACGGGGCTGTTCATCATCATCGAGAACTCCCTGTCCATCGACGACTACGTGGACGTGGGCAACCACCTGGGCACGGTCGAGGGTCTGACCATCCGCACCGTGCGCCTGCGCGACCTGGACGGCGTCGTGCACACGATTCCGTTCAGCCAGATCAAGACCATCAAGAACTACTCGCGCGAGTTCGGTTACGCCATGTTCCGCTGGCCGGTGCCGGCCACCATGCCGATCGACGATGCGGTGGCGCTGGTCCGCGAGGTCGCGATGGAGCTGCGCACCGATCCGGCGATCTATCCCTTCCTGTGGTCGCCCATGGAATTGCAAGGCGTGGAGAGCTTCGACAGCGGGCAGGCCATACTGCGCTTCCGTTTCAAGACCGCGCCGCTGCGCCAATGGGAAGTCCAGCGCGCCTTCAACATGCGCCTGCGGCGCCGGCTGGACCAGGCCGGGCTGGAGCCGGCCATGCCGCGCATGAACGTGCAGCTGTCCAGGGCGCGTGCGTCCAAGCGCCCGGATCCGGCATCGGCCCAGGACGCCTGACGCCCGGCTCGCGTCACCGCGCCGGGACCGGGCGCCACGCCAGATCAGCCCGCGGATGGCGCAGGCAACGCCTTCGCGGCGGCGTCTTCGCCGCGCCAGCCGCCGCCCAAGGCGCGGAACAGCGAGGCCAGCGCGATCTGGCGCTCCGTCCGCACTTCGATCAGCGCGATCTGATTGGCGAAGTCGCTGCGTTGCGCATCCAGGTAGCGCAGATAGTTGTCCACGCCGCCGCGATAGCGCGCTTCGGACAGGCGCAGCGCGGCCTGGCTGCTGTCGCTCTGCGCGCGCAGCGCGTCCTCCTGCCTGCGCAGGGTATCGGTCGCGGCCAGTCCGTCCATGACCTCGCGGAATGCGGTCTGGATGGATTGTTCGTACTCGGCCACCGCGGCTTCCTTCCGGACCTTGGCCAGCTCCAGATTGGCCAGGTTGCGGCCGCCGTCGAAGATGGGCAGGTTGATCTGCGGCGCGAAGGACCAGGCGCGCTGGCCGCCCGAGAACAGATCCGACAGGTCCGCGCTGGCGCTGCCGAACATGCCGGTCAGCGAAATCCGGGGAAAGAAAGCGGCACGCGCGGCGCCGATGTCGGCGTTGCGCGCCCGCAGGCGGTGTTCCGCCGCCAGGATGTCCGGACGGTTCGTCAACAGCTCGGACGGCGCGCCTGCCGCCAGCTGCTGCACCAACATCGGCGCGGCGGCGTCATTGGGAGCCAGATAAGGGCTCATGTCGCTGACGCCGGCCAGCAATGTCAGCGCATTGGTCGACTGCCGGTACTGCCGTTCCATGCGTGCCAGATCGGCGCGCGCCTGGTCGGCCAGGCCCTTCGCCTGCTCATAATCCAGGGCGCTGCCGACGCCTTCGGCCCGGCGTCTGGCAATCAATTGCAGCGATTGCTCGCGCGATGCCAGGGTCCGCTCGGTATGCAGGCCGCGCTGGCGCGCGCCTTCGCGCGTGAGGTAGGCGTCTATCACTTCCGCGATCAGGCTGATCCGCGCGCTGCGCGCGCCGTTGTCAGAAGCCAGATACTCTTCCAGCGCCGCCTCCGACAGGCTGCGCACGCGGCCGAACAGGTCCAGCTCGAAGGCCGTGACGCCCACGCCGGCGCGCCACTCGCTTTGCACGCCGGACACGCCGTTGGCGTTCAGGTCCGCCGGATTGTGCTGGCGCGCGCCGCTGGCCTGCGCGCCGATGGACGGCAGCTGTTCCGAACGCTGCACTCGGTACATCGCGCGCGCCGCCTCGACGTTGAGCAAGGCCCGGCGCAGGTCCCGGTTGTTGGCCAGCGCCGTTTCGATCAGCCCGCGCAACGACGGGTCGGTCACGAAGCCGCGCCAGTCCAGCGTGGCGGCAGCCGATCCCTGGCCAGACGCAAAGTCCGCCTGGCCTTCGGCGCCCCAATGCTGCGCAACAGGTGCGGCGGGACGCTCGTAGGTCGGCGCCAGCGCGCAGCCCGACAGCAGCGCCACGACCGCCGCGGCGGCGGCCAGCGGCTTGAGCCGCATGAGGGTACGGTTCATCGATTTCATCGTTCACTTTCCTTGATTCGACACAGTCCGGCCCATGCCGGGACGCGCCTGGCGGCGCGCGGCCAGGGCATACGCCCAGGCGCAAAGCGCGGCCGCGCACATGGCGCCTGAAACGGCGAGCAACTCCAGGCCCGCCTCATTGCGAACGTTCAGCATGGCAAGGACGCTCATGAGTTTCATGCCTTGCCCTCCGGCGTCGCGGCGGCCGCGCTCGGGCTAGCCTGCGGCTTGCGCCCCTTGGCTAGCGACAGCGTCCAGACGAAGAACACCGGCACGAACAGCACGCCCAGGATGGTGGCGCTGAGCATGCCGCCCAGCACGCCGGTGCCGATGGCGCGCTGGCTGGTGGCCCCCGCGCCCGTCGCGATGACCAGCGGCACCACGCCCAGGATGAAGGCGACCGAGGTCATCACGATGGGACGGAAGCGCAGGCGCGCGGCTTCGATTGCGGCTTCCTTCAGCGAGCGCCCCTGTTCATGCAGATCCTTGGCGAACTCGATGATCAGGATGGCGTTCTTGGCCGCCAGGCCGATGACGGTCACCAGGCCCACCTTGAAGTACACGTCGTTGGGCATGCCGGCCACGATCACCGCGGCCACCGCGCCCAGCGCGCCTACCGGCACGATCAGCAGCACCGACGCGGGTATCTTCCAGCTTTCGTACAGCGCAACCAGCACCAGGAACACCACCAACAGCGCCAGCGCGAACAGCATGGGAGCTTGCGAGCCCGTGGCCTTTTCCTGGAACGACAAGCCGGTCCACTCGAAGCCGATGCCCTGGGGAAGTTCGGCAATCAGGCGTTCGATCTGCTTCATCGCCTCGCCCGTGCTGCCGCCAGGCGCGGCGTCGCCTATCAGCTTGATGCTGGGGTAGCCGTTGTAGCGGATCAGCTGCACCGGGCCGTGCTTCCAGCCTATCTCGCTGAAGGACTCCATAGGCACCAGCTCGCCTGCACGGTTGAGCACGTTGAGCTTGGCGATGGATTCCGGCGTGTCCCGGCTTTCGGGCCGGGCCTGCACGATGATGCGCTGCATGCGGCCCTGGTTGGGGAACTCGTTGACCAGCGCGGAACCAAAGGCGGTGGACAAGGCCAAGTTGATGGAATCGAACGAAACGCCCAGGGCCTCGGCCTTGTTGCGGTCTATCCGCAGGTCCAGTTCGGGCGCGTCGGAAAGCCCTTCGATCAGGATGTAGGAGAAGACCTTGGGGTTCGCGTACACCTTCTGCATCAGGCTTTCGGTGGCCGACAACAAGGCCTCGCGGCCCAGGCCGGCGCGGTCCTGCAGGCGCAGCGCAAAGCCCGAGGAATTGCCCATACCTTCCACCGAAGGTGGCACCACCGAGAACAGCGTCCCGTCCGGCACTCCCGCGAGGGCCAGATTGGCCTGGTCCGCCTCGGCCATGGCCGATTCGTTCTTCCCGCGCTGGGCCCAATCCTTGAACATCACGAAGCCCAGGCCCGCGTTCTGCCCCTGGCCGGAAAAGCTGAAGCCTTGCAGCGTGATGACATCGGATACGGACGGCCGCGCTTCGAGATATCCCTCAAGCTGTTGCGTCGTTTCCAGCGTGCGCGACAGCGTGGCGCCCGGCGGTAGCTGGATGTCCGTGTTCATGTAACCCTGGTCCTCGGTCGGCAGGAAGGCCGACGGCACGCTTGTATAGACGTAGCCCAACGCCCCCACCAGGATCGCGTACAGCACCATCATGCGGCCGGTGCGCGCGAGCAGGCGCGCGTTGGTGGCCGAATAGCGCTCGGTCATGCGCGCGAACACCCGGTTGAACCAGCCGAAGAAGCCCTTCTTCTCGTGGTGCCCCTTTTCGATCGGCTTGAGCAACAGGATGCAAAGCGCCGGCGTCAAGGTCAGCGCCAGAAAGCCCGAGAACAGGATGGACACGGCCAGCGACACCGAAAACTGGCGGTAGATCACGCCGACCGAGCCCGTCATGAAGGCCAGCGGCAGGAACACCGCCGCCAGCACCAGCGTGATGCCGACGATGGCGCCGCTGATCTGCCCCATGGCCTTGATGGTCGCCTCCTTCGGCGACAGGCCCTCGTCGGCCATCAGCCGCTCGACGTTTTCGACCACCACGATGGCGTCGTCCACCAGGATGCCGATGGCCAGCACCATGCCGAACATGGTCATCATGTTGACGGAGAAGCCCAGAGGCAGCATGACGGCCAGCGTCCCCAGCAGGCAGATAGGCACGACAATGGTCGGGATCAGCGTGTAGCGGAAATTCTGCAGGAACAACAGCATCACCAGGAACACCAGGACCACGGCTTCGGCCAGGGTCATCAGCACCTTGGAGATGGCGACCTCGACGAAGATCGAGGTGTCGAACGGCACGCTGTACGTCATGTCGCTCGGCAGACCCTTGGACAGCTCGGCCAGACGAGCCTTGATGCCCTTGGCGGTTTCCAGCGCATTGGCGCCGGGCGCCAGCTGCACGCCCATGGCTGCGGCCGGCTGGCCGTTCAGGCGGCTGGACATGCGGTAGTCCTGGCGTCCCATCTCGATGCGGGCGACATCGCCCAGGCGCACCATGGAGCCGTCAGGATTGGCGCGCAGCACGATGCCTTCGAATTCCGGAATCGTCGTGAGCTGGCCTTGGACCATGATGCTCGCGGTGATTTCCTGCGTCGACGGGCTGGGCTGCTCGCCGGTGGAGCCGCCCGACACCTGCACGTTCTGCGCGGCGATGGCCTTGTTGACCTCGTCGACCGACAGGCCGTAGCCAACCAGCTTGGCCGGATCGATCCAGATGCGCAGCGCCCGCTCGGCGGCGAACATCTGCACCCGTCCCACGCCCGGCACGCGGCGGATTTCGTTGTTGATGTTGCGGGCGGCATAGTCCGCCAGGCCCACCTGGTCCTTGCCCGCTTCCTTGTACGTCAGCGCGTAGATCAGCAGGAAGCTGGAGCTGGCCTGCTCCAGTTGCAAGCCCTGCTGGATGACCGCCTGCGGCAGGCGCGACTCCACCCGCTTGATGCGGTTCTGCACGTCGACCTGCGCCAGGTCGGCATTGGTGCCGGGCTCGAAGGTGACCGTGGTCTCCGCCACGCCCGAGCTGTTGCTCTGCGATTCGTAGTAGAGCAAGCCCTTGGCGCCGTTGAGCTCTTCCTCGATCAGGCTGATGACGGTGTTGTTGATGACTTCGGCGGACGCGCCCGGATAGGTCGCCTTGATGATGACCTGGGGCGGCGCAACGCTGGGGTACTGCGCCACGGGCAGCGATGAAATGGCGAGCAGGCCCGCCAGCGAAATGAAGATGGCGAGGACCAACGCGAAGTTGGGTCGCTGGATGAAGAAATTCGGCATGATGTGATCCGTCTGGGCTCAAGCTGCCCGCGGCGCGGCGCGCATGGCGCGGCGCGGCGCGGGCGCGCTTATCGCGCGGGTTCCTGGCCGGGCGCTTGCGCGCCGGTTTGTTTGACGCTCAAGGGCGTGCCGGCCGGAATCTTGGCGGCGCCGTCGACGATGACCCGGTCGCCCGCGGCCAGTCCCTGCGTGATCTGCCACTCCGCCCCCTGCATCGCGCCGGTCTGCACCGCGCGCTCTTCCGCCTTGCCTTCGGCCGACACCAGCAACAGCCTGGCCTGCCCGTCGGCGCCGCGCATGACGGCGCGCTGGGGCACGAAGATGGCGTTGTGGTCCATGCGCTGCTCGGCGCTGACCCGCACGTACATGCCCGGCAGCAGCAATCCGTCGGGGTTGCTGAACTGGCCGCGCAACAACACCTGGCCCGTGCCCGGATCCACCGAGACATCAGAAAACAGCAACTTGCCCTTGGCCGTGTGGTTCGTGCCATCGACACGGATGCTCACCGCCGGCTCGGCCTGGCCGGCGGCCTGCGTCGAGCCGTCCGCCACGGCTGCGCGCAACTTGAGCGCCGCAGTGGCGGGTTGCCGGAAGTCCGCATAGATGGGATCGATCTGCTGGATCAGCGCCATGGGCGTCGATTCGCCCTGCCCGACCAGGCTGCCTTCGGTCACCAGGCCGCGGCCGATGCGACCCGAAATGGGCGCGCGCACGCTGGCATAGCCCAGGTCCAGCCGCGCCGTATTGACCTCCGCCTGGGCGGACTGCTGATCGGCTTTCGCGGTCTGGAGCGCAGCCAGCGCGTCGTCGTATTCCTGCTTGCTGACGGCCTCGATCTTCACCAGCGGCTGGTAGCGGTTGACCAGGGCCTGGGCCTGCCTGACCTGGGCCTGGGCCCGCGCCAGCGCGCCTTGCGCCCTGCCCAGCGCCGCTTCCAAGGGGGCCGGCTCGATGGTGAACAGCAGATCGCCTTCCTTGACCGTGGCCCCTTCCTCGAAATGCCGCTTCTGGACGATGCCCGCGACCCGCGCGCGCACTTCCGCCACGCGTACCGGCGTGATCCGCCCTGGCAGGTCGGCCACGATCGCCTGCGCGCGGGGCGCAATGACTAGCGGTGCGACTTCAACGGGTTGCTCTTGCGCCGCCTGCGGTTCCTGACTGCCGCACCCGGCGAGAACGGCGAGCAGGCTTAGCGCCGCGGCGCTGGCTCTGTATCGGGTCATGTTGTCCTCTGACATCCAAATGCCGCCTCAGGTTGAGGCGATCTAGGACCCGATAGTACTTATTGGATTTAAATGAGTCAATATCGATTCATTAGATATTTATTGGATTCTTTAGATTCGTAGTAGACTTTATCCGTATGTTTTTCACCACGATTGAATTCAAAAAGACTCATTCGTACCGATCGACAGGAGAACCCCATGTCTGAAGGCCTCGACGACAAACTCGCTCGCGCATTGGCCCTATCCGTCGCGCAACAGCCTCGGGCCAATCTGCAACAGCTGGCGCGCAGCGCCGGGATCAGCAAGGCCACGCTGTACCGGATATCGCCCACCCGCGAGGGGGTCATCGACCTGCTCATGGAACGGGCCAGCCAGCATTTGCAGGAGGCGCTGGTCCGGGCCGACCTGGACGCCCCGCCCCACGCGGCGGCGCTCCAGCGCCTGACCGAGGCGGTAGTCCAGGGCCGGGAGTACTACCTGTTCTGGAACCATGCCCATTGGACCCGGCTGATAGACGCGAGAAACGAGGACGCCGACGTACAGATCCCTTCGTTTTTCGGGGACGCGCTGGACGCCTTCTTCCTGAACGGCCAGAAGGCCGGCGTCTTCCGCATAGACGTGCCATCCATGTGGCTGGTCAGGGCGTACGACAGCCTGCTGTACGCGGCCATGGACGCGGCTCAGCGCGGGGAGATCGCTCCTCTCGGCATGGCTTCCATGGTGCAGAAGCTGTTCCTGGACGGGGCGGTGGATACGCGGGCCTGAGCAGAAGGCGTTGCGGTGAAACTTCTTTCCTTTATCCCGTCGCGACCGGCCCGGATTCGAAAGAACATTCTCCGGCAACGTTTGTATGATGGGTTGGCCCCGAGCCGCTGCCCGCGATAACGAATGTTGGCCGATCATGTCCGAGAAAATTCGCCGTTTTCCTTCCCTCTCCCACTGGGGCGCATTCACGGCGGTCGTCGCAAGCGGCCGCCTTGTCGATTGCGAGCCTTTCGCCCATGACAGCGCGCCGTCGGACATCCTGCGTTCGATGCCGGCCATGGTGCATTCGCCGCTGCGCGTCAACCGCCCCGCCATCCGCAGGGGCTGGCTGCGCGACAGGCATCTGAGCGACGGCAGCGAACGCGGACGCGACGACTACGTAGAAGTCAGCTGGGACGTGGCGCTCGCGGCGGTCCATTCGGAACTTCAGCGGGTGCGGTCCGAACATGGCAACGAGGCCATATTCGGCGGCTCGTATGGCTGGTCTTCGGCGGGCCGGCTGCATCATGCGCGCACCCAGACGCATCGCTTCCTGAATGCCGGCGGCGGCTGCACCAATCAGGCGGGCAACTACAGCTGGGGCACCGCGCAATTCCTGCTGCCCCATGTAATCGGAAGCTACACGCCGGTCACCGGACGCGTGACCGACTGGAACAGCGTGGCGGCCCATACCCGGCTGTTCATCGCGTTCGGCGGCATACCGCTGAGAAATACGCAGATCACCTCGGGCGGGGCTGGCGACCACCCCGTGTCCGGGCAGCTCGAACGCGCGCGCGCCGCGGGCGTCGAGTTCGTGGTCATCAGCCCCACCCGGCGGGACATCCCCGCCGGCCTGGATGCGCGCTGGATTCCCATCCGGCCGAACACCGATGCCGCGCTGATGCTGGCCATGATGCAGGCGCTGATCGCCGACGGCATGCACGACGAGGCGTTCCTGCGGACCCACTGCGTCGGCTTCGACGCCTTGCGTGACTACCTAGAAGGCAAGACGGACGGCGTGCCCAAGACGCCCGAGTGGGCGCAGGCCATCTGCGACGTGCCCGCGACGGTGATCCGCGAGCTTGCGCGCCAGGCCCGCGACGTGCGCTCGATGCTGACCTGCGCGTGGTCATTGCAGCGCGCCCATCGCGGCGAACAGCCCTACTGGGCCTGCATCGCGCTGGCCGCGGCCTTGGGACATATCGGCATGCCGGGCGGCGGCGTGGCGTTCGGGCATGCCTCCATGAATGGCGTCGGCAACCCGCGCATGGAGATCGCCGGGCCTGCCCTGGAATCCGGACGCAATCCGACAGGCTCGGTGATCCCCGTGGCCCGCGTCACCGACATGCTGCTGCACCCGGGCCAGGCCTACGAATTCAATGGCCGCGAAAGCGTTTATCCGGACATCAAGATGGTGTACTGGGCTGGCGGCAACCCCTTCCATCACCAGCAGGACCTGAACCGCCTGAACCGGGCCTGGGCCAGGCCGCAAACCATCATCGCGCACGAAATCTGGTGGACGCCCATGGCGCGCCGCGCGGACATCGTGCTGCCGGCCACCACCACCCTGGAACGCAACGACATAGGCGGATCGACCCGCGACCGCTACGTGTTCGCCATGCATCAGGCGCTGGCGCCGGTGGGCGGCAGCCGCAACGATTTCGACATCTATCGCGAACTGGCCGCGCTGGGCGGCTATGAACAGGCTTACACGGAAGGCCGCGACGAAATGGCCTGGGTGCGGCACATCTACGACTCGATGAGCCGCGCGTGGCATGACCGCGGCCATGAGGCGCCCGGTTTCGACGCCTTCTGGGACCAGGGCTACGCCTCCATACCCGAACCCGAACGGCCCTTCGTGCTGTTCGAGGACTTCCGCCAGGATCCCGCGGCCCATCCGCTGCGCACGCCTTCCGGCCGGATCGAGCTGTACTCGGAAAAGATCGCCGGCTTCGGCTATGCGGATTGCCCGCCCCACCCCGCCTGGCTGGCGCCGGCGGAGTGGCTGGGATCGCCCGTGGCTGCCCGCTGGCCGCTGCATCTGCTGACCCCCCAGCCCGCCGGCAAGCTCCACTCCCAGATGGACGGCGGCAAGACCTCGACGGACCTCAAGATCAACGGCCGCGAAGCGCTGCTGATCTCGCCTGACGACGCCGAAAGCCGGGGCATAGCCCAGCACGATCTGGTCAAGGTCTACAACGACCGGGGCGCCTGCCTGGCGACGGCCGTGATCGACGCCGGCCTCAAGCCCGGCGTGGTGATGCTGCCCACCGGAGCCTGGTTCGACGCCGCCGACGAGCGCCTGGAGCGGCACGGCAATCCGAACGTGTTGACGATGGATGTGGGCACGTCCCGCTTGACGCAGGGCAGCAGCGCGCAGTCCGCGCTGGTGGAGGTGGCGCGCTGGAACGAAGCGGCCCCCATGGTTCGGGTTCTGGAAACACCGGCGATCACGCAGCTGGACCGCGGCGTCTAGACGCCTGGTCCAGCTGCTGGATTGCAGTCCAGCAGCGTCCATGCAAGAACGCCGCCATCATTCCGCGGTGATGTTCGCCTTCTCGATGATGCTGCGGTAGCGCCCTGTCTCGGATGCGATGTACTGCGTGAAGTCGGCGCTGTTCCTGTAGCCGCTTTCGAATCCCAGATTCTCCAGCTGCGCCTTCATGCTCGGATCCGTCATGATTTTTTGCGTGGCGGCATCCAGCTTCTGGCGGATCGGATCCGGCAGCTTGGCGGGCGCCCACAGGCCGTACCAGGAATAGAACTCGAAGTTCTTCAGCCCCTCTTCCTGCATCGTCGGCACGTCAGGCAGCAGCGGGCTGCGTTTGCTTCCAGTGACCGCCAACGGCCGTATCTTGCCCGCCTTGGCCATGGGCAATGACGACAGCATCGGATCGATCAGCGCCTGCACCTGCCCGCCGGCCAGGTCGCTCAAGGCCGGGCCGCCGCCCTTGTACAGCACGATGGGAATCTGCAGATCGGCCAGGCCCGCCTCATAGGCGAACTGCGCGATGGCAAGATGCCCCGCCGAGCCGAAGCCCGTCGTTGCGAAGCTGTACTTGCCAGGGGCGGCCTTCACCGCGCCGACGAATTCCCGGACCGTCTTGGCAGGGACCGTGTTGCTCACGCTGAATATCAACGCCCCTTGGGCCAGACCGCTGATCGGGGTGAAGTCCTTCACCGCGTCGAAGGTCATCTTCTTCTGATAAAGCAGCGGGTTGATGTTGTGGATCGAAGCGTTGAGATAGAGCGTATAGCCGTCCGGCGCCGACCGCGCGACCACGCTGGCGCCCACCATGCCCGACGCGCCCGCCCGGTTGTCCACGATGATCGATTGCTTCAGTTCCTCGCCCAGCTTGACGGCGAAGATGCGAGCCAGGCCGTCCACGGACCCTCCCGGCGGATGCGGCACCACCACGGTGATCGGGCGGCTGGGATAGGCGGCATCGGCATTCGCCTGGGCATGCGCCGCGCCCAGCAACGCCAGGCCGCCGATCGCGGCGGCCAAGGTTTTTACACAAATGCGGCGAGAGTATGAATGGGGCTTTCGCATGACGGTCTCATTGAAGATGAGTGAATGTGTAAACAACGGTCCCGACGCCCCACGACATGGGGCGCCGGGATGTTTCAGCAAAAGGAGCGGCTAGTAGGTGCCTGGATAGGCCGCTCCGTCGATCAAGATGTTCTGCCCGCAGACATAGCCGGCCTGGACGGAGCACACATACGCGCATAGCGCGCCCAGTTCCTCGGGCTCGCCGTACCGTCCCGCGGGGTTGTCTGTGCCGCGCGCCTGCCAAAGCTGGTCAAAGGTCTTGCCGCCGGGTTCCAGCATGCCCTCTATGTGGCGGCGCTGGGCATCGGTGGCGAACACGCCCGGCAGGAGATTGTTGATGGTGACGTTGTGCCGCACGGTTTGGCGGGCCAGGCCCGCAACGAATCCCACCAGGCAGGATCGAGCGCCGTTGGAAAGACCCAGTTCGAGTTGCGGCGTCTTGACGCTGCGCGAGACGATATTCACGATGCGGCCGAAGCGGCGCTCCATCATTCCATCGACGACCCGCCGGATCATGTCTATCGGTCCGAGCGCCATCGCGTCGAGCGCGTCGTGCCAATCGGCCTGGGTCCACTGACGGAAGTCGCCCGGAGGCGCGCCATCCGCGTTGTTCACCAGGATGTCGGGGCTGGGGCAGGCAGCAAGCGCCGCCTCCCGCCCCGCGTCCGTCGTGATGTCGGCCACCACATACCGGACCGGGACTCCGGCCGCGGCGCTCATCTCTTCAGCTGCCATTGCCAGCGTGCTTTCGGTGCGCGCGGCGATGACCACCTCGACGCCTTCGGCCGCCAACTGGGAGGCGCAGGCGCGCCCCATCCCCCTGCTGCCGCCAAACACGAGCGCACGGCGGCCGCGAATTCCCAGATCCATGCCTATCTCCTTTCGACCCTGTCGGGGATACGCCCGTCAGGCGGCCTTCAGTTCCGGCGAGCTCCAGCCGTATTTCTTGTCCAGCTCCAGCTCCTTGACCACGCGCAGCCCCTTCTGCAGCGCCTCGCCTTCCAGCCCGCGCAAAGGCTTGCGCAGATCGCCAGCCGGCAGGCCCACCGCCTTCATCAGGGACTTGATGGCCACCGGGTTGATCGCCGAGTACGAGTAGTGCAGCAACTGCAGATTGCGCAGGTAGGCTTCGCGGAAGCTGGTGCTGACCTCGGGCGAGGTCCAGGGCTTGGAGATCAGCGCCATCTCCGCCGGCGCGATGTTGCCCGTCATGTTGGCCGTGCCGTGGCCGCCCAGGCTCATGGTCGGCACGACCAGGCCCAGGTTGGGCGAATCGCAGCACATCACGGAAACGTCGGGCGCGCCGCGCAGCACCTGCGCCACCTGGCCCACCCGCGTGGTGGACTCCTTGTGGACCACGTAGTTCGGATGCTTGAAAATGCGCAGCAGCTGGTCCCAGTGCAGATCGCTCTTGACGCGCGGCGGGTTGTTGTAGATCCCCAGGGGCAGATCGGTGGCATCGGCCACTTCGAGGAAATAGCTCTCGATGTCTGCCTCGGACGCGCAGATATAGGCCGGCGCGGCCAGGATGGCGCCGTCCGCGCCGTTCTCGCGGGCAAAGCGCAGATAGTCCTTGGTCGTCTCGGTGTTGTTGCCGGTGCAGCCATAGAACATCTTCATCTTGCCCGTCTTCATCTTCGCGGTGCGGGCGATGATGTCGTAGCGCTCCTGCTGCGAAAGCATGGACACTTCGCCCGTGGACCCCATGATGAGCACGGCGCTGGTGCCGTTGTCCTCATGAAACTTGAGCAGCTCGCGGAAAGCCTCGAAGTCGGCGCTGCCATCCTTGTTGAAGGGCGTGATCAGGGCCACGAAAGAACCAGTGATTTTCATCTTGCTCATGCTTGTTCCCTTGACGGTCATGTTGAGTGAGTGTTGTGGAATGCTCAGGTCATACGGCGGCGCGCTCGGCGCCTTGAAGCGCGGACTCCCGGGCGGCCATGGCCTCCAGGCCCGCGCGCAGATCGGCGATAAGGTCTTCCGGGTCTTCCAGGCCCACGTGCAGGCGCACCGCCTTGCCGCTATACGGCCAGCGCGGCCCATGGTGCTTTCCCGGCGTGAACGGAATGGCCAGGCTTTCATACCCGCCCCACGACACCCCGATCCCGAAATGCTGCAAGGCGTCGACGAAGGCGGTCACCGACTCGTCGCCGCTTGCGCGCAGCACCAGCGTGAACAGGCCGCTTGCGCCCTTGAAATCGCGCTTCCAGAGCGCGTGGCCGGGATGCGACGGCAAGGCGGGATGCACCACCGCCTCGACCTCCGGCCGCCCCTCCAGCCACTGCGCGACGCGCAGCCCGGACTCCCAGTGCCGCTGCAAGCGCACGCCCATGGTGCGCAGACCGCGCAGCGCCAGGTAGATATCGTCGGGCCCGGCGATCTGGCCCATGTATTGCGTGGTCTTCTTGACCTGGGTCCAGGTCGCTTCATTGCACGTCACCACCCCCAGCATCGCGTCGGAGTGACCCACGATGTACTTCGTCGCGGCGTGGATAGACACGTCGACGCCGTGCTCGAAAGGCTTGAAGAACAGCGGCGTCGCCCAGGTGTTGTCCATGACGACGAACGCCCCGCGGGCATGCGCCACCGCCGCGATGGCTGGAATGTCCTGGATCTCCAGCGTTTCCGAGCCCGGCGATTCGACGTACACCACGCGCGTGTTGGCGCGCATCAGCGATTCGATTTCCCGGCCGCAGGCGGGATCGTAGACCTCCACTTCGACGCCGAGGCGGCTCAGCACCTGATCCAGGAACGAGCGCGTCGGCGAATACGCGCTGTATGTCACCAGCACGTGGTCGCCAGCCGAAAGCAATGCGGTCAGCGTCGTGACGATGGCGGCCAGGCCCGAAGGAAACGCGAGCGAGCGGTGGCCGCCTTCCAATGCGGCGATGGCCTCCTCGAACGCATGGGCGGTGGCCGTTCCATAGCGACCGTACGTGGTCGCTCCAGGTTCTTCGGCGGCGCGCGCGCGCTTCATCTCTTCCCATTCAGCCATGGAGCCCGCGAGGATGGTGGAGGCCCTGCAGATGGGCGTATTCACCAAGCCGCCAAACCGTTCCGGGTGCCTTCCGGCGCTGACCAATTGGGTATCTTGCTTCATGACTTTCTATCTCCAAGAATGGGCGGTCTGAACACGGTCAATCGCCGCTGATGTTCTGGAGTAGTCTAGGAGCGCGCCTGGAGAAAACTTTTCGATTCTGGCAAGCCGGATATCCGAAAAAGAGAAAATTTATCTCCGCGCGTCCCAGGCATTTTTTCAGTGCAGACATGGCTCAAAGGTAGTCGAGCGGCAGCGCCGTGGTGTACTTGATCTCTTCCATGGCGAAGCTCGAACTGACGTCGAACAGCTCGGCCACCTGGATGAGTTTCTTGTAGACGAGGTCGAATCCCGCGATGTCCGGCGCCACCACCTTGAGCAGATAGTCGGTGTCGCCGCTCAATCGATAGAACTCCACCACCTCGGGCATGTCCTTCACGCCCAGCGAGAATTTCTTCAGCCACTGCAAATCGTGGCAGCCCGTCTTTATCGACACGAACACCGTGACGCCGAGTCCCGCCTTGCAGCTGTCCAGCAGACACACCTGGCGCCGGATCAGGCCCGACTCCAGCATGTGTTGAATGCGCTTCCAGCACGCCGTCGGCGAGAGATGCACCTGTTCGGCGATGTCGTTGTTCGACAGGCGTGCGTCCTTCTGAAGCAATTCAAGAATGCTGCGATCTTTCTTGTCCATAGCGCTGAGCTGCCACCTGCTGCCTGACCTTGCACCTAACTTTTGGCTGACACTCATTTTATGTACGGAATACGGTCGCAACGATACAATTCATAGGCTTAAACTTATAACCATATTTATAAGTAGGCCCTGGACTGGAGGACGCCATGCAAGAGGTCAATCTCACTCTCACGCAGACCTTTTTCCTTGCGGCGCAGGAAGGCACCTATTCGGCGGCCGCCCGGCGCCTGAATATTTCCTACCAGTCCGTGGCCAATCACATCCGGCGCCTGGAGCAGCGCGTCGGCGAAAAGCTGGTCGTCGCGAAACGCGGCGCCAAGTCCATCTCCCTGACGCCGCGCGGCACCAGTCTTTACCGGCTGCTGGAACCCGAATTCGATGCCATGCTGGCGCGGCTCGGCAGCATGATCGACAAAGAGCGCCCGGTCATTCGCATCGGCATGCCGCAGGCAATCTTTTTCTATCTGCTTGCGCCGGTGCTGACGGCATTCCGGCAACTGCACCCCAATGTTGAAATCGTGGGCTACGAGCGTGATGTCTCGCTGCCGGAGCTGATCTACAGCGGCACGCTGGACGTCTGCCTGAGCGAACGCTACTTCGGCAACACCGTCATGTCGCAACGGGTGATCTGCCACTACCAGCCGGCGCTGGTATGCCCTGCCGGCTGGCCCTTGCCCGCCAACGAAGCCGCAGTGCCCAAATGGGCTCTCGGGCGGCCGCTCATCACCTACGAGCCCGGACAGATGCTGCGCAACATGGCGCTGGAATACCTCTCGGTAGACAACGAACAGCCCAGGGTCGTGGTCTCGACCTCCACCAGCGCAAGCGCCAAGCGATGCGTGGATGAAGGCCTGGGCTTCGCCTTGCTGCCCGCCTGGTGCATCGAGGAAACCGACGACCGCATCCAGTGCGCAGCGTTGACCAATACCCCGAAGATTCCCATCTACTTTGGCGAAGCGGCGTACCTGCGCTCGAATCCCTACGTCCAGTCGCTGTACAAGCTATGCCTGGAAGTGCTGGCGAAATCCGTCGAAGAGCGGGGCAACCGTTGCAAACCCCTCAAGGCCCGCAAGCCGGCCGCAAGCCGAAAGCGCGCCGCGTCCTGAGCAAGCCATCTCCCCGCCTGATCCCAAGGCGGGCGGCCAGGCGACCGAATCGGACATGCAACAGGTGAATGTTCTTTCCTGTTCTCGCGAGTGACGCCGGCAAAAGGAAATAAATTTCTCTCCTGGGTCTCTTACGCTTGCAGGATTCCTCATAGAGAAAACAAAACCATGAAGATCCTCGTCCTGGGCGCCGGCGTGGTCGGAATCTCCACTGCCTACTACCTGGCCCGCGAGGGCCACGACGTCGAGGTCGTGGAACGCCATCCTGGCGCGGCCATGGAGACCAGCTTCGGCAATGCGGGCGGACTGTGCCCCAGTTTCGCCGCCCCCTGGGCCGCGCCCGGCATGCCGGTCAAAGTGTTGAAGATGGCATTGAAGGCCGACGCCCCCGTGCGCTTTTCGCTCTGGCCCGAACCGGCGCGGCTGCGCTGGACGCGCCAGTGGCTCAAGCAGTGCAACGCGGCGCAATTCCGCGTCAACAAGCTGCGCATGCAGCGCGTCGCCCACTACAGCCTGGCCTGCCTGCGGGAACTGATGGGAGAGACCGGCGTCGCGTTCGACTTTCACGCGGGCGGCGTCCTGCAGCTGTTCCAGACCAAGGCGGAATGCCGCTACGGCGACATCGCCGCCAGCGCCCTGAAGGAGTTCGGCATTGCCCACAGCGTCCTGGACGGACGGGGCGCGATGGCGGTGGAGCCTGCCTTGCGCGACGCCGCGATCAATATCGAAGGCGCGCTGCACCTGCCGGCCGACGCATCGGGCGACAGCCATGTCTTCTGCCAGACAATGACTGCCTGGCTCGCGAATGCTGGCGTACGCTTCCGTTTCGGAACCGAGGTCAGGCGCCTGTTGCGGGAAGGCGGCCGGGTGGTAGGCGCGGAGACCTCCGCAGGCATTCTGAAGGCCGACGCCACCGTGGTGGCCCTGGGAAATCAGGCTCCGGCGCTGGTCGCTGCGCTGGGCATCAGGCTGCCCGTGTACCCGCTAAAGGGGTTTTCCATCACGATGCCGGTGACCGATGGCGAGCACGCGCCCAACATGTCGGTGATGGACGAACACAACAAGGTCATGGTCTCCCGGCTGGGAAACAGAATCCGCGCCGCCGGCATGGCCGAGCTGGTCGGCCATGACCTGTCGCTGAAACCCAGGCAGAAGGCGGTGTTGGTCCGCGCCGTGCGGAACATGTTCCCCAACGGCATCGACTATGAAAAGGCCACCTTCTGGGCCGGCCTGCGCCCCATGACGCCGGACGGGCCTCCGATACTTGGGGCTTCGGGTTGGGACGGGCTGTTTCTGAACAGCGGGCACGGCTCCAACGGCTGGACACAGGCTTGCGGCACATCGCGCGTGGTCGCGGATATCGTGTGCGGACGCAAGCCGGAGATCGATCTGGAAGGGTTGACCGTCGATCGTTTCGGGAACTGAGGCGTTACTCCGGACTTTCAAACATCGGCACCTTGAGCGTCGACTTCGCGACATTCATGGCCACCACCGTCCGGAACTTCTTGACGTTCCCCGCGGCGAAGAACAGCTCCCGCGTAAGCCGCTCGTATTCCGTCATGTCCTTGCAGTTCATGATCAGCAGAAAATCGAAGTCGCCCGTGACGTAATAGACCTGTTGCACCTGGGGGCACCGGACGAATCGATTGGTGACCTCGTCCAGCAGGTCCAGGCGTTCGTTTTCGATTTTCACTTCCACCATCAGCGTGATCGGCCGGCCGACCAGTTGCGGGTCCACCACGCTGACGCTGGCGCGGATGACCTTGTTTGCCTCCAGGGCTGCGATACGGCGGTTGACGGCGGAAGCGGAGAGATTCACGGAGTCCGCCAGCTCGCGCTGCGAAAGCCGGTTGTCTTCCTGCAGCAGTTCCAGGATCTTTCGATCGTAGGCATCGAGTGAGATAGCCATAGTCCTCAATAGCAATAGGCTGCCCGAACAGGTCTTGGTGCCGGCATCCGGATCGCCAGTGAAGCATCCGGATCCCTGGATCCTGGCCATCGCCGTGGCGGGCACGAACGACGACTGCCAGCGGCAGGCATGACCGCTGGCAGTAGTTTATTGCGTCAGGACGCGAACTATTCCCGAAGAATTCCGGTTTTCCGGTACAAAATTGCGCGCCCACTTCCCCCATGGCCCATGGGGAATGGCGAGGACACTCGATGTAGTCCTGCCGACAAGGCGTGCCGCGAATGGACTCCTGCTCAGCCCAACACGGCTTCCGGCGACCGGCCCACGATCCGCTGATATTGCTCGGGGTCGGTGGCGCCTTCGGTGTTGATGACGAATATGCGTGAAGCGTCGTCAATGCCGAGGGAGCGACGCATGTCCGCGTCCTGCGCGGCGACCAGGAACGCGGCCAGGCCCACGCCGCCGCTTTCTCCCGCCACGATGGGACGGTCAGCGCCAATGGGAGCCGCGAGGGTGCGCATGGCATGCACGGCGTCCTGCTCATCGACCGTCATGAATGCATGCGCCGCGCGCGTGAGTATGCGCCAGGCCACCAGGGACGGTTCGTAGCATTCGAGCATGGCCATGATGGTCGGCTCCTGCCCTTCGATCCGCACCCGCTCGCCCTGGCGCGCGCTTTCCAGCAGGCAGGCAGCGCGCTTCGGATCGACCACGATGAATCTGGGTGCCACAGTGCCAGCCGCCGCGTACGCCAGGCTCATGAAAGCCGCCGTGGCCGCCGCGATGCCGCCCACGCCCGCCTGGATGAAGACATGGGTGGGCGCTTGCGGCAATTCCTGCACCGCTTCAAGCAGCAATGTCGTGTAGCCCTGCATCACCAGCGACGGAATGCGTTCGTAGCCCGGCCAGGACGTATCCGATACGATGGTCCAGCCCTTTTCCTGCGCGGTTCGGGTGGCTTCTGCCACCGAATCGTCGTAATTGCCGTCGACGCGGACGATCTCGGCTCCGAACTGGGCGATGGCTTCGATCCTGGCCTGGCTGACGCCGGCATGCACGAAGATGACGGACCGGGCTCCCATGAGCGCCGCGCCTTGCGCTACCGATTTGCCGTGATTGCCGTCGGTGGCGCAGGCCACGACCATGCGCGCCGCCACGGCGCGCACGGCCTCCGATTGCAGCTCGCCGATGGCGACCATGCGGCCCAGCGCATCGGACGCCTGCTCCAACGCCAGCCGTATCACGGCATAGGCGCCGCCCAGGGCCTTGAAGCTTCCCAGGCCGAAGCGCGTGCTCTCGTCCTTGACATGAACAGCCGCGACGCAATGCTTGCGCGCCAGCTCCGGCAGCTCCACCAGGCGCGTCGGCGCGTAGCCCGGCCGTGCCCGGGCGTACTGCAGGGCTTCGTTCACCGCTGACGGCGCAAAGACTTCCCGATCCAGTTCTTCAAACGGTTTGTTGCGGTCGGGATGGGTGTTTAGAAGCAGCATGGGTTTCTCGAATGATGGTTGCGGATTTTTGAACGACTTACATCGGCACGCCAAAAATTCTAGGCCCGCGGGTCCGGGAAAAATGCGCTAGTTCATGTGCTCCTGCGCAAGTTTGTCCCGCGCCTGTTGCCATCGCGCGGCGGGCATTTTCGGGTAAACCCGCAACTTTCAACCTCCTGCATGCCAAAACGGGACGATATTGCGCCCGGCCTCGCAACAACGCATCAATTGCGCGCCGCCCTCTCTCTAGAATTTCGGCTGCCTTGACGGTCCTTGCCGCTGCAAATCTGGCAGGCATGAACCCCGGAAGGCTGCGGCGGATTTGCCGCGACGAGAACAGCAGACTCGATGGAGAGACGTGTGGCAACCTCATTCAGCCCCGATGCGCTATTCAAGGAACTGCGCGCAATCCGCCAGGACATCCATGCAAACCCCGAATTCGGCTTCCAGGAGAGCCGGACCAGCAAGCGCGTAGCCGCCTTGCTGCGAGCCTATGGCATGGACGTCACCGAAGGCGTGGGCGGAACCGGCGTGGTCGGCACGCTCAAATGCGGCAGCAGCGCCAAGGCGATCATCCTGCGCGCCGACATGGACGCGTTGCACATCACCGAGGCGCCGGCCGAGGACCGCCCGCACGTTTCCAGAAACGACGGCTACATGCACGCTTGCGGCCATGACGGCCACACCGCGATGCTGCTGGGCGCGGCGCAATCGCTGGCGCAGAGCCAGGACTTCGACGGCACCATACACTTCGTTTTCCAGCCCGCCGAGGAATGGGGCAAAGGCATGCTGGCCATGCTGGACGACGGCCTGCTGGAACGGTTTCCGGCCAGCGAGGGATATGCGCTGCACAACGCGCCCGGCGTGCCCGTCGGAAGATTCGAGACGCGCGCCGGCGTGTTCAAGTCCGCCGAGGACAACTTCGAGATCAGGGTATCGGGCCGCGGCGTGCATTCGGCCCGCCCGCACCTGGGGCGCGATGCGCTGGTGGCGGCGGCCGGCATCATCGTGGCATTGCAGACCATCGTGTCGCGCGTCGTGCCTCCCGGCGAGTTCGCAATCGTCTCCTGCACCGACATGACGACATCGGGCACCCGCAACGTAAGCACCGGGGAAGTCGTCATCAGCGGCGACTGCCGCTCGTTCAAGCCCGAGACCAGCGCCCTGATCGAGGCGGAAATGCGGCGCGTCGCCGAGCATGTGGCGGCCGGCTACGGCTGCACCTCGGAGGTCGACTACAGCCGCGTCTTCATCCCTACGATCAATGACGCGCAGATCACCGCCGCGGTCGACCAGATCATCAAGGCCCGGTTCGGCGCCGACGCCATGGACTCGGCCGCCGCGCCCAGCAACGGCTCCGAGGACTTTGCCCAGCTGCTCAGGCGCATTCCCGGCTGCTACGTCAATCTCGGCAACGGCCAGAGCGCCGCCCTGCACAACCCCGCATACGACTTCAACGACGACGCGATTCCCTATGGCGTGGGATTCTTTGTTGCCATCGCTCGCGCGCGTCTCCCCAAAGCCTGACTCAGGAGCGAAAAGTGAAAAAAAGCCTTACCGCCATTCTTGCCGCCACGGCAGCGTTTACGGCATCGGCAGCGACCGCCGGCACCCTGGAAGACGTGAAAGCGCGGGGACATCTGCTTTGCAGCTCCACCACCGGGTCTCCCGGGTTCTCCATGCCCGACGACTCGGGCAAACGCCACGGCCTGGAAGTCGACGTGTGCCGCGCCATCGCGGCGGCCGTCTTCGGCGACTCGGAGCGCTACAAGATCGTCGTCCTCAATCCGACCCAGCGCTTCACCGCGTTGCAGTCTGGCGAAGTCGACGTGCTGTTCAACACCACGACCTGGACGCTGTCGCGCGAAGGCGCGGGCGCGCTGTACGCAGGCATTACCTACTACGACGGCCAGGGCGTGCTGGTCAAGAAGAACACCATCTCCCAGGCCAAGGAGCTGGACGGCGGAGCCATCTGCACCAACCAGGGGTCCACGACCGAACTCAACCTGGTCGATTTCTTCCGGGCAAACAAGGTGAAGAACGAGGTGATCACCTTCGCCACCGTGCAGGAAGCCGCCAACGCCTATGAATCCGGCCGTTGCGATGCCTGGAGCGCCGACGCCGGCATCCTGGCGGCGCTGCGCAGCAAGATGAAGGCCCCCGATGAACACGTGATCCTGGCCGACCGGCTGTCGAAGGAACCGCTGGGCGCTGCGGTGCGCAAGGGCGATGACGCATGGTTCAGCGTGGTCCGCTGGTCCATCTTCGCCTTGCAGGCGGCAGAGGAATTCGGCCTGACCTCGAAGAACATCGCGGAGACCGCCAAGACCACGACGAATCCGGAGATCCTGCGCTTCGTGGGCAAGGAAGGCACCCTAGGAAAGGTGCTTGGACTGAACCCGGACTGGGCCTACCAGGTCGTGGCCCAGGTCGGCTCCTATGCGGAACTGTTCGACCGGAACCTCGGCGCGGCAAGCCCGCTCAAGCTGGAGCGCGGGATCAACGCCTCGTGGCAGAACGGCGGGCTGTTCTACACCCCGCCTTTCCGCTGAGGCCTGGCAAACGGATTCGTGACCCATGCAAGACTCCACCCTCGCTCCCAAGCTCCGGGACGGCCGGCCCGTCCGGCCGCTGCTGTCCTGGATCCATGACCGCAAAGTCAGAGGGATGCTGCTGCAAGTGCTGCTGGCGGCGCTCCTTCTATGGCTGGGCTATGCCGGCGTGTCCAATGCGGTCGCCAATCTGAAGGCTGCGAACATCGCATCCGGCTTCGGCTTTCTGGGCAACACCGCAGGCTTCGACATCAACCAGTCGCTGATACCGTACAGCGGCGCGTCCTCGACGTATGCCGACGCCTTCGTGGTCGGGCTATTGAACACGCTGCTGGTCGCGGTGACCGGCATCGTCCTGGCGACGGCCATCGGCTTCGTCATAGGCATCGCCAGGCTGTCGTCCAACGTCGTGGTCTCCGCGGCTGCCAGCCTGTATGTGGAAACGCTCAGGAACCTGCCGCTGCTGCTGCAGATTTTCTTCTGGTATTCCGCGGTGCTGGTAACGCTGCCGGCCGCCAAGGAGTCGCTGAATCTTGCGGACTGGGTGTTCCTGAACAATCGCGGCCTGTATCTGCCGATGATCAAGCTCGCCGGCCCGGCCTGGCCGATCTGGCTGGCGCTGGCGCTGGCGGCGCTGGGCTGCATCCTGGTGCGCCGCTGGGCATCGCGCGAGCGCCTGCGCGGCGGACGCGCCTACCCGGCGCGGGCCATGGGATGGGCAGCTTTCATCCTGATCCTGGCCGGCGGCATCTGGGCTGCCGGCCCCGAGGCGTCCGCCGACTTGCCCAGGTTCCGGGGGTTCGGCCTGTCCGGCGGCCTCCGGGTCTATCCCGAAATGGTGGCCCTGGTGGTCGCGCTGTCCACGTACACGGCCGCATTCATTGCGGAGATCGTGCGCGCGGGAGTGAGCGCGGTGGGCTCGGGACAGCGTGAAGCGGCCATCGCCCTCGGGCTGTCGGCCAAGCAGACGCAGTCGCTGGTGATCACGCCTCAGGCCTTGCGGGTCATCATTCCGCCGCTTACCAGCCAGTTCCTCAATCTGACGAAGAATTCGTCGCTGGCGGTGGCCATCGCCTATCCGGACCTGGTGCAGGTCTTCATGGGCACCGTGCTGAACCAGACCGGCCGCGCGGTGGAGATCGTCAGCATCACGATGGCGGTCTATCTCGCGATCAGCCTGGTCACGTCAGTCTTCATGGGCATATACAACCGGCGCGTACGGTTGATTGAACGATAGTGGTGGCGCTATGGATAATTCAACGCTGAAGAACGCGGCGTTCGTGCAGGAACGCGCCTTGCCGGGACGCCTCCCTCCGCACCGGGCCGGAACGGTGTACGCCTGGCTAAGGCAGCACGTCTTCGAATCCCCCAAGACCTTCGCGCTCACCCTGGTTTGCGCGGCAATTCTCTACCGGGTTCTGCGCGGGCTGCTGGACTTCCTGGTGCTGGACGCGACCTGGTCCGGCGGCTCCGTCCAGGCCTGCCAGGCGTCCATTGCCAACGGACGCTACGGCGCATGCTGGCCCTTCATCAATGCCAAGCTCGGCTACTTCGTGTTCGGCGGCTACCCGCCGCAGGAAAGGTGGCGCGTCCTGCTGTTCTTCGCGCTCGCCGCGGTCGGGATGGTGTGGCTGCTGTCCAGGCGCATTCCCGCCAAGCGCATTGGGGCCGTCTATTTCTTCGCCGTCCTGCCCGTGGTCTCGTATTGCCTGCTGGCCGGGGCCGAAACCCTGGGCCTGGCGCAGGTCTCCACCGACCTGTGGGGCGGTGTCCTCGTGACCCTGGTGGTGTCGCTGGTGGGCATCGTGTTCTCCCTGCCCATCGGGATCGCGCTGGCGCTGGGACGCAGATCGGAACTGCCCTTCGTCAAGCTGGTCTGCACCCTCGCCATCGAACTGGGCCGGGGCGTGCCGCTGATCACCGTGCTCTTCATGTTCAACACCATGCTGCCGCTGTTCCTGCCTGAAGGGCTGCGCCCGGATCGGCTATTGCGGCCGCTGGTCGGGGTCACGCTGTTCGCGTCGGCCTACATGGCCGAGGTGGTGCGGGGCGGCCTGCAGGCCCTGCCCAAGGGCCAATTCGAGGGCGCGCAATCGCTCGGGCTCGGCTACTGGCAGACCACCTTTCTCATCGTGCTGCCACAAGCCTTGCGCATCGTCGTTCCCGGCATCGTCAATACCTTCATCGGCCTGTTCAAGGACACGACCCTGGTCGCCATGGTCGGCATCCTGGATCTGCTCAAGGTGGTGGAAGTGGCGATCAACGACCCAGCCTGGGCGACGCCGGTCACGCGCTACACCGGCTACGCGTTCCTCGCGTTCTTTTACTGCGCGTGTTGCTATTCGATGTCGCGCTATTCACGTTCCGTAGAGCGGGCCCTGGCGCGCTCGGAAAAGAGGTAGAAAACATGGACCTACGCAAGCTGTTTACCAAGGACCGGCCATCCGCCATCGACTTCGAGCGCCACCCCGCTGTGGAAATGCGCAAGGTGTCGAAGTGGTACGGCAACTTCCATGTGCTGCGCGACGTGGATCTCACAGTTGCCAAGGGCGAGAAGATCGTCGTGTGCGGGCCGTCCGGCTCCGGCAAATCGACCATGATCCGCTGCATCAACCAGCTTGAACGCCACCAGGAAGGCGAGATCCGGATCGGCGGATCCGAGGCGGACGACAACCTCGAACGCTTGAACGAGATACGCATGGAAGTCGGCATGGTGTTCCAGCACTTCAACCTGTTCCCTCACCTTACCGTGCTGGAAAACTGCATGCTGGCGCCCATGTGGGTAAAGAGGAAGTCCCAGGCCGAGGCGAAAGACGTCGCGATGCACTATCTGTCGCGCGTCCGCATCCCCGATCAGGCCGGCAAGTATCCGGGGCAGTTGTCGGGCGGACAGCAACAGCGGGTCGCCATCGCCCGCTCCTTGTGCATGGCGCCGAAGATCATGCTGTTCGACGAGCCGACCTCCGCGCTCGATCCCGAGATGGTCAAGGAAGTGCTGGACACCATGACATCCCTGGCGCAGGACGGCATGACCATGCTGTGCGTCACTCATGAAATGGGTTTCGCCCGCAAGGTCGCGGATCGCGTTGTGTTCATGGATGCGGGGCAGATCGTGGAGATCAATACGCCCGAGGAATTCTTCACGCGGCCGCAGCACGAACGGGCTATCGCCTTCCTGCAGCAGATCGTGCATTGAGCTTCGACGCGCCTGCGCCTGAATCCGCCGGACGCGGCGCCTGGCCCGGCGTTGCAAATCGAAGCCTCCTGCCCCGCCCTGCTGGCCTATGCTGGTCTGTCCGGCCCGTTGCGGCCGCCATTCCGAGGAGCACGGCATGTTGGACCATATCGAAATTCACGTGAGCGACTTCAAGCGCAGCCGGACGTTCTACCTGAGCGCGCTCGCGGCCGTGGGATGCGTTCCCCGCAAGGAGCTGGCCACCGGCGTGGGCTTCGGGTCAAGCGAACCCGATGACGCCGGCGACCCGGGCAGCGAATTCTGGATCCACCAGGGCACGCCCAGCACGCCGCGCGTGCATGTGGCGTTTCGCGCCCGCAGCCGCGCCGAGGTCGACGCCTTCCACCGCGCGGCGCTGGCAGCCGGCGGCCGCGACAACGGCGGCCCGGGGCTGCGCCCGCAGTATCACGCGAACTACTATGGCGCCTTCGTCCTGGACCCCGACGGCTACAACGTCGAAGCGGTGTGCCATCGCGCTGCCTGATTGACCGTAAAAGAATTGTCAGTAAAAAAGTGGCAGACTGACGCCTTTCCCATTCACAGCCTGAAGGGCTTCACTCCATGATCCGTCATCTGGTCTTTGCGGCATCGCTGACCATGGCAGGCAGCGCTGTCGCCGCCCCTTCCTTCAACTGCGCCAAGGCCGCCACGCCAGTGGAAAAGGCCATATGCGCCAACCCGGGGCTGGCCAGCCAGGATGCGGCCATCGCGCAGCAATACAAGGACCTGCGCAGCAAACTCGACACTGACGCGGCCAAATCGCTGACCGACGATCAAAAGTACTTCCTGAGCGTTCGCGACCAGGTCTATGCCGAACCCTACCAGGGCAGCACGCCGGCCAAGGAGATCGGCCAGGGCATGCGCTACCGCCTGGATTTCCTGAAGTCCATCAATCCGCAGCCGCCTGCCGGCTTCGTCGGCAGGTGGAAGAACGTCGAAGGCGAAATCGAGATCACTCAAGCCGCCGATGGCCAACTATCCGTGGCAGCCAACTCGGCCCAGCCCTACAACGGCCGCTGGGTCTGCGATATGAGCGGCAAGGCGGTTGTCTCCGGCGACAGCCTGCAGGTCACCTACCAGGACGGTCCGCCATGGATCCTCTCGCTGACGCGCCGGGGCGCCGTACTGGTGGCCCGCGAAGTGCCGCCCGCCGGCGTGAAGGGGGACGGCTTCGGCCCGCCCTTCTGCGGCATGAACGGCAGCCTGCAGGGCGACTGGTTCGCGGTGCGCTGAGCGGAAGCTCAGCCCGGATAGAACTGGTACAGGGCGTAGGCGAGGAATCCCGCTCCGAGCGCGAGATGGATGGGGATTCCCTGCCGGCCTTGCAGAATCGTCGCGGGTTGCCTGGCGCGCACGAGGCAGGCCAGCAGGCCCGAATGCGCCAGCAGAAGGCCCACGGGCCATATCGCCAAATAAAGCAGAACACCAAGGGGATCAGGGCCGTACCCGTCGCCAGCGCGCGGCGCCTCATAGGCCGCAACGCCGAACGTCCAGGCGGCGAGCGCCAATACGCTCAAGACGAAGCTGATCCGGTAATAGAGAAACAAAGCGGCGGCACCTTGCTGAGTAGAAGAGGTGTCAGACTGAGTAGAAGAGGTGTCAGACTGCGATTTTTCAGCGTCTGGACAGCCGGATTGTAGTTGGACCAATTTCTCGCCCGCAACGCGACAACCAGCTCCCTCGGGGACGAGGAAGCAGATCTCGGCCAATCGGCTGAAACCGAAAATCTTCACCGGCGAGCGCGACAAAGCCTCACAATATCTTGCGCGGTTCCTATCCCCGATATAGGAGTGCTGACATGAAAAGTCACTTCGCAATGGTATTGGCGCTGTTGGCTGGCGTGCTGTGCATGGCTAATGGCACGGCACAACCTGCATTTCCAGGCACCTTCAAGAACCAGACCGTCACCATGGCGGACGGCGCACGCATTTTCGTGCGCTCCGCGGGGACCGGCCCCGCCGTGGTGCTCATCCACGGGTTCGGCGACACGGGCGACATGTGGGCGCCGCTCGCGAAGGAGCTCGCCAAGTCGCACCTGGTGATCGTGCCGGACCTGCGCGGCATGGGTAAATCGTCCAAGCCCGCCAGTGGCTACGACAAGAAGTCGCAAGCTGCCGACATACGCGCGGTCGTGACAGCGTTGAAGCAAGACAAGACCGCCGTCGTCGGCCATGACATCGGCACGATGGTGGCCTATGCCTATGCGGCGAGCTACCCCGACAAGGTCGACAAGCTCGTGGTGATGGACGCGCCCGTGCCCGGCATCGCACCGTGGAACGAGATCATTCTGTGGCCGGCGCTATGGCACTTCAACGCCGGCGGCCCCGATTTTGAACGGCTTGTCGCCGGCAGGGAGCGCATCTATCTCGACCGTTTCTGGAACGAATTCGCGGGCACGCCTTCGAAAATCGACGAGGCCACACGACGCCACTACGCCAAACTCTATTCCCAGCCGGGCGCGATGCGCGCGGCCTTCGCGCAGTTCAACACCATCGCCAAGAACGATGTCGCCGACAACATCGCATTCTCCAAGACCAAGCTTGCCATGCCCGTCCTCGCCATCGGCGGAGAGAAGTCCTTCGGCGACAACATGGCGGTCGTCATGCGCAATGCCGCGACCAATGTGCGCGGAGAAGTCGTGCCGGGGGCCGGGCACTGGTTGATGGAAGAGAGCCCCAAGGCTACGGTCGGGTTGATCGAAGAGTTCCTGGCTGCTGCGCGGTAGCCTGTAATCTCGGATCAGGATTCGCAGACCCAGTCCGCAGGCTGGTCGTCCGCCGCAAAGCGCACGGACGGCCAATAGCCTTCCATGAACCAGGTCGCGTCGCGCGGCGCCAGATGCAGCACATAGCCCCTGTCGCTCGCGACGATCAGGTCCGATGGCGTGAAGTTCTCCAGGAACGTCGCGGGGGGATCTTCGGGGTCACCGCTGTCGCGCCCCGCGTCCCAGAGGAAACGCAGCGCCGCGTCGCGGTGCATGGCCAGGGCATGAGCGATCGAGCGGGCCCGCGCCAGCAAGGGCGCCGCTGCCTGTGGATCCGCTGCAAGCAGCACCACCCGCAGCCGGCCGCCGTCGGCGGTTGCACAGTCCAGCCAGGTTTCCCGGGCCGGCATGTCGTCGTGGGTGCAGAGCTGCATGGGGGTATGCATCAAGCCAGCAGCGCCGCCGCGCCACGGCCCGCCATCATGTCTTCGAACAGGGCTCCCAGGCCCGCGGCGACCTCGCTGGTCTCCTCGAATTCCGGTTCGATGCCATGCACGATGCGGCCCGATTCACGGTCTATCGCCAGAAACTCGTAGGCGTCGGCCACGCTCATGTAGATCGGGATGTGGCGTTGCCAGAAGTCCAGGACCGCTTGCCGGCCGGCGTCGTCCAGCGCCGCTTCCAGGCTGATGTCGCGCAGGGCGTGCCAGGGGAAGGCGCTGTCTGTGGCGCCGGCATGATCCGCCGCGCTGAGGAACCAGCGCGTCTGGTCCGCGTTGTGCAATTCGGTGAAGGTCGCCAGGAAAGCGCCATAGCCGGGCGCGTCGTCCGGCCACGCGGTCTCCGGCGTCATGCCGGGCGCGCTCCGCAACACAGTCCAGCCGTGGGCGGCAAGATGATCCAAGATGCGTTGCAGCTGCGGAGTCATGTGGGCCTCCTCGAAGGGACGATGAAAGTGTAGTGCGGTCGTGAGGGACGTGGCGCGGCGGGCTATCGGCGCTGCCGCGCCTCGGCCCGACGCCGGCCGCCGTGCATGATCGCCATACCCGAGATCGCGAGGGCGGCGCCGATGAACAGGTTGGCGGGCGTGGCTTCGCCCAGCCAGAGGCTGGAGAACAGCACGCCGAAGACGGGCACCAGCGTGATGTAGCCCGAGGCCGCGCCGGCGCCCAGCGCTTTCACGCCTTCGAAGTACCAGGCGTACGCGACCGCGGTGGCTCCGAAGGCCAAGGCCAGCAGGCTGCCCCAGGCGCTGGCCGGGGCCTGTCCCAGCTTCTGCCAGGCAGGGAGGCCTTCCACGATCAGGCTGGTGAGCAGCAACATCAGCGCGCCGATCACGGTGGTGACCGTGGTGGTGGTCAGCGCATCCACGCCCCTGAGCACCAGCCGGCCGATCAGGGTGTAGGCCACCCAGCAGGCCACGCAGCCGAGCAGCAGCAATTCGCCGAGGCCCACGCCGAGGCCCGAAGCGGCCTGCGATCCGCCGCCGATGGCAATATAGGCGCCGATGGCCGACAGAACCATGCCGACCAGGATGGCGCCATTGAGGTGTTCGCGAAACAGGATCGCCGCCAGTAGCAGGGTCGCGCCCGGGTTCAGCGTCACCACGATCGCGGCCTTGCCGGCCGGCACCAGCTGCAGGCTCAGCATGAAGAAGCTGGCGTAGCCGAAGACGCCCGCCAGCGCGGCGGCGGCCAGGCCGAGCCATTGATTGCGCGTCAGGGACCTAAGGCCCCGCAGCGCCGAAGCGCGATGCATCCACAGGACCAGCACCACACTGGCAAACAGGAATCGCAGGCTGGCCGCGGCCAGCGGGGCCATGGTCTGGGTGACGACCTTGCCCCAGGACCACGACGCGCCCCAGAGCGCCGCCATGCCGACCAGGCGCAAGTGCGTGGCCATCAATGTGTTTTTCATGTGTGTTTCAAAGGTAAGCCGCGATAGTCGCGCAAGGCACGCTCATAGCATCATGACCGGCTGGTCTTCGATCTGGAAGGACAAGGGGCTGGGCCCCATGATGCCCTTCGCGTCCAGATACTCGAACGCGACGCGCTGGCCCGGCGTGGCGACCTCGCCGAAGTGCTCGACCCGATGCATCACGCCCCCGATGCGATAGTTTTGGACCAGCGTGGAAACGTTTGAATTGGTGGTGCGCACCCGGTAGGTCACGGCCTCCTCGACCACGCCGCGCACCCCGCGCTTGTAGCGGGCGCGCTTCAGCCGGGGGCTGCGCATGCCCAGCACGAGTCCCATGAGGGCCAGGAATGCGGCCAGCAGGATCAGGGGCCCCAGGAACAGGCTGCCGACCAGCGGCACCAGGGCGACCATATAGAAGAACTTGCGCAAGCTCAGCTCCTCCTTGCGCACGGCGTCGCGGTCGGCATCGCTGATTTCCTCGACCGAATTCCAGACCTCCGCGCTCATCGGGTATTCGGCCCGCAACAGCGCGGGCGGCCCGTCGGGCTGCAGCGTCAGCAGATGCAGGCGCACGGGCAGGTCCGTCAGCGCCATGGCCGTCAGCGGTCGGAAGCCGTCCCGGGTGTCTCTGTTGATCTCGTTCCAGAACGGCAGGGCCACGTCCACGCGCTGCTCGCCGAAGACGTAGCTGATGCCGCGGCCTTCGGCCAGACCGAAGCCGGTCAGGTGGCCGGAAACGATCTGCTTGGACACGCGCCCCTTCAACACCCGGTTGAAACGGCGCCAGGCTTGCGGCACACGCAGCAACTTTCGCCCAAGAAAGACCGCGAAGGCGGCCATCCCCATCGTGCACGCCACGATCACCACGCCGTCGCCGCCACGGAGCAAGCTGCGGTCGTACACGATCACAACCACCAACAGGACCACGCTGCTCACCAGCAGCAGGAACATCAGGCCGGCGAACACGACCGTCAGCGATCTGCCGCCGCGGCTGCGGCGCAGCAGCTGGAGGTCCTCGTCGGACAGCGGTTCTTCCGTGACTTGCAGGGTTGCGCTCATGCTCGTACCGCCATCTCCATCATCATGCCGTGCCGCGATGATAACTGCCCTCGGGTGCCTTATCCCGGCAGCTTGCCCTTCTTGCGCGTCGCGCGTTCAGCCAAGCGCTGCGCCATGTCCTGCTGGCGCTGCATCAGTTCGGCGATCTGTTCGGCGTAGAGGTCGGTGAGGTCGCCGCCCAGCGTCTCAGGGTCGGTCAGGTCATCGATCACCACGACCGTCCCCGCCTGATCCAGGCCCCAGATCCGGCTGCCATCGCCGACGATCTTCATCACGGGCAGGATGCCGGGCAAGCCGGCCTCGGCGAGCTGGCGCTGCTGCGCCGAGATGCTGGCCCATTCGGGCAACTCGGGCGCGTCGATGCCCAGCAGCACCAGGCCGCGCCAGAAGGTCCAGGCGGGACCGACCTCGAACTCCTTCGCATGCGGCCAAGCTTCCTCGCGCGCCATCACGCACAGGCCGTTGGTGCGTTGGCAGAAGGCCGCAAACGCCGCCGGCAGCGGAAAGCCGACAGCGGCCTCCAAGGCGGCGATCGCTTGCGCGTCGGGCGCGGGCGCGGCCACCACCTCGAAATGATCGCCGTCCACGGGATCCAGGATTTCCCAAATACGTGCGTGAAACTGTTCGGCGGTCATGGTCATGCAAGCACCCTGAAGCTAAGAAAAAAATCTGGCTCGCCGCAAAGGCGGCAAGCTTGAAGGCGCACCACTATATCCCTGATTGCGGCGGCCCGGCGGACGCGAACGGACGCGCTAGGGCTTCCCCAGCGCCAACAGCGCCTTGGCGGCCTTGGCGGCGGCGGACGCGCCAGTGAAGCCCGCCAGCCAGCCGCGCAGGTCCGCGGCCGCGACCGGCTGCGCATGGCGCAGCGACTCGTCCAGCAGCACCGCGAGCAGCGATCCTATGCCGCGCGCCTTGTAGTCCAGGCGCGGCAACAGGCCGCCCAGCACGGCAATGACGGCGGCGGGCGCCAGCGTCGCCGCATCGGCGAAGGATTGCGCCCAGCGGGTCAGGACGACGGCCGGCGCGCAGGCGGCGTAGGCTTGCGCCGCGGCCATCGCGTCGATACGGCCCGGTACCGCGGCGGCAAACGCTTCCACCGCCTGCGCGCGCACCTCGGCCTGCTTGGCCGCCATGCCCAGGGCCAGCAGCTGGACCGTTTCCGAATGCCAGGCGCCCGGATGCACGGCAAGGACGCGCAGGATGGCGGCCGCGCGATGCTCGGCATCGTCGCCCGCCGCAACGTTCATGATCACCATGTTGGCCGCGGCCAGCGGCAAGGTCGACGCCGGATGGGCCAGGCCCAGTTCGGCGCACACCAGCGCATGGGCGTCGACGCTGTCGTTGTATCGCGGCGAGCCCGACGGAATCAGCGCCGGCTGCGTGGCCGAAGGCGCTTCGTCCGGCGCGGCCTGGACCTCCGGACTCCACCACACCCATTGCGGCGAACCGTCGGCCTTCAAGGTGTCCGATCCGCGGCTGCGCCACTCGATCCGCAGGGTGTCGGTGATCTGCGGCCATGCGCCGCCGGTAGCCTCGACTACTCGCGCGCGCTGCTCGGGAGGTACGCGCAGCAAGGCCTGGGTCAGATCCACCGGTAATGGCGCGCCGCTCTCCCTGCCCGCCTCGAAACGGGCCAGCAGGACATCGGCATCGACCCAGCCCTGCGTGTCGGTGGGCGTGGCGAGCAGCGGACGGCGTGCCGCCCTGCCCTGCACGATCCCGGCCACCTCGCGCAGCCGGGTGATGAAGCTGGGCAGCATGGTGGATGCCTCGGCGCTCGGCAGCGCCTGCGGTTCGCCCACGTTTTCCTGCACCCATGCGCCATCGACCAGCCGGCTCTTGGTTTTCTGCCAGTACTTCTGCGGCAGGAACGCGCCCTCGGGATCGTGGGCCGCCAGCAGCAGCGCCGCCGCGTAGTGCTGTTCGTCTCGTTCGACCAGGCGGCTCGCCCGCTTTGCCAAGGGCGCGATCGTGGCGGCCACCTGACCTGACGTCGCCAGCCACGCCAGCGCCAGCTCGAATTCCAGGGCATCGCCGGGCGCTTCCAGCAGCGCGGCATAGCGTTCCTGGGCGTCATCGTCAGTCCAGGGCCGCAGCGGTCCAGGCGGCGGCAAGCCGGAAGGCATGCCCGACGCACTTTGGGCATTGGATCCTTCCGCGTGGCCTTCCTCAGCCGCGCCCACGGCGGCCGCGTCGGCCGGCAGCAGGACGGCCACCGCCGGCGCCAGCGCGTCGCGCTGTTGCTGCGCCAGGTCCTCCCGGCCCAGCTTCGCCAGCGCCTTCACCGCCGCCCGCTGCACGTCGGCATGCGGATGCCCCAGGCCCAGGGCCAACGCCTGCGCCAGGGCTTCGGGCTCCACCCTGGCCTGCGCGCCCAGCGCCTCCAGGATGCGCAACACCGACAGCGCCGCGGCCTTGGGCCCGGAGAATGCGCCGCCGCAGGCGTCCACGAAAGGCGCGGCGTCGAGCAGGCCGTGCTTGTGCAGCGTCTCCAATTGCTTCACGGCCAGCGACACGGTGGCCGTGATCGGCGATCCCAGGCTCAGGCGCAACAGCCGCTGGTCGGCCGCCGCCTCCTCGGGCGTGGGGGCCAGCGTCGCATACACGCGCGAGAACCAGCCGGCGCGATAGGCGGAGAAATCCCGGTTGAGCGCCTCCAGGCAGCCGCGCAGCACGCGGCGCCGGTCCAGCGTGCCGTCGTTGGCCAGCAGCACGACCGTGTTGTGCCAGTTGAATTCCTCGCGCGAGAACTTGTCGATGTTGGCCAGCGAGATCTCGCCGCCGCCTTCCACCTCGAAGACCCGCCAGAACACTTTGTCGCGCAGCGCGTGGTCGTGGCGCAGCATGAACAGGCGCACTTCCTGTTCGCGCCGCCCGCCCAGCCCGCCGACCAGGGCCAGCACGTAGTCATCCGTGTGCTCGACCTGGAGCCCGTTGAACAGCTCGTTCAGGCGGATCGGCACGAAATTCGGGCGCTGGGACCAGCCTTGCGCCATCTCGCGCAGCCGCTTGGGCGAGGCATCCACCACGCGCATGTCTTCCGATTGCACGCCCAGCATGGCGTCGTACAGCGCGCGCAAGTCCGCGCCTTCCTCGATCAGCCGCGCCGTATCGCTGTAGTAGTTCCAAAGATTTGCGTAGGTAGTCATGCGAGCGGCTATTCCTCATGAGTCCGCTGCGCGGCGGCAGCGGCGGTTTCGGCCAAGGGCGTCGCGCGAGGCACCACGGCTTCCAGGCTGCGCAAGGTCACCGCCAGCACGGACGCGCCCTTGCGCCGCGCCGCCAGCGTGGCCGGCAACGCTATCGGCATGCCGTAGTCGTTGGACAGGCGCGCGGCCAGTTCGATGAGCTTGCCGGCCTGGGCCAGCGGCTTGCCTTCCGCATCGAACAGCTGCGGCAGCAGCGCTTCCAGCGTCTGGAGCGCGCGGCAACCGGCAAGCGCGCTGATCGACGCGGCGTCGGCCAGTGTCTGCGCCAGCCGCCCGGCCAAGGCGTAACCTTGCGCCAGATGCGCCGCGATCTGCGCGGCGAACGGCGCGGGATCGAGCAGGCCGGAGTCGGCCAGCCGCGCGATCGCCTCCGCCGCCTGCGCGCGCTGCTCGGTCATCTTCGCCGATGCGGCCAGCGCCAAGGCCGAGTAGACGGGCCCGCCCGGCGCCAGTCGTGACGCGCCCAGCGCCGCCAGCAGCGGCCCCAGGCCGCGCACGTTGATCACCTGCACCGCCGCGCACAGCATTGGATGGAAATGGGCGGCCAGCGTGTCGGGGTTGGACCGCAGCAGCCAGGCGGTCCATTGCACGACCTGGTCGTAGCAATCCAGCTCCCGCGCCTCCTGGGCGCGGAACGTGAATTCGGCAGGCACGCCGGCGACGTCCAGGGTGGGCGGGATGGATGCGCCCACCGCGCCGCCGGCGTCTGTCGCCATCCAGAACGGCTTGGGGCCCTCTCCCAACACGGCCAGGTCGCGCGAGAACGTGCCCTCGCCCGGCTCGGCCAGCACTCGCTCCCAGACGAAGCGCTGCCCGGGCACGGGCGCCGGCGGACTGAACGGCTGGCCCTGCGCCCGGCTCGACCGCAGGTCGCGGAAAGCGCCGGCCAGCAGGGCCAGCGGCGCACGCGTCGGCAGGTATTGGTAGCCCGAACGCGAGGTCCAGGTCTCATGGACCTTCCAGCCCCCTGTCTCCGCGTCGTAGCTGCTGCTGGTGTACGTCTGCTCCTGCAACGCCACGCCCACGGGATCCGGCTTGTCCGCGCGGGCAACGACATAGCGGGCATAGCCCTGGAAACCGACGTCGTCCCTGCCCAGCAGCGCGGCGGCCAGCAGGCGTCGCGGCGAGGCATTGCGTTCATCCCACACCGACTCGATGATCTCGGCGGCGCGGTGTTGCAGCGCCTCCGGCATCGGCATCCGCGGACGGCTGGCCAGGTAATCGAAGATGCGCGGCAAGTCGGCGCCGTGCCCGGAGCCTTCCAGCTGCGCTCCGATCAAGGCATGCAGTTCCTCGTCGCCGACTATGGCGGGCGCCTGGTCGGAAAGATCCGGCAGCGGCTCGCGGCGCGGCCCGGGCATCTTGATCGTCCGGACCTCGCCGTCAGCCTTCGCGCGCGCCTCGCCGCCCGCATCGGTCGCCTGCGTCTCGTCGGAATCAACCATCAGCTTGCGCGCCAGCGGGACGAGGTCCAAGGACATGCCTTCCAGCGCGTCGCCGACGATCCGCGAGATGCGCTCCCGCTGGCCGGCATCGGTCTTGAGCGCGGCAAGCAACCCGAGCTGGGCCTTGACGAGTTTCTTCTCCGAACGCGTCAGGACGGCTGCCCCGGCCTCGATCATCGCGTCTACGTCCAACTGGCCCACGGCACGCTTCAGCATGTCCTGGGCCAAGCCGACCGCCGTGCTGGGCGCCGTGCCGAGCACGGCGAAATACGTGTGTTGCCCGGCCGCGACCTCATGCGCGGCCGGATCGGCCAGACGATGCATGCGCAAGTACCAGGCAATGGTCTTGGCGGAGAAATCGCGCAGCAGGGCCTCCCGCGACTCGGCGAGCAGGCGGTCGCGGAACGCGTGGCTGTCCTGGCAAAGCGTCAGGACGGCGGCGTCCCATGCCGGCCCGATGCGCTCGATGAGGTGGTAATCGGCGCCCATGCCCTCGACGCGGAACAGGGCCCAGAACTCGCGTTCGACCCAGTCGGGGTGCGCCTGCAGATGCGCGGCCATGAGCCTGCCGTGGTCCGCGTCCAACTGTCCGTCCGCGCCGATGGCGCTGACCTGCTGCACGAAGCAGCGCAGATAGGCCACGGACAAAGGCGCGTCGCCGTCCAGCCGGACCAGCGCGTGGCACACCGGCCACGCCAGATGCTCGGCCCACCAGTGCTGTTCCGCCAGCAGCTCGACGAACGCGGCGCGCCACGGCGCGTCCCTTCCAGCCGCCGCGTCGACGACGGCCGGCGTCATCTCGCCATGACGCGCGCCATACTCGCGCTTGCGCTCCATGTCCGCCGGCGCCAGCGTATCCGCCGCGAGCTTGGGCTTGCCCAGCGCCGCCAACACGAAGCACGCCCGCGGCGTTGGCCCCTCCGCGCTGAACAGGCGCGATGGCGGCAGGGCCTTGGCCAGTGTCGCCCGGTCTTCCTCGCTGGCGCCTTCCAGCGCGCGTGCAAAGGGTGCGATATCCGCCACGTCGCCGCCGCTGGCGGCCTCGCGCAGCGCCGCGCGGCGTTCGGTAAGGCTCAAAGTCATGCGTCGGCTCCAGGCGCATTGAGTGGATCAAGGGAGATGCGCACGGCCAGCGTGTGCTTGCAAGGCCCGCGCGTGCCCTGGTACTTGGCGTGCCAGGGGCAGGTGCAGCGGTCCTGCGCGGGCTCGGCGCCCAGCGCGACCCGGTAGCGCTGCTGCGCCGACTGCACCGAGTACTGCCCCTCGCCTTCCAGCCGCACGCCGCCGCCGGCCACCAGCTTGCGCGCCTCGGCCAGCCGCGGATGCAGCGTGTCTAGCAGCCCCGCCTGCACCGGCAGCGGACGATGGAAGTACGCGCCCGCGGCCAGGTCGAAGCCCACCTGGCCTGACGATGCCAGCACGCTCAGGGCGGACAGGATCTGCTGCTCCGGCAACAGGGCCCTTTCGGCCAGCCGCGCAATGTCGATGCGCGGCTCGAAGGCCAGCAGTGTGGAGACGAACGCCGCATCCTCATTCGCATCGCCGCCCGCGACCAGGTGCAGCACCGCCCCCTCGCCCGAGAAGCCTCGCGCCTTTTCCGGGCTGAGGCCCAGCGTGACCCGCGCGCCAGGCAGCTCCAGCACCCAGGCGCTGGCCTGCGGCAGCGCGCCCGCCGCGGTATCCGCGCCATAGGCGCGCAGCGCGGTGGCATGGCGCAACAGGGGTTCCAACACACGCAGCCGCTCCGGTCCCGCCACGCAGACCGCGCCGGGCGTCGCCTGCGTGGCCAGCCGCAGCGTACGGGCGGCCTGGGTCGCCCACATCACGGTCTTGGTCGCCGACGATCGCGGCAAGGCCTGCACGAACTGGCGCAGGGCCGCTCCCGTCAGTTCATGGCGGCACGCCATGCCCGCCGACAGCATCTGCGTCTCGGCAAATCCCTTGAGCCAGCGCGTGGGCAGCGGCACTTTCTCTTCGACGATCTCGCCCGCTTGCGTCGCCACCCGCAGCGCATCGCTGCCCACGTTCAGATGCAAGGGCTCCGACGCGCGCAGCCCCGCCAGCGCCTGGCGCAGCGGCGGATTCACGTCCACATTGGTGACGCCCGGCGCAAAATGCGTGGCGTCCAGCGCCGCCGCGTCCACGTCCAGGCGCGCATACACGCCGCAGCACACGCTGAACGACTCGAAGCGCAGGCCCTCGGGCGTGGACGTCACGACCGGATCCGCCGCCCGCAGCACCGCCGCCAGCGTATTCGGCGGCACATAGAACCGCGTGCGCGCCACCCGCGCCAGCATCAGCAGCGCTTGCGCCACCACGGCAGGCTGCGCCACGAATCCGGAAAAGAAGAAGGGATGCGCCACCGCGCCCGACGGCGCAACGCCGCCGCTGGTGGCCAGGCTCAGGTCGGCCTGGCCCTGGCGCTGGGCGAACTCGGAGGGGGCAAGATAGGCGTAGGCCAGCTCCGTCATTCATAGACTCCTTGATGCGGACTGGACGCCGCGATGATCTGCTGCCGTCACCATCAGAGGCAGGCGTGGGCAATTTCGGGAATACGCGACAGGTCTCCGGTATTCCAAAGATCATGCAACTTCCCGATAAGAGCCTTGGCATCCGGCGTCATCCCTACCCCCTGATTCGAAAAAATCTCGGAACTCGCCACGATTCTATGTTTTTCCTGGGTCTAGCGTGGATGCCTGCCATCTCGGCGGCTGCCAGGAACAGCCAAGCACGGAAGATGTAAGCGGGGAGTCCATCCAGAACAAGAAATCGTCGTGATCGCTGCAATCATGCGGAGATCGCTACGACAGTTTTTTTTCGATTTCCCCCGATCGGCTTCGTGGTTTCTTCCGCATTATCCCCCCCGGGGGGATATGATCCACGCATGAACAAACCCGATCCTCATCATCATCACGACGCCGTGGCCAAACGTCTCAAGCGGGCCGAAGGGCATTTGCGCAGCATTCTGTCGATGATGGAAGAAAACCGCCCCTGCCTTGAGCTGGCTCAACAGCTGTACGCGGTCGAGCGTGCCATTTCCCAAGCCAAGAAGATCCTGATTCAGGACCATATCGACCACTGCCTGCAGGATGCGGTGGGCGAGCTGAACGAAGACAGGCAGCGCACGATCGACGAATTCAAAGAAATCACCAAGTATCTCTAAGAAAGAACACTATCCATGTTGTCGTTTTCCGATCTGCTCGCCCAGGGCGCGTCGCACGCCTGGCTGTTTATCCCCAGCGCCATTCTGCTGGGCGCTCTGCACGGGCTGGAACCCGGCCATTCCAAGACGATGATGGCGGCGTTCATCGTCGCGATCCGGGGATCGGTGTGGCAGGCGGCGCTGCTGGGCATCACTGCGACCATTTCGCACACCCTGATCGTGTGGGGGATCGGCCTGGGCGGAATGTACCTCTGGCGCGGGGTCGACGCGGAGGAGCTGGAGCCTTATTTCCAACTGGCGTCCGGGGTGATCATCGTGCTGATCGCGGCATGGATGTTCTGGCGGACCTGGCGCGATCAGCATGGCGCGGGCCAGGCCCATCATGATCATCATCATGACCACGATCACCGCCACGGCCACGGGCATGAGGGCCATTCCCATGGCGCGGAACGGCACGAGATCGATACCGGACACGGCCTGGTCGCGCTGGAGGTGTTCGAGGACGGCGTTCCGCCGCGCTGGAGGCTAAGCAGCCTGCGGGGCGGCAGCTGGCAAGCACAGGACGTTTCCGTGACGACCGAGAGGGTTGACGGAACGCGCCATGAATTCCGTTTTGCGCAGAAGCACGGCTATCTGGAATCGCTTGAAGAAATACCCGAACCGCACGAGTTCATGGCGCGCCTGACCCTGGGCCACGGCGGCCATGTCCATAGCTATGACCTCGCGTTCATGGAGCCGGATGAGCGCCAGCATGACCACCTGCACGAAGAGCTGCGAGGACTGGAGGTTGCGGGCGAGGGATACCAGGATGCTCACCAGCTCGCGCATGCCAATGACATCCGCCGGCGCTTCACGAACCGGAACGTGACCAACTGGCAGATCGCCCTGTTCGGCCTGACCGGCGGACTGATCCCTTGCCCGGCGGCGATTACCGTGCTTTTGTTGTGCCTGCAGCTAAAGGAGTTCACACTGGGTGCCGTGCTGGTGCTGTGCTTCTCGATCGGCCTGGCCATCACGCTGGTGACGGTTGGAGCCGTTGCGGCGCTCAGCGTGCGCCAGGTCAACAAGCGCGCGCCATGGTTCAGCGCGGTAGCCCGGCGGGCGCCTTATCTCTCCAGCCTGCTGATCATCGCCGTGGGCATCTATGTGGGGCTGAACGGATGGCTCGGTCTCCCCGCCAGATGAGGCCCGGGCCGGGAGCCGGCGCGCGGTACGCGAAGGGGAATGCGTAGCCTGATTCGGCGCCAAGGTGGAACGCAATGAGATCGAAGACGAGTAAGCAGGGCACGTCGGACGGCACGGATGGCCGGAAACGGGCGTCTTGGCGGGAGATCCCGCCGGGGGTGTGGGCGCTGGGGTGCGTCAGTCTGCTGATGGATATCTCTTCGGAGATGATTCACGCGCTGCTGCCGGCCTATCTCGTCACCGTGCTGGGCGCCTCCGTGCTGACGGTGGGCGTGCTCGAGGGGATCGCCGAGGCAACTGCATCGATAACCAAGGTCTTTTCCGGGGCGCTTAGCGACTGGCTCGGCAAGCGCAAGCTCCTGGCGGCGATCGGCTACGGGCTGGCGGCGTTGACGAAGCCGGTCTTCCCTCTGACTTCGTCCGTTGAATGGCTGTTCGCGGCTCGCTTCGTCGACCGGGTCGGCAAGGGTATCCGGGGCGCGCCGCGCGACGCGCTCGTCGCCGACCTTTCTCCCCCGCATCTGCGCGGCGCCAGCTTCGGCCTGCGGCAGTCGCTGGATACCGTCGGCGCCTTCCTGGGCCCCCTGCTGGCCATCGGCCTCATGTGGCTGACCGCGGATCACTTCCGAACCGTGTTCTGGGTTGCCGTCGTGCCGGCCTTCCTGGCAGTGGTATTGATCGTGGTCGGGGTGAGCGAGCCCGAACGCTCCCCGGCGCTGCGGCGGGTGCGGGTACCGCTGCACCCCGACGAGTTGCGCCGTCTGGGCGCGGGCTTCTGGTATGTGGTCGTCGTAGCGGCAGTGTTTACGCTCGCGCGCTTCAGCGAAGCCTTTCTCATCCTGCGGGCCCAATCGGCGGGGGTGTCGCTGACGCTGGTCCCGCTGGTAATGGTGATCATGAGCCTTGTGTACTCAGTCTCAGCCTATCCGGTGGGAATCCTGTCCGATCGCATGAACCGACCTGCCGTTCTAGCCATCGGCCTGGCGGTGCTGGTGCTGGCAGATCTGGTGCTGGCCTGGTCGAACGGCATCGCCGGGGTCGCTGTCGGCGTCGCACTCTGGGGCTTGCACATGGGCTTTACCCAGGGACTCCTGACGACACTGGTCGCCGATGTCGCGCCGCCAGAACTGCGCGGCACCGCGTTCGGCGTCTTCAACCTGATCACAGGCGTAGCCGTGCTCGTGGCGAGCGTCCTTGCCGGAGCGCTGTGGGATATAGGCGGCCCGCCAGCCACGTTCCTCGCCGGCGCGGGGTTCGCCCTGCTGGCGCTGGCTGGCTTGTGGGGGTTGCGCGGCCGGCTAGGTCAAAAACCTCAGCATGTCGGTGGATGAACATCATGTACAAGCTTCGCGAAGCGCGAAACGATAGTCTCAATGCCGGGTCCTCCGCGCCCGTCAAAGGCTCCTCAGGAAATCGACGAGCGCCTTGTTGACTGCCTCAGGGGCTTCCTGCTGCAACCAATGCCCCGCGCCGGGAATGACTTCAGCGGCGCGCAGTTGGGGAACAAGGGCCGGCATCGCTTCGATGATCTGAGCCATGCCGGGAATCGCCAGGCCAGTATCCCGTTCCCCTACGAGATAGAGCGCGGGCACTTCCACCCTCTTCCCCTCCAGGGCCCCCTGCAGCGCCCAATTGCGGTCCAGATTCCGGTAATAGTTGAGGCCGCCGCGAAAGCCGCTGGTGGTATAGCTTTGGACAAAGGCAGCCAGATCCGACGGAGTAAGCCAGGCCGGCAGCGTCTGGGGGACGGGCAGCGAATGGAGCAGGCCTAGGCCAGTGGCTACCATGCCGAACGGATTGGGCGTGCGGGGATCATCACGCGGCCCGGCGTCGCCCGATGCCGCAAAGTAGATGGCGCGAAGCGTCGCGCTGATGTCGCGCTCGAATTCGCTTTCGGCGACCCCCGGCTCGTTGAAGTAGTGCGTGTAAAACGCGGCGGACTCGGTTTTCGGGAACAGGCGGCAGGGCGCGACCGGCGCTCTGCGCATCATCGGAACGCCCAGGGCGACGACGGCCCGAAAACGGTCAGGGCGCAACTGGGCTGCCTGCCATGCAATGCTGGCCCCCCAATCGCCCCCCACGATCACCGCGTCATCGGCGCCCTCGCTTTCGATAAGCGCGACAAGGTCGCCAATGACATCCAGCGTCGTGAAAGCCGCCGCATCCGCCGGACTGTCGCTGGCACCATAACCGCGCAAATCCGGGGCCACGGCGCGAAAGCCCGCCCGGGCCAGGGCAGGGAGCTGGTGGCGCCAGGCATAGGCGGTCTCGGGGAAACCGTGGCACAGCACGACGAGGGGGCCTTCGCCCTGGGCGGTGACATGGAGCGTGATGCCGTTGACGGCCACATCGCGTGTTTCAAGGTCGATCATCGGGGAAGCTCGCTGGAAGTATCCGGTGCAGCTATAATACCGTAACACTATAAGTTACGGTAAATTGATCCCATGGCCTATGACACCCGCCTTGCCCGTTTGCTGCATGTCTTGATCCACATGCATTTGCGCGGCGGCACGACCACTTCCGGAACGCTGGCCCAGATGCTGCATACGAATGAGGTCGTGGTGCGCCGATCCATGGCGGCGCTGCGCGCCGCCGGCATGGTGACCTCCACGGGCGGGCGCAACGGCGGGTGGGTACTGACCAAGGGACTGGAAACCATCACCGCGCGCGATGTCCATGAGGCCATCGCGCGCGGCACGGTGTTTGCCATCGGGCCAGCCGACGACAATCCTGCTTGTCCCGTCGAACGGGCGGCGAACCAATTAGTGGCGGATTCCCTGCGCGACGGCGAGCATGCCTTGCTGCAACGCCTGGGCGCGCAATCGCTCGCCGAGCTTGCCGCGCAGATTACGGCGCGCACGGAAGGATGACTCCGTGGCGCTGCGCGACTGAGCTTCAGGACTTTCCTGATTCACGGAGCATTGCACACGAACCCGAATGTGAAGCGCCGTGGCATCCATGAGTGAGACTTGATGGCGAGAAACCGCGCGTTTCATGCGTGTTCCGTCATTTATCACGCCACCTCCCACAACGCGGCTGTCAGACCCAGCAACAGCAGAATCGCCGACGCCATGAACCATCGCACGGTTTTCCGGTATTCATTCTCGGCTTCATCCTCCAAACGCAAGGCGCGGTAAAGGGCGATGATCTGCAACAGGCTGGCGAGCACCAAGGACAGGCCCGGCAGCACGGACAGCGCACTCCAATCGCCCGGCGCGTCGAAGCCCCAGTAGCGCAGGAAACCCAGCGAAAAGCCCAGCAATACCGTGATGGCCGTAATCAATCCCGCCCGAAAGCCCTGAGGCAGTTCACGTGGCCTGGGGCTGCGGGTCCGTACCAAGTCGTCGTCTGGCGTTTCCGGAGTCATTATTGAGATCCTCCGCACTGAGTACGCTACGGCCCACCCGCTACCGGTTCATGTGGGAGCGAAAACTGAACGCCTGCCGTCGCTCGGGGCCAGGTTGAATTGATTATGGCTGATATCGCAGCGCAATGGGGCTGTTGACGCCCCCCCCGTCAAGAAGGTGAACTGCGGTGGTCGCGCGAGGCGACGGTGCCATCGCAACGCATCAAGGTTGGTCCATCCGTGACAGCCGTCAATGCGCAAGGCGCTCAAGCCCGCGCGTGGCGCGGCAGCCAGCGCCAGAATACGCCCGCCGCCACCAGGCCCAAGGTGCCAACGCCGAACGATGCGCCGCCGAGCGATGCCAGGGCGGTTAGCACCGACAGCGCCACTGGGCCGCCGCTCGATCCCAGATCGGCCATGAAACGCCAGATGCCGAGGAACTGCGTACGCGCGCCCGCCGGCGCGGCGTCGGCGCCCAGTGTCATCACGATGCCCGATCCAATGCCGTTGCCGAAGCCCAGCAGCGCCGACACCAGGATGAAGCTCGCCACCCCGTCGGTGAGCGGGATCGCCATCAGGCTCAGCCCCATCAGCAGCGTGCACGGCAGCGCCACCCACAAGCGGCCGCGCTGGTCCATCACCTTGCCCGCCGGATAGAACACCGACATATCGACTGCGGCGACCAGCCCGTAGATGAGCGAGGTGGTGGTGGCGTCGAGGCCCAGATGGTCTGCCCACAGGGGAATCACCACCTGGCGCGACGCGCGTAGCGCGCTGATCAGCATCACCCCCACGCCGAGCGTGGCGTACACGCCGCGATGGTCGCGCGCGACCTCGCCCATGCGCGCACGCGGAGCGCCCGCGCCCGCACCAACCGAGGGCTCGATATCAGGCGCCTTGATGGCAATGACTCCCGCGCCGAGCATGGCGCAGATGGCCACCCAATAGGCGCCGTCGAGCCCCAGGAAATAAATCAGCCCCGCACCCGCGAAGGGGCCGAAGAACGTACCGATCCGCGTCGTGCCGCCCAGCGTGGACAGGGCGCGCGCTCTGTACGCCAGCGGCACAACCTCAATCATGTAGCTCTGGCGCGCCAGCTGAAACACCGACTGCGCGCACCCCTGCATCAGCATGGCCAGCGCCAGCACCCAGAGGTTGGGCACGCCAATCACGAGCAGCAGGCCGACCACACTCAACACAGCCGCGCCGGCCATGGCGCGCTTCTCGCCGAAGCGATCGGTGATCAGCGCGGACGGAATATTGGAAAGCAACGAGCCGACCCCGATGAGGGCGGCTATCAGGCCGGCGGTGGCCATTGACGCTCCATGATCGCGCGCGGTGAGCGCGATCACGGGAAGGATGGCGCCGTTGCTGATGCCATAGAGCAACGACGGGCCGAACGCCGGCACGGCGATCTGCTTCAGATTGAACGAATCGGGTTGCGACATGACGGGAGAATGAGAGCTCGACCGCCTGCCCGCCGCCTTGCCTCTGCGCATGGGGCCGGTCCGGCGGCCATCGGCGCAGGAAGCCGAAAGTGTAGCGGTAGCTCCCTGGCGCTTGGCTGACAGCCGGCGGTTGCAACCGTTGGCGGTTGGCCGTGAACCGATGCTCCGCTGATTCAGAGAAAATGGGTGTCGGCCGCAGTTTCAACGCGATATTGCACCACTATGGCTCCTTCGCACGGTCAAAGGCCCCTCAGGAAATCGACGAGCGCCTTGTTGACTGCCTCGGAGGCTTCCTGTTGCAACCAATGCCCCGCGCCGGGAATGACTTCAGCGGCGCGCAGTCGGGGAACCAGGGCCGGCATGGCTGCGATGATCTGATCCATGCCGGGAATTGCCAGGTCCGACGGAGTGAGCCAGGCGGGCAACGTCTGGGGGACAGGCAGCGCATGGAGCAGGCCCCGGCCAGCGGCTACCATGCCAAACGGATTGGGCGTGCCGGGGTCGTCACGCGGCCCGGCGTCGCCCGATGCCGCGAAGTAGATGGCGCGAAGGGTCGTACTGATGTCGCGCTCGAATTCTCCCTCGGCAATTCCCGAAGATGGTGATGGAGCCGCCGCTTTAGTTGGTAAAGGCACGGGCGTCAGCTTGGATCTGGTAAAAACTGAGCCGCGTATTGGAATAAGAACGCCTCTGATGCTCCAGCGACAAGATCACAAGACCAGAGATGTGCATTAGCTCGGCTAAGCTGATTTGACGTGTCACGAGGGAGATGTGTTGTGCTGTACGCAAGACATCATCGACATACAACTTGAGAAGATAGGATCATGACCCAGCCGCATTCAACACGCCTACCCGCTTACGCACTGAAGATGCGGTACGCACCTGCGATGAAGCTTCTCTTTACGTTGGGCCTTGCAACTCTATGGACTGGCGCCCAAGCCGCAAGTTTTGATTGCAACAAGGCCGTGAGCACTACGGAAAGGTTGATCTGTAGCGATGCCGAGACATCCGCGCTGGATGGAAAATTGCAAGGGGCCTATAAAACAGCACTAGCCGCAACCGATGCCTATGGCAAGAAAGAGTTGGCTAAGGAACAGCGCAACTGGATCAAATACGCTCGTGACATTTGTCAAGACAGCGCCTGCCTGCAGCAAGCATACACAACCCGCATCGCCATGCTGGCGCGTAATGAGGAACATATTGCCAATGGCAAGGTGTACTCAGACTGCAAGCTGCCGGGCAACCAAACCGTTAGTGGCGAATGCGTTAATGTTGTGCCGATTCGTGATCCCAACTCCCGTGTTGAATCGTTCAACCAATCGTTGGCGCATCAGAAGCAAAACGGCCGAATCATCGGTTGTAGCCGGCTGATTGATCTACCGGTTGGCGTCGCTGGGAGTAATCACAGTTTTGGCGGCTCCTGCGTATTGCAGGAAGGTACGCAGCGCAAGAACGTGAGGATCTGCAACGACGATATGTTCGGGCATTTCCAAGTAGAGCCGTCCACGCCACAGGATGCCTCAGACAAGCGCTTGGTCGACTTTACTTACGCGCAATGCTATGGCGGTTGATGGTAAGCGCCCCGGCCTATCCGTGATTTTGTGTGCGAGGCATATCATGAGGACTAAAGATCATGGATATGCCGATGAAGAAGAGACGCCCAGCAGCCGCCCAGGCAGCGGCCAGTGGGCCGCTGCCTGAAGTGCAGGCCGAGGCGGCTTGAGAAAACACCGGCTTGGGGCCGGTGTCAGTCAGGTGCCTCGCGTCGCCCGCCGCAGGCAAAGGCTCCATCCCGGGAAGAACGGCGCGTCACCCTGAACCTGACGCAGGAAATCGGACCTCCAGAGGCGAAATCCGGCAGTGGACCGCGCCAGTCCTTGTATATCGAGAATTCTCGATTCCCAAACTGGATGACGTAAATCCCAAGTTGGATGAGTTTCGACAACCATTCGACGCGGGGCTCCAGTGCCGCGAGCCCAGGCTGCCTCGCCGAATATGTAACAGCCCGCCCCCTCCCCCTTGAACCCCGGAACATCATCCCTATAATTAGCACTCGACACCGGTGAGTGCTAACAGCGTTCCCGGGCCTAACCGATCATTTCCTTCTCTTTTTTGCAACAGGAGTTCCTCATGGCCTTGCGTCCCCTGGGCGATCGCGTGATCGTCAAACGCCTCGAAAACGAGCGCAAGACTGCATCGGGCATCGTTATCCCCGACAGCGCCGCCGAAAAGCCCGATCAGGGTGAAGTCGTGGCCGTCGGCCCCGGCAAGAAGACCGAAGACGGCAAGATCCTGCCGGTCGACCTGAAGGCTGGCGACAAGGTGCTGTTCGGCAAGTACGCCGGCCAGTCCGTGAAGGTTGACGGCGAAGAGCTGCTCGTCATCCGCGAGGACGAAATCCTCGCCGTGGTCCAGTAAACCCCGCCTCAAACGAATTTTCGAAGGAAGCTAAGAAATGGCTGCCAAGCAAGTACTGTTCGGTGACGACGCCCGCGTGCGCATCGTCCGTGGCGTGAATGTTCTCGCCAACGCCGTCAAGACCACCCTGGGCCCCAAGGGTCGCAACGTCGTGCTGGAGCGCTCGTTCGGCGCCCCGACGGTGACCAAGGACGGCGTGTCCGTCGCCAAGGAAATCGAACTGAAGGACAAGTTCGAGAATATCGGCGCCCAGCTGGTCAAGGACGTTGCCTCCAAGACCTCCGACAACGCCGGTGACGGCACCACCACCGCCACCGTGCTGGCTCAAGCCATCGTCATGGAAGGCCTGAAGTACGTTGCCGCCGGTTTCAACCCGATCGACCTGAAGCGCGGCATCGACAAGGCTGTCGCCGCCGCCGTCGCTGAACTGAAGAAGCAATCCAAGCCGGTCACGACCAGTAAGGAAATCGCCCAGGTCGGCTCGATCTCCGCCAACAGCGACACCTCCATCGGCCAGATCATCGCTGACGCGATGGACAAGGTCGGCAAGGAAGGCGTCATCACCGTCGAAGACGGCAAGTCGCTGGAAAACGAGCTGGACGTCGTCGAAGGCATGCAATTCGACCGCGGCTACCTGTCGCCTTACTTCATCAACAACCCGGACAAGCAAGTTGCCGCCCTGGAAGATCCGTTTGTCCTGATTTTCGACAAGAAGATCAGCAACATCCGCGACCTGCTGCCGGTGCTGGAACAAGTTGCCAAGTCGAGCCGTCCGCTGCTGATCATCGCTGAAGACGTCGAAGGCGAAGCCCTGGCCACCCTGGTTGTGAACAACATCCGCGGCATCCTGAAGACGACCGCCGTCAAGGCTCCTGGCTTCGGCGACCGCCGCAAGGCCATGCTGGAAGACATCGCCATCCTGACGGGCGGCACGGTGATCTCCGAAGAAACCGGCATGTCGCTGGAAAAGGCCGGCCTGGCTGAACTGGGCCAAGCCAAGCGCATCGAAGTGGGCAAGGAAAACACGACCATCATCGACGGCGCTGGCGACAGCAAGTCGATCGAAGCTCGCGTCAAGCAAATCCGCGTCCAGATCGAAGAAGCCACCTCCGACTACGACCGTGAAAAGCTGCAAGAACGCGTGGCCAAGCTGGCCGGCGGCGTTGCCGTGATTCGCGTTGGCGCTGCCACCGAAGTCGAAATGAAGGAAAAGAAGGCTCGCGTCGAAGACGCCCTGCACGCTACCCGCGCCGCAGTGGAAGAAGGCGTTGTGGCTGGCGGCGGCGTTGCTCTGCTGCGCGCCAAGCAAGCCATCTCTGACCTGAAGGGCGACACGCCTGACCAGAACGCCGGCATCAAGCTGATCCTGCGTGCTGTGGAAGAGCCGCTGCGCACCATCGTCACCAACGCCGGCGAAGAAGCCAGCGTGGTCGTCAACACCGTGCTGAACGGCAAGGGCAACTACGGCTACAACGCCGCGACCGGCGAGTACACCGACCTGGTCGAGCAAGGCGTGCTGGATCCCACCAAGGTGACCCGCACCGCCCTGCAGAACGCCGCTTCCGTCGCCAGCCTGCTGCTGACCGCCGAAGCTGCCGTGGTCGAACTGGCCGAAGACAAGCCCGCTGCTCCGGCCATGCCCGGCGGCATGGGCGGCATGGGCGGCATGGACTTCTAAGTCCCGCCTTCCTTGCAAGGCCTCCCCGGCTTCGGCCGGGAATGCAGTATCCCGAGAAACCCCCGGTCCTTCGCCCCGGGGGTTTTTCTTTTTCCGCGGGGAACTAGGCCCCGTCGGGAATACGTTTGCGCACAATCTGCGGGTTTCGCCGTGGCGCATGCGTCCCTACAATGAAGGCTCCCCCAGAACGAGCCGAGTCCCATGCGTTTTCCCAAGACCCTGTTGCGCGCCCTGCGTCCGTCCGAGATCGGCGGGCTGTTGATGGACTCCGCCAAGCAGTGGTCCGCCCATCGCGCGTCCAGCAAGGGCGCGGCGCTGGCCTTGTACATGGTGTTTTCGCTGGCGCCGATGCTGATCCTGGTGATCGCGGTGGCGGGCGCCTTCTTCGGCGAGGACGCGGTGCGCTCGGAACTGTTCGCGCAGTTGCGCGACCTGACCGGCGAGCGCGGCGCCGAAGTCATCCAGACGGTGCTGGCCAGCGCCCATGAATCGGGCAAGGGCTGGATCGCCGCGCTGATTTCGATTTTCGTGCTGATCTTCAGCGCAACCACGGCCTTCGCCGAGTTGAAGGCCAGCCTGGACGAACTGTGGGAAGTCTCGGCCAACCAGAAAAGCGGGCTGCACGGCATGGTGCGCAGCCGCATGCTGTCGTTCGGGCTGGTGCTGGTGCTGGCGCTGTTCCTGCTGGTTTCGCTGAGCGTGAACGCGGGCCTGGCCGCGGCGCGCAGCTACTACGGGGACCTGTGGACCGCCTCGTCCTTCGCCCTGGTGGCGGAGTGGATCTCCAACCTGTTTTCCTTCTCGATCGTGGTGGCGCTGTTCGCGGTGATCTTCAAGCTGCTGCCCAGCGCCAAGATCTCCTGGCCGGACGTGATCCCCGGGGCGATCGTGACGGCGGCGCTGTTCCTGGTCGGCAAATGGGGCATCGGCGTCTACCTCAGCCGGGGCGCGGCCGTGTCTGCCTATGGCGCGGCGGGCTCGCTGATCGCACTGCTGCTGTGGATCTACTATTCGGCGCAGATCTTCTTTTTCGGCGCCGTGTTCACGCGCCAGTTCGCGCTGCGCTTCGGCCGCGACAAGACCGCCCCTGCGGCGGCGCCCACGGATTCGACGTCCGCGCCGGGCGCCTGAGGACTAAGCCGGGCCGCCCGCCTGTTCCAGCCCCGCCATCAGGCGCAGGCATTTCAGGAACATCGGGCGCAGTTCCTCGGGAATGGGCGCCAGCACCTCAGCTTCGACGGCCGCGTCCTGCGGCAGGATGCGCGCCAGCAGCGCGATGCCCTCTTCCGTGATCTCCAGCGCGTAGGCGCGCCCATCCTGGGCCGAGCGCTTGCGGCGTACATACCCCTTCTTGGTCATGCGGGCGATCATTTCGGCGAAGGAATTGCGGTCCAGGGCGATCAGCTCGGCGATGCGGTTCTGGCTCGCGCCGGGATTCTGATAGACCGTGATCAACAGCGCCTTCTGGCGCGGGGTCAGGTCTTCGTCTGGGAAGGCCTGGACGAACAGGGCCTCGGCCCGGAAATGGGCCCGGCGCAGCAGATGGGACGCGACCTGGGTCAGGTCGAATGCTTGCAAGGCCGTGTTTGCGGCCGGGCCGGCGCGGTCGGGTCTGGCGGTGGAGGTCATCGGGCTTCCATGGGATACGCCTGGCGATTGTAGGCGCAGGCTTGCGCGAAAACGGGCATTGACTTGAAGGCGGGCGCTGCCTATGATCCGCAAATATAGTACGTATACGTATTTATTTTACATTCCGACCGAGCCCAGCATGACGATCCGACAATTGCGCAACTACATCGACGGCCGTTTCGAAGACGGCGCGACCACCTTCGACAAGCACAGCCCGGTGGACGGCCGCCTGATCGCCCAGGTCCATGAGGCCGGCCGCGACCAGGTGGACCGCGCCGTGGCGGCGGCGCACCGGGCCCTGCCGGCCTGGGCGGGACTGCCGGTTGCTGCGCGCACCGACCATTTGTTGGCCCTGGCCGACGGCATCACAAGGCGCTTCGACGATTTCCTGCAGGCCGAAATCGGCGACACCGGCAAGCCGGTGGGCTGGGCCGGCAAGATCGACATTCCGCGCGGCGCAGCCAATTTCCGCGTGTTCGCCGAACTGGCCCGCACGCTGGACATGGAAAGCTACATGACGGACACGCCGGACGGCAGGCAGGCCCTGAACTACGCCTACCGCAAGCCGCTGGGCGTGGTGGGCGTGATTTCGCCCTGGAACCTGCCGCTGCTGCTACTGACCTGGAAGGTGGCGCCGGCGCTGGCGTTCGGCAACACGGTGATCATGAAGCCGTCGGAAGTCACGCCTTCCACCGCCACCCTGCTGGCCGAGGTTGCGCATGAGGCCGGGCTGCCGGCGGGGGTGCTGAACCTGGCGCACGGCTTCGGCCCGGACTCGGCGGGCGAGTTCATGACTACTCACCCTGACATTGACGGCATCACCTTTACCGGCGAATCCGCCACGGGCGCGGCCATCATGCGGGCGGTGGCGCCGGGCGTGAAGCCGGTGTCGTTCGAGTTGGGCGGCAAGAACGCGGCGCTGGTGTTCGCCGACGCGGATTTCGATGCCGCGGTGGACGGCGTGACGCAATCGGTATTCGCCAATTGCGGGCAGGTCTGCCTGTGCACCGAGCGCGTCTACGTCGAACGCCCGATCTATGAACGCTTCGTCGCGGCGCTGGCCGAGCGGGCCCGGGCCTTGCGCATCGGCTGGCCCATGGATCCGGCCACCGAGATGGGTCCGCTGGTATCGCGCGAACACCGCGAGAAAGTGTTGTCGTACTTCGCCTTGGCGCGCGCCGAAGGCGCGACGGTGGTGGCGGGCGGCGGCGTGCCGGTGTTCGGCGACGCGCGCGACCAGGGCGCCTATGTCGAGCCCACGATCTGGACCGGCCTGGCCGAGGACGCCCGTTGCATCAAGGAGGAAGTCTTCGGCCCGGTCTGCCACGTGGCGCCCTTCGATACCGAGGACGAGGCCATCCGCCTGGCCAACGACACGCGCTACGGCCTGGCCGCCGCCGTCTGGACCCAGAACCTGACGCGCGGACACCGCGTGGCACAGGCCATGAAGGCCGGGCTGGCCTGGGTCAATTGCTGGTTCCTGCGCGACCTGCGCACGCCCTTCGGCGGCAGCGGCCTGTCGGGCATCGGCCGCGAGGGCGGACGCCATTCGCTGCATTTCTATACCGAACCCACCAACGTCTGCATTAAGCTCTGAGCCACCCCACGCAAAGGAAGACGCAATGAACCAGTCCCAACCCCGGACCGACCAGGCCGCCCCAGCCGGCCAGCCCGGCGTCAGCGCCACCGTCGTCGCCGGCAAGGCCACGCCGCGCGGCAAGTACCCGCACATCAAGCGCGCCGGCGATTTCCTGTATGTCTCCGGCACCAGCTCGCGCCTGCCCGACAACCGCATCGCGGGCGCCGAGGTCGACGCGATGGGCACCGCCACGCTGGACATCCGGGTGCAGACGCGAGCCGTCATCGAAAACATCCGCGACATCCTGGCCACGGCCGACGCCACGCTGGCCGACGTGGTCGAGATCAGCACCTTCCTGGTCAACATGAACGACTTCGGCGGCTACAACCAGGTGTACGGCGAGTACTTCGACTCCGACGGCCCGGCCCGCACCACCGTCGCGGTGCACCAGTTGCCGCATCCGCAGCTGCTGATCGAGATCAAGGCCGTCGCCTACAAGCCGCAGGCGCGCTAGTAGCGCATGTCCCACTTCCGCATCACGCCCAACGCGCTCAGCCGCAAGCTGAAGCTGCACCAGCTGCAGATCTTCGAGCGCGTGCTGGCGCGCCGCTCGCTGTCGCGCGCCGCCAGCGAGATGCACCTGACCCAGCCGACCGTCACCAAGGCCATCCACGAACTGGAGGCTTTCTTCGGCGCCACGCTGTTCGAACGCTCCAACCGCGGGGTCACGCCGACCGAGCTGGCCCTGGTGCTGGGCCGCCGCGTGCACGCCATGATGGCCGAGATCCGCTACATGGCCGACGACATCGACGCGGTGCTGGGCGGCGCCAGCGGCCACGTGGTGGTGGGCACGCTCATCGCCGCGTCGGCCAAGCTGCTGCCGGAAGCCATTGCGCGCCTGATGACCGAGCACCCCGGCATCCAGGTCAGCGTGCGCGAAGGACCGGCCGCGCAACTGCTGCCGGAGCTCGCCACCGGCGACCTGGACATCGTGGTCGGCCGCCTGCCCGGCGCCGACATGGCGTCCACCGCCGGCGTGGCTCTGGACCACCACAAGCTGTATCGCGAGGAACTGTCCCTGGTGGCGCGCGCCGCCCACCCGTTGGCCAGCGCGGCGCGGGTGGCGTTGGCCGACCTGGCCGACCATATCTGGATCCTGCCGGCGCCGGCCTCGCCGTTGCGCGCCTCGATCGAGCGCAGCTTCTTCAACGCCGGCCTGCGCCTGCCCGCCCGCCATATCGAATCGCTGTCCCTGCTGACCAACATCGGCGTGCTCATGCACAGCGACGCGCTGGCGCTGATTCCCTACGACGCGGCGGCGCAATTCCTGTCCATGGGCATGCTGGTGCGCCTGCCCACCGACGCCTTCGGCGCCTTCGGCGATGTCGGCTACTCGGTGCGGGCCGACCGGCCTCTGACGCCCGCCTGCCTGCGGCTGGTGGAGTATCTGCAGCAGATCGCGGCGCAGCGCGAACCGGCGGATGCCGGAAACGGCGCATGAAACGCTGCACCCGGGTTATCCCGCAATAGACAGCAGGCATACCCAGCGGCGTAATTTCTATTGTGCAGGCCCATCAGGTCCCGCCTAGACTGCGGGCTATGGGGCAGCCCCGGTCCGCCCCCCGACTTCCGGAGATCCTCATGCCCGCCTATGGCCCGCCGTTGAATTTCCAGCGCTGGATAGACGATCACGCGCACCTGCTGAAGCCGCCGGTCGGCAACCAGCAGATCTGGCAGGACGCCGACTTCATCGTCACCGTGGTTGGCGGCCCGAACCACCGCACCGACTATCACGACGACCCGCTGGAGGAGTTCTTCTACCAGTTGCGCGGCAACGCCTGGCTGTCGCTCTGGGTGGACGGCAAGCCCGAGCGCGTGGACCTCAAGGAAGGCGACATCTTCCTGTTGCCGCCCCACGTGCGGCATTCGCCGCAGCGGCCCGAAACCGACAGCGCCTGCCTGGTCATCGAGCGCCAGCGCCCCCAGGGCCTGCTGGATGGCTTCGAGTGGTACTGCCCGCAGTGCGGCACCCTGGTGCATCGCGTGGAAGTGCAGCTCAAGAGCATCGTGACCGACCTGCCGCCGCTGTTCCAGGCCTTCTACTCCAGCACCGAAAAGCGCACCTGTCCCGGTTGCGGCGAGCTCCATCCCGGCAAGGGACATGCGCCTGCCGCCCAGGCGGCGCCGGCCTAGAAGGCGACCACGCCCCGCAGCTGCCAGGTGCATGCGCGCCCTTTCCCGATTCGTTCCCGACTCGTTCCCGATTCCTTCCCGATTCGCACATGACCCAGAAAATCGACATGCACGCGCACTTCTTCCCGCCGATCACGCGGCAGGAGGCGGCGGCGCTGGATCCCGTCAACGCGCCCTGGCTGCGGCTCGACGGCGACGGCGCCACCGGCCAGATCATGGCGGGCGACCGCCCGTTCCGCCCGGTGGACGCCACCTTGTGGGACCCGGCCCTGCGCCTGGAGCAGATGGACCGCAATGGCGTGGACCTGCAGATCCTGTGCGCCACGCCCGTCATGTTCGGCTACTCCTATCCTGCGCAGGCCGCCGCGGACTGGGCGGCGCGCATGAACGACCTGGCGCTGGAGCATTGCACCCACGCGCCGTCGCGCCTGAAGGCGCTGGCGCAAGTGCCGCTGCAGGACCTGGAACTGGCCTGCAAGGAAGCGTCCCGCGCGCGCGCCGCCGGCCACCTGGGCGTGCAGATCGGCAACCACGTCGGCCCGCGCGACCTGGACGACGAGACCCTGGTGCAGTTCCTGATCCACTGCGCCAACAACGATATTCCCGTCCTGGTGCACCCCTGGGACATGATGACCGACGGCCGCATGAAGAAATGGATGCTGCCCTGGCTGGTTTCCATGCCGGCCGAAACCCAGCTGGGCATCCTGTCGCTAATCCTGTCCGGCGCGTTCGAGCGCATCCCGCGCAGCCTGAAGCTCTGCTTCGCCCACGGCGGTGGCAGCTTCGCCTTCCTGCTGGGGCGCGTGGACAACGCCTGGCGCCATCGCGACATCATCCGCCAGGACTGTCCGCAGCTGCCCTCGTCCTATACCGACCGCTTCTACACCGACAGCGCGGTGTTCGATCCGCGCGCGCTGCGCCTGCTGATCGACGTGATGGGCGAAGACCGCGTGCTGCTGGGCTCGGACTATCCCTATCCGCTGGGCGAACAGGAAGTCGGCAAGCTGGTGGCCAACTCGGACCTGCCGCCGGAAGTGCAGCGGAAGATCCTGGCGCGCAACACGCTGGCGTTCTTCGGCCTGGACCGCTGAAGCGGCCTCGCGCCGCTTCAGTGCTTCGGAAGACCCCGCCTCAGGCGGCGCCCACCGCCTGCGCCACGCCATGCTGGCGCAGCGCTTCCAGGTGCCGGGCCACGTTGGAGACGAACTCCTGCGCCTCGCCCAGATCGGCGAACACGGGCTTGAAGCTCGCCAGCACCATCGCGCGGCGGTGCGCCGCCTGCGATGGCGCCGCGGCCTGGGCCGCCACGTCGGCGCGACGCAGCAGCCGGGCCAGCGCCGGCGCCATCGGATCCTGGATGGCGTAGCGCCCGCCCTGCTCGTCCTCGCCGCGCAGATAGTGCAGCCATGCCGCCACGGCCAGGCACAGCAGGTTGGTGTCGTCGCCGTTGCGCATGCGGTCGCGAATGGTGTCCAGCAGGCGCTGCGGCAGTTTCTGCGAACCATCCATGGCGACCTGTTGGGCGCGCTGCGGCAGCGCCGGATTGGCGACGCGCGCCAGGAAACGCCGGCGGTAGTCTTCGAGGCCAACGTCCGGAATCCCCTTCAGGGTGGGTCCGATCTCCAGGCGCATCATGTCTTCCACGTAGCGGCGCAAGGCCGGCTCGTTGACGGCGTCCGCAATGGTCGAATGGCCCATCACCGCCCCCAGGTACGCCAAGGCGGAATGCGGCCCGTTGACCATGCGCAGCTTCAGCCGTTCATAGGGCGCGGACTTGCGCACGAAGGTCGCGCCGCCCTGGGTTTCCCAGGCGGGGCGCCCCGCGGCGAACTTGTCTTCGATGACCCAGTTCAGGTAGGGCTCGCCGACGACGGGCCAGGCGTCCTCCAGGCCCAGGCGGTGGTTGATGCGTTCGCGGTCGCCGTCCTCGGTGCGGGGCACGATGCGGTCCACCATCGTGTTCGGAAAGGTGCAATGCGTGTCGATCCAGCCGGTCAGGGCCACGTCCACGCGCAGGGCGAAGGCCAGAACCAGATTGCGCAGCGTGTCGCCGTTGCCGCGCAGGTTGTCGCAGGACATCAGCGTCACCGGCGGCAAGCCGCGCTCGCGGCGCAGCGCCAGGCCGTAGACCAGTATTCCTATGGTGCTGCGCGGCCGGTCCGGATTCGCCAGGTCGTGCAGGATGTCGGGATCGTCCCAACGCAGGTAGCCGGTGGCGGGTTCGTGGCAGTAGCCCTTTTCAGTGACCGTGAGGCTGACGATGCGGGTCTGCGGATAGGCGATGCGCTCCAGCACGGCATTGGGATCTTCCTCGGCCACCATGACCCGCAAGACCGAGCCCACCACGCGCAACTGCTCCCGCGGCTGCCCCTCGGGGCCGGCGTCGCGCAGCGCGAGCGAGTACAGCCCGTCCTGCGGCTCCAGCGCGTCGCGCGTGGCCGGGCTGCGCAGGGACACGCCCAGGATGCCCCAGCTCAGGTCGCCGCTGGCCTGCATCGCCAGGTCCGTGACCACCGCCTGGTGCGCGCGGTGAAAGGCGCCCATTCCCAGGTGGACGATGCCAGGCGTGAGCCGGCTGCGGTCATAGGCGGGTTTCTCCACATCTGCGGGCAGACGCGGCAACGACTCCGTGTTCAAACGTTCAAGCATGGATGACCAGTGAGTGCGGAATAGTGCGCCAGGGTATAGCATGCCCCGGCCGGCATCGCCATATCGCCGCGCAAGCTTCCCGAAGCGCGCCCTCCGGCCCGCGCGCGGCAGGTAAAGTCGCTGTCTGCCGGCCCGGTTCCCGCGGCGCCGCGGGATGCCTCACAATTAGGGTCAGCCCAAAGCCCGCGAAACTGTCCACGCCGGCAATCCATATCTGTTAAAAAGCCGCCACACCCGGCCTCTTCTCCCGACCATGTCACAGAATCCGCACCACTCGCCCTACAAAAGCACCGGCGGCCTGCGCCGCATCCTGAATGCTCTGCGCTACTCGCTGCAGGGCCTGCAAGCCGCCATCAAGTACGAGGCGGCCTTCCGCCAGGAACTGGCGCTGGCCGTCCTGATGATCCCGGCCGCGTTCTTCCTGGGCCGGACGACCGTCGAAGTGTTTTTCCTGGTGGGCACGGTGATCATGGTGCTGGCGGCGGAGCTGTTGAATTCCGCCATCGAAGCGCTGGCCGACGCGCTTTCCGTGGAATCGCATCCGCTGCTGGGGCGGGCCAAGGATCTCGGCAGCGCCGCCGTGATGCTGCTGCTGATCTTCGCCGGGGCGGTCTGGATCGGCGTGGCCATCAGCCGTTTCGTCATGCATTGACACCGCCCGTCATCTCCGGGGAGATGCGGCGCTATTTATACTGGGAGCCATGATGCCTAGATCAACGCCCGACCCCTCTGAGCGCATTGTCATCGTCGGCGGCGGCGCAGGCGGCCTGGAACTGGCCGCCAAGCTTGGCCGCATCCATGGCCGGCAGCACATCACGCTCGTCGACAGCCGCCCCTTCCATATCTGGAAGCCCTCTCTGCACGAAGCGGCGGCGGGCACGCTGGACATCCACCAGGAAGGCCTGTCCTACCTGATGCTGGCCCACATGAACGGGTTTTCGTTCGCGCAGGGGCGCCTGGAACGCATCGACCGCGAACAGCGCCGCATCACCCTGGATTCCGTGAAAGACGCGCAGGGCCAGGAAGTCCTGCCGCGCCGCGAACTCGGCTACGACACGCTGGTGCTGGCGATGGGCAGCACATCCAATTTCTTCAATACCCCCGGCGCCGCGGAACACGCGGTCACGCTGGACACCACCGAAAACGCGGAACAGTTCCGCCTGACCATGCTCAAGGCCATGGCCCTGGTGGACCAGGCCAAGGTGCGCGATCCCTCGGCCCGGCTGGACCTGGTGATCGTGGGCGGCGGCGCCACCGGCGTCGAGCTGGCGGTGGAGCTGGTCGAGGCCAGCCACGTGGTCAGCGCCTACGGCCTGCCCAATTTCCGCGCCGAGCGCGACCTGGCCATCACCCTGGTGGAAGGCGCTCCGCGCATTCTGTCGGCCCTGCCCGAGAAGATCTCGGTGGCGGCCACCAACCGGCTGACCGAGCTGGGCATCCGGGTGGAAGCGTCCTGCCGGGTCTCGGAGGTCACCGCCGACAGCGTCAAGACCGCTGACGGCCGCACCTTTCCGGCCCAACTGTGCATGTGGGCGGCCGGCATCCAGGGTCCGGCGCTGCTGGCCGAGCTGGGCCTGCCGCTGAACAAGCTGGGGCAGCTGGAGGTCAACGAGCGGCTGGAAACGGCCGATCCGCACATCCTGGCGCTGGGCGACTGCTGCGCCGCGCCCTGGCGCAACGGCCGCACGGTGCCGGCCCGCGCCCAGGCGGCGCACCAGGAGGCCGACTACCTGGCCAAGAAGCTCACCGCGCGCCTGCGCCACGCGCCTGAACCCACCGGCCCCTACGTCTACGAGGACCACGGCTCGCTGGTGTCGCTGGGCCAGGACGCCGGCGTCGGCAGCCTGATGGGCAAGCTGGCCGGACGGGGATTGTTCGTAAGCGGTACACTGGCACGCCTGATGTACATGAGTCTGCACCTGATGCACCACAAAGCGGTGCTCGGCATCTCACGCACCGCCTCCCTTGCCCTGGCCCGCCTGCTCATGCGGCGCACACGCCCACGGGTCAAACTGCACTGAACTCCCATGAATTTCCTGCAAAAACTCGAACACGCCTGGACCACCAGCAACTCGCTCCTGCAAGTCGGGCTGGACCCCGATCCGCAGCGCTTTCCGCGCGAATTGCAGGACAAGCCGGACGCCATCTTCCAGTTCTGCCGCGACATCGTGGACGCCACCGCGCCCTACGCCTGCAGCTTCAAGCCGCAGATCGCCTACTTCGCCGCGCACCGCGCCGAAGACCAGTTGGAAGCGCTGTGCCAGCACATCCGCGAAAAGCATCCGGACCTGCCCATCGTGCTGGACGCCAAGCGCGGCGACATCGGCTCCACCGCCGAAAACTACGCCCGCGAAGCCTACGAGCGCTACCAGGCGCACGCGCTCACGGTCAGCCCCTACATGGGCCTGGATTCGGTCGAACCCTACCTGGCCTGGCGCGACCGCGGCGTGATCGTGCTGTGCCGCACCTCCAACCCCGGCGGTTCGGACCTGCAGTTCCTAAAGATGGACAATGGCGAGCCGCTGTACCTGCACGTGGCGGGCCTGGTGGCCGACAAATGGAACGCCAACGGCCAATGCGGCCTGGTGGTGGGCGCGACCTTCCCGAATGAACTGGCCGCGGTGCGCGAACGCATCGGCGACGCGGTGCCGCTGCTGGTGCCCGGCATCGGCGCCCAGGGCGGCGACATCACCGCCACCGTCAACGCGGGCGCCAACGCCGCCCGCAGCGGCATGATGATCAATTCGTCCCGCGCCATCATCTACGCCAGCGGCGGCGACGACTGGCGCCAAGCCGCCGGCGAGGCGGCCAAGGGCCTGCGCGACGCGATCAACGCCGTGCGCTGATCCGCGGTTTGCGGCACGGGGGCCTGGCGCCCCCTGCCGCGCGGATTCATCTCTTCATCGCCGGTTGACCGGCGCTCCCAACAGTTCCAGCACGCCGCGCAGCGCGAAATCCACCGCTGCCTGGCGCACTTGTGCGCGGTCGCCCGGGAACACGTGCGTCACGGCGCGGCTGCTGATGCCGTCGCCCGCCCGCAGCGCGAAACCGAAGCACACCATGCCCACCGGCTTGCCGGGCGTTGCGCCGCCGGGGCCGGCGATGCCGGTCGTGGACACGGCCACATGCGCGGCGGGCGAGGCCAGCAGCACGCCGTTGGCCATTTCCAGCGCCACCGGCTCGCTGACCGCGCCGAAGTGATGCAAGGCGTCGGGCGAAACATCCAGCTCGGAGACCTTGGCTTCGTTGCTGTAGGTGACGAAGCCGCGTTCGAACCAGTCGCTGGAACCGGCCACGGCCGTCATGGCCCCGGCCAGCAGGCCGCCGGTGCAGGATTCGGCCGTGCCCAGCATCCAGCCCTTGCGCCGCAGCGTGTCGCCCAGCCGTTCGGCCAGCGCCAGCGAGGTGGCTTGCGCCAGTTGCTCGGCCGACAGATTGGGCCGGGTGCTTTCTTGTTGTCCGCTCATCCCAAGACTCCTGTGCGCACGACCAGCGCCATGACGAGCAAGGCGTATCCGGCCGCCACGATATCGTCCCACATCACGCCGAAACCGCCTTTGATATGGGCGTCGAAGAACTTGATGGGAGGCGGCTTGACGATGTCGAACGTGCGGAACAGCACAAACGCCAGCGCCTGCGGCAACCAGCCCGCGGGCGTCAGCCAGAGCACCAGCCAGAACGCCACCATCTCGTCCCAGACCATTCCGACATGATCCGGCTGCTGGAGTTCACGGCCGACGCGATGGCAGGCCCAGCATCCATACAGAAAAGCCAGCGCCAGGAAGGCGCCGATGGCCCAATCCGACGCGGCGGGCGCGGCGGCGACCCAGATCGCCCAGGCCAGCAGCGTGCCCCAGGTGCCCGAGGCCGGGCGGATCAGGCCGCTGCCGAAGCCGAACGCGATGAGCCGTCCCGGATCGCGGCAGACCCAGGACAACGAGGGGTACGCGGTCCGGGCGCGGTCGCGCATGGAGGTGGGACGGGTGTCGGTCGGAGGCATGGGTCGGCAGATGGGAGTGCGGCGGATCAAGCCGCGGGAAAGTGATCGAACCCGGCGGGCAGCTCGGCCAGCGGCTGGCCCTGGGCGTCCAGCACGGACAGGCCGGATTGCGCCTGGATCTGCCCGATACGGGTCACGCGCGCGCCAGCCGTGGCCGCGGCAGCCAGCACGGCCTCGCGCCGGGACGCGGGCGCGGTGAAGCATAGCTGGTAGACGTCACCGCCGCCCAGCACGGCGCGGCGCAGCGGCGCCTCGTCCAGCGACGCGAGGGCCGCGGCCACGGGCATCTGCGCGTAGTGCAGCGTGGCGCCCACGCGACTGGCGGCCAGGATGTGGCCCAGGTCCTGCAGCAGGCCGTCGGAAATGTCGATGGCCGCATGCGCAATGCCGCGCAGCGCAAGCCCCAACTCCACTTGCGGCTGCGGCCATTCCAGCGCATCGCGGGTCGCCGCCAGCAGCGCCGCATCGGCGGGGTACTGCCCGTCCAGCAGCCGGTAGGCGACATCCGCCGCCCCCAGCTCGCCCGACACCCAGATATCGTCGCCAGCCTGCGCGCCGTCGCGGCGCAAGGCCTGCGCGGCGGGCACGGCGCCGAACACGGTGACGCTGATGGCGAGGTCATGGGCGCTGCGGGTGGTGTCGCCGCCAATCAGCGGACAGCCGTGAGCCGCGGCCAGCGCATGGAAGCCTTCGGCAAAGGTCGCCAGCCAGGGCTCGTCCAGGCGCGGCAAGGCCAGGCCCAGCACGCAGCCGATGGGACGCGCGCCCATGGCGGCCAGGTCGGAAAGATTGACCGCCAGGGCCTTGTGCCCCAGCGCTCGCGGATCCACGTCGGGAAAGAAATGGCGGCCTTCCAGCAGCAGGTCCGTGCTGGTGGCCACCTGTTCGCCGGGCGGGACCGGGAACAGGGCGCAATCATCGCCCACGCCCAGCAGGCCGGCAGGCGCCGCGCGGGTGAAATAGCGCGCGATCAAGTCAAATTCGGACGCCAAGGCAACTCCGCAGTCGGCATTGAATCCCACGGGGAACGACAGCCCAAAAAATCATGCGCTGCGCCCCAACATAAGCGGGGATGAGCCCCCACCCACTCTGCACGCAAGCGACAGGAGCTCCGCACTTCGCACGCAAGAAAGAGATGCTCCCCACCCCGCGCGCAAGAAACAGGTGCTCCCACGAATCCGGGCCGCGCGGATCCGGCTCCGCCGGTCCGCAGCGGCGCCCCCCTGGGGGGGAAGCGCGCAGCGCTTCGGGGGGGTTACCTCTTGGCCTGGACTTCGTGCGAGCGCACGTCGGCCGCCAGCTTGTCGAGCACGCCGTTGACGAACTTGAAACCGTCCGTGCCGCCAAAGGACTTGGCGAGTTCGACGGCTTCATTGATGGCGACCTTGTACGGCACTTCGACGTGATGGATCAGTTCGAAGCTGCCGATCAGCAGGATGCCATGCTCGACAGGCGAGAGTTCGGCCAGCGGACGGTCGACATAGGGCGTGAAACGCTCACGCAACGCGGGCGCCTCGCGCAGCACGCCGTGCAGCAAGGTCTTGAACCACTGCGCGTCGGCCTCGGAAAAGTCCTCGGTGTCGCGCAAATGGGCGTCGATCTCGCCGGCGTCCTGCGTGCCCTCGCCGCCGCGCAGCAGCCACGCGTACACGCCCTGCAGGGCGAATTCGCGTGCGCGGCGGCGCGCGCTGCGCGCGTTGGCGCGGGCCTGCGCCGCGCTATCAGCGCTGGTCGTCGTCTTCTTCGTCGTCAAAATCTTCGTCCTCGTCGTCTTCGTCGTCTTCTTCCTCGGGTTCCAGGGCCGCCACCAGGTTAGCCATTTCAACGGCCACCTGGGCGCAATCGCGGCCCTTGCCGGCAGCGCGCGCCTGCGCCTGCTCGTCGGTGTCGACGGTCAGCACGCCATTGGCGACGGGGATGCCGGTTTCCAGGGAGATACGGGTGATTGCAGTGGCCATTTCATTGCTGACCACTTCAAAGTGATAGGTCTCGCCGCGGATGACCGCGCCCAGCGCGATCAAGGCGTCGAATTCAAATGTTTCGGCCATGTGGGACAGGGCCACGCCCAGTTCCAGGGCGCCGGGCACGGTGGCGACCATCACGTCGCGCTCGTCCACGCCCAGTTCAGCCAGTTCCTTCAGGCACGCTTCGAGCTCGGCCTGGCCGATTTCCTCGTTGAAGCGGGCGCGTACGATGCCGATGTGCAGCCCTTCGCCGTTCAGGTCGGGGGTAAGGATGTAAGGGTTCATGTGTCGGCCTTCAGTGTGTTGCGGGAGTGTTCGGAGGGTCGCAATCGTAACCCGTAATGGTGAGCGAGAAGCCCGCCATGCTGGGCATCTTGCGCGGCCGGGCCAGCAGCTTCATCTGGCCCACGTTCAGGTCGCGCAGAATCTGGGCGCCTATCCCGTAGGTACGCAGGCCGTAGCGGTCGGCATTGCCGGGATTGGCCTGGGCCTTCGGGTCGTTCCAGCCAGCGATCTGGCCAAACAGGTGTTCGGTGGACGATTGGCAATTCATCAGTACCAGCACCCCTGCCGGGGCCGCCGCGATGGCCTGCAGGGCCTGCGCCACGCCCCAGCTGTGCGGGCTGGCGCCAGTGTCCAGCACGTCCAGCACCGAGGCCGGCTCGTGCACGCGCACCAGCGTTTCGGCGTCGGGGGTCACGTTACCATGCACCAGCGCCAAATGGGCGGAGCCGGTGGCGGCGTCTTCGTAGGCCACGGCCTGGAATTCGCCCCAGGCCGTCTGCATGGTCCGCTTGCCCACGCGCTTGACGATGGACTCGTGTTCGCTGCGGTACTGGATCAGGTCGGCGATGGTGCCGATCTTCAGGCCGTGCTCGCGGGCGAACTGCACCAGGTCCGGCAGGCGGGCCATGGTGCCGTCCGGCTTGAGGATTTCGCAGATCACGGCGGCCGGCGTCAGGCCGGCCATGGCGGTCAGGTCGCAGCCGGCCTCGGTGTGGCCGGCGCGCACCAGCACGCCGCCGGGCACCGCGCGGACCGGGAAGATGTGGCCCGGCTGAACCAGGTCCGAGGGCTTGGCGTCGCGCGCCACCGCCACCTGGATGGTGCGGGCGCGGTCGGCGGCCGAAATGCCGGTCTCGACGCCTTCGGCGGCCTCGATCGACTGGGTGAAATTGGTGCCGTAGCGCGTGCCGTTGCGGGCCGCCATCAGCGGCAGGTCCAGCTGGCGGCAGCGGTCTTCGGTCAGGGTCAGGCACACCAGGCCGCGGCCGTGGGTCACCATGAAGTTGATGGCTTCGGGCGTGACGAACTCGGCGGCCATGACCAGGTCGCCTTCGTTTTCACGGTCTTCCTCGTCAACCAGGATGACAATGCGGCCGGCGCGCAGCTCGGCAATGATCTCGGCGACCGAAGCGATGCCGAAGGATTCCGGCTCGGAGCCGGGCAAAGAGGACAACTGGACGGACATGGGAGGCACGTAAACCAGGCGGGAAAGCCCGGATTTTACCGCCCCTCGGGGCCGAACCCCTATCCCGCCCTGCCGGCCCCGTCCGCCGGGGGTGTCCGGTAAACTTTCGCCCGGAGACCACCCCCTGAAAATCGAGCCAAGGAAACCCCACATGCAAGCCCTTGCGGCCATGCCTTTGACCGTCGCGGCGGCCGTCCGCGTCGTGCTGACCGACATCGACGACACGCTGACCACCGAGGGCCGCCTGCCGGCGGACGCCTATGCGGCGCTGGAGCGCCTGGAACAGGCCGGCATCCAGGTCGTGCCCATTACCGGCCGCCCGGCCGGCTGGTGCGACCATATCGCCCGCATGTGGCCGGTGCGCGCCGTGGTCGGCGAAAACGGCGCGTTCTACTACGCCTATGACCGCCAGGCCCGCCGCATGACCACCCACTACTGGACCGACGCCGCCTCGCGCCAGGCCAGCCGCCGCAAGCTCGACGCCATCCGCGACCGCGTCCTGGCCGAAGTGCCCGGCGCCGCCGTCGCCAGCGACCAGGACTACCGCGTGGCCGACCTGGCCATCGACTTCTGCGAGGACGTGCCCGCCCTGCCCGATTCCGACATCAGCCGGATCGTCCGGATCTTCGAGGAAGCCGGCGCCCAGGCCAAGGTCAGCTCGATCCACGTCAACGGCTGGTTCGGCGATTACGACAAGCTCACCATGACGCGCACCATGTTCCAGCGCGAGTTCGGCGCGGACGTGGCCGGCGCCCTGGACAGCACCCTGTTCATCGGCGATTCCCCCAACGACGAACCCATGTTCGCCTACTTCCCGATCTCGGTCGGCGTGGCCAACATCCAGGCCCAACTGCACCGCCTGACGCACCGCCCGGCCTTCGTCGCCGCCTTCCATGGCGGCGCGGGCTTCGTTGAAATGGCCGACCGGCTGCTGGCCGCGCGGTCCACCCAAGCACAGCCGGCCTGAGGTCCGCACACCGTGGCGACATCCCCCTCCGCTTCCTCCCCCGCCGCCAACGACGGCCGCCGCAGCATCCAGTCGATCGAAGTGGGCGTGCCGCTGCTGGCCGCCCTGGTCGACGCCGGCAAGCCCTTGACCCTGCGCGACCTGGCCGCGGGCGCCGGCATGACTTCCGCCAAGGCGCACCCCTACCTGGTCAGCTTCATCCGCGTCGGCCTGGTGCAGCAGGACGCCAGCACCGGCCAGTACGAGCTCGGCCCCTTCGCCCTGCAGATGGGGCTGGTCAGCCTGCAACGGCTGGACCCCGTGCGCGTGGCCATGCCGGAGATCGCCAAGCTGCAATCGGAAATCGGCCATACCCTGGGCATCGCCGTGCTAGGTTCGCACGGCCCCACCATGATCCACATGACTGAAGCCAGCTATCCGGTCCACGTGAACATGCGCAAGGGCACGGTGATGTCCATGCTGCACACGGCCACCGGCCTGGTGTTCGCGGCCTGGCTGCCGCCCAAGGTCAGCGAACACTACATCGCGCGCGAGGAAGGCGATACCGCCGTCATCGCCAGCGTGCCGCCCCCGCGCAAGGCTTCGCGCGCCAACATCGAGGCGCAGCTGGCGGACATCCGCGTGCACGGCATGGCGCGCGCGCTGGGCAACCCGCTGCCGGGCGTGGACGCGCTGTCGGTACCGGTGTTCGACAACACCGGCAACATCGTCCTGGCCCTGACCAGCCTGGGCCCCACCGGCCTGTTCGACGTGGCCTGGGACGGCGCCATCGCCCGGCCGCTGCTGGCCTGCGCGCAGGAAATCTCGCGCAAGCTCGGCTACCGGAGCTAAGTCCCGGCTTCGCGCAAAAACGAAAATAAACCGAAAAAAGCGAACAAAAGCCGAAAAGAAACACAGGGACTTTCCCGAGTGCGGCCCCTCCTCTTTCCATGTTTGAATTCAACTGAAATTCAGTGACACGTCACATATACATAGAAAGAGGAGACACAAGATGCAAGCTCTGCGCCTGCTTCAAGCGGCCACGCTGGCCGCCTTCGCCCTGGGAGCGTCCGCCGCGCAAGCCGCCGACACCTGCAGCAACCGCGGCGACCTGGACCAGATGTACTGCGACGCCAACAAGGACCTGGTGGCCGACACGCCCACCGATCCGGCCAAGCTGAAAACGCCGTCCACCCTGGTGTTCACCTACACCCCGGTGGAAGACCCGGCGGTCTACGAAGACATCTTCAAGCCCTTCACCAAGCATCTGTCCGAATGCACGGGCAAGCGCGTGGTGTTCTACCAGGTGCAGAGCAACGCGGCAGAAATCGAGGCCATGCGCTCGGGCCGCCTGCACGTGGGCGGCTTCTCGACCGGCCCCACCGCCTTCGCCGTGAACATCGCGGGCGCCGTGCCGTTCGCGGTCAAGGGCTACGCCGACGGCTTCCAGGGCTACAACCTGATCGTCATCGTCAAGAAGGACAGCCCCTACCAGAAGCTGACCGACCTCAAGGGCAAGAAGCTCGCGCACACCGCGCCGTCCTCGAATTCTGGCCACATGGCGCCCGTGGCGCTGTTCCCCAAGGAAGGCCTGACGCCCGACAAGGACTACAAGGTCATCTTCTCCGGCAAGCACGACCAGTCCGTCATGGGCGTGAACTCCGGCGACTACGACGCCGCCGCCGTCGCCTCGGACGTGTTCAAGCGCATGGTCGAGCGCGGCCAGGTCAAGGAAGCCGACTTCCGCGTGATCTACAAGAGCGAGAAATTCCCGACCTCGTCGTTCGCCTACGCGCATGACCTGGAGCCGAAGTTCCGCGACCAGATGCTCAAGTGCTTCTACGACTACCGCTTCCCGGCGGAAATGTCGAAGGCCTTCGACGGCGCCGACCGCTTCTATCCGGTGACCTACCAGAAGGACTGGGCCATCGTGCGCCAGGTCGCCGAATCCGGCGGCGAGAGCTTCAACCGCGCCGCCTACGACCGCGAATCCGCCAAGAGCAAGAAGTAATTCCGTATGACGACGTCGCTACGCATTTCCGGCCTGGTGAAGGAATACCGGGCCGGCCGGCCGGTACTCAACGGCATCGACCTGCAGATCGCGGGACAGGGGCTGACCGCCATCATCGGCCCCTCCGGCACCGGCAAGAGCACGCTTCTGCGCTGCATCAACCGGCTGATCGAACCCACCAAGGGCGAGATCGTCCTGCAATCGCAGGAGGGGTCCGTGGACCTGGCCCGCGTGCGCGGCGCGTCGCTGCGCCGCGCGCGCCGGCGCATCGGCATGGTGTTCCAGGAATACAACCTGGTCGAACGCCTGACGGTGATGGAAAACCTGTTGACCGGGCGGCTGGGCTACACCTCGGCCGTCAATGCCTGGATGCGCCGCTTCGATCCTGAAGACATCCAGCACGCCTACAAGCTGCTGGATACCGTGGGCCTGGCCGGCTTTGCCGACCAGCGCGCCGACGCGCTGTCGGGCGGCCAGCGCCAGCGCGTGGGCATCGCCCGCGCGCTGATGCAGCGTCCGCAGTTGCTGCTGGCCGACGAGCCCACCTCCTCGCTCGATCCCAAGACCTCCGTCGAGATCATGGAGCTGCTGTCCGAGCAGGGCAGCGCCAGCGGCATCCCCGTCATCGTCAACATCCACGACGTGGAGCTGGCGCGCCGCTACGCCACCCGCATCGTCGGCATGTCCGGCGGGCACGTGGTCTATGACGGCGACGGCCAGGGACTGGACGCCGCCATGCTCAAGACCATCTACGGAGGCGAGTCTTGGCTGGAATGATCCAACCCAAGGGCGCACGGCCCTTCGCCATGTCGGGGCGCGCCAAGGCCGGCCTGTTGCTGCTGCTGGCCTATACGCTGTACGCCGGCGCGCAGCTGGACTTCAGCTGGGCGCGCTTCGAGACCGGCATGGGCCACGCGTCCACGTTCCTGGCACGCATGTTCCCGCCCAACTTCGAAAAGCCCGCCACCTTATGGAAGGGTATCGCGGAGAGCCTGGAAATCGCGGTGCTGGCCTCGGTCCTGGGCATCATCATCGCCCTGCCCATCGGCCTGCTGGGCGCGCGCAACATGATGCCCACCTGGGTGTCGTGGCCCGCTCGCGCCGTCGTGGCGCTGTGCCGCGCGCTGCACCCCGTCATCGTCGCCATCCTGTTCGTCAAGGCCGTGGGCTTCGGCGCGCTGGCCGGCATCCTGGCGCTGACGGTCGCCTCGGTCGGCTTCATCGGCAAGCTGTTCACCGAAGCCATCGAAGAGATTTCGCTGAAGCAAGTGGAAGCCGTTCGCGCCACCGGCGCCTCCTTCGCCAACGTGATCATCTTCGGCGTGCTGCCGCAGGTGTTCGCCCGCTTTATCGGCTTCGCCACTTACCAGTTCGACTCCAACCTGCGCAACTCCACCATGGTGGGGATCGTGGGCGCGGGCGGCGTGGGCGGCACCCTGTTCTCGGCCTTCCAGCGCTTCGACTACGACTTCGTCAGCGCCATCCTGCTGACCCTGATCGCCATCATCATGCTGGGTGAAATCCTTGCCGGCTTCGTGCGCGCGGTGTTCCTGGACAACCTGGGCTTCGAACGCATCCTGCAGGGCCGCTTCAGCGGCGCGCGCGGCATCGGCGCCACGCCGGTCAAGCGCAAGGCGGAGGCGGACGAATGAACAGCCACGCATCCACCCTGAATCCGGCGGGCGCGCCACGCGTCTGGCAGCGCTACAGCATGGGCCAGCGCCTGCTGCGCTTCGCGCTCTACCTGCTGGTGGTCGCAGCCATCGCGCAGGCGATCCGCGGCGTCGAGATCATTCCGGAGTTCCTGTACGACGCGCCCGAGCAGATGGCCGATCTGTTCCAGCGCATGTGGCCCATCGACTGGGCCTACTACCCGCAAGGCGTGCACGGCGCGCTGATCGAAACGCTGCACATCGCCACGCTGGGCACCATCCTGTCCGTGGTGATGGCCGTGCCGGTGGGCCTGCTGGCGGCCAACAACCTCACGCCCAGCAAGACCGTCAACATGCTGGCCAGGCTGATCCTGGTCTCCAGCCGCTCGGTCAACTCGCTGGTGTGGGCGCTGCTGTTCATCGCCATCTTCGGGCCGGGCGCCCTGGCCGGCACGCTGGCCATCGCGTTCCGCTCCATCGGCTTCGTCGGCAAGCTGGTGGGCGAAGCCATCGAGGAAGCGCAACGTGGCCCGATCGAAGCCGTCACCGCCACCGGCGCGAGCAAGGCGTCGGTGATCTGGTACGCCTACTGGCCGCAGATCCGCCCCGCCTTCTGGTCCATCGTGCTGCTGCGCTGGGACATCAACGTGCGCGAATCGGCCGTGCTCGGGCTGGTGGGCGCAGGCGGCATCGGCATGGCGCTGGACACCGCGCTGAACCTGTTCCAGTGGGACCGCGTGGCCTTGGTGCTGGCCGCCATCTTCATGGTGGTCATCGTGGCCGAAATCATCATTACCCAGGTCCGCAAACGCATTCTTTGATGTGATTGCGGACTCATACAGCGTTCCTTTGCTCCGCCCGGAAACGGGCGGTTTTTTTTGGATGAATGCCGGCGCGGCCCCTGCCGTCGGCCGATTACAAATTGAAAGACCGTGCGCGGCCAGGCATCTTGCCGGGGCTGGTTCGCCAGACCGGCCCCGCCGCGCTTCCCGGACATGCAAGCGCTCGCCGCCAGCCTTCCCTGGGGTCCTCCGGCTTCGGGCCAGGTTGTTGATGCGCCGCAAACACGTCTATGCTCCATGTGAAATAAATATGACCGGTCATCAAATCGCCCTTCCCGTTTGATTAAGATCTCGGCTTTTGCCGTTGGACACCCGCCGCCATGTCGGAACAGGAATTGAAACTGCACGTGCCCGCGGCTTCGCGCCAGGCCGTGCAGCGAGAGATCAAGCAGCGCGAGGCGACCCGCATCCGCCTGCACGCCATGTATTTCGATACGCCGGAACGCGAGCTTGCGCGGGCGCGCATCGCCATCCGCCTGCGCCAGGAAGGCCGCGACTGGGTGCAGACGCTGAAGATGCCCGGCATCAACGCCATCACCCGCATCGAACTCAACCATCCGCGCCCGGGCCCGGTGCTGGACCTGTCGGTGTATGCCGGCACGGAAGTCGAAGCCGCGCTGGCGGCCGTCAAGGGCGAGCTGGGCCTGCGCTACGAAACCGACGTGCAGCGGCTGCTGCGCAAGGTCCGCACGCGCTACGGCACGGTGGAACTGGCCTACGACACCGGCCTGCTGCGCGCCGGGGCGCTTGAACTGCCCATCTCCGAACTGGAATTCGAACTGGTGTCGGGCCGCCCCGCCGCCATCTTCGCCGCGGCCCGCGGCTGGCAGCAACGCCACGGCCTGGTGCTGGACCCGCGCAGCAAGTCCGAACGCGGCGACGCGCTGGCCCTGCTGGCGCAGCGCCTGGCCGACGTCGACGCGATCCCGGGCGACGATCTCGAAACCCGCCGCGCGCAAGCCATCGCGCAATTCTGGGCGCCGCGCGGCGCGGCCTCGGTGAAACTGCGCGAAGACATGACGCCCTCGCAGGCCATGGCGCGCATCGCAGCGGAATGCCTGGACCAGATCGCGCGCAACGCCGCGGTGCTGGCCGAGGTCGACACGGAAGGCGTGTACCGCGCCGGCAACTCCGAACACGTGCACCAACTGCGAGTGGGCGTGCGCCGGCTGCGCTCGGGCTGGAAGCTGTTCGACGGCTGGATCGCGCCGATCCCCGACGCCCTGCTGCAAGGCGTGCGCACGCATTTCGCCGCCTTCGGCGCCAACCGCGACCAGGACGTGCTGAACGAAACCGTGGCGCCCGCGCTGATGCGCGCAGGCATGCCGGTCATCCCCATGGAAGCCGCGCCGCCCGAACAGGATGCCCGCAGCATCGCCGGCGGCAAGGCGTTCCAGGCCTGGCTGCTGGAACTGCTGGAATGGAGCCTGGACGTGCCGCCCGCCCTGCCGTCCACCGAAGGCCAGACGATCGCCAACGGCACGCCCAGCGACACCGCGCCCGAGCCCGCCATCCGCTTGGAAGGCGGCGTGGCGGCGCCCAGCGTCAGGCCCACCATCATTCCGATGCTGGCGCCCGAACCCGATCCGCGGCGTCTGCACAAGCAACTGGCGCGGCGCCTGCATCGCTGGCACAGCAAGGTCGCCGACCAGGGCACGCAGTTCTCCACGCTGGACATCCCCACGCGCCACGAACTGCGCAAGCGCGGCAAGCGCCTGCGCTACAGCCTGGCGTTCGCGGAATCGCTGCTGCCCGCCGGCAAGCTGCGCGGCTATCGCAAGCTGCTGTCGCGGGTGCAGGACATCCTGGGCGAGATCAACGATCTGGCGGTGGCCAAGGATTACTACGAGTCCTGCACCGCCACCCACCCCCAGGCCTGGTTCGCGCTGGGCTGGATCAGCGCCCGCCTGGAAGAGCTGGCGGAAGACGCGCAGCGCGCCTTCGACGACCTGGCCGCAAGCAAGCCGTTCTGGAAGTGATGCGGGCTTGAATGCAAAAGGGACGGCGCTGCCGTCCCTTTTGTTTTGGCCGGCGCCAACGCGCCGGATCCTGCGGCATCAATCCGCCAGCAAGGCCCCGGCGAACTCGTCCGCCACGAAGGGTTGCAGGTCTTCCAGGCTTTCGCCCACGCCGATCCAGTACACCGGAATCGGGCGCACACCCTGGCTGCCCGCGGCCACGGCGGCCAGCGTGCCGCCCTTGGCGGTGCCGTCCAGCTTGGTCACGACCAGGCCGGTCAGATTGATGGCGGCGTCGAAGGCGCGGATCTGCGCCAGGGCGTTCTGCCCGGTATTGCCGTCCACCACCAGCAGCACTTCGTGCGGTGCAGCGGCGTCCGCCTTGCCGATGACGCGGCGGATCTTCTTCAGTTCTTCCATCAGGTGCAGCTGCGTGGGCAGGCGGCCTGCGGTATCCACCATCACCACGCCCATGCCGCGCGCGCGGCCGGCGTTGACCGCGTCGAACGCCACCGCGGCCGGATCGCCGCCGTCCTGTGAAATCACCGTCACGTTGTTGCGGCTGCCCCATTCGATGAGCTGCTCGCGCGCGGCGGCGCGGAAGGTGTCGCCCGCGGCCAGCAGCACGCTGGCGCCCTGGCGCTGGAAGGTGTGGGCCAGCTTGCCGATCGAGGTGGTCTTGCCGGCGCCGTTGACGCCGGCGATCATGACGACCAGCGGCTGGGTGCGCTTCAGATCGAACGCGCGCTCCAGCGGACGCAGATGGTCGGCCAGCAACTGGCGCAGCGCCGCCTTCACCTTGGCGGGGTCTTCGATGCGCTCCTTCTTCACCCGGGCGCGCAGCGCGGTCAGGAGCTTTTCGGTGGCCTCCAGGCCCGCATCGGCCATAATGAGCGCCGATTCCAGTTCCTCGAACAGGTTTTCGTCGACCTTGACGCCGACGAAGATGCCGCCAATGCTCTGGCCCGTGCGCGACAGGCCCTGCTTGAGCCGGGACAGCCACGAGGCCTTCTTGGGCGCTTCGGCGACGGGCGCGGGAGCCGGGGCGGGGATCGGAGCCGGTGCGGCGGCCGGGACCGGTGCAACGATCGGGGCCGGGGCCGGGGCCGGGGCCGGGGCCGGCGCGGCAGCCTGCACCGGAGCGGGCGCGGAAACCGGAGTGGGAGCAGGCGCGGGCGCTGCGGTTGGCTGGGACGCAGTTGCCGGCGCGGGCGTCGGAGCCGAAGTCGGAGCCGGAGCCGGAGCCGGAGCCGGAGCCGGAGTCCGCACAAATGGTGCAGGTGCGACCGGCGCAGGTACAACCGGCGCGGGCGTGACCGGAGCTGGTGAAACCGGCGCGGGCGCTGCCACCGGCGGCACATGCGGCACGGCAGCCGGCGCAGCGGCAGGCGTGGCTGCTGCTGCGGGAGGTTCCATGCTCGGTTCGCGGCGTAATTCGGTGGCGACCGGCGCCGGCGGCGCGGGAATGGCCGGTGCGGCGGCGGGCTCGGCAGGCGCGGCTACGGCGTCTGCGGCCTCCGGCGGCGGCGCGGGTTGGACCGGCGCGGCGGGCGGAGGGGATTTTTTCTTGAAGAAGCGGCTAAACATGGGTAACAAGTATATTCGTATCGTCGGGGGCCAATACAGGCGCACCCCCATCGTCGTGCCCGACGTGGAGACGCTGCGCCCCACGCCCGACCGGGTGCGCGAGACGCTGTTCAACTGGCTGAATCACCTGTGGGGCGGCGACTTCGCCGACAAGCAGGTGCTGGATCTGTTCGCCGGCAGCGGCGCCCTGGGCTTCGAGGCGGCCTCGCGCGGCGTGGCGCATGTGCAGATGGTCGAGCGGGACAAGACCGCCGCGTCCGCGCTGCGGACACTGCGCGACAAGCTCAAAGCCGACATGATACGCATCCACGTGGGCGACGCCATGCAGGTGGCCGAACGCATGGATGCGTCCCGATTTGACCTGATCTTGCTGGATCCGCCCTTCGGCCAGGGCTGGCTGCCACGCCTGTGGCCCATTCTCCCGGGCATTCTGACCGAGCATGGGCTAGTCTACGTAGAGGCGGAAAGCCCCATCGAAGCCCCCGAAGGATTCACCATCCTGCGGCAGGACAAGGCAGGTGCGGTCCACTACCATCTTCTGGAATTTGCTGCATTGCGCAAATAGGTCAATAATCCGAGCTTCGGAGGATGGTGTACACCACTAATAACGGTACGGAGCTCGCATGATCACCGCTGTATATCCCGGCACTTTCGACCCGCTGACCAGAGGCCACGAAGACCTGGTCCGCCGCGCGGCCACGCTTTTCGACAAGGTAGTGGTGGGCATCGCCATTAGCCGCAACAAAAAGCCCTTCTTCAGCATCGAAGAGCGCGTGGAAATCGCGCGCGAGGTGCTGGGCCACTACCCCAACGTGGAAGTGCAGAGCTTCGGCGGCCTGCTCAAGGACTTCGTGCGCGACCAGGGCGGGCGCGTCATCGTGCGCGGCCTGCGCGCCGTGTCCGACTTCGAATACGAATTCCAGATGGCCGGCATGAACCGCCATCTGCTGCCCGACGTCGAAACGCTGTTCATGACGCCCTCGGACCAGTACCAGTTCATCTCGGGCACCATCGTGCGAGAAATCGCGCAGCTGGGCGGCGACGTGAGCAAGTTCGTGTTCCCGTCCGTCGAGCGCTGGCTCCAGGAAAAGGCCAAGGAACGCCGCGAACAGTCCTGGCCGGGCTGAATCCGCCCCGGGCACTGATCTTCTCCCTCGAAGGGCGCGCATCGCGCCCTTCTTGCGCTGCGCGGCCGGGACGCGCGGCGGCGGTACAATGCCTTCAGCCTTTCCCGCCCATACCGCAGCCCGCCATGGCCCTGACCATCACCGAAGAATGCATCAATTGCGACGTTTGCGAGCCCCAGTGCCCGAACGAAGCGATTTCCATGGGCGAGGACTATTACGTCATCGACCCTGACCGCTGCACGGAATGCGTGGGCCACCACGACGAACCGCAATGCAAGGTCGTATGCCCGGTGGAGTGCATCGAACTGCACCCGCAATGGAATGAAGGCCAGGAACAGCTCATGGCCAAGTACCGTCGCCTGACCGGTGCCGCATGAGCGACGCCGCGCAATCCAGCATCGACCTCCCTCCTCCTCGCCACCACGCCCGCCGCGACCTGTCCGCGTCGGCAATCGCCGCCGGCTTGGTCGCCGTTCTGGTGAGCTTCGGCGGCACCGCCGTGCTGATGGTGCAGGCAGGCCATACCGCGGACCTGGACTCCGCCCGCATCGGCTCCTGGATCGGCTCGCTCAGCCTGGCGTTCGGCCTGGGCGGCGCCGTCTACAGCCTGCGCACCGGCCTGCCCATCGTCATGGCCTGGTCCACGCCCGGAGCGGCCCTGCTCGTCACGGCGCTAGCCGGCGTTCCCTTCAACGAAGCCATCGGCGCCTTCATCCTGGCGGCGGCGCTGACGCTGGCCTGCGGCCTGTTCGGCTGGATCGACCCCATCCTGCGCCGCATCCCCGGCGAAATCGCCGCGGCCATGCTGGCGGGGGTGCTGCTCAATTTCGGCATGGGCGTCTTCAGCAGCATCAAGCAGCAGCCCGCGCTGGTGCTGGCGATGTGCGCCGCCTACCTGGTGTGCCGGCGCTGGGCGCCGCGCTACGCGGTGCTGGTGGTCATGCTGGTGGCCATTGCCATCGCCTTCGGGCTCAACCTGATCCAGCTGGACCTGCTGGACTGGCGCCTGACCGAATTCGTCTGGACCACGCCCGCCTTCAGCGCGCAGGCCGCGGTCAGCCTGGGCATCCCGCTGTTCGTCGTGGCCATGGCCTCGCAGAACCTGCCTGGCCTGGCCATCCTGCAGGCGGCCGGCTATCAGCCGCCCGCTTCGCGTCTGGTGGCGGCCACCGGCCTGCTGGGCCTGCTGGCGGCCCCCTTCGGCGCGCACAGCGTCACGATGGGTGCCATCAGCGCCGCCATCTGCACCGGTCCGGAAGCGCATGCGGATCCATCCAAGCGCTATATCGCCGCCGCCACCTACGGGCTGGGCTACGTCGTGCTGAGCGTCGTGGCGGGCGCCGTGGCCGTGTTCTTCCAGGCCTTGCCCGCCGCCCTGCTGGCGGCGCTGGCCGGGCTGGCGCTGCTGGGCACCATCATGGGCGGCATGGCCGCGGCCATGGCCAACCCGCAACGCCGCGAGGCCGCGCTCATCACGCTGCTGGCCACGGCATCGGGCTTCAGTTTCTGGGGAATCGGATCGGCCTTCTGGGGCCTGGCGGCGGGCCTGCTGGCCCACGCGGCATTCGAATTCAAGCGGTCGCACGCGCAGGCCTGAGGCGGCCGGCGCGTCGCGGCGCAATCAGGCCGGCCAATCGGTGACCGGTGTTTCCGGGTGCACCTTCATGATGCGGCAAGGCACCTGCACGAAGTTGGAGATCCAGGCCGCGGCCAGCTCTCCTTCGTCGATCACGTCGATGACCTGCTCGCCAACCTTCATGCTGTAACGCACGCTGTCGTCGTCTTCGATGACGTCCAGCGGAATGTCCATGCGCAGCATGCCCGGCGCCTTCAGCACCAGATAACCCAGCCGCAATTCGACCGAGACGTCCGCCAGCCGCGGGCACAGTTCCCGGTTCAGCCACTGGCCGGAATCGTTGGCGACCAGCCACTGGCGATGGTAGCTGGCGGCATCGGGCTGCGTGGTGGCGCCGCATTCGGCCACCGGCTGGAAGTGTCCGGCGTTCATTTGCCCAGCAATCCCTTCAGAGCCTTGTCGACGGCCGCGCCGCCCTTGCCCTTGCCCGTGACCGCGTCGCGCAGCTTGTTCTCAAGGCTGCGTTTGAGAATGCCGCCGATGGCGTCCTTCCAGAGCAGCGTGTAGGTCGGCTTGTCGAACGGGCCCTTGACGTGCACCGGGATGGTCACGTCCTTCAGGTCTATCAGTTCCTGGCCCGCCGGGTCGGCGGCCGGATTGACGACGCGGGCGCGCGCCACCAGGTCCAGTTCGTTCTTGACGAAGTCGATGGTGGCCGGATCGCCCTGCGTCACGCGCAGCAGCGGCGACACGACGTTCAGGCGCTTGACCGCGGCCACGCCCTTGGTGAAGGCCAGGTCGGCGTCCATTTCCGAGAACTCCGTCTGCTTGCTGGTGTCGGCGGCGACGGTTTCATTCTGTGAGTCCGGCTGGAACGCGGCCTTCAGTTCGCGCAGCGTCTGCGTCAGGTTGATGCCCTTGACCGCGCCGTCACGCAGGCGCAATTGCAGGGTGCCGCCCAGGCCGCTCTTCATGGCATAGGCATTCGCGCCGGCCGTCTTCAGGTCGAGCGCCAGGCTGCCCGTGCCGCTCAGCACGTTCTGGCGCGCCAGGTCCATCAGGAAGGGCTCGATCGCGATGCCGGCAAGCGACATCTTGGTGGCCAGCTGGTTGCCCTGCGCGGCGTCCACCGACAGCGCACCCGCCAGCTTGCCGCCGTAGAGGCCCGCCGTCAGGCTGGAGATGTCCAGCTTGCCCTTGTCCAGCTTCACGGCGGCGCCGACGTCATCGGCTTTCAGGCCGCGCACGACCAGCTTGCCGATCTTGATCGTGCCATTGACGCTCGGGCCGATCAGCGCCGACAGGTCGATCGTGTCGTCGGCGGGCTTGGCTGGGGCAGGCGCCGGAGCGGGCGCCGGTTGCGCCGGCTTTCCGTCTTCCTTCTTGGCTTCGGCCGGCTGCTTGGGCGCGGGCTGGGCGGCGGGCGCGGCCGCCACAGGCGGCACCAGCTTGTCCAGGTCCAGCGTATCCACGGCCAGCGCAAAATTCACCTGCGGCGACTCGCTCAGCTTGTTGATGTCGGCGCTCAGGTCGAACTTGCCGCCTTCCAGCACCGCGTTGATCTTGCTGGTGGCCTGGTCCTTGCGCAGGTCCGCCGTCACGCTGCCGATCACCGGAATCTGCAGGCTGCCCTTGGGCAGCCCCGGATCGGTGATGTTGACGTCGCCGCGCAGGCCGGACAGGCCGCCGCTGCGCTGCAGGAGGTTCAACGACAGCGGCGAGGCGAAGTTCAACTTGACGATACGCTCGCCCTTCTTGGACGTGCTGTCCAGCTTGGCTTCCTTGATGTCCAGCTCGCCAGCGTTGCCGCTGATGCCGTTCAGGCCGAAGCTCGCGTCCAGGCCACTGATGCGCACTCGGCCGGTCAGCGCTTCGCCGGTGGCCGACGCCGGAGAGATATTGAGCGCGGGCGCGTCCACGGCGAACTCGAACGGACCGTCGGTCACGCCGCCCTTGGCGCGGATCGCCAGCTTCTCGATCTGCAGCTGGTTCTTGTGCGGATCGATCGACAGCTTGGGCACGGCCACGCTGGCCTCCACATTGGTGGCGCGCGCCGAGGGATCGGTAACGTCACCCTGGAACACAACTTCCAGGCCGGCCACATCCAGCGCCGATTTCTGGCCGTTGAACGCCAGGTTGCCGCGCACGGCCAGGCTCTTGGCCTCGGCGCCCGGCAGTTTGCCGTCCATGCGCAGATCCAGCTTCTGCGCGGCGTAGCGCTTGGCGGAAGGATCCAGCGTCAACAGGGCCTGGCCGGTCAGGTTGGCGTCCACGCGCGGATCGCCGCCTTCGACGCGCGCGGTCAGGCGCACGTCGAACGGCTGGTTGAAGGTGACGCGGCCGGTATTGGCGTTGATCTTGGTGACCGCCACCGCCATGCCCGAGATGGCGTCCTGTAGCTGCACCTGCCCGTCCTTCAAGTCCAGGCCGGCGATGTCGATCTGCATGTTGTTGCGCGACTGCGGCAGGTTGCCGTTGGCGATGGCCTGGACCGCGGTCTGGGCCGCGCCCGCCAGCGCCTCGGCGGGATTCTCCGGCGCCGCCGTGACCGGCGCGGTGCCGCCCACGAGATTGCTGAAATTGAACATGCCCTGCTTGTCCCGCACCACGCGCGCCTTCAGGCCGCTGATGGCCACGTGGTCGACCACGAAGCTGTTGGACAGCAGCGGCCACACGGCCACCGCCAGCCGCGTGCTGTCGATGGACGCGAAGGTTTCCGTGCTATTGGGCTCGGACAGGGACACACCCTGCACCGACAGGCCGATGCGCGGGAAGAGCGAGAGCTCGATCTCGCCATCGATCGTGAGCGTGCGGTGATAGCGTTGCTGGACAAGCTCTTCCAGCTTGTACTTGTACGCGTTGGGGTCGAATGTCAGCAAGAAGATGGCCAGGCCAACGACGGCCACGACAACCAACACAACCAGGCCTATCAAAATGCGCTTGAACCACGTTTTCATTGCTGCCCCGTCGGTACCTCGACTGGAAATCCTTGAATGCCATCCGCCGCGCCCGGCACGGGGAAGGAGCTTTGCCGGTGAAAAAATCACCCGGCCTGTCACGCCATCGGTCTTTCAGGGCGTGCCCGATCTCTTGCCGAAGCCGGAGCTTCGGCGCCTTGAAGGGGGATCTGCCAAGGAAAGCCTGATGAAGACGCCAGCAGGGCCAGCGTACAGATAGCGCTATCGTAACAAATCGGGCCGGCTTCGCGAGAGCCGCCGGGCAAGCCGGCGCAAAATCATCCCTATGGCTGACCGCCCCGGCCGGGAAATCCGGCGCCGGACCTGACAACTTTCTGTCTGGCGGATTGTAGGACTAGAATGTTTGATACATCAATCATTGATACGTCCACAGATGTCCGCCCCCGCTCCCAGCACCCCACATTCGCCCGGTCAGGTGCTTCCTTTCCGCCAAACCCTGCTTGCCATGTTGGGCATGTGCTTCGTCATGATGATGGTCGCCATCGACCAGACCGTGGTGGGCACCGCGTTGCCGACCATTGTGGCCGAACTCAAGGGCTTCGAACTGTATGCATGGGTAGCGACGTCTTACCTGCTGACCTCCGTCATCACCGTACCCATCTTCGGACGCCTGGGTGACTACTACGGGCGCAAGCCCTTCGTGGTGGCGGCGATCGTGCTGTTCACCCTGGCCTCGGTGCTTTGCGGCGCGGCCGACAGCATGTTCACGCTGGTCCTGGCGCGGGCGCTGCAAGGCGTAGGCGGCGGCATGCTGGTGGGCACGGCCTTCGCGTCCATCCCCGACCTGTTTCCCGACCCTCACGTGCGGCTGCGCTGGCAGGTCATGCTCAGCTCCGCCTTCGGCATCGCCAACGCGATCGGCCCGACCCTGGGCGGCGCGCTGACCGAGCACTACGGCTGGCGCTCGGTGTTCTACGTCAACCTGCCCATCGGCATCCTCGGCCTCTGGTTCGTCAGCCGCTACCTGCCCCACCTGCGCAACCACACCACCGGCCGCGTACGCCTGGACTGGCAGGGCGCGCTGCTGATCGCCCTGGCGCTGGGCAGCCTGCAACTGCTGGTCGAACTGCTGCCCAAGGAAGGGTTCAGCGCCTCCCTCATGCTACTGGGCGCGGCCAGCGTGCTCGCCTTCGCCGTGCTGTTCTGGTGGGAGAAGCGCTGCCCGCATCCGCTGCTGCCCCTGGACATGTTCCGCAACCGCGGCCTGGCCATGCTCTTCACGCTGGCCCTGCTGGTGGGCGTGACCATGTATTCGCTGCTGTTCTACGCGCCGCTGCTGCTGCAAGGCGGCTTCGGGCTGTCGCCCCAGGACGCCGGCCTGCTGATCACACCGATGGTGGTCTTCATCACGGTGGGCAGCATCGTCAACGGCCGCATCATCACCCGCATCCGCAATCCCAACCGCATGCTGTACGCCGGCTTCATCCTGATGGCGCTGTCGTGCCTGGGCATAGTTACCACCCATAGCTATACGTCACATGCGCTCATCGCCGCATACATGTTGATGGCCGGCCTGGGCATGGGCTTCATCATGCCCAACCTCACCGTCTTCGCACAGCAGACCGCCGGCCGCAGCCACCTGGGCATCGCCACCGCGCTGCTGCAGTCGCTGCGCATGATCGGCGGCATGCTGGGTACGGCGATCGTCGGCACCATGGTCAGCCACAGCTATTTCAGCGGCGTCGAATCCACGCTGCGCGGGGCTGCGGCCCGCTGGCTGCCGGAGCTGAACGATCCCCAGATGCTGGTCAATCCGCAGGCCCAGACTCAGTTCCTGGCACAATTGGCGCATCAAGGCCAGGATGGAACCTCGCTGATCGAGATTGCGCGCGTTGCGCTTGTGGGCGCGATCCACGAGGGGCAGCTCATTGCCCTGGCGGTCGCCGTGTTTGCGCTGTGGTGCGTGCGGCGCGTGCCGCCGGTCCAATTGATCCGCCCCACCAAACCAGAGCCGGCCGGCGTCGGAGAATAGCTTTTGCCCAAACAACAACAAGGCCTGCAGGTCATCCAGCACATGGGACAGGCCTATCGCGGCATGCAGAGCGCGTTCAGCAGCAAGGTGGGCCATGCCCTGCCACGCTGGCGCATCCTCCTGGCCCTGCATGAATGCGGGCAGTGTTCGCAGAAGCACCTGGCCGAACGTTGCCGGCTCGATCCCGCGTCGCTCACGCGCCAATTGCAGGCCATGCAGAAACTGGGCTGGATCGCGCGCGCCGTCGATCCGCAAGACAACCGCCTGACCAACGCCAGCCTCACGCCCGCCGGGCAGGCCGTGGTGGGCCAGGCCCTGCCCAAGCGCGCGGCCTTCTTCGAAGAGTCGCTCAAGGGCCTGTCGGCCGCCGACATCGATACCTTGAACCGCGTGCTCAGCGTGCTGGAAGCGAACTTCCTACGGGCGGCCGCGGACAAGGCGCCGCAAGCCTGAGCGCCGCGGCGTTCATCGCACGCGCGACTGCTGCGCGATGATCTTCATGAAATCGTCGGCCAGCTGGTGTGAAGCGCCTTTCGCCCGCACCGCGTATACCTGGGCCGTGGCCGCCAGCCCTTGCACCGGCAGGAACAGGATGTCGCCGCGGCTGTCGTCGGCCACCGACCGGCCGACCAGCGCGTAACCCAGGCCGGCCGCCACCAGGCCCAATGCGGTGTGGATCTCCTTTGCCTCATAACCCACCCGCACCTTGACCCCGGCCTGCTCCAGCGCCTGAATGGTGGAGCGCGCAAAGCTGCTTTCCGGATCCTTGGGATAGCTGACGAAGGCCATGCCGGCCAGATCGTTCGGCGTAAGCCGCTTGCGCTTGGCATATGAGCCCGACGCCGGCACCGCCGCGACCAGCGCATCATCGAACAGAGGGAAGTAATCCAGATCGTCCTCTTCGGCCCGCGGCCCCATGACGCGCGACAGCCCGACATGGATCAGGCCGCTGCGCAAGGCCTCTGCCTGGTGCTCGCTGAGGATCTCGGTCAGGTCGATGCGCACCTTGGGCAGGTCCGCCTTCATCCTGCGCACCGCATCGGGCAGCACCGAAAAAATGGTCGAGCGCGTGAAGCCAATGCTGAGCCAGCCGAAATGTCCTGAAGCCATGTCCTGTGCCTCGTCGAACAGGCGCTGGGCATCGGCAAGCAGCGCCTTGGCCTTGGGATAGATGAAGCGCCCCAATGGGGTGAGCGTCATGGGCCGCGTGGACCGGTCGAACACCTTCGCGCCCAGCATGGCCTCCAGCTGGCCGAGCTGCATGCTGACCGCCGTGGGCACCACGTGCAGACGCTGCGCCGCCAGGTTGGCATTGCGGGTCTCGACCACCTCGCAAAAGAACTGCAGGGATTTCAAGTTCATGGAAATTGATCTTACGCTCAAAAACGCTTAGTTGCCTTCCACTTTTCGTTAGCTGAACATGGAATCACACGCACGCATCCATGCGCTGGAACTGGAGACCCCGTTGATTCCCGATTTGAATGAACCCGAATGGCTGCGTCTGGCCCGCGGCCTTTCCACTGCCGAGGTGTCCGACGCGCTCGACTACCACGAGCTTCCAGGCAGCGCCCTGGGCATCCGTCCGGTGGCCGGCCCGGCCAGGCTGTTCGGCTTTGCCTACACCGTCCGCTTCGCGCCGATAGACCACGCCCAACCCGGCACCGTCGGCGATTTCATCGACAGGCTCACGCCCGGCACCGTCGCCGTCCTGGACAACGGCGGCCGGATGGACTGCACCGTCTGGGGCGGCATACTCAGCCGCCTGGCCGCGCACAAGCACATCGCCGGCACGGTGGTGCATGGCGTGTGCCGCGACACCGCCGAGGCCGACGAGGCAGGCTATCCCCTGTACGCCCGCGGCGCCTTCATGCGCACCGGCAAGGACCGCGTGCAGGTGCAGGCATATGAAGAGCCCGTGACGCTGGGCGACGTGCGCGTGTGCCCGGGAGACCTGCTTGTCGGCGACGCCGACGGCGTGGTGGTGGTGCCCCGCGCACGCATGGAGGAAGTGCTGGCCAAGGCCATGGAGACGCGCGCGCTGGAAAGCCGGATCCTCGACGCCGCGCTTGGCGGAATGCCGCTGACCGAAGCGCGCAAGCAGTTCGGCTACCACACGCTGCAGCGCTCGCCGGACAAGCTGGCCTGAAGCCCGCGCCGACAACAACTACATAATCCAAGGAGACATGATGTCGATCACCCGCATTCTGGGCGCGGCGGCCCTCGGCCTGACAGCCGCCACCTTCGCCGCCCCCGTCCTGGCGCAAGCCCCCTACCCCTGCCAGCTCGTCAAGATCATCTCGCCCTATCCTCCCGGCGGCACCACCGACATCCTGGCGCGCCTGATTGCGCCCGGCTTGGCCGACGAACTCGGCACCAACGTCATCGTCGAAAACAAGGGCGGCGCCAGCAGCAACATCGGCACCCAGTACGTCACCACCGCCGCGCCGGACGGCTGCACGCTGCTGCTGGGCAACAACACCGGCGTCGTCATCAACCGCAACCTGTACCAGCTGCGCAACGACCCGGTCAGCACGCTGGCGCCGGTCGCGGAAGTGGCCGCGGTTCCGCTGGTGCTCTACGTCAACGCCGGCGTGCCGGCAAAGACCGCCAACGAGCTTTTCGCGCTGATCCGCAACAAGCCGGGCGAATTCAACTTCGCGTCCGGCGGCAGCGGCAGTCCGCAGCACCTGATGGGTGAAATGCTCAAGCTCGACATGAAGCTGGACATGACACACATCCCCTACCGCGGCCAGGGTCCGGCGCTGGCCGACGTGATCGCCGGCCAGGTGCCGGTGGCCTTTGAAACCACCACCGCCATCGCGCCGCAGCTCGGTTCGGGCCGCATCCGCGCATTGGCCACCACCGGCGAAACCCGTTCCAAGGGCCTGCCGGACGTGCCGACCATGAAGGAGCTCGGCCACGCCAATTTCGTGATCGAGAACTGGTATGGCATCTTCGCCCCCGCGCAGACGCCTGCGGCGCTGATCCAGCGCCTTAATCAGGGCGTGGTCAAGACGCTGAAGAGTCCGGCGCTGGCCAAGAACCTGGACGAGATGGGCTCGGATGACGTGGCCGGCACGCCGGAACAGTTCGCCAGCTTCATCGCCAAGGAACTGCCCTACTGGGAATCCCTGGTCAAGCGAACCGGCGCGAAGGTCGACTGACATGAATGATCTGCTTGCCACCCTGCGCCAGCTAGGCGCGGCCACCATCTACGAAGCACAGGGCGCCAAGGGCGCGCTGGACCACGGCATCAAGCCCATCGATCCGACGGTGCGCCTTGCCGGCCCGGCCCTCACGGTCGACTGCCGCCCTGCCGACAACCTCATGCTGCACTATGCCGTGCAAAAAGCACGCCCGGGCGACGTGCTGGTGGTCGACGCCAAGGCCTACCTGGAAGCCGGCCCCTGGGGCGACGTGCTCACGCTGCAGGCCATGCAGGTCGGCATCGCCGGCCTGGTGATCAACGGCTGCGTGCGCGACGCGAACCTAATCATCGAACTGGGCTTCCCCGTGTTCTGCCGCGGCCTGTCGATCAAGGGCACCGGAAAATTCCAGCCCGGCCGGATCAACGTGCCTATCTCCATAGGCGACGCGGTCATCCATCCCGGCGACTACATCGTCGGCGACCGTGACGGCGTTGCCGTGGTCCCCAAGGACGAACTCGAACAGACCGTTGCCCGGAGCCTCGCACGCGAGGAGAAGGAAGCCGCACAACGCAAGGCCATCGAGCAGGGCGTCTACACGACCGAGCTGCTGGGGCTGGCAGACACCCTGCGCCGCCTCGGCCTGGAATAGCCCGCAGCCATAAGACCCGCGATATCGGCCCATAGCAAAACAGGATTCCGCAGCCCCGGGGATCGCCCAGAATACAGAACCTTTCCGCACAAGCCACAACAAGGACGGCAATGGATTCCGTATTTCTGGTGGTCACCCTGGGCGCGGTCATCGCGGGCTTCGTCCAGGGCCTGTCGGGCTTCGCCTTCGGCCTGGTGGCGATGTCGTTCTGGGCCTGGGTGCTGGACCCGCGCATGGCGGCGACGCTCGCCGTCTTCGGCGCCCTGGTCGGACAGATCATCGCCGCCATCACCGTGCGGCGCGGCTTCGACCTGCAACGGCTGCTGCCCTTCGTGCTGGGCGGCCTGCTTGGCATTCCGCTGGGCGTCATGCTGCTGCCGCGCCTGGACATGGACTGGTTCAAGGCCACGCTCGGCGTCCTGCTGGTGCTCTGGTGTCCCGCCATGCTGTTCGCAAAGAACCTGCCCAGGATTTCGGCGGGCGGACGCGCCGCGGATGCGGCGGTGGGCATGGCTGGCGGCGTGCTGGGCGGCATCGGCGGCTTCGCGGGCACCCTGCCCACGCTGTGGTGCACCCTGCGCGGATTCGAGAAGAACGCGCAGCGCGCCGTCATCCAGAACTTCAACCTGTCCGTGCTGCTGGTGACCATGGGCACCTACCTGGCAACCGGCATCGTCACGCGCGACATGCTGCCCCTGTTCGCCATCGTCGCCGCCGCAATGCTGGTGCCCGCGCTGCTCGGCGCAAAGCTCTACATCGGCATCAGCGAAGCGCGCTTCCGGCAGATCGTGCTGGGCTTGCTGACGGGGTCGGGGGTGGCGTTGCTGGCGTCGGCGGTGCCGCGGCTGCTGGAACGCATGGCATAGTTCCGCGCATGCCGCCACGGCACGAATCAGGACTGTCCATGAACTCCGAACGCCACTATCTCGTCATCCAGGCCCATGCCAGCGAGTTTCCCCAGCCCATGTCGGTGCGCAAGGGCGACCGCGTTTCCATCGGCGAACGCTACGACGGCCCCGAAGGCTGGCCCGACTGGTATCTGTGCACGCCCGCGGACCAGGAGGCCGGCTTCGTGCCGGCGCAATTCCTCGACCGCCACGCCGACGGCAGCGCCACAATGCTGGAGGATTTCACAAATAAGGAACTGGATGCCGCGGCAGGCGACATGCTGCGCGGCGAACGCGAGCTGAACGGGTGGGTGTGGGCGGTCCGGCTTGCGGATGGGATGGCGGGCTGGGTGCCGCTGGAGAATTTGCGTGTTTGCGAGCCATAAGCGCAGCCACATATTCACCGCGAGATCCACGGCGAATAGCCAGTCTTGCGCCGCATACAGTCAGCTCGCTCGGCTGATCAGGTTGCACCATGAAAAACACCCCGACGACCGGACCTTGGTCCAATCTTCGGGGTGCATAGTGGAATGCTGCGCCGTGCTTTAGACGTTGAACAAGAAGTTCATCACGTCCCCATCCTGCACGATGTATTCCTTGCCTTCCGCGCGCATCTTGCCCGCTTCCTTGGCGCCCTGTTCACCCTTGTAGGTGATGTAGTCGTCATAGGCAATGGTCTGGGCGCGGATGAAGCCGCGCTCGAAGTCGGTGTGGATGACGCCCGCGGCCTGGGGCGCGGTGGCGCCGATCGGCACGGTCCAGGCGCGCACTTCCTTCACGCCGGCGGTGAAGTAGGTTTGCAGCCCAAGCAGCTTGAAGGCGGCGCGGATCAGGCGGTTCAGGCCGGGTTCTTCCATGCCCATGTCCGACAGGAAAGCCTGGCGGTCAGCGTCGTCGAGGTCGACGATTTCGGATTCGATGGCGGCGCAGATGGCGACCACGGGCGCGTTGCGCGCGGCGGCGAATTCGGTCAGGCGGTCGAGCAGCGGGTTGTTGGTGAAGCCGTCGTCGGCCACGTTGCCTACGTACATCGCGCGCTTGGCGGTGATGAAGCAGAGCTGGGCGATGTCGGCCTTTTCCTCGGTGGAGAGGTCCAGGGCGCGGATGGGCTTGGCGTCGTTCAGCTGGGCCACGCACTTTTCCAGCACGGCCACGATGCGCTGCGATTCCTTGTCGCCCGAGCGCGCCGTCTTCTGGTGGCGTTGCAGGGCCTTTTCGGCGGTCTGCAGGTCAGCCAGGGCCAGTTCGGTTTCGATGACTTCGATGTCGGCGATGGGATCGACCTTGCCGGCCACGTGGATCACATTGGGATCCTCGAAGCAGCGCACCACGTTGACGATGGCGTCGGTTTCGCGGATGTGCGAGAGGAACTGGTTGCCCAGGCCTTCGCCCTTGCTCGCGCCGGCGACCAGGCCCGCGATGTCGACGAATTCGACGGTGGCGGACAGGATGCGCTCAGGCTTGACGATTTCAGCCAGCTTCTGCAGGCGCGGATCCGGCACCTCGACCACACCGACGTTGGGTTCGATGGTGCAGAACGGGTAGTTCTCGGCGGCGATGCCGGCGCGGGTCAGAGCGTTGAAGAGTGTCGATTTGCCTACGTTGGGCAGGCCGACGATGCCGCATTGCAGAGCCATGGGAATCCTGTGTAAGTACGGTATTGATCGTTAACGTTCTAGTTTACCCCGGCCGGGAAATGGGTTCGTTTCCGTGACCGGCGTCAGGGCTCCGCCGGCAAGCCGTGCGAGCCTGCGGGGCAGGACGCTAGGTTGCCGCGGAGGGCACCCAGCGCATCAGGACCCAGATCATCAAAATGGGGCCAGCGTTGAAGACGGAATGCAGCAGTATCGCCGCGCCGATGCCGCGCCGCACGCGCATCCAGCCCAGCACCAGCCCGGTCAGCCATTGCGGCAACACCAGCAGGGGCAGCAGCCAGTACGGCGTCTTGCTGTAGACGAAATTCGTCAGGTGCACCGCGGCGAAGGTCAGCGCGACCAGGTGGAACACCAGGCCGTAATGCTTCAGGTAGTAGCGTCGCCAGGTCGTGTCCCAGCCCTGCAGCGGTTCCGCGCGCTGACGCGCGCCCCAGCAGGCCAGGATCACCCAGGCGGCCAGCAGCAGGCCGGTCCAGACCTTGGGGCCCCAGAGCACCACGGGCACCATGGCCGGAATCAGCCACAGCGTCTGCTTGGGACGGCGCAGGCCATAGCGGAACAGCATCTCTTCGACCAACGGCGCCCAGAGCACCGCGGTCAGCCAGGGAATGTTGGTGGGATCTAGCCGGTGGGTGACGCCGCCCAGCCCGGCCGCCGCAACGGCCACCGGTCCCAGCGCAAACAGGTTCACGGCCCACAGCAGCGCGGCCCAGGCCAGCAGGCGACCAGGGCCGATACCCGGCCACCAATCCGCCACTAGTCCGCTGGCGGACGCCCGCCCCGGCAAGCGCGAAACCGGATGCGGATGGCGGATGAAACGCCAGAAGTCGACGATTTCACTGCGAAAACGCAGTTTGCCGCCGGCCGCGGACCGTTGCTGGCCAGTCATCAGGCGTCGTTGCCGCTGTGGAGCTGGCGCGTCGCCAGCGGGAAATCGCCGGCCAGCATCGCGGGCACCACGGCCCGGCAACGGTCGATGACCGCTTCGATCTCTTTCTGCTCTTCGCGGCGCGGCGGATGCAGCACGAAGTCGGCGACCTGCTGGGCCAGGCCCAGGGTGCGCGGATGGCCGATGCCGATGCGCAACCGCCAGAAATTAGGGCTGCCGAGCGCCGCCTGGATGTCCTTCAAGCCGTTGTGGCCGGCATGCCCGCCACCCTGCTTCAGTTTCACCTGGCCGGGCATCAGATCCAGTTCGTCGTGCAGTACCAGCACCTGTTCGGGCACCAGCTTGTAGAAGCGAGCCAAGGCGCCGACCGCCTGGCCGGAACGATTCATGTAGGTATTGGGCTTGAGCAGCAACACGTTGTCCGCGCCCAGGCGGGATTTGGCCACCATGCCGAAGAAGGATTTCTCCAGCGCGAAAGAAGCGCGCAGGTCGTCCGCCAGGTGGTCGGCCAGCCAGAAGCCGGCGTTGTGCCGGGTGGTTTCGTAGTCGGGCCCCGGATTACCCAGTCCGACGATGAGGCGTATAGGAGTAGACATGATGGGGGTGTTTAAACCAAAAAACCCTGCGCATGCAAATGCACACGCAGGGTTTCGGCATCAGCCGCGGAAAGCCCGAAGGCTTCCCGGCAGGACTTAGGCAGCCGGAGCTTCGGCTTCGGCTTCGCCTTCGTCGGCGGCAGCAGCGCCACGCACCACGGCCGTGGCGGCCAGCAGCGGGTTGGCGTCGCCGCCGTGGGGGACGTAGGTCACGCCCTTGGGCAGCTTGATGTCGGCCAGGTGGACCGAAGCGCCAGGCAGCAGATCCTTCAGGTCCACTTCGATGAACTGGGGCAGCGCTGCCGGCAGGCAGGTGACTTCCAGTTCGGTCAGGACGTGGCTGATAATGGCGCCGCCCAGCTTAACGGCCGGCGAGACTTCAGCGTTGATGAAGTGGAACGGGACCTTGGTGTGCAGGGCCTGGTTGGCGTCCACGCGCTGGAAGTCCACGTGCAGGACTTGCGGCTTGTAGGCGTGCCATTGAACCGAACGCAGCAGGACTTGCTCTTCCTTGGCTGCGCCTTCCAGCGCCATTTGCAGGATCGACGCGTGGAATTCTTCCTTGCGCAGGGCGTGGTAGATCTCGTTGTGGTCGAGTTCGATGTTCAGCGGGGCAGCCGTACCGCCATAAACGATGGCGGGAACGCGGCCCGCGCGGCGCAGGCGGCGGCTCGCACTCGAACCCTGGACGCTACGCGCAGTGGCATTGAATTTCATGGAAAACTCCAAAAACAATAATGGCGAAGAGACTCCGCCGGTTGGTGCACGGCACGCGAAATGCGCGCCGTGTTTGTTGCGCCTTGCCGCGACCAGCAAGGCGCAAAACTCTGTGTCCGGACTGCCCGTCCGAGGGCCGCTGCGTCTTAGTCGACGAACAGCGAGCTGACCGATTCCGCGTTCGAGATACGCAGGATGGTCTCGCCCAGCAGCGCGGCGCACGACAGCTGGCGGATCTTGCCGCTGGCCTGGCCTTGCTCGGAGAGCGGAATGGTGTCGGTGACGACCAGCTCGTCCAGTTCCGACGCTTCAATGCGGTCGATGGCGCCGCCCGACAGCACGGGGTGCGTGCAATAGGCGTAAACGGCGCCGGCGCCGCGGTCCTTCAGGGCCTGGGCCGCCTTGCACAGCGTGCCGGCGGTGTCGACCATGTCGTCCATGATGATGCAGGTTCGGCCGTCGACTTCACCGATGATGTTCATCACTTCCGACACGTTGGCGCGCGGACGGCGCTTGTCGATGATGGCCAGATCGGCCTCCAGCTGCTTGGCCAGCGCACGGGCCCGCACCACGCCGCCGATGTCCGGGGACACGACGACCAGGTTCGAGAAATTGCGGCGCCAGATGTCGCCCAGCAGGATCGGACCCGCGTAGATGTTATCCACGGGAATATCGAAGAAACCCTGGATCTGGTCGGCGTGCAGGTCCATCGTCAGGACGCGGTCGACGCCAGCCACTTGCAGCATGTTGGCCACGACCTTCGCCGAGATGGCCACGCGCGCCGAGCGCGGGCGGCGGTCCTGGCGGGCATAGCCGAAATAGGGAATCGCGGCGGTGATGCGGCCAGCGGAAGCGCGGCGCAGGGCATCGACCATCACCATGATTTCCATCAGGTTGTCGTTGGTGGGGGCACAGGTGGGCTGCAGGACGAAAACGTCCTTGCCGCGCACGTTCTCGTTGATCTCGACCATCACTTCGCCGTCCGAGAAGCGACCGACGGTCATCTTGCCCAGGGACATATCGAGGTGGTTGACTACGTCCACGGCCAGCCGAGTGTTGGCTGTACCCGTGAAAATCATGAAGCTATCGTTTGCCATGATGGATGATGCGATGGTCGTTTCAAGACACTAACGAGGTGATGCGGAGTGATGCATCAGCGGACCCGGAAAATAAAAAAGCTGCTGAACCCGGGCCAGTGTCTTACAGGCGTGTTCAACAGCTTTTTTATGTATTCGGTTGGCTGGGGAGGAAGGATTCGAACCTTCGCATGCCGGAATCAAAATCCGGTGCCTTAACCAGCTTGGCGACTCCCCAACTATCTTGCAATCCAATTCCGCAACGGATGTTCAGCTAACCCAGTACATGCCTGCACTAACCGAAACCGTGGATGCGTTTGGCTGAATGTTTTATCAGCGCCGCGCATTATAGCGGATATTTCTGCTTCTGCCAAAACGGCTTCGGAAAGTTCGGAAAACTCGGCGAATAAACACGCACCAGATCCCGACATGCGAACCGGGGTTCCACGAAGGATTCCCTGTTCAGCAAGCCACCGCGATGCCCCAAGCACTTCTGGGTAAAGGCGGTAGACCACCGGCTCCAAATCATTCCTGCCGAAGCGGGAAGTAGGCGAAGCAAGAAAGACCGCTATTTTGATGGAAGAAGAATCCCTTGTCAAATCGGGTGCGGAAAATATTTGAGGAGTGGGCACGCTGGCGTCCGGCTGCGCCACCAGATAGGCCTTCTCCGGCAGGGTCACCGCAGTGAGGTCCTCACCCACGCCCTGTGCGAACGCCGACTGACCGAAGACGAAGACGGGCACGTCGGCGCCCAATGGCAGGGCCAGATCCATGAGCTCGCGCCGCGACAAGCCCGTGCCCCACAGTCTGTTCAGCGCGATAAGCACCGACGCCGCATCGCTGGAACCTCCACCCAGGCCGCCGCCTTGCGGAATGCGCTTTTCCAGGCCGATCTGCACGCCCTGCTTCACGCCTGTCGCGCGCTGCAGCGCATGCGCGGCGCGCAAGGTCAGGTCCTGCTCTTCAGGCACGCCAGGCAGCTCCGTTGCGCGGCTGATGACGCCATCGTGGCGCACGTCGAAATGCAGCGTGTCGCACAGGTCGATGAAGCGGAACACGGTCTGCAGCAGATGGTAGCCATCGGCGCGGCGGCCGACGACGTGCAGGAACAGATTCAGCTTGGCGGGAGCGGGTACGTCGTAGAGAGTCACGGCAGGGCGAAAAAAAAGCGGTCGCCCGATTTTACCGGGCGACCGCCAATTCCGGGCCAGGACGGCCCTATCTATTCAAGGCTGATTGACGACCAGGCGCAGCATGATGCGGCGGCCCGGTTCCTGGCGCTCCAGCACCAGCAACTGGGGGCCCAGCGTGTCGTAGCGCGAGAGCCGCGCGCGCCAGCCGCCTTGCTCGAAAGCCGCCACGCGGCCCAGCTCGTCGCGCGAGACCTCGGTGGCCTCGGGTGTGGCGGCCAGCTTGCCGCGCAGCCAGTCGCGCAACCCGGACACGGGCATGCTGCTGCCCAGCGCCTCGGCGGCCAGGGCGTCGGGATTGTCGGCCACCAGACGCGTGCCGTCGGACTTGGTCAGGCTGGCCGCGCCGGGCTGGCCCTCGACGCGCGCCTCGGTCGAGCCCAGGGGATTGGTCAGGTCCAGCACGTAATGGCGCCCGTCGTCCGACCACGAGAAGCCGCCCTGCACGGCGTTCTGTTTGCCGCTTTCCTCGTTGACGGTGATGGCGAAGCGGCCGATGCGCGAAAACGCATCGGCGCTGACGCCTTCGATGGGTTTGGGCGTGGTGCAGGCGGCAAGCAGCGCCGCCAGCAGCGCCATCAGGAACCAGCGTAGCGGCGCAGCCGCGCCGGGCATGCCTCGGACTGCTGCGGTCACAGGCTGATCCCCAGGCGCTTGGCCACGTCGAGGACGGTCTTGTTCTTAGGATCCTTCATCAGCGCCGCGCGCAGCAGTTCGACGGCCTGGTCGCGCTTGCCCTGGGTCCAGAGGACCTCGGCCAGGTGGGCCGCGATGTCCGCTTCCGGACGCACACTGTAGGCGCGCCGCAGATAGTCGGCCGCGGCCGCGGAATCGCCCATGCGGTACTTGACCCAGCCCATGCTGTCGAGGATGAACGGATCGTTGGGCGCCAGCTCCAGCGCTTGCGTGATCAGGTCCAGGGCTTCGGGCAGGCGCTGGTTATGGTCGGCCAGCGTGTAGCCCAGCGCGTTGTAGGCATGCGCATGGTCCGGATCCAGCGCGATGACCTGGCGCAGCATGCGCTCGAGATCGGCCAGGCGGTTCTGGCGCTCGTACAGCATGGCCAGTTCGTACTTGATCTCGACCGTGTCGGGCAGGGCCTGGTCGGCCGCTTCCAGCACCGACACGGCCTGCGACACGCGATCGGCGTCGCGCAGGATCTGGGCCTTGGTCAAGACGCCCAGCGTGCGCTCTTCGTCATCCTGGGGGCCGGCGGCGTCGATCATCGCCAGCGCGTCGTCGACGCGGCCGCTCTTGGCGCGCAAGGCAGCCTGACGCATATGCACGGAGTAGCGCAAGGTCGGATCGTCGATGCGGCCCAGCTCATTGATGGCCTCGTCGTACTGCCCCTGATCTTCGGCGATGCGTGCCAGCAGCACGTGGGCATCGGCCGCGGCCGCGCCGGCGTCGGTCGCGCCCGGCACGGTGGCGCGCTGGCGCTGCTGCTGCACGTCCAGATACTGCTGCAGCAGATTCTTGGCCTGCGGCAGTTGCCCGGCCTTGTAGGCCAGCTGCGCCTGCATGAACAGCAGGTCGAAATCTTCCGGCGAGCGGCGCGACATGGCCTGCAATTCCGCCAGCGCGCCGTTGTAGTCGCCGCTGTCGGCCAACTGGCCAGCCAGCATCAGGCGCACCTTGCGGGCGTTGGGATTGCGGGCGATATAGGCGCGCGCCTCGGTCTGCGCGCGCTGCGGATCGACTTTGTAGCCGTATTCCAGCACGCGCAGGGCGGCGGCTTCGGACTTGGGTTCCGCGGCCAGTGCCGCGCGCGATTCCTGCGCGGCGCGGTTGTAGTCGCCCGCGGCGGAAGCCACGTCGGCCAGCGCCAGATGCGCGGCCGGCAGCTTGCGCACGCTGTCGCTCAGGGACTCGTCCAGAATGCGCAGGGCCAGGCGGCGATCATTCAGGCGGCTCAGCACGGCCAGGGCCTGGCCGATGGCGGCCGGCTTGTCCCGCGAGGAATCGATGCGGTTGCGCAGGGCCTGCGCCAGGCCCTTGGTCTGGCCGTTGGCGGCGGCCAGCGCCAGCTCGGTGGAATTGGCCTCGACGTCATTGGGCGACAGGCGCGCCCAGACTCGGGCGGCCTCCAGGGCGCCCGGCAGATTGCCGCCGGCCAACTGGAATTCGAGGGCGCGGCGAGCCAGGCGCGGATCGCCGGTGTCGCGCGCCAGGCCGATCATGGTGGTTGCGGCCGAGCCGTACATGCCGCGCTGGGCGGCGATCTCGGAGGCAAGCACACGATAAAAGATGTCCGCGGTCAGCGACACATAGGGCAATTGCCCCGGGCGCAGCCTTATTACCTCGGTTTCAGGATGACGGCTCTGAGGCGCCATTCGAGGCCCGGTCGCATCGCGAGTCCGGCTGTCGGCGGCCTGGGCCGGCGGGGTCAGTATTGCTGCCAGCGCAAGCGCTAGCGCGGTGATCCCGATATTTATAGGTTTGAAAGACGACTTCACGCGGCCCGTCCGGTTGATGGCACAATCTTCGTACACGCAATTAATGATCTTACACTGGCTCATGCCGGAACTGCCTGAAGTCGAAACCACGCGTCGGGGAATCGACGCCGTCATCACTGGCCGGACGCTGACGCGCCTGGTCGTCCACGAATCCCGCATGCGCTGGCCGATCCCGCCGGATCTGCCGACCATCGTCGGTGGCCGCGCCGTGCTGGAATGCGGGCGCCGGGGCAAATATCTGCTGCTGCGGTTCGAGCACGGCACCCAGATCGTGCATCTGGGCATGTCGGGATCGCTGCGCAGCGTCGCCCCCGGCGAATTCCTGCGCAAGCACGACCACGTCGAATGGGTCTTCGAGCAGGCCGTCCTGCGCCTGCACGACCCGCGCCGCTTCGGCGCCGTGCTGTGGCACCCCGAGTCCGACGGCCCCATCGAAGCCCATCCACTGCTGGCCAAGCTGGGCATCGAGCCCTTCGACCCGCGCTTCGACGGCGCCTGGCTGCACCGCCACTTCAAGAACCACAGCGCCGCCATCAAGCAGGTGCTGCTGGCGGGCATGGCCGTGGTGGGCGTGGGCAACATCTACGCATCGGAAAGCCTGTTCCGGGCCCGCATCAATCCCAAGACCCCGGCCAACAAGCTGTCGCCCGCCCGCTGCGAGCGCCTGGCCGACATGGTGCGCGCCACCCTGGCCGACGCCCTGACGTCGGGCGGCAGCACGCTGCGCGACTATGTCGGAGCCACCGGCGAACCGGGCGCCTACTTCGAGATCCACGCGGCCGTCTACGAGCGCGAAGGCCAGCCCTGCCGGGTCTGCGGCACCCCGATACGGCGCATCGTCCAGGGGCAGCGCGCCACCTATTACTGCCCGAAATGCCAGAGGAATTGACCGCCGCCGCCCCCGAAACCCGCGGGAAATCCCTGTAAAAACAAGGCCATTCGTTTATAGCAAACGTATTGCACAAACACTAACGCCGGGCTATATTCCTTCCACACACCCTATTCCTATAAAAGTGGAAGGAGCCTCCATGAGCAAGCAATTCGCCTCGCACGCCGACCTGGACGACAAGGTCGTCTCGTTCGAAAAACTGTCCGACAACGCCTATGCCTACACGGCCGAAGGCGACCCCAACTCGGGCGTGATCATCGGCGACGAGGCCGTCATGGTGGTCGACACCCAGGCCACCCCGGTGATGGCCCAGGACGTGATCCGCCGCGTCCGCGAAGTCACGGACAAGCCCATCAAGTACATCCTGCTGTCGCACTACCACGCCGTGCGCGTGTTCGGCGCGTCGGCCTACGACGCCCAGGAAATCCTGGCCAGCCGCGACACCTACGACCTGATCGCCGAACGCGGCGAGCAGGACAAGGCCAGCGAGATCGGCCGCTTCCCGCGCCTGTTCCGCAACGCCGAATCGATCCCGCCGGGCCTGGTCTGGCCGACCATGACGTTCAAGGGCGAGATGACCGTCGACCTGGGCAACCTGGAAGTCAAGCTGCTGCAGGTGGGCCGCGGCCACACCAAGGGCGACACCATCGCCTGGCTGCCCGAGCAGAAAATCCTGTTCGCGGGCGACCTGGTGGAATACCAGTCCACCCCCTACTGCGGCGACGCCTATTTCCGCGACTGGCCCAGCACGCTGGACGCGCTGTCGGGCTTCGAAGCCGAGAAGATGGTCCCGGGCCGCGGCCCCGCGCTGAAGAACGCCACCGAGGTCCGCCAGGGCCTGGCCGGCACGCGCGCCTTCCTGACCGACCTGTACGGCGCGGTGAACCGCGGCGTGGCCGAAGGCAAGGACCTGAAGACCATCTACCGCGAGGTCTACGACTTCATGAAGCCGCGCTACAGCGACTGGGTGATCTTCGACCACTGCATGCCGTTCGACGTGTCGCGCGCCTATGACGAGGCCACCGGCCACACCCACCCGCGCATCTGGACCGACAAGCGCGACCTGGAGATGTGGGCGCAGCTGGAAGGCTGATCCCGGCAGGCCGCCCCAGGCGGCCCTGCTCCGCTGCAACCGGAACGCGCGCCGCAAGGCGGCGCGCGGCTTCGCGACATAAAAACAATATGACCCACACAGGAGACGACCGTGGGAGACATCGACTATCAGGCGATGGAATTCGCCTATGAAAAGCACGCCGACCAGGCTGCCAGCGCGCTGGCGCGGCACCAGGTGGTGGTGGTGGGCGCCGGCCCGGTCGGCCTGACCACGGCGCTGGATCTCGCCCGCCAGGGCGTGCGCGTGGTGGTGCTGGACGACGACTTCCGCCTGTCCACCGGCTCCCGCGCCATCTGTTTTTCCAAGCGCACGCTGGAGATCTGGGACCGCCTGGGCGTGGGCCAGCGCATGATCGACAAGGGCGTGTCGTGGAACGTGGGCAAGGTCTTCTTCCGCGAACAGGAAGTTTGGCGCTTCGACCTGCTGCCCGAACCCGGCCACCGCCGCCCGGCCTTCATCAACCTGCAGCAGTACTACGCCGAAGGCTATCTGTACGAGCAGGCGCGGCACGAACCCAATATCGATCTGCGCTGGAAGAACAAGGTCGCCGGCCTGGAACAGCGCGATGACGGCGTGGTCCTGAACGTGGAGACGCCCGACGGCGCCTATGCGCTACATGCCGACTGGCTCATCGCCTGCGACGGCGCGCGTTCGCCGGTGCGCAAGCTGATCGGCCAGGAAAGCCACGGCCGCATCTTCCGCGACCGCTTCCTGATCGCCGACGTCAAGATGCAGGCGGACTTTCCGACCGAACGCTGGTTCTGGTTCGACCCGCCCTTCCATCCCAACCAGTCCGTGCTGCTGCACCGCCAGCCCGACAACGTCTGGCGCATCGACTTCCAGCTGGGCTGGAACGCCGACCCTGTCGAAGCGGTCAAGCCGGAAAACGTGCTGCCGCGCATCCGCGCCCTGCTGGGCCCCGACGCGCGTTTCGAACTGGAATGGGTCAGCGTCTATACCTTCGCGTGCGAACGCATGGACAAGTTCCGCCATGGCCGCGTCGTCTTCGCAGGCGACTCCGCCCACCGCGTGTCGCCGTTCGGCGCCCGCGGCGCCAACAGCGGCGTGCAGGACGCGGAGAACCTGGCCTGGAAACTGAAGCTGGTGCTGGCCGGCCAGGCGCCCGAGGCGCTGATCGACAGCTACAGCGCCGAACGCGAGTACGCCGCCGACGAGAACATCCTGAACTCCTCGCGCGCCACCGACTTCATCACGCCCAAGAGCGACATCAGCCGCAACTTCCGCAATGCGGTGCTGAATCTGGCCAAGACCCATCCCTTCGCACGCTCGCTGGTCAACAGCGGCCGCCTGTCCCTGCCCGCAACCTATGCGGGTTCACCGCTGAACACCCCGGACGCGGACGCCTTCAGCGGCCGCATGGTGCCCGGCGCGGTGGCACTGGACGCTCCCGTGAACGAGCAGGATTGGTGGCTGGCGCAGCTGGACGGCGATTTCGTGCTGGCCCTGTTCTGCGGCGACGCCCTGCCCGGCCGCGACACGCTGCTTGCCCTGCAGGCCCTGCGCATGGCGCCCGTGCCGGTCAAGGCCGTGCTGGTGGCCAGCCCGCAGTGCGACCTGTCCGCGCTGCCCAAGGAACTGCCCGCCGTCACGGACCGCGAAGGCTGCCTGGGCAAGCGCTATGACGCGCAAGCCGGCACGGCCTACCTGATCCGCCCCGACCAGCACATCACCGCCCGCTGGCGCGCCTTCGACTCCGCTGCCGTCACTGCGGCCGTCAACCGCGCCACGGGCCGGGCCTGAACTTCGAGATCACTTCATCATGCTGATTACCGAAACCAACCTGGTCTCGCCGGACGACTTCTACGAAGCGCTGATCGAGACTCACCGCGACCTCACCAACGAGCAGAGCCAGGAACTCAACGCGGCGCTGATCCTGCTGCTGGCCAACCACCTGGGCGACATGGAGGTGTTGCGCGAAGCGCTGCGCCAGGCGCGGGCGTCCGTGGCGCCGTAGTTCCGCTCACGCCCCGACCGCGAACGTATTGACGATCAAAGCGCGCAGCCACTGGTTGCCGCTATCGCGGTCCACCCGGCGCTGCCAGTACATATTGGTCTGCAGCGCCGGCACTCTTATCGGCGGCGTCATGTAGCGCAGGCCGAACGGCGGCGCGGCGCTGGCAGCGAGTTTTTCGGGCACGGTGGCCAGCAGGTCGGTCGCGCTGACGATGTACGGCACGGCCGAGAAATGCGGCACGCTGAAGTGCTCCGCCAGGTCCACGCCGGCGCGTTCCATGGACTGGTTGACCTGCCCATAGGGCGCGGCGCGCGACACGATGAGGTGCCGCTCGGCGCGGAACGCCTTGAGCCCCATGCCGGCGTGCGCCGTCGGATGGGCCTGCCGGAACAGGGTCGCGTAGCCCTGGCGAAACAGCATGCGCTGCAGCGTGCCCGCCCCCATCTCATCGAACGCGCCGATCGCCAGATCGACGCGCCCCGCCTCCATCTCCCGCAGCAAATCCGCCCCCTGGACCCGCACGGAGTCGATGCGCACCAGCGGCGCCACCTGCACGCAGACCTCCATCAGACGCGGCATGAAGTGGATTTCGCCCACGTCCGTCATCGCCACCCGGAACCGGCGCGTGCTAGTCGTGGCGTCGAACACGTCCTGATCCTTCAAGGCCTGCGACAACACGGTCAGCGCCTCGCTGACGGGGCCGGCCAGGCGCTGCGCGCGCGGCGTGGGCTGCATGCCCTGCGCGGTGCGCACGAACAGCTCGTCGCCAAACGCTTCGCGCAGCCGGCGCAGCGCATTGCTGACGGCGGGTTGCGACAAATCCATGCGCCGCGCCACGGCCGACAGGTTGCGGTCCTCCAGCAGGTGCTGGAAGAGCAGCAGCAGATTCAGATCGACGTCGCGCAACTCGGCCATGCTCACCCCCCTACTATTCACAAAATTTATAGTCTCTATTTTTGCATTCCCATAGCCTTAGCGGGGATTTTTTCCGACAATGACGTATCGGCCCCGCGGAACCCTTCCTTGCGGGCCACCCGCATCAGGCCGCGCGGCCAAGCACCGCGCCGCCGCCCAGGAGGATTCCATGGAACTGCAATACCAGACCGGCTTCGGCAACGATTGCGCCACCGAGGCCCTGCCCGGCGCGCTGCCGCTGGGCCGCAATTCGCCCCAGCAATGCCCCTACGGCCTGTACGCCGAACAACTGTCCGGTACCGCCTTCACCGCGCCGCGCAGCGAAAACCGCCGCTCCTGGCTCTACCGCATTCGCCCGGGCGCGCAGCACAAGCCGTTCGAGGCCTTTGATGGCGCCGCCGGCTGGCAAAGCGCCTTCGGCCATGGCCCCGTGACGCCGAACCAGCTGCGCTGGAGCCCGCTACCCATCCCCACCGCCCCTACCGACTTCCTGGAAGGCGTGAAGACCTGGGGCGGCAACGGCGGCCCCGACGAGCAGGGCGGCGTGGGCATCCATCTGTACGCGGCCAACCGCTCGATGCAGGGACGCTACTTCTACAACGCCGACGGCGAGCTGCTGCTGGTGCCGCAGCAAGGCCGCCTGCGCCTGGCCACGGAACTCGGCCTGATCGACCTGGAACCGCTGGAAATCGCCGTCATCCCGCGCGGCGTGCGCTTCCGTGTGGAACTGCTGGACGGCAGCGCGCGCGGCTACATGCTGGAAAACTTCGGCGCGGCCTTGCGCCTGCCCGAACTGGGCCCCATCGGCTCGAACTGCCTGGCCAATGCCCGCGACTTCAAGACGCCAGTGGCCTGGTACGAAGACCTGGAAGGCGACTTTGAACTGATCGCCAAGTTCACCGGCGGCTTCTGGCGCGCGGCCATCGGGCATTCGCCGCTGGACGTGGTGGCCTGGCACGGCACGCATGCCCCGTACAAGTACGACCTGCGCAACTTCAACACCATCGGCTCCATCAGCTACGACCATCCCGATCCCTCGATCTTCACGGTCCTGACCGCGCCATCGGATACCCCGGGCACGGCCAACATGGACTTCGCGATCTTCCCGCCGCGCATCCTGGCCATGGAAAACACCTTCCGTCCGCCCTGGTTCCACCGCAATATCGCCAGCGAATTCATGGGCCTGATACAGGGCGTCTACGACGCCAAGGCCGAAGGTTTCGCGCCGGGCGGCGCCAGCCTGCACAACTGCATGAGCGGCCACGGCCCCGACGCCGAAACCTTCGAGAAGGCCTCCCACGCCGACACCAGCACGGCCCACTACATCCGCGACACGATGGCGTTCATGTTCGAGACGCGACGCGTCATCCGCCCCACGGAGCAGGCGCTGGCCTCGGTAGAATTGCAGGGCGACTACTACCGGTGCTGGCAGGGCATCGCCAAGCATTTCGACCCCAGCAAGGCGTGACGCAGGATATCCCCGCTTTCCACGCCCGCGGCGATGAGCGCAAGCTCATCGCCGCTTGGCATTTGGCTTTTTCCGGCGCCCTGCGCTCAGCCACCGCATAACCACACTGAAAGAGACACGCAGCCATGACCACCATCAATGAAACCCACGACCCGTCCCTGAAGAGCTGGATCGCCAGCGCCAACACCGGCGAGTCGGATTTCCCGGTGCAGAACCTGCCCTACGCCGCCTTCCGCCGCAAGGGCTCCACGGAATCGTTCCGCCCCGGCGTGGCCATCGGCGACCAGATCCTGGACCTGGCCGCGCTGGCCGCCAAGCAGCCCTTCGAAGGCCCGGCCGCCGAAGCCCTGGCCGCCTGCGCCACGGACAGCCTGAACGCCCTGATGGCCCTCGGCCAGGCCCACTGGAGCGCCCTGCGCCTGGCCTTGTCGCGCGCGCTACGCGAAGGCGCCGCCCTGCGCGGCACTGTCGAGCCGCTGCTGGTCGCCCAGGCCGACGCCGAATACACCACGCCCGCCCGCATCGGCGACTACACCGACTTCTACATCTCGGTGCACCACGCCACCGCCGTGGGCAAGCAATTCCGCCCCGACAATCCCCTGCTGCCGAACTACAAGTGGGTGCCCATCGGCTACCACGGCCGCGCCTCCAGCATCGGCGTGGACCAGAAGTTCCCCCGCCCCGTGGGCCAGACCCGCCCCGCCAATGAAGGCGAAGCGCCGCAATTCGGTCCCTGCGCCCGCCTGGACTACGAACTGGAACTGGGCATCTTCGTCGGCTCCGGCAACGCCCAGGGCGACCGCATCCCGCTGGCCGAAGCCGATTCGCACGTGTTCGGCCTGTGCATCCTGAACGACTGGTCCGCGCGCGACATCCAGGCCTGGGAATACCAGCCCCTGGGCCCCTTCCTCTCCAAGAACTTCGCCTCCACGATCTCGCCCTGGATCGTCACCATGGAAGCGCTGGAGCCGTTCCGCACGCAGTGGATCCGCGGCGCCGGCGAGCCTCAGCCCCTGCCCTACCTGGCCTCCGACGCCAACCGCGCCAAGGGCGCCTTCGACGTGCAGATGGAAGTGCTGCTGACCACCGAGAAATCGCGCGCCGACAAGCAGCCGCCCGCCTTCCTGTCGCGCAGCAACTTCCGAGACGCCTACTGGAACGTGGCCCAGCTGATCACGCACCACACCGTCAACGGCTGCAACCTGCAACCGGGCGACATGCTGGGCACCGGCACCCTGTCCGGCCCGCAACCCTCGGAAGCCGGCTCGCTGCTCGAACTGAGCAACGGCGGCAAGCAGGCGATCGACCTGCCCTGGGGCGAAAAGCGCACGTTCCTGCAGGATGGCGACCAGGTCATCATCCGCGCCGAATGCGTGAAGGCTGGCTATCCGCGCATCGGTTTCGGCGCATGCTCCGGCACGGTCCTGCCGGCCCGCGCCTAAACCGCGTCGGCGTCCGCCCTGGCGGGCGCCGTCAACGCCTCGATCTCATCGTCCTTGGCCTGCCACTGCTGGCCCAGCCAGTGATGAAAGGTCGTGCGGAAAGCCTTGTCGCCGGAGTAGTCGCCCTCGCAGAACTCCGGCGGCACCGGCAACTGCCGCATGCGCACCAGCACCCGCCCGGCGCGGCCGCAGGCCAGATCCCAGAAACTGGGCGCGCCATCCGGATAGACGATCGTCACGTCCACCATCGAGCGAAACCGCTTGCCCATCGCATTCAAGGCCACCGCCAGCCCGCCCGCCTTGGGCTTTAGCAGATGACGGTACGGCGCCCCCTGCGCATCGCGCTTGGCAGGACTGAAGCGCGTGCCCTCCGCAAACACCATCACGCTGGTCGGCACCAGCGAAAACTTCGCGCAAGCCCGCCGCGCCGTTTCCTGGTCCTGCCGCCCCAGATCCGGATTGCGCCGCAGCGCCGCCTTGCCATGGCGCTTCATGAACGGAAAATCCAGCGCCCACCAGGCCAGCCCGATCACCGGCACATAGATCAGCTGCTGCTTCAGGAAGAACTTCAGCAACGGAATGCGCCGGTTCAACGACTGCTGCAGCACGAAGATATCCACCCATGACTGGTGATTGCAATTGACCAGATACCAGTCCGCGTAACGCAGCCCCGCATTGCCCTGCACGTCCCAGGCAACATCCTGGATCCTCGCCAGCCACCCCGCATTGCACGACACCCAGGCCGTCGCGATGGCATTGAGCACCGGATCGATCCCCCTCCTGACCGCCGCGAACGGCAGCAGCAGCTTCAACAAGGCCAGCGGAAACAGCAGCAAGCACCAGAACACCGTGCTGGCCGCCAGCCAGACGGTACTGACGACACCCGTCACCCATCCGAACCGCCCGCGCGGCAAGGGCAGCACGCGGCGCCGAACGGAATCCTTGGAAGAAAGAGTGTTTGATTCAGCGCCGGCAGCAGCAGTAGCCGTGGCAGCAGCGGCAGTAGCAGCCGCACTAGAAGCAGCAGGAGCAGTATTTGCAGCGGCAGCAGAGGCTGTAGCTATGGCGACGGCAGGGGGGATAGAGGCAGCAGCAGTTGTTGTTGCTGTGGCCCCAGCAGGGGTTGTAGCTGTAGCGACGGCGGAGGCTGTAGAGGTAGCAGCGGTAGCTGTAGCAGCAGCGCGAACCTCCCCCAAAGACGATTCAGAAATAGTCATATCCCCAGTTTCCTACCTTCAACAAAATCCCAACTTGCGCAGAATCAACCCCGCCCCCACGCGCAGCGGCATCGGCCACCGCAAGACACCACGTATGTTTCATGAGGCCGTCCGGGCGGCCTCATGAAACGGGCCCCACAAGCCCCTCCACCACACCCCGCTAGCGCCAAGAATGCCAAGCACACGACTCGCCCCGGCAACCGTCAAGTTTCAAACACTGGAGCTTGGGGCGTCGGGGGCCTGGGGCGCGCGGGGCGTTCGATAAGCCCGAGGGAATCTGAAGGAACCGCCAAAGGCGGTGACGAAGATGACGCAGGGGAAGTCCGGAGCGAAGGCTCCGGACCGCAATCGTTGCCCCGCGCGCCCCAGGCCCCCGACGCCCCAAGCGCCTTAAGAACCGCATCAAGGCAACCGATACCGCTCTTCCCGATAAGCCCAACTAGCCCACAAGCCATGCGCCAACGCCACATCAGAAAGCCCCGCATCCAACGGCTCCACCGGCGCATAAACCTCATCCCGCCCCACAGGCGCCGCCTCATACCGGAACTGCCGCGGCGCCTTGGAAGGCTCCAGCACCAGCAGCTGATCCCCCCGCAGATACCCGAAATTATCCGCGTACTGCATCATCGCCCGGTTCGGATCCCGCTGCGTCAGATCCGCGCCCAGCATCGGATTCACGTTGTCCAGCCCGATCAGCGACAGCAAGGTCGGCGCCATGTCGATCTGGCTCACTAGCCGCTCGTCCTGCCGCGGCGCGATGCCCGCCCCCAGGATCAACGCAGGAATCTGGAAATGCCGCACCGGCACGGGAATGGAGCCATAAACGCGCGAATCATGGTCCGCGATCACCAGGAATACCGTGTTGTCCCAGTAAGGCGCCTGGCGCGCCTTGTCGAAGAACTGCCCCAGCGCCCAGTCCGCATAGCGCACCGTGTTGTCCACCGTCGCCGGATCGCCCACAGGCTTGATGCGCCCTTCCGGATACTCCCAAGGCGAATGGTTGGACACCGAGAAAGCCAGGGTGAACACCGGCTTGTCGCCATCCGCGCGCAGCAGCCGGTCCACCTGGTTGAACATGTCTTCGTCCGACGCCCCCCAGGAACCCTCGAACACCGGATTCACGAACTTCGGCCGGTCCACGACCTCGTCGAAACCATTGCCCAGGAAGAACGCCCGCATATTGTCGAAGTGCGACTCCCCGCCGTAGACGAAGCGCGAATGGAAGCCATGCTTGCGCAGCACCTGCGCCAACGTGAAGAAGCCCGTCTGCGAACGCGGCAACTTCACCACCGCGTCGGCCACGCTGGGCAGGAAACCCGCCGTGACCGCCTCGATGCCCCGCACCGAGCGCGTGCCCGTCGCATAGGCCCGATGGAACATCCAGCCCTCCTTGCCCAGCCTGTCGATATTGGGCGTCAGGTCGCGTCCGCCCAGACTGCCCACATACTGCGCGCCCAGACTCTCCTGCAGGATGATCACCACGTTCAGCGGCTTGTCCCGGCGCACCGTGGCCTTCTGCTCATGCAGGCTGGGATAGCGCGGATCCAGCGGCGCGCCGGTCAGCCCCGCCGTCTCGCGCACGATGGCGTTCATCTGGTCCACGGCCATCTTCGGATACATCGCCGCCGATGAACGCTCGTCGCGCATCCGGTAGGCCGCGTCGAACACGCTGTACAGCGAATTCAGCGCCAGCGCATTGACCATGGAATCGGAACTGTAGGCGACCTTGGCCGGATTGATCGGACGGTGTTCCAGCGTGCCGCGCGCGCCCAGGACCACCAGCGCCAGGATCACGAACGAGGCCACCGGCCGCTTCCACCACGACATGAAGGGATCGCGCACGCGCGAGGGGAACAGCCGGACCGACAACCAGGCCGCCAGCGCCAGCACCACGAAGGCCGCCAGCAGCACGCCCTTGTAGCCCTGCCACAGCATCGAACCGACTTCCTTCGGGTTGAGCAGATAGATGAAATAGAGCCGGTTGGGCCGGGTGTCGTACTCCGCGATGAACTGCGGCGTGGAAACTTCCAGCAGCACATACAGCATCCACCAGACGCGGAACCACCAGGCCGTGATGCGGGCCGCCAGCGGCCTGTGCCCAAACCAGGGCGAGAACACCGCCGGCAGCGCGATCACCATGGACAGCAGGCAGACATCGATGCGCAGCCCGCCCAGCAGCAGCGGCGCCAACCCGCCGGCCGCCTCCACCCGGTCCCACATCCAGAAGGCCAGGCTCAGGCGCGACAGCGTCAGCAGCGCCAGGATGGCAATAATGAACCTTAGCGTCAGACGGCGCATGCGACGGCCCTCCGCTGGCGCGGGAAGACCCGCTCAGATGAAAAGATGCCGCCGTATGTGCCGAGCAGAGCCATGCCGCCTCGTCGTCCGAAAGATGAAAACGCGCAAAGGTTAACGCGGTTTTGCGCGTGGGGCACCGGCCGGCCGCAGCGCTACTGGGCGCGCCGCAGGCGCTCGCGGCTGTTGCTCAGATGCGTGCGCATGGCCGCGCGCGCGGCCTCCGCATCCTGGCGCAGGATGGCGCCGTAGATGTCCTCGTGCTCCAGGTTCACGCGTTCCAGGTAGGCGGCGCGATCCTCGTGAGCGAATTTCGCGGAATTGATGCGGGTGCGCGGAATGATGGCAGACCCCAGATGCGACATGAGATCCGCGAAATAGCGGTTGCCCGTGGCTTGGGCAACCAGCAGATGGAATTGGAAATCCGGCGTGACCGTATCGCCGCTGGTGTCCAGCGCGCTCCGGAAAGCATCCAACGCGCGCCGCATCTCATGCAGCTGCGCCTGGTTGCGCCGGGCCGCGGCCAGGCTCGCGGCCTCGCTTTCCAGGCAGATGCGCAATTCCAGCAGCACCAGCACATCGCGCACGGTGGCGATATCGGCGGGATCCACGCGGAAGTCGTTGCCACCACTGGGTTCCAGCGCATAGGTGCCCACGCCGTGGTGGGTCTCGACCAGGCCCGATGCCTGCAGCCGGGACAGCGCCTCGCGCACCACGGTGCGGCTGACGCCGAACTCCCGCATGATCTCGGACTCGGTCGGCAGCTTGTCGCCGGGCCGGATTTCACCGCCGCGGATGCGTTCCGTGATGCTGTCGACCAGACCCTGAGCCAGGTTCCGGGGACGACGCCGCGGCGTGACGGGAGAATCGGCGGGAGCGTTCATCAGGAATTATCCGAAAGCGGTTGAGCTCGGCCCGAGGGTCGAGCGTCGGCGCCCATTGTACTTGGGGCCGGCCGCGAGCTTGCGCGCCAGCAATGACGCCAGCGGCGTCCTACACGCCGACGTTTTCGCCAGGCTTGGCGGGCGTTCCCAGGGCGTTCCGCGACTTCCGGCTAGGCCCTCCGTCAGCAGGACGGGCCACGATGAGCGGATAGAAAAACAATGCGGCCAGGAACCAGAGCAAGGTCGCGGACCAGAGCGTCTGGCTCAGGAAGTGGGCGCCTTGGAGAATGCGCACCACGGAAAAACCCACGCCGGCCGCGATCCCCAGCGCCAGCCCGCCCCAGCGCCAGGCGGGACGCCCCAGCGCCCAGCCGACGAAATACAGGGTCAACATCGAATAGCCCGCGCCGGCATGGCCGCTGGGCAAGGCGCCGCCCGCCTGCGCCCGCACCCAGGTCCACCAGTGCAACGGATAGGGCGTGTAGCCGCCCAGGGAATCCAGGTCATAGGGACGGGGCAGCGTCGTGTAATGCTTCAGCTGGTTCACCAGCACCTGCCCGGTCAGGCAGGTCGCCGCCAGCGCCAGCGCCGGTCCGCGCCACGGCCGCCAGGCCGGGATGCGATAGCTCGCCGCCGCCACGCCCACGGCGGCAAGTCCTATCCCGATGGGCAGGGCCAGCACCATGCGATGGCCGATCAGGTCCAGCCAGCGGTTCAAGCGCAGCGGAAAATCATCCAGAGCCGGATCGAACAGCGCCCGTGCGATGCGCAGGTCCAGCCCCGAAGCATTGGCCCACCAGGCCAGGCAGGCCAGCGCCAGCGTGACCGCAAGCACATGGCTGAACAGGTAGGAGGCCGGCGTCGGCTTGCGCAGCGCGGGCGGCGATAAAGGCGGCATGATTGGGGCGACAGGCTGGTCCGTCAGGCAAACAAGGACTTTATGCCGCCCACAGTCGAACTTTCGTCAAATTTGGCCTTGCGCCCTGCCAGCCATGGCCGTCGCCTGGCTCTCGTCGGCCTCGAAACGCAGCGTGAAGCGCGTGCCGCGCGACTCGCCCTGCTGCGAGGAATCGACCGTCAGCGACCAGCCCTGCATGTCGCATACGCGCTTGGCGATCGCCAGCCCCAAACCGCGCGCCGTTTCATCGGGGCTGCCCGCCCCCGAGTCCCGCATGCGGCCGCTGTAATAGCGGCGGAACAGGAATGGCAGATCGTCGGCGGCGATACCCTTGCCATCATCGCGCAATTCCAAGGCCCCGTCGGCCGCAATGCTGGCCGTCAGCGTCGCCGGCGCGGCATGTTCCACCGCGTTGCGGATCAGGTTGCGCAGCACGGTCAACAGGGCGTAGCGGTCCAGCGAACGGACCAGGCCGGCATCGATCCGGTTTTCAAAATCCAGGCCCGCCAAGCCCGCCTGGGCTTCGTAGCCGCGCCAGGCGTTGTCCATGCACTCGGCGATGTCGACGGGTTCCGGCGCGCGCAACTCGTCCCGCGCCATGGACCGCGCGCTCTCCAGCGACACGATCACGTCGTCCACGTTGTCCACAACCCGGGTCAGGCGCTGGCGCTGGTCCGGGGTCAGTTGCTGGGTCAGCAACATCAATTCGCTGTCCGAGCGGATCGCGGCCAAGGGTGTGCGCACCTCGTGGCTGAGGTTGCCGGCGAACTCGCGCTCGCGGGCGATCGACCTGTCCACCTGGTTCTGCACCCGGTTGAAGGCCTCTATCAGCCGGCCCGCCTCGTCGTCGCGCGTCACCGCCATATCGGGCGAGCCCGGCGCCCAGGTCGCCAGCCGGTCGGTCAGATCCAGCAACGGGCCGACCGCCACGGCGGCCACGCGCCGCGACAAGGCATAGGCGCCCACCACGCAGATGGCGCCCACGCCCAGCACGATCAGGCCGAAGTCATGCACCCGCCCTTCGTTCTCGGTAGCGTCGTACAGCAGGTACACCTTGCCGCGCCCCGTCTCGGCCACCATCACGTGCCAGGTATAGGCGCCCGGCTCGACCAGATGCAGGCCGCTTTCCAGCGACTCGATCTCCTGGGGCATGCCCGGAGGCCGCTTGCCGTCCACGCTGACCCAGGCGCGCATGGAGCCTCCCAACTCGCGCACGCCGTCGCGCGGCAGGAAGCCGTCGCTGACACGCGCGTGCTGCACCAGCCGGTCCATTTCGGTGTTCAGGATGTCGTTGACCAGATCGTCTTCCATCTGGTCGAAGGTCAGATAGGCCAGCAAGGCCAACGCCGTCACGAACAGCGCCACGGTTCCGGTCAGCGCCCACACCACGCGCTGGGTCAGGGTGCCGCCGGCCGGCGTTGAGGCAACGCCGGTCATCGCACCGCCCCGCCTTCCAGCGACAGGCGCCAGCCGGTCCCGTGGACGGTCTCGATGCCATCGAACCCGGCATCGGCCAGCGCGCGGCGCAACAGGTGGACCTGGCTGCGCAGCGCGTCCGAGGACGGCGGCTCGTTGCCCCACAAGGTGGACTCCAGCTCTTCCCGCGACACCACTCTGCCGGGATCGCGCAGCAACGCCTCGATGATGAGGCCCGCCTTGCGCGTGAGATGCACGGGACTGCCGTTGACGGACACGGCGCGGCTGCGGGTGTCGTAGGACAGCGGGCCGAAGGCCCGCACGCAATCCACCGTGTTCCGCTTGGCGCGCTGGATCAGCGCAATCAGGCGCGCCTCGACTTCGAGCAGGGCGAAGGGCTTGGTCAGGTAGTCATCGGCGCCATGCGAAAAGCCGGCCAGCTTGTCTTCCAGGCTGTCGCGCGCGGTCAGCACCAGTACCGGCACGTCCACCCGCCTCTCGTTGCGCAGCGTGTGCAGCACGGCGTTGCCGTCCATGCCCGGCAGGCCGATGTCCAGGATCAGGGCATCGAAGCGCTGTTCCTTCAGGCGCTCCAGCGCGGCGGGGCCCGAGTAGGCGACATCGGGCAGGAAGCCGCGCGCCTCGAGAAAGGTATAAAGATTGCCGGAGATGACGGGATCGTCCTCGGCGATCAACACTCTGCAATTCGCGCCTGGGGCGGAACTGGTTGCCATGGTTGCGGCTCTCCGTGTTGTACGGGCGCGCCGGCCTAGGGCCGCAGCACCTTGCCCGGGTTCATCAGCCCTTGCGGGTCCAGCGCGCGCTTGATCCTGCGCATCAGGTCCAGTTCGACGGCGCTCTTGTAGCGCGGCAGCTCGTCGAGCTTGAGCTGGCCCACGCCATGTTCGGCGCTGATCGAACCGTTGTGGGCGTGCACGCTGTCATGCACCACGCCGTAGATATCGCCTTGCAGCGCCAGCAGTTCGGCCTCGGTCTGGCCCGGCGCATGGGCGACGTTGTAATGCAGGTTGCCATCGCCCAGATGGCCGAAGATCACGTGCCGCACGCCCGGAAAGCGCGCTTGCAGCAAGGCATTGGTCTGGTGCACAAAGCCCGCAATGCCTGAGATCGGGATCGCCACGTCATGCTTGACGGACTTGCCCAGCTCGGCCTCGGCCAAGGGGATGCTCTCGCGCAGATGCCACAACGCCTTGCTCTGCGCCACGTTGGCGGCGATGGCCGCGTCGCTCACCAGCCCGCTCTCGAGAGCCTCGCCCAGCACGGCCTCGAAGCGCTCGCGCGCATGCGCCTCGCTTTCGCTGTCGGACAGCTCCAGCAGGGCGAACCACGGCGACGCGGCGGACTCGCCCTCGAACGGCAGGCGCTGCTGCGGGAACAGGCGCACGACCGACTGCAGGCAGGCGCCGCTCATGAGCTCGAAGCCGGTCAGCGCGGCGCCGAAGCCCGAGCGCGCGCGCGACAGCAGCTCCACGGCCTGGTCGATGCCGTCCAGCGTCAGCAGCGCTGTGCATGAAGCCACCGGCCGTGGAAACAGCTTGAGCGTGGCGGCGGTGATGATGCCCAGCGTGCCTTCGCTGCCGATGTAAAGATCCCGCAGGTCGTAGCCGGTATTGTCCTTGCGCAGGCCGCGCAGGCCGTTCCAGATCTCGCCTTCCGCGGTCACGACCTCCAGGCCCAGCGTCAACTCGCGCGTATTGCCGTAGCGCAGCACCTGCGTGCCGCCGGCGTTGGTGGCCAGGTTGCCGCCGATGGTGCAACTGCCCTCGGCGGCCAGGCTCAACGGAAACAGCCGGCCAGCCTGCGCGGCGGCTTCCTGCACGGCCTGAAGCACGCAGCCCGCTTCCACCGTGATCGTATCGTTGTCGGTATCCAGCGCGCGTACCGCGGTCAGGCGGGTCGTGGACAGGATCACGGCGCTGCCGGAGCCGTCGGGCGTGGCGCCGCCGCACAGTCCGGTATTGCCGCCCTGCGGCACTACCGGCACGCCATGCCGGGCGCACAGCTTGACGGCCGCCGCCACTTGCGCGGTCGAGCCGGGGCGGATCACCGCCAGCGCGGCGCCCCGGTAGCGGCGGCGCCAATCCAGCACATAGGTGTCGGCGTCCGCGCCCGTCAGCACGTGGGAAGCGCCCAGAAGGGACTGTAGATCGCTCAGCAAGGTCATATATGCCGCACAAGTAAGGCCTGGCCATGCCCAGGCGCCCTAGGGATATGCGGCCTATTGTAGGGGCTGAAATGCCCAGGATTGCGGCGCGGCAGGCATGCGCAGCCCGCCGGCGCGCCAGCGCTAGCCGACCGCCTGGTCCAGCCGGGCGCCGGTCAGGCCCGAGCAATAGGCCCGCGAGGCGATGCGGTTCATCAGGAATGCGCGGTCCACGCCCGCGGGTCCGGGCATCTCGGACAAGGCGCGATACGCGCGACGCAGGACCTCGCCGCGCGTGGCGCCGCATACCAGCAGCCGCGTGCACGGCAGGCGGCGGTCCACGCAGCCGTCGATGCGCAATTCCAGCGCATGGGCGGCGACGGGATCGCAGTCGTCCACGGCCGTGCCCGAATCCGTATGCGCCTGCGCCTGCGCGTCGAGCACCCGGAACACGCCGCTGCGGTCATCCAGCGCAAAAGCCACCGTGCCCATGCCCTGCCAGCCGCGGTCCCGTGCCACGTCGGCGGCGACGATGCGCAATGCGCTTTCCACGGAAACCGGCAATTGCGGCGCCGGGCATTCGGCGATCAGGACGCGGGCATCGCGCCAGACGCAGCGCTCCCAGGCGCGGCCGGTGGCCAGGCTGCCGGATTCGGAGACGAAGACGTGGATGTCGAGCCGGCGTTCGCGGCCCGCGGCCGGGCCGGCGTGATCCGTGGGCGGGCCTCGCCGGTTTGAGGCGCCCCTGGATGACATGACAGTAGAAACTTTGGCGCCCATGGCCCCTCCCGGTCTTTCTGCTTGCATAGCAAGCGTATCACCTTCGGACGACGAGCAAGTTTTATGCCATGCGCTGGCTCCAGGGCAAGCCCCTGGGGCGCTGGGGTTTACCGCACCAGAACAAGGCGCGGCCGCCCGGGCGCACGCACCAGATCAGGGCGCATGGCCTTGCGCGGCGCGCAAGCGGAAAACGCCCTACTCCGTCTGCCGGATGAAGGAGCAGCGCCAATGGAGGATAATTCCGGTTTAATCCCCAGCCAGAGGCGTTTTGATATGCGGGTTTACCAGGAACCGCTGCCAGAACCCAAACTGCAATCTCTCATCTAGGAAGCGCCGTGGGCAACAACACGCAATTTCCGGGCTCGGTGTTCAAGGCCTATGACATCCGCGGCACCGTGCCGGACTTGATCGACGCCCGCTTCGCCCGCGCCTTGGGCGTGGCGCTGGCCGCCCGCGCGCGCGAACAGGGCGTGCAGACGCTGGTGGTGGGCCGCGACGGCCGCCTGAGCAGCGAAATGCTGTCGGTGGCGCTGCAGGAAGGCATGCTGGAAGGCGGCGTCGACACCCTGGACATCGGCATGGTGCCCACGCCCCTGGTCTATTTCGCCGCCAACGTCATGCAGAGCGGCTCGGGGGTAGCCATTACCGGCAGCCACAACCCGCCCAAGTACAACGGCTTCAAGATGATGATGGGCGGCCGCGCGCTCTACGGCGAGGACGTGCAGGCGCTGGCCGCCAGCATGAACGGCGCCGCTTCCGCGCCGGCGGCGCGGCCCGGCGTGCGCCGGCAGCTGGACCTGGTGGCTTCCTACATCGCGCGCGTCGCGTCCGGCATCAAGCTGGCGCGCCCCATGAAGATCGCGATCGACTGCGGCAACGGCGTGGCCGGCGCCGTCGCGCCCGCGCTGTTCCGCGCGCTGGGCTGCGAAGTCACCGAACTGTTCTGCGAAGTGGACGGCACGTTCCCCAACCACCACCCCGACCCCGCGGAACCCAAGAACCTGCAAGACCTGATCAAGTGCGTGGCCGAGACCGACTGCGAACTCGGCCTGGCCTTCGACGGCGACGGCGACCGCCTGGGCGTGGTCACCAAATCCGGCCAGATCGTCTGGCCGGACCGCCAGCTGGTGCTGTTCGCCCGCGACGTGCTTGACCGCAACCCTGGCGCCACCATCATCTATGACGTGAAATGCAGCCGCCACGTAGGCCTGTCGGTCGAGGCCGCCGGCGGCGTCCCGCTGATGTGGAAGACGGGGCATTCGCTGGTGAAGGCCAAACTGGCAGAGACCGGCGCGCCCCTGGCCGGCGAAATGAGCGGCCACATCTTCTTCAAGGAACGCTGGTATGGCTTTGACGACGGGCTCTATACAGGTGCCCGCCTGCTGGAGATCGTGTCGCGCGCGGCCGACCCTTGCGCCATGCTGGAAGCCTTGCCGCAGGACGTTTCCACGCCGGAACTGAAGCTGGAGATGGAAGAAGGCCAGCCCTTCACCCTGGTCCAGGCCTTGCAAGACCAGGGCCAATTCCCTGGCGCTCAGCGCGTGATCACCATCGATGGCGTGCGCGCGGAATATCCGGACGGCTTCGGCCTGGCCCGCCCCTCGAACACCACTCCCGTCGTCGTGCTGCGCTTCGAAGCGCAAACGCCCGAGGCGCTGGAACGCATACAAGCCGACTTCCGGCGCGAATTGAACAAGCTCGCGCCGCAAGCCACCCTGCCTTTCTAGATTGCCTATGTCTTTATCGCACAGCCCAGCCTGGCAACAGTTCATCGCGGCGACCAATGCCGCTCCGCGGCGCGGCGAGCAGTTGCGCCTCATCAATGCCCCGGGGCTGCGCCTGGACCTGAGCGCGCAGGCGTATTCGCCGGCCCTGCAAGAGGCCGAGGCCGCGCTGCTGGAGCAACAGGGATTCGACGCGGCGCGGGCCCGGCTGTTCGACGGCGGCAACGCCAACTGGACCGAAGAGCGCGCCGCCTGGCACACGGCCCTGAGGGCGCCCGCGCCACCGGCCCGGGTCGCCAAGGCTGTCCTGGCAGAACGCGAACGCATGCGCGAATTCGTCCGCCAGGCTGACGCCGCCGGACGCTATGGCTGCGTGCTGCACCTGGGCATAGGCGGCAGCGACTGGGGGCCTCGCTTGGTGACGCGCGCGCTGCGCCACGGCGGCGCCAAGCGCGAAGTGCGCTTCGCCTCCAACGTGGACTCGCACTCCGTGGCGGATGCGATGAGCCGGCTGGATCCGCACGACACCCTGGTCATCGTCGCCTCCAAATCGTTCACCACCACCGAACCGCTGGCCAACGCCGAAGTCGCCATGAACTGGCTGCGCGAAGCGGGCGTGGCGGACCCTATCAGGCAAGTCGTGGCGGTCACCGCCAACGTCGAGGCGGCCTTGAACCTGGGCATCCTGCCCGACCACATTTTCCAGATATGGGACTGGGTGGGCGGCCGCTATTCGCTCTGGTCGGCTATCGGACTGCCGGTAGCGCTGGCATTGGGCACGGACACCTTCGACCAATTGCTGGCTGGCGCGGCCGCCATGGACGAGCATTTCCGCAACGCGCCCCTCCATGAGAACGCGCCCGTGCAGCTGGCGCTGGCCGGCGTCGTGAACCGCAGCGTGCTGGGCTATGACTCCCTGGTGATCGCGCCCTACGATTCACGGCTTTATCACATCGTGCCGTGGGCACAGCAGTTGGAAATGGAATCGCTGGGCAAGGTTGCCACGGCCGATGGCAGCCCGGCTGGCGTGCCCACCGGCCCCGCGGTCTGGGGCATGTCGGGCACCGACTGCCAGCACACCTTCTTCCAGTGGCTGCATCAGGACACGGCGGGCGCGCCCGTCGACTTCATCCTGTGCGAACAGCCCGACCATGCCTACGCGCGCCATCACGAGCTGCTGATCGCCAATTGCCTGGCGCAGCGTTCGGCACTGCTGCGCGGCAAGTCCTTCGAGGAAGCGCTGGCCGAAACCTCCGCCACCGAACGCGATCCGGCACGCGCACGGCTGCTGGCGCAGCACCGCGTCCATCCGGGCGGCCGCCCCTCTTCGCTCATCGTGCTGCCGCGCCTGGAGGCCTACACGCTGGGCGCGCTGCTGGCGCTGTACGAACACAAGGTGTTCACGCAGGGCGTGATCTGGGGCATCAATCCCTTCGATCAATGGGGCGTGGAGTTCGGCAAGGCGTTGGCCAAAGGCATCATGCACGAACTGAATTCGCCGCAGGCCAGCCAGCAGGACCCCTCCACCCGCTTCTGGATCGACGCCATCGCGCGCCGCCATTGAGAAGCGCGGCCAGCGCCTGACAACGCTGGCCCCGCGCGCCTCAGGCGCTGAGCGCGTCGTAAAGTTCCACCTGGACGCGCGCGACCCGCTCGATGTTGAACTCGCGCTCGGCCAGCGTCCTGCCCGCCGCACCCATGCGCTGCCGCAATGCTGCGTCCTCGGCCAGGCGGGCGATGGCATCCGCCAACGCCTGCGCGTCCCGCACGGGCACCAGCAAACCCGTCTCTCCGGGCTCGATCGCGTCACGGCAACCCGGCACGTCCGTGGTTACCACCGCGCGCGCGCAGGCCGCGGCCTCGATCAGCGACTTGGGCAGGCCTTCACGATAGGACGGCAGCACGGCGATATGCGATGCCGCGTACAGCGCCGCCACGTCCGAACGCTCGCCCAACGCGAGTACGCAGCCCTCGCGCTGCCAGGCGTCCACCTCGGCCTGCGTCGCCGAAGCCGGATTGCCCGCATCCACGCCACCCACCAGCTGCATCGTCACGGGCAGGCCGCGCTCGCGCAGCAGCCTTGCCGCTTGCACGAATTCCTGCACGCCCTTGTCGCGCAGCAGTCGCGCCACCATGGTGACCACGACCGGCGGCGCGGGCGGTTCAGGCTGGGCCCGGTACTCGTTGAGGTCCACGCCTGCGCCGCGGATCATCACGACCTGGGCATCGCGCACCGCGCCCAGCGACTTGAGCAGGTCGCGGTCGCTGCCATTCTGGAAAATCACGCGGCTGTTGGGATGGCCCAGCGCCAACCGGTACAGGCGCGCCACCACGGCGCGCACCAGCTTCATCTTCAGCGAATTGGACAGGAACACGAAGCCCAGCCCGGAAATCGCCGCGACCATGCCGGGCACGCGCGTCAGGCGCGCGGCGATGCCGCCATAAAGCACCGGTTTGATCGTGACCAGGTGCACGATGTCCGGCCGCAGCCGGCGGAACAGGCGTATCAGCGCCAGCAGCGTGCCCAATTCCTGCAAGGGATGCTTGCCGCTGCGCGTCATCGGGATGGCGTGGTGCGTCATGCCCAACGCCTGGATATCGGCCACGGCCGGCCCATCCATCGTGGCCACATGGACCTCATAGCCCGCGCGCTGCGCAGCCAGCGCCACCGGCACCCGATGCGACATGAAAAAGGCCGGATTGTTGACCACGAACAGCAGACGGCGCCCGGCGCTCATGCTTGCACTCCAGAAATGCGGCGCCATACCGCGATGTAAGCCTGCACCATGCGCTTGAGGTCGAAGAGCTCCAGCACGCGGGCGCGGCCCGCCTCGCCCGCGCGCGCACGGCCGCGCGAGGCCACCTCGCGCAAGGCCATTTCGATGCCTCGAGCCAGCGCTTCGGATTGCTCGGGCGGCACCACCACGCCGGTGTCGCCGACGATGTAGGCCGCGTCGCCCACGTCCGTCACGACGCAGTAGGCGCCGCAGGCCATGGCCTCGGCCACCACGTTCGGAAAGCCCTCCGCGCAGCTGGACAGCACGTGCAGGTCCAGGCCATTCATGGCCGCGGGCACGTCATCGCTGGGTCCGGCCAGCACCAGCCGGTCGCGCAGGTCCAGCTTGTCGATCAGTGCGCCAAGCTCGGCATTGTCCGCATCCATGCCGCGGCCTATCAGCACGCAGCGCAGGCCGGCATCGCGCCCGTCGCGCACCAGCGCGGCGACGGCGCGCAGCAGATTGGCGTGGTCCTTCAAAGGGTCCCAGCGGGCCACGCAGCCGATCACCGGCGCGTCTTCCTGCAAGCCCCATTGCGCGCGCACGCGCGCGCGCGCCTCGCTATCGGGCGCATAGCGCGACAGGTCGTAGCCATTGGGAATCACCACCATGCGCCCGCGCTCATAGCCTTTGTCCGCATGGCGGTCGGCCGCCTTCTGGGCCGCGCACACGATGGCCTTGGGCACGCGGCCCGACAACAGCGCGCACGCGCGCAACACCATGCGCGCCGAACGGCTGCTGCGTTCGAGATGTTCGCCGGAATTGCGGATGCCCCAGGCTATGGCGCGCACGCCCGCCAGCCGGGCCGCCACGCCGCCGATTAGGTCGGCGTGGTACATCCAGGTCTGCACCGCGTCCGGGCGCGTACGGGAGATCAGCCCGCGCAGGGCCATGAATCCGCCCAGGCTGACGCGCCCGCGCGCCATGCCCAGGGCATGCACGGTCACGCCGGCGGCGCGCAGGCGCTCGCCGTAGATGCCCTCGTCGGTCAGCGACACGACGATGTGCTCCACGCCCGCGTCCGGATAGGTGGCCAGGCGGAACAGCACGGACTCCGCGCCGCCCTGCCCCAGGCCGGTGATGACATGCAGAATCTTCAACGTCCGGGCGTTCATCGCTCCTCCCGCACGGCGTCGAACAATTCGTCCCATTCCATCAGCACGCTGGCCAGCGCATAGCGCTGCCGCACCGCGGCCGCGCCGCGCGCGCCCAGCTGCCGCCGCAAGGACGGGTCCGACAGCACCCGGCGCAGGGCATCGCGCAACGCCTCGCGGTTGCCGGCCGGCACCAGCAAGGCATCCTCGCCATTGCGCGTCATTTCGCGCGGCCCGCTGGGGCAGTCGAATGCCACGCTGGGCAAGCCCAGAGACATGGCCTCCAGCAGCACATTGGGAAAGCCTTCGACCAGCGAACTCAGCACGAAAGCCTGCCCGCGCGCGAGTTCTTCCCACGGCGCCTCGGTGCGCCCGGGCAGGCTCACCCGCGATTGCAGGCCCAGGCGCGCGATCTGCTGCTCCAGCGCGCCGCGTTCGGGGCCTTCGCCCCAGATGCGCAGGTTCCAATCCGGGAAATCGGGCGCCAGTTGCGCGAAGACGTCGATCAGCAGGTCGAATTGCTTGTCGGTGACCAGGCGTCCCATCGCCAGCAGCTCGCGCGGGCCGCCGTCTTCACGCTGCGGCACCATCGGCGCGTCCAGCAGCGGGGCGGGCAAGGGGTTGGGAATGACGGCCAGGCGCTTGATCCCGGGCACCTGGCGCGCGAACGGACCGGCGGTGTCTTCCGCCTGCACCGTCACCATGTCGGCGCGCGGGTACAGGACGCGGCGCAGCCTGCGCCATACCTGGCCCGTGGTGGTCTCGGCCACCGGATTGGTGCGCTCGCAGACGATGAGCGGCACGCCCAGGCCGCGGGTGGCCAGGATCGCTGCCACGTTGACGTTAGTCAGGAAGGACACCACCACGTCCGGCTTGGACTCGCGGATGTGCCGGCGCAGCGCCAGCAGGCGCTTGAACGCGGCCATCGGGCCCGACGCGCGCGTTCCCGCCAGATCCGCCAGCCACTTCAGCTCGACCTTGTCCGAGAGCGGATAGAAGCAGGTTCCCTTGGACGAGTAGGTGGGAGTCAAGGTGACCCTATCCCCACGCTCGGCCCATGCGTTGACCAGCGTCGCGGCGACCCGTTCGGCACCGCCCGCGTGCATGGAACTGACCAGCATCAATATCTTCATGCGTCAAAGACTCCCAACCGATCCCTCCTGATGACCGGCATCGCGATAACGGTCCAGCCAGGCCTGCATCATCAGCACACCCCAGAGGTGGCTGTCCCAATTGCGATGGCCGGAGGTGTGCTCGCGCCATTTGCGCAGGATGGGTTCGGGTTCGAACCACCCCTCCTGGCGCAGGCGCGACGGGTCCAGCAGCGCATCGGCCCATTCGCGCAAGGGGCCGCGCAGCCACGCGGCCAGCGGCACGGCGAAGCCGCGCTTGGGACGGTCAACCAGCGCCTGCGGCACGTGGCGATGCAGCACCTGGCGCAGCAGCCACTTGCCCGTATTGCCGCGCACCTTGTACTGGTGCGGCAGGCTCCAGGCGAATTCATAGACGCGGTGGTCGATCAGCGGCACGCGCGTTTCCAGGCTGACGGCCATGGCGGCGCGGTCCACCTTGACCAGGATGTCGTCCGGCAGGTAGGTCACCGTGTCCAGCTTCATCATGGCCTCGAAGGTGGAACCTTGCATCGCCCGCGCAAATTCGGACACGGGCTCCACCCCGCCCTTCACGACGCTGGCCGGATCGGACCAGTACGACACGAAAAGGCGGTAGAACTCGCCGCGCGAGTCGGCCCGCAGCAGCTCTCCCAGCTTGCCGACCTTGCCGCGCCAGGCGCCGCGTCCGGGCAGGTGCGTGGACGCGCTGAGCAGCGCGCCCGCCGGCTTGCGCAGCAAGCCGGGCACGCGCTCGCATTGCTGCCACCAGTTGTTCACGCGGAAATAGCGCGAATAGCCGCCGAAGAGCTCGTCGCCGCCGTCGCCGGACAAGGCCACCGTGACGTGCTGACGGGCCATGCGCGTGACCAGGGAGGTCGGAATCTGCGAAGAATCCGCGAACGGTTCGTCATACATGTCGGCCAGCGACGGCACCACGGCCAGCGCATCCTCCGCCGTCACGTACAGCTCGGTGTGGTCGGTGCCCAGGTGCGTGGCCACGGCCTTGGCGTGCTGCGCCTCGTCGTAGCCTTTCTCGTGGAAGCCGATGGCGAAGGTACGCACGGGCTGCGAGCTCTGCGCCTGCATCAGCGCCACGATGGTGGACGAGTCGATGCCGCCCGACAGGAAGGCGCCCAGGCTCACGTCCGACAGCATCTGGCCGCCGACCGCCTTGGACAGCACGCCTTCCAGCGCGTCGGTGGCTTGCGCGTCGGATTCGAACGACAGCAGCGACTGCGCCGACGTATCGGCGGCCTCGCGCGCCGACCAGTACACGCGCGGCTCGGGCATGCGGCGGCTGCGGGTGTCATCGGCCGTGAATTCGACCCAGGTGCCCGGCGGCAGCTTGGCGATGCCCTGGTAGATGGATTGCGGCGCCGGGATGTAGTTGTGCCGCATGAACGAGGCCAGCGCATTGCGGTTCAGTTCGCGGCCGAATCCCGGAATCGGCGTCAGGCCCTTGAGTTCGGATGCGAACACCAGCTCGGCGCCCGAATAGCCGTAGTACAGCGGCTTCTCGCCCATGCGGTCGCGCGCCAGCACCAGCTTGCGCGAGGCGCGGTCCCACAGCGCGATGGCGAACATGCCCACCGCGGCTTGCAAGGTGGCCTCGATGCCCAGCGCGGTGAAGCCCGCCAGCAGGGTTTCCGTGTCCGAATGGCCGCGCCAGGACGGCGCCAGCGCCGATTCTTCGAGCTGCTTGCGGATGTCCAGGTGGTTGTAGATTTCGCCGTTGAACACCATGACGTAACGGCCGCAGGCCGAGATCATGGGCTGATGGCCCGCTTCGGTCAGGTCGAGGATCGCCAGGCGCACGTGCGCCAGCGCTAGTTCGGCCTCGCTGTCTTCCCAGAAGCCGTTGCTGTCGGGCCCGCGGTGACGAATGCGGCGGCAGCTTTCCGCCAGCACCTGCGCCTTGTTCCCGATAGGGCCCCAAATCCCGACTATTCCGCACATGATGAAGTTCTCGTTGTCACCGTAGCAACGGCGTGACGCGCAGGCTCAGCGGCCCGTGGCGCGCACGCCGTCAAAAAGTTCTTGCCATTGCTGCAGCACGCGCGCGGCCGAAAAGCGGTCGCGCACGTCGGTCGCCGCCTGCGCCATGCGCTGGCGTTCCGCGTCATTGCTCATGACGGCGTCCAGCGCCAGGCTCAGCGCCTGCACGTCGCCATTGGGCCGCACAAGCACGCCATCCACACCGTCGCGCACAATTTCGCGCGGTCCGGTATCGCAATCGAACGATACCGCGGCGAGTCCGCTCGCCATGGATTCCTGCAAGGTATTGGACAGCCCTTCAAAGCGCGAGCTCAGCACGTACAGGTCGGCGCTGTCATACCAGTCGCCGACATTGCCGACGCGCCCTGGCATGAAGATGCGCGGCTCCAGACCAGCCTCGCGCACCTGCTCTTGCAGCGCGGCCCGCTCGCCGCCCTCGCCCAGGATAACCAGATCCCAGTCAGGATGCGATGCCGCCAGCCGCGCATAGGCCTGGATCAGCAGGTCGAACCCCTTGTCGGGATGCAGGCGCCCCACCGCCAGCAAACGCTTGCGGCCGTCGTTCGACGCAGGCGCAAGGACCGGCTCGGCGCGCGGCAGGGGATAGCGAACCGCATTGGGAATAATGGTCAGCCGGCTGCCCGGCACATGCATGGACAGCCAGTCGGCGGTACCTCGGGTCAGCGCGACCACGCTAGCCGCACGCGGATAGGTCAGCCGCCGCAAGCGCCGCCAGAAGCCCGACAGGGTCTGCGACGGCGGATGCGCGTGCTCGGTCGCGATCACCTTGCAGGGCAGGCCTGCGGCGGCCAGGACGGAAAGCACGGACGCCGTCGTCATCATGCCCAGCACGATGTCCGGACGGAACGACTTGATCACGCGGCGCAGCGCTCGCACGCGCTGCACATTGCTCCAGATTCCACGCAGGCCACCGCCTTCGCCCGCAGTGTGCAGCACTTCGCGGCGCACTTTCGGATCCAGCGCATAGACATCGCCGTCCGCACCTTCCTGGGTCACCACCATGACCTCGCGGCCCATGCCAGCCCAGTGCGCGCTCAGATCGGCGGTCACCCGCTCGGCCCCGCCGCCGTGCAGCGAATGGATGAACAACAGGATTCGCGGCGCCGGGCCAACATCGGTCACGGACATTCAATCGGCCTCTTTGGGTTTGGCCTTGCGCAACGCAACCACCAGATAGCATGCGAAGGACAGCAGGTACATGAGGCTGGTCGCCAGCATGATGCCAGCCGCGCCCATCCGGGGCGCGAGTACGGTGTTCAACGCCGCCTTCAACGCGAAATTGGCGACCGCGATGGCAGCCATCACGCGATAGCGGTTCTGGCTGGCCAGCAATTGCACCAGGATCAGCACGCCGAAATAGAACGGCAGCTGCAGCAGCCCCCAGCGCAACACGTGCGCGACGGCCTCGGTATTCTCGGCCGTGAAGGCGCCCCGCTGGAACAGCACCGACACGCCCCAGGGCGCCAATACCCAGCCCACGGCGACGGCGGCGGCGCCCGCGGCCACCATCAGCACCGACCATTTCAGGGCCATGCCGCGTGCGCGCGCGGTATCGCCGCGCGCCTGCACATCGGCCAGCACGGGCAGCGCCGCGCGTCCCACCGACACCGCGCCTATGCCCAGCAGCAGGGACAGCAGTCGGCTGGCGTAGCCCAGCGTGGCGTTGGCATTCGCGCCCAGATTGGCGGCGGCGTACTGGTCCAGCGGGCCGACAAAGCTCATGGCGACCTGGCCGATCAGCATCACGCCGGCGGCGCTCAGCAGTTCGGGCCAGTGCGGCGACTTCAGCGACAGCTTGGGCGCCCCCCAGAAACCGCCGTCGGCGCGCGCCGCCAGCCAGGCCAGCCAAACAGTCTGGATGGCGTAGCCCACCAGCGTGCCCCACAGCAGCGGCCCGACGCCGTCGGCGCTGACGGCCAGCATGACCCAGGCCAGCGTGGCCACGGCGGGCACGCTGTCCAGCAGGGTATTGACGTGTCTTTCCTGCGCCCGCAGCCGCGCGGCGCTGATGCCGGCGATGAGCAGCAGCGCTGACACCGGCGCAAAGGCCACCAGCAGCTGGCCGGTCATGTCGCCCACTCGGGCCGACAGCCCCTGCCCCAGCGCGCCCAGCACGTGCGGCCAGGCGAACCAGGTGAGCAGCGCCAGCGCGATGCCTGCGGCAGCCACCCAGCCTTGCAGTTCGCGGATGAACAGGTGTCGTTCGGCGCTGTCGGCGCGCCGCAGGCGCACCAGCACGGGGATCAGGACCACCGACAGCACGCCCACGATGGTGACCGGCAGCCAGGTGGCCATGGTCATCGTGAACTGATAGGCGTCCACGGCGTCGCTGACGCCGTAGCGGTACGCCACCGCCATCTCCTTGATGGCGCCGGCGGCCTTGCCCAGCAGCAGGAACACCGCCACCCGGAAGGCGCCCTTGAAGATGCGCTGATGGTCCGGGTGGATGCTGCCGAGTTTTCTGACGAGTGCTTTCAAATCAACGCAGGAATTGCGTGTACCAGGGCATGGCCACTTCCAGGCCTTGCAGTACGGTATGCGTCGGCTCGTAGCCCAGCAAGCGGCCAGCCTTGCTGACGTCCGCTTGCGAGTGCCGCACGTCGCCCGCGCGGAAATCGGCGTAGACCGGCTTCTTGGTGTAGACCACGCCCTCGGTGCCCAGGGTTTGCACCAGGAACCCGAACAGCTGGTTCAGGGTGCTGCGGCCGCTGACGGCCACGTTATAGACCTGATTGCGGCCTTCCGGCGCGGCTACGGCCCCGAGGATATTGGCTTGGATCGCGTTTTCCACGAAGCAGAAGTCTCGGCTGGTCTCGCCGTCGCCGTTGATCGTGACGTCTTCGCCCTGGATCATCGCGGCGGTCCACTTCGGAATCACGGCCGCGTATGCGCCATTGGGGTTCTGGCGCTTGCCGAACACATTGAAATAGCGCAAGCCCACGGTCTCGAATCCGTAGCAGCGCGCGAACACGTCCGCGTACAACTCGTTGACGTACTTGGTGACCGCGTAGGGCGACAGCGGCTTGCCGATGTTCTGCTCGACCTTGGGCAACGCCGGATGGTCGCCGTAGGTGGAGCTGGAGGCCGCGTAGACGAAGGATTTGACCTTCGCGTCGCGCGCCGCCACCAGCATGTTCAGGAAGCCGCCGATGTTCACGCCATTGGTCGTGATCGGATCGTTCAGCGAACGCGGCACCGAGCCCAGGGCGGCCTGGTGCAACACGAAGTCCACGCCTTCCACCCCACGCCGGCATGCGTCCAGCTCGCGGATGTCGCCTTCAATGAAGGTGAAACGCGCCCACTGCTCGGGCGTGACCGAATTGCGCACTTCGTCCAGATTGTGCTGGAAGCCGGTGGCGAAGTTGTCCAGGCCGGTCACCGTCTGGTCCAGCTTCAGCAGCGTTTCCAGCAGGTTCGAGCCGATGAAGCCAGCGCAACCAGTTACCAGCCATTTGCGCGGCGCAGCCGCCAGTTCCTTCTTGGTGGTTTCAAAACGCGAAGTCATGGGCTCTCCTTACAGGCGCAGGTCGGATTCGGAGGGCGACAGCACGTACTTCAGGTCGTACAGGATGTGCTGCGGCTTGCCGAGCTTGCGGATACCTTCCGCGCCCATCGCCTTGAACTGATTGTGCGCCACGCCCAGGATCACGGCGTCGTACTTGCCCTCCTCGGGTTTCGCGACCGGAGTCAGACCGTATTCATGCACGGCTTCCTCGGCGTCGACCCACGGGTCATAGACATCCACATCCACGTTGTAGTCGCCCAGTTCCTTCACGATGTCCACGATGCGCGTGTTGCGCAGATCGGGGCAGTTTTCCTTGAAGGCCAGGCCCATGACCAGCACGCGGGCGCCCTGCACGTGGATGCGGCGCTTCGTCATGGCCTTGACCAGCTGCGACACCACGTAGCTGCCCATCGAGTCGTTCAGGCGGCGGCCCGCCAGGATGATCTCGGGGTGGTAGCCGATGGATTGCGCCTTGTGGGTCAGGTAGTACGGATCCACGCCGATGCAGTGGCCGCCCACCAGGCCCGGACGGAACGGCAGGAAGTTCCACTTGGTGCCGGCGGCCTGCAGGACGGCTTCGGTGTCGATGCCCATCTTGTTGAAGATCAGGGCGAGTTCGTTGATCAGCGCGATGTTCACGTCGCGCTGCGTGTTCTCGATCACCTTGGCGGCCTCGGCCACGCGGATGCTGGAAGCCTTGTGCGTGCCAGCGGTGATGATCTGCTTGTACAGCTGGTCCACCAGCTCGGCCACTTCGGGCGTGGAGCCGGAGGTGACCTTCTTGATGGTGCTGACGCGGTGATCCTTGTCGCCCGGGTTGATGCGCTCGGGGCTGTAGCCCGCGTAGAAATCGACGTTGAACTTCAGGCCCGAGACGCGCTCCAGCACGGGCACGCAATCTTCTTCCGTGGCGCCCGGATAGACGGTGGATTCATAGATGACGATGTCGCCGCGCTTGAGCACCGCGCCGATGGTCTCGCTGGCCTTGACCAGCGGGGTCAGGTCCGGCTGCTTATATTCGTCGATGGGGGTCGGCACGGTCACGATGAACACGTTGGCCTGGCCCAGCTCGGCGCGGTCGGCCGTGTAGCTCAGCTGGGTCGCTTCCTTCAGTTCTTCGTCGCTGACTTCGAGCGTGTGGTCATGCCCCGCCTTGAGCGCGTCGATGCGGCGCGTATTGATATCGAAACCGATGACCGAACGCTTCTTGCCGAATTCCACCGCCAGGGGCAGGCCGACATAGCCGAGGCCGACGACAGCGAGTTTCACATCCTGAATTCGCAACATAACTCTCCCTTCACCGTAGAACGATTACGGCATTTCAAAATATGGTCGGGTAATTAAAAAGTAGATTACCGAGCCCCCGGCGGACGTCGCCGGGGCGCCCAAAACTAATCGGAGGTCCGCAAAACGGAAGGCAGCAACAGCCAGCCCGGCCGGCGCCAGGACACGAGGCGCGCGTACAGCCAGATGTAGACACCGGCGAACACCACCAGACTGGCGCAGAGCGCCCAGGCGTTGTCCCACCAGATGGTGGCAGGCACCAGGCCGATCAGAGCCAGCACCCACATGTAGGGCGAGGCCAGCGCGTTGCACAGCGCCGGCACGGCGTGCCGCCGGCCCCGGCTGAACGTGACCCGCACCAGACGGCGAAACACCAGCTGATGCAGGTGCAGCGCATCCGGCTGATCCACCGGCACGCCGCGCTTGAAGCGGCGGCGCCAGATGGAAAAGCCGGTTTCGAACACGGGGTAGAACAACACTGCCAAGGCATAGAACGGCGACACCGAGGGGTTGCGCACCACCAGCAGGACCGCCAGTTCAGCCAGCATGAAGCCCAGGAAGTACGCGCCGCCATCGCCCAGGAACACACGCCCGAACGGGAAGTTCCAGACCAGGAAGCCCAGCGTGGCCGAAGCCAGGGCCGCCGCCACCAGGAAAATCGGCACGTCGCCCACTTGCAGCGCCACCAGGCTGATCGACACGGCCATCAGCGTCGCAACCATGCCGGCCAGGCCGTTCATGCCATCCACGATGTTCAGCGCATGAGTACAGCCGCCCACCGCGAACATGGTGAACAGCAACGACACCGGCCAGAAGGACAGCACGTAATCCACCGGGGCCATGCCGACGCGGCTGACGCCGCCCAGCAGCCACCAGGCGATCGCGGCGGACAGGAACGCGGCCAGCAGGCGCTTGCTGGCGCCGATGTCCTTGGTGATGTCCTCGAGCAGGCCGGCCACGAACACGGGCAGCGCCGCGACGAACAGCGCGGGCCACAGCCAGGTCAGGGTCATGTTGCTGGGGCCGAGCACCAGCAGGCCAGCCAGCGTGCCCGCAAGAACGGCCAGCCCGCCGACGCGGGGCGTGGCGCGGGAATGGTTGGCTTGGGGCTTGTTGAGGTCGCTGTCGCCGGTAAAGGCGCCATGCCAGCGCTCCGACGCCACGATGAGTCCCCCCACCATGAATGCGACCACGCATATGTACAGCCAGGTCACCGAATCACCTCAGGTTGGTCTATCGAGACAGGCCCGCCATTATCGGAGGCAGGTGTAACGCCCATATATGGGAGGGATAAGGAAGTGCAATTCACCGGCACAGAACGTAACGCCCCGCGCCATGCCGTCCGACCGCAGCCGGGACTGCGACTTGACGGGCCCGGAACGGCAAAACCGCGAACGCGCGGAAATACGGATTTCATGGAACGATTGTAGAACTTTCCGCCCATGCGCACGCGAAATATCCAAGGGAAAACGCGAAGATCTCCCTAGGGGCTAGCACCGCTGCGGCGGGTCCCCAATCATTTTCGCCAATTAAATAGGGACACATTTAAGCGGTCGAAAAAAAAGCCCGAGATCGTAAGATCTCGGGCTAAATCCACCAAAGGAGGAGGGTGGAGGAGACAACCGTGGCATGTTGGGAGCTGGCTTTCCGCTCGCTACGCTTCCGGGGTTTTGCACCGCGCCGACTGCGTTTCAACATCCGATGAGTGAATAGTACCTAGGTTTTTTGTGCGATGCAAGAAATTTTTTAGCCTGAGGCGCAAGAGTTTTTTGGCGTTGCATTTTTGCCGCAAAACTCGCCCCATCCCTCTGGAAACCCGCGCCAATCAATGCCTGCTGAAAAAACCGGGTTTCCGCCAAATGGGTAAACCCGCCCGGGGCTTACCCTAGCTCGCATCGGGTAATCCCCCTCTGTTTTTTGCACCCGAACGGTGCGTCAAGCACCAACTTGCATCGTTTTTTTGTGCATTGCAATATTTTACTTTTCGGCAGCTTCAGATCCAGTAGGCGGTGGTCGTCATGACCTTGGACATGGCCCGCATCGCGGCCTTCACGGGCGTAGGCAAAGGCACGCCCCCCGCCGCTTCCGCGCTGGCGCGATGCTGCGCCTCGTCTTCCTTCATCTTCTGGACGATCTGGCGCGAACGTTCGTCCTGCACCGGCAAGGTGCGCAGATGCTCTTCCAGATGCGCCTCGACCTGCTTCTCGGTTTCCGCCATGAAACCCAGATTGCGGGGCACCCCGGCATAGCTGGCCAGCACGCCCAGCGCAAACGAACCCGCGTACCAGACCGGGTTCAGCAGGCTGGGGCGGCTGCCCAGCTCGGTCAGCCGCTGATTGCACCAGGCCAGATGGTCCACCTCCTCGGACGCCGCGTTCAGCAGCAAGGCCCGAGGCGCGGGTTCGCGGCACACCGAGGCTTGGCCGCGGTACAACGCCTGGGCGCAGACCTCTCCCACGTGGTTCACCCGCATCAAGCCCGCGGCGTGGCGCTTTTCCTGGGCCGACAAGGCTTGCGGCGCCTCCTCGGCGGTGGCCGGATAGGGCCGGCCCGCGGTGGCGTTGCCAGACAGCACCCGCAACGCGCGGTCCGCCTCGGCCAGCAGGGCATCCACGGGACTGATGCGGCGCAGGAAGGAAACGGGGCTGGGTCGGGACAGAGCGGTGGACATGGGCAACTCCTGGCAAGACTGGCGCACGCCCCTGATGCGGGGCGGGGCTCTCATGCCCGGAATTGTACGCAACAGGTATCATCAGCCATTGACAGCGCTCAAGCTCAAGGACAAGACAACATGGAATGCACGATCGACTGGGGCGGCCCGAACGGCATGCTCTTCACCGCCAGCACGGGCAGCGGCCACGTGGCCGTCATGGACGGCGCCGTGGACGGCGGCGGACACAATCTCGCCCCCCGGCCGATGGAAATGCTGCTGGCCGGCACCGGCGGCTGCACCGCGTACGACGTGGTGCTGATCCTCAAGCGTGGGCGCCACGCCGTCAGCGGCTGCAGCGTGAAGCTGCAGGCCGACCGCGCCGATGCCGACCCCAAGGTTTTCACTCGCATCCATTTCGCCTTCACCGTCACGGGCCGCAACCTGCCTCGCGCCGCGGTGGAACGCGCGGTGCAGCTGTCGCACGAAAAGTACTGCTCGGCCTCGGCCATGCTCGAAAAAACCGCCGAACTGACCTTCTCGGTCGACATCGTCGACACGCAGGAAACGCCGGCCGCCGCCTGAACCGCGCCCGCGTGGTGTAATTCATCCATCCCTAACTTATGAGCGCCGCCGCGATCCGTTCGCGGCGGCCTGTCTGCGTCACCCGTCGGGCGAGCGTACGCAAGGACCGCCATGAAACAATACCTGGACCTCGTTCAATCCATCCTGGACACCGGCGCGTGGCAGGAAAACCGCACGGGCATACGCACCTTGAGCATGCCGGGCGCGTCGCTGCGCTTCGACCTGCAAAAGGGCTTCCCGGCGGTCACCACCAAAAAGCTGGCATTCAAGTCCGCCATCGGCGAGATGGTCGGCTTCCTGCGCGCCTCGCGCAGCGCGGCGGAATTCCGCGACCTCGGCTGCAAGGTCTGGGACCAGAACGCCAATGAAAACAGCCAGTGGCTGGCCAACCCCTACCGGGAAGGGCCTGACGACCTGGGCCCGGTGTATGGCGTCCAGTGGCGCCAGTGGCCGGCCTACAAGATGTTGGACGCGAGCCGTCCGGCGCAGATCGCCGACGCCCTGGCGCGCGGCTACGCCAAGGTGGCCGAGCTGGACGAGGACGGCGCGCCCAAGGTCCTGCTGTACAAGGCTGTGGACCAGTTGCGGCAGTGCCTGGACACCATCCACGAACGCCCCGGCGACCGCCGCATCCTGTTCCATGGCTGGAACTGGGCGCAGATCGAGGAAATGGCCCTGCCTCCTTGCCACCTGCTCTACCAGTTCCTGCCGAACGCCACGACCCGCGAAATATCCCTGTGCCTGTACATCCGTTCCAACGATGTCGGCCTGGGCACGCCTTTCAACCTGACCGAGGGCGCGGCGCTGCTGCACCTGGTCGGCCGCCTGACGGGCTACACGCCGCGCTGGTTCACCTATTTCATCGGCGACGCCCATATCTACGAAAACCACCTGCCCATGCTGCGCGAGCAACTCACGCGCACGCCTTACGAGGCTCCCAAGCTGGTGCTATCCGACCGCATTCCCGATTTCGCGGTCACCGGACGCTACGAGCCCGAATGGCTGGAAAAGGTCGAACCGGGCGATTTCTCCCTGTCCGGCTATACCCACCACGCCCCGCTCACGGCGGCCATGGCCGTCTAGGGGGCAGCAAGGGAGGCCGTCCCGGCGACTGCCTGCGGGACGGACAAGGCAGGCAGGCGCCAGGGCATCCGCCCGCGCCACGGTTCCGCCTGCGCTCCTCTGGCCGCAAGTGAAGATTGGTGAGCTTCTGGAAGCGCGTTTTCGGTATAACCCATCCCTTAGCCATGGACGCGCGTCCAGAATGCGTTGCGCGTCATTGCTTCCGACCGGCACTTGCCGCGCCGTGCCTGTCGCTCGCCGCGAAACCGGGCAATCCGCCCGGCAGCGCCGTCCGCCGGCGCTGCGCAGCCGCATCCCCCTTCCCGATAAGAGAGCACGTGCATCATCAGCGTCGACCGCGGAACTTGTCTTGCGACCGGCTTGCAACCATAGACTACCAATTGATTTGATATGAAGCCCGCGCGGCGGCAGTAAGCGCTAAGGACAGGACACCCCACAAATGCTCGTCGGAACTTATAACCCTTCGCTCGTCCTCGTATCCCTAGGAGTCGCCATCCTGGCGTCGTACACGGCGTTGGGCATGGCCAACCGCGTCAGGGCCTCGAACGGGTTGCCCAGTGCGCGCTACTGGCTGGCGGGCGGCGCCTTCGCGATGGGCCTGGGCATCTGGTCTATGCATTTCGTCGGCATGCTGGCCTTCAGCCTGCCCATCGCCATGGGCTACGACCTGTCTCTCACCGTTTTGTCGCTGGCCATCGCCATCGGCTGCTCCGCCTTCGCGCTCTGGACCGTGAGCAAGGACGAACTGCCCCGCCGCAGGCTTATGATCGGCGCCCTGCTGATGGGCGCCGGCATCGCGGCGATGCACTACCTCGGCATGGCCGCGATGCTCATGGAGCCCGGCATCGTCTACGACGCCAAATGGTTCGCGCTGTCCATCGTGATCGCGGTGGCCGCGTCCGGCGCCGCGCTCTGGATCACCTACCGCCTGCGCCACGGCGGCCCGCGCGTGGCGTGGTCGCGGCCGCTGGCCGCCGTCGTCATGGGCATCGCCATTGTCGGCATGCACTACACCGGCATGGCCGCCGCCGGATTCCCCGCCGGCAGCATCTGCATGGCGGCCAACAGCGGCATTTCGGCCGGCTGGCTGGCCATCGCCGTCACTGCCGTCACCCTGAGCGTGCTGGCCATCGCTCTGTTGGTCGCCGTGCTGGACAACCGGCTGGAGGCCCGCACCTCGGCCCTGGCGTCCTCGCTGGCCGAAGCCAATGAGGAACTGGTGCAGCTGGCGCTGCACGACACGCTGACCAAATTGCCCAACCGCATCCTGCTGGAAGACCGGCTGGAACAGGCGATCGAAAGCGCGACCCGGCGCAAGGGCTATTTCGCCGTGCTGTTCTTCGACCTGGACGGTTTCAAGGCGGTCAACGACGCCTACGGCCACCACACCGGCGACGCCCTGCTGATCGACCTGGCGCAGCGCATCCGCCAGACCCTGCGCACCCAGGACACCGTGGCGCGCCTGGGCGGCGACGAATTCATCGTGCTCAGCGAAGTGGTCGAACCCACCGACGCGGCCAACGTGGCCGACCGCCTGATCGACGCCATCGCCCAGCCGGTCACCGTCTACGGACATGAAGTGATGGTGACCTCCAGCGTGGGCATCGCCATCTATCCCAACGACGGCCAGGACACCCATGCCCTGCTGACCAACGCCGACGCGGCGATGTACCACGCCAAGCGCCTGGGCGGCACCGGCTACAGCTTCTTCGAGCCGTCCATGAACGCCGACGCGCACGAACAGATCGAACTGCTGCACGACCTGCGCCTGGCGCAGGAGCGCAACCAGCTGGTCCTGCACTACCAGCCCAAGTACGAAGCGCCCGCCGGCCCGATCATCGGCGCCGAGGCGCTGCTGCGGTGGAACCATCCCACGCGCGGCCTGGTGGGCCCGGACCAGTTCATCCCCACTGCGGAAAAGACCGGCCTGATCCTGTCCATCGGCGAATGGGTCATCAACGAGGCCTGCCGCCAGATGCGGGAATGGATCAATGCCGGCCAGGGCCACTGGACCATCGCCGTCAATATTTCGGCGCTGCAGTTCGCCCACGCCAGTCTGGTGGAAACGGTGCGTTCGGCGCTGGAACGCCATGGCGTGCCGCCGGCCTGCCTGACCCTGGAAGTGACTGAATCCACCGCCATGCGCGACGCCGAGGCCAGCCTGACGGTGCTCAAGCGCCTGTCGAACCTGGGCGTGACGATTTCCATCGACGACTTCGGCACCGGCTATTCCAGCCTGCTCTACCTGAAGCGCCTGCCCGCGACCGAACTGAAGATCGACCGGGGCTTCGTCAACCAGCTGGAAAACGACAACGAAGACGCCGCCATCGTGTCGGCCATCGTCGCGCTGGCGCAGCAGCTCAACCTGCGCATCGTGGCAGAGGGCGTGGAAACGCCGGCGCAGCAGCAATTCCTGACGGGGCTGGGCTGCGATTCCCTGCAGGGCTTCCTGCTGGGCAAACCCATGCCCGCCACCGAATTCCTCGAACACGCGACGGATTGAAGCGCGCGCGGCGCAGGCCGCCGCGCAAATTTGCTACGCTTGCCGTATCCAACCGGCCGCAACCCTAACGTCGCAAATCCGCATGTCCGCCAGCCTTACCCTCATCGTCGCCTATTCCACCAACCGCGCCATCGGCCGCGACAACGCCCTGCCCTGGAAACTGCCGGGCGACCTGGCGCACTTCAAGCGCAGCACGCTGGGCCATCCCATCATCATGGGCCGCAAGACCTGGGAATCCCTGGGCCGGCCGTTGCCGGGCCGCAGCAATATCGTGATCAGCCGCAACCCCGGCTTCGAAGCCACGGGCGCCATCGTGGTGCCGTCGCTGCAGGCGGCCATCGAAGCCTGCGGCGCCATCGACCAGGCCTTCGTGATCGGCGGCGCGCAGATCTACGCGCACGCCCTGCCCCTGGCCCGGCGCGTGCTGGCCACCGAAGTCCACGCCGAGGTCGAAGGCGATGCCTTCTTCCCGCTGCTGCCCGCCTTCCAATGGAAGGAAACCGCGCGCGAAGCCCAGCCGGCCGAAAACGGCTACGAATACGATTTCGTCACGTACGAGCGTCAGTAAGAGCCGGGGCAACGGGCGTGGCTCCGGCGTTGCGCATGAAGCGCCAGAGCGCCGGCGCCTCTGAATAGGCCACGTTGAAGCGCACCCAGGGCGTGTTGGCCTCGTCCGCTTCGAAGTAGGAGCCTGGCGCCAGCCAGATGCCGTCCTTCAGCGCCAATTCCGCCAGGCCGTTGGCGCCGCGTTCGCGCCATTGGCCCGCCACCTTGGCCCACAGGAACAGGCCGCCCTGCGGCCGCCCATAGATCTCGAACCCATGCTGCGCCATCTGCTCGGCCACGGTCGCATGCGCCGCCGCCAGACGCTCGCGGGTGCGGGCGATGTGGGCACGGTAGCGACCTTCGCGGATGACCTGGTGGACGATGCGCTCCATGATCTCCGGCGAAGTGAGTCCCACCGCCATCTTGGTGCGCGCAATGTCGCGGGCGAGATCGCGGTGCGCCACCACGTAGCCCACCCGCACCGACGGGCTGATGACCTTGGAATAGCCACCCAGGTAGACCACCCGCCGCGCCCCGTCCAGCGCGGCCAGCATCGGCGTCACGCCAGGCGCGAGCTCGCGCGAGATGTCGTCTTCCACCACCCACAGGCCGTGCTTCTCGGCCGCCTGCAGGATGCGGAAGGCGTTGGCCATGCTGATGCTGGCGCCCGAGGGATTCTGCAGGGCCGTATTGACGAACAGGGCCCTGGGCCGGTGCCGCGCCACCGCGGCCTCCAGCGCATCGCAGTCCAGCCCTTCCAGCGTGCGCGGCACGGCCACCGCGCGCAGCCCGGCCAGGCGCAGCATCTGCAGCAGATTGGCATAGGCGGGCTGTTCCACCACCACCGTGTCTCCGGGCCGCAGCAAGGTGCGTATCACCATGTCCAGCCCATGGGTCACGCCCTGGGTCAGCAGGACTTGCGACGCCTCGACCTCCATGCCCTGCGCGCTGAGGCTGGCCGCGATGCTCTCGCGCAGCGGCGCGTAGCCGTAGGGATGGCCGTAGTTGGCGATGCGCATGGCCGGCACCCGCCCCATGTGGCGCAGGGCCATGTGCAGCCCTTCTTCGTTCAGCCATTCGCCCGGCAGCCAGCCGCAACCCGATTTGATGGGGATGGAATGGTCCGCAAAGATGTCCGACAGCAGCCAGCCGGCGTTCAGCCGCGGCGGCTCCCAGGAGGGCGGCTGGCTGGGGCGCGCCGGCGCGTCCGGCGTAGCGACCCGGTAGCCCGCGCCCGGCCGCGCCGCCAGCCAGCCCTGCGACACCAGCCGGCTGTAGGCGCTGGCCACAGTGAAGGTGCTGACTTCGTACAGGCGCGCGAACTCGCGCACCGAGGGTAGGGACATACCCGGACGCAGCGTCTGTTCCTCGATGGCGCGCAGGATGGCGGCGACCAGCTGCTCGACCAGGGTCGGCGCCAGTCCGCGGCCACGGGCGCGGTTGGGCTGGAAATCGATCACGAAGATAACTGTACAGTTGTGCTGCCCACAACTATACAGTTAGCCGCATTTGCGCGGATCGTATATTTTCATTCCCCCCAGGACGCACCAGAATCATTTCAATCCCGCTGGCTGCACAACCGTCGCCCAAGTCCAGCGCTTGTTCGTCCCCTGGAGCCGCCATGAACGCCCCCGACAAATTGCCCGACCTGTCCCATCTCTGGATGCCCTTCACTGCCAACAAGCAGTTCAAGGCCCACCCGCGCATGCTGGCGACCGCCAAGGGCATGTACTACACCTCGACCGACGGCCGCCAGATCCTGGACGGCACCGCGGGCCTGTGGTGCGTGAACGCCGGCCACGGCCGCGAGGAAATCGTCGCCGCGATCGCCAAGCAGGCAGGCGTCATGGACTACGCGCCGGGCTTCCAGCTGGGCCATCCGCTTGCCTTCGAGGCGGCGACCGCCGTCGCCAGCATGATGCCGCAGGGCCTGGACCGCGTCTTCTTCACGAACTCGGGTTCCGAATCCGTCGACACCTGCCTGAAGATCGCCCTGGCTTATCACCGCGCCCGCGGCGAAGGCCAGCGCACCCGCCTCATCGGCCGCGAGCGCGGCTACCACGGCGTGGGCTTCGGCGGCATCTCGGTGGGCGGCATCTCGACCAACCGCAAGACCTTCTCCGGCGCGCTGCTGCCCGCCGTGGACCATCTGCCGCACACGCACAACATCGAGCAGAACGCCTACTCCAAGGGCCAGCCCGCCTGGGGCGCCCACCTGGCCGATGAACTGGAGCGCATCGTCGCCCTGCATGATCCGTCCACCATCGCCGCGGTCATCGTCGAACCCATGGCGGGCTCGACCGGCGTGCTGATCCCGCCCAAGGGCTATCTGGAAAAGCTGCGCGAGATCACCTCCAAGCACGGCATCCTGCTGATTTTCGACGAAGTCATCACCGCCTACGGCCGCCTGGGCGCCGCCACCGCGTCCGAGTTCTTCGGCGTCACGCCGGACATCATCGCGATGGCCAAGGGCGTCAGCAACGCCGCCGTGCCCGCGGGCGCGGTCGCGGTCAAGCGCGAGGTGCATGACGCCATCGTCAACGGCCCCGCCGGCGGCATCGAGTTCTTCCACGGCTATACCTATTCGGCGCACCCGCTGGCCGCCGCCGCCATTCTGGCGACCCTGGACATCTACCGCCGCGACGACCTGTTCGGCCGCGCCCGCAAGCTGTCCGGCGCCTTCCAGGAAGCCGCCCACGGCCTGAAGGGCGCGCCGCACGTCATCGACGTGCGCAACCTGGGCCTGGTCTGCGGCATCGAGCTGGCGCCGCGCGCAGGGGCGCCCGGCGCCCGCGCCGCCGAAGTCTTCCAGAAGTGCTTCGACAGCGGCCTGATGGTGCGCTACACCGGCGACATCATCGCGATCTCGCCCCCGCTGATCATCGAAGAAGCCCAGATCGGCCAGATCTTCGAACAGATCGGCCGCGTCCTGAAGGAAGTCGCATAACGGCGCGCCGCCCCGCGAGGGGCGGCTCTTTCTCCGGGCGGCCCCAGGCCGCCCTCCTGCATTTCAGCAAGTCCCAGATTCGAGCGTCCTCATGAAGAAGATCCCGCATTTCATCAACGGCCAGCACTACGACGGCCGCAGCAACCGCTACGCCGACGGCTTCAATCCCGCCACCGGCGAAGTCACCTCCTCGATTCCGCTGGCGTCCAACGACGAAGTGGCGCTGGCCGTCGCCGCCGCCAAGGCGGCCTTTCCGGCCTGGTCTGAAACCCCGGCCCTCAAGCGCGCGCGCATCCTGTTCAACTTCAAGGCGCTGCTGGACAAGCACCAGGACGAACTGGCTGAACTCATTACCCGCGAACACGGCAAGGTCTTCTCCGATGCCAAGGGCGAAGTCACGCGCGGCATCGAGATCGTGGAATTCGCCTGCGGCATTCCGCAGCTGATGAAGGGCCAGTACTCCGACCAGATCGGCGGCGGCATCGACAACTGGAGCATGCGCCAGGCCCTGGGCGTGGTGGCCGGCATCACGCCGTTCAACTTTCCCATGATGGTGCCGTGCTGGATGTTCCCGGTGGCCATCGCCTGCGGCAACACCTTCGTGCTCAAGCCTTCCGAGCGCGACCCGTCGGCCTCCGTGCGCCTGGCCGAGCTGCTGGCCGAAGCCGGCCTGCCCGAGGGGGTGTTCAACGTCGTCCACGGCGACAAGCAGGCGGTGGACGCGCTGATCGCGCATCCGGACATCGAAGCCCTGTCCTTCGTCGGCTCGACGCCCATCGCCGAATACATCTATGCCGAAGGCACCCGCCGCGGCAAGCGCGTGCAGGCGCTGGGCGGCGCCAAGAACCACATGGTGGTCATGCCCGACGCCGACCTGGATCAGGTCACCGATGCGCTGATGGGCGCGGCCTACGGTTCCGCCGGCGAGCGCTGCATGGCGATTTCGGTGGCCGTGGCGGTGGGCGACGTGGCCGACAAGGTGGTCGAGCGCCTGACCCCGCGCGTGAAGGCGCTGGTGGTCAAGGACGGCATGCAGGGCGATGCGGAAATGGGCCCTCTGGTCACTTCGCAGCATCGCGGCAAGGTCGTGGGCTACATCGAGGACGGCATCGCCTCCGGCGCCACGCTGGTGGTCGACGGCCGCGGCCTGAAGGTGCCGGGCAATGAAAAGGGCTTCTTCCTGGGCGGCACGCTGTTCGACCACGTCAAGCCCGCGATGAACATCTACCGCGAAGAGATCTTCGGCCCGGTGCTGTGCGTCGTGCGCGTGCCGGACTTCGCCTCCGCCGTGGAACTGATCAACGCCCATGAGTTCGGCAACGGCGTGGCCTGCTTCACGTCCGACGGCGGCGTGGCGCGCGCCTTCGCCCGCCAGATCAAGGTGGGCATGGTCGGCATCAACGTGCCGATCCCCGTGCCCATGGCCTGGCACTCCTTCGGCGGCTGGAAGCGTTCGCTGTTCGGCGACCACCACGCCTACGGCGAAGAAGGCATCCGCTTCTATTCACGCTACAAGAGCGTGATGCAGCGCTGGCCCGACAGCATCGCCAAGGGCGCGGAATTCACCATGCCTGTAGCTAAGTGAGGGTCCCCCCCCCGAAGCGCTGCGCGCTTCCCCCCCAGGGGGGCGTCGCTGCGGACCGGCGGAGCCGGATCCGCGCGACCCCGCTTGGGGAACGTTTTGCCTGATTGCGGCGTTGTGCCTGTTTTCGTTGTGCCTGTTTTATGCGTGACTGGTGGTGCCCTGGCGCCACTTTAGAACTGACTTGGGCGCGGCTTGGCCCGCGCCTTCCTGACATCAAAAACGACAAGGGGAATCCTGATGCGCATCGGGATAGGCGGCTTTCAGCATGAAACCAATACGTTCGCGCCTTCGCGCGCGGCGTGGGAAGACTTTGCCGAGAAGGGCGGCGGCTGGCCCAAGCTGGTCAGCGGGCCCGCGATGTTCCAGGCGGTGGCGGGCGCCAACATACCGGTGGCGGGCTTTATCGAAGCCATGGGGCGGCACACGCTGCTGCCCACCACCTGGGCCGCGGCCAGTCCCTCGGGGCCGGTCACCAAGGATGCGTTTGAACGCATCAGCGCCATGATCCTGCAGGGCCTGTCGCTGGCGCTGCCGCTGGACGGCGTATACCTGGACCTGCACGGCGCCATGGTCACCGAGCACCTGGACGACGGCGAAGGCGAGCTGCTGCGGCGCGTGCGCGAGCTGGTGGGGCCGGACGTGCCCGTCGTCGCCAGCCTGGACCTGCACGCCAACGTGACCCGCGCCATGGTGCAGCACGCGGACGCGCTGGTCTGCTACCGCACTTATCCCCACATCGACATGGCCGAAACCGGCCAACGCGCAGCCGGCCTGCTGTCGGCCCGGCTGGCCGGCGCGCCGCGGCCCCATGCGGCCCTGCGCGCCCTGCCCTACCTGATCTCGCTGTGCTGGCAGTCCACCGACATCGAGCCCGGGCGCAGCCTGTATCAGCGGGTGGATGACATTGAGAAGCGCGGCGCGCTCAGCCTGTCATTCGCCACGGGTTTTCCCGCAGCCGACTTCCCCGAATGCGCGCCCACGGTGTGGGCCTACGGCGCAACGCAGGCCGAAGCCGACGCCGCGGCCGATGCCATGACGCGCGCCGTGCTCGACGCGGAGCGCGATTTCGGCGGCAGGCTCTACACGCCCGACGAGGCCGTGCAGGAAGCCATGCGCCTGGCGCGCGACGCGCACAAGCCGGTGGTCATCGCCGATGCGCAGGACAACCCCGGCGCGGGCGGCAGCTCGGACACCACGGGCGTACTGCGCGCGCTGATCCGACACGATGCCCGCGACACCGCCATCGGCCTGATCGTCGATCCCGCGGCCGCGCTGGCGGCCCATCGCGCGGGCGCTGGAAACAAGGTACGGATTGCATTGGGTGGACACTCGGGTATTCCCGACGACGAGCCGCTGGACATGGAATTCACCGTCGAGAAAACCTCAGATGGCCGCTTCGATACGCATGGCGCGTTCTATCGCGGCTTCCACATGGACCTGGGTCCCAGCGCCTGCCTGCGCGTGGGCGGCGTGCGCATCATCGTGGCGTCCAACAAGGTGCAGATGGCCGACCAGGAAATGTTCCGTTTCGCCGGCGTGGAGCCGCGCCGCGCCGCAATCCTGGTGGTAAAGAGTTCGGCGCACTTTCGCGCGGATTTCACCGATATCGCGCAAACGATCCTGGTTTGCGCGGCCCCGGGTTCCATGCTGATGGATGCGGCAAAACAACCATGGACACGGTTGCGTCCCGGCATCAGAATGGCGCCTTGCGGACCGGTCTTTGCCGGCCGGTCGGCTACCGCCTGAACCTCGCACGCCGCCCATGCGCGGCGGGTTACCGACGCAGCGGCGCGATGGCGCCGCTCATTACGCATCAAGGGGAACATTCATGCTGAAGTACGTCCGAGCGGCCGCGCTGGCCGGCGCCACCCTCATGATGGCTCACGGCGCCTACGCCGAGACCGTCATCAAATCGGTGATGCACTCGCCTCTGCGCCTGACCGATCCGCATGCCACCACCGCGTACATCACGACGTGGCACGGCTACATGATCTACGACACCCTGCTGGCCACCGACGCCAACAACAAGATCCAGCCGCAGATGCTCGAAAAATGGGAAGTCTCGCCCGACGGCAAGACCTACACCATGACCCTGCGCGACGGCCAGAAATGGCATGACGGCAAGCCCGTGACTTCCGAGGATTGCGTCGCCTCGATCAAGCGCTGGGCCGCTGGCGACGGCATGGGCCGCACGCTGCTGAAGTTCACCGACAAGATCGAAGTCATCGACGACAAGAACTTCCGCATCGTCATGAAGGAACCCACGGACCTGGCGCTGCGCGCCCTGTCCAAGCCCACCGGCACCGCGCCGTTCATGATGCCCAAGCGCATCGCCGAACAGGCCATCGGCCAGCCCATCACCGACATGACCGGCTCGGGTCCGTTCAAGGTCATCGAATTCAAGCCCGGCGTAAAGACGGTCTACGCCAAGAACACCGACTACGTGCCGCGCAAGGAACCCGCCAGCGCCCTGGCTGGCGGCAAGGTCGTGAACGTGGACAAGGTCGAATGGGACGTCATGCCCGACGCCCTGACCACCGCCAACGCGCTGCTGGGTGGCGAAATCGACTTCGTCGAGCAGTTCCCGTACGACCTGCTGCCGATGATCGAAGGCAACAAGGACCTGAAGGAAGAGACCCTCAGCCCGGTCGGCTACTTCACGATGTACCGCTTCAACTTCAAGTACCCGCCCTTCAACAACAAGAAGATCCGCCAGGCCGCGATGTACGCCATTGGCCAGGAAGACGTGATGAAGGCGCTGGTCGGCAATCCGAAGTACTGGCAGACCTGCGCGTCGCTGTGGGGCTGCGGCACGCCGTTCGAAAGCGACATCGGCAAGGACATGGTCGTTCCGTCCAACATCGAGAAGGCCAAGGCCCTCCTGAAGGAAGCGGGCTACGACAACACGCCCATCCTGGTCATGCACGCGACCGACGTCGGCACCTTGTCCGCCCAGCCGGTGGTGATGGCCCAGGCGCTGCGCAAGGCAGGCTTCAACGTCAACCTGGCCGCGATGGACTGGCAGAGCGTGGCCACCCGCCGCGCCTCCAAGGCCGCGCCCGCGGAAGGCGGCTGGAACATCCACAACACCAACTGGTACGCCACCGACGTGATGGATCCGGTCCGCTCCGCGCCCGCTGCCGCCAACGGCGACAACGCCTGGTTCGGCTGGCCTGACTTCCCGCAGATCGAGGAACTGCGCACCAAGATGGCGCTGACCTCCGATCCCGCGGAACAAAAGAAGATCGCCGACGAAGTGCAGCGCATCGGCATCGATGAAGGCCTGTACGTGCCGCTGGGCCAGATGTCCGTGCCCACCGTCTATTCGACCAAGCTGTCCGGCCTGGTGCACGCGCCTGTCTTCGCGTTCTGGAATGTAAAGAAAGCCCCTTGACGGGCAGTAGTTAGGGGGAAACACATGCTGGCATTTGTCTCACGCCGGCTCCTCGCGACCATCCCCGTTCTGGTGATGGTCGCGGTGGTGGTCTTCGCGATATTGCGTTTCAGCCCGGGAGATCCGGCCATCATCATGGCGGGCGATGGCGCCACGCCCGAACGTATCGTCCAGATACGCCAGACGATGGGCCTGGACCAGCCGGTCATCAAGCAGTTCTTCATCTGGGGCGGCAAGCTGCTGCAAGGCGACCTGGGCACCTCGCTCATGTCGGGCGTGCCGGTCACCAAGCTCATCGGGCAGCGCCTCGAACCTTCGCTCAGCCTGGCGGTGCTGACCCTGGTCTTCACCCTGATCGTCGCCATTCCGCTGGGCGTGCTCGCCGCCTGGCGCCAGGGCAAGCTGCTAGACCGCGCCGTGATGGGCTTCTCGGTGCTGGGATTCTCGGTGCCGGTATTCGTCACGGGCTACCTGCTGATCTGGCTCTTCGCCATCAAGCTGGGCTGGTTCAACGTGCAAGGCTATGCGCCGCTGGACAAGGGTTTCTGGCCCTATCTGCACCGCCTCATCCTGCCGTCGCTGGCCTTGTCCACGGTCTACGTGGCGCTGATCGCGCGCATCACGCGCACCAGCGTCATCGAGGTCATGGGCGAGGACTTCATCCGCACGGCCCGCTCCAAGGGTCTGGGCGAAACCGGCGTGCTGCTGGGCCATGCCCTGCGCAACGCCGCCGTGCCCATCGCCACGGTGGTGGGCCTGGGCATCGCGCTGCTGATCAGCGGCGTGGTCGTGACCGAATCGGTATTCAACATCCCCGGCCTGGGCCGGCTGGTGGTGGAAGCCGTGCTCGCGCGCGACTACCCGGTGATCCAGGGCCTGACGCTCTTCTTCGCGTTCGTCTACGTGTTCATCAATCTTGTTGTCGATTGCGCCTACACGGTGTTCGACCCTCGGATCAGGTACTAACACCATGCAAACGCCAACCGACGCCGCGCAAGCGGCCGATCTCCCCGGAGGCGGCACGCCCCAGGCTACCGCCTGGCGGCAGATCCGCCAGGGGCTCAAGAGCTGGCCCGTGATGGTGGCGCTGATCGTGCTGGTGGCGGTCGTCGCCATCGCGCTGTTCGCGCCGCTGCTGGGCACCGTCGACCCCACCCTGATCAACCCGGGCGCGCGCCTCAAGCCGCCCTTTTCCGACTATCTGTTCGGCACCGATGCCTTCGGCCGCGACGTCTGGTCGCGCGTGGCCTACGGCGCGCGCGTCTCGCTGATCGCCGGCCTGGGCGCGGCGCTCGTCAGCGTCACCATCGGCCTGGTCATCGGCGTGATCGCCGGCTGGTTCCGTTCGCTGGACGGGCTGATCATGCGCACCATGGACGCCATCATGGCCATCCCCGGCATCCTGCTGGCGATCGCCCTGGTGTCTGTCACCGGCGCCAGCATCACCACCGTGCTGGTGGCCATCACCATCCCGGAAATCCCGCGCGTGGTGCGGCTGGTGCGCGGGCAGATCCTGACCGTGCGCGGCGAACCCTATGTCGAGGCCGCGCTGGCCCTGGGCACGCCGCTGCCGCTGCTGCTGTGGCGCCACATGGTGCCCAGCACCATCGCGCCGCTGACGGTGCAAGGCACGTACGTGTTCGCTTCCGCCATGCTCACCGAAGCCATTCTCAGCTTCCTGGGCGCGGGCATCCCGCCCGAGATCGCCTCCTGGGGCAACATCATGTCCGAAGGCCGCATGTATTTCCGCATGCTGCCCGGGCTGATCCTCTTTCCCGGCCTGTTCCTGTCGCTGACGGTGCTCAGCGTGAACATCCTGGGAGACGCCCTGCGCGATGCGCTGGACCCGAAAATGGTGCGCAGGATCTGATGCCGATGACCTACTCTCCCATTCCCCCCGCGGGCGACACCTCGTCCGCCATCCTGGCCATCCGCAACCTCTCGGTCGAAGTCGCCGGCGCGGGCAACCGCGTCGTGCGCAACCTGAGCCTGGACGTGCACGCGGGCGAAACCGTATGCGTGGTCGGCGAATCTGGCTCGGGCAAGTCAGTCACGTCACTGGCCGTGATGGGCCTGCTGCCGCCCGGCGTGCTGGGCGTGAGCGCCGGCTCGATCCGCGTGGAAGGCGAAGACGTGGTCACCGCCACGCAGCGCCGCCTGCGCGAAATGCGCGCGACCCGCATGGCCATGGTGTTCCAGGAACCCATGACCGCGCTGAACCCGGTGCACACCGTGGGCAAGCAGGTCGACGAAGTGCTGCGCCTGCACCGCAAGCAGATGTCGGCCGCGGAACGCCGCGCCAAGGTGCTGGACATGTTCCGCTCGGTACACCTGCCGGACGTCGAGCGCATCTTCGAGGCCTACCCGCACCAGCTGTCGGGCGGCCAACGCCAGCGCATCGTCATCGCCATGGCGCTCATCCTGGAGCCCAAGCTGCTGATCGCGGACGAGCCGACCACGGCGCTGGACGTCACCACGCAAAAGCAGATCCTGGCGCTGATCAAGGAACTGCAGGTCAAGCACCAGACCGCGGTGCTGTTCATCACGCACGACTTCGGCGTGGTGGCCGAGATCTCCGACCGCATCGTCGTCATGAACCGCGGCGACCTGATAGAAAGCGGCACCCGCAACGAGATCCTGGCCGAACCCAAGCAGTCCTATACCCGCCGCCTGGTGTCGTCCGTGCCCAGCCTGGTGCCCACGCGGCGCGAGCCGCCCGCCGGCCTGCCGGTGCTGCACGTCAAGGGTCTGGGCCGCACCTACGGCACCAAGGGCTCGCTGTTCTCGCGCCAGGCGGGGCATAGCGTGATCGCCGCCGCGGACGTGAACCTGACCCTGCGCAAGGGCGAGATCCTGGGCATCGTGGGCGAATCCGGGTCCGGCAAGTCCACCGTGGCGCGCTGCATCGTGCGCCTGATCGAACCCACCGCCGGCCACATGATGATGGGCGGCGAAGATCTCAGCACCCTGTCCGGCGGCGCCCTGCGCCCCGTGCGGCGCCGCATCCAGATCGTGTTCCAGGACCCGTACCGGTCGTTGAACCCGCGCCGCACCGTCGGCGAATCCATCATCGAGGGCCTGCTGAATTTCGGCGTGGCCCGCGAGCAGGCCTTGAAGCGCGCCGGCGAAACCCTCAGCGTCGTGGGCCTGAGCCCTGACGCGATGAACCGCTACCCGCACCAGTTCTCCGGCGGCCAGCGCCAGCGCATCTGCATCGCGCGCGCCCTGGTCATGGACCCGGAAGTGCTGGTGGCCGACGAGGCCGTCTCGGCGCTGGACGTGTCGGTGCAGGCGCAGGTGCTGGAACTGCTGGAACAGGTGCGCCAGCGCACCGGCGTGGGCGTGCTGTTCATCACCCACGACCTGCGCGTGGCCGCGCAGATCTGCGACACCATCATGGTGATGCAACGGGGCAAGGTCGTCGAGACCGGCTCCGCCGAAACCGTGCTGACCGAGCCGCGCCACGAATACACGCGCGCCCTGATCGACGCCGCGCCCGGCCGCGACTGGGACTTCCGCAACTTCCGGCCCGTCGCGGCCGGCCTGGGCCACGCCGCCGCGCCCTGACGCGCCCGGGGCCTGTACACACACTGGAACCGCAATGCCGCAACCGCATGAACTGTCCGCCGTGGAGATGCTCCAGGCCTACCGCGAGAAGTCGCTCTCGCCCGTCGAAGTCACCCGCTCGGTGCTGGAACACATCGCGCGCTGGGAACCGCAGCTAAAGGCTACCTACGCGCTGGATCCGGAGGGCGCGCTGGCCATGGCCCGCGCTTCCGAAGCCCGCTGGATGAAAGGCGAACCGCTCGCGGCCGGCGGCCACACGCTGGATGGCGTGCCCGCCACCATCAAGGAAAACATCGCCACGCGCGGCGTTCCCGTGCCGCTGGGCACCGCCGCCACCGAGCTGACGCCTGCCGCCGCCGATGCGCCACCGGCCGCCCGCATGCGCGAGGCCGGCGCCGTGCTGCTGGGCAAGACCACCATGCCCGACTTCGGCATGCTGTCCTCGGGGCTGTCCAGCTTCCACGAACTGACGCGCAATCCCTGGGACCTGTCCAAGAATCCGGGCGGTTCCAGCGCCGGCGCGGGCGCAGCCGCGGCGGCCGGCTACGGCCCGCTGCACATCGGCACCGACATCGGCGGCTCCGTGCGCCTGCCGGCGGCCTGGTGCGGCATCTCCACGCTCAAGCCCAGCCTGGGACGCGTTCCCATCGATCCTCCGTTCATGGGCCGCTGCGCCGGCCCCATGACGCGCACCGTCGCCGATTCCGCGCTCATGATGGGCGTGCTGTCGCAGCCGGACGCGCGCGACCACATGAGCCTGCCGTACCAGGACTTCGACTGGCTGGACCTGGAGCGCGACCTGCGCGGCCTGCGCATCGGCTTGCTGATGGACGCGGGCTGCGGCCTGCCCCTGGACCCGGAAATCCGCGCAGCGGTCGAGGCCGCGGCCCGCGCCTTCGAGGCCGCCGGCGCCATCGTGACGCCCATGCAGCCCTGGATGACGCCGGACATGCTGGAGGGCGTGGACCGCTTCTGGCGCACCCGTTCGGCCATCGACCTCGCAGCATTGCCGCAGGCCCGCCGCGACAAGATCCTGCCCTTCATCCGCACCTGGGCAGAAAGCGGCGGCGGCCAGTCCGGCGAGGCCGTGTTCCGCAGCTACTACGAGACCATGAACGTGCGCGCCCGGACCGTGGCGGCCTGCGCGCCCTTTGACTACGTGATTTCGCCCGTGGCTCCGGTGGTCGCCTACAACGCCGAATGGCCCTCGCCCACCAACGAAGTGGCGACCACGATGCACCACATCGGCTTCACGCTGCCCTACAACATGAGCGAACAGCCGGCGGCGTCCGTCAATTGCGGCTACACCAAGACGGGCCTGCCCATCGGCCTGCAGATCGCCGGCCCGCGCTTCGATGACCTGGGCGTGCTGCGGATGGCGCGCGCCTGGGAAACCATGCGGCCCGAACAGCATCCCTGGCCCCAGCCTCCCAAGGCGGCCTGACATCTCCTCCACAGCAAACCCACAGGAATTCCCATGCGTTGGCTTTTGGCAATGATCAAGCACGAGACGAACACGTTTTCGCCTGTGCCCACCCCGCTCGAACGCTTCTTCCGCGGCAATCCCGAAGTGCTGGCCGGCGAACGCGCCATCAAGGCCTACGAGAACACCGACAGCGGCCTGGGCGGCTACATCGAAGTCGCGCGCCGCGAAGGCGCCGAGATGGTGGTGCCCGTGGCGGCCGAATCCTGGCCCAGCGGACCCGCCAGCGCCGAAACGCATGAACAGCTGTGCAAGCTGGTGCTGGACGAGGTCAAGCGCGGCGGCTACGACGCCATCCTGCTGGACCTGCACGGCGCCATGGTGGCCGAGGGCGTGGAAGACGCCGAGGGCGACCTGCTGCGCCGCCTGCGCGAGATCGATCCGCACACGCCCGTGGCCGTGACTCTGGACATGCATGCCAACATCTACGATGACATCGTCAAGCATGCGACGGTCATCAGCGGCTTCCATACCTATCCGCACGTGGACATCCGTGCAGCGGGCCTGCGCGCCGCCAACGTCATCGCGCGCACCCTGAAGGGCGAAATCAAGCCCGTCATGTCCTGGGCCAACAAGCCCATGCTGCCGCACATCATGTGCCAGGGCACGCATGCGGCGCCCAACAAGCCGCTACAGGAGCGCTGCCAGGAACTGGAAGCCGGAGGCGTGCTGGCCGCCTCGGTCTTCGTCGGTTTTCCGCATGCCGACATCCGCGAAGCCGGCCTGAGCGCCGTGGTCTGTACCGACGGCAATCTGGCCGATGCCCAGCGCTACCGCGACGAACTGCTGGACCGGGCTTGGACCGGCCGCGCCGACTGGGTGTTCCATCCGGAACCGCTGGCTCCCACCATCGCGCGCGCCAAGGCCATCGAACAAGGCCCGGTCGTACTGCTGGACCACTACGACAACACCGGTTCGGGCGGCACGATGGACACCACCGCCGTCCTGGCCGAAGTGCTGCGCCAGGAGCTGGAGAACGTCGTCTTCTACGCGATCTGCGACCCGCAGGCCGCGCAACAGGCCGCGGCGGCCGGCGTGGGCCAGACCATCACGCTCAAGCTCGGCGGCAAGATGGCCATGCCCGCCATCAAGGAGCCCAGCGAGCCGCTGGAAGTCACCGGCCGCGTCAAACTGGTGTTCGACGGCGTCTACCTGAACCGCGGCCCCATGTACCGCGGCGTGCGCAACGACACCGGCCTGACCGTCGTGATCGACACGGGCCGCGTCGAGATCGTGGTGGTGTCGCGCCACCAGGAGCCCTTCGACATCAATTGCCTGCTGTCGGCCGGCATCGATCCGCTGCAAAAGCGCTATGTCGTGCTCAAGAGCCGGGTGCACTGGCGCGCGGGCTTCTCCGACATGGCGACCCAGGTCATCGAATGCACGGGCGTGGGCGTCACCACCTCGGACTACGGCCAGCTTGAGTTCAAGCACGTGCGCCGCCCGATCTATCCGCTGGACCCGATGTAATAATCCTGCGCGTCTTCAGCCAGACGAAAAAGCCGGCGCCTGCGCGCCGGCTTTCATTTTGAAATCTTCTGTAACTGGGAGCGCGGTCACATGACCATGGGCCTCGGTATACTCGCCGCGGGCCTTACAAGCCGATGAATACGCGTATTCCGATGGCGGACGCCAGCAACAAGCGTCCGGCGGCCAAAAGCAGCCGCGGTTCACCGGGTATGACTCGATAATCAACGATACAAGCAGAACGATGAAAAAGAGCGTAGCGATCACCCTGGGCGTGGTCATAGTGGGAGCGGGAAGCTGGGTCGGGGCCACGTGGTACACCGGCAAGCGCATCGAGGAAAGCTCGCAGCGCCACCTGGCGGAAGCCAACGAAAAACTGGCCAAGATCACGCCCGTATTCGGCCTGCGCATCGATCAGCTGAAGTACGAACGCGGCCTGTTCTCGACCCAGGCTCGCTATGGCCTGTCGCTGGTCAAGAGCGACAAGAGCGCCGACGAGCCGCCCAAGGGCATGGTCGAGTTCGACGCCACCATCGAACACGGCCCCTTCCCCAAGAGCGCCCTGGCGCGCGGCGCCATCGCGCCCAAGCTGGCGTTCACCCACGTCGAGCTGGCCAAGACCGACAACATCAAGGAACTGTTCGAGCTGACCAAGGGCGTGACGCCCCTGAGCGCCGACGGCATCATCAGCTTCGGCGGCTACGGCACGTCCACCGCCCAGATCGCCCCGGTGCAGGTCACGCACGACGGCAACAAGCTCGACTTCAGCGGCATGCAGATCAACGGCAGCTACGACCGCAAGCTGCAGGCCGTCACGGCGCACGCCCTGATGGAAAAGCTCTCGGTCGACGGCGAAAAGTCGGATGATCCCGTCAAGCTGACGCTGTCCGGCCTGACCATGGACGTCAACAGCAAGATGGGCAAGTTCGGCCTGTCCATCGGCGACTCCAACGTCAAGCTCAAGCGCCTGGACGTGAGCAGGGCCGACGATGACATCAAGGTCTCGTTGGACAACCTGGGCTATGGCGTCAAGCTGGGCGAGGACGACAAGAACGTCAACGTCGAAGCCACCTACCAGACCGGCAACATCACCTTGAACGACGTGGCGCTGGGCAACGGCCAGGCCGTTATCAAGCTCGCCAAACTGGACGGCGCCGCCGTCAAGCAGCTGTCGGACACCTACAACCAGATCGTGCGCCAATACATGATGGGCGCCACCGACGAAGGCCTGAAGGACGAGCAGTTCGACGTGGTGCTGGAAAGCGCCAGCAAGCTGCTCAACGGCAACCCGTCGTTCAGCATCGACCCGATCAGCTGGAAGACCGACAAGGGCGAAAGCAAGCTGACCTTCGCGCTGGACCTGGCCAACCCGCCTGACGTCAAGAACCTGACGCCGCAGGAAATCCTGGTCAAGGCCATCAAGCAGATCGACGCCACCCTGGTCATCTCCAAACCCATGGTGCGCGACCTGATCGTGCAGTACGCCGTCAAGAAGGAAGGCCTGGACGCCGAGAAGGCGGGCCAGCAAGCCGACGAGCAAATGCGTTCGATGTCCGGCATGGCTGAAATGTTCAACGTCGGCAAGAACGACGGCGACAACATCGTCGGCAAGTTCCATTTCGCCGACGGCATGGGCGACCTGAACGGCCAGAAGATTCCCGCGGAAGAACTGTTCGCGGGCCTGCTGAGCGCGGGCGGCATGCACGACGACATGGACGAGGAAGGCGAGCCCGAGGAAGGCATGGAGCTGAGCGCCGCCCCCGACGCGACGACGGCATCCGCGGCCGGCGTGATGCAGGACTTCGACGTGGACACCGTCACGGCCATGCTGGAAGACATGTCGTACAGCCCGCGCAAGCAGGACGGCGACGAAGGCCCCGTGCTGGTGCTGGATCCGGGCAACACCGGCGCCAGCGACCTGCGCGCCGAGTTCCTGTGCAACGACTTCACCGAAAAGTGCCTGGACCTGGTGGTGACCGCGACCTACAGCAGCAAGAAGCCGGTCTCGCTCAAGACCATCAACGCCTGGAACCAGGAATACCGCTGGACGCGCATCTACCTGGACGACAAGAACCGGGCCGTGCTGCAGATGGACATGAACGCGGAAGGCGGCATCGGCAAGGAAAACCTGCAGATCATGCTGAACACGTTCTTCAGCATCGCGGAAGACTTCTCCGCTGCCAGCAAGGCGGCGCCGGCGAAGTAAGCTCCGGCGCGCAAGACAAAAAAATCCCCCATCGTGCAGATGGGGGATTTTTTTTGCCCTGGCCCGGCTTGCGCCGGGCCTTGCCGCAAGCGCTCAGGCGTAGGCTTCGATCGGCAGGCAGGCACACACCAGGTTGCGGTCGCCGTAGGCGTTGTCCACGCGGGCAACCGGCGGCCAGTACTTGGCGTCGCGCAGCGAAGCCACCGGATAGGCGGCCTGCTGACGCGGGTAGTCGTGCAGCCATTCCTCGGCCAGCAACATCTGCGCGGTGTGCGGCGCGTTCTTCAGGACATTGTCCTCGGCATCGCGTTCGCCGCGCTCGACCTGGGCGATTTCCTCGCGGATCGAGATCATCGCGTCAATGAAGCGGTCCAGTTCGGCGACGCCTTCCGACTCGGTCGGTTCGACCATCAGCGTGCCAGCCACCGGGAAGCTCATGGTGGGCGCATGGAAGCCGTAGTCCATCAGGCGCTTGGCGATGTCTTCGGCGCTGATGCCGCTGGTTTCCTTGAGCGGACGCACGTCGAGGATGCACTCGTGCGCCACGCGGCCATTGCGGCCCGCGTACAGGACCGGATAGTGGTCGCGCAGGCGGGTGGCGATGTAGTTGGCGTTCAGGATCGCGACTTCGGTGGCACGGCGCAGGCCGTCGGCGCCCATCAGCGAGATGTACACGAACGGAATCGGCAGGATGCCGGCGGAGCCGAACGGCGCGGCCGACACGGGGCCGACCTTGGCGTCGCCGGGCAGCTTGCCCTGCTCGTTCACCACGCCCGGCAGGTACGGCGCCAGGTGCGCGCGCACCGCCACGGGGCCCACGCCCGGGCCGCCGCCGCCGTGCGGAATGCAGAAGGTCTTGTGCAGGTTCAGGTGGGACACGTCCGAACCGAACTTGCCCGGCTGGGCCACGCCCACCATCGCGTTCATGTTGGCGCCGTCCAGGTAGACCTGGCCGCCGGCCTGGTGCACCAGATCGCAGATCTCGGTGACGGCTTCCTCGAACACGCCGTGGGTGGACGGGTACGTGATCATCAGGGCGGCCAGCTTGTCGCCCACCTGTTCGATCTTGGCGCGCAGGTCGGCCAGGTCGACGTTGCCGTTGGCATCGGACGCCACCACCACCACGTCCATGCCGGCCAGTTGCGCCGAGGCCGGGTTGGTGCCGTGCGCCGACGACGGGATCAGGCAGATGTTGCGCTGATGCTGGCCGTTGGCCTGGTGGTAGCCGCGGATGGCCAACAGGCCGGCGTACTCGCCCTGCGCGCCCGAGTTGGGCTGCAGGCTGATATTGTCGTAGCCGGTGATTTCGCACAGCGCAGCCGACAGGCGGTCGATCAGCTCGTTGTAGCCCTGGCTTTGCGCGGCGGGCGCGAACGGGTGGATCAGCGCGAACTCGGGCCAGGTGATGGGGATCATCTCGGCGGTCGCGTTGAGCTTCATGGTGCACGAGCCCAGCGGGATCATGGTGCGGTCCAGCGCCAGGTCCTTGTCGGCCAGCTTGCGCAGGTAGCGCAGCATGTCGGTTTCGGACTGCACGCTGGAGAACACCGGATGCGTCAGGATGGCGCTTTCGCGCGCCACGCCGGCGGGAATGCCGCCGGCGGCGGCCGCGTCCAGCGCGTCGATGTCGAGCTCGACGTCGTCGCGTTCCAGGCCGGCGGCGAAGACGTTGACCAGCGCCTGCAGGTCAGCGGCGGTGACGGTCTCGTCCAGCGACACCGCCAGGCGGGCGCCGTCGACGCGGCGCAGGTTGATGTGCGCGCAATCGGCGGCGGTCAGGATGGCGGGCGTGGCCGCGCCGGTTTCCAGCAGCAGCGTGTCGAAGAAGGTGTCGTTGACGACCTTCACGCCCAGCTTGACCAGCTCGGCGCGCAGGATCGCGGTGGCGCGCTGCACGCGCTCGGCGATGCGGCGGATGCCAGCCGGGCCGTGCCACACCGCGTACATGCCGGCCATCACGGCCAGCAGCACTTGCGCGGTGCAGATGTTGGAAGTGGCTTTTTCGCGGCGGATGTGCTGTTCGCGCGTCTGCAGCGCCAGGCGCATGGCCGGGTTGCCCTGCGCGTCCTTGGACACGCCGACCAGGCGGCCGGCCATGTTGCGCTTGAAGGCGTCCTTGCAGGCCATGAAGCCGGCATGCGGGCCGCCGAAGCCGAACGGCACGCCGAAGCGCTGGGCCGAACCGATGGCGATGTCCGCGCCCCATTCGCCGGGCGCGGCCAGCAGTGCCAGCGCCAGCAGATCGGTGGCGACGGCCACGATGGCGCCTTGCGCATGCGCGGCCTCGGCCAGCTTGCGGTAGTCGGCCACGGAGCCGGTGCTGTGCGGGTACTGCAGTAGCACGCCGAAGCACTCGGGCAGGCCTTCGGCCTCGTCGCCGATGGTGATTTCGATGTCCAGGCCTTCGGCGCGCATGCGCACGACTTCGATGGTCTGGGGATGCACGTGGCGCGAGATGAAGAACACCGGGCTCTTCGACTTGGCGCTGCGGCGCGCCAGCGTCATGGCTTCGGCGGCGGCGGTGCTTTCATCCAGCAGCGAGGCGTTGGAGATGTCCAACCCGGTCAGGTCGGCGACCATGGTCTGGTAGTTCAGCAGGGCTTCGAGACGGCCCTGCGAGATCTCGGGCTGGTAGGGCGTGTAGGCCGTGTACCAAGCGGGATTCTCAAGAATGTTGCGCAACACCACGTTGGGCGTCTGCGTGCCGTAGTACCCCTGGCCGATGTAGCTGCGGTAGACCTTGTTGCGGCCGGCGATCTGCTTCAGCTCGGCCAGCACGTCGGTTTCGCTGCGCGAGGCGGGCAGCGCCAGCGGGGCCTGGCTGCGGATCTTGGGCGGCACGACTTCTTCGATCAAGGCGTCCAGGCTGGCGCTGCCGATGACGGCGAGCATGGCGGCCTGGTCGGCGTCGGAAGGGCCGATGTGGCGGGGAATGAAGTCGGTATGGGTGTCTAGGGCGCGCGACATGGAGGATCTCGGGATAGCGGGTGTCGTCGGGGGACGGACGGTAATGCATCTTGCGGAACGGACGCGGGGCTTGCGGCGCCGCGTCCGTTCCGGCCAGGCGGCTTAGCCGTTGGCGACGGCTTCGTAGCCGGCGGCGTCGAGCAGCTTGTCGGCGTCGGCGGCGTTGACCGGCTTGATCTTGAAGATCCAGGCGGTGAAGGCCGATTCGTTGATCAGGTTGGGGTTGTTTTCCAGCTCTTCGTTGAACGCGACGATCTCGCCGGCCACGGGCGCGTAGATGTCGGAGGCGGCCTTGACCGACTCGACCACGCCAGCGGTTTCACCGGCGTTCAGCTTGGCGCCGACCTTCACGTCGCCAACGAAGACCAGGTCGCCCAATTGGTCCTGGGCGGTGTCGGTGATGCCGACGACGAACACGTCGCCTTCGGCTTTGACCCATTCATGGGACTCGGTGTACTTGCGATCGGTGGGCAGACTCATGGGAACTCCTGAGGGAATGCGGGTAGATGAATGGTGTTGCGCGCCTCGCGCGGGCGGCCGTCGCCCCAGGGGCCGGCGGCTCGCGCGAAGCTTCGAGTTTACGAGTGTTCGACCGCTTTGCCGTTACGGACGAACGGCAATTTGCAGGCCAGGGCGGGCACCCATTTGCCACGGATGTCGACCTCGACCGTGTCGCCCGGCTTCACGCCTTGCGGCAGGCGGGCAAAGCCGATGGACACGCCGAGCGTGGGCGACATGGTGCCGCTGGTGAGCTCGCCCGTGCCTTCCTTGGTGCGCACGGCCATGTGCGCGCGCATGACGCCGCGCTCTTGCAGCTTCAGGCCGATGAAGGTGGCCGGGGTGGCGAATTGTTCCAGCGCGTCGCGGCCGATGAAGCGGCGCTCGGCGTTCTTCAGGGAAACGGTCCAGGTCAGGCCGGCCTGGTCGGGCTGCGTCAGCTCGTCCATGTCCTGGCCGTAGAGATTCATGCCGGCTTCCAGGCGCAGCGTGTCGCGCGCGCCCAGGCCGCAGGGACGCACGCCCTGGGCGACCAGGTCGCGCCACAGCTGCACGACCTCGGCGGCGGGCAGCACGATTTCAAAACCGTCTTCGCCGGTGTAACCGGTGCGGGCCACCAGGGTCTCGTCGCCCACGCGGGCGGCGACGAAGGGAGTCAGCGGTTCGCTGGCGGCCTGCCATGCCGGGCGCGCGGCCCAGACCTTGGCGCGGGCGTTGGGGCCCTGCACGGCGACCATGGCCAGGTCGCGGCGCGGCGTGACGGCCACGTCGAACCGGCCGGCCTGCTTGACGCGCTGCATCCAGGCGATGTCCTTGTCGGCCGTGCCGGCATTGACCACGACGCGCCATTCGTCGACGGCGAAGAAATAGATGATCAGGTCGTCGATCACGCCGCCTTGCGGATTCAGCATGCAGCTGTACAGCGCCTTGCCGGGCACGGTCAGCTTGGCCACGTCGTTGGCGACCAGGCGCTGCAGGAACGCGTAGGCGTCCGGACCAGTCACGTCGACGTTCAGCATGTGCGACACGTCGAACATGCCGGCGTCCTGGCGCACGGCATGGTGCTCTTCGAGCTGCGAACCGTAGGCCAGGGGCATGTCCCAGCCGCCGAAGTCGACCATTCGGGCGCCAGAGGCGATGTGTTCTTCGGCCAGCGGGGTGCGTTTGAGGGTTGCGGACATGCGCGGAAACTCCGGGGCGGCAATGTTGCCAGGGTTACGGAATGCCGTTGGCGCCAAGCGGGCTGCGCTTGCACAACGGCTGAATCTTCCGCCCCTCTGTCCTTTTGCCTGAGAGTTGCCCCGCGTGGCGGGTTTGCACCTTCGGCGCCTGGGCTGCTCGCTGTGTCCCTAGATCAGGGGCGGCGCCAGGTCTCTCCAGAGTGCTGTTTTGCCGCGTCCGCACGGTGAAAACCGGGACAGGGCAAGCATGGGCGGTATGGGTTACCTGAGCGATTCCGGGCGAATTGCGCCTTCGGCGGCGGCCGGACGTACAGGCCGCTCTCTCCCGCAACATGCGTGACAGCGGCGAAAGCATACAACGAAAGCCGCAGCCAGGGAATGCCCGCCAACCCGCGCCCTGCCCCGGACGTATCCGCCGGACAGGGCGCTAGCCCAGCGCCGTGTCCAGCAGCATCATCAGCACGAAACCCAGCATCAGGCCGCAAGTGGCATAGACCTCGTGCCCCTTGCGGTGCGATTCCGGAATGATCTCGTGGCTGATGACGAACAGCATGGCGCCCGCGGCAAAGCCCAGCCCCCACGGCAGCAGAGGTTCCGACCAGCCCACCACGGCCGCGCCCAGTACGGCGCCCAGGGGCTCAACCAGGCCGGACAGCATGCCCAGGGCCACGGCGAAGGCGCGCCGGTAGCCGGCGGCCAACAGCGCAACCGCCACCACCAGCCCCTCCGGAATATCCTGGATCGCGATGCCGGTGGCCAGGGCGGTGCCGCGCAGCGGATCGTTGCCCGCGTAGCCCACGCCGATGGCCAGACCCTCGGGCAGGTTGTGCAGGGTGATGGCGAAGACGAACAGCCAGGTGCGGCGCAAGCGGTGCGCCTCGATGCCTTCCCTGCCCTTGATGAAATGCTCGTGCGGCAAGGTGCGGTCCATGAGGAGCAGCACGGCCGCCCCCAGCAGGACGGCGGCGCCCACCGTCAGCCCCGCCCCCCAGGGGCCGTAGCCCAGGTCGCGGCCCGCGGCGATGCCCGGCGCCACCAGCGAAAACGCGCTGGCCGCCAGCATCACGCCGGCGCCGAAGCCGAACATGCTGTCCTGCACTTTCTGGGGGATGGTCCGCGCGAACAGGATGGGCAAGGTGCCCAGCGCGGTGGCGCCGGCGGCGACCAGCCCGCCCAGAAGGGCATCCCCCACGTGCGGCGCGCGCACGTCCAGATAGGCCCATAGCTGGTGCAGGCCCAGGCAGGCCACCATGACGGCCAGCGTCCAAACGCTGATGCTGGTGGCCGCTGGCCGCACGCGATGACGGCTGAAGGTATTCATTGCCGCAGCCCTCCTTGCGAAAGACGCGCTCAGCGCTTGGCCGCCGCGTAGCGGCGCGCCACTTCAGGCCAGTTCACGACGTTGTAGAAGGCGCCGATGTATTCGGGCCTGCGGTTCTGGTACTTCAAGTAGTAGGCGTGTTCCCACACGTCCAGGCCCAGGATGGGCGTATTGCCGTGCATCAGCGGGCTGTCCTGGTTGGCGCTGCTTTCCACCGTCAGCTTGCCGGCAGGCGTGACCGAGAGCCAGGCCCAGCCGCTGCCGAAACGGGTCAGCGCGGCCTTGGTGAAGGCGTCGCGGAAGGCCGCCATTCCGCCCAGGTCGGATTCAATGGCCGCGGCCAGTTCGCCGTCCGGCTCGCCGCCGCCCTCGGGCGACATGACCTGCCAGAACAGGCTGTGGTTGGCGTGGCCGCCGCCGTGGTTGCGCACCGCGCCGCGTACGGCCTCGGGCAACTGCTCCAGCCGAGCCACCAGGGACTCCACCGGCTCGCCGGTGGCGATGCCCGCCCCTTCCAGCGCCGCGTTCAGGCTGTTTACGTAGGCCTGGTGGTGCTTGCTGTGGTGGATCTCCATCGTCATCGCGTCGATGTGAGGCTCCAGCGCGTCATAGGCGTATGGCAGGGACGGAAGGGTATAGGCCATGCATGTCTCCGTGGGGGCCCTTGCCAGTCTGGGCTCGGGCCTATCTCGAAAACGTAAATGATATTTATTTTTATTTAAGATGACAATGGCGCTGTTCCAATCCAGACCATAGCGCCGGCCTATCGGCGCCATGGTCTTACGGGATTACAGCGGGAATTACTGCGGAAACTACAGCGCCTTGCCGCAGGCGACGCCCGACGCCCAGGCCCACTGGAAGTTGTAGCCGCCCAGCCAGCCCGTGACGTCCACCGCTTCGCCGATGAAGTACAGGCCTGCGGTGGTCTTGGCCTGCATGGACTTCTGGTCCAGGCCGCGCGTGTCCACGCCGCCGCGCATCACCTCGGCCTTCTTGTAGCCGGCGGTGCCGCTGGGCACCAGGGTCCACTGATGGATGTCCTGCGCCAGCGCGCGCAAGGTCTTGTCCGGCGCATCCGCCAAGCGCAGCGACGCCAGCCCGGGCTTGCCGCCCTGCTCCGCCAGATGCAGCCAGCGGTCGGCCAGGCGCTTGGGCCACAAGCCCGCCAGCACCGTGTGCAGCTGTTGCCGGTTGCCGGACTTGGACGCCAGCAGTTCCTCCGCCAGGTCGCGGCCCGGCGCCAAGTCCACCACGATGGGCTCGCCCGGTTTCCAGAAGCTGGATATCTGCAGGATGGCCGGGCCGGACAGGCCGCGATGCGTGAACAGCAGGTCTTCCAGGAATTCGCCGCGGGCCTTGCCCTGCCCCGTGTGCAGATTGACCTCCAGCGCCACGCCGGACAGTTCGGACAAGGATTGCCACTGCGCGGCATCGAAGGTCAGCGGCACCAGGGCGGGCCGGGGTTCGACCACCTTCAGTCCGAACTGGCGTGCGATTTTCAAACCGAAGTCGGTCGCGCCCAGCTGCGGAATCGCCATGCCGCCGGTGGCCACGACCAGTTTGGCGGCGCGGATCGGCCCCTGGCTGGTGCGCAGCTCGAAGCCCTGCTCGCCGTGGCCGATCTCGGCCACCGAACAGCCCATGCGCCACTGCACGCCGCCTGCGTCGCACTCTGCGCGCAGCAGCTCGATGATGGACTCGCTGGAATCGTCGCAGAACAGCTGGCCGCGATGCTTCTCGTGCCAGGAGACATGGTGGCGCTTGAGCAGCGCCAGGAAATCCTGCGGCGTGTAGCCCGCCAATGCCGAGCGGCAGAAATGCGGGTTGTCGGAGAGGAAGTTGGCGGGGCCGGCGCCGATATTGGTGAAATTGCAGCGGCCGCCGCCGGAAATGCGGATCTTCTCCGCCAGGCGCTCGGCGTGGTCGACCAGCACCACGCGCAAGCCGCGCTGGCCGGCGACCGCGGCACACATCATGCCAGCGGCGCCAGCGCCGAGTACTGCTACATCGAACATCAGTCTTCGATCAGGCAGTCGACGTAGTAGCGCTTTTCGCCGTCCGGACCCACTTCGTCGGCCAGGCCGTGGATGTAGGTCTCGAAGCCCGGGAAGCGCTGGTTGAACTCGCGCGCGAACTGCAGGTACTGGACGATGGTGCGGTTGAAGCGCTCGCCCGGAATCAGCAGGGGGATGCCCGGCGGATACGGCGTCAGCAGCACGCCGGTGACGCGGCCTTCCAGCTTGTCGATGTCGACGCGCTCGACCTCGCGGTGCGCCATGCGCGCGAAGGCGTCGGACGGCTTCAACGCCGGCACCATGTCGCTCAGGTACATCTCGGTGGTCAGGCGGGCCACGTCGCGCTCGCGGTAGGCTTCGTGGATCTGCTGGCACAGGTCACGCAGGCCCATGCGCTCGTAGCGGCGATGGTCGCGGCAGAATTCCGGCAGGATGCGCCACAGCGGCTGGTTGCGGTCGTAGTCGTCCTTGAACTGCTGCAACGCGGTCAGCAGCGTGTTCCAGCGGCCCTTGGTGATGCCGATGGTGAACAGGATGAAGAACGAATACAGGCCGGTCTTCTCGACCACCACGCCGTGTTCGGTCAGGTACTTCGAGACCAGCGCGGCGGGAATGCCGGTTTCGCCGAAGCTGCCCGACATGTCCAGGCCCGGGGTGATGATGGTGGCCTTGATCGGGTCCAGCATGTTGAAGCCTTCGGCCATTTCGCCGAAGCCATGCCAGTGGTCGTTGGATTCCAGGATCCATTCGTCGCGGTTGCCGATGCCTTCGGAAACCAGGCGGTTGGGGCCCCAGACCTTGAACCACCAGTCGTTCTTGCCGAACTCGGACTCCACCTTGCGCATGGCGCGGCGGAAGTCCAGGGCTTCGCGGATGCTTTCCTCGACCAGCGCGGTGCCTCCCGGCGGCTCCATCATGGCGGCGGCCACGTCGCAGGACGCGATGATCGCGTATTGGGGCGAGGTGGACGTGTGCATCAGATAAGCTTCGTTGAAGACGTTGCGGTCCAGCTTGCGGGTCTCGGACTCCTGCACGATGATCTGCGAAGCCTGCGAAATGCCGGCCAGCAGCTTGTGCGTGGAGTGGGTCGCGAACACCATCGCGTCCTGGCTGCGCGGGCGGTCCACGCCGATGGCGTGCATGTCCTGGTAGTACTCGTGGAACGAGGCGTGCGGCAGCCAGGCTTCGTCGAAGTGCAGCGTGTCGACGTAGCTGCCCAGCTGCTTCTTGATCATTTCCACGTTGTAGATGACGCCGTCATAGGTGCTCTGCGTCAGCGTCAGGATGCGCGGATTCTTGTTCACCGCTTCGCGCGCGAAGGGGTTGGCCTCGATCTTCTTGCGGATGTTGTCCGGGTGGAACTCTTCCAGCGGGATCGGACCGATGATGCCCAGGTGGTTGCGCGTGGGGCGCAGGAACACCGGGATCGCGCCCGTCATCGTGATGGCGTGCAGGATCGACTTATGGCAGTTGCGGTCCACCACCACCACGTCGCCCGCGGCCACGTTGGCATGCCACACCACCTTGTTCGAGGTGGAGGTGCCGTTGGTCACGAAGAAGCAGTGGTCGGCGTGGAAGATGCGCGCGGCGTTGAGCTCGGATTCGGCCACCGGGCCGGTATGGTCCAGCAGTTGGCCCAGTTCGTCGACGGCGTTGCAGACGTCGGCGCGCAGCATGTTCTCGCCGAAGAACTGGTGGAACATCTGGCCCACCGGGCTCTTCAGGAACGCCACGCCGCCCGAGTGCCCGGGGCAGTGCCAGGAGTACGAACCGTCCTGCGCATACTTGACCAGTTCGCGGAAGAACGGCGGCGGCAGGCTGTCGACGTAGCTGCGGGCTTCACGGATGATGTGGCGCGCCACGAATTCGGGGGTGTCCTCGAACATGTGGATGAAGCCGTGCAGCTCGCGCAGGATGTCGTTCGGGATGTGCTCGGAAGTGCGCGTCTCGCCGTACAGATAGATGGGGATGTCGGCGTTGCGGAAGCGCAGCTCGCCGATGAAGGCGCGCAGGTTCTTGATGGCGCTGGCCACGTCTTCCGGCGAATCCACGTCGAACTCTTCGTCGTCGATCGACAGGATGAAGGCGCTGGCCCGGCTCTGCTGCTGGGCGAACGAGCTCAGGTCGCCGTAACTGGTCACCCCGATCACCTCGACGCCCTCGGCCTCGATCGCCGCGGACAGGGCGCGGATACCCAGACCGGACGCGTTCTCGGAACGGTAGTCTTCGTCGATGATGAAAATGGGGAAGCGGAATTTCATGCAGGCGCTCCTGGGGGCAAGGCGGGATCGGACGCTGATCGCGGCGCGAGTGTACTTCTAGTAAAAATCCGCCTGATGACAGACGGCGCGAGCACCCGCCAGGGGGGGCGGGAATGGCGGAATTGTAGGGCTGTTTTTCTTACAGTCCTAAGGGAAATCCCCAGAAGGTCCGGACGGCCGTTGTCAGGGCGCCAAAACGGACGCTTTCAGCACAGAGGCCCGGACCCGGAGGGGGAGCAAATCGCGTGCCCGGCGAGGCCGGATCCTAGCGGATGGTGCAGGGTTCGCCCGCCTGCAACGCCGCCGTGAACTGCTCGAAATAGGGCGGGATCGCCTCGGCGGCGCCGTAGCGGATGCGCCTTTCGATCTTGGCGATCGCGCCGAAGCAGACCTCGGTTCCGGGTTCGCCGCAGACCAGCACCACCGGATCCTCGTCGTCGCAGACTTCGTACAGGCCGCCATGCGCGCGGCGTCCGACCTCGTAGAGGTAGGCGGCGGCGCCGACCGTCTGCATGGGAGTGAGAGGCAAGGTCCCGAGATGGGCGGCCTCCAGGGCTTCGTCCAGCGCATGGACGCTGGACGGGGTGTAGTCCAGCACGGCGCCGGTCGGACCGGCGGCCTGGACAAAGTCCTGCGCGGCATCCGCCACGCGCGCCACGAACTCTTCCTGGACTTCGTCGCGCTTGGCGTCCTGGTTTATCTTGAGGAAACCGAACATCATTGGCTCCTTTGTGAAAACCGCAAGCGGCGTTGGAACCATTATAGGCAGCGCGTCCCCCTATACTGCCCAAACTGCATCCAAACGTTCCCTATTCCCAACACTTGCTCCATGCCTGCCGCCATAGTCCGACGCCTTGTTCCCTCAGATGCCGCGCCGTTGCGCCAGCTGCGCCTGGACGCGCTGGTGGAAACCCCGGAATCATTCGGATCGAGTTACGAAGAGGAACACACGCTGACATTGGAGGACATCCGCGAATGGATCCAGCCTTCTGACGATAGCGCGATGTTCGGCGCATTCTGCGGGGAAGTCCTGGCCGGCATCGTCGGCGTGGGCCGGCAACGCAGGCTGAAGATGCGCCACAAGGCGCACATCTGGAGCATGTATGTCGCTCCCGCGCAGCGCGGCCAGGGGCTGGCCCGGCAGCTGATGCAGGCGGCGATCGACCACGCCGCGGGCATGCGCGGCATCCGCCAGGTGCAATTGAGCGTGACGGCCGACAACCAGGCGGCGACGTCGCTGTATCTCAGCCTGGGATTCACGGAGTACGGACGCGAGCTCGAAGCGCTGTGCGTGAACGGCAAGTACTACGACGAGGCGCTGATGGCGCTGCCGCTGGAGGGCAGATAGCGGCGCCTCAGGCTGCGCCGGTCCGCCGCCGCGTGCCGTAGGACCGCACCTGGTTGCGGCCGCCGTCCTTGGCCTGGTACAGCGCCTGGTCCGCAGCCTTGATCACCGCTTCCGGCGCGCGCAGCGCATCGTTGCGCTCGGCCACGCCAATACTGACGGTTACGCGCAGCGGCCGCGCATTGCGCGCATCGCGCCCGCCGCGGCGGCGCTGCCCGATCTGGTCCGCCTTGGGACGCGCGGGCTTGTCGCGCAAGCGCATCTGGTAGGCCTCGATCGAGCGCCTGACGCTCTCCAGGTGCGGAATGCTTTCCGCCGCCGTCTTGCCCGGGAACACCAGCGTGAATTCCTCGCCGCCGTAGCGGTAGGCCCGCCCACCGCCCGGCACGCGGCGCAACTGGGCCGCCACCATGCGCAGCACCTGATCGCCCACGTCGTGGCCGTGGGTATCGTTGAACGCCTTGAAGTGGTCGACGTCGGCCATCGCCAGCGTGTAGACGCGGCCCATGCGCTGCAGCCGTTCGTTCAGCGCGCGCCGGCCCGGCAAGCCGGTCAGCTCGTCGCGAAAGGCCATGTGGAAGCCTTCATGCGCCAGCGAAATGCACAGCGCGGTCAGCGCCGCGGTGGACATCAGCGCCAATTCGACGGGATGCTCCGCCCCGCGCGGCAGGGCCCAGGCCATGCAGACAAAGCCCAGCCACTGACCCGCCTGCTGCGGGCGCCCATAACGCAGGAGCAGCAGCGTCAGGGTCAGGCCGGTGGCCAGCAGCGCGATCAGCCCTTCGATGGGCACGCTCAGGTGCGCCAGCCGGCCTTGCACGGACAGTATGCCGACCAGGTCGGTCATGCCTTCCTTGCCGCTCAGCGCAATCGCCGCCGCGCCGGCGGCGATCATGCCTATGCGGGCGGCCAGGTCCAGCAGCATGCTGGATCGTTCGGACCACAGGGCGTTGATGGTGTAGGCCAGCGACCACCACGCCAGCGCCGGGCCGACAGCCCAGGGCGCTTCCCGGGCCAGGGCCGGCCAGGCCGCGGTGGCGGCCAGCACGCTAAGCATCAGCACCATGGTCTGCGCGCGCTGGTACATCAGGCAGACCGCGACGCCGATCAGCGCCATCACCCAGGGCACGAAGGGCACGATCTGCGTCAGGGCCGGCGGCCATTCCCGCCACAACAGCAGGCCCACCGCGGCCGCCACGGGCAGCGCGGGATAGAACAACAGGGGCAGCCAAGGGATATGGGGGTAACGCACGGATCGGGGCTTTTTCACGCTTGCGGAAATGACGTCGCCAAATCGGCAAACACATGTACTGTCTTTTACGGACGCGGCGGCGGGGTTCTTTAGCGCATTCGCCAGTAACACCGGGCGCGGCGGCCATGCTATTTTTTTTGCCTCTACGTGTTTTACGCCCCTACTCAGCAGACGGACTCCCAATGCGCATCCTGGTCAACATCGACGTGCCCGATCTCGAACACGCCATCGACTTCTATCACCGCGCTTTCGGCCTGACGCTGCGACGCCGGCTGGGTCCCAAGGCCGCCGAGATGCTGGGCGCCGAGGCCCCCATCTACCTGCTGGAAAAAGCCGCCGGCACGCCTGCCGCAGGCGCCGCGCGCCAGCCGCGCGACTATGCGCGGCACTGGACGCCGGTGCATCTGGACGTGGTGGTGGAGGACGCCGACCGCGCGGTCGAACAGGCGGTCGCGGCGGGCGCGCGGCTGGAGGATCCCGCCGTCTCGCACGCCTGGGGCCGCATCGCGCACCTGAGCGACCCCTATGGCCACGGCATCTGCATCCTGCAGTTCCTGGGACGGGGCTACGAAGAGCTGTCCGCGCCACAGCTGCAATACGCCCCCGTTTCGGAAGCGGATTTCGAGGACCTGCTGGCGCTGCGCATCGAAGCCATGCGCGAGAGCCTGGAGCGCCTGGGGCGCTTCGATCCGCAGCGCGCGCGCTCGCGCCTGCGCAGCACCTTCCGGCCGGAACAGACCTGGTCCATCGAGCAGGACGGGCAACGGATAGGCTTTTACGCGCTGCGCCCGGAGGGCGACGGCTTGCGCCTGGATCACCTGTACATCCGTCCCGCTGCGCAGGGCGCGGGACTGGGCGGCCAGGTCATGCGGATGATCCTGCAGGAGGCGGACCGCCAGGGCCTGCCGGTGCGCCTGGGCGCCCTGCGCGGCAGCGATTCGAACCGCTTCTACCGCCGCCACGGATTCGTCCAGACCGGCGAAAGCGAATGGGACATCGACTACCTGCGCCCCGCACCGCCGCCGGCGGACTGAGACTTCAGGTGCGCGGCAGCGTCACGCCGCGCTGGCCCTGGTACTTGCCGCCACGGTCGCGGTAAGAGGTTTCGCAGACTTCGTCGCTTTCCAGGAACAGCATCTGCGCGCAGCCTTCGCCCGCGTAGATCTTTGCCGGCAGCGGCGTGGTGTTCGAGAATTCCAGCGTCACGTGGCCTTCCCATTCGGGTTCCAGCGGCGTGACGTTGACGATGATGCCGCAGCGCGCGTACGTGCTCTTGCCCAGGCAGACGGTCAGGACGCTGCGCGGAATGCGGAAGTACTCGACCGTGCGGGCCAGCGCGAAGGAATTGGGCGGGATGATGCAGACGTCGCCCTTGAAGTCCACGAACGAGCCTTCGTCGAAATTCTTGGGGTCGACGATGGTGGAATTGATGTTCGTGAAGATCTTGAATTCATCGGCGCAGCGCACGTCGTAACCGTAGCTGCTGGTGCCGTAGCTGACGATGCGCCCGCCATTGGCTGTGCGGACCTGCCCTGCTTCGAAGGGTTCGATCATGCCGGCTTCGGCCTGGCGGCGGATCCAGCGGTCGCTCTTGATGCTCATGGTGGGAATGGTGCTAGGGAATGGAATGGACGCCATTTTATCCCGAGCGCGGTCGCCCCGCCGGCGCGCCGGGCGGAACGGCTCCGCCCGGCTTGGCCTCAGTTCCCCCAGAAGGTCCGGTAGACCAGCGCGATGCCGTTGACCGCCCCGCCCTTCAGGTCCACCGACAGGCCGCGCGCCAGCCGGTAGCTGGCCCGGCCCACGGTGTCGCTGCCCGCCAGCGCCTGTTCGACGCTCAGGGTGATGCCGTTGGCGAAGGTCTTGCTCGCCACCAGGAATTGCGTGGCCAACTGGCTGTCGCTATCCCGGTTGACGTCGCCGGCCACCGTGCGGTCCGGCAGGATGCTGCCGGAGCTGCCGATGTTGCCCGTCTTGATGCTGACGTCGTCCAGCCCGAATTGCTTGTAGAACGGCTGGCCGCCGCCCAGCAGCGCCGTGCCCACCGACATCAGCAGCGCGGCGTCGCCGCCGCTTTCGTCCGGCCCCCGCCCCAGCAACAGCCAGGACAGCTTTTCCACGTCGCTGACGTCCGGATAGGACACCAGGTCGATGCGCGGCCGTTGCGCCGTGCCGACCACCTTCACGCCCGCCTCGACCTGTTCGCCCGTGCGCAGGGCCTCGATATCCAGCAGCGGGTTGTCCAGGCGCCCTTGGAAGGTCAGCGTGCCGCGGCTCAGCCGCAGCTTCTGGCCGTAGGCCTCGATGCCGCCGCCGCGGGTGCGCAGCGCGCCCACGCCGGTCAGCCGCCCGTCGTTCAGCATGATCTGGATGGAGCCCAGCAGGCCGGCGTCCAGCCCCATGCCGGTGATGTAGAAGCGCGGCCCCATGTCGAACTTCAGGTTCATGCTGGTCTGTAGCGGCGTGGACACAGTGCCCGGGTCGTCGCCGGGCCGGCGCACCTTGACGTCGTCGTCCAGCGACGGCACGCCCTGCAGGATCTCCAGGCTGAACCAGCCCGCGTCCGCCTTCAGGTCACCCACGATGTCGATGCGCGGCATGGCGGCCTTCAGGTCGATGACGCCCGACACCATGGCATAGCGGTCCGAGCGCTGCAGCGCCGGGAAGCGGTACAGGGTCAGCTTGATGTCGCCGCCGCCGTCGATGAAATTCCACTGTCCCTTGGCCTCGGCGTAGCCGCCCTTGGCCTCGGGATTGGTGGTGATCCATTCCTTGGTGCGCCACTCGGCGGGCATCACCCGCAGCGAAGCCGGGAAACGCAGGCTGTCCAGCACCAGCCGGTCGCCGTCCAGGCGCGCGGCCAGGGTGCCGTCGATCAGGCGCACGCCGTCGTCGATGCGCACCACGCGCAGCTTGTCGCCGCGGATGTTGCCGCTGGCAGACCATTTGCCAGCCAGCGTGCCTTGCGCTTCCAGATTGGCCTTGACCGTGCCGCCGACCTCCATCGAATCGCCCACGAACAGGCCGACCCAGGCCAGGTCGGCGATGTCGGCGTCCAGCTTGGCGCGCAGCGGCTGGCGCGGGTCCAGCCCCATGCCTCCCTTGGCGTCCACCAGCAGCACCGCACTGCCGGTGCCGTTGATGAGGCCCATCTTGTCGGTCGCCAGGTTCACCTTGGCGTCCAGTCGGCTGGCGTTGGCGGCAGTCGGCGTGGCGGTCAGGTCCAGCACCAGCGCCTTCAGGCCCAGCGGAATCGGCGGGTCGCCAGGAATCAGCAGATCGCCTTCGCGGCGCGCGATGCGCGCGCGGCCGGCCAGCCGGCCGTCGAATTTCAGGTCCCACAGCACGTCCAGCGCGATGCGGCGCTGGCCTTCGGGAATCATGGCGTTCACGCGGGCGGGCCGCTTGCCCAGTTTGGCCGCGGCCTCGGGATCGACCGCGCCTATCACCTGGCGGGCCATGGCGGCCGTGATCACCAGGTTGTCGGCCTGGCCCGCGGTTTCCCAGCGCTTGCCGCCCCCCCGTGAACCCCGGTGCGCCAGGATCACGCGCTCCTTGCCGGGCAGGGTCAGGCTCAGGGCGGTCTGCCCCACCTGCCATTGCCATTGGGGCTCCACGGCGCCAGGCAGGAAGGCCAAGGTGACCGGCCGGTCCGCCGCCACGGTGAAGCCCGCCGTATCGGCCGTCAGCCGGGAGAAAGTGCCGCGCCATCCCGTCAGGGCCGCGTCTGGCGTGCCGGCCGGCCCCTTGCCCCAGGAGCCGGCGAAAGCGATGTTGGCCTTGGCGGGAGCCTCTCCCAGCACGCCGGGGCGCGGCTTGGCCGGCGTGTAGCCGGCCGCCAGTTCGCCGCGGTGCCCGGCCAGCGTGCCGGTCAACTTGCCCTTGAGTTCCGCGCCGCCGGGAATGCCCGGCCAGAACGCGTCCAACTGAGGCGCCTGGGCATCCAGCGACAGCGCGCCGTCCTTGGCGTCCAGCTCGCCCGTGGCCTGGATCCGGTTGCGGCCCAGCTTCAGGTCCACCGCCAGGCCGTGGATGCGCAGCCCGGCCAAGGGATCGGTCTCGGGCTCGGCCGCGCCCGGAGCGGCGGGGGTTGAAGCGGCGGAGGTCGAAGCAGCGGAGGCTGAAGCGGCGGAGGCTGGAGCCGCTGAGGCCGGAGCGGCCACGGCCGAAGCAGCGCCCGAGGGCGTAGCGGCAGCTGACGTCGCGGAATCGGCCTGCGCGGCATTTCCCACCGCCGCGATATCCACCTGGGCCTTGAGCGAGCCCGTCAGCGGCTGCTTGTTCCAGCGCGTGCCTTCCTCGAAGCGCAGGTCGACCGCGGCATGGCGCAGCTGGCTCAGGTTCTCGATATCGGCCTGCACGTCGCCACGCACCGTCAGCACGGCGGGCGGAATGTCCCTGCCCAGCCAGGGCGCCAGGTCCAGGCGCTGGGCGCTTACCGTGCCGGAGATGCGGTCGCGGCCGGTGCCTTGCGCGCCATCGGATTGCAGGTCGAGCTGGGCGGACAGGGTCGATTTGTCCGGCAATTGGGCCTGCGCCCGGGCGCTGCGCAGGACCAGCGCCGTGCGCGGTGCCAGGTCGGCGCTCAGATCCAACCGCATGCCGGAGCCCTCGCCGTCCAGCTTGGCCTGGATCCCGTCCAGGGAACCGGCGGCGTCCGCGCGCAGCACCACCTGGCACGCGGGCCGGGGCGGCTCGGGCGGTAGCGCCGGCTCGGCATCCTTGGCGTTGGGGTCGCGCTTGGGATCGGCCTTGGCGGCAAGCTTGGGGTCGGCCTTGGGATTTCCCTTGGCGTCGCCCTTCGGATCAGCCTTGGCATCGGCCTTCGCGCCGGCCTTAGGATCCGCCTTCTTGCCGCCGCCCTGCTGCGCATCGAACACGCCGCTGAGCTTGTCGGCCTCGCACAGCGGCGAATCCGGGCCGGCGCCCTGGGCGGTCACGTCCAGGCGCGCGGTGAACGGCCAGGGATCGGCCATGCCCTGCAGTTCGGCCTGGCCGGACACATCCGCCTGCCCCACTTCATGCCCGACGCGCAGGCTGGCAATGCGCAGCTGCGCGCCCTGCTTGCCGGCGGCGAAGGTTGCGTCCAGGTTGCCCAAGGTCACGGGCAGAGGCTGGCCGTCCTGCTCCAGCTGGAAATCACCCAGCGCCACCTTGTCCACGGCGATGTCCACCGGCAGCTCGGGCAGCGAGAACGGCTCGCCGCTGTCTTCGGCTGGCACGGTCTCGGGCGTCGAGGTCAGCCCGACGTGCACCGTCCCCGCCGACACCTCGCGCACGTGCAGCAGGCGGTCGCCCAGGGCGCGCCAATGCACGTCCAGGCGCAGATCGGTGACGTCGATGCGGGTTCCGCCCACGTCCAGGTCCAGCTTGCCCACCGAAACGCCGCGCAGCAGCGAACCCTGCACGTCAAGCGCCTGGCCGTTCAGTTGCTGGGCGGCCGTGGTCAGCAGCAGCCGCGTGCCGTTCTGCGAACCCACCAGCCAGAACAGGAAGCCGCCAGCCAGCACCGCCAGCATGGCCAATCCGGGCAACCACCACACCAGCACCTGGCGCAGGAATTTGCGCAAGCCCTTCAAAACGCGATCCCCAAGGAAAAATGCAGGCGCAGATCGCGTTCGCGCTGGCCGTAGGCGAGGTCCAGGAACAGCGGGCCGGCGGGGGTGCGCACGCGCGCGCCGACGCCGTAGCCCACGGCCATCGACATGTCGCCGAACGACTGCGCCGCATCGCCCGCGTCCACGAACACGCCCATGCCCCAGCGCTCATTGAAATAGTGGTCGTATTCGATGCTGCCGACCAGCAGCGTGGGCGCGCCCACCACGGCGTCGTTCTGCTGCACGCCTATGCTCTGGTACTTGTAGCCCCGGATCGAGCGCGCGCCGCCCGTGCGGAAACCGAAATCGTCCGGCACCCGCACCTTGCTGTTTGACCACACCCGGCCGACCTCGCCGCGCACGGTCAGGACGTCCAGCTTGCCGATGGGCCACCATTTCTGGGCCCGCAGCCGCGCGCGGGTATAGGGTTCGCCGGTATCCAGCGTCACGCCCACGCCGCCGCCCACCGCGATCAGGTTGCCCTCGCGCGGGTCGTATTTGTTGTCCACGTCGCGCCGCAGCCATTCGGCCGTCGCGGTCAGGGTCGGCAGCGTGTACTCGTCGCCGCCGTCGATCTTCACGTGGTCCTGCGCCAGCAGCAGGCCCCAGCGGGTTTCGTATTCGACCCGGCTGTCGCCCGCGCCCTTGCGCTCCTGCAGGCGCGTCGCGCCCAGGGCGTAACGCGTCACCTCCAGGCCCTGGATGTCGGAATGGTCGTACAGGGCGCCGAAGGAATCCTTGTAGCCGCGCTCGTTCGGCGGCAGCAGGAAATCGGCGTAGACGCGCTGCTGCAGGCGGTCCACGCTGAAGCCGGTTTCCAGGGTCAGCGGCTGGCCGAACACCACGTTCTGCCGGTACAGCGACTCCAGGCGCACGCCAGCCTCGTCGTCCACGCCGATCGAACCCGTGAAGCGCTTGGGCGGGGCTTCGACCACCCGCACCTGCACGGGCAAGGTCACCTCGCCATTGGAGTCATAGACGGGAGGCGGAGGCGGCATGGCGCCGGACACGGAGGGGTCGCCCGCCGGCGTCGATGCCGCCAGGTCGGTCGATCCCGGCGCCCGCGCGCGGTCGGCGTTGGGCGCCGGCGTCTGCTGCTGCGCGCCGCCGGGCTGCTCCAGCGACACGAACGCGCCACGGAAGAAGGCGGTGGATTGCAGGTCCTGCTGCCAGGTGTCCAGCCGGTTCTGGTCATACGCGGCGCCCGGCGAATAGCGCACGTAGCGCTCGACCAGTTTCTCGGGCACCCGCTTGAGGCCTTCGGTGTTGAGTTCGCCCATGCGCACCTGGGGGCCGCTGTCTATGGTGACGCGCAGCGCGGCAGTGGCCGAATCGGCCTCGATCTCGGCCTGCGAGGCCGTCATGCGCGCCAGCATGAAGTCGCGCGAGGAAATCTCGTCCAGCAGGTTGGCCTTGGCCTTGTTCCAGTCGGCGTTGATGAAGGGCTGGCCCGTCTTGAGCAGCCAGTCGTCGCGCAGCTTCTGTACCCGTGGAGCGAACTCGGGCCGGGTGATGCGGCCGGTGAAATTCAGGTCCACCGACGTGACGGTGGTGCGCTTGCCGGAAACGATGCTGATGTCCCAGGTCTCGCCGCCGATATCGGTGCCGGCTTCGAGCTTCACCGTGGGTGAAAAATAGCCCTGGGTCGCCAGGGCCGCCAGCGTCGCGTCGCGCGCGCGCCGGCGCAGGCGGTTGATTTCACCGCCGTCCTGGTCCTCGGCCAGCCGCGCGATCGCGTCGACGGCCTCGGTGATCGCCTGCAATGCCGCCGGCGGCACGCCGCCGGGGTCCACGATGATTTCCGGACGCTTGGCCATGGCCTCGCCCGTCATCACAAAAAGTCCTGCCAAGAAGGCGCGGGCTGCCCACCGCATGCGTCAGGTCGGCTGCTGCACGACGATGGACGGGAATTTTCCGGCCATGTCGCGGGGAAGCGCCGCAATGCCCGCCGCCAGCTTGCGCGCGATGCCGCGGTACAGGCCCGCGGCTTCGCTGCCCGGATCCGACACCACGGTCGGCGAACCGGCGTCGGTCTGTTCGCGGATCGCCAGGGTCAGCGGCAGGCTGCCCAGCCAGGGCGTGTGGTATTGCTCGGCCATGCGCTGCCCGCCGCCCTCGCCGAAGATGTGCTCGGCGTGCCCGCATTGCGAGCAGATGTGGATCGCCATGTTCTCGACCACGCCCAGGATCGGCACGTCGACCTTCTGGAACATGCGCAAGCCCTTGCGCGCGTCCAGCAGCGCCACGTCCTGCGGCGTGGTGACGATGACGGCGCCCACCACCGGCACCTTCTGCGCCAGCGTCAGGGCCACGTCGCCGGTGCCCGGGGGCATGTCGACGATCAGGTAATCGAGGTCGCGCCAGTTGGTCTGACGCAGCAGTTGCTCCAGGGCCTGCGTCACCATGGGGCCGCGCCAGATGGCGGGCGAATCGGCGTCGATCAGGAAACCGATGGAGTTGGCCTGCAGGCCGTGGCCCGTGAGGGGCTCCATGCTCTTGTTGTCCAGGCTTTCGGGACGGCCCGAAATGCCCAGCATGGTCGGCACGCTGGGGCCGTAGATGTCCGCGTCCAGCACGCCCACCTTGGCGCCCTCGGCCGCCAGGGCCAGGGCCAGGTTGACGGCGGTGGTGCTTTTGCCCACGCCGCCCTTGCCGGAGGCCACTGCAATAATGTTGCGCACGTTGGGCAGCGGCTTCAGGCCCTTCTGCACCGCATGGGCGGCGACCTTCCAGGTCACGTCGACCTGGGCGCCGGCGATGCCGGCGGCGGCCAATGCCGCCACGGCGATGTCCCGGACCTGCGCGCGCGCGGCGTCCGCGGGATAGCCCAGTTCCAGCGACAGCGCCACGCGGCCGCCGTCCAGCTTGATGTCACGATCTTTTACAGAAACACCCAAATCCATACCGGTATTCGGGTCCTGCGCGGCGCGCAGCGCGGCGCGAATTTGTTCTATCGTTATACTCATGTCACTATGGTTCCGTAGGCAGCGCGGCTTCTGCGGGCCGCCATCCCCTAAAGGATAGCGGATAGCCGGGAACCTTTCGCTGCGTTTTGCATCCGATCCTCATGACCAACACACTTATCCGCTTCTTTCGTGCCGTCCTATTCGCCGCCCTGGCCCTGATCGGCATGGCGATGGCGCTGGTGTTCATGCTTTCCACGGCGATCGCCGTGGCGATCCTGTACGTGGTCGCCAAAGTGCGCGGCAAGCCTTTCGGCGTGCGCGCCTATTGGAGCCAGCGCCAAGGCGCCCGCCCGGGACCGTTCCAGTCCGCCTCCGCGCCCTTCGCCACGCAGCCGCGCGGCGATGTGATCGACGTCGAAGCCCGCGAGATCCGCTGACGGCATGCCGCCATGCCCGCGCCTGCCGGCGCGGGCGGGCCATGGGCCGCTGCATCCGCGGGCCTGAACCCCCGGACCGCCGCCTCCGCGCCCTTTCCGGCGCCCTGACTGGCGCCCACTACCGCAACCCGCCTGATTCGCCAGCCGCGAAGGGCGGGTTGAGTCATTGACGGACCGCCGCCGGGCAAGTCCCGGCGCTTGCCCTAAAATGGCCGGCCTACCCCTTTTTCCCTCAACCTCGACCGACAACCATGTCTCGCACCCTTTTTGTCACCACTGCGCTGCCCTACGCCAACGGATCTTTCCACATCGGCCACATCATGGAGTACATCCAGGCCGATATCTGGGTTCGTTCGATGCGAATGGCGGGCCACACGGTGCACTTCGTGGGTGCGGACGACGCGCACGGCGCGCCCATCATGCTGAAGGCGGAAAAGGAAGGCATCACGCCGCAGGCCCTGGTGGCCCGCTACGCCGCCGAGCGCCCGCAGTACCTGAACGGCTTCCACATCCGCTTCGACCACTGGCACTCCACCGATTCCGCCGAGAACGTCGCGCTGTCGCAGGACATCTACCGCGCGCTCAAGGCCCAGGACCTGATCGAAACCCGCTCCATCGAGCAGTTCTACGATCCGGTCAAGGGCATGTTCCTGGCCGACCGCTACATCAAGGGCGAATGCCCCAAGTGCCACGCCAAGGACCAGTACGGCGATTCCTGCGAGGTCTGCGGCGCGGTCTACGCGCCCACCGACCTCATCAATCCGTACTCGGCCCTGACCGGCGCCACCCCGGTGCTGAAGTCCTCGGACCACTTCTTCTTCAAGCTGTCGGACCCGCGCTGCGTGGAATTCCTGCAGCAATGGACCACCGGCAGCAACGCCGCCGGCGGCAAGCACCTGCAGCCCGAAATGCTGGCCAAGACGCGCGAATGGCTGGGTTCGGATGACGGCGAGGCCAAGCTGGGCGACTGGGATATTTCCCGCGACGCGCCCTACTTCGGCATCGAGATCCCGGACGCGCCGGGCAAGTACTTCTACGTCTGGCTGGACGCGCCGGTGGGCTACCTGGCCTCGCTGAAGTCGTATTGCGCCGTCAAGGGCCTGGATTTCGACAAGCTGCTGGACCCCGCCGGCCCCACCGAACAGGTCCACTTCATCGGCAAGGACATCGTGTACTTCCACGCGCTGTTCTGGCCCGCGATGCTGAAGTTCGCCGGCCGCAAGACGCCGGACGCGGTCAATGTGCACGGTTTCATCACCGTCAGCGGCGAAAAGATGTCCAAGAGCCGCGGCACCGGCATTTCGCCGCTGCGCTACCTGGAACTCGGCATGAACGCCGAATGGATGCGCTACTACATCGCCGCCAAGCTGAACGCCCGGGTCGAAGACATGGACTTCAACCCCGAGGACTTCATCGCCCGCGTCAACAGCGACCTGATCGGCAAGTACGTCAACATCGCCAGTCGCGCCGCCAGCTTCATCACCAAGCATTTCGACGGCGTCCTCGGCTATTCGGGCGACACCGCGGCGCTGGCCGCGGAGTACGCCGAACAGGCGGAATCGATCCGCGCCGCCTTCGAAGCGCGCGAATACAACCGCGCCATCCGCGAAATCATGGCCTACGCCGACCGCATCAACCAGGCGTTCGACACGGCCCAGCCCTGGGTGCTGGCCAAGGGCATCGCCACGGCCGATGACGCGCAGAAGGCCGCCCTGCAGGACATCTGCTCGCGCTCGCTGGCCGGCTTCAAGGCGCTGTCCGTGATGCTGGCGCCGGTGCTGCCGGCCCTGTCGGAACGCGTGGCGCTCGAATTGTTCGGCGCGCAGGCGCCGTTCACCTGGGCCGACGCCGCGGTGCTGCCGCAGCGCGTGGCGCCGTTCAAGCACCTGATGCAGCGCGTCGAACCGCAGATGCTGGAAGACCTGTTCGAGCCGCCCGCCGCCCCCGTGGTGGTGCCCGGCGGCGAGCCCATCGCCGAGACCATCTCCATCGACGACTTCGCGCGCGTCGACCTGCGCATCGCGCAGATCGTCAACTGCGAACACGTGGAAGGCTCGACCAAGCTGCTGCGCCTGACGCTGGACGCGGGCGAAGGCCGCCACCGCAACGTGTTCTCGGGCATCAAGTCGGCCTACAAGCCGGAAGACCTGATCGGCAAGCTGACCGTCCTGGTGGCCAATCTGGCCCCGCGCAAGATGAAGTTCGGCGTATCCGAAGGCATGGTGCTGGCCGCCAGCCATGCGGACGAGTCCGTGGACGCCGGCATCTACGTGCTGGAGCCGTTCCCCGGCGCCAAGCCCGGCATGCGCGTGCGCTGATTCCGCAAGCCCGCAACATGCAAAAAAAGCCCGCCGACCGGCGGGCTTTTTTTATTGCAGGCCAGGCATCAGGCCTTGCTGGGCGCCAGCCCCGGATCCAGCGAAATGCGCTCGTCGAACACGAAGCACTTGCCGTCGTAGCCCGGGCCGCAGGTTTCCTCGAAATACTTGAGAATGCCGCCGTCGAGCTGGTAGACGTTCTCGATGCCGGCCTCGTTCATGTAGATGGCGGCCTTCTCGCAGCGGATGCCGCCGGTGCAGAAGCTGACCACGGTCTTGCCTTCGAGCTCGGCGCGATGCGCCTGCACCGCCGCGGGGAATTGCGTGAAGCGTTCGATGCGCCAGTCGATGGCGTTCCTGAAGGTACCTTCATCGACCTCGAAGGCGTTGCGCGTGTCCAGCATGACTACGGGCCGCCCCGCGTCGTCCACGCCCTGCTCCAACCAGCGCGCCAGCGTCTGCGCGTCCACGCCGGGCGCGCGGCCCGCCTCGGGCCGGATCGCCGGGTGGTCCATGCGAATGATCTCGCGCTTGATCTTCACCAGGAGCTTGCGGAACGGCACCGTGTCGCTGTGGCTGAACTTCACTTCCAAATCAGCGAAGCGCGGATCCGCGCGCAGCGCGCGCAGGAAGGCATCGATGCCATCCGCCGAACCCGCCAGAAACAGGTTGATGCCCTCTTCGGCCAACAGGATGGTGCCCTTGAGCGCGGCCTGGCCGGCCTCATCCAGAAGGCGGGCGCGCAGTTCCGGCAGGGAGTCCAGCGAAACGAATTTGTAAGCGGCGATATTGACGACGGCAGTCATGGAAAAGCGGAAAAAAGCGGGCGGCGAAAGGCGTAATAGTAATCGCTGGGCGGTTTTACCCGCCCCCCGCCGCGCTTGATCCCGCTCAACGATTGACGATTTCCTGTTCGACCACCGCGTCCAGCACCCATTGCACCGTCGACGCGTCGGCCGGCGGATTCGGGTTCTGCACTTCGACCACGCGCAGCCGGTAGCGCACGCCGGGCTGGAAGTTGAAGCCGGTGATGTCGCCGTACCAAAGCTGCCAGGGCTGCGCCGCGCTGTCGCGCACCTGGTAGCACATGCCGCGGCCCGCGCCCGAGGTGCAGGGCACGCGCTCCGAATTCACGTAGACCAGCTTGGAGGGGCCCTGTTGGCCGCCGGCGATGGGATCGGCGCGGCGGCCGAAGTCCAGCTTGTCGCCCGAGCTGAGGACCCAGCTCATGCGCTGGGGATTATTGGGGTTGTCCACCGAGCTGGCCGTGATGCTCGTCAGGGCAGCCAGGAAATCCTGTTCCAGCTGCATGTTCTGCGAGGCGCAGGCCATCCGGGTCGAGGCCGGATGCCCCTGCACGATCAGCAGGCCGTTGGCGACGGTGTAGGCGCCGTTGTACTGGTTGCAGCCCGCAAAGCCCGAAATGCGCGGGCGGCCCTGGTCATGGACGAAGCTGACCGTGAGCGGGCGCGAATTGGTCGACGGGTGCGGGATCGAGCGCAAAGCGCCGCCCGGCAGCGTCCAGCGCGCCAAATCCCAACTGGTCTGCGCCAGCATGTCGGAGGCGGAGGCGGGCTGGAAACGGGGATCCTGCCCGTCCGCGGCGCGCTGCGGCGGCGAAGAGCAGGCGGCAAGGCCGATGGACAACAGGCAAGGCGCCAGCCAGCGCAGGGACGAGGATATGGACATGAGGATCTCCCGGGACAATCAAGGACTGCCGCGCCCGCAATATGCCGCCGGGCCGGACCGCGCCATTGTAGGCCGGGCCCGGCACCATTTTTCACCGCTTAACACGCTTTGAAACGCGTTTTGACGCCCAGGCGCTACGGCGTGGGCGGGTCCTGGCGACGCTCGAATTCCAGCACGTCCCCGCCGCGCAGATTGAACGTCAGGTGCCGCGGCGCGCCGCCATTGTCGAGCGTGAAGGTATCGATCGAGGTCAGGCCGCGCAGGTAGTCCGCCTCCAGGCGCGCGCGTTCCGGCGCGGCGCAGGCCATGCGCGTGGCGGCTGGCGCATCGATGTGGAGCTTGCCGCCTTCCAGCTTGTAGGTGCCCATGTAGCGGTTGCAGCCGGCAAAGCCATTGACGCGGTATTGCTTGCCCTGCGCCAGGAAGGTCAGGCGCACGGGCTCGCCGTTGTCGCCATGGGGAATGTCGCGCAGCGCGCCGCCCGGCTGGGTCCAGCGCACCAGCTCCCAGCTGGTCTGGGCCAGCGAATCGGCGCTGCTGGCAGCGTTGGCCGCGGCGGCGCCTTGCGGGCGCGCGCCCCCGGTCGACCCGGCGCAACCAGCCAACGCCACGCTCAGGAGGCTGAGGCAAAGCAGGCGGCGAGGCATGGACAGGAGGATAGGCATGTACTGGACTCCAAACAATTCACATATCCCGACTGTAACCGGCCCGGGAGCGCGGCACGCGTGTCCTCAGCCCATAAGCGGTATCCAAAAGCAGCACGGCCTCCCCTGCCCTACAGGCCAATAGCATGGCCTGCTGCATCGTACGCCGCATGGCGGCGGCGGTCGTCGACGCGCAGAATCAGTGCAGATCGCAATCCCTGCCGCGCCGGACAACGCGAGGAAAAAGGAGCCGATCGGCAAGTATCGCGGGCGCAGGTGTCCGGCTTCTCTGGAAGCCAAAAATAAGATCAATCCGGGAGACACAGCGATGGGCTTTCTACGAACCTTGTTGGCATTGTCAGTCGTGCTCGACCATCTGGGCGGAGGCAACGCCGACCATCTGGTAGGCGGCCGCCTGGCGGTGCAGCTTTTCTACGTGATCTCGGGCTTCCTGATTTCCTATGTGCTGACCGCGACCGACCATTACCAGGGTGCGGTGGGCAAGTTCTATGCGAACCGGTTCCTGCGCCTGTTCCCGATCTACCTGGCCGTTGCGGCGCTGACGCTGGCCGCTCACGTCATGAGCGGCGGCGCCTTCTTCCGCATCTACGACGCCCTGCCCTTCAATGCGGAACTGTTCCTGGTGCTGTCGAACATTTTCATCATCGGCCAGGACTGGTTGATGTTCTTCGGCATCGAAAATTCCACACTGGCGTTCACCGGCAGCTTCGCGCACAGCGAAGTGCCGCTGTATCAAGGCCTGCTGGTGCCCCAGGCCTGGACCCTGGGCGTCGAGATGAGCTTCTACCTGGTGGCTCCCTTCATTCTGGGCTCGCCGCGGCGGCTGCTGGTCCTGCTGGCGGCATCGCTGGCGTTGCGCGCGGTGCTGGTCGCAGCAGGCATCGGCACCAACGACCCCTGGACCTACCGCTTCTTTCCGACGGAACTGGCGCTGTTCCTGCTCGGCTCGCTATCGCACCAGGTGCTGCTGCCGCGCTACAAGGCCTGGACGCAACGGATCAAGCGTCTGCCCGAGCTGGGCACCGCCGTATTGGCCGTCTACTGTCTGCTGCATTTCTCGATCGCCATCAACCACAACGTGCGTGACGGCCTGGCCGTGCTGCTGTTCGTGGCGCTGCTGCCGCTGGCCTTCCTGTTCCAATCGCGCCACCGCCTGGACAAGGCGATAGGCGAACTGAGCTATCCCATCTACATCTGCCATTCGCTGGTGATCCTGTTCTTCACCTGGCTGCTGGAAGAGGCGCACCTGGACCAGCCGCTGCTGTTCTCGGCGCTGGTGATCACCAGCACCATCGCATTTTCAGCCCTGCTCAACAGCGTCATCGCCGATCCGGTGGAACGGCTGCGCAGGCGCCTGCGTTCCGACGACGGCGAACAGACGCCGGCTGCCGACGCCAGGCGGCGGCCCACGGGCGCGCCAGCGCCCGCGCCCGCGCAGCCTATCGGCTCTATTCGCCGCGCGCCTTGATGTAGGCGGCCAGCACGTGCTCGATCTGCCGCTTTTCCTGGGAACTCAGGCGGGCATACGTGGCATAGGAGATGGTTTCGAAAGGCCAGGCCGCAGGCTGCGCCAGCCGATCCGCGCCGGCCTGGGCGGCTTCGGGCCCCGAGCTCAGCATCGGCCCTTCGCCGGTGCTGAGCCACATGGGGCTCACGCTCAGCGCGCGCGTCAGCTTGATCAGCGCATCGCTCGACGGCCGTCGGCGTTGCCCGCTTTCGTAGTTGCCGATAGCGCTTTGCGACAGGTTGCTCGCGACCGCCAAGTCCTTTTGAGTCCATCCCTGAAGCATTCTTGCGCTGCGCAGACGATGGCTAAACGTGTCCAATCGATCAACCCGAGACATTAATAAGAATTTATTTTTTGATTAAAGCATTTCAATACTGGCGCCAAATAAACGGATTGCCCCCCAATTCCCGGGCTAATCCGCAAATCGCGGCAACCGGCTGTCCGCGCGCCTCTCCGGTCCGCGCGGGCGTCTCGACGCGCCCCTGGCGCGGCGTCAAAAAAACCATATCTATCATTGGCTTGCATAGCCAAGCCGGCATCGTAGCGCCGTGGAGGAAAACCTGCGCAAGTTTATGGCGTTTCGAATATTAAAAATCGAAAATAATGTATCGGCGATACATAATCGGCGCCGGACCATGATGACAAAACAAACACTATTTCAAGCGTTTCCATGGCGCTGCACCCAGGCTTTCTGTTACTGTCAGAAACTAGAGATACGTATCTTCACAAAAAAACACGCCCGTGTTTAAATGAAACACGGGCGTGACTTCCAAGCAGCATCGAAGCATGGGCGGCCATCGGCGACGGCATGAAACCTGGGCAAGGGCCCGGCGTCGCGCCCATCCGAACAACACCGTCCGGCGCTTGCGCGCCGCGGCGCGCAGCACAGGGAGAGGGGGGCATGACACGCACCGCCACGGCTAGGCATCGGGCCCCGCAGCCATGCCCTGCCTCCCCATTGGAAGCATCAATGAACAACACGCTGGATGTCATCTTTCTGGGCCATGACGACGCCAGGCATGCCGGACTCGTCGAAGCCCTTTCCCACCTGGGTTTCAATGTCCGCCGCTGCCACGACCTGGCCGACGTCTACGACAGATACTCCCGCCGCCCCAGCCCCCTGGTCGTGCTGAAGGCGCCGCTGCCAGACATCCACAACGCCGCCGTCCGGCTGCGCGCGGTGGACCGCGGCCTGGGCATCGTCGCCATCGCCACCTTCACCGACGCCGAAAGCCGCATCCGCACCCTGCTCTGCGGCGCGGACGCCTGCCTGCCGTCGGACGTCACGGGGCTGGAGCTGGCCGCGGCGCTGCAGGCGCTGGTGCGCCGCGCGGTCGGCCTGGACAGCAGCGACGCGGCCGCCTCGGACGGGCACGCGCAGGATGAACCCGCGCAGGAAACCTGGCGCCTGGCGAACAAGGGCTGGACGCTGATCAGCCCCACGGGCCGGGCCCTGGGCCTGACCACGGGCGAACGCGACTTCCTGTCGCGGCTGGTGAACGCCCCCGACCGCAAGATCAGCCGCGACGCCTTCTACCCTGACGGCGCCGACGAAGCCGACGGCGGCATCACGCGGCGCCGTTTCGTCGACGTCATGATCAGCCGCCTGCGGCGCAAGGCGACGGCCCACCAGATGACACTGCCGATCCGCGCCGTGCACGGCTGGGGCTACATGTTCGCGGCGGACATCGCTCTGGACCTGGATTTTCGGGTGACTGGGGAAGAAAGCCGGCCGGAGGCCCAGGATGACTGGCGCCATGAAACGGCGGACGCGAACGCGTCGGCTTGAATTTGAAGCCTGGCCCTGGCGAGCCCGGCGGCCGGACGAAAAAAACGCGGCGCTGCCCCGAAAGGTTAAGACGCCGCGCTAAAACAACACGTGAACCTGGAGTCATCAGCCGGCACTGATGCCTACTACCTGGATCACGCGATTCCAACATTCGTGCCTCATACTGCTCACGTACGGTCAGACCGTGAACCTGAGCCGGGTCTCTAGTCCCTGCACAAGCTGCAACGTGATCAACGCCAGGCGATTCATCCGCTTGAAGAACAGCGGGCGTCCCGCCCTTATCAGCGGCGTTCCTTATGAATAGCCGCGTGATGAAGGAAGTTTAGGACGCCGGCCAGGTTTGCAGTAATTCTTTGTTGATAGCCTTCCATACATATCTGGTATAGCTCCGGCTGCCGCCTACAATGCCGGCAAAGGACTTGGGACCCGTTCCCGACTAACCTCATGCCCACACTGCACGTTCCCTTCGCGCACCGCCTCCGGAAGGTGCTGGCGCTGTTCCCGCCCAACTGGTGCCTGGCCATCCTGGTGGCGCTGGACGGCTATGCGTTCATGCATCCGGTGCTGCGCGAAGTGCGCGCGCGCGAATACGACTTCTGGCTCGCCATCGACAACTGGCAGGAAGTCATGCGCGTGGTCGGCCTCCTGGAGATACCACGCCTGGTACTCGGCGTGGGGCTGCAGGTCATCGCGCTGGGCCTGATCCTGAAGGCCCGCATCGCCTGGGCGTTTTCGCTGGTGCTGCTGATCGGCATCGGCACCTTCGCCATCATGGGCGACAGCGGCCGCGCCGGCCTGGGGATCTACACGCTGGTCCTGATCGTCGCGCTGATCGCCTACTGGCGCCGCTTCGACCGCGCCAGCGTCACGGCGGGTTCGCTGTTCGCCCTGGTCAGCATGCTGTCGCTGCTGATCTACGCGGTGTTCGGCACGCTCTACCTGGGCGATGAATTCAACCCGCCCATCACCGACATCACCACCGCGCTCTACTTCTCCATCGTGTCCATGTCCACGGTGGGCTATGGCGACATCACGCCGCACAGCGGCACCGCGCGGCTGTTCACCGCGTCGATTATCATCCTGGGCATCACCATCTTCGCCACCTCCATCAGCGCGATCGCCGGACCGGTGATCGGCGGCAATCTGAAACGGCTGGTCAAAGGCAGGTTCTCCACCGCCATGCGCAAAAACCACATCATCATCGCGGGCGCGACGCCCCTGGCCCTGAGCGTCTACGACGGCCTGCGCCGCCGCGGCGACGAAGTCACCGTCATCGTGCCCGCCGGCACGCCGCAGGAATACCCCGCAGCCACGGACCTGATCGAAGGCGACCCGTCCAGCGTGGAAGTGCTGCGCAACGCGGGCGTGACCCGCGCGCGCTACGTGCTGGCGCTGCGCGCCGACGACGCCGAAAACGCCTTCATTGTGATGGCCGCCAAGGAAGCAACCGGCGAGAACGGCGTCAAGACCGTGGCGCTGGTCAACACCAGCAAGCACCTGGAAAAGATCCGCCGCGTGCGGCCCGACCTGGTGTTCTCGCTGCAATTGCTGGGCGCCGAACTGCTGACCCGCGCCATCAACGGCGAACCCTTGGACAGCAAGAGCATCACCGACCTGTTCTTCGCCAAGGCCGAGCCGGACGCCAAGACCGCCTGAGCGGCGTGGCTACGCGGCCCAGGCCGCGGCGCCCGGCTGCTGGTGCCCGGCATACCAGCGCAGCAACTCGGCCGAAGGCATGGGCCGCGCGAACAGATAGCCCTGGATGAACGCCACGCCGCGCGCCTTCAGGTAATCGAACTGATATCCGGTTTCCACGCCCTCGGCCACCACCGACAATCCCAGGCGGTGCGCCAGCGTGATGATGGCGTCCAGCACCGGCGCCTCTTCGCCGGCCGGCCCGATGGCCTGCACGAAGCCCTGGTCGACCTTCAGGTAGTCCACCGGAAACTTCTGCAGGTATGACAGGGAACAGTGCCCCGTGCCGAAGTCGTCGATGGCCACGCGCACGCCCTGGGCGCGCAGCGCGTCGATATTGCGCCGCGCCTGGCCGTTGTCGGTGATCAGGCTGCGTTCGGTGATCTCCAGCACCACCAGCGGCTGGCTTGCCGCGACCTGCGCCGCGAAGGCCTGGACGTCGGGCAGCAGTTCCGCGCTGGACAAGTGTTCGGCCGCGATGTTCACGGCGATATGGAAGTGCGGCGGCATGGTCCAGGTCCGCATGTCGCGTTCGATCAGCCGCAGCAGGTGCTGGGTCAGTTCGATGATCATGCCGTCCGTCTCGGCTTGCGCGATGAACACATCCGGGCGCACCGGCCCGATGCCCGGCCGCTCCCAGCGCATCAGCGCCTCCACGCCCTCGCAGCGGCTCGTGGCCTGCGAATACACCGGCTGGTAATGGACCAGGAACTCGCCGGCCCGCATGGCGCGGCGCAACTGCTCCCTGAACGATCGCCTGCTGGCCTGTAGCCGGTGCGTGCCCAGCGCCAGGATCACGCCCAGCAGCAGCGCCACCGGCAGGTACGTCGCCATGGAGCGAGACCAGGCGCGCACCAGGTTCTCCGGAGGCGCCACGACATTGACGGTCAACGCCACGCCATCGTCCTCGTCCGCGCTTTCCTGATGCAGCGCCACCGCGCGCGCCGCCGCGCCGCCCCAGGAATCGCTGCGTATCGGCGCGCCCTTCCCGCCGACGATCAGCTCCAGCTGCAGGTCGTCCATGGTGGCTACCGCGTTCAGCAGATCCTGCACATAGCGGCCGTCCACCACCACCATGCCGCTGTTGCCCTCCGCATTGGACTTGCCCAGCAGGATGGCCGGACGGTCGGGCGCCAGCGGCGTGCCCGTCACCGACATCTGCCAGCGGTCCGGCGACAGCTCGACGTTCCAGCGGCTGAAATCATCGATCGTGGCGCTGACCGGCCCCACCGCCGACGAGCAATACACCTGCTCCTTCCTGAGCAGGACCAGCGAGCGGAAATACGGATTCAGCGTGCCCCAGCGCTGCAGGGCGGGCAGCACCTCGGCGCAGGGCTTGCCCGCCTGCTCCGTCACCCGCTCCAGCATGTCATGGGATTGGGTCAGGATGCTTTCGGTCTGGGCGAGCACGATGCGCGCGGTAGTTTCGCCTTCGAGCCGCTGCGCGCTGTTGGCCTGCAGCCAGGTCCAGCCGACGCAGGCCAGGATGGGCAGGATCAATGCCAAAGCCACTGGCAGATAACGCCAGGCCGGTGCGTCGCTAGTCACTCCCGATGTCGCCATGTCACCTCGCTGCCCAGATCGTGCATGGCCGCGGCGCGACCACTCTGGATAGGACACCAAGCCGGCCGCAGCGTCAAGAAACCCTTTGCCGGCCCCTTCAGGCATGCGCCGGACGCAGCAGTTCGCAGATCAGCGCCACGTGCGCCTGGCGCCGCTCGGGCAAGTCGATGCGTTCGTCCGGTCCCAGCAGGACCGACATGACCAGCGTGTGCACGATGGGCGAGAGCAGCAGCCAGGGGTGCTTCAGCGCCACGCAATCGGCGCACAGGCCGCGGGCCCGCGCGCGTTCCAGCAGCGCCGCAATGTCGGCCTGGTGCGCGTCCGCGGTCTCCTGCCGCCAGCGCGCCGCCAGATGGGGCACGCGGCCGCTCTCGGCCAGCAGCAGCCGCATGGTGCTGATCATGGCCGGATTGCCCAGGCTGACATGCAGATGGTTGACGATGCGTTCCGCCAGATGGCGCGGCGAGCCCGCGCCATCCACCACAGCCTCGATGTCCAGCCGCGAGGGGCTCAGGTGGCGCGCCAGCAGGGCCTCGAAGACCGCTTCCTTGCTGTCGAAATGCGCATAGAGGCCGCCCTTGGACAGCCCGGCCCGCAGCGCGATGTCGTCCATCCTGGCGCCGGCATAGCCTGCTTGCGAGAACTCCTGCAGCGCGGCATCGAGGATCTGCCCGACCCGCACGGCCGGAGGAAGACGACGGCGCTGCATGCCCATCCTTCTACTCCCTGTGCGTATGGATTCCATTAAAAACCGACCGGTCAGTCGTTACTTTGATTCTGATCAAGGAATGCTCAGCCGCCGCGCTGCACAATACATCCAAGCATGAACCCGGTACCGGGTCCGCCCCCGGCGCGGCGCCACAAGCCCGCCTTGCCCAGGGACGCGCCCGGCCCCCGCGCTGGAGAGACTACGCATGACACGCCGCCCGTTTCCGGCCACGATCGCCGCGCGCTTCGCACCCGCAGCCCTGCTGGCGCTGCTGGCCGGCGGCTGCGTTTCCATGGCGCCCGACTACGACCGCCCCGCCCTGCCAGTGCCCGCCGCCTACACGGCCCCGGCCCCAGGCGTTGCAACCTCGGCTGCGACCGCAGCGGCGGCCGCCGAAATCAGCTGGCGCGCCTACTTCCCCGATCCCGCGCTGCAAGCGCTGATCGCCACCGCCATGGACAACAACCGCGACCTGCGCCGCGCCCTGCTGCGGGTCGAAGAGGCGCGCGCCCTGTACGGCATCCAGCGCGCGGACCAGTTCCCCACCATCGGCGCACAAGCCGACGGCTCCCGCTCCCGCGTGCCGGGAGACCTGAACCTCACCGGGCAACCGCTGGTCTCCAGCCAATATCAGGTGGGCCTGGGCATGGCCAGCTGGGAACTGGACTTCTGGGGCCGCGTGCGCAGCCTGAAGGATGCCGCGCTGCAGAACTACCTGGCCTCCGACGCCGCCGCCCGAGCCGCCACGCTCAGCCTGATCGCCGAAGTGGCGGACAGCTACCTGTCGCTGCGCGAACTGGACGAACGCCTGACGCTGACGCGCGAGACCATCGCCTCGCGCGAGGAATCGCTGCGCATCTTCCGCCGCCGTTTCGAGGAAGGCGCAATATCCAAGCTGGACCTGACCCAGGTGGAAACGCTGTGGCAGCAGGCCAAGGCGCTGGGCGCGGACCTCGAACAGACCCGCGCCTCCCAGGCCCATGCGCTGGAGCTGCTGGTCGGCGCGCCGCTCAACCTGCCCAAGCTGCCCGCGCGCCTGGACGATGGCGCCGTCATGCGCGAATTGCCGGCCGGCCTGCCCTCGGACCTGCTGGTCAACCGCCCCGACATCGTCGCAGCCGAACACCAGCTCAAGGCCGCCAACGCCAACATCGGCGCGGCCCGCGCCGCCTTCCTGCCCAGCATCACCCTGACCGGCGCGTTCGGCACCGCCAGCAGCGAGCTGGACGGCCTGTTCGCGGGCGGCAGCCGCGCCTGGAACTTCGCGCCCAGCATCAACCTGCCGATCTTCGACGCCGGCCGCCGCTCGGCCAACCTGGACCTGACCGAAGCGCGCCGCGACCAGGCGGTCGCCGCCTACGAACAGACCATACAGACCGCGTTCAAGGACGTGTCCGATGCGCTATCGGCCCGCTACTGGCTCGCCGAACAGGTGGACGTGCTGCGCGCCACCGTGGCCGCGCAGGCCGAGCGCGCGCGCCTGGCGCAGCTGCGCTATGACCATGGCGCCTCTCCCTACCTGGAAGTGCTGGACGCGCAGCGCGATCTGCTGGCCGCCCAGCAAAAGCTGGCGCAGACCCGCCGCGCGCTGCTGTCCAGCCGCGTCCGGCTGTACGCGGCGCTGGGCGGCGGCACGCAAGTCCCCGCCGAGGCGCCCGCCGCCAGCGCGCAAGACGCCAGCCCCCGATAAACCCAGACTCAAGGATCCCCGATGCGCCTGCCCACCCGAAAACTGGTCCCTGTCCTGATCGCCCTGGCGGTCGCCGCTGGCGGCTATTACGGCTGGCGGCTGCTGTCCAACACCGGTCCAGGCGCGGGCTTCATCAGCGGCAACGGCCGCATCGAGGCCACCGAGATCGACGTGGCCGCCAAGCTGGCCGGCCGCGTGCAGGACGTGCTGGCCGTGGAGGGCGATTTCGTCAGCGCCGGCCAGCCGCTGGCGCGCATGCAGATCGACACCTTGCAAGCGCAGCGCGAGGAAGCCCGCGCCCAGCACCAGCAAGCCGTCAACGGCGCGGCCAGCGCCAGCGCCCAGGTCGCGCAGCGCGAAAGCGACAAGCTGGCGGCGGAGGCGGTGGTCGTGCAACGCGAAAGCGAACTGGATGCCGCGCGCCGCCGCCTGGCGCGCTCCGAAACCCTGTCCAAGGAAGGCGCGTCGTCGATCCAGGAACTGGATGACGACCGCGCCCGCGTGCGCAGCGCGCAAGCCTCGGTGCACGCCGCGCGCGCGCAGGTCAAGGCCGCGCAGGCCGCCATCGACGCCGCGCGCGCCGCCGAAATCGGCGCCCAATCCGCCGTCAGCGCGGCGCAGGCCACCATCGCCCGCATCGAAGCCGACATCGCCGATAGCGAGCTGCGCGCGCCGCGCGACGGCCGCGTGCAGTACCGCGTCGCGCAGCCGGGCGAAGTGCTGGGCGCGGGCGGCAAGGTGCTGAACATGGTGGACCTGACCGATGTCTACATGACCTTCTTCCTGCCCGAGCAGGCGGCCGGCCGCGTGGCGCTGGGCCAGGACGTGCGCATCATCCTCGACGCCGCGCCGCAATACGTCATCCCCGCCAAGGTGTCCTTCGTGGCCAGCACCGCGCAATTCACGCCGAAGACGGTGGAAACGGCCAGCGAACGGCAGAAGCTGATGTTCCGCGTCAAGGCGCAGATCAGCCCCGAACTGCTTAAGCGACACCTGAAGCAGGTCAAGACCGGCCTGCCCGGCGTGGCCTGGCTGAAGCTGGACGCCGATGCCCAATGGCCCGCCAACCTTGAAGTCAAGGTGCCCTGATGACCGCCCCGGACACCGCGCCCGTCGTGAAGCTGTCCGGCGTCAGTCTGCGCTATGGCAAGGCCGTGGCGCTGGACGGCATCACCCTGGACATCCCCGCCGGCCGCATGGTGGGCCTGATCGGCCCCGACGGCGTGGGCAAGTCCAGCCTGCTGGCCCTGATCGCAGGTTCGCGCGCGGTGCAGGAAGGCAAGGTGGACGTGCTGGACGGCGACATGGCCAGCCGCCGCCACCGCGACGACGTGTGCCCGCGAATCGCCTACATGCCGCAGGGCCTGGGCAAGAACCTCTATCCCACGCTCTCCGTCGAAGAGAACCTGCAGTTCTTCGGCCGGCTGTTCGGCCATGACGAGGCCGAACGCCGCCGACGCATCGACAGCCTGACGCGCAGCACCGGCATGTCGGCCTTCCTGTCGCGTCCCGCCGGCAAGCTGTCGGGCGGCATGAAGCAGAAGCTGGGGCTGTGCTGCGCCCTGATCCATGATCCCGACCTGCTGATCCTGGACGAGCCCACCACCGGCGTGGATCCGCTGGCGCGCGCGCAGTTCTGGGACCTGATCAACGAAATCCGCCGCGAACGCAGCGGCATGAGCGTCATCGTGGCCACGGCCTACATGGATGAGGCACAGCGCTTCGACTGGCTGATCGCCATGGACGAGGGCCGGGTGCTGGCCACCGGCACGCCCGCCGAACTGGAGCAGCGCACCGGCGCGGACTCGCTGGAAGCCGCCTTCATCTCCTTGCTGCCGGAGGAAAAGCGGCGCGGCCACAAGCCGGTGGAGATCGTGCCGCTGGCCATCGACGAAAACGCAGAGATCGCCATCGAGGCGCGCGACCTGACCATGCGCTTCGGCGATTTCGTCGCCGTGGACCATGTCAACTTCCGCATCCGCAAAGGCGAGATCTTCGGCTTCCTGGGATCCAACGGCTGCGGCAAGTCCACCACCATGAAAATGCTGACGGGCCTGTTGCCCGCCAGCGAGGGGCAGGCCTGGCTGTTCGGCGCCGAGGTCGATCCGCGCAACATCGATACCCGCCGCCGCGTCGGCTATATGTCGCAGGCGTTTTCGCTGTACGGCGAACTGACCGTGATGCAGAACCTGGTGCTGCACGCGCGCCTGTTCCACGTGCCGGAAGCCGAGATCCCCGCGCGCGTGGACGAGATGGTGCGGCGCTTCGACCTGGGCGACGTGCTGGACACCTTGCCCGAGAATCTGCCCATGGGCGTGCGCCAGCGCCTGTCGCTGGCCGTGGCCATGGTGCACAAGCCCGAACTGCTGATCCTGGACGAACCGACCTCGGGCGTGGATCCCGTCGCACGCGACAATTTCTGGCGGCTGCTGATCGCGCTGGCGCGGCAGGACCAGGTCACCATCTTCATCTCCACGCACTTCATGAACGAGGCCCAGCGCTGCGACCGCATGTCGCTGATGCATGCGGGCAAGGTGCTGGTCAGCGCCTCGCCCGACGAGATCACGCGGATGCGCGGCGCAAGGACGCTGGAAGAAGCCTTCATCGCCTACCTGATCGATGCTGGCGCCGGCACCAAGGCAGAAGACGCGCCCGCCGAGGCCGCGCCCGCCATGGAGCCCGCGAGCGCCGAGACGCCGGACCATCGCGGCTTCAGCCTGCAGCGCATGCTGAGCTATATGTGGCGCGAATCGCTGGAACTGCGCCGCGATCCGGTGCGCGCCACGCTGGCGCTGGCGGGTTCGCTACTGCTGATGTTCGTGATCGGCTTTGGCATCAGCCTGGACGTGGAAGACTTGCGCTACGCGGTCATGGACCGCGACCAGACCGGCCTGAGCCAGAACTACAGCCTGAATCTCGCGGGCTCGCGCTACTTCATCGAGCATCCGCCCATCTCCAGCTACGAAGAGATGGATGCGCGCATGCGCAGCGGCGAGCTGTCCCTGGCCATCGAGATCCCGCAGGGCTTCGCCCGCGACGCTGAACGCGGCAACGGCGCGCAGATCGGAGTGTGGATCGACGGCGCCATGCCGCAGCGCGCCGAGACCATCCGCGGCTACGTACTGGGCATGCATCAAGGCTGGCTGATGCAGCAGGCGCGCGAGCGGCTGGGCGCGAGCGCCACCCTGCCGGTCAGCATAGAGACGCGCTTCCGCTACAACCCCGACGTGCGCAGCCTGCCCGCCATGGTGCCCGCCGTGATTCCGCTGCTGCTGCTGATGATGCCGGCGATGCTGACCGCGCTGGCGGTGGTGCGCGAGAAGGAGCTGGGTTCCATCATCAATCTGTACGTCACGCCGGTGACGCGGCTGGAGTTCCTCCTGGGCAAGCAGGCGCCCTACGTGGCGCTGGCCATGTTGAATTTCCTGCTGATGACGCTGCTGGCCGTGACGCTGTTCGGCGTGCCCATCACCGGCAGCTTCCCGACCCTGCTGGCGGCCGCGCTGATCTACAACGTAGTGGCCACCGCCATCGGGCTGCTGGCCTCCACCTTCACGCGCAGCCAGATCGCGGCGCTGTTCTTCACCATGATAGGCACGCTGGTGCCCGCGGTGCAGTTCGCCGGCCTGCTCAACCCCGTATCGTCGCTGGAAGGCGCCGGACGCCTGATCGGGCAGATCTACCCGGCCACGCACATGCTGACCATCAGCCGTGGCGTCTTCAGCAAGGCCCTGGACTTCTCCAACCTGCAAAGCTCGTTCTGGCCGCTGCTGATCGCCATTCCCGTCATCCTGGGCGCCTCGACGCTGCTGCTGAAGAAACAGGAGACCTGAGATGCGGCACCTGGCCAACATTTACCGCCTGGGCGTGAAGGAGCTGTGGAGCCTGGCGCGCGATCCGATGATGCTGATCCTGATCCTCGTGTCGTTCACGCTGATGATCTACACGGCCGCCACGGCGGTGCCGGAAACGCTGCACAACGCCCCGATCGCGGTGATCGACGAGGACGTCTCGCCCTTGTCCACGCGCATTGCCTCGGCCTTCTACCCGCCCCATTTCACGCCGCCGGACCTGACGACCTCTGCCCAGGCCGATGCCGGCATGGACTCGGGGCGCTACACGTTCTCGGTCAACATCCCGCCCAATTTCCAGCGCGACGTGCTGGCCGGCAGGCCCGCGGAGATCCAGCTCAACGTGGACGCGACGCGCATGAGCCAGGCATTCACGGGCAGCAGCTACATCCAGCAGATCATCACCGACGAAATCAACGAATTCGTCAAACGCTACCGCGCGCCCACCGAACTGCCGGTGGAACTGGCCGTGCGCATGCGCTTCAACCCCAATTTGACCCAGGCCTGGTTCGGCGCGCTGATGGAGATCATCAACAACGTCACCATGCTCTCCATCATCCTGACCGGCGCAGCCCTGATCCGCGAGCGCGAGCACGGCACCATCGAGCACCTGCTGGTCATGCCGGTGACGCCCACTGAAATCATGGTCGCCAAGGTCTGGTCCATGGGGCTGGTGGTTTTGGCGTCTGCTGGGCTATCGTTGACTTTCGTGGTACGCGGCTTGCTGCACGTGCCTATCGAAGGGTCCGTGGCGCTGTTCCTGGTTGGCGCGGCGCTGCATCTCTTCGCTACGACCTCCATGGGCATTTTCATGGCCACGCTTGCACGCAGCATGCCCCAGTTCGGCATGCTGCTGGTACTAGTGCTGCTGCCCCTGCAAATGCTGTCGGGCGGCACGACGCCGCGCGAAAGCATGCCGCAATTCGTACAGGACATCATGCTGGCCGCCCCCACCACCCACTTCGTGGAACTCGGCCAGGCCATTCTCTACCGCGGCGCGGGTATCAGCGTCGTATGGCAGCCCTTCCTCGCGCTGGCGCTGATAGGTTCGGTCCTGTTCGCGTTCTCCCTGGCGCGCTTTCGCAAGACCCTCAGCCAGATGGCTTGAGGCCTGTGTATTCGTTACCCCTTACCACTCTCTTAAAAGGACGGATGATGAAGAAGACCACTGCCTCCACGCCTCAGGGCCTTGCCGGCGCCAATGCCGCCTACTGCCAGCGCATGGCCCAGCTTGCCCAGGAAAGCCAGCAGCGCTGGCTCGAACTGGGCCGCCGCCTGGCCGGCGACAATGCCGAAAAATACCTCTCCACGCTGGCGCCGCTACAACAGTCCGGCAATTGGCAGGAGATCGCTCCCGCGCTGGGCGAAATCACGCGCAAGCAATGGCAATGCCAGCTTGAAGCCAGCCAGGCCATCACGCACGCGCTGCTCGAAGAACAGGCCACACTGGCCGCCGGCATGAGCGAAGCCATGACCGGCTGGCTGAAGCAGGCCACCGGCGGCGCCATGGGCGTGGACGCCACGCCCATGGCGCAGATCTGGAAAACCCTGTCCAGCCAGATGGCGACCGCCTGCTCGGCCATGCGCGACGCCAGCCAGCCGGGAGCCCACCATGACGGCTGAACGCTGCGCGCTGGTCACCGGCGGCGCCGGCTGCCTGGGTCAGGCCATCGCCCGCGCCCTGCATGATGCCGGCCACCAGGTCATCATCACCTACCACTCCAGCGAGGACGCCGCGCGCGCCTGGGTGGACGCGGAGGCGGCCCAGGGCCGACGCTACGCCATGTACAAGGTGGACGTGGCGGACTATGACTCCTGCCAGGCGCTGGCCCGGCGCCTGGAGGAAGACGGCCGCCAGATCGACATCCTGGTCAACAATGCCGGCATCACCCGCGACGCCAGCCTGCGCAAGATGAGCTACGACAACTGGACCGACGTCCTGCGCAACAACCTGGACTCCATGTTCAACATGACGCAGCCTTTGTGCGGCGCCATGGCCGACCGCGGCTGGGGCCGCATCGTCAACATCTCGTCCGTCAATGGCAGCAAGGGCGCGTTCGGCCAGACCAACTACGCGGCCTCCAAGGCCGGCATACACGGCTTCACCAAATCCCTGGCGCTGGAGCTGGCCAAGAAGGGCGTGACCGTGAACACCGTGTCGCCCGGCTACCTGGCGACACGCATGGTCGAAGCCGTGCCGGAAGAGGTTCTGAAGGAAAAGATACTGCCGCAGATTCCCCTGGGCCGGCTGGGCCGGCCGGAGGAGATCGGCGCGCTGGTCGCCTTCATCTGCAGCGATGCCGCCGGCTTTATGACAGGCAGCAATGTCGCCATGAACGGCGGACAGCACATGTACTGACGCGGCACGGACGCGCCACGGGCCTATTCCCGCGGCGCGTCCAGTTCTTCCAGCAGGAAGTCCACGAAGGCGCGCACCTTGGCCACCATGTGGCGGCGCGACGGATACACCGCGTAGATGAAGGTTTCGTCCGGCGTCCAGTCCTCCAGCACGGCCTGCAGCGCACCGCTGTCCAGGTCCTGCTGCACGTACACGCGCGGCACCAGGCTGACGCCGAAGCCCGCGCGCAAGGCATCGCGCACCGCCAGGCTGGAGCTGACCTTGTAGCGCCCCCGCACCGGCACGCGCTCGGTCTGCTCCCCGCGCTTGAAGGTCCATTCGGCCGCATGGCCGGACAAGGTGAACTGCACGCACTCCATGCCGCGCAGCGCCAGGGGCGAGGCCGGCGCGCCGTGGCGCTCGAAATAGGCCGGCGCGCCGCAGAGCACATGGTCCAGCGTCATCAGCTTGCGCGCCACCAGGCTGGAATCCTCCAGCCTGTCGGTGCCGCGTATGGCCAGGTCGTAACCTTCCTTGACGATGTCGATGCGGCGGTCCTCCAGGTTCAGGTCCAGCGACACCTGCGGATAGCGAGCCAGGAAGCGCGGCATGGCGGCGGACAGCCGTACCAGGCTCAGGGACATGGGCGCACTGACCCGCAAGGTGCCCGACGGCGCCTGCTGCAAGGGCCCCAGCGATTGCTCCGCCTCGTTCAGGTCGTCCAGGATGCGCGCCACCTGCTCGTAGTAGCGCGCGCCGGCCTCGGTCAGGCTCATGCGGCGGGTGGTGCGGTTAAGCAGCCGCGCCGCCAGGTGGGCTTCCAGCTCGGCGATGTTCTTGCTGACCGCGGCGGGCGACAAGCCCATCCGCCGCGACGCGGCCGCGAAGCCGCCTCGCTCCACCACCTGCCTGAACACCTTCAGCGCCGTCAGATGATCCATGGATTATTCACCCTTGGTAAATGATATTGCCATTGAATTGGATATTATCGCCGTGGCGCGATTCAATTAGCCTGTGGACATGGATCCGGCGCGCATGTGGCGAGCCGGCAATCGCAGCAAATCCCAAGGACGCAGCCATGAACCACGCCCTGACCGACGCCATCGCGCAACGCACTTCCGCCAACTTCTTCGACCCCGCCCGCGGCGTGGACGACGACGACATCCACACCCTGATCTCCTGGGCCACCCGCGCCCCCACCGCCTTCAACCTGCAGAACTGGCGCTTCATCGCCGTGCGCAGCCAGGACGGCAAGCGCCGCCTGCGCGAGCTGGCCTGGAACCAACCCAAGGTGAGCGAGGCCGCGGTGACTTTCATCGTGCTGGGCGTGCTGCCGCAGGCCGCCTGGATGGCCGACCGCCTGCAGCCCTCGGTGGACGCCGGCTTCATGCCCGCGGCCATGGTGCCCTCGTGGGAGGCTGCCGCCAGCCGCCTCTATGCCGATTCTCCGCAGACCCGCCGCGACGAGGCTGTGCGCAGCGCCACCTTCGGCGCCTCGACGCTGATGCTGGCGGGCCAGGCGCGGGGCCTGGCCGCCAGCCCCATGACGGGCTTCGACGCGCCGGGCGTGGCCGAGGCCTTCGGCTTGCGCCAGGAAGAAGTGCCGGTCATGCTGGTCGCCATGGGCTACGCGCAAGACGGCAACTGGCCGCAAAAGCCGCGCCGCCCCGTCAACGACGTCCTCGAACTCGCCTGAGCCCCGCCGGAGCGCACACCATGAACCGCGGTTCCGATCTGCTGCTGACTGCCCTGGCGCCCGCCATCTGGGGCAGCACCTATGTCGTCACCACCCTGATGCTGCCGCAGGACTACCCGCTGACGGTGGCCATGCTGCGCGCCCTGCCGGCCGGCATCCTGCTGCTGCTGGCCGTGCGCCAGCTGCCGCAAGGCATCTGGTGGCTGCGCGCCTTCATCCTGGGCGCGCTGAACTTCTCCGTCTTCTGGGCCCTGCTGTTCGTGGCGTCGTACCGCTTGCCTGGCGGCGTGGCCGCCACGCTGGGCGCGATCCAGCCGCTGGTGGTGATCATGCTGGCGCGCAGCCTGTTGGGCACGCCGGTGCGTAGCCTGTCGGTGCTGGCGGCCCTGGGCGGCCTGGGCGGCGTGGCGCTGCTGGTGCTGACGCCCAAGGCGGCGCTGGACCCTGTCGGCATCGCGGCCGGCCTGATCAGCGCGGTCTCGATGGCGCTGGGCACCGTGCTCAGCCGCCGCTGGCAGCCGCCGGTGTCGGCGCTCACCTTCACCTCGTGGCAGCTGACGGCGGGCGGCATCCTGCTGGTGCCGCTGGCGCTCGCGGCCGAACCCGCCCTGCCGCCGCTCTCCGTACTGAACATGGCCGGTATCGCCTATCTGGGCCTTATCGGCGCGGCGCTGACCTATGTGCTCTGGTTCCGCGGCGTGGCGCGGCTGGAACCTGCCGTGGTGTCCTCGCTAGGCTTTCTCAGTCCCATCACCGCCGTACTGCTGGGTTGGGGCATCCTGGGCCAGCAACTGAGCGCCGCGCAGATCGCCGGCATGGTGATCGTGGTCGCCAGCGTGTGGCTGAGCCAGCGCGCCCAGCGCCGTGCCGCGCCGGCGCCGGCGCCCCGGCCGCTGTAACACGTCCAGGCAAGCCGGCGTCCAAAAAAAGATGGCGGCGCCGGCTCGCCAAGTGCATGATCGTTGCTCCATCCCTGGAAGGAGCCGCACCATGAGCAGCAAACCCAGCATCATTCTTGTCCACGGTTTCTGGGGCGGCGCCGCCCACTGGACCCGGGTCATTCTTGAACTGGCCCGCAAGGGCTATCAAGACCTGCACGCCGTGGAGATGCCGTTAACGTCCCTGGCCGACGACGCCGAACGCACGCGCAAGATGATCGCGCAACAAAAGGGGCCTGTGCTGCTGGTGGGCCATTCGTATGGCGGCGCCGTCATCAGCGAAGCCGGCAATCAGCCCAATGTGGCCGGCCTGGTGTACATCGCCGCCTTCGCGCCGGACGCGGGCGAAAGCCCCGGCGGCATCACGCAGGAACACCTGCCGGCGGCCGCTCCCAATCTGGCGCCCGATAGCGACGGCTACCTGTGGCTGCGTCCGGACAAGTTCCACGAGAGCTTCTGCCAGGACCTGTCCGCCGACGAAGGCCTGGTCATGGCCGTCACGCAGAAAGCGCCGCTGGCCAGCACCTTTGGCCAGACGGTATCCGTCCCCGCATGGCGCAGCAAACCGTCCTGGTATCAGATCTCCAGCCAGGATCACATGATCGCCCCCGAGAACCAGACACGGATGGCCGCGCGCATGAACACGCGCAAGACCATCACCCTGGATGCCAGCCACGCGTCGCTCGCGTCCCGCGCCGGCGAGGTCGCCGGATTGATCGACGAGGCCGCGCGTTCCTGCGCGTCGTGAACATCCCGCGCCGCCCTGGCGGGCGCGTTCCGGCCTGGCGGATCAGGGGACGCACCCGCTCTCTCTGTGCTGCTTTTTTTGTAACTTGAAAGCGAAAGAGCCGGCTTCAGCACAGCGGCTTTCCCTATGAAAACCGTGCATAGGCGGATCAGTCTGGCCAAACTGATCCGCTTTTTTCATTCTTTTCTGAATCTGTACTGATAACGCCCGCGGCTCTAACTTCGTGGTGTAGCTCAAACACCCGTCAGCGCAGGCCGTCTTGTGATGGTTGCAGCGCGCTGGCGACGAAGTCAGGAATACCGCCATGGATAGCGACGCGCTATTGCTTGCCCGAATACAGTTCGGCTTCACCATCTCCTTTCACATCATCTTTCCCGCCATCACCATCGGCCTGGCCAGCTATCTCGCCGTGCTCGAAGGCCTGTGGCTGCGCACGCGCAACACCGTCTACCGCGACCTCTACCATTTCTGGACCAAGATCTTCGCCGTCAACTTCGGCATGGGCGTGGTGTCCGGCCTGGTGATGGCGTACCAGTTCGGCACCAACTGGAGCTTCTTCTCCGATTTCGCCGGCAGCGTGACCGGGCCCCTGCTGGCCTACGAAGTGCTGACCGCCTTCTTCCTTGAAGCCGGCTTCCTGGGCGTGATGCTGTTCGGCTGGTCGCGCGTGGGGCCGGGCCTGCACTTTTTCTCGACCGTGATGGTGGCGCTGGGCACGCTGGTGTCGGCCACCTGGATCCTGGCGTCCAACAGCTGGATGCAGACGCCCGCGGGCTACGAAATCCTGGACGGCCGGGTGGTGCCCACCGACTGGCTGGCCGTCATCTTCAATCCGTCCTTCCCCTACCGCCTGGCGCACATGGGCATCGCCGCCTTCCTGGCGACCGCGCTGATGGTAGGCGCCTCCGGCGCCTGGCACATGCTGCGCGGCGACCGCAGTCCGGCCGTGAAGAAGATGTTCGCGATGGCGATGAGCATGCTGTTGCTGGTGGCCCCGCTGCAAGCCGTGGTGGGCGACTTCCACGGCCTGAACACGCTGAAGCACCAGCCCGCCAAGATCGCGGCCATCGAAGGCCATTGGGAAAACGAACCCGGCGCCGGCGTGCCGCTGACGCTGTTCGGCATTCCCGACATGGAGCGCGAGGAAACGCGCTACGCGCTGAACATTCCGCGCCTGGGCAGCCTGATCCTCACGCACAGCTGGGACGGCCAGTTCCCCGGCCTGAAGTCCTATCCGCCCGAAGACCGGCCCAACGCCACGGCCGTGTTCTGGTCGTTCCGCGTGATGGCGGGCCTGGGCATGCTGATGATCGCCCTGGCCATCTGGGCGGCCTGGTCGCGCTGGCGCGGCCGGCTGTACGAATCGCGCTGGCTGCACCGCTTCGCGCTGTGGATGGGGCCGTCCGGGCTGATCGCCATCCTGGCCGGCTGGTACGTGACCGAGATCGGCCGCCAGCCCTGGGTGGTGTACGGAGTGATGCGCACCGCCGACGCGGCCACCCCGCACGGTCTGGGTGAACTGACGCTGACGCTGGCGCTGTTCGTGGTGGTGTACCTGCTGGTGTTCGGCGCGGGCGTCTCGTACATGCTGCGCCTGATCCGCATGGGCCCCAGCCCCGCCTCCGGCCATGCGCCGCTGTCGGGCGGTCCGGGCGAACCGCGCCAGCCGTCGCGGCCGCTGTCGGCCGCCTCCACCCTGGCGGGCATCGAGCCCGCGCAACGCAAGCATTCAGGAGTCTGAGGCCATGGGCATCGACCTTGCACTGGTATGGGCCGTCATCATCCTGTTCGGCGTGATGATGTACGTAATCATGGATGGCTTCGATCTGGGCATCGGCATCCTCTTTCCGCTGATCTCCGACCGCGAGGAGCGCGACGTCATGGTCAACACCGTGGCGCCCGTGTGGGACGGCAACGAAACCTGGCTGGTGCTGGGCGGCGCCGGCCTGATGGCCGCGTTCCCGCTGGCCTACTCGGTGATCCTGAGCGCGCTGCACCTGCCGCTGGTGTTCATGCTGCTGGGCCTGATCTTCCGCGGCGTGGCGTTCGAGTTCCGCTTCAAGGCGGACGAGCACCACCGCCCGCTGTGGGACCGCGCCTTTGTCCTCGGCTCCGTGTGCGCCACGTTCTTCCAGGGCGTGACGCTGGGCGCCTACATCGAAGGCATCCCGGTCGTGGACCGCGCTTACCAGGGCGGAGCCTGGGACTGGATCAGCCCCTTCTCGCTGTTTACCGGCGCGGGGCTGGTGGTGGCCTACGCGCTGCTGGGCTGCACCTGGCTCATCATGAAGACCGAAGGCCGCCTGCACCGCCACATGTGCGACATCGCGCGGCCGCTCACGCTGGCGCTGCTGGCCGTGATCGCCGCGCTCAGCCTCTGGACGCCGCTGGCGCAGCCGCAGATCGCGCAGCGCTGGTTCAGCCTGCCCAACATGTTCTGGTTCCTGCCGGTGCCGCTGCTGGTTGCGATAGCCGGCTTCGATCTCATTCGCCGCGTCAGGGGCATGCCCAACGCCGGCCCCTTCGTGCTGTCGCTGGCGCTGCTGTTCCTGGGCTACAGCGGCCTGGGCATCAGCATCTGGCCCGCCATCATCCCGCCGGACGTGTCCATCTGGACCGCATCCGCGCCCGCGCAAAGCCAGGGCTTCGCGCTGGTGGGAGCGCTGGTGATCATTCCGATTATTCTCATGTACACCGCCTGGTCGTACTACGTGTTCCGGGGCAAGGTGCGCCTCGGCGAGGAGTTCCACTGATGAACGGCTCCCAACCCTCCCTGCCCTCGTGGCGCAGCCGCCTGCTCTGGCTGGCGATGATCTGGGCATGCAGCGTCGCGGCGCTGGGCGTGGCGGCCTACGCACTGCGCCTGGTGATGAGATCCATCGGCATGTCGACCTGAATACGACCCACGCAAACGGACCCGCCCATGAAGCGCTATGAACGGCTGACAGAAGAAATCACCGCCTCGATCCGATCGGGCCTGCTGCAGGCGGGCGACCGCCTGCCCTCGGTACGGCAGACCAGCGCCAGCCGCGGGGTCAGCCCGTCGACGGTGTTCAAGGCCTACTACCTGCTGGAAGCGCGCGGCCTGATCCGCGCGCGCGACCGCTCCGGCTACTACGTGCTGCGCGCGCCGCACGCAGCACTGCCCGAACTGGACGGTCTGTCCAGCGCCAGCGCGGGCCGCCATCCCGTGGACGTCAGCGACAACGTGCTGCAGGTGCTCAACGCCACCCTGCGCCGCGACATGCTGCCCTTCGGCTCGGCCTTTCCCAACCCGTCGCTGCTGCCCTACGGACGGCTGGCCAAGTTCATGGCCTCCACGGTGCAGCGCCTGGATCCCTGGGGCTCCATCGACGACCTCAGCCCCGGCGATGCGGCGCTGCGCCGCGCCATCGCGCTGCGGTATCTGGCCGACGGCATGTCGGTGCCGGTGGACGACATCATCATCACCAACGGCGCGCTGGACGCGCTGAACCTGAGCCTGGCCGCGGTCACGAACCCCGGCGATGCGGTGATCGTGGAATCCCCGACCTTCTACGCCGCGCTGCAATCGCTGGAGCGCAACCACCTGCACGCCATCGAAGTCGCCACGCATCCGCGCGAGGGCATAGACCTGCAGGCGCTGGAGCAGGCCATCCTGCGCCATCGTCCCAAGGCCTGCTGGCTCATGACCACCTTCCAGAATCCGCTGGGCAGCCTGATGCCGGACGACAAGAAGGAAGCGCTGGTGCGCCTGCTGGCCAGCCACGACGTGGCCCTGATCGAGGACGACGTCTACGGCGAACTGTACTTCGGCGAGCAGCGGCCGCGCCCCGCCAAGGCCTACGACCGCGACGGCATCGTGATGCACTGCTCGTCGTTCTCCAAGACCCTGGCGCCCGGCTACCGCGTGGGCTGGGTGGCCGCCGGCCGCTACACGCGGCGCATCATGCGCAACAAGCTCACCACCAGCCTTGCGACCGCCGCGCCCACCCAGGCCGCCATTGCCGCCTATCTGGAAAAAGGCGGCTTCGACCGCCACCTGCGGCAATTCCGCCAGGCGCTGGCCCAGCAGCAAGCCGAACTGCTGCAAGCCATCGCCCGCTACTTCCCCAAGGGCACGCGCGCCACGCGGCCGCTGGGCGGCTACTTCGTGTGGGTGGAACTGCCGGCCCATATCGACACGCTCAAGGTGCACCGCGCCGCGCTGGGGCACGGCATCAGCATCGCCCCGGGCCCGCTGTTTTCGGCATCCGGCGGCTTCGGCAATTTCTTGCGTTTGAACGGCGGCCATCCCTGGAATCCGGAGATGGAGCAAGGCATGGCGACGCTGGGCAAGCTGCTGGCGGGCGGCTGATCCGCCCGCGTCGCTCAGCGCTTTCTCGCGGCCTCCAGGTCCCTGCGCAAGGACGCCGCGTCCGGCCGCAGGGGCAGCGCCAGGGCGCCCTTGCGGTCGATGGCGCCCCAGTCGCCGCCTACCATCACGGAATGCTCGCCATCCGGCACGCTGACGCAATGGCTGCAGACCGCGGCCAGGCCGCCGCTGAAAGGCTCGGCCCACGCATAGGAAGTGGCCAGCGCCAGGTTCAGCTGCTTGTCGTAGTAGGCCATGCCTTCCGGCCTGCGCCCGCGCGCCAGCCCTTCCTCGAACTCGTCCGGGCCGTTGTCGTAGGTAATCACGGACACCGACCGGCCATCCGGCCGCACCCAACGCCAGCCGGCGACAGCCGCGGGCGCCAGGCCATCGGAGCCGAACCGCATGCGGCGCAGGATGTCGGGATTGAAGACGATGCCGCCGCCTTCCTCGCGGGCGCAATGTTCCGCGTTGTCGAACACGCCCTCGTCGGTCTTGTCCGAATAGAAGCAGGACAGTTCAAAGGCGGCCGCGTTGCCTGTTGCCAGGGCCAGCATGGTGAGCAGGGCAGTCATGAGCATGCGCCATTCTAGGACACTGCCCCGCCACACCCTCGGCCTCAGTTCGCCGTGGCGCCCGAGTCCTTGACGGCCTTGGCCCAGGCCGCGATCTCGCTCTGGATGAAGGCTCCAAACGCCGCCGTGTTCAGGCTGGAGGCCTGCGCGCCCTCCTCCATCAGCCGCTGCTTGACGGCCGGCGCCGCCAGCGCGCCGCTCAGCGCCTGGTTCAGCGTGGCGACCACGGCGTCCGGCGTGCCGGCCGGAGCGACGATGCCGTGCCACGACACCGCCTGGAAGCCGGGCAACCCCGATTCCGCCATGGTCGGGATGTCCGGCATGGCGGGCGAACGCTGCGGCGAGGTGACCGCCAGGGCGCGCAGCGTGCCGGCCTTCACGTGCGGCAGCACGCCAGGGATGGTGGTGAACATGAAGTCGATCTGCCCGCCGATCAGATCGGTGATGGCGGGACTGCCGCCCTTGTACGGAATGTGCGTGAAGCGCAGCTTGGCCGCGCTCTTGAACATCTCGCCGGCCAGGTGGCCAGGCGTTCCCGCGCCGGCAGAACCCATGTTGATCTTGTCCCCTTGCGACTGGATGTAGGCGATCAATTCGGCCACGTTGGAGGCCTGTACCTGCTTGCCCACCACCAGCACGTTGGGCACGGTGGCCAGCAAGGTCACCGGCGTGAAGTCCTTGACCGCGTCATACGAAATCCGCGAGTACAAGGACGGATTGATGCCATGCGTGCTGGCGGTGGCCAGCAACAGCGTGTAGCCGTCCGGCGCGGAAGTCGCCACCTGCTTGGCGGCGATGGTGCCGTTGGCCCCGCCCTTGTTGTCGATGACGATGGTCTGGCCCAGCGTCCTGGCGGCCTCGGCCGCCACGGTGCGCGCCAGGATGTCCGAGGTGCCGCCGGCGGAGTGCGGCACGACCAGCGTGATCGGCTTCGTGGGAAAGGACTGGGCTTGCGCGGCCGGCAGCGCCGGCAGCAGACAGGCGGCCAGCGCGGCGCGCGCCAGCAGGGAAGTACGGAACATTGAAGTCTCCTGGTTTGTTGTCGGTCGCGGCGCCGTCGACGGACGCCGTCATGGCCGCGCGGCTGCGCGGTACTTCAATCCGAGCCCAGTTGCAGCTTGTTGGGCTGGCGTTTCTCTATGGCCCACTTCAACAGCGCGGCCGAACGGTAGATGCCGTGGGCGAACTTGCCGTAGGGCAGCGTCAGGAACAGCGCCATCACCACGCCCAGGTGGATGGCCAGCAGCAGCGCCATCGCCCCGCCGTCGCGGCCCGCCAGCAAGGCCAGGCCGGTGGCGCTGGTCAGGAACAGCAGCGCGATGAAGCCGCGGTCCATGGGCTTCTGCGCCGCGTCGCCCTGCAGCGGATGACGCTTGAGGTTCAGCCACAGCAGGCCCGCCGGCCCGATCAGCAGGCCGATGCCACCCGCGGTGCCCAGCAGCACCGGCGCGCTCAGTAAGGGATATGGCGCCTGCCACCCCAGCAGGTAGTGGTACAGCGTGGCCACGCAAGTAGCGGCGAAGCACAGCATGAAGCCGTAGAACGTGAAATGGTGGAAGCGCCGGCGCCACAACGTAAAGGCGTCATCCGCGTTGTTGCAGCCCTTGCCATGGCCGCCGTCCAGATAACGCAACCGCAAGGCATCGTGCGCAGCCTCGGTCACCGCCGCCCCGGACGCGGCCCCCGGGCTGACGTCGCGCCAGAAGCGCGTCACGCCCACCGCCAGGGCCAGCATCGCCAGGCCGAACACCGCGCCGAACAGCAGCGCCAGCGTGTTGTGCGGGAACACCGCGTAGAAATTGCCGGCCATGGGTTCGTGGAATAACCCGCCCCCCGTCAGCACCGCCAGGACCAGGAACAGCGCCAGGCCCGCGGCAGTGGCCAGGGACAGCGCCAGGCCGTTGCGCTTGTAGAGCGAACCCAGGGCGGCGGGCCAGGCATAGTCGGTGTAGGTCTGCATGCGCACCCGCGCCATGGCCTGCGGCACGTTCACCGCAAACTCGTGCGGCGGCGCGTACTGGCAGGCGTGCAGACAGGCGCCGCAGTTATGGCAAAGATTGGCCAGGTAGTTGATGTCGGCTTTGCCGAATTCCAGGCGGCGCGTCATGGCGGGAAACACCGCGCAAAAGCCTTCGCAGTAGCGACAGGCGTTGCAAATCTGCATGACGCGCGCGACCTCGGCCTCGTTGTCCGTTAGCGCAGCGGACTGGGGCTTCGAGCCATGCCATTGAATGGTTTGTTCCGTCATCGCCGGCCCCGAGCCGGAAAAGGACTGCGCCTCGCGGGCCAGGGCTTCAAGCTGCTTCATGTTGTGCTTCCGCGTTGTTGTGGCCGCGCGCGGCGGCGGCGGCCCGGGTGCCGGCGATGCGGCCGAAGGCCGTGCCGATGGACATGCCCACCCCCGCCGTATAGCCCTTGCCCAGCACGTTGCCGGCCATCATTTCGCCCGCGACGAACAGGTTGTCGCTGGGCTCGCCGTTGAAGCGCACCGCGGCGGTCTCGTCCACCTTCAAGCCCAGGTAGGTGAAGGTGATGCCGGGCCGCAAGGCGTAGCCATAGAAGGGCGCGGTATCGATGGGCCGCGCCCAATGCGTCTTGGCGGGCTCCAGGCCCTCGGTATGGCAGTCGTCCAGCGCGGTGTGATCGAACTTGCCGACGCGGCAGGCCGCGTTGTAGTCGCGCAGGGTCTGCTCGAAGGCCGCTGGGTCCAGGCCCAGCTTCACGGCCAGTTCGGGCAAGGTGTCGGCCTGCACGCCGGGGAACACCGGCGGCATGAAGCGGCCTACGGCCTTGGCGTCGATGATGGAATAGGAGATCTGCCCGGGCTGCATCGCGGTCAGGCGGCCCCAGATGGCGTAGCGCTTGGGCCAGAAATCCTCGCCCTCGTCATAGAAGCGCCGGGCCTCCCGGTTGACCACCACGCCCAGCGACACGCAGTCGATGCGGGTGCAGATGCCGCCGTCGTACAGCGGCGCGCGCGCGTCGATGGCCACGCAATGCGACTGCGACGGATCGCCGATGCTGTCCGCGCCCGCGTCCAGCATGAACTTCAGCAGCACGCCCATGTTGTAGCGCGTGCCGCGGATCAGGAAGTTGTCGGCCGGCCATTCGCCGCGCTCGTTCTGGCCCCAGGCCTCGCGCATCCACTCGCGGTTGGATTCGAAGCCGCCGGCCGCCAGCACACAGGCACGGGCCTCGATGCGCTCGTCGCCGATGCGCGCCGCCACGAAGCGCCCGCCGTCCAGTTCCAGCGCATCGACCGGCGCGTCATAGCGGATCTGGACGCCCAGCGCCTCGGCGCTGCGGTAGTAGGCGTTGACCAGGGCCTTGCCCCCGCCCATGAAGAAGGCATTGGTGCGCGCCACGTGCAGCGCGCCGGACAGCGGCGGCTGGAAGTTCACGCCGTGGCGCCGCATCCAGTCCCTGCAGGTGGAGGACTCGCGGATGACCAGCCGCGCCAGATGCTCGTCGGTCAGTCCGCCCGTCACCTTGAGCAGGTCCTGCCAGTACTCTTCCTCGGGGTAGGCGTCGACCAGCACGTCCTGCGGCGCGTCGTGCATGCAGCGCAGATTGCGCGTGTGCTGCGAATTACCGCCGCGCCATTCGCGCGGCGCCGCTTCCAGCAGCAGCACGCTGGCGCCTGCCTCGCGCGCCATCAGGGCAGCGCACAGCGCCGCGTTGCCCCCTCCCACCACCAAGACATCGACCATGCCATCGTTCCTCTTCCAAGGAACAGACTGTAGCCAGCGGGGCGATCCGCCGATATCAGCCAGGCGTCAACAGGTCTTCATGAATCGTGAAGGGCCACGACCGGCCACTTGCCCTCGCGCGCCAGCGCGCGTGAGACGTCCGCCAGCACCAGGCGCGCGGCCAGCGCCGCGGGCGAGAGCTCGTCCTCGGACAGGCTGGCCAGCAGATTGGGACGGAACAGATGCGCATCGTCGATGCGCGCCATGTGCAGCTGGCCCGGCGCGATCCGCGCCATGGCGGAACTGGGCTGGATGGTGGCGACATGGCCCAGCTGCACCACGTCCATCAGCACCGGCAGGCCGTCCACCTCCACGGTCACCAGGGGCGTGCGGCCCGACTGCTGAAACGCGTTGTTGACCAGGGCCCGCAACCCGTGGCGTCCGCTGGGCAGGACCAGCGGCAGGTGCGCGATGGCCTCGATGCGCGTGGCGTCGCCTGCCGGCAATCCCGGCATGCCGGGACGCGCCAGCAGGAACAGCGGTTCGTCCAACAGGGGAGTGACGCTCCAGCGCCGCGCGGATTCGGCCTGGAACACGATGGCCAGGTCCAGCAGGCGGCCGTTGAGCATGTCGCTGAGATGCCCGGACAAGGCTTCCACCAGGTGCAGGCGGATGTCCGGATAGCGCTCGTTCATGGCCTGCACGAAGGGCGCGCCCAGGATCGCGGCAGTGGTGGACGGCAGGCCCACGCTGACGTGGCCGGCCAGCCTGGCCTGCTGCGCGGCCTGCACGGCGTCGTCGGCATGGCGCAAGGCCAGCTGCGCCTGGCGGAAGAACGCCAGGCCCGCATCGGTGGGTTCGACGCCGCTGGCGCTGCGCCGCAGCAGCCGCGTGGACAGCTCGCCCTCCAGCCGGCTGATCTGCTGGCTGAGCGCGGAGGTCACCATGCCGATGGACTGCGCGGCGCGGCCGATGCTGCCCGCTTCCACGACGCGGACGAAGTAACGCAGCTGGCGGAGTTCCATGAGCGGCCCTGGCTTGCCGGAGGGAATGACAGGGCCGATTGTAGAGGCTAGGCCGCCGCGCCTCAGTAGCGCGCGTCCTTCGGCTTCTTGCCCTGCGGCCAGTCCTTGTCCTTGCCGGCGAAGTCCGGACGCGGCATGTGGGTGAAGTACTCGGCCACGTCCACCGCGTCCTGGTCGGACAGCACGCCCCCCTCGCCCCAGCTGCCGTGCGTGTTCACGCCCACCGGCATGCTGTTGCGGATGAAGGCCGCGGCCTTGTAGGTACGCGCCAGGCCCGCGCCGATGTTGAAGGACTCGTCGCCCCACAAGGGCGGGAAGGCGATGTCGCCCGAGCGGTCGCGCTTGCCTTCGCCATTGGCGCCGTGGCAGGACGCGCATTGCGCGGCATACAAGCTCTTGCCGCGCACCGGATCGGGCACCAGCTTGGTGTCTATGGGCCAGGCGTTCTCGATCTGTACGCGGGCACCGTGCGGCACGTCCTGGGCCAGCCACTTCATGTAGGCGATCATCGCCTTCATTTCCGCGGAGTCCTTCTCCAGCGGCTTGCCGTTCATCGAACGCATGAAGCAACCGTTGATGCGGTCCTCCAGCGTCACCACCCGGTTGGCGCGCGGATTGAACTGCGGGAAGGTGTTGACCGTGTTGATGTAGGGTGCGCCCATGGGCTTCTTGCCGCCCTGCACGTGGCAGCTGTTGCAATTCATGCTGGCGCCGGTGTTCTGCGGCAGCAGGCGGCGCGTCTCGGTCAAAAGCCGCTTGCCGTAGTTGATCTGCTCCGCGTTGGGCTGGGCCGAGATCTGCGTGTCCGAGGGGATGGTGTAGTCCGGCAGGCGCTTGCCGTCCTTATCCAGCACCTGGAAGGTATTGCGCGCGCCCGGCGCCCCGGCCTCGGGCTGCGCCGCGGCAGCGGTCCAGCCGCCCACGGCGACCATGGCCGCCAGCAGCGCGGCGATCCTGATGTGCTTACTCATGCTTGCCTCCGCCGATGTTCGGCTTCTTGCTGGCCAGGAACTCGCGGATGTGCGCGACATCCTTCTCGCCGATGGCGGGCGCCTGGTTGGTCCATCCCGTGCGGATGAAGTTGATGACGTCGGTGATGTCCTGGTCGCTCAGGTGCTTGAAGCCCGGCATCGCGAACGCCATCGCGTCCATATCGTTGGACGGCATCCTGCCGCCCTCCAGCGTGATCTGGATGATGGATTGCGGGTTCTGCGCAAACACCGCCGAATTGCCGGCCAGGGCCGGGAAGATGCGCGGCATGCCCTGCCCGTCGGCGCGGTGGCAGACCGCGCATTGCTCCGCGTAGATGACCGCGCCGCGCGTGTCGTAGCGGCCGTCGCGCAGGGAAGCCGTGGTGCTGTCTGCCTTGGCCGGAAAGACGGCGAGCTTGCCGCTCGCGGCGGGCAGCTGCTTCAGGTAGGCGGCGATGCTGGCGATGTCGCCATCGGTGAAATGGCGCGTGCTGTGCTCCACTACGTCGGCCATGGCGCCGAATGCCGCCACCTTGTCGGTGCGGCCCGTCTTCAGGAACATCTCGATGTCCTGCGCGCTCCAGGATTGCAGGCCCTGGGCCTCGCCGCGCAGGCTCTTGGCGCGCCAGCCGTCGATCACGGCGCCGGTCAGGAAGGCCTCGCCGTCCGCCAGGGACAGCGCCTGTTCCTGGTAGGCCAGGCCGCGCGGCGTATGGCAGGCGCCACAATGGCCGGGACCTTCGACCAGATAGGCGCCGCGCACCAGCTTTTCGTCGGCGCCGGCGGGGGCCGCGAAATCGCGCTTGCCCGCGAACAGCAGCTGCCACCAGGCCATGGGCCAGCGCATGTTCAGCGGCCACGGAATGGTGGAATCCACGCTGGGCTGATTAACCGGCTCGACCTGCGACATGAAGTAGGCGTAGAGCGCCTGGATGTCCGCGTCCGGCATGATCGCGTAAGAGGGGTACGGCATGGCCGGATACAGGGGCGTGCCGTCCTTGCGGATGCCATGCTGCACGGCGTTCTTGAAATCCGCGTAGCTGTAGCCGCCGATGCCCGTCTGCTTGTCGGGCGTGATGTTCGACGAATAAATGGTGCCCACCGGCGTCTGCATCGCCAGGCCGCCCGCGAAGGGCTTGCCATTGGGCACGCTGTGACAGGCCACGCAGTCGCCCGTGCGCGCGATGTAGGCGCCGGCTTCGGCCAGCCGCCTGTCGTTGACGTCGACGGACGCCGCCGCGTCGACCTTGCGATTCGCGGTCAGCAGCTGCGCGCCGCCTATGGCCAGGCCCGCGGCCGCCAGCAGGCCCGCCACGACCTTGATCCCGATCCTCTTCATTACTGCCCTCCGTTGCACGCTGGGCAGCGTGCACGTCGGGGTGTTCGTACGGCCTGTCCAGCTTATGGAGGAAGCTTACGCCTTTCAGTAATAAGTTAATGACCGAAAAACATATAACTTGCGGGCTTGTTTGATTTGCCGCAAACCCGCCGCCAGCGGCGGGTTTGCCGGGTCCCACGGCCGCTCTGAAGGCGGCCGCGGCCCGCAAGGCTTACGCCGGTATCGTCAGGCCCCGGACCACCGCCGGACGGGCCACGAACGCCTCCAGCACGCGGGCGACGTTCTTGAACCGCGAGAACTCCACCAGCTCGCCCGCGCCGTAGAAGCCCACCAGGTTGCGCACCCAGGGCAGGATGGCGATGTCGGCAATGGTGTACTCATCGCCCATCACCCAGTCGTGGCCTTCCAGGCGCTGATCCAGCACGCCCAACAGGCGCTTGGATTCTTCCACGTAGCGGTCGCGCGGACGCTTGTCTTCATAGTCCTTGCCCGCGAATTTGTGGAAGAAGCCCAGCTGGCCGAACATCGGGCCGATGCCGCCCATCTGGAACATGACCCATTGCAGCGTCTCGTAGCGCCCCGCCGTGTCCGCCGGCAGGAACTTGCCCGCCTTGCTGGCCAGATAGATCAGGATGGCGCCGGACTCAAACAGGCCCAGCGGCTTGCCCTCGGGACCGTTGGGATCGAGGATGGCCGGGATCTTGTTGTTCGGGCTGAGCGACAGGAATTCAGGCGAAAACTGGTCCTTGGCGTCGAAGCTGACGCGGTGGGCCTCGTAGGCCAGCCCGGTTTCCTCCAGCAGGATCGACACCTTCACGCCGTTGGGCGTGGGCAGCGAATACAGCTGGATGCGGTCGGGATGGCGGGCGGGCCACTTCTTGGTGATGGGGAAGGCGCTGAGGTCGGTCATGCGGGGGGCTCCAGGGGGAGGGGCGGATTGGTCGGGGTAATCCTAGCGCAAATCCGGACCGTGGCGCGGCAAGCCTCAACCCCCGAACAGGAACGCCGAGAAGAACAGTAGCGGCAAGACGCCCCAGAACAGCAACCCGAAAAAGCTCACGATGCGCCAGCGTTTCTTCAAGTGCGGTAACCTGCCCTCGGCGGCCAGCTGCTCTTCCTGAGTCGGCGGAATGATGCGATACGGATTCTCTCCGTCCCATTTCAAGGCCTCCGCCAGCTCCGCCGGCAGCGCCGGCCGGGGCGCGTGGTTCCTGATCCAGTACTCCAGCCAGTTGCCTCCATAGAACATGCTGGCAAAAAACCAGAACGCCACGCCGCCGAAGCCGGTCAGGTGATGCTGCCGGTCCACCGCATCGGCGTACAGCTCCCTGTCCATCCACGCATAGGCGTTGACGCGATGATCCGGCGTCAGCCGCACCGGCGTCACCCTTTCGGGTTCTTCGTCCATATAGCACCGGACGAAATCCCATAGTTCCGCGGCGGGCTGCGGACTCGGGAATGGGCTGGTCAGCGTTATCCCGATCCTCGCGCGGCGCTCGTCGGGCCAAAGCTCCGCCACGCCCAGGGGGTACAGGATCGTGGAGCCCGTCGTCGTTGTAAGCCGCCGCTTGCGCACAATCGCGATCGCGCGGTCGTAGTCGATGAAGACCCAGCCCGTCCGCTTCGTCCAGGCATAGATGCGGCGCAAGCGGCGGCTGATGATCGCCGTCTCCGCTACCGGATCAAAGGTCATCTTGTATCCCGCCGTCAGGCCGATTGCGGCAAGCGCGATCAGCAACGACGAGACCACGAAGAAATCCCGTGCATAACCGCGCCCCGTGGCATCGAATCGGGTCACGAAGAGGATCGCCGCAACGGCCATGGCGATGCCGAACAGCCAGGCCACCGCCGCCCCATAGCCGCGCAAGGAATCCGTCGGACTGGCCAGGCGCAAGCAGGCGGGCGAAATCTCCACCACGGCGTCGCCCGCGTCGGGATAGGTCCGCCCGCGTATGCGCCCCACGGGAAGCAGCCGGCCCCACGCGCCGCTTCTTTCCGGAATCATTTCACCGGAACGCCGATACCGGCTGGTCCGACTCATACGGCACGCTCCCCGGATGGCGGCGTGTTTCGCGACGCGCCATCCTTGATATTTCCCTGGCTTCCTATCGCAGGTCTTCGGGATTCATCGACGCATCGCGCGCGTACTTGTCGCCCGGTTCCGGCTGCAGCGTAGCCTCGATCTCCGGCGGAAACACCGGGATCTTGCTGGTCTGCATCACTGCCCAGCGCATGATGGCATGCAGGTAGTTGAAGGGCGCCATGAGCACATACATGATGCCTGGGCTCTGCGCGTCATTGGCGAAGATGCGCTCCTTGCTGAAGGCGAAACTCTCGCGCTTGCCGTCGACGGGCATGCAGTACAGGACCGCATCCAGCACCGCCTGGGGCCCCTCTTCCATGTACCGGCGCAGGAACTCCCAGTGGGAATGGGCATTTTCGACGCGGCTGGTGGCGATACAGAATGCGAAGGTCTCCTTCACGGTGACGCCGTCCTCGGCCAGGATCAGGCCGCGGATATCCCAGTTGAACTGCCCCACCGGGCCCTTGCCCCGGCCCAGGGTGAAATAGATCTTGTCCCAGGGCGCCGTCAAGACGCTGCCGTCCAGCCGGAACATGTGCACCAGCCTGCGCTTGCGATCCAGCACGATGGGATAGTAGGTCCAGCGGAACATCTCCTTGCCCGCCATCCATGCGCCCAGCGCCAGCACGGCAAGAAACATGGCGATTCCGAAGAAAAGCGCCTCCCACAAGCCGTTCTCGTTGGGCACATTGCCAAATATGAGCAGGCCGCAGAACATGAGCACGGCGCCCAGGCCGATCAACGCTATCACCCCTCCTACCAGGGCCAGAAAACCACGCCATCCATACCATCTGTCCACCGAAACAAGCCGGTTTGAATCGATTTTCACGACACACAACTGCGCCAGCAGCGGCACATCAAGCCGGCTCTTTTGCTTCAGATGATGCTGTTTCTCGAAATCGGTCAGCGGCCTGTCGTTCGGAAATTTGGATGTCAGTCCCGTGTAGTCCATCAGCCTCCCCCGCCCACCGCGACACGCAGATTATTCACTTCTTCCTGAACGCCGTGATACACGTCTGCCCCTTCCTTCTTTTGATTGACGCCCCACAGGCAGCGCTTGAGCCATTCCTGGATCTTGTTGTCCTTGAACGACTCGATAAGTATCGCGATCAGAATCAAGATAGCCGATGCGACCAGACCCACCACCGTCCACGACGCCATGAAAGCCGCAATAACAAAGAGGCTTAACCCCGCAGAAGCGAAATAGAGCCCTCCCATGAAGCCATTCTTTTCTATGGTCACTTGCTCGACGCCGCTTTTCAGGTCGAATACCGCCATGATCACGCCGGCAACCACCCCGGCGGAGGAGCCAAACCGCGCAAGCAATAGCCCTGTGCTCTCAAGGCCTGCGCCCGCCCCCAGCCGCATCCCCAAGTTGGCACGCGATTTCAAGACCGCGCCAACCGTATCGGCAAGCGATCCGCCGGCTCCGGCAATTCCCACGACGAATTTCCAGCTGGCGTCGCTGCGTTCATGCGACATGGCGGACTCCATGTCATTCCAGAGTTTGTACAACGTCACAGCCTGGAAAACGCCGCTGACCACGCCGACCCTGACATCAGTATTGATGACAGTGCGCCAACGCGACATTTCCTGCGCTTCGTAGGCTTCGAGAGTCATGGTGGACTGCGCCAGCGCCCGAGCTCTTTCGGCGCCGCGGGCATCAACCGGCACGTTTGCCGCTGCCTCCCGATCGACCAACATGAACCATTTCTTCTTGTCCGTGCCTTCCAGCTTCTCCCCCTTCACCTCCAAACGCCGCAGTTCATCCGCCACGGCCTGTTCCATTTTGCGTATTTCCACATTGGTCCCGTGCTGGCGCAGAAGCTCCCGAATCAACGCTGCCCGGAAGGCCTTTTTACCGCCTTCGACCTCGACGATCGTCACGCTCTTCTGCGACAGGATGCCCAGGTACATGGCCAGCTTTCGAGCAGCGCCGCTATCCACGCCGAATTTGAGCACTCGCGTTATCGGACCCATGATCTGCTCGACCAGGCGCGCCCCTTTGTCCAGCTGGTTCTTGCTCAGCACGTTCAGGGCGCTCTTGTAGCTCTCGTGCAGATTCCCCCAGGGAATCGCCTTCCAATCCACGGCCGCCTCATGCGCCTCCAGAACCTTCTCGGCAATCAGATCCTGATTGTGGAACATGGCGCGCAACAACAGATTCCGGGTATCCACCGGATCACCCTGCAACCACTCGACATACAGGTCAAAGCAGGCGCGCTTGTCTTGCGTTCCGTCGATGCACAGGGCGAATACGGTCTGAAAAACCTCGCCGCTATCCACGTTCCGGGAATCGTAGTTGCATTCAAACGACGAGATCGTGCTTTCGCACTTCATCCAGGCCACGTGCGCCTGTGCCATCGGGACTATGGTGTCGGTATCGAACTTCGCCATGCGTGCGTCGAACCCGTTCTGCCACTCAACGCGCGCATTTTCATCGTACTTTTCGAGATACTTCTTCCAGGAATCCCAGCGGACCTGATTTTTTTCCTTGGCTGTCGGATAGCGGAGCTCTTCCGCCTTCGCCTTGTTCTTCTCCTCGTGTCCCGGTATCAACAAGTCCGCCAGGAACTTCCCTGCGGCCAGGCCTGGGGCGGCGTTTCCTCCCGCGCCTGCCGCCATGTTGGGCGAAGTCGTGCCGAAGACGCCTTGATTCACCGCATCGTTGCTCCTTTTCCGAAGAAAATCGGTCTCGGCGCTCTGCATCACGATCTCGCGCAGCGACTCGATCGACTTCGAAATGGTAAGCGGACGCTTGTCTTCCACGTTCGAGACGAACTCATCGAAACGAATGCGCATCAACCTCGCCAGGTCCTGCATGATGCCCGTGGTGTCCGGCAGCGCCAGCATCAGCCCATTTCCCGGCGAGAACGCTTCAGCGGCATTCTCGATCATCTCGCCCATCCAGCCCTTCACGTCGTAGTAGCCGATGGTGCTCCAGCCCAGCAGCTGCTGCTTGCCATAGGGATCCAGGTCACGCTTGCGATGGACCACATAGTCAGCGGCGGTGTCCTTCAGGGTCTTGATGCTCTTGGCCTGAGGGTGCTTCTTGTTGCTCAGCCACGCCTGCACATCGAACTTGAACATGTGCCGCTCGCGCATTTCGGCGCCCTTCTTGCCTTTGTGCGCCTTGCATACATCCTTGGTCCACTGCACGTCCGAGTACGCCAGCCAGACATAGGTCGCCTTCTTGGCGTTCGGGATGGTCAACAGCGACGCCCTCGCCTCGTGGTCCATCGTGCAGGTGAAGGCCCGGTCGCAGTCCTGCACCGGCTTGTCGAGGTCGAAGTTGTACAGAGTGGCGTTTTCGTTGACGTAGTAGCCCTTCAGCTCCGAGCGCGCCTCGTCGTAGACGTACAGATAGCCCGGACGCAGCAAGCGCACGCCATAGCGCGCGCTGCCGCCCAAGGGCCTTTCATTCAACTGCGGGGTGCTCAAGTCGGCGTCCAGCGCCGGAATGCCGCTGTCGTTCTTGAGCACGGCGTAGCGCAACGGCATGATGGGCAGGCCGATCCGGTGAAACGGACAATCCTCTCCGCAATCCAGCGACGAGCGCTTCTTTCCGCAGTTCTTTGCATCATCGGCCATCGGGCTCTCCAATTCGTTCCATATCCGCGCGCACCCGGGACCAGTCTTCATCCAACAGGTCCTGGACCGCGGCCAGGTAGGGGTAATCGTCTTCAGGCTGCATCGCCGCCAGGCAAGCGCGGATCCGCTCGTGCCGGTGGAAGGCGGGGTGTATCTCCAGGGCGTGGCGAGCGAACGCCTTGCGTTCCTCCGCCGACTCCAGGCCCAGGTCGCGGGCGGTGCGGAAATGCCCCATCACGGCCTGACCCAGAGCGGCGCGTCCCTGGGGTTCCAATGTTTCAAGTCCAGCCAGCACTTCGTTCAGGGCCTGCACCTGGGTCAGCGCGAAGGATTGCTCCACGCTCAGCCGCGGGCGCGCCGCCGGAGCGGCATCCGGCCGCTCCACCGCCAGCCACTCGCCGTCCAGGCGGAACATGAAGCGCTCTACCGGCCCGCAAAGCCAGGCCAGCTGCGCCGGGTCCAGCAGCCACGGCAGTTGCGCCAGCACGCGCGGATCGAAGAAGCGGAAGAAGCACGGCCCCTGCTCTGCGATGTCGACGATCATGCGCGACCGCAGATGCGCGGCCACCGCTTCGGCCGGCTGGCCGGACTGGAGCAGCAGCCCCAGCCACAGGTCCTCGCCATCGACCAGCGCCTGATTCAGGCTGGCCAAAGCCTGCGCCTTGTCCGTCGCCTGCATCGCGGACAGGTCGACCAGCCGGGGCATCAGCCCGGGCATTTTCCGCAGCGCGGGCGGCACCAGGGCCTCGGCCTGGACGAACGCCGGCACGCCGGCCGTGCGCTCGTCCTGGATGAGGCCGTAGCCGTAGGCGCTGAAGGCCTGGTAATCAAGCATGCCGCCTTCCTCCCGCGTCAGCCCAGCGGCACCACGGCGCCGCCGCGCTGGGCCGCGCCGCGCACGCGCGCTTCGCACAAGGGACTGGCTTCGTTGAAGACCAGGTTCGCCTGGCTGCTTTCCGGGCCCACCCAGTTGTGAACGCCCGCCTTCAGCTCCACCTTGCCCGGCGCATGCAGCTGGATGCCGCCGCCCTCGACCCGCATGTAGGCGCCGCCAGCCGTCGCCAGCACGCGCTTGGCGGCCTGCACGTTCACGCCGGCCTGAGCCGAGGCGAACGTCACCGCCTTTTCCGCCGACAAGGTCAGCTTGGCGTCCTGGCTGTGCAGGCGCAGCTTGCCGCCGGCCGCATGCAGCAGCAATCCCTGGCCCTGCACCGGGCGGCTGCCGGACGCCTTGCGGCCCTGCGTGAACAGCACCGCGCCGCCGGCCACGCCCATCGCCAGATTGGCGCTGCTGACCCAGTTCACGTCCGGCGCCACCTGCGCCAGCGTCGCGCCGGACGCCAGGAAGGCGTCGCCCGGCGTGTACTGGCCGATGCCGCTGGGCGCGCTCACCTGGAGCTGCGGTTCGCTATAGGCAGCGACCGGCTTGCCGTCCGGCGCATCCTGCCGCGCATCGACCACTTCCAGCACGTGCTTCAAGGCGTCCTGCGCCGGCAGCGTCTCGGGGTCGCCTTCCAGCGCGGCCTTCTGGCGGACCGCCGACTGCGTCAATTCCTTCACCATCTGCATGGCGTTCTCGATCTGCACACCCGCTTCCGAGCTGTCCAGCAGCGCGCCCTTGGCATTGGCGCGCAGGTCCGCGCTGATCAGCAGCCCGGCGCCGGCGCGCAGCGCCACCGCTTCCCGGGTCGACAGCTCCGCGCCGTGGCCCAGGTCCTGCAGTCTTTCGTTGTCGCGCTGCTGCTTGATGTGGCCCAGGTTCAGCCGGCTGTCGGCCTGCGTGGTCGACGCGGTCAGGCGCGACTGGCCGGGCGTGTCGTCGTGCACCAGCTGGTTGTAGCCGCCGGTGCCCTGCGCGCTGCTGGCCAGTTCCTGCGTCTTGAATCCGGACATCACCACATTGTGCGCATGGCCGTCCGCGCTGCCCGCGAACCAGGCCGGCGCATTGCCGGTGGCGTTGGCGGCCCCGGCCTGCACCTGGTTGTGCGACGCGTCCTCGGCGCCCTCGCCGTTGTAGAGCGCGCCCACCACCACCGGACGGTCGATGTCGCCGTGCAGGAACTCGACGAGCACTTCCTGGCCGACGCGCGGCACGAAGTTGCCGCCCCAATCACCGCCCGCCACGGGCTCCGCCACCCGTACCCAGGTGCCCAGCTCGTCCTTGGCGGGCGCGTTCTCGTCGCCCGAAGGATGTTCCAGGCGGCTGCTGGAGGCCTTGCCGCGCTGCCAATGGAACTGCACCTTGACGCGGTGGTCGCGGTCGGTATGCACGGGCGCCTCCGCGCCCACCACCAGCGCGGTCTGGGCGCCATGAACGGTGGGCCGGGGATGCAGGCGCGCGCCATGTCCGTCGCGCGTGGCCGGACGGAACTCCGTGTCGGCGCCGATGCAGGTGAACGTATTGCGGTAGAAATCGGCCTCGCCCGCTTCCGAGCCGCCATCGCCCAGCGCCTCGCGCACGGCGCGGCCCAGGTCTTCGTCGAAGTTGTTGCGGGCCGCGTGCCGCACGGCGATCGCGACATAGGCGGCGCCGCCCTGCTGGTAATGCCCGGTCAGTTCAAAGCGCAGGCCCGGCGCCAGCGTGCGCACGGTGCCAGCGCCTTCGCAGCTGTCTTGACCCACGCGCAGCGCCGCCAGCGCGATGTGCGCCAGGCGTTCGCCCTGCGCGCTGTCTTCGTAGGCGTACTGGCCGGGATAGTCATTGACGACCAGGTCCATCGCGTCCTTCGCGCCGCCGCCATCGGCCTGCGCGGCGACCGGCCTGGCCTGCACGCCGCGGTAGTCCCAGCTGGCCATGCGCACCGCGTTGGTCTGCCAGCGCGCGCGCCGGCTCCATTGCTGGACGCTGTCCTCGGTCTCGGTGACGTCGGCGCGGGCGAAGCGCACGCTGGCCTGGGAGCCGGGCTGGAACGCGTCGTTATGGTCGGCGATGACCAGGGTGTGGCTGCCCCCGCCCTCGCCCTCGCCCGCCTCGTGCTCGGCCCAATAGAACAAGCCTTCCTCGGCCAGCAGGCGCTCGACGAAGTCGTAATCCGTTTCGCGGTACTGCACCGTCAGGCTGCGCTTGGGGTAGGCTGCGCGGTCCTTCACGTCCCAGCGCCATTGCGGCGCAAGCCCGCCCTGGTCCTTGTAGTCGCCGAAGATGCTGTCGACGATCTCGAAGACGCTCTGGTCCTGATAGGCGTAGCTGTCGCGGCGCGCGCGCAGGAAGGCGAGCCAGGGTTCCACCGTCAGGCCGTAGCGCGCCAGTCCGCCGTTGGCGCCGCGGAACTCGGCGGCGGTCACGAAGCCGTTCCAGACCCGGGGCTGGTCGCGGCCCAGCGCGGTCTGCAGGTTCAGAGTCACCGGCTTGCCCAGCAGATCGGACAAGGGGATGCCGGCGTCGTCGGACAAGGCGCTCAGCTCCAGCCGGAACGCGCCGTCCGACAGCGTTTCGGTGGCGAGCAGCGTCTCCGCAACCAACCGGTTCGGGCCCAGCGGGGTGCGCAGGTCCAGCAGGCGGTTGGCCTGGTCTATCGAGGCGATCGACATGCGGGAAAGGCCGGCATAGTCTAAAGGCATGTCAGGCTCCGGCTTCAGGTGAGGCGATAGCGGAAATCGCCGTTCTTGCCGGCGGTGACGCGGATGCGCGCGATGGGCTCGCCTTGCGCCATGCGGCCCAGCACCTGTTCGGCGATCTGCGGCAGCAGCGTGCCATTGAGGATGTGATCCACGTTGCGCGCGCCGGTATCGACCTCGGTGCAGCGCGCCAGCACGGCCTCGACCAGGGCCTCGTCCCATTCGAACGCGGCGCGGTGGTTGGCCTGGACCCGTTGCGCAATGCGTCCCAGCTTCAGTCCTATGATGCGCGCCAGCGCGTCGTCGTCCACCGGGTAGTAGGCGATGGTCTTCATGCGGCCCAGGAAGGCGGGCTTGAAGGCCTTGTACAGCTGCGGCGCCAGCAGTTCCTGCAAGGCCTCGGGATCCGGCCGTTCCTCGGCGCTCTTGTTCAGGCAGGCCTGCATGATGGCCGAGGACCCGACGTTCGAGGTCAGGATGATGAGCGTATTGCGGAAGTCGATCTCGCGGCCTTCGGCGTCGTCCATCACGCCCTTGTCGAACACCTGGAAGAACAGCTCCAGCACGTCCGGATGAGCCTTCTCGATTTCGTCCAGCAGTACCACGCTATAGGGCTGGCGGCGCACCGCCTCGGTCAGCACCCCGCCTTCGCCGTAGCCCACATAGCCCGGCGGCGAACCCTTCAGGCCCGAGACGCTGTGGGCTTCCTGGTACTCGCTCATGTTGATGGTGACCAGCTTGCGTTCGCCGCCGTACAGCACGTCCGCCACGGCCAGCGCGGTCTCGGTCTTGCCCACGCCCGAGGGGCCGATGAAGAGGAACACACCCTTGGGCTTGTTCGGGTCTTCCAGGCCCGCGCGCGCCGTGCGCACGCGCTGGGCGATGGCATGCAGCGCGTGGTCCTGGCCGATGACGCGCTCGGCCAGCAGGGGTTGCAATTCCAGCACGGTGCGGATTTCGTCGTTGACCATGCGGCCCAGCGGAATTCCGGTCCAGGCCGACACGATCTCGGCGATGACCTGCGCATCCACGAAGGCGGGCACCAGCGGCGCTTCGCCCTGCAAGGCGCGCAACTGCTGCTGCAACTCGGCCAGCTGCGTCTGGCCGGGCGTGGCCTGGGGCTCGGCCGCCTTGCCCGAACGGCGCTTGCCGGCGGGCTCCGGCGCGGCGGGCTCTCCCGCCGCCTCCAGTTCCACGCGCAGCGCGTGGATCTGCCTGACCAGTTCGCTTTCCTGCGCCAGGCGGGCCTCCGCCTCCGCCAGCGCGGTGCGAGTCGCGTCCATTTCCTGTTCCAGTTCGCGCAGGCGCGCGGACTGCGCCGCGCCCGCCGCCGCTTCGCGGCGCAAGGCGGCATGCTCGGTCTCCAGGCGCGTCAGGCGATGACGCGCGTCGTCGATCAGGGCCGGCGTGGCGCTGCGGCCCAGGGCCACGCGCGCGCAAGCGGTATCGAGCACGCTGACCGCCTTGTCCGGCAGTTGGCGGCCGCTGATGTAGCGGTGCGACAGGCGCGCCGCGGCCACGATGGCCTCGTCCAGGACGCGCACGCCGAAATGCTGTTCCATCAGCGGCGCCATGCCGCGCAGCATGCTGGCGGCCAGTTCCTCGCTGGGCTCTTCCACCTTCACGACCTGGAAGCGGCGCGCCAGCGCGGCGTCCTTTTCGAAGTACTTCTTGTATTCGCTCCAGGTTGTGGCGGCGATGGTGCGCAGCTCGCCGCGCGCCAGCGCGGGCTTGAGCAGGTTGGCCGCGTCGTTCTGTCCGGCCTGTCCGCCCGCGCCTATCATGGTGTGGGCTTCGTCGATGAACAGGATGATGGGCGTGGGGCTTTGCTTGACCTCGTCGATCACGTTCTTCAGGCGGTTCTCGAACTCGCCCTTGACGCTGGCGCCGGCCTGCAACAAGCCCATGTCCAGCACCCGCAGCGCCACGCCAGCCAGCGCCGGCGGCACGTCGCCCGCCACGATGCGCAGCGCCAGCCCTTCTACCACCGCGGTCTTGCCCACGCCGGCCTCGCCGGTGAGGATGGGGTTGTTCTGGCGGCGGCGCGTCAGGATGTCGATCATCTGGCGGATCTCGGCGTCGCGGCCGATCACCGGGTCGATCTTGCCTTCGCGCGCGCGCTCCGTCAGGTTGGCGGTGTACTGGTCCAGCGCCGGCGTCTTGGACAGGGCGGCCGCGGGCGCCACGCCGTCCTGCGCGGCATCGCCCGGCGCGCCGTCGCCCAGGGACACCGCCTGGCCCGCTTCCTCGGAGCCCGCCGTCAACGCGGCGAAATCATGCTTCAGCTCATCCAGCCGGAACGATTCGAACAGGCGCGAACCGCGCCGCGCCAGCTGCGCCAGGTCGGGCTCCGTCAGCAGCGCCAGCAGCAGATGGCCCGAACGGATGCGGGTGGTCTGGGTGTCCAGCGAGGCGATCAGCCAGGCATGCTCGAACAGCCGCGGCAGATGCGGCGAGAACACCGGCGTGCGGGTATTGCCGTTCTTGAAGCCGCGGATCTCGGCATTCAGGTCGGCTTCCAGCACCGAGGCCTCGATGCCGCTGCGGCGGGCCACGATGCTGAAATCGCTGGCCGGCTTTTCCAGCAGCGCCAGGAACAGGTGTTCCAGGTCCACCTCGTAGTGCCCCTGGGCCATGCACAGGCTGGCGGCGCGCTCGGCCGCCTGGCGGCAGGTCTGGTTGAGCTTTCCAATCAGGGTTTTCAAGGGTGTGGCCATATTCCAGGTCTACTTTGCTCAGTGAATGGTGTGCAATTCATAACTGGCGTCGTCGCGATCGGACGCCACCGGTTCGGTGCATAGGAAAGAGTTCCAGCCCAGGCGCGCGCCGCCGTCCTCGCCCAGCACGCTGCCGCCGACGTCTTCCTTCGCCATCACCAGCCGCACTTCGTACTCGAAGCTCATGCCGCCGAACATGGTCAGGAGCTTCTCCAGCGCCTGGGCGCGCGCGCCGCCGGGCAGGAAATCGGTGAACGCGGCCTTGGACAGCGGGCCGATCCACAGCCGGATGCGCATGTCGCGCTGCCAGATGCGATCGCCGGCCATGGCGGACACGCCCAGCACCGCGCCGGGCATGCCCAGCTGCGTGCGGTTCTGCGGCGGCACGTGATACCAGCGCCCCACGAACTGCTCCACCCGCAGCGCCACCTGGAAGTAATCCGCCAGCACCCGTTGCAGATAGGCCGCCGATACCGGCCGCTGGCGTGCCGCCGCGGCGTAATGCGCCAACGATTCGTCGAACACGCGGCCCTGCCCCGCCTGCAGGCGGTCGCGCAGGGCCGGATGGCCGATGCCGCCCAGCGCCAGCAGCAGCGGCAGATAGTGATGGTCCTGCTCAGTCTCGTGCCGCAAGGGCATGCGGTATTTCTTCCAGGCCGCGTAGAACAACGCCGCCGCCCGGTTGGAAAAGATGTCGAAGAACGCGCGCGCGCCGCGGTCCCGGCGCGAGCTTTCGCGCGTGCTCAGGATCTCGGTGTAGTGCAGCGGCATGGCGCCCTGCGCGCCCAGCAGGCCGAAGAAGGCGGGCTCTATCTCGACCCGCCCCAGGTTGCCGGCGGCCAGCGCCGCCAGCCTGGATTCGGTGTCCTCCAGCGCCTGGCCTTGCTTGTCGTATGCGGTCAGCGCGGCGATCTCGCTGGCGGGAAAGCTCAGCGATGAGGAGTTCAGGAAACGCAGGTGCACCGGCACGGCTTGGCGCGCGCGGCTGCCTTCCTGCCGCGCGAACCACGACTCCAGCACCCGCACGGCCTGGAAGAACTTGAAGCGCTGCGGCTCGGCCAGCAGCGCCTCGATTACGCTAGGATCGCGTCGCCGTTGCATGGGGGGCACCGTAGGATTTCTTCCGCGCCGCGGCGCGACAGCACCACCAGTTGCACGAAGCTGTTGGCATGCACGTACAGGCCGAAGAAACGATTGATGACTGCGACGAAGGCATGCAGGCTGGTGCCGACGAAGTTGTCCTCGTTGATCGTCAGCCGGATCTCGATGCCGCGCACGAAGGTAGCGAAGGGTTCGCCGGGCATCCAGTGCGTGGCGGGCTTGTAATCCAGTCCGACCAGCCCTTCGATCTGGCGCGCCGCCACCGCCGAATGCGACAGGTCGTACAGGCGCAGCGTCTCTTTCAGTGCCGGCAGGCCGCTATGCACCAGCGACAGATGGTTCAGCGCCAGGTGCGAAATCAGACGCCAGTGCGCCGCCCGCCCCTGCTGGAAGCGATGGCTGTGCGTGGGCCGGCGCAGCATGCGAATCTCGCGCGCGATCGAGCCGCCCTCCAGGAACAGGTCGCCGCCCGGCTGCCCCACCGCCAGATGCGAAGGCAGGTCGCGGTTGGTGCAGGTCAGTTCCAGGCTCAGGGTCTCGGTCTGCGGCAGCGAGGGATCGAAGTCGATATCGACGATGGACAGCTCCATCTCGTAGCCGGGGCTGCGCTCGGCCACCATGGAATTGCGCCGCGCCGTCCAGTAGTGCCCGGCGCCTTCCGGCGTTTCGCCATGGTGCAGCGAATAGAACGGCCGGAACTCCACCACCGAATCTCCCTGCGCGTTCTGCCGCACCTGGCGCACGCGGTCGATCGAATAGACCTCATAGCCATAGGCGCGGCGTGCGTCGGCCACCACGGGATAGGCGGCCTGCGCGTGCGTCAGCCGGATGGGGTCGGCGCGTTGTTCGAACAGGTTGACGACCGGCGTGCAACCCAGCCGGAAATTGTCCGGGGTGGCGGACTCCAGCAGACGCGCGGTGTTCGAATCCGCGCGCACGCCCTTCATTGCCAGATGCAGCGTGATCTCGCGCACCGGGCCCGCCGCGCGGCGCAACGCCGCGAGGTCGATGTCCACGAAATTGAATTTTTCGGAAAACGCGAAGTACTCCGCCAGCAGCCGGTAAGCCGGATGGGAGCTGGCCGGAAAATCGATCAGGGCTTCTTCCTCGGACAGCCCCACCTGCGACAGCGGCACGTCCTGCAGGCGGCTCCAGCGGCCGGGCTGCGTTTCCAGATAAGCCGCGGCCGTGCGCAGGAACAGGCAGTCGCGCAGCGCGGCGACGAACGACGGTTCGCCGTGCAGGTAGACGCGCAGGCGGTCCACCGCCAGGGTGGAAAAATTCTGGGTTTCTGCCAGGCAGGCCAGCGTCAGCGACAGCCGGCCCGTCACGCCAGCCGGCAGGCTGGTCGAGGACGGCGCGTTGGCCGTGGCCGCGAACGTCGCCTGGCGGATGCTCACCGGCGCCAGCGTCACGTCATACGCCGTGCGGAAGCGGCAGGCCACGCCGCGCACCGGGTGCGATTTCAATTCTGTGCCGCGCGCCATGCGCACGGGCGCGGTCAGTTGCGAGGCCATGCCGCCCATGTCGAACTGCGCCACCGAACACGAAGGGAACGGGCGCAGGTAATGCGGGTACATGACCTCGAACAGCGCTTCCGTGAATTCCGGATAGTCGTCGTCCAGCTTCTTGTTGATGCGCGCGCCCAGCAGGGCGAACGATTCGATCATCCGCTCGACGTGCGGATCCTCGCAGGTTTCGCCGGACAGCCCGAGGCGCGCGGCGATCTTGGGATAGCGCTGCGCGAAGTCGCGCGACGAACCGCGCAGAAAGCCCAGTTCGCGTTCGTAATATGGCAGCAGTTCTTCCATCTTTCCCTTCTTCGCTAGCGGCATGCCGCCAGCGCCCGCGTGCATGGTTTGTTATCAGGCGGCCGCCGCGGCCTTGGCCCGGCCCTTGCTCACCGAGTACTGCAAAGTGGACGGCTGCAGCGTCGCGTCGAACGTCACCGGCTCGTGGGCAGGCCCCACGTCCAGCATCGCGGTAATCGCGAAATACAGCACCGAGGTCGCTCGGCTGTCGACTTGCAGCAGCACCCTCACGTGCGTCAGCCTCGGTTCGTGGCGGGCAATGGCCTGTTCCAACGACCGGCAGATGAATTCGCGGTCGTAATGGCTGGCCAGGCTAAGGCCCGAAAAATCCGACAGGCCATAGGTCAGGATGGACCGCTGGCAGTTCGGGTAGCGCTTGAGCGACTCCTCGCTGAAGACCATGCGCGTGTTGAGCAGGGCTTCGATGTCGCGCGCGACCGTTTCCTTGATTTCTTCAACCGACAGGCGGCGCAGCGCATGCGGTGTCTGCCCGTCGCCGTCGAACAGCTTGTCGAACAGGCTGGGTTCGAATCCTTTCATCTCGGCCTCATTCAGGAAAGGCCCCGGCCCGGAAGGGACCGGGGCCTTTGCCGTCTATGCGGTCAGGTTCAGACCGAGTACGTCTTGTCGTTCTTGGTGAGGCTCCAGGCGCCCTGGGAGTTGCCGCCCTGGTTGCCGCCCACCTTCTGCTGCGTGTACTTCCACTGCACGGCGGCGTACTTCAGCGAGAACGATTCGTGCGGCAGGCCTTCGCTGACGACTTCCGGCGCCACGCGCGAGATGATCACGTACTTGAGCTTGATTTCCAGGTACTTGACGCGGTTGCCTTCGCCGTCGGCGCGCAAGAAATCGATGGTCACTTCGTCGAACGTCGTGCCGCCGGAAGCGTGCTGATACAGCAGCGGGCTGACCACGTCCAGGTCCTTGGTGAAGACCATCTCGCCGTGCTCGGTGCGCTCGGCGGTATGGCCGCCGGAGGTGGAGGCGGTAGCCGAGCGCGGCTGGATGATCTCATGGCGCCACGATCCGACTTCGATCCAGTCCGGATGGTCCTTGTCCTGCGACTCGCCCTTGAGCGCGGGGTTGCCGAATTTGACGTAGATGTCCTTCATTAATAGCCTCTCCAGTTAAAAATCGTCGAATCCGACGGTGGTCACGACTTCTGTGCCTGAGCGGGGAGTTCCGCAACCAGGCGCAACGAAATCGAAAGCTCATCGAGCTGAAAGTGAGGCCGCAAAAACGCCACGGCCCGGAACACGCCGGGACGCCCCGGCACTTCGGCAACCTGCACCGATGCCTCCCGCAAGGGGAACTGCGCCTTCTGCTCCTGGTTCGCGTTGTCGTCCAGCAGCACGTACTGCGAGACCCAGCGGTTCAGGAAGCTCTCGACAGATTGCGCGGAGGCAAAGCTGCCGATCTTGTCGCGCATCATGGCCTTCAGGTAATGGGCCACGCGCGAGACCGAGAAGATGTACTGCAATTGCGCCGACAGCACCGCGTTGGCGTTGGCGCTGTCGGTGTTGTATTTCTTGGCCTTCTGCACCGACTGCGCGCCGAAGAACGCGGCGTAGTCCGAGTTCTTGCAATGCACCAGCGGAATCAGGCCCAGATCGCTCAGTTCCTTTTCGCGCCGGTCGGTAATGGCGATTTCGGTCGGGCACTTCAGCGCGATCTCGCCGTCGTCGGTCTTGAAGGTGTGGGTCGGCAGGTTCTCCACCAGGCCGCCGCCTTCCACGCCGCGGATCGCCGCGCACCAGCCGAAGTCGGCGAAGGCGGCGGTCAGGCGCGCGCCGAAAGCCCACGCGGCGTTGCACCAGAGGTACTTGGCGTGATCGGTGCCGTCCACTTCCTCGACGAAGTTGAAGCCTTCCACCGAAGTGCCTTCCTTCGGGTCGTAGGGCAGGCGGCCCAGGAAGCGCGGCATGGTCAGGCCCACGTAGCGCGAATCTTCCGAATCGCGGAAGCTGCGCCACTTGGTGTATTCCACGGTGTCGAACACCTTGGCGAGGTCGCGCGGACGGCCCAGGTCGGCAAAGCTGTCCAGGCCCAGCAGCTCGGGCGAGGCCGAGGCGATGAACGGCGCGTGCGAGGCCGCGGCCACGTGCGACATCTGCTCGATGAAGTACATGTCCTCGGGCTGGCGCGTGATCTCGAAGTTGCCCAGCAGCGCGCCGAAGGGCGATCCGCCAAAGGTGCCGAACTCTTCTTCGTAGACCTTCTTGAACATCAGGCTCTGGTCGAAGTCGATGGCGGTCTGGAAGTCGCGCACCAGGTCGCGCTTGGTGACGTTGAGCACCTTGATCTTCAGCATCGGGCCGGTGTTGCTCTCCTGGCACAGGTAATGCAGGCCGCGCCAGGTGCTTTCCAGCTTCTGGAATTCGGCGCCATGCATCACTTCGCTCAGCTGGGCCGAGATCAGGCGGTCCAGTTCGGCCACGCGGGCGTCCAGCATCGCGGACAGGTTGTCCGAGACGACGACGGTGCCCTTCATGACTTCGCGGGCCAGCTCGCCGATGAGATCCTTGGCGCGGTCGTGCTCGGCCGTGGACTTGGCCACGCGGCTTTGCTCGACGATCTGGTCCAGCAGACCCGAGTCGGCTTCGGCGGCGGGCGCGGATGCGTTTTGCGCGGCGGCGGAATTACTCATTGCTGCCTCCCTTGCCGTTCTTGCCGGCTTCGCTGGTCAATTGCTGCAGTTTTTCCGTGCTGCTGAGCACCTCGCCCAGCAGGTCTTCCAGCTTGTCGTTGCCGGCCAGCTTGTTGCGCAGGTCGGCCAACTTGGTGCGGATTTCCAGCAGCTCCTTGAGCGGCTCGATCTGCTGCACCACGGCCTCGGGACGGAAGTCCTCGACCGAGCGGAACTTCAGGTCCACGCCGAAGGTACCGCCCTCGTCGGTCAGGCGGTTCTTCACGCGGTAGGCGGCGCGCGGCTCCAGGCCACGCATCACGTCGTCGAAGTTGTCCACGTCGATATTGACGAACTTGCGGTCCTTCAGGCGCGGCAGATCGGCTTCCGACTGCGCGCTGAAGTCGCCGACCACACCCACGACAAAAGGAAGCTCCTTCTGCTCGATCGCGTCGCCCTTCTCGACGTCATAGGTCAGCTGCACGCGCGGCGGACGTACTTTCTGGAGTCTTTTCTGAACGCTTTCTTTCTTAGCCATGGGGGCTCCAAGCGAAGTGCATAGTGACGGGGCCGAGGGCCCGATCAGGGTTTGAGGAGATTGCCGAAAGGATCCGGCGCGCGGCCGCCCGATGCGGCGGCGGATCCCGCGGAGGCTGCGCCCTGCGCCGCGGTAGCGGGCGCAGTGGACGATGCGGGGGGAGTCGTCGTGGCAGGCGTCGCGGACGATGCCGCCGGGTTTGCCGCCGGGTTTGCCGTGACGGGTGCTGCGGTGGCCGCGCCCGACGCCGCCGCGCCCGCGGCAGGCTTGGCCTGCTGCCCGGCGGCTGCGCCCTGCGCATCGTTGCGCCGCGGCTGACGCGGACGCGGCGGCTTGTAACCCTCGGGGAACAGCACATCCTGCCCCAGGGTTTCGCGCATGGCGGCGGCCAGCGCCACCGCATCGCTACGGGCGTTGCCCGCCAGCAGCGCGTTGGCGCGCAGGTCGGCCAGCGACTGCATCGCCACGCGCAGGCCGCCCACGGCGCGCACGGTCTTGGCGGTGAAGTCCTCCGGATCGCGGTTCAGGGCTTCGTCGGCCGCGACGATGGCTTCGCCGTACTTCTGCTCGTCGAAGCGGATCTTCGCGATGTACGACCATGGCTCTCCGCGCGCCGGATTGAGCAGGGCGATTTCCTGGAATTCAGCGACGGCCTGGTCGTTGCCCTTGGTAGCCAAGGTCTCCGACGCATGGGTCATGGACTGCTTGTATTGAGCGTCCGTCTGAGGCTTGGGGGACGTGGCGCAACCCGCGAGGAAGGCCAGCATTCCGCTGATGAGGAGAACCCGGGATATGTGCATTTTTTGGGTGTGTAGGAGGGTGTAACCAAGGGCGCGTATTTCACCAACCATTTGTTAGCACAGCACTACAGTGCATTTCTTCATGTAACTCACAACGAAACTTCGTTCATCGTGACGCGATCTGTTTGTTGTCGCAGCCTTCCGGTATAAAGAGCCATGTCAAAACATCTCTATTTTTCTCGGTGCATGGCAGCTGCGGCCGTCATCGCGGCAAGCCCCGTTATCAGCGGTTGCGCAGCGGTTTCAGCGATCGGAGCAGTGGCGGGAATGACCGGCGGCGTGATGGATATGACGGGTCTTAAAAAAGACCCGAATGCGCCCGTCGATGTGAAATTGGCGATACACGCCGGAGAAAATTTGAATGCGAGTAGCGGCCAGCCGATGGCCGTCGTTACGAAAATATACTATTTGAAGAATGCCGAGGCATTTCAGCGCGCACCGCTCACGCAATTGGTTGATACTGACGGCGAAAAGTCGGCGTTGGGCGACAGCCTCATCACATCGCGCGAAGTCACTCTGACGCCGGGACAGCGTTACGAGCACCTGGAAAAGGTGCCCAAGGACGCTACCTATATCGCTGTCGCGGGCTTGTTCTACGCGCCCGCGCCGCAGCGCTGGAAATATGTATTCGAAGTGAAACCCGCCGAGGACAGCGGCATCGTCATGGGCGCGCATGCCTGCGCAATGACCGTGGTCACCGGAAAAATAGTATTGCCGCCAGGCGTGCCCAATTTCGATCCGGCCCGCCTCGGTTCAGTGCAATGCCCGAGCTGAACGCGCCTTGCCGTGATGAAAACGCCCTGTCCATATCAATAAGAAAGAGCCTGCCAACGTGAGTCATTCAGCGAAGATATTGTGGGGAGAGGGGCTGTTCCTGCGGCCCCAGCATTTTCAGCGCCAGGACGCCTACCATGAGGCCCGCCTCGCGGAAATGAGCCGCGCGCTGCATCCTTATTCATGGGGCCTGCGCGCGGCGCGCTTCGACGCGGCCGCGCTGGCCAATGGCATGCTGCGCGCCACCGAGCTGTCCGCGATCTTCCCCGACGGCGAAATCTACAGCGCGCCCCACAACGACGACCTGCCGCCCGCCGTGGCGCTGGACGGCCTGGACGGCGCCAGCACGGCGGTGTTCTACCTGGCGCTGCATCCGATGAAGGACATCGGCGGCAACTACCGCGACACGCGCGAGACGCAAGGCTTCGATGCCCGCTATGCGCACCAGGACAGCCCCGCGCCGGATCTCTATACCAATGCCAGCACGGCCGAACTCGCGTTCCTGCGCAAGAACGTGCGCCTGCTCTCGGAGCACGAGCCGCGCGATGCGCTGCTGACCATTCCGGTCGCGCGCGTGCGCCGCACCGCCAGCGCCGGCTACGAGCTGGACACCAGTTTCATCGCCCCCAGCATCACGGTGCAGGCCTGCAGCGCGCTCTTCGAGCAGCTGCGCCGCCTGCTCGACGCGCTGCAAGCCAAGGTCAATGCGCTCTATGGCTTCCACCGCGAGCCGAACAAGAACATCATCGAGTTCCGCTCGGGCGACGTGGCCTCCTTCTGGCTGCTGCACACCTGCAACGAGGCCTACTCGGCGCTGTCGCACCTGTTCCATAACCCGCAGCTGCATCCCGAACGCCTGTTCCAGGAGATGCTGCGGCTGGCCGGCGCGCTCATGACCTTCTCCAAGGTCCACACGCTGGCGGACCTGCCGGCCTACCAGCACGATGCGCCCGGCGCCGCGTTCGCGCAGTTGGACGAGATCCTGCGCGACCTGCTCGACACCGTCATCTCCACGCGCTACTTCTCCATTCTTTTGGAAGAGCTGCGCCCCTCGTTCCACGTCGGCCGCCTGGACTCCGGCAAGCTCGACGAAACCACCGCGCTGTACCTGTCGGTGTCCGCCGCCACGCCGGCCAGCGAACTGGCCGAGACCGTGCCGCTGCGCTTCAAGGTGGGCGCGCCCGACGACGTGGAAAAACTGGTGCTTTCGGCCATGCCCGGCGTGCAGCTGGTCTACACGCCGCAAGTGCCGCCCGCCGTGCCCGTCAAGCCGGGCGCGTGCTACTTCACCCTGCAGACGCGCGGCTCGCTGTACGACCGCATGCTGCAGGCGCGCAGCATCGCCATCTATGCCCCCTCGGGCATCCCCGAACTGAAACTGGACCTCATCGCCGTCACCCGCTAGAGCCTGCCCATGACCGCCGACGCGCCTTCCCTGATGCCGGGAGCCTCGCTCCCTCCCCGAGCCGCCGACTTTTACGGTTCGCGCCCCGCGAAATCCCTGCTGGACTTGCTGTACGACGGCTTCCTGATGCTGTTCCTGCTGAAGAGCGGCCAGGAGCCTGTCGACGCCGCCTCGTTCTCGGCGCGCGTGCAGCAGTTCCTGGCCGACTTCGAGCGCAGCGCCAAGAAGATGGATATCCCCGCGGAAGACGTGTACGCCACCAAGTACGCCTTTTGCGCCGCGGTGGACGAGACCGTGCTGAACTCCGGCTTTGCGATCCGCGACGCCTGGATGCTGCAGCCGCTGCAGCTGACCTTGTTCGGCGAGCAGCTTGCTGGCGAGAACTTCTTTGCGCGCCTGGAAGACCTGCGCGCGCAAGGCGCGCCGCGCCTGCAATCGCTGGAAGTGTTCTACATGTGCCTGCTGCTGGGCTTCCAGGGCAAGTACATGATCGAAGGCCAGGAAAAGCTCGGCTATCTGACCGCCAGGCTGGGCGACGAGATCACGCTGCTGCGCGGCAAGCGCTCGGGCTTCGCGCCGCACTGGCCCCTGCCCGACAAGATCGCGCACACCCTCAAGCGCGACGTGCCGCTGTGGAGCATCGGCGCGCTGTTCGCGCTGCTGGGGCTGCTGGCCTACCTGGGCATGAGCCACTTCCTGAACCGCGACATGCAGACCGCCATGGCTCCGTACCATGACATCGTCAAGATCGGACCGCGCGCCGCGCACCTGACCATCTCGCTCCCCTGAAGGCCGCAGGCCGACCGCCCAGCACCATGACCGACCGTTCCCTCGCGCCCGCCGGCTTCAGCAGCCTGGATGCCGCCGCCCTTTCCCAGAACGCCCGCCTGCTGCAATTGCGCACACCGCTGGGCGAGGAACTCGCCGCAGAGCGCATGAGCCTGCGGGAAGGCGTGTCAGAGCTGTTTACCCTGACGCTGGACTGCCTGGCCTCCTCGGCCGAGTTGGACGTCCAATCCCTGCTGGGCCGCGAGATCAGCGTCAGCCTGCTGCTGGCCGACGGCGGCAGGCGCCAATGGCATGCGGTGGTGGAAGGCGTGGACGCGCTGGGCGCGGACGGCGGCCTGGCGCGCTACAGGCTGCACGCCGCCCCCTGGCTGGCAGCGCTGGGCCTGCGCCGCGACAGCTTCCTGTACCAAGACAAGTCAGTCACCGACATCCTCGCCGAGATCTTCGCGGACTACCCGCAGGCGGCCTATTCGTTCGACATCGCCGAACCGCCCGCGCCGCGTCCGCTGCGCACCCAGTACCGCGAAACCGATCTGGCCTTCGTGCTGCGCCTGATGGCCGAAGCCGGCCTCAGCTTCCGCTTCGACCATCAACAGGGCGAACAGCAGGACGATGCCTCCGGCGGCGCGCGGCACCGGCTGGTGGTATTCGACACGCACGCGGCGCGGCCGGCCTGCCCCGATGCGACGCTGCGCTTTCACCGCAGCGACGCCACCGAGACCGAAGACAGTGTCACCCGCTTCGGCGCCACGCGCGCGGTACGGCCCAACGCCGTCACGCGCCTGGCCTGGGACGAGCGCAAGCTGCTGGCGCATGCGGCGCATGCCCAGTCCGACGTCAAGGCGGGCGCCCTGCCGGTGCTGGAAGACTACGACTACGACGGCCACGGCCGTTACGCGGACGGCGACGCCGCGGAAAGCGCGGCCGCGCGCAGCCTGCTGGCCCACGAGGCGCGCATGGTGCGCTTCGACGGCGGCGGCACCGCCCGCCAGATGATGCCCGGACACGATTTCACGCTGACGCAGCACAGCCGCTATGCAGCGGGCTCGGGCCAGGCCATCGATGAGATGGGCGGCAACCGCTACACGCTGCTGCGCGTCGAGCACGAGGCCGCCAATAACCTTGGCAGCCAGGCGGCCCAGGTGCTGGGAGCGCCGGAGCTGGAGCACGGCACCTACCGCAACGATTTCAGCGCCCTGCCCGCGGCCGCGCCGCTGATGCCCGACTGGCGCGCCAAGCCCACCGCCCCGGAAGGCCTGGCGGCCGTGGTGGTGTCCGCCCAGGACGCGCCCATCTCGTCGGGCCGGGACCTGCGCATCAAGGTGCAATTCCCCTGGCAGCGCGGCGCGCAGCCGCTGCAAGGCGGCCTGGCGCACCGCAGCCATGGCGACGACGCCGGCAATGCGCCGGGCGACGACAGTTCCGGCACCTGGCTGCGCGTGGCCGGCGCCCAGGCAGGCCCCAACTGGGGCGCGCACCATCTGCCGCGCAAGGGCACCGAGATCCTGGTCGAGTTCCTGGACGGCGACATCGACCAGCCCGTGGCCTCGGCGCAGCTCTACAACGACTCTGACCTGCCGCCCTGGTCTGCCGGCGAGGACGCCGGGGCCAATCATCCCGGCACGCTCAGCGGCTGGCACAGCAAGGGCCTGGACGACCAGGGCCACAGCCAATGGCTGTTCGACGACACGACCCGCCAGATGCGCACGCGCCTGTCCAGTTCCATAGGCGCCACGCAGTTGGGCCTGGGCTATCTGGTGGACCAGGCCCCCGAAGAATCCAGCCGCGGCGCATGGCGCGGCACCGGCTTCGAGCTGCGCTCGGACGCCTGGACCGTGGTGCGCTCGGGGCAAGGCATGCTGCTGTCCGCCAGCGCGCGCGAGGACGCCCGCTCCACCCAGGCCGACGTGGAGGATGCGCTGAAGCGGCTGCGCGGCGCGCAGCATGCGGCGCAGCGCCTTGATGCCGCCGGCACGCGGCGCCAGGCGCGCGCGCTCGCGGCCACCAGCCAATACGACGCGTTGACCCGCGCCATCGACCCCAAGGAGGATGGCCGCTATCCGGGCAGCGTGGGCGGCCAGCAGGCAGTCAAGGCCAGCGGCGGCGAACGCGGCGGCACGGAAGCGGTGGAGCGCATAGCCGGCGCGCGCATGCTGATCGACGCGCCCTCGTCGCTGAATTTCGCCACGCCTGCCTCCGCCATCCTGCACGCCAGCGAAAACCTGCACGTCACGGCGCAGGCGGACGGCCACGTCGCTGCGCGCCAGACCTTCGCCAGCGCCTCGGGGCGCTCGACCAGCCTGTTCGTGCAGGACGGCGGCATCCGCGCCGTCGCCGCCGAATCGCCGGTGTCGATCCATGCGCACACCGACATGCTGGAGATGCTTGCGGGCCAGGACGTCACCGTCACCTCCACGACCGACAGCATCGAGATCCTGGCGAACAAGACCATCACCCTGCAGGCGGCGGGCGCCAGCATCGTCCTGGACGGCGGCGACATCCTGTTCAAGGGTCCCGGCATGTTCTCGGTCAAGGGCGCGTCGCACAGCCTGATCGGACCGGCCAGCGACGCCGCCACGCTGCCCGCCCTGCCCTCCACCCAGGTCGGCGACCCGATGATGGTGACGGCCGAACTGGTGCACCGGCCCAAGGCCAAGCTGCAGGCGCAAGCCGCTTCCGGCCAGGCATTGAACGCCGCCGGCGCATCCGGCGCGGCCAGCGCCGCTGCTTCCACGGCGCCCGCAGCCGCCACGGCTGCCGGATCGCAGGGCTCCATGCTCGGCAACGCCGGCGCCGCGCTGGCAAGCGGCGCAAGCGCCATATCCAAGGGCCTGTCCACCGCCGCCGAGGGCGCGTCCAGCATGCTGGACAAGGCCAAGGCCATGGCAGGCGACGCCCTCAAGCCCGTGCAGGAACTGGGCGCGATGGCCGGCAAGACCATGCAGGCCGCGGGCCAGGCGGGCGCGGGGCTGATGTCCGGCGCCACGGCGTCCTTGCCAAGCATGGCGACGCCTTCGCTGATGGACGGCGGCCTCTCCACCATGAACCTGGCACAGGCTCCCACCGACGCGCTGGCAGGCGCGGTATCCATGCCTCAGGCGCTGACGGACACGGCGGGAGCCATCTCCAAGGCCAGCGGCGCGGCGTCGCAGGCATCGGCCCTGGCCACGCCCGCCGCCGGATCCGCTACGGGCGCCTCCGCCTCGGGCATGCTGTCCGGCGCCTCCGGCGCCGCTGCGGCAGCGGGCAGCGCCACGGCGGCATCGGCCCTGGCCGGAGCCTCCAGCCTCACAGCCGCCGGCAGCGGCGGCGTGGGCGCGGCCATCGGCCCGGTCATGACCCAGGCCATGGGCGCCATGGGCGGCCGCCCCGCGGCGCTGAGCACGGCGGTGAACTCGCTGCTGACCATGCCGGACGTCAACCAGAGCAATCTGCCGGCCGTGGCGGGCGCCATCCTCAGCACGCCGGGGCTGACCGAATCCGCGGTTCCGTCGGTGGTCGGCGCGATCCTGCAATCGCCCACGATCTCCAGCGTCACGCTGCCCAAGGTGGCGGAGACGATCATGAGTATTCCCGCCGTGGCGAACTCGCCCTACCCGGCCATGGCCAAACGGGTGATGGAAGCCGCAGGGATCGGCCTGCCCGGCGCCGTCGCCAGGCCCGCTGGCGCGCCCGGCGCGGAGGGTGCTGGCGCACCCGCCGCGGGCGGCGCGCCGGACGCCGGCGCGTCCACGCCGTCCGCCTACCGGTCCAGAAGCGGCGCCAAGCTCCAGTACGTCAACCTGCAGGAAGAGGACGAGGTCTGGAACGACGGCCAGGCGCTGGACAGCCTGGACCGCCAGACCAACAAGCCCAGGATCCGCGTGCGCTTCAACAAGGCCGGCCAGCACCGCTTCACCGTCAAGGTCAGCCCGCGCGCGGGCAATGCCGTGTACTCCGCGCGCGAACAGAGCCGCCAGCCGCTGTACCGTGAGCCCACCCCGCGTTCCTACAGCTACGTGACCGACGCCGACGGCACCAAGGTGGTCAACAACATCACCCTGCCGGCCGCCGGCCTGAACACCTATACCTTCGAGGTGATCGACGACAAGAACCAGACCATCGCCACGGAACAGGTCGAGACCGCAAGACGCCTGTATCTGCAGGAGATCATGCTGCCCGGGCCCGAGACCCTGGCGCGCCGCCACGGCTTCCAGCCGACCGCGACGGAGTATGCGCGGCACGGCGTGGACATCGTGCAATTGCCGCCGGTCAGCGCGCGCGGCGACGCCAACTCGGACGTGTTCACGGACGACGGCTATGAGCGCCTGCGCCGGCTGGCCGCCTCCGTCTACCCCAGCTCGCAGGGCCCGGACCGCGAGCCCTATACCCTCGTCGTCTGCCACCTGGACCGGCTGGCCTCGATGCTGCCCGTCCAGCCCATCTACGTGCAGGCCTCAGCCGGTCCCGGCGCAGCCGACAAGCAGGTGCAGTTCGTCAACGCCGATGGCACCCTCAGCTTCCTGTGGCATCACATCGAGCCCGGCGTGGACTGGTACGTCGACGGCCAGTTCGAGTACACCGACCCCGCGGCCGGCATCAGGCATGTGCCCATACCCAAGGACCGCATGACCCCGGTGCCCTACGATCCGGCGAAACCCAAGGCCTGCGATGCCCTGAACATCCGCATGGCCGGCCTGGTTCCCGTCACGACCGCAGGCAAGATCATCCTGAAGGTCCGCTTGATGGAAAGCTCCGCGGGCGGCGTGGCCTTCCCCGGCACCAACCTTCTGGGCGTGGCGGCGATGGACCCCTGGGAACCCAACACGCTGGATTACCAGCAGCAGACGCTGGTGCACGAGATCGGTCACCTGATCGGCATGGTGCCCAGCGGCCCGGAATGGGCGCGGGCCCACCCGGACGAGGCCGACATGGACTCGTCCAAGCTCGACAAGGGTCAGTACTTCTATTCCCAGTTCGGCAACCACTGCCACTTCGGCCTGCCCGCCAGCGAGGCCGATCCCAGCCACGTCGGCTCCTGCGTCATGTTCGGCGGCGACTGCGTCAGCATCCGCTTCTGCGCTGGCTGCGCCCAGGCGGTGCGCAAAACGGATATGTCCAATGGCTGGCCCTCGTTCTGACGCGCGGCGCCGGCTGGCGCCCGCGCTCGCCCTGCTGCTTGCCGCGGCGCTGGCCTTCGCCGCGCCGCACGCGGCCACGGCCCAGGCCGCGCGCCCCAACCCTCATACCCAGAAGACCACAATGAACACCGACTGGATCGATCCGCCCTCGTTCGCCACCGCCCCCATCGGCACGGTGAACGACCACGCCTGCATCCCGCCCAACCACGGCAGCGACGACCAGCTCAACATCGCCGCACCCGCGCGCGTACGTCCGCAAGACTCCGGCGCGCTGGTCATTCCGGTGTGCGCGCAGGGCATCATCCCCGTCTCGCAGAACCAGAAGCTGCCCCGCTTCGTCGCGGTCAACACCCAGACCAAGGCGGTCTACGAAGGCGTCGCCTACGAGTACAAGCCGCGCAAGCGCCCAGGCGTGGAAGTCGACGTGATTCCGAGCTCGCGTCCGCCCAAGGGCATCCCCATCAACCCGGGCACCAGCGTGGGCACGCAGTTCAGCACCGACCTGGCGGCGCAGGTGCAGCTGCCCAAGGATCCGGCGGTCTACGAGGTGTATATCGAGTCCAATGGCGTGCGCTCGAACACCGTCAAGATCGAGGTGCAGGCGGCGAAGTAACGCCGCTGACCGCGGCGCCAGCCTCAGCCGCCAGGTTGGCGGCGCCGGCGGATCGCGTCCTGCACGCGATTGCGGATCGAGCCGCCCCAGATCCAGCCCGCAAGGGCCAGCGCCAGCATCGCGACCATGAACTCCACCCGATACTGTTGCGGCACGGGATTGAGGTAGGACAAGGTCGGGAAAGGCTCCACCGACAGGAGCTCGGTCGCGGCAAGCGCGCTGAAGAACATCGCCACGACCAGCCCCGTAAAACGCGGACGCCGGCCGCGCGTCTCCTTGTCGCCCGTGACGAACCAGATGAGCCGGGCCAGCTGTATCGCCGCCGCGGCGAACGGCACCCAGATGGCCAGGACCAGGGCGCCCAACGCAAGAATATCGAAGATCGAAATCATGCGCCCCTGCCGGCGGCGGTTAAGAGGTTCCGGACCGGAGCATGCCCAGCGCGCGATCCCGGATGGAGCGCCCGTAGGCCCAGCACCAGACCGCCAGCGCCAGCATGGCGACCGTGAAATAGGCCCTGCCCTCCAGCGGCACCGGATTCAGCGCCGAAATCGTCGCGAAGGGTTCATAGCCCACGAAATCGCTGGCAGCCAGCGAACTGAAGATCAGCGCCAGGACCGGCCCCGTGAAATGCGGCCGCTCGCCGCGCGTGGCGCGGTCGGCCCAGAAGGACCAATGGATGTAGCGGCTGAGCTGGACCACCACCGCGAACAGCGGAATGACGACGGCCAGCAGCAGGACGAAAAGGGCGACGAGGACTTGAGGCGAAAGCATGGCGGGATTTTAGCCGCTGCGGGAAACGGCGCCGCGCCCGATACGCGCGCGCACCGCCAGCCCGAACACCGCCATGCAGATCGACAGCGATAGCAAGCGCAAGGCCTCGAGCGCCTTGTCGAAATAGGCCGGCTTATCGAACTGGACGGCGACGGCATAGCCGAAGATGGCGTACGCAATGCAGGCCAGCAGGAATACAGCCATCAGCGCGATCATGGCGTCGCGCACGGCGCGCCAGGCTCTGGGCGACAGTCCCGGAAGATTGGACTCCACGCACAGCAGGAGCCCTGCGCCCCACAAGAGCGGAACTTTCTGGAAAATCCCCCAGGCCAGCAATTCGCCGGACTGCAGGAAGTTGGCGGGATAGACCTCATTCATGGCCGCGCTCCCGCTTCGCCATTCTCCGATGGACCAGCAGCACAACCAGGGCGGTCAGAAGAGACGGGCTCATGTACGGCATCAGCCCGAGCAGCGGAAACTCGTAGCCGCTGTCATGGTTGGTCGCCAGCCAATAGAACATGCCCAGCAGGACCAGCGCAAAAATCCAGACGGCCAGCATTCCTGCCGATATCCCGCGTCTGAAGGACGGCGTCCCCAGCCGGCCAAAATGCTGGGGCCAGCGGCAGATGATCAGCGCCAGGATGCCGGCTGCCGGCACCAGGTAGGCCGTCGACTGGGCCATCAGCATGCCGGACTCGGCAATCGTGGCAAGGACTTCGCGCAAATTCTTCTCCCGGGGCAAGAACCTACGCTCTCAACGCAACCTGTGCCGCAGCAGCAGGCCGATCAGCGACAGGATCAGCGATAGCCCCCAGATAGTAGGGCAATCCGAGCGGAAATCATGCGTTCTGTCTGGATCGACGATAAATCCACAGCGCAACTCCTGCCGATGCCAACGCGATCGACACCCACATCGTGGACAAGGTGCGTAGAGTCAGGTTCGTAAACCCGTGATCGTCGAAATAAACAGCCACGGCCAAGCCGTATATTGCGTAGACAATTACGTACACCAGAAATAGCGCCATCAGCGCCACGATCACATTGCGCAAGAGACGCCAGGTCGTCGAGCGCAGCAAGGGCAAGTCGGACTCGATACACAACAGCAAGCCGATGGCCCATGCCACCGGCAGCAACGATATCGTTTCCGTGGCGAAGGCCTCTCCCGCCTTTAGCAGCGTAAGCGGAACGTCAATCATCTTCTCCGCTCCTGGCGCGAGTCTTGTATCGGAGGATTAATCCAATCAAAGACAGAATCAGCGATGGCGCCATATAGGCAATCAAAGCGATCAGGACAAAACCATGTTCCCGGGAATAGTTCTGCGAAACATAGAAGAGCAGCCCCCCTCCCACGACCGCCAACAACCATACAGCCGCCATGACAATCGCGAAACCCGTACGCGAGGCCGACGATCCCAACACACCGAAGCGACGCGGCCAGACGTGAACCGCAATCCCCACCGCGCAGACCAGAGGGAGCACGTACACCAGCGCGTACGCGGTCTGAAACGCCATGTCGGCAGCCCAGATCAAGAATTCACGCACGACTTATCTCCCAGGGCGTCAACTGGCAGCACCAATTGCCCCGCTGCGAGCAAGCGCCTCATCATGTGGTCTGTGCTTCTGTCTTGTTTTAGCGCAGCAAGGCCAGCACGCAAGCCCTTCTCCTTGGCCATTCCCCTGAGCTCAGGGCGACTTGTACCGCAGCACCAGGCAGATCACCGACAGAATCAGCGACGGCCCCATGTAGATGGCGAAGGGAATGAAACCGAAGCCGTACGACCGGTCGTAGTTCTGCGAAACGTAGTAGAGCAGAAAAAAGCCCACGGCCGCGAACAGCCAGACGCCCCACATGACCGCGACCAGGCTCGTACGCGCCGCCGACGTGCCCAACGCCGCGAAGCGGCCCGGCCAGACATGGACCGCGATTGCCAGCAGGCAGACCAGAGGCAGCACATACGCCAGGATCCGCCCCATCTGAAACACCAGCTCGGTGGACCCGATCATCAATTCGCGCACAACCCTCTCCTAAGACTTCCCGTGGCGGCAGGAGCCGCCTTGCTGAACACGGCGGACATCAGGCCGCCTGCTCTTCCGTCCTGCCTTCTAGGATGTCTTCCTGGGACTTCCTGTCTCGTTGCTCCGCAATCATCGGGTCCATGCGCAGAGGCGGCTTCGGCGAGTCCTTTTCGCCGTCGCCCCATGCCAGCGGCATTTCAACGAAGAATCCCTTCACCTTGGAGCGCAAATAGGCGATGGCCTGTTCGATCTTGTGGTCCCTGCCCTCCATGTAATTCGGCTGCAGATCGGGCAGCTTGGTGAAGTCGTACTTGCCGGTGGGCGGCCCGTCGACCAGGATGTACCCGTCACGCAGCCGGCCGTCCGGGCCGACGTTGCCGATGGGCACGCCATTCACCTCGTACTTCTTGACCTGCTTGTAGATGGGAGGAAAGGCCCTGCGGCCATCCAGCAGATTGCGGAAGCTGTTGCGGGGCGTATGCCGGAACACGGTGCTGTAGGCCTCGCGATTGTCGTGCGCGAGTTTCTGCAAGGCCTGGATGCTGGAAAGTTCCAAAGGTCTCTCCAGGCTGATCCCCTGCGGCACGCCGGCGGCTTTCTGGACGCCTGTCGATCCGCCCTCCACCATCATGCCAAAGTGCTTGCGCCAGAGCTTCATGCGCAGGTCCCGGGCGAACTTGCGCGTCACGACTCTCACCCCGGCGCCGACATCGGTCATTGCCGCGCCGTCATCGTCCACCACCACGGCCGCCAGCTCGGTGTCGCCGTTCCCGTTCAGGCTGCGATCATTGATGTTCGCGCTGCCGATGATGGCGACCGCATCGTCGACGATGGTCAGCTTGCTGTGCACATAGACCATCTCAGTGACGACGCCCACCTTGGTCGAACCGTAGTTCCTCAGATTCAAGACCGTCAGGTACTTGCGCCACTCTTCCGCCATGCCCCAATTGGCAAGCGCGACCGCGATGTCCGCGTTCGTCTGGGCGGGCTTGGTCACATTGCGGGTCCGGCGGTGCTTGGCGTACAGCGTGGCGTTGATCCGGTTCACCAGACTGTTGCGCGCGCGCTTGACGCCTTGCAGCGCCCACCAAGTCTGCGAACTGGTCGCGGCATCTTCCATCAAGCCCTCCGGATGCTCGGGCAGCACCAGCCAAACATGGAAGGGGCGGCCCGCGTAGATGGCTGCGCCGATGGCATTGGCCAGCTCCGGGATGATGGGATTCGTTCCCGGCGAAGTGCTCTTGCCGGTCTGGTCCTGGCCGCAATCGGAAATAAAGAACTGGTTCTCGATGTAGATGTAGGCCTGCGCCGACCGGATGCAGTTGACCATCGCATCCCGGATGCTGGTCTGGTGGTTGGCCTTCCACTGCGCACGGGCAGCCTGAACGATCTTCCGGCGCTTCGCGTTGGGCACCTTCCAGTCGTCGTTGATGTACTTGTAATTGTCGCCCCACAGCTTCACCTCATCCTGCAACTGCTTGGAGGAGGCCGACCGGCAGATCTGTACCGTGGCGTTGCCGCTGCCTCGCACCTGCGGATCCAGCAAATGCTCCGGTCCCTTGGCGCGGTCGAACCAGCTCGCGTCCATGCTGGGATCGAACACGTTGGTATCCACGCGCGCAAAGCTGTTCCAGCGCAGCACGAAGTTCAGGAAGACGTCGAAGGCGGCCGGCCCCTCGACTTTCAGGGCCACGTCCTCCCAGGGTTCGCGCGGTTGCCGCAGGGGATCCAACAGCTTGCCGCCGAGCGCCGGCTCGAAACCCGGCAGTCCGCCTGAAGCCCGCGTGAGATTCTGCTCGGCCTGGGTCGGCTTTCTGGCCGCCACCAGCTGCGCGTTATACGCGTCGTTCAGCACGTGTATTTTCGGATCGATGACGACATCGAAGGACGGCGTTTCCCACCGGCCATAGGCCAGATCGATTCCGCCCAGGAAGGCTTTTTTTCCATCCACCAGCACGAACTTCTGATGATGGGAAAAAAGACTGTTTGTGGCTGGAACCCGGCCCGTATTGGGGTTCTGCAGCATGACGCGGATGGATCCCTTGCCCTTGGGCAAGCCATGCAGCATGTCCTGTGTCGTGTCATCGTGCGTATTGAGAGCCATACTGATCGAATCGTAGAGCAGGATGCGCACGTGCACCCCGCGCTGTATCGCGGCCGCCAGCAACGTAGACAGGCGGCCCGGATGGCCGCTCTCGCCGCGCCGCTCCAGCTCCACGTCGTAGTCCATCTGCCAGTCGGCGATCATGATGAAGCTTTGCGCGCCGCGGATCGCCGCCGCCACGGCCGCCATGTAGTCCCGGCCGGTGATGTAGGACTCGCAGCGGTTGCCATAGCGCGGCATGGCGAAGGGCTGGTTCAGGTCGAAGTACTGGCCCGATACCGTCGTCATCGTGTCCGGGACGATCTGCGCGGTGTACTGGTCTATGTCGAGTTTATCCATGGCCTCTTTCTTGAGCGCAAGCCGGCGGGCGGCCGCCTTATGCCTTCGTCTTGGGTTTGAGCGTCTCCATGCCCTGCGCCGACCCGTCGGCCAGGGCATGCTCGGACAGCCAGTCGGCGTGCGCCGTGTCCAGTTCCGAACCCTTGCGCGCAAAATTCAGGGCATCGAGTATCCGCTCCGACGTCGCCTGTTCCGAGGTCGTCGTCCAGCGCGCGGGCGTCATGGCCTGCGCGGTCAGACCGCTGATCAGCCACACGCGGCCGGGATTCGCCATCACCTCGCTGTGGACGGAATACTGCTGCGCTTCCGTCAGGCCGAGTTCGCCGCTGGCGGGCGTCTTCCCTTCGCTCAGGACCTCCGACCACTCCGAGGAGTCGAACACCTGGGGATTGATACGCCCTCCCGACTGCACCACCGTCAGCCCCGCGGGCACCTTCACGATCCGCCAGGTCTCGCCTTCCGGCGCGATGCCGTGCGCCCCCGGCATGTCCTGCAGGCGCAGGGCCAGCTTCATCGGTTCCGGAGCGCTCTGCACGAACACGGGCAAGGCATAGGACATCTGGTCCGGTCCGGCGAACTGCTTGTTCCCCGTCTTCACATCGATCCGCCCCGGCGCGGTCACGGTAATGTTGCCGCCTTCCAGCACGATGCTGGCGCCGGCCGCGGTGGCGATGCGGATGCGCTTGGGCGCGGCGTATTCGACCGAGGTCTTGGCGCTGCCCATGGTGATGTCCTTCTGCGCCTGCACGCGCAGGATGTCGTGCTGCGCCTGGACCTGCACGTCGCCGGTGGCGGAGATCAGGTCCAGGCCCGAGTCCGCGCCGCCCTGCTGCAGGCCGGCGACGATGCCCAGGCCCTGCCCGGTGTGCACGCGCAACGCGCCCATCACGGCCAGGTTCTGGTCCCTGCCGGACGACCAGTGCACGGTCTCGCCGGCGGTGTATTGCATGTGTTCGCCGGAGACCTGCGCAAGGCCGGCGCGCGCGGCCATCAGCACGACCGGATCGGTCAGGTGCGGCACCTTGCCGTCGGCCGCCTGGGTGTGCTTGGCGGAAGCGTCGCTGCGCGCGCCGTCCAGGCTGTCGCCCGCAACGGTGCCCGAAACGGCGCGGTGCATGGCCGCCAGAGGCGCCTTGCCGTCGTCCAGCACGCTGGCGTCCGCGCCCTTGGCGCCCAGCGCGCTCGCCAGGCGCAAGCCCTGGTGCGCGCCGACCACGCCATCCAGCGAACGCGCCATCTGGTCGGCCTGGCTGGCCAGCGCCTGCAGCCCCGCGGCCTCGCCGGCGGGACCTGCGTTGCCGCCGGCGCCGACGTAGGTGCTCAGCAGCACGCCCGCGCCGCCGCGCACGGCGCCATAGGCGTCGGTGCGCAGTTCGGCGCCCAGGCCGCGCAGTCCGCCGCGGTAGTTGCCGGCCTGGTGGATCAGATGGCCGAGGTTCAGCTCGCTGGCTTCCAGGCTGCTCTTGATCTGCAGCCGCATCTGGCCGTCGCTGTCGTCGAACACGATCTGGTTGTAGCCGGAGCCGCCGAATTCCTTGCTCTTGAAGCCGCTGAGCGCGGCGGCGTTGCGATGGTTGTCTTCGCCGCCGCCGGCGCCATGCCAGGCGGGCGCGTTGCCCCCCGCCAGGTTGGCCTGGGCGCTGGGCGCGGTGTCGCGGGCCGCGGCATAGACCTGCGTATCGGACTGCCCGCCGTCGCGGCCGCCCGGCGTGGCGGGCGTGCCGCCCTCGCCGCGGCCGTTGTACAGCGCGCCCACGACGATGGGCTGGTCCACGTCGTCGTCCAGGAAGCGCACCAGCACCTCCTGGCCGATGCGCGGCACGAAGCTCATGCCCATGCCGGCGCCCGACTGGCGCTGCGCCACGCGGGCCCAGCGGCTCTTTGCCAGGCCTTCATCGCCATCGGCCTGCCAATGGAAGCGGATGCGCACGTCGCCGCGCTTGTTGCGCAGAATCTCGTCGCCGCCCTGGGCCTGCACGGCGCCGTCGGCGCCGGTCACGATGGCCGTGTGCACGCCATGCACGGACGGCGCGCCGCTCAGACGCGCGCCGCGCGCTTGCGGCAAGGCCGGACGCCAGGGGCGGTCGCAGCGCACGGCCTGGAAGCGGTTGGCGTAGCCGACCTCGCGCGCCTTGGCCAGCACGGCGGCGTCGGCTTGCGGCAGGTCCGCGTTCGGACGCGCTGCGCCGGGAGGCGCAAGCGCCTCCGCATCCAGCGTCAGGTGCGCGTCCAGTCCGCCCAGGCGCTGCGCCAGCGAGGCGCGGGTCTCGGGCGGCAGGTTGTTGATGCCGATGTGCTCGACCCGGTCCAGCGCGAAGACAGGCTCGAAGCCCTCTTCGCCCGCCGGTCCCAGCGCCGACATGTTCTGCAGGGTGAAGCGGGTGCCGGAACGGAACGTGCGCACACCTCCCAGGCCGACGAAGGTCTCCGCGCCGGCCTGCACCGCTTCGATGGCCAGGTTGGCCTGGCGCCGGGCCTCGGCCTCGTCGGCGAAGCCGCCATGGCCCGCCACCTCGTACCATTCCAGCCCGGTCTCTTCGCTACCGTCGGCGGGCCGCGCCAGCGCTTCAGCCGCCACGGCGCGCTTGCCGCCGTCGTGCCAGCCCAGGACCGTGACGCGGTCGGGGCCGCGCCGCCACTGGCGCACCATGGCTTGCACGGTGTCGCGCGATTCGGTCGCGCCTGCGCGGTGAAAGCGCACACCGCCGCTGGCGGACTCGGCGTCTTCTGCCAGGCCGCGGCTGTCGGCAAAGATCAGCACCACGTGCCGCGCGGGCACTTCTGGGTCTTCGACCACCGTCCAGCCCAGGCCCGCCTCGACCAGCAGGCGGCTGATGAAGTCATAGTCGGTTTCGCGGTACTGCGTGGTGTAGGGGCGCGACGCCACGCGGGCCAGCGCCTCGGTCGCGTCGGCGCCCACGCGATGCACATAACCTTCGTAGCCACCCAGCACGTGGCCGACGATGTCCAGCACGGAACGCGCTTCGAACACGCGGCTGTTGCGCTGCTGCGTGGCCAGCCACAGCCACGGCGCGATCGTCAGGCGGTAGCGCGCCAGTCCGGCGTCGCCGGACAGCAGCTCGGCTTCACGCACTAGGCCGCTGCGGCCCGCGCGGCTGCCGTCGGCGCGCGTGGTCCACAGCGTGACAGGCCGCGAGATCATGTCCCCCAGGTCCAGGCCGGCGCTGTCGGACAGCGCCACCAGGCGGATCTGCGCGATGCCGGACAAGGCTTCGCGCGCGATCCATCCTTCGACCTGCAGCGAGGCGAGCGCGCCCTCGCCTTCCAGGCCGTAGAGGCGGGCGTCTGAGCTGAACAGGCCGGGCGTTGCAGTCGGATCCATTGCGGAAAAAAACCTTCTCTGAAGACTCAGGGTTCGACGTTGGCTTGCGGATTGGGGCATTCGGGCGCGGTACCCCAATAGCCCGAGCAAACCCGCAAGCGGCATTGCTCGCTTTCCAGGAACCCCAGCTTGCGGCACTGCTCCAGGCGCGCGGTCAGGGGCGAGCCCGGCAGTTCGCGGACGAAGACGCCATCGTTCTTGTAGACCTTGGTCCCGGGCGGCGAAGCGGGCGGCAGCCCGTAGGACATCAGCGCCGCAAGCAACGCCGCGTCGGAGTCGTTGCTGGGCGTCTTGCCGCCCTTGGGCGCGGCCCGCGACGCGGCGGCGCGCGCGCTGTTGGCGGCATGCTCCGCGTGCTGTGCCGCGGGTCCGCCGGCCTTGGGCGCGGCGGCCGGCGCGGGCGCCTGGGTCTGGGCTTGCAATGCAGCGCGCGGCTGCGGCGGCGCGGCGGTGACAGCCAGCGCCGACAAGGGGTTCTCCGGCACACGGTCCGCATCGGCATCCGGACGCGTCAGCTGCGCCAGCGGGTGGTCTTCGATGATGGCCGCGGCAGAAGGCGGCGCTTCGGCTTCGGGCGCGCGCGCGACCGCCACGGGCGCAGGAGCCGAGGCAGCGGGCTGCTGCGCTTGCGCCGCCGGCGCGCCGGACTCCGCCACCACGGGCAAGGCAGGCGCATCGAACACGCTGTACAACACAGCGCCCGCGGCGCCGGTCAGCAACAGCAGCAGCAATGCCAGCGGCAAACGGGAACGGCGCTTGGGCGCCAGGTGCTTGACCTCCGCATCGGGCACGCGGCCTTCCAGGGCGGCCAGGATGCGCGACGCCGCGCGCTCATCCGGAGACGGTGAGCGGCCTGCGAGCAAACTGGGAACGGAGGTCGGTGATCGCGATCTTTTTTCGTCTTCTGTCATGCGAAGTCCCGTGTCTGCAGGGGCGGTTTGCACCCCTGTAACCAAGGGGTTCGAGAATACCCGATGAGTTCTTCCGCATCATCGTTTCTTGTTACGAGTTCTAAGCCACAGACGCGTTTTGCAACGTCCAAGCGCTTGCCTGAATCCTGAATAGAACAAAAGATTACGCCTTCGTAACCGAGGGACCTCCTTGCTGCTCCTGCTGCCCCTGTATTTCCTGATCGCCATAGGCGTGTCCGCGCTGCTCGTCTTCCCCTCTCTGCGGGAGGCTACGGCGCGGGGCGCGCGCGCGCTCGCACAGGGAATACGGCGGGGAATGGCGCGCGGCGCGGGTCAGGCCGGAGAGGCCGTCGGCGGCTCCGCGCAGGTCGTGCGCGCAGGCTTCGGAAAGGCCGGCGGCGCATTTGCCGCATACCGCTGGCACATCGCCGCGGGCTTGCTGGTGGTGTTGCTTCCGTCACTTTTCGCTTTCGTCATGCGACACAATCACACATTTTTTTACGAGGATCGGACGGCAGGTCCGGACCCTCGCATCCAGGCGCTATTGACCGGCGAAAGACTGGTTCCGCCGCCCCCGCTGCCGCCCGAAGCCTTCACCACGCGCGAGGTGGAATTGGTGCGTCCGAACCTGGGCGGCGCTAGCCGCGACTGGAATCTGCTGGACGCCGATTACCGCCAGCGCCTGCTGGCCGCGTACCGCGTGATGCGCGAGGAGCACGGCTATGAAATGGTGCTGATCGAAGGCTATCGCAGCCCCGAGCGGCAGGCCGACCTGGCCAAGATGGGCACTCACGTGACCAATGCCGGCGCCTACCAGAGCTATCACCAGTTCGGCCTGGCCGCCGACAGCGCCTTCCTGCGCGAGGGCAAGGTGGTGGTGTCCGAGAAGGATCCCTGGGCCATGCGCGGCTACGAACTGTTTGGCGAGACCGCCGAGCGCGTCGGTCTGACCTGGGGCGGCCGCTGGAAGATGATGGACTTCGGCCACACCGAATTGCGCCGGCCCGGCGTCCTGCAGCGCGGCGGCGGAGCCGCGCAATGATCAACCCAGAAACTGTCGGACCGCATTCATGAGCCGCATCCTCAAAACCGGGCTGTTGCTGGCCCTCGTCTTCGGCGTGGTCTGGCTTGCCGTCATCATCTGGTGGCAGGAGTCGCGCACGCTGCCCACGGGTGTGGACATCGGCCTCTATCTGTTTGCGCTGCCGCTGGCGCTGATCGCTGCCATATGGGGCGGCGCGCGCATCGTGCGGGCGCGCCGCGAGGCCCGCGCCGCGCCTGCACAGCCCGCGCAGGACGCTGCCGCCCAGACCGCCGAACCCGCTCCCGAGGCCGCAAGCCTGCGGCTGCTGGCCAGCGCGGCCAGCGCCGCCATGGGTAGCGAGCCCGCCGCCATCCACGCCGCGCTGGCCGCGCAGCAACGTCCCGACCTGGACCCGTCCTTCAAGAACGTGCAGGGCTTTCCGGTCTTCAGCGCCCGCGCGCCGCAACTCGACACCGATGCCTTGCGCGCCGCGGCGCGCGAGGCCGGCGCGCCCGCCGCGGCGCTGGACGAAGAGCGCTTGCGCGCCGCCGCCCTGCTGGCGGAAGTGGTGGAAGCGCTGTCGCGGGAAGCGCGCGGCATCGTGCTGAGCCAGGGCGAACCGCAACGCGATGACGCCTGGCCGCAACTGCAGCTGGAACTGCTGCTGCCCGCGGACTGGCCCGACGCCGTGCGCGACCATGCCGCGAGCCAGGCGCTCGCGGCCGCGGCATGGCCCGCCAGCCGCACCATCCAGCGCCTGCATGCGGCGCAAGGCGCGCTCGCCTGCGACAGCCTGCTGCGCCAGCTGGCGCAGGAGCCGTTGACCGCGCGCAGCGCCACGCTGCGCCTGGTCGCCGTGGCCGATTCCTACATCGACGCCGCGCGGGTCCAGGAGTGGGACGCGGCCGGCACCCTCATGTCCAATACCAACCCGCAGGGCCGGGTTCCCGGGGAAGCCGCGGCCGGCCTGTTGCTGGACCTGGCTCCCCCCGCCCCCGGCGCCACGCCTGCGCCCGCCGAAAGCGCGCTGTCCCTGACCTTGTCGGCGCAGGCGCCGCGCGCGGTCGGCGCCGACTCGCGCGGCGCGCGCCATGAACCCCGGCTGACCGAGTTGGCCACGCAATTCCTCGAACAACATGGCCAGCCCGCCGACGCCATCGCCGCGCTGGTCAGCGACGCCGACCACCGGGGCAGCCGCCCGCTGGAAACCGCGGGCCTGGCTTCGGAGCTGTTTCCGGCGCTGGACCCCAACCAGGACTGCCTCGCGGTCGGTTCCGGCTGCGGCCATACCGGCGCCGCCGCGCATCTGCTGACCGTGGCCGTCGCCGGCGCCGCCTGCGCGCAAGCCGGCGCGCCCGTGCTCGCTCTCATGACCCAGGACCCCGCGCTGCGGACGCTGGTGCTGGTGTCTTCCTCCGAATCTCTCCCCGCCTGACCCACAAGAACATAGCCCATAACCATGCGCAGTCCATCCGATCTCCTCTCCGGCACATCCCGCGCCATCAGCGAAGGCCGACATTGGTCCTCGCGCGTGCTGGCCAACCCGCGCACCTTCATGGCGCTCGGGCTGGTCGCCCTGGTGATATTCCTGTTCCTGTTCGCCGACACGGTCGAACTCGGCCTGGCCTGGGCCGGCATCGCCCTGGGCGTCTGCCTGCTGCTGTGGCTGTGCGCCTATCTGTGGCGCCGGCGGCGCACGCGCAAGGCCAACAAGAACCTGGGCGACATGCTGGAACAGCAGGTGCAGACGGGCGCGGCCGCCGCCAACCGCAACGATGTGGAGGCGCTGCGCACGCGGCTGGTGCAGGCGGTGCGCACCATCAAGACCTCGAAGATCGGCCAGACCTCGGGCAACGAGGCCCTGTACGAGCTGCCCTGGTACATCGTCATCGGCAACCCCGCCGCCGGCAAGAGCAGCGCCGTGATCAATTCCGGCCTGCAGTTCCCCTTCGCCGACAAGAACGGCGCGGCGGTGCGCGGCGTGGGCGGCACGCGCAACTGCGACTGGTTCTTCACCACCGAAGGCATCCTGCTGGATACGGCCGGGCGCTATTCGGTGCATGAAGAGGACCGCAACGAATGGATGGGCTTCCTGGACCTGCTCAAGCGGCATCGTCCCAAGGCGCCGATCAACGGCATCATCGTGGCCGCCAGCATCGACGAATTGATGGGCGCCGGGCCCGAGTTCGCGATCAACCTGGCCAAGAACCTGCGCCAGCGCGTGCAGGAACTGACCGACCGCCTGGAAGTGTTCGCGCCGGTCTACATCATCTTCACCAAGGCCGACCTGATCTCGGGCTTCAGCGAATTCTTCTCCGACAGCGACCAGAGCGAGCGCGACCGCGTGTGGGGCGCGACCCTGCCCTACGGCGCCGAGGAAAACCGCGATGTGCTGGCCCTGTTCGACAGCCGCTTCGACGAACTGTACGAAGGCTTGAAGGAAATGGGCACGGCGCAGATCTCGCTGCGCAACAGCCGCGACCTGCCGCCGGGCCTCTTGACGTTCCCGCTGGAATTCGCCGGCATCAAACCGGCGCTGCGCACCTTCCTGTCGACGCTGTTCGAGACCAATCCGTTCCAGTACAAGCCGGTGTTCCGCGGCTTTTACTTCACCAGCGCGCTGCAGGAAGGCATCACGCAGAGTACCTCCACCGAGAAGCTGGCCGAGCGTTTCGAGCTGCGCCCCGCGGCGCGCGCGCAGACGCGCAGCGTGACCTCGAACAACGGCTTCTTCCTGCGCGACCTGTTCTCCAGCGTGATCTTCGCGGACAAGAAGCTGGTGCGCCAGCACGCCAGTCCCGCCAAGACCCGCATGCGCTACCTGGCCTTCTTCGGCCTGGTGCTGGCGCTGGGCCTGGTGCTGGGCGGTTGGAGCTGGTCGTACCTGGGCAACCGCCAGCTGGCGCAAAACGTGCAGGCCGACCTGGACAAGGTGGTGCGGCTGCAGAGCGAACGCACCGACCTGCAAAGCCGCCTGGAAGCCATGGAGATCCTGCAGGACCGCATCGAACAGCTGGACCGCTACTCTTCCAGCCGGCCGTGGTCGCTGGGCCTGGGCCTGTACCAGGGCGACGTGCTGAAGGAGCGCCTGCTGGCCGAGTACTACAACGGCGCGCGCCAGTTCATGCTGGCGCCCGTGAAGACCAGCCTGGAGGACTTCCTGGCCAAGGTCGACATCTCGGCCGCCGCGGCCGCCGGCGGCGCGCCGCAGCCGGCGCCGCAACAGGCCCGCGCCACGCATGCCGCGAACGGCGACACCCTGTTCCAGGACGCCTCGCCCACCAACGCGGACGACGCCTATAACGCGCTCAAGACGTACCTGATGATGGCCAATCACCAGCACGTCGACCCGACGCATCTGTCCGACCAGATCACGCGCTTCTGGCGCGGCTGGCTGGAGACCAACCGCGGCGCCATGCCGCGCGACCAGCTGATCCGCAGCGCCGAACGCCTGATCTCGTTCTACGTCGGCCGCGCGCAGGACCAGGGCTGGCCGCAGATCGACACCAACCTGGCGCTGGTCGAGAAGACCCGCGGCAGCCTGCGCGCCGTGATGCAGGGCATGCCGGCGCGCGAACGCGCCTACGCCACGCTCAAGGCCCGCGCCGCCACCCGCTTCCAGGCCATGACGGTGGCGCGCATCGTCGGCGAGAACGACGCCGGCGTCGTCGCCGGCAGCTATGCCATCCCCGGCACCTTCACCCGCGAGGCGTGGGAGCAGTACATCCAGCCCGCCATCAGCGAGGCCGCCAAGAAGGAAGTGCAGACCAGCGACTGGGTGCTGGGCGTGAACGCCCGCGACGACCTGACCCTGGAAGGCAGCCCCGAACAGATCCAGAAGAGCCTGGCGGCGATGTACAAGACCGAGTACGCCGAGGAATGGCAGAAGTTCCTGCGCGGCGTGACGATCAAGCCCTTCACCAGCTTCGACCAGTCGGTCGGCGCGATGAACCGCCTGGGCGATCCGCAGACCTCGCCCATCGCCAAGCTCATCAACACCACGTATGAGCAGACCTCCTGGGACAATCCCTCGCTGATCAACGCCGGGCTGCAGCAGGCGCAGAGCGGCGTGGTCGGCTGGTTCAAGCGCGTGATCCTGCGCCAGACGCCGCCTTCCGCGGCGCCCGCCACCGCCGCCAACGGCGAGGCGATACCCATGGGCCCGGTGGGCCGCGAGTTCTCCGACGTCGCCCGCCTGGTGGTGACGCGCGACAACCAGTCGTTGCTGGGCAACTACATGGGCGCGCTGTCGAAGATCCGCACCCGCTTCAACCTGCTGAACAACCAGGGCGATCCCGGCCCCGGCGCGCTGACGCTGATGCGCCAGACGCTGGAAGGCAAGGACTCGGAACTGGCCGACGCGCTGAAGCTGGTGGACGAGCAGATGCTGGCCGGCATGTCCGCGACGCAGCGCGAGACCTTGCGCCCGCTGCTGGTGCGCCCGCTGATCCAGGCCTACGCCGTGACCATGCAGCCGGCGGAGTCCGAGCTGAACAAAGTCTGGAACGCGCAGGTCTACCGGCCGTTCAACCAGACCCTGGCGGAGAAGTATCCCTTTGCCAGCCGCGCCAGCGTCGAGGCCAGCAGCGATGAGATCGGCCAGGTGTTCGGCCCGCAAGGCAGCATCGCCAAGTACGTCAACGACACGCTGGGCCCGCTGACCGTGCGGCGCGGCGACATCCTGACGGCGCGCACCTGGGGCGACATGGGCGTGAGCCTGCAACCCACCTTCACCGCCAACTTCGCGCAGTGGGTGGCGCCGCTCTCGGGCGGCGCGGCGGGCAGCGGCGCGGCCAGCCAGCCGCAGACGCTGTTCCAGATCCAGCCCAAGCCGGCTTCCGGCGTGACGGAGTACACCATCGAGATCGACGGGCAGCAGTTGCGCTACCGCAATACCCCGCCGCAATGGGTCAATTTCGTGTGGCCCAACGCCCAGGGCGCGCCCGGCGCGCGCATCACCGCCACCACCTTCGACGGCAGCGTGGTCGAGATCGTCAACGAACCGGGCCGCTTTGGCCTGGAGCGCCTGATCTCCACCGCCCAGCGCACCGCCAACCCCGACGGCAGCTTCAACATGAGCTGGGGCAAGTCCAACGTGACGGTGCCGGTGAAGCTGCGCATCATCAGCAACGCCCAGGCGCCCGGCGCCGGCGGCAGCGAGCCCGGCGGCAGCCAGGGCCTGCGCAACCTGCGCCTGCCCTCGTCCGTGGTCGGCGCTTCTCCCGAATCCTCCGCCCAGACGCAACCCGGAGCGCCGCAATGAGCAACCCGCAGTCCCCCTTGTTCCGCACGGCCTACTTCGGCAAGATCCCCAGCCGCGGCGATTTCGTGAAGAACACGTCGCATCCGCAGCTGATGGCCACGCTGGACGCCTGGGTCGCCGACACCATGGAGATGCTGGCGCAGGAGCCGCACTGGAAGGCGCTGTACGACGAGGCCGAACCCATGCCGTTCGCCATCCTGGGATCGCGCGGCAAGCTGGCCATCGCGGGGCATCTGCAACCCAGCCAGGATCTGTCGGGCCGCCGCTATCCGTTCCTGTCCGCCACCTCGGTGGAAGTGCAGAAGCCGCTGGCCTTCATCGCCCGCAGCCCCATCGCCTTCAGCCGCATGTGGAACCGCATGAGCGGCGCCGCCGCAGTGTTGATGCATGACAGCGACCCGGCCTCGGCGCTGCAGACGCTCAACGAGCTGGAAGGCGAGATCCGCACGGCGGCCGACGACGGCTTCGACGCCTTCGTCGACCTGCAGACCCTGGAACGGCTGGAAGCGATGCTGCGCGGCAATGGCCACGCCGCGCGCGTGCACGACATCATCCTGGCGCTGGGCATCCTGCTGGAGCCGGTGATGTCCAGCGGCTCCTCGCAGCTGGACAAGGGCCTGTCGCTGCCGCTGCCGGACGATCCGCTCTACATCAACCTGGTGGCCGCCTACTGGATGGCCCTGATCTCGCCCTTCCTGTCGCGCGCGGACTTCGAGATCACCATCTTCATCGGCCGCATCGCCGGCAAGCACCGGCTTGCGGTGGATTTCCGCGGCGCCTCGCCGCAGACGCTGGCCAGCCTGCTGTCCACGCCGCAGGCGTATGCCGACCAGCACATCGTGCTGGAGGACGCGCCCTGGGTCCGCAACCACGTGTCGGCCAGCCACGGCCTGGCCAAGCTGTCCAGCTATCTGGACCAGCCGCGGCTGTCCCTGCGCCTGGCGCTGGACACCTTTCTCGAAGTCTTTACCGGAGCCTGACCATGCGCCTTTCCTTCATGCTCATGGCGGCGCTGTGCGCCTTTTCGGCGGCGGCCCAGGACGCGGCCACGGTGGTGCCCGCCAATGTCATCCCCCAGCCCGGCCAGGTCGTGGCCAGCGGCGCCGTGCCGGACGAGGCCACCAAGGCCGACGTGCTGGCTCGGCTGCAGCAGGTGTACGGCGTGGGCAATGTGATCGACCAGATCGACGTGGGCGGCGTGGTCGCGCCGCCGAACTGGTCCGAACACGTCGGCAAGCTCATCGGCCAACCGCTGAAACAGATCAATCGCGGCCAGCTGGAAATCGACGGCACCCAGATCCGCCTGCGCGGCGAGGTGCAGAACGAAGCCTCGCGCCAGCAGATCGCCAGCGCCTTCGCGACCTCGCTCAACCCCACCTACAAGATCGTCAACGGGCTGCGCGTATCGGCCAGCAAGGATGAACAGGGACTGCTCGACCAGGTCCTGACCAACCGCGTGGTGGAATTCGAGACCGGCAGCGCCACGCTGACGGCGCGCGGACGCGAACTGCTGGACAAGGTGGCGGACGTGGTGCCCAAGCTGCACAGCGACAAGGTGCAGATCATCGGCCACACCGACAGCTCCGGCAGCCGCAGCACCAACCTGGCGCTGAGCCAGGCGCGCGCGGACGCGGTCAGGGCCTATCTGGTGGACAAGGGCTTGCCGCCCGCGCGCTTCGAGACGCTGGGAGCCGGGCCCGACCAGCCGGTGGCCACCAACGCCACCGCGGAAGGCCGCGCCAAGAACCGCCGCATCGAGTTCCGCGCCAGCCGCTGAATTGCAGGCCGGCCCTCACGGGCCGGCGCTGGCTCAAGCGGCGCTCAGCCGTTGCTGTCCGGCGGCTTGGGCACGCCCAGCAGCTCTTCCAGGCCCGACAGGGCATCGTTGTTCTTGAGGACGGTGCGCAGCCACAGGTGCAGCGACATCTCGCCCCAGCTGGCAGCCTTGTCGGCCAGATAGGCCACCGGGCTGTGAGGCTCGGTGCGGCGGAAGAATTCCGCCACTTCGCGCAGTTGCGCCAGGGCCTGATCGCGGGTCTGCAGCGGGCCGCGCGCGGGCGCGGCGGATACGGGCTCGGCGGCGGGCAAGGTCGGCTCCAGGCGTGTGGGGGAAGGCGCCGCAACGGGCGCCACGGCGGCCGGCGGGGCCGTGTCGGCGCGCACCAGCAAGCCGGCGTCGCGGGCGAAGCGGCGGGTCAGTTCGGTCACATCGCGCAGGGCTTCGCGCACCGGCGTAAAGGCCGGGCCGTCATCGCCCAGGCGCTCGGCCAGCGTCTGCTCCAGCGTGTCCAGCGCCGCAAAGCAGCCTTGCAGATTGCCTTCCAGTTCGGAATAGAAGGCCGGCGGTGTGTCGCGGCGCGCGGCGTCGAACTGGTCCAGCGTGAGCTTGCCGCGCGTGATCTCGGCGGCGTTCTGGGGCGCGCGCTTGACGGCGTTGGCCAGGTGCGTGGCGCTGTCCCACAAGGCCGCGCCATAGCGCCCGCCCTCGGACTGCGTCAGCGGCAATTCGCGGATCAGCTGCTGCGACCGCGACAGCAGCCAGGCCAGGTTGCCCACGCGCTGCTGCACGTCGCCTTCGTCCGGCACCGGATGCAGGCCGTCCCAGTAATTGCGGCACAGGCCGTCCACCAGCAGGTAGCCGTCGCGCAGGCCGGCGAAGCCGCGCGTCTTGGCCCAGGCCTCGGCCAGCCAGGCCGCCACCCGCACGTCCTTGCTGCGGTCGCGCAGCACCGTTGTGCAGATGCGGATGGCCTCGGGCCAGTCGGCCTCCTTGATGTCGATGACCCAGTCGCCCTGGTCCAGGTTCGGATCATCGTGGCGGCGGGCTTCGCGGATGGCGTCGAACTCGGCGGAAAACACCATGTCGTCGCCACAAGGCGCGTCGCCCGGAATGGGCTGCAGCAGTGTGTCGATATCGCTCATATAAGTCTGGTCGGATGGCAGGATCGCAAACGCCGCGCTACGGCGGCGGCGAGAAGAGGACCGATCCTCCCATATCTGTAACGACGTTGCGTTTGAAGATGACACGTCCTATTACAAAACGCATCACGGACCCTGGATATCATGCGGGTTCCCCAGAAAAGGAACCGCGATGAACAAGTCATTCCACATGATGCCCGACGGCAGCTTCATCATTGGCAAGCCGCGCCGCTGCCCCGACGGCAGCTACGTCGGCGACGGCGGCCCCATCACGCGCGCCCCCGACGGCACCTATGTGGCCGGCAAGCCGCAGCGCGCGCCCGACGGCCGCTACCTCGGCGGCGACGGTCCGGTGCGCATGGCGCCCGACGGCAGCTTCGTCATCGGCACGCCGCGGCAGGCCCCGGATGGCACCTATCTGTAAGCACACATAACAAATCTGACAGGGCAACAGGCAGTCATGGCGCAGCTATCGGTGATACGCAAGGGCGACCGCACCTCCCACGGCGGCGTGGTCGTCACGGGCGACGAAACGGTGATGATCTTCGGCCAGCCCATGGCCCGCCTGGGCGACCGCGTCACCTGCCCCAAGTGCAGCGGCACGCACACCATCGTCGAAGGCGCGGCCGCCGTCAGCTCGGACCGGCGCACGGCGCTGGAAGGCATGAAGACGTCCTGCGGCGCCACGCTGATCGCCAGCCAGCAGTTCTACCGGCTGGAGCAAGGCTAGGCGCGGGCATTGCGCCCGCAGCCGCGCGACCGCCCCAGGCCGCTACGCGGCGGACGGCGCGCAAAGGCGCCACAGCCCCCACCGCAACGCCAGCACCGCGAACGCGATGGGCAGCACCATGTGCAGCTGTTCCACGAACAATTCCATCGTGGCCTCGCCCGGCGCCCAGGTATTGCCGAACACCCGGGGATCGGGCGGCGCGGCGTATAACGCCACCAGCGCGGCGAGCAGGGTCGCCGCCGCCCGCCACGGCGCCGACCGGCGCACGCGCCCCACGCGCTCGGCCAGGATCAACACCAGCAGGCCCAGCAGCCCCGCCATGGCCGCATCGACGTAGAAATCTTGCGGCTCGTACGTGTAGGGCGCGTCCGGCAGCAACCAGCCATAGGCCCCGGTCTTCAGCACCGAAGTCAGGCAGGCGCCAAACAGCGCGGCGGCCGCGGACAGCAGCAGGAAATCGCAGATACGCAGGATCAGTTTCGGCATTGTGGAACGGGAGTGCGCCGCTTGAAGCAGCGGATGGACGTGCGCGAGCATGCCATAGGATGGCGCGCGCCGCATCGACTCTATCTCCCGGCCCGCGACATGGCCTGTATCCCCGCAGTACGCGCCGGTTCTCTGAGAGAATGGCCGCCTGGCCCGAAGGGCCCCACCGCCGAGACATCAAGCAGCACCCATGACGCTCCCGCAATCCAGGTTGTCCCCTCCGTTGTTGCCCGGCGCGCTCGCTCTCGCGCTTGCGCTGGCGATGCCCGCGCAGGCAGCCTCGCCCGCCTACGCCATGAACAACGCCGCGCCCCGCAAGACCACCACCCGCAGCACACCCGCCGCGCCGCCCCAGGGCATGCCTCAATACGGCAAGGGCGAGCATGGCCGCTACCTGGTCCTGCGGCTGGAAAATGATCGCGGCGACGCCCTCGCACCCAACATGCCCTACCGCCTGTTCCTCACGGCCAAGGAGCATTCCATCGAGGGCACGCCCGACCACGACGGCATCGTGCACGGCGTCACCGACGCGCTGGGCCGCAGCGCCTGGATCTGGACACGCGAGCCGCACGCCGCCCGGGACTACACCCTGATCCGGCGCATCGGCGACGGCCCCTGGGGCCAGGTGTTCCAGCTGCAATCGAGCTGGGACCAGGCGCCGCTAAAAGGCCGGCCCTACCTCACCACCATGCGCGTGCGCTGGGGCGAGCGCTGGGCGGACCTGGGCTACAGCGACGCCCAGGGCAACACCGCGTACTTCAGCCACAGCCTGCCGGCAGGCACGCTGTCGATCTCCCTCGAAGCGACCGCGACCGAGGACCGCGAGTGCTTCGACGAGCTGGACGCCATCAACCGCAAGTTCAACCAGGGCGACGCCGAGGGCGCGCTGCGGCTGGTGGACGCCGCGACTTGCACCGGGCAGCCGCAGCATCAACTGGACATGGCCAACCTGCTGCTGATGTCCGGCCGCAACGACCTGGCGCGGCAATGGCTGGAACGCACTCGCGTGCAGCCCGCGGCCGAACCGCCCAAGCCCCTGGAGCAGGAAACGCTGCAGGAGCGCTACAAGCTGGAGCGCCTGCTGGGCATGCCGGCGCAAGCCCTGGCCGACGCCCGCGAGCTGCAGCGCCGGCAGGCCCAGGCGCCGCAGGCGGACGACGAGCCCGACTGGCACAACGACATCGCCTACTTCCTGGCGGATTTTCCCGAGCATCTGGCCGAAGCCGAGGCCCAGGCGCGCCAGTCGATCGACACCCTTGGGGCCGGCCCCTACAACCAGGGCACGCTGGGCTGGATCCTGGCCCTGAGGGGCGATGTCGACGGCGGCCTGGCGCTGATGAAGCTGTCCTACCGCGAGATCCCGCGCAACGAGGAAATCGTGGCCGACTACGGCCTGGCGCTGTGGCGCCACGGCCAACGCGGGCAAGCCACGCGCCTGTGGGACCAGGCACAGGCGCAATGCGTGTGGGGCCAGCGCATGTACGAGGCGCTGCGCGAGGCGCGCTATCCGCATCCCTACTTCCAGCCGGCGAATTCCGCCGCGGCGAGCGCCTACCAGAAGCGCTGCTCCATCCCCGTGGCCAAGGACAAGACCCGGCGCAGCGCCCTCCCCGGAGCGTAAAATGAGCAACATGGACACGAGGCAAACCCTGCCTCGGAGCCCGTGCAGGAGACCATCATGAAATCCGCTCTGACCCGCCTGCTTACGCTTCTGGCTACGGCCATGCTCCTGGCTGGCTGCGCGCCGGGCGAAGGCGGCCCGCCTCATCCGGGCGCGGTCAATCCCTATAGCAGCGGCGGGTTCAGCGACCCCGGCCCCAACTATCCCGACACCGGCCCCTGAGCGCCGCGGCCCTCAATCCTGCCGGAACGCGCCGGATTGCAACAAGGGTGCCAGGACCCCCGCGGTGTAGACCCGCGCCAGGTTCACCAGGAAATCGGTGAAATCCGTCTTGGCGGCATGGTCGGCCTGATCCGAGATCACGCGCAGCACCGCGAACGGAACGCCGAACTCGTAGCAGACCTGCGCCATCGCCCCGCCCTCCATCTCCAGGCATAGCGCCTCGGGCAGGCGTTGGCGCAGCCGGTGCGCGTAGTCGTTGTCGTTGACGAAGACGTCGCCGGTGGCGATCAGGCCGTGATGCACCTTCGGCCGGCGCGCGCCCTGCCCCGCCGGCAAGCCCGCATGGCCGCGCGCGAATTGTCCGGCGCTGTCCAGCAGGCGTGCGCTCAGGACGGGATCCGCAGCGAAGTCCTCGCGTCCCAGCAAAGGGATTTCATGCTGCGGGAACAAGGGGCGCGCATCCATGTCGTGCTGCATCAGCGCGCTGGCGACCACCACGTCGCCCACCGCCACGTCTGGATGCAGGCCGCCCGCCAAGCCCGTGAAGATCACGCGTGAGGCCTGGAATTCCTGGATGACGATGGACGCCGTCGCGGCCGCGGCCACCTTGCCGATCCGGCTCAGCGCGATCACGCAGGGCGTGCCCCACAAGGTGCCGACGTGGAAGTCGCGCATGGCGACACGATGTATGACCGCGCCCGGATCCATCGCCGCGAGCAGGTCGGCGATTTCTTCGTGCAATGCGCCAAGTATGGCGAGGCGTCCGGTGTGCATGTTCTCAATCTTTCGTATGCGGCCCCAAGCCGCGCAGCCCGCAACATACCCCAAGCGGGGCCCCGCCGCCAACGCGCTCCCCGGCGGCCTGGATTGCGACTTTCGATGTAGTTCAGGCTTCCCCCTGCGCGTGCGCCGCCGGCGGATCCAGCGTGCGCGCTGGATTGCTACCAAATGACTAGTCAGAAGTGCTGTGTATGCCCATGCAGCAGGGAAACCACGCCCCCGGCGCATCTTGCGCGGCGTGCTAGCTTACGTCGCGCAGGATGCGGGCCATGCAGCAAGCAGATTCATCGCAAGACTCAATCTGTGGAGAAAGATCATGGTGAAGAATCTAGCCGTATTCTTCGACGGGACCTGGAACGAACCCAACGACCGCACCAACGTCTACGAGCTCTACAAGGCGGCGCCCGAGACCTCCACGCAGGAAACCCTCTACATCGAAGGCGTTGGCACGCAAGGCCAGGGCCTGTGGGCCGCGATCGACAAGTTCGCCGGCGGAGCCTTCGGCGCCGGCCTGTCGGCCAACATACGCACGGGCTACCGCTGGCTGTGCCAGCGCCAGGAGCCGCTGGACCGCATTTTCCTGTTCGGCTTCAGCCGCGGCGCCTATTCCGCCCGCAGCCTGGCCGGCATGGTCCGCAAATGCGGCCTGCTCAACGATCCCACCGATGCCAACGTGGCCGAGGCCTACTCGCTCTATCGCGACGACAGCCCTCCCGCGTCGCTGGAGGCCACCACCTTCCGCGACCGGTTCTCGCGCGAGACCGACGTGCATTTCGTCGGCGTGTGGGACACGGTCGGCGCGCTGGGCATACCGGTGGGCGGCATACCCTTTCCCGGCTTCTCCAGCTTCTATCACTTCCACGACACCGAACTCAGCAACCACGTCCACCACGCCTATCACGCCATCGCCACCAACGAGTACCGCGAGCCCTACTTCCCCACCCTGTGGACCCGCCTGGCCAACTCCGAGCCGCGCCCGCCCGACCGTCCCGTCGAGCAACGCTGGTTCATCGGCGCGCACTCGGACGTGGGCGGCGGCTACCGCGACGGCAGCCTGCAGACGCTGCCCGCTTCATGGCTGCAGGAAAAGGCCCGCGCCGCCGGCCTGGAGGCCGGCATGGCCCAGCGCGTCGCCACCGACTACGAACAATGCGAGCCGCACGACTCCTACCGGGAATTCACCGACAAGGTGCTGATCCACGTGAAGAAACGGCCCCGGCTGTGGGACCACGCGACGGTGCTGAACCTGACGGTCGACGACAGGCTGCTGAAGCGCTTTGCGCGCAGCCAGGAGTTCCTGAAGGAGTATCCGGACTTCAAGGACGCGCTGGAAAAACTCCCTGCCGCCAAGCCGTGAAATACCTGTCGTCTCCCGACAAAAGAGGCCGCAACAGAGTGACGCAATGCGCTCGGAAATGAGACATAACGACTTAATGCGATACAAACTTCCATCCGTCGGAATCGTGCGGGAAAACAATGCTGGCTACGGTCCATTTCAAGTAATCTCCGGCCACCAGTCATTGTCCCGAGCCTATGTTTTCGCATGTTCCGCAATGTCTTCGCTCTTAAATCCCTGGAGAGGTATTTCCTCACGCTGGCTGCGGGCGTAGCGCTGCCTGTCTCCATGCTGACCGCCATCGTGGTGCAACAGAACTGGCGTTCCCTGACCTCCACCGACGACGCAATGCAAGGCTTCATCGTGGTCCGCACGACCTTGATGACGATGGAAGCGGTATCCGCCGAACGCGGCCCCATGAACGCGGCGCTGGGCTCCGACCTGCCGGTCCCCAAGAGCATCCTGCGCTCGCTGGAAGACGCCCGCCTGCGCACCAATGCGCAACTTGCCGACCTGCTCGCCCTGTACCGCGCCCCGCTCAATCCCAATGGCGCCCGGGAATTCACCAACCTCCAGCGCATCCGCCAGTCCCTGCTGGACGCGCGAGCCAGCGCCGACGAAGCGATCGCCACGCCCCGCGCCAGCGTCTCGGGCTTCAACCTGTGGACCGTGGTCGGCGACATGGTCGCGCTGGTGCCGGAACTGCGCGCGGCGATGTCCGACGGCATCGGCCTGGTAGCCCGGAACCAGAGCGAAGATTTCGACCTGCTGACCTTGGCCTTGCTGGCCGGCGAACTGCGCGAACAGGCCGGGCTGCTGGGCTCCACCTTCGCGCCCGCGCTGACCAAGCGCCGCACGCTCACCAACAACGACCAGCTGCGCATCGAGCGCGTGATCGGCCGCATCGACGAGCTGCGCGCGCTGATCGAGGCGAATATCGCCAGCATGCCGCGCAACTCCACCTCGGCCGCCTACCGCGGCCTGCAACAACAGTATTTCGGCGATGGCCTGAACTACATCGACAGCGTGCGGGCCATGGCGGAGCTGTCCTCCGAAGAATCCCTGGTGTCCATGTATGAGCTGGGCGCCAACTACGTGCCGCTGATGCAATCGATCTCGCGCTTCCGCGACCTCATGCTCAGCCAGGTCGAACGGCGCATCGGCGAAAGCCGCGCCGCCGCGATCCGAGTCCTGCTCACCACCCTGGCCGCGGCCGCCATGCTCACTGCTGCGCTCATTCTCGGCCTGAGCATGTTCCGCAAGCGCGTCATCGGCCCCTTCGTCCAGGCCACCGACATCATCGACGCGATCGCCAAGGGCGGCGAGGTTCCCCGGATTCCGGTCGACAAGTACCGCGGCGAAGTCAACGGCATGTTCAAGGCCTTGAACGTGCTGAACGACAATGCCGCCGAATTGCGCAAGCTGGAACAGGAGCGCGACCGCCTGATCCAGGATCTGGCGGTGATGGCCGAGACCGACTTCCTGACCGGCTTGCTGAACCGGCGCGCCTTTGAAAAGCGCCTGGAAGCCACGCTTGGCGACCTGCGCGACACCGACTCGGGCCTGGCCTTCATCCTGTTCGACATCGACCACTTCAAGTCCATCAACGACACCCATGGCCACGCCACGGGTGACGAAGCGCTCAAGATCGTGGCTGAACTCTGCCGCAAGACCTTCCGGCAATCGGACGTGGTCGCGCGCGTGGGCGGCGAGGAGTTCGCGGTGCTGTGCCGCGGCAGCAGCCCCGAACGCGCGCTGGACATCGCCGAGCGCATGCGCCTGAACATATCGGCCACGCGGATCAGCGCCGGCGACGGCGACGGCACGCATTTCAGCATGACCGCGAGCTTCGGCGTCGCCTATGCCCGGGGTTTCGACGCCGCGGCGCTGGATGGGCTGTCCCGCCGCGCCGACGAATTGCTTTACAAGGCCAAGCTCAATGGCCGCGACTGCGTGCTGCTGGAAGCCGCGGCCTGAGCCGCCGCGCCGGGCAGCCGCAGACCCAATCCGAAAAAAAAGCCCCGGCGATATCCTGCCGGGGCAACGCCAGCTACAGCCTGCTTGCTCAGTTCGAGTACACCTTGATCTGATCGCTCTTCAGGACATCGGGCGTCAGGCTCTTCTCGATCCATTCCATGGACGTGTCCGACACGCCCGGCGTCACCAGTTCGGCGGGGACGATCGTGATGTCGGCCAGCACCTTGAACGGATACTTGTCGCTCTTCTTGGTCACGCCAAACAGCTGCGCTTCCAGGCCCTGGCCGTCGGCGCGGTGCATCTGCACCTCGCGGCCGTAGCCCTTGAAGGTCACGTCATGCATGGCCGCCGCCACCTGCTCCGGGCTGGGCCAGGCGCCGCCGTTGTCCTTGATGGCCTTCTCGTAGCCCGCCTTCAGGCCCTGGATCGCCTGCACCATGTGATAGACCGAGTAGATCGGATAGGCGCCGGTCTTGTCGTGGAACTTCTTCACGAAGGCCTGGTGCTGCGGATCGTCCTTGGTTTCCGGATGCAGGAAGTAGTGGTCGCCGCGGGCGCCCACGTACACGCCTTCCGGCAGCGCGTTGCCCAGGCGTTCCAGCGAGCTTTCGGCCAGCGACAGCACGAAGGTCGAGTTCTTGAACAGATTGCGCTGCGAGGCCTGGCGCACGAAGTTGTCCAGGTCGCCGCCCCACGAAGTGGAGACGATGACGTCGGGACGCAGGGCCTGCAGACGGCTGATCTCGGTGGAAAAGTCGGCCGCGCCGAACTTGGGGAACATCTCGGCCACGACCTTGACGTCAGGCTTGAACTTCTTCAGCGCGGCCAGGAAGATGTCGCGCGAATCGCGGCCCCAGGCGTAGTCCTGGTTGACGATGGCGATGGTCTTGAAATCCGGCTTGACCTTCATCAGGTACAGCACCTGGGCAACCATTTCGGTGGTGGCGTTGGCCTGCGTACGCACCACGTACTTGTACTTCTTGCCTTCCAGCGCCTTCTCGGTGCCGCAGTCCCACAGCACGTTCAGCACCTTCAGGTCTTCCGCCACCGGCGCGACGATGTTGCAGTGGCCGCTGGAGATGGCCGACAGCATGACTCGCGTGCCGCCTTCGGCCAGGCGGCGGTATTCGGACAGCAGTTTCTCGCCGCCGCCGCCTTCATCGATGTAGCTGGGCACCAGCTTCACGCCGTCGATGCCGCCGTTGGCATTGATGTCCTGGATCAGGATTTCGGCGGCGTCGCGCGCAGGAACGCCGAACACCGACGCCGAGCCCGACAGATAGGTCGAAATCCCGATGTTCAGTTCCTTGGGCTTGTCCGCCGCGCCTGCCAGCGCCGCGAATCCCGACAGCAGGGTGGCGCCCAGCAGCGCCGCCAGTCTAGAAGTCTTCATGGTCTTGTCTCCAGTGTAGGTACGGGTCTGTGCCCTTAGAAAACGATGGCGTCGCGCAGGCTGCCGCCGGTTGCGAGGTGATCGAACCCCTCGTTGATCTGGTCCAGCGAAAACGATTTGCCCATCATGCGGTCGACCGGCAGCCGGCCCGCCTTGTACAGGTCGATGTAGCGGCTGATGTCGATGGCCGGCACGCCGGAACCCAGGTAACTGCCCCGGATCTCGCGCTCCTCGCCCACCATCTGCGACAGCGACAGGGGGAAGCTGAACTTGGGATTGGGCAGGCCCGACGTGACGGTGGCGCCGCCGCGGCGGGTCAGCTTGTAGGCGGTCTCGAAGGCCGGCACCGCGCCCGCCATGTCGAAGCCATAGTCCACCCGGCCGCCGGCCAGGTCATAGAGGTCGTCGTCCGACTTCACTTGCCTGGGATTGACCACATGCGTCGCGCCCAGCTCCCTGGCCAGCGCCAGCTTCTCGTCGCTGAGGTCTACCGCCACCACGCGGCGCGCGCCGGCCGCCACGGCGGCCAGCAAGGCGCTCAGCCCCACCCCGCCCAGGCCGACGATGGCGGCGGTGTCGCCCGCCTTGATGCGGGCCCGGTTCAGCACCGCGCCCGCGCCCGTCAACACCGCGCAGCCGAACAGCGCGGCCTCGCGGTGGCTCAGTTCCACGTTGACCTTGACGCAGGAGCGCCGCGACACCACCGCGTATTCCGCGAAGCAGGATACGCCGGTGTGGTGATTGATGTATTCGTCGCCGATGTGCAGGCGGCGTTCGCCGCCCAGCAAGGTGCCCTTGGTATTGGCCGCGGCGCCCGGCTCGCACAGGGCCGGCCGGCCTTCCATGCAGGGATTGCAGCAGCCGCAGCTGGGCACGAACACCATGGCGACGTGGTCGCCCGGCTTCAGGTCGGTCACGCCGGGGCCGGTTTCCACCACCTCCCCGGAAGACTCGTGGCCCAGCACGATGGGCACGCCGCGCGGCCGGTCGCCATTGATGACCGACAGGTCCGAATGGCACAGGCCCGCCGCCTTGATGCGGACCAGCACCTCGCCCGTGCCGGGCGGATCCAGTTCGATCTCGGCAATGCTCAATGGCCGGGTCTGGGCATAGGGGCCTTCGACCCCGACTTCCCTCAACAGCGCCGCTCTGATTTTCATACGCCAGTCATCCACAGAAAAAGGAAGAAACGCCCGGGCGCACCCGGGCGCGGCAGGCTAGACCGTGCGGCCGCCGTCCACCGGGAACTCGACGCCCGTAATGAACTCGGCGGCGTCGCTGGCCAGGAACAGCGCGGCCGCCGCCACGTCCGAAGGCTGGCAGAAGCGGCCCAGCGGAATCGTCGACACGAACTTGGCGCGGTTCTCGGGCGTGTCGGGCAGGCCCATGAACAGCTCGAACATGCCGGTGATGCCCATCACCGGGCAGATCGCGTTGACGCGGATGCCGTCGGGCCCCAGCTCCACCGCCATGGACTTGGACAGCACATTGACCGCGCCTTTGGACGCGTTGTACCAGCTGAGTCCCGGACGCGGACGGATGCCCGCGGTGGAGCCCACGTTCAGGATCACGCCGCGCTTCTGCTTGCGCATGACAGGCACCACGGCCTGCGCCATGTGATAGATGGACTTCACGTTGATGTCGAACATGCGGTCGAACATGGCCTCGTCCACGTCCAGCATAGGCTGGTTCTTGTGGGTGATGGCGGCGTTGTTGACCAAGATGTCGACGGAGCCGAACTGCTCCAGGCAGGCGCGCACCGTGTTGTCGACGTCGGCGCGGCTGGAGACGTCGGCCTTCACGGCCAATGCGGCCGCGCCAACCTCTCCGGCCACGCGGTCGGCCGCCTCCTTGTTGATGTCGGCGATGACCACACGGGCGCCTTCCTTGGCGTACAGCTTGACGATGCCCTCGCCGAAACCGCTGCCCCCGCCCGTGACGATGGCGACCTTGCCTTGCAACTGACTCATGAATTGTCTCCGGATAATCTGGCGATCATTCGCCGTAGTACTGGATAAGCGTCTTGGTCGTGCTCATTTCTTCCAGGGCGACGAAGCCCTTCTCGCGGCCGTGCCCGCTCTTCTTCACGCCGCCGAACGGCAGCTCCACGCCGCCGCCCGCGCCAAAGCCGTTGATGTAGACCTGGCCGCATTTGATGCCGCGCGCCACGCGCTGCTGGCGGCCGCCGTTCTCGGTCCAGACCGCGCCCAGCAGGCCGTATTCGGTGGCATTGGCCAGCCTGATGGCGTCGGCCTCGGTATCGAACGGCAGCGCCACCAGCACCGGTCCGAAGATTTCCTGGGTCAGCAGATCGCTGTCGTGGGTGGCCGCGCTGAACAGGGTCGGCTTGACGAAGTAGCCGCCCTCCGGCACGCCATCGGCGATGGCTCCTTCCGCCACCACCTTGAGCCCGTCGGCCAAACCCTTGGCGATGTAGCGGTTGACGCGGTCGTACTGCGCCTTGTTGACTACCGGGCCGCAGGTCAGGTCCATGTCCGGCGTACCCGCGCGCACCTTGGAGAATTCCTCGGCCAGCGCCTTCATGAAGTCCGCATAGATGCCCTTCTGCACCAGCAGGCGGCTGCCGGCGGTGCAGGTCTGGCCGGTGTTGTGGACGATGCCCTTGACGATGGCCGGGATGGCCAGCTTGTAGCGGGCGTCGTCGAACACGATGTGCGCGGATTTTCCGCCCAGCTCCAGCACGCACTTGACCGCGTTGACCGCAGCCGCTTGCTGGATCAGCACGCCGACCTCGTTGGAGCCCGTGAAGGTGATGAAGTTGATATCCGGATGGTGCGACAGGCTGGCGCCAGCCTCTTCGCCCAGGCCCGTCACGATGTTCAGCGCGCCGGCCGGAAAGCCGACTTCCAGCGCCAGCTCGGCCACGCGGATGATGGACAGGCAGGCATCCTCGGCTGGCTTGACCACGCTGGCGTTGCCCATCGCCAGGGCCGGCGCCACGCTACGGCCGAACATCTGCGCGGGATAGTTCCACGGGATGATGTGGGCGGTGACGCCCAACGGCTCGCGGATCAGCTGGACCGAATAGTCCTTCTGGAAGGGAATGGTCTGGCCGTGCACCTTGTCGGCCGCGCCGCCATAGAACTCGAAGTAGCGCGCCAGCACCGTGATGTCGGCGCGCGCGGTGGACATGGGCTTGCCGGTGTCGCGCGATTCCAGCTGCGCCAGTTCTTCGTGGTGGGCCAGCACGCTTTCGCCCAGGCGCAACAGCAGCCGGCCGCGCTCCAGCGCCGTCATGCTGCCCCAGCCGCCGTCCAGCGCGCCGCGCGCCGCCCGCACCGCCGCGTCCACGTCGGCCTGCTGGCCGCGGGGGATGGTGGTGAACACCTTGCCGTCTACCGGCGAAACCACCTCGATGCTGCGGCCGTCGGCCGCGTCGACCTGGCGGCCGTCGATGATCATCTGCGTCATGTATGTCTCCGTTGAATCAGTTCAGCGTGATCGAGCCGCGCTCGATCGTCCATATCTGGTCGGGGATGTCGCCCAGCAGCTTGACGTTGGATTCGGTGATCACCACGCACAAGTCGGGCTGCAGCTCTTTCAGGCGCGCCAGGGCTTCGGTGTAGTCGCGCGCCAGCTTGGGCGCGAGTCCCTGGAAGGGTTCGTCCAGCATCAGCAGACGCGTGCCCACCATGACGGCGCGCGCCAGCGCCACCATCTTGCCCTGGCCGCCGGACAGCGCTGACCCGGAACGCTTGAGCATGGGTTCCAGCTGCGGCACCACCTTGAGCACCGTGGCGACGCGCGCCTCGATCTCGGCCCGGGATTGGCCCTGTACCTCGCAAGGCAGGTGCAGGTTCTCTTCCACGGTCATGGTGGGGAAGATCACGCGGTCCTCGGGCGCATAACCCACTTTCAGGGCCGCCCGCCGGTGTCCCGGCAACGCGGTCAGGTCGGTGCCATCGAAGGCGATCCTGCCGGACTTGATCCGGGTCAGGCCCATGATGGTGCGCAACAGCGTGGTCTTGCCCGCGCCGTTGCGGCCGACGATACCGATGGTCTTGGAAGGCTCGAAGCTGGCGCTGACATCCCGCAGGATGCGGTTGCCAGCCAGGTCTACATTGACGCCCGATAGGTTCAGCATGGTTTCAGGCCCCCAGCACTTCGCTTTTGATCTGCGCGTTGTTCAAGACTTCCTCGGGCGTGCCGTCCGCGGCCACCTTGCCCGAAATCCAGGCCGCGACCCGCGTGGCATAGCGCGACACGATGTCCACGTCGTGCTCGACGAACCAGCTGGTCACGCGGCGCTCGTCCAGCGCGCGCATCACGGTTTCCATCAGGCCGAACTTGTCCTCCGAGGCCACGCCGCTGGTGGGCTCGTCCATGATCAGGAGCTTGGGCCGCAGGGCCAGCGCCATCGCCACGTCCAGCAGCTTGCGCTTGCCTTCGGGCAGCCCGATGGAAATCTCGTCGGCCTCCGGCAGCAGGCCGACCAGGTCCAGCGTGGCGTCGACTTCCTTCTCGTCTATGGTGCTTTCCAGCGAGCGGAACCAGCTCAGCTCCTTGTTGCGCCGCGCTGCGGCGATCTGCACGCATTGGCGCACCGTGTGCTCGGTGAACAGCTGCGGCAGCTGGAACGAACGGCCCAGGCCCAACCGCACGATCTTGCGCGGCGCCATCGCCGTGACGTCGCGGCCGTCGAAATAGACCTTGCCCTTGGACGGCGCGAGATAACCGGTGCAGATGTTGATGAAGGTGGTCTTGCCGGCGCCGTTCTGTCCGATCACCGCCAGGCGCTCGCCCTCGTGCAGTTCGAAGTTGATGTTGTCGGCGGCCACCACGCCGCCGAAGGCCAGGTACAGGTCTGTGGTTTTAATGAGGGGCTTCATCTTCAATTCCTCACCGGGATCCGGGCCGGGGATTCCGCGCGGGTCCGCGCGCGGCTCTGCTCGCGCTTTTGCGCCGCGGCGCGCTTCATGAGCTGGCCGACGAAGCCGGTGGGGAACATGAAGATCACCAGGATCAGGGTCAGGCCCAGCAGGAACTGCCACAGGCCCGGGAAGTAGGCGGCCGAGATCAGCTTCACGGATTCGAAGCCCACCGCGCCCAGGAACGCGCCCGCCGCATGGCCCGCCCCGCCCAGGATGGTGATGAAGACGAACTCGCCGGACCGCAGCCAGGAACCGATCTCCGGCGTGACCAGCCCTTGCATCAGCGCCAGGATGGCGCCTGAGAATCCCACCACCACGGCCGACAGCAGATAGCCCTTCCACATGATCAGGTAGGCGGAGAAGCCCAGATACTCCAGGCGCGTCTCATTGGTCTTGATCGCCGACAGGGCCTGGCCGCTGCCGGACCGGAAGTAGCGCTGCACCCACCAGGCCAGCGCCAGCGACAGGACCAATGTCAATACCAGCAGCGCGCGCTCGAACGACTCCCGTTCCATCACGAAGCCGGCCATCGCCGGGCGCACGATGCGCAGGCCGTCCGAACCGCCCGTCAGGGTGTAGAGCTTGCCCAGCAAGGCGAACAGCACCATGCTGAGGGCCAGGTTCAGCATGCCGAAGAAGATGCCGCGATAGCGCACCACGAACAGGCCGATCACCACCGCCGCGAGAAAACTGGCGAGCACGCCGGCCAGGATCAGGGTCAGCGCATCCGCCCCCGGCACGGCGCGGGCCAGGAAGGCCACCGTATACGCCGAGATGCAGGAATACATGGCGTGACCGAAGGAAATCTGCCCCGCGCGGGCCATCACCGATACGCCCAGCGCCGCGATGGCGTAGGTCAGCCCGATGACGATGGGCGTGATGGTCCAGGAATAGGAGTAGCCGATAACAAGCGTGGCCAGCGCGGCCAGCAGGCTGAGAACGGGCACTTTCATCAGATCGTCCTCGCTTGCGCCACGGTGAACAGGCCATGCGGACGTATGATCAGCACCAGCACCATGATGATGTACGGCACCGCCACTTCCAGTTCCGGCGCCGCATACACGGCGATGGCGCGGATGATGCCGATCAGCAGCGCGGCGATCAGCGCGCCCGTGATCTGGCCCAGGCCGGCCGTGGCGACCACCGCGAACGACAGCACGGTCATGTCGGTGCCCGCGCCCGGCACCAGCGACGTGGTCGGCGCGGCCATGGCGCCGCCCAGCGCGCCCAGCATCGTGGCGATCACGAAGGTGACGTAGCCGATCTTCTTGGCATTGATACCCAGGGAGGTCGCCACCTCGCGGTTGTGCGTGGTCGCCACCGTCTGCTTGCCAAGCTTGGTGTGGCGCAGGAAGAACTCCAGGCACACATAGGCCAGCAGCGCCGTCGCCGGCACCACCACCAGCTGGTAAGTGGTGTAGGTGATGTCGCCGATCTCGATATTGCCCAGCCGGTTGACCACCTCGCTGGCGCTGTAGGGCTGCGCGCCCCACAGCATGCGCTGGATGTCTTCCAGCATCAGGAAGCCGCCGAAGGTGAGCAGCAGCTTGAGGATGGGGTCGTAGTTCTGGACGCGTCGGATCAACAGGAATTCCATGATGCTGCCCAGCGCCAGGCCGACCACCACGGCGGCGGCGAACAGCGCCGCGAAGAGCAGCAAGGGAGAGTCCGTCTTGGGCGCCAGGAACATGACGAAGCTGACCGCCGCATATCCTCCGAACGCATAGAAGGCGCCATGGGCGACGTTCAGGATGCCCATCACGCCGAACACGAGGGTTAACCCCATTGATACCAGGAACAGCAGACTGGCGTACGCCACGCCGTCCACCAGGGCGAGAGGCAGTAGATCCAAACTCAAGCGTTTTCTCCCTAAGCGCTGTGCACCGTCCCCGCCCGCGGATGCGTTGCCCCTGCAACGTCAATCGCAAGCCTGGCTGTGCGGGCCGTCGCCCTGGCGCGCGCGGCGCGCCCTAGTCTCGTTATCAACCTTGCCGCGTCCGCCCGCAGTGCATCGCGCGGCAGCCCGGAAGGCGCTTATTCGGCGGATTGCGCAAGCGCCTTTCGGCACCATCGCAACCCGCCCGTTAATGGTTTTGAAGTATAGGTATGCGCCTATTCAGCGCCTATTTATCTTTGTGCAAGCCCGGCTTCGCGGCCGATAGAGTGCCGTTGCCTCAAGGCCGCTTCGGCGCCATCGCCGCCAGCGGCGCGCGGGTCTGGTAGTCGGGGACGATTCTTATCGCCTGCTCGCCCGGCACCTGCACATAACGGCCTAGTCCATCCGGGGCAAGCGCGCCCACGTCCAGGCTCGCGAGCGTGGCGCCAGCGGCATCGCGCACGTCGATGCGCAATTGCGGCGGCGCCAGCCCATAGGGCTGGTCCGACTGGGGCGCCAGCGTGCGATCGCTGCGCGCTTGCGAGAACAGCGCCAAGAACGCTCCGGCATCGAAGCTCGCGCCCGCCCCGGGCGGCGTCGAGGCCCAGCCTTCCCCGCTCCGCTGCAGCCTCAGCGTGGCCGCGGGCGTGGCCAGGACCACCTGCGCCGCCTCGGCCGCATCCCAGGCATAGAGCCGCGCCGGTTTGCCGGCATCGTCATGCAGATGGGTATGGCCGCCGTGGCGTTCCGGCGAACCGGCGGCATCGTGCCACTGCCACAGCGACAGGCCCACGCCTGCTGCCAGCAAAATCGCCCAGCCGGCGCGCGCGCCGTTCAACGCCGCCTCCACCACAGCAGCAGCCCGGCCATCAACGCCAGCAAGGGCAAAGCCACGGTGCTGGTCCAGAAGACCGCGCGCATCTGGCGGTTGCTCAGTTCCACGCGGCGGTTTTCATAGTGGCGCGGCCGGATCGTCAGCAACGCGTCCTCGCCCGCCAGCAGCGATACCGCGTTGGTGAACAGCGCGCCGTTGCCCAGCGTGGCGAAATGCCGATTGGTCGCGAAATCGCTGTCTCCCGCCACCAGCAGCATGGGCAGCGCCGCGCCCTCGTCGCCCGCGGCCTGCGCGTTGCGCGTCGCCAGAGCCATCAGCGCGTAGCGCATTGCGGGCCGGCCGGGCAGTTGCGCCTGGTCGGAGGTTTGCGCCAGCGGCGTCACCACCACGCCGCGGGGCAGGCTGTCGCCCGCAGGTTCCAGGCCCGCCGCGCCGGGGAAGAAACTCAGGGGCAGCCCGCGCGTCATCTTGTGGCGCGTGTAGTCGCTGACGGCCGGACTGCCGGGATCGTTGCGGTAGTGGCTGGCCGGGTCCGACAGTGCGCCCGGCGCTCGCGCGATGCCGAAATCGCCCAGCAGTCCATCCAGGCCATGGGGCGCATCCGGCTCCAACAGCAGCAAGGTCTTGCCGCCCGCGCCGGTCCAGGCGCGCAGCGCCTGCGCATCGTCCTGGCCGAACGGCGCGCGCGGACCGGCTGCCACCAGCACCACGCATTGCGGCAGCGCCTGCGCCAGGCTGCCCGCGTTCACGCCGCGAGTGGCGAAGCCCAATGTGCGCAGGGCGTTGCGCGCCATCGCCATGCCGTGCTGCTCATGCACCTCGACCCGGGCGACCAGATTTTCATCGCCATCGTGCTCTTCCAGATCGTCCAGCGAAGTCAGGCTGTCGAGCGCGGCCTCACGATGGCCCTGCGTGAAGCAGACCGTCTGCGCGCCGCGCTGGCTGATGCGGATCAGCGCATTGGTGAAATCGGTCTCGGTGCCGCCGTTGATGGTCATGCGGCGCTCGCCGGACGCCAGCACCGCGCTGCCGGCGAATTGGATGCCGGCCTCGCGCGCCTCGGCCGGACGCAGCGCCGGATCCACGCCGCGCACCTGGATCAGCGGATTGGCGCGCTCGTACTGGCGCAGCAGCTCCAGCGCGTCGACCATGCTCTTGTTGCGCAGGTCATAGAACCAGGTCACCTCCACTGGCGAACCGATCTGGCGCGCCGCCTCGATGCTCTCGGGCGCCAAACTGTAGAGGCGCTGCGCGGTCAGGTCCAACCGCCCCAGGTGGCGCGACGCCCACAGATTGAGAGCCAGCAGCAGCGCCGCCACCGCCATCACGGGCAGCCACAGCCCCAGGCGCCGCCCGGCGCGGCGCGCGGCCTGGCGGTTCATCGCAGCCTCCAGCGCTTGAGATTGACGGCCGCCACCATCAGCGCCAGCAGCGTCAGGCTGGCCAGCGTGACCGTGGCAGGACCGGGCAGCACGCCGCGTATGAAGTCCACATGCTGCGCCGACAGCGACAGCGCCTGGAAGAACGGCGACAGCGCCGGAAAGGCGTCCAGCGCCGCGGGGTAGTCTATGAACCACAACAGCACCAGCACGCCCCAGGTGGCGCTGGCCGCCACGATCTGGTTGGTGCAGGCGCTTGACATGGCGATACCGATGGCCAGGAACAGCGCGCCATACAGGAACACCCCGATGTAGCCGCCGGCGATGGGCCCGTAGTCCGGCTGTCCGTACCAGGCCAGCGGCAGCACCGCGGAAGCGGTTCCCGCCAGCATCAGCGCCAGCACGGTCAGGCCGGCCGCGTACTTGGCCGCCACCAGCGTGACATCCGGCAGGGGCAAGGTCAGCAGCAGTTCCAGCGTGCCCTGCCGGGCTTCCTCGGCGAAGGCCCGCATGCTGACCAGCGGCATCACCAGGATCAGCAGGATGGTCATGTTGTGGAAGGCGGTCACCATCTGCCCCGTGCTGACGAAGAACAGGTTGAAACTGAACAGATAGCCCGACAGCGCCCAGAACACCGCCACCACCACCAGCGCCACGGGCGAGCCGAAGTCGGTGCGCAGTTCCTTGCGGTACAAAGCCAGAAAACCTTTCATGCGCGCCTCCGCAACGGCGCGTCGTTGGGCGCCAGCGCGGCCAGCAGGCGGGCTTCGACCGCATCGTGCATGGACAGCACGGCGCGCAATTCGGCATGGGCCAGCACGATGCGCAGCACCGCGTCGCAAGTCGCCTCGCCACCTTCGCGGCGGTCCCAGCCTATGCGCCATTTGCTGTGCATCGCGTCGACCGCCTCGGCATCGACGCCCTTGACGCCCGGACAGGCGCACAAGGCGGCGCGCAGGGCCCCATGCCGCGCCTGCGGCAGCGTCAAACTAAGCTGCAGCGCGGCCGGCGTCTCGCCCAGCGCAGCGTCTTCCACCAGCCGCCCCTGGCGCAGGATGGCGATGCGCGTGCACAAGGCTTCAACTTCCTGCATCAGATGGCTGCTGAACACCACCGCCCGCCCCGCCGCGCAGCGCCGGATCATGGCGCGCGCCTCGACGATCTGCACCGGATCCAGGCCATTGGTGGCCTCGTCCAGCAGCAGCACCGGCGGATCGTTCAACACGGCCTGCGCCAGGCCGACGCGCTGGCGCTGGCCCTTGGACAGCCGGCCGATGACTGAACGCGCCACACCCTGCAGGTCAAAGCCGTCGATGGCGCGTTCGATCGCCTGGCGCCGGGCGCCAGCGCCGCCCGCGACTTTGACGCCGGCGACGAACTCCAGGTACTGCGATACCGTCAGCGCGTCGTACAGCGGCGCGCGTTCGGGCAGATAGCCGATATCGGCATTGCCGCGCCCCGCGGCCGGCTGGCGGCCGCGGATCGTGATGCGGCCGCTGTCGGGCGCGTAAAAGCCTGCCATCAGGCGCAAGGTGGTGGTCTTGCCGCTGCCGTTCGGCCCCAGCAGGCCCACGATCTCGCCCGGCCCCACCGTGAGGCTCAGGGAGTGCAGGACCTGCCGCGGCCCGAACGACTTGCAGACCTCATGCAAGGCGACTACCGGCTGCATGGCGCTGTCCTCAGTCGAAGACTTTGGTCTTGGCGTTCTGCGCGTGCTGTTCCGCGTCGTGGCTGTACCAGAGCTGGCCCTGGCGCGCGTCGCGGATCTGCTTGAGGCGGTCGATGGCCAGCATCGACGCCGCCGTGTTCCAGGTAATGCCCGGAATCACGCCCGCCTCGTTCTCGCCCGTGTAGATGGCATCCGCCGCCAGCAGCACCGTGCCGGTGTTCTTCAGCTTGACCTGCAGCGACTGGTGGCCTTGCGTGTGGCCCTTGGTGTCCAGCAGCACGATGCTGCCGTCGCCGAACAGGTCGAAGTCGCCTTCGACCTGGATGAAGTCGTAGTCGCGCGTGGTGTCGAAGTCCTTCATGACATAGGCCGCGCGCTGGAACTTCTCGGGCCACCAGGCGGCGCGCAGCTCCGCCTTCTGCACCACGTGGCGCGCCTTGGGGAACATCTTGATATTGCCGGCGTGGTCCAGGTGGAAGTGCGAATAGACCACGTACTTCACGTCGTTAACGTCAAAGCCGGCGGCCTTGAGCTGGCGGTCCACCACTTCGTCGCGCCCCTGGATGGAATTGAACGCGCCGCACAGGCCCTGCCCCCAGTAATTGGCGCAGTTGCCGTCGGCCGTGGCCTGGTTCATGCCGGTGTCGAACAGCACCAGTCCGCGGGGATGCTGGATCACGTAGGCCGGCACGGGAATCTTGATCTTGGTGCCCACGTCCACCATGGCGGTCATGAAGCCCTTGTCCAGCTCGATCTTGCCCACGGACAGCTGCATCAGCTTGATGTCGGGCGGCGCGTCGGCCGCATGGGCCCAGCCTCCCGCCATTACCGCCACCGCGCCCAACAGCGTTTTCCAACTCTTGCTCATTGTTGTCTCCTCGATCCAACAGGGACCGGTGCCGGACGGCAACGGCCGATCAGCTGGCGCCCGGTGTCTCCCGGGTTCGCCGCTGGCGTGCAAAGGCAGGCAATCTTCTGTGTGCGGGCATGACGGCCGCCGCGCCTGGCTGCACGGCTGGCAACGGCGTCTGGCGGCCGTTTTCATGAACAGGAACTCTGACTCAAGCCCTGGCGCATGCCTATTGAGAATTGCTTAAGCATGGCTTCGGCCGGCGCAAAGCGGCGGGGAATCCCTAATGGCCGGCGCAGAAAGAAAAAGGGCGGCCGCCGGCCGCCCTGTGGGAAACGCCCGAGCGCGCCTCAGGCGGCAAGTTCCTCCCTGGCGGGCGTCCGGTAGCGCTGCCACAGCGCAGCCTGCTGTTGACGTGCCCGCTCCACGCTCTGCTCCTTCACGTGGCCATAGCCGCGGATCGCATCCGGCAGCGCGGCCAACTCCAGCGCCGCGTCGCGATTGGCCGCGTCCAGGGTCCGCGAGAATTCCTCCGCCAGCGCCAGGTAATCGGCGGCCAGCTGCCGCTCCATGCGGCGCTCGGCGGTCTTGCCGAACAGGTCCAGCCAGGTGCCGCGCAGCCGCTTCATGGGCGCCAGGGCGCGGAACGCCAGCGCCATCCACGGACCATAGACGCGCTTGCGCAGGCGGTCGCGCGCGTCGCGGCGCGCCAGCGCGGGCGGCGCCAGGTGGTAGCGCAGCTGGTAGTCGCGTCCCGGCTCGCCTTCGAACTGTTCGCGCAGCCGGGCCTTGAAGGGCGGGTCCACGTACAGGCGGGCCACTTCGTATTCGTCCTTGTAGGTCATGAGCTTGGCAAGGTTGCGCGCCACCGCGAGCGTGACCTCGAAGCGCTGCGGATCCGGCAGGCTGGCCTCGCGCACGCGCACGGCGTCGACCGCGGCCTTGAACCGTGCCGCGTAGGCCTCGTCCTGATAGGCGCGCACATGGTCCGCCAGCCGCTTGATATGACCGTCCAGGGACTCCGGCATCGCCACCACCCGGGCCTGCGGCGCGGGCTTGAGCGCATCCGCGCCGTGATATGCGGCCTGGCGGCCCAGTTCGAAGGCGGCCAGGTTCTTCTCGACGGACACGCCATTTAGTTCGATCGCGCGCCGCAGGCTGTCGCGCGACAAGGGCAGGCCGCCGCACTGCCAGGCATAGCCCAGCAGCAAGGGATTGGCGTAGATGCCGTCGCCCAGCAAGGCCTCGGCCAGCGGCCCGGCTTCGATGAAATCGCAGTGCCCGCCGGTGCTGCGCGCCAGCGCGGCCTCGGCCTGCGCGCCGGGAAAGCGCCAGCCGGGCTGCGACAGGAAGGCGGCGGTCGGCGCCGCCGTGCTGTTCACCACCGCGCGGCCATGGTCCGGCCGCAAGCGCGACAGCACCTCGGGCGAAGCCGACACCAGGGCGTCGCAGCCTATGACCAGGTCCGCCTCGCCCAGCGCCACGCGCGTGGCGTGCAGGTCTTCGGGGCGGTTGGCCAGCTGCACGTGGCTGAGCACGGCGCCGCCCTTCTGCGCCAGGCCGGCCATGTCCAGCACCGTGACGCCCTTGCCTTCGATGTGCGCGGCCGCGCCCAGCAGCGCGCCTATGGTCACGACGCCCGTGCCCCCCACGCCCGCGATCACCACGCGATAGGCCGCAAGCTCGCCGATGGCCGCTGCAACGGGCTGCGGCGGCTCGGGTAGCGCAGGCGTGTTGCGGGCCATGCCGGGCTTGCGCAGGGTCGCGCCTTCGGCCGTGACGAAGCTGGGACAGAAGCCCTCGACGCAGGAAAAGTCCTTGTTGCAGGACGACTGGTTGATGCGGCGCTTGGTGCCCAAGGGCGTGTCCAGCGGCTCGACGGACAGGCAGTTGGATTGCACCGAGCAATCGCCGCAGCCCTCGCATACCGCCTCGTTGATGAAGGCGCGGCGCGGCGGATCGGGAAACTCGCCGCGCTTGCGGCGGCGGCGCTTCTCGGTGGCGCAGGTCTGGTCGTAGATCAGCACCGTGGTGCCCGCGATGTCGCGCAAGGCTCGCTGCACGTCATCGAGCGACTTGCGGTGGTGCACTTCCACGGCTTGCGGCAGCGCGGCGGCGCCGGCGTACTTTTCGGGCTCGTCGGTCACCACCACGGTCTTGACCACGCCTTCGGCCTGCATCTGCGCGGCGATCTGCGGCACGGTCAACACGCCGTCCACCGGTTGTCCGCCGGTCATCGCGACCGCGTCGTTGTAGAGGATCTTGTAGGTGATGCTGGCGCGCGCCGCCACGGCGGCGCGTATCGCCAGCAGGCCCGAATGGAAATAGGTGCCGTCGCCCAGATTGGCGAAGATGTGGCGCTCGGACGTGAAGTCCTTCTGGCCCAGCCAGGCCACGCCCTCGCCCCCCATCTGGCTGAAGGTGTCGGTCTTGCGGTCCATCCACATCGCCATGTAGTGGCAGCCTATGCCGGCCACCGCGCGCGAGCCTTCCGGCACGCGGGTGGAGGTGTTGTGCGGACAGCCCGAACAGAACCAGGGCTTGCGTTCCTCCACCAGCGTGGGCCGGGCGGCCTCGCGCTCCTTGGCGTCGATCACCGCCAGCCGCGCCGCGATGCGCGCCCGCAGCGCGCCGGACAGTTCGGCTTTCTCCAGGCGCGCGGCGATGGCGCGCGCGATCAGCGCCGGCGACAGTTCATGGCGCGCGGGCAGCAGCCAGCCGCCGCGCGGCGTGGACCATTCGCCGCCGCCGTTGTCGCGTTCGTCGAACTTGCCGTAGACGCGCGGCCGCACGTCGTCGCGCCAGTTGTAGAGCTCTTCCTTCAGCGCGTATTCCAGGATCTGGCGCTTTTCCTCCACCACCAGAATCTCTTTCAGACCCGTGGCGAATTCGCGCGCGTCCTGCGCGTCCAGCGGCCAGATGCAACCCACCTTCAGCACGCGGATGCCGGCCTCGCGACAGGCGGCCTCGTCCAAACCCAGGTCGTTGAGCGCCTGGCGCACGTCCAGATAGGCTTTGCCCGCAGTCATGATGCCGAAATGCGCCTGCGGCGAATCCAGCACCACGCGGTTCAGCTTGTTGGCGCGCACATAGGCCAGCGCCGCGTACCACTTGTGGTCCAGCAGGCGCGCCTCCTGCGCCAGGGGCGAATCGGGCCAGCGGATGTTCAGGCCGCCTTCCGGCAGCGCATCCTCGGGCAGCACCACCTGCACGCGGTCCGGATCCACCTCCACCGAAGCGCTGGACTCGACCACGTCGGTCACGCATTTCATCGCCACCCACAGCCCGGTGTAGCGGCTCATGGCCCAGCCGTGCAGGCCGTAGTCCAGGTACTCCTGCACATTGGACGGATACAGCACCGGGATGCCGCTGGCGATCAGCACGTGCTCGGACTGGTGCGCCACCGACGAGGACTTGGCGGCGTGGTCGTCGCCCGCCAGCATCAGCACGCCGCCGTGCGCCGAACTGCCGGCGGAATTGGCGTGCTTGAGCACGTCGACCGAGCGGTCCACGCCCGGCCCCTTGCCGTACCACATGCCGAACACCCCGTCGCGCGCCGCCCCCGGGAACAGGTTGAGCTGCTGCGAACCCCATACCGCCGTGGCGGCCAGGTCCTCGTTCACGCCCGGCTGGAACACCACGTCGCTGGCCTGCAGGTGGCGCTTGGCCTTCCACAGGGCCTGGTCCAGCCCGCCCAGCGGCGAGCCGCGATAGCCCGAGATATAGCCGCCGGTGTTCAGACCCGCCTGCAGGTCGCGCTGCTTCTGCAGCAGCGGCAGCCGCACCAGGGCCTGGGTGCCGCTCAGGTAGATGCGCCCGTGGGTCCGGGTGTATTTGTCGTCCAGCGTCAGGCCATGGGTCTCGGCCGCGCCTGCGGATAGGGGGGTGTCCACGCTTGTCTCCTGCGTTCCGGTTCTGGTGTTTTGCCGCAGTGTAGGAAGCGTGCTAGATATCGTATATTCATATATTCAGGTATCAGCTATTCGATAAACAGATGGCTAATGACGTCACCCTGCGCCAGCTGCGGTATTTCGCCGCGGCCGCCCGGACCGGCCGGTTCTCCATGGCCGCGGCCGACGAGCACGTCTCGCAATCCGCGGTCACCAATGCCGTCCTGGCGCTGGAGGCGCAGCTGGGCGTGCGCCTGTTCGACCGCCATCCGCATGGCGTCACCCTGACGCCGGAAGGGCACAACTTCCACCAGCGCGCGCGCGACGTGCTCGATTCCCTGGACGATGCGCTACGCGAACCGGGCTTCCAGCGCTATGCGCTGCGCGGCGCGGTGCGGATCGCGGCGTCCTACACCGTGCTGGGCTACTTCCTGCCCGACCTGCTGGCGCGCTTCCGGCGGCGCTATCCCGACGTGGAGCTGGACCTGGTCGACATGGACCGGCCCGACATCGAAGCCGCGGTGGCCAGCGGCGAGGTCGAGCTGGGCGTGGCGCTGCTGTCCAACGTGGAAAAGCGCGAGCGCTTCGGGCATCAGGTGCTGGTGCGATCGCGGCGGCAGCTGTGGACGGCATCCGGCCATCCGCTGACGCAGGCCGCGGCGCCGTCGCTGACCGATATCGCCGGCTACCCCTACATCCTGCTGGAAATGGACGAAGGCGAACGCTCCGCCCTGGCCTATTGGCGCGCCCACGGCCTGCAGCCCGACATCGCGTTCCGCACCCGCTCGATGGAAGCATTGCGCGGGCTGGTGGCGCATGGCTTCGGCGTCACCATGCTGTCCGACATGGTCTACCGCCCCTGGTCGCTGGAAGGCCGCAAGATCGAGGCCGTGCCCATTACCGACGCCGTGCCGCTCATGGAAGCCGGCCTCTTGTGGCATCCGCAGGCGCGCCTGGCCAAGCCGGCCGAGGCTTTCCGCCAGTTCATGATCTACGCCTGCGGCGTCTAGGGCGGGGCCCCTGCGCGCCGCTACACCAGGATCGCGCCCTTGCGGCGGGTGAACTGGGCCAGTGAACGCAAGGCCAGCTCATGCATGGCCGCCACCGACGGCAGCAGCGTTTCTTCCTTGCGGGTCAACACGCCGACGATGCGCTCGACCGTGGGCTCGGCCAAAGGCACGAAGGCCAGCCCGGTCGCGGCCGCCGGCCGCGCCAGCACCGGCAGCACCGTCACGCCCAGGCCGCTGACCACGCTGGCCAGCAGCGAGGCCCGGTTCGACACCACCATGAAGGGGTCTTCGATGGCCTCGCCCAGCTGCCGGTTCTTCAGCGTGTCGAAGGTGGCATTGCCGATGAGGCGTTCGCCGGCCAGCGCCGACCAGGGCACCGGCCCGCGCCGCCGCGCCAGCGGATGGCTCTTGCGGCACACCAGGCCGAAGGCGTCGCGCGCCACCGGCGCGAACGCCACCTCGGCGGTGCGCGGCACCTGGCCCGCCACGCCGACCTGGACCTCGCCGCTCAGCACCAGCCGGTGCACGTCCTGCGAGGACTCGTCGATGGCGCGGATGCGGATCGCTGGGTGGCTGCGCGCATAGCGTTCCAGCAGGCGCGGCAGCCATTCATCGGCCAGCGACGGCATCACCGCCAGCGACACCGGCCCCTGGCTGCCCAGGCCGAACTGGCGCGCCGCGTCCAGCACCCGGTCGTGGGTGGACAACAGCTCGCGGAACAGCGGCGCCACGGCCAGGCCCAGGGGCGTGAGCTGCGCGCGCTTGCCGGGCTCGAACAAGGGCGCGCCCAGTTGCTGCTCCAGGTCCTGCATGGCGGCCGACACGGCCGCCTGCGAACGGAAGGTGCCTTCGGCCGCAAGGCGGAAGCTGCCGTGGTCGGCCGCCAGCAGGAACTGGCGCAGGTGCTGGATCTTCAGGGGCGAGGACATGGCATGAAACGCTAAAAATTCGGATTTTCCGAAATTAACTTGAGTTAATTTGGATTGTCAAAACTCCGCCCCGAACCCAACAATGGCCGCGTCTTTCATCCAACCGGTACTGGAGCAGCGGTATGTCTTTGCAAGTGCGCAAGGTAGTCAGCTATGTGGAAAAAACCCTGATCGAGGGCGGCCGCGCGGCCGAGCGCCCGCTGGTGATGATCATCGCCGCGGCCGTGATCCGCAATCCCTGGGCCGGACAGCCGTTCCAGGAAGACCTGCGGCCGAAGATCCTGGAAGCCGCGCCGCCGCTGGGCGAACTGCTGGTCGCCGAGATCCTGCGCCAGGCCGGCTCCGCCGACCAGGTCGAAGCCTATGGCAAGGCCGCCGTGGTCGGCACCGCGGGCGAGGTCGAACACGCCTCGGCGCTGATCCACACGCTGCGCTTCGGCAACGCCTACCGCGGCGCGGTCGGCGGCACCAGCTACCTCAGCTTCACCAATATGCGCGGCGGCCCCGGCTGCGTGATCACCGTGCCACTGATGCACAAGCTCGACGAGGGCCTGCGCTCGCACTACCTGACCGTGCAGACCACCATCAACGACGCACCCGCGCCCGATGAGATTGTGATCGCCCTGGGCGCGGCCACCTCCGGCCGCCCGCATCACCGCATCGGCAACCGCTACTCCGACCTGCAGGAACTGGAACGCGAGGCGCAAGCCAAATGAGCGCGCATTCTCGGCGTTCGGGCCGCGGCCAGCCGCTGGTGCTGCTGCATGGCGTCGGGCTGGACCATACCTTGTGGGACGACCTGGCGCCGCTGCTGGAAGCGGATTTCGACGTGCTGCGCTATGACATGCTGGGCCATGGCCACGCCCCCGGCGTTGGCGAAGGCGTGACGGTGCAGGACTACATCGCGCAGCTGGACGCGGAGCTGGACCGCGCCGGCTGGCAAAGCGCCAACGTGCTGGGCTATTCCATGGGCGGCCTGATCGCGGGAGCCTATGCTGCCGCCCGCCCGCAGCGCGTCACCCGGCTGGCCCTGATGAGCACGGTGTTCCGCCGCAGCCCCGACGAAACGCGCGCCGTGCTGGCGCGGCTGGAGGCGGCGGCCACGCAGGATCCCGAAGCCGCCGCCCAGGTTTCGCTGCAACGCTGGTTCACGCCCGCCTTCCAGGCGCGCCGCCCGGAACGGGTGGCCAGCATCGGCCAGCGCCTCGTGCGCAACAACCGCGCCCACTTCCTGGCCGCCTACCGCGTGTTCGCGCTGGGCGACCCGGTGTTGGCGCAGGCCGCGCCCCACATCGCCTGCCCCGCCCTGGCGCTGACCGGCGAGCTGGACGTGGGCTCGACCCCGCGCATGACGCGGGAACTGGCCGGGGCGTTGCCCCATGGCAAGGCGCAGGTCGTACCAGGCCAGCGGCACATGCTGCCGGTGGAAGAACCCGCCATCGTGGCGTCGGCGCTGCAAGGATTTTTTCTGCCGGTGGCCGGCGCAGCGCCATCGGCCTGACCCGCGTAGAGTGGATACGGAGACAAAAAAATGAATCGCAGAACCATCCTGAAGAACCTGGCAGCCCTGGCCCTCACGCCGCTGAGCGCGGCACTCAGCAGCGCCGCCAGCGCGCGCGAAGCGCCCTTGCGCGTCATCGTGCCCTTCCCGCCGGGCGGCGGCACCGACGTGCTGGGCCGCGTCATCGCCGCCACGCTGGAAGGCGCGCTCGACCGCTCGGTGGTGGTCGAAAACAAGCCAGGCGCCAGCGGCATGCTGGGCGCGGACTACACCGCCAACGGCGCCAAGGATGGCAGCGTGCTGCTGTTCGCCGGCCTGGTGCCCTCGGTGCGCTACTACGCCAAGCCGCCCGAGGACGTGCTCAAGCAACTGGCGCCCGTCTGCCCCATCGCGCGTTCGCCCTACATGGTGGCGGTCAACGCCGACCTGCCGGCCAAGACCCTGGCCGAACTCGTCGCCCAGGCCAAGCGCGAGCCCAAGGGGCTGACCTTCGGCTCTCCCGGCAACGCCACCCCGCAGCACCTGGCCACCGAACTGCTGCAAGCCGCCTGCGGCATCGACATGCTGCACGTGCCCTACCGCGGCACGGGCCCGATGATGACGGACCTGCTGGGCGGACAGATCCAGTTGGTGGTGGCCACGGTCGCCGCCGTGGAACCCTACCTGCAAGGCGGACGCCTGCGCGTGCTGGCCGTGACCAGCCCGGAGCGCCTGCCCAAGTACCCGGACATTCCGACGGTGGCCGAAAGCGGCTATCCCGGCTTCTCGGCGCAGATCCAGTTCGGCACCTATTGCGCCGCCGGCACGCCGGAGGCCGCCATCGCCGCGCTGAACCAGGGCATCAACCGCGCTTTGCAAACCGAGACGGTGCGCGCCAAGCTGGGCGAACAGGGCTTCCAGCCCACCGGCGGCACGCCCGCGCAGCTGCAGCAGGCGCTGCTGGCGGAAATACGCGACGTGGCGGGGCTGGTGCAGGCCGGCAAGGTCAAGATCGACCTGTAGCGTCCCCTTTCTCCTGAGTGCTGGATAACCAGCATTTACAGGCCTGTCGTCCTCTGTGCATGCTGCCCGTTGATCCGGCGCAGATCGGGCGCAACATGGAGACGACATGCCTAGTCAGGAATCCCTGCACTCCGCCCATATCCGCGAGATCGAGCAAGTCGGCCAGGGCCGGCCCACGCAGCGCGACGCGCACGTGGTCAGCAGCTGGCTGCGCTGCCTGGACCAGTACCGGCTGGACCCCGCCCAGGCCTGCGAGGCCTATATCGTGCCGGATGGCCGGCTGCGCGAACACCGCCAGCAATCCGAAGCGCTGATCTCGATTGCGCGGTCCGGGCTGGACCATCTGTTCCGCCAGGTCGCCGGCCAGAACTACGTGCTGCTGCTGGCCGACCGCCAGGGCGTCACGGTGGAGTTCCTGGGCGACGCGCAGCAGACCGCCAGCCTGCGCAAGGCCGGGCTCTATCTGGGGTCAGAATGGTCGGAACAGCGCGCCGGCACCTGCGCCGTGGGCGCCTGCCTCGAAAGCGGCGAAGCCCTCACCATCCACCAGACCGATCACTTCGACAACACCCACACGCCGCTGTCCTGCACCGCCGCGCCGATCTACAACGCCGACGGCGAACTGGCGGCCGTGCTGGACATATCGCTGCTCAGCTCGCCCATCCTGAAAGCCAGCCAGAACCTGGCGCTGCACCTGGTCACCAGCACCACGCGGCGCATCGAGATGGCCAACCTGATGGCGCGCACCAGCAACGAATGGGTGCTGCGCTTCGCGCGCTCGCCCGAGTTCCTGGACGTGGACCCCGAGGCCGCGGTCTCGCTGGACGGCGCCGGCCGCATCCTGGGCATGACGCACACGGGCGCCAAGCTGCTGGCGCGCGCCGCCGGCCTGGACTGGCGCAGCCCCGCCGGGCTGATCGGCCAGCCCGTCACCCGCTTCTTCGACGTGCAGCTGGACGACCTGCCGCGCTACACCCGCGCCCACGCGCCGCAACAGCGCCTGATCGTGGCCCGCGACGGCAATGCCCTGTTCGCGCACGCCATCGAGCCCAACCGCCACGCGCGCGGCGCCAGCGTCGCGGTGCGCGGCGCGCCTTCCGCCCTGCGCGGCCTGGAAGGCGGCGACGCGCGCATGGCGGCCATGCTGGCGCGAGCCGCCAAGCTGGCGCGGCAAGGACTGCCCATGCTGCTGCAGGGCGAAACCGGGGTCGGCAAGGAATACCTGGCGCGCGCCATCCATGACGGCAGCCAGCGCGCCGGGCGCTTCGTCGCCGTGAACTGCGCGGCGATCCCGGAATCGCTGATCGAAAGCGAGCTGTTCGGCTACCTGCCGGGCGCCTACACCGGCGCGGCGGCCAAGGGCCGCAAGGGTCTGATCGAAGAGTCCGACGGCGGCACCCTGTTCCTGGACGAGATCGGCGACATGCCGCTGGCGCTGCAAAGCCGCCTGTTGCGCGTGCTGGCCGAATCCGAGGTCACGCCCATCGGCGCCAACGCGCCGCGCGCGGTGCGCCTCAGCCTGGTGTCGGCCTCGCACCGCGATCTGGCCGCGCTGGTGCGCGAGGGGCGCTTCCGCGAAGACCTCTATTACCGCATCAACGCCGCCACGCTGACCGTGCCACCGCTGCGCGAGCGCGACGACCTGGAATGGCTGATCGCACGCGTGCTGGCGCGCCACCAGGACGAATCCGGCGCCCCCGTGCTGGCGCCGGCCGCGCTGATGGCGCTGAAGGCGCACGCCTGGCCGGGCAACATCCGCGAACTCGCCAACGCCATCGCGGTCGCCGCCGCGCTGTGCGAAAACGGCGTCATCGAACCCGCCGACCTGCCCGATGCGCTGGCGCCGCCCGCGGCAGCCGCCAGTCCCGAAGAGGCCGCCTTGCGCGCCCTGCTGGCCAGCTGCGGCGGCAATGTGTCTGAAGCCGCAAGACGCCTGGGCGTGGACCGCTCCACCGTGCATCGCCAGATGCGGCGCCACGGGCTCGCCTCGCGCTCCTGAGACGCTTCCGAGGCGCTACAGCCGGGCGCTACAGCCGGGCGCCACACCCCGAACGCCACACCCTGGCGCCACAGGTGTGGCACGCCGCCACAGTATTCTCCGCCGTCCGCCTGCGCGCCAGGGGCGCGCGCAGGGTGGCACGGCAATTGCTTGATCGTCTGGGACGCCCACCGGCCGGCACAGGCCGGGGCCGCCCGCGGACCATGCCCCGGTCCGCCACGACAACGATCGCCCGCCACGGGCAAGGAGACTAGACATGCAGACCGATCAAGCCGGCGCCGCCCTGGACGCCGTGCTCGCGCGCTTGAACGCCGCGCTGGGCAACAAGGACATCGATGGCGTCGCCGGCCTGTTCCAGGACGACTGCTACTGGCGCGACCTGGTGCTGTTCACCTGGAACCTGCGCACGATGGAAGGCCAGGACCAGATCCGCGACATGCTGCAAAGCCAGCTGTCGCAGGTCGAGCCGGTGCGCTTCAGCCTGGACCCGAAAGAAGCCGTGTCCGAAGACGCCGGCCTGCTGCAAGGCTGGATCGAGATCGAGACCAACCGCGCCCGCGGCTACGGCCACATCCGCGTCCAGGACGGCCGCATCTGGATCCTGCTGACCACCATGTCCGAACTCAAGGGGCACGAGGAACCCAGCGGCGTGCGGCGTCCCAAGGGCGCCGAGCACGGCAGCAGCCGCAGCCGCCAGACCTGGCTGGAAAAGCGCGAACAGGAGGCCGCCGAACTCGGCTACCAGACCCAGCCCTACGTGCTCATCATCGGCGGCGGCCAGGGCGGCATCGCGCTGGGCGCGCGCCTGCGCCAGCTGGACGTGCCCACCATCATCATCGAAAGGAACGAACGCGCCGGCGACAGCTGGAGAAAGCGCTACAAGTCGCTGTGCCTGCATGACCCGGTGTGGTACGACCACCTGCCTTACATCCCCTTCCCCGAGAACTGGCCCGTGTTCGCGCCCAAGGACAAGATCGGCGACTGGCTGGAGATGTACACCCGCATCATGGAGCTGAACTACTGGACCTCCACCGTGTGCCAGTCGGCGCGCTACGACGAGCAGAAGCAGGAATGGGAGGTCACGGTGCTGCGCGAGGGCAAGCCGGCGGTGCTGCGGCCCAAGCAGCTGGTGCTGGCCACGGGCATGTCGGGCAAGCCCAACATTCCCAGCTTCCCCGGCCAGGACGAGTTCCAGGGCGAACAGCAGCATTCCTCGCAGCACCCCGGGCCCGACGCCTACCGCGGCAAGAATGTCGTCGTGATCGGCGCCAACAACTCCGCCCACGACATCTGCGCGGCGCTGTGGGAAGGCGGCGCCAACGTCACCATGGTGCAGCGCTCGTCCACGCATATCGTGCGATCCGAAACGCTGATGGACATCGGCCTGGGCGGTCTGTATTCCGAACAGGCGCTGGCCAACGGCATGACCACGCGCAAGGCCGACCTGACGTTCGCCTCCCTGCCCTACAAGATCATGGCGCAGTTCCAGATCCCGCTCTACGACCAGATGCGCGAGCGCGACGCCGGGTTCTACGCCAAGCTGGAGGAAGCCGGCTTCATGCTGGACTGGGGCGACGACGGCTCGGGCCTGTTCATGAAGTACCTGCGGCGCGGGTCCGGCTATTACATCGACGTGGGCGCCTGCGACCTGATCATCGACGGCAGCATCAAGCTGCAATCGCGCACCGACGTCAGCCACCTGACGCGCGACGCCGTGGTGCTGAAGTCCGGCGTCAAGCTGCCGGCGGACCTGGTGGTCTACGCCACCGGCTACGGTTCGATGAACGGCTGGGCCGCGGACCTGATCAGCCGCGAGGTCGCGGACAAGGTCGGCAAGTGCTGGGGCCTGGGTTCCGACACCACCAAGGACCCCGGCCCCTGGGAAGGCGAACAGCGCAACATGTGGAAGCCCACGCAACAGGAGGCGCTCTGGTTCCACGGCGGCAACCTGCACCAGTCGCGGCACTACTCGCAATACCTGTCGCTGCAGCTGAAAGCGCGGCAGGTGGGCATGCCGGTGCAGGTCTACGGCCTGCAACAGGTGCACCACACGCGCTAGCGCCCGTCCCGCGGACGCCCGGCAAGACGCCGGACGTCCGCGGCGCTCAGCGCGCCGCGGCGGGCGCGGCCTCGTCCACCACTTCGTTCTCCAGCGCCCCCACGCCGGACACTTCCACCCGCACCACGTCGCCCGCCTTGAGATAGCGCGGCGGATCGAAGCGCGCGCCGGCGCCAGTCGGCGTGCCCGTCAGGATCAGGTCGCCCGGCAGGAGCCGCGCAAACGTGGAGATGTAGTGGATCAGGCGCGCGAACGGAAACATCATATTGTCCGTCGTGTCCTGCTGGCGCAGTTCGCCGTTGACACGGGTGCTGACCGTCAGCCCTTGCAGTTCGCGGGGCGAGCCGACCCGCGTCATCCAAGGGCCGATGCTGCCGCTGCGCTCGAAGTTCTTGCCCTGCGTCACGTTGAACTTGCCGTGGCGCAGCCAGTCGCGCACCGAGCCTTCGTTGGCGATGCTCAGGCCAGCCACGTGCTCCAGCGCCCGGTTCTCGGGAATGTGGCGCCCCTCCTTGCCGATGACGAGCACGATCTCGCCTTCGTAGTCGAACTGATCGGATACCGCGGGCTTGACCAGCGGAACCCGGTGGCCCACGACCGTGCCCGGCGTGCGCAGGAACAGGCTGGGGTACTTGGGCGCGTCGGAGTTGTCCTTGTATTCGGCGTTGCGTTCGCCGTAGTTGACGCCGACGCAGAGGATCTTGTCGGGCTGGGGCACCGGAGGCAGCAGCGTCACGGCGGCGGTGTCCAGGTCAGCCGCGCGCGCGCCGTACTTTTCGGCCAGCGCGTCGAGGCGGTCGGTTTCGATGGCCAGTCGCAGCGTGGCGCAATCGGCCAGCCGGGCGCCCAGTTCGATGATGCCCTGGCCGTTGCCGGACATGAGGCCGAAGCCGGCCTGCCCATCGCGCAGATAGGAAACGAATTGCATAGTCATGGGATGAAAGTAAGGTTGGAACAGGCCGTCACGCGGCGGCGCGGCGTTTCAGGTAGTCGTGCAGGTTGTTGGCCTTGTAGTTCAGCAGCTTGTCCATTTCCTGCACTTCAAAGGCGATTGCCAGCGGGCCGGCGGCGCTCAGACGCGCCAGCGCCGCGGTGATGCGGGCGAAGATGCCGTCGGCCGCCTTCTTGCGGGTGGCTTCGTCGCGGCCCGCGCCCACGCGCAGCACCACGTGCACGAAGGCGTTTTCGGGATCGTCGTCCGCCACCAGATAGTCATCGATGGCGGCGGCGCGGATGCGCACGCCGGCCAGCGGAAAGATGCCCGCTTCCACGATGGCGTCGCGCAGGGTCTGCTTCAAGGCCTGCACTTCGGGTTCCTGCTGTATGTTCGCGCTGTATTCGATCCATGCGTGCGGCACGATGGTCTCCTTGATTCCTGGGTTGAATGTGTGTGCGCCGGGGCTCCGGCGCTTCATTGCGGTTCTATGCCCGCCTGCTTGATCACGCCCGCCCAACGCGCGGACTCGGACTGCATGTAGTCGGCGAACTCGGCCGCGCCGCTTTGCGCGGGCTCGACCCCGGCGGTCTGGAACTGGGCCTGCAGTTCCGGCGACTGCATCGCGGCGGCGATCTTGGCGTTAAGCGTCGCGACGATGTGCGCCGGCGTGCCCTTGGGCGCGACCAGGCCGTACCAGCCCTCGGCGTCGAAGCCGGGGTAGCCCTGCTCGGCCACGGTGGGCACGTCCGGCAACAGCGCATAGCGGTGCGCGCTGGTCACCGCCAGCACCTTGAGCTTGCCGCTCTTGATCTGGGGCATGACGGAGACGGGGCTGGCCACCATCAGCTCCACGCGGCCACCCAGCACGTCCGTGATCGCTTCGCCCGAACCCTTGTAGGGCACGTTGCCGATGTCGACGCCGGCCGTGGACTTGAACAGCTCGCCCGCCAGGAAGGCCGCGCTGGCGCCAGTGGCGTAGTTCAGCTTGCCCGGCTCGGCCTTGGCCTGCGCCACCAGCTCGGACAGCGAACCGGCCTTGAGCGCGGGATTGGCCACGATCAGGTAGGGCTGCTTGGACACCAGCGAGATCGCCTCGAAGTCGCCCGGCCGGTACTTCACGTACTTGTACAGGCCGGGATTGATGGCGACCGTGGCCTCGATGGCCAGCAGCAGCGTGTAGCCGTCGGGCGCGGCCTGCAGCGCGGACATGGTGCCGATGGTGCCGTTCGCGCCCGGCTTGTTGTCGACGAACACGGTCTTCCCCAGCGAACTCGTCAACTCCTTGGCCAGCACCCGCGACACGACGTCGGTGCCTCCGCCCGTGGCGAACGGGACCACCAGACGGATCGGCCCCGTGGGATAGGCGGGCTGGGCGGCCGCGGCCGGCCCGGCGGCCGCCGCCCCCAGCAGCGCGGCCAGGCCGAGCCGCCTGAGCATTGCGGTGATCATTTTCTGTCTCCTCCAGGGACGGGTCGGACGCCCGCCTTACTTTGCTTTCGAGAACAGCGCGTCGATGCGCGCTTCATACGAGTGGTAGTCGAGGAATTTGTAGAGATCCTCGCGCGTCTGCATGATGCCCAGCGTGTCCTTCTGCGTGCCTTGGTGGCGGATCGCTTCATAGACCTTCAGCGCGGCGGCGTTCATCGCGCGCGCCGCGGACAGCGGATACAAGGCGGCCGACACGCCCACGTCCGCCAATTGATCGGTCGTGAAGTTCGGCGTCTTGGAAAATTCGGTGATGTTGGCCAGCACCGAATGCGGACGGTTCAGGCGGCTGACGAAAGCCCTGTACTCGTCCAGCGTGGTGCAGGCTTCGGCGAAGATCATGTCGGCCCCGGCCTCCATATAAGCTTCGGCGCGGTCCAGCGCCCGGTCCAGCCCTTCGATCGCCAGCGCGTCGGTGCGCGCAATGATGAAGAAAGAGGGATCGGTGCGCGCGTCCACGGCCGCCTTGATCCGGTCCAGCATTTCCTCCTTGCTGACGATCTCCTTGCCCGGACGGTGGCCGCAGCGCTTGAGCTGCACCTGGTCTTCCATGTGCAGCGCCGCCGCGCCGTCCTTGATCAGGCCCTTCATCATCCGCGCGATGGTGAACGCGCCGCCGAAACCCGTGTCCACGTCCACCAGCACCGGCAGGTCGCAGGCGTCGGTCACGCGGCGCAGATCGCCCAGCACGTCGTTCAAGGTGGTGATGCCCAGGTCCGGCAACCCGTGCGAGTAATTGGCAACCCCGGCGCCGGCCAGGTACAGCGCCCGGTACCCCAGCGTCTTGGCCATCATCGCGGTATAGGGATTGATCGCGCCGACGATCTGCAGCGGCGACTCTTCGCGCAGGGCGGCGCGGAAACGGGCGCCGGGGGTATTGGGGGTGCTGTGCATATTGCTCATTGCCTTTTCCAAATAAAGTCCATATTATGGAGTTAATTAAAACGGGTAAATCAATGAAATCACAGCCTATTCCCGTAAAAATGCAGAGTCAATAAAAAATTCATCCGATAAATATCAATTTATATTCCACCATATGGAGAACCTATGATTGGCGCGCAAAGCCTGGAAAGAGCAGTCCTGATACTTCGCATCGTCAGCCACCACAATCGGGCCGGCGCCAGGCTGACGGACATCACCACGGCCACCGCCCTGGCCCAGCCCACGGTGCACCGGATACTCGCCGGACTGATGAACGAAGGCCTGGTCGCGCAAGACCGGGACAGCAAGCGCTACTTCCTGGGCCAGGTCATCGCGGAATTCGGCCTGACCGCCGCCGCGCGCTACGACACCAGCGATCTGTTCCGGGCTTCGGTGAGCCGCCTGGCGGCGGAGAGCGAGGACACCGTGTTCGCCTCGCGCCGCAGCGGCCTGGACATGGTGTGCGTGGACCGGCGCTCGGGCACCCATCCGTCCCAGGCCTTCGTGCTGGACGTGGGCGTGCGCCGCCCGCTGGGCGTGGGCGGCAGCAGCCTGGCGCTGCTGTCGGCGCTGCCGCTCGCCGAGGCGCGCGAAATCCTCGACGCCAACGCCAGGACCATCGCGCTGTTCGAGCAGGCGCCGGACGAGCGCTATTACGAGGAACTGGCGCAGTTCACCCGCCAGGGCTACGCCCAGCGCGACATCCGCGGCATCGACGTGCGCACGGTGGCCGTGCCCATCCTGGACGGCGAGGGCACGCCCTTCGCCGCATTCAGCCTGTCGACCTTCCATGCGCGCATGCCGCCCGAACGCATCCCCGCCATCGTCGCCATGCTCAGGCGCGAAGCCGCCTGGGTGCAGAAACGCCTGCAGGCCGAACAAGAGATGGCGCTGGAGGCCGCCGGCTGAAAAGCCGCATCCGCGCTTGCGCCTGGCGGCGAGCGAGGGTAAATTGTTGACAATCTTGTGAAGCCAACGCTTCAAATACCCTGTTTTTGATATTTTCAGGACAGATTGTCAACACAATGAGCAAGGTGCTGACCCTGCCGGGCGCCGATTCCGGCGATGGCGAGACGCTTGCGGAACACATCTTCCGCAAGATCCAGTCCGCCATCGTCAAGGGCGAAATCGCCCCCGGCAGCAAGATTTCCGAGCCCGAGCTGGCCCGCATCCACGGCGTCAGCCGCGGCCCGCTGCGCGAAGCCCTGCACCGCCTCGAAGGCCAGAAGCTGCTGGTGCGCGTGCCCCATGCCGGCGCTCGCGTGGTGTCCCTGTCGCAGCAGGAACTGTCCGAACTCTACGAAATCCGCGAATCGCTGGAAGGCATGGCCTGCCGCCTGGCCGCCGAGCGCATGCCGCCGTCGGAGATCGCCGAGCTGCGCGCCGTGCTGGAAGCGCACGAACGCGACGCCGCCTTCCAGGCCGGGCTGGGCTATTACCAGCAGGAAGGCGACTACGATTTCCACTACCGCATCGTCAAAGGCAGCGGCAACCAGATGCTGTTCCGCATGCTGTGCGACGAGCTCTACCAACTGGCGCGCATGTACCGCATCCAGTACTCCACCACTCCCAACCGCCCCCGGCAGGCCTATGCCGAGCATCACCGCATTCTTGACGCCATCGCCGACGGCGACGGCGAGTTGGCTGAAATCCTGATGCGCCGCCACATCCGCGTATCCCGTCTCAACATCGAACAGCAGATCGCGCAGGGCAACCTGCAGCGCACCGAGGCATGAACCAAAACTACCGCAAGCCCCTGCCTGGCACCCGCCTGGACTACTTCGACACCCGCGCCGCCGTCGAGGCGATCTCGCCCGGGGCCTATGACCGCCTGCCCTATACCTCGCGCGTGCTGGCCGAAAACCTGGTGCGCCGCTGCGACCCGGCCATGCTGACCGATGCGCTGAAGCAGCTGATCGAGCGCCGCCGCGACCTGGACTTCCCGTGGTTCCCGGCGCGCGTGGTCTGTCATGACATCCTGGGCCAGACCGCGCTGGTGGACCTGGCCGGCCTGCGCGACGCCATCGCCGACAAGGGCGGCGACCCCGCCAAGGTCAACCCGGTGGTGCCGGTGCAGCTGATCGTCGACCACTCGCTGGCGGTGGAATACGGCGGCGACGACCCCGACGCCTTCGCCAAGAACCGCGCGGTGGAAGACCGCCGCAACGAAGACCGCTTCCACTTCATCGACTGGACCAAGCAGGCCTTCCGCAACATCGAAGTCGTGCCGCCGGGCAACGGCATCATGCACCAGATCAACCTGGAGCGGATGTCGCCCGTCATCTACACGCAGGACGGCGTGGCCTTCCCCGACACGCTGGTCGGCACCGACAGCCACACGCCGCACGTCGACGCGCTGGGCGTGATCGCCATCGGCGTGGGCGGCCTGGAAGCCGAGAACGTCATGCTGGGCCGCGCCTCGTGGATGCGCCTGCCCGACATCATCGGCGTGGAACTGACTGGCCGCGCCCAGCCCGGCATCACCGCCACCGACATCGTGCTGACCCTGACCGAATTCCTGCGCAAGGAAAAGGTCGTGGGCGCCTACCTGGAGTTCTACGGCGAAGGCGCCGCCAGCCTCACGCTGGGCGACCGCGCCACCATCTCGAACATGGCGCCCGAGTACGGCGCCACCGCCGCGATGTTCTCCATCGACCAGCAGACCATCGACTACCTGCGCCTGACCGGCCGCGAGGACAAGCAGATCGCCCTGGTCGAGAACTATGCCAAGACCGCGGGCCTGTGGTCCGACAGCCTCAAGCACGCTGAGTACGAACGCGTGCTGCGCTTCGACCTGTCCAGCGTGGTGCGCACCCTGGCCGGTCCGTCCAATCCGCACCGCCGCCTGCCGGTCAGCGACCTGGCCGAGCGCGGCATCTCCGGCGTGGTGGAAAACAACCCCGGCCAGATGCCCGACGGCGCCGTGATCATCGCCGCCATCACCAGCTGCACCAACACCAGCAATCCGCGCAACGTCATCGCCGCCGGCCTGCTGGCGCGCAACGCCAACCGCGCGGGCCTGACCCGCAAGCCCTGGGTGAAGAGCTCCCTGGCCCCCGGATCCAAGGCCGTGTCGCTGTACCTGGACGAAGCCGGCCTGACGCCGGAACTGGAGCAGCTGGGCTTCGGCGTCGTGGCCTTTGCCTGTACCACTTGCAACGGCATGTCGGGCGCGCTGGATCCGGTCATCCAGCAGGAAATCATCGACCGCGACCTCTACGCCACCGCCGTGCTGTCCGGCAACCGCAACTTCGACGGCCGCATCCACCCCTATGCCAAGCAGGCCTTCCTGGCCTCGCCGCCGCTGGTCGTGGCCTATGCCATTGCCGGCACCATCCGCTTCGACATCGAGCGCGACGTGCTGAGCACCGACGCCAGCGGCCGCGAGATCCGCCTGAAGGACATCTGGCCCAGCGACGAAGAGATCGACGCCGTGGTCAAGTCGGCGGTCAAGCCCGAGCACTTCCGCAAGGTCTACGCGCCCATGTTCGGCATCCAGAACGAGCGCCAGGCCGGCGTCAGCCCGCTGTACGCATGGCGCCCGCAAAGCACCTACATCCGCCGTCCTCCGTACTGGGAAGGCGCGCTGGCCGGCGAGCGCACGCTGCGCGGCATGCTGCCGCTGGCCGTGCTGGGCGACAACATCACCACCGACCACCTGTCGCCGTCCAACGCCATCCTGATGGACAGCGCCGCGGGTGAATACCTGCACAAGATGGGCCTGCCCGAAGAGGACTTCAACTCCTACGCCACCCACCGCGGCGACCACCTCACCGCGCAGCGCGCCACCTTCGCCAACCCCAAGCTCTTCAACGAAATGGTGAAGAACGAGGACGGCACGGTGCAGCAGGGCTCGCTGGCCCGCGTCGAGCCCGAAGGCAAGGTCATGCGCATGTGGGAAGCCATCGAGACCTATATGGACCGCAAGCAGCCGCTGATCATCGTGGCCGGCGCCGACTACGGCCAAGGCTCGTCGCGCGACTGGGCCGCCAAGGGCGTGCGCCTGGCCGGCGTGGAAGCCATCGTGGCCGAAGGCTTCGAGCGCATCCACCGCACCAACCTGATCGGCATGGGCGTGCTGCCCCTGGAATTCAAGCCCGGCGTCAACCGCAAGACGCTGGGCCTGGACGGCACCGAAAGCTATGACGTGATCGGCGAACGCAAGCCTCGCGCCGACTTGACGCTGGTAGTCCATCGCCGCAACGGCGAAACCGTCCAGGTCCCCGTCACCTGCCGCCTGGACACGGCCGAGGAAGTCTCGATCTACGAAGCCGGCGGCGTGCTGCAGCGCTTCGCCCAGGACTTCCTGGAAGCCTCCGGCGCCGACCAGAAGGCCGGCTGATCCGCCATCGGCCGGGCGGGCGCCGCGGCGCCCGCCCCCAACACCCAACATCAGGACTGCCCCATGACCCATGCTCCCCAGACCAAGATAACCGCCACCTACATGCGCGGCGGCACCAGCAAAGGCGTGTTCTTCAAGCTCGACGACCTGCCCGAATCCGCGCGCACGCCCGGCGCCGCGCGCGATGCGCTGCTGATGCGCGTGATCGGCAGCCCCGATCCCTACGGCAAGCAGATCGACGGCATGGGCGCGGCCACCTCCAGCACCAGCAAGACCGTCATCATCGGCAAGAGCGCGCGCCCCGACCATGACGTGGACTACCTGTTCGGCCAGGTCTCCATCGACCAACCCTTCGTGGACTGGAGCGGCAACTGCGGCAACCTGTCGGCCGCCGTGGGCCCGTTCGCCATCACCAACGGCCTGGTCGATCCGGCCCGCGTGCCGCACAACGGCGTCGCCGTCGTGCGCATCTGGCAGGCCAACATCCAGAAAACCATCATCGCCCACGTGCCCATGACCGACGGCGCCGTGCAGGAAACCGGCGACTTCGAACTGGACGGCGTGACCTTCCCCGCCGCCGAGCTGCGCCTGGAATTCATGGACCCGGCCGAGGAAGGCGACGGCGGCTCGATGTTCCCCACCGGCAAGCTGGTCGATGACCTGGAAGTGCCCGGCATCGGCACCTTCAAGGCCACCATGATCAACTCCGGCATCCCCACCATCTTCCTGGATGCCGAAGCGCTGGGCTACAAGGGCACCGAACTGCAGGACGACATCAACGGCGACGCCGCCGCGCTGGCGCGCTTCGAGACCATCCGCGCCCACGGCGCGCTGCGCATGGGCCTAATCAAGACCCTGGAAGAAGCCGCCGGCCGCCAGCACACGCCCAAGATCGCCTTCGTGGCCAAGCCCAGGGAATACGTGTCCTCCAGCGGCAAGAAGATCGGCCAGGGCGACATCGACGTGCTGGTGCGCGCCATGTCCATGGGCAAGCTGCACCACGCCATGATGGGCACCGCCTCCGTCGCCATCGCCACCGCCGCGGCGGTGCCGGGCACGCTGGTCAACCTGGCCGCGGGCGGCGGCGAACGCGACAACGTCTGCTTCGGCCATCCGTCAGGCACCTTGCGCGTCGGCGCCGAGGCCAAGCTGGTGGACGGCGAATGGAAGGTCACCAAGGCCATCATGAGCCGCAGCGCGCGCGTGCTGATGGAAGGCCGCGTGCACGTGCCGCGCGCAGGGTTCTAAAGCTCAAGCCAATACGCCGGCGGGCGTCCTGCCCGCCGGTGAGCCCCTGGGGTAAGGGCCGCTACTCCACGTCCCTCATCACGCCCAGGAATCCCCAAGCGTCCTCGCCGTTCCTGGCCCACAACTCCATTGTCTTGCAGCCCTTGTCCGGAATGAGAATCCGGAAGGACGGCGCATCCTGCCGCTCGACGAGGGTGCCGCCGCAGCCGTTGTGGCGCATGCGGCCAGCTTCGCGGAAGGTGCTCCAGACTCTTCCGTCCGGATACTTCTCCGCCCAGAGGCCGTCATCTTGCCGGATCCAACTGCGTGTCCCCTTCTGCTCGCCGTGCGGATAATCGAAGCTGAATTTCACGGGAGGCACAGCTGCCGGCGGCGCCACACCGGAAGGAGCCAGCACCGCCACCAGGACCGCCACGCAGGCGACGACTGCCGACGACAGCAATGCCCACCTCCGCCAAGCCTTGCCTGCGGGCCTTTCCGCCGCAACGGGCAAGGCGCTGTCCAGCAAGGGCCAGTCCGTCTCCTGCAGCAACCGCGCCGGATGCACGTCTCCGGGCAATCGCGGCCCGTCGCCGCGGATCAGGCCCCAGCCATATGCCCAGGCCGCCGCAGCCAGGACCAGCATTGCGCAGTACAAGAGGGTCTCCGCAGGATTCGGCGTGTCCTGCATGATGGCGGTGGTTGAGCGCTCCCATCCCGCGACATGCTCCATCCTGAACGATGGAATGAATTCGTGGATCAACACCATGGGAACATTGAGCAAGGGATACGACAACACCAGCGCGACGGCCATGGCGGCGCTGAATCCCAGCGCCCTGCGCCACCTGGATGCATGAAAGCGCCTGGCCGTGAACCTGACCACCAGACCGCAAGCGACGACCAATTGCAGCAGCACGACCGCAACCGAAATGGCTGGCACCATGGCATGGTCGAAACTGTCCGTGGGCGGCACCGAGTCGTAAACAACGATCCGGGTGGCGGCGGTCAAAACGTCCGTCGTCGTCATTCCCCCCAGCACCGCTCCCAATGCCGAAAAAGCCCAGATTTCGCAGACGGCCAGCACGATATCGCGCCAATCGCGCCGCCGCGCGCGGCGCGTCATCAGGGTCCTGTAGGCGTGGTGAACAATCAGAAAACCCATGCTCACGAGAACAAGCGCGTAGAGCGCGATCGCGAACCAGACGTGCGCGTCGGACTGCGCACAGGCGACAAATGCGCTCCAGACTTCCTGGCCGGCGCCCGGCCCCGCGCAGGACACGCCCGCGGGGGCAGGCAACGCGGCCAGCATCCGGGCGATGATCAGCCCGCCCGCCACGCAGAACAGGCGATCGACGCGAGCCCAGCCCTCTCCCGCCACGACCCGCTCCAGCCGGTCGCGCGCCGAAGGATGAAACGAGCGGAGCAACCGGAAACCGGGAGACTCGCTCCGGGCCGCCAGCGCCAGATTGTCGGCAATGCCTTGCCGGTAGCCCTGCTGCGCCGCGCCTTCGTCGGCAATGAACTCGCGCAGACGCATCATGTGGCGCAGGACCAGGCCGACCACCAACGCACCGACCAGGGAAGGGAAGCCCACCAGCCCCATCACCAGCATGTTCCGCAATATTCCGCTGAACGCGTCCAGCCCAGCCGCCTGCCAGGCAGGTACCGCATCCGCAACCTTGCCCCAGAACACCCATTGGCGCAGCGCCAGGTCCAGGCCCAGCAGGAGGCAATACGCGATGAACGTGTACCACGTCCCGATCAGCAACAGCGTGTCGCGCTTGGCCAGGTGCATGCACTCGTGAGCCAGGATGCTGCCTGCCTGCGCGGGCGCCTTGCGCCACAGCAGCCGCAAGCCGCCGCCGACGATGACGTATTGCCTGGGGAATCGCAGCACGCAGCAGGCGTTGGTATCCGTCAGGCTTGGTGTCGCCAGAAAAAGCGGGCTGCGCCTGACCAGGCGCCGGGCGATGGCTGTCGCATCGTCATCGAATGCCGCGTCCATCTCCGACAGTTTTCGCGGGCGGACCCGGCGCAGCAGCCGGCGCAGGCGGACATAGCCGATCAGCGCCGCCAGCCCCAGCATGACCCCCGCCTGCGCCAGGTCTGGCAACGCCGTCCAGCGCGAATCCGCCGCCGCCCCGTCCGTCCACCGGATCAGCCACTGAGAGACGACACCGTTCTGCTGCGTCGCATCCAGGACCATGTACAGCCACACCAGCAGCAAGCCGAACGCCGTGTCGTCGGCAAGGCGAAGCTGGTCAAGCCGTCTTTCCGGGCTGGCCATCCGACGCCCCGAAGAATCGCGCGACCAAGGCGTCAGCCAGTGATTCGGCGGTCCTGGGGCTGAGTTGACGCGCCGCTGCAGCCTGCGCAATGGCAGCGCGGATCTGCTGCGCCGACACCGGCACCGCAGGCGCCGCCACGGCGGCTGGCGACATCGGCGCGGGAGCCGCTTTCGCCGCCCTGCGGTCCAGCGCCTTCTTCAGCGCGTCCTTGCCCACGTCCAGCGCCGCATCGAAAAGCTTCGGCCAGATCGCCTGCATCACCGGCGCAGCCACGCTGAACAACGCGGCCGCCATCAGCGGTATCTCGCCGGCGTCGAACGCTCCGGGCTGACGGCCTATTGCCGGCGCCGCCCTGGCTTCGACGATGTCGGGCAGCAGCTCATACTCGGCGGGCTCTTCCTGCTCCAGCACCGAACCGATGGCTTGCCACACCTGCAACTCCCCTGCGCTTATCTGCATTGTTCTGTCCTGTCGTCCGGTTGAAGAAACCGCGAACCGATCCATTGCGGATCGATTCCTGATGGGCACAGCGCGCGGGAATCAGTTTATAGAGCCGCTTTCGCGGCGGCCATAGTCAGCTTGTCCTAGGTAAAAATCACCAAGCCATGCTCAACCCTTGGCCCCCGCCGCTTCCAGCAGCCGCGCCACTTCCGGCTGACCGCGCTCGCGCGCATGCCGCAGCGGCGTCACGCCCTTGCCGTCGGCCAGGTTGACGTCGGCCCCGGCTTCGATCAGCCGCTTCACGATCGCCTGGTGACGCGCACCGCCGTCGCCCAGGATCACCGCCTCCAGCAGGCCGGTCCAGCCCAGGTTGTTCACATGGTCCGGGTCCACGCCCGCGCGCAGCAGCATGTCCACCACTTCGACGTGGCCGCGCTCGCAGGCGGGGATGAGCGCGGTGCCGCCGTAGCGATTGGTGCTTTTGAGATCAGCGCCGTGCTCCAGCGTCAGCGCCAGGATCTCGCGATAGCCGCGGGCCCCGGCCAGCAGGTAGGCGCTATCTCGAATCGAGTTTTGCGCGTTGACGTCGGCCCGCGCCTCGATCAGCGCGCGGGCGGCCTCGACGTGATTGCCTTGGGTGGCGCGCAGCAGCGGCGTGTTGCCCTCCGCATCGCGCGCGTCGACGGCCGCGCCCTGCGCCAGCAGTTGCTTGACGCGGGCGGCATCGCCGCTGCCCGCCGCCGCCAGCAACGCCGCGTCCGGAGCGGCTGCCGCGGCCCCGCCGCCCATGCTCAACAGGAATGCCGCCAGCCAGAAACGGCCTGCGCGAAAGATATGCATGAATGATTCCTCCAGATCGGCGGCCCCGCGCCGCCCTGCATGGGCCCTAGTATGGCGACAGGGCCAAGTATTATGAAATTAATTGGCTTGATAGATTCGAGTGGACATCCCAATGCTAGATCCAGTCCTGCTGCGCAGCTTCCTCACCGTCGTGGATACGGGCAACTTCACCCGCGCCAGCGAACACCTGCACCTGACGCAGTCCACCGTCAGCCAGCACGTCATCCGGCTGGAGGAGAACCTGGGCTGCCGCCTGCTGGATCGGACGCAGCGCCATGTCCTGCCTACCGAGGAAGGCGAGCGCCTGCTGGGCTATGCGCGCAGCATCCTGCGCCTGGCCGAGGAAGCCCGCGAGAACGTTGCCGCCGCGCAGGCCAGCGCGGTGGTACGCCTGGGCGCCCCCGAGGACTTCATGGGCGCGACGCTGATGCCAGTGCTGGCCGCGGTGCAAGCGGCCTATCCGCGGCTGCGCGTGGAAGTCGAGGGCGGCCTCAGCCACCAACTGCTGCGGCGCTATCGCGATGGCGAGCTAGATCTGCTGCTGGTCAAGCAATGGGAGGTCGATGCCGACTGCCACGCGCACTGGCCCGAGCCCCTCAGCTGGATCACCGCCAGCGGCTCTCCGCCTCCCGCGCCCGACACCGCCGTGCCGTTGGTGGCCTTTCCGGCGGGCGCGCTGTACCGCGAGGAGATGACGGCCATGCTGGAGACCTGCGGCAAGCCCTGGCACGTGCGCTTCTCCAGTCCCAGCCTGCCCAGCCTCAGCGCGGCGGTCGCGGCGGGCTTGGGCATCAGCCTGTTGCCCGCCGCCTGCGCCACTTCGGAACACCGGCAGCTCACGCCGGAAGAAGGCTTTCCCACGCCTGGGGGCCTGCACCTGTCGCTCTACGCGCGCTCCCGCCTCAGCGACGCGGGGCACGCGCTGCGGCAAGCGTTGACCGACTTCTGCGCGGCTCGCGCGCTCGGCGTCACGCCGCCGGGCTGACGACGCCGAAGACCGTGGCGGCCTCGCCCACGGGCTCGCCCTTGCGAAACAGGAAGCGCTGCGCAGGCGCGGCGGCAACCGCGGCTGCGCCGTTGGGCGCGGGCAGCGCCACGAAGGTCGCCTCGTTACCGACCTGCAGGCCGTAACCCTCCAGGCCCAGCACCTGCGCTCCCGCGTGCGACGCCATGTGCAATGCCGTCAGCAATTCGCCGTCGGTGTAGAAGCCCGAACGGTAGCCGATCAGCATCGCGCGTTGCAGCATGTCGCCATTGCCATAGGGCCACCAGCTGTCCTGGATGTTGTCGTTGCCCGAGAACACGCGCACGCCGGCCTCGCGCAGCCGCAGCACCGGCGGGAAGGCCCGGTCGCCCGGGGCATTCGTCATGATCGCCACGCCGGCGTCGGCCAGCTTGCGCGCCGCCTCGTCCAGCGCCTGCAGGCCGACGTCGCCCAGCGCATAGGCATGGCTGATGGCGACCCTGCCCGCCAGGCCCAGAGCCTGCGCGCGCTCGGCGATGCGGAGGATCTGCGCCACGCCCTCCATGCCCGGCTCGTGCAGATGGATGTCGATCTTCGCGCCCAGCCTGTCGGCGATGCCGAACACGCAATCCAGCTGCCCATCCGCGTCGCCGTCCAGCGTGGAGGGATCGATGCCGCCCACGACCGCGGCGCCTTCACGCACGGCCGCTTCCAGCAGTTGCGCGGTGCCCGGACAGGACATCACGCCAGCCTGCGGAAAGGCCGCCAGTTCGATATCGACGATGCCGCGCCATTTCTCGCGCGCCGCCATCACAGCGTGCAGATTGACCAGGCCAGTCGTGGCGTCCACGTCCACGTGGCTGCGCATCGCCACCGTGCCGAACGCCGCCGCCTGCGCGATGAGCGCATCCGCTCGCTCTTGCATCGGCGGCGCGGCGGCCAGTTCTTCCTTCTCGATGGCCAGCCGCTCGCGCAGGCTGCCCGCGGGGCGGTGCGGCCGCCAGCGGCCGCCAACGAAGCTCTTGTCCAGATGGATGTGGCCATCGACGAAGCCCGGCAGCAGCAGATGCCCGCGCAGGTCGATCACCTGCGCCGCGCCCGCGGCGGGAGGTTCTGCGCCCAGCGCGGCGATGCGCCCGTCGCGCACGCTCAGGGATAGGGGATTGCCGTCGCAATCGACGGCATTGATGTATACGCGGTCTGTCATGTTTCGCCTTGGTGTTGCGCGGGGCCATGCCGCCGGCATGGCCTTCTGCTCAGGCCTACCACCTTATCGAAGCACGCCCGCCGCGGCCAATTAAATGTTGCGATACCGGCCAATGCGAATCGCGATGACGCAGCCCGCGCCACTTGCAGGCCGCATGCAGGCCGCATGTACGCCTGATGAACGCCGGCTGGACTCGCGCGGGGTATGTCCCTATACTTTGCGCCTGTTGTAGCTCATTAAGCATGCCGCCAGACGACGCACGTCGCTTGGAGGCATCCGACATAAGGTCGCGCACAGCGGCCCGGCGTGTAACGCCGAAACACCCAAACCCGGCCTCCAGGCCGCGGAACAAACTCCCTGCTTACCAGGCAGGAACATCGCTCGCCGCATCGGGCAACGTCCAGGCAATCAGCGTTCTGCGCAATGCGGCAGCAAGACACCTACACGGTGTGCCTTATTGCTGTCCGTCCGAGGGCTGCGCCTGCCGCGCCCGCGCCGGGCAGGCATGCGATCGCGCCTACGGCCGCTCGCCCGGTGTTTCGGCTGCGTCACAGGGGTTTGCCGCCCATCGCATCCCGCGGAAACGGCCTTCATGCAGCCATGACTGTCCGTCATGAACACGCTGTCAAGGAGAAAGGACGAAGACGATGCAAGAGACAGAATTCTTTCAGCTATCCGGCACTACCGCCATCCTGCTGCTCGTGGGCTTCTACGGCGCGACATTCCTCATGTCGCTGCTCATCAGCCAGAAGAACGAAAACGTGGACGGCTACATGGTGTCGAACAACGCGGTCGGCTTCGGCCTGTCCACCGCCAGCATGATCGCCACCTGGATCTGGGCCGCATCGTTCTACGCCAGCGCCACCTCGGGCTACAAGTACGGCCTGTCGGGCCCGCTGCACTACGGCTTCTGGGGCGCGCTGATGATTCTCTTCATCTATCCCTTCGGCAAGCGCTTCCGCAAGCTGGCGCCCAAGGCCCACACGCTGGCCGAGGTCATACACGCGCGGCACGGCACCTCCAGCCAGATGATCATGGCGGTGTCCAACATCGTGGGCAGCTGCATCAGCCTGATGGTGAACTTCACCGCCGCGGGCGCGCTGGTCTCGATCCTGAGTCCGCTGACGTTCATCCAGGGCGTGCTCATCGCCGGCCTGGGCGTGCTGTCCTATACGCTGTGGTCGGGATTCCGCACCTCGGTGATGACGGACTTCGCCCAGCTTGCCGCCATGATCATTGCCGCGGTCGTCATCATTCCGCTCATCTTCTTCAATGCGGGCGGTCCCGACGCGCTGTCGGCGAACATGTGGCGCCTGAGCGCCGACCAGGCCGACTTCTATTCCACCCGCGCCATCCTGGAACAGGGCGCGCCCTACTTCGTGGCGGTGCTGGCCTACGCCATCGGCAACCAGACCATCGCCCAGCGCCTGTTCGCGGTGCGCGAAGACCTGATCAAGCCGACCTTCCTGACCGCCACGGCCGGCTACGGCGCCGTCGTGATCGGGCTGGGCATGCTGGGGCTGCTGGCGCTGTTCGTGGGCTTGGAGCCGGCCAACGGCGACATGAACAACATCATTCCGCAGATGGCCTCGACCTATCTGCCGCCCTTCGGCATCGCGCTGTTCTTTCTGCTGGTGGTGGGCTCGCTGTCGTCGACCGCCGACTCCGACCTGGCCGCGCTGTCGGCCATCGTGATGACCGACGTCTACGCCAAGAACCTTGCCGGCGGCCGCCCGGATCCGCGCCGCATGCTGTGGTGGGGCCGCGCCACCATGATCGTCGCCACGATGATCGGCGTCATCTTCGCCAGCATGCGCCTGGACATCCTGGTCATGCTGGTATTCGTCGGCGCGCTGTGGGGCGCCATCGTGTTCCCGGTCATCGCCAGCTTCTACTGGGACCGCGTCGACAACCGCGCCTTCGTCAGCGCCGTGCTCAGCGCCGTGGTCCTGTTCACCATCGTGCGCTTCGAACTGATCCCCATCACCGGCGCCATCGCCGTGTTCTTCGAGATCTGCTCGGCCATCGGCGGCGGCGTGGTCCTGGGCCTCATGGCCTTCGGCTTCTTCGGCCGCAGGCTCGCCTTCATCGTGGGCGCGGCCGGCATTGCCGTCATGCTGCCCGTGTTCATGGGCACGCTGCGCGAATACATCGTGCTGATGGGATCCCTGACCGCTTACGGCGTGAGCGCGACGGTGTGCGCCGGCCTCAGCCTGCTCAACCAGCAGCGTTTCGATTTCAGCCTGCTGGCCGACCGTGTGACCTCCTTCCAGGAAGCGCAGGACGCGATGGCCCCGGCGTCCGCGCCGCGTCCCGCGGTCCAGCCGGCCCAAGGCTGAGCCGCCCGGAAGCAAGCATGAACAGACAGGAACAAGGAGATTGATATGTGGTTGACGTTCTACTTTCTGGTGTGGCCCGCCATTTCCGCCCTCATCCTGGCGCTGCTGTGCGTCACGCTATGGCGCGACATCCGCGCCGCCAGGCGCAGCGGCAAGTCCATGGTCTGAGCGCCCGGCAAGCCGCCAGCCCGCCCACGGCCCGCGGCGCCGGGCCGTGGGCGGGCAACATTACAGGAAAGTAATCCTCCCGAAAGGTTGTGGTGCGGGGCGCGTCACTACAGTGGCGCCTCCTACCCCCATTTCGAGTCTAGAGGATGCGCATGAAAAAACTGGTGAACCTCGCGCAGGGCGCCGTCGCAGCGGGCGCCTTTTTGCTTTCCTTCGGCGTCATGGCCGCCCCCGGCCACGGCGCCGACCATGGCGGCGGCCATGGCGCAAGCCAGCCCGCCGCCATAGGCAAGCCCGGCAATCCGGCCAAGGTCTCGCGCACCATCGCCGTGGACATGACCGACGCCATGCGTTTCACCCCTGACAAGATCGACGTCAAGGCGGGCGAAACCATCCGCTTCAAGGTCACCAACTCGGGCAAGATCCGCCACGAAATGGTGCTGGGCACGCCCGCCGACCTGGACGGCCACTACCAGATGATGCTCAAGGATCCCGGCATGCGCCATGAGGAACCGAACTCCGTGTCGCTGGAAGCGGGCAAGACCGGCGACATCGTCTGGACCTTCGACAAGGCCGGCTCGGTCGCCTTCGGCTGCCTGGAGCCCGGCCACTATCCCGCCGGCATGAAGGGCGCCGTTTCCGTCAAGTAATCCACAGCCGGGACGCCGGCACGGCTGACCGGGGAGATAGAGCATGAGCAGAGCAGTTTCGAATCCGCGCCGCCGGTTCGTGCAGGGCCTGGCGACCGGCGGGGCGCTGGCCGGCATGGGCCTGTGGAGCCCCTACTCGTGGGCGCAGTCCGGCTCGAACCGGCAGACCGAGCTGTCGGGCACCGAGTTCAACCTGGAGATCGGCGAGAGCCCCGCCAACCTCACCGGCGCCGCCCGCATCGCGACCACGGTCAACGGCAGCCTGCCCGCGCCCACGCTGCGCTGGCGCGAAGGCGACCGCGTCACGCTGCGCGTCACCAACCGCCTGCGCGAGGACACCTCGATCCACTGGCACGGCATCATCCTGCCCACCGAAATGGACGGCGTGCCGGGGCTGAGCTTTCCCGGCATCGCACCCGGCGAGACCTTTACCTACCAGTTCGACGTGAACCAGAGCGGCACCTACTGGTATCACAGCCATTCCGGCTTCCAGGAGCAGACGGGGCTGTACGGCGCCATCGTGATCGAACCGAAGCGCCCCGACCCCGTGCGCGCCGACCGCGACTATGTGGTCCTGCTGTCCGACTGGACCGACGAGGATCCCATGAGCGTGTTCCGCAAGCTCAAGGTGATGCCCGACTACTACAACTACATCCAGCCCACCGTCGGCAGCCTGATCGACGATGCGAAAAAGTCCGGCTGGAAGAACGCGCTGAACGAACGCCTGATGTGGCAGCAGATGCGCATGAACCAGACCGACCTGGCCGACGTCTCGGGCGCAACCTACACCTTCCTGACCAACGGCAAGTCCCCGGCCGGCAACTGGACCGGGCTGTTCCGGCCCGGCGAGCGGATCCGGCTGCGCTTCATCAACGGTTCGGCCATGACGTACTTCGACGTGCGCATCCCCGGCCTGAAGATGACGGTGGTGGCCGCCGATGGCCTGGCCGTCAGGCCGGTGGAGGTCGAGGAATTCCGCATCGCAGTGGCCGAGACCTATGACGTCATCGTCGAGCCGCAGGACGAGCGCGCCTACACCATCTTCTCGCAGGCCATGGACCGCTCCGGCTACGCGCGCGGCACGCTGGCGCCGCGCGAGGGCATGCAGGCGGAAGTCCCGGCGCTGGACCCGGTGCAGGTGCTGACCATGATGGACATGGGCATGGCGCACGACATGCCCGGCATGGACATGGGCGGATCGCAGGCGGGCGCGATGGACCACGGCTCGCAGGGCGCGATGAATCATGGCTCCCAGGGCGGCATGGACCATGGCGCGATGGCAGGCATGAACCATGCCGGCATGAACCACGGTGCGGCGCCGTCCGGCGCGGGCGCAAGCGAAGGCGGCATGGTCGAGATCAAGCACCCTTATCCAGCCGAGCGCAGCCCCGCCCACTCCATGCTGCCCGACGTGGTATCGACGCGGCTGGACGATCCCGGCGTGGGCCTGCGCAACAACGGCCGCCGCGTGCTGACCTACGCCGATCTCCGTTCCATGGTCGAACCCGCCGACAACCGCCCGCCGACCCGCGAGATCGAACTGCACCTGACCGGCAACATGGACCGCTACATGTGGTCCTTCAACGGCCTGAAGTTCACCGAGGCCAAGCCTATCGTGCTCAAGTACGGCGAGCGCGTGCGCTTCGTGCTGGTCAACGACACCATGATGACGCACCCCATCCACCTGCACGGCCTGTGGAGCGACCTGGAATCCGCCGACGGCAACTTCCAGGTGCGCAAGCACACGATCAGCCTGAACCCGGCGCAGCGCCTCAGCTACCGCGTCAGCGCGGATGCGCGCGGCAACTGGGCCTATCACTGCCACTTGCTGTTCCACATGGAGGCCGGCATGTTCCGCGCGGTCGTCGTGGAATAAGGGGGAAACATGAGAACAACGACATCCAGAAAGCGCTGGCCCGGGCTCGTCGCGGGCGCCGTCCTCCTTTCCTCCGTCGCCGGAATGTCCATGGCGCAGACGTCCGCCGGCTCGATGCAGGGCATGGATCATGGATCGATGCCGGGCATGGACCACGGCGCGATGCAGGGCATGGATCACAGCGCCATGCCCGCCATGAACGACGCTCCCCCCAGCGGCCCGCCCGTGGGTTCCCTGCCCTCCAGCGACGGCTCCACGGACCAGCGCTACGCCGCCTACCGCATCCATCCGCACATGATGGACAACGTCGTCACCAGCCATCTGCTGTTCGACAAGCTCGGCGTCGCCTATGACCGCAATGATCAGACCAGCCTGCAATGGGACGGCCAGTTCTGGATCGGCCGCGACCTGAACAAGCTGTGGATCAAGAGCGAGGGAGATCGCCTGAACGGCAGCACGGACGCCAAGATCGAAGCCTTCTGGAGCCACACCATTTCACCGTTCTGGGACCTGCAGCTGGGCGCGCGGCGCGACTTCGGCACGGGTCCGAAGCGCAACTGGGCCGCGTTCGGCGTGCAGGGCGTCGCGCCCTACGGCATCGAAACCGAGATCACCGGCTATGTGGGCGGGTCCGGCAGGACCGCGCTGGCGCTGAAGGCAGAGTACGACCTGCTGCTGACGCAACGCCTGATCCTCACGCCCGAGATCGAGGCCAGCCTGTACGGCAAGAACGACGAGCAACGCGGAGTGGGCTCCGGCCTGTCCGACGCCTCGTTTTCCTTGCGGTTGCGCTATGAAGTGACGCGCGAATTCGCGCCCTATGTCGGCGTATCGTTCGGCCGCAAATTCGGCAAGACGGCCAGCTATGCCAGCGAAGCCGGAGAAAGCCGCTCCGAGCGCGCGATCCTGGCCGGTGTGCGCATCTGGTTCTGACCCGCCGATGCGGACGGAAATCTGTCCCTAATTCTCAGACCGCCCCCGGGGCGGTCTTTTTTTGCGCTGAAACAAACCCGTCGATCCAGGGCTTGACCTTGCCATCATGGGAATCTTTATAGTCACTCCATCGCCAAGGAATTTGAAGTTTTCAAGGAGCGGATATGAGTGCCATCACAGCAGACAGCGTCGCGGTCAGCCTTCCCATCGAAGGCATGACCTGCGCCTCGTGCGTGGGCCGCGTCGAAAAAGCCCTGAAGGCCGTGCCCGGCATCAGCCAGGCCAGCGTCAACCTGGCAACCGAGCGCGCCGACATCACTTTTGACGGCACGCCGGACGTCGCCGCCGCCGTGCAGGCGGTGCAGAAGGCGGGCTACACCGTCGCCGAAACCACGGTGGAACTGTCGGTCACCGGCATGACCTGCGCCTCCTGCGTGGGCCGGGTCGAAAAGGCCCTGAAGGCCGTGCCCGGCGTCAGCAACGCCACGGTCAACCTCGCCACCGAGCGCGCCAGCATCACCGCCGCCGGCGGCGTGTCGTCCGCGGCCCTGATCCAGGCCGTGGCCAAGGCGGGCTACGAAGCGCGCGCCATCGCCGCGGAATCCAGCGACACCGACGCCGTGGCCGAGCGCCAGGCCGCCGAGCTGAAGTCGCTCAAGCGCTCCCTGACCATCGCCACGATCTTCGCGCTGCCGGTGTTCATCCTGGAAATGGGCGCCCACATCGTGCCGGCGTTCCATCACGTCATCGCCCAGACCATCGGCACGCAGAACAGCTGGTACCTGCAATTCGCGCTGGCCAGCATCGTGCTGTTCGGCCCCGGCCTGCGCTTTTTCAAGAAGGGCATACCGGCGCTGCTGCGCGGCGCGCCCGACATGAACTCGCTGGTGGCGGTCGGCACCTCGGCGGCCTATGCCTATTCGGTGGTCGCCACCTTCGCGGCCGGGCTGCTGCCCGCCGGCACCGTCAACGTCTATTACGAGGCCGCCGCAGTCATCGTGGCGCTGATCCTGCTGGGCCGCTACATGGAGGCCCGCGCCAAGGGCAATACGTCCGAAGCCATCAAGCGCCTGCTTGGCCTGCAGGCCAAGACCGCGCGCGTGGTGCGCAACGGCGCGACGCAGGAACTCGCCATCGATCAAGTCGTCGCGGGCGACCTGATCGAAGTCCGCCCCGGCGAACGCATCCCCGTGGACGGCGAAGTCGTGGAAGGCAACAGCTTCATCGACGAATCCATGATCAGCGGCGAACCCGTGCCGGTCGAAAAGCAGCCCGGTTCCGAAGTGGTGGGCGGCACCGTCAACCAGAACGGCGCGCTGACGTTCCGCGCCACCAAGGTCGGCGGCGACACGGTGCTGGCGCAGATCATCCGCATGGTCGAACAGGCGCAAGGCTCCAAGCTGCCGATCCAGGCGCTGGTGGACCGCATCACGATGTGGTTCGTGCCGGCGGTGATGGCGGCCGCCGTCGCCACCTTCATCATCTGGCTGGTCTTCGGCCCCGATCCCGCGCTGACCTTCGCGCTGGTCAACGCCGTCGCCGTGCTGATCATCGCCTGCCCCTGCGCCATGGGCCTGGCCACGCCGACCTCGATCATGGTGGGCACCGGCCGCGCCGCGCAGATGGGCGTGCTGTTCCGCAAGGGCGAAGCGCTGCAATCGCTGAAGGACGCAAAGGTCGTGGCCGTGGACAAGACCGGCACCTTGACCAAGGGCCGCCCCGAACTGACCGACCTGATCGTGGCCGCGGGCTTTGAACGCGCCGCCGTGCTGGGTCAGGTCGCCACGGTGGAAGCCAAGTCCGAGCACCCGATAGCGCAGGCCATCCTGGATGCGGCCCGCGAGCAGGGCATCGCGCTGGGCGCGATCTCGCAGTTCGAATCGGTCACGGGCTTCGGCGTGAGCGCCCTGGTGGACGGCGCGCTGGTGCAGATCGGCGCCGACCGCTACATGCGTGAACTGGGCCTGAGCGTCGAATCCTTCGGCGCCGATGCCGCCCGCCTGGGCGACGAAGGCAAGACGCCGCTGTATGCCGCCATCGACGGCAAGCTGGCCGCCATGATCGCCGTGGCCGATCCCATCAAGGAAACCACGGCCGCCGCCATCCGCGCCCTGCATGACCTGGGCCTGAAGGTCGCCATGATCACCGGCGACAACCGCCGCACCGGCGAGGCCATCGCCCGCCAGCTCGGCATCGATGAAGTGGTGGCCGAAGTGCTGCCCGACGGCAAGGTCGCGGCCGTGCAACGCCTGAAGCAGCAATACGGCCCCATCGCCTACGTGGGCGACGGCATCAACGACGCCCCGGCCTTGGCCGAAGCGGACGTGGGCCTGGCCATCGGCACCGGCACGGACATCGCCATCGAGGCCGCCGACGTGGTGCTGATGTCGGGCGACCTGGGCGGCGTGCCCAACGCCATCGCCCTGTCCAAGGCCACCATCCGCAACATCAAGCAGAACCTGTTCTGGGCCTTCGCCTACAACGTGGCGCTGATCCCGGTGGCGGCGGGCCTGCTGTACCCGGTCAATGGCAGCCTGCTGTCGCCGGTGTTCGCGGCTGGCGCAATGGCCCTGTCCAGCGTGTTCGTGCTGAGCAACGCGCTGCGGCTGCGCCGCTTCGCGGCGCCCTTCCCGGCCCGGGCCTGAAACCAGGCGCGCCGCTCCGGACAGGACCGGAAAGCGCGCCCGGCTTTACCGCTTACTGGCTTTTCTCCTTCGGCGCGCTGGCCACCAGCGCGCCGAATTTCTTGTCCAGTTCCGCCAGCGAATCGCGGATGTGGGCGCGGCGTTCCTTGATCCAGGCGTCCTGCGCGGCCAGCTGGGCCCGCGCCTCCTTCATCATGCGTTCCATTTCCGCGGGTTGCGGACCGCCTATGGTGGCGCGGTTCTTGACGATGGCCACCGGATCCAGCGTGGAGCGGAACTCCGCCTCGCTCATCGGCAGCTCGGTGCCGTACTTCGAGTCCTTCATCGCGTCCGCATAGATGCGGCGGGCCTGCTCATAGGGGAAGTCCAGCGGCTTGATGTTGTTGGTCTTGGCATAGCTCACGACCTCGGACGCGAAGTGATGGCCGTCGCGGAACGGCAGCTTGTACTTGCGCATCAGCACGTCGGCCAATTCCTGCGAAGCCGTCCAGTCGCTGTTCAGCTCTTCCAGCGCACGGTCCGGGCTGATGACCAGCGCCTTCAGCACCCGGTCCCAGCGCTTGAGAGTCAGGATGCCGGCGTCGACCATGGCGGAATTCTGCTTCACGTCCTTGGGGTCGCTCATGCCGGGCGTGATGTTATGGGTCTGCACCACCGGCCCCATGGCCAGCGTCACCGCGGTCGAGGCTTCGCTGCGGGTGTCGTTGAGCAGGCCGGGGTTGCGCTTTTGCGGCATGGCGCTGGACACATAGGTATTGCCGCCGCCCTCTTCCAGCAGGATCCAGGGACGCGGCTGCGCGTACTGCGTCATCACGTCCTCGACGAAGTTGCCCGTGCGCAGCGCGATGCTGGTGACGATGGAGGCGACCTCCACGGGCTGGTCCATCGACGAGATCTGCGAGGCGTCATAGGCGTTGTCGACCAGGGCCTCGAAGCCCAGGTACTGCGCCATGCGCTTGCGGTCCAGCGGCCAGCTGGTGCCGTTGAGCACCGTGGTGCCCATGGGCGAGCGGTCGATGCGCACATAGGCTTCGCGGATGCGCTGGGCGTCGCGCGCCAGGCCCGCGGCCTGCCCCAGCAGGTAGTGGCCATAGCTGTTGGGCTGCGCCGCCACGCCGTTGGTGTAGTTCGGCACGATGGTCGCGGCGTGCTTGCCCGCCAGTTCCACCAGCGTGGTGGAGGTGGCGTTCAGCTGGTCGGCCAGGTCCAGCAGCTTGTCGCGCAGGATGGCGCTGCGGTAGGTCGCGTGCATGTCCTGGCTGGAGCGTCCCGCGTGCAGCAGCGTGACGTCCTCGCCCGCCGCCTTGATCAGGAGCGGTTCGAAGGTGATGACGCTGGACGGGCGCTTGGCGCCGGGCTGGTTGCCGTCGTTGATCACCTTCGCCACGCCGGCGGCCAGGCGCGGCGCCATGGACTTGTCCAGCAGTCCTTCGTCCGTGTTGATCACGGCGGTGGCCTTGTTGATTTCGCCCAGCCAGAAGAACGGGTCGCGCGGCGGCGAGGCCGCGGGCTGGGCCTGCTGGGCCGATGCCTGGGCGCCGAACGTGAAGGCAAGCGCTGCGCCCAGGGCGGGAAGTAGGTGTCTCATGGCTGTCTCGTCAGGATTGCGAGCGGCCAGTGTATCGGCGGGCCCGGCGGCGGGAAATGGCGGATTTCACCGAGCCGCCGGCCGCGCGCGGGCCGGATCTTCAGGACTTGGTCAGCCTGACCAGCATCTTCCCGGTGTTGGCGCCCTTGAACAGGCCAATGAAGGCTTCGGGCGCGCGCTCCAGTCCGTCCACCACCGTTTCCCGCAGCTGCACCTGGCCGGCCTTGATCCACGCGCTCATGCGGGGCAGGAACTCGGGCAGCAGGTCGACGTGGTCGGACGCGATCAGGCCTTGCAGCTTGATGCGCTTTTCAATGGCCGAAAACAGGTTGCGTATGCCGATGGCCGGCTTGCCCTCGTTGTAGCCCGCGATCATGCCGCACAGCACGAAGCGCGCGTGGTCATTGGCCAGGGCCAGCGCGCTGTCCAGATGGTCGCCGCCGACGTTGTCGAAATAGATGTCTATGCCTTGCGGCGCGGCCTGCGCCAGCGCCGCGGCGAGATCGGGCGCGGCGCGGTAATCGATGACCGCGTCGGCGCCGGCCACTTCGCGCAGCCAGCGCGCCTTGTCCTCGGACCCGGCGGATGCCACCACGCGCAGCCCCATCAGCTTGGCCATCTGGACCACGACGCTGCCCACCGCGCCGCTGGCCGCGGACACGAAGATGGTTTCGCCCGCCTTCGCCGCGGCGATCCGCGTCAGCCCCACGTAGGCCGTCAGGCCCGGAAAACCCAGCGCGCCCAGATAGGTCTGCAAGGCGATGCCGTCGTCGGCGACCGCGGAGGCGTGCGCCGCGTCGATCAGCGCGTGCTCGCGCCATCCGGCGAAGTGCACCACGCGGTCGCCGGCCGCGAAGCGCGGATCGGCGCTCTGCTCGACCACGCCGACCGCCGCGCCTTCCAGCGCCTGGTCCAGCGCGAACGGCGCGATGTAGCTCTTGCGGTCGTCCATCCGGCCGCGCATGTAAGGGTCGACCGACATCCAGATATTGCGCACCAGGATCTGTCCAGGCCGGGGTGCGGGCAAGCTGGTTTCAACCAGCGCGAAATCGTCTGGCGTAGGCAGGCCAGCGGGACGGTTCTTCAGGTGGATTTCTCGGGTAACGATGGACATGGCGAACCTCATCAAGAAACAGGAAGGGAATGGTTCAGCGCGCGGGAGAGTCCGCGGCGCCGGATGCTGCGAGAGACAGGCCGAACGCGTGCGCATCGGACAGGCTGCGCAAGCGCGCATCCTCGTCGCCGCTTTCCGCGTCCAGAAACAGATGCGTGCGCACGTCGCTCACGCCGCTGTAATGGAAGACGCCGTGCTCGATCTGGGTGGAGATGGCGGCGCGGTAGCCATGCCCGTCATAGGCTTGTGCGCCTGCGCCGCCTGTCGCGAGCAAGCGCAGGCGCTTGCCGGCCAGGCGTGCGGGCTGCCCGCCGCCGAAGGCCCAGCCCTTGGTAAAGACGCGGTCGATCCAGCCCTTGACCAGCGCCGGCATGGACCACCAGTAGATCGGGAACGCCAGGACGATCAGGTCCGCGGCCTCCACGCGCAATTGCTCGCGCCGCACGTCGCCGGGCAAGGCCCCCTGGCCGCGGTAGAAAGCCAGGTCGGCCGCCGTCATGCGCGGATCGAAGGACTCGGCGTCCAGATCGGCCCACACGACGCGCGCCTGGCCGCCGGCATTGGCGCCGGCCACGTAGCGTTCGGCCAGCGCCGCTGAGTAGGAGCCAGCGGGCGCGCTGGCGGCGATAACCAGGATGTTCATTTGGGTTCCTTGTGTCGCGGTGACGATGAACCCATTGAATCATCCAATGATTAGATAAAATAGTTCAATATTTCGGTTAAAACAATCTAATTGGTAGATATATATGCCGCCTAGAATCTCGCTGGAGCAATGGCAGGCCCTGGTCGCGGTAGTGGACGCGGGCGGCTACGCCCAGGCCGCCGAAGCGCTCAGCAAATCGCAATCGACCATCAGCTACGCGATCCGCCAGATCGAGGACCGGCTGGGCGTGGCGGTGTTCGCCATGGACGGACGCCGCGCCCTGCTGACCGACGACGGCAAGATCCTCTACCGGCGCGGCAAGTCGCTGGTGGGTGAGGCCCAGCGCCTGGAGCGGGCGGCGGCGCATCTCGCCCAGGGGCGCGAGCAGATGCTGACCCTGGCCGTCGAAAGCCTGTTCCCGACGGACCTGCTGCTGCGCTGCCTGGATGCGTTCGCCGCCGAGTTCCCCGAGACCCGCATCGAACTGCACGAATCGGTCATGGGCGGCACCGACGAACTGCTGGTCTCCGGCGAGGCCGATCTCGCCATCTGCGCCGACAACATTCCGGCAGGCCACGTCGGCGACGCGTTGCTGCGCTACCGCGCCATCGCGGCGGCCGCGCCCTCGCATCCGCTGCACCAGATGAACCGGCCGCTATCGCTGGAAGACCTCAAGGGACAGCGCCATCTGGTCATCCGCGACAGCGGCAGCCAACGCGTGCGTCCCAGCGTCTGGGACGTCACCGAACAGCGCATCACCTTCAGCCACAAAAGCACCTCGATACGCGCCGCCTGCATGGGCATGGGTTTCGCGTGGTATCCGGAGGACTGGATCCGCGCGCAACTGGACTCGGGCGAATTGAAGCCGCTGCCCTTGCTGGAGGGCGCTCAACGCTGGGGCGCGCTGTACCTGGTCTATCCCGATCCCGACGCGGCGGGGCCTGGTGCGCGCCGCCTGGGACAGATACTGCGCGAAGCAAGCGTGCAGTCCCCGTGAGACCGCGCCGCGGTTTCCTTTAACCGCTTTCCTTTAACATACGGCCGAAAACCACCACCGTCCGCCCATGCCCCGTCCGAATCTGACCAACGCCGAAACCCTGTGCCAGATCGCCAGGCTGGGCAGCTTCCGCGCCGCGGCCGAACGCCTGCACACCTCGCAGCCCGCCGTGTCGGCGCGCATGAAGGAACTGGAGCAGTCGCTGGGCTTTCCCTTGTTCGAAAAGCGCGGCCGCCGGCTGGAACTGACGGTGCCCGCGCGCCGCTTCGTCGAGCGCGTGGAGCCCCTGCTGCTGGCGGTGGAAGACGCCTTCACTGATGCGGAAGCCGTGAACAACGCAGCCGGCACCGTGCGCATCGGCATGGGCGAGATTTCCATGACCTGGTTTTCGCGCATCGTGCCCGAACTGCGCCGGGCCCTGCCCCGCGTGTCCTACGAGATCGAGCTGGACCTGGCGGTCAAGCTGCAGGAACACCTGACGTCCGGCGCGCTGGACATCGCCATCATGGCCAACCATCTGCGCGACGACCAGTTCATCTGCGAATCGCTGGGCACGACGCGCATGTCGTGGATGGTCTCGTCGCGGCTGCTGACCTGCGCTGACGGCCAGCCGCGCACCATGCAATCGCTGCTGCAGACCGAGCCGCTGTGGTGCGTGTCCCGCCCCTCCGGCTTCTTCGGTCCGGCGCAGGACGAGCTGCGCGACATGGGCGCCAACCTGGACAACATCTGCAGCTGCAATCGCCTGAACAGCCTGATCGAAGTGGTCGAGGCCGGCGGCGGCATCGCGCAGCTGCCGGAAATGATGGTGGCCCGGCAAGTGCAGGCCGGCACGCTGGTGCTGGTTGATCCCACGCTTACGCCGCTGACGCTGGAATTCACCATCGCCACCCACCGCAACCAGGGCCAGGCCATCGTCCATCAGGTCGTCGAAGCCCTGACCCGGCTGGGCAAGGCCGCCACGCGCCAGGCCTGAAGGTCCGCCCCGGCGCTCAGGCGTCGAGCAGCGCCCGCTTCTGCACCTTGCCGCTGGCGTTGCGCGGCAGCTCCGCCATGAACTGCACGTGCTCGGGCACCTTGAAATACGCCAGCCGCTCGGCGCAATAGGCCTTGATCGCGGCGGCGTCCTGCTGGCGGTCGCCGTGCAGCACGATGAAGGCCTTGACTGACTGGTCGCGCACCGGATCGGGGATGCCCACCACCGCCACGTCACGCACGTCGGGATGCCCCATCAGCGCCTCTTCCACTTCCGCCGCCGAGATGTTTTCGCCGGCGCGCTTGATCACCTCTTTCTTTCGGCCGAAGAAAAAGAAATTCCCCTTGGCGTCCTGATATCCCAGGTCGCCCGTGTGCAGCCAACCGCCTTCGAACACGGCCCGCGTCGCGACGGGATCGCGGTAATAGCCTAGCGTCAGCGTGCGCCCGGGACGGCCCCGCACCACGATCTCGCCCACGGCGCCCGCGGCCACCGGCTGGTTGTCGTCATCGACCACGAACACCTCGCGGTCGGGCGTGGGCCTGCCGATGGAGGGATAGGTCGACGGCGCGGCGTGCTGCTGCAGGGTGATGTACAGCATGGACTCGGACTGGCCATAGCCGTTGCGCAGCGGTATGCGGAAACGCGCGATGAAGGCCGCGATCTCGGCTTCCGAGATATTGATGGCATAGCCCGCGTAGCGCACCTGGTGCGCGGTATCGAAAGGCGTGGCGGGCTGGTTCAGCAGCGTGCGGCACAGCATGCCGGACAGGCTGCATATCGTGATGCGGTGCTCGATGAGCTGGCGCAGGTAGCGCGTGGCGCTGTAGCGTTCGCCGATCACCGCAGTCGCGCCTGCCGTCAGGCAGGACAGCACCGTCTCCTGGCAGTTGGCGTGGAACAGGGGCTTGTTGTTGAAGACGCGGTCCGCGCGGCCCAGGCCGCTGTTGGCGGCGCCGGCCTGGCCGCACCAGAGCAGGTTGGCCTGGGTCAGCATCACGCCCTTGGGCCGCGCCGACGTGCCCGACGTATAGAGGATCTGCGCCAGGTCGTCGCTGCACTGCCCGGGCGGCTGGTAATCCCCGGGCGATCCCGCCCAGGCCCCGCCCAGTCCTTCCGGGCCCAGGCTGCCGCGCGCCACCGCCACGATGTCGGGCGCCTGCGCCAGCCCGGCGCAGACTTCGCGCACCAGCGCCTCGTGCGCGGGCTCCACCAGCGCCAACGCTGGCTCGCAATGTTCCAGCTGGTAGGCCACCTCGGGCGCGGTCAGGTAGATGTTGCCGGCGACGATGACGGCGCCCGCCAGCATCAGCCCCATCCATAGCGGCACGAACTCCGCGGTGTTGCCCATGAACACGAAAACACGGTCGCCCGGTTTCACACCGCGGGCCTGCAAGCCTGCCGCAAAAGCGCGCGCAGCCTCGCGCAGCTGGATGAAGCTCAGCTGGCTGATGTCGCCATTCTGGTATTCGTGCACGATCGCCACCCGATGCCCGTGGCATAGCGCCTGTTCATCGAGCAAATCCGTGATCGTGCGGTTTCCTGCAGCGTCCATCCAGCCTCCGGCGTTTCTGATTTTCCATGGCGCGCCGGCTCCGTCCGGCCGCGCCTCTCGGTAAGAAAATCAGTATAGGAAGCGGTATTGCGCCGCACTAGCTAAACGTTTTTATGCATATACATCGAGGTTTCTGATGCGTTGCCGCAGGGCCGAATCATTGATGGGATTTATGCGTTTCCATCAAAACGTTTGCTTAGTCGGCGGCGGCGGGAAAACCTATACTCCGGTTCAAAGACGCCAGGCAGGACCGGCGCAACCAGACAGGAAAAGAACGCATGACCGGAGGAGCAGCCGTGCAAGAGGCATCGATCAGGGACCAGGTTTCGGCCGAGGAATGGGCAGTGCGGGTGGACCTCGCCGCCGCCTACAACCTCGCGGTCGAGATGCGCATGACCGACCACATCTACACGCATATATCGGCCCGCGTGCCCGGCGCCGAACCGCACTTCCTGATCAACGCCTACGGCCTGATGTTCAACGAAATCACCGCTTCCAACCTGGTCAAGGTGAACATCGACGGCGACATCCTGCTGGACCAGACCGGCCTGGGCATCAACCCCGCCGGCTTCGTCATCCATAGCGCCATTCATCGCGTCCGTCACGACGCGGCCTGCGTCATGCACACGCATACCGCCGCCGGCATCGCCGTGTCCGCGCAAGAGGCCGGCCTGCTCATGATCTCGCAGCACGCCATGCGCTTCCACAATCGCATCGGCTACCACGACTACGAAGGCGTCGCGCTCGACATGGACGAGCAGCAGCGGCTGGTCGCCGACCTGGGACCGCACAGCGCGATGATCCTGCGCAACCACGGCCTGCTGGTCTGCGGCACGAGCGTGCCCGATGCCTTCGACGCCATGTTCTACCTGGAGCGCGCCTGCCAGGCGCAGGTGGCGGCGCTGGCTGGCGGCCTGCCGCTGGTGACGCCTGCCGCCGAAGTCGCCGAGAAGGTCGGTCGCCAGTTCGACCGTCTCGACCGCCCGTCCCGCCACAAGCACTGGCCTCCCCTGCTCCGGCTGCTGCAACGCATCCGGCCCGAGTACCAGCAGTAGCGGCAACCGCGCCGCCATCCGGGCGGCCCTTTTCGCAGAGTTCAAATGAAAGATGCTCATCAATGCCGCGTCGCGGTATATGGTGCGGGCGCGATCGGCTGTCTGCTGGCCGCGCGCCTGGCCCAGGCAGGTTGCGAGGTGACCATGATCGCCCGCGGACAGACGCTGGCCGCCCTGCGGCAACGCGGCGTAGGCCTGACGGTGGACGGCGTCACACGCCACCACGCAGTGCGCGCCACCGACGATCCGCGCCAGGTGCGCGACGTGGAGTACCTGTTCCTTGCGGTCAAACAGCAGGCGCTGGACGAGATCGGCGCGCACCTTGCGCCCATGCTGGCGCCGCAGGGAACCGTGGTGCCGGCCGTGAACGGCATCCCCTGGTGGTATCTGCCCACGCTGGCCAGCCCGCTGGGCGACGCGCCGCTGCAATCCGTCGACGGCCGCGGCATCCTCAGGCGCGCGCTGCCGCTGGAGCGGGTGCTGGGCTCGGTGGTGTACATCGCAGCGCACGCCGCCGCGCCCGGCGTCGCGGCGCAGAACGCGCGCAACAACCTCATCCTGGGCGAGCCCGACGGCAGCAGGTCCGCGCGCGCCACCCGGTTGGCCGGCCTGCTGACGGCCTCGGGCCTGCAATGCGAGGTCAGCGACCGCATCCACCAGGCCGTCTGGATCAAGGCCATGGGCAACGCGACCTTCAATCCCTTGAGCGTGCTGGCCCACGCCACCATGGAAGCCATGGTCCGCGACCCGTACCTGGGCCGGCTGGCGCGCGCCATGCTGGGCGAATACCTGGCGCTGGGAACCGCGTTGGGGCTGACGCTGCCCGTGACGGTGGAACAACGCATGCAGGCCGCCGCCAGCGCCGGCGCGGCCAGGACCTCGATGCTGCAGGACGCGCTGCAAGGCAAACCGCTGGAAATCGACGCCCTGGTCGGCGCCCTGATCGAGATCGCCGCCAAGCTGAACCTGGACATGCCCTACGCCAACATGGTCTGGGGACTGGTCCGGCACCGGAACCTCAACACGGTTCCACTTGAAAACCAAGCCCAGAAAATCACAGGAGACTACACATGAAATGGCTATCCCGCGGCCTGGCCGCTACCCTGATCTGCGCGGGCGCCGCCGCCCACGCCCAGGACTATCCGACCAAGCCCATCAACATCGTGGTGCCCTTCACGCCGGGCGGCGTGACCGACGTGATGACCCGCCAGATCGCTGCCAAGCTGCAGGGCGATCTGGGCCAGCCCGTGGTGGTGGTCAACAAGCCGGGCGCCGGCACCATGATCGCCTCGGCCTACGTGGCCAAGTCCCCGGCCGACGGCTACACGCTGCTGATGGCCGCCTCGTCCCTCGGCATCGCTCCCAGCCTGTACAAGGCCACCGCGAACTACGACCCGGTCAAGGACTTCCAGCCGGTGTCGCTGATCGCCAGCGTGCCGCACGTGCTGGTGACGGGCAAGCAGGTGCAGGCCGGCAGCGTCAAGGAACTGATCGCCACGCTCAAGAAGGATGGCAAGTCCGCGACTTTCGCGTCTTCCGGCAACGGCACCTCCAACCACCTGGAAGGCGAGCTGTTCGCCGCGCTGACCGGGCTGAAGATGACGCACATTCCCTACAAGGGCAGCGTGCCGGCGCTGACGTCGCTGGCCAGCGGCGAAGTCGACCTGCTGTTCGTGGACATCGCCGCCGCCCAGCCCTTCCTGGACGGCGGCAAGGTGCGCCCGCTGGCCGTCACCACCAAGACGCGGTCCTCGGTGCTGCCCGACCTGCCCACCGTGGAAGAGTCCGGACTGCCGGGCTACGACGCCATGCCCTGGCTGGGCATCGTGGCGCCGGCCGGCACGCCGCCCGCGGTCGTCGACCGCCTGCAGGCCTCGCTTCAAAAGATGAAGGCGTCGCCCGACGTGCAGGAACAGTTCAAGAAGATGGGCCTGGATCCCTTGTTCAGCAAGCCCGCCGACTTCGGCGCCTTCATCGTCAGCGACAGCGCCAAATGGGCCGAGCTGATCCAGAAGTCCGGCGCAACCGCCGAGTAGGCCTGAATCCGATTACCAATCACGCCATTCCTGGAAGGACCGTTACATGCATCGCGATACTCCGGCCTCGGACAACCCGCCCGTCAACGACGGGTGGGAGGCCACTCTGAAGCGCGCGCTCGCCAGCGCCAACATCCCGACCCTGCTCATGGTGTTGGTGCACCTGACGGGCGACACGCAATGGTTGTCCGGGCGCTATCAATGCTCGCGCATCCGCGGCCTCGAAGACAACGATCCCGGCGGCCTGCCCGACGAGGTGCAGGATGAAATCCGCCAGGCGGCCCTGGCGGCCATCCTGCAGGCCCGCCAGGGCCGCGAGCCCGCCTTGCCCGCACCCTCGCACGAGCAGCTGGTCGCCATGCTGCACACCAGCATCGGCGAGGAAGTCCCCGACTCCTACGGCCCCATGATCGGCGCCTGGCTGGGACTGGACCCGGACTTCGCGCTGGAACAGCGCCATGCCTTCCAGACGCCGCAGGACTATCGCGTGCTGGTCATCGGCGCCGGCGTGGCCGGCCTGTGCGCGGCCATCCGCCTGCAAGGCGCCGGCATCCCCTACGTGGTGATCGAAAAGAACGCGGAAGTGGGCGGCACCTGGTACGAAAACCGCTATCCCGGCGCCGGCGTGGACACGCCCAACCACATCTATTCGTACTCCTTCGCCAAGCATGACTGGTCGCGCTACTTCGCCTTGCAGGGCGAGATCCAGGGCTATTTCGAAGGCGTGGCGGACCAGTACGGCGTGCGCGCCAACATCCGCTTCAACACGCGCGTCGAATCGGCTCGCTACGACGAAGCGTCGCTGCGCTGGAACGTGCGCACAGTGGCACAGGACGGCCAGGTCCAGGACTACGTGGCCGACATCGTCATCAGCGCCGTGGGCCTGCTGAACGTGCCCAAGCTGCCGCCCATCCCGGGCCTGGACAGCTTCAAGGGTCCCTGCTTCCATACGGCGCACTGGCCCGAAGGCATGGACCTGCGCGGCAAGAACGTCGGCATCATCGGCAACGGCGCCAGCTCCATGCAGGTCGTGCCCGCCATCGCCGACCAGGTCCGGTCCCTGACCGTGTTCCAGCGTTCCAAGCAATGGGCCGCGCCCTTCGAGAAATTCCAGAAGCCGGTGCCCCAGGACGTGCGCTTCCTGCTGCGCGAGGTGCCGTATTACCAGGAGTGGTACCGCCAGCGCCTGGCCTGGATCTTCAACGACCGGGTCCACGCGACCCTGCAGATCGATCCGGACTGGCCGCACCCCGAGCGCGCCATCAACCAGGTCAACGACCGGCACCGCGAGCACTTCACCAGCTACATCAAGGCCGAGCTGGGCGAACGCCAGGACCTGTTGCCCGACGTGCTGCCCGACTATCCGCCCTTCGGCAAGCGCATGCTGATGGACAACGGCTGGTTCCGCACCATGGCGCGCGACCACGTCAAGCTGGTCACCGGCGGCATCTCCCGGATCACGGAGCACGCCGTGGTCAGCGACAGCGGCGAGACGCACGAACTGGACGTGCTGGTCGTTGCCACCGGCTTCGACGCGATCAATCTGCTGTCCTCGTTCAAGCTGTATGGCCGCGGCGGACGTTCCATCCGCGAGGCCTGGGATGAGAAGGGCGCCGAAGCCTTCATGGGCGTGGCGGCGCCGGGCTTTCCCAACCTGTTCATCCTGGCCGGCCCCAACACCGCCCTGGGCCACGGCGGCAGCGTCGTCGCCCTGCTGGAGACGCAGGTGCGCTATGTCATGGGACTGTTGCAGCAAGGGCTGGCACGCGCCGGTGGGCGCTTCGAAATCGAGGTGCGCAAGGACCGGCACGACGCCTACAACGCACGGGTGCAGGCCGCGCACGACCGCATGATCTGGACCCACAAGGGCATGAGCAACTGGTACCGCAACGCGCACGGCAAGGTGGTCGCGCCCACGCCCTTCCGCAACGACGACTACTGGCACATGCTGCGCAAGACCGACATGGGCGACTACCTCTACCGTCCGGCGACGGCCGCCGACGCGCCCGTGCCTGCCGGCGTCGAGGCCGCCTGAATGCCGTCCGCCCACAACGATCGCTGCCTGGTCCTGGGCTGCGGCGGCGTGACCGGCCTGGCCTGGGAGATCGGCATCCTGGCGGGCCTGGCCCGCCAGGGCATCGACCTTGCGGCGGCGGACCTGCTCATCGGCTGCTCCGCCGGCTCCGTCGCTGGCGCGCAGCTGGCGTCGGGCGTCCCGCCCACGCAGCTGCTGGCGACGCAATTGGGAGGGGCAGGCGCCGAACAGTTCCGGCCTTACTCGCAGCAAGCCGCCGACGACAAGAACCGCGAGCTGTACGAAAAAACCGGCTCGGACCTGGAACAGGCGCGCCGCCGCATCGGCGCCTATGCCTTGCGCAGCGCCACGCCCACGCTGGCCGAGCGCCGCGCCATCATCGCCGCCCGACTGGACGCCGCCGACTGGCCCGCCCGCCCCCTGCGCGTGGTCGCCGTTGACGCCCACACCGGCGCGGGGCGCAGCTTCAGCGCCGCCGACCAGGTGGATTTCATCGATGCCATCGCCGCCAGCTGCGCCGTGCCTGGGGCCTGGCCGGCCGTGCCCATCGGCGGCGCGGCCTATATGGACGGCGGCATACGCTCCATGACCAATGCCGACCTGGCCGCCGGATTCCGCCGTGTCGTGGTGCTGGCGCCGCTGGGCTACCGCGATGGCAATCCGGTAAGCGGCCACCTGCGCAGCGAACTGCGGGCGCTGCACGCGGCCGGCAGCCTGGCGCACGCGGTGCTGCCCGACCCGGCCAGCGAGCTCGCCATCGGCGACAACGTGCTGGACCCGGCCCGCCGCGCCTCGGCTGCCGAGGCGGGATTGCGCCAGGCCAGCGCGATCGCGCAGGCCGTGCGGGAGGCCTGGGACTGATTGCGGCCACCCTGCGCGCCAGGGCGGTGGCCCAACCACATCGCGCAAAGCGGTCTGCCCGTTGCCACGAATGTGGCATGAATCGACATACCGCGCCCATCCTAGACTCCACGTTCAAGCCCGGCCGCGCCGCCGGGTCCGACCACGAACGCGGAGTGATTCATGAACGCATCGCCGGCAGGCATCAGACCCGCCGATCTTCTTTCCCCCACCATTGCCGCCCTGATTTCGGTGCTGGTGAACTACGGCGGCACCTTCGTGCTGGTGTTCCAGGCGGCGGAGCTGGCCCGGCTATCGCCGGCCCAGACCGCTTCCTGGGTATGGGCGGTTTCCATCGGCGTCGGCATCACCGGCGCGCTGCTGAGTTGGCGCTACAAGGCGCCCATCATCACCGCGTGGTCCACGCCCGGCGTGGCGTTCCTGGCCACGGTCATGCCCTACACGCCCTATGGCGAGGTCATCGGCGCCTACGTCCTGTCGGCGCTGGGCTTCATCGCGCTGGGCCTGTCCGGCGCCTTCGACAAGCTGGTGCGCATGATTCCCGGCGGCATCGCCGCGGGCCTGCTGGCCGGCATCCTGCTGCAGTTCGGCGTCAATGCCTTCGGCGGCGCCAGCGCCGATCCGCTGCTGGTGATAGTGCTGGTGGTCTCCTACGCCCTGCTCAAGCGCTTTACCTCGCGCTTCGCCGTGGTCGGCATCCTGGCCATCGGCCTGGGATTGCTGATCGGGCAGGGCCGCATCGACTTCTCGGCTGTCCATCTCAGCCTGGCCTCGCCCGTGTTCGAAATGCCCCGGTTCTCGCTGCAGGCGCTGCTGGGCGTGGCCTTGCCGCTATTCATCATCACGCTGACGGGACAGTACATGCCCGGCATGCTGGTGCTGCGCAACGACGGCTACCTGACCAGCGCGAATCCGATACTCACCGTGACCGGGCTGGGTTCGCTCGTCATGGCGCCCTTCGGCGCGCACGCCTTCAACGTGGCCGCGATCACCGCGGCGATCTGCACCGGCCGCGACGCGCATGAAGACCCCGCCAAGCGCTACATCGCGGGCCTGGCCTGCGGTGTGTTCTACATCCTGGTGGGCACCTTCGGCGTCACGCTCGCGGCCCTGTTCATGGTGCTGCCCAAGGCATTCATCACCACGCTGGCCGGGCTGGCCCTGTTGGGCGCCATCGGCGGCAGCCTGGCCAATGCCATGGCCGACGCGCGCACCCGCGAAACCGCGCTCATCACCTTCCTGGCCACCGCCGCCAACGTCACCCTGCTGGGCGTCGGCGGCGCCTTCTGGGGCCTGGTCGCCGGCCTGACGGCGCATCTGCTGATCCATGGCGGCCAGCGCTCCCTGGCCGCCAATCCGGCCAAGCCCTGAGTCCTTTTTCCCATCGATACTGGAATCACCATGACCACCCTTGCCCATCCGGACAGCCTCGCGCTGCCCGCAGTCAGCGCGCAACCCCTGGCCCAGGCCGATCCCGGCATCTGGGGCGCCATCGACGCCGAGCGGCGCCGCCAGATGCAGTCCATCGAACTGATCGCCTCCGAGAATTTCGTCAGCCGCGCCGTGCTGGAAGTCCAGGGCTCGGTGCTGACCAACAAGTATGCGGAGGGCTATCCGGGCCGCCGCTACTACGGCGGCTGCGTCAACGCCGACATCGCCGAGGAGATCGCCATCGAGCGCGCCACCCGGCTGTTCGGCGCCCGCCACGCCAACGTGCAGCCCCACTCCGGCAGCCAGGCCAACCAGGCGGTCTATCTGGCGCTGCTGGCTCCGGGCGACAAGATCCTGGGCCTGGACCTGAAGTCCGGAGGGCACCTGACGCATGGCTCCAGGGTCAACATGTCGGGCCGCTGGCTGCAGGCGCTGAGCTATGGCGTCGATCCGGCCACCCATCTGGTCGACATGGACGAGGTGGAGCGCATCGCCCGCCGCGAACAGCCCAAGCTCATCATCGCCGGCGGTTCGGCCTATTCGCGCACGCTGGACTTCGCGCGCTTCCGCGCCATCGCCGACGAGGTGGGCGCGATCTTCATGGCGGACATGGCGCATTTCGCCGGCCTGGCCGCGGCCGGGGCCTATCCCTCGCCGGTGCCTCATGCCCACGTCACCACCACGACCACCCACAAGACGCTGCGCGGACCGCGCGGCGGCATGATCCTGACCAATGACGGCGAACTGGCCCGCAAGATCGATGCGGCGGTATTTCCCGGCCTGCAGGGCGGTCCGCTGATGCACATCATCGCCGCCAAGGCGGTGGCGCTGGGCGAAGCGCTGCAACCCTCGTTCCGCGCCTATGCCCACGCCGTGGTCGAGAACGCGCGGGTCCTGTGCCGGCGGCTGGCGGAAGGCGGGCTGTCCATCGTGTCCGGCGGCACCGACTGCCATCTGGGCGTGGTCGACCTGCGGCCCTGGGGCCTGGCGGGCAACACGGCCGAACACGCCCTGGAGCAGGTCGGCATCACCTTGAACAAGAACGCCGTGCCGAATGACGCGGCCAAGCCCGCCGTGACCTCCGGCATACGCGTGGGCAGCGCCGCCTGCACCTCGCGCGGCATGGGCCCGGCCGAGTTCCAGGAAATCGGCGACATGATCCTGGCCTTGCTGGGCGGCGTGCGCGCCGGGGCAGTCGACGCCCGCACGGAAAGCGCCATCCTCGCCGGCGTGGCGGGGCTGTCCAAGCGCTTCCCCCTGCCCTACTGAAGCTACGCCCTCCTCAGGGCGTTCGACAGCCGCAGCACCGCGGCTTCGATCTCGTACGCCGTCAGGGAGGCATAGCCCAACAGCCAGCCCTGCTGCTTGTGCGCGCCGGCATACAGCCGGCTCAGTCCGGGCAGGCGCAGGCCGACGGCCTCCGCCTGCCGGATAGTCTTGGCCTCGGACCAGCCGCGCTCCAGCAGGCAAGGGATCTGCAAGCCGCCCGGCGGCCTCACGGCCTGCACTATGCCGCCCAGCTGCTTGCCCAGCGATTCGAGCAGCACCTGCCGCCGTCCCGCATACAGCTTGCGCATCGCCCTCACGTGCGAGTTGTAATGGCCGTCTTCCATGAAGCGCGCCAGCGTCAGCTGCAGGATCTGCGGCGTATGGCCGTCCATGATGCTGCGCGCGCGCGCGAAGGCATCGACCAGCCCCGGGGGCAGCGCCATGTATCCCATCCTGAGGCCGGGATACAGCGTCTTGCTGAACGTGCCCAGGTAAATGGTCCGCTGTTGCGGGTCCAGGCCTTGCACGCAGGCGGTGGGCAGGCCGTCGTAGTGGAACTCGCTGTCGTAGTCGTCCTCGATGATCCACTTGCCATGGTCGGCGGCCCAGCCGATCAGTTCCAGCCTGCGCTCCAGCGACAGCGTCACGCCGGTGGGGTACTGGTGCGACGGCGTCACGTACACGCAGCTGGCGCCGCTGCGGTCCGCGCGCAGCAGGTCCATGCGTATGCCTTGCGCATCGACATCTATGGGCGCGATGCGTGTCTCGGCCGCTTCAAACGCCTTGCGGGCGCCGAAATAGCCCGGGTTCTCCATCAGGATCGGCTTGCCGGCGTCCGCCAGCAATTGCGCGCACAGGAACAGGGCCTGCCGGGTGCTGCTCAGCACCAGCACCTGTTCGGGCAAGACCTTGGCGCCGCGCTCCAGGTTCAAGTAGGCAGCGATGGCGCGGCGCAGGGGCTCTGCCCCTTGCGGGTCGCCATGCAGCAGCACATGGGCGCGGTAGTCCTTCAATACCTGGCGTTGCAGGCGCTCCCAGACATCGGTGGGAAACGTGCGGGTCTCGGGCAGGCCGGTGGCGAACGCCTTGATGACCTGCTGGTCCGCGACCCCGCCGCTATCCAGGATTGCGCGGCCGCGGCGGCTCAGGCCCGCGCCCGGCAGCTCTAAACCGCGCTTGTGATCCAGCTTCGCCCGCCTGCGGGCCGCGCCGCGCAATTCAGCGCCCACCGTCTCGGACACGTAGCTGCCCGAGCCCTCGCGGCGCACGATGTAGCCGTCGCGGTGCAACGGCACGTAAGCGTTCTCCACTGTATCGCGGGCCACGCCCAGCGACTTCGCCAGAGTGCGCGTCGCGGGCAGCCTGACGCCCGGACCGAGCGCGCCGTCCAGGATCAGCGCGCGCAGCGCCCGGTGGATGCGCTGATGCAGATCCAGGCGCTGCAGCTCAGCGTCGCCCATGCGCATCTTCAGCGTGTCCAGTTCGAATGTCTTAGTCATGCGGTCTGCCCATCGTGTGAAAACTGGCCTGCCCAGGCCGGCCATTCTATCCGTAGACTGAACCCAGTCGCCACGGCAGCCGCCGGCGTCCATGCAGCAACCCGCCGCGCGGGGCAGGATCAGGAAACAATGGCAAGGTCATACAACTTCAGCGCAGGCCCTGCCGCGCTGCCGCTGGAAGTGCTGCAGGAAGCGCACGAGGAATTCTTCGATTTCGCGGGAACCGGCATGTCGGTGATGGAGATCAGCCATCGTTCGGGCGTCTTCATCGATATCGCCCGCCAGGCCGAGGCCGACCTGCGGGCCATCCTGAACGTGCCCGACAATTACAAGGTCTTGTTCCTGCAAGGCGGCGCTTCGCTGCAGTTTTCTCAGGTTCCCATGAACCTGCTGCGCGGAAGAACGCGCGCGGACTACCTGCACACCGGCCTCTGGTCCGGCAAGGCCATCGAGGCGGCACGGCGCTATTGCGCAGTGCGCATCGCGGGCAGCAGCGCGCCGACCGGCTTCGACCGCGTGCCCGCGCCTGAAGAATGGCGGCTCGATCCCGGCGCCGCCTACCTGCACTACACGGAGAACGAGACGGTGCATGGCGTGCAGTTCCCCGCCGCGCCCGAGGCGTCCGTTCCGCTGGTATGCGACGCCTGCTCCAGCCTGCTGTCCAAGCCCATCGACGTTTCCCGGCACGGGCTGATCTACGCCGCCGCGCAGAAGAACATGGGACCGGCAGGCGTGACGGTGGTGCTGGTGGACGAAGCCTTGCTGGACGGCGCGCTGCCCATCACCCCCGACGTGCTGAACTACGCGCAGGCGGCGCGAGCGGACTCCATGCTCAACACGCCCGCCACGTTTTCCTGGTATCTGACCGGGCTGACGTTGCGCTGGATACTGCGCACGGGCGGCTTGGACCGCATCCATCAAGCCAACCAGGTCAAGGCCGGACTGCTGTACCGCGCCATCGACGCCAGCGGCGGCTTCTATGCCAACAAGGTGCTGCCTGCATTCCGTTCCATCAACAACGTGCCGTTCTTTCTGGCGGATACAGCCCTGGAATCCGTCTTCCTGCGGCAGGCCGAGAGCGCCGGACTCATGGGGCTCAAGGGCCATTCGTCCGCCGGCGGCATCCGTGCCAGCCTGTACAACGCGGTCGACCTGCCCGCGGCGGCCGCCCTGGCCGACTTCATGGCCGACTTCCAGCGCGTGCGCGGCTGAGGCCGGCGTACAGGCATACAACAGGCGGAGACCGGCGTGGATTTCAGGCAGCTCAGGCAATTCGTGGTGCTTGCCACGGAGTTGAACTATCGCAAGGCAGCCGCGCGGCTGCACATGACCCAGCCGCCGCTGAGCGTCGCCATCAAGCGGCTTGAAACCGAGATCGGCGCGGACCTGTTCGAACGGGACCGGCTGGGCGTGCGCCTCACCGTCGCCGGCGGCGCGTTCCTGCGCGAGGCCAAACGCCTGCTGGACGGCGCCGACGCCGCGTTGCAGGCCGCCCGCGACGCGGCCGAGGGCCGCAAGGGCACGCTGAGGGTTTGCGCGGTGCCCAGTGCGGCGCTGGCCCTGCTGCCGCGGGTCCTGCCGGCCTTTGCGCAGCGCTTTCCGCATATCCGCCTGCGCCTGACCAGCGGCAGCACCGTGGGCATCCTGGCCGCGCTGCAACGCGGCGAACTGGACGCGGCCTTCCTGGTGCCGCCCGCCTCGGGCGTGCCGGGCATTGCCATGACCGCCCTGCCGCGGGAACCGCTGGCGCTCGCCGTGCCGGCGAACCATCGGGTGGCAGGCATGCGGTGCGCCCGGCTTTCCGACCTGACGGACGACGCGCTGGTCACGCTGGCGCATTCCGACAGCCCCGGATTCGCCGGAGAAATCCTCGCGGCCTGCCAGCGGGCGGGATTCCATCCGCGGGTCTTGCAGGAATCGTCCCACGCCCTGATCAGTCTGCCGCTCATCGCGGCGGGCCTGGGCGTCGCCATCGTGCCCGCGGCGCTGCGCAGGATCGCCATCGACAACGTGGCCTACGTGGACCTTGCGGACGAGTCCGGCATGCCGCTGAGCTACGCCATGGCCTTGGCGGCGCACGCCGAATCCATGAACCCGGCCGTGCGCTGGTTCATCGACACGGCGCGCGAGGTGCTGGGCGCGCAAGCGGAGCCGGATCCGCCGTCAGTTCGCCGCGCGGGCAAGAATGGCTGACCACTTTTGCTGTTCGGCGACGACCCTGCGTTCGAATGCCTCCTGGGACCCGTCGACAGGTTCGCTGCCGCGCGAGTAGATCTTGTCCTGCACCGATGCGCTCCTGGCCACCACGGCGATCGCGGCGTTCAGGCGCGTCACCACATCCGGCGGCGTGCCCTTGGGCACGGCAATGCCCGACAGCGACCCGCCCTCGACGTCCTGTCCCAGCGCCTCCTTGACCGTGGGGATGTCGGGCAGGTTTGCCAGACGCCGCGACGAGGTCACCGCGAACGGGCGTATCTGCTTCGCCTCGACAAAGCCCACGGCGGTCACGGCCGAAATGGCCGTCAGGTCCGTGTTGCGGCTCATCACCGCGGTCATGGACTCCGATCCGCTCTTGTACGGCACGTGCAGCATCTTCACACCGGTCGCCCGCTGCAACAGCTCCAGGACCTGATAGTTGTCCGAGCCCTCGCCCGCCGTGGAAAACGCGATCCTGTCCGCCTGGACGGAAGCCGCCTTGATGATTTCCTGCAGCGACGCGTAGGGGCTGTCCGCGCCCACGGCCAGCACGGTGGGCGTATTGGCCAGCATCGCGACGTAAGTGAAGTCCCGGTTCGGATCGTAGGGCAGCTTCTTGTAGATCAGCGGATTCACCGCGATCATTCCGTTGGTGATCACCAGCAGCGTGTAGCCGTCGGCCGGCGATTTCGCCACCGCCCCCGCCGCGATGGAGCCGCCCGCGCCGCCCCGGTTCTCCACCACCACGGGCTGGCCCAGTTCCCGCGTCAATCCTTCCGCGAATACGCGCGCGGTGGTGTCGGTGACACCCCCTGCGCCAAAGGGCACGACCAGGCGGATGGGCTGGTCCGGATATCCGCCCGCCCAGACCGCGGCGGCCGGCAACAGCACGCCCATCAATGCCGCCATGCAGCGGCGCATTCCCTTGTTCATCCGGCTATCTCCATTTTTTTGAGGATTTCAAGAAGTCGTTGTTCCAGGTCCGCGTCCAGCGGCGCCAGCGGCGCGCGCAGCCGTCCGCTGTCGTGGCCGCGCAGCCGCAGGCTGGCGGCCACCGTCCTGGGCAGGCCGTGGTCCATCAGGAAATTCAGCAGATCGATCTGCCGGGCGAACCACTCGTCCGCGCCGCGCGCGTCGCCGGCCAGCGCGCAGCGGTAGAGGTTCAGGGCATAGGACGCGCTGACATTGGCCGACGCGGTGCACCAGCCCGCCGCGCCTTGCGCGAATCCCGTGCGCGCCATGCAGTTCAGGCCGATGTACACGGCGGTCCTGGCGGGACAGGCCGCGCGCAGCCGCGCGATCTTGGTCGGATCCGGGCTGCTTTCCTTGATCATCGTGACATTGGGCAGCTCGGCCAGGCGGGCCAGGAACTCGACGGGAAGATCCATGCCCGTGGTGAACGGATTGTTGTAGACCATCACTGGCGTGGAGACCGACTCGCAGACCTCGCGGTAGTAGGCAAGGATCTCCGCCTGCGTGAGCTTCCAGTACGTGCTGGGCAGCAACTGCAAGGCCGCCGCGCCCGCGCGTTCGGCATAGCGCGCGTGGCGCACGGTGCTGGCGGTGCCCAGGCTGGAAACACCCGCCAGCACCGGCAACCGCCCCGCCGCCGCGCCAACCACCGTGTCGATGACGGCTTCGCGCTCGCCATCGTCCAGATACGGCAGGCAGCCCACGCTGCCCAGCGGCGCCAGCGCGTGCACGCCCTCGCCGATCAGCCGTTCCACATGCGCCGCCAGCAGCGCGTGGTCCACCTGCCCGCTTGCGTCGCAAGGCGTCAGCAGGTAGCCGATGATTCCCTTCAAATGCATAGCTCGTTCTCCATGACGGCTTGCAGTCTAGGAAGGCGAAACAGGCCGGTCCAATACCGATTTCCTGGGCGCCTGATACCTTCGGCCCGCGCTGCCGCGCAGGCCAATCTTGTATCCAGTAATTCCCGCGCCGAGCCGATAGACTTTCCCGGCCAATTCACGAAGGAGCAAGCCATGAGCAGCAACGACCTCATCGACCCGGCGCAAACCCATCACATGCCCGAGTACCGCCGGCCCGAAGACATGGAATGGGAAATGGGCCGCTTCAAGAACAAGACGAAATTCCTGTTCCACACACGGGAAGAACGCCCTACCGAACCCAATGCCGGCTTTCTGCGCTACGAACCGGGCGCGGGTTTCCGGTTGCACAAGCACGACTTCGCCCAGGTCTGGTACGTGATCGAAGGGGAATTCAACATGGGCGGAAAGATGTACGGTCCTGGCACGGTGGTCTTCCATCCGGACCCGCACATCGAGGAAGCGCTCAGCACCGAGACAGGCGGCACCCTGTTCTTCGTCCAGTACCAGGGACCCGCCACCGGCGGCCGGCCGGTGTACGAAGGCCGCATGAACATCAAGGGCGACCTGCCGGAAATCACCGCGCAGGATCTGGAGCACTGATACCGGCGGCGCCACGGACGGCAATCGTCCGCAGCAGGCTGGCCGCTGCCGGCCTGCGCACAAGAAATAGAACATTCCAAGGAGACAGACACCATGCACGCCCCCTTCCTGCGCGCCCGCCTCGCGCCATTGGCGCTTTCGCTGTCGTTCGCGCTGGCCGGCCCGTCCCAGGCCGCCGCCTGGCCCGACCGGCCCATCACGCTGGTCGTGCCCTTCGGCGCCGGCGGCATCACCGACCTCACCGCGCGCACCGTGGCCAAACAGCTGCAGGCCGAGCTGGGCAAGCCCGTGGTGGTGGAGAACAAGCCCGGCGCGGGCGGCAACATCGCCGCCGACATCGTCGCCCGGGCCAAACCCGACGGCTACACCTTGATGGTCATCACCAATGGCATGGTCGCGGTCAATCCGCTCATCCATAAGCAGCTCAACTACGACGCGCTCAAGGATTTCGCCTACATCTCCATGATCGCCAACACGCCCCTGGCCCTGGTCGTGCCTGAAAATTCGCAGATCCAGGACCTTCCCGCCTTGATCAGCCGGGCCCGCAGCCGGCCGGACGCGATTTCCTTTGCCAGCTCCGGCCAGGGCACGTCGATACATCAGGTATTCGCCCTGATGCAGCAGCAGACCGGCACGACGCTCATGCACGTGCCGTACAAGAGCGGCGCGGAAGCCGCCACCGCCCTGCTGTCCGGCGTCGTCGACGTGACCGCCGTGGAGACGGTGGTCGTCGGCCCGTTCATCCAGTCCGGCAAGATGCGCGCCCTGGGCGTCACGTCGGCCCAACGGGTGCCGAACCTGCCCGAGGTTCCCGCCGCCCGGGAGAGCCTCGGCGCCGATTTCGATGTAGGCTCGATATCCGGCCTGGTAGCGCCCGCCGCGACGCCCGAGGACATCCTGGCCCGGCTGGAAAGCGCCATGCAGGCGGTTGCGCAGAGCGACGGCATGGCGCAGCTGTACGCGCAGGGCAGCCAGCCCATGCCGGCGGGATCGCGGCTGTTCCTGGAGCGCATGCGCCAGGAAGAAAAGAAATGGCGGCAGGTGTTTTCCGCCGAACCGGGAAAATAGCCGCTCAACCACAACGGACAGGGAAATCAGGCCATGGATCGCGCACGTCCCGCCACGGAAGAACTGGTGCAGCATCTGGTGGATTCGATATCCGCCAAGATCTTCAATGGCGCCTATGCGCCCGGACAGAAGCTGCGGCAGGAAGCGCTGGCCGAGGAGTTCGACGTCAGCCGCACGCCGGTGCGCGAGGCCTTGCGGCAGCTGGAGATCAAGGGCCTGATCGTGCAGCAGCCGCGCTACGGCGCCACCGTGGTGGCGCCGACCATCAAGGACATAGGCGCGAACTACTGGCTGCGCGGCGAACTGGAAGGCATGGCCGCGGAGCTGGCGGCGCGCTGGATCAGCGACGCGGACCTCAAGCGGCTGCAGGCCGTCCATGCCGAATGCGCGGACGCCGTGTCCGCGCTGTACGCCGAAGTCAATGCGGGCAACGCTGCCGCGCCGCGTCAGGCCGGGCCGCGTCAGGCCGCCGCGCCCATGCAGCACTGGGTCGTCAAGAACCAGGAATTCCACGCCCTGATCTTCCGCGCCGCCGGCAATCCTTCGCTGGAACGGATCATCAGGGACCTGCATACCGACTACACCAAGAACATTCTCAACATGACCGTGCTGGGCATGTACGAGAACCGCATGAAGAAGAACATCGAGCACCATGCGGCCATCGTCCAAGCGCTCACGGCGCGCGATGCCGCCGCGTCGCGCGCCGCCATGCGTGCGCACATCCACGAGTCGGGAGAGTTCGTGGTCGAATGGCTGCAAAAGCGCCCGCAAAGCCGCAAGCCGCCCAGGTAGCACCTCCCCTCGCGGACAGGCGCGGCAGCGTCTGTCTCAACGTCCAGGGCCGCCCCCCGATTCCCCGAAAGCCGCGTGCTACCATGCCGGCGGAAGGGCGCACCGCAAGCGCCAGGCGCATCCGGCAGCCTGGCAATCCGCAAGCCGCAACGCGCCTGCCGACACGCACAGGAAGCGACACGGATTCGAGCATGAGCGAGACCAGGAACACGTCTAGATCCTCGATAGAGATCTCGGAAGAGATCCTGCGGCGGATCAGGAACGGGCAATACCTGCCCGGCGACGCCTTGAGCCAGTATGAGCTCGCCGCCGAGTTCGAAACCAGCCGCACGCCCATCCGGGAAGCGTTGAGGTTCCTGGAAGCGCGGCGCGCCATCACGCTGACCAGCACCGGCCGCGCCGTGGTGACCGTGCCGTCCATCCGCGCCATCCGCGAAGCCTTCCAGATCCGCGCCGAACTCGAAGGGCTGGCCGCGCAGCTGGCGGTGGACTGGATCGACGACAAGGACCTGGAATTGCTGGCGCAGTACCAGCAGCATTATGCGGACGCCCTGCGTTCGCGCGTGCGCAGCGAGAGCGGTTCCGACTGGCTGAAGTTCAACGCCAAGTTCCACAGCCTCATCACCCAAGCCAGCCACAACGAACGCCTGCATGAGCTGGTCGCCGAATTGCAGGGCAGCATCGTTTCCAACGTGCTGGGCTTCGCCTCGAAGATGCCGCCCCGCCTGATGGAAGAAAACATCAAGCAGCACGAAGACATCATCGCTGCGCTGACCCTGCGCAATGGCCCCGCCGCTCGCGAGGCGATGGCCACCCACATCTCTCGGACGACCGAGCTCGTCATCGAATGGATGGAGACGCGGCGCTAGCCAGCTTGGCCGCGCCCGCGCCGCGCTGCTGCCCATAGGGACGCATCAGCACGCCGCATCCCGCCGCGATCAGTCCGAGTCCGGCCAGATACAGCACGATCAGCTTCGGCGATCCCCCGCCCAGGGACAGCAGGTATGTCGCCACCAGCGGCGCGGTGCCGCCGCCGATCGCTCCGCCTATCTGCACGGCGAGCGAAATGCCCGTGTAGCGGACCGCCGGCGGGAACATGCTGGAGAACAGGCTGGATTCCTGCGCATACATCGCGGCATAGACCACGCCGAAGGCCACCAGCATCGCGATATTGGTGTGATACGCCGTCTTCTCGTCCAGCAACGAGAAGAAGGTCGCGCTGAACAGGGAAATCCCCAGCGCCCCGGCGATGAAGATCGCGCGCTTGCTGATCACGTCGCCCAGCAGTCCGAACAAGGGGATGGTAAACAACGCCCCCACCGCCCCCCAGATGACGCCAGTCAATATGGTTTCGCGCGGCAACCCCAACGTGCCCACGGCATAGGTCAACGAGAATGTCGCGATGGTGTAGAACCAGGTCTTCTCGGAGATGCAGGCAACCAGGGCCGTCAGCACGGGAACCTTGTGGTGCCTCAGCACGGTCTTCAGCGGCAGCGCGTCCTGCTTCGGCTGCGCCTGCGCCTGCTTGAATTCAGGCGATTCGCTGACCTTGGCCCGGATGTACCAGCCGACCAGCAGCAGGAACACGCTGGCCAGGAATGGCAGGCGCCAGCCCCAGCTCAGCATCTCCGGCTCCGGCAGCCTGGACACCGCGCCCATGGCCAGCGAGGACAGGATCAGGCCGGGCGCGACGCCCACCTGCGGCAGGCTCCCAAACAGGCCTTTCTTGCCTTCAGGCGCATGTTCCACCGCCATCAGCACGGCGCCGCCCCACTCGCCTCCCACCGCCAGCCCCTGCAGGAAGCGGAAGAACACCAAGGCCACGGCGCCCCAGTAGCCAATCACCTCGTAGCTCGGCGTCAGACCGATCAGGATGGTGGGCACGCCCATCAGCATCAGGCTGATCATCAGCATCGACTTGCGGCCGACGCGGTCGCCGAAATGGCCGAACACAATGCCGCCCAGCGGCCGGGCGATGAAGCCCACGGCGTAGGTGCCGAAGGCTGCCAGCGTCCCGCTGATCGGATCGATCGCGGGAAAGTAGATCTTGTTGAATATGAGCGCCGCCGCAATGCCATAGAGGAAGAAGTCGTACCACTCGATGGTCGTTCCTATCATGCTGGACAGGCCCGCGGTCACGTAGTGCTTCCTGGAATGCGAGGACGGCTGTTTTGAGATGGTTTTCATCTCTGGTCTCCAATATTTTTTATTGCGCCTGGCCCGCGACGAATGGTCGGCTGGACCTGGCGTCTGAACCGGCAGCCCGGCGCGGACCCGCTGCGCACAAATGCGCGCAGCGGGTGCCGGCAGGCCGGTCGCCCGGCTACACAGCCGTGGTTTCTTCAGCCAGGCTCTTTCGTTCGTCGACGTTGAAGCGGCCTTCGTAGATCGCGCCCTGGCGCGTGTGCGGGCCGACGTATTGCACGTACAGGATGGTGCCGGCCTCGATGGTCTGGAGTTCGCTTTCGAAGTGGGGGTCGGGATGGAAGATCATCGAACCCTTGCCGTAGAGCTTGCCTTCGATGAGGAATTTGCCGTCCAGGATGTACCAGATCTGCGCAAAGTAGTGGTTATGCAGCGGATGCCCCGAACCCTTTTCGTACCGGACGATGCCCGCGTTCGGAATCGTCGGATCTTCCGCCGTGGGATGGAACATCATCTTCGCGAACTGGCCTTCGTAGCGCAGGTTGGTCCATTCGAGGTCGTCCTCGTGATGGGCGCGCATGCCCTGGTGGTCTTCGGTCAGCGGGCCGCCCCGGCCGCCCTCATTGATGATCTTCTTGCCTGTGATGGTGTCGATGCTGGTCATGTGCAGTCCGTCCGTAAGAGATGAAAGTGGCAAACAGGAATTGGCAAACGAAAATTGCCAAACCCCAAACGGGATCCCATTTATATAAAACGGGATCCTATTGATCGCACATCAAGGCGGCTACTGGGTTTAACCCTTAGATTCGGCGGAAAGAATCACGACCGGGCGCAACGCCTATGGCCGCGGGAGGCGGCGGGTCGGAACGGGGCGCGGCGCGCCCCGGCTGCCTATGCAAGGCGGGGAGTGGGGAGCACCCTGCCGCCGGAAGGCGCCAGGGCACAGGACAAACTCAGATCTGGTCCAGCCAACGCTCCATTGCCAAGCGCGCGCAGCGTTCCAGCTGCGGGCCGTACCGCCGAGCGTCTGCGCGGATGACCGCGGGATCGATCTGGCGCAAGCTCAGTTCGCAGGCATGGCCGATCAGCCAGCGCTCTATCTGCGAGGAGTCCGCCTCCAGGTGGAACTGCAAGCCCAATATCCTGGGTCCCAGCGCATACGCCTGGTTCGGGAAGCCCGGCGTTTCGGCCAGGCGCGACGCGCCCTCGGGGATGGCGAACTGGTCGCCGTGCCAATGCAGCACCGGCACGGATTGCACAGCGCTCAGCACCGACTCCTGTCCTTGCGCCGTAAGCGTCAGCGGCGCGTAGCCGATCTCCACGCGGCCGGTGGAGGCCACTTCCGCGCCGAGCGCGGCCGCCATGAGCTGCGCGCCCAGGCAGATGCCCAGAGTCGGTTTGTCCTGGCGCAGCCGCTGCCCGATGGCGTGCAGCTCCTGTTCCAGGAAGGGATAGCGGCCGGTTTCATAGACGCCGATGGGCCCGCCCAGGATCACGACCAGGTCGGCATCGCTCAAGGCGGCGGCGTCGATGGCGTCCACGCCGGCTTCCAGATATTGCACGCCGTAGCCGCGCTCCGCCAATACGGGCGCCAATATGCCCAGGTCTTCGAAGGGGACGTGGCGGATCGCCAATGCGTTCAGGCTCATTGCAGGAATTCCTATTGCTGGCTTGGATGGCGGTCCAGGCCGCCCAGCAAACCTTCGGGGGTTGCGGTGTACAGGTTCTCGGAAGCCAGCAGCCGGATGCCGTGCGGCGTGCTTTCCAGCAGGCGTCGCTCGCCCTCGGCCACCAGCAGGCTGAGCTGGTAGCCGTCCTTGGCCGGCAGGCGCGCCGCGATGTCGCGGCTGTCATCCAGCGCCGACGCGGCGGTCGATTCGAAGTGGCCGATCAAGCGGCCATCGCGCTTGATCACGAGTCGATAGACCGGCATGGCTACTCCTTTGCGTCGGACGCGCCCGCTTGCGCACCCTCGTCGGCAGGCCAGTAATAGGAGTCGGGCGTGTTGCGCGCGCCGAAGATGGCCTGGCCCACGCGGACCACGGTGGCCCCTTCCTCGATGGCGATCTCGTAGTCGCCCGACATGCCCATGGACAAGTCATCCAGGCTTATGCCCGCGGGCGCGTCCTGGCGCAACTGCTCGCGCAGCGTGCGCAACAGGACAAAGCATTCGCGTACCCGCGCCGCTTCGGCCGAGAACAGCGCCAGCGTCATCAGGCCGCGCACCCGCAGCCCCGAAAACGCGGGCAGTTCACGCAGGAAAGCCGCCGTCTCGTCCGGCTGCAGCCCATACTTGCTCGCTTCGCCCGAGGTGTTGACCTGCACGAACACGTCCAGCTGGCGGCCTTCCGCCTGCAGCCGCCGGTCCAGCGCTTCCGCCACCCGCAGGCTGTCCAGCGCCTGGAACTCCGCCGCATAACGCGCCACCAGTTTGGCCTTGTTGGTCTGCAGGTGACCGATGACGGACCAGCGCAGGTCCGTGAGATCGGCCATGGCTTCCCACTTGCGGGACACTTCCTGCAGCTTGTTTTCACCCAGGTAGCGGCAACCGGCCTCGTAGGCCAGCCGGATGCGCGCTTCTTCCACCGTCTTGCTGACGGGCAGCAGGCGGATCGTTGCCGGATCGCGCCCGGCGCGCCGCGCCGCGTCCGCAATGCGGCCGTTGACCGTGGCCAGATTGCGGCGGAAGTCCTCCACCGACTGCGCCTGTGGCCAGCGGCCATGCTGGTCGTGTTGGGTCTGGGTGCCGTTGTCTTGATCTGGGCCTTGCTCGCTCATGCCTGAACCTCGCGTGGGAGTAACGGCTGGCGTCTTCCGATACGCTTATGCCGCTTGCAGTTTTGTCATAGGTCAATATTATCACGCTGGTGCCGGAGCTGGCCTGCGGGCGCTAGGCGTTGGCAGCCAGCCATTCGCGCGGAGATACCCCCATCCGTTGCCGGAACGCCTTGGACAGCGACGAGGCGCTGGCGAACCCCAGTTCCGCCGCCACCAGCTTGACCGCGCGGCCCGATCGCATCATGGACGCCGCCAGGCTCAACCGCCAATCCGTCAGGTAGGCCGCGGGTGTCGCGCCAGTGGCCTGTTTGAAGGCCGCCGCGAAGGCGCTGCGCGACATGCCCGCCATCGCCGCCATCCTGGCCAGGGTCCAGTCTTCATAGGGCGAACGGTGCAGCGCTGCCAGCGCCCTGGCCAGGCGCGGATCCGACAGGCCCATCACCAGACCGCTGGTCACGCCCGCTTCCTCCGGATGGTCAAGTATCCATCTGAGCAACTGGATCAGCACCACCTCGAACAGGCGGTCGGCCAACAGGCGCGAACCGCAGCGCACCTGGTCCGCCTCGGCAAACAGCAGGTCCAGCGCGGGCCGCAAGCCTTCGACCGCGTCCAGCGGAATCCGCAGCACGGACGGCAGGGACTGGACGATGGGATTGCGTTCGCCGCCGTCGAAATCCAGCGCGGCGCAGGTGAAGTCCGAACCGTCGCGCGGAGGATTCACGAACTCGTGATGCACGGCGCGCGGATAGAACAGCAGGGTCGGTTCGGCCAGGCGCAGACGCGGCGTGTCGGTCTCGCCAGGGCGGTGCCGCACTTCCATCTGGCCCCGCCGCAACACGTGCAGAAAGCCGCGCCCCGGCACGGCTTCGAAGGCCTGGGTGCCGCACAGCGCGCCCGTGTGGAACAGCGTGGCGCGCACCCGGAACCGGTCCAGCAAGCCCGACAGCCGGTCAACCTGAAGAGGAACAGGATCACTCATATTTTGGACTTAAAGACAATTTTCATGGATTAAACAGCACCTTTCGTCCAGCCATTCTACGTACGATTTCTCCAGCCCGTCCGATACCGGCGGCGTCTTTTTTCTTTCCAGGAGTTACCGACATGTCCCGAGTTCCTCTCATCGATGCCAGCAGCGCCACCGCTGACCGCAAGGCGCTGCTCACGCAGATCCACGGCGCCTTTGGCGCAACGCCGAACATGTTCAGGGCCGTCGCCAATTCGCCGGCCGCATTGCAAAGCATGTGGGGCGCGTTCGGCGCCCTGGACGGCGGCGTCATCCCCGCCAAGCTGGGCGAACAGATCGCCGTGGCGGTGGCCGACCGCAATGCTTGCGAATACTGCCTGGCGGCTCACACGGCCCTGGGCCGCAAGGCCGGCGCCAGCGCCGAGGAAATGTCCGCCGCGCAAGCCGGCGATGCCGCCGATCCCAAAACCGCCGCGGCGCTGCGCTTCGCGCTGAAGCTGGTGGAAGCGCGCGGGCAAGTAAACGACGCCGACGTGCTGGCCGTGCACGCGGCAGGCTACAGCGATCAGGAGATCGTCGAGATCCTGGCGCACGTCGCACTCAATCTGTTCACCAACTACGTCAACGTGGCCTTTGCCGTGCCGGTGGATTTTCCCGCCGTGAAACTGCGCCGGGCAGCGTAAGCCCGCAACCGCGGCTGCGGCGCGCCATCGCGCTGCGTCCGCGGCAGCCTGCTCCGGCAATGCTATGGCTGGAGCAAGGCGCGCAGCGTGCGCACCAGACTAGCCGCCTGGTCCTCGCTGCCCACGGAGATGCGCAGGAACTGTTCCACTCTCGGACGCGGGAAATGGCGCACCAATATCTTCGCGTGCTTCAAGCCGGCCGCAAGCTCGCGCGCATCGAAGCGCGGATGGCGGACAAACAGGAAGTTGGCCTGTGACGGCAACACGTCGAACCCCATCAGCCGCAGATGCGCGCAGAGCAAGGTACGGGTGCCGATGACGGCCTGCCGCGTCTCCTCGAAGTAGGCGCGATCCAGGAACGCCGCCGCGGCGCCCGCCTGCGCCAGATGGCCGAGCGGATAGGAGTTGAAGCTGTTCTTCACGCGCTCCAGCGCATCGATCAACGGCGCCTGTCCAATCGCGAACCCCACCCGCAGCCCGGCCAGCGCCCGGGACTTCGATAGGGTCTGGACCACCAGCAGGTTGGGATACCGCTCCACCAGGGCGATGGCGGACTGCCCGCCGAAGTCGATATAAGCCTCGTCCACCAGCACCAGCCGGCGGGGCTGGATCTCCAGCAACCGCTGCACGCGCTCCAGCGGCAGGAACTCCCCGGTAGGCGCATTAGGGTTGGCGATGACCATGCCGGCGATGCCTGCGTCCGCCGCGCCCAGCGCCGCGAATCCGTCCAGGTCCAGCCTCAGGCCGTCGTCCACCGCGATCTGCGCACAGCGTATGCCGAACAGGCGGCAATACACCTCGTAGAAGCCGTAGGTCACGTCCGCCATCAGCAAAGGTTGCACGCCGTGCTGGAAGAAGGCGCAAAACGCCAGCGCCAGCACTTCGTCCGAACCGTTGCCGGCAAAGACCTGCTCCACCGGCACCCCGTGGTACTGCGCGATGGCGGCGCGCAAATGCCTGGCCTGTGGATCCGGATAACGCTCCAGGCCTTCCGCTGCCGCGGCGGCGATGGCCTTTATCACGGCGGGTGACGGCGGATAGGGATTCTCGTTGGTATTGAGCTTGATCCATCCATCGCCCGGCGCCTGCTCACCGGGCACATAGGGCGACAAGGTTTCAACGCGCGGGCTGTGTAGGGAAACCATGATGTTGCGGCAACGGCCTCTCGGTAAGCAATGAACGGATGGCTCGATATTTTTGTCCCATGCCATACTACACTACGATTCATGACAATAACCGCCACGCCGCGCAAGCGCCGTTCCCGCAGCAACCGCGAGCTTCATGCCTACGTCTCTTTCCCTGTTGTTCCAGCGCGCCGCGCCCAAGCTCTGGCTGACGCGCTGCGCCGGCCGGCTGGCCTCATGCCGTCAGGCTTGGGTAGCCCAGCCGCTGATCCGCAGCTATGCCAGATGGTATGGCATCGATCTCAACGAGGCCTTGCATCCTGATCCGAAGGCCTACGACAGTTTCAACGCCTTCTTCACACGTGCCCTGCGCCCAGGCGCCCGCAAGCAGGCCGACGCGGACTGGACCAGCCCCGCGGATGGCACCATCAGCCAGTTCGGCCGCATCAGCCTGGGACAACTGATCCAGGCCAAGCAGCGCCAATACAGCGCGGCCGCGCTGCTGGCCGACGCGGATCTGGCGCGCGCATTGGGAGGCGGCTGGTTCACCACGATCTATCTGAGTCCGCGCGACTACCATCGGGTGCACATGCCTTGCGAGGGACGTCTGCTGGGCATGCGCTACGTGCCGGGGACGCTGTACTCCGTCCGGCCCGAGATCGTGCAGGGCATGAACGGCCTGCTGGCGCGCAACGAACGACTGGTCTGCTGGTTCGAGCATCCCCTATATGGCGTCTATGCCATGGTGCTGGTCGGGGCCGCCATCGTCGGCCGCATCGCCACGGTCTGGCATGGCCTGGTGGCTCCGCATGGGCGGCGCATACAGCAGTGGGACTATGACAAACAGGCGCGCCCGAGCCTGCCACAAGGCGCCGAAATGGGACATTTCCAGCTGGGTTCCACCGTGGTGGTACTGATGCCGGGCAGCGCCTGGCGCTTCCGTCCGGCTTGGACGACGGGGCGCTCCGTCAGGCTGGGCCAGGCCATGGCCGACCGGCGTTGATGCCGGCAGCGGCTAGACCATGCTTTCCCGGATGTCCCGCGCCAGCTTGCGGCACTGGCCGGGTTCGATCGCCGAGATGGTGATGCGCAAGCCCCGGACCGGGTCCTGGACCCCGAAGGCGTCGCCATGGCGCACCAGCCAGCCGCGGTGGGCCAGGGCCAGCGCCACGGCCTGGTCGTCGGTATCCAGCGGCACCCAGAGGTTCAGGCCGTCGCCCTCCGCCGCGCAGGGTACGCCCTGCTCCTGCAGGGCGTTTTCCAGGGCCTTGCGGCGCTGCGCATAATCCTTGCGGGCCTGGGCCATCTGCCTGGCGACCTCGGGACGGCCCAGCGTCACCTCGACCATGTCCTGCAGCAAATGGCTGACCCAGCTGGTGCCTGAGGCCAGCCGCAGGCGCAGCTGGCGCGACGTCGCAGGATCGCTGGCCACCATGGCCAGTCGCACGTCGGGGCCCAGCGTCTTGGAGAACGAGCGCACCAGGGCCCACCGCTGCGCGCCGGAAGGCAAGACCGAGTGGTAGTCCTTGCCGGACAACAGGGCGTAGTGATCGTCCACGATGACCATCACATGGGGATACCTGGCCAGCACCCGCGCCAATGCCTTGGCCCGCCTTTCGCTCAGGCTGCAGCCCGTGGGGTTATGGGCTCGCGGCGTCAGGATGACGGCCTGCGCGCCCTTGGCCAGCGCCGCTTCCAGGGCCGCCGCCTGCATGCCTTCGGCGTCGACCGGCACGCCCAAGGCTTGCAGGCCGGCGATGCGCAGCATGTTGATGCTGCTAAGGAAGCAGGGATTCTCGACCGCCACCTTGTCGCCAGCCACCAGGTGCGAGCTGAGCAGCCGCTCGATGGCGTCCACCGCGCCGTGGGTCAGGTTGATCTCGAAAGACGCCGGACAGTCCGGCGCGAACCAGGCGCGGGCATAGCTTTCGAGCCCCGAGTTGACCGTGGGTTCACCGTAAAGCCGCGGCCGGTAAGGCCGGATGGCCAGCGCGGCGGCCAGATCCGGCAGCCAGGCCGGATTGGGATTGCCGCTGGCCAGGTCTGCCAGCGGCGAGTCCGACAACGCGCCTTCCTGTTCGCCGGGGCCGGATTGGTCGCGGATGATGGTGCCCAGGCGTCCCTGCGTCAGGGCGATGCCGGCCGTCACCAGCCGCTTGTACGCGGCGGCGACGGTATTGCGGTTGATGTCCAGTTCGACCGCCAGATCGCGCACCGGCGGCAGCGTCTGGCCCGGCGGCAACTGCCCCGACTGCGCCAGCGCGCGCACGCAATCGAAGATCTCCCCGGCGGTCTTTCCTTGTATTTTCATAGAGTCCTAAGACAATCCCGTTCCTGGCACTGACAAAGACCGGGCCGCGTCGAGTCAATGCGGGCCAATCCGAGGCGTAAGTTTGACATGGATTTCCGGTCCGCATAAAGCGTGCTCACCGCAAGCAATCAACGTAATAGCGCAGGTTTCCGTCGGCATCGCGCTGTTCCACGAAGCCGTGGATGTCCGTGCCGAACCCCGGACATTCCCGGTTCAGTTCGCGGGAGAACTTCAAGTAATCGACGATGGTCCGGTTGAACGCCTCGCCCGGAATCAGCAGGGGTATGCCCGGGGGATACGGCGTGATCAGGCTGGTGGTGACGCGGCCCTCAAGGTGGTCGATTTCCACCCTCTCGGTACGCCGCTGCGCGATACAGGTATAGGCGTCGCAGGGCTTCATCGCGGGCGTCACGTCCGTCAGGTACATGTCCGTGGTCAGCCGGGCGATGTCGTGCCTGGCATAGGTCTGGTGCACGTGCTGGCACAGGTCGCGCAGGCCCATGTTCTCGTAGCGGGGGTGCTTGCGGCAGAACTCCGGCAGGATCCGCCACATCGGCTGGTTGCGCCCATGGTCGTCCTTGAACTGTTGCAACGCCGTCAGGAGCGAACTCCAGCGGCCCTTGGTGATGCCTATCGTGAACATGATGAAGAAGCTGTACAGACCGGTCTTCTCCACGATCACGCCGTGCTCGGCCAGGAACTTGGTGACGATGGACGCGGGAATGCCGCTGGCGGCGAAGTTTCCCTCAAGGTCCAACCCCGGCGTGACGATGGTGGACTTGATCGGATCCAGCATGTTGAAGCCGTCGGCCAGCTCTCCAAAGCCGTGCCAGGACGCGCCGCCGTCGCCGGCACGGATGATCCAGTCCTCGGGGGTGCCTATGCCTTCGGGCGCCAGCGTCTCCGGCCCCCACACCTGGAACCACCAATCATCGGCCGCGAAATGCGTGCCGACTTCGCGCATCGCGCGCCGGAAATCCAGCGCCTCGGCAATGCTCTCCTCCACCAGCACCGTCCCGCCCGGCGGCTCCATCATGGCCGCGGCCACATCGCAGCTGGCGATGATGGCGTACTGCGGACTGGTGCTGGTATGCATCAAGTAGGCTTCGTTGAATAGGTGCCGGTCCAGCTTCCGCGTCATGGAGTCCTGCGCCAGCACATGGCTGGCCTGGCTGATGCCCGCCAGCAGCTTGTGCGTGGATTGCGTGGAGAACACCAATGACTCCATGGGCCGCGCGCGCTGCCTGCCCATGCAGTGATATGCGCCATAGAACGGGTGGAAGACCGCGTGCGGCATCCAGGCTTCGTCGAAATGCAGCGCGTCCACGTAGCCGTCCAGCGCCGCCTTGATCGCCTCGGTGTCGTAGATGATGCCGTCGTAGGTGGACTGCGTCAGCGCCATCACGCGCGGACGGACCTCGTCGGCATCCACGTGCTGGAGCAAGGGATGGGCGCGGATCTTCTGGCGGATGGCCGCCACGTCGAACTCGCTGCGTGGTATCGGGCCGATGATGCCGAAATGGTTGCGCGTGGGGCGCAGGAACACGGGAATGGCGCCCGTCATGATGATGCTGTGCAGAATCGACTTGTGGCAATTGCGGTCCACCAGCACCACGTCGCCAGGCGCCACCATGTGATGCCACACGATCTTGTTGCTGGTGCTGGTTCCGTTCGTGACGAAGTAGCAATGGTCCGCATTGAAGATGCGCGCCGCGTTGCGCTCGCTTGCGCCGATGGCGCCATTGTGGTCCAGCAGCTGGCCCAGCTCTTCCACCGCGTTGCAGACGTCGGCGCGCAGCATGTTCTCGCCGAAGAACTGATGGAACATCTGGCCCACCGGACTCTTCAGGAACGCCACGCCGCCGGAATGCCCCGGGCAGTGCCAGGAATAGGAGCCGTCCTCGGCGTAATCCAGCAGCGCCTTCAGGAATGGAGGCTTGACGCCTTCCAGGTAGGCCCGGGCCTCGCGGATCAGATGCCGCGCCACGAACTCCGGCGTGTCCTCGTACATGTGGATCACGCCCTGCAACTCGCGCAGGATGTCGTTCGGGATATGCCGCGCGGTCTTGGTCTCCCCGTAGACGTAGATCGGCACGTCCGCGTTGCGCCGCCGCACTTCGTTGATGAACTCCCGCAACGCCAGCAGCGCCGGCGCCACGCCCTCGCCGTGCGCAAGCTCCTCGTCGTCGATGGACAGGATGAAGGCGCTGGCGCGGCTTTGCTGCTGCGCGAACAGGCTGAGATCGCCGTAGCTGGTGGTTCCCAGCACGTCGAAGCCTTCGGCCTTGATGGCTTCGGCCAGAACCCGGATGCTCAGGCCGGAGGTGTTTTCCGAGCGGAAGTCCTCGTCGATGATGACGATGGGAAACTGGAACTGCATTGCTGTCCTCTGTCTGTGGGTTGCCGCTTGCGCTTTTTTCTGCACTCGAACATAATTATATATGTCCTATGACAAAATAAACGGCGCGGTGGCAGAGTGGCTATGCAGCAGATTGCAAATCCGCAAAGGTTGGTTCGATTCCAGCCCGCGCCTCCAGTTTCATTGGCAACGGACGCCGTCCGCTAGACGGAATCAGGCTCGCCCCTGAGCCTGACTTGAGCAACAGTCATCGCTCCACGCTGCTCCAGCAGGAACTCGTGCCTGTCCGGATAGCGCAGCGCCAGGCGGCGGCACAGATTCCCCAAGCCGCCGCCCCCGTTGGCAAGATCGAAAGGCGCGCGCAGACGCCCGGGGTTGTCGACCTCGATCACCAGATCGCCTCCTTGCAACCCCGTACGGATGCAGATCGGAAAATCCTCGTGTTCGGCGCGCATGCCGTGCTTGATGGCGTTTTCCACCAGACCCTGCAGCGTCATGCGCGGGATGTTGATTTCCAGCGTGGCGGGATCGATGTGGCAGCGGCATTCGAGCCGCTTGTCGAAGCGCAACGCCTGTATGCGCACATAGGCCTGCGCGGCCTCGATCTCTTCCTCCAGCCTGGACAGTCCGCGCCCGCGCCTGTCGAGCGAATAGCGCAGGTATTCGGCCAGGCTGCGGGTCATCTCTTCCGCGATGGCGGGACGCTCCGCGATTTCCGCCACGATGGTGTTAAGCGAGTTGAACAGGAAGTGAGGCTCTATCTGCAACTGCAGGTGCTCCAGTTCCAGCTTCAGGGAGCGCGCTTCAGCCCTCATCTTGGACAGGCGTTCGGTGCGCGCGCTCAGTTCCGCCGACACGCCGAAGTAGATCAGCGTCCAGATGGAGAGCATGCCCATGTAGTAGAGAAAGCCCAACCGGTATTGATTGCCCGGCAAGACCCGGATCGTGCCGGGCGGAAACAGGCTGTGGACCCCGTAGGCAATAGAAGCCAACAGCGCCGAGGCCGTCAGGCAGAACAGCACCGCGCAGGCCAGGACCAGCAGCGGCGGATCATCTTGCTCCGAGCGGCGTCCGTGCAGCACGGCTGCCCCGCTGGTCAGGGCAAAGGCCAGCGGCTCCAGGGCCGCCGTCAGCCAGAAGGCCGCCGTGGCATTGCCGAATACCGCCAGCCGGATGAAGAAGCCCACGATCGCCAGAAACAGCCAGCCCAGCGTCTGGGCCCGCCAGAATCCGAGCGAAGATTCTCCAGGACTCAAGCCTTGGCTGATGGATGTGAGCTTCATGGACACGCCCTCCGGGCCCGCTCGTTGACGTCATGCAAAGGGTTCTCTGGAAGGCGCGCAGGCCTTATATTTACCCGCGTGCCAGACCGGACGACTATACCCGCCACTGCAAGGCGCCTGGGAGAAAAATGCTGCGCGTGCTGATCGTCGACGATGAAGCCCCGGCGCGACGCTACCTGCGCCGGCTGCTCGAAGCCGAGGCCGATGTCCATGTCGCGGGCGAAGCCGCTACGCCCGAACAGGCGCGGACACTGATCCGCGAGCATCGCCCGGACGCCATGTTCCTGGATATCGAGCTGACCACCGGCACCGGCTTCGATCTGCTGGACGGCCTGGAAACCCCGCCCGCCGTCGTCTTCGTGACGGCGCACAGCGACTACGCCGCCCGCGCCTTCGACATTGCCGCCGTGGACTACCTGCTCAAGCCAGTCGGACCGGACCGGCTCGCGCAGGCGCTGGCGCGGCTGCGTCCACGCGCCGCCGGCCATCTCGCGCTGCGCACCCGCAGCGGCACCAAGCTCATCAAGGTCCATGAGCTGAGCCTGGCGCAGGCTCAGGGAGACTACGTGCTGCTTTGCAGCGCAGTCCATGCCAACGAACTGATGCACATCACCTTCAAGCGCCTGGCCGCGCAACTGCCCTGCCCGCCCTTCTGCGCCCTGTCCCGGTCCGTCATCATCAATCTGGAACATATCTCCCATGTGTCGCAGCTTCCTGGCGCGCAGACAGAGGTGGCCTTCAACAACGGCGTCGCCCCCGTCGTGCTGGGCCGGGTCGCGTCGCAGCGGCTGCGGCGCGCGGTGGCGCAACGCTGACGCGGTCAGAACGGCACCGACACCTTCAGCGTGGCGCTATTGCTGCGCACATGCTCGGAAAACACGCCGTCGTACTGCAGGCGGAAATCCACGCCGCCCGCCTTCATCACCTGCAGGCCCGCGCCGAGCCGGGCGACGAGGTCATCGATGGGCAGCGAGGTGCCAAACATGCCCGTCCCGGCCGGAGCGCCGCGCAATCTGGCGCTGGAGGTCCAATCGTTCTGCGAAAGTATGGAAGCCCCGGCGTACAGGAACGGGCGCAGCATGGCGCCGTTCTTCAGTTCCGCGCGGCCGCCCAGTTCGATCATGGGCGACACGCCCACGACGAACTGGTCGTTGCTGTCGACCGACAGCGCCAGCGGATTGGAGCCGGACTCCTGGTACGCCGGCATGCGCGTGTAGCTGAAATCCAGGTCCACGTAGGGCTTCACGTACAGGTCGCCATGCACGAAGCTGCGCGCGACGCGCAGGCGCGCGTTGAACCCGTACACGTCCGGGCGGCTGTTCACGGTCTCCTGGTAGCCGGCGATGCCGATGTTCCGGTCCATGCGGTATCCGCCGTAACCGCCGCCCAGCGCCGCGGCGTAGACCCACGGACCGTCCTGGCGCTTCACCACCACGCCGGCGTAGCCGCTGTCGCCGCTGCCACGCACGCTGCCGTCGCTGGCGCGCACGCGGCTGCTCTCGTAGGCGGCCGAACCGCCCAGGAACCAGCCCGGGCTGATCTCGCGCTGGCCGCCGAACTGGTACGTGACGGTGTCGTAGTCGAAGCCCGAGGTGCCGCGGCTGCCGTCCTGCCTGGTGGAACGGCCGCTGACCTGCCCCCAGAAGCAGTTCTGTTCGCCCGTCAGCGCATCCGCCGCCGTGAAGGTCGGGCACGACATCATCGCGCCGGTGAATTGCCCCAGGTTCACGGCCGACTGCAGCGCCGGCGCGACCGTCACACCCGGCGACAGGCTGGCGACGCTGTCGCGATAGGCGCTGGCGCCCTGGCGCGACGCCAGATCCAGCTGCGCGTACAACGGCGCCAGCGCCGAGTTGCCGCCGGCGTTCCAGATGCGTTGCAGGTGGTTCGCCACCTGGCTCTGGTTCGCCTTCAAGTCCATGGACGGCGCATTGAAATCGGCGGACGCGACGGTGATGCGCGTGTCCTGTCCGACCTGGCGCGTCTGATAGTCGTAGACCGGGCTGTCGACGGCTTGCAATGCGCCCTGCGAATTGCCCTGCACCGTCACGACGGCGAGCTCGCGGTTGGGCAGCAGCGCCCGCGGCCGCGCGTCCACCGCGCCGTCCAGGCCGGCGTCGCCCTGCACCACCATGCGCGAAGACTGCATGGCGTCGAAATCCACGTCGGCGCGCAGCACGCCGCCGCCGGTCTGGCTGAAGCTGCGGCTGACCGTCAGCGTCTGGAACTGGGCCGGCTCGCCCAGCACGATCAGGCCTTCGTTGGCAACCTTGGCGTCATAGGTGACGCCATCGGTGGCCGTTGCGCCCGCGTGGTTGCTTAGCGAGCACCCGCCGCCAGAGCCGGTGCTGGAGCAGAGCACGCTGCCGGACAGCGTGCCGTAGTTGTCGATGGCCACGCCGGACCAGCCGTCATAGCGCACCGCCACGCCCGACAGCGCGGCCAGCGTGGCGCCGGCGTTGACGGTCAGGCGGTTGCTTGCCCCGTCGACGATCCAGACGCCGCTGCCGGCGCCCGACCCGCCCTGCACGGCGCCGTTGACCACGACATTGACCGCCTGCGCGTCGTCGCCGCCGTCGCTTTGCGCAAAGATGCCGACCGAGCCCGAGCCGCTCGCCTTCAGGGTGCCGGACTGCGTGACCGACACGGGACCCGCGACGCCGCCGTATCCGACGGACCCCGCAAAGCCGCCCTGCGGGCCGCCCGCCAGCCCGCCGCCGCCGCCGACGGATTGCGCGATGATGCCGTAGGCCTGGTCGCCATTGGTCAGCAGGGAGCCGTCGTACTTCACGCTGACCGCCCCGCCATCGCCGCCGTAGAAGGCAATCGACGGCGTGGCGAAGCCCGCGGGATTCAGCTGGATGGGCTGGGCCACGTCGCCCACGATGCCCCCGCCGCCGCCGATGGACTGGGCGACGATGCCGTGCGCGCCCGCGCCATACGTCGTCACGCTGGAACTCAGGTCCAGCGTGACGCTGCCGCCGTTCGAGACGTCGCCCGAGGCGCGCCGGCTGCCCAGCCCGATCGAGCCGACGCCGCTTGCGGCGCCAGTGGTGGCTATGCCGCCGCCATCGCCGATGGACTGAGCGATCACGCCGATGGCCCGGGCGCCATGGGTGCTGAGGTCCAGTCCGGTCGTGACATTGATGGCGCCGCCATTGCCGCCGCCTCCGCTGACGTTGCCCGCGGTCATGCCGAACTGCAGGCTGCCTGGATTCGCGGCCGATGCTGAACTGCCCGCCATCGCGATGCCGCCGCCGCCGCTGATCGATTGCATCACCATGCCGTAAGCGCTGTCGCCCTGGGTCAGGATGCTGGCCCAGCTGCCGCCGGTGACCGTGATGTTTCCTCCAGTCTGGCCGGCGCCGCCCAGCCCGCCCAGCGACATCTGGCCGCTGGCCCGCGGCGATCCGGAACCGGCCGTGCCGCCCCCGCCGCCGACCGACTGCAGCACAAGGCCCATCGCGCCATAGCCCTGCGTATTGAAGCTGTTGCCGCCATTGCCGTTCAGGAAGGCCGTGATGTCGCCCCCCGAACCGCCGCCGCCTGCCCGGCCGCCCACGGCCAGCGTCACGCTGGACGTCGAGACGCTGGAGGACACCGTGGACGCGCCGCCCGCTCCGCCGCCGCCGCCGATGGACTGCAGGACCGCCGCGTCGGCGTAGTCGCCATAGGTCTGGATGTAGGCACCCAGGCTGGCCGGCGCGCTGCTGCTGCCGATGGCGCCGCCATTGCCGCCCTTGCCGCCGGAACCGCCGACATAGACGTCCAGCTTGTAGCCGGTTCCGGCATCGTCCACCTCGGGCAGGGAATTGGAGCCGCCGCTATCGCCGCCGACCGCGCCGCCCAGGCCGCCCGAGCCGCCTATGCTTTGCGCCAGCAGGCCGTCCGCGTCGGCGCCGTAAGTGATGATCTTGCCGTCGCTGTCGAGCGCCAGCGCGCCGCCGTTGCCGCCTGCCAGGCCGCCGCGCCCCACCGACACCGATCCCGAAAAATCGATGTTGCCGTCTTCTTCCCCGGTGCTCACTTGCAGGCCGACCTGGCCGCCCTGCGACGCCCCGCCGCCCCCGCCTATGGATTGCACCAGCGCGGCGCGCGCGCCGTCGCCATGGGTGGTCAGCCAGCTGTCGGCATCCGTCGCCAGGTTGGCGGCCGCGCCATCGCCGCCGCCCCCGCCTATGCCGCCCACGCCCGCCGTGATCGAGACGTTGGCTGCCGTGCCCGCGCTGCGGCCCGTGGCCGAGCCTATGCCGCCGGCGCCTCCGCCGCCGCCCACGCTCTGCACCAGGATCGCATTGGCGGAGTCGCCCCAGGTGGTGGCGCTGCCGCCCTTCATGGTCAGCGACGCGGCGCCGCCCGGGCTGCCTGAGCCGCCGCTGCCGCCCAATGCCGCCTGCAGCGATCCTCCGATGGAATCGCCGGTTCCAATTACAGTGGACGTGGCGGACGCGCTGCCGCCCAGGCCGCCGCCGCCGCCGATGGATTGCACGATGACGCCCTGCGCATTGGCGCCCTGCGTCGCGATGGTGGCATTGTCCAAGACGGCCACGGCGCTGGAGCCGGCGCCGCCGTTGGCGCCCGAGCCGCCCACGGCGAAGCTGACCGCCACGCCGAACGAGGCGTCGGGGGCGGGCACGGCCAGGGTCAGCGCCTGCGCCACCGAGGCGCCGCCCGCGCCGCCACCGCCGCCGACCGACTGCACGATCACGCCATGCGCGTCGCTGCCCCCTGTCGAGACCGTGGCGTTGGTCACATTGGCGGCCGCCACGCCGCCGGCGCCGCCACCGCCTCCCGTGCCGCCCACTGCGACCGCCATGGTGAAGCCCACGCCGGCGTCGTAGGCGGAAGCCGCGCCCCCCGTGCCGCCGCCGCCGCCGACCGCCTGCGACACGATGCCGTAGGCATGGTCGCCCTGGGTCTGGACCGAGTAGCTGCCCAGGTTCGCGGTCGCCTGGCCGCCCGCGCCGCCGCCGCCGCCCGTGCCACCCACCACCGCCACGCCATTGGCGCTGCCGCCATCGCCGCCGCCCCCGCCTATCGACTGCACGACCATGCCCATGGCCGCGGAGCCGCTGGTGCTCAAGAGGCCGTTCTGCGTGGCCATCGCGGTGCCGCCGGCGACCGCGCTGCCGCCGCCGCCGCCCACCGCGATGATGCCGCCGCTGGCGCCCGCCGTGCCGCCCCCGCCGCCGATGGCTTGCGCCACGATGCCGTGGGACGAGACCCCGATGGTCGAGATGGAACTGCGGCTATCGATGTTGACCGTGCCGCTGGCGCCGCCGTTGCCGGCATCGGCTCCTGCGTTGCCAAACAGCTCGAAGCTGTCGGTGGTGGTACCGCCGATCCCGCCCATCGATTGGCCCAGGATCCCGATCGCATAGCCGCCCTGGGTCTGGATCTTGCCGCCCGCGCTGCCGCTGGAAGCGTCGCCCGTGGTCACGTTGACCGTGCCGCCCGCTCCGCCGACGCCGGCATTCTCCGGCCGGAAATCCACCACGCCGCTGCTGGTCTCCACGCCGCCACCCGTGCCGCCGTAGCTGCGCGCGGCGATCCCGTGGGACTGCGTGCCGGAAGTCGAAATGCTGGCGCTGCCATCCATGCTGACCTGCACCGTGCCGCCGTTGCCGCCGTTGGCGCCGTCGCTGTCTTCGCGACCGGCGCCCCCATTGCCGCCCACGCTGACCACGCTTACGCCAGGCAGGTAATCGCCGGTGGTGGCAACCGACGATCCGTCGCTCAGCGCGACGGTGGCTGTCATGGAGGTCGAGCCGCCCTTGCCGCCCACCCTGCCGTTGCTGCCGACGATGGTCTGCGGGCCTTTGCCGCCATTGCCGCCCCGGCCGATCACCACGATGCCGCCCGACAGCCCCGCGAGGCTGGCCGGCTGCGGGACCGAATTGCTGGAGACCGATACCTTGCCCTGGTTGAAGACCGCGACCGCGCTGAAGCCGCCGCCATCGCCGCCGTCGTCGCTGCCGTCGCTGGAGGTATAGCCCGCGCCGCCCTGGCTGGCGGCGTACAGGCCGCGCACGCCGTTGATAAAGGCATTACTGGTGGAGCCGCCCGGCAGATCCGCGGAGACCTGCACATTGCCGCTGTTCGTGATCATCGTGACGTTGGCGGTGTTGGCCGCGCCCGCCGTGCCGCCCTTGCCGTTGTAGACGCCACCGTCGCCCGCAATGGACTCCGCGCCTATGCCCCAGGCATAGCGGCCCGCCTTGTTGGAAGATACGCTGACGCTTGCGGTATTCGTAATGTTGGCGGCATTGCTGTCGCCGCCGTGGCCGCCCACCTGATCGCTGCCGGCAATGTTGTCCTGGTTGCCGCCCGCGCCGCCTATGCTCGCGCCGTAGATGCCCACGCCGCCATAGGGCAAGCTCACCACCTGCACCTCCCCGGCGTTACCGATGCTGACGAGCGAACCATCGCCCCCCCGGCCGCCATTGCCGCCGCCCAGGACCGCATCCGGCGGCGTCCCGCCCACGCCGCCCACCGACGCACCATAGATGCCGAACTGCGCGCTGGCGTCGTCCCAGATCCCCGGGGCCGTGCCTTGCGCCGTTTCCGCGGGCGTGCCGTTGATGTACGAGGAGCCGGTGCTGGAGATGATGATGTAGCCGCCATTGCCGCCAGCCGTGCCGCCGCTATTGCCGTCGGGCGACCCCGCCCCGCCCTTCAGGCGCACGAACAACGGCGATTGCGGCGGATTGGGCCCCAGCATGCCGTCGTTGTCCACCAGGTAATTGCCGCCATAGCCGCCGTCGCCGGTACCGCTGCCCGCATTCGCCGTGTAGTCGACGATCACGTTGCCGCTCTGGTCGGAATAGACGGTGCACGAGGCGGACGTGGAAGAGCTGGGCGGCGGACAGGTGATGTCGGCCATCGCCGGCTGTGCCAGTAGCAGGCCGATGGCGGTGGCCGACATCGACGGCAGCCAGCCCAGCTGGGGCCATATCGCACGCGTTGGTTGTCCGAATGCGGCAAGCGTGTAGTTGCGCGCCGCCTTGCGGCTCGTCGGCTTCTTCATGTTTCATCCCTTGCTGGCAACCTGGGCCCGCCCGCGCCGGCCCGGCTGTATCGGCTCAAATCGAAAACGGATCGATTTTTTTCCAGAGCCCGCGAGAGATCACGTTTTTTTCGACGAAACGTGGAATTGCCTCGACCAAACGTCGCCAGGTCCGGCATCTTGACTTGACGCAGGCTTGCCGCAAAACTGCAAGCTCCATACGCGCGCCGAACAGGCACGGCCCGGCGCGAAGGGCCCCGATTCACCGATCAGAAGCGTTGTTGAAGGAGCTTCGCCTTGGCCACTGCTGCAATGCCCAGACTGAAGTTGCGCCGGCTCGTCACCGTGCTGGCGCTGGCGAGCGGGTTGATCGCCTTCGTCAATACGCTCTACGCGGCCTATCTGGTCCAGCGCGAACAACTGATCGCCAACACGCTCGAGGCCAACAGGGCCTATGCGGTCAAGCTGGCCGAAGTCACCGACCTGTACATCGAATCCATACAGCGGCAGCTGATCCTTTCCGCCGAGCGGGCGCCGCACCTGCAGGGATCGAAGACGGCGCTGGAAGACGAGCTGGCGCGCCTGGTCCATCAAGCCGACGGCGTCATGACCGCGGCCATCACCGACAAGAATGGCACCATCCTGGCCACCGCGCCGCCCAACCTCGGCTTCGACGGCAAGACGCTGGTGCGGCAACAACTGGCGTCCGGCCCCCAACGCATGAAGGGCCAGATATCGACGCCCTACATAGGCATGGCGGGGAAGCTCGTCCTGGCCTTTTCCGAACCCTACACCGACGCGCATGGCGCCTATGCCGGCACGATCATCACCGCCATGCCGCTGCGGCAAGGCAACGAATTCGACAAGCTGGTGGGAGAACACTTCTACCGCGACGGCTCCTATCTCTATGTCGTCGACGGCACGGGGACCATCATCTACCACAAGGACAAGGAACGCATCGGCACCAGCGAAAAGAGCAACGCGGCCGTCGACGCCCTGCTGCGCGGCGAGACCGGCGCAATGCCCGTGGTCAACACCCTGGGCAATCACATGCTGGCCGGCTACGCCGCGCTCAAGCACGGCGGCTGGGGCGTAGTGGCGCAACGGCCGCTGGACGAAACGCTGCGCCCCCTGCAAAGCCTGACGAGCCGGGTCGTGCTCTACGCCTTGCCCCTGGGCCTGATCATGTTCCTGGCGATCTACCTGTTGGGCCGCTGGATTTCCCGGCCCCTAGAGGAACTGGCGCAGGTCATTGAACGGGACCAGCCCGACGCTTCCGCCAGCGACCTCGGCAAGATCAAAGGCTGGTACTACGAAGCGGCGCGCCTCAGGAATGCCGTGACGACCAGCCAGAGTTCCCAGACCCGGCGCATCGACAAGCTGAACTCCGACACCATCACCGACCCCATGACCGGCCTTTTCAACCGCAGAGGCCTGGCGCTGGCGGTCGCGCGCCAGCAGCAGACGCTACAGCCGTTCGCGGCGCTGGCGCTGGACCTGGACCACTTCAAGCGCGTCAACGACACCTTCGGGCATGCGGTCGGAGACCAGGTCCTGATCGCGCTGGCCGCGATCCTCAGGGCCAGCGTACGGACGGAAGACGCGCCGTGCCGCGTCGGCGGCGAAGAGTTCCTGGTCCTGATGCCGGACGCCTCGCGCGACACCGCCGAAAAGGTCGCCGAGCGCATCAGGGCGGCAACGGCCGGCCACGCCATGCCGCAGGCGGCGGGACACATCACGGTGTCCATCGGCGTCGCGCTGTGGCCGTCCGACGACCCTGACGTGGAACAGGTGATGGCCAAGGCCGACCAGGCCCTGTACCAGGCGAAGAACGCGGGACGCAACCGGGTCGAGGTCTGGGCGGCTGCGGCAGGGCTTCCGCACATGAATTCCATTTAGCTTTCACCAGATGATTTATCTTCATTAGACGGTTTTCACCATCCGCCTAAAATCACCGCCAGGGTCGATTCCAATAAAAAGACCGTGGAGACAAAATGAAGATAGCCATGCCTGACGCTGGCACCGCGCAGCCTGATCCGGCTCGTCCGCAGTCCGCCATCCGCAAGGAAAATTGCGGCTCGCCCCGCCGATGCTCCCTGATTTCCCGCCTCAAGTTCCTGGCGTTGGCAAGCATGCTTGCGGCGACGGCCAGCCATGCGCAGCAACAGCCCGCCAAGCTGGTTGTCGGCCTGCCCGCGGGCGGCTCGTTCGACAGCATCGCCCGGATCGTGGCGGAGAAACTGCCCAGTCGGCTGGATCGGCCAGTGGTGGTTGAAAACCGCCCTGGCGCGCAAACGCGCATCGCCGTTCAAGCGGTCAAGGGCGCGGCCCCGGACGGCAACACGCTGTTGGTGGCGCCCGGCGTGGCCATCTTTCTCTACCCGCATCTGTTCCGGCAACTCAGCTATGCGCCATTCACCGACCTGAAGCCCGTAACCCAGCTGGTGAGCTGGGACATCGTGCTCGCCGTGGCCGCCGATTCGCCCATCACCTCGTTCGAGGAATTCCGCGCCTGGGCCAGGCAGAACCCCGACAAGACGTTCTACGGCACCTCGGGCACCGGCAGCCTGCAGCATTTTCTGGGCGTATCGCTGGCCAAGCGCCTGGGCACGCCGCTGGAGCACGTCGCCTTCAAGGGCGGCAAGGACGCCGTCACCGCGTTGCTGGGCGGCCATATCAACGCCATCGTGATGGACGCTGGCGAAGTGGTGCCACTGGCGCAGGCAGGCAAGCTGCGCACGCTCGCGACGTTCAGCGCCCAACGCGAACCCGCCTTGCCTCAGACGCCGACCATGCGCGAACTGGGCCTGGGCGACCTGGAGACCTCGGGCTGGGCTGGGCTCTATGTACCGGCCGGCACCCCGGAGCCTGTCATCGGCAAATTGAACGCGGCGGTGACCGATATCCTTGCCCTCCCCGACGTGGCTGCCCGCATCGCCGAACTGGGCATGCGACCTGCCGGCGGACCGCCGCAGAAAGTCGATGCGCTGGCGCGCGAGCAGTTCGAACAATGGCGCGACACCGTGGCCCAATCCGGCTTCGTGGCCGATTGAATCCGGCCGCCGTCTTTTACTCAATCCCGCAGGATCATCACCCATGTTCGCTCTGACTACCCTGGACGTGGATTCGCGTCCCGTCGCCTGCCTGGAACTCGAAGGCAAGCACTATCCCTTGGCCGCCTGCGCCCGGGCGCTGGATCTGCCAGCCCTGGACACATCGGTACGGAATCTGTTCGATGACTGGCCGGGTTCGCTGGCCTTGCTTGAACAGGCGGCCGCTCGCCGCGCGGCGCTGGCCGGCCACGAAATCGCCGAGCCGGTCCGCCACCTGGCTCCGCTGCAGTATCCAGGCAAGGTGCTCTGCGCCGGCGCGAACTATCACGACCACCTAGCGGAAATGAACGTGCCGAACGCGGCCGACAAGTCGGCGCAGCGGCTGTTCTTTTTCTTCAAGCCGCCGCGGCAGGCCGTGGTCGGCGAAGGCCCCACGGTGCGCATGCCCATCGCCTGCGAGCGCCTGGATTGGGAAATCGAACTGGCGCTCGTCATCGGCAAAACCGCCCGGAACCTCAGCCCGGAGGAAGCGCTGGACCATGTGGCGGCGTACACCGTTGCCGTGGACATGTCGGCCCGCGACCTCAACAAGGCTCCCGACACCTTCTACAAGCTGGACTGGGTGGCCGGCAAGGCGCACGACACCAGTTGCCCGCTCGGACCGCGGCTGGTACCCGCCGCCTTCATCCGCGACCCCATGGACCTGGGGATGAAGCTCAGCGTCAACGGCCAGCTCAAGCAGGACGCGCGCACGAGCGGAATGGTCTTCGACATCCGCGAACAGCTGGCGACCCTGAGCCGCATCATGACACTGGAGCCCGGCGACCTGGTGTTGACCGGCACGCCCGCCGGCGTCGGCGCGCCACAAGGCACTTTCCTGAAGATCGGCGATGAAATCAGCGCGACGATCGAAGGCATCGGCACCTTGGCGGTGCAAATACAGCCGTCGCGCTGACATCCCGGCCTGGCCATGGCCGCCATCCCATCCATGAGGCAGTTCCATGCAGTCCCTTTTCTCTCCCCAGCCGGCCGAGGCCGGCGATGCGATCTTCGCGCTGGTTGAAGCTTTCCAGAATGATCCCGCGCCCCACAAAGTCAGTCTCAGCATCGGCACCTACTTCGCCGAGGACGGCAGCATCCCGGTAATGCGCGCCGTGCGCCAGGCCAGCGACATGCTGCTGCAGGCAGGCAAGCCGCATCCCTACCTGCCCATCCCGGGATCGGCGCCCTACCGCAACGCCGCGAGATCGTTGGTGTTCGGGACGGACAGCGCGGAACCGGAACGGATCGTGACCGTGCAAAGCGTCGGCGGCACGGGCGCGTTGAAACTGGGCGCAGACCTGCTGCGCCGCACCTGCCCCGAGGCCGAGGTCTGGGTCAGCGATCCGACCTGGGAGAACCACGGCCAGATCTTTCGCCAGGCGGGCTTCGCGGTGCACGAGTATCCCTACTACGACCCCGCGACGGCCACCGTGCGCTTCGCGCAGATGCAGGCCGCCCTGCAGGCGCTGCCTGCCGGTTCCATCGTCGTGCTGCACGCCAGTTGCCATAACCCGACCGGCGTGGACCTTTCCGCGGACCAATGGGACGCTCTCACCGCGCTCTTTGCGCGGCAGAGGCTGATTCCCTTCTTCGACCTTGCCTACCAAGGGTTCGGAGGCGGCCTGGACGCGGACGCCGCCCCTATCCGGATGATGGCTCGCGCCGGTATGGAATGCCTGGTCGCCAGTTCCTTTTCCAAGAATTTCTCGCTCTACGGCGAACGTTGCGGCGCGCTGCACGTTATCTGCCGCGATGAAGGCGCGGCGGACAGCGCCCTCGGCCAGCTCAAGTCGCTGATCCGGGGCAATTACTCCACCCCGCCCACATTTGGCGCCGCGCTGGTGGCCACCGTCCTGAACGATCCGGCGCTGCGGCAACTCTGGGCCGACGAGCTGGAGCAAATGCGCACGCGGCTGGCCGGCTTGCGTGGCCGCCTGGCCATGGAGTTGGCGCAACTGACCGGCGAGCCGGAGACATGGCGTTGCGTCGAACAGCAGCAGGGGCTTTTCAGCTATATGCGGCTGAGTCCTCCGCAAGTCGACACGCTGCGCCGGGAACACGCCGTCTACCTGCTCAAATCCGGCCGGCTGTGCGTGGCCGGCTTGACCGACTGCAACATCGAGTATGTTGCGCGCGCCATCGCCGCGGTGACGCGCCGCTAGACACCCTCCACGGGGCTAATGCAACGTTCTTCTGGAGCAAGGCATGACCACGATCCCCCGCCTGTTTTCCGCGAGCCTCGGCCTGGCTCTGGGCATGACCCTGGCGGCGCCCGCCTTCACCGCCGGCACGGACCTGCTGCAGACCGGCCTCGTTCTGGCCGACAAGACCGAACCTGAGGTGATCGCGTGGCGGCGCCACATTCATCAGCACCCGGAGTTGTCGTATCAGGAAACCGAAACGGCGAAGTACATCGCCGACGCCCTGCGCGCCATGCCGGGCATCACGGTCGAAACCGGGATCGCGCGCACCGGCATCAAGGCCGTGCTCAAGGGCGGCAAGCCCGGGCCCGTGGTGGCGTTGCGCGCCGACATGGATGCCCTGCCCGTCGAGGAACGCAACGACCTGCCGTTCCGTTCCCAGGCCAAGGCCACCTGGCGCGGCGAGCAGGTATCGGTGTCCCACGCCTGCGGCCACGACACGCACGTCGCGATGCTGCTCGGCGCCGCCCAGGCCTTTTCGGCCATGCGCGAGGAGCTTCCGGGCACCATCGTCTTCCTGTTCCAGCCCGCCGAAGAATGGGGCCCAGACAAGGAACCCAGCGGCGCCAAGGCCATGATTGCCCAAGGCGTACTGGTGAATCCCAAAGTGGACGTGGTGTTCGGCCAGCACATCGGCGCCGGTGCCCCGTCCGGCACCATCGCTTACCTTGCCGGCCCCGCCATGGCCAGCGGCGATCGCTTCGAGATCTCGTTGCATGGCAACGGCGGGCACGGCGGCAGGCCATGGACCGCCAACTCCGCACTCGTCCCCGCCGCCGAACTGGCGCTGGCCTTGCAAGGCATAACCAGCAGCAAGGTGGACCAATCCGACGGCGTCACGGTGCTATCCCTAGGCATGCTGCAAAGCGGACGACGCCCGAACATCCTGCCCGAGAACGCCGAACTCGCGGGCACCGTGCGCTCGCTATCGTCGCGCAACCAGCGCATCGTGCACGAGGCCATCCGCGCGCGGGCCGAGCACATCGCGCAAGCCTACGGCCTGAATTCCAAGGTGGACATATACACAGGCTACGAAGTCGTCGACAACGACAAGCCCCTGACCGGAAAACTGATACCAGCGTGGCAGGCGGCGGCGGGAGCCGGCAAGGCCGTGGAACTGCCGGCGCCGTCGACGGGCAGCGAGGATTTCGGCGCCTATGGCGTCAGCGGCAAAGTGCCATCGGTGTTCTGGTTCATCAATGCCTCACCTTACGGCGACAAGAGCGGAGCGCCCAACCATTCGCCGGAGTTCGCCATCGATGAAAGCGCACTGCGCGTCGGTGTGCGGGCGCTGGTGGCTTCCGCGCTGACGTATATGGGCGGGCAGTAGGCTGCGGATGCCAAAATCCGGCGCTGCCGATGCAACGTCGCATCAGCGGCGCCGCCATTCAAAACCGCGGCGCGCGCTTTTCAATGAAGGCAGTAACGGCCTCGCGGTGTTCCGCGGTCTTGTGAGCCAGCGCCTGATAACTGGCGGACAGCTCCAGCAAGGACGCGAGGCTGCTGTGCTGGCCTTCGCGCAGCAGACGCTTGGTCATGCGCATGACGCCGCCCGGATTGGCAGCGATCTTGGCGGCCAGCGTCTTCGCCGTTGGCAGCAGATCCGCCGCCGGCACCACCCGGCTGACCAAGCCGCAGGCCAGCGCGTCCTGCGCGCTGATGGCCTCGCCCGTGTAGGCCATTTCGCTTGCGCGGGCCATGCCCACCGCGCGCGGCAGCAACCAGGCGCCGCCGTCCCCGGGCACAATGCCGACGCGCACGAAGCTCTCGGCGAACGTGGCCGTGTCCGCGGCGATGCGGATGTCGCACATGCAGGCGATGTCCAGGCCGGCGCCGATGGCCGGGCCGTTGACGGCGCAGATCACCGGCACGTCCAGGCCATGCAGTGCCAGCGGAACGCGCTGGATGCCCTGGCGGTACTCCTCGCAGATGCGCTCGGGTGTCAGCGCGTCGTCGAAGTAGCGGCGCATGTCCTTCACATTGCCGCCCGAGCTGAAGATCGGCCCGGTGGCGGTCAGGATCAGCACCTTCACGCCCGCGTCCTGGCGGATGTCGGCGCACAGCTGCACGATCTCTTCGATCGCGGTATTGCCGGTCAGCGCATTGCGTGTTTCCGGCTGGTTCATGGTGGCGACGACGATGCCGCCCTCGCGTTCAATCTGCAGAAAGGCCATGCAAGAATCTCCTGAAAGCCGGGCTCAGGCCGGAACGTCGGTAATCAAGCGCACCAGGTCCAGGGTCGGACCATGGTGCGCGAATAGCGCCTCTCCCGCCACGTCGTGCCAGTAGGCTTCGCTGCCCGCCGTCTGGCGCCAGGCATGCAGGCGGCGCGTGTAGAGCTGCAAATCGTACTCCTCGGTAAAACCGATGGCGCCGTGCACCGCATGCGCAAGTTCGGCCACCGCCAGCGCCGCTTCGCTGCAGCGCACCTTGGCGACAGCGACCCGCAGCCGATCCGGGACCGCGCCCTGGGCATGGCATCCCAGCTGCGCGGCCATGCGCGCGGCGCAAACGTGCTCGCTCATCACGGCCAACTGATGCTGGATGGCCTGGAACTTGCCGATGGGCCTGCCGAACTGCTGGCGTTCGTTGGCGTACTGCAGCGTGCGTTCCAGCACGCTGCCCAGCGCGCCGGCCATCTGCGGCGCGACGACGCAAGCCTGCAAGGTGCGGACGTCGATCGCCGCGTCCAGCGCCACGATCGGCGCAGCCGCGACCTGGGCCGCATCCCAGCGCATGGCGACGTCCAGCGCCAACGCTTGCGGCTCCCGGCGCGCCTGCGCGGCATCCAGCAGGCGCCAGGCGTCGTCCGCCTGCGCCAGCACGCTGTCCGCCATGCGGCCGCCGCGCACCAGCGCGCAATGCCAGCCGCCGTCCTCCTGCTGCTGGCCGCGAGCCAGGGCGATGCTGCCCGCCGGCCGCAGCTGCGCCGGCAGCAGCGCGCGCGCGATCATGGTTTCGCCCAGCAGCAACGGCAACGCATGCGCGCCGCACTGCTCCAGCACGCCGAACACCTGCTCCAGGCTCAACCCGGAACCGCCTTCGTCTTCGCTCACCAGCGCATCGGCCAGACCGGCCTCCTCCAGCTGCCGCCAGAGCCGACCGGCGGACTCACCGCCAGCCTCGATGTCGCGCACCGCCTGCGGCGTGCAATGGTCCGCCAGCACCTGGCGCGCGGCATCGGCGTACAGATCGTTGTCGCTCATGTCATGCTCCCTCAGCGCAAGCCCAGGCCGCGCGCGATCATGCCGCGCAGGATCTCGCGAGTGCCACCCCGCAAGGAAAACGAAGGCGAGGCCTCCGTCACGTACTTCAAGGTCATCAGCAATTCCACCGGAATGTCCTCGGCCTCGCGCGAGTACAGGTCTTCAGCAATCCAGGCCGGGATCATCTGCTCCAGCGTGGTGCCCAATTCCTTGACCAGCGCCGCCTCCACGATGGGGCTGGCGCCGCGCGTCAGTTTCTCCTGCACCGATACCGACATGGCGCGCAGCGGCGTCAACTGGCCCAGCACCTTGCCGGCCAGCCGCTGCGCAGAGGACGTGCGATTGGCCGGCAGGCGCGCATAGTCCAGCCACTGATCGAACAGCACGATGCTGGAGTACAGCCGTTCCGGACCGCTGCGCTCGAACGCCAGTTCGGCCGTCACCTGCTCCCAGCCCTGCCCTTCGGCGCCGATCAGCGCGTCGGAGCCCAGCTGCACGTTGTCGAAGAACACTTCGCAGAAATGGCTGTCGCCCGACAGGTCCTCGATCGGCCGCACCGTCACGCCTGGCAAGGACAGGTCGACGATGACTTGGGACAGGCCCTTGTGCCGGTCCTCCGGCGCGCCCGAGGTACGCACCAGGGCGATCATGTATTGGCAGTGGTGGGCGTTGGTGGTCCAGATCTTCTGCCCATTGAGCAGCCAGCCGCCCTCATTGGGCACGGCGCGCGTGCGCACGCTGGCCAGGTCCGAACCCGAGTTCGGCTCGCTCATGCCTATGCAGAAGAACGACTCGCCGCGGCAGATGCGCGGAATATGGAAGCGTTTCTGAGCTTCCGTGCCGTACTTGAGGATGAGCGGCGCGCTCTGGCGGTCCGCAATCCAGTGCGACCCGACGGGTGCGCCGGCGTTCAGGAATTCCTCCACCAGCACATAGCGCGCGAATGCGCTGCGCCCGCCGCCGCCGTACTCGGGCGGCAGGGTCAGGCCGATCCAGCCGCGCTCGCCGATGCGCCGGCTGAAAGCGGTGTCGTAGCCGCCCCAGGAGCGCGCCCGCAGATGCGCCGGCATGTCGCGCACGGCTTCCTGCAGAAAGGCGCGCACGACGGGGCGCAACGCCTCGTCCTCGGGCGGAATGCGCGTCAGCGGCAAGGCGAGTGAATTCAGGGCTGTCATCCCAGGACTCCATTGACTCGATACGTATGCAGGGTTTCCGGGCTCAGGCCCAGATGGCGCGCGAGGATCGCGTCGGTGTGCTGGCCCAGCTGCGGCGGCGCATGGCGGTAGCTCACCGGCGTGTCCGACAGACGTATCGGACTGGCGACCAGCGGCACTTCGCCGGCCTGCGGGTGCTGCATGCTCATCCTGAGTCCGCGCGCCTGGACCTGCGGATCCTCGAACACGTCCGCGATGGTGTTGATGGGCCCGCAAGGCACGCCGTGCTGCTCCAGCAAGGCGATCCACTCGCGCGTGCTGCGGGTCACGGTGATGGCGCGCAGGCCTTCGATCAGTTCATCCCGATGCGCGATCCGCGCCGCGTTGCGCGCGAACCGCTCGTCCTGGGCCCATTGCGGCCGGTCTATCGCGGCGCATAGCCGCGCGAACTGGCCGTCGTTGCCGACCGCCAGGATCATGTGGCCGTCCGCCGTCGGGAAGTCCTGATATGGCAGCGTGTTGGGATGGGCATTGCCCATGCGTTGCGGGGCCTGCTGGCTGTACAGATAGTTCATCGCCTGGTTGCCCAGGCAGGCCACGCCCACGTCGAGCAGGGCCAGGTCGATATGCTGGCCGCGCCCGGTGTGCTCGCGCGCCTGCAGCGCAGCCAGGATGGCGGTGCTGGCGTACAGCCCCGTCAGGATGTCGGTCAGCGCCACGCCCACCTTCATGGGACCTCCTCCGGGCACGCCGTCCGGCAGGCCGGTAATGCTCATCAGACCGCCCATGCCTTGAATCAGGAAGTCGTAGCCGGCGCGGTGCGCATAGGGGCCATCCTGGCCAAAGCCGGTGACGGAGCAATACACCAGCCGGGGATTCAGCTCGCGCAACGAGGCATAGTCCAGGCCGTACTGCGCCAGGCCACCGGTCTTGAAGTTCTCGATCAGCACGTCGCATTGCCGTGCCAGGCGCCGCACCAGCTCCTGCCCTTCCGGCTTGGTGAAATCGATGCTGACCGACTGCTTGTTGCGGTTGGCGCACATGTAGTAGGCCGACTCGCCCGTGGGCTGTCCCGCAGCATCGGTCACGTAGGGCGGCCCCCAGGCACGGGTGTCGTCGCCCGTGCCCGGCCGCTCCACCTTGATCACTTCAGCGCCCAGGTCGCCCAGCGTCTGGGCGGCCCAAGGGCCGGCCAGCACGCGCGACAGGTCAAGCACCTTCACATTCCGCAGGGCTGGTGCCGTCATGGACGCCTCTTCCGTCATTGTTGGGGAACGTTGGCTTTCTTGACGATGCGCTGCCATAGCGCGATCTCCTTCTGCTGGAACTCGTGCATCTGCGCGGGGCCGCCCGTCATCGGCGTGGCGCCCAGGCGTTCATAGAAGGCGCGGGTTTCGGGCATCTTCGAAATGCGGGTGAAGAGTTCCGCCAGGCGTTCGGTCTGCTCGGCCGGCGTCTTGGCGCTGACCATCGCGCCGACCCAGGTGTAGGCCTCGAACCCAGGCAGCCCGGCTTCGCTCGCGGTCGGCACGTCGGGCGAGGTCCCGACACGCTGGTCCGAGGCCACCGCCACCACCTTCACCCGGCCGTCCTTGGCCAGTTCCTGCACCGCCGTCACCTCGGCGAAGGTGTAGTCCACCGTGCCCGAGGCCACGGCCGTGATGGCTTCGCTGGCGCCCTTGAACGGCACGTGCACCGTCTTCAGGCTGGCGCTGTCGTTCAGCAATTCGCCCATCAGCTGGTAGCCCGCCGATCCCGCGCCGAAGTTCACCTTGCCGGGATTGGCCTGGGCATAGGCGATCAGGTCCTTCAGGGTGCCATAGGGCGCCTGCGGGCTGACGGCCAGCATGGCTGGCGAACGCATCATCATGGTCAGCGGCGCGAAATCCTTGACGGGATCGTAGGGCAGCGCCTTGAACAGCGCCGCATTGACCGCCAGCGTCGAATTGCTGCCGATGAACACCGTGTAGCCGTCCGCCGGCGCTGACAGCACGTTCTTCACCGCGATGAAGCCATTGGCACCCGGCTTGTTCTCCACCACCACCGGCTGTCCCGTCAATTCCTGCAACTGGCGGGCGAAATAGCGCGCCGAGGTATCGGTGCCGCTGCCCGGGCCGAACGGCACGACGAACTTGATCGGCCGCGAAGGAAAGGTGTCGGCATGCGCGGCGGCCTGATGGCCGGCGGCGCCAAGCAGCGCAACGGCCAGCATGGCCGTCAGCATTTGTCTGCGATGCAGCATGGAAGTCTCCTTAGGTGGATGGCCGGCCGCTCTAGACGGCGGTCCTGGCCTTGGGGTCCAGCGGATGACTTTATGCGTGCATGATGGGGCTGTCTAATATTAAGAATTTCAGTTTTGATACTGAATGGGTATCAGATCAGGCAGCCCCTCAAACGCCTACCTCATACCGCGAGCCAGACTCGCGCTGCCTTGCATTCCTTCCGTTTCGGCCACCACCTTGAGCGGCACGGCGCCCACGCCGAGCGCGCGTTCTATCCGCAGCTCGTCGCCCTGCGCGGCCAGCAGGTCCTGCAGCTGGCCGAATTCGCCGCACCACATGGACTCGACGTCCCGGTCGCGCGACACGTCGCGGTTCGCGTCGGTGGACACCACGCGCACCTGCATGCGGCCGGTCTGGCCGCCGACTTCGACGCCGTAGTCGGGCACCGAGGATTTCTTGACCACCACGCGGCCGTCATCGGCCCAGGCCGTTTCCATGCCTTCGTGGACCTCATAGCCCAATTTCGCCAGGCCGCCCAGGATCGCGCGGCGGCGGGCGGCGGCCGCCTGTTGTTGCTGGACCTGTGCAAGCAGCGCTTGCCCGGACTCGACCAGCGCCATCACGGCTGGCGTGGCGGCTGCCGGGTCCAGCTGCGCGACTTGCTCGACGAAGGCCGCCGCTTCGGACGTCGCGTAGGCGCTCATCTCGGCGCCCAGTTCGTCCAGCGCCTGGCGGGCCGCGCGCTGCTTGCGGGCCGCGTCGATCGCGGCAGCCAGATCCAGGGTCAAGCTGTCCAGCAGGAGCCTGCGGCGGGCATCGTTCGCTTCCTGTTCCACCGCCACCAGCCTGGTCGCGTATCCAGCCGCCTCGGCCTGCCCCAGATGGACGCCGGCCTCGCCGATATGGCGGTCCAGCCGGGCAATCGCCGGATCCCGGTCCAGCGCGGCATTAGCCGCTTTCCAGGCTTGCAGCTCCATGACCGGTTCAGCGGAACCCAGGGCGCGGGCCAAGCTCTCCTGCGCGGCGCTGAGCGTTTTCGCGGCCTCGGGCGTCAACAACCCGAATGCCCGGGCCAACACGGCATCGGCGTCATCCAGCAGCTGGCCATCGCGCATGCGCGTCAGCGATGCGCCCAGTTCCGCCGGAACTGCGATGCCCTTCGCTTCGAGCGCACCCAGCACGGTCGCCGCGCCATGGCGAGTGTGGCGCTGGCGCCGGGCGGCTTGCTCCGCCTTGTCGGCTGCCGCCTGTTGCCGCCTCGCCGTGTCAGCCCTGAGGAAGGCAATCTCATCCGGCACGCCCTTCTCCAACCGCACCAGTTCGCTGGTTTCAACCAGCGCGGCCAGCGCCGCTCGCCGCCGCCAGGTCGCCGCGATTTCATCGTCCGACAGCATGCCGCAACCTTGGCCCTCGGTGATCCAGGCGGCGATGGCCTTGTCCAGGCGCTTCAACAGGCCGTCCGCGATCTCCAGCATCTGCTCTCGCGTAACCAGCACCACTACCTTCGGGCCACTCATGCCGCCACCTCCTGAACCATCGCAAGTTCGACTGCCGTCTTCAGCCGCGCGCGCTCGGCCTCGGGATCCTGATACCAGGCCTGCGAGGACACGCGATGCAGTCTTGGAATCGCGCGTCCCAGCACCGACGGACGCCAGATTTCGCGCGCCCTGGCTCGCATCAGAAGCGGATGACGCGGCGCATCGCATTCGATGCCCAGCGCATACAGCCCGGTCTCGGGGTCGGCGATGGCGAAATCCATGCCGAAGGCATCGCCTTCCTGCGCCGGCACGGGCGTAACGCCCAGCGTCTTCAGATAGGCGAGCACGTCGGCCGCGAAACCATCGGCGGCCTCTCCCTGCCGCGTCCTGGCATGCGCGCGTTCGCTGCCCATCCGCCCCATCAGGGCGCGGCCCGCGGCCAGCTCGCCATTGGACATGGCGCGCGCGTACTCCATATAGCCCTGCAGATAGTCGCGCGGCGCGGCCGGGCGGCGCTGCGTGGTCAGCATGTCGGAGATCTCGCGTATCGGCATGGACGTGACCAGCACCACCTTCTGGCGGGCCCGCGTCACGGCCACGTTCAGGCGCCGCTCGCCGCCTCGCTGGCCCAGCACGCCGAACAGGCGCCGGAACGTGCCCTGTCCATTGCGGCCGAAGGTGGTCGAAAACACGATGATGTCGCGCTCGTCGCCCTGCACGTTCTCCACGTTCTTGACGAAGGTCCCCATGTCCTCGCCGCGGTCCATCCGCTCCAGCTCCGCGCGGTAGGCATCACGGAAAGCCGCGTCGGCTTCGGCGCGCAATTCCAGCCGCTCCTGGATGAGATCGGCCTGTTTGCGGTTGAAGGTAACCACGCCCAGCGACGGGCGTTGCGCGGCCGGCTGCCGCCAGACGCCGGCCAGGTAATCGACCACGCGGTCCGCTTCGGCGCTGTTGGTCTGCTGTTCGTACAAGCCATCCACCTGGATCAGCTCCAGCGGCCGGACCTCGCGCACCGTGGCGTCGGGATGGCGCACCGGCACGCTGAGGTTGTTCTCGTAGAAGGCCGCGTTCGAATAGCCGATCAACTCGCGATAGGCCGAGCGGTAGTGGATCTGCAGGGTCGATACCGGCAAGGCGCTGCGCGCCAACTGCAGCAAGTCCGGACAATCCTTGATCTCGCGCCGGTTCCAGGTGTCTTCGAAACGCTCGCGCTCGTCTTCCGTCGCGGCTTCGTCGGGCTGTTCGCCGTCGTAGACCTCGGCCTCGTCGCTTTCCGCGCGGCTGGAGAAGAAGGCCGTGGGCGGCATCTGCTTCTCGTCGCCGCTGACGATCGAAAGACTGCCCCGGAACAAGGTCGGAATGGCGTATTCGACCGGCATCTGCGAGGCTTCGTCATAGACGACCGCGTCGAATAGGCCCGGCTTCAAAGGCAACACGCGGCTGGCCACGTCCGGATTCATCAGCCAGACCGGCCGCAATGCCATCAGGCCCAGATCCGAGCCCAATTCGATGAACTCGCGCAAGCGCCGCGAACGCCGGCCGGTCAGGCGCGTCACGTCTTCCCAGGCGCGCGCCGTGCCCAGGCGCGAACGGTCTATGCCGTTGCGCAACACCTCGCGGTTGAGCTCGCGCATCTTCTGGTCCGCCTCGGCCAGCGCACGGACCTTGGCCTCCGTCTCGGTCTGGTCCAGCAACAGCTCCGGATTGTCCTGTTCCATGCGGCGCTTCCAGCCCAGCCGCGCCTCGCGATTGATCAGGCGGCGCACCGCCTCGTCCAGATCAGCGGCGGGCACCTGCGCCAGCGCTTCCTCATGGCCGCGCAGGATCGCGAACACTTCCAGCGCGGCGTCGCCCAGATGACGCGCGCGGGTCCGGAACTGCTGATAGGCGGCCAGGGTCGGCAAGGCATCGCCGATCCGGTTCAAAGGCGCCTGATAGCTGATGTTCTGTGCGATGGCCTGGCGGCAGCCCGCGGCCAGTTCCGGCGACAGGAATTCCTCCAGCACGGCCAGGGCTCCCTGGCTGTGCTGGCGGGCGTTGTGGCGCACGAATGCCGCCTCGAAGCCGTCGATCAATTGCTCGACCGGCTCGCGGTTCCCCGTCATGACCGCGGATTCGAATTCGTCGCCGCGCGGCGCGGCTGAAAGATGCTGGGCGAGTTCGCGGATTTCTTCAAGCTGACGTAGGCGCGTGAAGCAAGCGTCCGCCAGGCCCTGCACCTCGTCCGGGGACACCGCATCCAGGCCCAGTTCACGGCTCATGCGATTGAGGTCGGCGCGCAGTGGCCGCAGGCCCTGCTCCAGCCGGCTCACCGCCAGCAGCCTGCGCAGGCCAGCATCATCCTGGGCAGCGCCCGCGGACTTCAGGAAAGTCATCAGGCTGGCGCGGCGCAGATAGCTCAGCGGATTCAGGCGCGACCAGAAGGTGGGCATCCGCGTCGCCAAGGCGGCCTTGCCCGCCAGGCGATCCAGTTCCTGATCGCTCAGGCGGGCCACGGCGGGCGACAGCGCGGGATCGTGATCGCCGGTAGCGCGCGACGCCAGCTCGCGATGCAGCGCAGCCAGGGCCGCGTACAGGCGCTGCCCTTCGGCGTCCGGGTTTCCGGCGGGCCGGAATAGAGGCAACCATTGCGCCAAGCGTTTGCGTTGCGTGTCGTCCAAAGCCACCAGGCGGCTGGCATGGACGTCCAGCCAGGCGTGGTAGGGCACGGGATCGTCGATATCGAAACGCGCCGGATGCGCGGCCAGCGTCTCAACGCGCAGACGCTCCGCTTCGCGGAACGCGGCGTACAGCGCGTTGAAGCCGTCCAGCGTCGCCGCATCCGTCGCAAACGACTGGAGCTGCGACAGCGCGCTGCCTTCGAATTTCGCCGGCAGCCAATAGCGCGTCAGCGGCGCGCACTGCTCTTCCAGCGTGGCCAAGGCCGAGATATCCAGCGCGGCCAGCTTGCCGCGCAGCTGCGGGACGCTGACGGGCGGCGTTCCGGCTTCGAGCTGGATCAACTCGCCCAGCAGGCCGCGAAAACTCAGCCCCGTCTGCGCGTCGACCTGATGCAGCGCCGCGTGCTGGCGGTCCAGCTCGCCTTCCAGCGACTCGATCCTGGCCGCCATGCGCTCGCGCTGCCGTATCCAGCTGTGATCGAAAGCCGTGCCGCGCAGGATCGCGTCCAGCTGTTCGCGCACGGCGCGTATGGTCGGCTCCCGGTCCTTGTTCACGTCGTTGAGCATCACGACGCGATCGCCCAGGCCTTCCGCCACCAGGCGCTTGTGGACCACATCCAGCGCCGCATGCTTCTGGCAGATGATCAGGAGGCTCTGGCCGCGTCCGATCGAGTCGGCGACCATGTTGACGATGGTCTGGCTCTTGCCGGTCCCCGGCGGCCCTTCCACCAGCAGGCCCGGCTCCTGCCGCGCCTGGAGGATGGCGGCCTCTTGCGAGGGGTCGCTCGCCACCGTCAGGTAGCGGTCGATCTCGGCCGACTCCGCCACCGGCGCTCCGTAAGCCGATTTGTCCTTCAACCGCAGCATGGATTCAAGCGCCGTGCCCGACGGCGACAACTGCTTGAGCTGGCGCAGGTCCTCGCCGATGGCCTGGCCCGCGAAGTCCACATGGAACAGCACCGCCGCGCAGGCGATCCGGGCGCTGCCGGCGGGCATCTCCAGGGACAGCGGCGGCAAGGCGCCAAGCTGGCGGCTGGTCACGTCGGCCAGCAGGCCGAAGGCGTCAACCACGTCGCCCGCCTTCAACGCCGACCGCCCCAGCACGTCGTCGGCGGCCGCCCGCCAGGCCTTGACCGCCTCGCGGCCCAGCAGTCCTTCCAGCGCCGGGTTGAGGCGCACTTCCTCGCGCTCGCCGTCGAAGGCCACCGCGACCTGTCCGCGCGCGCCCGCTTCCATCAGCAGCTTGGCGGGCCACAGCAGCACCGGCGCGATGCGAGGACGGACCGTGGCACGATGCTCGCGGTACAGCAGGAACGGGAAGCCCAGGTACAGGCCATCTATCCCGGTGTCACGCTTATAGAGCGAGGTCTGGCGGTACAGCGCGTGCAGGCGGTTATCCAGCATGGGCGCCGCGCCGAGCACGGCGGGGTCCACCGTCACCGACTGGGCATTGCGTCCCACCAGATGATCCAGCAAGGCGCTGCTGGAAACCCGGTCGCCGTTCAACTCGCGCAAATCGACCCGGGCCGTGGTCTTTCCTATGCCCATCCGCACCAGGGGACCGCGCAACACGGTGGTCGCGACTTTCTTCTCGAAGAAATCCAGCACTTGCGCCACGTACTGCTGCTTCTGCGGCTCCAGCCATTGCTCGGACGGCACCGCCAGCAGGACCAGCGCTTCGTGCAGGGGCAGACGGCGCTCCAGGCGGAACTCGTCCGCCCAGTCGTCCAGCGCCTGGTTGCCGGTGCGCGCAAACCCGGCGATCCGCTCGTCCACGGCGCGGAACAGATCGGCCCGGGACAGCGCCAGCAAGGCGCGCGCGGCATCACGCTCGAACAGCAGGATGCTCTCGCGCTGCGCCGCGCCGGCCGCCTGGTCGAGGATTTCCTCGACCGAGCGGAACTGCGAAATCGAGGCGCTCAAGAGGACAATCAGGTCCTCTTCGCTGAAGGTGCGCCGCTCGGACAGCGACAACAGGCCCGGGTGCTCGGAATCCGGCAGCAGCAGCCGCCGCTCTTCCCACTGCGCCGCCAACAAGGCGCGCGAGGTCGACAACACGGCGACGCGGACCATGTCCTCATCGAGCTGGATGTCCAGATTGCGCGCGCGTTGCCGCACCTGTTCCGCGCGCGTGCGCATCCGGGAAATCCAGCTTTCCGTATCCAGCTTGGCCAGGAAATCCGGGATCGGCCCGGTCACCAGGTCGTAGCCCTCCAGCGGGTTCTGCAACAGCCAGCCGGGCGTGACGATGTCGCCCCGCAGGATCAGCGGCATGTCGGGATTCAGCAGCTTCAGCGCAACCATCAAACGACCGTCATCGTCGACGCCCTCAAGCTGCATGGCCTGCCGCAATCCCGCCAGCGTCCTGGCGCCAGCGCCCGCCTGTTCGGCCCAGGTCAGCACCACGCCGCGGTTCAGGTGGTCGCGGGCCTCGTCCCAGTTTTCACGTTCCGCGGCCGCCAGGGCGAACACCGCGGGCCGGCGGAACTGTCGCTGGCCCAGGACAATGGTGGCGCCTTCCGCGGCATCGGCTTCCGTGGCGCTGGCCGAAGGCGCTGCCACCGGCGCGCCGTCCAACCAAGCCTTTACCTGCGGCCACTGCCAGCGTTCGTGGCGGTCGCGGGCCAGCAGGCCCCGCAGCAGCAGGTGCAACGAGGGCTCCAGGTCATCGGGCAGCGCCACGCCGTTGGCCAGCACGTGAATCAGGAAGGCGTGCGGGTTGATGCCTTCGAAGCAGCGGCCGTGGGTAAGCTGTTCCAGCAGGATCATGCCCAGGCTCCACCAGTCCGACGCCGCCGCCACGCCGCCCGCGATGGCCTCGGGCGCCATGTAGCGCGTCGTTTCCAGCGGCGAGACGATGTCCAGGTCGAACTCCGACAGGCGCGCCGAGCCGAAGCCGCTGATGACCAGGTCCAGCGGATCGCGGCTGCGCACCAGCAGGGTCGCCGGCCGCAGATCGCGATGCCGCAGCCCGACTTCGGAAAACGCATGCAGCGCGCGGCCCAGCTCGTCCACGACGTGCCTGATCGCCTCGACGTCATGCATGGCAATGCCCAGATCGGCCAGCGTGCCGCCGCTCATTTCTTCGGCGACCTCATAGGCGCGGCCGTCCCAGCGGCCGGTAGCGATGATCTCCGGCACGTGGCCCGTCGGCAGGCGGCGCAGCACGTCGTAGACGGCAGGGTCGGGTTCCGCGCCGGGGCGGTACAGCGTCAGCACGGCCTGGCGGGCGGTGTCCTGCTGTTGCGCCAGGTAGCGCTCGCGCACGCCGTCGGTGCTCGATATCTGGCGCAGCAGCCGCCAGCCGTCGATGCGGGTCTCGCCGGGATCCGTAGCGGCCTCGTCCGTGGCCGAAGGCGCGCCGGCGGCATCCGCGCCGCACTCCAGGCACATCAGATCGCCTTCGTTCATGGGATGGCCGTTGACGCACGCCAAGGCCGGACCCGGCTGGTCTTCCGTCCGCGGCTCGGCCGTCCTGACTTCCTGCGGCCGCCAGCCATCCGCGCGTATGGGCACCAGCGACAGGTCCCAGTCGCAAGAGGATCCATTGACCGTGCCGGCGCAGTAGAACTCGTCCACCGAGCGCTCGGTGTGGCAGTTCGGGCAAAAACGCATCATGACTGCTGATTCCTGTCTTGTTTTTATGGCGCCTTGGCGGCGCTGGTCCGGACGTGATGGCCCTGACCGGTCAATAGCTCGCGCAGGCGCTGGAAGTCGCCGCGTGACGGGATTCCCGCCAGCCATACGCTGCCGTCGTCGTCGAACATGACGTCCAGCGCCTTGGCGCCCGCGGGCAGCGCGGCAAAGCGCTGGCGTCCCAGCGGCGTCAGGCAATGCAGGCGCTGGTTGTCGCTGCCGCGCAGCGCCTGCGTCTGTGGCGCGGCCAGATCGAATGGATCGGAAATCAGGGCGTCGATCAGGCCGTCGGCATCGGCCAGCGTGTCCGCCAGCCGTTCCGCCGCATGGCCGCTATAAACCAGGATGTCGCCCGCCGACAGGCGCCGCAGGCCGCGCAACAGCGCCAGCAGCGCCTCGGGCTGGTCGAAGGGTTCGCCGCCGGAAACCGTGAAGCCGTCGGCCTGCGGCAGCCAGGCGGCCAACTGCGCCAATACGGCGTCGACCGTGGTTTCACCGCCGGCCTGCGCCCAGGTATCCATCGAAATACAGCCGGGGCAGCGTATGGAACAGCCCTGGAACCAGATTCCGATCCGGCGCCCTGGTCCCAGCGTGGTCACGGGAAAATGCAGGCGCGAGATCTGGATGTTCATGGCCCGCGCTTTTCCAGTTGAAAGGCCTCCGCGTCCAGGCCCGAGATCAGATAGCGGTCTCCGGACTGCGCATCCTGATCGAACAGGCCGCGCGCCAGCGGATTGAGCAGGTGCGCTTCGAGCTGGTTGCGGATGCCGCGGCCGCCATTGGACAGGTCGCCAATGCAGCGTTGCCGCAGCGCTGCCTTCGAGGCCTCGGCCAGCTCCACGGTAATGCCCAGGGCAGCGATGTCCGCCAGGATGGAGTTCACCATCTGCTCGAAGATCTCGGTCGCCACATCCTTGCGGATGAAGTCGAACACGATGATGTTCTCGCCGATACGGTTCAGGATTTCGGGGCGATTGAGCACCAGCTTGAAATGCCGCTGGATCTCGCCCAGCACGTTCTTCTGGATATCCTCGAAGCTGTCGCCGGGATGGACGTTCGCCACGCGCTGGCCGGTCTCGTCCTGGCGGTATATGCCCAGGTTGGACGTGAACACGATCAGCGCCTCGGAGAAATACACGCGGTCGCCGCGGCCCGAGGTCAGCACGCCGTCATCGAGGATCTGCAGGAACTTGTCGAGGATGCGCGGATGCGCCTTCTCGATTTCATCGAACAGCACCACGCTGAACGGGCGCTCGCGGATCGCATTCGTCAGCTCGCCGCCCACGTCATAGCCCACATAGCCGGGCGGCGCGCCTATCAGGCGCTGGTCGGCGTGCTCGGCGCTGAACTCCGACATGTCGAAGCGGATATAGGCGCTTTCATCGCCGAACAGCAGGCTGGTGACGGTCTTGGCAAGCTCGGTCTTGCCCACGCCAGTCGGCCCGGCCAGGAAGGCGACACCGCGCGGCCGGTTGCCCTTGCGCTGCGTGCCCACGCCGGTCATGGCGCGCTTGACCAGGTCCAGCATGTGCGTCACCGCATGCGTCTGGCCCTTGACCCGGCGGCGTATGAACGAGTCGGCATTGCGGATCTTGTCGCGGTCGATGCGCAGCCAGAGATCTTCCGTCACGCCGACCTTGTAGCGCCGTACCGCGTCCGCGATGTTGGTGATGGGCACGTCTTCCACACGCGCCAGCGTGGCGATCGCGTTCATGTCCGCCAGCAGCAGGCCTTCCGAGCCATCCACGAAGGCCGATTCGGCCTCGGCCAGCGCCTCGGGCGTCGCGTCCCTGGCGCCGGGAACGCCGCGCAGCAAGGCGCCCGCCAGGGCGCGGCGCGCGGCGCTGTCCGGCTTGGACACCGGGACATGGCGAATGCGGGGATTCTCGATCAGCAGCCAGTCGGGCAGATCGCCTTCCTTGTCGACGATCCAGATCACCGTATTGAAGAACGGCCGCCGCGACTCGCCCGCGGGGCGCGCGGCGGCGCTATGCGCCAGCACCAGCGCCCGGGTGAACAAGGCATGTTCCGCGGCGCTGAGCGTCTCGCTGCGCACGGCCAGGCGCGACGCGAAATCGATGATCAAGGCCACGGGCTGGCCTGCCAGGCCGACCAGCCGTTCCAGGCAGGCGGTCAACGCGTCCATGCCGCCGGGCGCGGCGCCGTCCGCCGGCGTCAAGCCCAGCCGGCGCAAGGTCTCGTCAGGCGGCTCGGCCGGCGCCTCGCGGCTGTCGGGCACCGTGAAACCCGTCACGGGGTTCCAGACGACCAACTGGGCGTAACCGGCCTCGCGCAGGTTGTCGGCCAGAGTGCTGACGAGCGGCTGCGCCGCCACCAGGCCCGGCGCAACCTCGCAGGCCTGCAGATCGCGCACATTGCCGGACAGCACGAACTGGCTTTTCAGCGGCAGGAATCGCAGCGTGTCCCGTAACCATCTGGGTTTGACATATGCAGACATGGGCAGGCAACGAGGGCGGAAAATGAAAGCCAGACGTTACCATAGGGCACCCCTTGCGTAGCGGCCTCAATGCGCCGCCACGCCCAGCTCCTTGATGAGCCCGGGCACGACCGCATACTCCTCCCGATATTCCTTCAGGAACTCTTCTGGCGTGTTACCCACAGCGTCGAAGCCGATGTTCTCCAGGTACTTGCCGAACTCGGGGGAACGCACCACCTTCTGCGCCGCCGCGGCCAGCTTCTGCACCACCTCCGCGGGCATGCCCGCGGGGCCGCTCAGGCCGACCCAGGCCTTGTTCTTGAAGACGAAGCTGTCGTATCCCGCTTCCGCAAAGGTTTGCACCTGGGGCAGCAGCGCCGAGCGCTTGTCGCCGATGACGGCAATCGCCTTGACCTTGCCGTCCGCGACCATCGGCGCCGCCAGATTGGTCGAGGTGAACGTGAACGTCAGTTGCCCGCCCAGCAAATCCGTCATGGCGGGCGGCGAGCCCTTGTAGGGCACTTCGATGAGATTGACCGACGCCTGTCTGGCCAGGCTCTCCATGATCAGCTGCGGATACGAGCCCGGACCATACGAGCCATAGGCCAGCGGGATCTGCGCGGTTCGCGCCGCCTGGACCGCGGCGGTCAGGTCGCCTGCCGGCATCGACTTGCTCACGATGAGGACCGGGCCGGACGCGGCGATCTTGCTGATCAGGGTGAAATCGCGCTGCGGGTCGTAAGGCACCTTCATGGTGACGACCGAAGAAATGAGCGCGTCGCCCACGCTCAGCATCAAGGTGTAGCCGTCCGGCTTGGCGCGCGCGACTTCCGCGGCTCCTATGGTGCTGGCCGCGCCAGGCTTGTTTTCGATCACTATGGGCGCGCCGAGTTGCGCGGACATGAGCTCGCCCAGCTTGCGCCCGATGGCGTCGATGGGCGCACCGGCGGGCGATGGCACGATCCAGCGTATGGGCCTGTCGGGATAGGCCGATTGCGCCATGGCTGCGGCGCATCCCAAGGCCATGACGCACGCCAGGCCGAATTTCAGTGTATTTTTGATGGTTTTCATTTTGTCTCCTCCGCGGATTCACGGGGCAGTGGCTAGTTGTGCGCGTCGAGGAACTCGCCCACGACGCGGTTGAATTCGTCCGCCGTTTCGAAGTACGGGGAATGGCCCGAGTCCTCGAAGGTGTACTTCTGGCTGCCCGGCAGCAGCCTGGCCACCAGATGGTGGCTGTCCGGGGTCAGGAAATCGTCGTGGCTGCCGCCGGTCATCAAGGTCGGCACGCGGTAGCCTTCGAACTCGGCCGGGTGGATCTTGACGTCGTCGGCCTGCATGGTCAGCGCCAGGAAGCCCTTGGGGTTGAGCGCCTTGATGCAGCCGTACAGGTGCAGCATCTCGGGCCTGACCTCGACGTTCTTGCGGTTCCAGCCGATGCTCTTGCTGCGCAGGTCGTGACGGCCGTCATCGAAGGTCTTGCCCGCCTTGCGCAGGATCTCCCAGGTTTCCGGCGAATAGGCTGGCGTCGGCGAACCGCTGATGAACAGCGTCTGGACGCGCCCGGGATGTCTGACGGCCAGCGGCAGGCCGGCCCATGCGCCAAGCGACTGGCACACGAGATTGATCCTGCCTATGCCTTCCTGTTCAAGAATGGCCAGCACGTCGTCCGGGTAATGCTGCGGATGATTGCGTTCCGGCGCGCAGGGCGAGTTCTTGAAGCCCCTCAGGTCCATCACGATGACCTTGTATTTGCTGGCGAAGAATGGCACCTGCTGGTACCAGCAGATGGTGTTGCCGCCGCCGCCATGGATGAACAGCACGGGCGCGCCGTCGCCATAGGTTTCGTAGTAGATGCGGGTGTCGTCGGGCGCGATTGCGTATGGCACGGAAGGCTCCTTGCAAGGGTCGGTTGATCTAATATTTGCGGATTGATTTTGTTCGATCCCCTGCGGAAAGACCGCGCTCCAAACAGACATCATGGGTGCCGCTTCAGACAACTACCCTCTACACGTGGACTTGCTGCAGCCCGCGGGCAGATTGAATGGCCCCATCCACGCCGCGATCGACACGTTCCGCACCGCCAACGGCATTGCCCGCAGCCGCAGCGGGCAGGCATCCGGCCATGTGGTGACTTGGCGCTGCGCGGGCGAAGCGCCGTCCGCGGACACGGAACCGGCAGCCGACCACCTCCGCTTCATGCCGCCGGGCGCGCCGGACGCCGCGCAGGAACGCGCCATCTTCGTGCCGCCCCTGGAAACGGTCTCGGTGCCGCAACTGCGCGCCTGCGTGGCCGGCAACGAAGCCGTGCTGCGCGAAATCCGCGCCGCCGTGGCGGACAAACGCTATGTCTGCGCCGTCGGCACAGGGGTATGGCTGGTCGCGGCGGCAGGCGTGCTGGACCGGATGCAGGCGCCGGTGCAATGGGCCTACCAGTCCGGTTTCGCGCGTACCCACCCGGACCTGGCCATAGCCAATGACCCGCTAGTCTGGGCCGGCGAACGCATCCTGCTGGCCAACGCGCCCTCATTGGCCTATGACTGCGTGCTTGAATTGATGGAACGAACGGGGATCGCCGGGCTGGCAGGCGCGTCGCGCGACAAACTCGTCTTCGATCCGGCGCGGCAGTTCATCGCTTCGACCCTGCCCATAGAGAAAGTCAGCGGCCTTACGCGGGACAGCCCGCTGTACCGGGCCGTGCAATGGCTGCTGGCGCATGCGCAGGAAGCGGTGACCATAGGCGACGCCGCGCAACATGCGGCGGTCAGCGAGAGAACCCTGGCTCGCCTGTTCCGGCTGCACCTGGCGACCACGCCTCATGAGTTCCTCACCGACATACGGATGCGGAAGAGCCAGATGTGGCTGGAGGTGACGCTGCGCTCGGTGGAGGACATTGCCAATGACTGCGGCTATCTGGACGTGGCGGCCTTCCGGCGCGCCTTCAAGCGCAAGTTCGGCCTGACGCCCGCGGATTACCGGCGCGAATACACGCAGCGGGGGCCGCGGGCGCGGTGGAAGATGGAGAAGTACGGAAGCGAGGCCTAGGAACTGGCGAAGCTTCCACGCCCTTGCGAAACTTCGGCAGCTCGCATGGACATGCAGGAGACTGGCCAGCGGCCAGCCTCAGGGCTGAACGGTCAGCATATTGGCATCACGCGCAAGCCGCCACTTTCCATCGGACTCCTTGCGCAGTAGCGTCAGCGTGTATCCCGAGCGCCGGATGGATTTTCCGCCGGGCGGCGTCGCCGTCATTTCAATGCGGTTGCGGATGAACGCCCAGTCTCCCAGAAGCTGCAATTCGACGATGTGGCTGTTGCCCTCAATCCGCATGCCGCCCATGCCTTGCGAAGCCGCGGCAAAGGCCTCTTTGCCAAACGGCTCCTGCCCGGGCACCGAGAACACCACATCGTCGGTCATCAAGGTCAGGACGGTCTCGAGATCTCCAGCCTTGCTCGCGGTCATCCAGGTCTCTACCACTTGCCGGATCGCTTTTTCGTCGTCGGTCATGTTGGAGTCCTCCATTGCGTCGTGCGGAAATTCCGGATCGTTGGCCTCATCAACGATTACGTTAGCACCCGTGGGTGCACCGGACTGTAGCTGCTCCTGCCCGGCGCTCTTCGGCATCCAATCGCATTCCGGCCTAAAATGCGCGGTTTGCCGAAAGAACCGTCATGGCCGTAGCCATGAAGGGCTTTCATCCTTTACGAATAAGTGTGGTGAAGATGAACAAGCCTTTCATTTCGCTGTGCCCGGAGATCACTCGGGCGCATGCGCTGACTCTGATGGACTGGTTGGAAGACGAGCGCGTTACCTGCTACCTGAGCGATTCGCGCAACGTCTCCCGCTTCATCGAGCAAGCCATCGATCGGACCCAGCTGCCGATCCTGACCCATCTCTTCAACCAGGGCGGCCGCTTCTTCATGGCCTATGACCGGCATGACGCCCCGGTAGGCTTCGTCCGCCTCGTCAAGACCGGCCCGGACTGCGAGATCGTCCTGGTCATCGGAGACTGCGACAACTGGGGCCGAAACCTGGGCGCCAGCACGATCCGCGAAGGCATGAAGCTGGCCTTCCTCGACATGCGGGCGGAGAAGCTCATCGCCAAGATCCATCCGGACAACGCGCGCTCGCTGAAGACCTTTCTGCGCAGCGGCTTTCTGCTTGAAAGCGAAACGCCGACGCTGAAGTCATTTGCCATGACCGCAGGGCGCTATCTGCGGCTCCTGCGCGAAGGCGTCATTGTCGACTCGACCGATATCTACATCACCGAGATCGACAAGGCGCGGCTCAAGGAGCTGATCGAACTCGAGCAAGGACCGGCCGTAGTCGAACTTGAGCACGAGCTTGAGCGAGCCATCGTCGTCAAGCCGCAGCAGGTGGCGCGCAACGTGGTCACGATGAACTCCAGGGCCTTGCTGCAACTGGACGACGAAGAAATGGAAGTGGCCCTGGTCTACCCGGAAGACGCCGACAGCAGCGCCGGGAAGTTTTCCGTATGCTCCGACGTCGGCGCCGCCATCCTGGGCTATCAGGAAGGGGACTCCATCGACTGGCGCATTTCGGACCGGACCCGCCGGATCGGGATCAGGAAAGTGCTTTACCAGCCCGAAGCCGCTGGCGATTTCCATCTGTAGTTCGTCCGGTCTGGAAGGGTGTGGCGGAAGCCGGCGTTCCGTCACCGTCCATCCGGATCGACAGGCATGTCGTGGCAGCCTTGAAGCAGCCGATACGCCCGATGACGGACCAAGCCTTGAAGATCAGGGATTTTGGAGCGGGTGAAGGGAACATCATCGTGTTCCCAACTCGTTGATTGATAACGAGTTTTCCGCACTCGGCGAACCGAGATGGACATAATTATGGACTGAAAAACCACGCTTGGTCAACGCGCGCTCCGAGCAAGTCCAGTGCGAGCCATGGACAGCCAGCAGTAGCCAATGTACCCGAGCGCTCAACGTCACGAGGCCGGTTCATCTCCCTTTGGCAGGAACTCCTCGCGGGCGCGCTGCAGAAACCGCTTCATGGGCTCAGAGGGTTCGGCGCTGCGGCGCAGCAGGTAGGTGGACAGCATGGGCGGCGTGCCGGCCAAGGGGCGAACGGTTATGTCGGGGCGGTTCAGGGTCTGCACCTGCGAGGCAATGGCGAAACCTAGGCCATAACCGGCACCGACCAGAGTCAGCATCACGCCTAGGCTCGTCACCTGATCTACCAGCTTGAGCGGCTTGGACGCACCTTGAAGCACCGCCTGGATCTGGTGGTGGCAGCCCGATCCCGCGTCCGGATGGCACAGTACCAACGGAAACTTCAAGGCTTCATCCAATGGCACTTCCGCGTGCGCCAACAAGGGGTGGCGCACGGGCACGATCACCGACAGAGGATCGGTCCACACGGGCTCGGCGACAAGGCCTTCGCTCACCGCGTCCGACAGCGCAAAGCCGATGTCCAGCAGATCGTTGTGCAGGCCCTTGAGCTGCTGCGCGAAAGGCAGCTCGAAGACGCGAATCTCCAGTTCGGGCTCTTCCTCGCGGCTGCGCGCCAGCAAGGTGGCAATGTGGGGCTGCGCCAAGCTGTCGCAGATGGCGATGCGCAGATAACCCTGATAGCCCTGCGCCGCCGCCTTTGCGGCACTCACCGCCTGCTCCACGGTGGCCAGCACACGCCGGCACTCACCGAGGAACACTTGACCGGCCCAGGTCAGTCGCGTCTGGTGCGCGCTGCGGTCGAACAACTGCACGCCGAGCGTGGCTTCGAGATTGCGCATTGCGCGCGACACAGGCGATTGTTCTACGCCAAGGCGCTCGGCCGCTCGCGCGAAATGCAGTTCTTCCGCGACCGCAACGAAATAGCGCAGTAGTCTGAGTTCCAATGCGGCCTCCTGTTTGCCTCGTTCCTGGCCTGCGTCCACCTCATGCGGATTGCGCCTCGCTTTCTCCTTCGATGATTGGCAAGAGGTTCCGGCGTTGCATGCTTGCCTATTCGGATAGGCAGATCGCATCCGAAAATTACGGAGGTTGAGGCGGAACGCTACCTGGCCGAAGACCTGAGAACCTCAATCACCGCGACGCTGCACTACCGCCTGATCCACAGGTTCAGTTCAATCAATTCCCGGGTTGCAGCTCCACACGCACCTCGCGCGATTTGCCGGCCCGTTCCACTGACAAGACCACCACATCGCCGACCTTCCTGTCGTCTAGCCGCGCGAGCAGCTTGGCCACATCGTCCGTCGCCTTGCCATCAACATCGATGATGCGGTCGCCCGGCACGATGCCTTGCGGCGTGACTTCGACACCCGCGAGGCCGGCCTTGTGCGCTGCCGAACCAGGGGTAACACGCAACACGAACACGCCCTTGCTTCCGGTCAGTGCAAGCAGGCGCTGATTGAGCTGTTCGTCCACCTCAATGCCCAGCGCCGGACGGATGTACTTACCGGTCTTGATGAGTTGCGGGACTACGCGCATGACGGTGTCCACCGGCACGGCGAAACCAATCCCGGCCGAGGCGCCGGAGGGGCTATAGATCGCCGTGTTGATGCCGATGAGCCTTCCTGCCGAATCGAGCAGCGGCCCACCGGAGTTGCCAGGGTTGATGGCGGCGTCGGTCTGGATCAGGTGATCGATGGCCGGGCCGCCCGCTTCTCCGGGTAACGAGCGGTCGAGCGCGGAGACGATGCCGGTGGTGAGCGTCCAGTCCAGGCCGAAGGGGTTGCCGATAGCGAACACCTTCTGACCCACCTTGAGGTCGGCACTGGTGCCGACCGGCACGGCCGGCGGGCGCTTGAAACCGACGCCAATCTTGAGCACGGCGATGTCGTGCGCTGGGCTCGTCCCCACCAGCGCGGCCTGGTAGTCGCGGCCATCGGCGAGTTTGACCGTGGCTTCAGAAGCACCCTGGATGACGTGGAAGTTGGTGACGACGTGGCCGGCATCGTCCCAGATAAAGCCCGAACCGGTGCCGCGCGGCATGGAAAAGACATTGCGAGTCCAGACGTCGCGCACCAGCTGCGCGGTGGTGATGTAGACCACCGAAGCGCGCGATTCTTCGAACAGTTCGATGGTGGCTTTCTCGTCCGCCGCCAGATCGCCACGCGCCGTCACGGTGCGATCTGCCGCCTCGCGCGGACTGAACCAGGCCTCGATGGCGGGCAGGAACTGCCACACCAGCATGAGCGTGGCAATACAGGCGGTGATGAAGAGCCAGCGCCGGACGAAGTGGTCCGGCGCGGGACGTTGGTACGGGTCGGGGTAGGCCATGAGAAGTCTCCTGTTGATAGGCAATCAGCGCCACAGCCCGCTCGGGTGCCAGCGCGGCGGGCGCGGCGTCACAGCGGATTCCGGCAAGAAATGGGGCGCGTGGAATGGCAACGCTGATGCTGGCCCAGGCGCCAACGTCAGTAGGCGTGAGATGCGCTCTTGCGTTGCCGGATGCGTGCGCAACCAGGAGGGTTCGGGATTGCCCCGTCCCGGCCACAACCAGGCACGCCATGAGCGACTGACCCGCTCGATCTTCGCCAGCGCGGACGCCAGCCCTTGCGGGTCGCCGGTCAGTTCCGCCGCGAGGCGGTCAGCGTCGAACTCACGCACGCGAGACAAGCCGAGCTGTGCGAGCAGGGCCAGCTGGGGCGAGGCGGCCAGCAGAAGCAGTCCAGGCCAATTGACCGCCACCGCGCCGGCCAGCAGTGCGGGCAAGCTGAACACAATAGCGATCTGTCCGACCATCGCCAGCAGGCTCGTGAGGCGACTGACGGAATCCGCCGGCCCCATGACACGCAGATCCTCATTGGCGATGTGCGCGACCTCGTGCGCGAGCACACCCGCCAGTTCGCGCGAACTCAGGTTGCGCAGCAGGCCATCGGTGAGGGCGATCGATGCATGCTGCTTCGAGCCGATAGCGAAGGCGTTGACGACGGCACTGGGCACGTAGTGCGGCACCGGCGTGGCGGACAAACCGGCACGGGCGGACAGTTCGCGCAACATGGCCCAAATCTCGGGGGCTTCGTGCGGGTACAAAGCCCGTGCGCGGTACAGGCGCAAGGTCAAGGCGGATGCGGCTGCCGGTTCCAGCAGCAGCGTGCCTGCAACGGCAAACAGCGCGAGCCACAGGCCGCTTTTCCCGAACAGCGGGCTTCCTGCGGCGGCTGCGATCCCGACCAGGGTCAGGACCAACAGCCCGGTCTGCAGGCGGTTGAGCCAGCGGTGTTGCAACAGCGCCGTGCGCGGATCACTGGGATGATGACGGGTCATGCTCAGAGGTCGCGGCGGCGCGGTCGCCGCGCTCGCGCAGCAGCCAGTAGGTCGCACCCAGAGCCAGCGTGGCGCCTGCCAGCGCGGCTATCTTTGCGGGGCTCGCCTCGGGGTCAAGGATCACGAACTTGCGCGCCAGCGCGATCAGGCCGATGAGTATCACGGTCTTGACCTGGATGATGCTGTCCCGACGCAGCGCCACGCGCACGATGGAATGCTTGAACTCCATCGCGATCAAGAGCGTCATGATCATGCCGAACACACTCTGGAATACCTTGTGATCCAGGGGATTGAAGGCATCGAGGACCAGCAGCGTGAAGACGATGGCGATGAGCTGGAACAGCGACACCACGATGATGACGGCAATTACTGCCGACAGAACGAGGGCGACGACCTGCTCGAAGCGCTCGTAAAAACTCATGATGGCCCATTGGTCACGCAAGACCTGAAATGGGTTGAGGCGTGTTGATTTCATGAAGATGGACTCCCTGGAAAACGGCTGCTGTCGAGACGGCGGCGCATTGCGCTGATGTGTCCTTCAATCAGCTCGGTCGACATGCCAAGCGTCGACATCACCTGTTCCGCCAGCCCAATAGCTGCGGCAAAGGATTGCTGGTACACGCGCACGTTGGGCATGGCGCGAAATGCATCGGCCGCGGTCGTACTTCTGCATGACACCCACAAGGTCAGCGCCGGACGGCGCTCGGCAATCGCCTGGGCGATGCGCAACGCTTGCTGGGCATGGTCGAACGTCAGCACCACCAGACGCGCTTGCGCCAACCCGGCAGCCAGCAAGGTATCGGGCCGACTGGCATCGCCATGGAACACCGGCGCGCCGGCGGCACTCGCGGCCTCGACCTTCTGCGCGTCCGCCTCCAGCAGCAGATGCGCCACGCCGGCGTGGCGAAGAATCTCGCTGACTGTCAGGCCAAGCTCGCCCGCGCCGCAAACGATGACATGGTCTCGATATCGCGCCGTCTGCGCGGCGATCTCGACTTCTTCAGCCTGGGGTGGCTGAATGACGCCACCGGTGCGGCTCAAGAACCGGGCAAGTACATCGTGATGGCGGATCAGTAGCGGTGCCAAGGCCATGCTGAGCACCAGCGCAACCAGCATGGGTTGTACGACGGTCGCGGGAATCAGATGCTGCTGCAAGACCATGCCCAACAACAGCAGGGCGAACTCGCCGCCATGCCCCAACGCTATGCCCGTGCGCCAGGCATCGAGGGCGGACAGGCGCGTCGCCCGCAAGGCCAGGGTGTTGAGCCCGATCTTGACCGGTACCAGCACTGCCAGCCACGCCAACACCGTCAGCGGTGCCGAAAGAATCTGTGCTCCGTCCAGCTGCAGGCCGACAGTCACGAAGAACACCCCCGACAACACATCGCGAAACGGTTTGAGGTGGTTTTCCATGTGGTGCCGGACGTCGCTCTCGCCCAGCACCATGCCGGCCAAAAACGCACCCAGGGCGGCGGATACGCCGACCGCGTGTGCAGCAGCGGCGGCAGCCACCACCACGCACAAGGAAACCAGCACGAAGGATTCTTCGTGGCCCTGCCGCGCCACCCAGCCCAGCAGGCCATGCAACAGACGACGGGAGGCGAGGGCCGCTGCCGCGAACAACATCAGCACGCCCAACACTTCGAGCAGCACGCTCTCGATCTTCGGCGACTCGCCGCGCGCCCAGATCGCCAGCAGGGCCAGCAGGGGCACGCTGGCCAGGTCCTGAAAGACCAGCACGCCGATGGCGCTGCGGCCGTGGCGGGTGGTGAGCTCGCCTTGGTCGGCCAACTGCCGGCTGACCAGCGCCGTGGAAGACATGGCCGCCGCAGCGCCGAGCAGTGCAGCGCTCTGGGCTGGCTGACCCAACCCGATCAGCACCAGGGTCAGTGGCGCAGCCACAACGACCATCTGCAAACTGCCAGCCACCAGTACGGTCTTGCGAGTGAGCCAAAAGTGCCCGAGGGAGAATTCCAGCCCAACCATGAACAGCAGCAGGGCCACGCCCAGCTCGGACAGAAAATCAAGCGCTTCTCCCGGCGCGATCACACCGCTGACCGTGGGGCCCAGCAAGGCGCCGACGGCGAGGTAACCCAGCAAGGCGGGTACTCTGAAAGCCGCCGTCGCCACCGCCGCCAGGCTGCACGCCGCCAGCAGGATCAGGGTAGTGCCGAGCAAATCCTGCATCGGTCAGCGTCCCACATGTGCAGATGCCCAGCGCACGATGTCCTGCGCGCCCATGGCGCCTGCCTGGCGTGCGATCTCACGTCCGCCCTGGAACAGGGCGAGCGTCGGAATGCTGCGGATACCGAACTGCGCGGCCAGGTGGGGCTCAGCCTCGGTATTGACCTTGGCCAGCCGGATCCTGGGTTCGAGCTGGCGCGCCGCTTGCTGGAACTGCGGGGCCATCATCTTGCACGGCCCGCACCAAGGTGCCCAGAAATCGACCAACAGTGGCAGGTCGCTGCGCTCCACGTGGCGCGAGAACGTCGCCGTGGTCAACTCGATGGGTTCGCCCGTGAACAAGGGCTGCTGGCAGCGGCCGCAGTTGGGATGTTCCGATAGCTTCGCAGTCGGTACGCGGTTGATGGACTGGCAATGCGGACAGACGAGGTGAAGATCATTCTTCATGGTTCGCCTCCTTGGACAACAGCGAGGCCGTCTCGCTTCGGGTCACAGACAATGCCGACCAATCAACGCCTTGGAGCCAATCGTTCCCGTCTTTGCTTACTCCGGCCTCTTCCAAATGAGCAGCGATGAACGCTTCGGCCTGCACGAGCCACCTTTGGACAGTATCTTCCTTACCAGGAATCAGCAGGATTTCAGAGACGCTGCTGGCATCCAGCCCGTCCACACGGATAAGCAGAAAAATGCGCCGCCACAAACGCGGCATGTCCTTCAGTAGGTCGAATGCAAAAGCGAACTCGCTCGACCGATCAACTAGCTCCTCCTGTTCCGCGATCGTTGCGGCATCGGGATGCTGACTGTCAGCGATGATATCGGCCAGCCTGAGTGTGTCATCGGGCTGATAAAATTCGAAGACTTCCTCTTCCACCATGGCCTCGGCGACGTCCTGGGCATCCGCTTCGACCGGCGCGTCCAGAGAAACGAATTCGCCAAATTGCCGGCTGTTTGCCACTTCGTGATCCAGGACGGCGAACAGATGCTTCAGAAGACCGATGTAAGCCGCTTTTTCTTCCGGCACGGATTGCCATTCCACCTCAGCTTGGACAATCGCTTCATCCACCACGTCGCGCAGCGTCGGATAATCGCGCGGTAAATCGCCGACGGCACGCAGATAAGCCAGCTCACGCCTTGCGACAGCCTCAAGTTTCGACAGTAGAGGCATTCGGGTCACTTTGGCCTCATGGGCGGCTGACGCGGGTTTTGCGGCAATCCGCACCTTGAGCTCGCGCAAGCGCTCGCGTCGTGCTTTGCGCTTGATTTGATCCTGAGCATGCAGCCGGTCAAAATGCTTCTTGGCCTGACGGAACAACGACTGTGCGAGCATCTGCGCGAGGGGCGTCAGCTCGTCATGTGATGCAGTAACGCTGACAATCTTTTTGCCGGGCAGGTGCATATAGCCACTGGCCAGAAATTGCCGCTTGGTCTTGTCGCGATCAAGGACGATTTGAAGTCGCACTGAATCTTTAGTGTGTTTGTCGAGCAATGGCTTGAGGGCGTGCTCGATCACATTTCCCCAAGCTCTCTGCCAAGGTTCATGAAACTCTTTGTCGATAGCTCGATAGCTATATTGCATCTGCATGTATGACTCCTTCGATGTCATTTCTATGGAGGTATGAATCGAGGATGTTCATATCCATAGAATTTAGTTTGACCCGCTCTTATCCCTGGCGCGTTTTGCGAAGACGCCAACTCAAGAACAAAAGCGTGACACCATAGACTGCCGCATAGAAGCCCAACAGCCAGCCTGCGGCCAGGAATGACTCGACCGGACGGGAAAAAAATATCCACAAGACGATTGCGCCAAGGACAATCGAGAGCAGTCCACTGAAGGCAAGCCAGATTTCACCCTTGATTTCTTGACGCAGCCGAACGGCGGCGGATATTTCCAGCACACCGGTGAAAATCGCCCAGAACCCCACGCTAGCCCATAAAAAAGAAGCCATGACCATCGTGGCGACCCAAGGAGCAACCAGGACGACGACGCCGGTAAGTATGCCGACAATGCCGCTGAACAGCAGCCAGCCCCAGCGCTCTTTTTTCTGGATATGGCGCACCGCTGCAACCAAGTTGAAAGCGCCATTGACCAAGGAAAATGCGCCGAACATGATGGTCATGGCCAATAGAGCCGATTGTGGCATCCAGAACGCAAGGGCTGCAAAAATCAATGCCAAGACACCGCGCAGCACAAAAAGCCACCAATTTTGGCTCAGCGAACACAGTGCTTTGGTGGGGTCATCCGCATTGGAATTAGCGATGGTGTCTGTGTTCATGCAATATCTCCTAAAGATCTATACAAAATAAAAAATCAAACACTCATGGGACAAGAGAGGGGGCGCTATGCGCCCCTCTTACGCCCTATCCAGGGGTTTCAGAACAACTTGGACAGTTTTGCCTTGATTTCATCGAGCCAGCCTTTTCCGCCGCCTCCCCCAGCCGTCTTTTGCTTGACTTTCTTGAGTTCAGCATACAGGGGCTCAAAGTCCTTCTTCTTTCCATAGCCCAGCAGTTCTGCCATTTCCAACTGCTGCCGCGCTTCGTTCAATAATGCCTCCAGGCGCTCATTGGACGCTTCGCTCCGCTGACCATCTTCTACCAAGGTCTCGGCGCGCTTCAGGAGCAGCTTCGCACGCAGGACGGGCAGCGGAAGCACGCTGCGCTCCTCGACCAGCGTGCTGAGCGCTGACTGCAGCGCGGCTTTGGCTTCTTCGATCTTGCCCTGATCGATCAGCGGCACGACTGCCTTCACGGCTGCGGGATAGGACGCCAGAGGGATGTTGGTGACCGCGATCACGATTTCACTGGCCAGCAAAGCCAGCACGTGACGTGCCTGTTGCACCTCGCCATGTTTGAGGGCATCCAGCGCCTCGTCGGTCATCGCCTCAATGGTTTCCGTGTTGGCGAACAAGTCGTGCACGATGGTGCGCACATCAACGGGGGCCAGGGCGAGCGTGGGTTCGCGCGCAACGATCAGCTCCAGCTTTCCCGTCACTTCGGCCAGCGTTGCCAATGCGCGTGCAGCGTCCTTGCCGTCAAGTGCGGCCAGCGCTGATTTGGTCAGCGCCAAGGCCGAGACGGCCTCATCGAGGACTTGTTTACGTTTGTCTGCCGCCTGCGAGTCCGTTTCTTTCTGAACCTCAGGCTGTACCTCCGTGACGACTTCAGCCTTGGCCTCTGGACTGACAGGAAGGCTGCTTACCGCGGCCTGTTCGTTTATTTCTTTGTTCGTCGCATTGGGATTCGATGTTTGCTCATTCATGGTGATATGCCTCGTGTGAGTTAGTGAAAATAGGCGAATCTATTGGGGCTGACTGCGAACATCGCGAGACGGACCGACCGAACAGTCGGCCCCTTCATCACCTCAAAACAGCTTTTGGAGGCGCGTCTTCAACTCGTCGAACCATCCCTTGCCGCTTTTGCCACCAGCCGACTTTTGCTCAATGGACTTCACATGATCGAAGATGGGTTTGAAATCCGCCTTCTTGCCATAACCCAGGATCTGCGCCATTTCGATCTCCGTGCGCACGGACGACAGCAAGGTGCTGAGCTCCTCGTTCTGCTTGGCATCGCGCTTGTCGGTCTCGGCCAGCTTTTCAGCTTTTGCCATCGCGGCTTCAGCCCGTAGCACGGGCAGAGGAAGGGCGACCGAGGTCACCACCAGCGTGTTCAGTGCTCGGGCGAGTTCCGCCTTGGCGTCGTCGATCTTGCCGCTGTCGATGAGCCGTGCGGCCGACTTGATCGCTGCCGGGTACGTTGCCATCGGCAGGTTGTCGGTTTCGATCACGATTTCGCTGGCCAGATTGGCGACGATGGGCCGGGCCTTTTGCACCTCGCCATCACCCAACAGCTCCCGAGACAACTTGACCGCTTTCTTCACCGTTTCCACGTTGGCGTGGATATCGCGGGTGATGACGCGTACATTGACCGGCGCCAAAGCAAGTTTGGCGTCGCGTGCCAATACCAGTTCCAGCTTTCCGCTGGCCAGTTCCAGCGCAGCGAGCGCCTCCTTGGTCTTCTTTGCATCAAGGAGTGTCAAAGCCTCCTGGGTCTTGGTGAGCGCCGTGATGGCGTCCTGAGTGAGCTCAGCACGCTTTTTTTCGGCTTCCCGGGCGGCCTTGTCATCTACCTGTGGCTGCGCCGCCTTGGAAGCGGCAGAGGGTGCTGCAGCACCTGGGCTAGAACCTGCCGCCGATTGGGCCTGAGCCGGTCCGCTCAGTCCGACGACGACCGCCAGGGCAAGTGCGGAGAAGGTTGATTGGGGCTGTTTGATATTCATGATATTGGGCTCCTAAGTAAAGTTAGTTGACTGAGATTTCAATCTGTTTCTGTTTGGCTTGCTCGGCCTTGACAAGCCGCACTTCCAGTGCGCCGTCTTTCATCGAAGCCGTCACCTTGGTCGGATCAATGTTGTCAGGCAAGACAAAGCTGCGCACAAAGCGGCCATACGCACGTTCGATGCGGTGGAACTTCTTGCCCTGCTCCTCTTTTTCCAGTTTGCGCTCGCCGCTGATGGTGAGCACGCCGTTTTCCGCGCTGACGCGCACGGCATCCTTGGGGACCTCCGGCAGATCCAGCTTGAGGATGAATGCGTTCTCATCCTCGCTGATGTCCACCATTGGTGCCCAGTCCGCTGTGGTCATGGCTTCGTTGCCGGTACGGGCGCCCTGTCGCTGGGGTGTCCGTCCCAACATCGTCGCCAGGCGGTTGTGCAATTCATCCAGTTCCCGGAAGGGGTCCCACGGAGTCAATGCAGACATATCGGTTCTCCTTGAACAATGCCGGCGAATTGGATGACGCACCGAACAGAGCCGCCGGCTCACTCTGAATAGCGCCTACTACTTTTCGTTTCTATCTAGAATAAGTCCTTGGGTCAATTGAAGGATGTCGTTCTCGTCGAGCGTTTCCCGCGCCAGCAGTTCGCGCGCACAACGCTCCAGCACCGCGCGGTTGGTGTCGAGGATCCGGTAGGCGCGCTCAAACACGCCCATCACGATGTCGCGGACGGCCTGATCAATGCGCGTCTGGGTCGATTCAGCCACCCGGCAGCCACCGTGGACCAGTTCCGGCGTATCGAGAAAGCGTGGCCGCTGCGCCTCAAACGCGATGTAGCCGAGCCCCTCGTCCATGCCAAAGCGGGTGATCATGTCGCGCGCGATGTCGGTGGCTCGCGCCAGATCGTCTGCGGCACCGGTCGACAGTTCGCCAAACACCAACTTCTCTGCGGCGCGCCCGCCCAACAGTACGGCGATCTTGTGCTCCAGATCGGCGCGCGTCATCAGGAACCGGTCCTCGGTGGGGCGTTGCAGCGTGTAGCCCAGTGCGCCGATGCCGCGCGGAATGATCGATATCTTGTGTACCGGGTCTGCGCCTGGTAGCGCCAGCGCCACCAAGGCATGGCCCATCTCGTGATAGGCCACCGTCTCGCGCTCCTTCGGGTTGAGGACACGGTTGCGCTTCTCCAAGCCGGCGACGATGCGCTCGATCGCTGCAGTGAAGTCCTGCAGCTCGACCGCACGGGCTTTGCGCCGGGTGGCAGCCAGCGCCGCTTCGTTAACCAGGTTGGCTAGGTCGGCACCAGAAAAGCCGGTCGTCAACGCCGCGACTTGTTCGAGATCGACATCACTGGCCAGGGTAACCTTCTTGACGTGCACCTTCAGGATGTCCAGCCGTCCCTTCTTGTCGGGCCGGTCCACCAGCACCTGACGGTCGAAGCGACCGGCGCGCAGCAGCGCCTGGTCGAGGATTTCGGGGCGGTTGGTGGCGGCGAGGATGATCAGCCCGACCGAGCTGTCGAAGCCGTCCATCTCCGTGAGCAGCTGGTTGAGGGTCTGCTCGCGCTCGTCGTGGCCGCCGATGGGGCCGCCGACGCCGCGCGCGCGGCCCAGCGCATCGAGCTCGTCGATGAAGATGATGGCCGGCGCCTGCCCGCGGGCCTGCTCGAACAGGTCGCGCACGCGCGCCGCCCCCACGCCGACGAACATCTCGACGAACTCCGAGCCGGAGATGGAGAAGAACGGCACCCCGGCCTCGCCCGCCACGGCCTTGGCCAGCAGGGTCTTGCCCGTGCCGGGCGGGCCAACCAGCAACACACCTTTCGGGACGCGCGCGCCGAGACGACCGTAGTCCTGCGGGTTCTTCAGAAAATCGACGATCTCGACCAGCTCGGCCTTGGCTTCATCCACACCCGCGACATCGGCAAAGGTGACGCCGGTGTTCTTCTCCATGAACACCTTGGCGCGGCTCTTGCCGATGCTCAGGAAACCGCCCATGCCCTGCTTCTCGGCGAAGCGACGGAACAGGAAGAACCAGACGCCGAAGAAGGCCACGGCCGGCAGAATCCAGGAGAGCACATCACGCAGCCAGGTGCTTTCCACCACCCGCGCATAGGGCACGTCGTACTTGGACAGCCGCTCGGCCAGGTCGGGTTCGACACGGGTGGCCACGATGGTGGTCTTGCCCCGGCTGTCCGGCGATTTCAGGCGCCCGGTGACCGTGCGGTCCGACACCAGCACTTCGGCGACGCGCCCCTCGGCCAGCGCCTTCTCGAATTCGCTGTAGGGCACGGGCTCGACGGTCTTGGCCGCCTGCCAGTAGTTCTGCAGCGTCAGCAGCAACAGGCCGGCGACGATCCAGTAGCCAATGTTCCATTGATCTTTCTTTTCCATGGGCAATGTTCCTCGCAAGTCGTGTCGCTAGAGAATGGGGGTGAACAGACGGGCCACCCCGTCGCGCAAGCGGATGGCCAGCGGGCGGGCCCGCAACGCCTTCGCCGATATCTCGCCCGACGCATCACGAGCGGCATCAAAAAGGGATGACAGCCGCGTAGACAACGCGGTGTCGTACACCTCCACATTGAACTCGAAGTTGAGGCGCAAACTGCGCGCATCCCAATTGGCCGAACCCAGGCAGCACCACGCTCCGTCTACCAGCATCAGCTTGCTGTGGTCGAACGGGCCCGGCCGTTCGAAGATGCGCACACCGTGCTCCAGCACCTGCCAGTAGTGGGCGCGTGCGGCCCATTGCACCGTGGGATGGTCGCCGTTTGCGGGCGTCAGCACGTTGATACGCACGCCGCGCAACGCGGCCGTGCTCAGCGCCGCGATCATCGGCTGATCGGGCACGAAGTAAGGTGTCCAGATGCGCACCGAATGCTTCGCCGCGCTCAAAGCGCCCATGAAGGTCCAGCGCAGCCGGTCCAGGGCCTCATCGGGACCGGCCTCGATGCCGCGCGCCCAAGAGGTTCCTTGCTCATCAGCCGTTGCGGGCGGTTCGCCCCAGAAACCCTCGTTGAGCCGCTCGCCCGTGGTATCGCACCAATCGTCGGTGAAGCACCGCATCAGATGCGCAACCACCGGCCCACGCAGACGAAAGTGCAAATCGTGACAGGCCCGGCCCGGCGAATCGGGCCGCCAATACGGGCTGAAGATGTTCATGCCGCCGGTGAAACCCGTCTCGCCATCGATCACCAGCAGCTTGCGGTGATTGCGCAGATGCGCGGCATGCAGGCGCGCGGGAATCAACGTCGGGTTGAACGTCGCCGCCGGAACGCCGGCGCGCTGCAAGGCGCGGTAGGCGCTGCGGGGCGTCCAGCGGGCATACACGTCGTCGATCAGCACCCGCACATGCACGCCGCGCTCATGAGCCCGGCGCAGCGCATCGACGAACTGCGCCCCGATACCTTGGCTGTCGAAGATGTACGAGGCCAAGGCGACGCTGTACCGCGCCGATTCGATGGCGGCGAGCATGGCCGGGTAGGCCTGCTCGCCATCGACAAGCGGCTCGATGCGGTTGCCGCCGGTCAGCGACTGGTCGGTGGCGCGTCCCACCAGGTGCGCCAGACCGGCAAGCGGCGGCGATACAGCCTCGGGCATCGTGGGCGAGAGGTCCTGCCGAACAGCAGGATCTGCCCCCGGGAAGAGCCGCCGCGCCCGCCGCTGGTAACGGTTGATGCCGAACAGCCCATACAGCAGCGAACCGCCCAGCGGCAACAAGGCGATCAGCAGTACCCACAGCGTGGCCGATCGAGGGTCACGCTTGTAGATGACCGCGTGCCCCGCTGTGGGGATAGCGACCGCCAGCGACACGAGGGTGGCTGCCCATGTCAGCCCGTTGGGGTCGGACACGACAGCCTCCCATCGCTCAAGATTCGCCGCCCGCTGACTTCTTCTTGCGCGCAGGCTTGCTCGCGTCGCTAGGCGGCGTCTCGGCCGCGTTCGCGGCATCGGGCTTCTCAGGCTCGGCCGGCTTCGCGGGTGGCTCCTTACGCTCGAAAACCACCCGCTCGGCCTTGTCATCCCAGCGAGCGCTGGCGTGATCGCCCTTGCCGATGCCGCCACCGAGCATCTCGCGCGCCAGCGCGGTCTCCAGCTCGCTGCGGATCAGCCGCTTGAGCTCGCGCGCGCCGAACTCGGGCTTGTAGCCTTCCTCCGCGAAGTGATCGATCAAGGTCTGATCGAAGGTCAGCGTCACGCCCTGGCTGGCGGCGTTGCGGGCCACACGATCGAGCTGCAGGCCGACGATATGGCGGATCTCCTCCTTGCCCAGCGCGTGGAAGACGATGATTTCGTCTATGCGGTTGAGGAACTCGGGGCGGAAGTGTCCGCGCAGCACGTCCATCACCTCGAACTTGGTCTTCTCGTATTCCTCGCCGGCGGCGCCACGGGCCTTCAGCCGACGCTGGATGATGTCCGAGCCCAAGTTCGAGGTGGCGATGATGATGGTATTGGTGAAATCCACCACCCGGCCCTTGCCGTCGGTGAGCCGCCCGTCGTCGAATACCTGCAACAGGATGTTGTAGACGTCGGGGTGCGCTTTTTCGATCTCATCGAGCAACAACACGCTGTAGGGTTTGCGCCGCACTTTCTCGGTGAGCTGCCCCCCCTCGTCATAGCCCACATAGCCCGGAGGCGCGCCCACCAGGCGTGCCACGGTATGGCGTTCACCGTACTCGGACATGTCGATGCGCAGCAGCGCACCTTCATCGCCATAGATCGACTCGGCCAGCGCCTTGGCGAGTTCGGTCTTGCCCACACCCGTCGGCCCGAGGAACAGGAAGGTGGCCACTGGCTTGCCGCCTTCGCGCAGGCCCGCGCGCGCCAGACGCACGGCATCGGCCACCGCGCGCACCGCTTCGTCCTGGCCCACCAGGCGCTCGTGCAGCCGCTGCTCCAGATGCAGCAGCTTCTCGCGTTCTTCCACCGTCAGCTCGTTAACCGGAATGCCGGTCAGGCGCGAGACGATCTGCGCGACATGCTCGGCTTTGACTTCGGCGCTGCCCGAGGCGCGCTCGCGTTCCCATTCCTCGACAAGCTTCTTGAGTTCGGCCTCTTTGGTCTCGATGTGCTTGCCCAGCTCGGCGGCCTTGTCGTACTGCTTGCGCGAGGCCACATAGTCCTGCTCACGCCGCAGCTGGTGCAGTTCGGACTCCAGCTCTTGTACGGCCACTGGGCGGGCCGTGGCCGACAGTTTCACACGCGCGGCAGCCTGGTCGAGCAGGTCAATTGCCTTGTCGGGCAGAAAGCGGGCGGTGATGTAGCGGTCGGACAACTCGGCGGCGGCGATGATCGCGTCCTCTGTGATACTGACCTTGTGGTGCGCCTCGAACGTGTCGCGCAGGCCGCGCAGGATCATCATGGTCTGCGCTACCGTCGGCTCGGGCACCATCACCGGCTGGAAGCGACGCTCCAGCGCGGCGTCCTTCTCGATGTACTTCTGATACTCGTTGAGCGTGGTGGCGCCGATCAGGTTCAGTTCGCCGCGCGCCATCATCGGCTTGAACACGTTGGCCACGTCCAGCCCGCCTTCGCCGCCACCCTGGCCTGCACCGACGATGGTGTGCACCTCGTCGATGAAGAGAATCAGCTCGCCCTGGTGCTCGGTCACTTCCTTGAGCACCTTCTGCACGCGCTCCTCGAACTCGCCGCGGTACTTGGCGCCTGCCACCATGGCGTTGATGTTGAGTTCGACCAGACGCTTGTCGCGCAGCGTCTCGGGCACTTCGCCGGCGACCATGCGCTGCGCCAGCCCTTCGACGATGGCGGTCTTGCCGACGCCGGGCTCGCCGATCAGCACCGGGTTGTTCTTCTTGCGCCGGGCCAGCACTTCGATGGTCGTCTCGATCTCCTGCGCGCGGCCGATGACCGGATCGAGCTTGCCCTCGCGCGCCATCTTGGTGAGGTCGCGCGAATACTTGTCGAGTTCCGGCGTGTTGGTCGGCGTCTCGGCGCGGCCATCCTCGGCCCCTTTGCCGACCACCTTGCTTACCTGCTGGCGCAGCGCTTGCGGCGTGAGGCCGTAACGGCGCAGCAGGTTGGCCGCCAAACCTTCGCCTTCCTCGGCGAGCCCGATCAGGAAATGCTCCGGCCCGACATAAGAGTGGCCGAGTTCGTTGGAGGCCACGAAAGCACGGCTGAGCGCGTCCTTGACCCGGGGCGACACGCCGATCTCGCCCTCGAACGGCTTATCGCCGCGCTTGGCTTCGGATTCGATCTGGCGCTTGAGGTCATCGACCTTGATCTTGAACTGCCCCAGGATGGTCTTGACCACGTCGCTGTCGGATAGCGCCAGGAGCAGGTGTTCGGTATCGACTTCGGCGCGCCCGAACTCTGCAGCGTGTCGGGCGGCCTCCTGCAATAGGGCCTCGGACTGTTCGCTGATACGGCTGGCGAGCCCACTGCCGCGACGGCGCGCGGTGCCCGTACCGGCCGGGGCGGGTTCGCCGAACGAGGCATCGACGACCTCGTCGGTATCGGCCGCCATGGACGGTGCGTCGTCACCGATGCGGAAGAAGTCGCTGCCAAGGAAGTCTTCGAACAGCCCGCTGCGCGAGCCGAACAAGGCTTCCAGCGGTGAGACGGTGCGCTTTTGCTGGCGCACCAGTTGGCGATAGTGATCGTCACACAACAGCATGGTGCTGTGGCGACCATTGAGATTGGCTTCCACCCGCACCGTGGCGGGCTGGCCGCAGACTTCGCATTGTTTTCTGGCCATGCTGATGCTCCTGTAAAGATTGATCTGACGAGGCACCGCCGATCACGGTGCCTCATCTCTTTGTGGTTTTTGAGAAAAACGCGCTGCCCCGCGTCAGCCGTTGATCGGGATCGAGCGCCCCTGCTTGGGCGTACTGGCCTCGCGCTTTTCCATCGTGATCGTGAGCACGCCGTTCTTGAAAGCGGCCTTGATCGTGTCCTGGTTGGCATCGGCCGGCAGGTTCAGAGCGCGCTGAAAGCTGCCGTAGGAGCGCTCCACCCGGTGGAAACCGCCGTCTTTCGTTTCCTGCTCCTGACGCTTTTCACCGCGCACCAGCAGCACGTCGTTGTCGAGCGTGATCTGGATGTCTTTTTCCTCGATGCCGGGTACTTCCAGGGCGATCTTGTACTGCTTGTCGGTCTCCTGGATGTCCAGCGCCGGCTTCAGCATGCCCGGCCAGTCCGACGGCCAGCGTGGCATGGCCAGCGTCGGGAAGCCGAAGCCTCGAAACGCGTCGTCGAACAGGCGGTCGATCTCGCGATGCAATTGCAGGATGGGACTGACGGGCCCACCCGCCACCGGCAGGTCATTGCGCTGCACCGGGAGCGAGGCAGTGCTCTGTTGTTCTTCCTGCTCCTTCTTGAACCAGTTCCAGGGAGCCAATTTCTTGAAATCAATGTCCATGTCATACCTCCAGAAATCAATTGAAGACTCACTCAATCCGTTTGCCTGCGGCTATGGATAGCGCGCCCAGGCAACACGGGATGTTTCGCTGACTTCGGCTGCTCATCTGTGCGTATCACCTCCTTCTTTCTGCCTGCTTGGATCTGATCATTGATCCATTGATCGATTTCACTTTGACGAAACCGCCACGTCCCGCCGACCTTGAAGGCCGGAATTTCCCCGTGCGCGGCGAGCCGGTAAAGCGTCCGCTTGCCGACCTTTAAGTAGGTAGCCAACTCGTCGAGTGTGAAGATCGCCTGCTGGCGCGCTGTCATACCACCCCCACAAGTTCCGTCGTCACGCGGCCTCGCTCGAGGAAATTCTTGCAAGACTTTGCGAGATATTGCGCCTAATATGCCGAAAGTCAAGAGTCAACATCCAGCGACCTGCTGGCCGATTGATGTGACTCAATCGTAAGCAGCCAGGAAACAAATGTTGGCTGCCACCGCGATGGTGCTCCCCAAGTCATCAATCTGCAGCCATGTGAAAGGGGAAGTCCATGAACGAGATTGCCCGAGTCGGGGTGGATCTGGCCAAGCGGGTTATCTAGGTGCATGCGGTGGATGCGCGCGTGGTGGTTGCCAAGGCGCTGGCCGCTGACAAGTTTGCGGCCTGGTGCGCGGAGCTGCCTCCCGGCTGCCTGGTGGCCCTGGAGGCCTGCGGCGGTGCGCATCACTGGGCACGCAAGCTGCGCGGCTATGGGCTGGATGCGCGGCTGATTGCAGGCCACTTCGTCACGCCCTACCGCATGGCCGGCAAGGGACGCAAGAACGGTGCGGCCGATGCCGCAGCGATCTGCGAGGCGGCAACCCGCCCGCACATGCGCTTCGTGCCGGTGAAGCCGCCGGCGCAGACGCTGCTGGCCAGCCATCAGCTACGCAAACCTCCCGATTCACTCACGCAGCTTATTCCTGCTTGCCTAGGGACGACCATGTAAGCGGCAGATGGTCGGAGTCCTTTGCGACCAGCACCTACGCGAGCAGCCCGGAGGTGGGGATGCCCTTGGCGATGATCTCCGCCGGGACCGGCGCCTGGGTCAGCGTTCGGCACCTATGCGCAGGTCCACTTGCTGCGGATGTGGCACTCGACCGTGAACACGCCCGGCGTGTAGTCCAGCTTCTCGCTGATGCGCTTGAGCGCACAGCCGCACGCGCAGCGGGTGTTCTCGGGCTCGTGGTGGCAGTCCACGCGCGGCAGGTCCGCCGGCAAGGCGGTGCGCTTAGGCATCGCGCCAGGCGTAGCCGGCGGCTTCTTCTTGCCCAGCAGTTCCTGGAGCTGCGCCTCAGCCGCGGCAAGGTCGGCGTCCAGAGCCTCGTCGAACAGCGCGCGTTGTTCGGCATCGAGCTGCTCGCTCTTCTTGCCGAACTTCAGGCGTCGCAGCTGGGCGATCTCGAACGAGAGCTTCGCCGTAGGCGCCGACATGGGCGAAAAGCATCCGAGCATCACCCCCCAGGATGGCTCTCATCTCGATACAGAGGTGAATCCTCCGCACTATTCGGCTCCCTACGATGATATGGACTGATCACATCGGTAGGGAGAAAGCATGAACTTACGCCATCTTCGCTGCTTCATCGCCGTAGCCGAGGAACTGCACTTCGGCCGGGCTGCTCGACGGCTGCACATCGAACAGTCTCCACTGTCGCGCACGATCCGCCAGATGGAGGCGGATTTAGGGGTGCCGCTGCTCAACCGCTTGCCACGCAGTGTTCGTCTCACACCGGCGGGACAGGTCTTCCTCGAAGAAGCCCGGCGCGTACTGCTGGCCTTCGAGCAAGCGCAGACCAAGGCACGCGCCGCAGCGAACCAGCGGAACACGTTGCGCATCGCACTATCTGGTGACATGGGGCAGGCCCGCTTGTCGGCGTTGCTTGCGCTTTGCCGCGAGGAGGCACCACAGGTCGGCATTCGGATATTTGAAACGCCACTGGCGCAGTTGGTGACTGGACTGCGCAACGACTTGTATGACGCAGGTTTTGCATTGGCTGGTGAAATGGACGCCGGCATCGTCGCCATGCCGGTGTGGCGAGACCCGCTGGTGGTGGCTTTGCCCGCCAGGCATCCGCTGCTGGCTTTCAAGGAAGTGCCGCTGGAGGAAGTGGCGAGCTATCCGCTGGTGCTGTGCGATCCCCAGGTCTGCGAAGGTTGCAGCCGGCAGCGCGAACGGCTGCTCCGCACGGTGGATGCGCAGCCGACGGTAGCCGAGTACGTCAAGACCCATTCCCTGATGCTGGCCCTCGTGGCCGCCGGCTACGGCGTGGGCTTTTCGAGCGCGGCGCATCTGGCGGGTTGCCATCAGGCCGATGTCGTCGTGCGGCCGCTGGCCGACGAGACCGCTTCGCTGACGACCTATCTACTGCGACCCGAAGGCGAAATCATGGAGCCGCTGCGGCAGTTCATCGACCGCGTGGAGCGTGTCGGACGCCCGCAAGGCACCGATCAACGCCCGATGTGACGCGGGGATTTTGGACGGTACGATTCCCTTTCGGTCTGGACCTTGACCCGCATTGCATCGGCGGCCGACCTTTTGCGTCACGGGCATGGATGGCGAATCGGGCCTATCCACCCGGCATCAAGCAAGGCACCTTCAAGCTGTCGAGGTCACAGCAGTGACGCAGAACGCATGAGCCCTTGCTGGATGCAAACCGGCTCAGCCGGAAGTCGCATTGGCGCTTTACCCCGCCCGTATTCCTACGAAAACTTTGCCCTGGTTTTCCGGTAAAGCGCGGCATCCCTTCCTGATCGAACTTGGATGCGCGGCTTTTCAGACCGTTGCGCCGGTAACAAGATTTTTCGCAGGTGCATTATGGTTGAGGTGTAGCGGGCACCGCAAGGAGGTTTGCCCCCTGCGTAACGCTCGGCGACATCGCCGCACCCAACGTCCACCACGATGCCGACCGGCTCGCGCTTTATCGGGTTCTTTGGGCAATCGCTGCGCCCATGTGGGCCGCGCGCGCTTGCCATGTGTCGATCCGACGATGGGAAGAGCGCGTTATGCCGAAATCGAGCAGCCACGCCTTTGGCGCAAAGACGTACTACCGACCGATCGAGGCGGCCGTCCGCTGGTGCGGTCTCCTGCGCTTCGAGCAGCGTATTCTGGAGGCGCTGGAGCAGCGTGCCATGCCGGAGCCCGGCGAATTCCCGCGCTGGCCGCTGCTGCGCCTGTATGCCGAGCGCATCTTCGACGCGCTGACGCATGGCGAATTGCCCGGTGGCAAGGCCGGCATCGTGCTGGACTCGCAGCGGCCGGCGCTCGACGACCCCGAGTTGACCGTGCGCCACGTGGACTTGAAAGCGTGGATGTCGCAGTTCTACCCCGGCGATCGGCCGGGGTTTTTGTTTGACGGCATCGAACGCGCGGTGCATCCGGCGGTGAGCGTGGACACGCTCAACATTCTGCTGGCCGATCGCGAAGCAGCGAAGTCGCAACTTGCCGAACTTGCCCTGGTGCATGAAACGCTGCGCACCGCGCACGAAGCACTGGCGAAGGAACATGCCACGCGCGCGGCCAACGACGAACAGGCGCGCGAGCCTGGCCTGCGCAGCGAGACGACTTACCTCAACATCATCGGCGGACTGCTGACGCTGCTGCTGGGCAATTCGCCGTCAGGCGCGGCCTATTCGTCGTTCCGCAGCATGGATGCCGTGGTCAGCGCGCTGATCGCACACCATGAGGGGCGGCCGGGTCTCAGCGAGCGGACGCTGTGGAGCAAGCTCGCGCAGGCGCGGCGCCACCTGGAGGCGTCGCGCTGACGACGCGGCCAGCATGATGCCGATGCGGCGCACTGCAATTGCAGTCGCTGCTTCTGCAATTGCAGTGATTTCGGCGACCGCGGTGTATTGAATACGAGGCACTTTCCGAACAGCGCCAGTGAGCGTCAAGGAGTGTCTCTCATGTCTTCGCAGACCACCGCGCCGGCAGTGCCGGCCGAGCACCGCATCCTGCGTCGCGCCGAAGTCGAGGCCAAAACCGGCTTCAAGCGCGCGCACATCTACAGCCTGATGAAAGAAGGCAAGTTCCCCAAGGCGCTGCGCTTGGGCGTGCGCGCCGTGGGCTGGGACTCGGCGGAGGTCGAGCAGTGGATCGCCGATCGCCTCGATGAGCGCGCCTGACGCTTTTCCTCGGTACATGCCATTCAACCGGGAGAGGCCCATGCAGGTGGTGTCCATCATTTCGACCAAGGGCGGCGTCGGCAAGACCACGACGGCGGCCAACCTGGGCGGCTTCGCAGCCGACACCGGGCTGCGCGTGCTGCTGCTGGACCTGGACGTGCAGCCCACGCTGTCGAGCTACTTCACGCTGGCCGAGCGCGCGCCGGCCGGCATCTACGAGATGCTGGCCTACAACGAGCAGCGCGCCGAGCAACTGGTGTCGCGCACCGCGATCGAGCGGCTTGACCTGGTGCTCTCGAACGACGACCGCGGCGAGCTGAACACGCTGCTGCTGCACGCGCCCGATGGCAGATTGCGGCTGCGCCACCTGCTGCCCACGCTGGCGCCGCACTACGACCTGCTGCTGATCGACACCCAGGGCGCGCGCAGCGTGCTGCTGGAGATGGCGGTGCTGGCCTCGAACTTGGCGCTTTCGCCGGTGACGCCGGAAATCCTCGCGGCGCGCGAGCTGCGGCGCGGCACGCTGCAACTCATCGAGGACATCGCGCCGTACCGCCACCTCGGCATCGAGCCGCCGCCGCTGCACCTGCTCATCAACCGCGTGCATCCGGTGTCGTCGAATGCGCGGCTGATCCAGCAGGCGCTGCGTCAGGTATTCCAGGAGCAGCCTGGCGTGCGCGTGCTGGACACCGACGTGCCGGCGATTGAAGCCTATCAGCGCGCCGCGACGCGCGGACTGCCGGTGCATCGGGTGGAATACCGCCAGCCGGCGGGCCGCACGGCACCTGCCGCATTGGAGACCATGCGCGCGCTGGCCGGCGAGCTGTTCCCGGCGTGGCAGGAGCGCTTTGCGCTCGTCACCGGCCGAGGCGACGCGGGAGGGGCCGGCCATGGCCAGCGCACATGACCTGGCCCGCGGCCACAAGCGGCTGCGAGGGCTGATCGAGTTCGCCCTGGGAGAAGGTTGGAAGGTGGTGCGCACCCGCGGCGGGCACCTGCTGTTCACGAAGCAAGGCTGCGCGCCGATCTACACCAGCTCGACGGCGAGCGACCACCGCGCCGAGCGCAACGCCCGTGCGCAGCTTCGCCGCGCCGACCGACAGGCGGCCCAGGGTGTTGCAGCATCTCAGGAGAATGGCCGTGGCTGACCTGACGCCGCAGGACATGGCCGCCAATCTGCTGGCCTCGGGCTTCGAGCGCAACGGCCCTTCGGTCGCGGCCCTGAGCGACCCCATCGCCGACACGCCGATGGTGGTGACGCTGGACCAGTTGCGCCCCTACGACCACGACCCGCGCGTGACGCGCAACCCGGCCTACGAGGACATCAAGGCCTCGATCCGCGAACGCGGGCTCGATGCGCCGCCCGCGATCACGCGCCGGCCCGGCGAACCGCACTACATCATCCGCAACGGCGGCAACACGCGCCTGGCGATCCTGCGCGAGCTGTGGAGCGAGACGAAAGACGAACGGTTCTTCCGCATCCCCTGCCTGTTCCGCCCGTGGCCGCAGCGCGGCGAAGTGGTGATGCTGACCGGGCACCTGGCCGAGAACGAGTTGCGCGGCGGGCTCAGCTTCATCGAGCGGGCCTTGGGCGTGGAGAAGGCGCGCGAGTTCTACGAGCAGGAAATGGGGCGGGACAGCGGCCAGCCGCTGTCGCAGAGCGAGCTGGCGCGGCGGCTTACGGCCGATGGCTTCCCGCTGCCGCAGTCGCACATCAGCCGCATGCAGGACGCCGTGCACTACCTGCTCCCGGCGATCCCCACGCTGCTGTACGGCGGGCTCGGCCGGCATCAGGTGGAACGGCTCGCGGTGCTGCGCAAGGCCTGCGAACGCACCTGGGAGCGGCGTGCCCTGAGGCGCAACCTGTCGATGGACTTCGCTACGCTGTTCCAGGACGTGCTGGCGCAGTTCGACACGCAGCCCGACAACTTCTCACCGCAGCGGGTGCAGGACGAGCTGGTCGGCCAGATGGCCGAGCTGCTGGAAGCGGACTACGACACGCTGAGCCTGGAAATCGACGACAGCGAGAGCCGGCAGCGCGCATTGACCAGCGATCCTGCGCCGCTGCAGGCGGCAAGACCTGCGGTGCCGGCCGGGCCACCGCGACCACCGTCACCGCCTTCGCTGCCGCCCGGCCCCTCGGTGCAGTCGTCGGAGCCTGGCCCTGGCCAGGCTGCGCAGGCCGGTTCCACGCCGGCCGCCAGCGACAAGGGCATGCAGCAGGATGACGAACGCCTGCAGGGTCACATCGTGTCCCCGGCCCCGACCACCGAACGCCTGCAATCCATCCAGCGCATGGTGGCCGATCAGATGGGCGACAAGCTGCCCGACTTCGAGGCCGACGCGCTGCGCGCGATCCCTGTGCAGGCGGGCGGGCTCTACCCCATCTCGGATGTCTGGTACATCGAGCCCGGCCTGGATGTGCCGGATCGGCTGCGGGTGCACATCGCGCAGTTCGCGCGCGAGATCGCCGAGGAAGCCGACGTGGCCGGGCAGGTCGAACCCAGCGAAGGCGGCATGGGCTTCGTCTGCGTGGCGCCCCCGGCGGTGCGCGCATTGCCTCCGTTCGCGTGTGCGGTGCTGACCTTGCTGCATGCGCTGTGCGCCGCGCCCCGACCCGCCCCCGGCTTCGATGGCGCCCGGCTGGCCGACGACCTGGCGGCCTTGCTGCATGGCGGCGGCGCATATCCGCGCCTGAGCGATGCCGGGCTGGTAAAGCTGTTCCGGCTGCTGCGCATGGCGCGCCGGCTGCTGGATCTGGAGACCGGCGCGGCCTCCAGCAACCCCGGCCACGGCGCCTGAGCAGAGGCCATCATGTCGGCACCGCATCCGCTCAACCAGGCCGTCATCGCACAGGCGCTGCACGACCTGCGCAATGGGCAACTGCGGCGCTGCAAGGCGATGGGCTTCGGCGAGGAGGAGCTGGACGCGCTCAAGCACCCCGAACTCGTGAGCATGCTGGTGAACGCCACGGTGTCGTGGTGTTCGGTGTCGGTGAACCGCGATGTGCTGAAGCGGCTGCTGAGCCAAGTGCACGACGTGGAGCGAGAGATCGCGACGGTCGACCGCATGCTGCGCCTGGGCGCCAGCACGGAGATGGTCAGCCGCTTCTACGGGCTTACGCACCAGGAGGTGGCCCTGCGCCGCGACATCCTCGGCCTGCCCAAGCGCAAGGGGCGGCATCCGGTGCTGGACGAGGCGCAGGACACGGCGCTGTGGAAGCAGTGGAAGGCCGGCGTCATGGAGCGCGGCATCGCGCTGGACGATGAGGTGGCGATGCTGACGCTGACCATGGACCTGGCCGAGACCTTGAACCTGCCGATGTCGGTGATCTGGTCGGCGATACGCAACTGGATCGACCAGGGGCTGGTGTAGGCCATGGCGACCGGCGGCGCACCCCGGCGCGATGGCCCCGTGGCGCTGTCGGCACTGTTCGACGACGCGCTGCGGGAACTGGTGCCACGGGCACCACCGACACCGCCAGCCCCGCGCGGCGCTGCTGCTGCATCGCCGGCCGCGCCGGTCAGCGACGGCTTCCTCTACAGCGGCAACCGGCACGAGAGCGTGCCGCGTGCGCTGTTCCTCGACCGGCGCCTGACGCCGCTGGAGCGCAACGCCTGGCAGGTGCTCCGCCTGCAGCTCCAGAGCGACGGCGTGACGGCGTTCCCGACCTACGACCAGCTTCGCCCCTACCTCGCCTCGATGCCCTGCGCGGCGCAGGCCTCGCACGAGACCGTGGCGCGCGCCTTGACGCTGCTGCGGCTGACGCGCTGGCTGAGCCTGGTGCGACGGCGCCGCGACCCGAAGACCGGGCGCATCCTGAGCAACCTCTACATGCTGCACGACGAACCGCTGACACCCTTCGAGGCGATGCAGCTCGACCCCGACTACCTCGGCCTGGTCGGCCAGGCGCTGACCCATGCGGCGAAGGCGGTGCAGATCGTCGGCATGAACACCCTGCGCGAGATCGCCGAAGACCCGATGCTCAACGGCCGCACGCTGCCCACGCGGCTGCAGGTGCTGGCACAGCGCATGGCGCGCAACGAATGGGCGGACGCGAGTTATCCACAAGCGCCTGTGGATCACGAATCCGAAGAAGGCCAGGACGGCCTGCTTCGGAATCTCGAAGGCCCGTCTTCGGAATCCGAAGCAGGGCTGAAATCCGCGCCAGACGGCTCACTTCGGAATCCGAAGGAGGACCGTACTGTACGTATGGATCGTATAAATCAAGTACGTACAGTACCGCGCGCGAAGTCGTTGCAGCACCTGCGCCTGCCCGAGCGCCTGCTGCGCTTGAAGGACGAGCAGCAAAGCGGCGCGATGGTGGCCTTGCAGCAGGTGGACGAGTCGCTGCGGCAGGCGGTGTTGGACGAATGGGATGCGCGCTGCCGCAACAGCGCGGTACGCAACCCGGCCGGCTATCTGTTCGGCATCATCCAGAAGGCGATCCGCGGCGAGTTCAACGCCTGGGCCGGCGAAGGCGGTTCGCCATCGACGCCGCCTGCGCCGCCGCCACGGCCAGCCGCACCGGCACCGTCTGCACCGCCACCGCCCGCGCCGAACGGCCCTGGCCGCGAGGCAGCGCGGGCCTACCTGGCGAAACTGCGTTCAACCCTGGGCGATTCCTGAGCAGCTATCCCCAGGGGATAGCTGGGACACGAAGCCTTCCAGGCATCGGCTTCGGTTCTGTCATGCGTCGCACGGTCGCAGCCCGGCGCGGACCTATCCCCTGGGGATAGACGGAACACGCGACCTTCCGGGGCGACAACCGGGAGCGCACCCGCTGCGGTTTGTTGACTGACGCCCTTCCGGGCGATGCCGATGCTGGCGGCTCGTTCCCGTACCGCGAGTCGTCACCATGGCCAATGAATCCCAGCCGCCCCTGCAGTTGAATCTCGGATCGCTGCGCAGCGCGATGTCGCTGACGCTGCACACCCACCACGCTTCACGCATCTGGCATGGCCGAGCGCCTGCCGAGGGCCGGCCCGGGATCATCGGCCTGAACGGATACATCAGCGTGATGAACAAGATGAAGCGCGGCGCCGAGCAGGACGATCCCTACTCGGATTTCTGGATGCTGCGCATCGAGGACAAGCTGACGCAGACCAAGGACAGCTTGCAGGCGCTGCGTGAGCAGGTGGACCAGGCGCTGGCCGACGTGCCGCCCGCGCTGTCGCTGGGCGAGAACATGAACGTGCAGCCCGTGAAGCTGCCGCTGTTCGTCAATGCGCAGCTCGGCTTCATGGCGGTGTACCTGCTGGCCGACTACGACGACCTGGCCCGCAAGCTGATCCTCGCCCACCACACCGCGCTGATCGACCGCAGCACGCTGGAACGCTGGCTCAACGACGGCGCGCATGCGCTGCGCAGCCTGTTCTCGCTGGCACAGCAGTACCGCTACTCCGGCGCGACGCGCGACGACTTCGCCTCGAAGAACGCGGTGGCGCGGGCGGCGCTGGAGAAGTTCGGCGAGTTGCCGCAGGACGTGCTCGAAGGCACGCGCCGCTCGCGCTTTGCGCCACCGATCGCACGGCGGTCGGGCAAGCCTGGTACAGCCGCGGATGCCGCACCCAGCGCTGGCGCAGCCGACGTGGCGGACGACGACCACGACCATGACGGCGAAGGCACGAAGGCATGACAGCATCGTCTTCCACCGGCCAACCGGCGCGCTTCCTGCCGCTGGAACAGGCGGACTTCCAGCGCCTGGAACACGGCTCCTACCTAAAAGGCCTTTTACAGCCTTTTAAAGGTAAGGGGAGTCTGGAGGCCTGGGCCAACCAGTGCACGGCGCTGCGCGACGACTTAATCGGGCTGGCGCAGCGGCGCGTGCTGCAACAGGCGCGGGCCTACCCCTTCTCGCTGCTCGACGTGCAACTGGCCCAGCAGACCACTGGCGCAGGCACGACCTTCCTGCGCTGGCGCAACCACGACCGTTCTTCCATGGGCGTGGCGCTGTGGGAATCGCTGCTCGACCGCCCGGCGACGCCGGCCTCGCTGATCGACGACCTGTACGCGATGGAGCTGCAGCGCATCGCTTTGAACATGCAGATCAGCCTCCTTCACACGCTGGGCCGCCAGGCCCAGGAGTGCGCCAGCAAGGCCGCGCAGGCCGAAGCGGCTTACCTGCGACGTGTCCACGGGCATGCCGCGTCGGTTCCATCCACCACCCCCAAGGAGTCTCCATGAGCACGCACTTCGTCGGCGAGGGCAACATCGGTTCCGCGCCGGACTATCGCGAATTCCCTAACGGCAACGACGAGCCGCGCCGGCTGCTGCGCCTGAACGTCTACTTCGACAACCCGATCCCAAAGAAGGACGGTGAATTCGAGGACCGCGGCGGCTTCTGGGCGCCGGTGGAGCTGTGGCACCGCGACGCCGACCACTGGAAAGACCTGTACCAGAAGGGCATGCGCGTGCTGGTAGAAGGCCGCACGGTGAAGGACGAGTGGGAGGACGCCGACGACAACGAGCGCACGACCTTCAAGATCGAGGCCCGCCGCATCGGCATTCTGCCGTACCGCATCCAGGCCGTGACCCTCAGCGCCAGGACGCTGGAACCCGAGGCCGCAGTACCGCCGCCGAAGGAGACCAAGGGGACGAAGGCGTCGAAGGAAACCAAGGCCAAGGGCTGATTCCCCGCAGGGGGCGGCTGTAGCAACCGTCAGACGCCCGCCATGCACCAGCTATCCCCAGGGGATAGCTCCAGGGTGTTCCACCGGGTTCCAGCCGCCCTCCCGAAACGACGCTCCCGCTGCGCCAGCCGTTGCGGCTTCGCGCATGCCGCTGCGGCAACGCATCGCCTGCCGATCACAAAGCGGTGTCTGCGCCAATCGGCTTCCTTGCTGCCGTCATCCGCTGGCCCGGCCAAGCTGGGGCCATCCGATGACCGCACACTTCCAAGGAGGCTTCATGCGCGTGTTCCTGTGCGAGAAGCCGTCCCAGGGCAAGGACATCGCCCGTGTGCTGGGCGCCGGCCAACGCGGCAACGGCTGCTACAGCGGTGCGGGTGTCGTCGTGACCTGGTGCATCGGTCATCTGGTCGAAGCGGTTCCGCCCGAAGGCTACGGCGAGCAGTACAAGCGCTGGGGCATCGAGCAACTGCCTATTCTTCCCGAGCGTTGGCGTGTCGAGCCCAAGGCGGCGACCGCGGCGCAGTTCAAGGTCGTGCAGCAGCTCGTCGCCAAGGCGGGCGAACTGGTGATCGCGACCGACGCCGACCGCGAGGGCGAGATGATTGCCCGCGAGATCATCGAGCTGTGCGGCTACCGCGGCCCGATCCAGCGCCTGTGGCTGTCGGCGCTCAACGATGCGTCGATCCGCAAGGCCCTGGGCACGCTCAAGCCGTCCGCCGAGACACTGCCGCTGTACTTCTCCGCGCTCGCCCGATCGCGTGCCGACTGGCTGATCGGGATGAACCTGAGCCGCCTGTTCACGCTGCTGGGCCGCCAGGCCGGCTACAACGGCGTGCTGTCGGTCGGGCGCGTGCAGACGCCGACGCTCAAGCTGGTCGTGGACCGTGATCGCGAGATCGCACGCTTCGTCTCGGTGCCGTTCTGGGCCATCGAGGTCGCGCTCTCGCATGCAGGCCAGTCCTTCGTTGCAAGCTGGACGCCGCCACAGGGCAGCACCGACGACGCCGGCCGCTGCTTGCAGCAGCCGGTGGCGCAGCAGGCCGCCGAACGCCTGCGCGCGGCCGGCACCGCCCAGGTGCTGTCGGTAGAGACCGAGCGCGTGCGCGAAGGCCCGCCGCTGCCGTTCGACCTCGGCACCTTGCAGGAAGTGTGTTCCAAGCAGTTGGGCCTCGACGTGCAGGAGACGCTGGACATTGCCCAGGCGCTGTACGAGACGTACAAGGCAACGACCTATCCGCGCTCGGATTCGGGCTACCTGCCCGAGAGCATGCTGGCCGAGGTGCCGGCCGTCCTCGACAGCCTGGTCAAGACCGATCCCGGTCTGCGGCCGCTGATCGACCGCCTGGACCGCCAGCAGCGTTCGCGGGCCTGGAATGACGGCAAGGTCACGGCGCACCACGGCATCATTCCGACGTTGGAGCCGGCCAATCTCTCGGCAATGAGCGACAAGGAGCTGGCCGTCTACCGGCTGATCCGCGCCCATTACCTCGCGCAGTTCCTGCCGCACCACGAGTTCGACCGGACGGTGCCGCAGCTCACGTGCGGCGGGCAGTCGCTGGTGGCGGTCGGCAAGCAGATCGCGGTGGCCGGATGGCGCCAGGTGCTGGCGGCGCCTGAGCCCGAGGACGGTGACGGTGACGGTGACGGTGAGGATGCACAGCGCGGACAGGTGTTGCCGGCGCTGCAGACAGGTGCCGCCTGCCAGGTCGGCCAGGTCGAACTGAAGGCGTTGAAGACGCTGCCGTCCAAGCCCTACACGCAAGGCGAGCTGGTCAAGGCCATGAAGGGCGTCGCAAAGCTCGTGACCGACCCGCGCCTGAAGCAGAAGCTCAAGGACACCACGGGCATTGGCACCGAGGCCACGCGCGCCAACATCATCAGCGGGCTGCTGGCCCGCGGTTATCTGTTGAAGAGGGGTCGGTCCATCCGCGCGTCGGATGCCGCCTTCACGCTGATCGACGCCGTGCCTGCGGCCATCGCCGACCCGGGCACCACGGCGGTGTGGGAGCAGGCGCTGGACATGATCGAGGTCGGCCAGATGACGCTGGACACCTTCATCGCCAAGCAATCGAGCTGGGTCGCCCAGCTCGTGCAGCAGTACCGCGGCGCCACGCTGAACCTCAAACTGCCGCCCGCACCGAGCTGCCCGCAGTGCGGCGCACCGATGCGCCAGCGCAGCGGCAGGAGCGGCGCGTTCTGGTCTTGCAGCCGCTACCCGGACTGCAAGGGCACGCAGCCGGTCGAAGATACCGGAGCAGGCAAGCGCGGCGCATCCAGCCGTGCATCAGGCCCACCGCGTCGGCGCCCCAGGGCGAACTGACGCCCCCATCTCCCTCTGCCACGCCGGCTGCTGCCGACGGCGGGGCAAACCTCCCGCGCCTCGCGGGACTCCCCAGCGCGCGTTCCCTTCTGCAACGGTGTGCGCGTCCTGCACGGGCCGATCACGGCTGGCAGGGCGAGAAGGTCATTGTTCCATCGAATCGCGCTCGCCGCGATTCCGCTGATCGACGTGCTTCCGTCCATCCGCGAGCGGTCTCCTGACGCCTTGGCCCGCAAGGCTGCGAGGTGTCAGGAGACCGTTTGCGGTCGACGGTATTCGGTGCCGGTGCCCGCCGGCGTAACAACGGGTTCCCTTTGTGTGTGGATACACGCCAGAGGATGCCGGCCCCAGCCACGAAACGGGCCGGGTGAGATTGCTGACGCAGCGAATGGCTTTGACGATGGCCTGGCCTGCTTGCAGCCCACAGGTGGATTGATTTCTCTCCAGCCGAAGCCTTGCGAGGCTTCGGCGCCTTTGTCGTGGGCGAACGGAATCGTGCATCGCTGCTCTTGCCAGCGCTCGGCCCAAACTGGACGGCGTTCGGTTCCGTTTGATCAGCGACGGAGTGCCGCCGCGCTTTCATTCTTCCCGCATGTGTCGCTGACGGTCGTCAGCACCATGCCCTGGCAGCCCCGGTCCTCAAGGCTGCAACGCGGTTCGCCGCGTTGACCGATCCAGTCCGCTTCGCACCGACCACCGCGGACGCGCGTCGCCACGACGCGGGTGCTTTTCATGTTCAACCCTTCGGGAGGTATCCGCTCCCGTCAGGGCGTGGTGCTCCCGGTCTTCAACCAACAGGAGAAAACCATGTCCCTTGCGCTCGCATCGGCACCTTTGAGTGCTGAACAGGCCCGAGCCGAATCCATCGGCTACCAGGCCCTGGCCTGCGTCGGCAAGCGCCTGCCCCTGCAAGTGCTGTGCAGCGCAGCCGGCCACTACATCGGCACCGCCGATGCGGACGGCCCGGTCTCGCGGGAGTCGGTCAGCTACTTCCGCTCGCACCACGCCGCCGAGCACGCCCTGCAAACGGGCCGCTGGCAGCAGCGCCTCCACCCGTGATGTCCAACCACCAGGAGCCCATGTCATGAACCGTGCCCTGCCTCAAGAGGTACTTGATCAGATCGAGCTGGAACACCAGCACTTCGCCGCCGCGCCCCAAGCCTTCTTCGAGGCGTGGAAACGCGGCGTCGACATCGCCGGAGCCGAATGGTTCGGCGACGGCACCCGCGAAGGCCTGCAGCGTGCCACCACCAAGTGGGATCTGCGGCCGAAGCTGCTGATGCTCAACGATGCCCTCGGCGTCCTGAGCAGCGGCCAGCGGATGTTCCTGTCCGCGATGGTGAGCTTCTACAACGCCCGCGAGGGCGGTGCGATGCTCAAGCGTTGCGGCTTCGAGGGTCTGTCCGACCTGGGCGGCCTCGACCTGGAACGGCGCAAGGTCGTCGCCGACCTGACGCTGAACTACAACGGCTGGTGAGCCGCGCTGCGGCCTGCCGACGTTCTTCTTTTCTTCCCACCCCACGAGGGACATGCGTCCCTGCATGGGGCCATGTCCCTCCTTTTCTTGAAAGGAGTGATTCATGTCCCCTGACTTTTCCATCGGTCTGCTCGTGACCGACGACGACATCGATGCGGTCATCCTTGAAGGCTGGCCGGCCGACGTGCGCAAGCCGCGCATCGTGGTGCTCGACTACGCCGGCAATGATGTGCCCGACGAGTATGTGCTGCATGTCAGCAGCGGAACCCCGAATACCGGATTGACCGGGCGCGAGGTGTTCCCGGTCGAGTACGGACCCGACTGCCGCTACCCATCGCCCGCTGAAGTCCTTTCGGTGCTCGATGCACCTAAGCCGGCCGGAAAACCTTCCGCGCTGAGCATCGCCCGCAACGTGCACCAGAGCATCCTCAACCTGGATGCGCGGCTGGATCGCCTGGAGCAGGCGCCGACCGGCGACGACTACAACCGCCTGTACCAGCTTGCGAATGGCGGCCTGCTCGACCTGTTGAAGGCGCTGGGCGACCCGTCCTCTACCGCTGCCGACTGACCGGCTGCCACTTTATCCACCCGCTGGGGTTCAATCCCCAGCAGGGGATCGCCTCGGCCATCCTCTGCTGGAGAAATCCCATGTCCTACTCGAACAACAATCCCTTTATCCGCGGCTACGATGGCCTGTCGGTCGAGCGGCTGCTCGCCATCTCCTACGATGACGACTGCCCACTGACCTACCTGCCGCTGCATCCCTCGCAGTCGAATCTACCGGACAGCCAGATCGAACGGCGTAGCTGTGTCTTCTCGGACGACTTCGCGCTAATCACCGAAGACCAGGCCGTGCCTGCCGAGCTGGAAGCGCAATGCCGCAGTCACGGCCTCGCCCGCAACGTGGTCTATGCCGTCATGGCCGAGGAAGAAGGCAAGCCGCTGCACGTGGGCGATACCTACTCCGAGGAATCAGCCCGCGAAGTCGTGCAGCGCCTGCGCTTCGAGACCGGCTACTACAGCCGGTGCTGGGAGATCAGCAGCGCGCACCTCGACGTCGACGCGCATCGCTTCCTCGCCGAGCTGGCGGACATCGCCACGCCGACGCTGTTCCTGTTCGTCGCCTTCCGCATCCCGTACAGCCCGGCCATTGGGTTGAAGCTGATCGCCACGCCCTGGACCGACGAGAACCTGCGTGTGGTCGAAGGCATCACGGCCAAGCGGCTGATGCAGGAGCATCGCAAGAAGGGCATGCCGGAATCCCTCATGCACGTGCTGCACCTGGCCGCGCTCGCCGACGTGCGCATGCTGGTCTTCGATGCCGATGCGCAGGTGCTGGACGGCCTGCCGATCTACGACGACTGACACCACCTTTCGAGCCCCCACGCGGGGCTCGTATTCTTTCTGGACGAAGCCGGTGGACGCGCAGTGCCGATTCCCCCGCGTCGCTGGCCCACGCCTGACGCACGCTGCTCGCATGTTCGCTGGCGTTGCCGGCAAGCATGCCCAGGCAGTCGAGACCTTCGAGGCTGCGGCACGGTTCGCCGTGCTGGTTGCTATTCCTTCTCCGGGCGCATGTCGCGTCCATCCACCTCACCCCCAAGGGACACACCTCCCTTGCGGGCGGAAGTCCCTTGGTTGCCACAAGGAGTCTTCCATGGATACCCAAGCCATCCGCGCACAGATGCCGACGCTGGTTCGCGGCCACGTGCCTTCCAACGTCCGCAGCTTCAAGTTCAACATCTTCGACGGCCAGCCCAAGGTTTCGACGCTGGGCTTCCACGTTGATCCCAAGCCCTTCGAGGGCAAGGTCATCGCCACCACCGACGAGGCCATCGTCGTCAAGACGGGGCGGGCCGAGTTCGCGGTGCTCGACAAGGCCCTCGTCACCGACGTGCCCGACGAAGGCGCCAAGGTGCAGGTCGAACCGTATGCGCGGCGCCGCTTCGACGGCTTGCGCGCGGATACGCCCGAGGAGAGCACTGAGTTCACCGCCGACGGCCAGCCGTACACGGTGAAGCGGCTCATCCTGGGTTCCGCGCCGGCCAAGCTGCCGATCCCCGAGCCGCAGTGCCCCGAGCTGCAGGAGCTGATCCACCAACTGGAGCAGTTGCCCGCGCCCGATGGATTCCGCCGCATCACGCACCTGCTGGTGGATGCCGGCGCGCGGGACTTCACGGTGGTCGATCCGAGCCCCAGCAACATCATCGCCACGCCGCCGGCCATCGGCTTCACCGTCGCTTCGGCGAAGTTCCAGGGGCGCGTCACCGTGCTCTACGAACGCGGCCTCGACACCTACGCGGTGGAGCTGCATCGCGAAGGCGAGCTGGTCGAGCGGGTCGATGAAGTGTTCTTCGACACCTTGGGCCAGGTGCTGGAGCGGCTGATCGACGACGGGAGCTGGCGCCTCATCCGCGTACAGCGCCTGTCCGGTCGCAAGCCCGTCCAGCACTGATCCCCTCACGTCCCCAAGCGGCTTCCCGTCCTCGCGGCGGGAAACCTTCTTCCTTCACCGTTGGAGACCACTTCCATGACTGTTCGATTCAAAGGCACCGAGCTTCGGCCCGTGCTTGCCGAGGCGGCGGCCAACCAGTGCCGCGTCATCCTGGTCAAGGACCAGGGCGTGTATTTCATGGCCGAGCACGGCGAGAGCCGGCCCGATGGGCGGCGCAAGACCATCGCCTACGCCGTGGGCTGCAACCCCGATGTCGATGCGTTCGACGACTGGTGGGAACTGGCGCGCGCCGAATTCGGCGGCGACGACTTCGGCGAGTTCTTCGCCCTGCAGGAACGGGTCCTCACCCGTATCCTGCACAGCGAGGACGACCTCGAAGTGTCGGCCACGGTCACGCACCTGTCGATGCAGGCGGTATCCGCTGCACCGGCCGGCCACTGACCGTACTGCTTCCCAGCCCCCTTCACGGGGGCTTCTCTTTATCTCGTGCCGCGGCCCATGGCCGCATCGCACGCGCTCGTCTCCAGTCCGGCTCGGGCCGCTCACGCCGGCATCTGCCGGTGCCACCGCCTGGTGACGCCTGCATGCGAGACCCGTTCAAGATCGAGCAACCGACCTGCATCAGCTTCAGCGGCGGCCGCACCAGCGCGTACATGCTCTGGCGCGTGCTGCAAGCCAACGGCGGCCTGCCCGCAGATGCCGTCGTCTGCTTCGCCAACACCGGAAAAGAAGTGGAAGCCACCTTGCGCTTCGTGCGCGACTGCGCCGAGCACTGGCAAGTGCCGATCCACTGGCTGGAGTACCGGCCCATCGAACCGGGCTTCGTGGTGGTGGACTTCGATACCGCCAGCCGCGCGGGCGAGCCCTTCGAGATGCTGGTCCGCAAGCGGCAGTACCTGCCCAACCCGGTGGCGAGAGGGTGCCACTAATGCGGACAGCCGCCGGTGCCGATTGCCGCTCGCGCGGGCGCGCGCCTGGCGCCACGCTGCCGCCATGTTCCGCTGACGCCCGTCAGCAGCATGCCCAGGCAGTCTCGATCTTCAAGACTGCGACGCGGTTCCGACCGCGTTGATCAACCAGTTCGCTCCGGCATCCCAGCGCGAACAGCCATCGGTTCTCCCGATGGTGATGCCACCCAAGCTGTTCCTTCAACCCACGCGGGGGTTCCACACCTTCCCCGCCTTGGGTCGGGTGTGTCTCCGCCTCATTGTTCTCAGGAGATTCACCATGACCACTTCCACCGACAAGTCCTACTTCGACCTGCACATCACCGGACTCGGGTATCTCAATCGCATCCGCGAAGTGAAGCCCAAGAAAGGCGATGCGTTCCTGGCCTGCGACATCGCGGCGCTCAACGGCCCCAGCGATGACGTGGCCTACGTGCGTTTCGACACGCGCGTCTCGGGCTCCGAAGCGCAGCACCTCGTGCGCCGCTGCATCCAAGCGGTCGATGCCGAGAAGAAAGTGATGATCGGCTTCCGTCTGGGCGACCTGTGGGCCGACACCTTCACCTACTCCAAGGGCAAGCGTGCCGGCGAGCAGGGGGTGAGCTTCAAGGCCCGCCTGCTGTTCGTCAGTTGGATCAAGGTCGACGGCAAGCTCGTCTACAAGGCCGAGCCCAAGCCGACCGATGCCGACCAGCGCGACGAACGCGACGTGCGTAACACGGATGTCCCCGCGACGTTCGCTGAGCCGCAAGCCGCTGCGTTCGAGCCCGCCAGGCCCGCCGCCGAAGCTGCCGACGAAGCCACTGCCGATGCGCCTGCATTGGAAGTTGCCGAGTCGTTCTGATCCGCAAGGCCCCGTCCCCTGGGGCCTTGTCTTCTTCCCACTCGCGTGCGCATGCGACCGTCGCCATGACGGCCGTGTGCGTGATCGCAGCTTCGTCCGCAGGAGTTCTTCATGATCACCATTCCCGGCCAATTGGCCATCAAGACCATCCACGGCCGTAACGGCGACTTCAACGTCGGGCGCCTTGCGACCTCCATCGGCGAGTTCGTCGTGAAGAACGCCGAACTCGACCAGTACGCCGAAGGCAAGTACGAGGGCGATTTCGCCATCGCGGAGATTCGCCCGTCCACGTACACCGCCAACGGCCGCATGGTCATTGAGATCCGCGCCCTCCTGGGTGGGATGACTTTGTCCAACATCGACGCCCTGAGCCGTGACGACGCCCGCCGGCTGAGTCCGCAGGAAGTCGATCCGATCGACGAGGAAGCGCAGACCGCCACGCCGACGCCGACGACCGCCCCCAAGGCGGCCGGCCGGAAGAAGGCGCGCAGCTCGCGCGACCCGCTGGTCGATACCACGCCGTTCGGCAGCGAGCCGGCTGCTGCGTCTGCCGAGGCTACGGCCCATGCGGACGACGACGGCGACGCGGCGCTGTTCGGCACACTCTGGCCGCTGGGCGATGTCGTCAAGCTCGATGCCACCGTGGATCGGCGCGTGCTGCGTCAGCAGCGCGACCGCCTCGGCGACCTGGGCTACGAGTTCGCTCCGCTGTCCCAGGACTGGCACCTCACCAGGGTCTGATCCCATCGCCATTTCACGCCGCATGCCTGCGGCTTTCCACCACCCGCCGGGGCTCCTTCCCCGGCGGGAGGACTCCGGCCCTTTCTCACAGGAGTCATTCCATGGGCTGGACATTCGTTCGATTGACGCGCGATCAGTTGATCCGCGAGCTGACCGCAACCGAGGAAACCGAGCGGTCGCGCAGTGAGGTCATCGACCACACGCTGGTCGGCAACGTGCTGTGGACGGTGGCGCGCGTCACCGCCAAGCAGGCCGGCGTCCTGGGTCTCGCACCCGGCGAGTCGGCCACCTTGATCGGCTGCCATCTGCTGGAAAGCGAGGGCCGCGAATGGGGCTACAAGTTCCTGGTCGAGGCCGAGCACCCGTACTACTACTCGTGCCCGCTGCGCTATCTCGACATGGCGCCGCAGCGCTGCGCCACCTGGCGCGCAAGGGTGCATGCCTTCCACCAGCAGCCGACGCGCAAAGCGGCCGGCGATGCAGCCACCGACTGAGGCGAACATGGACACCCTCATGTCGTCCTTGCCGCCCGAGCTGCTTCGCTTCGTCGAAGACCAGTTGGCCAACAACGAGGTTTCCGACGACGACGAACTGCGCGAGCACTTCATCGCCAACGGCCTGAGCGAAGAACAGGCGTGGCAGGCACTGACCTACCGCGCGCTGTACCTGCGACACGTCTTCCTCGACGGCTTCACGCCGATCCTCAAAGGCCAGGAAGCGCTTTGCTTCAACCCGCACAGCCGCGGCTGGGAGCCGGTTCCGAACCCATAGGCCGGCCTTCACGCGGCGCACTTCTTCATCCCTTTCATCAGGCCCTGTTCAGCAGGGCTTTTCTTCGTCCTACGCAATCGCGCGCATCCGGCCTCGGCCGCTGGATGCCGATTGCTCCATTCCGCAAGGAGATCATCATGCAACTCGCATCCCGCTTCGCCCCTCGTTCCCCGGTGCTGCGCGCCGACCATCCGTTGTCGGACGATCAGATTCGCACCGTGGCCCCATCCATCTTCGCGGACACCCCGCACGAAAGCCGCTCCGAACGGTACAGCTACATCCCCACGGCGGCTGTGCTGACCGAACTGCGCAGAGAAGGTTTCCAGCCGTTCATGGTGTGCCAGACCCGCGTGCGACACGAGGATCGCCGCGACTACACCAAGCACATGCTGCGCCTTCGCCACGCCAGCCAGATCAACGGCGCCGAGGCGAACGAGATCATCCTGCTCAACTCGCACGACGGCACCAGCAGCTACCAGATGCTCGCGGGCATGTTCAGATTCGTCTGCCACAACGGTCTGGTGTGCGGCGACACCTTCGCCGACGTGCGCGTGCCCCACAAGGGCAACGTCACCGATCACGTGATCGAAGGCGCCTACGAGGTGCTGCACGGCTTCGAGCGCGTGCAGGACTCGCGCGACGCCATGCGCGTCATCACCCTCGACGACGGCGAGGCCGAAGTCTTCGCCAGGTCGGCGCTGACCTTAAAGTACGACGAGTCGGGCAAGGCCTTGCCCATCACGGAGACGCAGATCCTGCGGCCTCGTCGTTTCGACGACAACCGTGCCGATCTTTGGTCGGTCTTCAACCGGGTTCAGGAGAACCTTGTCAAGGGCGGCCTGACCGGCTGTGCCGCCAACGGGCGCCAGCAGCGCACGCGACCCGTTCAGGGCATCGACCAGAACGTCCGGCTCAACCGGGCGCTTTGGCTGCTCGCGGATGGCCTGCGTCAGCTCAAAGCCTGACCCACAAGCGGATCGTGCCTCGCGGCATGGTCCGCTTTTTCTTTGGCGGCGCTGTGCTGCCAGCGCACCACGTTCAGTTTGGCTCGGTGTAACCCTAATGCGGCAATTCGCTGCCGCCGCGAAAATTGCGGTTCGACTGCATACCTCCCTGGCTTTTCCTCCCTGAGCCAAGCAGTCATCTTTGCCGCCTCGGTGTCCCCGGGGCGGTTTTCTTTTGTGGCCGTCCTTCCGGCGCCGCGGGCGATGCGCCAGAGCAAACAGGGTTGCGCGCCGGGTCGGTTTTCCGCTCCCGCGACACGCGCACCTTAGCGCAGGCTATGTCCCATGTCCGTCGGCGTTGCCGACAACATGCCCAGGTAGCCCAGACCTTCAAGGCTACGGCGCGTTGCGACGCACGGTCTGATTCTTCACCACGACGCTCACCGCGTCTTCTTCCATCCCCCTGGGGCAGTGACTGCCCTCGCGGGCGGTGCTGTCTCCGCTCACTTCGAGGACATCACCATGCCTGCACCTTCTTCCCCTAAGACGCTCTATCGCATCGACGAATGCCCCGACCTGATGGCCGATGGCGTCGTCGGTGACGAGAACGGCAACCTGGTCTTCATCTCCCTCTGGGCGCGCGACACCGCCGTCCAGGAATTCCTGGCCCGCCTTACCCTGGGCCGGGACGAACAGGGACTGGATCAGTTCCACCTCATCACCGAGCAGGGCGCGAGCATTCCGATCTTCGTCAGCAACGTCGAGAACCTGGAAAAGCGCAGCGCACGCGCCTACCGACGCACGCTGTTCGGCTCGCTGACCAACATCTGGCTGTTCGATCGGCGCTGCGTCAAGCCCGACAAGGCCAACGCCAGCGCGCTGGCGCTCCTGCCTCGCGATTCCACGCACCGGCTCGACCGGCTGTGGAAGCTGGTGCGGGATACCTGCCCGCTGCCGCTTCTTGATCCCTGGCGCGAACCCGTGCTGGAGCTGCTGCAGGCGAAGTCGATGCTGACGCGCCTGCCGTTCGCCCTCGGACCTCTGGAGGGCCATCGACTCGCCATCGACGTGCCGACGCTGACCCAGGTGCTGGGCGGCCTGATCCGCAGCGGCGCGCTCGTCGCGGGCACACCCGCCAGCCGCACCCCTTCGGCACGACCGCTCGAAGCGGTGGCTTGAGGTTTTCGCATCGGACATGCACGCGCGCATGTCCGCATCCCTTCATCTTCAATGCCAGGAGATTCCCATGGCCCTCATGTTCCCGCGGCTCGCCCGCAACTTCGTCAAGAACGGGTACTTCCCCACGGATGAACCCACGCTCGAAAGAGCACTCGCCGCACTGGCGCCCGCCGAATCCTCGAACGGGCCGCTGTGCATCATCGATCCCTGCGCCGGCGAAGGCGTGGCGATCGCCGAAGCCGCGCACGCCCTCGGGCGCGAGCAGGTCCAGGCCTTCGCCGTCGAGTACGAGGCCGAGCGTGCGCACCACGCCCGGCAACTGGTCGATCGCTGCATCCACGGCGACCTGATGGACACGCTGATCAGTCGGCAGAGCTTCGGCCTGCTGTGGCTCAACCCGCCGTATGGCGACCTGGCCAAGGACACCAACGGCAACGTCGGCTACCAGGGCCAGGGCCGCGCGCGGCTGGAAAAGCTGTTCTATCAAAAGGCGCTGCCACTGCTGCAGTACGGCGGCGTGCTGATCTACATCGTGCCGCACTACGTGCTCGATGCCGAGCTGGTCGGGTGGCTGACCCGGCACTTCGCCGATCTGCGCATCTACCGCGCGGTGGAAGCGCAGTTCAAGCAGGTGGTGATCTTCGGCCGCCGTGTTCGTCAGCGCGACCAGGCATCGGATTCGGTCAAAGCCACGCGCGCGCTGCTGCTGCAGATCGGGCAAGGCGACGCCGAAGCGGAGGAGCTGCCGGTCGAATGGCCGTTCCTGCCGTACACGGTGCCTGCCAGCCCGGCCGAGCCGGAGCACTTCTACCGCGTGACGATGGAGCCCGAGCAGTTCGCCGATGAAGTCGGCCGGCTGCAAGGGCTCTGGCCGACGCTCGACACGCACCTGGGCGCCGCGCAGCAATCGCTGCGGCCTCCGGCGCGGGCCTTGTCGCACTGGCATCTTGCCTTGGCGCTTGCTGCCGGCGCGATCTCCGGCGTGGTGAAGTCCAAGACGGGCCGCGTGCTCGTCGTCAAGGGCGACACCCACAAGGAGAAGACGCTGCAGACGGAATACACCGAACGCGACGACGGCTCCGTGGCCGAGACGCGCATCCTGACCGACAAGTTCGTGCCGGTCATCCGTGCCTGGGACATGACACCAGGCTCGCCGACCTGCGGCGAGGTGTTGACCATCCGCTGATCGCTGTTCCCTGACGGTTCGCCGTCGATCTGTTCTTCCACTGCGGCTTCGCGCCGTTCCCCTCTTCCCACCCCGGGGCATGCCATCGCCCCGCAGGGGAGGTGCATGCCCCATTTTCTTTGGAGCATCACCATGTCCCTCGATACCGACGTTGTTCCCGCCGCCGACAGCACGCCCATCCAGGGCGACCTGCTCGAAGCGGCCGCTTCTCCCTTGGCCTTGAGCCTTCAGGATTTCGTCGCCGAGTTCGGCGACGAGCTGCTGGATTCGCTCAACCGCGCCAACCCTCCCGTCTACACCGGCCAGGCCCGGTCGCACCGCCAGCTCGTGCTGGCCAGTCTCAAGCGCAAGCTGTTCCAGGCGCAGGCCGAGGTGGTACATGCCGTCACCGAGCTGTTGGCCGACCGTGGCGAACGCGCCGCGATCGTCAATGGCGAGATGGGCTGCGGCAAGACGACCGTCGGCATCGCCACGGCCGCCGTGCTGCACGCCGAAGGCTACCGCCGCACTCTGGTGCTGTCGCCGCCCCACCTGGTCTACAAGTGGCGCCGCGAAATCCAGGAGACGGTGGCCGGTGCCAAGGTCTGGGTGCTCAACGGCCCGGACACGCTGGTCAAGCTCATCAAGCTGCGCGAGCAGTTGGGCGTACCGGCGCGCGGCCAGGAGTTCTTCGTGCTCGGGCGCGTGCGGATGCGCATGGGTTTCCACTGGAAGCCCGTCTTCAACGTGCGGCGCACGCGGCACGGCGAAGTAGGCGCATGCCCGGACTGCGGCCAGGTCATCACCAACCTCGACGGCGAGCCGATCAACCCGGTCGAACTCGAAGCCGAGGACTACCGCCGCCGGTGCAGCCATTGCGCCGCACCGCTGTGGACGCTGATGCGACCGAGGAGCCTGTCCGCCAGCGACCAGTCCACGGCCGTCTTCAAAGCCTTGCAGCGCATCCCGACCATCGGGGAAGTCACCGCGCAGAAGCTGATGCGCAAGTTCGGCGACTCCTTCCTGGCGTCCATGCTCGGCGACAACATCCACGAGTTCATCAACCTCATGGATGCCAACGGCGAGCTGGTCTTCTCGGATCGCCAAGCGCACCGCATGGAGCGGGCGATGGCGAACATGGAGTTCGGCTTCGGCGAGGGCGGCTACCAGCCGTCCGAGTTCATCAAGCGCTACCTGCCGCAAGGCACGTTCGACCTGCTCATCGCCGACGAGGCGCACGAGTACAAGAACGGCGGCTCCGCACAGGGCCAAGCGATGGGGGTGTTGGCGGCCAAGGCACGCAAGACGCTGCTGCTCACCGGCACGCTGATGGGCGGCTACGGCGACGACCTTTTCCACCTGCTGTTCCGAGCCCTGCCGGGGCGAATGATCGAAGATGGCTACCGCCCGACCAAGAGCGGCAGCATGACCTCGGCCGCGATGGCGTTCATGCGCGATCACGGCGTCCTCAAGGACATCTATTCCGAGAGCACCGGCACGGCGCACAAGACGGCCAAGGGCAACAAGATTTCGGTGCGCACCGTCAAGGCGCCGGGCTTCGGCCCGAAGGGCGTGCTGCGTTGCGTGCTGCCGTTCACGGTCTTCCTCAAGTTGAAGGACATCGGCGGCAATGTGCTGTCGCCCTACGACGAGGAGTTCCGCGAGGTGGCGATGGACACGGCGCAAGCCGCGGCCTATCGCGATCTGTCAGGTCGGCTGACCACAGCGATGAAAGAAGCGCTGGCGAAGCGCGACACGACGCTGCTCGGCGTGGTCCTCAACGTGCTGCTGGCCTGGCCGGATTGCTGCTTCCGGTCGGAGGCGGTGGTGCACCCGCGCACGCGCCAGACCTTGGCCTTCGTTCCGGCTCAGTTCAACGAGCTGGAGGTGATGCCCAAGGAGCGCGAGCTGATCGAGATCTGCAAGCAGGAGAAGTCTGCGGGTCGCAAGACGCTGGTCTATTCGGTCTACACCGGCACGCGCGACACCACGTCGCGCCTGAAGGTGCTGCTGGAGCAGGAAGGCTTCAAGGTGGCGGTGCTGCGCGCAAGCGTGGATGCCTCCCGCCGCGAGGACTGGATCGCCGAGCAGTTGGACCGCGGCATCGACGTGCTGATCACGAACCCGGAGCTGGTCAAGACGGGTCTCGACCTGTTGGAGTTTCCGACGATCGTGTTCATGCAGTCGGGCTACAACGTCTACAGCCTGCAGCAGGCGGCCCGGCGCTCATGGCGCATCGGCCAGAAGCTGCCGGTTCTCGTGATCTACCTCGGCTATGCGGCTTCCTCGCAGATGACCTGCCTGGGGCTGATGGCGCGAAAGATCATGGTCTCGCAGAGCACGTCGGGAGACGTGCCCGAGTCGGGATTGGACGTGCTGAACCAGGACGGTGATTCCGTCGAGGTAGCACTGGCCCGGCAACTCGTCGCGGCCTGATCCACCCACCCACGCCGGCTGCCCTTCGGGGCGCCGGCTTCTTTTTTCCGTGCATCGATGGCGCGCGATGAAGTCGGGCGCCTGCCAGTTCCCTTTGTTTGCTGCCCGAACGCTTCGCGGCGGCGATGGTGAGGGCTCCGTGTTCCAGGGAACTTGCCCCATGCAACCACTCACCTGCGTCGCCCACCGCCTGGCTGTGCCTGCATTGCTCGCCGGCTGCGTACTGATGGCCGGCTGCGCCACCACGGGCGTGGCGAATCCCCCGACGGCCGCTGCCACCGCGCCCGAGCCTTCGGCGTTTGTCAGGGCCATCGCCCCGGAGTCTGAGCCGAACCTGATCCCGGTGGCGCGCTACGGGCGCTACACGCTGGTCGAGATGGTGCCCGAGCCGGCGCAGCGCGACCTGCTGCGGCAGGTGATCGAGATTTCGATTCCGCCGACCTTGGACGCGAGCGTCGGCGATGCGCTACGGCACGTGCTGCTGCGCACCGGCTACCGCCTTTGCGACGCGCCGGACGCCGCTTCGCTGTTCACGCTGCCGCTGCCGGCGGCGCATCTGCGGCTCGGGCCACTGCCGTTGCGCGATGCCTTGCTGGCGCTCGCCGGGCCGGCCTGGGAGTTGTCCGTCGATGACGCTGCGCGCGCGGTGTGCTTCGCGCGCGTGACGACTGCGCGTGCGCCGAGTGCAAGCCCGATTCCCGCGCCTCCGGCACCGAGCGCGCCGGCCGACGAACCCGCCGATCCCCATGTGCCCCAGGAGGCCCAGCCATGACCATCCCGCAGCTTCCCGACGAGAATGCCGGCCGCGCGCGCTGGTTGAAGATCACAGCGGCCGCGTGGCTGCTGCTCGTGAGCATCCTCGCGGTGGTCAACAGCGTGGGCCTGTCGCGCCTGAGCGAGCAGAGCCAGGCCAGCGCCCAGGACGCGCACGTGCAGGCGCTCAACACGCGCGTCGCCGAACTCGAACAGCAGGCGGCGACCTCGAAGAATCAGCCCAAGCCTGTCACCCAGCCCGACTTCGAGGCCACCCGCAAGGCGCTGGACGAACGCCTGGCACAGGTGGAGCAGGCCCAGGCCACAGACGCCCATGCCGGCGACGTGCAGGCGCTGCAGGCCCGCGTGGGCGACATCGAAGCCCGCATGAAGCGAACCGCCGCGCCTGCCGCAGCACCCCAGCGCACCGCCGAGCCGGCCAAGCCCAAGGTGCCCGAACCGCCATTCAACGTCGTGGGTGTGGAGCTGCGCGGCGGCGAGCGCTTCCTGTCGGTGACGGCACCCAAGGCGTCGTCGGTGCTGGACGTGTGGCTGCTGCGCGAAGGCGATGCCGTGGGCGCGTGGCATCTGCTGGCGATCGAGGCACGCGCCGCCGTGTTCCGCGTGGACGGCCAGACCCAGCGCCTCGCGCTGCCGTAGGGGCCGGCCATGAAGCACGCCGCGATCTGCTTCGCCGCCATCCTCGCCGCTGTCGCAGGAACGGCAGGCACGGCCTCGGCACAGTCGGCGCCGGTCGCGTCCTCGCGCACGGTGCCCGCCCAGATTCAGAACAGCAGCGACGCCGCGCTGGACGAACGGCTGGCGCGCGATTGGGGCCTGCGCTCCGATGAGTGGGCGCGCTACCGCCAACTGATGCAGGGGCCGCTGGGCATCTATTCCCCGAACCTCGATCCGCTCACGGCGCTGGGCATCGAGGCGCGCAGCGACGAGGAACGCAACCGCTATGCGGAGCTGCAGGTGCAGGCGGAATCGAAGCGCGTGGGCAAGACGCTGGCCTACCAGCGGGCCTACGACGCGGCGTGGAAGCGGCTCTATCCGGGACAGCAGCGCGTGAACATGCCGGGTGCGAAGGCGCCGGGCGCCGGCAACCGGGGCTCGGGCCGGCTGGCGGTTTTCGTGAAGGCCGAGTGCCCGTCGTGCGAGCAGCGCGTGCGCCAGCTGCAGGTGGCCGGCACCGCCTTCGACCTCTACATGGTCGGCAGCCGCCAGGAGGACGCCCGCATCCGCCAGTGGGCGACGCAGGCTGGCATCGACGCCGGCCGCGTGCGCTCGCGCGCCATCACGCTCAACCATGACGCCGGGCGCTGGCTGTCACTCGGCCTGCCCGGCGATCTGCCCGCCGTGGTGCGCGAGGTCAACGGCCAATGGCAGCGCCAATAGCGGCATCGAGTTTGGCTCGCCGCGCCGGCCGCGCGGCAGTGGCCCTGGTGCTCTGCGCCTGCACGGCCATCGCCTTCGGCCAGGAGGTGCCACCACCCGCCTACCAGCTCGCCGCCCAGCAGGCGGGTGTGCCGTCGCCGGTGCTGTACGCGGTGGCGCTGCAGGAGAGCGGCGCGCGGCTGCGTGGCCGCCTGATCCCCTGGCCTTGGACGCTCAACGTCGCCGGCCGCGCCGAACGCTACGCCACACGGGCCGGGGCCTGCGCCGGCATTCGCCAGGCGCTCGCCCGCGTGCCGGCCAATCGCATCGACGCCGGACTCGGCCAAGTCAACCTCGGCTACCACGCGCAGCGCTACGAGCATCCCTGCGAACTGCTCGACCCGTACCGCAACCTCGCCATCGCCGCGGAAATCCTGCAGGAGCAGCACACGCCGGGCGAGGACTGGTTGATCGCCATCGGCCGCTACCACCGCCCCGCGGGCGGGGCGCCTGCCGCCCGCTACCGCCGCAGTGTCCACCAGCACCTGACCCGCGTGCTCGGGCCGGGCGCTGCACTTCCCACTGCCCGGAGCCCCATGTCATGAACCGCATCCTCCTTGCCGCCATGGCGGCACTGCTGGCCGCCACGGCCCACGCACAGGGCCGCGGCCCGGTCATCAAGAGCAGCTCCCCGCCGTTGATCGTCGTCGAGGACAAGGGCGGCAGCTCGGCACTGCCGCACTACCGGGCCTTGAACCCGCAGGATGCGCAGCCCAGTCAGCCAGCCACGCCGCAACCAGCGCCGCAATCCAGGCCGCGCATTGGCGGCCCGACCGATGCCGAGGCGGCCATGCTGCCGGTGCGCTCGATGCGGCTGACACCCGGCGACGAGCCGCGCCGCGTGATCCGCGCGCCGGGCCTGACGCCGCTGTTCCTGGTCGGCGACGACGACCGCTCGCGCGACTGGCTCCAACAGCGGGGCAAGGACTTACAGGCGCTGCGCGCCGTGGGGCTGGTGGTCAACGTCGCGACACCCGAAGCACTGGCCGCGCTGCGCCGCCTCGCGCCGGGCTTGGTGCTGTTGCCCGTCTCGGGCGACGACCTGGCGCAACGCCTGGGCATCAAGCACTACCCGGTGCTGATCACCGCCACGGGCATCGAGCCCTGACGTGACGTGAAGCGCCCGCCATGGCCCAGTCCCAAGCCGTCGAAGTCCTGCTGCGGCCAGCGGTGGAGCTATACACCGTCGCGGTCTGTGCGGGCGCCGCGTTTCTGTGCCTGGTGGCCCCGTGGTCGCTCGCGCTGAGCCCCTTGCTGGGCCTGGGCAGCGCGCTGGCCTTCCTGACCTTCGGCGCGCTGCGCTTGCACGACGCCTGGGCCATCTTGCGCTACCGGCGCAACATCCGGCGCCTGCCGCGCTATGTGATGACCAGCCGCGACGTGCCGGTCAGCCAGCAGCGGCTCTTCGTCGGCCGGGGCTTTCGCTGGGACCAGCGCCACACGCACCGGCTGATGCAGACCTACCGGCCGGAGTTCCGACGCTACGTCGAGCCGACGGCGATCTACCGGATGGCGCGGCGCATGGAAGAGCGCCTGGAGTTCGCGCCGTACCCGTTGTCCAAGATGGCGAAGGCCCTGGCCTGGGACAACCCGCTCAACCCGGCGCGTCCGCTGCCGCCGGTGGGCGGTATGCCGCGGCTACACGGTATCGAACCGCACGAGGTCGACGTCACGCTGCCATTGGCCGAGCGCGTCGGCCATAGCCTGGTGTTAGGTACGACCCGCGTCGGCAAGACGAGGTTGGCCGAGCTGTTCATCACCCAGGACATACGGCGCAAGCTCAACGGACAGCACGAGGTCGTGATCGTCTTCGATCCCAAAGGCGATGCGGACCTCCTGAAGCGCATGTACGTGGAGGCCAAGCGTGCCGGGCGCGAGGGCGAGTTCTATGTGTTCCACCTGGGCTGGCCGGACATCTCCGCGCGCTACAACGCGGTGGGACGCTTCGGGCGCATCTCGGAAGTTGCCACGCGCATCGCCGGCCAGCTTTCCGGTGAAGGCAACAGCGCGGCGTTCCGCGAGTTCGCCTGGCGCTTCGTCAACATCATCGCGCGGGCGTTGGTCGAGCTGGGGCAGCGGCCCGACTACCTGCTGATCCAGCGCCATGTCATCAACATCGATGCGCTGTTCATCGAGTACGCCCAGCACTACTTCGCCCGGAACGAGCCCAAGGCCTGGGAGGTCATCGTCCAGCTCGAAGCCAAGCTGAACGACAAGAACATCCCGCGCAACATGATCGGCCGCGAGAAGCGCGTCGTCGCGCTGGAGCAGTACCTGTCGCAGGTGCGCATCTACGACCCTGTGCTCGACGGCCTGCGCAGCGCGGTGCGCTACGACAGGACGTACTTCGACAAGATCGTCGCATCGCTCCTACCGCTGCTGGAGAAGCTGACCACCGGCAAGATCGCGCAGTTGCTGGCGCCGAACTATTCGGACCTCGCCGACCCACGCCCGATCTTCGACTGGATGCAGATCATCAGGAAGCGGGCCGTGGTCTATGTCGGCCTCGATGCACTGTCGGACGCGGAAGTCGCGGCGGCGGTCGGCAATTCGATGTTCTCCGACCTCGTATCCGTCGCGGGTCACATCTACAAGTTCGGCATCGACGACGGCCTGCCGGGTGCCGCGACGGGCATCAAGGTGCCCATCAACGTCCATGCCGACGAGTTCAACGAACTCATGGGCGACGAGTTCATACCCATGGTCAACAAGGGCGGCGGCGCGGGCGTCCAGGTCACGGCCTACACGCAGACCCTCTCGGACATCGAGGCGCGCATCGGCAACCGCGCGAAGGCGGGCCAGGTCGTCGGCAACTTCAACAACCTGTTCATGCTGCGCGTGCGCGAGACCACCACGGCCGAACTGCTGACGCGCCAACTGCCCAAGGTCGAGGTCTACACGACGACGGTGATGAGCGGCGCCACCGACAGCTCAGACCCGACCGGCAACACCGCCTTCACGTCGAACACGCAGGACCGCATCAGCAGCAACAGCGTGCCGCTGATCGAACCAGCGCACGTCGTGGGCCTGCCCAAGGGCCAATGCTTCGCGCTGATCGAGGGCGGCCACCTGTGGAAGGTGCGCATGCCACTGCCGGCGCCCGACCCCGACGAGGCCATGCCCAAGGATCTGCAGGAACTGGCCGGCTACATGCGGCAGCACTACGTCGAGGCCGGCGAGTGGTGGGACAACAAGGGGCTTCCCGGCCTGCAGGACCAGGCGCTGCCCGACGATCTGCTGGCCGACTTCAAGCAGATGGCCAGCGCGGATGAAGGGGCCACGGCATGAGCGACCCCGCCGTCGCCGTCCAGCGCCAGCAGGTTCGCCAGCAGGGCCTGATCGCAGGCCTCATCACGCTCCCGTTCCGGCTGTTCGGGGTGTTGGCCGGTTCGCTGGTGCTGTGCATCGCGATCGAGTGCATCGGCATGCACTTCTTCTGGCCCGAGCAGGGCTGGCGCCATGCGCAGGGCATGCTGAACTACGAGCTGTCGCAGGTCTCGGAGCATTTCACGCAAAGCGTGCTGGTGCAGGAGCCGGGGCGCAGCGCCCTCCAGCTCGTCGAGTGGGCCAACCAAGGACTGTTCGTGAAAACGGGCCTGCTGGACTGGATACGCGACGCGGCGGCGCAATCGCGTGCCGGCGCGCGCAGCCAGGCGCAGGACTTCCGCTACTACATCGGTCAGCTCTACGTGCATGTCGAGAGCTACCTGATCGCCTCGGCGTACACAGTGCTGGTGTTCCTCGTGCGGCTGCTGGTGCTGGTCCTGACCTTGCCGCTGTTCCTGATGGCGGCCTTCACCGGCCTGGTGGACGGGCTCGTGCGCCGCGACGTGCGCGGCTTCGGCGCCGGCCGCGAATCGGGCTTCGTCTACCACCGGGCGAGAGCCAGCCTGATGCCGCTGGCGGTGCTGCCCTGGGTCACTTACCTCGCGCTGCCGGTCAGCGTGCATCCGCTGCTGATCCTGCTGCCCAGCGCGGCGCTGCTCGGCGTCGCGGTGTGCATCGCGTCGGCGACGTTCAAGAAGTATCTGTGAAAGCGGTTCAAGATAATCTCCGTCTCACTCTTCATGGCGACTCATCGACACCAAACATCTTTTGACCTTTGACACTGCATCCACCCTACATCTTCGAGGCCATGTGGCCACTCAGACACACGAACGCAAATGGCCTCAGCGGCGCCTGCTGCGTCCCGGCCACGGTAGCTGCCCAGTGAGTTCAGCCAAGCCACCGTCGTCCTCGACGCGTACACCGAAGCGGTTCACTTCGACCTCAGGTAAATCGTCGCTGTCGAACCAGAGCAGCGAGGTCGTGGTGTCAGTACGTGCGTAGTGCCTGGAGAGTTCCCAGAGATCGAGGCCCTTTTCCCAGTTGTCGAACCAGATGTCTTGTGCAACCTCATCTGTGTCGGCAGCACTGCTGCCTGAAGAACGGAGACGGTGAGCCACAGAGCCGACAGGAATGGCAGACCTGGGAGATATCCAAGCCCCAGCCTGTCGCAAACTGGTGGAGCGTGCCGCGTAGCGCACTGCACCGCGCTCCATGGTGACGAAGGCGCAAGGGATGTCGCTGAGGGAGGCGAACCGCGACGCAGCGGCGGGAAATGATGTGCTGAAAAGCGCCGCCATGCCCTGGATCAGCTCCAGCGAAGGTTCTTCCTTGGGCACAAGCGATAGCCATTGCTGATACGGCATCAGCAACTCGGCGGCGAAAGTGTCGCATGCGATTTCGTTCGGATGCCGCTTCGCATAGGACCAGGACGGCACCTCTTCGTGGCTCGATTCCAGCGCAAGGACGATATGCGCAATTTCGTGGCAGATGGTGAAGCGTTGGCGTTCTTCTGTCTCCAGCGAATTCACCGTGATCACGTGCTTGCCATTCGGCTTGGTGATCGTGTAGCCGGACTCCCCCTCACTAAGCTCCTCTTTCTTGACTTTGGCGTTGGCCGCGACCACATAGGGCGTCAGGTCTTCTCGGATGCCGGACACATCAACCTTCGCAACAAAGGCCCGTGCTTTCTGTGTGACATCCGCTTCATCCATATTCAGTCGTCCTCGTCCTCGAATGCTCGCTGTATCCGGGCGATCAGTGTCGCGGGATCGGGCCTTGTATTTCCACGATGCCTCACGCCTGCTGCAGCCGAAAAGATGTCGATGCTGATGGAAGGATCGTTCAGCACGAATTCAACAAGGCGGGGATCGGCCTCCGCATGGTCGACAAGCCACATCACCAGCGCAGCATCTCTTTCACCTGGTTTGAGAACCTTCAGCAGCTTCTCGACTAAGTCCACTGACGGATTTGTCTTTTCGCCGGACTCCAGCCGGTGGACATAGGCATGGTCCACCGAAGACAGTTGACCGATTTCGCGCAATGAGAGGGTTCTGCGCTCGCGTAGCGTCTTGAGGGCGACGCCCAGGCCTGTTTGTGACATCCGTTCCGTTCCTTGTGGCTGCGGCGGACAACGGTGTGTGTCCGGTCCGAAGCAGTTGCGTTCTGCGGCACCAAGCCCACCATTTGCAGCTTGGCACCAAGTCTGATACATTGTTGTCCAGCCAGACAACAGAAGTGAGTTCTACGACTGCAGCAAGTTGATTTGGCTTGACTCGCCCGTTGTCTGCAAGAGCAACGAATTTTGCTTCAACCGGTGGTCATTGGCAACCCGGCCGGCTGGCCGGGGTCTCGATGGTTCAACTTTAGGAAATTCGCCATGACAGGCAAAAATCAGCATGTAGTTCCTCACCAGGACGGTTGGGCCGTCAAGGGTGCCGGCAATCAACGGGCAACCTCCGTGCACGATACGCAGCAGCAGGCCATTGACGCGGCGCGGGACATCGCACGCAACCAGCAGTCCGAACTGGTCATCCACCGTCCGGACGGTCGCATCCGTGACAAGGACAGCCACGGTAACGACTCCTTCCCGCCGAAGGGCTGAGTGCCATGATGGGCGTGCCCACCTACCATGTGCTCGCCCTGTCTGGGGGCGGCTATCGCGGCTTGTACACAGCGACGGTTCTTGCCGAGCTTGAAGCCGTGCTAGGCCGCCCCATCGCTTCGCACTTCGACCTGATCTGCGGCACCTCTGCAGGCGGGATGCTGGCCTTGGGGCTGGCCGCGGAAATCCCCGCCATTGAACTCAAAGCCTTGTTCGAACGACAGGGCTCCCGCATCTTTGGTTGCCGAAGTCTCGCTCGGCGCCTTCTGGGCTTCTGGTTGACCGCCAAGCACGACTCCGCAGGGTTGCGGGGCGTGCTGACCGAGCGCTTTCAAGACGCCACGATCGGCAACTTGAAGCACCGCGTTCTCGTGCCAGCCGTCAACTACTCGACGGGGCGCGGCCAGTTCTTCAAAACGCCTCACCATCCCTCATTTGAGATGGACCACCGCATGAGGATCGTGGATGTGGCGTTGGCGACCGCCGCTGCGCCCGTTTACTTTCCGCTAGCGCGCAACGATCGTGGCGTCTTTGCGGATGGAGGACTGGTCGGCAATGCGCCAGGACTGTTCGGGCTGCACGAAGTCAATACGTTCCTCGCGCCGAAACAGAATGCACTGGTCCGGGTGCTGTCCATCGGCACGATGACGATCGGTGCAACCGTCCGTGGCGGCGCCAGCCTCGACCGCGGATTCGGCAAGTGGCGCGGAGGGCTGTTCGATCTGGTGATCTCTGCCCAGGAGTCGTCGGTGGACTACATGCTGCGCCAGTCGTTGGGTAGCAACTACTTCCAGATCGACGACAAGGCCACGCCCGATCAAAGCAAGGACGTAAAGGCGCTGGACCGGGTTTCCATCGGCGCCACGAATACGCTGAAGGACCGCGGCAATCATGCAGCGCAGCGCGCGCTTGGCGACCCTCTTTTCCAACCGTTTCGAGCGCACCAGGCCGGCGCACCCACCTTCTATCACGGCCCCAACAAGAATGTGCCGGAGGCCGAATGCTGAACCTGAGCCCGCTTTTCTTTACCACCGTCGATGACGAATCCTGCATGCATGACGAGCTGGATCTGTCGCCCGAGCAACGAGCCTGGATCGCCAGCGCCCGAAATGATGTCAGGAACTGCCTTCGCACCGGAATTCCGCGCGTGCTGCGCGAACGCGGGTACACGGACGACGTGCCTCAGCCACGCTTCTTCACGCAAGGATCGTGGGCGTACAAGACCTTGAACGGCCCGGCACAACGGCCCCAGCAGGCGGATGTCGATGATGGTTGCTATCTGCCGTTGAGTTTTGTCTCGCAGACGAAGCGTCCCAGCAGGGCCACAACGGTGTTCTTTGCAGCTGCTGAAGAAGCCTTGAGGCTGTTGGTCGAGGAGAAGCACTGGAAGCTTGTCACCGACAAGCCGACATGCATCCGGATTGTCATTGCGGCCTATGCCCACATCGACATTCCGTTGTACGCCATCCCCGACGAAGAATTCGTCACGCTCGCGAAAGCCTCGATGGAGCGATACGGCTATGACTCGCTGACGGAGGCGGTGAACATGGCAGAGCGGGATGCCTGGACGGCATTGCCCGCTGATAAAGTGCTCCTGGCTCACCGCGAGTGCAACTGGATGCCCTCCGACCCCAGGCCTGTGAAGGAATGGTTTTTGGGCGAGGTGGAGGCCAAGGGCGAACAGTTCCGCCGCGTGATTCGCTACTTGAAGGCGTTTCGCGATTGGCGGTGGTCGAGCGGTGGACCGGCTTCGATTCTGTTGATGGCCGCTGCGGCTCCGCTATTCGAGAAGCGGGATCGGCGCGACGACCTGGCGTTGCTGGATGTCGTCGCGGCATTGCCGGCCCGGCTGCGCGCGGGGGTGAACAACCCCGTTGATGAGTCGGAGTCGCTTACTGCACGCCTTGGTAAAGAGGGCGTCGAAGAGGCTGCGAAAGCGTTCGAAGCATTCGAAAAAGTGCTGCGCGGAGCCACCAACGCCGGCAGCCCTTCACAGGCCTGCGTCTGGATGCAAGGCGAATTCGGTCCGCGTTTTCCGAACGAGCCGGACCGGGTCAAGGTGGTATCCGTTGTCGCCACCATTGCCGCAGCGCCGGCTACGGCTGGTCCGAGCGAATTGGTCGGGCGCACGAAGGCCGGATGAGCAGCGTCGCCGTGGTCTCCGATGTGGTCGAAGCCTTCAGGCTGCAAGGCTTCGAGTTTGTCGGCAAGACGGACGACGGCTGGTTCAAGCTGAGGGGGCCGTTGATCCCGTGCGGCGCGGACGATGGCATTCCATGTGAGGTTCAGCTCGACCCTACCTTCTTCGACCTGCCTCGCATTCGGCTGCTCGAAATTCCGCCTGAACTGCCCAATGCAGTTCCTCATCTTGGCGCGGAGGGCGGCCTTTGCTATCTGGCCAAGGGAACTGTCGTGCTGGACATCTACGATCCTGTAGGGCAGTCCTTGGCGTGCCTGCAACGGGCGGCAGCGGTGCTCGGGCAGATCTTGAAGGGCGAGATGATCGAAGATCTCGCCGAAGAGTTCTTTGCCTACTGGAACGGCTGGCTTTGTTTTGTGGACATGCAAGGCGAAGATCTGGGGCGACAAAACTGTATCGTTGCGCAAGCCAATGGGAATCCACTCTGGTTCATCACCGACAACGAAGATCGAACAACAAGAAAGTTGCATTCACTCGGCTACCAGGTCACTGATAAAACGGTGCTGACATACCGGGTCAAGACCACCGCGCAACCCCGCCCACTAACCAGCCACTGGCCCCCCGAAACGGTGGGGGACGTCTTGGCTTGGCAAAGCACCCTGGACCCACGGTGTCGGCGCAAGATTCACGAACGAATCAAGGAAGGGCAAAGCAAAAAAGCAAATGGCGTCCTGATCATCATCGAATCGCCACTGATGACCTACGGCTTTGCCGTGCTCTTTGACCACCAAGTGAGTCAAAAGACCAAGCTTGCTGATCGCAGGGATTCGAGTTTTGGGCTGAAGGTAATGCCCGTCTCAGTGATCAGGATCGATGACCGGTATCTGGCCCAGCGCAACATCCCCAAGTCGAAAACGTTGGCGGGGAAACGAATCGCACTTGTGGGTTGCGGCACGATCGGCGGATACCTCTCGGACATGCTGGTCAAGGCCGGGGCAGGATCATGCGGAGGGAAACTCACGCTGGTGGATTTTGATGGCCTCCTTCCACAGAACATCGGACGGCATCGGCTCGGCTTCCCGGACCTGTTGTCGAACAAGGCTGAGGCGATGGCGAAGGAACTCAAGCGCTTGTCGCCAGGCGTCGAGGTTCATGCGCTCCCCGTGGACGTGAGACAGGCCCAACTGGGAAAGCTGGACCTACTCATCGATGCCACCGGCGAAGAATCCCTCGGGCATTGGCTGTGCGGCCGCTACAGGGCTCCCACGCCCATGCTTTCTGTTTGGATCGAAGGGCCGGGAACGGCTGTGCGTGCGCTCCTGAGAACGAACGCATCGGGTGCGTGCTACCGATGCCTATGGCAGAGCCACAGAAGAGGCGAACTTCGCTCGACCATTGATGCTCTGCCTAACATCTTGGCAGGCCACGGGTGCGAGGGCTTGTATGTGCCATTTCCGGCTTCGGTGTCGGTGCAGGCAGCCAGCTTGGGTGCTGAGATGGCCCTTGATTGGGTCAAGGGCGTCCACTCTCCTGCATTGCGGACCCGGCTGATCGACCAGACCCATCATCTGGCCACGCCTGACTGCGATCCTCTGCGAGATCATGATTGCCCTCTATGCAATTCCTAGGGTCCTGGGCAACTGGCGACAAGAGCAGGTTGCTGCATTTTTCGACCCAGACGCTGGAGACATTCAGTCAGCATATCCAGGCTAGTGATGCCGACTGCGAAGCGGGCGGACTCTTGCTTGGTTCTGTACATGGAGCCCATTTGCTCATTGAGCAGGCGACGGTTCCTACCGCGTGGGACAAGCGGTTTCGCTATCTGTTCGAGCGGATGCCGTTTGGTCATGAGGCTATTGCGTTGTCGCGATGGACGGCGAGTCAGGGAACTGTCCGCTATTTAGGCGAATGGCATACCCACCCGGAAGACCATCCCCAGCCTTCTAGCCTTGACAGATCTGAATGGACTTTGTTGGCAGCGCAGCGTCGGGACAAGCGGCCAGTGCTCGCTGTCATCATCGGGCGTAGATCTCTGTATGCAGAGTTGGTGCCGAGATCAGGCGAAGGGTCGATATTCTTCCCCGTGGAGTAGAGCACTATTGATCCGGCCCCTGTGAACTTGCATCAAGCTGCATAGCGAACAGGGCCGTGCTCGAAATACTTGCGAATTCGTTCGGGCTGGCGTTGCACGCTGCGTAAGTGCTTTGCGGCGGCCTTCACCAATTGCAGCTTCGTGCGCGCCGGCGCCTGCTTGGTTACCGCCTGCTTGATGTCTGCATTGGCCATCTCATCCGGGTTCAACTCCGGGCTGTAGCTCGGTAGGTAGAACACCTCGATGGCATCGGCATGCTCTGCCAGCCAGGCCTTGACATGCCTGGCGTGATGCACCCGCAGGTTGTCCAGGATCAGAAATAGCTTTCTGGTCTGTCCCTTGATCAGGCGGCGCAGAAAGTCGATCAGGATCGTGGTGTTGAGCGCGCCGTCAAAAATGCGCCAGCGCATCTGCCCCTTGTTGGTGACGGTAGAGATGACAGACAGGCCGTGGCGCTTGTTGTTGACCCGCACCACCGGCGTCTGGCCCTTGGGCGCGAAACCTCGGCCGCGCACGTCGTCGCTGCGCAGCCCGCTCTCGTCGCCCCAATGAATCTCCGCCCCTTCGGCCTTGGCGCGCGCGGCGATGGCGGGGTAGTCCTCATCGAGCCATTTCTTGACGGCCGCCGGTGACTGCTCGTAGGCCTTCTTCATCGGCTTTTGCGGTGTGAAGCCCCAGCGCGCCAGGTACTTGCCCATGGTGCGCACCTGCAATCGAATGCCAAACCGCTGCTCGATGAGTTGGGCCACTGCAGCGCGGCTCCACAGCGCGTAGGGCATCTTCAGCTGATCGGGTGTCTTGTCGGCAATGAGCTTGCGAACCTGGCCCTCCTGCGCGGCATCGAGCAAGCGGTTTTCTCCCACCTTGCGGCCTCCGATGGTGTCGTGCAAGGCCTTGGCGCCCAGCGCTTCATGGCGCTTGCAGATGTTGAAGACGCCCGTGCGGCTCAGGCCGGTGAGTACGGCGATTTCGTCGTACGTGTTGCCGGCTTTGCGCAGTCGGATGACCTGAACGCGGCGTTCGTGCCGCGCTTCGCGGCTCAGCGATCTCATGTCGGTTGCTTGCATGAATCCCAGTTGAGGGTGGTGCAGAAAAATTCAAGTACGCACGGGCCTGATCAATAGCGCAACAACCATCATCGTCTTGACTTGCACCTCCACTCAGACGGTAGTGCATTAAAGACGACGTCATCGGGGAAATTCCTTCCTCTGCAGCGGAGTTTGCCGCGGAAAGCGGTGGCTGGCCGGTTCCGATTGATTGCGGCGCCGGAAGACCGGCCGTTTGAGCATCGAGCCATCCGCATCCCTCGGAGAACGGCTCGATGGAAACCACTCGCAATCCCGCGCAGGTTCGGCGCTTCGCCGTCGAGGCACCCTGGGCCGTGCGTGTTGCCGCGCTGCTGCTTGCCGCTGCCGGATTGCAGCCCGCCATCGCCGCTGACGCCTCCGACAACGCTGCGGAGCGCGAGATGCTCGCCGCGGTAACGCGCCAGCTCGAACTGCTGGACCGCCTCGCCGAGCACGCCGCCACCACCGCGCCGCAGGAGCGCGCCCGCTACCACTTCGACTACGCGCGGCTGCGCGCCGACCTGGAGCGCGTGCGCACCGGCGTGCGCGACTACCTCGTTCCGCAACGCGCCCAGCCGCGTGATCCCGTGCCGCTGGCCGGTGACTACACGCGCAGTAACGCGGCGCCTGCGACGTCGCCCAAGGAGGCGCCGTCGCCATGACGCCTTCCGCCGATCAGGTCGCCGCCTTCACGGCCAACGGCGGCTTCGCGCCCGGGGCCGTCTCCACCGTCGTGCTCGGCTTCGTCTTCGCCATCCTGCTGCTGTGGGGCGTGTGGGCGATGCGCACTGCCTATGTCGGCTGGGCCGAGCACCACCTGACCCAACGCCAGTTCCTCGGCGTCATCGTGCGCTTCGTCGCGATGTACCTGGTGCTGGGCTTTTTCCTCCTGTCCTGACCCCATGAAAGGTACTTCGCCATGAACGCTCCCGCTACTTCTCGCCGTCCCACGTCGCGGCCCGCCGCGCGCATCGCCGCGCTGCTGATCCCGCTGGGCATCGCCGCCACGCCGCTGCCGTCGTTCGCCGACCTTCCCACGCTGGAAGACCCGTCGCGCGGCACCGGCAGCGGCATCATGCAGACGCTGCAAAACTACGGCTACGACATCGTGCTGCTGATCGCGCTGCTCGTCGTCGCCTCGATGTTCGTCGGCGTCTGCTACCACGCCTACACGCGCTACGCCGAGATCCACACCGGCCGCGCAACGTGGGGGCAGTTCGGGTTGACCGTCGCGGTGGGCGCGATCCTGCTGGTCGTCGGCATCTGGCTGCTGACCAAGGCTACCGGCGTCCTGTAAGGCCCGGCAACGATGGCCGGCGCCCTGGAGAGTCCGTCGCGCGACGGGCTCGTGACCTTCCTGCCGCACCGCCTCAACCGCCACCCTGTGGTCGTGCGCGGGCTCACGGCCGACGAGCTGTGGGTCTGCGCCGGGCTGTCCGGCGCGGCCGGTCTCGTGGCCGGCGTACCGCTGGCCTGGCTGACGCACAGCATCGCGATGGTGCCCACGCTGATCGTCGCCGGCATCGGTGTCGGTGTCTTCGTGGGCGGCGGCCTGCTGCGGCGGTGGAAGCGCGGCCGGCCCGACACCTGGCTGTACCGCCAGCTCCAGTGGCGCCTCGCGCTGCGCTACCCCGCGCTGGCTGCGCATGCGGGCGGGGGCCAGCTCATCACCCGGTCGGGCTGGTGGTCCACGCGGCGCCTGCGGCCCGATCCGTCCCTGCGTCGAGGTAGACCATGAGCCGATTCAAGAACGAGGTCGCGCACCTGCAGGCGCATGTGAAGACCTTGCGCCTGGCTGGCGCCGCACTGTTCGTCGTGGCGCTGCTGCTCGGCTTCGGCTGGTGGAGCGCACCCAAGAGCCTGACCATCCACGTGCCACCCGACCTGCGCTCGGGCAGCACGCGCAAGTGGTGGGACGTGCCGCCGGAGAGCGTCTACGCCTTCACCTTCTACATTTGGCAGCAGGCCCAGCGCTGGCCGACCAATGGCGAGCAGGACTACCCGCGCAACCTGCATGCACTGTCTGCGTACTTCACGCCGAGCTGCCGTGCCTTCCTGCAGCAGGACTACGAATTCCGGCGCAGCAACGGCGAGCTACGCCAGCGCGTGCGCGGCATCTACGAGATTCCCGGCCGCGGCTACGGCGACGAGCCGGCCATGCGCGTGCGCACCGTGTCGGCCAACAACTGGATCGTCACGCTGGACGTGAGCGCCGACGAGTACCTGGGCGCCGAGCAGGTCAAGCGCGCGCTCGTGCGCTATGCACTCAAGGTTGTGCGCATGGACGTGGACCCCGAGCGCAACCCCTTCGGCCTGGCGCTGGACTGCCATGCACGCGCGCCGGAGCGCATCGAGACCCCGCCGCCTGCGGCGCCGCCCGGCCGGGCCGCAAGCGCCGGCTCCAACTTGCAGGGAGACACCCCATGAAGTCCCTCGTGAAGCGTTCATCTGCGGCGGCCCTGGCTGGCCTGCTGCTGTGCCTGGCCTTCGTGCCTGCGGCCCATGCCGTCGAAATCCTGCGCTGGGAGCGCCTGCCGCTGGCGGTGCCGCTGGTGGTCGGCCAGGAGCGCGTGGTGTTCATCGAGCGCAACGTGCGCATCGGTGTGCCGCCCACGGTTGGCGAGCAGTTGCGCGTGCAGAGCGCTGGTGGCGCGATCTACCTGCGCGCGAGCGCGCCGATCCCGCCCACACGGCTGCAACTGCAGGACGTGGAGTCGGGCGCGCTGATCCTGCTGGACATCGCGGCCGAGCCGGCGAAGGCGGGCCAGCCTGCACTCGAACCCGTGCGCATCGTCGAAGGCGACGTGCCGGCGACGCGCTACGGCGAGCCGGCCAAGCCGGCGGACGACGATGCGGAGCGCACCGTACCCGCAGCGAAGCGCGCCACGCCGGTGGCGGTTGTGCTCACGCGCTATGCGGCGCAGAACCTCTACGCGCCGCTGCGCACCGTGGAGCCCGTTCCCGGCCTCGGCCGCGTCAATCTGCGCCGTGGGCTGGAGCTTTCCACCTTGCTGCCCACACTGCCGGTGCGTGCGCAGGCGCTGGCCGCTTGGCGGCTCGAAGACCAGTGGGTGACGGCGGTGAAGCTCACCAACGCCTCCGGGCGCTGGCTCGACCTCGATCCCCGCGCGCTGCAGGGCGACTTTCTCGCCGCGACCTTCCAGCACCCGAATCTGGCGCCGGCCGGCCGCGCCGCCGACACCACGGTGGTCTACCTCGTGACCCGTGGCCACGGCCTGGCCGAGTCGCTGCTGCCCAAGCTCTCACCGATCGACGCGACGGTGAACCTGCCGCCGGCCGCGGCGGCCGGCCAGGCCGAAGGAGGTGCCCGCCATGAAAAGTAACCCCCTCCTGAAGTGGCTGCTGATCCCGATGGCGCTGGTGCTGCTGTTCGTCGGCATCAAGATGTTCTCCGGGGATCGCGGCGCCAAGCCCGTTCCGGCCGGCAGCGCCAACTCGCTCACGCCCGAAGAGATGAAGGCGCTGGGCATCGAGGGCGACACGCCGCGCGATACCGTTGCCACACTGGTGGCCCAGGTCAAGCAGTTGCGCAACGAGCTGCAGACGGCGCTCAACGACAACAAGAACCAGAAGAGCGAGAACGAGCGTATGCGCGCGCGGGAAAGCGCGATCGACCAGCGCATCCAGTCCGCGCTGGATGGTGAACGCGGCCGCCTGCAGCAGGACCGCGAGCAGTTGGCCGGCGACCGCCAGCAGACCCAGGGCCTGCTGCAAGACCTGCAGCGGCGCCTGGATGGGCTTTCCGGCAAGGGCGGCCAGGCCGATCTGCCGGTCGGGCTCGGCCTGGAGGACGGCGACGGCAAGGGCTTCAGCGGCAGCCAGGGCGGCGCCGCGCGCAGCACCAGCGGCACGCGCTGGGTGGAACCGGACGATGCGAAGCCTTCGGCGAAGAACGGCAGCAGCGGCGGCCTGAACTTTCCGACCAGCTTCGGGCCGGCGCAGAAGACGCTTTCCGACACGGCCGACAACGTGGCCAGCACCGTCGCGGATGCAGGCAGCCGCGCCGTGGGCACGTCGTCCAAGCCGGTCTACACGGTGCCGTCGAACTCGACGCTGATGGGCTCCATCGCGATGACCGCGCTGATCGGCCGCGTGCCGATCGACGGCACGGTCAACGACCCGTACCCCTTCAAGGTGCTGATCGGCCCGGACAACCTCACCGCCAACGGCATCGACATTCCCGACGTGGCGGGCGCGGTGGTCAGCGGCACGGCCTCGGGCGACTGGACGCTTTCCTGCGTGCGCGGGCAAATCCGCTCGGTGACGTTCGTCTTCAACGACGGCACGGTGCGCACCATGCCGGAGGACGGCAACCGCAACCAGAACGGCGGCTCGGGCGGCAACGCGAACAGCACCACGCACGGCGGCCTGGGCTGGATCAGCGACCCCTACGGCGTCCCCTGCGTCAGCGGGGAACGGCGCAGCAACGCGCAGCAGTACCTCGGTTCGCAGGCCCTCATCACCGCGGCCGGTGCCGGTGCGGCCTCCCTCATCAAGTCGGACAACGGCAGCGTGGCCGTGGTCGCCAACAGCAACGGCTCGCTCGGCACGGTGGGCATTACCGGCAACGAGGCCATGGGCCGCATCCTGGCCGGCGGTGTGCGCGACATGGCCGATTGGGTCAACAAGCTTTACGGGCAGGCCTTCGCCGCCGTCTACGTGCGCCCCGGCGCCAAGGTCGCCGTGCACCTGGAGCAGCCGCTCAACATCGACTACGACGCCAAGGGGCGCCGGGTCAATCACCGCATCGGAGGCAAGCATGCGTCGGATTTGGATTGAATCGGCCGTGGTGCTGTGCGCGGTCGTGGTGCTGGGCGGCTGCGCCACCAGCAAGGACAAGGTACTCCCGCACGGCGACTACACCATGCTCGACGTGTGGAACCAGGAGACGGGCGGCAGTGCCGGCGGCGGGCAAGCGGCGCGGCAACTGCTCGATGCACGCCAGGGCCTGCGCCGGCCGCTGACGGAGGCCGACGTGCATGCGGCGCCCGCCGCCGCTACCGCCTACACGCGCACCGCGGCCAACGAGATCTACCGCCAGTTCCACCGGCTCCCCAACCCCGATCTGGTCATGTACGTGTTCCCGCACCTGGCTGGCAGCGATCCGGTGCCAGTGCCTGGCTACACCACCGTCTTTCCCCTGTATCAGAGGGTCCAGTACGCCATGCCCGGCGAACGCCTGGAGGACTACTGATGGCCTGGACCTTGCCCTGGCCGCGCAAGGCCCTCGCATCGGCTGGCCCTGAGCTGCACGACGAGGATGCCTGGTCGCGGCATGTGACGACACTGGCGGCACACGGCATCCCGGAGCCGGGCACCGTCGCGGATGACCGGCTGCACCGTCCTGCTACCGAGGCGGACCAGCAGGCGCTCTACGGTGTGGCGCCGTCCTTCGCCGACCTGCTGCCTTGGGTGGAGTACCTGCCGGGTTCCAAGAGCATGCTGCTGGAAGACGGCCAGTCGGTGGCGGGCTTCTTCGAGCTGGCGCCGGTGGGCACCGAGGGCCGCGAGATGGCCTGGCTGTGGCAGGCGCGCGATGCGCTGGAGAACGCACTGCAGGACTCCTTCGACGAACTCGACGAGAACCCCTGGGTGGTGCAGCTCTATGCCCAGGACGAATCGAGCTGGGACAACTACCTGCGCGGGCTGGCCGACTACGTTCGGCCGCGCGCCCAGGACAGCGCCTTCACCGACTTCTACCTGCGCTTCTTCGGCCATCACCTGCGCGCCATCGCCAAGCCCGGCGGCCTGTTCGAGGACACGACGGTGACGCGCCTGCCGTGGCGCGGCCAGGTGCGGCGCGTGCGCATGGTGGTCTACCGGCGTGCGAGCGCTACGACCGCATCGCGGCGCGGTCAGTCGCCCGAGCAGGCACTGACGACGATCTGCGACCGGCTCGTGGGCGGCCTCGCCAACGCGGGCGTGAAGTCCCGGCGCATGGCGGCCGACGACATCCACGACTGGCTGCTGCGCTGGTTCAACCCGCACCCGACGCTGCTCGGCCCCAGCGCCGATGACCGCGAGCGCTTCTACGAGCTGACCCGTTACCCCGAGGAAACCGAGCAAGGCGAGATCGAGCTGGCCAGCGGGGACTTCGCGCACCGCCTGTTCTTCGGCCAGCCGCGCTCGGACATGGCGAACGGCACCTGGGTGTTCGACGGCATGCCGCACCGGGTCATCGTGATGGACCGGCTGCGCATGCCGCCCGCCACCGGCCACGTCACCGGCGAAACCCGCAAGGGCGGCGATGCGGTCAATGCGCTGTTCGACCAGATGCCCGAGGACACGGTGATGTGCCTGACGGTCGTCGCGACGCCGCAGGACGTGCTCGAAGCTCACCTGAACCACCTGAGCAAGAAGTCGGTCGGCGAGACGCTGGCCTCGGAGCAGACACGCCGCGACGTGCAGGAAGCGCGCGGGCTGATCGGCAGCGCGCACAAGCTGTACCGCGGCGCGCTCGCCTTCTACCTGCGCGGGCGCGACCTGGCGCAGCTCGACGCCCGCGGCCTGCAACTGGTCAACGTCATGCTCAACGCCGGTCTGCAGCCGGTGCGCGAGGAAGACGAGGTGGCGCCGCTGAACAGCTACCTGCGCTGGCTCCCGTGCGTGTTCGATCCGGCGCTGGACAAGCGCCAGTGGTACACGCAACTGATGTTCGCGCAGCACGCCGCGAACCTTGCGCCGGTGTGGGGCCGCAGCCAGGGCACGGGGCATCCGGGCATCACGTTCTTCAACCGCGGCGGCGGGCCGATCACCTTCGATCCCTTGAACCGGCTCGACCGCCAGATGAACGCGCACCTGTTCCTGTTCGGGCCGACCGGCTCTGGCAAGTCGGCAACGCTCAACAACATCTTGAACCAGGTCACGGCCATCTATCGGCCGAGGCTGTTCATCGTGGAGGCTGGCAATAGCTACGGTCTGTTCGGCGACTTCGCCACGCGGCTCGGCCTCAAGGTGCATCGCGTGAAGCTCGCGCCCGGCGCCGGCGTCAGTCTCGCGCCGTTCGCCGACGCGCACCGGCTGGTCGATACGCCCAGCCAGGTGCAGACCTTGGATGCCGATGCGCTGGACGAGGACCAGGAGCCCGCAGCGCAGGCGGCGAGCCGCAGCGACGAAGTGGACGAGCAGCGCGACGTGCTCGGCGAGCTGGAAATCACCGCGCGGCTGATGATCACCGGTGGCGAGGACAAGGAAGAGGCGCGCATGACGCGCGCCGACCGCAGCCTGATCCGCCAGTGCATCCTCGATGCGGCCCAGCGTTGCGTGGCCAACCAGCGCACCGTCCTGACGCGCGACGTGCGCGATGCGCTGCGCGAGCGCGCCCGCGATACGGCACTACCCGAGGTGCGGCGCGCGCGGCTGCTGGAAATGGCCGACGCGATGGATATGTTCTGCCAGGGCGTGGACGGCGAGATGTTCGACCGGCCCGGCACGCCCTGGCCCGAGGCCGACATCACCATCGTCGATCTGGCGACCTTCGCACGCGAGGGCTACAACGCGCAGCTTTCCATCGCCTACATCAGCCTTATCAACACGGTCAACAACATCGCCGAGCGCGACCAGTTCCTCGGCCGGCCGATCATCAACGTGACGGACGAGGGGCACATCATCACCAAGAACCCGCTGCTTGCGCCCTACGTCGTCAAGATCACGAAGATGTGGCGCAAGCTCGGCGCCTGGTACTGGCTGGCGACGCAGAACATCGACGACCTGCCCAAGGCCGCCGAGCCCATGCTCAACATGATCGAGTGGTGGATCTGCCTCTCGATGCCGCCCGACGAGGTGGAGAAGATCGCGCGCTTTCGCGAGCTGAACGCGGCGCAGAAGGCGCTGATGCTGTCGGCCCGCAAGGAGGCCGGCAAGTTCAGCGAGGGCGTGATCCTTTCCAAGAGCATGGAAGTGCTATTCCGCGCGGTGCCGCCCAGCCTGTACCTGGCGCTGGCTCAGACCGAGCCGGAAGAGAAGGCCGAGCGTTTCCAGTTGATGCAGCAGTACGGCATCGGCGAACTGGACGCCGCTTTCAAGATCGCCGAGAAGATCGACCGCGCCCGCAGCATCGAGCCGCTGGTGCTCGATGCGCTGGCGTGACGGGGAGTCCACGATGCGCATCCCTCGCTTCGCGCCGTCCCGCACCGTCCTTGTCGTCGCGCTGCTGATGGCCGCGGCCCTGACAACGGCCGCATGGCTCGGCCTGCGGCCGCAGTCGCCGCCCGCCGAACCCGATTTTCCTTCGGCAGAAGCAACGCCTGCGCCGGCAACGGCACCAGCCGGCCCGCCCTGGCGCTATGGCCGCGCCGATGCGCGCTTCACGGTGGTCGAGTACGCCGACCTCGAATGCCCGTTCTGCCGCGCCTACTTCGCAGTGCTCAAGCGCTGGATCGACGCGCACCCGGACGTGAGCTGGCAATGGCATCACCTGCCGTTGCCGTTGCACGAGCCGGCCGCGTCTGCCGGTGCGCGCCTGGTGGAGTGCGTCGGCGAGGCCGGCGGCCAGGCCGCGTTCTGGCAGGCCGCCGAGTGGGTCTACACGCACACCCGCGGCGACGGTCAGGGCCTGCCCGAGGGCCTGCGCTATCCCGACCTCACGCCGGCCGCGCAGCAGTGCCTCGACAGCGACCGCCCCAATGCGCTGATCCGCGCACAGTCGGCGAGCGCGGCGCAGGAGGGCATCAAGGTCACGCCCACGCTGCGCCTGCAGGATCGCCAGTCCGGCAAGACGCTGCTGCTGCACGGCCCGGTCGAAGGAGATGCCTTGCTGTCCGCGATCGACCTGCTGGCGGCCAGTGCAGCGGCCGAGCCCGCATCGAAGGAAATGCCTGCCGAGTCTCTCGGAGACATGCCCAGGTAGCCACGATCTTCAAGGCTACGACGCGGCTTGGCCGTGCTGATCGACCCCGTTCGCTGCGCATCCCTGGACGCGAACAGCCACTGTGCATGCGGTGGCGGATGCCCGCTCTTCTGCCGCTTGTTCTTCATCGTCCCCGGAGGGTTTGTCCCTCCCGGGACAGGCGTCCTCCGACTTCATCCCGTGGAGGTTCGCCATGTCCTATGTCGTCGCCGACTCGCGTCCCGAGTCGCTCAGCCTGATCGCCGCCCAGCACGAAGACTGGATCATCCGCCAGGCCATCGCCTTGCTGGAACAACGCATCTTCAAGGCCGGCCCGATGCTGAACAGTCCCGCCGCCGTGCGCGACTACCTGCATCTGAAGCTGGTCGCGGAGCCCAACGAGGTCTTCGCCGTCGTGTTCCTCAACTCTCAGCACCAAGTCCTCGCCTACGAGCCGATGTTCAAGGGCACGGTCGATCAAACCTCGGTGTACCCGCGGGTGCTGGTGCAGCGCGCCCTGGCCCTCAACGCCTCGGCGGTCATCCTGGCCCACCAGCATCCATCTGGCATGACCGTGCCTTCGGCCGCCGATCAGGCGCTGACCGACCGGCTCAAAGCCGCCCTGGCGATAGTCGATGTCCGGGTGGTGGATCACTTCATCGTCGGCAAGGGCACGCCGTACTCCTTCGCCGAATCCGGCCTGCTGTAGCGCCGCTGACCGCCTGGTCCCCGCGGGAGCCTCGGCTCCCGCTTTTCTTTCGCCTGTCTGCCCAAAGCGGAGCGCGCGCGGTGCGCATTCCTTGTCGCGGTTGGACTGCCTTCGGCGTTCGACTAGAGCCTTGCTCTCATTCCCAGGACGCCCGCCATGACGGCTCCCTTCTTGAAACCCATCCCGCGGCTGCGGTGTACGCGCATCGCCTGCGCGGGAGGGCTGCTGCTGTGCCTGCTCGGCCAGGACGCATCCGCAGCCGACGTGCTGGTCGTGACCGACAGCCGCCATCCAGTGCAGTCCGCATCCGGCGCGCGCGTGATCGAGCTGGATCTGCCCGAGCGCATCGAGGCCGAACTGGCCGCGGGCCTGCCTGCCGATCCGGGCCGCGCGGCCGCGCTCGTGCAGCAACGCCTGCGCGATGGCAGCCAGGCACTACAGCGCCGCATCGGCAGCGCCTACCAGGGCGTCGCCGATGCCTGGGGCTTGGGGCTGGCCAAGGTGCCTGCCGTGGTGGTCGATCGCCGCTACGTGGTCTACGGCGAGCCCGATGTCGCGCGCGCCGTGGCACGCATCGAATCACATCGGAGGGCACAGCCATGAACCGCCTGCTGTCGGCGTCGTCGCGCCGGGCCCGCCTTGCCATCGCTTCGGTGCTGCTCGGCGGCGCCGCTTCGAGCTTCGCGCTGAACACGGCTACCATCGTGTCCTCGGCCCTGTCGCCCGACTGCCTGGAATATCGCGTCGTCGGCATCTGCTACTGGCTGTTCTGCACCTGGACGGGCTGCACGGTGCGCACCTCGGTGAAGGTGCGCCACTACATTCCCGACGCGGTGGTGTCGAGCTACAGCAACACCGGCGAGAACCCGTGGATCGAGGTGCGCGCCATGAGCATGCCCAATCCCACGGCGCAGGCCGGCGGCGACGGGACGACGAACCACGACAACGAGAACAACCTGGCGAAGTTCAAGAACGCCGACGTGATCGGGCATCCCGGCGGTTCGGTGTTCAGCCAGTTCGCCAGCGCGTCCGGCTACGCCTGCCAGGGCGCAGGCACGGCCTTCATGCCGTACCTGCTGAGCACCCTCGACACGCTGGCCTGGCGCTACAACGTCCCGGAGATGGTGTACCCCGAGGCGGTGATCCCCGGCATGCGCGAGATCGGCGGCCGCACGACGCTCAACCTGTGGGGCAACGTCTATCCGCGCGGCGGCTTCCTGCATCAGACCGACGACTACAAGAGCGGCGCCGTCGTCGCGCAGCGCGCGGGCGATGTCGTCACGCGGCGCATGCAGCCGCACGTCTACCAGCCGCTGCTCGCGAGTTCGAGCGACGGCTATTGGCCGGCCGGCGCCCTGGTGGAGAGCGATGCCTCCACCGGCAAGTGGCAGGAGCTGACGCCGACCCTCTCCAACTCCTGCGCCGTGTTCCCCCACTCCAACACGCGCGTGCAGGCCCAGCAAGGCGACTACGCCTGGGCGCTGTGGCGGCCCTATGCCTGCTGCCAGCGCCGCGGGCAGGTCTTCCTCGGCAGCGTCGATTTCCTCTGAGGTATTCCGATGAAAGCGTCTCTCTCCCGTTTCGCACAGCGCGCCAGGCCCTACGCGCTCAGCATCGCGCTCGCCTGCGCCGTCACGGCCGCAGCCGGCGTCGCGTGGGCGCAGACCCGCATCAGCCCCACCGGCGTCGGCGTGAGCGGCAGCGTCATCGGCGACGACGTGCTCTACAGCATCGGCGGCGGCCGGGCCGTGTCCATGGGCGGCGCCGGGAACATGCAGAGCATCGGCGTGGGCATCGGCTGGAACAGCAACCTGATCTGCGGAAACATGAGCATCACGACGACGCTGCAGAACCAGTTGAACGGCCTCACCAATGGCTTTCAGCAGATCATGTCCTCGGTGATCCAGAGCGCCACCAGCGCCGTGGCGTCGCTGCCGGCCCTGATCATCCAGCGCGCCGATCCGGGCCTCTACAACCTGCTGACCAACGGCGTGCTGCAGGCTCGGCTCGATTTCGACCGCAGCAAGTTGACGTGCAAGGCGATGGCCAACCGGATGGCGGACATGGCCGGCGGCCAGGCCGGGTGGGATCAGCTCGCCGAAGGTTTCGCGCTGCGCGATGCGGTGAGCAGCACCGATGCGGTGTCCGCCGTCGAGCAGGCCGAATCGAACAAGGGCAACAACGGCGTGCCCTGGGTGGGCGGCGGCAACGCGGGCGGCTCGGGCCAGGGTTCCATCAAGGTGGTCGGCGACGTGACCCGTGCCGGCTACAACCTGCTCAACAGCCGCGGCGTCAGCGACACCTCATCCATCCCGCGCGCGTCCTGCGGCAACCGGCTGACCTGCCAAACCTGGTCCTCGCCGCAGGCCGCAGCGGACTTCGCAACCCGCGTGCTCGGCGAGCGCGAGCAACGCACCTGCGAGACCTGCACCAAGACGCAGACCACGCCTGGCGTCGGCCTGACGCCGGTGATCCAGGAAGAGTACGAGACCAAGCTGCAGGCACTGCAGGGCCTCGTGACGGGCTCGACGCCGATGACGGTGGCAAACCTCGAAGCCGCCGGCAGCAACTCGCTGCCGATCACGCGCGGCGTGATCGAGGCGCTGCGCGACGAGCCCGATCAAGACCTGCTCGGCAAGCGCCTGGCGTCCGAAGCCGCGCTGTCGAGCGTGCTGGAGAAGGCCCTGCTGTTGCAGCGCACGCTGCTGACCGGCAAGAAGGAGCCGAACGTCGCCGCCAACGAGCTGGCCGTGAAGGCGGTCGATCAGGAGAACAACGCGCTGGAGCAGGAGATCAACAACCTCAAGACCGAGCTGGAGCTGCGGCGCACGCTGGCCGGCAATTCGGCGATGGCGATCGTGCAGCGCCACGGCACCCGCGCCGCGGGCTCGCGCGGCATCTTCGAGGGCGACACGACGCGCGACCGGCTCAAGGAAGTGCAGAAGCCGCGGAGCGGGCCATGACCAGCCGGGCCTGGCTGCGGCCGGCACGGCTGCTCGGCCGCCGCGTCGGCATCGTGCTGCTGTGGGTGCTGCTGGTGGCGGGCATCGCGGTCGGCGTGAACGTCGTCGGCCTCCACATCGTCGGCAGCATCGACGGCTGGGAGCAGTGGCTGCGCGAGCACTCGGGCCACTTCCTCGTCTGGCGGCTGCTGCTCTACGCGGCGACGGCCTACGGCTGGTGGTGGATGCGTCGGCGCCTGCGCGAACGCGAGCCATTGGCCGAGACCCATCAGCGCCTGCTGCGCGCCGAGATCGCGGCCGTCGCCACCCTCGTGCTGCTCGAAGGCAGCCAGCTACTGCGCAATGGCTGAGCCCTGGAGAACGCCATGACGCTCAACACAACGGACTACCTGGAGTATTACCTGACCCTGGTCGGGTGGATCGTCAGCAACGGCATCTGGAACATCCTCGTGGCCAGCGGCGTATTCGCGCTGCCCTTCGTGGTCATGGTGGTGCAGGAATGGCTGCGCGCGCGGGCCGAGGGTGCGGACGAGGGCAACAAGGGGGTGCTGTCATCGATGCGCATCGAGAACCGCGTGTGGGTGGCGATCGTCGTCATCCTGTTCGCCGGCATCCCCTTCATTCCGGTCGACCTCAGCACCATCAAGTTCGACACGACGCGCTCCGCGCAATGCCAGGTCAGCGTCCCGCAGCCCACCGACACGGGCTGGTCGAACGCCTACACCACGCTCAACAACCAGAGCGCGCTGGTGCCGGTGTGGTGGTTCTTCATGCACGCCATCTCGAAGGCGGTGACGGGCGGCGCGGTGGCGGCCATCCCCTGCGGAACGGATCTGCGTCAGATGCGCATGGACGTGGATGCCACGCGCATCGATGACCCGGTGCTGGCCCAGGAGGTCGGCGACTTCGTGCATGACTGCTACGGCCCCTCGCGCGCCAAGCTGTTCATGTCTCGGCCCACGCTCTCCGACGAGCAGATGAATGACGTGACCTGGATCGGTTCGAGCTACTTCCTGAACAACGCGGGCTTCTACGACACCTACCACTCGAACACGCCACGCACGGCCTGGCCCTACGACGCGACGCGCGATGCGGGGCTGGCCCAGGTGGATAGCGGCGGGGGCTACCCCACGTGCCGGCAGTGGTGGTCGGACGGCGGCAGCGGCCTGCGCGCGCGCCTGCTGGCCCAGGTCGATCCCGACCTGCTGACGCGCATCGGCCGCTGGGCGGGCTTCCTGTCGCAGAGCGAGGTGAACGACTCGGTGATCCGCGCCGTGGTCTCGCCGCGGCAGCAGAAGATGAACCAGGGCTCGGTCTACACCGACTACGGCGGCCAGATCGAGAAGACGCTGCCCAACGTCGTGACGCGCGGCGCCGGCGACCTGGGGCTGACCATGGGCTCGCTGGGCTTCTTTCCGGCGATGGACGTGGTACGCCAGGCGCTGCCGATGGTGCTGTCGCTGCTCAAGATGGCGCTGGTGATCTGCATCCCGCTGGTGCTGGTCTTCGGCACCTACGAGCTGAAGGCGCTGGTCGCGGTGAGCTGCGTGCAGTTCGCGCTGTTCTTCGTGGACTTCTGGTTCCAGCTCGCGCGCTGGCTGGACAGCACGATCCTCGACGCGCTCTACGGCTGGGGGTTCGGCGCGAACCGGCCGCACAGCAACTTCGATCCGCTGATCGGCCTGAACAACGCCTTCGGCGACATGCTGCTGAACTTCGTCATGGCGACGATGTTCATCGTGCTGCCTACCTTCTGGGTGGCTGCGCTGGGCTGGGTAGGCGTGCGCGCGGGAACGGCAATTCAAGGGCTGGCGGCAGGAACCAGGGATGCCCAAGCTGCTGGCGGCAGGGGTGCGGGTGTCGCTATGAAAGCAGCGAAGTAACGCCTCTAGGCTTGCTCGTCTTCTGGATCGTGGGGGTCGATCCGGTAATCGTCATGGGTGTAGAGGCCGTACCCGGCAGGGCCGTATCGCCATTCCGGCTTGTGTTCCTCGTCGTAGCTCCCATCGTCGTTGCGGACTACCCAGGCGCCGACCAGCGCGAACGCAAGCAGCAGTGCCAGCCAGAACGCGGTGTAGAGCAGGACACCGATCGCAGCGAGCTTGACGGCCAGCAGCGCGGCCTTGGCAATGCCAGGCGCCCATCCCTGCGCGAGCAGCCAGCCCTGCGCCCGCCGATCCAGACGCGCGCAGCCTCTCCACGCCCGGCCCAGTGTCCGGCCGAGGCGTTCTGCGAAGGTGGTCTGTGCGGCGGTCTTCATGGTGGCTACCTCATGTTCATCCTGTCGTGTGGCTGTGATCCCTGTCCGTGTCGCGATTGAAACCTGTGCTGTTCTTCAACCGCGGTCTAGTCCTTGTCTGCTGCGCGCCAGTCGGCCTGGCTTGCGGCCACCAGCGCCGCCCAATCGTCCGGCGGGTTGCCGCGTCCCAACATCTTCTCGAACACCGCATAGGGGTCGGACTTGCTGCCCGACGACCGCAAGGTCTGCTCGTCGTTGACCCAGGCGAACACGATCGCCTTGGCCTTGGAGTCGAAGCGGAAGAACAGCCGGAACCGCCTCCCGATCTTTGCGCGCCGCCAGTGCCGGTAGGCCGGCCCCAAGGTGTTGCCCTGGCGGAATTCGTCGCGCGCAGGATCGCTCGGCACGACATCCATGATCAACTGGCTCAACGCCCGGAACAGCTTGACGTTGGCGTTGCTCTCGAACCCCTGCGGGTCGTTCTGTTCGGCCCGTTCCGCGGCCGCGTGCAGCTTGCGCAACTGCTCGATCACGCCCTCGTGGAACAGGAGCGTCCAACCGTGCCGCTGCATCAGAGCGCCACTTCGCCTTCGATGTCTTCATCGAGGTTCACCGCGTGGTGCGCGTTGGCCAGCATGGCCCGCGCCAGATCGTCCGGCAGGGACTGGACGTGCCGCCCGGCCCGGATGTCCGCTTCCAGCAGCCCCAGGAAGGCGCCGATGGCCGGGTCTTCATGGTCGGCGTCGGCGCGGGTCACGACGACTTCGCCGCCGCGCAGGTCGAACGCCACCTTGCCGCCGGTGTCCACGCCCAGCGCTTGCCGGATGGACTTGGGCAGCGTGATCTGACCCTTGGAGGTCAGCGTCGCGACTTCGTGGATTTCGGGCATGGCGGCACTCCTGATGGCAATGCCTGGATGGTAAGGAAATTTCCTTACCTTGTCAATCTGGGTGTGCATGGTGCTCCGTCCGGTCGATGAAACGGCTCCATCGTAGGGGCGGCACAGCCAGCCTTCCCGCATCAATCCGACTTGGGCCAAACCCGCATTGGTTGTGGTTCGGCAGGCGTCGTTGCCCTATATCCAAAGGTTTCCGTAAAGGCCAAAGGGCTGGGGAAGGGGCAAGGGAATGGGGCCAAGGGGAAAGGCCCTACCCGAAAAGGCCAAAAGGCTCTCCCGACCGGCCCGCCGTCTGGGGTTCGCCATGCTCTCGCTGTTCCAACGCAAACGGGTGCCACCTGCCGCCAGTGCGCCACCGCCCAAACCTCCCGCCGAGCCCGGCAAAGGGCTGATGCGGCCGGAGCCGGCCGCATCGCTGCTGGCGACGCCGCGCCGGCAGAAGCTGCTGGAACACATCTGGCAGCGCACCTCGCTGTCGCGCCGGCAGTTCGCCACGCTGTACCTCGCCCCGCTGGAACGCTACGCCGAGCTGGTCCAGCAATTCCCCGCGTCGGAGGCCCATCACCACGCCTATCCGGGCGGCATGCTGGACCACGGCCTGGAGATCGTCGCCTACGCGCTCAAGCTGCGGCAGTCGCATCTGCTGCCCGCCGGCGCCACGCCGGAGGCGCAAGCCGCCCAGGCCGAGGCCTGGACCGCAGGCACCGCCTATGCTGCGCTGCTGCACGACATCGGCAAGATCGCGGTCGACCTGCACGTCGAGTACGCGGACGGCACGGTCTGGCATCCCTGGCACGGCCCGCTGCGGCGGCCGTACCGCTTCCGCTACCGCAGGGAGCGCGAATACCGGCTGCACAGCGCCGCCACCGGGCTGCTCTACGCCCGGCTGCTCGATCCGGGCATCTTCGACTGGCTCGCCGACTACCCCGACCTGTGGGCCGCGCTGCTGTACGTCCTGGCCGGCCAGTACGAGCACGCCGGCATGCTCGGCGAACTGGTCGTGCAGGCGGACCAGGCATCCGTCGCCCAGGAACTCGGCGGCGATCCGAGCAAGGCCCTGGCAGCGCCCCGGCACGCACTGCAGCGCAAGCTGCTCGATGGCCTGCGCTACCTCCTGAAGGAAGAATTCAAGCTGAACCAGCCCCAGGCCTCGGATGGCTGGCTGACCCAGGACGCGCTCTGGCTGGTGAGCAAGACCGTCTCGGACAAGCTGCGCGCGCATCTGCTGTCGCAGGGCATCGACGGCATCCCGGCCAGCAACACGGCGGTGTTCAACGTGCTGCAGGATCACGGCATCGCCTTGGCCACACCGGACGGCAAGGCGATCTGGAAGGCCACCGTCACCAGCGATGCCGGCTGGTCGCACAGCTTCACCTTCCTGAAACTGTCTCCGGCCATGGTCTGGGATGCGGCCGACCGGCCGGCGCCGTTCGCGGGTCGCGTGCAGGCCGACGAGGAACAAGGGGCGCCGACACCGCAGGCACCGGCATCCGAAGCGCCAGGCTTGGAAAGCGCCGATACGGCGCCACCAAGCATCGCGCCGACCGTCCCTATGCCCACCGACAACGGCGTGGCTGCGCTGCTCGATCTGCTGAGTGACACGGCCCCACCCGTAGCGCCGGAGGCCCCGCGCGAACCCGAGCCTGCCTCGCCACCGGCGCCTACGGTGCTGCCGCAGATAAGCCTCGCGCCATTTCAGGATCGGCCGGAGCCATCCGGCGAGCATTTCATGGCCTGGCTGCGTCAGGGCATCCAGACGCACAAGCTCATCATCAACGACGCCAAAGCCTTGGTGCACAGCGTCGCCGGAACGGCCTACCTGGTGAGCCCCGGCGTCTTCCAGCGCTATGCGCAGGAACATCTGCAAATCGCCGCACTGGCGAAACCGGAGAACCTGGAGGGATGGCAGTGGGTGCAGAAGCGTTTCGAGAAGCTAGGCCTGCACCGCAAGCAAGCCAGCGGGCTGAATATCTGGACCTGCGAAGTCACGGGGCCGCGCAAATCCAGGCGACTGCACGGCTACCTGCTGAGCGCTCCCGAAGCGCTGTTCCAGGAAATGCCTCCGGACAATCCATACCTGCGCCTCCTCACCGAGGCCGTAAAGCGCGAAAATTCAGCCGCCGGTAATAAGAACGACAACGAACAGGGGTAGACAAGGAGCCACGGCGCGGGCCGGCTTCAGTCCGCTGATTTAGGCGGAGCCGTCTCTGCCAGCTTGGCTTCAGTCAGCGCCATCAAGTGGGCAGAACTGCATTTCAGCGCACGGGCGATTTTGAGAATGAGGGGGAGCGTGGGGACATGCTCGCCACGCTCGATCTTTCCCATGTGCGAACGCTCGATTCCTGACAGATGAGCCAGCGTTTCCTGGGCGATGCCTTGACTGGTTCTTTCTTCGCGCACGGAGGCCCCAAACGCGATGGCTGGTTCCGCTTCGTAGGTTGTTGTCCCGGTGGGCCGGCCTCTTTGAATCGAACGCTTTTGCATTGCCAAAAGCGTCGAGGATTGACACGATATAAACCACGTTAAACTTAACTCAATAGAAGCGACTTCATCGGTCGCCGCGAGTTCACTGCCTGGAGGAACTGGACGTGAAATCGAGCGATGCCTCCACTGAAATCCGGGTGGCTGTGCTCGGCGAGTGGGTGCCTTCACCGCTTGCCGACTTGCTGGCGTTGCAGCGCGCCGAAGAGCCAGAGACCGCCACCGCCTTGATCGGATGCAGTTCCACAGCGCAGGCGCAGGAACTGCCGCACGATAACTTTGACTTGGCCCTGTCCACAGCCGCCTGGGAGTGGCCAGGCTGGGTGTGCGAGCCGTTGTGGCATGACACGCTGGCAGTCGCCGTCGCCAAGCGCTCGCACCTGCTGTCCTACCGTGAAGTGCCTCGCCAAGAGCTGCTCAAGCAGCCGTTGATCTGCGCGCAGTCAACGGCCGACGAGCCGTGGCGCGCGGTGGCGCATGGCCTGGTCGAGGATGCACCGCAGGGCCATGAGCAGACCGTCAGCACCTTCGACATGGCGATGACGCTCGTCTCCGCGGGCTACGGCATTGCCGTCGCACCCGCCGCGAGACTGACCTGCTACCTGCGTCGCGGCATCGCCGCGCGGCCATTGGCTGGCGCACCCATCATCGTGATGGCCTACCTGCTTCGCCCGTCCTCGTCCTTGACCGAGCCCCAGGAAAGATTCGCCCGCCGCGCGCGCTCCGTGTCCTGAGACAGGGGCGCGCACTGCTGGGCGCTGGCGCGCTACGCAAACGCCACCTGCTGCGGGGACCACTCGCTTTCCTTCACCGTCGTGCTCACCGCCATGATGATCTTGTCGAGATTTGTGGCACTGACGCTTTCCAGAGCCGAGCCGCCGCGCAGCTTCGCGCGCGGCTGCAGGAGCGCGTTGTAGATCTGCCAAGGGTCGGCGCCCCTGGTCAGCTTGAGGACCGCCTGGATCAGCGCGTGCTTGACCGGATCGAGATGCCAATCCGGCACGCGCTGACCACGGTTGCCCAGGTTCAGCGCCAGCAGGTTGCCGGCCTTGATCTCGTAGCTGATCCACCGGCGGGACTTGCCCGCCATCTTCGCGTACTCGGCGACTGGCAGGTTGTGTGGTGCCTCGAAGACATCGACCAGTTCCATCCGCTGGCGCTGTATGTCGGACAGCGGTTCCTCCATGACGGAACGCGGCAACGGCACTGCGGGCAGCCGATGCGTCTCGGCTGACACCAGTGGCATCGCGTCTCCCGGCCTGGTCACGATCAGGAGCGGCGCCGACGCGGCCGCTGGTTTGGGTGGCGCACTCGCGGCTTCCTCATCCGAGAGGACGGGCACGCCCTCCAAATGAATGGTGAGCGGCATGCTCGCTGCCTCGACCATGTTCTGCTCGAAGAGATCGAGCCGGTCGGCCCAATCCTGCATCATCCGCCGCCGCTGCTCGACGTACTCGGCGTGGTTGTAGGTGGCACTGACCTTGTTGGGATCGACGTGCGAGAGTTGCGCGTCCACCCACACCTTCGGGTAGCCGATCTCGTTGAGCGCGGTGGACATCGTGCCCCGGATGCCGTGCCCGGTCAGCAGGTCGCGATAGCCCATGCGCTTGAGCGCGCCGTTGAGCGTGTTCTCGCTCATGCGCTTCTTCAACTCGCTGTCGTGGCGGAACAGATAGTGCTGGGCCGGTTTGAGCTGTTCGAGCAGGTGCCGGACGATCTCGATGGCCTGCACCGACAGCGGCACGATGTAGGGTGGAATGTCCTTGGGCAACTGGCGCTTCCTGCGCATGTCCACCTGGAGCTGCTTCACGACCTCGGGCGGGATGATCCAGAGGCCGCGATCGAGGTCGAACTGATCCGGCGTCGCCAGGCGCAGCTCGCCCGTGCGCACGCCGGTGAATAGCAGCAGCCGCAGACCGAGCTGGGTCTGCAGCCGGCCACGATACTTGCGCAGGCGCTGCAACAGCTTCGGCAACTCGGCCATGCGCAGGAACGGGTTGTGGTTCACCGGGGGCAGCGGCAGCGCCACCACGTCGAGGTCGGAAGCCGGGTTCTGCTCCAGGCCCGGCACGACCACCAGCGCGTAGCGGAACATCTGGTTGAACCACGTCCTGACTTTCTCGGCGACGGAGAGCGCCTTGCGCCGCTCGATCCTGGCGATCACTTCCAGCAGGTCAGGGCGTTTGATGTCGTAGATCGAGCGCTTGCCCAGCAAGGGCAGCACATCCTTGGCGAAGACGCGAGGGAGGATCGAGAGGGTGGTCTGCCGGCCCTTCTTGAGGCCGAGTTCGCGGTGGGCAAGCCACTTCTTGTAGATCGCCTCGAAGGTGTTTTCACCGGCGAGTTTGACCGCGGCGCGCTTTTGCTTGCGGTGAAGGCGCGGGTTGATGTCCTTGGCCACCAAGGCGCGCGCCTCGTCACGCAGGGCGCGTGCCTCACGAAGGGACACCTCGGGATAGGTGCCCAGCGACATGCGCTTGGGCTCCTTCATCCAGTAGTAACGGAAGTGCCAGCTCTTGCTGCCCGTGGCCGTCACGGCCAGGGAGAGACCATCGATGTCTGGAAGTGTGTAGGCCTTGCCGGTGGCTTTGGCTTGGCGGACCACCAAGTCTGAGAGTGCCATGCTCTAGCTCCTGAACATGAGTCAGGAACCAGATGCTTAACCCATCGACCTCAGCGCCCTAGCAACAATCCGGAAGCCGTCGTGCCCGCAAAAATGGACACAAAAATGGACATAAACGTCGTGGCTTCAGGTGGATTTCCGTGGAGCCCACTGGAACATCGAGGTGTCGAAAACTCAAACAGAATCAACGACTTACGATGCCTCTTGGACTTCCTCAGAATTCCCTGGAACGATGCAGTGGAGCGGGTGATGGGAATCGAACCCACGCTTGAGGCTTGGGAAGCCGCCGTTCTACCATTGAACTACACCCGCTCGGGTGTCGTGCCCGCGGCCAAAGCCGCAGCAGCGGCGGCGATTATAGCGCGCCTTTTTTCATTTCACTATGACTCCGGCACCGCGTTTCGCTGGGCAATGCCAACGCTCGACGCGGCAGGCTTATCACTGAGCTTCCGGTGGACGTACATCAAGCAGCAACGAGGCCAGGGCAGAGACGATGCTGATCAGCCCCGCGATCAGGAATGCCGCTTGATACCCGGCTAGTTCAGCCACTTGCGGCATCTCGCCACCGGCGAGACGGGCCGTCGTCACGCCATGAGCCACCGAAGCCAGAACGGCAATGCCAACGGCGCCGCCCAATTGGCGTGAGGTGTTTTGCAGACCCGCCGCCAATCCGGAATCACGACGGGGCACTCCGGCCAGCACGGCCTGGGTCGCGCTCATCATCACCAAGCCGTTGCCTGCGCCCGCCAACAGGGTAGGCAGCAGCAATTCGGTCGCATGCACCGGATGCATGGGCAGCCAATAAAGCCAGATCAACCCTGCTGCCGCGATCAAGCCGCCAATCAATGGCAAGCGCGTGAAACCGGCGTCGCGCAAGGAGCGTGATGCCATGGCTGCAATCGCCAGGGCGACGGCCATCGGCAACAGCGCCATGCCGGTTTCAAGCGGGTTGCGCCCATCAATGCGTTGCAGCGCCAAGGACAGGAAGAATGTCGAGGTCGTGAGGATTGCGCCCAGCCCCGAGACCATGACCATGCCGATGGGGACATTGCGCAATCGGAAAATGCCCAGCTGGATCAGCGGCTGCCTGGCGCAGAATTCCCTGAACACGAAGGCCAGGAACATGACCAGTGCAAAAACCATTGCATTGAATACGATCTGGTCGTTCCAACCTGCGTGTACCGATTGCGAGACCGCGTAGAGAAATGATGCCAAGGACAGTGTCACCGTGATGGCTCCCGGCATGTCCAGCTTGGCCCGGAGCGTGTCCGGATGCTGGGGACTCAGGCTGAGCGCGACCATCGCGAACAGGATCAAGCCTGGCGGCACGTTGACGAACATGACCCAGCGCCAATCGACCAGGCTGGTCAACGCACCGCCGATCACCACGCCGAAAGCGGAGCCCATGGCGGCGCACGCTGCCCAGCAACCGATCGCGCGATCTTGACTGGCTCCGCGGGGATGAGCAGCCACGATCACGGCCAACGGCGACGTTGCCAGCGCCGCGGCGCCAAACCCCTGCACGGCGCGCGCGATCAACAGGGCCGCTCCCGATTGCGCCAGGCCACCCATCAGGCTTGCGCCGGTGAACAAGGCCAATCCCCATAGCAACACGTTCCGGCGACCGTAGATGTCGCTGGCGCGAGCCGCCAGCAGCATGAAGCCGCCCAGCAGCAGAAGATAGATGTCGACGACCCATTGGAGCTGTACCGCGGACAGGTCCAGGTCGTCCCGCATTGCCGGAAGCGCAACGCTCACGATGGCGCCATCCATCACCACCATGAAGGCGCACAGGCAAGCTACCAAGGTAGCAACCCAGGTTGAAACTCCATCGCGCAAAAGCGATGGGGGTATGACTGCTGTAGAGGTGGAAGACATGTGTGCCTGATCCCGAATGTGTCGATCGTTGTGCAACCTGCGGACAGGCCATTGTGTGGGACGGCGGGTAAACTCATATAACGGCAAATGGACTAAAAATAGTGAAAAATGGCCAACACGACCGAACCCGTGCGCGCATCTCTGCCTGTTGATCTCAGCGAGTGGCTCGAAGGGCCTTCCCTTATCGCGCTGAGGGGCAATGACAGCCCCGATAATGAATTCCAGCTGGGGACGCGGGAGTACGACTGGCATCAGCATGCGAGGGGCCAGGTCTTCTGCGTCGACGCGGGGATGATTCAGGTCAGGACGCCGCATGGCTCGTGGCTGCTGCCCCCGCACCGGGCAGGCTGGATACCGCCCAACGTCCCGCACCAGGTGCGGGTGAGCGGCGCGCTGACGGGCTGGAGCCTGCTCATCACGCCGCATGGCGGAAGGCGGCTGCCGAAACAGCCGTGCGTCATCGGTATTTCAGAGGTTTTGCGCGCCCTGGTGCGGCGCGCCGAGAATTGGGATAGCCATGCGCTGCTGGCGCCGGAGCAGGCTCGCATCGCCGCGGTCATCATCGACGAAATCTGCCGTGCGCCGCACGAATCGCTGCACATCCCCATGCCTTCCGACCAGCGCCTGGCTCGCGTGGCGCAAGCGATCCTGGAAGATCCCGGCAATCCGCGCACGTTGGAAGACTGGGCACAATGGGGCGCCATGTCGGCCCGTACCTTGAGGCGGCTGATCCTGTCCGAAACAGGCTTGAGTTTCGCGCAATGGCGTCAGCAAGCGCAGTTGGGCCACGCGCTGGAAATGCTGGCGCACGGCGCGTCAGTGACGGATGTTTCCGAACAATTGGGCTACGCCTCGCCCAGCAACTTCATTGCCATGTTCCGGCGCGCCTTCGGCGATTCGCCCGCCCATTACTTTTTGACCAGGACACGGAGCTAGGGATGGCAATGCGCTGCGCGGGCGCCCACCCCCGCAAGGCCTCAACCTGAAGGCACCAAATCTGTCCCCAATTTAGTGCATCCGGACGACAGCGGCGCGCCGGGCCTGCCACTACAATTCGGGCTATGAATACGAACACCCCCGAGAACAACCCCGCAGCCGCCCCGGCCCCGGCTGCCGCAAGCACCCCCGCAGCGCCTGGCGGCGAGCCCTCGTCGACCGCCGTTTCCCCGGAAACGCAAGCGGCGCTGGCCAGTACCGCCCACGCTCCCAACAGCCCGGGTGCGACCCATATCCGCAGTTTCGTGCACCGCCGCGGCCACATTACGCAGGGCCAGCTGGCCGCGCTCGAGCGCCTGATGGGCCAATGGTCCATCCCCTATGCGCCGCGCCGCCTCGACCCCGCCGCCGCCTTCGGCCGGCAGGCGCCGACGGTACTGGAAATCGGCTTCGGCATGGGCGAGACCACCGAGAAGATCGCGCTGGCGCGCCCGGACGACAATTTCCTGGGCGTGGAAGTGTTCAACGCCGGCGTCGGCTCGCTGCTGCGCCGCATTGAAGACTCCAGCATCCAGAACCTGCGCATCATCCAGCACGACGCGGTCGAAGTGGTGCGCGACATGATCGCCCCCGATTCGCTCGCCGGCGTGCATATCTATTTCCCGGATCCGTGGCCGAAGAAGCGCCATCACAAGCGCCGCCTGATCCAGCCCGCCTTCATTTCGCTGCTGGCCAGCCGCATCGCGCCGGGCGGCTACATCCACTGCGCCACCGACTGGGAAGACTACGCGGTGCAGATGCTGGAAGTGCTGGGCAACGAGCCGCAGCTTGCGAACACCGCGGACGGCTACGCGCCGCGCCCCGATTACCGCCCCCTGACCAAATTCGAGAACCGCGGCCTGCGCCTGGGCCACGGCGTCTGGGACCTGATCTTCAAGCGAGTCGCCTGATGCTTTATCCCCCGATCGAACCCTACCGCCAAGGCACGCTGGATACCGGCGACGGCCACCAGATCTACTGGGAGCTCTGCGGCAACCCCCAGGGCAAGCCCGCAGTGTTCCTGCATGGCGGCCCGGGCAGCGGCTGCTCGCCCGTGCACCGCCAGTTGTTCGATCCGCAGCGCTACAACGTGCTGCTGTTCGATCAGCGCGGCTGCGGCCGTTCGCAGCCCCACGCCAGCCTGGAAAACAACACGACCTGGCATCTGGTGTCCGACATCGAACGCCTGCGCACCGAGGTCGTGGGCGCGGAAAAGTGGCTGGTGTTCGGCGGGTCCTGGGGTTCGACGCTGGCGTTGGCCTATGCCGAAACACATGTGTCCCATGTCAGCGAACTGGTGCTGCGCGGCATTTTCGGATTGCGCCTGGCGGAGATCCGCTGGTTCTACCAGGAAGGCGCGTCGTGGCTGTTCCCCGACCGCTGGGAAGAGTACCTGGCGCCGATTCCGGAAGACGAGCGCGGCGACCTGGTGGCGGCGTACCACAAGCGCCTGACGGGCGACGATCCAGCCGAACAGCTGCGCGCCGCCAAGGCCTGGAGCAAGTGGGAAGACAGCACCATCACGCTGCTGCCCAGCCCGCGCCATCAGCAAAGCCACGCCGCCGACCGCGCCGCGCTGGCGTTCGCGCGCATCGAGAACCACTACTTCGTGAACCGCGGCTTCATGGACGAAGGCCAGCTGATCCGCGACGCGCACAAGCTGCGCGGCATTCCCGGCACCATCGTGCAGGGCCGCTACGACGTCTGTACGCCGGCGCGCACCGCCTGGGACCTGCACCGCGCCTGGCCCGAGGCCGACTTCCATCTGGTCCCGGACGCGGGCCACGCCTTCGATGAACCCGGCACGCTGGCGCGGCTGATCGCGGCCACCGACGCCTACGCGCGATAACTGAGGAGACCTGCATGCACATCACCCTGAACGGAGACGCACGGGAGTTTCCCCTGGACACGACCGTGAATGAACTGCTGGAAGCCCTGGGCTATGCCGGCAAGCGCGTAGCCGTGGAACGCAACGGCGAGATCGTGCCCAAGAGCCAGCATGCGCAGACCGCGCTGACGGATGGCGACCAGATCGAAATCGTGGTGGCCGTGGGCGGCGGCTGAAGCCAGCACCACACTGAAGCACCGCAAAGACTAGGGCCGCTGCATAGCGGCCCTAGTCGTATGTGGCCGCGAACCCGATGCGGTTTAGACCCGCCGCGCGCCATTCCTGCAAACTGACCAGCATTCTTGCGTAGTCTGCCAGAAGACTAGCAACCTGTTACACGTTAACCCCTCGTCGCACGGCGAATGTGCGAGTCATAATCGTTCTTGCTGGTTTCGTACGTTTGTCTTGCTGTTGTTCTAACGTTGCACATTGCCCCCAGGGGCAGAGGAGGCATCATGAACACCGCAGTCATCATCAACCTTCTCATCCAGCTTGTCGCCGGCGCGGCCGGGGGCAACGGCTTGGGAAAAATGCTCCAGCAATTCAATCTGGGTCCATTGGGCAACACCATCGCGGGCGCCATCGGCGGCCTGGCGGGCGGTTCCTGGCTGGCCCCGATGATTACCGCGGGAGCAGGCGCGGTTGCAGCAGGCAACACGGGATTGGATCTTTCCGCGATAGCCGGCAGCGTGGTCGGCGGCGGCGTCGGTGGCGCCGTGCTGACCTTGATCGCCGGCATCGTGCGCAAGATGTTCATGGGCCAAAAGCCCTGATGGCACTTGTTTCTCTCACCGCAACATAGATAAAGGAAACACTATGGGTCTGCTCAATTTCATCAAGGACGTTGGAGAAAAGCTCTTCGGCGCCAGCGAGGCCAAGGCCGCGACGGCGGACGAATTGAAGAAAGAGCTGGATAAGCACGGCCTGAATGCCGACGGCCTGCAGATCTCGGTCGACGGCGACAAGGTCACGGTGGCGGGCGAGGCCCTCAGCACGGAAGCCGCCGAGAAGATCACTCTGGCGCTGGGCAACACCGTGGGCGTGGCCCAGGTGGACAACCAACTGAAGGTGAAGCAGGCCGCGCCGGAAGCCAAGATGTACACGGTGCAGAAGGGCGACAACCTGTGGAAGATTGCCGAGGCGCAATACGGCAAGGGCCAGGGCGCGAAGAACAACCTGATCTTCGAAGCCAACAAGCCCATGCTGACCAGCCCCGACAAGATCTACCCGGGCCAGGTGCTGCGCATCCCGCCGCTGTCCTGATCACCACCGAATCGGACAGGCCGGAAGGCACCCATGCGCTTTCCGGCTTGCATCGCGGCAGGCGCCCCCTGCCAGCCGCGAGTACTTGGCCAGACGCAACGTCTGGCCATTTTTTTGGGCCTGCATCCCCAATGAAAAATGCCCCCGGGAGGGGGCATTCCAGTCCGATGCAAGAAGGCCTTTTTCCGCCGGGCCGCCCCAAGGAAAAAGCGCCCCCTCGGGGGGCAGAGAGCTCACGCAGTGAGCGAAGCGTGGGGGTCCTTACTTCATGCCGAAACGGCCCAAGCCCTTCATCCCGCCCATGGCGCGCATCATCTTCGCCATGCCGCCCTTCTTCATCTGCTTCATCATGCCCTGCATCTGCTCGAACTGCGCGAGCAGGCGGTTGACCTCTTGCACCGGCACGCCGGAGCCGGCCGCGATGCGGCGCTTGCGCGAGGCCTTGATGAGTTCTGGCTTGGCACGTTCGGCCGCGGTCATGGAATTCAGGATGCCTTCGGTGCGGCGCAGCTGCTTTTCAGCCTGGCCGCCCTGCAGCTGGCCCGCGGCCTGCTGAAACTGGGCCGGCAGCTTTTCCAGCAGCGAGCCCATGTCGCCCAGCTTCTTCACCTGGCCGAGCTGGTCGCGGAAGTCGTTCAGGTCGAACTTGTTGCCCGACTTGATCTTCGCGGCCAGCTTCTGGGCTTCGGCGATGTCGATGTTCTTCTGGGCCTGCTCGACCAGCGAGACGATGTCGCCCATGCCCAGCACGCGCTGCGCCATGCGCTCGGGGTAGAAGGGCTCCAGGCCGTCCAGCTTTTCCGAGACGCCGACGAACTTCAGGGGCTTGCCGGTGACATGGCGCACCGACAGCGCCGCGCCGCCGCGGGCGTCGCCGTCCAGCTTGGTCAGCACCACGCCAGTCAGGGGCAGCGCTTCCGCGAAGGCGCGCGCGGTATTGACCGCGTCCTGGCCCTGCATGGCATCGACCACGAACAGCGTTTCCACCGGCTTGACCAAGTCATGCAGCGCGCGGATCTCGCGCATCATGGCCTCGTCGATGCCCAGGCGACCGGCCGTGTCCAGGATCAGCACGTCGTAGTGATGGCGGCGGGCGTGGTCCACCGCGTTGCGGGCGATGTCCTCGGGCTTCTGGCTGGGGTCGGTGGGCAGGAAGTCCACGCCGACCTGCGCCGCCACGCTCTTGAGCTGGTCGATGGCGGCCGGGCGGTAGACGTCGGCGGACACCACCAGCACTTTCTTCTTGCCGGTCTTGCGGCCGTGCTGGGTGTGCTGGCCTTCGGAGAGCCAGCGCGCCAGCTTGCCGGTGGTGGTGGTCTTGCCGGCGCCCTGCAAGCCGGCCATCAGGATGACGGCGGGCGGCTGCACCGCCAGCGACAGTTCGCCGGAGTCGGCGCCCAGGTCGCCGCCCATCAGGGCAGTCAGTTCCTTGTGGACGACGCCGACCAGGGCCTGGCCGGGGCTGAGGCTGCTGGCGACTTCTTCGCCCAGCGCCTTTTCCTTTACGCGGGCGACGAACTCGCGCACGACGGGCAGCGCCACGTCGGCTTCCAGCAGCGCCATGCGCACTTCGCGCAGCATCTCCTGGGTATTGGCCTCGGTCAGGCGGGCTTCCCCGCGCAGCGTCTTGACGACGCGCGACAGGCGTTGAGTTAGGTTATCGAGCATGAGAGGCGTTTCCGCTTAAACTAATTGATTGAACGGTGGCCGCAGGCGCGGATTCTGCGCTTACGGGCGGCATGCGCCCCCAGGCCCCATCCAGACAACGGTTTCTATGTCACTAGGCATTGTATTTCACACGGCGGCTGCCTTGGCGTACGCGGTGCTCGGGGGGTCGCTCTGGATCCGCCTGGCCGGCGCCGGCGGCGTGGAACAGACGGGCAAGGTCGCCCGCCTGTGCCTGCTGGGAGCCCTGGTTCTCCATGGAATCGGGCTGCAACAATCGATGCTGGGGGCCCAGCACCTGTTCATCGGCTGGGCGCTGGCCCTGTCCGCCGCGATCTGGCTGGGCATGGTGGTGTTCTGGCTGGAAAGCCTGCTGGTGCGCATAGACGGCCTGCAACTGCTGCTGCTGCCCGCCGCCGCCCTCGCCAGCGCTCTGGCCGCCCTGTTCCCGCAGGGGCAGTTCGTGCCCCACGCCAATGATTCCTGGCTGCGCGTCCACCTGCTGATCGCCCTGGCGGCCTACGGCCTGATCACCATCGCCGCCCTGCACGCCATGATGATGGCGCTGCTGGACCGCCACCTGCACCGCCCGCTGGACGCTCCCGCCGAACGCAGCATCATCGGCCGCGTGCTGGACTCCCAGCCGCCGCTGCTGGTGCAAGAACAGCTGCTGTTCCGCATCATCTGGATCGGCTTCATCGTGCTGACGCTGGCCGTGGGCACGGGTTCTGTGGCGTCCATGAAGCTGACGGGCAAGATCCTGCCGTTCGACCACAAGACCGTATTCACGCTGCTGTCGTGGCTGACCTTCGGCGTGCTGCTGGCCGGCCGCCACATCTGGGGCTGGCGCGGCCGCGTGGCCCTGCGCTGGACGCTGACGGGTTTCGGGTTCCTGATTCTGGCCTATACCGGCAGCCGGTTCGTGCTGGAAATGATTCTGCATCGAGGTTGACGTGGGCAAGTTGCTGTTCTGGATTGTTCTGATCATCCTGGTGCTGTTCGTGGCCCGCCTGGCGGGGCGCATGGCGGCATCGAAGCAGGACGGCGCGCAGGCCGCGAAGAAGGCCAAGGCCGGTGCGCGCCAGCCCCCGCCCCTGGAATCCATGGTGCGTTGCGCCCATTGCGGCATCCATCTGCCGCGCTCCGAGGCCTTGCTGCAGAACGGCCAGACCTGGTGCAGCGCGGAACACGCCCGGCTGGGACCCGCCAAACACTGATCCGGCCGCCCATTAGAGGCTGGCCGCCCCGCACGGCATAATGCGTAGTTGGTAACCACACGCATGCTCTCTTCCCATGGCCTTGCTTCTGGATCGTCATGGCTGGCTGGCGCCGGCCCCGGGTGTCACGCTCATGCCCTCTCCCAACCGCGACGCGCGCCCCGCCGGCGCGCAAGTGTCGCTGCTGGTGCTGCACAACATCAGCCTGCCGCCAGGGCAATTCGGCGGTCCTGAAGTCGCGGGGCTGTTCCTGAACACGCTGGACTACGGTTCGCATCCCTGGCTGGAACGGCTGCGCGGCCTGCGCGTGTCGGCGCATTTCTTCATCCGCCGCGACGGCAGCATCATCCAGTTCGTATCGACCGACGAGCGCGCCTGGCATGCCGGCGTTTCGCGCTACGCGGGGCGCGAACGCTGCAATGACTTTTCCATCGGCGTCGAGCTGGAAGGCACGGATACCTTGCCCTATGCCGAAGAGCAGTATCTGGCGCTGCGCAAGCTGACGCCGGCCCTGCGCGCGCGCCATCCGCTGGCGGCCGCCTGGGGCCATGAACACATCGCCCCGGGCCGCAAGACCGATCCCGGACCCGCTTTCAACTGGACGCGCTTCTCGCGCGACAGCGACTTTGCGCGGCGGCAGTTGCCGCCCGTCTGACACTACAAGGACTGGTTATGTTGAAGATCTGGGGACGCCTGACGTCCGTCAACGTTCAGAAAGTCATGCTGGCGGTGCGCGAGCTGGCCCTGCCGCATTCCTTCATCCAGGCAGGCGGCCCGTTCGGCGTGGTCGGCACGCCGGAGTTCGCCAAGCTCAACCCCAACCGCACGGTGCCCGTCATCGACGACGGCGGCTTCGTGCTGTGGGAATCGAACGCCATCGTGCGCTATCTGGCCGCGCGCTACGGCGTTGGCAGCCTGTGGCCGGAAGACGTGTGCATGCGCGCCGACGCCGACCGCTGGATGGACTGGCAGGCCACCGAATGGCAGGGCGCCATGGGCCCGGCCTTCCTGGGCCTGATCCGCACGCCCGAGGACAAGCGCGACCTGGCCGCCATCGAGAATTCGGTCAAGCGCTCGAACGCGCGCGCCCAGATCCTGGACCAGGCCCTGCAGGGCCGCGAGTTCATCGCCGGCCGCCACCTCAGCATGGGCGACATCGCCCTGGTCTGTTCCGCGCATCGCTGGCTGGCCCTGCCGATCGAACGTCCCGATACGCCGGCCCTGTCGGCCTGGTACCGCCGCGTCATGATGCGTCCCGCCCCGCAGGGCGTGCTGACGCTGCCGCTGGAATAAAACGCGGGACCGCGGCCTCAGCCGCGGTCCACCTTCCAGCCCAATTCCGCTGAAATCCCCGCCGCGGCGCCCTGCACCACGGCGACCATGTCGCGCATGCGTTCCAGCGACATGTAGGGCACCGTGCTGGACACGCTGATCGCGGCCACGATGCCGCTGGAGGCGTCGCGCACCGGCGCCGCCACGCAGCGGATCGACGGTTCGTTGTCTTCGAGGTCGAAGGCATAGCCATGGGCGGCGTAGTCGCGCATGCGGTCGCGGAAGGCCTCCCAGGTCGGGCTGCCGCCGCCCGCGCGAGACGACACCGGCGCGCCCACGCGGTACAGCGCCTTCCATTGCGGCTCTTCGGTATCCAGCAGCAGCGCCTTGCCCACGCCCGTGGCGGCCAGCGGCATGCGATGCCCCACGCGCGAGCGCATTTCCAGCCCCTTCTTGCCGGGGATCTTTTCCAGGTACAGGACCTCGTCGTTGTCGCGCACGGCCAGGTGGATGGTGTCGCCCGTCTGCTCCGCCAGGCTGTCCAGGTAGGGACGCGCCAGCGTCGCCATCGGAAAGGCCTCGCGCGCCTGAAAGCCCAGCTCGATCAGCTTGGGCCCCAGCACATACCCCACGCCAGGCAGGGACCGCAGATAGCGTTCCTGCACCAGGCAGCTGGCCAGCCGGTGCGTGGTGCTGCGCGCCACGCCGATGCGCGCGCAGATCTCCTTCAGGTCGCGCGCGCCGCCGGACACGGCCTGCACCACGGCCAGGCCGCGCATCAAGGTCTGCGTGCCTGCGGGTGCGGCGCCATCGGGATCCAGGGTGGGGGTACGGTCGGAAATCTGCGAACGGGTCATGAAAACGGAGCCAGGCAACAAGAGAACGAATGCAAGCATAACCGCCGCAATCGCGGCGGGATGCCGGGAAAAGGCGGACTTTCCGCGCGATTCCTCAGGAAATTCAAAGCATGGCGCGGCAACCGTCGCTCGTCTCATTATTCCCTGTATGTGGGATTTAATTCTATATTTTGAGATTTTTCAAGCGCTGATCTAGAATTTTTCCCATCGCCCGCTACGCGCGCCTACGCGCCTCGCGGGCTTCAGACAACAAGGCTTGCCAGTCCCCCTGCCCCGCGCCGCCCCCCGGCGCACAGCGGCAGCCGGACTGGCCGCCAGAGACGAGACAGATTCATGACTACCGGATCTCCCGCCCGCGCGGCGCTCATCGCGCTGGATTGGGGCACCTCCTCGCTGCGCGCCTACCGGCTGGACGCCGCCGGCCGCACGCTGGATACGCGCCATCTGCCCTGGGGCATCATGCGCCTGCCGCAGCCGCTGCAGGACGGCGCCGCCACCACGACGCTGTCGGGCTTCGAGCTGGCCTTCGAACAGGCTTGCGGCGACTGGCTGCGGGCCGAGCCGGCCCTGCCGGTGATCGCCTGCGGCATGGTCGGCAGCGCCCAGGGCTGGCAGGAAGCCGCCTACCTGGACGTGCCGGTCGACCTGCAACGCATCGGCACGCTGCTGACCGTGGTCGAACGCGGCGGCGCGCAGCCGGTGCACATCGTGCCCGGCCTGATCCAGCGCCACGGCCTGCCCAACGTCATGCGCGGCGAAGAGACCCAGGTCGTCGGCGTGATGGCGGACCCGGCAGCCCGCAGCGCCGACAGCGTCCTGATCGGCCTGCCCGGCACGCATTCGAAATGGGTCAACGCCCGCCGCGGCCGCGTCACGCACTTCGACACCTTCATGACCGGCGAGGTCTACGCCGCGCTGCGTGGCCACACCATCCTGGGCCGGACCATGGCCGACGCCGCCAGCGCCGACATGGCCGCCTTCGAGCGCGGCCTGAAGGTGGCCGGCGCTCCCGCCGGCCGCGCCGGCGTGCTGTCCACCATCTTCAGCACGCGCGCGCTCGGCCTGACCGGCGAACTCGCGCCCGAATCGCAGGCCGACTACCTGTCGGGCCTGCTCATCGGCCATGAGATCGCGGCGCTGGCCGAGATGCTGCAACAGCAGGGCGAACTGCCCCGCATCGTGCTTTGCGGCGACGCCGCGCTGTGCCAGCGCTACATCCAGGCCATGCAGCACTACGGCCTGGGCACGCCCGAGCAGGCGCAGAACGCCACCGAGCGCGGCCTCTGGCACCTGGCCGTCTGTGCCGGGCTGGTCGCCCCTTCCACCACGGCTTAGGAATCGAACATGAACCATCCCGGCCTCCAAACCGCCATGGCCCACTGCGGCCTGATCGCCATCCTGCGCGGCATCACCCCCGCCGAGTCCGAAGCCATCGGGCAGGAACTCTACGCGGCGGGCTTCCGCCTGATCGAAGTGCCGCTGAATTCGCCCGACCCGCTGGACAGCATCCGCGCCATGCGCGCGGCCCTGCCCACCGATTGCCTGATCGGCGCGGGCACCGTGCTGAACCCCGACGACTGCGCCCGCATCCAGCAGGCGGGCGGCGAACTCATCGTCATGCCGCACAGCGACCCCGCCGTGATCCGCCGCGCCAAGGAACTGGGCATGGCCTCCTGCCCCGGCGTGGCCACGCCCACCGAGGCGTTCGCCGCCCTGGCGGCCGGCGCCGACGTGCTGAAGATGTTCCCGGCCGAGCAGCTCGGCCCCGCCGTGCTGAAGGCCTGGCGCGCCGTGCTGCGCCCGCCGATCGCGCTGGCGCCCGTGGGCGGCATCACGCCCGACAACATCGCCATTTACGCCCAGGCGGGCGCCAGCGGCTTCGGCCTGGGCTCCGCCTTGTACAAACCCGGCCTGTCGGCCGCCCAAGTCGGCCAGAACGCGCGCGCATTCATCGCGGCCTGGCAACGCGCCTATCCCGCCCAGGAGACCCAAGCATGAAGATCACCAAGCTCACCACCTACATCGTGCCGCCGCGGTGGTGCTTCCTGAAGATTGAAACCGACGCCGGCATTGTCGGCTGGGGCGAGCCCGTCGTCGAAGGCCGCGCGCATTCGGTCGCCGCCGCCGTCGAGGAACTGTCCGACTACCTGATCGGCAAGGACCCGCGCAACATCGAAGACCACTGGACCGTGCTATACCGCGGCGGCTTCTACCGCGGCGGCGCCATCCACATGAGCGCGCTGGCCGGCATCGACCAGGCCCTGTGGGACATCAAGGGCAAGCACCTGGGCGTGCCGGTGTCGCAGCTGCTGGGCGGCAACGTGCGCGACCGCATCCGCGTGTATTCGTGGATCGGCGGCGACCGCCCGGCCGACACCGCCGCGGCCGCCAAGAGCGCCGTGGAGCGCGGCTTCACCGCCGTGAAGATGAACGGCACCGAAGAGCTGCAGTACATCGATTCCTTCGACAAGGTCGAGAAGTGCCTGGAGAACGTGGCCGCCGTGCGCGACGCGGTCGGCCCCAACGTCGGCATAGGCGTGGACTTCCACGGCCGCGTGCACAAGCCCATGGCCAAGGTGCTGATGAAGGAGCTGGACCCGTTCAAGCTCATGTTCATCGAAGAGCCGGTGCTGAGCGAGCACTATGAAGCGCTGAAGGAGCTGGCCCCTCTGACCTCCACCCCGATCGCGCTGGGCGAACGCCTGTTCTCGCGCTGGGACTTCAAGCGCGTGCTGTCCGAAGGCTATGTGGACATCATCCAGCCCGATCCCTCGCACGCCGGCGGCATCACCGAAACCCGCAAGATCGCGGCCATGGCCGAAGCCTACGACGTGGCGCTGGCGCTGCACTGCCCGCTGGGTCCGATCGCGCTGGCCACCTGCCTGCAGATCGACGCCGGTTGCTACAACGCCTTCATCCAGGAACAGAGCCTGGGCATCCACTACAACGCCGCCAACGACCTGCTGGACTACGTCAGCAACCGCGAAGTCTTCGCCTATGAAGACGGCATGGTCGCGATTCCGCAAGGCCCCGGCCTGGGCATCGAGGTCAACGAGGAATACGTGAAGGAACGCGCCGCCGTGGGCCACCGCTGGCGCAACCCGGTCTGGCGCCACGCCGACGGCAGCTTCGCCGAATGGTAAGCCGACAGCAATCCGCCGACAGATAAAGAGAAAGAGGAGACATCCCTTGTCTACAGCCACCCACGCCGGCCTGCAGGGCGCCCAGCGCCCCACGCGCAGCCGGTACCTCATCATGGTGATGCTGTTCATCACCGTCGTCATCAATTACCTGGACCGCAGCAACCTGTCGATCGCAGCACCCGCGCTCAAGGACGAGTTCGGCCTGGACACCGTGCATGAAGGCCTGATCCTGTCGGCCTTCGGCTGGACCTACGCCGCCATGCAGATCCCCGGCGGCTGGCTGGTGGATCGCGTGTCGCCGCGCGTGCTGTACGCGGCCGCGCTGATCCTGTGGTCGGCAGCCACGTTCTTCATGGGCTTCGCCGGCAGCTTCGTCATCCTGTTCGTGCTGCGCCTGGCCGTGGGCGCGCTGGAAGCCCCGGCCTATCCGATCAACAACCGCGTCGTCACCACCTGGTTCCCGGAACGCGAACGCGCCACCGCCATCGGCTTCTATACCTCGGGCCAGTTCGTCGGCCTGGCGTTCCTGACGCCGGTGCTGGCGTGGCTGCAGCACCACTACGGCTGGCACATGGTGTTCGTCAGCACCGGCCTGCTGGGCATCGTGTGGGGCGTGCTGTGGTTCATGATCTACCGCGAGCCGCGCCAGTTCAAGGGTGCGAACGCGGCGGAGATCGAGCTGATCCAGCAAGGCGGCGGCGTGGTCGACCTGGACCGCAGCGTCAAGGAAAAGAAGGCCCCGTTCAACTGGAACGACCTGGGCCTGGTCATGAGCAAGCGCAAGCTGTGGGGCGTGTACCTGGGCCAGTTCTGCCTGACCTCCACGCTGTGGTTCTTCCTGACCTGGTTCCCCACCTATCTGGTCAAGTACCGCGGCATGGACTTCATCAAGTCCGGCTTCCTGGCGTCGGTGCCCTTCCTGGCGGCCTTCATCGGCGTGCTGTGCTCGGGCGTGCTGTCCGACTTCCTGATCCGCCGCGGCGCCACCGTGGGCCTGGCGCGCAAGCTGCCCATCATCCTGGGCCTCTTGATCTCCACGTCTATGATCGGCGCCAACTTCACCGACTCCACGCCCTGGGTGATCTTCTTCCTGGCGGTGGCGTTCTTCGGCAACGGCCTGGCCTCGATCACCTGGTCGCTGGTGTCGACGCTGGCCCCGGTGCGCCTCCTGGGGCTGACTGGCGGCGTGTTCAACTTCGTCGGCAATCTGTCGTCGATCTGCACGCCCATCGTGATCGGCTTCCTGGTGACGAAGGAGAGCTTCGCGCCCGCCATCGTGTACGTATCGTCGCTGGCCTTGCTGGGCGCGCTGTCGTACATCCTGCTGGTGGGCAAGGTGGAGCGGATCGAGGCCTGAGCGCTTTGGCTTCCCGCATGCAAAAGGGCGCCTGTGCGGGCGCCCTTTTTTCTTATCGCACGGCGAGCTTCAGCAGCCCTGCATCGCCAGCTTGCGCTGGCGCTGGTTGCTGGCGCGCTGCCACAGCACCAGGCCCAGCCCCGCCGCGGCGATGATGGCGCCGGCCACGGGCACGGCGGCGTAGCCCATGCCCGCCGAGATCACCGCGCCACCGGCCGCCGCGCCCAGCGCGTTGCCCAGGTTGAAGGCGCCCACGTTCACCGACGAGGCCAAACCGGGCGCATCGGTCGCCGCGCGCATCACCCGCATCTGCAGCGGCGGCACCACGGCGAAGGTGCCAAAACCGAAGATCAGCAGCGCGATGGCCGCGCCGGTCTGCGTGGCGGCCAGCCACGGGAAAGCCAGCAGGTCGACGATGATCAGCACCAGGAAGGCGATCAGGCTGCCGTCCAGCGAACGGTCGGCAAAGCGCCCGCCCGCCGTATTGCCGATGGTGAAGCCGACGCCGATCAGCACCAGCATGGCCGTGACGAAGTTGGGCGATGCGCCGGTCAGCTCGGCCAGGGTCGGCGCCACGTAGGTGTAGAGCGTGAACATCGCGCCCGCACCCAGCACCGTGGTCAACAAGGCCACCAGCACCACCGGACTCTTCAGTACGGCCAGCTCGCGGCGGATGTCGGGACGGCGCCCGGCCTCGCCGGCCGGCAGCGCGAACCATAGCGACAGCATCGCGATCAGGCCCAGCACCGAGGTTGCGGCGAACGACATGCGCCAGCCTATGGCCTGCCCCAGCCAGGTCGCGGCCGGCACGCCGCCGACGTTGGCGATGGTCAGCCCCAGGAACATGGTGGCCACGGCGCTGGCCTGCTTGTGGCGTGGCACCACGCTGGCCGCCACCAGCGAACCCAGGCCGAAGAAGGCGCCGTGGTTCAGGCTGGTGACCAGCCGCGCCAGCAGCAGGGTCGTGTAGTTGGGCGACAAGGCGGACAGCACGTTGCCCAGCGTGAAGATCGCCATCAGCACCAGCAGCGCGTTGCGGCGCGACCAGCGCGACAGGGCCAGCGTCATCAGCGGCGCGCCCGCCATCACGCCGATGGCGTAGGCGCTGATCAACATGCCGGCGCTGGGAATGGACACGTCCACCCCTTCGGCGATGACGGGCAACAGGCCCATGGGAGAAAACTCGGTCACGCCGATGCCGAAGGCACCGACGGCGAGCGCCAGCAATGGCAGGCCGGCCTTGGCCGGCTGGGAGTCCTGGGGATGCATATGGGTTTCCTTGGGTTCGATTGCGCCGGCCGGGGAGACTGGGGAGCGGACCGGCCTGGATGGCCGGGGCTGCGGAAAGGCCCGATCGGAAAGCAGGCGCCCAGTATGCCGCTGCCATCCTTGCAGAAAAAGCCAGGAAACAGCGAAACACTTTTGACCTGTAGTCATTAATTCCGGAGGCAGACCAGGTCTTCGACGCCGATGGCGGGCGCCCCCAAGGGCGTAACCGCCGGGCAGGAGGCTAGGCCAGCCCCAGCAGCCGCTCCGTCTCCCGCGCCAGGGCCACCAGCCGCGGCCCGATGTCGGCCGCCCGCTCGCGGTAGGGACCGTCGCCCGAGGGCACGCCGCAATTGAAGACGTAGAGCAGCGATTGGTAGGGCCGCCCCAGCGGCGCGGCAAAGCCGTAGGCGTCCGGCCGCCACTCCAGGTTGTTGCCGCAATAGCCCTTGCGCTCCAGGTCGCGGCGCGCCGCCGCCAGATTGGGGATGTGCGCCTCGTAGTGGCGGGCGTCGGCCACGCGCAACTGGTTCAGCACGGCGGCCCGCTCTTCGTCCGGCACCCGCGCCAGCCACGCCTTGCCGGCGGCGCTGGACAGGAGCGGCAGCGCGGCGCCGATATCGGGCCGGGTCTGCAGGGCCTCGTTGGAGCGCGCCGTTTCCACGTACACCATCTGCAAGCGGTCGCGCACCACCAGCGACACCGCGCCGCGGGCGTGGTCGGCCAGCTGCTTCATCAGCGGCCGCGCCAGTTGCCGGATCTGCATGCTGGCCAGCAAGGGATAGCTCAGCGCCAGCACCGACGCGCCCAGCCGGTAGCGCGCGGGCTCGCCCTCGCGCTGCAGAAAGCCCAGCTCGACCAGCGTGTGGGTCAGGCGCGCCACCGCGCTGCGCGACAGGCCGGTCTGCTGCGCGAAGTCCTTGTTGGCCAGTACCGGCCGGTCGGCGCGAAAGCAGGCCAGGATATCGATGCCGCGCGCCAGCGTGGTGGTGAATTCGCGGTCCTGCTCATGCTTCATTCTGGCGCTCCAGCAGTTTTTCCACTCGCGCCACCAGCGTCAGCAGGCGCGGCGCGATGCGGCCGCGCAGGTCGCCCGGACGCAGCCGCGTCACCGGCACGCCGCAATTGAACACCAGCGCCTGGCCATCGACGCGCGTGCACATGGGCACCGCCACCGCGTGCACGTCCGAATGCCAGTCGCCCTGCCCCACGCAATAGCCGTGCTCCGCATAGTCGCGCCGCGCCTGCTCCCAGTCCGGCGCATGGCGGCGCCACACGGCCAGCTCCTGGCGCCGCAGCGCCGCCAGCAACGGCTCCGCCTCTTCGGCCGGCGCCTGCGCCAGCCAGGCGCGGCCCATTGCCGACGGCAGCAGCGGCAGCAAGGCGCCAATGTCAGGCCGGAACGACACGGCATCGTGGCCGCGGCAGGTTTCCACATAGACCATGTTCAAGCCGTGATGCATGCCCAGCGAAGCCGATCCGCCTGCCGCGTCGGCCAGCCGCTTCATCAGCGGGCGCGCCAGCTGCCGCACCTTGATGCTGGCCAGCAGCGGATAGCTCAGCGACAGGACAGCCGTGCCCAGGCGGTAGCGGCGCAGGCCGCTGTCATAGCGCAGCAGGCCGCGCTGCATCAGCGTGGTGGTCAGGCGTGAAATCGTGGCCTTGGACAGGCCGGTGCGGTCCGCCAGTTCGCGGTTGCTGAGCGCGGGTTCGCCATGCCTGAAGGCCTGCAGCACCGACAGTCCATGCGCCAGCGTGGTGGCGAAGGCGGGGTCGGCATGGCGCTGGCCGGGGCTGGTGGTCATGGCGGAAGTCCTGGGCGCGGCGCGCGCGGAATGCGCTCCGTTCCTGCCGATCATAGAGCAGCGGCAGCTCGGCAGGCATTCAAGATATCGAAACACTTGTCTCAAATCCCGCGGCCTTTTGCTAGCCTGGATTCAACACGGCGCGGCAGGCATCAGCGCCCATGATGAAACGGAGACTAGCCATGATCAGGGACCCCGAAGGTTTCCCGCAATTCCTCGATTCGCTGCGCCGCTACGTGCGCGAGCAATTGGCGCCGCGCGAAGCCGAGGTCGCCCGCCTGGACGAGGTGCCGCAGGACCTGGTCGCCGGCATGGCGGCCCAGGGACTGTTCGGCTACTCCATCCCCGAGCAGTACGGCGGCGCCGGCATGACGACCGAGGAACTGATCCTGGCCGCGATGGAACTGTCGCAATGCTCGGTGGCGTTCCGCGCCCGCGTCGGCACCAACACCGGCATCGGTTCCGAGGCGCTGGTGGCCGACGGCACCGAGGCGCAGAAGGCCCGTTATCTGCCATTGCTGGCGTCGGGCGAACTGACCGGCTGCTTTGCCCTGACCGAACCGCAAGCAGGCTCCGACGCCACCGCCCTGCGCACCACCGCCGTGCGCGACGGCGACCACTACGTGCTGAACGGCGAGAAGTGCTTCATCACCAACGCCCCGCTGGCGGGCCTGTTCACCGTCATGGCGCGCACCGATGCGCAGGCGGCAGGCGCCAAGGGCATCACCGCCTTCATCGTGGAACGCGGCACGCCGGGCCTGTCCACCGGACAGCCCTACGACAAGATGGGCCAGGCCGGATCGCCCGTGTCCGCCGTGCACTTCCAGGACTGCCGCGTGCCGGCGGCCAACATCATCGGCGGCCAGGAAGGCATGGGCTTCAAGACCGCGATGAAGGTGCTGAACAAGCAGCGCATCCATCTGGCCGCGCTATGCATAGGCCCGGCCATCCGCATGCTGGACGACACGCTGCGCTTCGTGGCCGAACGCCAGCAGTTCGGCAAGCCGCTGATGGACTTCCAGCTGATCCAGGCCATGCTGGCGGACTGCCAGACCGAGATCCAGGCCGCCCGCGCGCTGGTGCTGCAAACCGCGCGCGAACGCGACGCCGGCGTGGACGTGACGCTGAACGCGTCGATCTGCAAGTACTTCGCGTCGGAGATGTGCGGCCGCGTCGCCGACCGCTGCGTGCAGATGCATGGCGGCTACGGCTACATCGCCGACCACGGCATCGAGCGCTTCTACCGCGACGTGCGCCTGTTCCGCCTGTACGAAGGCACCAGCCAGATCCATCAACTGACCATTGCCCGCCACACGCTGAGCCAGGCGGGCTACACGCCCGGCCGCTAGGGCACACAGGGACCGCGGCCACAAGAAGCCTCCGGCCCGCCATACCAAAGGAGACCTCCATCATGCTGCACAAGCACCTGCCGAAGTGGATCGGCGCCGTCGCCGCCGCCCTCGCCTGCGCGGCGCTGCCGCCCCAGGCCGCCGCGGCCTATCCCGACAAGCCAGTGAGGCTGATCGTGCCGTTCGCGCCCGGCGGCTCGACCGACATCCTGGGACGTCTGCTGGCCGAGGCCCTGCATCCCATCCTGGGCCAGCCGGTCATCGTGGAGAACAAGCCCGGCGCCGGCGGCAATATCGGCGGCGACTTCGTGGCGCGCGCCGCGCCCGACGGCTACACGCTGCTGCTGGCGGCGGCGGGGCCCACCGTCATCAACCCCAGTCTGTACGCCAACATGCCGTTCAACCCGGCCAAGGACCTGGCGCCCATCAGCTGCCTGGAACGCGAGCACAACCTGATGGTGGTGACCAAGTCCATGCCGGTGAAGACGCTGCAGGAGTTCCTGCAGTACGCGCGCAACAACCCTGGCAAGCTGTCCTTCGGCTCGCCCGGCAACGGTTCGCCCGCGCTGCTGGCCGGCGAACTGCTCAAGCAGCAGACCGGCATCCAGGCCGAACACGTGCCCTACAAGGGCACCGGCCCGGCCATCACGGACCTGGTGGCCGGCCACATCGATTTCATGATCGACAACATGCCGGCGCTGCTGCCGCAGGTCAAGGCGGGCGGGCTGCGCGCGCTGGCCGTGCCCAGCGACCAGCGCGCCACCGCCGCGCCCGACATCCCCACCTTCGACGAGGCCGGGCAGAAGGGCTTTGTGGTGATGGCCTGGAAAGGCCTGATGGCGCCGGCCGGCACCGACCCGGCCATCATCGAACGACTGCACGCGGCCGTGGTCAAGGCTTTGCAGGACCCGCAGCTGCGCGCCCGCTTCCAGGAGCTGGGCGCCGAACCCCTGGCCAGCTCGCCGGCGGAGTTCGCCAAGCAGATCGCGGACGAAACCGCCTGGTGGGCCAAGCTGGTGCAATCCACCGGCACCCGCATCCAATAAGCCCGCCGGGAGAGCGCCATGCAACCCTTGCTCCGTACGCTGCGCGCGCTGTGCGCGGTCGCCCTGCTGGGCGCGGCCGGCGCGGCGCAGGCCGCCGCCTATCCCGACAAGCCGGTGCGCCTGATCGTGCCCTACGCGGCCGGCGGCGGCACCGACACCGCGGCGCGCATGATCGCCCGCAAGCTGGCGCCCCTGCTGGGCCAGCCCGTGGTGGTCGAAAACAAGCCCGGCGGCGCCACGCAGATCGGCACCGCCTATGTCGCCAGCGCCGCGCCCGACGGCTACACCTTGCTGATGGGCACCGCCAACCTGGCGACCAACAGCGTGCTGTACGCCAAGCTGCCCTATGACGTGAAGAAGAACCTGGCGCCGGTGGTATGGGCCACGGACGTGCCGGTCTACCTGCTGCTGCCGGCCGCCAGCCCCTGGCGCAGCCTGGACGACCTGAAACGCGCCGCCGCGCAGCAGCAGGGCCTGACCTTCGCCACCGCGGGCACGGGCAGCATCCCGCACCTGGCGGGTGAACAGTTCGCGCACCAGACCGGCATCGCGCTGCGCCACATCCCCTACAAGGGCAGCAGCGAAGCCGCCACCGCGCTGATCGGCGGGCAGGTCCAGATGAGCTTCGACAACCTGCCGCCGGTGTACGCGCAGGTCAAGGCCGGCCGCCTGCGGGCCGTCGCCATCGCTGCGCAGACGCGCAACCCCGAGTTGCCCGACGTGCCCACCTTGACTGAACTGGGCGTGCCGCTGTCGGCCTCGTCCTGGTGGGGCGTGATGGCGCCCGCCGGCACGCCGCAAGACGTGATCGCGCTGCTGAACCGGCAGATCAATGCCGTGCTGGCCGATCCGGAGGTGCGCAGCTACTTCACCGGGCTGGGCATGCAAGCCACCGGCGGCACGCCCGAAGCCTTTGGCCGGCACATCGCCGAGGAAACCGACAGATGGCGCGCCGTGGTCAAGCAGGCCGGCGTGAAGATCGAGGAATAAGCCATGCAGTCCAAGCAAGAACGCAACGGCGGCGACGCCCTGCAAGACCTGTGCGCGCGCGTGCGCCGCTTCGTCGACGAGGTGGCGATACCCGCCGAGTCCCCCGCCATCGCCCGCGACGTGGCCGCGCTGGACCGCTGCGTCGCCCGCCTGCGTGTACAGGCCCGCGAGGCCGGCCTGTACACGCCGCAATTGCCCGAGGCATGGGGCGGGCTGGGACTCGGCTGGCGCAGCCTGGCCCAGGTGCTGGAAGAAGCCGGGCGCGGCTTCCTCGGACCCGCCGCGCTGAATTGCGCGGCGCCCGACCAGCCCAACATGCTGACGCTGCTGCGCCTGGGCAATCCCGAGCAACAGGAACGCTTCCTGGCGCCGCTGGTGCAGGGCGCGCAGCGGGCCTGCTTCGCCATGACCGAACCCGCGCCGGGCGCCGGCTCCGACCCGTCCATGCTGCGCACGCGCGCCGAGCGGCGCGGCGCGCGCTGGGTACTGAACGGCCACAAGCAATTCATCAGCGGCGGCGTGGGCGCGGATTTTGCGCTGGTGCTGGCCCGCGCCGAGAGCGGCGTCACGCTGTTCCTGGTGCCCGCGGACACGCCGGGCTACCGCGTGGTGCGCGACATCGGCATGGTCACGGGCTACCAGATCGGCGGCCACGCCGAGATCGTGCTGCAGGATTGCGAGGTCGGCGGCGACGCGGTGCTGGGCGAACCCGGCCACGGCCTGGAATATGCGCAACTGCGGCTGGAGCCGGCCAGGCTGTCACACTGCATGCGCTACATCGGCCGCGCCCGGCGCGCGCTGGAGACGGCGCAGGCCTATGTCACGCAACGCGAGTCCTTCGGTTCGCGCCTGGCCGATCTGCAGCAGATACAGGCCATGGTGGCGGACTCGCACATCGACCTGCACGCCAGCCGTCTCATGACGCTGGACTGCGCCGGCCGCATGGACGAAGGGCTGTCGGTCAAACAGCACAGCGCCATGGCCAAGGTCTTCGTGTCCGAAGCCGTGAACCGCGTGGCCGATCGCGCCGTGCAGATGATGGGCGCATCGGGCCTGTCGGACGACACGCCCGTGTCCATGGTCTGGCAGGAAATGCGCCCCTTCCGCATCTACGACGGCGCCAACGAACTGCACCGCGCCACGCTGGCGCGCCGGCTGCTGGCCTGAGCCCTCAAGGAGACGACTATGCAAAACCCCGAATTCCAGGCCTACCGCCTGCACGCGGGCGCGGCGGGACAGCCCCCACAAGGCCGCTACGAAACCTTGTCCGCGGCCCAGCTGTCCGCGGGCGACACGCTCATCAAGGTGGCTTACGCCGGCCTCAACTACAAGGACGCGCTGGCCCAGGCCGGACGCGGCGGCATCATCCGTGAGTATCCGCGCATCGGCGGCATCGACCTGTCGGGCACGGTGGTGCATTCCGCCGATCCGGCGCTGGCGCCGGGCCAGGAGGTAGTAGTGCATGGCTTCGGCATCGGCGTGGATTGCGACGGCGGCTATGCCGAGTACGCCCGCGTGCGCCACGACTGGGTGCTGCCGCTGCCCGCCGGCATCGGGCTGCGCGACGCCGCCGTGCTGGGCGCGGCGGGCTATACCGCCGCCCTGTCGCTGCACTGGATGGAACATTGCGGACTGACGCCGGAGCAAGGCGAGGTGCTGGTCACCGGCGCCACCGGCGGCGTCGCGAGCGTCGCCATCGACATCCTGAGCCAGCGCGGTTACCGCGTCTGCGCCATGTCCGGCAAGCCGGACGCGGAAGCCTATCTGCGCTCGTTGGGCGCCCAAGAGGTGATCGCGCCGCCCGACCTGTCGGCCGGCATCAAGCCGCTATTGAGCGCGCGCTGGGCCGGCGTGGTCGATTCCGTGGGCGGCCCGCTGCTGGCCCACGCGCTGGCCAGCCTGAAGCCCGACGGCGTGGCCGCCGCCTTCGGCAACGCCGGCGGCGCGGAACTGCCGACCTCGGTCATCCCCTTCATCCTGCGCGGGGTCAAGCTGCTGGGCATCAACGCCAACAGCCCCATGCCCTTGCGCCGTCAGGTCTGGAACAAGCTCGCCGCCGAATACCGCCCCGCGCGCCTGGACCTGATCGCCCGCGTCATCCAACCCCGAGACCTGCCGCAAGCGCTGGCCGCCATGCTCGAACGCGGCAGCACCGGCCGCAGCGTCGTGCGCTACTCCTGATTGCTCATCGCCACACCATGACCCAGCTTCCCGACGCTTCGCTCTCCCGCCTCTTCAACCCGCAAGCCATCGCCATCGTCGGCGCCTCGGCCACGCCCGGCAAGATCGGCGCGATGCCGGTGAGCCTGCTGCAACAGCACGGCTATGCCGGCCGCATCATCCCCGTCAACCCGCGCGCGGACAGCATCGCCGGCCTGCCCGCCGTGGCGGCCCTGGACGCCGTGGATGCGGAGGTGGACCTGGCCATCCTGGCGGTGCCCGCCGCCCATGCCGCGCAGGCGCTGGAGCGCGCGCGGCCCGGCCAGGTCGGCGCCGCCGTGGTGTTCACGTCCGGCTTTTCCGAGACCGGCGCGCAAGGCGCCGCGCAACAGGCGCAACTCTGCGCCATCGCGCGCGAACGCGGCATCCGGTTGCTGGGGCCCAACTGCCTGGGCTTCATGAACGTGCGGCGCAATGTCTATGCCACTTTCTCGCCCGCCCCCGCCAACGGCGTGGTCGCTCCCGGCGGTATCGGCATGGTGTCGCAGAGCGGCGCTTTCGGCGCCTATGCCTACAGCATGGCGCGCGAACGCGGCCTGGGCCTGTCGCACTGGATCAGCACCGGCAACGAGGCCGACATCGACGTCGCCGACTGCATCGCCTGGCTGACGCACGACGCCGATACCCGCGTCATCATGGCCTACATGGAAGGCTGCCGCGACGGCGCCAAGCTGCGCCGCGCCCTGGCTGCGGCGCGCGCGGCCGGCAAGCTCGTGGTCGTCACCAAGATCGGCCGCACCCAGGCCGGCGCGCAGGCCGCCGCCTCGCACACCGCCGCGTTGGCCGGCGACGACGCGGTGTACGACGCGCTGTTCCGCCAGTACGGCGCCCTGCGCGCGCGCACCATCGAGGAATTCTTCAACCTGGGCTATGCGCTGGACACCTGGAAGCACCCGCCGCAAGGCCGGCGCCTGGGGATCTTCACCATCTCCGGCGGCGTGGGCGCGCTGATGGCCGACGAGGCCGCCGACACCGGCCTGGCGCTGCCCGAACCCGCCGCCGACGCGCAGGCCCGCCTGCTGGAGCGCGTGCCCTTCGCCAGCGGCCGCAATCCCGTCGACGTCACGGGCCAGGCCGTGTCCGAACCCGGGCTGCTGCTGGCCACCGCCGACGACATGCTGGCCGACGGCCGTTACGACGCCCTGGCCGTCTTCCTGGCCGCCGCCGGGTCTTCCGAAGCCCTGTGGCCCACCTTCGAGGCCTTCGCGCGGCAGATGCAGGCCCGTCACCCCGACGTGCCGCTGGCCATCAGCGCGCTGTTTCCGCCCGCGCGCCGCCGCGAACTGGAACGCCTGGGCTGCCTGGTCTTCGCCGATCCCAGCGCCGCCGTCCGCACCATAGGCGCGGTGGCCGGGCTGGCTGCCCATGCGGACAGCGACGCGCATGACGAATCCCCCGCGGCCGCGGCGGCGGACACGCCGCCGCTCCTGGACGCCTACAACGAAGTCCAGGCCATGGAGCTGCTGCGCCAGGCCGGCCTGCCGGCTTCGCCCTGCACGCTGGCCGCCGACGCCGACGCGGCCGTGCGCGCCGTCGCCGCGTTGGAGGCCGACCGCGATGCCGCGAGTGGCGGCGTGCCCGTTGTGCTCAAGGTGGTATCGCCTGACATCACGCACAAAAGCGACGTGGGCGGCGTGAAGCTCAACGTCCGCGGCGAAGACGCCGTGCGGCGCGCCTATGCCGACATCATGGCCGCCGTGCGCCAGCACCGGCCCGACGCCCGCATCGACGGTGTGCTGGTCGCCCCCATGGCCCCCAAGGGCGTGGAGTGCATCGCGGGCGTGCATTGCGACCCGGTGTTCGGCCCGGTCGTCATGTTCGGGCTGGGCGGCGTCTTCGTCGAAGTGCTCAAGGACGTGAGCTTCCGCCTGGCCCCCTTCGGCCGCGACGAAGCCCTGGCCATGATCCGCGAGATCAAGGGCTACGCCCTGCTGCAAGGCGCGCGCGGTGCGCCGCCCTGCGACATCGACGCGTTGGCCGACGCGCTGGCGGCCCTTTCCCGCTACGCCCACGCGCGCCGCGAGGACTTCAGTTCGATGGAGATCAATCCCTTGCTGGCGCTGCCCGAGGGGCAAGGGGTGGTGGCGCTGGATGCGGTGGTGATACGGGGCGAGGAGGCGTCCTGACGGGGAGGATCTAGATAGAGGAAGGCGGTCGGCGACGCGGCTTTTTCCGCCTCCTCCTGCAATCACGGCAGACGCGCACGTTTGGGCACTACCTGCACCTCGAAACCCAGCAGATCCAGCATGTCCAGCACCTTCTGCAGTTGCAGTGTGGGCTTGCCCCTTTCCAGATCCACGACATACCGGTTTCCCGACCCTGACAAGCCCGCCAGATCCATTTGCAGCAAGCCTTGCGAGCGGCGCGTTCTCTTCACAAATGCACCTACCTCGATCGAGGTACGGATCGTGACAGGGAAAACTTGGAGAGGAGGTTCTGTGATCATCGGCAGCTCCAGAAATTACCGTACGGTCAGTTGATGGGGACTTCCATCAAGAAATCCGTGGCAACTTCCCGAGCGGGAATACTCACACAGTTCCGCCCGCCCACCTCGCCTTCCCATGCCGCTCACGAAAAAAGCGGACGTTTTCTCCTCACAGTATGGCCATGTTCCGGCCATTAAAAAAAGGCGCCTGTCACAGGCGCCTTTTCTTCTTGAGCTACTTCCCGCTTACTTCAGCAGCAACGCATTCAGCCGCTTCACGAACGCAGCCGGGTCGGCGATCTGCGCGCCTTCGGCCAGCAGCGCCTGGTCCAGCAACAGGCGGGCCCACTGGTCGAACTCGCCGTCCTCGGCGGCGCGGATGCGCGCCAGCAGCGGGTGCTCGGGGTTGATTTCCAGCACCGGTTTGACGTTGGGCGCTTCCTGGCCGGCGGCCTTCAGCATGCGCAGCAGGTGCGGGCTGAGTTCGTTCTGGCCCACCACCACGCAAGCCGGCGAGTCCACCAGGCGCAGGGTGACGCGCACTTCCTTGACCTGGTCTTCCAGGGTCTTCTGCAGGCGCTCGACCAGCGGCTTGAAGTCCTCGGCCACTTCGGCCTGGTGCTTCTTTTCTTCCTCATCGGCCAGCTCGGCCAGATCCAGGCCGCCCTTGGCCACCGACACCAGCGACTTGCCGTCGAATTCGCGCAGGTAGGACAGCATCCATTCGTCGACGCGGTCCGACAGCAGCAGGACTTCGATGCCCTTCTTGCGGAAGATTTCCAGATGCGGGCTGTTGCTGGCCGCGGCGAAGGTGTCCGCCGTGACGTAGTAGATCTTGTCCTGGCCTTCCTTCATGCGCGATACGTAGTCGGCGAAGGCAACGGTCTGCGCCTGGTCGCCGGAGTGGGTCGAGGCGAAGCGCATCAGCTTGGCGATGCGTTCCAGGTTGGCCTGGTCTTCGCCGGCGCCTTCCTTCAGCACCTGGCCGAATTCGGACCAGAACGTGGCGTAGTCGTCCTTGCGGTTCTCGGCCAGGTCCTCCAGCAGCGACAGGATGCGCTTGGCCGAACCTTCGCGGATGGCGCGCACGTCGCGGCTTTCCTGGAGGATTTCGCGCGACACGTTCAGCGGCAGGTCGGCCGAATCGATCACGCCGCGCACGAAGCGCAGGTACGAGGGCAGCAACTGGTCGGCGTCGTCCATGATGAAGACGCGCTTGACGTACAGCTTCACGCCGCGACGGCCGTCGCGGTCCCACAGGTCCATGGGCGCGTGCTTGGGCACGTACAGCAGCTGGGTGTATTCGCTGCGGCCTTCGACGCGGTTGTGGGTCCAGGCCAGCGGGTCGTCGTAGTCGTGCGACACCGTCTTGTAGAACTCGCGGTACTGCTCTTCCGTCACGTCGGACTTGTTGCGGGCCCACAGCGCATTGGCCTGGTTCACCGTTTCCAGTTCTTCGGTCTTGACCTGCTCGCCCTTTTCCTGGTCCCACTCTTCCTTGGCCATGCGGATGGGCAGGGAGATGTGGTCCGAGTAGCGGCGCAGGATCTCGCGCAGCTTCCAGCCGTTGAGCAATTCGTCTTCGTCGGCTCGCAGGTGCAGCGTGACGTCTGTGCCGCGCGTGGCCTTTTCCGCGGCGGCGATGGTGAATTCGCCCTGGCCGTCGGATTCCCACTGGATCGCATCCGTGGCGCCAGCGCGGCGGCTGACCACCGTGACCTTGTCGGCCACGATGAACGAGGAATAGAAGCCCACGCCGAACTGGCCGATCAGCTGCGCATCCTTCTGCTTGTCGCCGGTCAGCTGCGAGAAGAACTCGCGCGTGCCGGAACGCGCGATCGTGCCCAGGTTGGCCACGGCTTCTTCGCGCGACAGGCCGATGCCGTTGTCGGAGATCGTGATGGTGCGGGCCGCCTTGTCGTAGCTGACCGTGATGGCCAGTTCGCCGTCGCCTTCCAGCAGCTCGGGGCGGTCGATGGCCTCGAAGCGCAGCTTGTCGCAGGCGTCCGACGCGTTCGACACCAGCTCGCGCAGGAAGATTTCCTTGTTGCTGTACAGCGAATGGATCATCAGGTGCAGCAGCTGCTTCACCTCTGCCTGGAACCCCAGGGTTTCGGACGTGGAAGGCGTGGCGGTTTGGCTCATAGTTCTACGTGGCTAGGTAAATAAATTGGGGACAATGATTGGCTGCCGGGACGTTCGGCCCGCGCGGCCGCCGGGAAACCCTACTGATGTGGGGGCCAATCGCGCACTTTCAAGGGCCGGACCGTGGGCGGCGCAGGGGCGGCGCATGTGGCGCTCATCTGCTGCCCATCCGGTTCCTGTCTGCTGCATGCCCGCCGCCTCCACCTGCCTACCTGCCTACCTGCCTACCTGCCTACCCGCCTACCTGCCTACCCGCCTGTCTGTCCACTCGTCTGTCTGCCTGTCTGCCCATCCGTCTGCCGTCTGCCGTCTGCCTCCATCATCCGACCCCGAATATTGGACCCTGGCAGCCCCGGCAGCTTCAGCCGCGGTACTCGCTGGCGATGCCGTTGTCCGCCAGTTGCTTCCGCAGCGTCTCGATATAGGCCTCCAGCTCTTCCCGCGGCGCGCGCCGGAAGCGGATGTTGTCCACGCTGAACACGTATTTCCCGCTGCTGCCGGCCTGCCGCGTCCGGACCACGAAGACACCCACGTATCGGGCCCGCTCCGATCCCTCTGCTGAAAACACCACGCGATCGATGTCGCCCAGGGGGTATCGCTTGCTGACCACGCGCCCCGCCACCAGATGGCCGTCCTTGATCAGGAACGGATAGGCGCGCTTGACCGCGGCCATGCCCACCAGCGGGCCGCAGAGGCCCAGCGCCACCAGCCCGATCAGAAACAGAAGCACCGTCGTACTCATCGCCGCCTGTCCTGTCCTAGAAAATCGAGAAGACCTTGCGGTAGCGCGTCTTGGCTTCCAGCACGGTTTCGTTCTGCGGCACCGCGAGCTTGCCTGCCCGGATCAGCTTGCGGATATCGTTGGTCGTGATCTGCCGCGTCTCTTGCGAGCCCAACAGGAACTCCGCCGCGTCGCGGTCCATGATCTTGTAGATCGAATGGAAGATCAGCTGCGTAGGCCCCAGCTCGTCCAGGTAATAGAGCGTCTCGCCCTTCTGCCAGACCGTGCCGAAGTTGTGATAAACCGCGCCGCGCTTTTTCCATTCGCCAGCCGGCGCATCCGTCAGCTGGTTGATCAAGGTGGAGCGGGACACCAGCCCGCCACCGCCGCCCCGAGAGTTGCGGGCCCAGGCTTCCTGCGCCTGCAGGAACAGCGTCTGCCTGCCATCCGTGTACACGTAGGGCGACAGCGCGACATATGCGCCCGAGGCCAACGGATCGTCGCCGGCCCGCTCCACCTGCCGCGTCTGCGAGTTGTAGAAATAGATGCCGTCCTTGCTGCGGAACAGCGCCTGGTAAACATGCCGGCCGTGCTCACTCAGCAGCCGGTACGGCGCGTGCGCCGCGTCGAAGGGCTGCGCGCCCACGTACACCATGCCGTCGCGCGGGTCACGCAGATAGGGCTGGCGGTACAGGTCGCCCACCATGAAGGTGTACAGCGCGGGATCGTCCGGCAGCGGCAGCAACTGCTCGTGGAAATAGACGCGGCGGCCATCGGCGAAGAAGTCGTCGCTGGGCCGCACGTCGCCATCCCTGCCCGCCGGCAGGCGGCGCAGCGAGGCCGGATCCGCCTGTGGCATTTCACGGCCGCGGTAGAACACGCGCGCATCGTCGGTGGCCAGCTCGCGGTCCAGCAGCGGCCGGTAGGGCCGGGCGCTGGCCGGCAGGGCGACGTAGGGATACAGGTAGGTCTGCGGCTTGGGGCCGGCGTCCGCGCGGTACAGGACCTTCTGCCAGAACTCGTCCAGCATGCCCAGCTCCTCGTTGCGCACGCTGTGCATCGAGCAGAAATACGTGGCCGCGCCGTCGCTGAAGTAGCTGTTGCCCAGGTAGCGCGTCGTCGCCGGCTTCATATCCGGCAGGACCTGGTTGCCGCAATACACGTGGCGCTGGTCCCGGGCCGCCTGCCTGCCGTCGAAGGCCCCCGTATCGAAGACCGCGAAACTGGCCGGCTCGGCCTCGTCCATGCGGTAGTAGCCGTTGCTGGGAACGGCGGCGTAGACGTTGCCCTGATGGTTCTTGTAGATACTGTTGCCGTAGGACTGCCCGCGATCCACCGCCGCGAAATCGTCGCCGTCCATCAGCCAGAACAGCAGGAACATCGGCAGCGCGACGATGAACAGGACCAGGGTAATCACGGTCCACTTGGCGCGTTTTTGCATGGAGAGGCGGAGGCTGACGGCCCTTGATTGGCGACCAGGGATTCTAACCAGCGGCAGCGGTATCGGCAGAGGTATCGGCCTCAACCCGGCCCCGACCCGCCCTCAACCTGCCCCCAGCTGAGCCCTACCCCGGCCCGTCCCCGATCCCTCCCTGGCCCGTCCCCGGACGGCGCGGGGCCTTCCCCGCTAAAATGCCGCACTTTCCTCCCCCTCCCCCCGCCCCCTGGCCGGCCCATCCGCCATGCAACCCGCCTCCCTGACCCAACCCGCCCCCCACGACGCGTCCGACGCCGACCCCAGCCACGACCTGGTCTACGGTCCCGACGACCGCCCCGCGCCTCCCGTCGCCTTCGTCGCCGCCCTGCAGCACCTGCTGGCCATCCTGGTTCCCATCGTCACCCCCGGCCTGCTGATCTGCCAGGCCCTCGGCGTCAGCACCCGCGACACCACCCTGATCGTGTCCATGTCGCTGGTCATCTCCGGCATCGCCACCTACGTCCAGTGCAAGCGCTTCGGTCCCCTGGGCGCCGGCCTGCTCATCGTGCAGGGCACCAGCTTCAACTTCGTCGGCCCGCTGATCGCCGGCGGCTCGGTCATGGTCAAGCAAGGCACCCCGGTCGAAACCGTCATGGCCGCCATCTTCGGCGTGGTCATCGCCGGCTCCTTCATCGAAATGGGCATCAGCCGCATCCTGCCCTTCGTCAAGCGCCTGATCACGCCGCTGGTCACCGGCATCGTCGTACTGCTCATCGGCCTGACCCTGATCAAGGTTGGCCTCATCAGCATGGGCGGCGGCTACAGCGCCATGGGCAACGGCACCTTCGCCAGCGCCGAGAACCTGACCCTGTCCGGCCTGGTGCTGGGCACCATCATCCTGCTGAACCGCGTGCCGGTCGTGTGGGTACGCAGCACCGCCCTGGTGCTGGCCCTGGCCGTCGGCTACATCGCCGCCGCCTACTTGGGCCGCCTGGACTTCACCGGCGCCCGCGAGGCCGCCCTGTTCCAGATCCCCACCCCGCTGCACTTCGGCCTGGGCTTCTCCTGGGCGCTGTTCGTTCCCATGCTGATCATCTACCTGGTCACGTCCCTGGAAGCCATCGGCGACGTCACCGCCACCAGCAAGGTCTCCAAGCAGCCCGTCGAAGGCCCGCTGTGGATGCAGCGCATCAAGGGCGGCGTCCTGGTCAACGGCGCCAACTCGCTCCTGGCCGGCATCTTCAACACCTTCCCCAGCTCGGTCTTCGCCCAGAACAACGGCGTCATCCAGCTCACCGGCATCGCCAGCCGCCACGTCGGCGTGTGGATCGCCGGCATGCTGGTTCTGCTGGGCCTGTTCCCGGCCGTCGCCGGCCTCCTGCAGGCCGTGCCCGAACCCGTGCTGGGCGGCGCCGCCATGGTCATGTTCGGCGCGGTCGCCGCATCCGGCATCAACATCCTGGCCGGCATCCAGCTGGACCGCCGCGCCCTGCTCATCATCGCGGTCTCCCTGGCCCTGGGCCTGGGCGTGTCGCAAGTGCCGGAAATCCTGTCCCACCTGCCCCACGCCGTGAAGAACGTGCTGGAATCGGGCGTCGCCACCGGCGGCATCTGCGCGCTGGTGATGAACTGGTTCCTGCCTGAGAAGAAGTAAGGCTTCATCCAGAACGCCGGTCCTGGCAGACGCCCGCAGGCAGCGTCGGGACCTGGCGCCGTCAGGCGGCAGATCCCCTGGCCGCCTGACAATTTTTTCCAGACCGCATATAATCGCCGTCTTCGCTTCTCCCGCGACCGTCACCTGGACGAGTCCGCGACCTCCTTGCCCGGGTGGTGAAATTGGTAGACGCAGGGGACTCAAAATCCCCCGCCGCAAGGCGTGCCGGTTCGATTCCGGCCCCGGGCACCATCTCCAAATCTTCTGCTAATTCAAGCCATTAGAAGATTTCGCAGTACAAGCCCCGCACCGGGGGATTTTCCTAAAATTGTGGTCAGGTACAGTTTCGGTACAGTGATGCGGCGCTAGCCCCATACGGAGTACTCATGGCTACGATCGTTAAGACTTCCTCGGGCACTTGGAAAGCCCTCATTCGCAAGACCGGCTGGCCAGCCACGGCCAAGACGTTCCGTACCAAGCGGGACGCCGAAGACTGGGCGCGCCGTACCGAAGACGAAATGGTGCGCGGCGTATATATCCAGCGCGCACCCGCCGAGCGCATGACCGTCGAAGCGGCACTGACCCGCTACCTCAAAGAAGTCACACCCACCAAGCGGGCCTCGACCCAAGCCGGCGAGCACAAGAAGGCGCAGGTCATCATCCGGCATCTTGGCAAGTACTCGCTGGCCGCATTGAACGCCGAGATCGTGGCGCAGTTCCGTGACATGCGACTGGCTGGTGACCCGGACAAAAATGACAAGCCACGGCCTCGCAGTAACAACACGGTACGCTTGGAACTGGCCCTGCTAGGCCACCTGTTCACCGTCGCGATCAAAGAATGGGGCATCGGCCTGCCCTTCAATCCCGTGTCCAACATTCGCCGCCCGGCCCCCGGCTCGGGCCGCAACCGGCGATTGACTCCTGAAGAGCAGAACCGTCTGCTGCAAGCCGTCGATAAGCACTCGAACCCGATGTTCGGATGTATCGTCCGTATTGCCGTCCAGACCGGCATGCGGCTGTCCGAAATTGCGACGCTAGGCATTCGGCAAGTGGACATCCAGCGGCGCGTCGTGCGGCTGGAGCACACCAAGAACTCTTCGCCCCGCACCGTCCCACTGACTGCCGAGGCAACGCGCGTGTTCACCGAGGCACTGGCCAACCCCTTGCGACCTGCCGAAACCGAACTGGTGTTCTTCGGCGAACCCGGCCGGGATGGCATACGACGCCCCTACCTGTTCGACAAAGCGTGGACCGATGCCAAGCGAGCAGCGGGCCTTGAAGACTTCCGCTTTCACGACTTGCGACACGAAGCTGTCAGCCGGTTCGTGGAAGCCGGCTTGAGCGATCAGGAGGTGTCGGCCATCAGCGGCCACAAGTCGATGCAGATGCTCAAGCGCTATACGCACCTGCGGGCCGAAGACCTGGTGCAGAAGCTGGACCGCCTCGCGCGTCGCGCGCCGTCCACTTCTAAACAACGGAGTGAGGCCGACTCCCAAACAGAGAACAACGCATAATCGCTCCATCGCGTTGCCATAATGAGTAACCGATTATCTTAACCTACGGAGGAAGCTAGTTTTGCAAACCGCAATCAAGATCGTCGCCATCAGTAGCCTTGCCCTTACCCTTGCCGCGTGCGGCAGCGCCAAGGACGCCAACAAGAGCAACTTCAGCAAGGCCATACAGGCATATCTGGATACTCAGAAAGGCCTGTGCGCTGCGATTCCTGCAAAGGGCTTGCCGTTCACCCTGGCGAATCAAGACATGCTGGGCGGTCAGAGCAAGAAGCGCGCTGACGCGCTGGTCGATGCCGGGCTGCTGACGAAGCGAGACACCGAAGTCAAAGCCATGTTTGGCAACAAGATGGAGCCGGCCACCGAGTACCAAGTCACTGACACCGGCAAGAAATTCCTCGTCGCCAATGGTGCCAACACGATGGCTGGACAAGATGCCTTCTGCACCGGCAAGTACACCGTTGTGGAAGTGAGCAACTTCACTGAACCCAGCGACATGATGGGCGTGAAGCTGTCGCAGGTGAACTACCGCTACAAGGTAGAAGGCGCAGATGACTGGGCCAAATCGGAAGGCTTGCGTGCCAATTACAAGAATTTTGCGGAACAGACTCAGGGAGAGATACAGGGTAAGGCGGCAGTCATCCTGACCAATGATGGATGGATGCACGAGCGCCTGTTCAAACGCGGATAAACTGCTCTGAGTCAGTTCTAAAACGAAAGGCCTTTCACCTATGAGTGAAGGGCCTTTTCTTTAGGTCTACGCCGATCTGCGGGGTGGTTAGGGGTCACGGAACGACCCGAAGCAGACGCTCAGTGATTAATCGGGAGGAAAATTAATGTTCACGTTTGCATATTCGAAACGCGTATTAAATAATCCTGAACTTCTACAAGTTCGCCGATTAATTCAACGAGCTCCCCGAGGCTCCTGCCAATCAACCGTTTAACTACGCATCGTGAATCAAGAGACACAGCAATTCATCACGCTCGCCATCGCAATCATCGGTTTGCTTATTTCCCTCTACGTGCTTTACATCTCCATCAAGAACCGGGTGACACAAGTGTCAGCATATCGCGTCACCCGCGCACTTCATCGAAGTAGCAATATCGTCCTCCAATACATTAACGCTGAACAACTGGACGGACACTTCTTGGTCAAGCTGGTGCTCTTCAATCCAGGCTCCATTGCATCTGTCATCCATAGCTTTGCTGTATTCAAGTCGACCAGAAATCCCAACCGCCTCTTCCGAATTTTCAAACCAAACGTCCTAAATCCCATTGACAATTCCTACTGGTGGCCGACTCGGGAAGAAAATCAGAAAGAGCCACGATATCTTGACGATGATTATCAAAATCTTTATGTTGAAGACTATCGAGTGATTTTGGTGTCCATTCCCGGCTTGGTTGATCGAGAGCAGTATGAGTTTGAAATCCGCACCAATAACGGGCACCTAATCCACAAGACCCGTATTGACGGAATCAAGGGGACTCATCGATTCAGTCATCACTTTAAAGAGTGGTATGCGGAAAAGTGATCTCAGCAGTTGTCGACAATGCGCCTCCGGCTTTTAATGGTCTGTTTGTCGATGGGCCTTAATATCGCCAACACGGCACCGGCGTCATCCATTGCACTAACACAGTAGCTCGTTGGAAAACGTTAGATGGACCCGGCATAAGTGGTCCCGTCCAACCGAGTAACGATTGACAACGATCGCTACACTTGAAGCGGACGACCGGAACTGGCCGGAAGCGACCGGATGAGCGCGGTCATTTTTGAGCTGACGGGATCAATCAGTGTCGCATGCAATGTTCGACAAGCGACCGTTCGCGGGCCAGGACGCATCAAACCTCGGTTTGCTCTTCCATCTCAAGAGCATCGTCGACCTTGATGCCGAGATAGCGAGCAGCTTATGGTGTGCTGTGATGCTCCGGCTGTACTAACGATCTCACCGCTCGGTTTACAGTTTTTCGCGTATGCTGCGGGAAAATGCGGCGGGCTCCGGAAAGTACTTGGATCAGCGTGCGAAAGAGGCGGCAGCTGAAGCTGCCGGCCAGCTCGGCCTCGATGCGATCATAGAGAGGGCAAGAAATGGCTGGAAGGCGGGCGTTTGGATAGACACGTCACGTGGGCCTGTGGTCGTGGAATGTCAGAATTCCTGCCAGCATCTTCGCGAGTACCTCCCGAGGCACATGAGATATTCAGCAGCCGGATCAGATTGCTATGTCCGTCACTCTACCGGAAGCTAATTCGAATTCGCGCGCACCGGTATCCGGGAGTTCCTTTCCTAAAACGTCATGTTTCCAGCCGCGCCTAGGGGGCCAGCAGACGTTCAACAAAGCGAGCTGCCGCTTCGTATAGGCGCCGCGGACCGTCTACCAGTGAAGTAGCCATTCGTTGGTAATCTTCATGTGTAACGTCACCATCGCATTTACGCGACGAGTTCACTGAATATCAACCAGCGCCCAGCCGCTGCTTTGCGCGAAATATCTTACTGCATCAGGCGTAGTAGCTTTGAAAAAAATTGGATGGGTTTCAGTGTATGTCAACGGTACTTCGCACCGATCTTCCTCGTTAACGTTGACTCGAAGAGCGCTCCTCACGCTTTTCTATCAGAAAGTCTTTCAATACTTTGACTTTCTGAGGAAGCAAATCTCGCGAGGGGGTATATAGATAGAATCCTGGGAAAGGCCTGCTCCAAGAACGCAGAATTCGCACCAGCGTACCTTGCGCAACATGTTGCTGAACTGCGTAGTCTATATGTTGAGCTACCCCCCGGCCTTGTAATGCTGCGCGTATCGTACACTCATCATCGTTTGTTACCAGGCGCCCATTGGGGGTTATTGTGAACGCTCGCCCATCGTCGCCCAGCTCATGGAACTCCCAATTGAAGACTAGACCGCTAGTAGTTTGGCGGTACGAAATGCAATTGTGTGTAGCGAGATCGGCGGGGGTTTTAGGAGTCCCATGCTGCTTCAAATATTCAGGCGAGGCGACGACTGCCATTTCCATCATTTCGGTTATGGGTACGGCTACTACGTTGGGACTTAGGCTCTCCCCGAGGCGAATGCCTGCATCGCAGCTCTCGGCAACGATGTTCGCCAATCCATCGTCCATGATGAGTTCTATACTCAAAAAGGGGTATCTATCGAGGAATTCTCCCATATGGGGCTCGATAAAGTATTTTGCCGCGCTACGGGATGTATTGACCTTCAAAATCCCGGACGGTGTCTCTTGAGTGGCGTGGATATTGTGCAACGCCGAATCAATGGCCGCGAGTGCGGGGCGTAGCTGTTCGACGAGCAGCTTTCCTGCATCTGTGAGCGACATGTCCCGTGTGGTCCGCTGTAGTAGCTTCACGCCTAGTCGTTTTTCCAATGAGGCGAGGCTATGAGAGACCGCCGTTCTGCTTATTCCCAATTCGGCTGCGGCCTTAGTGAAGCTCCGATGAGATGCGATCTGGACGAAGGTCGCCAGCTGAGGAAGTCTTGAAAAGTCCATGTCCGACCATTAGTGCGAGGGATTGAAAGTATGGGATTGCAGCGGAAGACGACGCCCACGAGTTGGTACGGAGGACACGACCTGCGTTGCCGTTGCGGCCGCAGGCCGTGTTCAGCTGTGTTCCTAGGAGAGGCGCGGGGGTTCATCGGGTGTAGGACGATGAACCCAGAGCCGCCTAACGCATCGAGAGTTCCGCAACCCGATGGCCTGGAACCGCCGCCGAGATCTCCTCGGGGGCATCGATGACGTGCGCCGAAGGGAGCTTGAAGACGGCGACTGCACTCACGAGGGCCCCGGCTTGATCTTTGAGCGAGGAGGCTGCGGCAGCCGCCTGCTCGACAAGTGCCGCATTCTGCTGTGTCACTGCGTCCATTTGCGATACGGCAACGTTCACTTGGTTGATGCCGCTGGCCTGTTCTTCCGAGGCGGCGGAGATTTCGCCCATGATGTCTGTGACCCGCTGCACAGATCCCACAATCTCTTGCATCGTGACTCCTGCCTCTTCCGCTTGGGCCGAGCCAATCTCCACCTTTGCGACGGATTCGTCGATTAGCTGCTTGATTTCCTTTGCCGCTTGGGCGCTACGTTGCGCTAGCGAGCGCACCTCGCTAGCGACCACCGCGAAGCCTTTCCCTTGTTCTCCAGCACGTGCCGCTTCAACTGCTGCATTCAGGGCCAGGATATTGGTCTGGAACGCGATGCTGTCTATCACACCTATGATTTCCGCTACCTTTTGTGAACTGGTTGAGATGTCATGCATAGTATTAACAACCTGCTTTACGACCTCGCCACCGCGCATCGCAACTCCACTGCTTTGCATAGCAAGCTGATTGGCATGCTGAGCATTCTCCTCATTCTGCTTCACTGTTGACGCCAACTCCTCCATGCTCGCCGCCGTCTCTTCCAGCGACGCTGCCTGCTGTTCTGTCCGAGAAGAAAGGTCGGTATTTCCGGACGCAATTTCGCCTGAGCCGATGTCAATCTCCTGCGCGGCATGACGCACATGCGATATGGTGCGGCTCAATCCTTCTTGCATACGGCGTAGGGCCGTCAATAACTCACCAATCTCATTTTTGGAGCGCAGCGCGATATGGGCGCTAAGATCTCCCTGTGCAATTCGGTCGAACTGCAAGGCAGCATTACGTAACGGCTGCAGAACACCGCGACGGACAAACACGGTACAGGCCGTCACCAAGCTCAGGGCCAATAGGATGAGAATTACAGTGACCAACCGGCTAGTGTCATATCTACGTTCGGCATCGGTCAGCTCATGTTCACTGACCGCCTGAGTGCGCTCGAAATAGTGGCGCATTGCTTTCTCGAAGTTGATATTCGCCTCGCGAGCCTGAAGATTCGCTGCGATATATTGGGAGGAGGAGCGTGCTCCCAAGGCCTGAGCCTGTCCTTCGATAGCTGCCGAGTATGCTTTATACGTGCGCTCGACTTCCCCCGCCCTACGGTTGCCTTCGTCGCTTTTTGGTACTGCCATGTATTTTTCGATAAAATCTTTCGCCTGATGAAGAAACGCAGTCGCGCGCTCCAAACTCACCCTGGAGCGATCCATCTGACCCTCTGTCATTTCGACGAACCCTCCCGCAAGTGCAACCCTGGATCTCAGTAGAAGCCCATACGTTTCATACAACGGGTCGACCTGTTCGACGGACACAAGATTTAGCTGCCGTACGCCTTCGTACGACTTCATTGAGTCATACGACGCTAAGAGCGTGGAGGTCATCAAAGCAACAAAGAAAAGCCCTAAGGCCCAAGCGAGCCCGGTACGGATGCGTATTTTTTCTATCATAATTTGACCCTAAAAGAGTTTTAGCCACCTGCGCGGGAAAGTGCGGTTGAATCCGACTGATTTCAATGGACTTATTCGTTATTTACTCACTGATCACCTCTTGATCAAATAGGGCGGCCTCTGGGCGCTTCATGTCGATATTCCTGTGACAAGGAGTTTCTATTCAATCTGTTTATTTGAGTGCGCTGTATCGACACGGATTGACGAAAGGATTGGCTCGCAATGGACACCACGATTACGCAGGTCAGTCATGCTCGCCGCTACCGGATAAACTAAGTGTTGAGGCACGAGGAGTTGCGCCTGCGGTCCTTTCAATGTGAGGACATGCTCAAGCTGTACGAGTTCGTGGCTCAATTTCGGCCAGCGTACGCGGATATTGTCATTTAGCATTGATACGAACGTCTCGGTCGGAACTAGTGTTAACGGCGGCACACCGCGAAAGTTCCGGAGTTGCTGACCATCTGAATTTGGCGGATGCAGCGCGGTCGTTGTAGTAGGAGATTTCGATTGGCAGTGCGCTGCGAGTTCGGTCCAGACCAACTTACGTTTGGTTGCCGAACGGGTCATCGCGCCATGGATCCATCATGTAGCGGCTCCGGTCGGCCAAAGAAATATCCTTGAAAGGCTTGGCAGCCATGCTCTTTCAGGAATTGGAACTGCTCGATCGAGTCCACGCCTTCCGCCACAACATGCAAGTCCAACGCATAGGCGAGGTCAAGGATGATCTGCGCAATGGCCTTACCTCTCGAATGAGTCATAAGGTCGGTCACGAATGCTCTGTCAATCTTGAGTTGGTCAAACGGCATTTCCTTGAGAAATGCGAGGGAGGAGTAGCCCGTGCCAAAGTCATCCATCGAAAATCGAATCCCAATCTGTTTGAGCTTGGCCATCATTTCCACAAGCTGTTCCGGGCGAGAGTGAAACATCGACTCAGTCAATTCAAGCCGTAGCTGGCTGGGTTCTATCCCATATTGCTCAATCAGACGAGTGACGATTGAGAAAAAATTTGGATCTCTAATCTGTCTGACGCATATATTCACAGCGAGCGTCCAGTGCGCGCTCTCAGGGCCTTCCCTCCATCGCCCCAATTGTGCGCACGCGTTGTGGAGAACCCATGTCCCAATCTCGACAATAAGGCCACTTTGTTCAGCCAGGGGAATGAAGTCGTTGGGCATTACTACGCCCCGGGTTGGATGGAACCAACGGATTAGCGCTTCATAACCGATGACCTTGCTTTCTATATCTACGACGGGTTGGTAAAAGAGCCGGAATTGTTCATTCGCGGTCGCGTTTCGCAAATCGGATAGGATGGAGGCGCGTTCCAGCACGCGCTGTTGGAGCTGGGGATCGAAAAGGCTCGACTGATTTTTTCCGCGCTGTTTCGACTGATATAGCGCCATGTCTGCATGCTTCAGGATTTCACTGTCGGAGATGGAGTCGTCGCAGAACAAGACCACTCCAATGCTCGCGGAGGAATAAACCTCTGCGTGGTGGAGATAGAATGGTCGCTTAAATTCTTCAAGTATTTCCTGCGTTAGAGCAGTAGCCCTGTTGGCAGCAGTCTCTTCTGTGGGGCCCATATTGCCCGCAATAATGACGTACTCGTCTCCACCAGTACGGGCGACGGTATCTGCGTCATCGAGTATGGTCACCAACCTCTGACTGACCTGCATAAGCAAATCGTCGCCGCTTTCGTGTCCGAGCGTGTCGTTGACCTCCTTGAAGTTGTCTAGGTCCAAGAACATCAAGGCGCCAAACGATCCTGTCCGAGAACAGGCTATCTTCATTTCCTGCAGGCGTTGCTTCATGAGCCGGCGGTTTGGCATGCCGGTCAGGTCGTCGAGCGAGGCGCGCCGAGCACTCTCTTCTTCTAGAAGTTTTCGCTGCGTGACATCGACCCGCAGGGCGATGTACTGAACCGGTTTGCCGGAGGTATTGAGAAAGGGGACTATTGTGGTTTGCACCCAATAGATGGAACCATTTTTTGCGCGATTGCAAATATCCCCGCTCCAAATCTTCCCACTAGAGATAGCTGTCCAAAGCTCGCGGAAGAAGGCGGGCGGGTGCATCCCAGAGTTGACGATGCGGTGCGTCTTTCCGATTAGCTCGTGCCTCGGAAATTGCGAAATAGCGCAGAACTTATCGTTGACGGACGTAATAATTCCTCGCGAATCCGTCACCGCCACAATCGCGTGTGCGTCCAACGCGATTTTGAGATCTGCGAGTGCATCGGTTGAAGTGCGCAGAGCCTGCCGCATCATGGCGGACTCAGTATGGTCTGATACTAATATCAAAACGTCGCACTGGGAACTTTGCTCCCCGCGCGGCTGCGGCAGTACAGCCGCCTGCTTGTGCATTGTGACGCCCTGCGAGCTTTGAGTCGTAAACTCGACGCTCGACCTTCTTCCGTTAATGGCATTTTCGATGGCAGGTAGAAGCGCGAGTTGCCATTCCGTGGGTAATGCTCCTAGAACGGGCTGCCCCTTCAGCTCAGGCTGCGACAATCCGCAGACATCGCTGAAGGGAAGATTAGCGTATTTGCAACGTAAGCTTGGATTGAGCCACACCACCTCTGTAGGGAGATGTTCTAGAATTTTCCAGAGCTCTACATTCTCGTTTGAAATGATCAAGGCGCTTTTTCTCCGCGTGTTTCGCATGGCGGCATTGCGACGCTGCTGAGCCAGAGCCTCAGTGCGGTATTCTTCATGCGAAGTTCCGGCCAGCCAGTCAGCCGTACGAGTTTCTTGAGGTGGCAAAGGGGACTGGCCGCTGACTCACAACCTCGCGCAATGCCATTTCCGTCCAAAACTGATTGCCGATTAGCATTGCGTTCGCCATCTAGGATCGCCTCTGATCAAGGTTGACGAGGCTAGAGGATGATCATTATCTTGATCAACCCGGTCGGAGGGATTTTCCCCACAATGCCGTATAACGATCAGTGGTTAGAGGGCGCAGTTAATTCCCATTGGATTGTTATCTCTTTGCCCACAGTTTGATGCGCAACAGACGAGTTTTTCCCCTCGAGCATTGCGTTTCGGTAATGCTTTCGTCATCAAAGAAAGAACTGTACTTGCTCGTTTCCTTCTAACCCTGCTAATCCAGGGCAACCTCAAATACATTGAGGAAGATAGGAAGTTGTCTCGTCCATCTGCGTCTAGTCCGCATAAGTTGCAGTGCACAGAGGAATAATTAATGCATCAACGAATTCTATTGGTAGGGTTTACCCTAAATTGGTGAATGTCATTCACTTCTGTATTTTTGTATGTTCATTAATATGAAAATATTCTTTAAATTCAACTGTTTGTAAGGTTCCGATTGGGTTAGTGTGCCGATATGTAACTTTTTTGAAGGGCAACAAGGGGTATCATTTCTACAACAATGCGCACAGGAAGCCCGAGTGTTGTGAGTGTGAGGAGCCGTACAAACAATCGAAGCTCAGGTGTGGTTCCTGGTAATTCACGGCCTGCTTGGTACTGCTGTTCTTAGCTTGTGGTCCAGCAAGTTTCTATGAGGCCACACGCCGCCTATTTGCCGACAGGCTGTTGAAACTGTGGTTATGGCAAACGGCCGCTCGCATTGCGCTATTGCTCGTGCACTGCATCAGCCTCGCATAAGCGCAGTAAGTCTAGTTCGTCCAATCCATAAGGCGCTGCCCTCGAACTGATTCCAAGCCACTCCTAGGACGTATGTATTGCGCTTAATAAAGTGATCTGTCGAGGTTGTCGGAATGCGGACATCATTTCAAGAAACGCGTGGCCTCGCGCGGCGAGGATTCGAAGTTATCAAAGCTGGCGATCTTTTAGAAGACGGCTTTCGTGTGCTTTCCGAGCATCTAGGCGCGGAGGACGGCATATTCAGAATCTTGTGTATTAAAGCGAGAATCGAAGAGAATCAGTGCTTAAGCAGATTGGATCTGACACTTCGAAATGACGAGTTTGCAATGACCACATTGTGGCCATTGGAACTTCGAGAAGCTTGGCAACGATGGGCAGGAAAAGCGGATATCCACCAATCTTTACAAGCTTCCCAGATTCTTGCGCAGATCGAAGTTGGAATCGATGACGCGGAGGTAGGCGAGGGACAGGGTGCGCGGCCGATAGTGATATTCTCGATTTCGGCGAGCGCCGAAGATGAGCATCGGCGCTTGATCTTCTGCATCCTCCGGTTCTTTCGTGCTGTCGAAAGTCAATTTCGTTGATTTTTATTTGAGCGGAAAGGATGGCGGTGCCAGTCGCGGAAAAGCATCGAATCAGCGCTTTGGTCTACAAGCACGCACACACGCACGCATGGATGCGGTTAGCTCGTTGAAACTAGCTGACCTGCGGGGCCAGCTCCCCTGTTGGAATCCATCCTGGCGCTGCCGCGATAGCCTGCCACAAGCCGTCAGGGATAGACAGCTTTTCGCGCTCATTGAGGTCCAACTCCTGGCGGATTTGAAAACCACAGCCTGACTCTGCCAATCCCACCCAATCGGGGTTCATCACCAACCCTTTACCCACGGTCACCAGCGACAGCCCCAGATTCAGGGCGGCCTGGGCCTGCTCGGGTGTACGTAGCATGCCTGCCGCCAAGACCGGTACACGGTTACTTACGTGCGCAATCAACTGCTCCACCGTGAGCCGGGTATCCGTGCCGAGCGGCCGAGCTCCCAGAACGTCGTTCAGAGAAACATGCAGATAGTCGATGCCTTCGGCGATCAGCGCATCTACCAGGTTGCAGATGTCCGGCACACGATAGCCACCGTCCTCGCGCTCCTCGGGCGAGATGCGATAGCCGAGTAAGAACGGACGCTTGGCATGCGTTGCAATCACCTGTTTGGCCTCCCGGATCACGGCCAGCGCGAAGCGCATGCGCTTGTCCTGCGAGCCACCCCACTCATCATCGCGCTGGTTGTAGCGCGGTGAGAAGAAGTTCTGCAGCAGGAATCCGTGCGCGCCATGCAATTCCACGCCATCAAACCCAGCCTCGATCGCACGGCGGGTGGCCTCTCCGAAGGCGTGCACCATCTCCGATACCTCTACATGCGACAAGGCCCGGGGCGTCACGTCGCCCCGGTTGAAGGGGGCAGCCAGCGCATTGACCGCACTGGAACTCACGAGTTCGCCGCCAGGCACAGCCTCCACCACCGCCTTGTTGCCTGCATGGAAGATTTGCAGGACGGCTGGAGCGCTGCCGCTCTTGGCAGCTTCCGCCAATCGGCGCAGGCTGGGAATGAAGCGGTCATCATAGGCGGCGAACTCATCAGTGAATCCGATGCCGTTCTCCGCTACATGTGTGCAGCCGGTGATGACCATGCCCACCCCCTGGGCGCGGCGGCGGTAGTAGTCCAGTTCAGCATCCGAGATGGAGCCATCGGGATTGGCAGACCAGGTGGTCATGGGCGCCATCACTACGCGGTTGCGAAGTGTCAGGCCGTTGTCGAAGGCAAAGGTTTGGAATAGGGTGGTGCATTTGGAAGTCATGGAGAAGTCTCGGCGCAGCGCAGGCGCTTAGAAAAGAAGGTCACAAGGCTTCCAATCTGAGGCCAAAGCGACCGCACGCCAAGATTTCCAATCTATACAACAGTATTCAGTTCAGATTGACAATGACGACTGGGAGCGTCGCTCAGCGCACTCTCTGCTTTTTGGAAGGCGGTTGCTGCAGGGCCGCCATGTTCTCGCGCTTCTCGACCAGAAAATCAATCAATGCCCGCACCTTGGCAGGCATTTGCGCCCGGGTCGGGGCATAGATGTAAAAGCCCGCGAAGGGCTTACACCAGGATTGCAGCACCCGCACCAGCGCCCCGGAGTCCAGATGCTGCCGCACCGCAATGTCGATGTGCTGCATGAGGCCCGCCCCTTGCAGGGCGGCGCGGATCATCCCATCATCATCATTGGTGATGATGCGGCCCTTTGGCTCCACCATGAAGGTGTGTCCACCCGCCTCGGGCGAGGTGAACTCCCAGGCATGGATCGCACCGCTCGTCTGCCTGAAACGCAGGCAGTTGTGATGGGCTAGATCAGCCGGAGTACTTGGTACCCCATGCTGCTCGAAGTACGCCGGTGTCGCCACCACCGCCATTTCCAGCGCCGGAGTGATCGGTACAGCCACCATATGCTCGGCCAGGCTCTCGCCGATGCGAATGCCTGCATCACAGCCGTCGGCCACGATGTTGGCCAGCGCATCGTCCATGACCAATTCCAGCTGCAGCCTGGGGTAGCGCATACAGAACTCTCCCAGATGCGGCTCCAGCAGGGTCTTGGCTGCCACCCGCGAGGTGTTGACGCGCACCAGGCCCGAAGGTTCGTCACCTGCGTCATGCATGGTGCGCACCGTGCGCTCCACGGCGATCAGGGCCGGATACCACACGTCATAAAGGCGCTGGCCTTCCTCGGTCAGCGACATGTCACGCGTCGTGCGGTACAGCAGCTTGACGTTCAAGCGGCGCTCCAGCGCCTTCACGTTCTGTGACAGGTTGGCGCGGGAGACGCCCATTTCCGCCGCTGCCTTGGTGAAGCTGCGGTGGTGGGCCACATGGGCGAACCAGGCCAGCGAGGGAAGCAGAGACGGATCCATAGGATTCTAATTGTCAATTTCAAAATACAACTGTATTACGGATTGATGGCTATGAGAAATCCAATGATCGGCCTACAGTTCATCCATCGGTGTTTGGCCGCACGCCTCCGGAGGGCAATGACCAGGCCATTTCCACTCAGCGGCCAATCAGCGGCCACAAGGAGCCCTCATGCAAAGCGTCAAGATCAAGACCACCTACTGGGATATAGCAGCAGATCTGCATTTCCCACCCAACTTCGACCAGAGCAAGAAGTACCCGGCCATCATCAGCGCCCACCCCATCGGCAGTTGCAAGGAGCAGACCGCTGGAAATGTCTATGGCAAGGCACTGGCAGAAGCCGGCTTTGTCGTCATCGCCTTCGACCGCAGCACGCAAGGCCAGAGCGGCGGCGAGCCCCGCTACATCGAAGACCCGGCGATGGCCGTAGAAGACTTCAGTCGGGTCACGGACTACCTGGTTACCTTGCCTTATGTGGATGCCGGCCGCATCGGGGTGCTGGGCATCTGCGGCGGTGGCGGCTATGCCATCAATGCGACCATGATCGAGCGTCGCATCAAGGCCCTGGTCAGCATCACCGGCGTCAACTACGGCCGCCTGTGCCGCGAAGGCTTCAGCGGCTTCGATCCGATTGGCCAGATGGAGGCCGTGGCCCGGCAACGCACCGCAGAGGCTCGGGGCGAGGCGCTCAAGGTTGACCTGTTCGTTCCGCCTTCGATGGATGCGGTTGCCCAGGCGGGCATCACGGACGTCGATGTACTCGGTGCCACGGACTACTACCGTAACCGCTGCATCAACGACAACGCCGGCACGCGCGCGCTGTTTTCGCGCCGCGCTGCCTCTGCCGCCTGGGATGCCTTCCATCTGGCCGAGACGCTGCTGACGACGCCGATGATGGTGGTGGTCGGCGACAAGCCGGGCGGCTTTGGTGCCTATCGCGATGGGCTGGAGATCTACGCGCGCGCCGCATCGAAGGTTAAGGAACTGGTCGTTGTCGAGGGTGCTTCGCACTACGAGTTGTACGACCAACCGGGCCCTGTCGGTCAGGCGTTGGCCAAGCTGATCCCCTTCTATCAGCAAAACCTGTAAGGCCCAGCCCGGCTCCTTCTGAAGATGAAACAGCCATCGGCCCTGCCCGGAACGGCATGGCCGATCTGTTTTGGAGAACTACATCATGACCAAAGCTAAAACCAAAGTACTGATCCTGGGCGCAACTGGCCAGATCGCTCGCCATGCCGTGCAGATGCTGGGCGAGTGCCAGGATGTCGAGCAAACTCTGCTCGTGCGCGATCCCAAGAAGCTGACCAGCAACGAACCCTCCAATGCCAGGATCGCCATCGGCGATGTGATGGACAAGAAACTGCTGCCCCAGCTTATGGAAGGACAGGACGTGGTCTACGCCAATCTGGCGGGCGACGTGGACAAACAGACTGCCCACGTCCTTGCGGTGATGAAGTCCAAGGGCGTCAAACGCCTGATCTTCGTCAACTCGTTGGGCATCTACGACGAAGTTCCGGGCAAGTTTGGCGAGTGGAACCGCAAGGAGATCGGCCAGTATCTGCCGCCGTACCGCCAGTCGGCAGATCTGATTGAGGCCTCCGATATCGAGTACACCATCCTGCGTGCTGCGTGGCTGCAGGACGAGGATGAGGTGGACTACGAGATTACCGGTCGCGATGAACTTTTCAGGGGCACCGAAGTCTCGCGCAAGAGCGTAGCGGCGCTGGTGACAAAACTGATTGAGCATCCCGATACCTTGGTAAGGGCCAACGTGGGTGTGAACAAACCCAATACCGACGGCGACAAACCAGCTTTCGTATGACGTAGCCACTTCAAGCCGTCAAGAATTCTCCTGTCATAGCGAGAACTGGACGGCGGCTAACCCCTTCGAAGCGGACTGTCGGTGGTGCTTCATCGACGTCCGCTTCTGGCCGCCCCGGTTCGTTAGATCGTCTGACATGCGAATCCTCCTTGTAAGAACGTGTCTTTCAGCAAGTGCTGTTCCCAATCATTAATGAATAGAGGTGCTCGTGCACCATGGCGCTGCAGCGATGCGGGCACGCCAGTCGAATATCGACGTACTCGGGCATCCGAATTGCCGCGGTGTGCATGGTTGACAACTCAGAGGTGTTCGTAATGCTACGAGACGAGCTTCTTGCAAAAATGGTCGCCTGCTCCTTATCGCAACCTTGACGATTGGGGAGGGTGCTAACCGAGTTCGCCGATTGCATCGTGGCGGTCAAACCGAAAGTGCGCGAGGAAGAGTGTGACCAACTGGTTAGCGTTGGGGCGTCGGCTTACCGGACCCTGGCACGGGTCGGAGGATTATCTGCGGGGAGATCTGCGCGGTGACTGAAATATGCACTCGCTTGGGCGGCCACTAATACGACCGCGCTGCGCTTTCGCCAGCCGCGTTCCCATGCCTCAACCTTTTCTCGCCATTTCGGAATGGTTTCGCCAGTGTGGGCAGGCATTTCGGTTGCCCGATAGTAAGTAAGGGCAATCCCACAAAGTAAAGCCGTCGCGAGCAGCTTGCGCTCCGAGCTTTTCGATGTCATCGGGATGCATTGCCGTTCCTCCAAAAGAATGGTGGGCGGAAGGGCGATGGTGAGCGCCTTCGATAACGCTTGCAATAGTATTGCGGTACTAGCGTGGGCCTGCAAATGGGGCTTAGGCCAAGAGCTGCAACCAACTCGGCAAGCCTGTCGACGAGGCCGGTTTAATTTATCCAAATGGCCTCCGCGAAAGCCGGGACGATTCACTAGAACGGCAAGGGGCTTGACGGCGCGCGGCATGCTGACTATGAGCGCATCTGGACCATCGCTGCCGGCCCGACGGGGAACGTTTCTTCAGTCGAAGATTGAACCTTGCCGCACCTCGATCAATGGATGGCCGCCAAAGGACGGCGCCCTTGGTGTCTTTTCTCCTGTCTTTCCCCCGAATCAATAGCGCCAGCGCACGGTCAAGGAACCGGTGTGTTCTCGATTGCCGCCGCCATATTGCCCGCTGTAGAAAAGGCCCAGCGCGGCGTTGGCGGACATGGCCACTTCGGCGCCCAGCTCGGCCAGCGCCGCGTTGCGCGCGATTGGTGTGCCGGACACGGTGAAGGCCTGACCGCCGTCGAACGCCAGGGTTGACTGAGGCGCCACGTCGCCGAAGGCGTGGCGCCAGCCCAGCGTGCCGTGCAAGCGGCCTTCGGCGCGGCCCAGCATGAAGGCCGTCTGGGCGCGCAGACCCAGCGTGGAACTGGTCTGCTTGTCGCTGCTACTTTGGCCGTGCAGCGCGGCTGAACCACCAGATTCCGAGAAGCTGCGCGAGCGCAGATTGCTCCAGGCAATGCCGGCGAATGGTTCGATGCTGGCGCGTTCGGACAGCGGCATCGCGTAACCCAGTTCGGTGAAGAGTTGGGCCGTGCTGGCACCGTAATCCGCGGTTAGCTTCTGCTCGATGCCGGACACGGTGGCATGGCGTTCGGTGCTGACGTCGTGCCAGGTGTAGGCCGCGCCGGCCAGCAGGTTGAGTTTGCCCGCGCCGGCTGCGAAGGATTTGCCTCCGTACACGCTGGCGCTGTAGCCGGACACGTCGGCTTGCGATGCGCGGCCATCGACGCGGATCTTGCTGTCTGTGTAGCCCAGCGCGCCTCCCAGGCGCCAGCCGTTGCCCACGGCGTGATCGACGCCCGCAAAGACGCCACCCGTATGCTGCCGGACCTGCGCCGTGTTGGCATCGCCTTGCAGCGTTTGCCAATTGCCCACGACTTCGGCCCAGGCAGGCTGCGCGTTGGATGAGGGCAGGGCGGAGGCGGGGAAGGTGCCGCCGGCCTGTGCCGTGGGCGCGCCAGCACGCATGCCGGCGTTCAGGTTGGCGCGCAGGTGCGACAGCGGCAGCGCGCGCGTCGCGGCGCTGGCCCCCATAAGGCTGGACGCCACGCTGGCGTGCGCTTCGCCAGAGAGGCTGTTGAAGACCGCGGGCGGCGCGCCTTCGGGCAAGGTCAGGACATACTCATGCAAGGGGTTGCCGGCGGGCAGGCTGTCGAGCGCATTGGCCACGGCGCGTTGATTGCTGCTTTGCGCCGCATCCGCGAAGGCGATAGGGCGTGGCGGCGTGGCGGGGTCGACGGGATTGACCGGCACCTGCTTGCGCTCCAGTTGCAGCGTGACGTTTTGCGCGGCGTATTGCAGCGTGGGAGCCAGATAGGCGTAATTGGACGACACGGTATCAAACTGGCCATTGATGGCGCCCGCCGTCAGGATCGTGTATTGCCGCGTGTTGTCGAAACCGCCCTCGGGGCCGATATGAACGACAGAGCCAGCCAGGTTGGCGGCGCCTGTGACAGCTACCCGCGCGCTGTCGGACGACGCGGGATCCGCCGCCACCTGGTAGGTGGAGCCCGGCAGCAAGGTCAGGTCGCCCGCCACCGTCAGGACGCCGCCCAGGTTTCCCGGGGCCAGGATGGCGCCGCTGCGCAGGGTGGTGGTTCCGACCTGGCCCGCGCCTTGCAGTTGCGCGCCGCTGGACACCGCCAGGGAGCCCCCCAGCGTGGCGGCCGACGCGATGTCCAGTGTGCCGGCTTCGACCAGCAGGTTGCCGGTGTACGCGCTGCCGCTGCCGAAGATGCGCAAAGTGCCCGCGCCCGACTTGGTCAGTTCGCCATTGCCGGTGATGGCCCCGCCCAGGCCCAGGGTGCTGCCGGCGCTTACCGCGAGGCCGCTGGCGGCAGAGACCTTGACGGCGCGGGCGGTGTCGAAACTGGCCGTCGTGGTCAGCATGCCGCCGCTCAGCATCAGGCCGCCCGAGGCCGCGCCCAGGTTGGCGTCGCGCGACACGGACAGCGTGCCCTGGCGGATGTCGGTGCCGCCGGTGTAGGTGTTGTCCGCCGCCAGGACGAGCGTGCCGAAATCGGTCTTGGTCAGCGTGCTGTGGCCCTCGAGCGACGACGCGATGGTGCCGGTCATGCCCGCATCCGCGATCGATCCCGTCCCCACGCGGACGATGCTGACGCCGCCCGCGCCTTGCAGCGTGATCGAGTCGCCCTGGATGCGATAGCCATCTGTGGCGATCTGCAGGCCGGTCACGCCGATGGCACCCGCCGTGTCATCGACCGTCACGGTGCCGGCCTGCCCCTGGAACACGGCGTAGGTCGGGTTCGGCTTGAACACGCCATTGAGCGTGCCGTCCACGCTGGTCCAGTTGAGGGTGTCGGCGCGCCATGTGCCCCCGCCTCCATCGACGGCGGCGTTGTCATGCAGCGCGGTGTTGCCGCCATCCCAGAAGCCCAGCGCGGCGCCGGCGGTCGAGGCCAGATTGACCTGGCCGGCAACGGCCGTCTGCACGGTCAGTGCATCGACGTCCACGCCCGCAGGGGCGCTGCCGATGGCCAAGTTGTTGTTGGTCAAGCTGCCGGCATAGTCGAACAGGCGATAGACGCCCGCGCCAAAGCCGCCTTGGTCGGCGACGTTGAGGCTGCCGGCGAGGGTGAGATCGCCGCCCACACTGAAGAGGCCACCGCTTGGGGCGCTGCCCAGTGCGACATTGACCTGGCTGGCGTTGGTCAGCGACAAGTCGCCCGCAATGGTCAGCATCTGCCCTTGTGCGCCTTCCAGCACGCCGCCGGTCAGTGCGGCGTTGCCCGTGATGGTGCCCGCGCCCGCGATGGCACCGGTGCCGCTGGCGGCCGCATTACCGCGCAGCAGACCATCGATTTGCAGGCGTCCGCCCGTGACGCTGGCCGAGCCGCCCATCGCGTCGGCCACGCGCAGCGTGCCCGCCTGCACCTGGGTCTGGCCGGCGAATGCCTGGCTGTCGCCCAGCAATTGCAGCTGGCCCGCACCGGTCTTTACCAGGCTGCCCGTGCCCGTCAGTTGACCGGCGTAAGACGCGCCGGCGGCCTCTTCGAATACGACCGTGCCATTGTTCAGCAGATTGCCCCGGATGGCGCTGGCGTTGCCCGCCAGCGTGCCGGCCTCTACGCGCGTGTTGCCGTAGGTGTTGGCGCCGGACAGCGTCAGCGTGCCGGCACCTTGCTTTTGCAGGTCGGCCGCGCCGCTGATGTTGCCTTGCAGGCCCAGCGTGGTGCCCGCGTCGACATCGATGACGCCGTCCTGCAGCAGCGACACCGCGCGCGCGCTGTCGAAACTGGCGGTCGTGGCCAGCGTCCCGCCGTTAAGCGTGACGCTGCCGGCCGTCGCCCCCAGATTGACGTCGGCGGACACGGACAACGTGCCCTGGCGGACTTCGGTGCCGCCGGTATAGGTGTTGTTGCCGGCCAGCACCAGCGTGCCGAAGTCCGACTTCACCAGCGTGCTGGCGCCGCTCAGGCTGGAGGCGATGGTGCCGCGCATGCCGGCGCTCGCGGCCATGCCCGTGCCCACGCGGATAATGCTTTCGCCGCCCGCGCCCTGCAGCGCGATCGGGTCGCCCTCGATGCGATAGTCATCGGTGGCGATCTGCATGCCCGTCACGCCGATGGCGCCCGCGGTGTCATCCACCGTCACCGTGCCTCCAGCGCCCTGAAACACCGCAAAGGTCGGGTTGGGCTGGAACCGGCCGTTGATCGCGCCATCGCCATCCGTCCAGTTCATGCCATCGGCGCGCCATGCGCCCGTGCCGCCATCGATCAGGCCATTGTCGCGCTGCGCCGCGTTGGAGCCGTCCCAGAAGCTCAGCGTCGCGCCGGCGGTCGACAGCAGGTTGACCTGCCCGCCCACGGCGGTCTGCAGGCGCAGGTCGCTCGCGTCGATGCCGCTGGGCGTGGCGCCGACGCTCATGGTGTTGCCGGTCAGTGTGCCGCTATAGTCAAACAGCCGGTACACCCCCGCCCCGAAGCCGCCCTGGTCGGCAACGTTCAGCGTGCCGTTCAGGCCAAGGTCTCCAGCCACCTGAACGAGCGCGCCCGTCGAGGCCGCGCCCAGGCTGACGTTGACGCGGCTGGTGCCGTCCATTAGGAGGTTGCCGCCGATTGTGAGCGTCTGGCCTTGCGTGGCTTGCAGCATGCCGCCGGTCAGCGTGACGTTTTGGTTGATGCGGCCCGAGCCACCCAGTGTGCTGTTGTCCTGCACCGCGACGCTGCCGCCGATTGTGCCATTCGCCATCAGGGTGCCGCCCATCAGCACCCGGGTCAGGCCGGTGTAGGTGTTGATGCCCGACAGGGTCAGCGCGCCGGGCCCGGCCTTGTCCAGGCCGCCAGTGCCCGAGATCGTGCCCGCGAAGTTGCCCGTTTGTAGGGTCAGCGTATTGGCGCCCAGCGCAACCGTGCCCGAGCCCGAGAGCAATCCCAGGGCCCGGTTACCACCGGCGGACAGGTCGAGCGTGCCGCCCGCGTTCACCGTAACGCCTGCCGCCGGAGCCAGATTGCCTCCCGCGCCCAGCGCCAGGGTGCCGCCGCTGATCGCCACGCTGCCTCCGAAGGTATTGGCCCCCGACAGCGTCTGCGTGCCCGTGCCGGTTTTGATCAGCGAACCCGCGCCCGATATGATCCCCGAGAAGCTGTAGCTGGCGTTGCTGCCCAAGGTCAGCGTGCTGGCGCCAAGCTGGACGGCCCCATTGCCCTGGAGCGCGCCCAGGGTCTGGTTGCCTGCGGCGGACAGATCCAGGGTGCTACCCATGGACAGAGAGACCGCCGGGGCGCTCAAGCTGCCCCCGGTGCCGATCGCCAGCGTGCCCGCCATGATGGAGACTGAGGTCCCGGTAGAGTTTGCGCCGGTCAAGGTCACGGTGCCGGTTCCAGACTTACCCAAGCCGCCGGCGCCGGAGATGTCTCCGGCATACGTGCCGTTCGTGTCTTGCCGGAACATCAGGTAGCCATTGTTGAGGATGTCACCCCGCACGCTTTGCGTGCCGGTATCCAGTGCCGAGCCGGACTGGATGGTGGTCCGGCCGGTGTACGTGTTGGGGCCATTCATGACGACCACGGCCGGCCCTGCTACGGTCAAGCCGCCCGAGCCCGAAATCGTGCCGTCCAGCAGTATGTCGTTGTTGCCCGCCAGGGTCAGGCCACCGGCGCCAAGCACGAAATCGTTGTCCAGGAGCAGGCCGCTGGCCGGGCCCGTGATGGTGCCGCCATTTGCCGTGATCTGCGCGCTGCCAAGCACGTCGTTGTTGGTGATATTGGCCAGGCCGCTGTTCAGGGTGACGGCGCTGCCCACCACGGCGGGGCCGGTCAGGTTCCAGGTGCCGCTATTGATTACCAGATTGTCGAAATTGACGTACATGTCCCCCGAGATTTCGGTCGGGGAGCCGCCCGCGCCGCTGCCCGTGCCGGCAGACGGCAACACCGATTGCAGCACCAGGGTGTTGTTTGCCCCCGCGCCGCCATCGACTCTGCCAGGCTGTGCGAAGAACAACCCCGGAATTGTGTCCACAGGCAGGTCCGCCATCGCCGTGCCCGATGCGCGCAACACCGTCGAACCCGAGACGGCAGTAAAAGTGTTGTTGCTTCCCTGGCCGAACGATATGCCCCCGACGATCGTGCCCGCATTGGCGACGCTGTGGCCCAGGCCGGACGTGGCGACCGCTTCCAGCGCGATGCGTCCGATGATGGTTCCTGAGGACAGGTTCTCGAACATCACCTGGCCGCCGCCGTAGGCGGCGATCACCGGCATATCCGCGCGTGCCATGCCCAGTCCGGAGCGGGGGTCGCTACGGATCAAGCCTGCGTTACTCAGGCGGGTCGTGCCGCCCGCGCCGTTGTGCACGGCGATGGCCAGGCTGGACAGGTCGGGCAGGCTGGTTTCCCCCCCCACGACACCCCCAATCGTGCCCGTCGCGGTGTTGACGATGCTGAGGGTGTTGGCCGAACCATTGCCCATGGCCACCCCGGCCGCTACGACCGAAGAGGGGCCCAGAATGGTCGGGTCGATCCAGCCCGAGTTGGTCAGCGTGACGGTGCTGCCGGTCAGATTCATCGCCGTGCCGCCTGCGCCCGGTATAACGCCTACCGTCGCGCCTTGCTCCACCGTGACGGTGCCGTCGATAGCCAGTGCGTAGCCGGGAAACAGCGGATTGGCGGCGCCGGTGCACACGGCGTTGCTGCCGACCAGCGAACAGGTGGCCTGAACCGCTGCGCTCAAGCTGGATAGCCCCATGGCCAGCGCCACGCTCAAGGCATAGCGCGGCGCGCGCGCGCTGACCCGCCCGCCTGACGACGAGCGTCCGCCGCGCGCTTGCACCGCCAATTCCGATGCCGCTTGCCAGACGCGCAGCTTGCGATTCCATACCAGCCGGTAAGTGTGATTCAAAACGGGGCTCTCCAGGGGCGATGGCGGCATTCCTGGGTGCACGGGCAGTGTGCCGGCGGCGAGCGCGGGCCCCAAAGCGCGCCTGCACAAGAGAGGCGCACCAAAGCTTCTGGAATGACGGCTGATGTGTGGGGTGAATCCGGGTCAATTAATAACTTGTCTACGATGCCGTCGATCAAGAGAAAACGGGGAAATTTGCCGTCTATTTCGGCGATTTGGCCGGGCGACCTCCCCTGGCGCGGGCGGCCAGCACGCTGTTCCTGGGCACGGCGCCCCACCGTCTTGCGTCTGGCACCACGTCGCCGCTCTACGGCGATAATTGCGCTTTTCTGGCCGCGCCTGAGCGCCGTGGAGCTGTTTGCGTGGGCAAGCATAACGATCCGGCTGTTCCCCCGCTGACGCTGTCGGCGGCGTTGCAGGCTGCGCACGCGCATTGGAATGCGGGCCAGGCGCCCCAAGCCGAGCAGCTTTGCCTGCGGATCCTCCAAGGTGCGCCAGACCAGCCCAACGCACGGCATCTGCTGGGGGTGATCGCGCATGCCTATGGGTTGGCCGACCTGGCCATTGCGCACCTGCGGGTGGCCTGCCGGCCCGCATCCGCGCCAGCCCTCTATTGCAGCAACCTGGCCGAAATGTGCCGTCAGCAAGGCCTGCTCGACGAAGCGGAAAGGGCGGCGCGGCGCTCCGTGGCGGTGGACCCGTATCTGGCCGAGGGGTGGAACAACCTGGGCATCATCCTTCAGGAAGCAGGCCAACTGGCCGCCAGCCTGCAATGCCTGCAACGCGTTGCCGCGCTGCTGCCGGAGAGCGCCGAAGCCCACAACAATCTGGGCAACACATGCAAGCTCCTGGGCGACAACGCGCAGGCGCTGCGGCACTACCAGCATGCACTGGCGCTGAACCCGCGCTACGTATTGGCGCTGTGCAACCTGTCGGCGCTTCTGCGCGACGAAGGCCAATATGAGGCGGCGTTGGCCGCGGTCCGGCGCGCCATCGACGTCGACCCGCTGATGCCCCAAGCCCACCAGATCCTCGCCAGCCTCGAAACGACGTACGCGGCCACCCAGCAACCGGCGGCGCTGGCGCCCTTTCAGGCCGTGCACGCGCAGGCTCAGACCCTGTTGCTGACCGGGCGCCACGCGGACGCCGAGGCATTGCTGCAACAGGCGCTGGCGGACGGCACCGGTCCGATTGCGCTTTGGCGGCAACGGATCGCGGCCCTGCGCGCGCTGGGCAGGGACGATGAGGCGCGGGTCATCCTGGAAAGGGTAGTGGCGGCCACGCCAGGCGATGCGGGGGCCCGTTTCGATCTGGCCGAAGTGCTGTTGCTGCAAGGCGAATTCGAGACCGGCTGGCGCGAATACCGCTTCCGCTATCAGATGCCGCATACCGTGATGCGGGGCCGCCCCATGCAGCAGCCGCGTTGGGAAGGGCAGGCCATTGCGGGCCAGACCTTGCTGATCCACGACGAACAGGGCTTTGGCGACACGTTCCAGTTCCTGCGGTTGGTGGCCCTGGCTCGCGCGCGCAGCGGGGCCCGGGTCATCCTGGAGGTTAACGCCGCCTGCCATGCGCTGGCCGCGCGCAGCGGCGGTTTCGACCTGATCATTCCCGCAGGCACCGTGCCGCCCGCATTCGATTGCCACTGCGAGCTGATGAGCCTGCCGCTGGCCCTGGGACTGCGCCTTCACGATCTGCCCGTCAGCATCGCCTATCTGCGCGCGGATCCGCAACGGGTAGCGCATTGGCGCGCGCGCCTGGCGGCGTTGCCCCGGCCCTGGATCGGGCTGGTGTGGGCCGGCCGGCCCAGCCATCCCAATGACGCGCAACGCTCCATGGCGCTGGCCGATTTGGCGCCACTGGCGCGACCGGACACGAGCTTCATTAGCCTGCAAATGGGCCCGGCGGCCGCCGAAACCGGCTGGCCGCCTGCGGTCATGTCGCTGTTGCGGCTGCGCGAAGACATCCGCGACTTCGACGACACCGCGGCAATCATTACGCTGCTAGATGTGCTGGTGACCGTGGACTCTTCGCCCGCTCATCTAGCCGGCGCGCTCGGATGCCCCGTATGGGTGCTGCTGCCATTCGCGCCGGACTGGCGCTGGCTGCGCGGCCGCGCCGATTCGCCTTGGTATCCAACTATGCGCCTTTTTCGCCAGCCAGCGCCGCGAGCCTGGGGGCCGGTATTGCGCCAGGTGTCCGCGTCGTTAGATGAACTGCGCACCACGTACCGCAGATGATGCGGCTTTGCGCAGTTTTCTTCTGTGAATACTCCCCACGCGTATGAATTTCGGAAAGAGCACTTTGCTACGGTAAATGTTCAATGATTCTCGGCTCGGAGTAATGGTGAAATACCTAAAGCGTGGGGCTTCGTGACGCCGTCCGGCTCAGTGTCGAGCGTCGGCTATATTGGCGCCTGAGTTCGCCTAATAGGGCTGGAGAAATGCTAGGTGAATTTATTGGAAAGACAAAGGGTAAGATGGTCGATGGGTGTTGGTGCTTCGATGGTCCGCGGCACCCTTACCCGCTAAAAAATATACCGACCGCAGCTTCCGCTATTCGAAATTTCATCAAATATTTCGACCCGGAGCGGGTGCAGGCCTTGCCCTTGTGGCCGAGCCACCATTGTGACGATGACGATATTTTTGGTTCAGACGGTGTAGAGGATCCGCTAGGCGTTTTGCAGCGAATTGGCAAGCGACTGGAAACCGTGTGCGTAGACGGGCGGCATCGCAGGCGAAACGACCTTGTATTGGCCGAATTTTTCGATTTCACTTGAGATTCGGAGGCACCGATAATGAAAGTTCATTGGTCGCCGATCAGCCCCGCAGCAAGCGCGTGAAGTTGGCCGAATACTGGTGAAAGTGCATCCGTACGTAAGCCCTGCGATGGCCCGTTCTTGATATCTCCTCTCCGGTGTTATCACATCGGTCGAGTGCGATTGACCGCTACTGGCCGAACTCGGCCTTATGTCTTCCTGAGCGAATCATCCCCACCTACGCGGCGACGGAGTGGCGCGCAAGATCATCAGGTCCTCGCGCTGGTTGCTATTGCGTAATCTCGAAGACGTCACGCGAGAAACCTTCCCCAGAAGTCGGCGACGAACCTTTTCTTTTGCCCTGTCCGATCACTTCTCTCATCTGCCCGTATGTCGGACCTTTAGAGGCTGCGCCATGTATTAAGAGGTAGGAGAGTGGAACTAGCGCGGCCACGACTTAAGCGTATGCAAGTCCAGCAACGTAAACCTCCCCGCATCCTGCCATCCACCTGTATCGATGTAGTAAACATTGCCAAGCTGCGCAGGCTTGCGCAGCGTCATATGTCCATGGACCACCGCACGTACAGTGCGGACAGGCTGGGAATACTGCATTCGATAGCGATCTACGGACCATAGGCAGGCATCCTCGTCCTCTGGACTGAAGGTAGCGCCGAGAATGGCCTGCCAATCGTCATACGGGAAGTCAGCGTGAACCATACCGACCACGCCACTCGGCGTTTCCACCTCGATAGCCAGCGGCAAGGCGCTCAAGCTGGCCGCAATGCGTTCACGAACCTCACCAACGCAGGCATCCAACCATCCACCGCCGTGGACGCGATGATCGACATCCGGAATTGGATCGCCCATCGCCCGTCGCCACGTCATCAGGTCGTGATTCCCACAGATCGCGTGAAACCAAGGGCGCTCCAACCATTTCAGAACATCGGCTGACTCAGGGCCTCGGTCCACAAGGTCCCCTACGGAAAACAATCGGTCCTTTTCTGGCGAGAACTTTACGGCAGCCAGCGCGACCTCAAGCCGACCAAAATGACCATGGATGTCACCCACCGCAAAATCACGGCCGTTGGCATTCAATTGAAAGCGCCGGACTCGGACATTACCGGGCGTCATTCCAAGATTCCATATAGCTCCCTAACGACTTGTCATGCATGCCCCATGATACTTGGCTCCTCCCTACAGCGTGACACGTAATCCGCTGATCCTAGTGCCATCACTTCGAATGCGAGCCAACAGTGTGAGCATGCTCACATCGTTGGTAATTTTCCACAAAATTTTTCCCTATCCACCGACGCTTCAGACGCCAAAATCAGAGCACATCTCTGACCGCGCCTAAGCCCATGATTTCTAGATTAATTTTGCTTGATCGCTTCATCGCAAGAACACCAATGCGCCATATCTTGGCATTTGGCGATGCCTAATCTTGGTTTTCATAGACACCCCATTTTGGTCTTTAAAATCAATGACTTAAGTTTGACATCCATGCCTTCACGGTAAAGACTGGCATTACCTACGGTGAACTTGTGAGGCATATGAATGACTACTGGAGAATATTTGTTGGGACGGTTTGGACCGTTGATGAGCATCGTTGACGTCGCCACCTTGCTAGGCCGATCTCCCGATGGTGTCCGCGTTGCGCTTTATACCGATACCGACTTTTCGCGCAAGCTGAAACCAGCCATGCTACGGGTCGGCCGCCGCGTTTATTTTCGGACGTTGCAGATCACGGAAGCCCTGAATCTGGAACAACCGGCAGACGATGAAATCACGCCCGCAGAGGCCGCTACGCGAGGGCCTCGCTCATGAGTCGACAAAGAACCATCAACGACCAGATATGGCGCTCAAATCGCCTGTCAGGCTGCACGGTCGAAGACCGCTATGCGCTGTTCTACTTCCTGACCTCGCCATTCAGCAATGTCATCGGCGCCTATGAAATCGTTATTCGCGTTGCAGCCTCAGAAATGGGCTGGGACCCCGATTCACAACTGATGCCAGTGATGCGTCGTCTCATCGATGCTGGCATCTTGGATTTTGACCCGCAGGCGAATTACATCTGGATCAAAGATTGGTGGGACCACAACTCCGCCAAGATGGCAGTGGCAACGACCCTTAGGAAAAAGACACTCGAGCAAATAGCGGCACTGCCCCGAGGCTGGCGTGACGCTTACGTGAATGACTTTATCGATCGACTGCCTACCGAGGGTCCGCTGCGCAATACGGTAGCCAAAGCCCTTGGATACGGTCCATATAGGCTATCGACACCCTATGCGGGCCCCGACGACGGCCGGACGTCCATTTCGGCCGAATCAAAAGACATCCATAGAAATCAATCAATTAGCAACGAGCATACCGCAGCGACAGCCTATCTCCAGGGTATGGGCAGGGGGCCGGGTAACACTACTACTAACACTAACCCTATCTATAACCCTACTACTACAACGAGGACCGACGACGGTCTTCAGTACCCTACCGCGCTGGTCCCCGCTGAGAAACTGTCGATCCAAAACTTGCTTACCGACGTCCAATCAGTTGATGCGCAAGCATTGCTTGACGAGCTGGACGGAGCCATCAAGACGCCCGGAACCATCAGGAAGACAAAGGTCGCCTATTTCAAAGGAATCCTTGAACGCCACCGCACAGGGGGATTCGTGCCGTCTGCTGGCATCTCGATAGCAACCAGAAGGGAACGCCTGGCAGCGACCCAAGATATGTCGCGTGCTTCGGAATCAGCACCACTCAGCAAAGCTGAATCTCAAGCCCGGCTTCAAGAAATCAAAGCCCAACTGGAGCTGCATACAAGGATGCCGAAATGACGCGCAAGACCACACTCAGCATCCGCCTGGATGGTGATCTGAAGCGGCGCTGGCAGGCACTTTGTCTTCGACAAGGCAGCACGCCCAGCGACGGCCTGCGGCAGATCATTGTCCGCCTTCTCAACGGTTCGCCAACGGAAACTTCGCCCACTCCATCAACACATGAGCAGCCCGATACTTCGCGTCGCCGCTTGGAACTCCGCCTGACTGAGACGGAATATGCCCGTATCGAAGCACTGGCCTTGCAGCAGGGCATGTCCGCCAATCGCTGGGTCATCCACCTGATACGGGCCAATCTCAGCGGGGAACCACAGTTCGGCATGACAGAGCTACGGACGCTGGGCGAATCGAATTCACGGCTGTTGGCCATCGGCCGCAACCTGAACCAGATCGCCCGGCATATGAACGCAGGACGCGCGCTGGAGACGGTGGTAACCACTGAACATATCGACACACTGACCCGTCATATCAAAACCCACACCGCGCGGGTGGCAGACATCATGCGCGCCAACATTGACCGCTGGAGGTTGGAATGAGTCTGGTCATTGATGGAATTTTGAAGGACTGGGGCGAACGCATCTATACCAAGCCCGTGACCAGCCAAGGCATAAAGCGCACAGTGACGCGATCACGCACTTCGCCGCCCTCTAAGCCTCTGCTGCTGACCGGCAGCGCTCGGGTCCGCGACAAGTTGATGCTGACCACTCGCAAAGCGCCCGAAGTCATGGTGAAGATCTCCGGCGGCGGCAAAGGCATCGCGCAGGTGAAAGCACACCTCGACTACATATCGCGCAACGGCCTGGTAGCGTTGGAGAACGAAGACGGTGAAATCATCCTTGGCCGTGAGGCAGTGCAGGACGTGCGCGACGAATGGAAAAGCGGCCAGTACGGGTTGCCCTATAACGGCTCGCGCCGCGAAACATTCAATATCGTGCTGTCCATGCCACCCGGCACCGACCGACGCGCAGTGAATGACGCTATCCGTGCATTCGCGAAAACGGAGTTCGGCGCCAACCACGCGTATGTCTTCGCCATCCATGACGATGAAGCCCATCCCCACGGCCACCTTTGCGTTAAGGCGCTGGGTCTCGACGGCAGCCGGCTCAATCCACGAAAAGCGGACCTGCAACGCTGGAGGGAGCGCTTCGCCGAGGCACTGCGTGAACAAGGCATCGAGGCCAACGCCACACCGCGTAGGGTACGGTCGAACACGCACACTACGGTCAAGCAGGCGACGCGACATGCCGCCAAGAGTGGTAAGAGCACCAAAGCGGCCGAGCGGGAACAACGCGGGCTTTCCGGCGTTTCACGTGCCATCAGAAATGGCTATGGGCACATTGCGAAAGCCTTGGCCGCTGGTGACATAGAGGACAAATCGCTCGCCCTGGAAATTGTCCGGTTCCTTGATCCCTCGCAGGACAGAACGCTACAGGTCCCACAGCGTAGTCAGCGCAGCACAGAAGTGACCAAGGACGCCCATCGACTGGATGGGATCAACCATCCAGACACTGGCGACCTGAGCCGTTGATTGATTGCGCAAGAAGGACCATAAGATGGCTTTACGCTACGACGCCCTGCAAGACTACTGCGATGATCCAGCGCGCACTGGTGACGTGCAGGTCATTCTGTATGCGCACTACTGGAAGGGCTTTTCCCTGGCCGTGCAGGACGGCACTACGGAGCACCACGTCATGGACGACAAAGGCCGACCGTACCGATTCCGAACAGTAGAAATGGCCTTGGCGGAACTGGCGAACATCTCGTATCTATCGGACCGCATCATCATTGACCGTCGCGCGTGGTCGCCGTAGTCGGAAACTACTTTGCATTAACCGTAAGTACAATCAACTTCGGTTGTACCTTTAACCACAACGAACGTTGCACCGCCCCAAGGACGCCTAGCGTACCGGGTGCCGACCCGAAAAGAAGGGTTCCGACCGCCGAGAGCAGATCGGCCGCTTAGTCGCCCCAAGGACGCACAGTCGTACTGGGCGCGGTCCCTGAACAGACCGACAGACCGGACAGCACGGTCCTACGTTCGCCCTCAACCTCTCAGGAGTGGCGAACATGAAGAAACTATCAGCCTCTTGCATTCTGGCCGTCAGCATTGCCGCGTCGTCGGCCGCCTTCGCACAAATCCCCGTGACAGATGGCGCTTCCATCGCCAAGAGCGTGGAAAACCAGATCGAAACGATGGCGAAGTGGAAGATGCAGTACGACCAGATGGTCAGCCAGATCGACCAGATGAAACAGCAATACGCTGCGGTCACCGGCGCACGCGGCATGGGCGAACTGTTCAACAGCCCGCAGTTGCGGGACTACCTGCCGCGCGATTGGCAAAGCGTCTACGACTCCGTCAAATCAGGCGGCTATGCTGGCCTGAGCGGGCGCGCTGAGTCCATCTACAACGACAACAAGGTGTATGACGCCTGCGCCGGCTTTGCCTCGACGGAGCAACGCACGAGCTGCGAAGCGCAAGCCGTCAAAGGTGCGCAAGACAAAGCCTTTGCACTCGATGCCTACGACGCCGCGAAAAATCGCCTTAGCCAAATCGACCAGTTGATGCGGCAGATCAACCAGACACAAGACCCGAAAGCCATTGCTGAACTGCAAGGCCGCATCGCGGCCGAGCAGGCCATGATTCAGAACGAGCAGACCAAGCTACAGATGTACCAGATGGTCGCGGCAGCCGAAGACCGCCTACAGCAGCAACGGCGGAAGGAGATCAACGCAAAGATTGTGGATCAACGGGGCTACCCCACTCTTCAAGTCTTCAACCCGCTTGCACGCTAAGGAGAACATCATGGCTCCGTTCTACGCAATCACACTGGTTCCAGTGGTAACGCTATGCCTTGCCATCTATCGCTTCTGGGCTTGCGCTCGCCGCCTGAGTCCCGAGTATTACCGAGAGCTTTTGCGGCGCGCGCCGCTGATGAGAACCCTTGATGTCGTGGCTATCGGTATGGCCGCTTTCACGGCCTACTACGCCGCTATGGGCTGGTTTGGATTCACACTGCCGTTCATTGATGAAGAACCGTTGCCGCCTTGGATGAACATCACCCTGTCTGCCGTCACTTCCATTGCGTGCATCGGCATCGTTTGGATAAACGCGCCAAATCGCTTCACACAGCCGACATGGGGCGGCATGCGCGAAAGCGTCGTACGAACCCTTGCAGCGTTACGCATCATTGAGGCCGCCGAAGTGGCCCACGCACTCGACATCATCAACGCACGCGAGGCGCACAAATGAAAAACATCCTCTTCCCTTTCTTCATCGTTCTCACACTTGCAGCTTGCGGCGACAACACCCCTGTTCAGACCGTCGATTGGTACAAGGCGCACACCCCTGAACGCAACGCGATGATCGCGAAATGCGAAGCCAGTCCTGGAGAACTCGCAGCGTCCGCCAACTGCATCAACGCGAAGACAGCAGCAAACCATCTGGCAGTCGACAAGCGAGGCTATTTCGACCTGAAACCTATCAATCCGCTCAAGGGAGGGCAATAGCATGGGATTCGCCTTATTCCAGTGGATAGGCAGCAGCGTCGATGCGATGCTGAACACCTTCGTATCGGAAACCGCTTCGAACGTCATCCTCGGCTTTCAAATGCTGATGCTGACCGGCGTCACGCTGTACATCACCTTGACTGGCTACGCCATCAGTACAGGAGTAGTTGAGGCGCCGTTTCAAACCTTCATCAAGCAGTGCATGAAGATCCTCATCATCACCGCATTCTGCATGACGGCTGATGCTTACACCGCCACTGTTGTTTCGGCCATTCAAGGCCTGGAGACAGGTCTGGCCGACATCATGTTCACGTCTAACGCTCAAGCGACAAGCATCTACCGGGTGCTGGATAACTCAGCGGACAAAGGGCTTAACGTGGCTTACGACATGCTAGGCAAAGTCGCAAAACGCGAATTCTACGAGCTAGGTCATATGTTCTGGGATGCCCTGAATGCACTCATGATGGCCATTGCCGTGTTTCTTATTCATTTGCCTGCGGCCGCGACCATCATCATGGCAAAGCTCGGTCTCGGAATAATGCTTGGTCTCGGACCACTGTTTATCGCGGCGCTAATGTTTCCAGCCACCGCGAAATGGTTCGACAAATGGTTTGAGCAGGCACTAGCCTACATACTTGAAATTGCCATCACAATGGTTGTCGTATCTGTCGGTGTGGCGCTATTCAAGGCGCTGTTCGATAGGATAATAAGTACGACCACGGACAATCCCATCAGTTCGTTTGTGCAGATCATCGTTCTTGCCTTGATCATCTTCTTCGCGCAGAGAAAAACGAGCGGCTTAGGGGCGAGACTGGCTGGCGGCATCGCCTTTGACGCTGTGACATTCAGGAGCATGGCGCAGGGTATTGGCAACGTGGTGAATCCTAAGACGACTCGCCGCGATATGCAGTCGGGCATGATGGTTACTGCTGGCCGAACCAACCACATGATCGCAGGCAACACCATGTGGAACCCAGCCTATCGGCAACACGTCTTGCAGAACATGGGCAAGAACTGGGGATCGGCAACGGGCGGCTCCGTCAACGGTAAGTGATGTGCATGTTGCGTCCGCATCGGCCTCGCCATCAGCGAGGCCTTTTCATTTATGGCCGCACATATCTCCGCGCTACGCTTGGGCAACCCCTTCGGTTGCATCCCGCGTCCGTTCTTGCCGGACTGGCCGCGGGGGCAGGCCCAGCGGCTTCGCCTTGTTCCTCCCCTGGCCGACAGGCTGCATGGCTTCCAGAGGCATCAAGGGTGAAGGCTTCGCCCGGGATCCTCACCCGTTCCCTGCGCTGCGCTTCGGGCTGCGGCTTCCGGTCCCGCCCTTGACGCCTCTTCCGGCCAAACGGCGTCAGTAGCGGTGCTGTCAAGCGGATGACGGGTCAAGGGGTTGGTGCGGCCCGCAGCCCACAGGGCGAGGACACGGCCCCTTGACGCGGCAGGAGCGCCCCACGCTATGCCGGGGGCAGGAGTTCCGGGCCAAAGGCCCGCAACCCCTGCTCCCGAGGCTCCCGCCGGCGAGGGTGGAGAGTCCAGAGAGGCAACGCCTCTTTGGAAACTACGGCTAGCACGCAGCCGATATTGGCGTCCATAGCAGGTAAAACAAGACAATTTCAGCGCACCACCTCTATGGCTGCGCGTACCTAAACCAAATTACCCGTACTTCTTGTAAGATCGAGTTACCTACGGCAAGGAGACACCATGGCTGGCAAGGGTAAATGCAGGCAACAGCCCCGCAAAACCATATCGGATACCGAACGCAGCCGCCGGCAATCGGCAGTTAACTATGCGCGGGCCTCCGTCGGTCTAGAAGGTTTCTCGCTCAGTGAAGCAGATGAGGCCCACGCTCAGCGTTTCGTCGATGGTCAGATAAGCCTGCAAGAGTTTGTGCAGCCGCGCGCTGACGCCTTAGCGCTCCCAAAGTCTTCGTCATGACGAAGAAATTTAGGATTTGGGGACTAGTGCAGGATAGGCTGTCGCCGGCAGATGTCACACCCGTGCTTGTTGTCCAATGTCTCCGATCTGTTACTATTTTTTGCAATACTTCCATTTTTCTGCCAGCGTACGGGAAGGCTATACCTAGTGCGCTTGCACGAATCAATCGGCTGATGAGGCCATGAACGTCTTTAAAGCCGCATGATTTCATCGAACCCTCTTCCTCCCCCATCTTGGGGAACATCACCGACTGCCGACGTCGTTGCATCTGGACTTCCCATTCCCCCCATTGAAAGGATACGGATCTTTAGCGCCGATCAATGGGAAGACTTCATCCTCGAATGGGCCGACTCGCTTAAAGAGCTTTATGACTCTGTTGAGCGATGTGGCGGGTCTGGGGACATGGGGCGGGACATCATTGCCTTTGACAAGGCGGACGATGCGATTTGGGATAACTATCAGTGCAAACATTACAAGAGTGGTTTGACGCCTGGTGACATCTGGGTCGAACTCGGAAAGCTTGTGTACTACACCTACGTCGAGGAATACACATACCCGAGAAGGTATGTGTTTATGGCGCCCCAAGGGGCCGGTACCAAACTTTCAAATCTACTAAGGAAAGCGGACAAGCTGAAGGAACAGTTGATTGAGAACTGGGATAAGCACTGCAAAACGGAAATAACATCAAAGATCAATGTCGAACTGGATGTTGATCTACGTGCGCATCTGAACAAGCTGGACTTCTCGATTTTCGAGGCAATGTCTCCATTGCGAATCATTGACCAGCACGCAAAAACACGCTGGCATGTGACCCGGTTTGGTGGTGGGCTTCCAAGCCGACCAAAGATTGCCCCACCTCCCGCAACAGTTGCTGACAATGAAGTTACGTATGTCCGCCATCTGTTAGACGCGTATGGTGATCACCTGAAATGCGCAATACCCACTGTGGACGCACTAGCCGCCCACAACGATGCCCAAGAGCACTTCAATGATGCTCGGCTGGAGTTTTATAGCGCAGAGGCGCTACGGTCATTTTCTCGGGATACGTTGCCGCCTGGCGCATTTGAGGATCTACAAAACGAGGTACATGGTGGCATCAAAGATGAGATCCGGGGCGATCATCAAGATGGCTATCGGCGGGTCCTATCTGTAGTCAAAACAGCCAAGCTCTTACCGATCACCGACCACGCGCTCAAGGAGCGCTTGTCCTCGTTTGATCGGGGGGGGATTTGCCATCAACTCGCCAACAATGGAAAGGTCAAGTGGGTGAAATGACCGAATCGACTAATGGTGGGATGCTCCCCCTGTTCAATGGTCCGATTGAAATTGGCTTGCGAGCTGTGGCTCTCTTGAGTGAGTCTTATCCATTAATGTGCTCGCTTCAGCGGCTCGTCGTTTCGGACTATTTGCTCGTCCATTCCGATGATCTGCCAGACGGCCCACCAGGCCTACACCCAAAGACACCACATCGTGGCAGCGAATTATTAGTGCGCCGTGCCGTGCTGGAACAGGGCTTAATGCTGTACCAAAGCAGAGGTTTGCTTGAACGTCACTATACCGAAACAGGGGTGACGTTCTCAGCAACAGAACGTACAGCCTCTTTCTTGGATGCGTTGTCATCCGAATATTTTCTGACTTTGAGAGAAAGAGCGGCATGGCTCATTTCATTATTTGCGAAAACCTCGGATGAGGAATTACTGAAAATCACCAACTCTCACATTGGAGAGTGGGGCGCTGAGTTTGCAATGGAGTCGGTGCTGAAAGTGGAGGATGCCGAATGGCAATAAATGGATTTCAGCTTCGCGCCTTGACATTGATCGGGAACGGAAAGCCCAATGCAGAAATTCGGTTCGTTGAAGGACTGAATATTGTGTCAGGCCCCTCGGACACTGGGAAAACCTTCATTGTTCAATGCATTGATTTCATGTTGGGTAGCAAGGATGCTCCCAAGCCCATACCGGAATCTGAGGGGTATGAGACGGTTCGCCTCACGGTTACGTCGCCAGAAGATGGCGAAGCAATCCTGGAACGCTCAATTCGTGGCGGCAACTTTAGACTCATCTGCAAAGGGAAATCTGAGAAAAAACTTTCTGCGAAACACAGTGCTGGCGACAAGGATTCCGTATCACAGTATTTTCTGAGCCTATCCGGTTTAACCGGAAAGAAAGTACGCAGGAATAAACAAGGGGTCACTCGCGATGTGAGCTTTCGAGATCTCGCACGACTCGTGTTAGTCGATGAAGAGACCATTATCAGCGAAAGATCCCCAATCTTGACTGGACAGTACACCACCGCAACAGCGGAAAGTGCGGTCTTTCGACTTCTGCTGACAGGCACCGACGACAGCAAATTGGTATCCAACGAAGACCCGAAAGTTGTCAGCGGGAAGGTGGCGGGGAAGTTAGAGATGTTGGAGTTTCTCCAAGAAAAAGCCAGGAGTCGCATTGTAGAAATGCAATTGGAAGGTGATGTGACTGCTTGGCAGGGAAAGTTGTCGGAGATTGAGTTTCTATATGACGCAGCACAAAAGGAACTTGCTGCGGAACAGCAGAACGCTGCCATATTGGAAGATCAGCGCAGGGCAGAGTTAAATCGCTTACGCCAGTTTGAATCGAGATCGAGCGTCTTGCTTGAGTTGCAGCGCAGATTCTCTTTGCTTGATCAACAATATTTTTCAGATCTTCGGCGACTCGAGAGCATTGCGGAGGCAGGCTTTCGTTTGGATCAGATGAGCGAGGAGCGTTGCCCTGTATGCGGTGCAATTGCAGAGCATCATGATCACGAGCACCAAGTAGCGGACATAGGCGTCGAGAACGTAGCTCAGGCATGTATCGCCGAAGCAGACAAGATCCGAGGTTTGATTTCAGACTTGCGTTTGACTAAGGAGGGCAACGATAGGGAGATTGAGCGCCTCCGAATCCTTTGCGAGCAAACGCGGGACCGCGTCCGCTCGGTCGCGTCACAACTCACGGATAAATTGAAACCACGGGTCGAGGTTGCGTTGCTCAATTTGCGTGAAAGTCAAGCGACAAGAGACACCTATCGTCATGCACTTGAACTGCATGGGCGTGTAGGCGAGCTACAGGGCCTGATGAATGAAATTGGCATGCCACTCTCTGGCAAAGGTTCTGAGCTTGAATCAGCCCGTATCCGTTCAAACGAGGCTGAATCTTTTAGCAAAGCAGTCGAGTCTTTACTGCGTGCTTGGCATTTCCCGAGACTAGATCGAGTCACCTTTAGTGAGGGGGATCAAGATATCGTGATATCTGGTCGCCCCCGGGCAAGCCACGGCAAAGGCGTCCGAGCAATCGCCCATGCCGCCTTCAACTTGGCGCTTCTTAAACTCTGCGTGGATCAGGAGATGCCACATCCCGGCTTTGTACTTGTGGACTCCCCACTTGTCGTCTATAGGGAGCCCGACACAGATGAAGGCGGTTTCTCGCATGACGTAAAGGATGCATTCTATCGATCCATCGCCGGAGGCTTTCAAACATCCCAAGTCATCGTATTCGAGAATGAAGATCCCCCCGTCGACTTAGGGGATGATGTGAACGCGATTCGGTTCACGGGTGCGTCGCACGGACGCCATGGGTTCATTCCGAAAAACAACTAATCCAACGGCAGAAGCGAACATGCTGATCTACAGCAATCGGTTTCAACTTGAACCCAAAGATGGTCCTACGCAGATTGTGGATTGCATTGCGCGATGGATGGGTAAGCGGACAGGGGGCTTTGTTGAAGGCAAGCAACTCATTGGAGGTCTCAGGCAGCGCTTGAGAGATGGCAGTATGGCCGTCTCACGTACGACTTCGGATACAGCAACGGCCCTCACCCATCCATTCTTGTTCTGCGCACAACTCTCTCATGGCGACAGCGAAGTAGCTGGACGCAGATGGTTGACCGAGATCGGCCTACGACAATTGGAGAAAGACGGCCCAGTCGAATGTACGGTTCTGTCTCGAACCGAAGAAATCAGTGCTCGAGTAACAGCACAGATCCAGGTGACTCGGCCACGAATCGTCCAAACCTTAATGGAAACGTGCGAGCCGAGCTCCAACACTCCTGGCCTTCGAGTGAAGCAACTGGACGAATCAAGTGCCGCAGCATTCGTAGTAGAGGTTGAACGCGAAGCACGACAGTATCCCATTGTCGTCGTCAGTGCGAATCGCGACGGCAACTACGCGGTGCAGCCTGAGCGCCTACGTTCACTGCTTGCAGGTATCGCTGAAGTCGTGCAGGTTCCGGCTGGCGTTGATACTTTCAAAATCGAAGAAATCGTGAGCCGCCGCTATGGTGCATGGGGTGGCGCGATCAACGTTCTGTTCCAGGCTCGTACTGGAGACCGCGGTGTCTATTGTGACAGGACTCTGTACCTACCTGCAGACCTAGCTGACCTCACAACGGTAGGAAAAAATATCGACGCTGAAATTTTGGCGACCGTTACTCACCGTACGAACCTGCCCTGCTCATGGAAGCATATTTCCCTGGAAGTCGTCAGCCAGGCGGTCTTGCGCGGTCAGCTTACGGCGAGCATTCAAAAGGCAAAAAGCAGCGACGATGCCCACGAGTACGCCCAGTTGCTTGGAGAAGCGGACAAGGAACTACTCGCCAAAGACATTGAGGTCGATAGCCTTCAACAAGACCTAGAAGCGAGGGCGTTGCAGGTTCATCAACTTCAAGCTGACATTCTAGGTTTGAAGCATGCCTTGAGAGGCCAGCGGTCCTCGGGGGATGCTTCGGAAGATGAGCTTGAAGCCATGCGCCCTCTGCGCGATGCCGTGACTAGTCTTGTCGCCGGAAATCCGTCGTTAGAACAATCACTGACTGTCATTAGCACTTTCTTCCCTGATCGAGTCGTAGTGCTCGACTCAGCCTACGAGTCGGCTCGAGACTCGAAGGAGTTCATGTATGGGAGGCGGGCCTTCGATCTTCTGTGGAGCCTCGCAAACGACTATTGGACGGCGTTGGCCAATGGACAAGGTGACTTGATCGGCAAGCGCGTATTTGGTGCCAACGATTACGCGCAAAATGAAGGCCAAGCACTGAGTAACCCAGGGAAAAAGCGTCGGACATTCACCTACCAAGGTGTCGATATCTTGATGGAGCGTCATCTGAAGATCGGCATTAAGGATAGTGTTGCGGAGACGTTACGAATTCACTTCGAGTGGATTGGCGCAGAAAGGCGGCTAGTCATAGGTCACTGTGGCAAACATCTCGACTTCTAGCGGAGAATGCGCGATGCAAGAATCTCCACCTCGATGTCTAAATTCGGTACAGTACCGGTACATACATCAGCTTTCGCCAATTTCGTGAAGCTACGCTAACCTGCTGATCTATAATTACTTTTACCTATTTGAACCTACGCTCAGCTACGCCATACGTTCCTAAACAAAGCCTGCCTCGCTCCGACTCAAAATCCCCCGCCGCAAGGCGTGCCGGTTCGATTCCGGCCCCGGGCACCACTGACCTCATAACGGCCCGCAAAGCCGCATGAATACTGGAGGGTGGAGTGTGGCAGTGGTGAAATTACCACGCAGATTACCACAGCCCTCACCCCCCGCTCTACGCTTTAGATGAGCCCCGCTCGGGCTGCTGCTCGGGTACTCATCCAGACTCCCTGAATGCGTACCATCTGCTCACCCTCAGGGGACACCCTGGTCTCAAACCCTCGGACCTGTAGGGCCTCCGCGCTGGGTGCAACTTGGTCCATGTAGCGGGTGATCAGCGGACGCCAGCCCGCCATGTTGTTCCCGTAAAGCTGCCCCTCAAGGGCAACCCTGAGGGCGTCCTTATTGCCGGGCTCACGGGCGAACTCGTAGAAGTCCTGAAGCTCGCCGGAAGACAGGCCCATCTGAGAAGTCAGGAACGTGTCCGCCTGTGCCTGATAGGCGTCAATGATGAACTGAGCCCGTCCCTGCGCCTCGGTCAATTCCATGCCGGTGTTCTGTGCCAGACCGACCGCGATGTCTTCCATCGGAATGTCGCCCATCGCGCCAGCGATAGCGGACGCCATGCCGTTCTGAATCGCTGCTTGCGGGATGCCTGCTGCGGCTTGGTCAATGCCGCTCACAACTTCCTCAGGCATCACCGCCAAATCGGGATCATGCTGCCCTTGCTCTTGGTCCTGCTGCTGCTCCAGCTGAGCGCCTCGCGGCTGTTGGTCTTCGCCGCCTGCCAGGACGTAGCCGTCACCCTGTTTGATGAGGATGCCTGTCTGTACGAAGTTGCTCACCTTGGCGGACACGCCACCGATGCGGACCACAGTGTCACCGTCAATGTCATTCGTAGGTGAACCGTAAGAGGTCCGCGCAGTGCTGCGCCAATCTTCCCGAGCATACGGGGAGAAGTCTTTGCCAGCGTCAAAGCTGGAGACACCAGAGGTGGACGAGACAATCTCGCCGCCTTGGATGGTGACCGAGTGAACGCCGCTCTGGTTGCCAATGGTCTGTGAGCCGCTAGTGTCAATGGCATCTACCGGCTGGCCATCGGCGGTGTCTTGATGAACGGAATACGATTGAAAATTGCCCATGATGATTTCCTTATTGATTAGATGAGGCCGTTCTTGCGGGCCTCTGTGATGCGGATAAATGCGCCTGCAATCTCTACCCGATGGTCTTCTGCCATCTCGCCGGGGAGGACTCTGAAGCCGCGCAATTGCAGCCCGATCAGGCTATAGGGGTCTGGCTTGAAGGTGCTTTGAGGGATAGCTGCGGGGACTAGCGGAGTGCTGTAGCGGTCTGCCGTGATCCATGAACCGCCCGCTCGTTTAACAAGACCCAGCTTTTCCAGCGTCCGTATGCTGGCGGTAACCCCCTTAACTGTGGCTACCGTGTCTTCATTCATGGGGAGTTTCGATAACGACAGGGCGCGGCTGTCCGAAGTCATAGAAGCCCGGCGCTTGGCGGTCATATACGACTGCGGCCCCCTCAGAATTGACAACTGCAACATCGTGGGTCGGGAGACCGCCCGCTTTGGCTGCACTGCCGAAGTCTGCATAGGCTGCCCCGAAAGAGCCATCAGCGTTGACTACGAAGAAGCGCAGCCCTTTTTGGTGGAAGCCGATCAATTCGGCTGGGGTGTAATGCGGCATGATGATTTTCCTTGCTCGGTTATCTGCCCTAATGGCGCGATGCGCCGGGTAATCGGGCTTTGATTTCGTGGTTGATGAGTACCGCCACGACATTCGCTAGCTTCTCGTGGCTGGTGGGGTTGTCGAGGAACTCCCGGACTCGCTTGAGCACTTCCTTGTGATCCTCGGGTGTGCGCGGTCGGCCCCGATAGTTGCCCTTGCGCTTTTCCTTGGGGGCTGCTGTGGCCTCACTGGTTGATGCCGTCAAAGCTGTCTCCTTGGGTGGGCAACTGGGGGAGTCCCTGTAGTGCCCCCTCGATATTTCGGATGCGCCGGTCAATGTCCCGAATGAAAAGGGGCCGGTACGCTATGGGGATTACCTGCTCGTATGTCTGGCGCATCGCATAGAGGATGCTGAGCCTTCGCTGTGGTGATGTCATGGGCTGTATTCACAGGGAGTTTTTGCCTCCAAAACCATTCCAATGAACGCCCATAGGGGAATGCTTGGGTTTGCCTCCTGAAAGGCTTTCAGCGTGCTAAACCCGGTTATTTCCCGGTATTGCTCCACGCTGACGCCAACCCTCTTCAGGTATCGGCGCATGAGACGCGGGGTGCATGGGAGACGGTGAGGCGGTTGGCGGACACCAGCCTCCCGGTAAAGACGACCCCATAAGGCGCGGTCAAGCCAGTCCTGCTTCAAGACAGGTTCGGTGGTGATGTGCATGTCGTGTTTTCAGGCATGAAAAAACCCGCTCATGGCGGGCTACTGTGGTCGTGAAGGTGTCTTCAAAGAGGACACCCTAAGGAAGACACCTCGGGGTATCAGAAGTCAGCATCAGGGACACTGACAGAGACCGTTTTTCCTGTGGCCTCCTGCATGAACTGCTCGAACGCCATGATTACGGTCATGGGCTGTGCCCTCGCCTCAGCCCCAAGGCGTACCGTGAGGGTCCTGACTACTTGCTCAATCGCTTTCTTATCCAAGTCTTCCGTTTTCATCGCATCCGGGTTCTCTCGCCATTCGGCTAGGTGTTTCCAAAGGGGCGCGTTACTGCGGATAAATGAAGGGTCTAGCGGGACGCCTTGGGAGTCTGCCAATCGCTGCAACTCAGCAAGGACCTTGGGCTTCTCCTTGTCCATCCGCTCAATCGTGCTTTTGCTGATTCCGTACTGCTTCACTCGACCCCGCACGCTGCCATGAGTCTCCCCACAGAGGAGACCACGCCAGTACGCTTCACGAATCTCTTTAGGGTCCATGTTGAGGTGAAGCCGCTTGTTCACCTCCAGGGCAAACGCTCGGGCTTCCGCTTCAGTGGGGGATGAGCCACTGCTGGTCCCGATGAATCGTTGGACCCACACCTTCAGATCAGGAGGCGCGTCCGCCTCGCTGAGGGCTTCCATGCGGTGGTGTCCGTCGAGGACCCATAGGGAGCCCTGAGGGTCTTCCCATACGATGAGGGGATCAAGATCAACTCCATCCTCAATCAACTGTCGCAGAGACCCGGCAAGCTCTGCCGACTCCTGCTGCTTGAGGATTCCTAGGACATAGCTGCACGCCTGGGGATTCCGCACTTGGAACCGCTCAGGGTCCACCCTAAGGTCCCCGAGGTTGACTCTCTCAGCTTTCCCCAGTGCGGGATGAGCAAGGCCGATAGGCCCATCAAGTTTCGTTCGTGTCGTTGTCGGCATATGGACCGACCTATCACGCCAGCTTGTGAAGCTCGCCGCTTTCCCGCTGAAGCTGCTCCGGGGTAAGCCGCGAGAGATACGCGGTGTACATCGTCAATGCACGGCGGCAGATGAGCGAGCGGGAAGGCTTGCGGCTCCCCTTGATGATGAGTCCAGGGGTGTCCTGGGCAATGCGCAAGGCGTTTGCTAGGGGGGCTTCGAGAGTGACCTTGAGTTGGTCTGTGCCGGTCCCCCGAGGGCGGCGCTTGCTGTACTGAATAGTTGGAGCATTCGTCATGATTGTGCCTAGTTGGTCCAAAGAAAATTCCTGTGCGAACTGCTACCCGCAAGCGCGGACAGCAACATTTCGCATCGTGAAAACGAGAAAAGAGACGGACATAAAAAATGGCCCACAGGGTTTCCCCCTGCGGACCACTTTCAGGTCGCCACGGCTAAGCCTCTCCGAATAGCCACCGCAACCATTCCATCATGGACAAGACCTGCGAGTTCTCTGTCCTATTGTGCCGGGATGACAATTGCGCCCTGGCAGATAAAGCCGCTCTTTCCTAGTGTGGCGGGATAAAGCGGCTCCTTCCTATTGTGCCACCATGAAAAATAATCAAATAAATCAAAGCGTTGCGGAGACACGTTTTGCCCCGTCAAGCCGACCTTTCCCGGACCCGCATGATGGTCTGCCGGGTCGTCTTGTAGTCCCGCGCCAGTTGCGCCACAGGGACACCCTCGGCCAACTTCTGGCGCACTTCCTGCTGCCGCTCCGGGGTCAACGCTGGGGGCCTGCCAAACGTCTTTCCGTCCGCCTTGGCCCGCTTGATACCGGCATTGGTCCGTTCAATCAGGAGGTCCCGCTCAAACTCCGCCACTGCTGCGAGGACCTGCATTGTCATGCGCCCCGCTGCGCTGGTGAGGTCTACGCCACCGAGGGCAAGGCAATGAACCCGGACGCCTTCAGTAGCAAGGGCCTCCACCGTAGAGCGTACATCCATCGCATTGCGCCCCAGCCTGTCTAGCTTGGTCACCACCAGGACATCGCCATCCTCCAGCTTCTCGCTGAGGGCTTTGAACTTGGGCCGCTCCATTGCGGACACAGACCCGGAGATATGCTCGGTGACTGTGCGGCGCGGAGTGAGGGCAAAGCCTGCCGCCTCAATCTCTCGGACTTGGTTGTCTGTGGTCTGGTCAGCGGTGGACACGCGGCAGTAGGCGAAGACACGGGACATGATGGGCTCTCTTGGCGGCTGTGCCGCTTATGTACGAAAGGGATGTACGAATAATACAACGTGTACGGAACAATGCAACCCTCAGTTTCGTACATGCATTGAACGGAGTGTACGTAAGTGATCCCTTTAGGACACGTAGCGGGATTACCGTTTGGCCCTCCACCCGCCGTTAGCCGGCATAATCTCGCTAAAAACATAACTAGCTGCGGGACAACAACCATGACGACATCTCATTTCAACGCCATAACCCCCGAATATGCCCAGCAACTCGGACAAATGATTGCTGCGCATTCGCTGGCTGAGGCCGTGGTCTTTTCTGTGTTCTTGGACTGTTGCGGGCTGGAGGAGGCTCAGGCGCGCGTCATCATTAATGTCGGCAAGATCAAGGTATCCGACATGCCCGCCATTACGGAGCAATTGTTGGACTTGAGGGTGTCTGATGACGCTGAGGCCGATGCCACTCTCAAGGCCGCACTTAGGGAGCTTAGGCAACTGACCGAACAACGAAACAAGTTTGCTCACTGGCAGTGGGGAGCCGGAGACAACGGACTCGGAATATCGAATCTGGTAAAGGGCAAGATGGGTCAGCCACCAAAGAGCCAGCCGGTTCAACTGGAGGAACTGCAAAACTTGACCCAGAGGATTCAAGATGTAGCGGCTAGGCTAATGCTATGCACACCTACGGCGCGCCGTGCAATGCCTACCGATTTGCGCGATCTTTTCCTTGGTGGCATCTCGGTCACCGGGACCACCACCCCACGGGGGGAACCGTCCTAAGGCATGGATCGAGTCGGGCTTTCAAATTTTTGCGTCACTGAGATTCGCTTGCCGACAAATGGAATCTGAAGAATCAACAAAGCCTTTCCTAAACTCCGCATTCGTCCGGACCATGCTGGAGGATGCGCACCATCACGAACAGGCAGTAGCGGCGTTCAATAGCGAGTACCTGAACTACCTTGAAAAGGATCGGGACCTAATTGGGCAGGTCTTGCTATCGCACCTCATCCTTGACCACTTCTTGGATCGGTACTTGACCGTCGCTAATCCTGGCCTCACAGCAAAACAAAAAAAGCGGATGGGATTTGCCAAGAAGTGGGAGATAAAGCGGATTCCCCCCGCGAGTCTGCTTGAATTGCACGGGTCGGGGGTGGTCGCACTCAATAGTCTCCGAAACAAGATTGCGCACGACCTGAAAGCGCAAATAGAGCCGTCCGATATTGAGCCGATCAAAACATGCTTCGGCCCATGGCGTGCCGCCTCCGGGAGGCCGGAGCCTGCCAATGATGTTCAGTGGCTCGTATTCTTCACGCAGCATATTGCCTTCGTCCTGGATTCTCTCACTAGAGGCATTATTCGTTACGGTGGTGACAAGGGGTTGGACGGCTACAGGTCGTGGCTCGTTAATGCCGTGAAGGCACCTGCGCGCTGACTTTAGCTTGAACCTCCTTAGGCGTCCCAATATCGGGAGGAGGTGTCTCTGTGCTTTCCATATAGCCTCTCCCGTTGCACGCCGGACAGCGTGCGTTGTGTTGAGAATCATCAGGCTGAGCGGTGAGGTAACCTGTACCCGCGCATCGCTCACAGGGAAGAATGACGGTCATTTCGACCTCCTAATCAATCCACAACCACCTTGCTTAGCCACTCCGCCATAACTCGCAGCGTGTAGCCCTTGCCGTACTTCGAGCCAATACCCTTCGAGGCCCATCCGCCGATAGCAAAGCGGATGTCTTCGGGACACTGAACATCCCTCAATCGATCCGCCATAGTGTGCCGTAGCTCATGCGCGGTGTGATCCAGTTTCAGGCTACGTATCCACTTTGCAATCGTCGCGGATGCGTGAACCGCCTTGGTTTCTTCCGCGCTGGTGTACCTCGGGAAAGCAAAACGCTGTCCTTCAGCGGCCTCTTCCTTGACCCGCTGTGCTGCCCATAAAGCGGCCCCTACCAGTGGCACTGAGCGGGCACTATCGGTGTTCTTGATGCCCCTCCACGGTCTGGCCTCAATGACAATGTGTGGAGTCTCCGCATCAAGAACGATGTCATCAAGGGCAAGGCCCGCAACCTCTGCCAACCGTGCGCCCGTGTCTGCCAGGATGGCGACGAGCCAACGGACATCATCATCCTTCGCCCTACACTCAGCGATTAGCGTCCTGAGTTCCTCGGTGGTGAATGTCTCGCGCTTCTTAGCGTCCGCCCCTTCGGCTGCAATCGGGACCTGCGCAAATGGATTCTTGCGGTTGATGTCCTTCTCGCGAAACCACGTCTCGACAACAACCCGTGCCACATTCAAGCGCCGCCGAATGGTGGTGGTCTTCGCTCCACTCTTGGTCTGAGCCGCTACGTACTTGTGCGCATCCTCTCGCGAGAGGTCCTCAATCGCCTTGTCTCCGATAGCACTGGTAAGCGTGTCGAACGCGCGCTTGGTGTACGTGACGAACTTCTCATCGTCGCGCTTCGGGTGGACCGCGAGGTAAAGCTCTAGGGCATCGCTGAGGAGCGGCTTGATGGTCCCCGCGAGGAGTTGCGCGGCCTTGATTTCAACCGGGTTGAGATACTCATCCCCCGTAGCCTCCCGGTACGCTACCTCATCGTCTCCCGCGTAGGCTTCGCGCTTCCGCTCCAAATGGTCATGGAAGAGGTCAACCGCGTCCGGGTTATTCGGAGTCGGTGCGGGCGATAGGCCCCACTTCTTGAGAAGCTCCTCAGCGTGCTTCTTGAGCGCCTTAGGGGATGATTCCGGACTGGCCCTGAGGAGGGTCCACTCGGCCTCGACCTCTCGATTGAGAGCCTCGACGCGCTTAGCCGCGACCCGAATGTCTGAAGTACCAAGATTGACTTTGATCCGCTTCGCGCCGTAGCGGTCCTGGAGGTCATCGGGGATGCCCCGCTGATAGTAGATCGTGCCCCCGCGCTGGTACGTATACGGTACTGTCACTTGGATAATGCCGAAGGTAGCTCTCACGTCTGGTAACCCCAAAGATTACCACACGCAAACACCCTCAGATACTGCTAAGGTCTTGATTTCCCTTGATTTATAAGGGAAAAGATGGTGCCGCAGGAGGGAGTTTGAATTCCGGCCCCGGGCACCAGAATTCAAAAAGCCGTTGACGTTTACCGTCAACGGCTTTTTTCATGTTCCGGCCAAACCTCGCTTCAAGCGTCCGTCAACCAACGCCGACTTGAACGGATGCCTGCCTTGCGTCCGTGACCGCACACCACCAGATCCACGCACGCGGCAAAGCAGATCAATTCACCGTCACGCCCGCCTCGCGCACCACATCGCCCCACAGCGATATCTCCTTCACGATCTGATCGCGAAAGTCCTGCGGACTGCCCGGCGCGGCCTCTTCCCCGGTGGCCTTGAGACGGTCGGCCATCTCGGGCATCACGACGGCCGCGTTGATCGCGGCGTTGAGCTTGGCCTGTACCTGCGGCGGCACGCCCTTGGGCGCGATGATGCCGTACCACACCGTCACGTCGTATGGCACGCCGGCCTCGCGCACCGTCGGGATGTCCGGCGCCGAGGAAACGCGCTGCGGCAAGGTCACGGCCAATACCTTCAGGCGCTTGTCCTCGCGGTAAGGCAGGGTCGAGCCCGCGGTGGTCAGCATGACGTTGACCTGGCCTGAGACGGTGTCCGTCAAGGCCGGCGCGGACCCCTTGTAGGGCACGTGGATCATGGAAATGCCGGCCGTCTTCAGGAAGGCCTCCATCGCCAGATGCGAAATCCCGCCCGTGCCGGACGAGGCATAGGTCAGCCCGCCTGGTTTCTTCTTGGCCAAGGCCACCAGATCGCCCAGGCTGTCCGCCGGCACATTGGGATTGACCGACACAAAGAACGGCGCGCGCGCGATCATGCCTATCGGCGTCATGTCCTCCACGGGATCGAACGGCAGCTTGTACAGGCTGGGGTTGACCGAATAGCTGTTGGAAATCAAGGTCAGGGTGTAGCCATCGGGCGCCGACCTCAGGCCCTGCTCCACCCCGAGCTTGCCGCCCGCACCGGGCCGGTTCTCCACCACCACGGGTTGCTTCAGGCCATCGGACAGCAGCTGCCCCAAGAGACGCGCGATACCGTCATTGCCGCCTCCGGCGGCAAAGGGCACGATCAGCTTGATCGGCTGCGTGGGATAGTCGTCCGCGTAGGCATTGGAGACCGATGCGGCAAGCGCCGCGGCGGCCAACGTCAGCCCCAGTACCGTCCTGCCCAGCTTGGCGCCGGATAGCAACGTCATAGTTATCTCCTCCCTTATCGGCCGCTGCGCGGCCACGTTTATTGGCGAAAGGCGCAAGACTACAACTTAACAAGTGAAGTTGCAGTCCTGCGCCCTTCTTTCCGCGACGCTCGGTTGCGTCGGCCGGCTTTTTTCATGTCGCGTGCGTGGCCTGGAGCGCATGATCCCGAAACCGCTCCACCAGTGTTGCCACGGCGGACTTGTCCAGCGCTTGCACCGCATAGCAAAGCCCGATGCGCCGCGACATCTCCAGCCCTTCCAGCGATCTGGTCTCCACGCCGGCCTGACTGCGAGCGAGGGAATCCGGCGCCACGCAAATGCCTGCGCCGGCTGCGGTCAATGCCAATGCCAAGCGCAACGATCCTGCGTGCGCGGCCGGCGTGTTTGCCCCGGCGCCATAGTAGGGAAGCAGACGCTGATGCGTCGGATGATCCGGACACACGATCCACGGCAACGCGGCGTCGGCGCGGCTGCCTGCCGGTCTGGCCAGCACGTAGGGATCGACGGACAACGGCAGGAACAGCTCGTCCTCGCAGCGCTCGTCTTCGGTCGCCAGCCGGGCATCGCCATGGCACCCCTCAAGCAGACTCACGAAAAGCGTCGGCACGACCTCCCGCGCCGCGCGCATGAAGGCGGCAATGTCCTGTCTCGCAATATCCGCCTCCACGCCGATTTCGATGCGCGACACAGACGAACCATGGCGGAACTGATGCGTCATCGAGTCGGTTTGCGACAGGATGCGGCGCGCCTGGGGATACAGGATACGGGCGTCCTCCGTCACGGCCACGCCCCGCGCCTGCCGCGCGAACAATTGCGTGCCCAGCAAGTCCTCCAGGCTCTTGATCGTGCCGGACAGAGCGGGCTGGCTCAGGTGCAGGCGACGCGCGGCGGCCGTGATGTTGCGCTCTTCGAAGACTGCGACAAAGGCCTTGAGTTGGCGGCTATCCATAAGATTTTCCGATTTCTTCCAAAGGAATAAACCATTTCTCAGGGGAAATCCCCAGGAATAGAATGATTCCCAACACTCAAGCATACATAAAACCGATACCAGGAGTCCGCCATGTCCACCTCGAAAAAGCCTCTCGTCATCATTACGGGCGCCAGTTCCGGCATAGGCCTGGCCGCCGCCCGCCTGTTCTCGGCCCATGGCCACCCGTTGCTGCTACTGGCCCGCCGGCTGGAACAAATGCAGGCGCTGACCCTGCCCGACACCCTCGCGCTATCCGTCGACGTGACCGACCGCGCCGCGCTGGCCGCTGCTGTGCAGAAGGGCGAGGCGCGCTTCGGTCCGGCCGATGCGCTCATCAACAATGCGGGCGTCATGCTATTGGGCGACATCACGCGCCAGGACCCGGATCAATGGGACAGGATGCTGGACGTGAACGTCAAAGGCGTGCTGAACGGCGTGCATGCGGTCGCCGCGGGCATGGTCCAGCGCAAGCGCGGCAGCATCATCAACATCAGCTCGGTAGCCGGGCGCAAGACCTTCCCCAATCATGTGGCCTACGTGGGGACAAAGTTCGCCGTGCACGGCCTGTCGGAAAACCTGCGCGAGGAATTGTCGGCGCACAACGTGCGCGTGACTACCATCGCGCCAGGCGCCGTGGAAACCGAGCTGCTGGGCCATACCACCGACGCGGACATCAAGACGGGCTACGAAGCCTGGAAGGCCGAGATGGGCGGCAAGGTGCTAGCCGCCGAGGACGTGGCCAACGCCATCCACTACGCCTATGCACAGCCGGACGGGGTGTGCGTGCGTGAAATCGTGCTGGCGGCCACGCGCCAGCAAGCCTAATGCATCCATTGCCGTGACCGTATGACGTTCAACCCTGCGCCTCCGCGCGCAGCGCGGCCTGCACCGCAGGGCGCTCTCCGATGCGCGCAGCGTATGCCGCCAGGGATGGCCAGCGATCCAGGTCGATCGCGAAGAACCTGCACCAACCCAGCACGGTAAACAGATAGGCATCGGCCACGCTGAACTGCTGGCCCATCAAGTAGCTGCCCGCGGCCAAAATGCCGTCCAGATAATCGAAGCGTTTAAAAAGCCGTTCGCGGAAATGCGCCTTGACAGCTTCGGGCAAAGCCGCCTGAAACAGGGGCGCCGATCCCGCGTGAATCTCGCTGGTGATGAAGTTGAGCCATTCCTGCAACCGCGTGCGTTCGCGCGTTCCGTTGGGCGGCGCCAGCCGCATGCCGGGCCGCAGGTCCGCCAGATACTGGACGATGGCAGGTCCTTCAGTGAGCACATCGCCGTCGTCCAGTTCCAGCGCGGCGACATAGCCCTTGGGATTGATGGCGCGGAAATCGCGGCCGTCCGCGGTCTGCTTGGTCTGGTTGTTCACCCTGACCAGTTCGAACGGCAGGTCGAGTTCGCGCAGGACGATGTGCGGCGACAGCGAACAGGTGTGCGGGGCGTAGTAGAGCTTCATGGCATCTCCGATGGAACAGCAGGGAAGTCTCTCGCGCCATCGTGCCTGGGTAAAATTAATGCTCGAATTTCATATCATTAGCTCAGCTTATGTTGAACCTGGGACATTGGCGCCTGCTCGTTGCGACGGCCGACACCGGCAACATCTCCCGCGCGGCCGAGCGCGTGGGCATTACCCAATCCGGCGCCAGCCAGGCCATTGCGCAGCTGGAGGCAGCGCTGGGGATTCAGGTTTTCGCGCGATCCCGCAAGGAAGTGACGGTAACGGCGCTGGGCGAGCAGGTCATCGATCACGCCCGCGCGATGCTGTCTCACCTGGAGTCCATCCGCGCGCTTGCCGACGACAGCAAGGGACTGCGGCAGGGCCGCATCCGCCTGGGCAGCTTTCCCTCGGTCATCTCGACGCTGCTGCCTCCTCTTTTGCACGGCTTCAGACAGCGTCACCCAGGCATCGAGGTCGTGGCGCTGGAAGGCACCGACGAGGAGGTCGAAGATTGGCTGGCCAGCGGCGCCATCGATCTGGGCGTGGTGATGAACCCCGCGCCGCCAAGGCAAGCGTTGATCCTGGGCCGCGACCGTTGGATGGCGCTGCTGCCCGGCGCACACCCGTACAGCCGACGCGCGTCATCTCGCGGCATCGCGCTGGCTGAACTGGCCGATGAGCCGTTCATTCTGGCGACCGGCGGCTGCGCGTTGAATGGCCTGAGCCTGGCCCACAAGGCCGGGCTGGCGCTCAGCGATATCCGCGTCACGGTCCGCGACTGGGCGAGCGCCTGCGCGCTGGTGCGCGAAGGCATGGGGGTTGCGGTAGTACCCGAGTCCACCCTGCCGGCGGACATGCGCCAATTGCGGGCCTTGCCTCTGGCGCCGGCGACACTCCGCGAGTTCGGGCTGGTGCGCTCCGCCGCGGGAACGCAATCCGTCGCTGTCGGCGCGCTGTGGAAGCACGTGAACTCAGGCTCGCATTCCAACACATCCACCAAGGCGCGCGAGGGCTGAAACGCAACGCCGCATGGCTCCAGCCCTCAGGCGGGTGCTCCGCGTTACGATTTGGCCATCGCTGCATCCGGTCTCAGCCACGATCCGCGAAACGCTCGCCCAAGGGAAACACCGCGCCATGACACCCCGCCTGTTCGCGCTCACCCTGCTTGCCATGCTGGCCTTTGCCGGCAATTCGCTGCTGTGCCGCCTCGCGCTCAAGCAGACCGCGATCGATCCCGCCACCTTCGTCGCCATCCGCATCGGTTCCGGCGCCCTGTTCCTGGACGAGCCCGTGACCGGCATCCTGATGGCCTCCTCGGCGCTGATCCTGCTGGGCATCGCCCTGGTGGTACTGGCCAAGCGGCCTGCCTGAGCAGGCCGCGCATCCTCAATTCACCCGCTTGGGCAGCACCGCCCGCATCCAGCGCGACAGGCGCGGCCGGATGCGCTGGTTGTGCAGCAGCACCGCGCCCACGGCGCCTATGAAGGCGCCGACCACCGTGTCCAGGAAGCGCGCCTCGATCACGGCCGCGGGATAGCCCTGGCCCAGGTGCGGCGCCTCGGCCAGGAAGATGGTCAGCGGCGTGATCAGCACCACCGCGCTGGCGTAGTGGCGCACCACCAGCGTTTCTATGCCGAACGACAACGCCATCATCACCAGGCTCAGGGTCCATACGTTCAGCGGCAGACTGAGCAGGGCCCACGCCACGCACAGGCCCACGGCCGTGCCCAGGATGCGGTGCAGCTGGCGGTTCCAGGCCGCCATCAGGCTGGCCCCCTGGATGATGGCCAGGCAGCTCACGGGCACCCAGTAGGGGCGCGGCAACTGCAGCAGTTCAGCCACCAGCAGGGACACGCCCACGAACAGGCCGATGATCACGGAGTCGTAGACCACGAAATCGAACGTGGGCCTGGGCAACGCGGTTTCAGGCGGTGGCGGCGCGACCCGCGTCATGTGCAGGGAGTACACAAACGCCACCAGGCACGCGACCAGGCTGCCCAGGGCCACCATGCCGACGCGTGTGGGAATTTCTTCCACGCGCCCCGGCGTGTAGGCCGCGATCGCGGTCGCCATGATGTAGAACAGGCTGCCCGGCGGCCCCAGCCGGTAGCAACGGCAGACCATGTTCACCACCATGGCGATGAAGGTCAGCGCCACCAGCATGACCGCGGGCCAGAACTGCGTCAGCGCGCCCACGGCATAGCAGGCCACCATGCCGAAGGACGCCGCCAGCAACATCATCATGCGGTGCTGCAGCGAGGAATTGGGCAGGCTCAGGAACACCATGCCGCCCAGGCTGGACATCAGGCCGTAGTCCATGCGGCCAAAATAGGCGCCCACCAGCAGGGGCAGCCCGGAGGACAGGGCAGCAGCCAGGGGCATTTCCCAGGGACGGTCGCTGGCGTTGACCCGGATCAGTTCGCGCCAAATGCCCAGCAGCCGCGCCCGGGTCCAGGCGTATCCGCGCCAGGCAGCGGGGCCTCGCTCCGAGGGTTCTTGGTTCTTGTCCATGGATCGGTGTGGTGAGAAATTCCGCGCCCGGCCTCGCCGCATGACGATCCGGGCGCCTGCCCAGTATGGGCGATCGCCCCTGGACCGGCAATCCGGCCCCGGCCCTTACGGACGGAGACCGGACAAATTCCGCCCCACGGATTTAACGGGAATTCCCTGATTCTCCCCCCTGGTGCCGATGGCTACCATTCGCCGCACCTCAGCCTTCGGCTGATCGCCATACATGCGCCGGATGGCGCGGAGACATCATGAAAGCACTCAAACTGGCCGCGGCAGGCACTGCCTTATTCATTTCGTCCTGGACCGCCCATGCCGGCGTGACTTTCGATGCCGTCAAGAACAAGGGCTTCGTCCAATGCGGCGTGTCGACCGGCGTCGCCGGCTTCTCGGTGAACGACAGCAAGGGCGGCTGGATCGGCCTGGACGTGGACCTGTGCCGCGCGCTGGCCATCACCATGTTTGGCGACGCGTCCAAGGCCAAGATCATGGCCGTCAGCGCCTTGCAGCGCTTCACCGCCCTGCAATCCGGCGAAGTCGACGTGCTGCCGCGCAACACCACGCTGTCGCTGACCCGCGACACCACCTTGGGCCTGATCGGCGTCGGCGTGAACTACTACGACAGCCAGGGCATCATGGTGAACAAGTCCCTGAACGTGAAGAGCGCCAAGGAGCTGGACGGCGCCACGGTCTGCGTGCAGCCCGGCACCACCACCGAACTGAACCTGGCCGACTGGTTCCGCTCGCAGAACATCGCCTTCAAGCCCGTGGTCGTCGAACGCCTGGACGAGATCATCCGCGCCTTCGCGGTGGGCCGTTGCGATGCCTTCACCGGCGACAAGTCGCAGCTGGCCGCGGCGCGCAGCAATCTGGAGAATCCGGAAAAGTACGACATCCTGCCGGAGAACTTCTCCAAGGAGCCGCTGGGCCCCATGGTCCGCCAGGGCGACGAGCAATGGTTCAACGTGGTCCGCTGGACCATGTTCGCCATGCTGGAGGCCGAGGAATACGGCATCACCTCCAAGAACGTCGATGAAATGCTCAAGAGCACCAACCCCAACGTGCAACGACTGCTGGGCGTGACGCCGGGCATGGGCAAGAACCTGGGCGTGGACGACAAGTGGGCCTACAACATCATCAAGAACATCGGCAACTACGGCGAGAGCTTTGAGAAGAACCTGGGCCCCAGCAGCCCGCTGAAGCTGCCGCGCGGCCTGAACGCCTCTTATCGCGACGGCGGCCTGATGTACGGCTGGCCGGTGCGCTGAGCGGACTGCTACGCCTTGCCAGGCATCGCCCGCTGCGGCTTCGCGCCGAGGAACAGCGGCGATGCCTGGATCCGTTCCAGCATGCCCCGCGCCGCGCTTGTCAACGGCCGGTTGGCCCGCACGATCAGGCGCGTCTGCGCCGCCTCGAAGATGGGATTGGTGGTGCGCAGCGCCACCAGCTCGCCTCTTGCGACTTCCTTCACCACCGAATTCGCCGACGTGAAGGTCAGGCCCAGGCGGCTCTCCACATAGCGTTTCAGCGTCACCACCGAATTGGCGATGAAGCTGGGCGACAGCACGATGTTCTCCGACAGCTCCGCCATCTCGATCAACTGGCGCAGGCCGAAGCCCGGCCCCATCAGCGCCACCGGATAACGCGCCACGTCCTTCAGCGCCGGCCGCTTGCGCTGCCGCGCCAGCGGATGGTCCGGCCAGGCGATCACGCACAGCGGATGGTTACGCGTGTGGACCACGCGTATGCCCGGATCCGCCGGCGCGCCGAATACCACGCCGATGTGCGCATCGTCATGCACCACCGCGCGCACCGCGTCTGACGCGCCCGCCACCTTCAAGGACACGCGCACGCCCGGATGCTGCCGGCAGAACTCGTCCACCACGCCGCTCATCAGCAGGTCCACGAAGCCCTCGCTGGCGACGATCTGGATATCGCCGCGCTGCAGGCCGTTGACCTCGTCCAGCCGGGCGCGCAGGGCCTGCTCGCTGGCCTGGCGGTCGCGGCAATGGTCCATCACGATGGCGGCCATGTCCGTGGGCACGATGCCGCGGCCCTTGCGTTCCAGCAGCGCCACGCCCAGCTCGGTCTCCAGCAACTGGATCTGGCGGCTGACGATGGACGGCTCCACGCCCAGGCGCTCCGCCGCTCCGCGCACCGATCCGGTGGTGACCGCCTCGAAGAAGTACTGCAAGCGCCGCGCGCTCAAGCCCCCGTCCATTCCCACTCCCATTTCCACGATTTCCTTAAACCGTTGCCTTTTTGGCAACAAAATTCCCCTGAGCTTACATTGATTTACAGGGCCGCGATTGCGAATAATGCGCGTACTTTCAAATCCGCTCGGTTGCGGTCGAACGCTGCTAGCCAGCCTCGGCCGGCAATGCGAGGTAACGCCCATTTCGAGCCTTAAAGCATGAAACTCTTCGCTTCGATCCTCGCTGCCGCAACCCTGAGCGTATTCAGTCAACAGGCCGCCTTCGCCGCGCCGGACGCCGCCTACCCGAACAAGCCCGTCAAGGTCGTTGTCGGCTACGCGCCGGGCGGCTCGTCCGACGCCGTGGCCCGGCTGGTGGCCAGCCGCCTGTCGGAGAAGCTGGGCCAGACCTTCGTGGTCGAGAACCGCCCCGGCGCCGCCAGCAACATCGCCGCCACCACCGTGGCGCGCTCGCCCAACGACGGCTACACCATCCTGCTGGGCTCGAACGCCAGCACCATCAACGTGTCGCTGTACAAGGACCTGCCCTTCGATTTCCAGAAGGACTTCGCGCCCGTCGCGCTGCTGACCCGCTTCCCCAACATCATGGTGGTGAACAACACGGTGCCCGTGAAAACGGTGCAGGAGTTCATCAGCTACGCCAAGGCCAATCCCAAGGGCATCTTCTTCGCCTCGTCCGGCGCCGGCTCGTCGACCCGCCTGTCGGCCGAGCTGTTCAAGATGATGACGGGCGTGGAAATGGAGCACGTCCAGTACAAGGGCAGCGCGCCCGCCCTCACCGACCTGATGGCCGGCCGGATCCAGGTGATGTTCGACACCGCGCCTTCCGTCATGCCGCTGATCCAGGGCGGCAAGCTGCGCGCGCTGGGCGTCACCAGCGCCAACACCCAGCCTTTCGCGCCCGAGATCCCCACCATCGACGCCAGCGTCAAGGGCTACGAGATGACCTCCTGGTATGCGCTGTTCGCGCCCGCCGGCACGCCCGCGGACATCGTCGAAAAGCTGAACAAGGAAGTCAACGCGATCCTGGAAGAGAAGGACACCCAGGAGAAGCTCGCCGGCATGGTCGCCACGCCCGGCGGCGGCACGCCCGAGGAACTGCGCAAGCACGTCGCCTCCGAAATCACCAAGTACGCCGAAGTGGTCAAGGCCTCTGGCGCAACCGTGGACTAAGCCCTCGTACCATGCGCGTTTTCACCGGTTCGCTGTCCACGGAAACCAATACGTTCGCTCCGCTGCCCACCTCGCTGGATGACTTCGCCGACCGGGGCTATTACCCCGCTGGCACCCATCCACCCGAGATGACCATCTTCAGCGGACCTCTGTGGGCGGCGCGCCAGCGCGGCGCGCAACACGGCTGGACCGTGATCGAAGGCATGGCCGCCGGCGCCCAGCCCGGCGGCATCACGACCCGCCACGCCTACGAAACGCTGCGCGAGGAACTGCTGGAAGACCTGCGCATGGCCCTGCCCGTCGACATGGTGGTGCTGGGCCTGCATGGCGCCATGGTGGCCGACGGTTATGAAGACTGCGAAGGCGACCTGCTGGCGCGCATCCGCGCCATCGTCGGCCCGGATGTCGTCGTCGGCGCCGAACTCGATCCGCATTGCCACCTGTCGGATGCGATGGTCGGGAACGCCGACATGCTGGTCGCCTACAAGGAATACCCCCACACCGACATCCGCGAGCGGGCGCTGGAACTGGTGGACTTCTGCGCCGCCATCGTCGAACGCCGCATCGCGCCGGTGGCCGCCGTCGCCGACTGCGAAATGGTCGTCACCATCCGCACGCCGCAAGAACCGGCCCGCAGCTATATCGACCGCATCACCGCGCTGGAAGGCCAGAACGGCATCCTCTCCGTCTCCGTCGTGCACAGCTTCGCCTGGGGCGACGTGCCCGACATGGGCACCAAGCTGCTGGTCTACGCCGACGGCGACGCGCAGGCCGCCCAGGCGTTGGCACGGCAACTGGCCGACGAGCTGATCGGCATGCGCGAGGTCCTGACGCCCGCGTACCCGAAGCCCGACGAAGCCATAGACCTGGCGCTGGCCCATGACGCCACGCCCGTCGTCATCGCCGATGCCTCCGACAATCCCGGTGGCGGCGGCGCGGGCGACTCCACCTTCCTGCTGCGCCGCCTGCGCGAACGCGGCGTGCGCAACGCGGCAATAGGTCCCATGTGGGACCCCGTCGCCGTCCGCATCGCCTTCAGCGCCGGCGTGGGCGCGCGCCTGCCCTTGCGCATCGGCGGCAAGATCAGTCCGCTGTCGGGAGAGCCCGTGGACCTGATGTGCACGGTCAAGGCGCTGGTGCCGGACATGGTCATGACCGGGCTGTCAGGCTCGCCGGCCGTGGTCGGAAATTCCGCCCTGATCGAGGCCGACGGCATCGAAATCGTGCTGATCACGGTGCGCGCCCAGGCGCTGGATACGGATGTATTCACCCAGCTGGGATGCCAGCTGGAGGAAAAGGCGCTGATCGTGGTGAAGTCCGCGCAGCACTTCCAGGCTTCGTTTTCGAAGGTGGCGCGGCATGTGATTTATGCGGATGCGCCGGGGTCGGCGGCGTTGGACCTGAAAGGCCTGCAGTTTGAGCATATCCATAGGCCAAAGTGGCCCATGGATATGTGACAAAAAAGCCTGTTGCACAGGCGTCCAGGCATCTTGTATTGAAGGGATACACAACAGTCGCAAGCGCTTCATCATCCGCGAGTTACGCTAGCCATTCCAGCGCCAGTCCGCTGAATGCGTTACTCTCCCCCTCCCCAATTCAAGTCCGCAAGGAGCCATCAAATGGCACAAGCCTCCGCCCGTCACATCCTCGTCTCCACCGAAGCCAAGGCTAACGAACTGAAGACCGCCATCGAGAACGGTGCCGACTTCGCTCAGCTGGCCAAGGAAAACTCCAGCTGCCCGTCCTCGCGCGATGGTGGCAACCTGGGTTCCTTCGGCCCGGGCCAGATGGTCAAGGAATTCGACACCGTGGTGTTCAGCGCTCCGGTCGGCGTGGTCCAGGGTCCGGTGAAGACCCAGTTCGGTTATCACCTGGTTGAAGTGACCAGCCGCAAGGACTAAGTCCCGCCGCTGTATCCCAGGAAGGCCGCCGCCAGGCAACTGGCGGCGGCTTTTTTCATGGTTCGCTCGCCTGCGCCGCCGCCCGCAGGCAATCCACGAAGGCGGTCAGTCCGGCGCTGTCGCGGCGACCGCTGCGGGTGACGATGGCGTAGTCCAGGGCGACGCGGGGTGTGAGGGCCCTGAGCTGTACGCGCCAGCGCGTGCCGGTCAGCGCGGCGAACGAGGGCACGACGGCCTGGCCCAGGCCTGATTCGACCATGGCCAGGATGGTCTCCAGGTGGCTGTAGACGCGGCGCGGCGGAATGCCCGGGGTATCTGGCATGCGGGGGACGTGCCGGTCTATCAGCTGCTGGATGGGGTTGCCCGGAGGCAGCACGATGAGGCTGGCGGGGTCCAGGCGTTGCCAGGGCAAGGGTGCGCGGCGGGTCCGGGCGGCATGTTCGGCCGATTGGGCCAGCACCAGTTCGGCCGGGAACAGCCTGCGGCGGCGCAGGCCGGCCGTCTTCTGGAAGAAGGCGCCGAAGCCGGCGTCCAGGGTGCCATCTTCCACCCCCTGCTGGATCAGGCTGCGGTCCATATCGGCGACTTCGACGCGCCATTCCGGCTGCGCCTCGGAACAGGCGCGCAGCACCTGCGGCAGGATGCTGCTGGCGATGAGCGGGGTGACGCCCATGCGCAGCACGCGCGCCTGCGGCGTGTTGGCGGCGGCCAGTTGGCGCAGCGTACCGCCCAATTCTTCGACCATGCGCTGGGCGACGGGCAGCAGCGTTCGTCCCGCATCGGTGAGCAGCACGGCGCGGGTGCTGCGTTCGAACAGGCGGCTGCCTATGCTTTGTTCGAACTCGCGCACCATGGCGCTCAGGCCCGCCTGGGTCAGATGCAGTTGGGCCGCGGCCTTGGTGAAGCTGGCATGTTCGGCGACAGCCAGGAAGCCGCGCAGCTGGCGCAGGGAGAAATTCACGCTTGGGCTACCAGATAATTCATAAATATTCCTTGTTAATGAACAAGATAACGCAGTTTTACTTGTTTATCCGTTTGCGTTGCAATTGCGGAATACGCCGCCTTCCGTCCGGACAGGCCCAAAACAAAAGCGCAAATGCGCCTACAGGAGACAAGCATGTTCCGATTCCCTCTGCGAATTGCTTCGGCGTTCGCCATTGCGTGCGCGGCCCTCGTGCCCGTATCCGCCGTCCAGGCCGCGGGCTTCCCCGAGAAGCCGATCCGGCTGGTGGTGCCGTTTCCGCCGGGCGGCCCGACCGACACGAGCGCGCGCCTCTTCAGCAAGACCATGGCCGAACAGCTGGGCCAGCCGGTCATCGTGGAGAACCGCGCGGGCGCGGGCGGGTCGGTGGGCACCACGTCGGTGACGCGCGAGCAGCCCGATGGCTACACGCTGCTGTGGGGCGGCACCAGCAGCATGGTGGTAGCGCCGGCGCTCTATCCCAAGCTGGACTATGACCCCATCGCCTCCTTCACGCCCATCGGCATGGCGGTGCGCGGCCCGCTCATCCTGGTGAGCCGCCCCGCCCTGCCCAGCACGGACCTCAAGACGCTGCTCGACCTGGCGCGGCGCCAGCCGCTGACGGTGGCGTCGGCCGGCACGGGTTCGGTCGGCCATCTGACGGCCGAGCTGTTCGATCGCAGCGCGGACGTGGACATCCTGCACATTCCTTACCGCGGCGGCGCGCCTGCGCTGAGCGACGTGCTGGGCGGCCAGGTGGATCTGTTGTTCGACACGGTGACGCTGCTGTATCCGCAGATCGCGGCGCAGAAGCTGCGCGCCTATGCCGTGACCGGCGCACAGCGCTATCCGCAGCTGCCCGACGTGCCCACGGTGGCGGAAGTGCTGGGCAAGCCCTTCGAGGCTTATTCCTGGTTCGGCCTGATGGCCCCCGCCCACACGCCGCAGCCGGTGATCGACCGCCTGACCAAGGCGCTGGCTGCCGCGGCGCGCGATCCCGAGGTCAAGCGCCAGCTGGCCGACCTGGGCCTGGAGCCCGTGGGCGATACGCCGGAGCAGTTCGCGCAATCGATCCGCACGGACCTGGCCAAATGGACCCAGGTCGTGAAGCAAGCCGGCATCAAGCCTGACTAACCCATACTCACGCAGCATATGTCCCACAACGCCATCCCCCCATACCTCATCGCCGGCGCCGGCCTGGGCGGCCTGACCGCCGCGCTGGCCCTGCAGCGGCGCGGCCTGCGCGTGCGCGTGCTGGAGCAGGCGCACGAACTGCGCGAAGTCGGCGCGGGCATCCAGCTCAGCGCCAACGCCAACCGCGTGCTCTATCAACTGGGCCTGGAGGACGCCTTGATGGAAGTCGCGCGTCCCACGGCCGGCAAGCGTATCCGGCTGTGGTCCAGCGGACGGACCTGGCCGCTCTTCGACCTGGGCGCGGAATCCGTGGCCCGCTATGGCTATCCGTACCTGACCATCTATCGCGCCGACCTGCACCGGATCCTGGCGCAGGCGGTGCAGGCCAATGATCCGCAAGCCATCACGCTGGGCGCGAAGGTCGCTCAGTTCACCCAGGACGACACGGGCGTCACGGCCGTGCTGGCGTCGGGCGAGCGCATCGAAGGCGCGGCGCTCATCGGCGCCGACGGCGTGCACTCGCACGTACGCGCCGCGCTGTTTGGCGCCGATGCGGCAACGTTCTCCGGCACCGTCGCCTGGCGCGGCGTGATCCCGGCCGAGAAGCTGCCCGCGCATCTGCGCGAGCCCTATGCCTGCAACTGGGTGGGCCCGGGCGCGCACGTCATCCATTACCCGCTGCGACAGGGCAAGCTGGTGAACTTCGTGGGTATCCTGGAGCGCGACGACTGGCAGGTAGAGTCCTGGACCGAGCGCGGCAGCGTTGAAGAATGCGCGCGCGACTTCGCGGGCTGGCACGAGGACGTGCAGACGTTGATCCAGGCGCTGGACGAACCCTACAAATGGGCGCTGATGCTGCGCGAACCGCTGCCGGTATGGTCGCTGCGCCGCGTGACGCTGCTGGGCGACGCCTGCCATCCCACGCTGCCCATGCTGGCCTCGGGCGCGGCGATGGCGATCGAGGACGGCTATGTGCTGGCGCGCGCGCTGGAGGCGCATCCGGACGATATTCCGCTGGCCTTCAAGCGCTACGAAGCGGTGCGCGTGGAGCGGGCCTCGCGCGTGGTGCGCGGCTCGGCCGAAAACGCCCGGCGTTTCCACAACCCCGCGCTGGAGCACGCACAGGGCGCCGCCGACTACGTGGACCGCGAGTGGAACGAAGCGCGCGTGCGCGAACGCTATGAATGGCTGTTCAGCTACAACGCGGACGAAGCGCCGGTCTGAATCCGCCGTCATGTGAAAAAGGCCGCCGCCGGGTCTGTCCTGGCGACGGCCTTTTTCATGCGTCTGGCCCTTGAGGCCAAACGCGGCCCTACTCCTTGCCCGTCATCACCATATGCGCCAACGCATCCGCGTCCAGCCCGGCGACGTCGCGCTCGATGACCTTGATCCCGCTCTTCAGGATCGCGACCCGGTCCGCCAGCGCCACCACGTCGGCCATGTTGTGGCTGATGAGGATCACGGTGCGTCCTTCCTCGCGCAGCTTGCGCACCAGGTTCAGCACCAGCGCGGTTTCCTTGACGCCTAGGGCGGCGGTGGGCTCGTCCATGATGACGACGCGGGCGTCCCAGCGCAGCGCGCGGGCGATGGCGACCGCCTGGCGCTGGCCGCCGGACATGCGCTCCACCGGCCGTTCCATGTCCTCGATGGGTACGGACAGGCGCTGCAGGTAGCCGCGGGCGTCCAGGGCCATGCGGCGCTTGTCCAGGATGCTGAGCGGGCCCACGCGGCGCACCAGCTCCGCGCCCATGAAGATGTTCTCCCAGATCGACAGGCGCGGGGCCAAGGCCAGGTCCTGGTAGATGGTGGCGATGCCTTGCACCAGAGCGTCATGGGGCGAGCCGAACACGACCGGCTTGCCGTTCAGGCTGAGCGCGCCGGCGCTGGGCTCCTGCGCGCCGGAGATGATGCGGATCAGCGTGGACTTGCCCGCGCCGTTGTCGCCGCAGATGGCCATGACCTTGCCCTGGGGCACGTCCAGGTCCACGCCCTTCAGGGCTTCGACGGCGCCATAGGATTTCTTGATCTGGCGTAGCGACAACGCGGCGGTCATGGCTGCTGGCTCTTACTTGGCGGGTTGCAGGAATTTCTGGACGTTGCTGGCGTCGACCAGGACGGAGTCCATGAACAGGTAGGGACCGGCGACGACGGTTTCCTTGGGCTCCTTCTTGACCACGATGCGGTCGATGGAGTCGATGGCCTTGGCGCCCATCTGCTCGAAGGGAATCATCATGGTGGCGGTGACCAGGCTGTTGGAATCGGCGATGCGACGGTAGGTTTCCGGACTGCCGTCGACGGACACCAGGGTGATGTCGCCCTTCTTCAGGCCCTGGGCCTGCAGCAGATCGTCGATGACATAGGCCTGGCCGTCGAACGAGGCCCAGACGCCCTTGAACTGGCCCTGGTGGCGCAGGAACAGGGCCTGCATGCCGTTGCGCACATCGTCGCGCCAGCTCTGGGTGCGGGCCATGCTGAACTTGGCCAGGTCCTTGACCGCCGTGTTCTCGCTCAACACCGAGTCCAGCATCTTGCCGCGGATGCGGGTGCCGGAGTTGCCGTCGAAACGGGCGGACAGGATGTTGCCCTGGTAGCCCATCTTGCCCAGCAGGTACAGCACGGACTGCGCGCCGGTGGCGTATTCGTTGACTTCCACGTCGAACAGCATGTGCGGGCTGGCGCCGGACATCACGCCGACCACGGGGATGCCCTTTTCCTTGGCGGCCTGCAGCTGGGCGTCGGTTTCGACCGGCTTGCCCATGGCGATGACGATGGCGTCGACCTTCTTGTTGACCAGGGTGTCGAGCTGTTCGGCCAGCTTGGGCAGCGAGCCTTCGGCGTTCAGCTGGGTGACGGTCCAGCCCTTGGCGCGAGCGGCTTCGGCGGCCGCGTTGGCGACGCGCGCATGGGTTTCCGAAGACATCTGGAATGCGACGACGCCCACGTCGAAGGCGTGCGCGGCGGCGCCCAGGGCCAGCGCCTGCACGGAAAACGCGGCCAACAGCAGATTGCGCAGCAAGGATTTACGCATGGTTCTCTTCCCCTTCCGATCAGAATTTGAAAGCCGCTTTCTTCAGCACGGCCGATGACACCGCGACGGATGCGATGATGATGAAGCCCAGGACGATGTCCTGCACGTAATATGGCGCGCCCATCAGGACCAGGCCGTTGCCCAGCACCTTGAGGATCAGCGCGGCCACCAGCGTGCCCGGAATGTTGGCGTGGCCGGGATTGAACATGGTCATGCCCAGCAGCACCGCCGCGATCGCGTACAGGAAGTAGTCGCCGGCCATGTTGGGCGCGGCGGACGACAGGCTGGACGTCAGCAGGACGGCAGCCAGGCCCGCGCACAGGCCGGACAGGGCCAGGCCGATGCTCTTCATGGCGCGGATATTGATGCCGGCCAGCCGCGCGGATTCGCCGGCCTCTCCGGTGGCCGTCATGCGGGCGCCGGTGCGGGTCCACTTGACCAGGAAGAACGCAAACAGGACCGCGCCCAGCATCCACAGCACCAGGGCGGGGATGCCGAAGGGCTTGCCGCGCGCCAGGTCCGTGAACGCGGCGGGCCAGCGGCCCACATAGGACACGCCGTCGGTCAGCATGAAGGCGAAGCCGCGCGCCATGGCCGCCATGCCCAGGGTCGCGATCAGCGAGGGCACGCGCAACCGCGTGACGGCGATGCCGTTCACCAGCCCGCAAAGCAGGCCCACGCCCAGGCCGGCGCCGATGGCCAGGAGCACCGGCTGGCCGGTATGCACCAGGGCGCCGGTGACGACCGCCGCCAGGCTGGCGACGTCGGCCACGGACAGGTCCAGTTCGGCCGTCACCAGCGCCAGCGTGAAGCCGATGGCGATGATGGCCAGGAAGCTGGTTTCCTTGGCGATATTCAGAAGATTGTTGGGCGCCGCGAAATTCGGGGCCGCCAATGCGAAGAAGCCCACCAGGACCAATCCCGCGATTGCGGTGCCGTACTTTTCCAGGATGCCGCGCATCGACTCAACCCTTGCTGCGTATGATTATTGTGCGGGCGCACTCGTCGCCCCTGTGCCGCGCGCCTGCCCGGCCTCGATGGCGTCGTAGTTTATACCCGGGTGCGCCGGGCAGGAACGCCGGATGGCGCTGCGGCGCCCGGCCTCAGCCCATGTGGATGCCGGCCAGCGCGCGCGACACGGGTGCCAGCGCATCCTCGGCCGCGCGGAACTGGCCGTACATGCGGCGATAGGCGTGGGCCCGTTCGGCCTGGGGCTCATAGCGTTGCGCCACGCGCACCAGGGCATCCTGGGCCGCGGCAAAGCTGCCGTAGCGCCCCAGGCCCGTCCATGCGGCGACGGCCGCGCCCAGCACGCCAGGCTGCTCGGCCTGGCCGACAACCAGAGGGCGTTCGCAGATGTCCGCCTTGACCTGGCACCACTGGGCGTTGGACGCCGCGCCGCCGCCGAAGCGGATTTCGCCCACGGGGCTGCCGAGCGCGCTTTCGGCGCGTTCCAGCACGATGCGGTTGAGGAAGGCCACGCCTTCCAGCACGGCCCAGGCCAGGTCGCCGGGGCCATGGCGGCGGTTCAGGCCGAGGAAAGCGCCGCGCAGATGCGGATCCCAGTAAGGCACGCGCTCGCCCTGCAGATAAGGCAGGAACAGCGCCGGCTGCGGATCGCGCGGCGCGTCCAGCAAGGCGTCCATGGCCTCGCCCACGCCGGCCATGCCTTCGTCGCCCAGGCGGCCCAGCAAGGGCAGCAGCCACGCCACCGTGTCCGCGCCGTTCTGGCCCGGCCCGCCGATCTGGTGGTGGCCGCCGCCCCAGTCCACGGTCATCAGGCCTTGCGCCTGCACCGGCTCGGCGCCCACCGCGCCGAAGACCTCGGTGGTTCCGGAGATGTTGTAGGCATAGCCCGGCCGCAACGCGCCCAGACCAGCCACGGCCGCCCAGGTGTCGTTGGCGCAAGCCACCACCGGGCGTCCCGACAGCCGCGCCAGCGCGCCCGGCAAGCCGGCCTGCGCCGGCCCGACCACGTCCAGCGGATCGAGCAAGGGCGGCACCCAGGCCGGATCGGCGCCCGCCGCCGTCAACAGGTCGGCGCAGCCGGGCGCGGGCGCCGCAGCCGCCGCCAGCCGCGCCATCGACACCGTGTCGCTGGCGGCGCGCCCGGTCAGGCGGAAATTCAGGTAGTCCTTGGGTTCCAGCACGTGCCGCACGCGGGCCGCATGCTGCGGCTCGGCGCGCAGCAGCCAGGCCAGGCGCGCCCAGGGATGGAAGGCGTTGATCTGCGCATGTTCGGGATGGGGCGCCGGCATGGACGCGAGCCACGCGCCCACGTCCGCCGCCGCGCGCGTATCGCGCCAGGTGATCGCGGGCCGGATCGCGGCGCCTTGCGCGTCGATGAAAACCTGCGTGCGCGTGACGCCGCAGATCGCAATGGCCTCCACCGCGTCGAATGCGGCCCCGGCCTGCGCGGACAGCGCGTCCGCCAGGGATTGCAGGCCGCGCCACCAGGCATCGGCGTCGATCTCGTCCCAGCCCGGATGTTGCGCCGGCGCGGCGCCCGGACTGTCGATGAAACTCGCGTGCGCGATGGCGCCGCGCGCGTCCACCAACGCGGCGCGAAAGCGCGTGCCGCCCAGATCCACCGCCAGTACGTAGCTCATGCGGACACCTGCGTCAGGCGGATCAGGCCGCGCCCGGGCTGCATGGCCCGCAGCGGGCGGAAGGTCGGAATATCAAGCATGGGGAGGCGATTTCGGCGTAATCGGATAGCCATCGGAACGGGCGTTCCGGCTTAGGGAAATTGTAGTCCAGCCAGGGTTCCGATGCAGTGCGCGCAAGCTGCCAATTGCAGTCAGGGACTCACCCTAATTTCGCCCCCGCGGCGGCGCCTCGCTGACACGCTCGATCTCCGGCGAGGTCCATTTGCCGTTGAGCAGCGCCGGCTTGGGCCAGTAATAGCGCATCGTGACCATGAAGGGACCGGCCGGCGCGGGCAGCCAGTTGGCTTCCTTGCCCTTGCCCGGCGACTCCGCCTGGATGTGGATCGTCACCCCGCCGTCGGGGTCCCGTTTCAGGGAGGGCAGCATGGACGAATTGATCAGGTAGCGCTTGAGCGGGTTGGGCGCCAGCAGTTGTTCGGGCAGCCGGTACATCGTCATGGACCAGAAGGCGTGGACGGGCGGCAGGCTGCGCGGCGCGAAGCGCAAGGTGTACTGGTTGCGGCCGTCCAGCGGCAGGCCGGCCTTGTCGTTCTCCAGCACGGGATACAGCGCTTCCTCACGGCTGTTGCCGCCTATGCCGACCTGCGTGCCGGTCGCGCGCGCCAGATAGTCGTTCTTGAGCGTGTTGCGGTCGCCGAAGAGGCCGTCGGTCTTGCCGCGCAAGGCCTCGCGGTTCTTGTCGATGTCATTCTGGCCGTCGTGCATGCCTTCCTGCAAGGCGCGCCGCAAGACGGGGTTCATGCTGGCCATGTCAAAAGACCCGCCAGGTTTCAGGCCGATGCTGGCGAAGCGCTCGCGCAGCGACTGTTCCGCCGGCAGCAGCGGCGCGAATTGCAGCAGGAAGGCCAACTGGTTGTAGAACTCCAGCGAGCTGCGCAGCTGCGCGGACGGCTCGGGCGCGATCCAGTCCACGGCCGGCGCCGGTTCGGGCGCGCGCTGCTTGCGGTAGGCGGACAGGGTCTGGATCCGGTAGCGCGACTGGATGCGCTTGACGTTGGGCAGGTCGGCCGCACTGAAGAGCTGGGTGCGTCCCACCAGGTTGACGAGTTCCGTGTCGGACCTGATCACCTTGGTGATGCCGGCCGGCGCCTTGCCCTTCCAGCCCGGGCCGGCGACCAGGAACCTGCCGCCGCCGTTGCCGGTGCTGCGGCTGCCGATGTAGGCGAAGTTGTAGGTATACAGGTCCATCAGCTGCAGCACGAAGTAGCGCCGCGGCTCCATGGCGGGCACGCTGATGACCACGGGTTCGGCGCGCAGGTCCAGGACCGCGAACGTGTACGGCGTGTCGGCGTTGGGCGTGACGAAGGCGGTGTCTTCGGGCGTGAAGACGCGCGCGACGTTGCTGACGGTATTGAACGGGCCCTTGTACTGCGGGTTGCTCTTGTCGATGCTGAAGGCATGCATGGTCTGGTAGCTGGCGACCATGGGCGTGCCGTACACATAGGCTTCGCGCGCAATGCTTCGCGCCTGCTGCGCGGTGACGCCAGGTATGCCTACCGATTGCGACCCGCTGACGTCGTTCGGATTGACGGCGCATCCCGCCACGCCGCCGATCAGCAGCGCCGCCAGCAGCAGCCGGGCCGCGCAAGAGAATCCGGTGCCAGTCTGACGATCGCGCATTCAATGCTCCAACATTTCGTGATGTCGGCAACGCCCATGAATGGCGGCGTCGCATGCAAGGCGTGAATTTCCGGGGGATTCTGGCATATTCCCCCGCCTGCGCTCAAGCCGTCTGGGCCTGCGCTTCGAGCCGCTGCACGGGGATGGCCACGATTGCGCTTTCGCTGGCTGCGGCGTCCGTGGTCAGGTGCTGGATCAGGTCCAGCGTGGTGGACCTGCGGGTCAGCATCAGGCAGGTGACTTCCTCGTCCGTGACGCGCGTGGCGTGCCAGCAGCCCGGCCGCATGCACACGCCCTGCCCTTGCGGCACGCGGAACGCCGCCAGGGTGGCCAGGTCGGGGCTGCCGTCGGCGGCGCTGCGCGCCACGACCTGGATGATCTCGCCCGTCAGCGGCACGATGGCCTGTTGCGTCAGCAGATGCTTTTCCAGGCTGGCGATTTCAAACGACTGGCTGCGGTAATTGACCCACAGCAGCTCGGCGTCGCCGCCGGCGCCGGTGTTGAACAGGTGCTCCTGCCAGAAGTCGGTGGCCTGGTTGGAGAACAGCGGCACGCCGTGGCCGTCCGGCATGGGCTTGCCCAGCATCCAGCCGTAGGCCCTGAAGGCGTCCGGCGTCAGATCGTTGATGTCCAGTTGCTTGTCGCTCGTCATGCGGAACCCTGTGATGGCTTGGTGGCGCCGCCGCGTTTGGGGAACTCGGCGTCATAGTCGAACTCGCCGCGCGCGATGGCCTCGAGTATGGCGGCGCGCCGGTCGGCGGCGCGCTTGAGGTTGGCGGCGGTGGGCTTGGCCCGGATGCGTTCGACGCAATGCCGGCCTTCGTAGAAGAAACCGATCTCGATGGAAGACTCGGACGCGGGCCTTACCCCATCGAATCCCTGGCGCATCGCCCACTCCTGTTATAGCCGATGATCGTGATGATATCGCTTTACACTGGCCCGACGCCCCCACACCCAGGAAGCGCACCATGACTACCGATCTGTCATCCCACTATGTCCTGCTGGACGCCTCGGGCGCCAGCGCCACGGTCGAAGGCGGCAATGCATTCTGGTCGCAGCCGCCAGAGGAACTGGAGAGATTCGGCCGCGGCTGGCTGGTGTCCGAGTTCGCCTTCGAAAAGAACTGGCCGCAATGGGAAATGCATCCCGAGGCCGACGAGGTCGTGCGGCTGATGGCCGGCACCGCGGATCTGCTGCTGGAATGGCCCACCGGCATCCAGGAAGTGCGGATGCAGGCGGGCGACGCCTACGTCATCCGCAAGGGCATCTGGCACACGCTGAAGGTGGCCGGCCCGTGCCGCATGCTGCACATCACCATGGGCGCGGGCACGCAGCACCGGCCGCTGTAGTGCGGACCAACCCGCACGCCAACCCGCGCCGCTAGCCCGCGGCGCCCGCCGCTCGGACGCGCGCGATCTCGCGGTCGTCTATGGGCCAGTGCAGCGCCGCCGACAGCACGCCCAGCGCCATCGCGCCCAGCCAGATCAGGTCATAGGACCCGGTGGCTTCGAACACCACGCCGCCCAGCCACACGCCCAGGAAGGAACCCAGCTGGTGGCCGAAGAACACGAAGCCGAACAGGGTCGTGATGTAGCGCACGCCGAACACCTGGGAGATCAGGCCGTTGGTCAGCGGCACCGTGCCCAGCCAGACGAAGCCCATGACCGCCGCGAACACGTACACGCTCCAGGTCGACAAGGGCACCAGCACGAACAGCGCGATGGCCGCCGTGCGCAGCAGGTAGATACCCGCCAGCAGGTACTTGCGGCGATGCCGCCCGCCCAGCACGCCGCAGACGTAGGTGCCCATGACATTGGTCAGCGCGATGATGGCCAGGCCCGCCACGGCGTCGGAGGCACGCAGGCCCTTGTCCATCAGGTACGCCGGCAGGTGCGTGCCGATGAAGGCCAGCTGGAAGCCGCAGGCCAGGAAACCCAGGTTCAGCAGCCAGAAGCCCGGGCGGGCGAAGGCCTCGCGGATGGCGTCGGACAGGGACAGCCCCGCATCCGCCGCGCCCGCGCCGGGCTGCCGCGCTGCCGGCTCGCGCAGCGGCAGCGCCAGGGGCAGCAGCATGCACAGGACCAGCGCGAACACCAGCAGGGCCGCGACCCAGCCCCAGCCGCTGATCAGCCATTGCGCGGCGGGCACCATGGTGAACTGGCCCAGGCCGCCCACCGCGCCGGCCACGCCCAGCGCCCAGCTGCGGCGTTCGGGCGCCACCAGCCGGCTCAAGGCGCCGTAGATCGTGGCGAACGCGGTGCCGGACAGCGCAATGCCGATGCAGACGCCCGCGGTCCACATGAACCCCGCGGGCGTGGCGGCGTGCGCCATGCCCGCCAGACCCAGCGCATAGAACGCCAGGCCGGCCGCGATCACCTTGGCCGAGCCGTAGCGGTCGGCAATCATGCCGGTGAAGGGCTGGACCACGCCCCAGGTCAGGTTCTGCACCGCCAGCGCCATGGCGAAGGTCTCGCGGCTCCAGCCCCGGTCCATCGTGACGGGCAGCAGGAACAGGCCTTGCACGTGGCGCACGCCCAGCGCCAGACCCATGATGATGCCGCCGGCCAGCACCAGCAGCCACAGCTGGGAAGCATCCAGGGAAGACTTGCGCGACACGGGCATGGCGAACCTCGGCAGTGGAACGTCGCCCCCTTTCAGGCAGGCACAGGCATCCATTACAGGGCGATGAAGCCAACGCATCAACCGATTATTTTTTGTCCGCTGCATGCGCTGCGGGAATGTCAGAGCCGCTGCGAAAAGCGGCGCGTCCAGGTCCGATGCCCGCGCTTGTTAACGCTTTGTTTTTCAAAGTTACATTTGCCACGCCATTGCCTGGCGTCGGTGGTTACAGTGCTGCCTTCGCATACTTTCCTGGCAGGCATACGACCATGTGGCACGTCCGGCTCGGCCTCTACGCTTGCGCGGCTTACGCCCGCGCCGCTGCACGATGAAGACAACGCTCGCCCTCAGACCCCTGGCGCTGGTCTTGGCGCTGGCCGCCCTGCCCGCCGTCCCCGGCGCGGCGCAGGCCGGCTGGACGGACCGCTGCGCCCCCGGCTTCAACGACTACGGCGGCACCGACCTGAACTGCCAACTGGGCTACAGCGACGGCCTGGCCGCCGTGCTGACCGGCGCGGCCAGCGACGACAGCGGCCGCTGGGGCTATCTCGACAAGCAAGGCCGCATGGCCATCGCGCCGGCCTACGTGGAAGCCAAGTCCTTCCAGAACGGCCTGGCCGCTGTCAGCCAGGACGGTCTCTGGGGCTATATCGACACCCAGGGCCAATGGGCCATCAAGCCGCGCTTCAGCGAGGCGACCGGCTTCAACGCCGAAGGCACCGCCCTGGCCGAAGAGCAAGGGCACGACGTGCTGATCGACCGCAGCGGGAAAGTCGTCAAGACCTTCCCGCTGGGCACGCGCTCCTGGGGTTTCGAGCGGGGTCAGAAGCTGGCCTCGATGGAAATGCCCGTGCCGCCGAGTCTGTTCAACGCGGCCACGGGCAAGGCCGCGACGCTGCCCGCGGGCGTGATGGCGCTGGGCGCGCCCAGCGGCGGCTATCTGCCGGCCCAGTTGCGCGATTCGCGCTACAGCGGCTGGTGGGGGCTGCTGGACAGCCAGGCCCGCTGGGCGATCACGCCGGACGTGCTGCGCGCGCAGGAAGCGCCGCTGCGCGACGGCAACGTGCTGGCGGTGCGCCGCGACGAGGGCTGGGAATTCGTCAATCCGCAAGGCCAAGCGATCCATGAGCAACGCTACGAGCACGTCCAGCTGGCCGGCCCTGGGCTGTGGCTGGTCAAGCAGAAAGGCGCGGGCAAGGCGCTGCTGCTGGGCGCCAAGCTCGGCGTCGAACATGCGTTCACGGCCGATTATGTCGGCCTGGACGAACAGGACGGCTGGCGCTCCATGATCGACGACGCGACCGTGCTGCTGATCGACCCCGCCGGCAAATTGCAGAAAATCGCGGCGCGCAATGGCCGCGTGGAGATAAGCAGAGGGCAGGCCTGGATCACGGCCTCCGTGCCCGCGCGCGCCGCCGATGGCGCCGCCGACGCAGCAGCCTCGGCCGCCGATGCCGCGGCAATGGCTGCGGAAGCCGCCGAGGCCGGCACCATGGCGGCAGGCGGCGATGATCCCGGCGTCGCGGTGGAAGCCTCGGCCGTGGGAGCTCCCCTGGATGACGCCAGCACTGCGGCAGCCGATGCCTCCGCAGCCGACGTCGTGACGGCCGGCCCCGTTGCCGCCGCTGCGGCAGCGGCCGATGATGCGGCTGCAGATGACGCGACGGCCGCTGCCGCGATAGACGCAACCGTGGCCGTCGACGTCGCCACGCCCGCCAGGGCGGCAGCGGCCTCCGCGGCGGTGGAAGCCGCTGCCGCCGCGGAAGCGGCCGGCGTCGAAGCCGCAGCCGCAGCCGACGTGGGCGGCGGCCTGTTGCAGATCTACGCCCGCGACGGCAAGCCCCTGCTGAATGCCGAGACCGTCGCGCGGCTGCAGGCCTACGACATCAGGGCGCTGTCCCCGAGCAAATCCGCCCGCGGCCGCAGCACGGCGAACAGCTTGCCGCTGGCGCTGCTGCAGCCGCTGGACTACACGCAGCCCCAGGGCATCCTGACGGCCAAGGGCAGGATCGTGACCAACCCGGACTGGGAGGACATCTCCAGCTACGATGCCGCACTGCCCTTGCCGGTCCGCACCGCCAACGGCAAGACCGGCGCGATCGACGCCGACGGCAACTGGGCCATCGCGCCGCGCTTCGGCTCCATCCGCCCGTTCCACGGCGCCTACACCATGGCAAGCGGAGAGCGCAGCCGCCGCGACGACGGCATGGTCGTGGACGCTCGCGGCAAGACCGCCTCGATCCCCGCCGCGGTGCTGGACGGCGCCATGGAATTCGACGGCGAGCTGATCCAGTACCGCGCACGGGACGAGAACCGCGAGAACCGCTGGGGCCTCTGGAACGTCGCCAAGGGCGCGCCCGCGGTCCAGCCGATCTACGAAAGCATGGAGAAGTTCGAGGACGACTGGGCCAAGGCCCAGTACAAGGAGCGCTGGGGCGTGATCGACCGCGCAGGCAAATGGATGGTGCCCGCCACCCTCGACAGCTCGTACAAGCTGGACTACCTGGGCGACGGCCTCATGTTGGTCGAGGATCCCGACGCCGGCAAGCGCCGCGGCGGCTATTCCAGCACGGTCTACCGCCTGGTCAATCTGCGCACCGGCCGCGCCAGCGAACTGCTGAGCGGCAAGCCGGAGCAGATGAAGGACGGACGCTACCTGGGCGAGTTGGCCGGGTCCGGCGCGGTGCTGTTCGACGCCAAGGGCAACGCCACCCGCGTGGCCGACGGCCGGCCCAAGCGCAAGGAGATGTACCAGGACTGGATCTACGTCGAACAGGAAGACCGGCAAGGCGCCATCGACGCGCAGGGCAACATGAAGGTCCCCGCGATCTACGGCGAGTTCAATCCCTTCTTCGCGCAGCCGGAGGGCCTGGCGCGCGCCTACACGGGGTCCGACTACCGCGTGATCGACCAGGACGGCAAGACAGTGCTGCCCAAGCTGGGCGACGGCTCGCCGCTGGCCACGATGCAACGCATCGTGTTCCACGATTCGGACAACTCCGTCAGCATCATGACGGACCTGCAGGGCCGCGAGATCACCCGCATCGACGGCACGTACAGCGTGGAAGACCGCAACGCCAGCGAAGGCGTCGCGCCCTACCGCAGCAGTTCCGGCAACGGCAGGCTCGGCTTCATCGACGCGGACGGCAAGCGCATCGTGGGACCGCACTTCGATTCGCTGGGTCCGCTGAAGAATGGCCTGGCCACGGCCCGGCGCCTGCAGTACTCGGGCAAGCTCTACGGCTACGTCGACCTGACCGGCCGCTATGCGATTCCGCCCGTCTTTACCTGGGCGGGGGACTTCAGCGAGGAACGCGCGCTGGTGCGCAGCAATTTCCAGGACAGGAACACGCAGTACATCGACACCAAGGGCGCGCCCATCGCCACCTTCGCCTGGGTGTGCGACACGGTGACGATCCTGGACGACCAGGGCAGGATCACCTGGCCGCTGCAGAAGATGGATTGCCCCGCGGCCGACAAGATCGAGCTCGCCCCCGACAACGCCAAGGCGAAACAACCATGAAGTCACGCGCGATACGCACCACCCGCCTTGCCTGCGCCCTGGCCGCGCTGGGCGCGTCCCTGTCCGCGCAGGCGCAATACGGCAATTCGTACTGCATCGAGGACAAGGGCAGCAGCCCGTCGGCGTACTACGACGATGGCGGCGCCTACGCCAACCTCTGCATCCGCGCCCTGGCCGATCAGCGCGCCGCGGTGCTGCTGCCGTCCGCGCTGGTGAACACCAGCCGCATGCCCGCCGACGAATCGCTGCGCCGCCACGCCTGGGGTTTCCTGGACCAGAACGGCAGGTTGGCGATCTCGCCCATCTTCGAAGCGGTGGGCGATTTCCGCCATGGCCTGGCCGCGGTGAAGTGGAAGGGCAAGTGGGGTTTCATCGACACCAAGGGCCGGATGGCGGTGGCGCCGCGCTACGACGCGGTGCAGGACTACTCCGAGATCGGACTGGCCGTGGCCACGCTCGACGGCCGTCTCCAGCTGATCGACCGCAAGGGCCAACCGGTGGGCGAACCGCTGGACGAGAGCGTGCGGGCGATCCGCCTGGACGACGGCGTGCCGGCGCTGGCGACGGTCGTGTACAAGCCCGAGTACCGCTCCAGCACGGGCGAACGCCGCTACAACGACGGCGGCGTCAGCCTCGTGCGGGCCTACGGCAACGGCCTGTACATCGCCACCAACGCGGACGGCCAGTACGGCCTGGTGGACCGGAACTGGAAGTGGGTGCTGGAACCCACCTATCACGAGATCTCGGTGCCGGGCGAGGCAGGCTCGATGGCCGTCGCTTATGCCGACCGCAACGAGCTGCTGCTGGACGCGGACGGCAAGACCATAGGCGCGGACCAGGGCTACCGCGGCCTGATGCCGGTGACCAAGGCCTTCTGGAGCGCCGAACTGGGCCGCGGCAACTATGTCGTGCTGGACCGCGCCGGCGCGCAGGTGGCCAAGCTCAAATCCAGCGAGGCGGAGAATTCCCACCGCTACGGCGATGCCATCGTCTACCGCTCCGGCGACAAGAAGGTGGCGTTGATTCCAGGGCGCGCGGAACCGCTGACGCTGGGCGCCGGCCTGACCGCGGCCGACGAACTGCAAGGCTACGTGCTGTTCAGCAGCCAGGAGCAGCTGCCGGTCGGCCTGCTGACGCCCAAGGGCGCCTGGCTGTACGGCGCGACCGCCCCTTCCTGGCTGGATGAGGTCGGCAGGATGGAGTTCAGCCAGGGCAAGCTGTGGCTCTTCAAACAGGAAGGCGACCTGCTCAACGTGCTGGACGACGAAGGCCGCGTGCTGCTCAAGCCGGAAACCGTGGCGGCCGCGCAGAGCCGCTCGCTCAAGCGCCTGCCGCTGAACGTGCCGGGCAGCGCGCTGGGCCTGATCGGCCAGGAACATTGCCAGTGCTCCGAGGACGGCGCCGGCCTGCTGCTGGCAGACGGCGGCATCGCCTCCGACCCTGCCTGGCGCGACATCATTCCGCTGGACGGATCCGAGGACGACTACGGCGCGCAGGCCGAAGCGGAAGCCGCCGGGCTCAAGGCGGAACAGCTGCGTTACGCGGCGCAGACCGCCACAGGCATGCTACTGCTGGACGCCGCCGGCAAGCCCATGAACCTGCCCATACAGCAGCACATCGGCCCGTTCCGCCACGGCTATGCGCTGGCCTACGCCAACGGCGCGAGCCGGATGCTGGACCGCGACGGCAAGACCTATGACCTGCCCGCTGCCTTCTTCGAGGCGCAGGTCGTCGCCCCCGGCGTGGTGCGCTTCCTTAAGACGGCGGCCGAAGGCTCGCCCTGGGGCCTGTACGACTTCATCGCGGGCAAGGAAATCGCCCCGGCCGAGTACGCGGACATCGGCGTGTTCCAGGACGGGCAGGCCGTGGCTTCGCTGGGCCCGGACCGGGTCGGCGTCGTGGACCTGCAAGGCAAATGGATCGTGCCGCCCAGCCACCACGGCGCCGAACGCGTCGCCGCCCAAGTGTGGAAAGTGCAGCAGGCCGGCCCGCAGGACGAGGAATACCGCCGCCCCGCCGCCGTCTTCAATGCGCAGGGCCGCGCGCTGACCGGCTTCCGGCCCGGCCTGGCGGTCGGCGTGGACGACGACGGCACGATCGCGGCCGGCGACGAGAAGCAGCGCTGGGTCATCTCGCCGGACGGCGCGGACGCGGTGGACATGCAGGATACGGACTACATGCGCCTGGGCGACTGGACGCTGCAGCGCCGCGCGCCGCGCAGTGGCTATCTGGACAGCCAGGGCCAGTGGCAGATCGCACCCCAGGCCGCGACCGCCGGCACGTTCCGCGGCCAGCCCGCCCGCGCCCTGCTCACGGGCGAAGGCGGCGCGCGCCTGATCGACGACCAGGGCCAGGCCGTGGTTACGTTGCCCACCGGCGAATGGAGCTGGCCGGAAGGCTCGGATGCGCTGCTGCGGCATTACTACACCGGCAACCGTGAAATGACCGACTACGTCGGCCTGGACGGCAAGAAGCGGCTCTCCGTCGAAGGCAATGCCTCCAGCTATTCGGAAGGCCTCGCCGTGGCGCATGTGTCCAATCGCGGCATGCGCGCCATCAACGACAAGGGCGCGCTGGTCGGCCCCGCGTTCGACACGCTGGGTCCGATGCGCGAAGGCCTGGCGCCGGCCGGCACCGAAGATGGCTTTGGCTACGTCAATGCGCAGGGCAAGCTGGTAATCCCCGCCGAGTACCGGGCGGTCGGGCCGTTCCACAACGGCCGCGCCGTGGTGTCCACGCTGGAGAAGTCGATGATCATCGATTCCGCAGGCAAGCAGGTGGCGCGCGTGGAAATGGAATGCGGGGTGCGGACCTTGTACGGCTCGCACAACCAGCGGCTGTGGCCGCTGACGCTGCCCAGCCGCTGCGCCCGCTAGCGCCTACTGCGTGTCCAGCGCCAGATAGCGGCGCGTCTGCACGATCTCTTCCCGCTCCTTGAAGCTGGTGAGCTGATCGGCCAGCGCGCTGCTATCGCCCGTCTGCCTGATCGCCGCCAGCGTGGCCTGCATGGCATGGATGGCGGCGCGCTGCAGGTCCGACGGAATGATCGCCAGGCGGTAGCCCATGGCCGCCAGGTCGGGCAGCGGCGTAAGCGGCGTCTTGCCGCCGTAGAACATATTGATCAGCTTCAGGCCCGGCAGGCGCTCGGCGATGGCGCGGATCTGCTCCAGCGTCTCGGGCGCTTCCACGAAGATCATGTCCGCGCCCGCTTTCAGGTAGCGCTCGGCGCGCGACAGCGCGGCCTCGAAGCCCTCGACCGCGATGGCGTCGGTGCGGGCGATCACCAGTGCGTCCGGGTCGCTCAGGGTCTGGCGCGCGATGTGCACCTTGCGGCACATTTCCTCGGCATCGATCAGGCTCTTGTCGTCCAGGTGACCGCAGCGCTTGGGAAAGGACTGGTCTTCGATGTGGAAGGCCGCCACGCCGGCGCGTTCCATGATGCGCACGGTGCGCTCCACGTTGGCCGAACCGCCGAAGCCGGTGTCGGCGTCGGCCACTACCGGCAAGCCGCTGGCGTCCACGATCTTCTCCACGCGGTCCATCACTTCACTGAAACTGAGCAGGCCGATGTCGGGATAGCCGGCCGCGCGCGCGATGGCGCCGCCGCTGGCGTAGACGGCTGAAAAGCCGGCCATGGCGACCAGGCGCGCCGACATGCCGTCATAGGCGCCGGGCGCCACGACGATGTCCTGGGCCAGGTGCTGGCGCAACAGGGTGCTGGGTTTGACGGAGGCATTCATGCGGATTCCTTGCAGGCGTTGAGCGATGCATCCATCATCGGCCTGCGGGACTAGAATGTCCAATATATGGAAAATTGACGATCAATACTTTTTAAGTACAGATATGGAACTGCGCCACCTGCGTTACTTCGTCGCCACCGCCGAAGCCCAGCACTTCACCCGCGCCGCGGAACAGCTGGGCATGGCGCAGCCGCCGCTGTCGCAGCAGATCCGCCAGCTGGAACAGGAAGTCGGCACGCCGCTGTTCGACCGCACGGGGCGCGGCGTGGCGCTGAATGACGCCGGCCGTGCCTTTCTGGTCTGCGCGCAGGACATCCTGCAACGCGCGCAGGCAGCGGTGTTGACGGCGCAACGCGCGGCGCGCGGCGAAGTGGGCGAGTTGACGCTGGGGTTCACGGAGTCCGCGTCCTTCAGCGGCGTGGTGACCGAGCTGATCCGCCTGTACCGGCAGCAGTATCCCGACGTGGAGATGACGCTGTCGCAAGGCGATAGCGAAACGCTGGTGGCGCAATTGCGCAGCGGCGCCATCGACGCCGCGTTCGTGCGCCCGCCCTTCGCGCTGAACGGCGGCCTGTCCTTTACGCAACTGGCGGCAGAACCCCTGGTGGTGGCGCTGCCGCTGGGCCACGCGCTGGCGCGGCGCAAGCGGCTGGCGCCCGCCGACCTGGCGCAGGAAAGCTTCATCCTGTATTCGCGCAAGTCCGGCTACGGGCTCAGCGCCGACATCATGGCGGCCTGCCGCCAACATGGGTTGAATCCGCGGATCGGCCAGCGCGCGCCGCAGCTGTCTTCGGCGGTGAACCTGGTCGCTGCGGGCATGGGCGTGGCCATCGTGCCGGAATCGCTGCGCCATCTGCGTCCCGACGGCGTGGTGTACCGCCCCTTCGCGCTGGACTGGCCGCGCGCGGTGCTGGGCCTGGCCGTGCGCGAACAGGGCGCGGGCGGACGCGTGCGCAACCTGCTGGCGCTGGCGGCGGGATAGCGGGCGGGCCTAGTTGCCGCCAGTCGCGGGCGCCAGACACCCGGGCGGCAAGGGTATCGGACACCAGCGTCGGAACGGCTCAGCCTTCGTGCGACTCGTGCACGGCCGTGGCGCCGCGCTTCCAGTAGCTGGCGGCGCGGATGCGGCTCTTGTCGACGCCATGCTGCGTCACCATGATTTCGCGCACGGCCTTGGCCGCGGCGGATTCCGCAGCGACCCAGGAATAGCCTTCACCCGCCGGCAGCGCCAATTCCCGCGCCGCTTCCAGCAGCAAGGTGCTGTAGCCCGGCGCGGTGCCATTGCGGTGCAGCCAGCGCACGGTAGCCTGGGCCCGGGTCTGCAGCGGGATTTCGTTGGAGGCGTCGGGCACCTCGATCAGCACCAGCGCCTGCGCGCTGGCCGGCAGCTCTTCCAACCGGCGGGCAATGGCCGGCAAGGCGGTCTCGTCGCCGATCAGCACATGCCAGTCGAAACCCGTGGGCACCACGAAGGAGCCGCGCGGCCCACCTATGCCCAACTGTTGGCCGGGCCTGGCCTGTTCGGCCCAGGTGGACGCGGGGCCATCGCCGTGCAGCACAAAGTCGATGACGAGTTCCTTGCGCCCCGCATCGAAGCGGCGCGGCGTGTAGTCGCGCGCGGCGGGCTTGGGCGCGTCTTCGGGAAACTTGATGCCGTCCGCGGTCGCGACCGGCAGCGCCGGCGGCTGGTCAGGATCGGCGGGAAAGAACAGCTTCACGTGGTCGTCGAACGAGGCGGACACGAAGTCCTGCAGATCGTCGCCGGTGAAGGTGACGCGGGCCAGCAGGCCGGCGATGCGCTCGACGCGGGCCACGGTCAAGCTGCGCATCTTCAGGTCGTGGCGGACGCGTTCGACATTCAGGTCGTTGCGGGTCATGGGAACTCCAGGAATAGGGGCATCAGGAACAGGCCTGGCCGTTGATTTCGGCGGTGGCGCGGGCCAGGATGGCCGCGATGCGGCGCTGTTCGGCGGGTGTGGCGTCGGTGCGGTCCAGCAGCGCGCGCTTGAGCGCCTGGCGCGCAGCCACGAACTCCGGCAGCCAGCCGGTGGCGGTGTCCTCGCCTTCCGGGCCGACGCTGCGCGGCTGGCCGCTCCAGGCCTGGCGCATCCAGTCCATCTTGCGCGCCACGTGCTTGAGCTTGTTGAACATCAGCGCCAGGCGCTCGCGGTTGCCGTCCAGGTGCGCGCGGCCCGGCTCCGCCAGGTGGTAGCGCTTCTTCGCGCCTTCCTGCTCGACGGTGGCGTAGCCCAGTTCCTCCAGGTAGGTCAGCGCGGGATAGACCATGCCGGGGCTGGGCGTGTAGAAGCCGTTGCTAAGCGCGCCCAGCGCCTTGATCAGCTCGTAGCCGTGGCTGGGGTTCTTTTCCAGCAGGCCCAGCAGCATCAGCTGCAAATCGTCGGCGCTGACCTTGCGGCTGCGCGTCCAGCCTCGGCCGTCGTCGCCGAAACCTCCGCCAAAGCCGCCGCCTTCGCCGCGCTCGTCGCCCGGGCCGGAACACCAGTCGCCGCCCGCGCCGGCATGGCGCGGGTGATGGGCATGGCCTTCGCCGTGGTGGCGGTGATGCGCAAATTCCGCCCCATGGCGGTGTTGATGAGGATGTCCATGGTGGCCCTGCTGCTTCTGGCGGGCACGGCGCACGAATGCGGTAATGAATTGGGAGTCGCGCATGGTCTATCTCCGGATATGTATCTTACGATATATATCTTACGATATATCCGTGATAGTCCGGCAGTCAAGCGCGGCGTTCGATCACCCCGGCCGCGATGCCGCCCACGATCAGCGCCATGCCCGCCAGCAGCGAGACGCTGACCGGCTCGCGCAGGGCCACGGCCGCGCACAGCAGGCCGAACACGGGCACGCCCAGCAGGCCGATGGACGTCACCCCGGCGGGCAGCGAGCGGTTCACGTTCACGGCGGCCCAATGCGCCACCGCGATGCCGAAGACGCCCGCATAGCCCAGCAGCCACGACAGCTCCGCGCTCCACGTCACCCGCGGCGCGCCTTCGGCCGCATAGGCCACGGCGGACAGCACGATGGAGGCCAGCAAGGCCTGCCACAGCGCCAGTTCGAACGGCGGCGTCACCCAGCGGTGCGCCCGCACGTAGACGATGTTGGCCGCCCAGCACAGCGCCGCCAGCAGGATCAGGCCATTGCCGACCAGCGCGTCGCGATTGCTCCAGTCGAAGTCCAGCGGATTGAAGATGACGACCAGGCCCAGGAGGCCCAGGGCCAATCCGGCTTGCCGCGCGCGGCCCACGGATTCACCCAGAAAGAGCCAGGCGCCAGGGATCACCCACAGCGGCGTGGTGTAGGCCAGCACCGCCGAGCGGCCCGCCGGCACGTACAGCATGCCCAGGCTGACCAGCGCGGCGAAGGCGCCCATGTGCAGCAGTCCGACGCTGAGGATCACGGGGATGTCGGCCTTGACCGGCCGCGCCACGCGGCGCAACGCCAGCCCCAGCGCCAGCAGCGCCCACGTGCCGGCGATGCTGCGCGCGGCGGCCGCCCAGATGGGCGTCATGTAATGCAGCAGCAGCTTGTTGACGATCCAGGTGAAGCCCCAGGCCAGCACCACCACGCCCAACAGCAGCAAGGCGTGGCGGCGGGAAAGCGTGGCGGTGGACATGAGCGAAGAATGCGTCCGCCAGGACGCAGGAATGCGGGGAAGACCCGACTATAGGAGCCGCGCGCGGCAGCTCCGTAGACCCACGGCGCGCTTATTCGCTGGTGCCACGCGCGGCCTTGGCGCGCCGCGTCGCCGCGGCTCGCAGCCAGCGTTCGAAATCCTTCGTCTTCGGTTCATCCGGCGCGGGTGCGTAGACCACCAGCCGCAAATGCCGGCTCTCGTCCACCGATAGCGTGGAGTGCTCGAACGCCAGCTCGCCCAGGGCCGGCAAGCTCAGGCTGCGCAGGCCCATGCAGGAGCCGTGCACATCGTGTTCGCGCCACCAGGTCTTGAAGTCCGGCGACACGCGCTCCAGCTCGTCCACCAGTTCCCCGACGTCCGGCGCCCGGCCGGCGCTGGCGAAGTCGCGCCGGAACGTGGACAGCATGGCGGGCGCTTGCGCCGGCCAGTCCACGAACAGTTCGCGCATCGCCGGGTCCGCGAACAGCATCCACAGCAGGTTTCTGCGCCCCGGCGCCTGCGCGGAAAAATTGAACACGCGGTCCGCGGCCGCATTCCACACCACCACATCCCAACGCAGATTGAGCACGTAGGCGGGGCGCGCGGGCAGGTCGTCCATCAGGCGGCGCACCTGCGCGGGCACCGTGCACCAAGTGCGGCCCGGTTCCGACGGCGGGCGCTGGTGCGCCAGCAGGTACAGGTGGCGGCGTTCGGCCGCGTCCAGCTTCAGCACGCGCGCCAGGTTTTCCAGAAAGTCCGCCGACACGCTGATGTTGCGGCCCTGTTCGAACCAGGTGTACCAGGCCAGGCCCACGCCGGCCAGCGCGGCGACCTCTTCGCGGCGCAAGCCCGGCGTGCGCCGGCGACCGCCGGCGGGCAGCCCCAGTTCGGCGGGACTGAGCCGTTCGCGCCGCAGCCGCAGGAACTCGGACAGATCGGCGCGGGTGCGCTCCAGGCGCTTCGGGGCTACGGTCGCGGTCATGAGTCTATTGCACCCAGTAATAGCATAAGCAGCTAAATTGTATAAGGCTAAAAGCCTCTCCAGAATAGCGCCCATTCAGACTCCGATGGCGCTTTCCATGTCTTCCTCCACACTCCCCTGTCCTGATTTGCACGCCGCGCAGCGGCAACCCGTCCTGGGCCGCCTGGGCCTGGCCGTGCTGCTGTCGGGCGGCTTCATCACGATCTTCGACCTGTTCGTGGTGAACGTCGCCATCCCCAGCATGCGATCCACCCTGTCCGCCAGCTTCGCGCAGATCAGCTTCATCATCGCCGCCTACGAGCTGGCCTATGGCGTGCTGCTGATCGCGGGCAGCCGGCTCGGCGACCGCCATGGCCGGCGGCGCCTGTTCATGCTGGGCATGGCGGCGTTCGCGCTGGCCTCGGCGCTGTGCGGTGTCGCGCCCACGGCCGACGCCTTGATCGCCGCGCGCGTGCTGCAAGGCGCTGCGGCGGCCATGCTGTTTCCGCAGGTGTATGCGCTGATCCGCGTCAGCTACCAAGGCCATGAACGACAGCGCGCCTTCGGCCTGCTGGGCATGACGCTGGGGCTGGCGGCCATCGCGGGGCAAGTGCTGGGCGGCTGGATCGTGCACGCGGACCTGTTCGGACTGGCATGGCGCAGCATCTTCCTGCTTAACATTCCCGTGGGCCTGCTGGCGTGGCGCCTGGCCCGCCATATCCCGGAATCGCGCGAGCCTACGGGCGCGCGCATGGATTGGCCCGGCGCGGCGCTGGCGGGAGCGGGCCTGACCCTGCTGCTGCTGGCGCTGATCGAAGGCCCCTCGCGGCACTGGCCCGCGTGGACCCTGGCTTGCGGCGCGGCCGCGGTCGTCGCGCTGGCGTGGTTCGCGCGCATGCAGCGCCGCATCGCGGCCCGCGGCGGCGCGCCCCTGGTCGACATGGCCTTGCTGACGCAGCCGCGCTTCGCGGCGGGCTGCCTGCTGGTGTTGCTGGTGTTCTCCACCGCCAGCGCCATGTTCCTCTGCTATGCGCTGCTGGTGCAGACGGGCTTCGGCTTGGACGCGCTGACGGCGGGCCTGATCTTCGCGCCCGCCAGCGTGGGCTTCGTGGCCGGGTCGATGGCGGCGCCGCGGCTGGTGGCGCGCTTCGGCACGCGCGCCATCGCGCTGGCTGCCTTGTTGTACGGCGGGGCGACCGCGACCTTGATGCTGCAGGTCGGCGCGGCTGGCGCCAGCCTCGCGCCGTGGTCGCTGCTACCCGCGCTGGTATGGCTGGGCGCGGCCCAGGGCGCGGTCAATACGCCGCTGGTGAACCTGGCACTGGGCTTCGTCGAGGACCGGCAGGCCGGCATGGCGGCGGGCGTGGTGTCCACCTTGCAGCAGGTGGGCGCGGCGCTGGGCGTGTCGGCGGCGGGCATGCTGTTCAGCGGAACGTTGGAAGCCTACGCCGACGCAAGCGCCGCCGAACGCCATGCGCAAGCGTTCGCAAGCGCAATGCACTTCAACGTCGCGGCGATCCTGGCCGCGGCGGCGCTGCTGTGGCGGCTGGGCCGCCGCGCGCCAGCAGGCCAGGCCGCTACTGATAGCTCATCGTGAAGGTGGCGCGGGCGTTGGCGGTTCCTGGCGTCACGACCGATTCCGTCTGCACGTAGCGTGCCGTCAAAGGTATGGAAAAGACGCTGGTCCCGGGAGATACGGTGCCTGCCTTCCACTGACCCGGGTTACCAAGCTCATTCGAATCCGCGCCATATCCCAGCACCGTGGTCCCGCTCAAGACTTCGACCCCGACGCCTTTGGCGCCAGATTCCGGCGACAGCGTCAATGCGTTGGAACGGTTGCCGGGATCGGTGGCGTCCGTCAGTGTGACGTACGCATCCATTGGTGTTACGCCATCTCCACCCTTGCAGGTCAGATCAATCTTGAAGGGCCGTTCAGGTGACGTGGAACCGACACCCCTAAAACTGCCCGCGGAGACAGTGGCCAATGAAGCCTGAATACTGCTGTTCGATGGAAATGAGCAAGTCGGCTGCCTCTTCATTATTACGGAGACTCTCCCCGCATAGGTGAAAGCCACGTAAGCAGCTTCCGGGTAGGGAAGGTCCAAGAGAGCCACCGGCGGCCCGCAGCACGAAACTACCGTTGGGCGAAACGGCCCAATCTTGATCAGTTCGATGTAGAGTTCGATCGGCCCTGGGTCCTCCTTAAGGGTGGTTATGCAAACTACCGGCCAGTAACCCTGAGGACAATTCCTAAATTTCGCTTTGAAGCGTGCGCCTACTCCCGGGATTCCAGAAGAGTAGACACCCTCCGGCTGACCCGACTCCTGAGCGGCGCGGAAAGTCAGGGTGCTTTCGCCGCTCGAGGAGCACAGGCCTACTTTAAGTACCGGAGGGACAAATGTGCTTGACCACAGCACCTCACCGTTAGCCGCGTTGGGATCGAGCTCAAGTTCGGCGGGAAGGACCAACCCCATTTGCCAGGTCCTGAAACAACTAGTATCAGCGGCGGCGTTGGAGGAAAAGACCAACGCCAGTAGCGTGGCGCCAAGTAAGAGTAGCTTTCGAAACGTGTTCATTTTGCGATTCCGATCGACGATAGATATAGAGAGGAACTGCTAATTGCAGCGGGTTTCGACCTGCCAATAGCCGTCGGAACGCGTGTCTTTTTCCATGACTGGCAGCTCATAGTTCATGCGGCAACTGTCGTCAGGCTGCTCGCCCCATCTGACAGTCAATTGGCCCATGTCCAGCAGACCGCGGGCCAGGATACGGCTGGCCTGCCCGACCAGCCCGACCTCGACGCCGTGCTCGTCCTGCACGCTGGCACCGAAGGGCAGCGGCTTGCCGTCGGCCCGCAGGACCTGCAACATCGCTGACCGGCCCGAAACCGTGGCGTACCGCAGCATCGCGACCGCGCCTGCGCGCGGTGCCACCTGTTGGCTGGTGACCTGCAGCTCGACGTCGGTGGACAGGCCCTTGGGATCGATATCCACCGTGTTCATGCGATACGGCGTCAGATGCGGCACGACGGCGTAGCCGCGGCTGTTGACGCGCACGCCGGAGGCGTTGGGCAGGCGCGCGCCTTCCGCATCAGGCGCTTCGACGATGCCGAAGGTTTCCGACAGCGGCTGGGACAGCGTGAGACCACCCGGATGCACGACGACCGCCCCGCGCATGCCGACCGAGCTTTGCGAATAACCCGTCCCCACACCCGCGCTGCCCATGAAATCGGCGACCGGCGCGCGGTAAAGCATGCTGGCGCTGCCGCCGTTCATGCTGCCGCCCGAGCCGCCGGAAGCGTGGTCGGCGCTGAGACTGTATGACAGCTGATGATCCTCGCCCGTGGAGCCGGACAGCGTGCTTTGCAGCTGCATGCGCCCGTTGGAATCGCGTCCAGCATTGGTCGACAGACTGAGCGGGCTGCTCTTGCCCAGCGGAATGCTGAAGGTCGCATACACCGCGGTGCCCATCTGCTGGCGGCTGTCGCGCTGACGCTGGACGGTCAGGTTGTAGCCCATGCTCTTGTAGGTGTTGGCGTAGGCAATGCTGTAGTTCACGTCGCGGCCGTCGCGGTTCCAATGGTCCACGGCCGAGCCGGTAAGGTTGATGCTGCCGCGCTCTCCGCCCAGTTGCTGGCTGATGACGAGCGAAGCGCGGTTGCGCTCGCGCACCATGCCGCCGGAATAACGGTACTGGCCGTAGCCGTATAGCGAATTCATGGCTTCGTTCAGGCCGTAGAAGCCCCCAGTGGAATAGCGGTACGCCGCGATGGAGACGTTGGTGCCCGTGGCGGGCAGGCTCTTGGCGTAGCTGGCGCGCATGCTGGTGCCGGTATGCGTGGCGCCATTCATCGACAGGCGCGACTGGGTCGCGTCCAGGCCCACGGCGCCGAAGGACGTATTGAGGGTGCCGCCCAGCAGTGCCGAGGTGTAGTTCTGCGCCACGGTGGCGCCGGCATAGCCCGTCACCAGGTTGGACAGACCGCGCTGGTAGGTGGCCTGCACGAAATGCGGGCTTTTCGACAGCTGCTTGTTGCGCACGGCGCCGCCCGCCACGCTGTAGCGGCTCACCCCGGGACGCAGCGACATCGGCACGGCCGCGTAGGGCACGGAGAACGTGCGTACGCTGCCATCGGCTTCCTGGACCGACACGTCCAGGTCGCCGCCGTAGCCGGTGGCGTACAGATCGGTAATTTCGAAGGCGCCAGGCGCCACCGTGGTTTCGTAGATGATGGCCGAGTTCTGGCGGATGGTGACGCGCGCGTTGCTATTGGCCACGCCCCGCACCACCGGCGCGTAGCCGCGCATCGAGTCGGGCAGCATGCGGTCGTCGCTGGCCAGGCGCACGCCCTTGAAGGGCGTGGAGTCGAACAGTTCGCCGCTTGTGTAGGCTTCGCCCAGGGTCAACTGGGACGACAGCGCCACGATCTCGCGCTGCGCGTAGGTCGAGACGTTCTGATATTGGCGGCGGCCCTGGGAATCGAAAGAGTAGGAGCCATTGTGGCGCAGGCGCCAGTCGCCCAGGTTGGCGCCCGCGCGCAGGCCCAGATAGCCCTGCCGCTGCGTGCCGCCAAAGGCGTTGTTGCGGTAGTTGTACAGATTGAAGTCGTAATTCAGCATGGCCGCGTTCACGCCCGAGTCCCACAGTTCCGGACTGACATAGCCGCGAGCGTGACGGCTCATGGAGGCCTGGGGAATGCTCAGGTCCAGGCGTTGGTCGCCGAAGTCGAAATCACTGCCTGCGCCGGCGGCGATGTCGTCCAGACGCAGGCTGTCGCCTTGCGCCAGCTTGTCGGTCGCCTCGGCGGACAGCTTGCCCAGGTCGACACCGATGCGTTGCAGCAGCTGGCGGTCGAACACGGGCTGCGCCGCCGCCTCGCCGGCGACCGGCGCAAACGGCACATCCACACGGCCGACATAGCCCTGGTTGATGAACAGGTCCACCGAATAGTTGCCGGGCGCCGCCGCATTTCCTTTGGCAAAACGCGACAAGTCGGTACGCTGGCCCGCCCCCCCCATCAGAAAGGCGTCCTCGAACTCCACCGAGGCCACCATGTTCCCGGATGCGGCGGTGTCGGCGGCGCGCGCCTCCTGGTCATGCGCTGCCAGGGCCACCAGCAGTGCCGCGCACAAGGGCGTCAAGCGCAGGCTGGCGCAATCTCGCGTATGCAGGAGCTTTGAAAGGATTTGCTTCATGATGGCGGCGTTGAAAGAGTGGTGTCGGTGAAAACGCTGGGCAAACCCCTCCCCGGGATGCCGTTGCCGGCATCCATCGCAAAGAGGTTTTCTGGAAGGTGGCGCCGCGCGCTTGCGCGGCAGGCCGACTTAGCGCGCGGCGGGAGCGGGCCCCGCCGTCAAAGGCAGCGAACCTTCGACATTGGCGCCCCAGTCGTTGATGCTGTTGAACTTGACCTGGGCGCCGGCGGCAGGCGCGGACGTCATCCCCGCGATGGGGAAGAGCGCGGACTCGCCCGGCTTGACGTAGCCGGCGCCGGCGTCGAAGGACTGGCCGCCCGACTGCAGGCTCACCTTGCCCAGATTCACGACGTAGGGCGTGGGATTGCTGGCCTTCAGCGCGTAGCCCTTGCCCGCCGCGGCGGGAGCCACCTCCCAACGCAGCTGCGCCGGCGCCTCTTCAGCCAGGCCCGGCAGGCCTTGCGGGCGGTACATCACCTTGATGCGCGTGCGGAAAGCGATCTGCAGGCGGTTGGCGTCTTCGCCGGCCTGGGCCTTGGGCGGGACTTCCAGCACGTTGAGCCAGTACAGGCTTTCCTTGTCCTGCGCCATCGCTTCCTTGGTATGGATCAGGCGCAGCGTCTGCCCCTTGCCGGGGTCCACGCGGAAGATGGCGGGCGTCAGCATGAAGGGAACCTTCAGCTTTTCCGGCGCATCCGTGATGTTGCCGTCATCCAGCCAGGACTGGACCAACGCGGGCGTGCGGCCGTCGTTGCTCAGCTTGATGGTGACCTCGCGCTCTTGCGCCGGATAGATCACGCGCGTGCTGGCGATCACGACGCTGGCCTGCGCCTGGAGTGCGAAACAGCCCGCTGCGAGCGCTGCGGTGGCCATCAGGGTGCGGCGTAGATTTTTCATGATGTAGCCCTTGGTGGTGGATGCTGCGTGTATGGTCGGTTTCCTTCCAAGCCGTCTCGGGGAGCGGGGTGAGACGGCTTGCAGGGAAACACCTGCCTCGGCGGCCCCGGGAAGCGGCCGCCGAGGCGGCGCATTACTGGTAGGAGATCGAGTACTGCACGCGCGAGTTGGCTGCGCCAGCGGTGGCGCCGCCCAGCGAGTGGTATTCGACGAAGTAGTCCAGGTCAGCCTTGCCGTTGGCCAGGTTCACCGTCTGCGAGTTCTGCTGGCCGATGGCCGCGCCGGCCTTGATTTCGCCGAACGAGTCGTTCAGCAGGCCGAGTTCGACCTTGGTGGCGCCGCCTGCGTCAACGGTCAGACGACCCGTTTCCTGCGAAACGGTGGGGCCGCCTTCGAAGTGCACCGAAACCGGCTGGTCGGTGGTGCAACCGTTCAGCGCGATCTTGAACGGCGTGCGGCCGGCGGTGGAGCCCGCGGTTTCCAGCGCCTTGGTCGACACGGTGGGCAGCGCCACGGTGAAGTTTTCGCCGCCGTTGCCGCCGTTGATGGAGCAGGTGTTGGCGGTGATGTTGCCGGTGAATTCGATGGTGCCGTCAGCGGCGTGGGCGCTGGCGAAGGAGGCCAGGCCGGCGATGGCCAGGGCGGCGGTCAGGAGAGTCTTTTTCATGATGAGTCTTTTGAGTTGGGGTTTTGAGGTGAGGAGAAATCGCCGTTTCGGGCAGTTCCTTGCTGCGTACACTCCAGATGCAGGGCTGTTGGGGACTGGCCTTTTTCAGTTCGCGTACTCAACAACTGCATCGTAGATTTCGCCGCTTTGGCCGCCCATCGGGCTAGTCCGCTCCGATGCGCGCAAGACATAGGACTAGGCCCATTTTGTGAATACAGTCTCGCCAGCCCCTGCGAAAGACGCGCGCGATCAGGCCCGCCTTGACGCGCAATGCGGAAGAAAAAAAGAGGGTCGTTCCCCGTCCGGGCGCGAGTCCGGCCCCAGGCAGGGATCAATTCATGAGTGGCCGCGCCCGGCGCAATGGCGGGCGGGAAAATGGCGCCGCGGATGCGGCCCAGGATGGACAGGGCGGCGCCGCTGAACGCGGCGCCTGCCCATTACGTCAGGCTGCCCTAGTAGGCAAAGGCACGCCCGGCTGGCTGGCCGAACGCGTGCCCGGCAGCGGATGACAGGACTGCGGATGGTAGGTGTGCACCAGCGACAGCTTTACGCGGTCGCTGGCATTGCCCTGTGCCGCGTGCAGGGTGCGGCAATGGAAGAACACCACGTCGCCCGCCTGCAGTTCCGGACAGACCGCGCGGGCGATCCATTCGGCGTTCTGGGGCGCGTCGTCGCGGAAGAACTTCTGCTGGTCGAACTGTTCCGGCGCGAAGGCGGCGGCGTGCGAACCCGGGATGAAGGACAGGCCGCCGTTGGCGCGGGTTTCCGGGCCCAGCGCCAGCCAGGTGGACACCAGGTCCGTATCGGAAAACGACCAGTAGCGGATGTCCTGGTGCCAGCCCGTCAGGCTGCCATAGGCGGGGTGCTTGGTCATCACGCAGTTGTGGTGCACGGTGGACAGCACCGGCGTCTCGCCGAAGTAGCGTCCCAGCCACTGGCCGATGCGCGCATCGGCGGCCCATTGCGCGAACAAGGGATCGCGGCCGTAGGCGCCGAGCAGGCGCCGCACGGTCAGTCCGCCCTCGGCGGCGCGCGACTCGGGCGCGCCGGGATAGCGCAGGTCGGCTTCGTATTCGATGGGCGCGACGTGGTCGCGCAAATGGCGTTCGGCCACGGCGCGCAGCGCCGCCACCTGTTCCGGGCTGGCGAACTGGCGCGCCACCACGAAGCCCTGCTCGCGCAGGACGGCTATCTGATCATCAGGCAATAACATGGCATTCAGGTCGCGGGAGGATTCGCGGGAGGACTCGCAGGAGGATTGATGCGGGCGGCGTCGCGCTCCTGCACTTCATGGTGCACCCATTCGCGCCACACCGCCACCAGCAGGGCCATCAGCACCGGACCGACGAACAGCCCGACGATGCCCATGGTTTTCACGCCGCCCACCAGGCCGAAGAAGGTCGGCAGGAAAGGCAGCTTGACCGGCCCGCCCACCAGCCGCGGGCGCAGGGTCTTGTCGACGATGAAGAGTTCCACGCTGCCCCAGACCATCAGGGCAATGCCCGCCACCAGATGGCCCGAGCCCACCAGATACAGCGACACCAAGGTGAACGACAGCGGCGCGCCGCCGGGTATCAGCGCCATGAAGCCGGTGACCACGCCCAGCAGCACGGGCGACGGCACGCCGGCCACCCAGTAGGCAATGCCCAGCACCACGCCTTCGCCCAGGGCGATCAGGCCCATGCCGGTGACGGTGGAATTGATGGTGGCCGGCACCACGCGCGAGAAGCGCTGCCAGCGCGCGGGCAGGATGCGTTCGCCCAGCACGTCCAGCTGGGCCACCATGCGGATGCCGTCCTTGTAGACGAAGAACAGCGTGATCAGCATGAACAGCACCGTCAGCAGCAGCTGGAACACGTTGCCGGTGGCCGCCAGGACCATGCGGTAGATGTTGCCCAGGTGCTCGCCGCTGACGGCCTCGACCAGCGCGCCCAGCGCGTGGGGCTGGCCGATATAGGCTTCCCAGTACTGGCCCAGGCGTTCGCCCACCACGGGCATGGAGGTGATCCAGTTGGGCACGTCCACGCCATGGCGGTTGGCCGCGATGGCCCAGGCGAAGAAGGTGCTGGCTTCCTTGATGGCGTAGGACAGCGCGAACGACATCGGCACGATCAGCACGACGATCACCACCAGCAGCGCCAGCGAGGCGGCCAGCGCGGTGCGGCCGCCGCAACGGGCGACCAGGCGCTGGTAAAGGGGCCAACTGGCCAGGCCGATGATGAGCGCGGCAAGCGCGGGGACCAGGAAACCGCTAAGGAAGTACACCCCCGCCAACAGCACGAGCAACAACAGCCAACGGGCGATCAGGTAAGCGGGTAGTACAGGCTGCATGGAGCGGACCGACAGTAAGTTTGTTGTAGGCTTTGACTGTCGGACTATACAGACGTTTCGTTTAATTCGAGGGACGCAAGGCCTGTATTTACTACGGGGTTTCCCGTGTTCCCCTGGGTGGAGGGCGCGCCCGCCCTCCACGCCGGATACTTATAGCGCGTACTCCGCGGCCTCTTCACGCGCGCTGCGGCGGCGCGGCGGCATGTATTCCTCCAGCGCCGGCCTGGGCGCGGTGGATGCCAGCGTGCCGGCCTGGCTGACCTGGCGCGCGTAGACGCCGCAACTGGCGGCGGCCGGATCGGTCTCGTCGCGGCCGCTGAGCAACGGGCAGCTGGCGAACAATTCAGCGGTCCAGTCGGCAAAGGCGCGCACCTTGGGCGACAGCTGCCGGCTTTGCGGATACAGCACCGAGATCGCGGTGGGGCTGGGCTTCCACTGCGGCAGCACTTCGATCAGTTCGCCCGATTGCAGGTGCGGCAGCGCCATGTAGCGGGGCGTCTGGATCAGGCCGAAGCCCTTCAGCCCGCAATCCAGGTAGGCGCCGGCCTCGTTCACCGACACCGTGCCCTTCATTTCCACTTCCTGGTGCTTGCCGTCCACCTTGAAATCCCAGGCGCAGTTGCGCCCGGTGCGGCTGGAAAAATAGTGCACGGCGTGGTGGTCGCGCAGCGCGTCCAGGGTCTGCGGCAGGCCGTGGCGCGCCACATAGGTGGGCGAGGCGCAGGTCACGCTCTGCAGGGTGCCGATGCGGCGCGCGACCAGGCTGGAATCCTCCAGGTCGCCGGCGCGGATCACGCAGTCCACGGCTTCCTGCACCATGTCCACCGGGCGGTCGCCCAGGCCCAGCACCAGCTCCACGTCGGGGTACTTGTCGTGGAAATCACACAATGAAGGAATCAGGATCAGCCGCCCGATGCAGGTCGGCACGTCGATGCGCAGCCGGCCCTTCAGGCGCAGCGCCGCTTCCTGGAAGCAGGCCTCGGTTTCCTCGACGTCCGCCAGGATGCGCACGCAGTGCTGGTAATAGCCCGCGCCGTCCGGAGTCAGCCCGATGCGGCGCGTGGTGCGGTTGAGCAAACGCACGCCCAGCAGGCGTTCGAGATTCTGGATGATGGTGGTGACGGTGGTGCGCGGAAGCGAGAGGCTGTCGGCCGCCCGGGTGAAGCTATTGGCGTCCACGACGCGCACAAACACCTGCATAGCCTGAAAACGGTCCATGGCGACGGTGTCCTTTTGGGAATAAGTCGGTGTGGACGGAGCATAACCCGATTTCCACATCGATTAGTCGATTCTGACGACTAGTGTTGCCGAAACATAAGGGTTTATCCGACCCCGTAAAGCACTCAGAATGCAAACCATCTTGAAGTGCCCTTGCCGCCAGGCGTCATCAAAGGGCATGCCTATCCTCTGATTCCGGTACCCGCAAGGACCCGCCCCGCCAAGGCGCCCTTGCCTGGGATGCGCAGCCCCGCTGCATGTTGCATCGCAGCATTCCCGCCGGATCCCCAGGACAGGCCTGCCCCCCGCCGCCGCAGCCGCCTCCCGCCCCCAGGCCCCCCAAGGCAAGCGCGCTTTCGCCCCATCATCTCTCAAGGAAACACCATGGTTTCGCGCAATCGCATTGCTGTTCTCGCCGTATTCGCAGCCGTCATCGCCGCCGGCGGCGGCTACGCCCTGTTCCGCGCCCCGGCCGGCGCCAACGCCGCCCAGGCGCAAACCGCTCCCTCCGCCCCGTCCGTCGAGGTGGCCGAGGTCCTGAACAAGACCATCGTGGACTGGCAGCGCTACTCGGGTCGCCTGGAAGCCATCGACCGCGTCAACATCCGCCCCCTGGTGTCGGGCACCCTGACCGCCGTGCACTTCCAGGACGGCAGCATCGTCAAGAAGGGCGACGTGCTCTTCACCATCGACCCGCGCCCCTACGCGGCCGAGGTGGACCGCGCCGCCGCCGCCCTGACCGCCGCCAAGGCCCGCGCTTCGTACACCGCCAGCGAACTGGCCCGCGGCCAGCGCCTCCTGACCGACAACGCCATCGCCCGCCGTGACTTCGAGGAAAAGCAGAACGCCGCGCGCGAGGCCGCCGCCAACCTGCAGGGCGCGCAGGCCGCGCTGGACTATGCCCGCCTGAACCTCGGCTACACCCGCATCGAAGCCCCCGTGGCCGGCCGCGTGTCGCGCGCCGAAGTCACCGTGGGCAACGTGGTGGCCGCTGGCGCCGCGTCCGTGCCGCTGACCACCCTGGTGTCGGTGTCCAAGATGTACGCCTCGTTCGACGTGGACGAACAAACCTTCCTGCGCTACGTGAACCCGGCGCGCAACGGCCGCAACGGCGCGGTGCCGGTCGAGCTGGGCCTGGCCAACGAGGAAGGCTATTCGCGCACCGGCGTCGTGCAATCCGTGGACAACCGGCTGGACGCCACGTCCGGCACGATCCGCGTTCGCGCCGAGTTCGACAACAGCGACGGCCTGCTGCTGCCCGGCCTGTACGCCCGCGTCCGCCTGGGCGGCAGCGAGCCGCGCCAGGCCGTGCTGATCGATGAAAAAGCCATCGGCACCGACCAGGACAAGCGCTACGTGCTGGTGCTGGACGACAAGAACCATGCCGTCTACCGCCAGGTCAAGCTGGGCGCCAACCAGGAAGGCCTGCGAGTGGTCGATTCCGGCCTTGCCGCCGGCGAGCGCATCGTCGTCAACGGCCTGCAGCGCATCCGTCCCGGCGACGCCGTGACCCCCACCGTGGTCCCCATGGTTGCGGCCCAACGCAACCCGGTCAAGACCGCCTCGGCCAATCTGAACTGAGCCGGCGCGTCTAACGAGAACGTCCATGAATATCTCGAAATTCTTCATTGACCGGCCGATCTTCGCCGGCGTGCTGTCGGTCCTGGTGCTGCTGGGCGGCCTGCTGGCCATGTTCCAGCTGCCCATCTCCGAATATCCGGAAGTGGTGCCGCCCTCGGTCGTGGTGCGCGCGCAGTATCCGGGCGCCAACCCCAAGGTCATCGCCGAAACCGTGGCCTCGCCGCTGGAGGAATCCATCAACGGCGTCGAGGACATGCTGTACATGCAGTCGCAGGCCAATAGCGACGGCAACCTGACCCTGACGGTGAACTTCAAGCTGGGCGTGGACCCGGACAAGGCCCAGCAGCTGGTGCAGAACCGCGTGTCGCAGGCGCTGCCGCGCCTGCCGCCGGACGTGCAGCGCCTGGGCGTGACCACTGCCAAGAGCTCGCCCACGCTGACGCTGGTGGTGCACCTGATCTCGCCCAACGACCGCTACGACATCACCTACCTGCGCAACTACGCCATCCTGAACGTGAAGGACCGCCTGGCCCGCATCACGGGCGTGGGCGAAGTGACCGTGTGGGGCTCGGGCAACTACTCCATGCGCGTCTGGCTGGACCCGCAGAAGGTCGCCCAGCGCGGTCTGACCGCCAGCGAAGTGGTCGCCGCCATCCGCGAACAGAACGTGCAGGTCGCCGCCGGCGTGATCGGCGCGTCCCCGACCCTGGGCGACGTGCCGCTGCAGCTGAACGTGAACGCGCGCGGCCGCCTGCAAAGCGAAGAGGAGTTCCGCGACATCATCCTGAAGACCTCGCCCGACGGCGCCGTGACGCACCTGTCGGATGTGGCCCGCGTGGAGCTGGACGCGCAGGAATACGGCCTGCGCTCGCTGCTGGACAACAAGCAGGCGGTGGGCATGGGCATCATGCAGTCGCCGGGCGCCAACGCGCTGGACGTGTCCAGCCAGGTGCGCGCCGCGATGGCCGAGCTGTCGCAGGATTTCCCGCCGGGCGTGGAATACCGCATCGAATACGACCCCACCCAGTTCGTGCGCGCCAGCATCAAGGCCGTGGTGACCACGCTGCTGGAAGCCATCGCCCTGGTGGTGCTGGTGGTGATCCTGTTCCTGCAGACCTGGCGCGCCTCCATCATCCCGCTGCTGGCGGTGCCCGTGTCCATCGTGGGCACCTTCGCCCTGCTGCTGATGTTCGGCTACTCCATCAACGCGCTGTCGCTGTTCGGCATGGTGCTGGCCATCGGCATCGTGGTGGACGATGCCATCGTGGTGGTGGAAAACGTGGAACGCAACATCGCGGCGGGCCTGAGTCCGCGCGACGCGACCTATCGCGCCATGCGTGAAGTCAGCGGCCCCATCATCGCCATCGCGCTGACGCTGTGCGCGGTGTTCGTGCCGCTGGCCTTCATGACGGGCCTGACCGGCCAGTTCTACAAGCAGTTCGCCATGACCATCGCCATCTCGACGGTGATCTCGGCCTTCAACTCGCTGACCCTGTCGCCCGCGCTGTCGGCCATCCTGCTCAAGAGCCACCACGACAAGCCCGACTGGCTGACCCGTGGCATGAACCGCGTCTTCGGCCGCTTCTTCAACTGGTTCAACAATATGTTCGGCCGCGCGTCCGAGTCCTACGGCACGGGCGTGACCCGCGTGATCCGCCGCAAGGCCGGCGCCATGGGCGTGTACGCGGTGCTGGTGGCCGCCACCCTCGGCGTCTCCTACCTGGTGCCCGGCGGCTTCGTGCCCGCGCAGGACAAGCAGTACCTGATCGCTTTCACGCAGCTGCCCAACGGCGCCTCGCTGGACCGCACCGACGCGGTGATCCGCCACATGAGCGACATCGCCCTGAAGGAACCGGGCGTGCAAAGCACCATCGCCTTCCCCGGCCTGTCGATCAACGGCTTCACCAACAGCTCCAGCGCCGGCATCGTGTTCGTCATGTTGAAGCCGTTCGAAGAGCGCAAGGGCGCCGCGCTGTCGGGCAACGCCATCGCAGGCTCGCTCAACCAGAAGTTCTCGGCCATCCAGGACTCGTTCGTCGCCGTGTTCCCGCCCCCGCCCGTGATGGGCCTGGGCACGCTGGGCGGCTTCAAGTTCCAGATCGAGGACCGCAGCGCCGCCGGCTACGCCGAACTGGACAAGGCCAAGCAAGCCTTCCTGGAAAAGGCGCGCCAGACGCCGGAACTGGGCCCCGCCTTCTCCAGCTACGAGATCAACGTGCCGCAGCTGGACGTGGACCTGGACCGCGTCAAGGCCAAGCAGCTGGGCGTGCCGGTGACGGAAGTGTTCGACACCATGCAGATCTACCTGGGCTCGATGTACGTCAACGACTTCAACCGTTTCGGCCGCGTCTTCCAGGTGCGGGCGCAGGCTGACGCGCCGTTCCGCGCGCACTCCGACGACATCCTGCAACTGAAGACCCGCAACGCCGCCGGCGAAATGGTGCCGTTGTCCTCGCTGGTCACCGTCAAGCAGACCTATGGTCCGGAAATGGTCGTTCGCTACAACGGCTACACCGCCGCCGACATCAACGGCGGTCCGGCGCCCGGCTATTCGTCCGACCAGGCCCAGGCCGCGGCCGAACGCGTGGCCGCCGAGACCCTGCCGCGCGGCATGAAGATGGAATGGACCGACCTGACCTACCAGCAGATCCTGGCGGGCAACGCCGGCCTGTGGGTGTTCCCGATCAGCGTGCTGCTGGTGTTCCTGGTGCTGGCCGCGCTGTACGAAAGCCTGACCCTGCCGCTGGCCGTGATCCTGATCGTGCCGATGAGCATCCTGGCCGCGCTGACGGGCGTCTACCTGACCGGCAACGACAACAACATCTTCACGCAGATCGGCCTGATGGTGCTGGTGGGCCTGTCGGCGAAGAACGCGATCCTGATCGTGGAATTCGCCCGCGAACTGGAAATGAACGGCCGCAGCGCGCTCGAAGCCGCCATCGAAGCCAGCCGCCTGCGCCTGCGCCCCATCCTGATGACGTCCATCGCGTTCATCATGGGCGTGGTGCCGCTGGTGCTGTCCTCGGGCGCGGGCTCCGAGATGCGCCAGGCCATGGGTATCGCCGTGTTCTTCGGCATGCTGGGCGTGACCCTGTTCGGCCTGTTCCTGACGCCGGTGTTCTACGTGCTGCTGCGCACGCTGGGCGGCAAAAAGCTGCACTCCGCCGCGCCGCACGAGGCTCCGGTGTGCGTGCCGCACCTGGACCCGAACGCGCCGCCCGCCCCGCAGCCCCACGCCTGAGCCGGCAGACCAGAAGAAGCATAGCCAGCGCCTTCCGCCCCCGGCGGCGGAAGGCGCCCACAAGAGAATAGTCATCATGATCAAAAGACTGACCCGCGGTTCCGCCCTGCTTGCCGTCCTGCTCGTGCTGGCCGGCTGCGCGGCGGGCCCCACCTACGAACGGCCCTCGGCCGCGGTGCCCGCGGCCTTCAAGGAAGCCGCCCTGCCCGCTTCTGAAGCCGGCACCTGGAAAACCGCCGAGCCGTCCGAGGACGCGCTGCGCGGCGCCTGGTGGAAGGTCTTCGGCGACGAAGGCCTGAACCAGTTGCAGGAAGAAGCCCAGAAGGCCAACCAGAACCTGCAGGCCGCCGCCGCCCGCCTGACCCAGTCGCGCGCGTTGCAACGCGAGGCCCGCGCCGGTTTCTTCCCCAACCTGGACGCCGCCTTCGGCCCCAACCGCCAGCGCCCCTCGGCCGTGTCGCAGGGCCTGCCCGACGGCACCCCGACCAACGCCGTCACCACCTGGCGCGTGCAGGGCGCGGTGTCCTACGAAGCGGACCTGTTCGGCCGCGTGGCCTCCACCTACGACGCCGCCAGCGCCGATGCGCAACAGAGCGAGGCGCTGTACCGCTCGGTGCTGCTGGCCTTGCAGGCCGACGTCGCCACCACCTACTTCCTGGTGCGCGAACAGGACGCCGAATCGCAGCTCTACCGCCAGACGGTCAAGCTGCGCACCGACACCCTGCAACTGATCCAGCGCCGCTACGACGCCGGCGACATCAGCGAGCTCGACCTGGCCCGCGCCAAGGCCGAGCTCGCCAGCGCGCAGTCCGAGGCCCTGGGCATCGACCGCCGCCGCGCCGCGTCCGAACACGCCCTGGCCGTGCTGCTGGGCCGCGCCCCGGCGGATTTCGCCATGCCCGCGCAGCCGATCCAGAAGGTCGCACTATCGATCCCGGCCGGCCTGCCGTCCACCTTGCTGGAACGCCGCCCCGACATCGCCGCCGCCGAACGCGCCATGGCCGCCGCCAACGCCCGCGTCGGCGCGGCCAAGTCCGCCTTCTTCCCGCGCCTGGACATCACCGGCGCCTTCGGCTACGAGTCCTCGGAACTCGGCAACCTGTTCCAGTGGTCCAGCCGCACCTTCCTGCTGGGTCCCCTGGTCGGCGCCGCCCTGTCCATGCCCATCTTCGACGGCGGCCGCCGCCAGGCCGGCCTGGACCGCGCCCGCGCCGTCTACGAGGAAGACGTGGCCGTCTACCGCCAGACCGTGCTGAACGCGTTCCGTGAGGTGGAAGACAATCTAGCCAACCTGCGCATCCTGGCCGACCAGACCAAGGCTCAGGACGCTGCCGTCGACGCCGCCGCCCGCGCCGCCAAGCTCTCGCACACGCAATACCGCGAAGGCTCGATCAGTTATCTCGACGTGATCGAAGCCGACCGCAGCGTGCTGCTGCAGCAGCGCGTCGCCGTGCAGCTCAGCGGCGAACAGGCCCGCTCCGCCGTGGGCCTGATCCGCGCCATCGGCGGCGGCTGGGAAAATCCCGTGCCGCCCGAGACCGTGGCGGCCAAGTAGGAATGCGCCCGGGGCATCCCGGGCAGCCAAAAAAACGCCGACGGCCAGAACACGACTGGCCGTCGGCGCTCAGGAGCAACCCGCGATTACTGCGCCGGCACCACGGCGGTAACCTCAATCTCCACCTTGGCGCGGTCCTCGACCAGATCCGCCACTTCCACCGCCGTCATCGCCGGAAAATGCCGCCCGATGAACTCGCGGTAGTGCTTGCCGATGGCCGGATAAGCCGCCACATACTCGTTCTTGTCCGTCACGTACCACGTCATCCGGACGATATGCTCAGGCTTGGCGCCACCCTCGGCCAGAATCGCGACGATGTTCGCCAGCGTCTGGCGCACCTGGTCAGCCAGATCGTCCGACTCGAACTGCTGCTGGCCATTCCACCCCACCTGTCCGCCCACAAACACGAGCTTGCTGCCCACCTGCATTTCGGTGAGCACGCCATTCGAATAGCCCCGGGGCGCCATCCAATCCGGCGGTTGCAGAATCTTCATAACGTCATCCTATATTTGAGTAAAGCAAACGATCCCCGCCGCTTACGCCGCGGGAACCAGATAAGCCTGCATGCGTTCCCGCAGATCCGCAGGCAGCGGTGTGGACTTCATGGTCCGCAAATCCACCGTCACGATCGTCAGCGTCGCCGACAAACGCAACTGGCCATCCGGCCCCTCGAAACGCACCAGCGCCTTGAACGACGCGCCGCCGATGCGCTGCACTTCCAGCACCTGGCGCAAACGTTCGTGCCAGCGGCTGGGCGCGCTGAAATCGCACTGCACCGACGCCATCGGCGTGCCGATGTGCCGTTCCACGTGCAGCGCATGAAACGGCAGGCCCATGCCCTTGTCGAACCACTCCTCGACAAAGTCATTGATCATCTCGAAATAGCGCGGGTAGAACACGATGCCCGCCGGGTCGCAATGACGGAAGCGGACTTCGACCTGGCTGATGAAAGGGGCTGCCATGGAAATTCCTTGTTGCCGGTTCAGGCCATCTTGCGCAGCGCAAAGCGCTGCAGCTTGCCGGTTTCGGTGCGCGGCAGCGCGTCGACAAACTCGATGGCGCGGGGATACTTGTAGGGCGCGATATTCGCCTTCACGAACTGCTGCAGCGTCGCCACCAGTTCGCTGCCGGCCTGATAGCCCGGCTTGAGCACCACGAAAGCCTTGACCACCTGGCCGCGCTCGTCGTCCGCCGCGCCTACCACGCCGCACTCCGCCACGGCCTCGTGGCGCAGCAGCGCGTCCTCGACCTCGGGTCCGGCGATGTTGTAGCCCGCCGAAACGATCATGTCGTCATTGCGCGCCTGATAGAAGAGGTAGCCGTCGTCGTCCTGCAGGAAGGTATCTCCCGGCAGGTTCCAACCCTTCTGCACGAAACGCAGCTGGCGCTCGTCGGCCAGATAGCGGCAGCCGGTGGGGCCCTTGATCGCCAGCCGGCCCACGGTGCCGTTGGGCACGGGATTCATGTCGTCATCGACGATCTGCGCCACATAACCCGGCACCACCCGGCCGATGGCCCCGGCCCGGACCGATTCCGGCGGGCTGGACACGAACACGTGGATCATTTCCGTGCCGCCAATGCCGTCGATCATCTCGATGCCGCTGGCCTGCTTCCAGAGCTGGCGGGTGGCGTCCGGCAGGGCCTCGCCCGCCGACACGCTCTTCTTCAGCGACGACAGGTCGAACTTGTCTACCAGCGCCGCCATCTGGCGATAGAAGGTGGGCGCGGTGAACACGATGGTGGCGCGGAAATCCTGGATCAGCTGCAGCAGGCTTTCCGGCGACAGCTTCTCGGCCAGCACCGTGCTGGCGCCCACGCGCAGCGGGAAGCACAGCAGTCCGCCCAGGCCGAAGGTGAAGGCCAGCGGCGGCGTGCCGCAGAAAATGTCGTCCGGCCCCGGCTTGATGACGTGCTTGGGGAACAGGTCGCACATCGCCAGCACGTCGCGGTGGAAGTGCATGCAGCCCTTGGGCGCGCCGGTGGTGCCGCTGGTGAAGGCGATCAGGCAGACGTCGTCGGCCGCCGTGTCGCAGGCCTTGTAGTCGTCCGGCTTGGCCGCGGCCAGCGCGTCCAGCGCGGCAGGCGCCGTGTCGTTGAAATACATGATCTTCGTCAGGCCGGGGCAGTGATGCTCGTGCGTGGCCTGCGCGCAGAACTCCACCTCGTCCTTCAAGCGTATGTCGCACAGCACGGCCTGGATCTGCGCCTTGTCGATGATCTGCTTGAGCTCCTTGGCGCGCAGCAGCGGCATGGTCGGCACGGTCACCAGCCCCGCCTTGATCGCGGCCAGCCAGGACGCCGCCATCATGGGGTTGTTCGGCCCGCGCAGCAGCAGGCGGTTGCCGGGCACCAGCCCCATGTCCTCGCTCAGCACGCGCGCGATGCGGTTGCTCAGCGCGGCCAGCTCGCGATAGGTCATCGTGGCCGGCTTGCCGTCCTGGCTCCAGCGCAGGGCGACGCGCTCGCCGTGGCCACACTCGACCATGGCGTCCACCAGCTCGACCGCGCAATTGAAGCGTTTCGGATAGGCCACGTCGGGGCCGTCGAGCAGGAACTCTGGCCATTGTTCGCCCGGGGGCAGATTGTCCCGGGCGAAAGTGTCGATGTGGGCGGATGCTTCCATGAAATTCCCCTTGGCTGGTGCGGTGTTTTTGCTGTGCCGGGACGACGGAGCTCGGTGGCTTCCTTACGCCTTCAGCAGTTCACGGGCAATGATCAACTTCTGCACTTCTGTCGCGCCTTCGTAAATCCGCAGCGCTCGTATTTCCCTGTAAAGCTTTTCCACCGGCATTCCCGACACCACGCCCGCGCCGCCAAACATCTGCAGCGCGCGGTCGATCACGGTCTGCGCCGATTCCGTGGCCGTCATCTTGGCCATGGCCGCCTCGCGCGTGGTGCGCTGCTTCAGCACGTCGCGCATCCAGGCGGCGCGATACGTCAGCAGCGCCGACGCGTCGATGGAAGTTGCCATGTCGCCCAGCGCGGCCTGCGTCAGCTGCAGGTCGGCCAGGGTCTGGCCGAACATGCGGCGCGACTTGGAACGCGCCAGGCCTTCGTCCAGCGCCCGGCGCGCAAAGCCCAATGCCGCCGCCGCCACCGAGGCGCGGAAGATGTCCAGCGTCATCATGGCCAGCTTGAAGCCCTGGCCCGCGTCGCCCAGGCGGTGCGACACCGGAATGCGGCAGTTGTCGAAGGTGATGGTGGCCAGCGGGTGCGGCGCGATCAGCTCGATGCGTTCGCTGACCTCGAACCCCGGCGTGTCGGCGTCCACCACGAAGGCGCTGATGCCGCGCGCGCCCGGGGCTTCGCCGGTGCGTGCGAACACGCAATAGAAGTCCGCGATGCCGCCGTTGGAAATCCAGGTCTTGGCGCCGTTCAGCACATAATGGTCGCCGTCCAGCGTGGCCTCGCAGGCCAGCGCAGCCACGTCCGATCCGGCATCGGGTTCGGACAGCGCGAAGGCGGCAATGGCTTCGCCGCGCGCGACGCGCGGCAAGTAGCGCTGGCGCAGTTCGTCCGAGCCCATCAGCGAAATCGCGCCGCTGCCCAGGCCCTGCATGGCGAAGGCGAAATCGGCCAGCCCTTCGTGGCGCGCCAGGGTTTCGCGCAGGATGCAGACGGCGCGGGAATCCACTTCCGGCAGCGCGCCGCCCCAGGCGCCGCCAGGGCCGCCCGCGACCGCGTAGCGCAGCCAGCCGGCCTCGCCCATGGCCCGCACCAGTTTCTTGCAGGCGCCGTCGGCGTCATGGTGATCCACGTCCCCCAGGGACGCCTCGCACCAGGCGTCGACCTCATGCGCCAGCTTGCGGTGCGCACCGTCGAAAAACGGCCAATCCAGCCAGCTTGCGTCGCGCATGCTCAGTCCCCTTGGAAAACGGGTTTTTGCTTGGCCACGAAGGCCTCGTAGGCGCGGCGGAAATCGCGCGTCTGCATGCAGATGGCCTGGGCCTCGGCTTCGGCCTCGATGGCCTCGTCCACGCCCATGTTCCATTCCTGGTGCAGCAGCTTCTTGGTGACGCCGTGGGCGAAGGTCGGGCCCGCGGCCAGCTGCGCCGCCAGCGTCTGGGCGGCGTCGGCCAGCGCGGCCGGCTCATGCAGGGCATTGAAGAAGCCCCAGCTGGCGCCCTCTTCCGCCGTCATGGCGCGGCCCGTGTAAAGCAGTTCGGAGGCGCGGCCCTGGCCGATCATGCGCGGCAGCAGGGTGCAAGCGCCCATGTCGGCGCCGGCCAGGCCCACTCGCGTGAACAGGAAGGCGGTACGCGCGGCGGGCGTGCCCAGGCGCATGTCGGACGCCAGCGCCACCATCGCGCCCGCGCCGGCGCAGATGCCGTCCACCGCCGCCACGATGGGCTGCGGGCAGGCGCGCATGGCCTTGACCAGATCGCCCGTCATGCGGGTGAAGTCCAGCAGCTCGGGCATGCTCATCTTGGTCAGCGGCCCGATGATCTCGTGCACGTCGCCGCCGGAGCAGAAGTTGCCGCCCGCGCCCGTCACCACCACGACCTTGATGTCGGTGGCGTACACCAGCGCGCGGAACAGGTCGCGCAGTTCGGCGTAGGAATCGAACGTCAGCGGATTCTTGCGCTCGGGACGGTTCAGCGTCACCGTGCCGATCTTGCCGTCGGCCGACACCTGCCACAGGAACGCCTTCGCCTGGTAGCCGGCAAACGGACGCTTGTGGTGCTTCATGGTGTGCTCTTCGGGCTGGGTGCTCATGGTGTCTCCGTTCGTGGATTTCGGGGTGGATGGGGCGCCGGCTTCAGCCGGTCATCACTTCGCCGCCGTCTACGGCGATGGACTGGCCGTTGACCGAGGCCGAGGCCGGCAAGGCCAGCCAGGCGACCGTCTCGGCCACTTCCTCGGGCTGCACCAGGCGGCCCTGGGGGTTGCGCTCGGCCAGCTTGGCGCGGGCGGCGTCCGGCGTCATGCCGGTCTTCTCGACGATGTTCGTGACCGCGCCGCGCACGATGTCGGTCTCGGTGTAGCCTGGGCACACGGCGTTGACCGTGACGCCCTTCTGCGCGGTTTCCAGCGCCAGCGAGCGCGTCAGGCCGATCACGCCGTGCTTGGCCGCGCAGTAGGCGCTGACGTAGCTGTAGCCGATCAGGCCGGCGGTGCTGGCCACGTTGATCACGCGGCCCCACTTTTCCTGCAGCATGCCGGGCAAGGCGGCCTGGATGCAGTGGTAGGTGCCGGTGAGGTTGACGGCGATCATGGACTGCCACAAGGCAGCGTCCATGCGGTCGAAGCGCTGGCTGACGGCCTGGCCGGCGTTATTCACCAGCACCAGCACCGGGCCGAACTCGGCCTCGGCCTGGGCAAAGGCCGCCCGCACGGAGGTCTCGTCCGCGATGTCGGCGCTGACGGCCTGCACCTGGCCCAGGCTGGCCAGGCTGTCGGCCGCCGCGTCCAGCGCCGCGCCATCGCGGCCCAGCAGCGTGACGCGGGCGCCGCGCTGCAATAGCGCCCGGGCGCAGGCCAGCCCGATGCCGCGGGCGCCGCCCGTCACCAGGGCGTGGCGTCCGGCCAGCGGGAGCGGGATTGCGTTCATTTGATATCCAGTTGCGCCATGGCGGCGGCGCGTTCGAAGTTGGTTTCCAGTTGGCGCTTGCCGGCGAAGTACTGGCTGGGCCACGAAACATCACGGTAGCCCACCCGCGCCGCTTCGCGCAGCGTCCAGGAGGCGTCAGCCAAATGGGGACGCGCCAGCGCGCAAAGGTCGGCGCGGCCCGAGGCGATGATGCCGTTGGCGTGGTCGGCCTCGAAGATGGCGCCCACCGCGATGGTCGGGATGCCGGCCTCGTTGCGCACGCGGTCCGCGAACGGGGTCTGGAACATGCGGCCGTAGACCGGCTTTTCTTCCTTGCTGACCTGGCCGGACGAGCAGTCGATCATATCGGCGCCGGCAGCCTTGAAGTGGCGCGCGATCTCCACCGCGTCGTCGGCGGTGATGCCGCCTTCCACCCAGTCGCTGGCGGAGATCCGTACCGACATGGGCTTGTCTTCGGGCCAGACCGCGCGCACGGCGTGGAACACCTCCAGCGGGTAGCGCAGGCGGTTCTCCAGGCTGCCGCCGTACTCGTCGTCGCGATGGTTGGTCAGCGGCGAAATGAAGCTGGACAGCAGGTAGCCGTGGGCGCAGTGCAGCTCCAGCCAGTCGAAGCCGGCCTGCCCGGCGCGGCGGGCCGCGGCGACGAAGTTGTCGCGCACGTCGTCCATGTCGGCGCGCGTCATGGCATGCGGCGTCTGCGACACGCCCTCGATGTACGGCAGGGCGGACGCCGACATCAGCGGCCAGTTGCCTTCGGCCAGCGGATGGTCGATCTTCTGCCAGCCCAGCTGGGTGGAACCCTTGCGGCCGGCATGGCCCAGCTGCACGCCGATGCGGGCGTCGCTATTGCCGTGCACGAAACCCACGATGCGCGCGAACGCGTCGCGCTGCTCGTCGTTCCAGAGGCCCGGGCAGCCCGGGGTGATGCGGCCGTCCGGCGACACGCAGGTCATCTCGACCATGACCAGGCCCGCGCCGCCCATGGCGCGCGCGCCCAGGTGCACCAGGTGGAAATCGCCCGGCACGCCATCGGTGCAGGAGTACATGGCCATCGGCGACACCAGGATGCGGTTCTTCAGCCGCACGCCGCGCGCCTGGTACGGCGTCAGCATGGGGATGGCGGGCCGCTGGCCGGGCGCAGCCGCAGCGCCGGCGCGTTCCGCGATCCAGCGCTCGAAGCCTTCCAGCCAGGCCGGATCGCGCAGGCGCAGGTTCTCGTGCGAGATGCGCTGCGAGCGGGTCAAAAGCGAATAGGCGAACTGCTCGGGTTCCAGGTCGGCGTAGCGCTCGACGTTCTCGAACCATTCGGTGGAGTTGCGGGCGGCGTTCTGAATCTTCAGCACTTCGACGCTGCGAACTTCCTCGTAGTGCTTCAGGCCCGCTTCCACGCTGCCTTCGGCGCCGCTCAGGCAGCGCGCCAGTTCAATGGCGTCTTCCAGCGCCAGCTTGGTGCCGGAGCCGATCGAGAAGTGGGCGGTGTGGGCGGCGTCGCCCATCAACACCACCGGCACGCGGCGCTGGCCGCGGGCGGTTTCCAGCTTGTTCCAGTGCACCCAGGTATTGCAGATGACGCGCGGGAAACGGATCCAGATGGCCGAGCCGCGCAGGTGCGTGGCGTTGCTGATCAGGGGATTGCCGTCGAGCCAGGGCGCGAACAGCTTTTCGCAGTAGGCGATGCCCTCTTCCTGGCTCATCTGCTCGATGCCGGCGGCCTGCCAGGTTTCCTCGGGCGTTTCCACGATGAACGTGGACATGCCGTCTTCGTAGCGGTAGGCGTGCGCCTGGAACCAGCCGTGCTCGGTCTGGACGAAGGCGAAGGTGAAGGCATCGAACACCTTCTTCGTGCCCAGCCACACGAAACGGCAGCGGCGCTGGTCGATGTCCGGATGGAAGGTGTCGGCGTAACGGGTGCGGACCTGGCTGTTGATGCCGTCCGAGGCGATGACCAGGTCGGCGTCGTATTCGCGGGCGATGGCCTGGTCGTCCTGGATGAACTGCTCGAACACCAGCTTCACGCCCACGTCCTCGCAGCGCGCCTGCAGGATGTTCAGCAGCTTCTTGCGGCCAATGCCGATAAAGCCATGGCCGCCGCTGCGGATGCTGCGGCCCTTGAAGTTGATGTCGATGTCGTCCCAGTGGTTGAAGGCATCGCCAATAGTCTGGGCGGAAACGGGGTCGGCTTCACGCAGGTTCTGCATGGTGGCGTCCGAGAACACCACGCCCCAACCGAAGGTGTCGTACGGTCGATTGCGCTCGATCACGGTGACTTCGTTGGCCGGGTCCTGCAGCTTCATGAGCAGACCGAAATACAGGCCGGCGGGACCGCCGCCGATGCAGACTATTTTCATTGCCGTAACGCTCCGTGGTACGCGACGACCGCTCTGTCTTCCTGGAGCTGGGGGCCGCAGATATTTAAACCTGGATAGTTTAGGCTTGAAATATATACCTGAAGATGGCGGGGTGCAAATGGGGAAAGTATCTAGATAGTTTGGGGGGAATAAATGGGGACGCTTTTGGCTTGGGCTTGGGCTTGGGCTTGGGCTTGGGCTTAAAGCTTGCGAGATGCTGGCTTGCCAGCGAGCGACGGGTTACGCGCGCCCGGCAATCGGGCTTGCGCCGGCTCGCCTGCGCCACACCCATCCTACGATGCCAAGGTTGGCGCTGAAGACCAATAGCAAGCGCCTGCCCGCATCCGCGCCAGCGACCACAATAGCAATCCAATAAATCACGTATGTCATTCTCGGCCGCCCGGGCGGCCGATAATGACGGGCAACCCAAGACTCGCCCCCGACCACAGCTCCAGCAGCGCACCAGGCCAAAACGCACGCAGCACGTCGTCGCGGACGGCTGGGTGGCGAGCAACCTCGATGCGCCCGAGGGAATCTGAAGGAAAGGCCGCAGGCCTTGACGAAGATGACGAAGGGGCAGTCCGGAGCGAAGGCTCCGGACCGCAATCGTGGGCGCTCGCCACCCAGCCGTCCGCGACGACGGGCGACCTACGAAGCACAACGGCCACAGCACCGAGAGCAACGCCGGCACGGGCATCTACAGCCACGCCTGCCCCACACTCGCACCAGCACCAAACCAAGCACACAAAAAAAAGCGGCGCCCAAAAGCGCCGCTCTTCTCAAAACGTCAGCAAGCAACAATCACCGCTTACCCTTCTGCTTCAGCTGCGACAAATCCCGCACAGCCCCACGATCCGCCGAAGTCGCCAACGCCGCATAAGCCTGCAAGGCCTGCGACACCACGCGCTCACGCCCCACCGGCTCCCAGCCGTCCGCACGCGCATCCATCGCCGCGCGACGGCGCGCCAGTTCCTCATCGGAAACGGCCAGATGCATCTTGCGGTTCGGGATATCGATCTCGATCACATCGCCCTCTTCCACCAGGCCGATCGTGCCGCCTTCCGCCGCTTCCGGCGAGGCATGGCCGATCACCAGACCCGACGAACCGCCCGAGAAACGGCCATCCGTGAACAGCGCGCAACTCTTGCCCAGGCCCTTGGACTTCAGGTACGACGTCGGATACAGCATCTCCTGCATGCCCGGACCGCCCTTCGGGCCTTCGTAGCGGATCACCACCACGTCGCCCGGAACGACCTTGTCGCCCAGAATGCCTTCCACCGCATCGTCCTGGCTTTCGAACACGCGCGCACGGCCCGTAAAGACCCATTGCGACTCGTCCACGCCCGCCGTCTTCACGATGCAACCCTTCTCAGCCAGGTTGCCATACAGCACCGCCAGGCCGCCGTCCTTCGAATAGGCGTTTTCCTTGCTGCGGATGCAGCCCGTCTTGCGGTCGGTATCCAGCGTCAGGAAGGTCGCGTCCTGGCTGAAGGCCACCGTGGTCGGGATGCCGCCAGGCGCCGCACGGTAGAACTTCTGCGCTTCCTCGCCGGCGCCGCCAGCCACGTCCCACTGCTTGATCGCGTTGCCCAGCGTGCCGCTGTGCACGTTGCCGCAGGACAGGTCCAGCAGGTCGGCGCGCGCCAGTTCGCCCAGGATGCCCAGGATGCCGCCGGCGCGGTGCACGTCCTCGATGTGGTACTTGTCGGTGGCGGGCGCCGCCTTGCACAGGCACGGCACCTTGCGCGAAATGCGGTCGATGTCGGCCATGGTGAAGTCCACGCCCGCTTCCTGCGCCGCGGCCAGCAGGTGCAGCACGGTGTTGGTCGAGCCGCCCATGGCCACGTCCAGCGCCATCGCGTTCTGGAACGCGCTCTTGGTGGCGATGTTGCGCGGCAGGACCGACTCGTCCTCTTCCTGGTAGTAGCGGCGGCACAGGTCCACGACCAGGCGGCCGGCCTGTTCGAACAGGCCCTTGCGCCAGGCGTGCGTGGCGACGATGGTGCCGTTGCCCGGCAGGGCCAGGCCGATGGCTTCGGTCAGACAGTTCATCGAGTTGGCGGTGAACATGCCGGAACAGGAGCCGCAAGTCGGGCAGGCGCTGCGCTCGACTTCAGCCACGTCGGCGTCCGACACGGTGGGGTCGGCGGCCTTGATCATGGCGTCGATCAGGTCGATCTTGGCGATGACCTTGCCATCGGTGGGCGACTTGACCTTGCCCGCTTCCATCGGTCCGCCCGACACGAACACGACCGGGATGTTCAGGCGCATCGCGGCCATCAGCATCCCCGGGGTGATCTTGTCGCAGTTCGAGATGCAGACCATGGCGTCGGCGCAATGCGCGTTGACCATGTACTCGACCGAGTCGGCGATCAGTTCGCGCGAGGGCAGCGAATACAGCATGCCGCCGTGGCCCATGGCGATGCCGTCGTCCACGGCGATGGTGTTGAATTCCTTGGCGACGCCGCCCGCGGCCTCGATTTCCTTGGCGACCAGCGCGCCCAGGTCGCGCAAGTGCACGTGGCCCGGCACGAACTGCGTGAACGAGTTCACTACCGCGATGATCGGCTTGCCGAAATCGCCGTCCTTCATGCCGGTGGCGCGCCACAGGGCGCGGGCGCCGGCCATGTTGCGGCCGTGGGTCGAGGTGCGGGAGCGGTAGTGCGGCATGGTTTGTCTCTGGCTGTAGCTGTTAGCGTAGGCGGCAAAACGTTAAATAATACGCTGGTTCCGGGCGCCCCCGCCCTGCGGCCGCCCCTGGGACGCCCTCGCGGCCATCAGGCGGACGCCACGCCCCGGGCCGCGAAGGCGCTGGGCGGCTCGCCCACGGCCTTGCGGAACATCGCCGCGAAGGCGCTTGGGCTTTCATAGCCCAGGTCCAGCGCCACCTCCAGCACGCGCTCGCCGCGCGCCAGCCGCTCCATGGCCGCCAGCAGCCGCGCCTGCTGGCGCCAGCGGCCGAAGGTCATGCCGGTGTGCCGCAGGAACAGGCGGTGCACCGTCTTCGGGTCCACGCCCAGCGCGCGCGCCCAGTCGGCCGCGCCGTCCTGGCGTTCCGGGTGGCGCACGATGGCGCGGCAGATGCGCGCCAGGCGCGGCTCCGTCGGCTGCGGCAGGTGCAGCGGCAGCACGGGCTCCTGGCGCAGTTCGTCCAGCAGCAACATCATCAGCCGGCCGTCGCGCGTGTCCGGCGCCCAGTCCAGCGGCACCTCGGCCGCCGCGACCATCAGCTCGCGCAGCAGGGGCGAAATCGACAGGACGCAGCAGCTGGACGGCAGGTGCGCGGCGGCGCCAGGTTCGACGAACACGGTACGCATGCGCGGCTCGCCACTCATGCGCAGGCCGTGCGACACCCAGGCCGGCACCCAGACGCCGCGCGTGGGCGGCACCACCCAGATCCCCGCGTCGGTATCCACCACCATCACGCCGGAAATCGCATAGAGCAATTGGGCGCGGCGGTGCCGGTGCCGCCGGACGCGGTGGCCGTCCTCGTAGTCCACCGCCAGCCCGGCCACCGGGCGCCGCGAGGATTCGTAGGGAAACAGATCCAGGTCCGCGGGCTTGTAGGGCTTGCGGGCAGCGGGTTTGTCCATTTTGCGATGATTGCGATTCGAATGGCGTGAGATGGTCTGCGCCAGTGTACCCATCGCGCGCGCCGCTCCGTCCGCGCTTGCCGCCCTCCTGCGCCGGATCGACGCCGCCAGCGTTCACCCACGCAAGGCCAGCAGCGACTCCTGCAGATGCCGCAGCCCCCGGCCGAGCGGCTTGTCCCGCCGCAGCACGATGGCCAGGCTGCGCGACAGGCGCGGCGTCAGCGAACGCACCGCCAGCGCCTTGCGCCGGCCCGCGCCCGACACCGCCAGCCTGGGCAAGATCGCGCAGCCCAGGCCGGCCGCGACGATCTCCTTCATGGCTTCGGTGCTGCCCAGTTCCATTACCGGCTTGACGGCCACGCCGGCCTCCTCGAACCAGTCGTCCACCAGGCGGCGGGTGCGCGCGCCGGGCTCGAACAGCACCAGCGGCAGTTGCGCCAGGGCCTGCGGCGTCGCGGCGTCCGGGATGGACGCGGAATCGTCCGCCGGGAAGATCGCCACGAACTCGTCCTCCAGCACGGGAGTGACCTCGAACATGCGTCCCGGCGCGGGCAAGGTCACCAGCCCGATATCCAGCGTGTTGTTCTCCAGGCCGCGCAACATGTCCGCCGTGTTGCCGGTGCTGGCCACGATGTCCAGGGCCGGAAAGCGCCGGCGCAGATCGGCCAGGATCGGCGGCAGGAGATAGGTGCAGGCGGTGGCCCCCGTGCCCAGCCGGATGCGGCCGGACACCTGGGATGCGTGCGCGGTCATGGCGAGTTCGGCCTGCGCCAGCGCGGCGTCGATGATCCGCGCGTGCTCCAGCAGCTCCAGCCCGGCCGCGGTCGGGCCGGCCCGGCGGCCCACGCGTTCCACCAGCTTCAGGCCGAAGCGCCGCTCCAGCTGGCGGATCTGCAGGCTGACGGCAGGCTGGGTCACGCCGACCCGTTCGGCGGCGGCGGAAAAACTGCCCAGTTCGATCACCTGCGCAAAGGTGCGCAGATGGTCCAGATTGAGGCCGCGCATCGCTGTATCAAAAGTTTCACTTATGAAAATCATAATAGACCAAAGCTTTATTAATAAATAAGCCTGCGCGACACTGGCAGCTTGTTCCCGCACTCACACTGACACCGCCCGATCATGTCGTCCCCCGCCCCCACCGTCCTCATCCGCGACAGCGCGGAAGCCGATCTCCCCGCCATCAAGACCATCTACGCCCACCATGTGCAGCACGGCACCGCCTCGTTCGAGCTGGATCCGCCGTCCATCCAGGAAATGCGCCAGCGCCGCGCCGGCGTGCTGGAAAAGGACATGCCCTACCTGGTGGCCGAAATCAACGGCGAGGTCGTGGGTTATGCCTACGTCACGCCTTACCGCCCGCGCCCGGCCTACCGGCACACGGTGGAGGATTCGGTGTACGTGAAGGCGGGCCGCTCCGGCCTGGGCATAGGCGGCAAGCTGCTGGCCGCGCTGATCGAACGCTGCACCGCCGCCGGCTGGCGCCAGATGCTGGCAGTGGTGGGCGACAGCCGCAACGCCGCGTCCCTGGCCCTGCACGCCAGCCAGGGCTTCCACCCCGCCGGCACCCTGCGCTCGGTGGGACACAAGCACGGCGAATGGCGCGACACGGTGCTGATGCAGCGCGCGCTGGGCGAGGGCGACGCCACGCCGCCGCAGCGGCCGTGATCCCGCCGCGCGCCATCGTCTGCCTGGGCCTGACCCAACTGGTCGGCTGGGGCGTGACGTTCTATCTGATCGGCGCCCTGGGTCCCGCCATGGCCGCCGACCTGGGCTGGAACGCGGCCACCGTCTATGGCGGCTTCTCCGCCGCCATCGTGGTGATGGCCCTGGTGTCGCCGCTGGCCGGCCGGGCCGTGGACCGCTGGGGCGGGCATCGAGTGATGCCGGTCGGCGCGGCGCTGAGCGCGCTGGGCTGCGCGACGCTGTCGGTGGCGCATGCCGTCCCCTTGTACTTCCTGGCCTGGATCGTGCTCGGCGTGGGCATGCGGCTCTGCCTGTACGACGCGGCGTTCGCGTCCCTGGCGCGCGCCGCGGGTCCGACCGCCCGCCGGCCCATGTCGCAGATCACGCTGTTCGGCGGACTGGCGTCCACGGTGATGTGGCCGGTGGGCCATGCCCTGTCGGAGTGGCTGGGCTGGCGCGGCGCGGTGCTGGCCTATGCCGGCCTGGCGCTGGCCACCCTGCCGCTATACCTGGCGCTGCCGCGCCAGCGCTACGCCGCAAAAGCGGACGGCAAGGACAAGACGTCGGCGGGCCTCGCCCGCAACGCCGCCGAACGCCGCCTGGCGGGCGTGCTGTATGCGCTGATCGCCATGCTGACCAACTTCCTGGCGGCGGGCAACGCGGCCCACCTGATTTCGCTGCTGTCCGGCCTGGGACTGGCCGCGGCGGCGGCGGTCAGCGTCGCGGCCCTGTGGGGCGTGGGCCAGTTCGCGGCCCGGCTGGCCGACGTGGCGCTGGGGTCGCGCCTGCATCCGCTGACCCTGACGCTGGCGGTCTGCGTGGTGCTGCCGCTGTGCTTTCTGCTGGCGCTGCTGTCCGGCGGCAACCTCTACGCCAGCGCCGCCTACGCCCTGCTCTATGGCGCCTGCAACGGCCTCTTGACCATCACGCGCGGCACCCTGCCGCTGGCGCTGTTCGATTTCCGCAGCTATGGCGCGCTGGTCGGCGCCCTGCTGGTCCCCAGCTTCCTGCTGACCGCGGCCGCGCCGGTGGCGTATGCCTACATGGCCGCAAGCCACGGCTCGCGCGGCGCGATGGCGCTGTCGCTGGGCCTGGCAACGGTGATCTGCGCGGCGGCGTTCGCGTTGCGATGCAAGTTCATTGCGCGTTGTTGACCGGCAGATGCCTCAGCGCGACCGTTGACCTGCGGCTGCCTTGATGTGGCGCGTCGCTGACCGGTGCCCGCCTCAGCGTGGCGCGACGTCCCGCGTCATGCTCCGCAGGATCTGCAAAGCGGCCGAATGGCGTTCCTCGCCGGTCTCGCAGGACTTGCAGATCGCGCCGACATAGAGACCGTCGATGACGGTCTCGGCATACAGGCCGGACTTGTAGTTGTGGCGCGCATCCGTCTCGACCCGATACCAGTCCCGCTCGCCGATGCGCACGCGCTCCAGAGGCTTGCGTATCTGGGCGTCCCTGCCGCTCCCCTGCAGCACGGCGCGCAGGCGGGCGTAGCGCTTGAGCGGCGACGCGTACATTTCCCGCAGCTTGCCGGCATCCCCCTCGCCGTCCAGGGGCTCGGCGCTCATCAGGATGGTGCAGGTCTCCTGCGTCTGCTCGCAGGCCTCGCTTTCGCAGGCGAACCACACGCGGCGCAGGCCGCTCCTGGAAAGCTCGCCCTCCGGCGGACCATCCACTACCCAGCCTTCGGGCAGTTCGATCGAACCCCCCTGGGGCAGGGCCACGCTCTCGGCGCTGGCGCTTTTCGCCAACCCGGCCAGCGCCAGCGCCAGCGCGGTGCACAGCGCGGCAAGATGGATGACGCCCGGCTTGTTCATGCGTTCTGCTCCGTCTGACCGCCTGCTCCGCCGGCGCGGCGGCCGACGACGCGCTCGAGCAGGGCGAGCTGGCCGCCGTCCAGTGCGCGCAGGGGCAGGATCAGGGGTTCGCTTTCGCGCCGCAGCAGGATCAGATGCTCGCCATGGTGCTGGACGCCCGCAAAGCTGGCCGCGTCGAAGCTGTTGCACCAGTCGCTCTGCCAGACGTCGAGCCTGTCCTCGTGCAGCCGCAGCTCGTACTCCTCGGCCTGCATCCGCTGGTGCAGCCGCCGCGCCAGCGTCTGCGCCTGCCGGCGTCGCGCCCAGGGTTGCAGGACGATGACGGCCGCGGCAAACGCCCAGAGACCGAGCGCATACTGCCAGAAGGTGCTCGCGAACATCTCGACGAACAGCGGAAAGGCGTAGCGGAACGGCACCCTCGCCGGATCCAGCAGCCAAAGCATGATGAAGAACAGCGGGACGAGGAGCGCGGTGATCAGGAAGGTCAGCAAATAGCCGCGACGGCGGCGACGCTGCATGCCAGGTCGCTCCATTTGCCAGCGCAGCGCGACGACGCGGTCTTCCTCGGTATACGCGAACCGGGACGTGAACAACGGCGGCGAGGAGGCAGCCGTGTCCTGTTCCCGCGGAAGTCCGACGGCCCCGCCCGCGCCTGCATGGCAGCTCGCGGCCCACGCCTTGATATCCGCGACCTGCGCGGCGGACAGCGCGCTCAACGGCAGCGCGTAGGCATCCTCGATGTTCCTGAGCCGGATGATGAGATGCCCATGGGCTTCTGCCACGCCGTCGAGGCGCGGACAGGCGAGCACGGTATTGCGTCCGGGCTGGGTCACGCTCAGGCCGTCCGGCCCGAAGCGGTAAGTCACGGTGATGGGCCGGTCGAGATGCTCGTCGCGGCACCAGCGTTTCAAGCGGCTGCGCACCAGCGCGGGCTGAAGCGCGTAATAGATCAGGGTCGGTATGGCAACGAACAGTATGGCAATGCCGCCCGGGCCGAACAGCTCATGGAAAAAGGCGGGAACAAAGCCGTCCGCCCCCTCCCGCACGCTTTTCTGCCAGGTGGAAACGCCCACCGCCAGCAGCATCAGCAGCGCCACCAGCCCAAGCAGGTACAGCAGGCGTCTGCGCGCCGCCGCGAACATGTCGGCAAAGGCGTAGAGCGCCGCCGCTATCCGCACCTCCAGGTCGATCGGAGCCACAATCGTGAAAACGTCTGCCGGCTCTCCGGCGGCGTTCCCGTCCGGGATGCCGCCGCGCGATGCCTGCCCCGTGTTGCGGGCAGCGTCGTGTTCAAACATAGGGTCTCCATCGTCGCCGGCGGCGCGGCGCCGGCTAGCCTCAGCCTTCGGCCGCGGACGCGACCACCCATTTTTCCCAGCCGATCTTCCTGAGCTTGCAGGCCGGGCATTCGCCGCAGCCATAGCCCCAATCGTGGCGCGCGCCGCGCTCGCCCAGGTAGCAGGTATGGCTTTCCTCGACGATGGTCTCGACCAGCGCGTCGCCGCCCAGCTGATGCGCCAGCGCCCAGGTTTCGGACTTGTCGATCCACATCAGCGGCGTTTCGATCGTGACCCGGGAACCCAGGCCCAGGCCCAGCGCCACCTGCTGCGCCTTGATGGTGTCGTCGCGGCAATCGGGATAGCCCGAGAAATCGGTTTCGCACATGCCGCCCACCAGAACGTCCAACTGGCGGCGATAGCCCAGGGCCGCGGCCAGTGTCAGGAACAGCAGGTTGCGGCCGGGCACGAAGGTATTGGGCAGGCCGTTGGCATGCATCTCGATGGCGCGGTCGCTGGTCATGGCGGTGTCGCCCACCTGGCCCAGCACCTTCAGGTCCAGCAGATGGTCTTCGCCCAGGCGCGGCGCCCAATCGGGGAAGTTGCCGCGAATTTCGCGCAGCACATTCAGGCGCGCGGACAGTTCGATGTGGTGGCGCTGTCCGTAATCGAACGCCACGGTTTCCACATGGGCATAGCGGTCCAGCGCCCAGGCCAGGCAGGTGGTGGAATCCTGGCCGCCCGAAAACAGCACGAGCGCGCGACGTTGATGATTTTGCATAAAGGGGGCTTCTGGAAAAGACGAAGGGACTAAGTCGGACTTTACCGCAGCGGCCGGGCGTCGCCGTAAGGATCGCTGCGTAAAATCGTCGGTCAGATTCTTTTTCCCGGTTTACCTGCAACGCCTTTTACTTCCTTCCTTTCCCTTCAGCAGCCTCGACGGATCCCCGCCAGATGAATGCCATGCGCCCGCAGTCCGATTCAGCAGAACCCTTGCGTCACGATATCCGGCTGTTAGGCCGCTTACTGGGCACCGTCATAGAGGAATGCGAAGGCAAGCGCGTCTTCGACACCATCGAAACCCTGCGCCGCACGGCCGTGAAATTCCGCCGCGAAGGCAACGACGCCGACGGCAAGCTGCTGGAGCAGCGCGTCAAGCGCCTGCAGGGCAGCGACCCCAACTCGGTGGCGCGCGCCTTCAGCTACTTCCTGCACCTTTCCAACATCGCCGAGGACCGCGACCAGAACCGCCGCCAGCGCGCCCGCGCCATCGCCAGCGGCGCGCCGGAACGCGGCAGCCTGCGCGACGCCGTGCAGACCCTGGGCCGCCAGGGAGTGGGCGTGGCGCGCATCCGCCGCCTGCTGGCCGAGGCCTGCGTGATGCCGGTGCTGACCGCGCACCCCACCGAAGTGCAACGCAAGAGCACGCTGGACGTACACCGCGAGATCGCCAGCGCGCTGACGCAACGCGAAGGCACGCTCACCCCGGAAGAGCTGGCCGACCTGGATGCGTCCCTGCTGGGCCGCGTCGCCACCTTGTGGCAGACCCGCATGCTGCGCTACACGCGGCTGACGGTGGCCGACGAGATCGAGAACGCGCTGTCGTACTACCGCAGCACCTTCCTGCAAGTCATTCCGCGCGTCTACGGCGACCTGTCCAAGCTGCTGAGCCGCGAATCCGCCAAGCCCTTCGCGGCTCCGCCGCCGCCGCTGGAACCCTTCCTGCGCATGGGCAGCTGGATCGGCGGCGACCGCGACGGCAATCCCAACGTGGACGCCGGCACGCTGGAACGCGCGCTGCTGCGCCAGGCCACCGTCCTGTTCGAACACTATCTGCAAGAGGTCCACGCGCTGGGCGCGGAACTGTCCGTCACCACCCTGCTGATCGGCGTCAACGCCGAACTGCTGGCGCTGGCCGATGCCAGCGGCGACGACTCGCCCCACCGCCGCGACGAGCCCTACCGCCGCGCGCTGGTCGGCGTCTACGCCCGCCTGGCCGCCACCGCGCAACGCCTGACCGGCCAGGACCTGGCCCGGCGCAGCACCGTCGCCGCCGCCCCCTATGAAGGGCCGCAGGAGCTTTCGGCCGACCTGGCCGTCATCGCCGCGTCTCTGGCCGCCCATCACGGTTCCCCCATCGGCAAGCTGCGCCTGGCCGGCCTGCAACAGGCCGTGGAGGTCTTCGGCTTCCACCTGGCCACCGTGGACCTGCGCCAGAGCTCCGACGTGCACGAGCGCGCGCTGGCCGAACTGTTCACCCTGGCCGGCACGCAGCGCGACGGCAAGCCGCTGGACTACCTGGCCCTGAACGAAGAGGAACGCGTCGAACTGCTGCGCGCCGAACTGGCGCAGGCGCGTCCGCTGGCCTCGCCCTGGATCGCCTACAGCGAGGACACCACCCGCGAACTGGCCGTGCTGCGCGCCGCCGCCGCGGGCCGGGCGCGCTACGGCAAGCAGGCCGTGCGCCAGACCATCGTGTCGCACACCGAAACGCTGAGCGACCTGCTGGAAGTCATGGTGCTGCAGAAGGAAGCCGGCCTCATCGCCCCCGCCGGCCAGGAGATCCTGCCCGAGGACGGCCTGATGGTGGTGCCGCTGTTCGAGACCATTCCCGACTTGCAGCGCGGCGCCGACATCATGGCCGCCTGGCTGGACCTGCCCGAAATCCGCCAGCGCGTGAAGCTGGCGCAGAACGGCGCGCAGGAAGTCATGCTGGGCTATTCCGACAGCAACAAGGACGGCGGCTTCCTCACGTCCAACTGGTCGCTCTACCAGGCCGAACGCGCGCTGGTCGACGTGTTCTCGGCGCGCAACGTGCGGCTGCGCCTGTTCCACGGCCGCGGCGGCTCGGTCGGGCGCGGCGGCGGCTCCAGCTTCGACGCCATCCTGGCGCAGCCGCCGGGCACGGTGGCCGGCCAGATCCGCCTGACCGAACAGGGCGAGGTCATCCAGAGCAAGTACAAGGACGCCGAGGTCGGCCGCTGGCACCTGGAGCTGCTGGTCGCCGCCACGCTGGAATCCAGCCTGGCGCCGCGCGCCGAAGCCACCAGCGCCGAAGACGCGCACATGGCCCAGCACGGACCCGCCATGTCCTTCATGTCGGAAACCGCGCAGCGCACCTACCGCGGCCTGGTCTACGACACCCCTCGCTTCGCCGACTACTTCTTCGCCGCCACGCCCATCAGCGAAATCGCCGGCCTGAACATCGGCTCGCGCCCGGCCTCGCGCAAGAAGGGCCAGCGCATCGAAGACCTGCGCGCCATTCCCTGGGGCTTTTCGTGGGCCCAATGCCGCCTGATGCTGACCGGCTGGTACGGCATGGGTTCGGCCATCGAGGCCTATCTGGAAACCGGCGCTCCCGACGCGCCCCGCTCGCGCCGCGGCCGACTGGCCCAGCTGCGCGAAATGGCGCGCGACTGGCCCGCCTTCCGCACGCTGTTGTCCAACATGGAAATGGTGCTGGCCAAGTCCGACCTGGCCATCGCCGCGCGCTACGCCCAGCTGGTGCCGCAGCGCGGCGTGCGCGAGCGCATCTTCGGCGCCATCAGCGCCGAGCACGGCCGCACGCTGGCCATGCTGAAGCTGCTGACCCAGCGCGAGCTCCTGGCCGACAACCCCATGCTGCAGGCCTCGCTGCGCGAGCGCTTCGCCTACATCGATCCGCTGAACTACCTGCAGATTGACCTGATCCGCCGCCACCGCGCGGCGCAGAAGCATCCCGAGGCCGAGGTGGACAAGCGCGTGCAGCGCGCCATCCACCTGACCATCAACGGGATCGCGGCGGGGCTGCGCAACTCGGGCTAGCGCATTGCCGGTGAAATGGCGCGCAGTATAGAATGAGTCTGATTCTCATCTTTTACCCGCGCCATTTTTGCCGCCTTCGCGCGTTGCAGGGGCCCGCATGTCGACCAACCAATCCGCAGCGCAGCAGGGCATCGAAGGCCTGTATGCCGATCATCACAGCTGGCTGAGAAGTTGGCTGCGTAGAAGACTGGGCAATGCGTTCGACGCGGCGGATCTGGCACACGACACCTATCTGCGCATCCTGCACACCGGCCGGCTGCCCGAGCCGCACCAGTCGCGACAGCATCTGGCGCAGGTCGCCAACGGCCTGGTGATCGACCTCTACCGCCGCCGCCAGATCGAGGCCGCCTATCTCGAAGCCCTTGCCAGCCTGCCGCAGGCGCATGCGCCGTCGGAAGAAGCCCGCGCGCTGGCGGTGCAGGCCCTGGTCGAGATCGACGCCGTGCTGCAGGGCCTGCCAGCCAAGGCGCGCGAGGCGCTGCTGCTGCGCAAACTGGACGGTCTGAGCTACCGCGACATCGCGTCGCAGCTGGCCGTGTCGGTGTCGTCGGTGGAGAAATACGTGGCTTCCGCGCTCCTGGCCTGCTACCAGGCCCTGCACGCGGCTCCTGGCGGCTGACTGGACATGTCCGCCACGCCCGGCATTCCGGCAAATCCGCAGGGTTTGAATCGAGCCATCGACCCCGCAATCGTGCAGCGGGCGGCTGAATGGATGGCGCGCTTGTGGTCGGAAGACGTCAACCCCACGGACCAGTCCGACTGCGCCCGCTGGCGCGCGCAACATGCCGACCATGAACTGGCTTGGCAACGGTTGCTGGAATTCGAAGACAAGCTCGGCAGCGTATCGCCGCAGGCCGCGAGCCACGCTCTGCGCAAACGCCCGGCAGGCGTCTCTCGGCGGCGCGCGATCAGCCTGCTGGGGCTGGGCGCAACCATCGTGGGCGTGGGCTACGGCCTGCGCGGCACCGACTCCTGGCAAGCCGCGACGGCCGACTACCGCAGCGGCACGGGAGAAATCCGGATCATCACCCTGCCGGACGGGTCCAGCGTGACACTGTCCACCGCGACCGCCATCGACCTCAGGTTCACCGCGGACGAACGCGTGGTGGTGCTGCTCGCCGGAGAGATCCTGGTCGCGACCGCGCCGGATCCCTCAGCCATGGCCCGGCCGTTCCGAGTGCGCAGCCGCCACGGGTCCATCCAGGCCCTGGGCACCCGATTCTCGGTCAGGGACGATGCCGAAACCTCCCGCGTGGCCGTGTTCGAAGGCGCCGTGGAAATCCGTCCCCGCAGCGCGCCGGAACAGGCAGTCCTGCTTCAAGCCGGCCAGGGTTCGCGCTTTTCGTCAGGCGCGGCCGCTGCTCCCAGTCCCGCGCATGAAAGCGCGGCGGCCTGGAGCCGCGGGGTGCTGGTGGCCGATGCCATGCGCCTGGACGAATTCCTGGCGGAACTGGCCCGCTACCGGCCGGGCCTGCTGCGCTGCGATCCCGAGGTTGCGGGCCTGCTGGTGAGCGGCGTCTTTTCCGTACGCAACACGGACCGAGCGCTGGACAACCTCGCGCGGGCTCTGCCAGTGGCGGTGAGCTACCGGACGCGGTACTGGGTAACCGTGCAGGCGGCGGAATGACGGCCAATCGGTTGCCGCCGTTACAAATTTTCCGAGGCGGCAATTGCGGATTCGGCCTTCTTGCTCGGGATATAGGGTGACCCCCTTTCCTCTCCAGCACGAACCGCAAGGCATCACCCAATGTCCCGTCACCCGCAGCCCAAGTCCCATACGCACGCGCCAGCCACGCCAGCATCCCGCCCCGCGATCCCCCGCATGATGCGCCTGGCGCTGTTGCTCAGCGTGGCGTTCTGCGTCTTCCCTGGCGCGACCGCCACCGCGCAGGCGCAGAGCGCCGAGGCCAGGCGCAGCTACGACATCCCCGGAGGCCCGCTGAGCCAGGTCCTCAATGCCTACGCCAGCGCGGCCGGCGTCGAGCTGAGCATGGACGCCGCGCTGCTGCAGGGCAGGCGCAGCAACGGTCTGTCAGGCACCTATTCGGTGCGCGAAGGCTTCGGTGAATTGCTGCGCGGCCAAGGCCTGCAAGCCCTGCCGGAAAGCAACGGCAGCTACACGCTGCGCCCCGCGCCGACGTCGCACCACGACACCACCACGCTCGAAGCCGTGACCGTCACCGCGCAGTCCGCGGAAACCGCCGCCGGCCCGCTGCACGGCTACGTCGCCCGGCTCAGCGCGACCGGCACCCGCACCGACACGCCCATCATCGAAACGCCGCAATCCATCTCCGTCGTGGGCGCGGAGGAGATCGACACCCTGAAGTCGCAGAGCATTCAGGATGCGCTGGGCTACGTGGCGGGCGTCAGCCGCGCGGAAGGCATGGACCGCACGTCCGACAGCCTGTTCCTGCGGGGCTTCCGCAGCAACCTGGGCAACTACTATCGCGACGGCATGCTGTACACCGTGAACATCTACGACGGGCGGCAAGAAGTGTACGGGCTGGAGCGCATCGAGTTCCTCAAAGGCGCATCCTCCGTCCTCTACGGCTCCGCGTCGCCTGGCGGCATCATCAATACGGTCAGCAAACGCCCCACCGTGGAGCCGCTGCGCGAACTGAACGTGGAAGCGGGCAACTACAGCCGCAGGCAGATCTCCGGCGATTTCGGCGGCGCGCTGGATGAAGAAGGCAAGTGGTCGTACCGATTGACCGCCTTGCTGCGCGACAGCGATACCTTCGTCGACCATGTGCCGGACGATCGGACCTACATCGCGCCTGCCATCACGTGGCAGCCCAGCGCCGCCACCTCGCTGACCCTGCTTGCCGAATACCAGAAGGACCACACCGTCTACGTCTATGGCCTGCCGGCGCAAGGCACGGTGCTCCCCAACGTCAACGGCCGGATCCCACGCAATCGCTTTACCGGCGAGCCGGGTTTCGACAAGTTCAATATGGAACGCTATTCGATCGGCTATCTGTTCGAACACGCCTTCAACAGCCAGCTGAAACTGCGCAACAGCGCGCGCTATTTCCATGCGGACAGCACCTACCACTCCACCGACATCTGGCAGCTCGCGCCCGACCAGCGCTGGACCGCCGACCGCGGCGCCATGCCGCGCTGGGACCGGTCCTCCGCCCTGATCTCCGATACGTCCTTGCAATACGAGGCGGGCAGCAGCATGGTGCGCCACACGCTGCTGGCGGGCATCGATTACTCCCTGCCCAAGCACGAAACCGAGCGCTACATCCGCAGCAACAACAACATCGATCTCTACGACCCCGTATATGGCTTGCCGCTAGGCCCCGCCGCGCCCTTCCCCGGGTCTTCCTCCGTCACCGACATGAAGCGCCTGGGCATCTACCTTCAGGACCAGATCAAGATCGCCGACAAATGGGTCGTCCTGCTAGGCGGCCGCCAGGATTGGGTCACGGTCGACGAGCGCAACTTCTTCACCGACGAAAAGTATGCGGACGGCGAAAAGAGCAAGGCCTTCACCGGCCGCGCCGGCCTGGTCTACCTGGCCGACAACGGGCTGGCGCCGTTCCTGAGCTATAGCGAGTCATTCGAGCCTACCAGCGGCCAGGACCGCCAGGGCAGCCGCTTCCAGCCGACCACCGGCCAGCAGTACGAAGCCGGTCTGCGCTACCAGCCCACCGGCTCGGACACCATGCTTTCGGCGGCGGTCTACCAACTGACCCGCAAGAACATGACCGTGACCGACCCCTTGGACACGTCCTACCAGATACAGGCCGGCGAGGCGCGGACCCGCGGCCTGGAACTGGAGGCGCGCACCCGCATCGGCCGCAATGCCAATCTGATCGCCGCCTACGCCTATACGGACGCGCGCACGCTCAAGGCCAGCCCCTTGCAGCCCGACGAGGAGGGCAAGCGCCTGAACTCGGTCCCCTACAACCAGTTCTCGCTCTGGGGCGACTATGGTTTCGGCGATTTCGGCCTGCCCGGCCTGAGAATCGGCGCTGGCCTGCGCTACGTGGGCAGCACGCGCGGCATAGCGCACGGCATGCCGGTGGAGGTGCCATCCTTCACCTTGTTCGACGCCATGATCAGCTACGCGACGGGACCATGGAAGTTCGCGCTGAATGCGTCCAACCTGACCGACAAGACCTACATCGGCAGTTGCACCTACGGCTGCTTCTACGGCGAACCGCGCCGAGTGATAGGCACAGCCACCTACCGTTGGTGAAGCCAGGCCGGCCCGCGCTCGCGCCCGCGCCCGGGCGCCGCCCAGGCCGGTACATCGTCCACCAGCCGGACACCCAAAAATCCCCATTTGTCCGCTCCCCGCGACTTTTAGTACTATCTCTTTCAGAAATTCTATATGCGCACAAATGTTCGTATATAGAACATAAAGATTTTTCTGGCCAGGCGCACAGGAAGGCACACCGGAAGAGACAGAAAGCACCCTGGTTCCGCCCGTGCCCGCCCGCAAGCCCGGCGTCTCAGCACCAAGCGAACCATCATGGATACTCCCCTCAAGAATCTCGCCATCGTCGGCGCAGGCGCCATGGGCAGCGGCATCGCCGCGCTGTTCGCCTCGAAGGGACTGAACGTCGTCCTGATCGACCCGATGGAAGGCGCCCTGGAGCGCGCGCTCCAGACCATCGACCGCCAGCTCAATGTCTACGCTCCCGGCCAGGTCCAGGAAGCGATGCAGCGCATCCAGGTGGCGCCCGGACTGGAAGCCGCCTGCAACAGCGACCTGGTGATCGAAGCCGTGCCGGAAAACCTGGAACTCAAGCGCGGCATCTTCGCCAAGCTCGATTCCCTGTGCCCCGCGCACACCCTCTTCGCCACCAACACCTCGGGCCTGTCCATCAACGCGATCGCCAGCGCCGTGGTGCGCCGCGACCGTTTCGTGGGCACCCACTTCTTTACGCCCGCCGACGTGATTCCGCTGGTGGAAGTCGTGCGCAACGACGGCACTTCCGAAGACACCGTGGCCCAGGTCATGGCCACGTTGCGCTACGCCGGCAAGCGTCCGGTGCTGGTGCGCCAGGACATCCCCGGCTTCATCGCCAACCGCATCCAGCACGCCCTGGCGCGCGAGGCCATCTCGCTGCTGGAAAAAGGTGTGGCCAGCGCCGAGGACATCGACGAAGTGGTCAAGTGGAGCCTGGGCATCCGCCTGGCGCTGTCGGGCCCGCTGGAACAGCGCGACATGAACGGCATCGACGTGCACTACGCGATCGCCAGCTATCTGTACAAAGACCTGGAAAACCGCACCGAACCCTCCGAACTGCTCAAGAGCAAGGTCGAAAGCGGCCAGATCGGCGCCAAGAGCGGTCAGGGCTTCTATACCTGGAGCCCCGAGCGCCGCGAGCGCGTGCTGCGCGAGAAAAGCGCCGCGCTCGGCGAATTGGCCGCCTGGCTCAACGGCAAGGCCAGCGGCTCCTGACGGCCGCGCCCGCAAGCATTCACGACTTCACTACATAAGGCGCGGGGCATCCCGCCACCAGCGCCACCGGGCCACAAGCCCAGCCACACAAAGAAAAGCAATCGTCCCACCCGCCTGCGCCGACACCCGGCGACGGGCGGCGCAAGACGCGAGAAAACCCAGCCTTACCGGAGTTTGTAGGAGGCACCATGAATAAACTGGCTTCATTCTTTACGGAGCTGATGCGCAAGTATCTGCCCGATCCCTTCGTCTTCGCGATCGCGCTGACCCTGCTCACCGTGCTGCTGGCCATGGGCGTGGAAGGCAAGGGCATCGGCGACATCACGCGCGCCTGGGGCAACGGCTTCTGGAGCCTGCTGGCCTTCACCACCCAGATGGCCGTGATCCTGGCGATGGGCTACGTGCTGGCCACCGCGCCGCTCACCGACCGCCTGCTCAACCGCATCGTCAGCCATGTGCACAAGCCGCACACCGCCATCATCGTGGCGACGCTGGTCGGCGGCATCGGCAGCTACCTGAACTGGGGCTTCGGCCTGGTCATCGGCGGCATCGTCGCCAAGAAGCTGGCGCTGAAGGTCAAGGGCGTGCACTACCCGCTGATCATCGCCGCCGCCTACAGCGGCTTCACCATGTACGGCCTGGGCCTGTCCGCCAGCATTCCCGTGCTGGTCGCCACCCCCAACCACCCCACCGCCAAGCAGATGGGCACCATCCCGCTGTCGGAAACCATTTTCTCGGTGCCCATGCTGATCACCAGCCTGGTCATCATCGTGACGCTGCCGCTGCTCAACGCCTGGCTGCACCCCAAGAAGGGCGAGAAGATCGTTGAAGTGGATCCGGCCATCGACCGCGACACCGCCACCGCCGGCGCCGCCGAAGACCTGCTGGAAAAGGGCACGCTGGCCTCGAAGCTGAACAACAGCCGCATCCTGAGCCTGCTGATCGGCGCGCTGGGCGTTGCCTACGTGGCCTTCCACTTCATGGACGGCGGCTCGCTGGACCTGAACCTGATCAACTTCATCATCCTGTTCCTGGGCATCATCCTGCTGGGCACGCCGGCCGCCTACGTCGCCAAGCTGACCGAAGGCATCAAGACGATCTCCGGGATCATCCTGCAATACCCCTTCTACGCCGGCATCATGGCTATCATGGCCGCATCCGGCCTGGTCACCACGATCTCGCAAGTGTTCGTCGACGTGGCCACGCCCGAAACGCTGCCGTTCTGGGGCCTGATCAGCTCGTTCGTCATCAACTTCTTTGCGCCGTCGGCCGGCGGCCACTGGGTCATCCAGGGTCCGTTCATGATCGACGCCGCCAAGGAAATCGGCAGCGCGCTCAACCAGACCACCATGGCCGTCATGCTGGGCAACGCCTGGAACGACTTGGTGCAGCCCTTCTGGATTCTGCCCGCTCTGGCGCTGTCCAAGCTGAAGCTGCGCGACGTGATGGGCTATACCGTCATCATGATGCTGTGGGTCGGCGTGATCCACATCACCGCCGTGCTCCTGTGGGGCTACTTGACGCATTGAGCCGCGTACGCGCTGACTTTGGAATAGGAAACTGATATGAGCAAACCTACTGCGTATCTCGTGACCGGCGGCAGCGCCGGGATCGGGGCGGCGATCATCCGCATGCTGCTGGATGCGGGGCATAAGGTCGTCAACATCGACTACAAGCTGCCCGAGCATCCGCCCGCGGGGCTGGTGTCGTATCAGGCCGACCTGACCGACGAGGCGCGCACCAAGGAAGTCGCGCGCGAAGTGACCGAGGCCTACAACATCGTGGGCCTGGTCAACAACGCGGGCGCGACCCGCCCCGGCACGGCCGACACGGCCACGCTGGCGGACCTGGACTATGTGGTGAACCTGCATCTGCGCACCGCGCTGATCCTGGTGCAGGCCGCGCTGCCGGCCATGCGCGAGGCCGGCTTCGGCCGCATCGTGAACATGTCGTCGCGCGCCGCGCTGGGCAAGCCGGACCGCGTGGTCTATTCGGCCACCAAGGCCGGCCTGGTGGGCCTGACCCGCACGCTGGCCATGGAGCTGGGCGGCGACGGCATCACCGTCAATGCTATCGGCCCGGGCCCCATCGCCACCGACCTGTTCACCAAGAGCAACCCGGCAGGCGCGCCCCAGACCGAACGCATCATCAACAGCATCGTGGTCAAGCGCCTGGGCACGCCCGAGGACGTGGCGCGCGCCGCGATGTTCTTCCTGTCTCCCGACAACGGCTTCGTCACCGGCCAGATGCTGTATGTCTGCGGCGGCACGACGCTGGGCGTCGCGCCCATCTGAGGCCCGCGATGCGCACGCCAGCCGCCGGCATCCGCCCCCTGCCCCGCCTAACGGCGCAGCAGGGCGTGGTTGATCTGGTCGGCCGCGCGGCGCAAGGGCGGCAGAAAGGCCGCCAGCATTTCCTCGCGCGTGAAACGGTTGGCATGACCGCTCACGTTCATCGCGGCGATCACACGGCCGCTGCGGTCCATGATGGGCACGGCCACCGACTGCAGCCCCGGCTCCAGCTCCTGCGCGACGCAGGCGTAACCGTCGGCTCGCACGCCGGCCAGCTGGCGCTTGAGTTCGGCGATGTCGGTGATGGTGTGCGAGGTGTAGGGCTGGATCTGGCTCAGCGCCAGCACCCGGTCCAGCTCCGGCTCCGCCAGCCCCGCCAGCAGCACGCGGCCCATCGAGGTCACCCAGGCCGGCAGGCGGCTGCCCACGGCCAGGTTGATGGTCATGACCTTGTGCGTGGACAGGCGCAGGATGTAGACGATGTCCGCGCCTTCCAGCACCGACACGGAACACGACTCCCGCGTCTGCTCGGCCACTTCCTCCATGTACGGCAATGCCAGGTTCCACAGCGGCGTGCCGGACAGGTAGGCGTAGCCCAGTTCCAGGATGCGCGGGGTCAGCGAGAACTTGCGGTCGTCGACGGTGACGTAGCCCAGGTGCTCCAGCGTCAGCAGGATGCGGCGCGCGCCCGCGCGGGTCAGCCCCGTCACCGCCGCGACCTCGGACAAGGTCATCTCCGAACGGTCGGGGCCGAAGGCCCGGATCACGGACAAGCCGCGGGCGAAGGACTGCACGTAGCTGTCGCTGGGTTGCTGGGTATCTTGCTCGGCCATCCGTCTACCGCGAAAAGAGTAAATGGAGACTACGCCGCGCCGGCTCGCCTTGACGCTCGGCTTATCCCCATGAAACGATGTTCTTCAGAAGAACGAAAGTTCTAATTAAGAACAAATTATGACACGCCACCTATGAGCAAACATCATGATTTCTAAGCTTGTTGCAAGCGCGGCGGCCGCCCTGGCGGACGTACCCGACGGCGCCACCGTCATGATCGGCGGCTTCGGCACCGCCGGCCAGCCCATGGAACTGATCGATGCCCTGCTGGAGCAGGGCGCGAAGGACCTGGTCATCATCAACAACAACGCCGGCAACGGCACCACCGGCCTGGCCGCCCTGCTGGGCGCCAACCGCGTGCGCAAGATCATCTGCTCGTTCCCGCGCCAGGTGGACTCGCAGATCTTCGACGGCCTGTACCGCAGCGGCAAGATCGAGCTGGAACTCGTGCCCCAGGGCAACCTGGCCGAGCGCATCCGCGCCGCCGGCGCCGGCATCGGCGCGTTCTTCACGCCCACCGGCTACGGCACGCCGCTGGCCGACGGCAAGGAAATCCGCGAGATCAACGGCCGCCAGTACGTGCTGGAGTATCCGCTGCACGCCGACTACGCGCTCATCAAGGCCGAGCGCGGCGACCGCTGGGGCAACCTGGTCTACCGCAAGACCGCCCGCAACTTCGGCCCCATCATGGCCAGCGCCGCGCGCGTGGCCGTGGCACAGGTGCGCGAAGTGGTCGAGCTGGGCGAGCTGGACCCCGAAACCGTCGTGACCCCGGGCATCTTCGTGAAACGCGTCGTGCAGATCGCAGCCACCCCGGCCGCCAAGGAGCAGCAATGAGCACCAAACTGACCCGCGACCAGATCGCCGCCCGCGTGGCGCAGGACATTCCTGAAGGCGCCTACGTGAACCTGGGCATCGGCCTGCCCACGCTCGTCGCCAACCATCTGCCGGCCGACCGCGAAGTCATCCTCCACACCGAAAACGGCATGCTGGGCATGGGCCCCGCGCCCGCCAAGGGCCAGGAAGACTACGACCTGATCAACGCCGGCAAGCAGCCCGTGACGGAACTGCCCGGCTGCTCGTTCTTCCACCACGCCGATTCGTTCGCAATGATGCGCGGCGGCCACCTGGACATCTGCGTGCTGGGCGCCTTCCAGGTGTCGCAGCACGGCGACCTGGCCAACTGGCACACCGGCGCGCCCGACGCCATTCCGGCCGTGGGCGGCGCGATGGACCTGGCCATCGGCGCCAAGGACGTCTTCGTGATGATGGAACTGCAGACCCGCGAAGGCCAGAGCAAGCTGGTCGAGGCCTGCACCTATCCGCTGACTGGCGTGCGCTGCGTATCGCGCGTCTACACCGACGTGGCGGTGTTCGACATCCGCGCCGACGGCGTGACCGTCATCGACATGTTCGGCGACACCACCGCCGACGAGCTGCTGCGCCTGACCGGCCTGCCGCTGAAGTTTTCCCGCTGAGTTTTGTGCGCGCTCCGGCCGTGCCGGAGCCGCTTTACAGGAGAGAGTCATCATGTTGTTCATGGTCCAAATGCAAGTCAATCTTCCCGTCGACATGCCGGCCGAGCGCGCCGACAAGCTGAAGGCCGACGAAAAGGCCCTGGCGCAGCAACTGCAGCGCGACGGCAAGTGGAAGAACCTGTGGCGCGTGGCCGGCCGCTACGCCAACGTCAGCATCTTCGACGTCGAAAGCAATGACGAGCTGCACACGCTGCTGTCCTCGCTGCCGCTGTTCCCGTACATGGACATCAACGTCACGGCGCTGGCGCGCCATCCCTCGGCAATCTGACAAGGAGCGGCCGATGCCCTACATCATCGAAACCTTCGACAAGCCCGGCCACCAGGAAGTGCGCCAGCAGCATCGCGCCGCGCACCTTGAGTTCCTGGACGCGAACAAGCAACTGCTGCTGGCCTGCGGCGCCAAGCTGCAGGACGACGGCAAGGACGCCGGCGGCGGCCTGTACATCGTGGCCCTGGAAACGCGCGAAGCCGCGCAGCAATTCATCGACGCCGACCCGTTCTCCAAGGCCGACCTGTTCGAGCACGTGAACATCACGCGCTGGCGCAAGGCCTACGTCGACGGCGTCTGCCATCTGTAAACGCAAGGAATAAACCCGCATGTCTTACGCCGATCTCAGCCAGGCACGGCTGTACTACGTCATCGATGGCCCCGCCGACGCGCCGGTGCTCGTGCTCTCCAACTCGCTGGGCACCTGTTCCGACATGTGGGCCCGCCAGATTCCCGAACTGAGCAAGCACTTCCGCGTGCTGCGCTACGACACCCGCGGCCACGGCAAATCGTCGATCCCCGAGGGCGAATACAGCTTCGAGCAACTGGGCAACGACGTCGCCGAACTGCTGGCGCACCTGGGCATCAAGCGCGCGCACTTCTGCGGCCTGTCGATGGGCGGCCCCACCGGCCTGTGGCTGGCGCTGGCGCGCCCCGAACTGCTGGACAAGCTGATCCTGTGCAACACCGCCGCGCGCATCGGCTCGGCCGAAGGCTGGAGCGCCCGCATCGCCGCGGTCGCCGAGCAGACGCTGGAAAAGATGGCGCCCACGCTGGTCGAGCGCTGGCTCACCGACGACTTCCGCGCCACCGAGCCCGGCCTGACCCAGGTGCTGGTCGACATGCTGCGCCGCACGCCGGATGCCGGCTATTCCGGCAACTGCGCCGCGCTGCGCGACGCCGATTTCCGCGAACAGGTGAACACCATCAAGGCGCCCACGCTGGTCATCAGCAGCACGCACGACCTGGCCGCCACCCCGGCCCAGGGCCGCGAGCTGGCCGCCGCCATTCCCGGCGCGCGCTATGTGGAGATGAACACCTCCCATATCTCGAACTGGGAACAACCGGAAGTCTTCACCCGCACGGTCGTCGACTTCCTGAAGGGGTAAGCGGCATGCAGCGCTGGAAAAACCGGCCCGAAGGCTCCAACTGGGGCGACTTCGGGCCCGACGACCAACTCGGCCGCCTGAACCTCATCACCGAAGAACAGGTCCTGAAGGGCGCGCGCGAAATCCGCGCCGGCAAGACCTTCTGCCTGTCGCTGCCGCTGGACCTGCCCGGCGGCAACGTGCTCAACCCGCGCCGCCATCCGCCGCAGCTGAGCCCGACCCGGCTGCAGGACACGCCCTACCTGAACTTCCCGCTGCGCAACGTCAACCCCGACGCGGTCGACGTGCTGAGCGACGACCAGGTGCTGCTGTCCATGCAGTATTCGACGCAATGGGACGCGCTGGCCCACGTGGGCGCCTTGTTCGACGCCGACGGCGACGGCAAGCCCGAGCTGCGCTACTACAACGGCTACCAGGCCGGCGTGGACGTGGTCGGCCCCGCCGACGGCGATCACACCGGCTGCGGCTGCAACAGCGGCGGCCCGTCGGCGGCGCTGAAGCTGGGCGTGGAAAACCTGGCCCAGAAAGGCATGCAGGGCCGCGGCGTGCTGGTGGACCTGTTCCGCCACTATGGCCCCGGCCGCACGCTGATCGGCCACGCCGAACTGATGCACGTGCTGAAGACGGACGGCATCAGCGTCGAAACCGGCGACATGCTGGTGCTGCGCACCGGCTACGCGGAAGCGGTCGTCGCCATGAACGGCAAGCCCGACGCCGAAACGCTGCATACCTACGGCGCCGCGCTGGACGGCACCGACGCCGCGCTGCTGCAATGGATCACCGACAGCGGCATCGCCGCCATCTGCGCCGACAACTACGCAGTAGAAGCCTACCCCGCGCGCGAGAAAACCGGCCCGCGCGCCATGCTGCCGCTGCACCACCATTGCCTGTTCAAGCTGGGCCTGCCGCTGGCGGAACTCTGGTACCTGAAGGACCTGGCCGATTGGCTGCACGCCAACGGCCGCCATCGCTTCATGCTGACGGCGCCGCCGCTGCGCCTGCCGCACGCCATCGGTTCGCCGGTCACGCCGATCGCGACGGTGTGAGCAAAGAAAAACGCCAGCCTGGATCAGGCTGGCGTTTTTTCTTGCGGCGGGGACTCAGCCCTTCAGGCAGGTGCTCATGAAGGTCTTGCGCTTGTCGCCGGTCAATTTCTGCGACGTGGCCGTGGCGTTGCAGTCCTTCATTTTCTGCTGCTGCGGCGTCAATTGCTTGGCGGGCGCGGCGGCGGTTTCGCCCTTCAGGCAGCTGCTCATGTAGGTCTTGCGGTCGTCGCCCGTCTTGCCTGTCGCGGACTTGTTGCAGTCCGCCATGCGCTGCTGCTGCGGCGTGGGCGTCTTGGCAGGCGTCGAGGCCGCGGGAGTCTGGGCAAATGCCGCGCCGGCGAAGCAGGCGGTCAACAGAAAGGCCGAGGCCAATTGGCTGGTACGGGAAAGCATGAGTTCCTCCCTTGGGCGCCCGCGCGCCTGGAGTCAGTCGCAAAAGAAGGCGGGCCGCACGATCCGCCGGCCAATCGCCGGCCCGGTCATGATCGAACAATCCACGCGCCTTCGCAAGAGTATGGAAAGTCAAGAATCGCCAAGGCCTTACGCGGCCCTGAACCCGTCCGCGCCTTTCCCCTTGCGGCATGCCCCCAAGCGGGTGAATTTGCGACCAATCCGAGCAACCTGTTACCCATTCATCCCTTTGCCCCGTTGTGCATGGACCAGGAAAGGTGTGAGATAGGCATGCCTCCGTTCCAGAGGTGGCGATGACCGCCCTGCAGGCGACAATGGCGCCCGACACCGCGGCTGCACAGGAGACCACGATGAAACTTGCCCTAGCCTCGTTCGCGCTGCTCGCGGGCCTGTCCGGCGCCGCCGGCGCGCAGAGCCTGGTCTATGGCGTCACGCTGGGCAACGTCCAGGCCGTGCGCGACGTCAACCAGAACGTGTCGGCCATTACCGGCCTGCTCTCCAACCAGTCCGCCCGCCCGATCAACAGCGCCATGCTGACCTTCGTGCTGTACGACGCGCAAGGCCGGGAAATCGGCCGCGTGCGCGACGACGTCGTCGGTCCGCTGGCGCCCGGCCAGATCAAGCAGATCCGGGCCATCACGCCGCTGCAGTTCACCCGCGTCACCGCGCTGGACGTGGACGCCCGCTAGCCGCCTCCCAGCCGGCGCGGCCGAAACAGGGAAGATCCCCTGCCGCCCCTCCCCGTGGGGACTTAAAAACCCTGATTCTCACAGGGTTTAGACAGCGTGGCGCAAGGTCAAGTATGGGAAAATTCGGTTTGTCGACTCAATAAAAGGGGCTTCCACACGAAGCCCCTTGTTGCGTGCGCCGACACGCCAGCACGCCTGGCTCAGCTACGAGGATAAAAAATCATGTTTCCCAAAAGACTCACCGAAGGCTATCAATCTTTCCTGGGGGGCCGTTTTCCCTCGGAAAGCAGCCGATACCAAAAGCTGGCCGAAACCGGGCAAAACCCGGAAATCCTGATCATCGGGTGCTGCGACTCCCGCGTGTCGCCTGAAGTCATCTTCGACGCCGGCCCCGGCGAGATGTTCGTCGTCCGCAACGTCGCGAACCTGGTCCCGCCCTGTGACCCTGACTCGGAATCCTCGTACCACGGCACCAGCGCCGCGATCGAATTCGCGGTCAACGGCCTGAACGTCAAGCACATCGTCGTGCTGGGCCATGCGTCTTGCGGCGGCATCCGCTCCTTCTTCGACGATGCCAAGCCGCTGACCAAGGGCGATTTCATCGGCAAGTGGATGTCGCAGATCGAACCCGTGGCCGAACGCCTGGGCCCCGGCACCGGCGACCGCCAAGCCAACCTGAAGCGCCTGGAACTGGCCGTGGTCGAGCACAGCCTGAACAACCTGATGACCTTCCCGTCCATCCGCCGCCGCGTGGAAAAGGGCGACCTGGAATTGCACGGCACCTACTTCGGCGTGGCCACCGGCCTGCTGTACCTGCGCGATCCCGCCACCGGCGAATTCAAGCCCTGCCTGGAAACGGGTGCGGCCGGCTAGGTACGGCCGGTTAGGTGCGGCCGGCTGAGGCGCGGCCGGCTGAGGCCGCCGCCTCAGGCGTACCTCACACCCGGTACGCCTGCGCCAGCCTTTCGTAGTTGTTCTTCAGGATGATGCCCGCGTAATACACGTGCTCGCGCATCAGGTCCTCCGCCCGCGCGCCGTCGCGGGCGATGATCGCATTGACGATGCGGTGATGGTCGTCGTGCGAACGCAGGATGATCCCGTGGTCCTCCCACAGGATGATCCGGTCCGAGGCATACGGTATGGCCTGCGCCTGCGCCGCGAAGCGGCGCACCCAGGGATTGCCCGCCGCCTCCAGGATGCCGTTGTGCAAGGTGATGTTCACCTGCTGGTACGGCAGATGGTCCTCGGCCAGCAAGACGCCCTTGCCCAGGATGCGGTCGCCCTCGTCCAGGCAATTCTTCAGCACCGCCACGGCATCGTTGGATAGCCCGCGCAAGGCCGCCTGGCGACAGGCCAGCCCTTCCAGCGCCGCGCGCACCTCGTAGGCCGCCACGATTTCGCCGATGTCATAGGCGCGCACCGTATAGCCGCGCTTGGGCAGGTGCTCCAGCAGCCCCTCGTTGCCCAGCGTCGCCAGCGCGGCGCGCACCGGCGTGCGCGACACCCCCAGTTTTTCCGCCAGCGGGATTTCTTCCAGGCGGGCGCCAGGGCTGAACTTGCCGTGCAGCACCCAGTCCCGCAGCGTGTCGGTAACGTGTTGAGATAGCGTGTCCATAGCGGCATTGTATACATGAAGAATACATACGACGCCAGAAGCAATTCCGAATTTCGGAACTTCTCTATAAAACACGATGTAAATCAAGCGCGACCTCGGGTAAGCCCCTATATGTGCGACCCATTCATGTATACATAATCGCAAAAAATTCAAACCAGCGGCCCGGCCCCTCCCTAGGCGGAAGGCGCGCTACCAGGAGACAGCATGTCCAATGTATCCACGCCGGCCGGCACAGGTCCGGCTCCCCGTCTTGCGCTCGTCACCGGCGGCGGCGGCGGAATTGGCGCCCGCATCTGCCATGAACTGGCCCGCGCCGGCCTGCGCGTCGTGGTCTCGGACCTGGACGCGCAGCGCGCCCGCCGCGTGGCGGACGAACTGGGCGCTCCGCACGCCGCGCACGCCTTCGACGTCAGCGACGAGGCCTCGGTCGAAAACGCCTTCGAGCAGATCGAAGCGCAGCACGGCCCCATCGCCGTGCTCGTCAGCGCCGCCGGCCTGCTGCTGTTCCAGGAGAACGGCGAACGCCCGCTCATCAAGGACACCACGCTGGACATCTGGGAACGCAGCTTCGCGGTCAACGCGCGCGGCGTGTTCCTGTGCGGCCGCGCCTATCTGCGCCGGCGCGAAGCCGCGCCGCTGGCGCACGGCCGCATCGTGACCTTCACGTCGGTGGCGGCACAGCTGGGCGGCTACCGCTCCAGCGCCTCCTACATCGCGGCGAAGTCCGCGGTGCTGGGCCTGACCAAGGCCATGGCGCGCGAATCCGCGCACCTGGGCGTGACCGTCAATGGCATCGCGCCCGGCCTCATCGACACCGACATGTTGCGCAGCACCGTCACCAGCAGCGGCGCCCTGGCCGCCGCGGCGCAAGCCATTCCGCTGGGCCGCATCGGCACCGTGGACGACGTGGCCGCCGCCGTGCGCTTCCTCGCGTCCGAGGAAGCCGGCTACATCACCGGCAGCGTCATCGACGTCAACGGCGGCTACCGCATGCAGTAAGGCATACCGGCGGCCCAGGCCGGCAACGCAGCAAGGCGCCATCCACCACCAAAGGCGCGCACCAGAAAAGAACGGGAGACAAACATGAAGAAAAGCAGTCGCCACGCAGCCGCCGCCGCGCTGTGCGCATGGGCCCTGAGCCTGGGCGCGCAAGCGCAGCAGGAGCCGGGCATCACCGACAAGACCATCAAGATCGGCCTCTTCGCGCCACTGTCCGGCAGCGGCATGGCCTATGGCTTCGATGTGCTGAACGCCGCCAAGATGTGGTACGCCAAGGTCAACAAGGAAGGCGGGATACATGGCCGCCAGATCGAGCTGGTGATCGAGGACGACCGCTGCAACGCCAACGACCTGGTCGCCGCGGTGAAGAAGCTGAACGAACAGGACAAGGTGTTCCTGCTGAACGGCGGCTCCTGCTCGGCCGCGGTGGTGGCCTCGCGCGAATACGTGGAACGCGAGAAGGTCCCGCTCGTCATGCTCAACGCATCGGGCGACGGCGCGCTGTATCCGCCCTCCAAGTACATCTACGGCGCCTTCTCCATTTCGCAGCACGCCGTCGGCGGCTCAATGGTGCAGTTCGCCGCCGAGCACCTGAAGGCCAAGAAGATCGGCTACATCAACCATGACGACGCCTACGGCGGCTGGAACCTGGAGGCCGCCCAGGCCCAGATCAAGCAGCTGGGCGACGCGGCGCTGCAGGTGCAATCGGTGAACCCGAACATCACCGACGTCACCGCGCCCATGCTGAAGATCCGCGCCGCCAACGCCGACGTGCTGCTGCTGACCACCTACGCCCGCCCCGCCGCGCTCATCATCAAGAAAGCGCAGGAACTGGGCTGGAACAAGCCCATCGTCCTGGCGGTGAACGGCACGGCCGATCTGAAGCAGCTGGTCGAGAACGTGGGCAACAAGGACGCCTTCAAGAACGTCTATATCCAGGAAGTGCTGTCCGACGTGCCTGGCGGCGCCAAGCTGACCTGGGTGTACGACATGTACAAGCAGGCCTACCCCGACCTGGCCGCCAAGCCGGGCCATCCGCAGACTTACATGCCCTATGGCCTGCCGCCGGCGATGACGGTGGTCAACGCGCTGAAGGCCGCCGGCCCGCAACCCACCCGCGAGAAAGTGCTGCAGGCGCTGGAAACCATGAAGTTCGACTCGGGCGTCATGGCCGGTCCGATCGAGTTCGGCCCGAACGACCACGCCGCGCAGGAGTCCGCCATCTACATCAAGTTCGACGGCACCAACATGTCGCTCGTGCCCGGCGCCTTCAAGAGCGTCTGGCAGTACCAGAAGTAAACCAGCGGCCCGCCACGGGTCGGGCCCGCACGCTGGCGCAGCGGCGCGCGGGCCCCCGGAGAACATCATGAGCTTTGCCGATATCTGGCTGTTCCTGCAGCAGGGGGTGCTGTCAGGACTGGTGACGGGCAGCGTGTACGCGCTGCTGGCCGTCGCCGTAGTCATCATTTTCAAGACCACCGACGTGCCCAATTTCGCCCAGGGCGAAATCTTCATGGTCGGCGGCTACATCGCCCTGTTCCTCACGCTGGTGATGGGCTGGCCGTATCTCGTCGTCATTCCCATCACCCTGGCCGCCGTGGCCGTCCTGTCCGGCCTGTTCCAGCGCGTCGTCATGGAACGCGTCATCGCCTCCAAGGGCGTGGGCGTGCAAATGGTGATCGCCACGCTGGGCCTGGCCTATGCGCTGAAAGGCCTGGTGCGGCAGACCGGCCTGGGCGACACGCCGCGCTCGCTGCCGCCGCTGGCCTCGACCGACGCCATCATCATCGGCGACGCGGTGCTGACCCAGCTCGACCTGGTGATCTTTGCGGTCGCCGTGGGCGTGATGCTGCTGCTGTTCGGGATGTTTACCTACACCCGCGTCGGCCGCGCGATGCGCGCGGTGGGCATGAATCCCAAGGCCGCCCGGCTGGTGGGCGTGAACCTGACCCGCATCCGCATGCTGGTGTGGGCGCTGGCCGGCCTGATCTCCGCGGTCGCCGCGCTGCTCATCACGCCCAAGATCCTGATCACGCCCGACATCGGCCATATCGCCATCCTGGCCTATGCCGCGGCCATCGTGGGCGGCATCACCAGCCTGCCTGGCGCGGTGGTGGGCGGCTTCGTGATCGGCGTGGCCGAGAACCTGGTGGGACTGTTCATTTCGACCAATGCCATCGTGGTCGCGCCTTTCGTGGCCATCATGGTCGTGCTGCTGCTGCGCCCGCAAGGGCTGCTGGGCGGAAAACTGCAGGTGAAGAAAGTATGAGCAAGAAAATCGACCATGCGCTGCTGGCGCTGATGGCCGTGGTGCTGGCCATCCTGCCCTTCGCGGCCAGCGGCTATGTCATCTACGTGGTGAACCTGCTGATGGTGTTCGTGGTGCTGGCCCTGGGCCTGCACCTGGTCATCGGCGAAACCGGGCAGTTCGCGCTGTCTCACGCCGCCTTCTACGGCGTGGGCATCTACACCGCCGGCCTCATCAACAACCTTTGGCATCCGCCATTCTTCATTTCCATCGTCGCGGGCGGGCTGCTTGCCGCCGCGCTGGGCTATGTGATCGGCGCGCTGGCGCTGCGCATGCGCGACATCTATCTGGCCCTGTCCACCTTCGCCTTCGGCGAGGCGATGCAATGGGTGTTCCTGAACTGGCAATCGGTCACCAACGGTTCCAACGGCTTCCGGATCTCGCCGGCCACGCTATTCGGCTATGAGCTGGTGTCGGATGCCAAGGCATATCCCTTCGTCGTGCTGATCGCCGCGCTGCTGCTGTGGGCCACCGTCGCCCTGTCGCGCTCGCAGCTGGGCTCGGCCTTCCGCGCAGTGCGAGAGAGCGATGTGGCGGCCCAGGCCATGGGCGTGAACGTCAACGCCATCAAGCGCACGGCCTTCACCCTGTCCGCCGCCTACGCCGGCATCGCGGGCGGCATGTACACCACCTTCGCCTCCTTCATCCATCCGGAAAGCCTGGGCTTTCAGACCACCATACTGATCCTGACGATGGTGGTGGTAGGCGGCATTGGCTCGGTGCGCGGCGCCATTGCCGGCGCGCTGGCCTTCGGCCTGATCTCCGAACTGCTGCGCCAGGCGCTGTCGTTCCAGGAAATCATCTACGGCTTCATCCTGATGGGCTTCATGATGTTCGCGCCCAAGGGCCTGTTTGCCGGCCGCGGCGAGCGCGGCCGGGTTGCGCCGCCGGTCGCGCCGCAACCTTCCGCCCCGCGCCAGGCCGCGGCCAAACCGACCCAAAGGAGCGCGGCATGAGCAGCCATCCCTATCTGGACGTGCAAGGGCTGACCGTAAAGTTCGGCGGCCTGACCGCCATCAACGGCCTGTCCATGCAGGTGGAGCGCGGCCGCATCCATGCGCTGATCGGCCCCAACGGCGCGGGCAAGTCCACCACCTTCAATTGCATTTCGCGCTACTACCGCCCCAGCAGCGGCAGCATCCTGTTCGACGGCGTCGACATCACGCGCAGGAAGCCACACGAAATGGCGGCGCTGGGCGTGGCCCGCACCTTCCAGAACCTGGAGCTGTTCGGCGCGCTCAGCGTGCGCGAGAACGCCTTGCTGGGCACCTATGCCCATGGCGCCGACAGCGCCGGCAAGCTGCTGCGCCCGGCCGCCGCGCAAACGCGCGAGCGGGTCGAGCACCTGCTGGAGCGCGTGGGACTGGCCGATTTCCTCGACACGCCCGCATGCAGCCTGGACTTCGGCCGCCAGAAGATGCTGGAGCTGGCGCGCGCCCTGGCCATATCGCCCAAGCTGCTGCTGCTGGACGAGCCCGCAGCCGGCCTGCGCAACCGCGAGATCGAAACGCTGGACCGGCTGCTGACCGAGCTGTGCGAACGCGACGGCATCACGGTGCTGCTGGTGGAGCACGTCATGCAGCTGGTGATGTCGATCTCGGATCGCATCACCGTCATGTCCTTCGGCGAGAAGATCGCCGAAGGCACGCCCGCGGAGGTGCGCAGCAATCCCCGCGTGATCGAGGCCTATCTGGGCAAGGGAGCCGCCGGTGGCTGAGTATCTGCTTGAAGTCGACGCGGTATCGGCCGCCTACGGCAATATCCGCGCCCTGCAGGACGTGTCGCTGAAAGTGCCGCAAGGCGCCATCGTGGCGCTGCTGGGTGCCAACGGCGCGGGCAAGTCCACCACGCTCAACGTGATCTCGCGCCTGGTCGCGCCCACCGCGGGCAGCGTGCGCTTCGACGGCCAGCCCATACACCGGCTGCCGGCCGACGCCATCGTCGGACGCGGCATCGTGCAGGTGCCGGAAGGCCGCGAGATCTTCCGCGAAATGAGCGTGCGCGAAAACCTGGAGATGGGCGCCTACCTGCGCGCCGACCGGGCGGCCGTCCGGCAGGACCTGGAGATGGTGTGCGACACCTTCCCGCGCCTGCGCGAACGCTACGAGCAAAAGGCCGCGACGCTGTCCGGCGGCGAACAGCAGATGCTGGCCACCGGCCGCGCCATGATGGCGCGGCCGCGCATGATCCTGCTGGACGAACCGTCCATGGGCCTGTCGCCGCTGGTGGTGGAGCAGATCTTCGACATCGTGCTGCGGCTGAACCACGAGCAAGGCATCACCATCCTGCTGGTGGAGCAGAACGTGAAGCTGGCGCTGTCGGTGTCCAGCTACGCCTACATCCTGGAAAACGGCGAAATCGCGCTGGAAGGCGAATCCGCGGCGCTCGCCAGCGACGAAGGCGTGCAGCGCGCCTATCTGGGCGCCTGAGGCGCCGCAAGGACAGACCATGATGATATCGATGCAAGACAAGCGGGTCCTCGTCACGGGCGCCGGCCGCGGCCTGGGCGCGGCCATCGCGCAGGGTTTCGCCAGGCAAGGCGCGTCGGTGATCGTCGCCGACGTGGACGCGGCGCTGGCCGCCGCCACCGTGCAGGCCATCCGCGGCGCGGGCGGCAAGGCGGCCGACGCCGTGCTGGACGTAACCGATGCCGCCGCGGTCCGCGCCTTCGCGCAGCGGTCCGCCACCGAACACGGCAACCTGGACGTGCTGGTCAACAACGCCGGGATCTCCGCTCGCGCGCCCTTCGACGATCCGAACACGCCCGAGATCTGGGAACGCCTGATGAGCGTGAACCTGCAAGGCACCTTCAACGTCACGCATGCCTTCGTCGAACAGCTCAAGGCCACGCGCGGCGCCATCGTCAACCTGTGCTCCATCGTGGCCTACGGCTGCAGCATATCGACCGCGGGCTACGTGGTGTCCAAGGGCGGCGTACGCTCGTTCACCGAAGTGCTGGCGCGCGACCTGGCGCCGCACGGCGTGCGTGTGAACGCCGTAGCGCCCGGCTTGATGGAAACCGAGATGACGGCCGGCCAGCGCTCGCAGGCGCAAGGCACGGACTGGTACATGCAGCGCGCCCCCATGGCGCGCGCGGGACGGGCCGACGAGATCGTCGGGCCGGTGCTGTTCCTGGCCTCGGACATGGCCAGCTACGTGAATGGCGTGGTGCTGCCGGTGGACGGCGGCTATCTGGCCGTATAAGGAAACATCATGGATCTGGGCACGGCATTGGTCACGGGCGGCGCAAGCGGCATGGGCCTGGCAATCGTGGAACGGCTGGCGCGCGACGGCTTTCGCGTCGTACTGGCCGACCGCAACGCGGAACTGGCCGCGAAGGAAGCCGAAGCGCTGCGGGCGCAAGGACTGGACGTGGAACACCGCGTGGTGGACCTGACCAACGAAGCCGCCACGCGCGCGCTGGCGCGCTCGCTCGCGCCGCTGGCCGCGCTGGTCAACAACGCGGGATTGTTCGACGAACGCAAATTCTTTGAGGTGGACAGCGCCGATTACCGCCGCGCCTTCGACGTCAATCTGCTGGCGGTGGCGACCCTGACGCAGGAAGCCGCGCGCGACATGGCGCCTGGCGCCAAGATCGTCAATATCGCGTCGCGCGCCTACCTGGGCGCGAAGAACCACCCGCACTACGTGGCATCGAAAGCGGCCCTGGTCGGCTACACGCGGGCCTCGGCCATGGAGCTGGCCCCGCGCGGCATTCTGGTCAACGCCATCGCCCCCGGCCTCATCGACACCCCGCTCTTGCGCAATCTCACGCCCGAACGCCTGGCGGCCCAACTGGCCCTGCAGCCCACCGGCCGCGCGGGGCAACCGCAAGACATCGCCAATGCCGTGTCCTTCCTGGCCGCGCCGCACATGGACTTCATCACTGGCCAGGTCATCTTCGTGGACGGCGGCAAGTCGCTGGGCGGTTCGGGAGCATAGGCAGCATGGAAGGCATCACTTGGGACAAGGAAGTCGACGCGCTGGTCGTCGGCTCGGGCGCGGGCGGCATGGCCGCGGCGCTGACGGCGCGCGAGGAAGGGCTGGACGTGCTGCTGGTTGAGAAGACCGGCCGCATAGGCGGCTCCACCGCGATCTCCGGCGGCGCGCTGTGGATTCCGCTGAACGCGCAGACCGAAGCCGCCGGGCACCCGGACAGCATGGACCGCGTCTGGACCTATCTGGAACAGACCGTGGGCGCGGCCGCTCCGGACGACATGAAGCGCGCCTATCTGGAAGCCGGCCCGCGCATGATGGATTACCTGGCGTCGCGCGGCATCCTGGACGTGGCCGCGCGCACCGCCTCGCCGGATTACTACCCCGATCTGCCGGGCGCCGCGATGGGCGGACGCTCGCTGGACCCGCTGGAGTTCGACGGCCGCAGGCTGGGTCGCGACTTCCGCTCGCTGCGCGATCCGCTCAAGGAATTCACGGTGCTGGGCGGCATGATGGTCAACATCACCGACGTGCGCCATCTGCTGCGGGCCACCCGTTCGTTCGCGGCCTGGCGTCACAGCATGAAGCTGGTGCTGCGCTATGCCGCGGACCGCGCGCGCGGCTATCACCGCGGCACCCGACTGCTGCTGGGCAATGCGCTGGCCGCACAGCTGTTCCACGCCTTGCTGGCGCGCAAGATCGACTACTGGCTCGACACCCCCGCCCTCGAGCTGCATCGCGACCCGTCAGGCCGCGTGCTGGGCGCCGCGGTCGCGCGCGGCGGCAAGACGCTGAACATCCGCGCGCGGCGCGGCGTGGTGATGGCCACGGGCGGCTTTCCCTGGGATCCCGAACGCCGCGCTCGGACCTATCCGCAGCCCACCGGCCTGTGGTCCATGTCGCCGCGGGACAATGCCGGCGACGGCATCCGCCTGTCGGAGAGCGCGGGCGCGGCGCTCGGCACGGGCCACGCCAGCCCCGCGTTCTGGGCGCCGGTGTCCGTGCTGGAATCCGCCGACGGCAAGCGCCTGCATTATCCGCATCTGGTGTGGGACCGCGCCAAGCCCGGCCTCATCGCGGTAAACGGCGCGGGCCGGCGTTTCGTCAACGAATCGGCCTCGTACCATGAGTTCGTGCAGGCCATGTACCGCAGCCACGACACGGCGCCAAGCATTCCCGCCTTCCTCATCTGCGACCAGCGCTTCATCGACACTTGGGGCCTGGGCCTGGCGCTGCCTGGCGGCAGGCCGCGCCAGCATCTGATCGACGCGGGCTATCTGCTGCAAGCCCCCACGCTGGCGGCGCTGGCGGCGCGGCTGGGCGTGCCCGGCGATACGCTGCAAGCCACCGTGGAGCGCTACAACGCCCACGCCTCCCAAGGCCTGGACCCGGACTTCGGCAAGGGATCGACCGCCTACAACCGCTACCTGGGCGACCCGGAGCATGCGCCCAATCCCTGCCTGGCGCCGCTGGCCGCGAGCCCCTATTACGCGGTCCAGGTCTACCCGGGCGACATCGGCACGGCCTGCGGCATCGCCGCAAACCCCGACGCCCAGGCCCTGGACGCCGCGGGCGCGCCCATTCCCGGCCTGTACGTGGCCGGCAACGACATGCAATCCGTGATGGGCGGCGCCTATCCCGGCCCCGGCATCACGCTCGGTCCCGCCCTGACCTTCGGCTGGATCGCTGGACAACATCTGGCGCATGCACAACACTGACGCCTCTCCACCGACAAGGATCCCCATGAAACTCTTCTACTCGCCCGCGTCGCCCTTCGTGCGCAAATGCATGGTCATCGCCCATGAGCTCGGCCTGGCCGACCGCATCGAAAAGCTGCCCAGCGCGGCCGGCCCCGTCGCGCGCGACCAGACCATCATCCCCAGCAATCCGCTGGGCCAGGTGCCGACCTTCATCACCGATGACGGCCAGGTCCTGTACGACAGCCGCGTCATCTGCGAATACCTGAACGACCTGGGCGGCGGCGCGCTGTTCCCGGCCGGCAAGGCGCGCTGGCAGGTGCTGACGGAACAGTCGATGGCCGACGGCATGCTGGGCGCGGCCTTGCTGGCCCGCTATGAATCCGTGCTGCGTCCGGAAGCCCTGCGCTGGGACGGCTGGTTCGAAGGCCAGCTGGGCAAGGTCCGCGACGGCCTCGCCCTGGTGGAGAAGAACGCCGCCTCGCTGAACGGCCGCCTCGACATCGGCACCATCACCATCGGCTGCGCACTGGGCTACCTGGATTTCCGCTTTCCCGACCTGGACTGGCGCGCCGGCCACCCCGCCACCGCCGCCTGGTACGAGACCTTCAGCCAGCGTCCGTCGATGCAGGCAACCAAGCCCTGATCCGGTTTGGGCAGGCATAGGGCCGGGAGAACCCGCCGGGCTCCCTGGCCATCACCTGCCCGCTACGGCGCTGCCCAGTTGCAGCGCCGCCAGGCCCCCGCCCGCGCGGGGGCCTTTTTTTCGCCTCGATCGCCCCCAGCTGTTACAGTGAAACTGCCGGGCGGGCCAATCCGCCGGCCATCACCAGAAGGGGCACAGCATGAACGTCGCTGCGATCTCCGCCATCTCCCGGGCTGCCGCGCCCTACCCCGCGCGCTCCGCCGCGCTGGACGCCACACATCCATTCCTCGCGACCCGCGACGTCGCCCAGGTACAGGCAGCCAAGGCCGCCGCTGCAAGCCATGCGGCGCAAGCCGTGCGCGAACGCGCGGACCCGCGACCGGCGCTGCCGCTGACCGCCTTCGCCGCCCCGCACGCGGATGCGCTGCGCGACCTGTACGCGGACTCGCGCATGCGGCGCGCGGTCGAGGACTACGCCGCGCAGCCGGATCCCGTGGCGCAGCGCGCCGGCTCCGCCAATGACCTGGGCACCATCGAGGGCCTGATGCCGCTGCAGGCCTATCGCCTGGCCATGGGCAATCCGCAGGTCCAGGAACTGCAGACGGCCGTGGCCATGAAGGCGGCGGGCCTGGGCATACCCAAGGTCGCCAACATCGGCGCGACCGAGAACGTCACGGACCAGGCGCGCTACCGGCCGGGCTTCAAGCCCTGACCAGCCTGACCAGCCGAAAAAAAAAACCGCCTGACGCATCAGGCGGTTTTTCATTCGTGGCGAGCTGCGCTCAGTGGAAGAATTCCGCGATCATGGTCGCGCCCAGGAAGGTGCCCGCATTGGCGGCCAGGGACACCACCACGATCTTCCAGCCCAGCTTGCGGAAGGCCGGCAGGTCCTTCAGGATCGACAGGCCGGCCATGGCCAGGATCACCGTCGTGAACGGCAGGAAGTTCACCTTGCCGACCAGGGCGATGATCTGGTCCGAGTACGGCAGCACGCCCGGGCAGCCGGCGGTCATGGCGATCAGCGACAGCACGAACACGGCCGGCAGCTTGGGCACCACGCGCAGCACCAGGTCGGTGATGACGACCAGCAGGATGATGATGCCCATGCCCGGCAGGGCGTCGGCGAAGGGCACGTTGTAGCCCAGGCGGTTGCCCACCAGGGCGAACAGGCCGCAGATGACGTAGGCGGTCAGGCGGTCGCCGAAGCCCATCTTGGCGCCGTGCGCCGGCGCGTCCTGCGTGACCGGCTCGTCGGCGGTCACGGCGGCCTCGGCCTTGCCGCGCGAGAAGCGGCCCAGCACGGGCTCCAGCTTGCCGTACAGGAAAATCGTGGTCGGCAGCGAGATGAACAGCGTGAAGTACACGCCCACCACCGTGGTCAGCAGGTTGGCGGCGGCGGCCAGCGCGGCCACCTGGTGCGCGACCTCGGGCGTCTGCTGGGAAGCGATCGCGCCGACGCCGGCGGCCATCATGCTGCCCGAACCCACGCCGGCGCCCATGGCGAGCGAGCGCGGATCGAAGATGTTCAGGCTGGTGATGAAGCCGGCCATCAACGCCACGAACAGCGCGCCGATCACGGTACCAGTGATGTACTCGGCCATCACGCCGCGGCCTTCGGGCGAATTCATCCCGTAGCGTTCGCCAATGATGGCCAGGCTGGGCTCGCGGCCCACCGAGAAGGTGGCGCCGATGGCTTCGCGCTTGATGCCCAGCAGCAGGGCCAGCGGCAGGCCCACGGCCATGGTGCCGAAGAAGTGGCCGAATTCCTGGAAGACCAGCGCCCAGCCGGCTTCGCGCACCTGCGGCAAGGCGCCGCCCACCATCAGGCCCAGCTTGGCCAGGAAGGGCAGCAGCGCGTACTGCAGATAGCCGCTGATGCGGGTCTGCATGGCCGTGTCGATGTTCAGGCCGGCGGGCAGGCGCTGGCCGATGGCGGCCACGATGGCGCCGATGAAGATGGCCCACAACATCGGCTGCAGGATGATCTTGCCCGGACCCACGTTGAAGGTGGCGCTGCCGATCGCTTCGGCAATGACGACCACCAGCAGGATGGCGGCGAGCATGCGGATGCGCCCGGATAGCGGCATGGAGGGCGCGGCCAGGCTGGCGCTGGCGTGAGACATCGGATTCCCCTGATGAACGTGAATAGTCGTCGTGGCTGCCCGCCGCAATCCCGGCCGGCCTGCGCCCGCAGCGGGCGGCGCAACGCGGCGGCGGCGATGGCGCGCGCAGCAGGGCCGATTTTCGCCGGGGGCCCGGCGCGCAACCATGACAGGGCTGGCGCATAAACGTTGCGTAAAATGCAACGGACAAGCTTTTCCAGGGAAAATTTTGCATGATCTCGGATCATGCAAGGGTAAACCCTTATTTTATCTGTGGATCTGCCGCCGCATTCCCGCTCCGGAGTCCCCGCCATGGACGAAAAACTCGACGCCCGCCGCACCCATTACTTCATGCAGGTCATGAGCCGCGGCTCGGTGCGTGGCGCGGCCGAAGTGCTGGACATGGACCCGTCCGCCGTCAGCCGCGCCATCGCCGCGCTGGAGCGCGACTGCGGCATCGCCCTGTTCGAGCGCCGCGGACGCGGCGTGGTGCCGACCGACGCGGGCCACATCCTGGCGCGCTACATCAAGCGCCAGCAGGATATCCAGGAGAGCTTCTTCTCCGAGATCGACAGCCTGCGCAAGGCAGAACGAGGACATATAGACCTGGTGCTGGGCGAGGGCTTCGTGGAGCTGATGTTCGAACGCGTGCTGCCCGGCTACTGGCGCAGCCACCCCGAGGTCACGCTGGACATCGACGTGGCGCGCACCTCCGAGATCGTGCAGCGCATCGTCGATGACCGAGCCTATATAGGACTGGTGTTCCAGCCGCCCAACGACGCCCGCCTGCGCACCCATTACTCGCGGCCCGAGCCGATCCGCGCCATCGTGCGCGAGGATCATCCGCTGACCCGGCTGCGCCGCCCCCTGCTGCTGACCGACCTGGCCGAATATCCCGGGGCGTCGATGCAGGAAGGCTTCGGCGTGCGCCAGCACATCCAGGCCGCCGAGATCAGCGAACAGGTGCGGCTGCGCAATGTGCTGACCACCTCGTCCTTCAAGGCGCTGTGGCAGTTCGCGGCGGCCGGCATCGGCTACGCCCTGACGCCGCCCATCGCGGTCACGGCCGACATGCGGGCCCAGCGCCTGGCCAGCCTGCCGCTGGCCAACCCCATCCTCAACCAGGGCAGCCTGCACGTGCTGAGCCGCGCCGGCCGCCATGTCTCGCCCGCCGCGCGCGAACTGCTGGACCACATCGTGCGCGGCATCGGCGCCCCCGACGGCGCGCAGGCTGATACGGTCGAGTAAGGCGGATCTGCATCTGTTTCCGCCTCCCTGGGCAGCCTACATTGGCGTTATCCGCCACTACGCCTTGGGAGGGACGAGATGCTCGGTTTCTTGCGCACGGTCAAATCCGTGCTGTGGGGATTCTTCGGCGTGCGCCGCGGCCGCGGCTACGATGCCGACATCGCCAACAACAAGCCGGCGCCATTGATATTGACCGGGCTGCTGATGGCGGCTTGCCTGGTCGTCATTCTGGTGCTGGCGGCGAGATGGGCGGTGAACGCGGCGGTGTAGATGGTCCGTGGGATGGGTGCAGCGCGACAAGGCGGGGGACCAGAACGCCGCTATCAAGCGCGCGTAACCCATCACGCCTTCAGCGCTTCACGAACTGCATCTACGGTTGATCGCTGCATGCTGGGTCGCGCGCATTCGGCGCCTGCGTTCTGGCCCCCGCCCTCGCGCCTCACCCACCCTGCGGGCATGATCCTGTTACCAGAACGGGGGCATGATCTTATTACCAGAATGACTTAGACGGTCGCTACAGCTGCCTGTTACGGTTATGAACCCCTTTTCCCTGCCGCATTGCGCCAGGCGAGCGCAGGGGCTCAGACCGAGAAGACTTCAAGGGCAGTAGACATGTACGTGTATGACCCCGTCGACCAGCAGCTCGTCGAGCAACGCGTGGCGCAATTCTCCGACCAGACGCGCCGCTTCCTCGATGGCCAACTAACGGAAGATGAATTCCGCGTTTTGCGCCTGCAGAACGGCCTGTACATCCAGCGCCATGCGCCCATGCTGCGCGTGGCCATCCCCTACGGCATCCTGGCCTCGCGCCAATTGCGCACGCTGGCGCACATCGCGCGCAAGTGGGACCGCGGCTACGGCCATTTCAGCACCCGCCAGAACATCCAGTTCAACTGGCCCAAGCTGGAAGACGTGCCGGACATCCTGGCGGAACTCGCCACGGTGCAGATGCACGCCATCCAGACCAGCGGCAACTGCATCCGCAACACCACCACCGACCACTTCGCCGGCGTCGCGCCGGACGAGCTGGTGGATCCGCTGGTGTGGTGCGAGATCATCCGCCAGTGGTCCACGCTGCACCCGGAATTCGCCTTCCTGCCGCGCAAGTTCAAGATCGCGGTCAGCGGCGCGGTACAGGACCGCGCGGCCGTGGGCGTGCACGACATCGGCCTGCAGGCCGTCGAGCGCGACGCCAAGCTGGGCTTTCGCGTCTGGGTCGGCGGCGGACTGGGCCGCACGCCCATCGTCGGCAAGCTGATCAATCCCTTCGTCGAATGGCAGGACCTGCTGACCTATCTGCAGGCCGCGCTGCGCGTCTACAACCTGCATGGCCGCCGCGACAACAAGTACAAGGCGCGCATCAAGATCCTCGTCAAGGACCTGACGCCGGAAGTCTACGCGCAGCAGGTGGACGAGCAATGGCAGCTCATCAAGGGCGGCCCGGACACCATCACCCAGGAATTCGTCGACGGCATCAAGTCCCGCTTCGTCTGGCCGCAATACGATCCGGCGGCCGCGCAGGACGTCGACAACACCGCCGCGCTGGCCGCCGCCGATCCGCGCTTCGCGCGCTGGCTGCGCACCAACGTGCATGCGCACAAGGCCGCCGGCTATGCCGCCGTGACCGTGTCGCTCAAGCCCACCGGCGTACCGCCGGGCGACATCACCGCCGACCAGATGGACGCGGTGGCCAACCTGGCCGACGACTACGGCTTCGGCGAGCTGCGCGTCTCGCACGAGCAGAACCTGATCCTTGCCGACGTGCGCCGCGCGCGCCTGCACGAGCTCTGGACCGCGCTGCAGGAGCTGAACCTGGCCACGCCCAACATCGGGCTGCTGACCAACATCATCGCCTGTCCGGGCGGAGACTTCTGCGCGCTGGCCAATGCCGTCTCCATTCCCGTGGCCGAAGCCATCCAGCGCCAGTTCGACAACCTGGACTACCTGTTCGAGATCGGCGAGCTGGACCTGAACATCTCGGGCTGCATCAATTCCTGCGGCCATCACCACGTGGGCCACATCGGCATCCTCGGCGTCGATAAGGCCGGCGAAGAGTGGTACCAGGTCACCATCGGCGGCCGCCAGAACGGCGCCGCCAAGCCGCTGCCCGACATCGAATCCACGCGCGGCGGCGGCGCCGCCATCGGCCGCATCATCGGCCCCTCGTTCGCGCGCGACCAGGTCGCGGGCGTGGTGGACCGCCTGATCCGCACCTATCTGGGCCTGCGCGACAGCGAAGAGGAACGCTTCATCGACGTGGTGGACCGCGTCGGCATCGATCCCTTCAAGCAGGACGTCTACTCCGATCCAGCATTCGCCAAACCTGCGCAGCAAGCCGAGACCGCCCATGTCTGAAATCTATCCGCACGACGCGCCCGGCCCGCACCTGATCCGCAACGGCCGCCTGGAAGCCGACACCTCGCACGTCTTCACGCCCGAACCCGAAGTCCCCGCCGAGGGCCAGCTGCCCAGCGACGCGCCCGGCTGGATCGTGCCGCTGTCCACCTGGAAGGCGTCGCGCGCCGCGCTACGCCGCCATCAGCATCCGGTCGCGGTCCAGCTCGACCCCGACGCCGACCTGCGCGACCTGGCCGAGGCCGACGGCACCCTGGACCCTGCCGGCATCGCCTTCATCGCGGTGGATTTTCCGGTCTACACCGATGGCCGCGGCTATTCGCTGGCGCAGCTGCTGCGCACGCGCTATCAATGGCACGGTGAACTGCGCGCGGTGGGCGACGTGATGATCGACACCATCCACTACCAGGCGCGGGTCGGCTTCGACAGCTTCCTGGTCAAGCCCGGCCACGATCCGCACAAGGCTCTGGACGCGTTCAAGACCTTCACTGTGCACTACCAGAAGACCTACCGCGTGCCCGCCGCGGCATAAGGTCCGGCGTTCATGCGCGGACGGCTCTAGCCGTCCGCCGATCCCGCAAACGTCCAGCGCTGCGCCTGGGCCTCGTCCCGCGCCAGCTGGGCGCGGATCAGGTCGGCGATGCTGCGCTGGCGCGCGGCCTGCATGCGGCTGATCAGGCTGGACACGCTGACGGCCAATCTCGGATAGCCGCCCGCGTCGCACAGAGCCACGCCCACGCCCAGCACGCCGGGCACCGCGGCATTGCCCACCACGGACCAGCCGCGACCGCGCGTGTTCTCCACCAGACGCCGCATCTGCGCCACCGTCATGCCGCCATAGGCGCGCAGAGCCTGCTCGTTCTGCGCGATCACCTCGTCCGATTCGTCCGGCGACAGCGCCGCCAATAGCGCCAGCCCGGCCGCCCCCACGCCCAGCGGCTGGCGGTGCCCCACCGTGACCGCCAGCACCTGCACCGGGTAGTTGCCCACCTCGCGGTGCAAGCAGAGCGAATCGTTGGCCGCGCGGCAGATGAGAAAGGCGGAGTCGCCGCTGACATCGCTGATCTGACGCAACACCGGCCGCAGGTCGCGCACCGCCTGGGCATGCGGATCGCCCGCCAGCATCACGCCCAGCTCGGCCACGCGCCAGCGCGGCGCATCGGACTCGCGCAACGCATAGCCCTCCTGCGCCAGCACATCCAGGTAACGGTAGGCCGTGGTGCGCTGCATGCCCGCCGCGCGCGCGATGTCCACGACATGCATGCCCGCCGCCCCCGCCTGCCGCAGTACGCCCAGCACGCGCAGCCCGCGGCGCAACACCCGCGGCCCCGAACCTTCGGATTCTGGTTTGTTCATTTTTTGGACAGCTTGCGTTGATGAGGCCTCTATCAAAGCCCAATATGAAGCCGGGCAGACGCAGATTTGTCCAAATATTAGACAAACAGGACGGAGACAACAATGAAGATGCAAAGCAAGCGGTGGGCCGTTGCGGCGGCCGCCCTGGGCGCCCTGCTCGCGGCCCCGGCCCTGGCGGCCAAGCCCTATCCCGAGCGTCCCGTGACGCTGGTGGTCGGCTATGCCGCGGGCGGCGCCACCGACATCGTGGCGCGCCTGATGGCGAAAGCGCTCACGGAAGAGTTGGGCCAGACCATCGTGGTGGAGAACAAGACCGGCGCCAACAGCAATATCGGCGCGGAAATCGTCTCGCGCGCGGCGCCCGACGGCTACACGCTGTACGTGGGTTCCATCGCCAACACCATCAACCGCACGCTGTACAGCCAGCTCAACTACGACTTCGTGAAGGGCTTCGAGCCCGTCGGCATGTTGGCGACCATTCCGAACATCCTGGTCGTCAATCCCAAGCTCCCGGTCAAGACGGTGCAGGAGTATGTGGCCTACGCCAAGAAAAACCCCGGCAAGCTGACCTGCGCCTCCTCGGGCAGCGGTTCGTCCATCCACCTGTCGTGCGAGCTGTTCAAGATGCAGACCGGCACGGACATCCTGCACGTGCCCTACCGGGGCAGCGGGCCGGCCGTGGCCGATCTGCTGGGCGGCCAGGTGGATTCCATGTTCGACAACCTGCCCTCGTCATTGCCGCACGTACAGGCCGGCAAGCTGCGCGCCCTCGGCGTCACGTCGCCGCAGCGCCTGCCGTCCGCGCCGGACACGCCCACTCTGGCCGAATCCGGCCTGCCGGGCTTCGACGTGGAATCCTGGTTCGGCGTGATGGCGCCGGCGGGCACGCCCAAGCCCGTCATCGAACGCTTGAACCAGGCCATCAACAAGGCGCTGGCCAGCCCCGCCCTGCAGGCGTCCTACCAGCAGTCCGGCTTCTACGCGCCGGCGCAACCCAATACGCCCGAAACCTACGCCAGCAAGATCGCCAGCGAGATCGACAAGTGGGGCGCCGTCGTCAAGCGCGCCAACCTCAAAGCCAACTAGGAACGCCAGGATGTACCCGATAGATTTCTTCTTCCGCGCCGCCGAGCAGTATCCGGACCGCATCGCGCTGGACGGTCCCGAGGGCCAGGTCACGTACTCGCGGCTGGCCGCCGACACGCGGGCGCTGGCCGCGGCCCTGCAGGAACTGGACCCCGCGCCGCAGACTCGCGTGGCGATCTGCGCCGGCAATTCGGCGCGGCACATCCTGGCGCTGCTGGCCGTGCTGGCCAGCGGCAAGGTGTGGGTGCCGCTGAATTACCGCAGCACCGAGCGCGAGATCGGGCGCATCCTGGACGCCACCGAACCGTCCATCGTGATCGTGGATGGCGCGGGCGCGCAGCTGGCGCCCGCGGCCCAGGCGCCGCAGGGCCGCCGCCACATCCACCTGGAAGACGCGGCGGCGCCGCTGGCGCTGGACGCGCTGCTGGCCCGCTGCGCGGGCCGCGAGCCGCAACGCCATGCGCTGCCGCGCGACGCCACCCAGGCCATCAAGTTCACCGGCGGCACCACCGGCCTGCCCAAGGGCGTGATGCAGCCGTATCACGCCTGGAACGCGGGCATCATCAACCAGATCGCCAGCTGGGGGCTCACGCACGAGGACCGCTACGTCGTGGCCGCCCCCATCACGCACGGCACCGGCACCTACCTGCTGCCGGTGCTGGCGCGCGGCGGCGCCCATCTGCTGCTGGACGGCGTCACGCCGGCCAGCATCACCACCGCCTTCCGCGAGCGCGGCGGCACCCTGAGCTTCATGCCGCCCACGCTGATCTACATGATCATGGCGCAGCCCGGCGTGACGCGCGCCGACTTCCCGCGCCTGCGCAACCTGATCTACGGCGGCGCCCCCATGCCCGTGGAGAAGATCGACCGCGCCCGCGCCTTCTTCGGCCCGGTGCTGGGCACCACCTACGGCCAGACCGAGGCGCCGCAGATCGTCACGGTGCTGCGACCCGCCGACCTCGAAGCGCCGGAGAACCGCGCCTCGGTCGGGCGCGTCACCTGGCTCACCGACGTGGCCATCATGTCGCCCGACGGCGCGCTGCTGCCGCGCGGCGAGATCGGCGAGGTCGTGGTGCAGGGCGACCTGCTCATGTCCGGCTACTGGCGTCTGCCCGAGAAAACGGCCGAGACGGTCGTGGAGGGCTGGCTGCACACTGGCGACACCGGCCTGATCGACGCGCGCGGCTACCTGTTCCTGAAGGACCGCCTGCGCGACGTGATCATCACAGGCGGCTTCAACATCTATCCCGTGGACGTGGAGAACGCGCTGTCCGCGCACCCCGCGGTGTACGAGTGCTCGGTCTTCGGCCTGCCCGACGACAAGTGGGGCGAGGCGGTCCATGCCGCGGTCCAGTTCCATCCCGGCGCAGCAGTTAGCGAGGACGAGCTCAAGGCGCACGTGCGCGGCCTGCTCGGCCCCGTGGCCACGCCCAAGCAGTTCCACATCCATGACAGCCTGCCGCGCTCCAGCGTGGGCAAGGTGCTGAAAAACGCCGTGCGCGACGCGGCCCTGAAGGAGACCTCATGAAAACGCCCGAAACCCACCTCTGCGCGCATCACCTGACCGGCATGTCCTACCGCGACGTGGACCTGGTCGAGGACCTGATCGGCAAGAAGACGTTCACCGAAGTCATGATCATGCAGATCCTGGGCCGCGAGGCTCGCCCGGTGGACCTGCGCATCGTCGACGCGGTGCTGGTCACCCTGATGGAGCATGGCCTGACGCCCAGCGCCATCGCCACGCGGCTGATCTACATGAGCGCGCCCGAGAACCTGCAGGGCGCGGTGGCGTCCGGCCTGATGGCGGTGGGCAGCCAGTTCGTCGGCACCATGGAAAACTGCTCGCGCCTGCTGGACCGCATCCGCCAGGCCCAGGACGGCCGCGCCGAGGCACTGGCCATCGCCCGCGAACACCGCGAATCGCGCAGCGCCCTGCCCGGCTTCGGCCATCACCTGCACAAGCCGGACGACCCGCGCTCGATCAAGCTGCTGGCGCTGGCCGAGGCCGAACCGGACCTCAAGGGCGACTCGCTCAAGGCGCTGCGCCTGCTCTCGGCCGCCATCGACGAAACCTACGGCAAGCACATCACCATCAACGCCACCGGCGCGGTCGCCGCGCTGCTCAGCGAGATCGGCGTGCCGACCGAACTGATGCGCGGCTTCGCCGTCATCTCGCGCGCCGCCGGGCTGGTGTCGCACGTGGCCGAGGAACAGCAGAGCCCGTCGGGACGCTACATCTGGGAAACCATAGACCACGCCATTCCCTACGTGGGCAAGGGCAAGACGCATCAGGACGGAGAGCAGCCATGACTGCCGGAGCGCCGGCGGGACGCCTGGCGGGCAAGATCGCGCTGGTGGCCGGGGCCGGTTCGTCCGGCCCCGGCTGGAGCATAGGCAAGGCCAGCTGCGTGACGCTGGCGCGCCAGGGCGCCGCCATCGTCGCGCTGGACGCCGACCTGGCTGCAGCCGAGGACGCGGCCCACGAAGTCGAGCAGGCGGGCGGCAGCGCGTTGCCGGTACAGGCAGACGTCGCCGATCCCGCCGCCATGCAAGCGGCGCTGGACGCCGCGCTGCGCCGCTACGGACGCATCGACGTCTTGCAGGCCAACGCCGGCATCGGCAAGGTCGGCGGCCCCGAAGACATCACGCTGCAAGAGTGGGACCGCATCCAGCAGGTGAACGTGACCAGCCTGCTGATCGCCACGCGCCTGCTGGCTCCGCTCATGCGAGATCAGGGCGGCGGCGCCATCGTCACGGTGTCCTCGGTGGCCGGCATCCGCTACACGGGGTATCCACATCTGGCCTACAGCGTCAGCAAGGCCGCCGTGATCCATTTCGCGCGGATGGCCGCGCAGCAATACGCCGCCGACCGTATCCGCGTGAACACGGTGATACCGGGATTGATCGACACCCCGCGGGTGGCCAGGAACGTGGCGCGCATGTTCGACGCCGACGCCCGTGCCGCCAGCGCCGCGCGCGACAGGCAGGTGCCGATTGGCCGCATGGGCACGCCCTGGGAAGTAGCAAACGCGGTCGCGTTCCTGGCTTCGGACGAGGCGTCCTACATCACGGGAACCGAATTGGTAGTGGATGGGGGACTGACGGGGAAGTACGCGTGAAGGTTTCGCGCGTTTGATGCGGGAGCGCTTGCAGGCGCGGTCTCGCGCCTACTTCATGCCTTCCCAATGCGGCCCGGGCACGACGATGTCGAACAGTTCCAGCACCCGCGCCACGGTGTGATCCACCATTTCCTCGATGGAGGCCGGGCGGTGGTAGAACGCGGGCAGCGGCGGGAACACGATGCCGCCCATTTCGGTGACGGCGGTCATGTTGCGCAGGTGCGCCAGGTTGAAGGGCGTTTCGCGCACCATCATCACCAGGCGCCGACGTTCCTTGAGGGTCACGTCGGCGGCGCGGGTAATCAGGTTGTCCGACAGGCCGTGCGCCACGGCCGCCAGGGTGCGCATGGAGCAGGGCACGATCACCATGCCGGCCGTCTGGAACGCGCCGCTGGCCAGGGTGGCGCCCACGTCGCGCACGCTGTGCACGTGGTCCGCCAGGGCATAGACATCGTGGCGGCTGACGTCCAGTTCGTGCTTGATGTTCAGCACGCCGGACGCCGAGACCACCAGGTGGGTTTCGACATCGTCCACGCCGCGCAATGCCTGCAGCATGCGCACCGCATAGAGCGCGCCAGTGGCGCCCGTGATGCCGATGACCAGCCGCCGCATGGACGGATCAGGCCGTTGCGCCGGATTGATCCAGCAGCGTCTTCAGTTCGCCGGATTCGTTCATCTCGTTCATGATGTCCGAGCCGCCGATGAACTCGCCCGCCACGTACAGCTGCGGAATCGTGGGCCAGTTGGAGAATTCCTTGATGCCCTGGCGGACTTCGTCGTCCTCCAGCACATTGACGGTGACCAGCTTCTTCACGCCACAGCCCTTCAGGATCTGAATGGCCTTGCCGGAAAAGCCGCATTGCGGGAATTGGGCGGTGCCCTTCATGAACAGCACGACGGGGTGCTGGGTCACGGTTTCGCGGATGAATTCTTGAACGTCGCTCATGGTGGTCTCTTGGACAGGCATAACGGAATACGCCAATTATAGGTACAGCGGGAAAATCCGCCCGGATACCCCGGGCGCCCCACCGGGAATCGGGTCAGGCAGGCAGCCGTCCGCCCGAAATCCGCTCGATCCCGGCCAGGTCCTGGCGGCTGTGCACGTCCTGGAAGCCGGCCGCGGCCAGCAGGTCCCGCACCGCCTGCGCCTGGTCCCAGCCATGCTCCATCCACAGGGCGCCGCCCCGCTTCAGGTGGCGGCTGGCGCCCTGGACGATGCGGGCCAGGTCTTCCAGGCCGCCCGCGCCGTCGGTCAGCGCGCCGCGCGGCTCGAAGCGCACGTCGCCCAGCTCCAGGTGCGGATCGTCGCAGGCCACGTAGGGCGGATTGGACACGATCAGGTCGAAGCCTTCGCCCGCGGGCACGGCTTCATACCAGTTGCCTTCGACCAGGCGCACGGACGCGGCCAGGTCCCAGGCATTGGCCGCCGCCACCGCCAGCGCGGCCGCGCTGAGGTCGGACGCCATCACCCGCGCATCGCGGCGCGCCAGCGCGATCGAAATCGCGATCGCGCCGCTGCCGGTGCCCAGGTCCAGCACGGCGGGCGCGGCCACGCCGGCCACGCATTCCAGCGCGGTTTCCACCAGCACCTCGGTATCCGGGCGGGGAATCAGCACGTCAGGGGTGACCCGGAAGCGGTGCCCCATGAATTCGCGGTGGCCCAGCAGATAAGCCATGGGCTCCCCGGCCAGCCGCCGCTGGGCCAGGGCCTCGTAGGCAGCGGCCGTCTCGGGCTCCAGAGGATCGGTATCGTGCGCCAGCAACCAGGCGCGCGGCTTGGCCAGCAGGTGCTCCAGCAGCATGCGCACCTCCAGGCGCGGCAGGCGCGTGTCGAGCAGCAGGCTTTTCAGCTGGGGCGGCGTCATGGCCGGACTCAAACGTCGTCGCCCAGCGCCGCCAGCTGCTCGGCCTGGTGTTCGGAAATCAGCGCGCCGGTCAGCTCTTCGAGATCGCCTTCCATGATCTGCTGCAGCTTGTACAGCGTCAGGTTGATGCGATGGTCCGTCACGCGACCCTGCGGGAAGTTGTAGGTGCGGATGCGCTCGGACCGGTCGCCCGAGCCGATCAGGCTCTTGCGCTCGGCGGCTTCCTTGCTCTGCCGCTCGCGGGTTTCCTTGTCTTTCAGGCGCGCGGCCAGCACCTGCATGGCCTTGTCCTTGTTGCGGTGCTGCGAACGGTCGTCCTGGCACTCCACCACCAGCCCGGTCGGCAAGTGGGTGATGCGCACCGCCGAATCGGTCTTGTTGATGTGCTGGCCGCCCGCGCCGCTGGCGCGGAAGGTGTCGATGCGCAGGTCGCTGGGGTTGATGACGATTTCCGACATCTCGTCCGCTTCGGCCATGATGGCCACCGTGCAGGCGGAGGTGTGGATACGGCCCTGCGCCTCGGTGGCGGGCACGCGCTGCACCCGGTGCGCGCCGGATTCGAACTTCAGGCGGCCATAGGCGCCATCGCCGTCGATGCGCGCGATCACTTCCTTGTAGCCGCCCAGCTCGGACGGGCTTTCCGACATCAGCTCCACGCGCCAGCCGCGCTGTTCCGCGTAGCGCGTGTACATGCGCAGCAGGTCGCCCGAGAACAGCGCGCTTTCGTCGCCGCCCGTGCCGGCGCGGATTTCCAGGAACACGCTGCGCCCGTCATTGGGGTCGCGCGGCAGCAGCAGCAATTGCAGCGCGCCTTCCAGCTTTTCCAGCTTGACGCGGCCGGATTTGATCTCGTCCTCGGCCATGGACTTCAGGTCCGGGTCGGACAACATTTCCTGGGCCGTTGCCAGATCCTCCTCGGTGCGGGCGAAGGCCGAAAAGGCCTCGACCACGGGCTCCAGTTCGGCGCGTTCGCGCGAGAGCTTGCGGAAACGGTCCATGTCGGACGCGGTTTCCGGTTCGGCGAGCAGGGCGTCGACCTCGATGAGGCGGTGACACAGATGCTCCAGCCGGCTGCGCATGGAAGATTTCATGGGGAATGACCAAAAAGAAAAGCGGGAAAGCGGATCGCGGGCGCCCAAAAAGACGAACGCCCGCCGGGAGGCGGGACGTGGGACAGCGTCGCTAACGGCGGGAGTCGCGGCCGGGGAACAGGCGCGGCATCCAGGCAAGCAGCTGCTTGCGGTCCTCGCCTTCGCTGCGGTTCAGGGCCGCCAGCGGGCCGTGCAGGTACTTCTGAGTCAGGCCGTGGGCCAATTGTTCAAGCACGGCTTCCGGCGATTCGCCGCGCGCCAAGAGGCGGCGGGCGCGTTCCAGCTCGGCGCTGCGGACGTCCTCGGCGGCCTGGTGCAGGTCGCGGATGACGGGTACCACTTCGCGGGACTGCATCCAGTGCATGAAGCCCTGGACGCGGGTTTCGATGATGGCTTCGGCCTGCACCACGGCCGCGCGGCGCGCGTCGGTGCCGGTCTGCACCAGGCGGCCCAGGTCATCCACCGAATACAGGTAGACGTCGTCCAGGCGGCCGACTTCGGGTTCGATGTCGCGCGGCACGGCCAGGTCGATCATGACCATGGGCCGGTGGCGGCGCAGGCGCGTGGCCCGTTCCACCATCCCCAAACCGAGGATGGGCAGGGAGCTTGCCGTACAGGAAACGATGACGTCGAACTCGGACAGGCGGTCCGTCAGGTCCGACAACTTCATGGTGCTGGCCGAAAAGCGATTGGCCAGCAGTTCGGCGCGCTCGGCCGTGCGGTTGGCCACCACCATGCTGCGCGGACGCTGCGCGGCGAAGTGCGTGGCGCACAATTCGATCATTTCGCCCGCGCCGATGAACAGCGTGCGGGCCTGGTCCAGGTTGCCGAACACGCGTTCGGCCAGGCGCACCGCGGCGGCGGCCATGGACACCGATTGGGCGCCGATGGCGGTCTGCGACCGGACTTCCTTGGCCACCGAGAAGGTGCGCTGGAACATCTGGTGCAACAGGGTGCCCAGCGAGCCGGCTTCGCCGGCGGCGCGCACGGCGTCCTTCATCTGGCCCACGATCTGGGTCTCGCCCAGCACCATCGAATCCAGGCCGCTGGCCACGCGGAAGGCGTGGCGGACGGCGTCGTCCTGATGGTGACGGTAGAGATGCGGGCGCAGCGCGCCGGCGTCCAGGCGGTTGTAATCGGCCAACCAGGCGGGCAGCTGGTCGGCCACGTGGCCGTCGGCGGCGCAGTAGATTTCGGTGCGGTTACAGGTGGACAGGATGGCGGCTTCGCGGACCGAACCGCCGAACGCCGAGCGCAGGCCTTCCAGCGCGGGCTTCACCAGATCGACGGGCATGGACACGCGTTCGCGGACCGAAACCGGCGCGGACGTGTGATTCAGACCGAAGGCAAGGACAGCTACCGACATGTGGGAAGGATGGACGGGCCATCCGCGCGTAAGCTCAAAAACTGCCACTAAGAACAAGACGCCGCAGGCTTTGCCGCAGCATCGGACCGCTCATCATTATACCCCCGCGGGTTATCCCCAGGCCATTTCACCCCCCGGCCGCGACCCTGGGTCGCACCTTTCGTGCCCTCCGCCCAACAGTCAGCCGATTGCGGGCGGAACCTGGGCCGAGCGCCGCCGCAAGCTCATCGCGCCTCGGCCCGCGATTCGTCCTTCGATCAGGCTGAGGGCGAGAAAATCTGGATTTTTTGCCCTCAACTGGCACAAGCCTCAAAAATTGTGTATAGTTGCGGACTTCGTTGGCCTGGTAGCTCAGTCGGTAGAGCAGAGGATTGAAAATCCTTGTGTCGGTGGTTCGATTCCGCCCCAGGCCACCAAAAGATTTCAGCACCTAGCCTCGCGAAAGCGGGGCTTTTTGCTTTGGCCAGTCAGTTTCCAATGTTCTTGACTGCGATCATTCCGGACGCCGTGCGGCTTCACTGGCTGAAGCTGTTCAGGCGTTCCATGATGAGATCGGCACGCTCCGGCTCGGCAATAAGACCTGGCAGCACATTCGCGAAATCGGGATTCTTGACGAGCCGGGCGAATGCAGCGCCCACGGATTGGCGCAATTCGACTGGCGCGACGGCCAATTCCGCGGCCAGTTCCTCACGCCCGTCGATGATGTTCAACACATCTTCCAGGTCATGGCTGTTCATAAAATCGCCACCTCCTCGGCCAGCGAACGCTTCAAGCTTGGTGGCGACAAAGGCGACGGCGCTCATTAGCTTGATCGTGACGCCATTTCCCAGGTCCATGGGACCGGCGGTCTCGACCGCGTAGGGATACCAGCGATTGGAAAAGCCCAGGACCTCCGGCCGCACGGGCATAAGGTCAAAAAGCACGCCAGATACCTTGTGTATCCAGCGGCAAATGACATCGCTACCCACATCGCGCGCAAACCCGCGCGCCGCCAAGGCTTCTTCGAAGCGATGAAAGTTGCCACGATTGGCCTCCAGCACCGCATCGACATCGCGCGTGGCGCGAACGGGGTCGGCCAATGGGTCCGTGATTAACAGGCCTGCCACGGCGCCGCCGACAAACACAACTTGCGCTCGCAGTTCGCCCAGCGCTTCGGCAATGCTGCGCAAGTAAGGCAGGTTGGGGTCATCAGCCCGCATCGGCAACTCCTGCATCACTGCGCATCAATTCGGTCTCCATCAGCTTGGCGGCAAGCGCGCGCTCGCGGGCGCGCCCCACGCGCAAGGCATCCAGCAGCGCCAGCAGACGGTGCAGCGCCGGGTCTGAAAGAGCAGCCTGCGGTGCTGTGCGGTAGAGGGGAGAAAGCGTGGGCCCTTTGGATGTTCCCGTGGGATGTGCCCACACGGGCGCCTCCCCTGGAACTACCGTCAATTGGCTGGCCAAAGGGTCAGTACCGAAGGCTGTCGGCACGCCACGCTTGACCGGTCCCAGTATGGGTGGCCAGACATAGCGCGCACCGTGCAGGACAAACTCCAGGAGGTTGGCACGTACCGGCGACCATTGGCCGCGTGCCGGCGCCACCGCCAGGCCCGACGCCAAGGCGCGCTTCACGCTCGCATGCGCTTCCGAGGCGCTCATGGACAGCGCTGCGCCCAGCGCGGCGTAAGTCCAGCGCTGCGGCGGATGCGCGGCCACCTTTAGCAATACCAGCAGGTCTTGGGGTTTCAGTTCCATTTCATCGGCGATATTCGCTATTCGCGAATTACGAATATCGCCGATGAAAAGCGTTTTTGCAAGGGTCAGACGCGCCTTCGCGGGTCAGGCAGGGATTGCTTTTCGCTTGAGCTCTCGCAGGGACTGTTCATCAGCGGCCGCAGCGCAAGAAGAATCTTGACCCTATGAGTAGCGGCCAACCACGCCCGCGACGTTTTGCCTACAAAACGCCCGTCGCGTCCCCTTCCCCGCCCCGCAGTTTCCGCGATATCGTAAGACGCTGTCCTTCCATAACGCCCGCCCGCTGCATCCTCCCACCGGAGCCGCGACATGCGCGCCCAAGCAAAAGCGCTTTTCGGCCTGATTGCACTGCTTGCGGGCCTGCTCGCCCCGGCTTTCGGGCAAAACGCCATGACGGCGCCGCCCCATCCCGCCCCGCCACCCACGCAGGCCCAGGCGATCCTGGTGGCCGAGATCCCCCTACGCGCGGACACCGATCACCGCTATGCCGAAAGCGTCATGGAACGCATCATGGGAGCCGACCCCACGGACTCGCTGGCGCCGCGCCTGGAGGCGATTTCCCGGTCCATCGACGAAAAGCTCCAACAGTTCCAGCCGGCCCAATTGCGCACCCTACCCATCATGCGGCTGGAAAGCCTGGAGCGGCACTGGATGTTCGACACCCGCGGTTTCGCCAACTGGCAAGAGGATATGCGGCAGGCGACCGCCGCCTATGCCAGCGATGCCGCCGAACTGGCGCGCCGCCGCGAAGCATGGCAAGCGCTCAAGAACGCCCCTGGCGCCGTCGACCTGCCGCCCGCGCTGAATACCCGGATCGATTCCGTCATCGCCCAACTGGCTCGAGCCGAACAAGCCCTGTCCGTGCCGCTGGCCCGCCAGATCGCGCTGGGCCAGCGCGCCAACTCCGTCGAAGAGCGCATCCAGGCCGGACAGCGGGCGGTCGCCGAAGCCATCTCCTACATCGACTCCCGCCTGCTCGAACTGGACGGACCGCCGCTGTGGGCCGCCACCTTCACGTCCATGGCCCGCAGCGAAGCGCGGGCCTATCTCCTGAGCGGCCTGGAAATGGAATTGCGCTTCGCCCGCCAGTACGCAGCGGCCGATACCGGCAACCAGATCGCACTGCACGTGCTGCAAGTGGTGCTGCTGCCGCTGCTGCTCTGGCTGGCCTGGCACAGCCGCCATGCGATCCGGGCGGGTGAAATGAGCGAGACGGCCGCGCGGGTGCTGGGGCGTCCGCTATCGGCGTGGCTGCTGCTGGCGATGATGGGCGTGCAGCTGCTGGAGTCGGACGCGCCGCTGATCGTGCTGCAGTTCGCGCTGCTACTGGCGGTCGTGCCCGTCCTGCGACTGCTGCCGCCGACCGCGCGCGAGCAACTGGACCTGTGGCCCTACGCCATTACCGGCCTGTATCTGGCCGAGCGGCTGGGCATATTCTTCCTGGCCAGCGAGACGCTGTACCGGCTGCACAATCTCGTCATCACCGTGCTGGCCCTGGCCACGGCAATCTGGCTGCGAGCCCGCGCCAAGCGCCGCGGCACCGCCCAGGCTCCCGGCCGATTGCACAAGGCGGTGCGTGCCGGCGCCTGGGCCGCGGTGGCGCTGCTGGCGATTGCCGGCGTCGCCAACCTCGTCGGCAACCTGTCGCTGGCGGAAATGCTGACCAGCGCCGTCATCAGCAGCGGCTACTTCGGCCTGATGCTCTACGCCGGCGTCACCATCATCGTCACCCTGCTGCAGCTGGTGCTGGCCCGGCCCGGCGTGTCGCGCTTCCGGCTCGCTCGCGAGCACGCCCCGCCCCTGGTGCAACTGCTGATCCGCCTGGTGACCGCCGCCGCGGTCGTGGGCTGGACGATCTACACGATGGACCGCTTCCGGATCCTGCGCGCCACCTACGCCATCGCAACGAAAGTGCTGTCGTACACATTGGCGCTCGGAGACATCACGCTCAGCCTGGGCAACATCCTGGTGTTCGCGATCTCCGTGCTGATCGCGTTCTGGGCCGCGCGCGCCATCCGCCTGGTGCTGCACGACGAGCTGCTGGCCCGCATGCCGCTGCCGCGCGGCGTGGGCAACAGCATCGCCTCGCTGACCTACTATTCGGTGTTGCTGCTGGGCCTGGCCGTGGCCCTGTCGGCGGCCGGCGTCAAGACCAGCCAGCTCGCCATCGTGCTCGGCGCCCTGGGCGTGGGCATAGGCTTCGGCCTGCAGAACGTGGTCAACAACTTCGTGTCCGGCCTGATCCTGATGTTCGAGCGCCCGATCCAGCCCGGCGACGTGGTGGAGATCGGCGACACCTCCGGCCAGGTGCGCGACATCGGCATGCGAGCCACCCGCATCAAGACCTTCGAAGGCGCCGACGTGGTCGTGCCCAACGGCACCCTGCTGTCCGACAAGCTGACCAACTGGACCATGCTGGATCGCAACCGCCGCATCGAGATCAACGTGGGCCTGGCCTACGGCACCGACCCCGCCCAGGCCATCGAACTGCTGGCCTCGGTCGCGCGCGGCACCCTGGGCGTATCCACGCAGCCGGCGCCCATCGCGCTCTTCATGGGTTTCGGCCCCAGCGCCCTGGATTTCAGCGTCCGCGCCTGGACGCCGGACTTCGACCAATGGATGTCCATCCGCAGCGACATGCTGTCGCGCATGTACGCGGCGCTGAAACAGGCCGGCATCGACATCCCCTTCCCGCAGACCGAACTGCGCCTGCGCAGCGTTTCCCCCGAAGCCGGCGCCCTTCTCGCCCAGGCCCGCGGCGCCCCGCCCGACCCCGGCCAGCCGCCCACATGACGCGGATATTGTGTATAGTTGCGGACTTTCGCGTTGGCCTGGTAGCTCAGTCGGTAGAGCAGAGGATTGAAAATCCTTGTGTCGGTGGTTCGATTCCGCCCCAGGCCACCAATGAATTCAAGCACTTGGCCCCGCCTTTGGCGGGGCTTTTTGCTTTGGGATTGCAGCAGCGCGCGTCGGATAGCATTATCCCTGGCGTGCCCTCCCTGACTTTCCCCCTACGCGATGAAGCCTGACTCCTCTTCTCCGTCCTCCTCCATCGGCATGAGCCGCGCGGCGCTCGTGCTGTATCGCGCGCTCTGGCGCTATGCCGACGGCGCGCGCCGGCAATTGATCGGCGCCATCGCGCTGCTGTCGGGCGCGCAGCTGGTGAAGCTGACCCTGCCCTGGCTGGCCTCCCACGCCATCAACGCCCTGCAGCAGAACGACATGTCCACGGCCGGCCTCTGGATCCTGTTCCTGGTCGGCAGCTACATCATGTCCTGGGTATTCCATGGCCCCGGACGCGTCCTGGAAGGCAACGTCGGCGTGCGCGTGCGCGAACGGCTGGCCGACGATCTCTATGCCCGCATCGCCGCGGCCCCCTTGACCTGGCGCGACGGCCGGCATTCCGGCGACCTGCAGCACCGCGTGCTGCAATCCAGCCGCGCCCTGTCGACCTTCGCGCGCAGCATGTATGGCTACCTGCACAGCGCCTTGAACTTCGTGGGCCCGCTGATCGCGCTGACCTTGTTGTCGCACGCCAGCGGCCTCATCGCCGTCAGCGGTTATCTGATCATCGCCCTCATCACGCTGCGTTTCGACCTGGCACTGATGCGCCTGGCGCGCTCCGAGAACGACCAGGAGCGCCGCTATGTGGCGGCGCTGCTCGACTTCGTCAGCAATGCGGGCACCGTGATCGGCCTGCGGTTGCAGGCGGCCTCGCGCAAAGTGCTGGGCCGCCGCCTGGAAACGGTCATGAAGCCCCTGCGCCGCGCCTTGTGGGTCAACGAGGTCAAGTGGTGCGTGGTGGACCTGATGGGCATGTGCCTCACCTGGATACTGGTGGTGGAATACGTGCTGCGGCACCGCGAACCCGGACAGGCCTTGCTGCTGGGCACCATCTTCATGATTTACCAATACGCCCAGCAGGCGGCCTCGGTGGTCAGCGCGATCGCCTCCAACTTCCAGAGCTTCTCGCGCATGCACACCGACTTCAGCAGCGCAGAGCCCATCTGGCAGGCGCCCGGCGACCCCGAGGCCGTCGTGCCCGCGGTGCAGGCCGACGCGCCCTGGCAGACCCTGGAATTGCGCGGCGCCACCTGGCGCTATTCGGATGAAGGGCGCGGCGGCCTGCACGGCGTAGACCTGGTATTGCGGCGCGGTTCACGCGTCGCGCTGATCGGCGCCAGCGGCGGCGGCAAGAGCACACTGCTGCGCACCCTCGCCGGCCTCTATCCGCCGCAGCAAGGCGAGCTGCTGCGCGACGGCAAGCCCGTGCCGTGGTCCGAACTGCGCACGCTGGCCACCTTGATACCGCAAGAAGCAGAGGTCTTTGAAGCCAGCGTGCAGGAGAACCTCACCTTCGGCGAACCCGCGGACCCTGCGGCGCTGCAATCCGCCGTGCACACCGGCGTGTTCGACGAAGTGCTGCAACGCATGCCCGACGGCCTCTCCAGCCCGGTGAACGAGCGGGGCAGCAACCTGTCCGGCGGACAGCGCCAACGCCTGGCCCTGTCGCGCGGCGCGCTGGCGGCCCAGGGCAGCTCCCTGCTGCTGCTGGACGAACCCACCAGCGCGCTGGACCCGCAAGCCGAAGGCCGGGTGTTCGACCGCATGTATGCTGCGTTTCCTTCGGCTTGCATCGTGGCCTCGGTGCACCGGCCCAGCCTGCTCAGCCGCTTCGACACCATCGTGGTGATGGAAGCCGGGCGCGTGGTGGACGCGGGACCGCGCGACGAAATCCTGGCCCGCCACAAGCCTTGAGTGGCGGTTGCCGCACTGGATATCCATGACACAGCTCCCCGCCTCCCCCGCCTCGAAACGCGCATCCGGCCGCAAGCGCGCGAACCTGCTCGCCTATGCCTGCCTGGCGATCAGCGTCGTATTCGTTTTCCTGGGCTCGGGCATGATCCTGGACAAGGCCGAAGCGGGCATTCCCGTCACGCTGTTCTTCGCCATCTGCGCCGTGACCGCAGTCCTGCAGATATGGCCGGAACTGCTCCAGCGCGACAAGCGCTCGGCCTCGACGCTGCTGGCGCGATATCCAGGCCCCCTGGAGCTGAAGGCCCCAAAAGGCAAGCTATTGGTTTTCTCGCTGCTGTCGGCAATCTTCGGCGGCGTAATCCTGTGGATGCTGCTTCACGAATCGCTGCCGCCGCTCAAGCAGCTGCTCCTCTGGCCGGGTTCCGTGTTTTTTCTACTGGGCTCGGTCGCGCTGCTGCTGCGCGCCGTGAAGGACGATACCCGCTTGCTCCTGAGCCGCGACGGCTTCGAAACCAGGCAGGTGTGGAACAAAAGAAAGATCCGCTGGCAGGACACCAGCGAATTCACCCTGGCCAGCATCAGCAGCTCGGTGCCCAAGGTCATCGCCTTCGACGACGACGCCGTCGACCGCGCCGGCAAGGCAGGACTCAACAGACACTTCGTCGGCCGCAATTCCAGCCTGGGCGAAACGTACGGGCTCAGCCACGAAGCCCTGGCCGAACTGCTGAATGCCTGGCGCAGGCGGGCGCTGGAGCAGGATGCGATCTTTACGCGTTGGCCGGAAAACCAATGACCGCCGCCCGCCCTCTCCTGTACATCCTGTCCTGCGCAATCCTGGCCAGCGCATCGAGCGGCATCCTGGCCGGCCCGCTCCCCGCCGGGCTTTGTGAAATCCGGGCTGACAAGCCGGGCTATCAGCAGCGCATCTACGAAACATTCAAACCGCAAGCGAATCGCGGCGTGACGGTCGTCTTGATGGCGATCGACTGCGAGACCCTGTCCGCGGCAGAGAACGGACATCCGGATCGTCCCAGGATGCTGTTCGCCGATTACCGTGCGAACGCGGCGGGCGGAGTCCCGGCCGAAAGGGCCGCGGCGCTGGATTTCTTTGAAGCGCGCTACAAGAACCGCCCCGACTACCTCGGCCGCGACGAATACGCGGTCTACATCAGACAGGAAAGCGACAGGCTTTCAGGCGCCAGCGCCTATTCCTCCGTGGACGGCGCGGGGCGCATTTATACCTTGCTGGAGTTCAATGTCACGGATGCGGCGCAACGGGCCCGGGACATCGTGGCGGACTATGCCAGGTCGCAGTGAAGCCGATCTGACTCGGTTTTCTCTTCACATTACAAAAAAGTAATGCTCGCGTAACCTCTGCGCCCCTGTCAGCTCTCCAGACTGGAACCCATGCACTTCCAGACCACAGCAAGGAGCTGACCATGAAGACCCTGACCACCCTTTTTAGCGCGTGCGCCTTGAGCCTGGGGATGATCGGCGCGGCCTCCGCGCAGGACGCGAGCAGCGAGCATGCCACGCATCATCCCGCGCCCGCGTCGGCGAGCGATCCGGCCTCGAAGCCGGAAATGGCGCCCGGCGCCGGTATGATGATGAACATGGAGGCGCACATGCAGGCCATGACGGCCGATCACATGAAATCCATGTCCGCCAATGGCGCCGGTATGCAGGACTGCCTCCAGATGATGGGAGCGATGATGAACCGGGCGGGCGATACGCCACCGGCAGCGGATCACTCGATGCCCTCGCCGCCCAAAGGCTGATCGCCATAAACCGCCGTCCCGGCGCGCCTTGCGGCCGCGCGGGCGGCCGGGTCCCCGGGCCTCGGGCGGCCCTGCCCGGGCATAATCGGAACACGAAGGATCACACCAGCACTCGAAAGGGATGGGTATGAATCACTCTCGTCACGGCGACGCGGCATCGAAAGACGGCACGCTCTACGTGTGCCCCATGCACCCCGAAATCCGGCAGGACCACCCAGGCCGATGCCCGAAATGCCAGATGCATCTGGTGCCCGAGGAAGAGGCGACACAGCAGTCAGCGTATGCGCACGGTGGCCACGAGGCGCACCAGCCTCACCACCACGATCACGGCATGCGCCAGACAGGCCACCACGGCGCCACCTCCCTGCCAGTCGCCGCAGCCCCGCCCGACGTCCCCGCAGGCACGATCTACACCTGCCCCATGCATCCCGAAATTCGCCAGGACCATCCGGGGAGCTGTCCCAAATGCGGCATGACGCTGGAACCGCTCATCCCGCTGGACGAGGAAGACAATAGCGAACTCAAGGACTTCCAGCGCCGCTTCTGGTGCACGCTGCCGCTGACCCTCATCGTTGCCGCGCTGGCCATGTTCGGCCATCGGCTGGGCTGGTTCGACATGGCGACCCAGAGCTGGCTGGAACTGGCGCTGTCCCTGCCTGTAGTTTTCTGGACGGGCTGGCCGTTCTTCGTGCGCGGCTGGCAGTCATTCGTGCATCGCAGTCCGAACATGTGGACCCTGATCAGCCTGGGCACGTCAGCCGCATTCATCTACAGCGTCGTCGCCACGCTGGCGCCGGGCGTGTTCCCGCAGTCCTTTGTGTCGATGGGACGCGTGGCGGTGTACTTCGAGGCCGCCGTGGTCATCATTTCGCTGACCATGCTGGGGCAGATCCTGGAGCTGAAGGCGCGTTCGCAGACCTCGGCGGCGATCAAGGCCCTGCTGGGCCTGTCGCCCAAGACGGCGCGGCGCATCAACGCCGACGGCAGCGAGGAAGATGTGCCATTGAACCACGTGCACGTGGGCGACCTGCTGCGCGTGCGCCCGGGCGAGAAGATTCCGGTGGACGGCGTCGTCACCGAGGGCCGCAGCGCCGTGGATGAATCCATGCTCACCGGCGAACCCGTGCCCGTCAGCAAGCGGGAAGGCGACAAGCTGATCGGCGCCACGCTGAACACCAGCGGCACGCTGGTGATGCGCTCGGAAAAGGTCGGTTCCGCCACCATGCTGGCGCAGATCGTGCAGATGGTCGCCAATGCCCAGCGTTCCAAGGCGCCCATGCAGCGCATGGCGGATGTGGTGGCGGGCAAGTTCGTCATCGCCGTGGTGCTGGTGGCAATCACCACGCTGCTGGCGTGGGGCTTTTTCGGGCCGGAGCCAAGCTGGATTTATGGACTGATCAATGCGGTTGCGGTGCTCATCATCGCCTGCCCCTGCGCGCTGGGATTGGCCACCCCCATGTCGGTCATGGTGGCCACGGGCCGCGCCGCAGCGCAAGGCGTGCTGTTCCGCGACGCCGGCGCGATCGAGAAGATGCGCGAGGTGGACACGCTGATCGTGGACAAGACCGGCACCCTGACCGAAGGCAAACCGGCCTTCGATACCGCGATCGCGGCGCCGGGATACACGCCCGACGAGGTGCTGCGCCTGGCGGCCAGCCTGGACCAGGGCAGCGAGCATCCCCTGGCCGACGCCATCGTCAGCGCGGCGCGCGCGCAAGGTCTCGCGCTGTCCAAGGCCGAGGACTTCGATTCCGGCAGCGGCATCGGCGTGCGCGGCACGGTGGAAGGCAAGCGCCTGGCGCTGGGCAACACCGCCCTGATGGAACAGGAAGGCGTGCAGGTGGACGCGCTGCGCGCGGATGGCGAGCGTTTGCGCGGCGAAGGCGCCAGCATCATGCACCTGGCCGTGGACGGCCGGTTCGCCGGCATCCTTGCCGTGACCGATCCCATCAAGCCCAGCACGCCTGAAGCCATCCAGCATCTGCACGACAGCGGCCTGCGTATCGTGATGGCGACTGGCGACGGCCTGACCACCGCCCGCGCCGTCGGCGCCGCATTGCACATCGACGAAGTGCATGGCGAGGTAAAACCCGCCGACAAGCTGGCGCTGGTGGAAAAGCTGCAACAGGACGGCCACGTGGTGGCGATGGCCGGCGACGGCATCAACGACGCTCCCGCGCTGGCTCGCGCCGACGTGGGCGTGGCCATGGGCACGGGCACCGACGTGGCCATGAACAGCGGCCAGGTGACCCTGGTCAAGGGCGACCTGCGCGGCATCGCCGCATCGCGCCAGATCTCGATCGACACGGTGCGCAACATGCGGCAGAACCTGATGTTCGCCTTCGTCTACAACGGTATCGGCGTGCCGATAGCGGCCGGCCTGCTTTATCCCTTCACGGGATGGCTGCTATCGCCAATGATCGCAGCGCTGGCGATGAGCTTGAGTTCGGCTTCGGTGATTTTCAATGCGTTGAGGTTGCGGACAGTGAAGTAAGGAGAACCACAGTAGGCTACCTGCCAAGCTCGACGCTGCTTTTCAGCGCAGCTAGCAATAGCGGGCGTATGGTTCCAACGACCACATCCAGCGGCACCGGCTCCAGCCCGTTCTTGCTCAGGAATGCCTGCCACTGTTGCACCTTCCTTGCATCGTGGGCGAACTCGTCTGCTAATCCCAAAGGGCTCCCAACTGGAATCCGTGTCGCTCTGCGCGTAAACGTTGCATGCACTGCATGAGCCAGAGTTCCGCCATCGATTTCCGCTCGCCGCGCCAGTACCCACAAATCGAAATAGTCTTTCATCCGCGTGTTGCCCATGCCTAGCGAGACGATGGCTTCCAGCTTTTCCGCAATGACGGCGTACTGAGAATAGACACGCAGGCACGGTGCAGGCATTTCGTCGAAGATGACGGGATACTTCGCCTCTTCGGGGCCTGGCACGACGGCATCCCCGAAGCCTATGTCAATCTGCACCGGGCGTCGCGCCCCATCCAAGGAGCCGACCAGATTCACGCGAATACCCGCATAGTTGGCTTCCTTGCGAATTGCCGCGGCCCTCACCGAATCAGCCGGATAGATCATGCCGTCCTCGCAGGCAATGGCACTTATTTGCTGAAACACCGTTATCAAGTGCGGTACTTCGGCCAGCGTGAAGCCCAGCAGGTCCGCATCATGGGTTGGACGGTGAGGCATATCGAACCACAGGTCGAACAGCAGCGAGCCCTTCAGCAGGAACTGTTCGCGATAGATCGAGATGCTCAGACGGTAAAGAATTCGCTCCAAGGCATAGCGCGAAAGTAGCAAGCTGAAGTCTTGCCTGTCCGCGCGCGCCTTGTTGAGCAGGCGAGCGCGCAACGATGCCGCAATATTGCGGGCGACCGTCATTCCAGGCTTTCGAGATAGGGGCGCATTACATTCGCCACTCGACACAACTGGGCATGGCGCCACATTTCATCGCTGGTCATGCGCTTTTCATGCCACGCTTCGCGCAGCGCCTCCAAGGCCACATCAAGGCCAATCTTGTTGCGGAATTTGAAGCAGTCCGCCACGGTCTTTGCGACCCCAGTGACCCGGATGGGCACACCGTCAACCACATGCTCCTCCACCCCTGCGCTCAGCGCAATTGTGGAGAACCGCAGAACACGCAGCGGCGGGTAGTCGAACCCGGGGGCAGCCGATTTGTTGCCAATGGCGATCCACACTTCGTGCGGCGCCTGAGTCGTCAGGCCGTGAAAGCGGAGCGCTGACAGCAAGCAGATGACGCCCTTGGGTAGGCGCGCGGCCGCCTCGGCCAACGTTGCATGCTGCGAAACGCGGCGGGATGGCAGGCCATACAGTCCCCGGCCCAGGCGCTGCAGCCACCCTTGACGCACGGCGCGGGTCAGCGTCACGCGGGCAATGCCCAGTGGCGCCAGGTCCCGGGCGCGGATCAGCCCCTCCTTGCGGGCCAGCGCCAGCAGCTTGTCAGTAGCGGTATCCATCGAGCGATGGTGTTCCTTTTTCTAGGTATATGTCAATAAATACCTATTTTTTGGAACATGGCAGATCCAAGCCCTTCCAGCCGCCCTCACCCCACCGGCACCGCCATCCCATACTTCGCCCGGTTCATCACCACCAGGGTCGAAAAGCGCTTGACGTTGGGATTGCCCCAGAAATGGCGCTGGGCGAAGACCTCGTACTCCGCCATGTCGCGCATGGTGATGGTGAGCACGAAGTCGACCTCGCCCGTGACCGACAGGCATTGCATGATTTCCGGCGCGGACTGCATGGCGCGTTTGAAGAGGTCGAGCTTGTCGGCTCGTTCGCTTTCCAGCGTGACCAGCACCACCATCATGATGCCCCGGCCGACGGCGGCGGGGTCGACCACGGAGACGTCGCCCAGCACGACCTTGGATTCGCGCAGCCGTTTCATGCGGCGCAGGCAGGACACCGGCGACAGGTTCACGCGCTGCGCGACTTCCTGGCTGGTGCGCTGGTTGTCTTCCTGCATGCTTTGCAGGATCTGGAGGTCGAAATCGTCTAGTTCCATAAAGGTCTCGGAACGGCTGGAAACGGGCCGGAAAAGGGCCGCCTACAGATTCTAAGCCTGGCGGCGGCGGAATCCGGCCCCATTTTGACGGGAAACTTCATTTCCGGCGCCTGCGATGCAGGAATTATTCAGCCGCCTTGCTTACACTGGGAGCCCTCTGCCCGCGCCGCGGGTACGTCCGCCCCCCCGTATCATGCCGTCACTCCAGCTTTTCCTGCTGTTTCTCGCCGCCGACGCGGCGCTCAAGCTTACGCCCGGCCCCGACATGGCGCTGACCCTTTCCCGGGGCATGACGCAAGGTTTCCGGCCCGCCTTCCACAGCGTCCTGGGCAACGTCGCGGCAGGATTCATCCAGGTGCCGGCCGTGGTGCTGGGCCTGGCGTCGGTGCTGCAGGCGTTTCCTTCGCTGTTCATGGGCATCAAGGCGGCGGGCGGCCTGTATCTGGGCTACCTGGGCATCAAGGCCATCATCCGCTGCGCCCGCTCGGCCGACGTGTCGCTGGCCGCGCGCCCCGGGGATGCGCGCGACGCGTTCTGGCAGGGTTTCACCACCAACCTGCTGAATCCCAAGGTGCTGCTGTTCATGATCGCCTTCCTGCCGCAATTCACCACGCCCGACAACGGGCCGGTATGGATCCAGATGCTGGTGCTGGGCGTGACGATGAAGGTGCTGAGCCTGCCCTACGGCAGTTTCTTCGCCTACGGCGCCTCGCGCATCCGCGGCTGGGTGGGCCGCAACCCCTGGTTCCTGCGGATGCAGCAGGGACTGCTCGGCGCGGTCATGGTCGGGCTGGCGGCGTATGTGCTCTACTCCACCGCCGAACACCTGGCGCCCTGAACCGCCCGCCGTCCTAGTACGTACCCCGCTTTCCGCCATCGCCATGACCGCCGCAACCCTGAACACCGGACGCAACGCGTCTTCCTCCACCCTGCTTCCCGTCCTGTCGCTGATCGGCGCGATGGCGTCGCTGTGCATCGGCACCTCGTTCGCCAAGTCGCTGTTCCCGATGGTGGGCGCCCAGGGCACCACCGCCTACCGCATCGCCATCGGCGCGCTGATCCTGGTGGCGATCTGGCGGCCATGGCGCTTTCCGCTGACGCGCCAGGCGGCCGCCAAGATTGCGCTGTACGGCGTGACGCTGGCTTGCATGAACCTGCTGTTCTACATGGCCTTGCGCACGCTGCCGCTGGGCGTGGCCATCGCGATCGAATTCATCGGACCGCTGACGCTGGCCGTGGCGCTGTCGCGGCGCGCCATCGACTTCGTCTGGATCGGCTGCGCGGTGGCCGGGCTGGTGCTGCTGATCCCCACCGGCCAGTCGGTGCATGACCTGGACCCAGTCGGCATCGCCTATGCGCTGGGCGCCGCGGTGTGCTGGGCGCTCTACATCATCTTCGGCAAGATGGCCGGCAACGTTCATGGCGGACAGGCCACGTCGCTGGGGCTGACGGCGGCCACGCTGGTGGCCCTGCCCATCGGCGCGGCGCACGCGGGCGCGGCCCTGCTGGACCCGACCTTGATCCTGGCCGGCATCGCGGTGGGCGTGCTGTCCAGCGCCCTGCCTTACTCGCTGGAAATGGTGGCGCTGCGGCGCCTGCCGCAGAAGACCTTCGGCGTGCTGCTCAGCATGGAACCCGCCATGGGCGCGCTGGCCGGCGTGATCGTGCTGAACGAACAGCTGTCGCAGACGCAATGGCTGGCGATCTGCGGGATCATCGTGGCTTCCGCCGGCTGCGCGGCCACCGCGCGGCGGCAAAATACCGCCCCCACGCCCGCGCCGGACTGAGCGCGGGCGCACGCCGCCGCCGCGGTCCGCGGCCGCCTCAGCCGAATCCGACCTCGCGCCGAGGCGGCGCCAGCGCGTCGAAGTCTTCCCAGTGGTTGTTGCGCCAGCGGCCGTTGGCGTGCTCCACGTCGGCGCCGCCGGCATCGCGCAGGATGCGGCAGGCCAGCATTTCGCGTTGCGGGCGAGTACGCACCGCAACCATCACGCCGGCCTGGCGGATCTCGGCATGGGAATCGGGATTGAAGTGGCCATGCTGCGTGCTGCCGTGGCCCGTCACCCAAAGCGCGCCGAACAGCGACCCAAGATAGGCGCCCACGCCGGCGGCGGCCAGGATCAGCGGCATGGAGTCGCTGATTTCCGCCATCACGAACCCGCCGAACACCGCAAAACCCGCGCCCACCCCGCCCGCGCCCAGGTAGGCGCCGATGTCGGCGCGTCCCGAATCCGGATCGGAACGACGGTCGCCGCCCAACGGGTAGCGGCCATGCTCGCCCGCCGGATTGACGTAGAAGGTGTTGATGTCCCAGTCGGGAAAACCGCTGGCGGACAATCGCTGGGCGGCGGCGCGCGCCGCGTCAAAGCCCTCGAACCGGGCTGCTACGATCAGAGACATGATGTTCTCCTTGCCCGGGCTGCCGGACAGGATAGACATGGCTTTATCGTACGCCCGCGGCACCGGCGCGCGCGTGCCCGTTACACCTTGCGGCGGCTGTTACCGCCGGCCCCTAATTGGCGGATATGTTCTTGCTGCGGATCACCGCGCCCCAGCGTTCGTACTCCTTGCGCGCATAGTCGGTGAACGCCTGTGGCGTGCTGCCGGTGGGCTCCATGCCCTGCAGTTTGAGCTGCTCGGCCACTTCCGGCGCGCGCAGGGCCTGGGCGATGGCCTGGCTCAGCTTTTCGACCACCGGAGCCGGCGTGCCCGCCGGTGCGACCACGCCCTGCCAGGCCGCGGCCTCGAAGGCCGGACCGCCCGCCTCGGCGAAGGTCGGCACCTGCGGCAGTTGGCCGGACCGTTGCGCAGCGGGCACGGCGATGGCGCGCAGCTTGCCCGCCTGGATCAAGGGGCGCGCGGCGGCCAGATCCGCCATCATCATCGGCACCACGCCGGACGCTACGTCCTGCAAGGCGGGCGGCGTGCCCTTGTACGGAATGGCGGTGGCGCGGCCATGGATGGTATCCAGGAACAGCTCCATCGCCAGGTGATGGGGGCTGCCCACGCCCAGGGACGCATAGCTGCCCGGCTTGTCGCTTTTCAGGTAAGCGGTCACGTCCGCCAGCGTGTGCATCTGCGATTCCGGCGACACCACCAGCACGATGGGCAGCGACACCAGGGTCGAGACCGGGGTCAGGTCCTTCTGCGGATCGTAGGGCAGCTTCTGGTACAGCCAGGGATTCAGCGCCAGCGTGCTCATTCCCGCGGTCAGCAGGGTGTAGCCGTCGGGCGCGGCGCGCGCGGTTTCCTGCGCGGCGACGATGGTGGCGGCGCCCGGACGGTTTTCAACCACCACGGGCTGCCCCAGCGCATCGCCGACATGCCTGGCGACGATGCGGGTGGCGATGTCGCTGCCGCCGCCGGCGCTGAACGGCACCAACCAGCGGATGGGGTGATCGGGAAACCCGGCCGCCGCGACCTGGCCCGGAATCGCCGCCACGCCGGCCAACGCCGCCGCCAGCAAGGCGCGCTGCAAAATGCCTTTGAACATGTCTGTCTCCACAGCCTGCTTATTTATTTAACACATTAACTACTTATCGCCGGACCAGGAATGCGGGAAAACATCAGGGGAAATGTCCACGCTCCGTGTCGGCACGGAATTCAGGTGCGGGCGGCGGCCAGCCAGCGCAGGCCGGCGGAGGTGCCAGCGACCGGGCGGTACTCGCAGCCTATCCAGCCGCCGTATTGCAGCTCGCGCAGCACGTTGAATATCCAGCCGTAGTCCAGCTCGCCGCGGTCGGGTTCCTGGCGCAGCGGCACGCCGGCGATCTGCAGATGCCCGACCCGCCCGGTAGGCAGGTATTCGCGCAGCTTCATGGTGACGTCGCCCTCGACGATCTGGCAGTGGTAGAGATCCATCTGCACTTTCAGGTTGGGCGCATTGACCGCCTGCACGACGGCATGCGCCTCGTCCTGGCGGTTCAGGAAGTAGCCGGGAATGTCGCGTGTATTGATGGGTTCGATCAGCAGCGTGACCCCTGTCGAGCGCGCCTGGCGCGCGGCCCAGTCGAGGTTCTCGCGGTAGCAGTCCAGCATGGCCTCGCGCGAGGCTCCCGGCGCGACCAGGCCCGCCATCACATGGACGTTCGGGCAAGCCAGCGCCGTCGCATACGACAGCGCCTGTTCAATGCCCGCCTGGAACTCCGCCTGCCGTCCCGGCTGCGCGGCCAGGCCGCGATCGCCGCGGGCCGCGACTCCCGGCGGCGCGTTGAACAGCACTTGCGTCACGCCCGCCGCGTCCATGCGCTCGCGCACGAAGGCTGCCGGAGCCGAGTAGGGAAACATGCACTCCACGCCGGCGTACCCGTCCGCCGCGGCGGCCGCATAGCGGTCCAGGAACGCATGTTCCGTGTACATCATCGACAGATTGGCGGCGAACTTCAGCATGGCGGGCTCCGGAGCGGGCGGCATGCATGGAAATTAGCACAACCGCCCGTCCCGCCAGCGCCGCAAGGCTAGGCGCCGGAATCGGGCGCAGGATGCAGGGTCAGGCGCGGACCCGCCTTGAGCAGTTGGCTCGGAATGTCGTGGCCCACCAGCGCGGGCAAGGTGGCCGCAACGCCGAGTATGGCGTCCAGGTCCACGCCGGTGTCGTAGCCCATCAGTTCAAGCATGTGGACCAGTTCTTCCGTGCAGACGTTGCCGCTGGCGCCCGGCGCGTAGGGGCAGCCGCCCAGGCCGCCCAGCGATGCGTCGAAGCGGTCTATGCCCGCCTCGATGGCCGTCAGCGTGTTGGCCAGCGCCATGCCGCGCGTGTTGTGGAAATGCATGGTCGTGGTCAGCGCGGGAAACAGCTTGCGGACCTCGCGGCCGATCTTTCCGACCTGGGTGGGATAGGCCATGCCGGTGGTGTCGCACAGCGTCACGCCATCCACGCCCAGCGCGGCGAAGCGCCCCACCAGCTCGAAGACCTCGAAGGCGTTGATGTCGCCTTCCATGGGGCAGCCGAACACCGTGGACAGCGACACATTGATGGCGACACGGCTGCCGCGCACCGCATTGACCACGTCGCTCAATTGCTCGAACGACTGCTCGCGCGTCATGCGCAGGTTGGCGCGGTTGTGGGTCTCGCTGACCGACATCACCAGATTGACCTCGTCGACCTTGCATTCCAGCGCCCGCTGCGCGCCGCGCACGTTGGGCACCAGCACGGTGTAGACGACATCCGGGTTGCGCTCGATCTCGTGCATCACGATTTCAGCGTCGCGCAGGGCCGGGATGGCCTTGGGCGAAGTGAAGGACGTGGCCTCGATCTTGGCGTAGCCGCTGGCGGACAGCCGGTTGATGAAGGCGATCTTGTCTTCGGTCTCGATGAACTGCTTTTCGTTCTGGAAGCCGTCGCGCGGCGCGACTTCCTGGATGTACAGCCGCGGGCGGCTGGCGCTGGTTCCGGCGTGGGTTCCTGTCATGGCTGCGTTCCTCAAATGATGCCGCGCGCGCGCCAGTCCTGGCGCTGCGCCTCGCCGATGCCCAGGCCGGCCAGCACCTCGTCGGTGTCCTGGCCCAGGGCGGGCGCGGGGCTGCGCACTTCGCCTGGGGTCTCCGACAGCTTGGGCACGATGCCAGGAACCTGGACCGGCGTGCCGTCGGGCAGCGTGCCATCCAGGATCATGCCGCGCGCCTGGTAGTGCGGGTCGGCGGCGATGTCGGCCACGTCGTAGATCTTGCCGGCGGGAATCTGCCCGTCGTTCAGGCGCGCCAGCACCAGGTCCAGCGGATGCTGGCCGGTCCACTGCGAAATCGCGTCATCCAGCATGACCACGTGCTTCACGCGCCCGGCGTTGTTCGCCAGTTCCGGCGCCTCGGCCAGATCGGGACGGCCGATCACGCCCATCAGGCGCTTGAAGATGCTGTCGCCGTTGCCGGCGATCAGCACGTACTTGTTGTCCTGGCAGCGGTAAGCGTTGCTGGGCGCGATGCCCGGCAGGCTGCTGCCGGCCGGCTGGCGGATCTCGCCGAACACCGAATACTCGGGCAGCAGGCTTTCCATCATGTTGAAGACGGACTCGTACAGCGCCACGTCGATCATCTGGCCGGTGCCGTTCTGGTCGCGCGCGCGCAGCGCCAGCAGGATGCCGATGACGCCATGCAGCGCCGACAGCGAATCGCCGATGGACACGCCCACCCGCACCGGCGTGCGGTCGGGCTCGCCGCTCAGGTGGCGCAAGCCGCCCATGGCCTCGCCAATCGCGCCGAAGCCGGGCAGGTCGCGGTACGGCCCGGTCTGGCCATAGCCCGACACGCGCAGCATCACCAGCCGCGGATTGATGGCGCGCAGCTCTTCCCAGCCCAGGCCCCAGCCTTCCATGGTGCCGGGCTTGAAGTTCTCGACCACCACGTCGATGTCCTTGACCAGCGCCCGGATCAGGTCCTGCGCCTCGGACTTGCGCAGGTCCAGGCTGACCGACTTCTTGTTGCGCGACTGCACCTGCCACCAGACGGAGGTGCCGTCGTGGATCAGGCGCCAGTTGCGCAGCGGGTCGCCCTTGCCGGGCGGCTCGATCTTGATGACCTCGGCGCCGAATTCGCCCAGCATCTTGGCGGCGAACGGTCCGGCGATCAGCTGGCCCAACTCCAGCACTCGGATCCCGCTCAATGGTTTGGATGACATGATTGCCTCGTCAGCTCTTGTGTTTGCCCAGATAGGCCTCGCGCACGCGCTCGCTGGCCAACAACTCCTGGCCCGTGCCCTCCATCACGATGGAGCCCACTTCCAGGACATATGCGCGGTCGGAAATGGCCAACGCCTGGTTGGCCATCTGTTCGACCAGCAGGATCGTCATGCCGCGTTCCTTCAGCGACTTGATGATCTTGAAGATCTCGGCGACGATCAGCGGCGCCAGCCCGAGCGACGGCTCGTCCAGCATCAGGATGCGCGGCTTGCTCATCAGGGCGCGGCAGATGGCCAGCATCTGCTGTTCGCCGCCGGAGAGCGTGCCCGCGTACTGCGCGCGGCGCTCCTTCAGGCGCGGGAACATCGCGAAGCAGCTCTCGATCTCCGCGCCCAGTTCCGCCGGCGATTCCTTGCGCAGGAACGCGCCCAGCATCAGGTTGTCGTAGACGGTCTGGTCGGGGAACACCTGGCGCCCTTCCGGTACGTGGGCGATGCCCAGCCCCACGCGCTTGTGCGCGCTGATCCCACCCAGGTCCTGTCCGGCGAACGCGATGTCGCCGGTGGATTTCTCGATGCCCGACAAGGCGCGCATCATGGTGCTCTTGCCCGCGCCGTTGCCGCCGATGATGGTCACGATCTCGTTCGTGTCCACATGCAGCGACACCTGCTTCAGGGCATTGACGGCGCCGTAGCTGACCGCCAGGTTCTTGATGTCCAGTAAACGGCTCATTGCGGTCTCCTATGCCGGCGCGCCCAGGTAGGCTTCGATGACTTTCGGATTCTCCTGGATGTGGTTCGGCAGGCCCGAGGCGATCTTCACGCCGTAGTCCAGCACCACGATATGGTCGGAAATCGCCATGACCAGATCCATGTGGTGCTCGATCAGCAGGATGGTCAGGCCCATGTTCTTGAGCTTCACGATCAGCTCGGTCAGCTGGTCCGTTTCCGCCGGGTTCAGGCCCGCGGCGGGTTCGTCCAGTAGCAGCAGGTCCGGCATCGCCGCCACCGCGCGCGCAATCTCCAGGCGGCGCTGCAGGCCGTAGGGCAGGCTGTTGGCGGCATCGTCCGCATAGCGGTCCAGCTCGAAGAATTTGAGAATGGCGTAGGCCTGGCGGCGGATGCGCCGTTCTTCCGCCAGGCTGCCGGGCAGGCCCAGCAGGTTGGAGAAGAAGCTCGACTGCTGCACGCGATAAAAGCCCACCATCACGTTCTCCAGCGCGCTCAGCCCGTCGAACAGCTTCAGGTTCTGGAACGTGCGGCCGATGCCCGACGCGGCGATCTCGTTGGGCGACAGACCCACCATCTGGCGGCTCTTGAAGCGGATGCTGCCGGCGTCCGGCACCACCAGGCCCGACAACAGGTTGAGCGTGGTGGTCTTGCCGGCGCCGTTGGGGCCGATCAGCGACACCACGGAACCGCGCTCCAGCGTGAACGACACCTTGTTGGTCGGCACCACGCCGCCAAAGGCCTTGTACAGGTCCTTCACTTCCAGGAATCCAGCGGCCGCGCCGTCACCGGCAGCCGGAGGCGCGGGCGTCCAGTCGGCGGCGCCCGTCTCGGCCGCCAGCGCCTCGCGCTGGCCGCGCTTGGGCAAGACCTTGGCCAACAGGCCCGCCAGACCTTCCGGCATGGCGTACAGCGCGAACAGCAGGATCAGGCCGTAGGCGAAATGCTGCACCTCGGGCCAGCGCGCCAGCATGGCGTCGATCACCGTCAGCACCACCGCGCCCAGGAACGAGCCCGCCGGCGTACGGCCGCCGAACAGCACCAGCACCAGGAAGAACACCGACAGGTTGAAGTTGACGAAGTCGGAGTTGATGTACTGGTTCTGCTGCGCCACCAGGCCGCCCGCGATGCCGCAGGTGATGGCGCTGATGGCGAAGGCCAGGATCTTGAAGCGGTAGACGCTGATGCCCACGCTCTCGGCCGCGATCTCGGACGTGCGCACCGCGGCAAAGCCGCGGCCGAAACGGCCATTGAGCAGCAGCGAGGTCATGGCGTGCAGCGCCAGGCCCAACGCCACGACCACCACCACCCACTGGCGGCTGTCCAGCGTGGCCCCGCCGAAGGTCAGGCCGGTGATGCCGTAGAAGCCTTCCTGCCCCTTGAAGACGTCGGTCCACTCGGACACGATCTTCTCGATCAGCAGGCCGAAGGCAATGGTGACCATCGCCAGGCTGGGGCCCTTGACCTTCAGCGCGGGGATCGCGATCGCCACGCCGAAAATGGCCGATACCACCGCGGCGCAGCCCAGGGCCAGCCAGGGATCGACCTGGTAGTTCACGGTCAGCAGCGCCACCGTGTAGGCGCCCACGCCGAACAGGCCGGCATGGCCCAGCGACTTCTGCCCGGTCTGACCGACCAGGATGTTGAAGCCGGTGGCGGCGATGTAATAGATCCCGATGTTGAACAGGATCAGCAGGTAGAAGTCATTCAGGCCCGAATAGGCGAAGCCGACGGCCAGCGCCGCGATGACGACGGGAATGAGGATTTTTGGGAGCTTCATACTTTCTCCGCATGCACGCGGCCGAGAATGCCGGCCGGGCGGAAATACAGCACCACGATGATCAGCGCGAACACCGCGATCTCGCGCAGGTTCGAATACCAGAGGCCGATCAGCGATTCCAGCAGCCCGATCAGGAAGCCTCCGAAGATGCAGCCGCGCGGATTTTCCAGCCCGCCCAGGATGGCGGCCGAAAAAGCCTTCAGCGACAGCAGCGTGCCCACGAACACCGAGGCGGTCGCGATCGGCGCGACCATCACGCCCGCGATCGCGGCCAGCGCCGAACTGATCGCGAACACGGCGATGGCCACCGCATTGGCATTGATACCCATCAGGCTGGCGGTGGTCTTGCTGAACGCCACCGCGCGCACGGCCTTGCCCATCTTGGTCTTGTGCAAGGCCCAGTCGAACACGATCATCAGCGCCAGCGTGGTGCCGAACACCAGGATCTCCTGCGGCCGCACGCCGGTGCCCAGGATGGTGATGATGCCTTCGCCCAGCGGCGAGGCCACGGCGATGGGCGCGGGGCCCCAGATCAGCAGCGCCAGGTTCTGGATGATGATGCCGAAGCCGATGGTGCTCATCACCCAGGACAGCCCCGCCTCGCCCACGAAGTGGCGGATGGCGGTGACGTAGAGCACGTAGCCCAGCAGGCTCAACACCAACATGGCGGCCAGCAGCGCGAACAGGAACGTGCCCCAGGTCACGTCCTCCGGATTCGGGAACCCGATCAGCTTGCCCTGGCTGACCAGCAGGATGGCGCTGATGCCGATCAGGCCGGCCAACGCCAGGAACGCGCCCTGCCCGAAGTTGAAGGTCTTGGTCGTGGTGTACGTGATGCTGAACCCGAACGCGACCAGGGCGTAGACGCTGCCCATGGCCAGCCCGCTCAATATGGCTTGTAGTATTTGCATGCTGGATGCCCCCTATTGATGACTCCCCGGGACGTCTCGGCGCCCCGGGGAGAGATCCTTGTCGATGCCGCGCGGCCTTACAGCTTCAGGTCTTCCGGCTTGATGGCGCGGGTGACCTCGTCATCCACCGTCACCACCTTGCCGTCGATCCAGCGCACCAGGCGGAAGTCCTTCACCGACAGCGCTTCGTGGTTCTCGGCGGTGAACGGCTTTTCGTAGGTCTTGATGACGCCCTTGGCCTGGGCCAGGTTCTGCAACGCGGCCTGCACCGCCTCGCCGTCGGTCGACTTGGCCTGTTCCATGGCGGCGGCGATGAGCTTGACCGAGTCATAGGCCTGCGCGGCCATGACGTAGGTCGGCACGCGGCCGTCGCGCTTCATCAGCGTGTCGTACAGCGCCTTGGACTCGGGCGAGGAATCTTCCGTGATCGACGCGGTGAAGATCATCTTGCTGGCCAATTCGGGGCCGGCGATGCGCAGGAACGGCGAGCTCAGGTTGGCCCAGGAGGCCAGCGTGGTCGGGAAATAGCTGATCTTCTCCAGGCTGCGCATCACGTGCGCATTGGAATCCGCCAGCGCGTAGACGATCAGCGTGTCGGCGCCCGAACTCTTGATCTTGTTCAGCTGCGACGACATGTCCGTGTCCTTAGGACCGAACTTCTCGTTGGCCACGGGCGTGATCTTGTGCAGGGCCAGGATCTCGACCGCGTCCTTGGCGCCTTGCTGGCCGTAGCCGGTGGTGTCGGCGATGATGGCGATCTTGCCGCTCTTGCTGGCGCGGGCCGCATAGGCCGCCAGCAGCGCGATCTGGTCGCGGTCGCGCATGGACACGCGGAACACGTAGTTGGCCGGCGACTTGGCGTAGCGGCCGGTGATGTCGGTGGCCGTGGCCACCGGCGAGATCGTCGGGATCTTCTTCTGCTGCACCAGGTGCAGCCAGGCCAGCATGTTGCCGGAGTTGACCCCGCCCAGCATGGCGTTGACCTTGACGTTGTCGACCAGCTCGTTGGTGTTCTGGATGGCCTTGGGCGGCGCGCCCACGTCATCGCGCTCGACGATGACGACCTTCTTGCCCAGCACGCCGCCGGCCGCGTTCAGCTCGTCGGCCGCCTGGCGCGCGCCGGCCAGGGCCGAGATGCCGAAGTCCGCCGAGCCGGTGGCCGACATGTCGCTGTTGAAGCCGATCTTGATGTCGTCGGCCAGCGCGGCGCCGCTGGCGCCCGCGAGCGCCGCCGCCAGCAGCAGGGCCTTGATCGTTTTGGGGAAATGCTTGAGGTACATCTTGTCTCCTTCTGGATCACTCTGGTGACCGCTGATTGGCAATTCAGGATTGTTTGATGAGGTCGGCGGCCTTGTTGCCGATCATCATGGTGGCCGCGCAGATGTTGGCCGACGGCATGGCCGGCATCACCGAGGAATCGATGACGCGCAGATTGCCGACGCCGTGCACCCGCAGCTGGGGATCGACCACCGCGTACTTGTCATCGGCCTGGCCCATGCGGGCCGTGCCGTTGACGTGATAGGACGACACGCCGTAGCGGCGCGCGAAGTCCAGCAATTCGGAATCGGATTCGCACAGCGGGCCGGGCAGCACCTCGCTGTCGAAGTACGGCGCCAAGGCCTGCGAACGCAGCAGCTGGCGCGCAAGCCGGATGCCGCGCACCAGGGTCATCTGGTCGCGCTCGTTTTCCAGGTAATTGGCCAGGATCACGGGGTCCTGCAGCGGATCCGCCGAACGGATGCGCACCTGGCCGCGGCTCTCGGGACGGTGCTGCCAGACGCCCGCGGTCATGCCGGGGAAATCGTCCAGCATGCCCACATAGCCTTCCTTGTAGCTGGCGGGCGTGAATACGCCTTGCAGGTCGGGCAGCGCCAGGTCCGGCGTGGACTTCCAGAAATAGTGCAGCAGCGACGGGCTGAGCGCCATGATGCTGGGCCGCTTCATCAGCCAGCGGCTGATCTGGCCGGCCAGGCTCAGGCCCTTGACCAGCTGGTTCATGGTCTGGCTGTTCTTGACCCGCGCCACGACCCGCACCGAATAGTGGTCGCTCAGGTTCTCGCCCACGCCCGGCAGGTCGCACACCACGTCGATGTTGTGCTGGCGCAGCAGGTCCGCCGGCCCCAGGCCCGACAGCTGCAGCAGCTTGGGCGTGTTGATCGCGCCGCAGGACACGATCACTTCGCGGCGCGCTCGCACCGCGCGGACCTGTGCAGGATGCGTGGGATGGCAGTACGCCACGCCAACAGCCTTGCCGCCGTCGAACAGGATGCGCGTAGCCTGGGCGTAGGTACGCACTTCCAGGTTCTTGCGGCCCATGGCGGGCTTGAGAAAGCACTTGGCCGTGCTCATGCGCCAGCCGCGGGCTATGGTGCGCTGGAAATAGCCCACGCCGGCCTGCTCGGCGCCGTTGTAGTCGGGATTGCGGGGAATGCCCTGCTCCACCGCGCCAGCGATAAAGGCTTCGCACAGCGGGTGGATCCAGTCTATGTCGGTAACCGGCAGCTCGCCCTTGCGGCCGCGATAGCGGTCGTCACCGCCCACGCGCCGTTCCATGGACTTGAAGTACGGCAGCACCTCGTCATAGGACCAGCCGGTATTGCCCAACGCTGCCCAATGATCGAAGTCGGCCGCCTGGCCGCGGTTGTAGACCAGGCCGTTGATGGAAGTAGACCCACCCAGGGTTCGGCCCTGCGGAATCGGCACGCGCCGTCCGTTGGTCTGGACCGTGCCCTCGCTGGAGAACTGCCAGGCGTATTTCTTGTTGAACACCGCCTTGATGAAGCCGGCGGGGATGTGCAGGTAGGGGCTGCGGTCCGGCGGGCCGGCCTCCAGCACGCAGACCGTGGAGCCGTCCGCGCTCAGGCGGTTGGCCAGAATGGAGCCGGCCGCGCCGGACCCCACGATCACATAATCGAACTGATCCGCGTCGCGGAGGGAAGGCTGCTGTGCTTGGCTCATGGCTGGGGTCCGCAGGCGTCAGGGAATCGCGTTGAACGACTTGCCGGCAAGGCAGACGTACTTGATTTCCAGGAACTCTTCGATGCCGTACTTGGAACCCTCGCGGCCCACGCCCGACTCCTTGATGCCGCCGAACGGGCCGACCTCGTTGGACACGGCGCCGGTGTTCACGCCGACGATGCCGTATTCCAGCCCTTCCATCATGCGCCAGACCCGTTCCAGGTTGGCGGTGTAGAAATACGCGGCCAGGCCCGAGGCGCTGTCGTTGGCGCGCGCCAGCACGGCGGCTTCGGATTCGAAGGTGCTGATGCCCACCACCGGGCCGAAGATCTCTTCATGCGCCAGCTCCATGGCGTCGGTGATGCCGGCAAGCAGGGTCGGCTCATACAGCAGCGTGCCCGGCTCGCGCAGCTTGCCGCCCGCCAGGAGGCGCGCGCCGCGCGCGGTGGCGTCAGCCACCAGGCGGGTCACCTTGTCGACGGCGCGCTGGTCGATCAGCGGCCCCTGCGTGACGCCCTCTTCCAGGCCGCCGCCCACCTTCATGCGGCGCATTTCCGTCAGCAGCTTGTCGTTGAAGGCGTCGGCCACGCTGGCGTGGACATAGACGCGGTTGGCGCATACGCAGGTCTGGCCGGCGTTGCGGAACTTGGACAGCACCAGGCCTTGCACGGCCTCGTCCAGGTCGGCGTCCTCGAACACGATGAAGGGTGCGTTGCCGCCCAGTTCCAGCGACAGCTTCTTGATGTTGGAGGCGCTCTGCTGCATCAGCAGCCGGCCCGTCTGGGTGGAGCCGGTGAAGGTCAGCTTGCGCACCGTGGGGTTCTGCGTCAGCTCCGTGCCGATGGGCGCGGGGTCGCCGATGACCACGTTGAGCACGCCGGGCGGAATGCCGGCCTGCTCGCCCAGCCAGGCCAGCGCCAGCGCGGTGAACGGCGTCAGCTCGGACGGCTTGAGCACCACCGTGCAGCCGGCGGCCAGCGCCGGGCTGACCTTGCGCGTGACCAGCGCCGAGGGGAAGTTCCAGGCGATGATGGCCGCGCACACGCCCACGGGCTGGCGGATGGCCAGCATGCGCTGGTCGCCGCGGGTATGGGGCAGCACGTCGCCATAGACGCGCTTGGCCTCTTCCGCGAACCATTCCACGAAGGACAGCGCGTAATTCAGCTCGCCCCGGGCCTCGGCCAGCGGCTTGCCCTGTTCCAGGGTCAGCAGCAGCGCCAGGTCGTCGGCGTGCGCCTCGATCAGCGCATGCCATTTGCGCAGGATGGCGCCGCGCTCCTTGCCGGTCCTGGCCCGCCACGCGGGCAGGGCGTCATCGGCTGCCGCGATGGCGCGGGCGGTCTCGGTCTGACCCAGATTGGGCACCGTGCCCAGCACGCTGGCGTCAAAGGGATTGCGCACCGTGATGATGGCGCCGTTGTCGGCGTCGCACCAGGCGCCGCCGATGTAGGCCTGCTGCCGCAGCAGCTGGCTATTCTGCAGATTCATTTGTCTCGCGCTCCATCCGTCATGCTCCGCACGGTCCGCGCTGGGGGCCGGGCGAAATTTTTTGGGGAGGATAGCCCTGGCGGCGGCCTGCGCAACAGCAGTCATTAGCGATGCCGCCATCGCCATACGCGATGACAAACCCGCGCCTGGCTACAATGGGCCCTCTCGTCCGCTTTTCCGTCCGTCCCTCCATGCGCCTCGATCCCACCTCCCTCAAGCTCTTCATCAGCGTGGTCGAGCAAGGCACCATCGCGGCGGCGGCCGAACACGAACACATCGCCGCGGCCGCCATCAGCAAGCGGATCAGCGAGCTGGAAGAGAACCTCAAGATCCGGCTGCTCATCCGCACCAACAAGGGCATCCGCCCCACGCCGGCCGGCATCGCGCTGTCCACCATGGCGCGGCGCGCCCTGCACGAACTCGACGAGATCGCCGTGCACATGCGGGACTACTCGCGCGGCCTGCGCGGCTTCATCCGGGTGCACGCCAATATTTCCGCGATCACCCAGTTCCTGCCCCAGGACATCAAGCTCTTCCTGAACGACTATCCCAACGTGCAGGTCGACCTGGAAGAGAAAATCACCTCGACCATCATCAAATCGGTGGCCGAGAACGCGGCGGACGTCGGCATTTTCTCGGGCACCGCGCCCGACCACGACGTGGAGATCCACCCCTACCGCGAAGACACGCTGGCGCTGGTGGTCCCCGCCGACCATCCCCTGCAGGACAAGCCGGGCTTTCGATTCGCCGACGCGCTGGAATACGATTTCGTCGGGCTGCACCGCGGCAGCGCCATCAACCGCATCCTGTCCAACGCGGCCAGCGATGAAAAGCGCAACATCCAGCTCAAGGTGCAGGTCACCGGCTTCGACGCGCTGTGCTTCATGGTGAACTCGGGGCTGGGCATAGGCGTGCTGCCGCTGGACATCGCCCGCCGTTACTCGGCCATGTTCGACATCCGCATCATTGCGCTGACCGAACCCTGGGCGCGGCGCCAGATCCAGATCTGCGTGCGCTCCTTCGACGCCCTGCCCACCGCCGCCAAGCTGTTCGTCAACCACCTCAGCAAGCGCCAGCCCTGAACGCCGGGCCGGCGCCTGCCCCGGCCCTACTGCTTGAGCTCGTCGGGCTTGATGCCGCGGCTGACCTCGTCGTCCACCGTGACCACCTTGCCGTCGATCCAGCGCACCAGGCGGAAATCGCGGTAGGACAGCGCTTCGTGGTTTTCCTTGGTGAAGGCCGGCGCGTAGGTCTTGATCACGCCGTCCACCTTGCCCAGCTTGTCCAGCGCCTGCTGCACCTTCTCGCCGTCCGTGGAATTGGCCTGTGTCATCGCCGCTGCCAGGATCTTGACCGAGTCATAGGCGTGCGCCGCGAACACATAGGTCGGCAGCTTGCCGTCCTTCTTGATGATGGCGTCGTAGAGCGCGCGCGATTGCGGCGTGGAGTCCTCGGTGATGGAGGCGGTGAAGATCATCTTCCTGGCCAGCTCCGGCCCGGCGATGCGCAGGAACGGCGGGCTGAGGTTGGCCCAGGAGCCCAGCGTGACCGGGAAGTAATTGATCTTCTCCTGGCTGCGCATCAGGTGGCCGTTGGCGTCGGCCAGCGCATAGACGATGACCGTGTCCGCGCCAGCGGCCTTGATCTTGTTCAGCTGCGACGACATGTCCGTGTCCTTGGGACCGAACTTCTCGTTGGCCACGGGCGTGATGCCGTAAAGGCCGAGCACATGCGCCGCATCCTTGGCGCCCTGCTGCCCGTAGCCTGTGGTGTCGGCGATGATGGCGATCTTCTGGTTCTTGGTGGCCTTGGCGGCGTAGGCGGCCAGGAGCGTGATCTGGTCCAGGTCGCGCATGGACACGCGGAAGATGTAGTTGGCCGGCTCCTTGCTGTAGCGGTTGGTGATCTCGGTGGCCGTGGCCGACGGCGATATCGTCGGCACCTTCTTTTGCTGCACGATGTGCAGCCAGGCCAGCATGTTGCCGGAGTTCACCCCTCCCAGCATCGCCACGACCTTCTCGTTGTCCACGAGTTCGTTGGTGTTCTGGATCGACTTGGGCGGCGAACCCACGTCGTCGCGCGGCACGATGACCAGCTTGCGGCCCAGCACGCCGCCCGCCGCATTGATCTCCTCGGCGGCCTGCCGCGCCCCGGACAGGGCCGACACGCCGAAGTCGGCGGAGCCGCTGGCGGACATGTCGCTGTTGTAGCCGATCTTGATGTCGGCCTGCGCCCAGGCGCCGGGCGCCAGGGCCACGAAGGCGGCCGCGCAGGCAATGCGGATTAGCTGCTTCTGCTTACTCATTACTTTGTCTCCTGACTAGGTGTAATGCTGCTTCGACTTGCTTCCGCCATCGGTCTGTGCGCCGTTCGCGGTCCACCCTGCGCGCTGATGCCGTGGAAATCGTCCAGGTCCCGCCCAGGACGCTAGAGAATCAATTCGATCGGATTCTCCAGCAATTGCTTTACCGCCCCCAGGAAGCGCGCGCCCAGCGCGCCGTCCACCACGCGGTGATCGGCCGACAACGTCAGGCTCATGACGTGGCCCACGCGGATGTCGTCGCCGTCGACCACAGGCTGCCTGACCACGGCGCCCGCGGCCAGGATGGCGCTTTGGGGAGGATTGATGATGGCAGCGAATTCGCGCACGCCATGCATGCCCAGGTTCGACAGCGTCAGGCTGCCGCCTTCGTATTGTTCGGGCCGCAGCCGGCCGCGGCGGGCCTGTTCCGCCAGCTGCGCGATCTCGGTGGAGATCTCGCGCAGCGACTTCTTGTCCGCGTTGCGCACGATGGGCGTGATCAGTCCGGACTCCAGCGCCACCGCGATGCTCAGATCCACCTCGCCCAGCTGCACGATGCCCTCGTCCGTCCATTGCGCATTGACGGCCGGAACCTGGCCGACGGCCCGTGCCACCGCCATCGCCAGCAGGTCATTCAGGGAATGGCGCATGGGCTCGCGCGCGGACTCGCTACGCGCGTTCAGCGCTGCGCGGGCGGCCAGCAGCGCGTCCATGCGGCAATCCACCGTCAGGTAGAAGTGCGGCACCTGCTGCTTGGATTGCACCAGGCGGCGCGCGATGGTGGCGCGCATGGGGGTGTGCGGCTGGATTTGCGGCTGGACTTGCGGTTGAGTTTGCGATCGGGTGTGCTGCGGCGCTTCGGCGCCAGAGACTGGCGCGGCGAACTCGGCGGCAGACTTCGCGGGCTGCGTCGCGGCGGCGTTTTCGATATCGACCCGCACGATGCGGCCGTTCGGGCCGCTGCCGGACAGCGCATGCAGGTCCACGCCCAGCGCGCGCGCCAGGCGCCGCGCCGATGGGCTGGCGAACAGGCGCTGCTCCGCCAGGCCCGCACGAGCCTCGGGCTGCGGGGCGGCCGTAACGGCAGGACGCGCGGCAGCCGGGGAGTTCGCGGCCAGGGAGTCCGCAGCCGGCGGATTCGCGACCGCGGGCGCAGACGGCTGGCTGGCGGGCAACTGCGCCGCGCCGCCCTGACGCAGCAGCGTCGCAATGACGTCGCCCACCGGCACCTCGGTATCGCCCGCGGGCACATGGATGCGGTCCAGCACGCCGTCGTCCAGCGCTTCCAGTTCTATGACGGCCTTGTCGGTTTCGATTTCGGCCAGGATATCGCCCACCTTGACCGTGTCGCCGGACTGCTTCAACCACTGCAGTATCTTGCCCTGCGTTGTGCCCGCGCCGATGGCGGGCATCACGACCTCGATATCCATGTCTTGTTCGCTCTATGTAGTGGCCAGGTTGCCTGTTTTCTCGATGTACAGGGCCGCGTCCGAGATATCCGCCACGATCGCCGCGCGCGCGCCTTCGGCGTCGCGGCGCTTCAGGGCGTCCAGCAGCGCGGCGTGGTGGCTGAAGGATTCCCAGCTTTCGGACTTGCGGTCCGTGCTGCCCATGCTCAGCGAGAACAGCGGCGCGATCTGCAGCCAGATGTTCTCGATCATGGTCACCAGCAAGGGCATGCCGGCCGCCTCGTACAGCGTGAAATGCAGGTTGCGGTTGGCCTCGATGGTCTTCAGGGTGTCGATCTTGCGCTGGTGCCCCAGCTTGTCGAACTCGTCGGAATGGCGCTGGATGCGCGCCACCGTCGCGTCCGTCATGATCTTGGCGGCCTCGGCCGCGGCGAAGCCTTCCATGCAGCAGCGGATGCGCACGATCTCGCGGAACTTGGTCAGCCCCGGCTTGGGCACGCGCAAGCCTCGGCTGGGCAGCATTTCCAGCGCGCCTTCGGCGACCAGCTTGTTGACCGCTTCGCGCACCGGCATGGGGCTGGTGTTCAGCACCGCGGCCAGGCCGCGCAAGGTGACTTTCTCTCCCGGCGGCACCGCGCCGCTCATCAGGAGTTCACGAGTCCGTTGATAGATCTGGTCCGCGACGGTGATGCGTTCCTGCTTGTCGAGCAAGCCTTCCAGTGTGCTGTTGTCCATGTCGTCTCAATTCATGTAGACGCCACCGTTCACGTCCAGGGTGGCGCCGCAGATGTAGCTCGCGCCATCGGAACAGAGAAAGGCGATGGGCAAGGCGATTTCGCGAGGCCGGGCAATGCGCCGCAGCGGAATTCTATTCGCATCGAAGGTCTGCCCCCGGGTCATTCCCGTCTCGGTCGCGCCGGGCGCGACGCTATTGACGGTGACGCCGGAATCGGCCGCCTTGCGGGCCAGCCATTTGACGAAAGCGTGCGTGCCGCCCTTGGCCGCGACATAGTGCGGACTGGCGGCCAGTCCGCCCATGCGCGCCGCCACGGAAGACACCAGCACCATGCGGCCCGCGCCCTGCGCGCTCATCTTCGCCAGCGCGGCGCGCGTCAGGTGCATCAGCCCCAGCAGGTTGACGTCGATGACTTGATGGAAGACCTCGTCCCAGCCTGCCTCGTTCCAGTCGTCCCAGGGGCAATAACCCGCATTGGCCACAAGCGCGTCCAAGCGCTCGATGTCCGCCACGGCGGCCTCGGCGGCAGCCCGGTCCATAACGTCGAAGGCGATGGCGCGCGCCGGCACTCCCTGGGCTTGCAGCTGCGCAACCAGCTCCTGGGGCGGCTCGCGGTCCGCCAGCACCAGCGACGCACCCTGCTCGCCGCAGACCTCTGCGGTCGCGCGGCCGATGCCGCCGGCCGCGCCGGTGATCAGTATGGTCTTGCCCTCAAGCGCGCGCGGCATGGACTTGCTCCTGTTGCGCCGCCGACAGCGCGCTGTCGGCCTGCATTTCGCGGATCAGGGCGCGGATGTCGTCCTCGCCTGCCAGCGCGGCGCGCTCCAGCGCCTGCGACACCACGGGTGGCGCCCAGCGGCCGGTGACGCGCTTGACCGGCTGGTCCAGGTAATCGAAGTAGCGCCGCTGGATTTCGTCGGCGATCAGCGCGCCCAGGCTGGCGCCGCGCGTGGTCTGCTCGACGATGGCGACGCGGCCCGTCTTCATGACGGAACGGCCGATGGTGTCGTAATCGATGTCGCGCTGCGACAGCGTGCGCAGATCGATGACGTCGGCGCGTATGCCCGCCTCGTCCACCAGCCGGCAGCATTCCTCCACCATGGTCAGGGTCGTCAGCAGCGTGATCTGGTCGCCCTCGCGCACGCGCTTGGCGCGGCCGATGGGGATGTAGTAGTCCAGGTTCGTGGGCACCGGCGTCTTGCGCTTGTGCAGCTGCTGCGGCTCGATGACCAGCACCGGGTCCTTGCAGCGCAGCGCTGAATTCATCAGGCCCACGTAGTCGAAGGCGTTGGACGGCGCCACGATGCGCCAGCCGGGAAACAGCGCGAACACGCCTGCCGGATCCATGGAATGCTGCGAGCCATAGCCTTCCGGCCCGGGAATGCGCGCGCGCAGCACCAGCGGCACCTCGGCCGTGCCGTTGAACAGATGGCGGATCTTGCCGGCCTGGTTCAGCAGCTGGTCGCCCGCCACCAGGAAGAAGTCGCTGTACATCAGCTCGACCACGGGCTTCAGGCCCGACAGCGCCGCGCCGGTGGCCAGGCCGCAGAAGCCGTTCTCGGTGATCGGCGTGTTCACCAGCCGTCCGGCGTAGGTCTCGGTCAGCCCACGGGTGGCGCCGACCGTGCCGCCGCCCATGTTGGCCACGTCCTCGCCGAACACATGGATGGTCTCGTCCTCGGCCATGCGCGCGCCCATGGCCCGCGCGATCGCCTCGATATAGGACAGGGGTTCCATCTCTTCGTCGGCGTAATCCTCCGCCTCGGCATAGAGCACGCCTTCGAACTCCGACATGTCGCTATTGAGGTGTTCGTCCACGCTGGCGGCCGCGGGCCAGAGGCCGGCGCGTATGCGGGCCGACGAGCCCGTGCCTTCGATGCAGGAGGCAGCGGCCGCCTCCACCGCGTCCGTCACCGCCGCGTCCACGGCGGACAGCTCGTCCTCGCGCAGAATGCCGCGCGCCTTCAGCTCCTGTTGCAGGAACAACCAGGGGTCGCGCGCCTTCCAGGCGTTTTCCTCTTCGCGCGTGCGGTAGCCGAAGGCGCTGCCCGGGATCGACGAGCTCTGGTGGTAGTAGCGGTAGACCTCGGCCAGGATAAAGGCCGGCCGCCCGGTGCGGACAATGTGCTCCTGCGCCCAGCGGGTGGCGAGCCAGGTGGCGAACGGATTCATGCCGTCCACCTTGACGCCCGCGATGCCGTGGCCCTGCGGCCGCGTCAGCAGCTCGGTCTCGAAGGTGGATTGCTCCACGCTCATGGACACGGCGTACTTGTTGTTCTCCAGGAAGAAGATCATGGGCAGGCCATACAGCGCCGCCAGGTTCATGGCTTCGTGGGTGGCGCCCTGATGCACCGCGCCGTCGCCAAAGAACGTGACCATGGTCTTGCCCGAGCCGCGCTGCTTTTCCGCGTAGGCATGGCCGCAGGCGATGGGTATGCCGCCCGCGACGATAGCGTTGGTGCCCATGATGCCGAGCTCCGCGCGGCGCAGGTGCATGGAACCGCCGCGCCCGCCCGTCCAGCCGTCCTTCAGGCCCAGGATTTCATGCATCATGCCTTGGATTTCCTGGTGCATGCGCAGCGTCAGGCCGGCCGCGGACGGATCCAGGCCGTCGTCGTAGAGCGCGTTGACGGCCTTGGCGATGCACTGGTGATGCGCGCGGTGCGTGCCGTTCATCAGCGTGTCGACGGGCAGCGCCGCGATGCAGCCGGCGGCGGCGCCTTCTTGGCCGATGCTGGAATGCGCCGGCCCGTGCACCAGGTTCAGCTTGTCCAGCTGCAGGATCTTTTCCTCGAAGCGGCGCGCGGCCAGGAACAGCGTCGTCAGGCGCAGCGCCTCGGCGCGCGTCAGCCGCGCCCAGTCGCTCTCTTCCACCACCAGTTCGTGCACCGGCGTCTTCTGCCGGAGTTCCTCGAGTTGCATGCCGTCCCCTCGTTGTGCCTTGCGTCCGCCGCGCGGCGTTCAGATGTGCGCGGTCACGCCGCCGTCCACCACCACGCTGGCGCCCGTCATGAAGTCGGACGCGGCGCTGGCCAGGAACAGGGCGGGGCCGACCAGGTCTTCCGGTTCGCCCCAGCGACCCATGGGCGTGGTCGCCACGACGCGCTCCGCGTGGCCCGGGATGTCCACCCGCGCCTGGCGCGACAGCGCCGTGTCGATCCAGCCGGGCTGGATCACGTTGACGGTGATGCCGTCGGCCGCCCAGGCGCAAGCCAGCGAACGGGTCAGCTGCAGCACCCCGCCCTTGCTGGCCGAGTAGGCCGCCGTCATGGCGTTGGACGCCAGGGCCAGGATGGAGCCGATGTTGATGATCTTGCCCTTGCCGCGCGCCTGCATGGACGCGTACACGGCCTGGCACATGTTGAAGCTGCCCTTCAGATTGATATCGATGATGCGGTCCCACACGTCTTCGGCGTACTGCTCCGGACGCATGCGGGTATTGACGCCGGCGCAGTTCACCAGCACGTCCACCCCGCCGAAGGCGGCCACCGCTTCGTCGACCACCGCGGCGCAGGCGGCGCGGTCTTCCACGTGCAGCGCGTAGCTTCCAGTCTTGACGCCGGATTCGCGCAGCCCTGACGCCAGCGCGTCGAGCTTTTCCCCCGCCAGGTCGGTCAGCACCAGCGTCGCGCCCGCCTGGGCATATGCCCGGCTGAGCGCGGCGCCGATACCGCCTGCCGCACCGGTGATCAGTACAACCTTGTCCTGAAGATCGAACAGTCCGTGTTGGGCCATGCTGCGTCCCTTAATTGATATTTTTGATATGTGATCACAAATTTGATTCTAGGAATGGCTTTCGGGTCCGTCAACAAGCCGGGCATCGGGGTCTACCCGTAGAACGAAAAAATGGCGGGACGGGATTTCCCCGTCCCGCCATGGCGGAATCCGGCGGCGGGCCGCTGGATCAGTACGTCATGCGCACGCCGAGCAGCACGCTGCGTCCGGGCAGCGGCGCCACCGTCGAGATGAAGGACGCATGGTTGTAGGCCGGCTTGTTCAGCAGGTTGGTGCCGCGCAGATAGACCTCATAGCCGGTGGCGCCGTACTGGCCGCGGTAGGCCACTACCGCGTTCACCATGTTGTAGCCGGGCGTGCTTTCCTCGTAGGCGGCGATGTCCTTCTGCGCGAACACGCGCGCGTACTCGACGCCGCCCGACCACTGCTGCCACTTCATGTTGGCGCGCACGCCAGCGCGCGCCGCCGGGATGCGCGGCAGGTTGCCGTCGCCGCCGGTCAGCTTGCCGCGCACATAGTCGCCGAACACGGCGGCCGAGAACACCGGCGTGAACTGGTGGCGCAGCTCGCCTTCCACGCCCGTGAATTCGGCGTCGCGCTGCGTGTACTCGATCAGGCGGAAGTCCTCGTAGCGGTCCAGCGTGTTGGCGTAGATGTAGTTCTTCACGCGGTTGTGGAACACGCTGGCCGAGAACGTCGTATCGCCGGAATGCTTGCGCAGGGTCAGGTCGATATTGTGCGATGTCTCGCGGCCCAGGTCGGCGTTGCCCAGTTCGTAGGTGTTGGTGGCCAGGTGCACGCCATCGGCGTACAGCTCCTGCGCGGTGGGCAGGCGCTGCGAGCGCGACAGGGACAGGGCCACCGAGTATTGCGGCGCGAAATCCCAGATGGCCGCGGCCGACAGCGAAGTGCCGGACAGGCTGCTGCGCTGCGCGCCACCCGTGGGCGAGATGCGCTGCCAGTCCTGACGCGCGCCCAGTTCGAAGCGCCAGTCGTTCAACTGGTATTCCTCCAGCACGAACAGGCCGTAAGAGCGCGTCTTGCTGCGCGGCAGGAAGGCCTCCTCGCCGTCGGCGCGGAAGTCGCTGTAGGCGTTCTGCAAGCCCACCACGCCGCGCCAGCCGGCTATCGGCTTGTGCTGCAATTCGACGCGCATGTCGTAGCCCTTGTTCTTGAAGCGGGTGCCGACCTGTCCGCCTTCGATCTCGTCGTGCTGGTAGTCGGTCAGCCCGCCGCGCACGCGGATCTTCTCGAAGCCCGCGAACGGGTCCTGGTATTCGGCGCGCAGGTCCACGCGGTTGCTGCGCAGCTTGACGTAGGGCACGTCGCCGCCTCCGTGCTCATGGCCCTCTTCGCCGTGGTCATGGTCATGGCCGCCGCAGTGCAGGTGCGTGCCATGCGGATGGCAGCCTTCGTATTCGTGGTTGTGTCCAGGCAGGCCGTACTTGCTTTCCAGGTGGGTGAACGCCAGGCCGACATAGCCGCGCGGCGTGATCCACGACATGCCCACGGTGCCCTGCGTCGATTCGCTATACGAGCCTTCCAGCTTGCCGCCCGGCCAGTCCGGCACGTCGTAATCGCTGGTGCGGCGCTTCAGGCCTTCCACCCGCACCGCGAACTGCCCTTCGCCCGCGGTGATGCCCACCGCGCCTGAGCGTTCCTTGGTGCCGGTCGCGCCGCGCAATTCGGCCTCGGCCTCTATGCCTTTCTCGGGCACGGCGGTCGGGATCTTCTTGTCCACCACGTTGACCACGCCGCCGATCGCGCCGCCGCCATACAGCAGCGTGGCGGGGCCGCGCAGCACTTCGATGCGCTCGGCCAGCAGCGGCTCCACGGTCACCGCGTGGTCGGGAGAAATGCTGGAGGCATCCATCACCTCGGAGCCATCGGACAGCACCTTCACGCGCGGCGCCGTCTGGCCGCGGATCACGGGGCGGCTCGCACCGCCGCCGAAGGTGTCGCTGTTGACGCCGGGCAGGTTCTTCAGCGTATCGCCCAGGGTACCGTTGCGCTGTTCGATCAGCTCATCGCCTTCCAGCACCGAGGCCGGCAGCGTGGTGCTGTTCAGGTCCAGGCCCAGCGGATTGGCGGATACCGTGATCGGAGCCAGCGTCCTGGCGCCAGCGCGCTCCGCCGCGGCGTCCTCCGCCTGCGCGGCGGGCGCGGCCAGCATCAGCGCGCAGACCAGCGGTTTCAGCGCGCCGCTGCGCCCCGCCCGCAGGGCCGCCCTGCCGCCGCGTTCCCTGCGCAAGCCCGATTTCTTGCCATTCATCATCGCCCTCTTTCAAATGTTATAACGTTTCATCTAATTTTCGGATGATATAACATTTCGTATTCTTGGAAAGACAATTTCGCCCGCCGCGGCGAACTTTCCGAGCGCCGGAAAGCAAAAAGCCGGCAGTGAAGCCACTGCCGGCTGGATCGCGGACGGCCTGCGGGCCGCCCTGAAACCTTGCTGACGGGAAGCCGCGGCGCGCTAGTGCGCCCTGCCCGCGATCTCGCCCACCACCCGCACGCGCGCCCGCACGGCGTTGCCGGGCAGGTAGGCCAGGGGAATGTCTTCCTGTTCGATGACGGTGACGGTATCCGCGTCCGCGCCCGCGGCCACGGCCCGTTCCACGGCGATGGCGCGCGCGCGCTCCAGCAGTTCCTCGCGGCCCAGGTTGGTGAAGATCTGGTCCACTTCTCCGGACACCTGGGCAATGGCCGCGCCGACCGCGTTGGCAACAGCGTGGTTCGGCACCCGCACCACTTCCGAGAAGCCCGCCACGTGGTCGGGAATCAGCACGGAACCGCCGCCCACCGCGATGAGCGGCACTTCGCGCGCATCGCTCTTCATGCGGTCGCAGGCTTCGGAGATGGCCTCGTGGATGCGCGCCAGCGCGCCGCGCACCATGGCGGGATCCAGATGCGCCACGCGCGAACGGTCGCCGATGTCCGCCAGGCCCGCGGCCACGGCGATGTCGGTGCAGGTCAGCTGCTTGCCGCCGAACACCAGCGCCTCTTCGAGCAGCCGGTGGCCGACGCTGACGGGACCGACCTGCAAGGTTTGCGGATCGACCAGCGTGCCGCCGCCCACCCCGATGGACAGCAGGTCGGGCATGCGGAACGCGGTGCGCACGCCGCCCACCTCGACCATATTGTTGGCCTGGCGCGGGAAGCCGTTCTGCACGCAGCCGACGTCGGCAGTAGTGCCGCCCACGTCGCACACCACCGCGTCGTTGATCGAGGCCAGGAACACCGCGCCGCGCATCGAGTTGGTGGGGCCAGAGGCAAACGAATGCACCGGGAAATCGCGCGCATTTTCCGCCAGCGTGACGGTGCCGTCGTTCTGCGTCAGGAACAGCGGCGCGCGGATGCCGCTGTCGGCCAAGGCCTGAACGAAAGCGTCGGTGGTCTTGTGCGCCAGGTCGATCAGGGTCGCGTTCAGCAGCGCCACGTTCTCGCGGCCCAGGAGGCCGATGCGGCCGAGCTGGTGCGAATAGGTGATGCGGCAGTCGGGATGTTCCTGCAGCAGGATTTCGCCGGCGCGCAGTTCGGCCGTGCCGATCAGGGGCGAGAACACGCCGCTGATCGCGACGGTCGAAACGCCCGATGCGCGGATGGCGCGGGCCGCGTCGCGCACCGCTTTTTCGTCCAGCGGCATGAGCTCGCGGCCGTCGAATTCATGGCCGCCCTGCACCAGATAGGTGCCGCCATTGACCTTCTGCGCCAGGTCCTCGGGCCAGTCGCAGAACGGCAGCAGCGATGCCGCCGCCGGCAGGCAGACGCGCAGCGCGGCCGCCGGTTCCAGGTCGCGCCGCTGCACCACCGCGTTGGTGAAGTGCGTGGTGCCTATCATCACCGCGTCCGGGCTGCCGGCCTCGGGGCAGGCCTGGATCAGCGCTGCCAGCGCGCGGCGCACGCCCGTGGTCACGTCCGAAGTGGTGGGCGACTTGACCGCGCCCAGGACCTGGTCGTCCCGCACAAATACGGCGTCCGTGTTGGTGCCGCCTACGTCGATGCCGATGTGTTTCATATCAATTTTCTATGCGAAGACCGAGCGATAGTCGAAGTCGAAGCCGAAAGCCCGCGGGCCGACCAATTCCAGGCCGCGCGGCGTGGTGAACACGGACGGCGCGGGTAAGGCCAGGACGCTGACGCGCTGGCCGAAGCGCAGCACGTCGGTGCCGATGCCGTCGCCGCTGACCGAATCCAGCACGCAGATCAGGTCGGGCGTCATCACCTCGGGCACGCCGTCGCGCTCGCCCACCGAGAATTCGTTCTGGAAATGCAACGTGTAGCGCGAGCCGCGATCGTCGCCCAGCCCTTCCAGGATGGCGCGGCCACGCAAGAAGCCTGCGGTGGTGCGGCGTTCCACGTCCACCACCTTGCCCGTGAACATGCGCTTGCCGGCGGTTTCCTGCAGCACCGCGCCGATCACGTCGTCATGCTGGCGGCGTGCGCGCAGCACTACTTCGCCCAGGCGAATCGCCTTGCTGACGGTGTAGAGAATGCCGTGGTCCTTCACTTCGCTGCCGCTGCGCGGCGTCTTGCAGGTCGCGGCGGTGGAACCCATTTCCACCACCACCTTGCGGCTCAGGCGTTCCACCCAGGTAGCCGAGGCCGCGCGCGTGACGATCACCTCGTTGTCGCGGATGTCGGCCACGGCCAGCGGGTACATGGGCAGATCGTTGGCGGCGAAGCTGGTCATCTGCGCTTCGGGATAGGCGCGGCCCATGCTGTCCGCGTCCACCACCGGCAGGCCCATGAGCGCCGCCACCATGAAGGGCTGCAGGCCGTTGCCGCCGCCGATCTCCAGCGCCATGATGGCGCGGAAACGCGCGCCGCAGTATTCCTCCATCATGCGCACCGGCTTGACCGCGAAGTGCGGATCCGCCAGGCGTTCCTGCCCGACCAGCGGCGCGCCCATGCCCGACACCACCGCCACGCGGTCGTCGTCGTTCAGGTACATGGGATCCAGCAGCGACGCGCGATAGCCCTTCTTGTAGAGCTGTCGCATGTTCAACAGTTTCTGGTAGGGATCGCCGCCGCCGCCGGTGCCCAGAATCCAGGCGCCCACGGCCAGGGCTTCCATCTCTTCGGCGGATACGACGCGCGTTCCGGTGGTTGTGCTTGCGGCTACAGATAGCATGGTTCGGTGTGTTCTGAAGGGAACCGGGATGGGAAGCAAACCTTACTTCGCGGTGAACAGGCCGGGCAAATTGAATATGCGCATGATGCGCATAGACCCAAATCATGCGCCCTGCATGTGTTGAACCTATGTGCCGCATTCTTCGTATTTATTTGCCGTCGGGTGGTGCATCTGCAAATATCAGGCCACGTATTCCGGCACCAACCGGCGAGCGATATACAAGGGGAAATACCAATGCGGCAACGCCTGAGCAACTTCCTTCTGGCAGCGGCCATCGCCTGCGCGCCGGCTGCCTCGCATGCGTTCGAGACCTCGAACGGCAAGCGCATACTGGTCATCGGCGGACAGCAGGCCGTGTCCGTGATGGACCCGGCCCAGAAGTACGACCAATCCATCCGCACCATCCAGCAAGCCACCTATGACGCGCTGCTGAAGTACGAAGGCGATCCGCCCGAACTCAAGCCGCTGCTGGCCACTTCGTGGTCGTCCAACGCGGACGCCACCGAATGGACCTTCAAGCTCGATCCGCGCGCCAAGTTCCAGAACGGCGATCCGGTGGACGCCGCCGCGGTGAAGGCCTCGTTCGAACGCACGCTGAAGCTGAACAAGGGACCCGCCTGGATGTTCTCGGACTTCCTCAAGGCCGAGAACATCGTGGTCGACGATCCCCAGACCATACGCTTCAAGCTGAGCCAGCCTTACGCCGCCTTCCTCGGGCTGGTCCCCTGGTGGTACGTCGTCAACGTGAAGGAAGCGATGGCGCACGAGCAGAACGGCGACTACGGCCAGCAATGGCTGACCGAACACACCGCCGGCTCCGGCCCGTTCCGAGTCAAGCGCGTGGAGCCGAACTCGCTCTACGAACTGGAAACCTGGAACGAATACTGGAAGGGCTGGCCCCAGCCCGAGAAGGCCCGCCTGGGCGGCGTGATCTACCGCGTCATCACCGAGAACTCCAGCCGCCGCGCGGCGCTGGCCCGCGGCGAGATCGACATCGCCGGCAGCCTGTCGCCGGAAGACGTGGACCAGCTCGCCACGGTCAAGGGCGTCAGGATCACCCGCAAGGCCGGCACGGGCATGGGCGGCTTCGGCCTCAAGTTCAACACGCAGGGCAAGTACACCTCCGACCTGAACCTGCGGCGCGCGCTGGCCTATGCCTTCGACTACGACTCGCTGCTGAAGATCTACAACGGCAAGGCGCGCCTGATGGACAGCCCCTTCCCGCCGTCGGTGCAAGGCCACATCGCGGTGCCGGACATGCCGCGCCGCGACATGGACAAGGCCCGCGCCTACCTGGCCAAGTCGAAATGGCCGCAAGGTGGCATCGAGCTGGAATACGTGTACGTGCAGGGGCTGGAAGAGGAACGCCAGATGGGCCTCCTGCTCATCGACAACCTCAAGCCGCTGGGCATCACGATCCGCATGGTGCCGCTGACCTGGCCGAACATGGTGGCGCGCGGCGCCAAGGTCGAAACCTCGCCGGACATCTTCGCCTCGTTCTCGTCGGTGATGTCGATCGACCCCGAATCGGCCGCCTACATGTACCACAAGGGTTCCTGGGGCCAGTACTACGCCACGCATTTCCTGGATGACCCCGAGCTGTTCGCGCTGATCGACCGCGCCCGCACCTTGGCGGACTGGTCCCAGCGCCAGCCGCTGTACGAAGAGATCCAGCGCCGCATCGTCGCCGACCAGCCCGAGATCTTCGGCATGATCCGCGACCGCACCACGGTGACGCGCGACTACGTGCAGGGCCTGGTGGATTCGCCGATCCGCATGGCCAGCGAATTCGATCTCTATCCGCTGTACATCGGCCGCTAGGAACCACAGGCGTCATGCTGCGCTTCATACTCAAACGCTCGGCCTTCATGCTGTTGATGCTGGCCGGGCTGCTGGCCATCACCTTCACGATCTCGCACGTGGCGCCGGGCGATCCCGCGCGCCTGGCAGCGGGCCCCAACGCCACCGAGGCGATGGTGCAGACCATCCGCGCCGAGTACGGCATGGACGAGCCGGTGCTGACGCAGTTCGGCCGCTACCTGGGCGGCGTCCTGCATGGCGACCTGGGACGCTCCATCACCACCACGCGGCCCGTGTTCCAGGACCTGCTGCGCTACTTCCCGGCGACGCTGGAGCTGGTGAGCTTCGCCATCCTGCTGTCCATCGTCGGCGGCGTGACGCTGGGCACCATCGCGGCGGCGACGCAGAACCGCTGGCCCGACCACCTGATCCGCCTGCTGTCTACCTCGGGCGTGGCGTTTCCGATGTTCTCGCTGGGCCTGCTGCTGAAGTACCTGTTCGCCCAGCACATGGAATGGCTGCCGCTGGGCGGCCGGCTGGACATGCTGGCCATTCCGCCCGATACCATCACCGGCTTCTACACCATAGACAGCCTGCTGCACGGCGACTTCGAGACCTTCGCGTCCGCGCTCAGCTACATGATCCTGCCGGCGCTGGCGCTGGCATTCCCGGCGCTGGCGTCCATCATCCGCGTGAACCGCGCCGAGATGCTGGAAGTGCTGCGCCAGGATTACATCGTGGCGGCGCGAGCGCACGGCGTGGCGCCGTGGCGCGTGATCGCCAAGTACGCGCTGCGCAACGCCATGCTGCCGACGCTGGCCATGATAGGCCTGCGCTTCGGCTGGATGCTGGGCGGAACCGTGCTGATCGAGTCGGTGTTCGACTGGCCCGGCATCGGCCTGTACGCGGTGCAAGCCACCATGAACTCCGACTTCCAGCCCATCATGGGCGTCACCCTGGTGCTGGGCGCAAGCTTCATGCTGATCAACTTCGTCATCGACATCATCTACGGCATGCTGGACCCGCGCGTCCGGCATCAAGGCTAGCGCCATGTCCACCACCGCCATCTCCACGCCGCCGCGCGCGCAGCACGGCCTGTCGCGGCAATTGCGGCTGTATGCCGCGACCTTCGCGCGCAACAAGTCCGCCATGCTTGGTCTGGTCATCGTGATTGCGTTCCTGCTGGTGGCGCTGTTCGCGCCCTGGCTCGCGCCCTATCCCGAAGACGCGACCGGCACCGTCAAGCTGGCGCAGAAGCTGCTGCCGCCGAGCCCGGCCCATTGGTTCGGCACGGACGAAATGGGCAACGACGTGCTGTCGCGCGTCATCCTGGGCGCCCGCACCTCGCTGCAGATCGGGCTCACCATCACCTGCATCGCCGCGCTGATCGGCGTGCCGCTGGGCGTCATCGCCGGCTACTTCGGCGGCCGCGTGCAGGAGTTCATCATGCGCGTGACCGACATCTTCCTGTCGGTTCCGGGTCTGGTGCTGGCCATCGCCATCGTGGGCGCGCTGGGCCCCGGCATCCTGAACGCCATGATCGCGCTGTCGCTGGTGTGGTGGCCGGGCTACGTGCGGCTGGTGCAGGCCAAGACCCTCTCGCTCAAGGGCGAGGTCTACATCGACGCGGCGCGCATGATGGGCGCCGGCCCGCTGCGCATCGTGTTCATCCACATCCTGCCCAATTGCGTGTCGCCCATCGTCATCAAGGCCTCCATGGACATGGGCATGGCCATCCTCAGCGCGGCCAGCCTCGGCTTCCTGGGCCTGGGCGCGCAGCCCCCTTCGCCCGAATGGGGCGCGATGATCTCGGTGGGCCGCAACTATCTGCCGCAATGGTGGTGGTACTCGGCCTTTCCGGGACTGGCCATCTACCTCACGGTGCTGGGCTTCAACCTGATCGGCGACGGGCTGCGCGATGTGCTCGATCCCAAGCAAAGGAGCTGAGGGCATGACCGCTCCCTTGTTGGAATTCGACGATTTCCGCCTGCACTTCGATACCTTCGACGGCAGCTACCAGGCGCTGGACGGCGTCACGCTCAGCCTCGCGCCCGGCGAAAGCCTGGGCATCGTGGGCGAGACCGGCTGCGGCAAATCCGTGACCGCCAAGAGCGTGCTGGGCCTGGTGCCCAGTCCGCCCGCCCGCGTCGTCAGCGGCGACCTGCGCTACCGCGGCCAGAGCCTGCTGGGCATCGGCGAGGCCGCCATGCGCCGGATCCGCGGCGTGGAGATCGCCATGATCTTCCAGGATCCGATGACCTACCTGAATCCGCTGTTCACCATCGGCGACCAGATGTCCTCGGTGATCGCGGCGCATGACGCGGGCAAGCCGCGCGGCCAGCGCCGCTCCAGCAACCAGCGGCGGCGCCTGGCCGCCGAGATGCTGGCGCGGGTGCACCTGCCCAACCCGGACACGCAGCTGGACCGCTATCCGCACCAGCTGTCCGGCGGGCAGCGCCAGCGCGTGCTGATCGCCATGGCCCTGTCCGGCTCGCCCTCGCTGCTGATCGCCGACGAACCCACCACGGCGCTGGACGTCACCATCCAGGCGCAGATCCTGGACCTGCTGGACGAGCTGCGGCGCGACCTCGGCCTGGCCATCCTGCTGATCTCGCACGACCTGGGCGTGATCTCGCGGGTCTGCGACCGCGTGGCCGTCATGTACGCGGGCACGGTGGTCGAGACGGCGCCGGTGGAAGACCTGTTCGACAATCCGCGGCATCCCTACACCCGCGGCCTGCTGGCCTCGGTGCCGCATCCGCGCAAGCCGGCCGAGATGCTGGCCGGCATCCCCGGCACCGTGCCCAACCTGCTCCATCCGCCCACGGGCTGCCGCTTTCAGGCGCGTTGCCCGCAGGCGGAGCCCGCTTGCGCGCAGCAACGGCCGCCGACCCTGACGCTCGCCCCCCGCCACACCGCCGCCTGTATCCGGCTGGCGCAAGACCACGCCTACGGCACTGCCACCCATGCTGCTTGAACTGCGCTCCGTTTCCCGTGACTTCCGCCTGAACGACGGCCGCATCCTGCATGCGGTCAGCGACGTGAACCTGGCGATCGAGCCCGGCCAGGCGCTTGGGCTGGTGGGCGAATCCGGCTGCGGCAAGTCCACCCTGGGCCGCCTGTGCGCGCGCGCCCTGGACCCGTCGCGCGGCAGCGTGCACTTCGACGGCCGCGACATCACCCGGCTCAGCCCGCGCGACCTGCGCGAGCTGCGGCGCTCGGTGCAGTTCATCTTCCAGGATCCGCATTCCGCGCTCAACCCGCGCATGACCATCCTGCGCAGCGTGTCCGAGCCGCTGATCCTGCACACCGACCTGCGCGGCGCCCGACTGCGGGCGCAGGCCGCCGAGCTGATGGAGATGGTGGGCCTGCCCGCCCAGTTCCTCAGCCGCTATCCGCACGAGCTGTCCGGCGGCCAGAAGCAGCGCGTCTGCATCGCCCGCGCCATCGCGCTCAAGCCCAAGCTGCTGGTGCTGGACGAGCCGACCTCGGCGCTGGACGTGTCGGTGCAGGCGCAGATCCTGACGTTCCTGAAGGAATTGCAGTCGCGCTTCAACCTGTCCTATCTGTTCATCTCGCACAACCTGGCCGTGATCCGCGCGCTGTGCCCGCGGGTGGCGGTCATGTACCTGGGCCGCATTGTTGAACAGGGTCCGACCGAAGACGTCTTCGTGCAGCCGCGCCATCCCTACGCCGAGGCGTTGATCGACGCGATCCCGGTGCCCGAAGGCCGTCAGCCCGCGCGCCGCATCACGCTGCAGGGCGACATCCCCTCGCCCATAGACCTGCCGCGCGGCTGCGCCTTCGCCTCGCGTTGCGGCAAGGCCATCGCCGGCCTGTGCGAAGTAACGCAACCGGGCCTGCACGCGACCGGCCCGGCCCACGAGGTGCGCTGCCACCTCTACGCGCCGGCCTGAGGGCGGGCGGCGAGGCACGGTGCAAGATGGTAAAAACGCAGCTGATATGAGTCGCCCCGCATGACCGCCCCCCTGGACAAATTCGCCAACCAGCTCGACTGGAACCTGCTGCGCACCTTCATGGTGATCGTGCAGGAGCGCAGCATCACCCTGGCCGCCCACCGCCTGTCGGTGACGCAGCCCTCGGTCAGCGCCGCGCTGCGGCGCCTGGAAGAACGGCTGGAGCGGCGCCTGATCGAACGCGGCGGCGCCGCCGCTTTCCAGCCCACCCCCGCCGGCGAAGTGCTGTACCGCCATTGCGCCGACATCTACGGCGTGGTCACCGCCCTGCCCAGCGCGCTGGACGCCGCCCACGCCGAGGTCCAGGGCATCGTCACCCTGCATCTCAGCGGCCACATCCACTGGCCCGAACTGCCCGGCCTGATCGCCGCCTACCGCCAGGACTACCCCCTGGTGCGGTTCCGCTTCCGGCGCGGCACCTGCGACGAGATCCTCGGCCAACTGGCCCAGAAGAACGCCGTCCTGGGCGTGGTGTCGGCGCACGACGCCCGCCCGGTGCTGGTGCAGCGCAAGCTGTTCGACCAGGAAATGAGCCACTACGTCCGCGCGCCCGCTCCCGCCGAAGACCCGCGCGCCGCGCCGGTGCTGGGCTACGAGGGCGAACAGGCGGGCTCGCCCCTGGCCGCGCTGTCCATGCACCGCATCCGCGCGGGCCTGGAAGGCCCCACCGTGGCGGACGCGCCCGACTGCATGGCGCTGGCCGCCCTGGTGCGCGCCGGCGCCGGCATCGGCGCGCTGCCGCGCCGCCTGGCGGCCGCGGACGCCAGCCTGGCCGAACTGCCGCTCGCCCCGCTGGTCCTGCCGGTCTATCTGGTGCGCCATGAACAAGGCGGCCTGAGCCCCGCCGACCAGAGTTTCCTGCAGTACCTGGAAGCGCATTAGCGCCCGCGCCGAAGGGGCCGCGCAGTATCATACGGCGATGGCATTTCCCCGGCTTCCGACCCCTCCCACGCTGACCGACACGGTCGCCAAGCGCCTGCTCGCCGAGATCGACGAGGGCCGCGTGCCGCCGGGCGAAAAGCTGCCCACCGAAAGCGCGCTGGCCGAGCAGTTCGGCGTCAGCCGCACGGTCATCCGCGAGGCGGTTTCGCGCTTGCGGCAGGACGGCATCGTCGAAGCCCGGCAAGGCAGCGGCGTGTACGTCACCGGCCACGCCGGCAACCGCGCGCTGCGCATCGACGCCGCCGAGCTGTCCTCGCTGGACGCGGTGCTGCACATCGTGGACCTGCGCCGCGCGCTGGAAACCGAGATCGCCGCGCAGGCCGCGGCGGTGCGCAAGAAGCACGACATGGCCGACATCGACGCCGCGCTCGCCGCGATTTCGCAGGCGGTCGAGAACGGCGGCGACGGCGTGCAGGAAGACGTCGCCTTCCATCGCAGCATCGCCCGCGCCACCGGCAACCCCTATTTCCTGACCACCTTGGCCTTCGTCAGCCAGTTCCTGGAAGCCGCCACCCGCGTCACGCGCGGCAACGAAGCCCGCCACGCCAGCCTGATGCGCGCCGTGCTGCAGGAACACATCGCCATCGTCGAAGCCATACGCAGGAAGGACGTGGACGGCGCCCGCGAGGCTGCCCGCATCCACATGGTGAATGCCGCCAAGCGGCTGAGCCAGGCGCACCGCTGATGCAACGCGGCCGGTGCGCCGCGATTCGCGCCTGGGACGCATCAACGCGAACGGCCGTTACGGCGGCGCCTAGCCGAATGCCTTGATGAAGAAATCCCGCGTGCCGAAGTTGCCCGACTTCAGCGCGATGCTGATGTCGCCCTGCGCCGCCGGCGCGTGGCCGGAACACCAGGGCACGCCGGGATCGATCTGCTCGCCGATGGCGATCTGCTCCAGGCCCAGCGCCTGCACCACCGCGCCCGAGGTCTCGCCCCCCGCCACGATCAGCTGGCGCACGCCGCGTTCGACCAATCCGACCGCGATACGCGCGATGGCGTCCTCGATCATAGCGCCCGCGCGCGCCGCGCCCAGCGCGCCCTGTGCTTGCCGCACTTGCTCAGGTTGGGCGGTGGAATAGACCAGCACGGGGCCGTCCCGCAAGCGCGCATCGGCCCAGGTCAGCGCTTCTTCGACCACGTCGTCGCCTGCCGCCAGCCGCAGCGGATCCAGCGCCAGCGCCGGCCGGCCGCTCTCGATGAACGTCGCCACCTGGGCGTTGGTGGCCGCCGAACAACTGCCTGCGACAACGGCCTGCAAGCCCGGCGCGCGCGCCTGCACGGCCTGCGCGGAGGCAGGCGTCAGCCCCCAGTTGCCCGGCAGCCCGATGGCCACGCCCGAGCCCGCCGTCACCAGCGGCATGCCGGCCAGGGCTGGCCCCAGGGCCAGCAGGTCGTCGTTGGAAATGGCATCGACGATGGCGATCTCCACGCCTTCCGCCTTCAATTCGCGTATGCGGGCGCGGATGCTTGCGCTGCCGCGCGCCATCACGCTGTAGTCGATCAGCCCGACCCGCCGCGTGGTCTGCGCGGCCAGCACCCGCAGCAGGTTGGGGTCGGTCATAGGCGTCAGCGGATGGTGCTGCATGCCCGATTCGTTCAGCAGCACGTCGCCCACGAACAGATGGCCCTTGAACACCGTGCGCTTGTTGTCCGGGAAAGCTGGCGTGGCGATGGTGAAATCCGTGCCCAGCCGCGTCATCAACGCATCGGCGACAGGCCCGATATTGCCCGCGGGCGTGCTGTCGAAAGTGGAGCAATACTTGAAGTAGATCTGTTCAGCGCCTTGCGCCCGCAACCAGTCCAGCGCCGCCAGCGACTGCGCCACGGCCTCGGCGGCGGGCAGCGTGCGGGTCTTGAGCGCGACCACGGCGGCGTCGGCGCCGCCGCGCAGGGGCGCGCCGGGTATGCCTATGGTCTGCACCGTGCGCATGCCGGCCCGCACCAGGTTGTTGGCCAGGTCGGTGGCGCCGGTGAAGTCATCGGCGATGCAGCCCAGTTTGATGCTCATTTGGCCTCCGGCAGGGAAATTCCCGGGAATATCTTGATCACCGCGCTGTCGTCCTCGCGGCCGTGGCCGGCGCTGGATGCCTGCATGAACATCTGGTGCGCGGTGGACGCCAGCGGCAAGGGGAAGCGCGTGCTCCTGGCCGTGTCCAGCACCAGGCCCAGGTCCTTGACGAAGATATCGACGGCGGACAGCGGCGTGTAGTCGCCGGCCAACACGTGGGCCATGCGATTCTCGAACATCCAGCTGTTGCCGGCGCTGTGCGTGATCACGTCATACAGGGCATCCGCGTCCACGCCCTCGCGCAGGCCCAGCGCCATGGCTTCCGCCGCCGCCGCGATGTGCACGCCGGCCAGCAGCTGGTTGATGATCTTGACCTTGCTGCCCGCGCCGGCGCGGTCGCCCAGGCGGTAGACCTTGCCCGCCATGGATTCCAGCACCGCGCCACAGGCCTCGTAGGCGGCCGCGCGGCCGGCGGTCATCATGGTCATCTCGCCCGCGGCCGCGCGCGCGGCGCCGCCGGAGATGGGCGCGTCCAGGTACAGGATGCCCTGCGCTTCGAGCCGCGCCTCCAGCGCGATGGACCAGTTGGGGTCCACGGTGGAGCACATCACGAATACCGCGCCCGGACGCAGCGCGGCGGCCAGGCCGCCTGCGCCATACAGCACCTCTTCGGTCTGCGCGGCGTTGACGACCACGCTGACGACGATGTCGCAGGCCGCGCCCATGTCCGCCAGCGTGGCGCAGGCCACGCCGCCCTGCGCCGCGAAGGCGGCGCAGGCTTCCTGCCGGATGTCGTACACGTGCACGTCGTGGCCGGCCCGGCGCAGGCTTTGCGCGATGCCCGCGCCCATGGCGCCCAGGCCGATGACGCCGACGCGCCGGGAAGGTGTTTGGAGTTTGCTCATGTCGTCAGGAATCCAGCGGCGAGAGAAAGGGAACGCGGCCCGCGCTCAGCGCGCCAGGTCATCGGCCATGTAGGCGCGGATGATGTCCGCAAAATCGGCGTCGCCGCGCAGGCCCAGCGCCTGCGCGCGGGACGTGTCCCAGCGGCCCGGCCAGCTGCCCACGATGCGCTCGACCCGCTCGTCCGGCTGCCAGCTGACCCGCGCCGCGACTTCGTCGCCGGCCACCTCGCGCAGCGCCTGCACCATCTCCGCCGCCGTGACCGACACCCCCGGCAGATTGATGGGCGCGCGGTCCGCGACCGCGGCGGCGTCCAGCTCGCAGCCGGCGATCAGCGCCTGGATCGCGCCGCGCGGCGACAGCAGCCACAGGCGCGTGTCGGCGCGCACCGGGCAGACGGCCGCCTGGCCGTTCAAGGGTTCGCGGATGATGCCGCTGGCGAACGAGGAGGCCGCCGCATTGGGCCGCCCCGGCCGCACGCTGATGGTGGGCAGGCGCAGCACGCGCCCGTCGACATGGCCGCGCCGCGTGTAGTCGGCCAGCAGCAATTCGGCGATGGCCTTCTGCGTGCCGTAGGACGATTGCGGATTGAGCGCGGTATCGTCGCGCACGGTGTCGGGCAGCGCGCCGCCGTATACCGCGACCGAACTGGTGAAGATCACCCGAGGCCGGTGGCCCAGGGCGCGGCAGGTTTCCAGCAGCGCGCGCGACGCATCCAGGTTGATGCGCATGCCCAGGTCGAAGTCAGCCTCCGCCTGTCCGCTGACGATGGCCGCCAGATGGAAGATGGCGCGGGTATCCGTGGCGATGGCCTGCCGCAGCACCTCGGGATCGGCGATATCGCCCACCCGCGTCCGTATGCGCGGATCGTCCGGCCCCGGAGCCTGCACCACGTCCAGCAGATCGATCTGCGTGATGGCCTCGCGCCTGCCGCCGTCCAGCGCCAGCGCGCCCTGCTCCAGCAGCTTGCGGGCCAGGCGTTGCCCCAGGAATCCTGCGCCGCCGGTGATGAGTATCTTCATGTCGCGGTATGCCCCGTGTGTTTCAGGTAGGGCCGGGCCCAGCCCAGCCCGGCGGAGGTGCCGGCCCGGGGCCGGTATTCACAGCCGATCCAGCCCGCATAGCCCAGCGCGTCGATCTGCTCGAACAGATAGGGATAGTTCAGTTCGCCCAGGTCCGGCTCGTGGCGGTCCGGCACGCCTGCGATCTGGATGTGGCCGATGCCCGCCATGTCGCGCTTGAGCTTGACCGCGATATCGCCTTCCACGATCTGGCAGTGGTAGATGTCGAACTGCACCTGCAGGTTGTCCGCGCCGACCTCGGCGCAGATGGCCTGGGCCTCGTCCTGGCGGTTGAGGAAGAAGCCGGGGATGTCGCGCGTGTTGATCGGTTCTATGACCACCGTCACGCCCGCGGAGGCGGCGGCGCGCGCCGCCCAGGCCAGGTTCTCAAGATAGACCGCGCGGTGCGCGGCACGGTCCTGCCCGGGCTGGATCAGTCCGGCCATCAGGTGCAGCTTGCGGTTGCCCAGCGCGGCGGCGTACTCCAGCGCCAGGTCGACCCCGCGCCGGAATTCGCTTTCGCGTCCGGGCAGCGAGGCCGTGCCGCGCTCGCCGCCGGCCCAGTCGCCCGGCGGCGCATTGAACAGCGCCTGGGTCAGTCCTTGCGCCTGCAGCCTGGCCTTGAGATCGGCAGCTGAAAACTCGTAGGGAAACAGGAATTCCACCCCCGCGAATCCGTCCCGCGCGGCCGCGGCAAAGCGGTCCAGGAAGGGATGCTCGGTGTACATCATGCTGAGGTTGGCGGCCAGGCGCGGCATCGCGATTCCTTGATTGCAGTAGCGTTTCAGTAGCGGGCGCCGAACGCGGCCCGCAGTTCATCGATGGCGGCGGCGCTCAATGGCTCGGGCCGGGGATCGCTCATCAGCCACAGGCGGGCGGTTTCTTCCAGTTCTTCCAGGGCATGGGACGCATGCGCCACGGAGCGCTCCCACACCACCGGTCCCAGCCGCTCGAACAACGCCCCGCGCACCTCGCCGGCCACGGCGGCCACCTCGGCCGCGGCTTGCGGGTCGCCGGGACGGCGGTACGGAATCAGCGGAATCCGGCCCACCTTCATGATCTGATAGGGCGTGATGGGTGGCAGCACTTCGTCCGGCCGCCACACGCCGGCCAGGGTCAGCGCCACCAGGTGCGTGGAATGCGTGTGCACGATGCCGCGGGCGGCGGGGCTGGCCTGATAGATGCCGCGATGCAGTTCCAGCGTCTTGGACGGTCTGTCGCCCGATACGTGCCTGCCGGAAGCATCGACCTTGGACAGCGCGGCGGGATCGAGCCGCCCCAGGCAGGCGTCGGTCGGCGTGATCAGCCAGCCATCGTCCAGGCGCGCGCTGATGTTGCCGGCGGCGCCCACGGTATAGCCGCGGTTGTAGAGACTGGCGCCGACGGCGCAGATCTCTTCGCGGATGCGGGATTCTTCAGTCATGAGCGCCCGCCGTTGCGGCAAGGGGCAGACTCGCGTGGCGCGGACGCGGCAAGCATGACGACCTTCCTCCGTAGCGTAAAGTCATAAGGTCATCATACAAATTTATCGAAAGAAGCACTCCCCGGGTAAATACCGAGCAGGCGGCGCGGGCTCCCGCCCCGCCGCGCCCGGTCGATCAGTCTTTGGGTTTGGCGCCCAGTTCCACGCCTGCCAGTTGCTCGGACAGGCGTGCAATAGCGGTATGGTCCTGGCCCTTGCCCAGCGTCTTGCCGGCCGAGGCCCATAGTTCGCGGCACAGCGAGGCGAACGGCGTGGGCGTGCCGGTATCGGTCGCGATGCCCAGCGCGATGCCCAGGTCCTTGACCATCAGGTCCAGGCCGAAGCCGGAGTTGAACTGGCGCGACAGCACGAATTGCTTGAACTTCTTCTGGGTCGAATTGTTCATGCCGGTCGACGCGTTGAGCACGTCGACGATCACGTTCGGATCCAGGCCGAACTGCTGGCCGATCAGCATCGCCTCTACGCCGATCAGAAAGCCGCCGGCCGACACCAGGTTGTTCAAGGCCTTCATGGCGTGGGCGCTGCCCACCTCGCCCACCGCCGTGATCGAGGTGCCCATGCTGGACAGGGCCGGGCGCACCCGCTCCAGCGTCGCGGCGGGCCCGCCGTACATGATGGCCAGTTCGCCCGTGCGGGCGCGCGGCACGCCGCCGGACACCGGGGCGTCGACCATGACGCCGCCAGCGGCAGCCACGGCCTGCGCCAGGCGCTGCGTGTGCGCCGGCACGCCGGAGCTCATGTCCACGACCACACTGCCCGGACGCAGGCCCGCCAGCACGCCTTGTTCGCCGTTCAGCACCTGCTCGACGATCGCGCTGGTGGGCAGCATGGTGAAGATGATGTCGGACTGGGCCGCCAGTTCGGCGCAGGTGGCGGCGGCCTGGCCGCCGACCTCCTGGGCAAACCTGGCCGCCTGGCCCGGCACGGCGTCGAACACCGTGACGGCAAAGCCGGCCTGCACCAGCCGGGCGGCCATGGGCCAGCCCATGCTGCCGATGCCGATCAGGCCCACGCGCTCCTGCGGGGCGCTCATGCCTTGGACTCCTTGAAGGCGCCCTCTTCTTCCAGCACCTGGTTGGCGACCTTGAACGCGTCCAGCCCCGCCGGAATACCGCAGTAGACCGTGGCCTGCAGCAGGATTTCCTTGATCTCCTCGACCGTCACGCCGTTGTTCAAGGCGCCCTTGACGTGCAGCTTGATCTCGGCCGGGCGGTTCAGCGCCGTCAGCATGGCCAGGTTGAGCATGCTGCGCGTCTTCTTCTCCAGGCCCGGCCGGCCCCAGGTGTAACCCCAGCACCACTCGGTGGTGATGTGCTGGAAGGCCATCATGAATTCGTTGGCGCGGGCCAGCGAGCCGTCCACGTATTCGGTGCCCAGCACTTCTCGGCGCAGGTTCAGGCCTTGGTCGAACAGGGCCTGGGTTTCGGATTTGGTGTCTGCCATGAGTTCCTCTTTCGTGATGGGGTGACGGGCTGCGGACCGGACGAACGCCCGATCTGTTTTGTCTGATTGTCAGGCAGTTTTCCGGAAATCGTCAATAGTCCGATTGTCAGACAATCTTCTTGACTGCTTAAATTTTGAGCACAATAATGTGCCGCAGAGCGCCGGGCCGGCAGCCTTGCGCCACACCCGAAAAAAGCCAGGAGACAGACATGACAAAACCCCAACAGGCCATGCGCCGCGGGCGCAGGGAATTCGTCGCTGGACTGGGCGCAGCCGCGCTGGCCGCCAGCTTGCCCGGCCGCGTGCTCGCCGCGCCGGCGGAAATCAACGTCGGCGTGATCCTGCCTCTGTCGGGCGCCAACGCCCAGTTCGGCATCAACTCGCGGCAGGGGCTGGAACTGGCCGCCGACGAGATCAACGCGGCCGGCGGCATCAAGGCCATGAGCGGGGCCAGGCTCAAGCTCATCATTGCCGACGCCACTTCCCAGCCCACCACCGCGGCCACCGTGGCGCAGCGCCTGATCACGCAGAACCGCTGCGTGGCCATCATCGGCGCCTACGCCTCGTCGCTGACGCTGGCGATATCGGAAGTGACCGAGCGCCGCGGCATTCCCCTGCTCACCATGTCGTTCTCGGACGTGCTCACCGAGCGCGGCTTCAAGCACATCTTCCAGGTGGTTTCCAAGGGCTCGGTGCTGGGCCGCGCGCAGTACGACTATGCGGCCTCGGTGGTGGCGGGCGCCTCGGACATCAAGAAGATCGCGCTGCTGTACGAAGACACCGCCTATGGCACCTCGCAGGCGGTCGGCGTGCGCAACGCGGCCAAGGCCGCGGGCGCGCAGGTGGTGCTGGACGAGGCCTATCCGCTGGGCATCACCGACGTCACGCCGCTGATCAGCAAGCTGCGCGGATCGGATGCCCAGATCGTCTTCCCGATCTCGTACCTGAACGACAGCCTGCTGATCATCCGCGTCATGCGGCAGCAGCGCCTGACCGTGCCCATTGTGGGCGGGGCCGCGGGCTACGTCATTCCCGACTTTGCCAAGGCCCTGGGCCAGTATTCCGAGGCCGTGCTGTCGATCGCCCCGGCCAACTACGACCAGGCGCCCGAATACACCGAGCGCTACCGCAAGCGCTTCGGCACCTTCATGCCGCACGAGGCGCTGGAACATGCCGTATGCGCGGGCGTGCTGGCCCAGGCGCTGGAAGTCGCCGCGTCCGACAAGCCGGAAGCCGTCTCCCAGGCGCTGCGCGCGCAGAAGTACGACCAGGGCTGGGCGGGCGTGATGTCGGGCGGCGGCGTGCATTTCGACGCCAACGGCCTGAACACCATGGCGCAGCCCATCATGGTCCAGTGGCAGAAGGGCGAACTGGTCTCGGTCTGGCCGCAGGCGCTGGCCAAGGGCCGCGTCATCACGGCATCCTGAACCCCAAGCGCGGAGCACGGTCATGCAATTCCTGCAGGCATTGGTGGACGGCATTCTGCTGGGCGGGGTCTACGCGGTCATCTCCATCGGTCTCACGCTGGTCTTCGGCGTGGTGTCCATCGTCAACTTCGCCCAGGCCGAATTCCTGATGGTGGGCATGTTCGTGGCGTACTTCGCCTGGAAGCTGCTCGGCCTGGATCCCTTGCTGGGATCGCTGTTGTCGTTCGCGGTGGCCTTCGTGCTCGGCGTGCTGACGCAGAAGTACCTGATCAACCGGGTGCTGAAGGCGCCGGCGGTCGCGCAGATCTTCCTGACGGTAGGCCTGCTCATCGTCATGGAGAACCTGGCGCTGATCCTGTTCGGATCCGAGTTCCGCTCGGTGCAGACGCCCTACCAGATGACGGCGCTGGCGGTGGGGCCCATCCTGCTCAGCGCGCCCTATCTGCTGGCCTTCGCGGTCGCGTCGGTGGCGGGCCTGGCCCTGTGGTGGGTCCTGAAGAAGACCTGGTGGGGCATGGCGGTGCGCGCCACCGCCCAGGATCCCATGGCCGCCAGGCTGTCCGGCATCTCCACGCACCGCGTGCACCAACTGGCTTTCGGGCTGGGCGTGGGCATGACGGCGCTGGGCGGCGGCATCATCCTGCCCTACCTGACCGCCTCGACCACCGTCGGCGCGCAGTTCAGCGTGCTGATGTTCACGGCGGTGGTGCTGGGCGGCCTGGGCAGCGTGATAGGCGCGGTGGTGGGCGGCGTGGCGGTCGGCGTGATCCAGTCGCTGTCTTCGCTGGTGCTGCCGATGCAGCTGCAGAACCTGGCGTTGTTCGCCATCTTCATCCTGGTGCTGGCCGTGCGCCCGGAAGGTCTTCTGAAAAGGGCGGGCTGATGACCAAGAACCGACAACTCCTGCTGTGGGCGCTGCCGCTGGCCGCCGCCCTGATCGTGCCGTGGCTGATGGAAGACCAGGGCTACGGCATCCGCGTCCTGACGCTGGTGCTGCTGTTTGCCGCCATGGGCCAGTCCTGGAACATCGTGGGCGGCCTGGCCAACCAGATTTCGCTGGGCCATGCGGCCTTTTTCGGACTGGGCGCCTACACCTCGACCCTGCTGCTGATGCGCTACGGGATCTCGCCCTGGCTGGGCATCGTCGCCGCCATGGCGGTGGCCGCAGCCGCGGGCGCCCTGCTCAGCCTGCCCACCATGCGCCTGCGCGGGCATTACTTCGCGCTGGCCACGCTGGCCTTCGGCGAAGTGCTGCGCGCCATCGCCAACACCTGGGCCTCCGTGACGGGCGGGCCGGTGGGCGTGTCGATCCCGTTCTCGGAAGGCCTGGCCCAGATGCAGTTCAAGTCCAGCATCCCCTATTACTACCTGATGCTGGCGGCCGCGGTGATCACCTCGATCGTGTTCGCGTTAATCAGCCATTCGCGCCTGGGCTACCGCCTGCGCGCGGTCAAGGCCAACCCGCAGGCCGCAGAGGTGATCGGCGTGGACACCGCCCGCACCCGCATCCTTGCCGCCGTCATCTCGGCGGCGCTGATGGGCGCCTGCGGCACGCTGTACGCGCAGTTCATTTACTTCTTCGACCCGGACACGGTCTTCTCGCTGGTCGGCATCTCGGTGCGCGTGGCGCTGATCTGCATCATCGGCGGCGTGGGCACGGTGGCCGGCCCGCTGATCGGCGCGCTGGTCATCATCCCGCTGGAAGAGACGTTCAACGACTGGCTCTCGGGCCACACCGCGGGCGTATCGCAGCTGGCCTTCGGGCTGATCCTGATCGCCATCATCCTGATCGAACCGCGCGGCCTGTCGGCGCTATGGACCCGGCTGCGCAACACGATGCGAGGCCAGCATGCCTGACATCCTCAAGGTCTCGCGCATCCAGCGCCGCTTCGGCGGCCTGAAAGCCGTGGACGACGTGTCGTTCACCGTGGCCCGCGGCGACATCCTGGGCCTCATCGGCCCCAATGGCGCCGGCAAGACCACCCTGTTCAATCTGCTGGTCGGGCTGTACCGCGGCAATGGCGGCAGCATCGAACTGGAAGGACGCGAGATCAGCGGCCTGCGGCCCCACCAGATCGCGGCGCTGGGCATGACCAAGACCTTCCAGAACGTGGCGCTTTTTCCCGAAATGACGGTGCTGGACAACGTGCTGGTCGGCGGACTGCTGCGCCACGACGTCGGCCGGGCGCGCCGGCTTGCGCTGGACAATCTCGACCGCGTCGGCCTGGCCGGCATCGCCGCCAAGCCCGCCGGCGAACTGTCGTTTCCCGAGCAGGCGCGGGTGGAGCTGGCGCGCGCGCTGTGCACCGACCCCAAGGTGTTCCTGCTGGACGAAGTGATGGCGGCGCTGAACGAGTCCGAGATGGACGCCCTGCTGGACCTGATCCGCACCCTGCGCGACGAGTCCGGCATCACCTTCATCGTGGTGGAACACCATATGCGCGCCATCATGCGCCTGTGCAACCGGATCCTGGTGCTGTCGTTCGGCCAGAAGATCGCCGAGGGCAGCCCGGCGCAGATCGCGACCGATCCCACGGTGATCGAGGTCTACCTGGGCAAGTCGCTGGAGCAGCTGGAGGTGCCGGCATGAGCCTGTTGCAGATCCAGGGCCTGACTGCCGCCTACGACCGCAGCCCGGTGCTGCGCGACATCACGCTGGACGTGCCCGCGGGCGGCTTCGTCGCCGTGGTCGGCGCCAACACGGCCGGCAAGAGCACGCTGCTGCGCTGCATCTCCGGCCTGCTGGACAAGGTCGGCGGCAGCGTCAGGTTCGACGGGCAGGAGATCCTGCGCCTGGCGCCGCACCGCATCCCCGAACTGGGCATCGCCCACGTGCCGGAAGGCCGCCACGTCTTTCCGGAAATGACGGTCGAGGAGAACCTGTACCTGGGCGGCTACACCCGCCGCCGCGACATGGCGGCGGTCAGGCGCGGCTGCGACCGGATCTACGCGCTGTTTCCGCGGCTGCGGGAACGGCGCCGCCAGCAGGCCGGCACGCTGTCCGGCGGCGAGCAGCAGATGGTGGCCTTCGGCCGCGCCTTGATGCTGGAGCCGCGGCTGTTGCTGCTGGACGAACCCAGCCACGGCCTGGCGCCCAAGATCGTCGAGGAGATGCACCAGGCCATGATAGACATCCACCGCAGCGGCCTGACCATCCTGCTGGTGGAGCAGAACACGCGCCTGGCGCTGTCGGTGGCCGAGTACGCCTACGTGCTGCAGTCGGGCTCCCTGGTGCTGTCCGGCCCCAGCGCCGAACTGCTGGAAGACGGCCGCGTGCGCGCGGCCTACCTCGGGTTGTAGCCATGGCCCGCCGACGGGATATATTGCGTCTTTACGTAGACACGGCGGTTCGCCGCGGCGCGGCCATGAGCCTGCGCCGGCGCGCAGCCCCGCCGCCAGCTTAAGCGAGAGACAGCCATGGCCAGCCCGACAGGCGCGGTATTCGAAAAACCCGGCACCCTGCGCACCCGCGTGGAGGAATTCCTACGCGCGTCCATCATGGACGGACGGATCAAGGGCGGCGAACGCCTGCGCGAACAGGAACTCTGCGATCAGCTCGGCATCAGCCGCAGCACGCTGCGCGAGGCGCTGCGCACCCTGGAAGCCGAACGCCTGATTTCCATCGAGCCGCACCGCGGCCCCACGGTGGTGCGCATCACCGAAAAAGCGGCCCGCGACCTCTATGCCCTGCGCGCCCTGCTGGAAGGCTATGCCGCGCATGAATTCGCCAGGCTGGCGAGCGATGCCGACGTCGAACGCCTTCGCAAGGCGGTCGACGCCCTGCACCGCCAGGCCAAGGGCAGCAACAAGGCGGCCCTGCTGGCGGCCAAGCGCGACTTCTACGACGTGCTGCTCAGCGGCTGCGACAACGACCTGGTCAAGGACATGCTGCCGGGCCTGCTATCGCGCATCAATCTGCTGCGCGCCACCTCGTTCGCGCGCGCCGACCGCCTGCCGGAAAGCATGGCCGAAATCGACCTGATCTTCGAGCGCATCCGGGCTCGGGATCCGCAAGGCGCGCAAAGCGCGGCGCAGAGCCATATCGTGAACGCGGAACGCACCGCGCTCGAAGTGCTCAAGCGCCAGCAACAGGAGACCTCCGACAGTGAAGGCGATCGTCCAGAAACTAAAGGCCGGGGCAGCCCTGGCTCAGCAGGATAGCGAGTTCATCCTGGCCGCGCGCGGCCTGCCCTGCGCCATCTGGCTGCAAGCGGGGCCCGCGCCCGATGAAAGAATCGCGGCCTGGGCCGGCCAGCCAGCCGCCCCCTCCCAATGCATCGTCGTCAGCGCACCGCCTGAAACCTGGCACAAGCTGCTCAGCGATACCCCGTCCCCGGGCTACCATTCCTTCACCGCGGCCCGCCGCCAGGCGCAAGGCCTGCGCGTCAGCGGCGACGCGCTGGCCATCGCACAAGCCCTGCATTCGCTGGAAAGGCTGTTCGAGATCCTGCGCGGCCAGCTCGCCGCCGCGCCCGAACTGCTGGACCGCAGCCCGATTTCCGGCGCCTACGCCACGCTGGACATCGGCCCGGTCCGGACCTCCCTCTACTATGAAACCAGCGGACTCGACGCCGGGCCGCCGCTGCTGATGCTGCACACGGCGGGCGCCGACTCCCGCCAGTACCATGCGCTGATGGCCGACCCCGGACTGCGCCGGCAATGGCGCATGATTGCCTTCGACATGCCCGGGCACGGACGCAGCATGCCCCTGCCCGGCCACGCCTGGACCGCGGAAGGTCTCACGCGCGACGCCTATCTGCAGACCTGCCTGGCGGTGATCCGCCAGATCGCGGGCGCGCCGGCGACGCTGCTGGGCTGTTCTATGGGCGCGGCGATGGCGCTGGTGGTCGCGGCAAACAGCCCTGCCGACGTGGCCGGCGTGGTCGCGCTGGAGGCGCCGTACAAGGCCGCCGGACGGCGCACTCCCATGCTGTGCCATCCCCAGGTCAACCAGGCCGCGCACAACCCCGCCTATGTGCGCGGCCTGATGGGCCCTGCCTCCACCCTGCAGGCGCGACGCGACGCGGCCTGGATCTACTCGCAGGGCGGCTTCAACGTCTACGCCAACGATCTCTGGTTCTACAGCGAGGACTTCGATGCCGCCGAACATCTGTCCGGCTTGAACGCCGACGCCTTCGGCATATCGCTGCTGACTGGCGCCTATGACTATTCGGCCAGCCCCGAGGATTCCCGCCGGGTCGCGGCCCTGATTCCCGGCGCGCGCTTTCAGGCCATGCCGGAACTGGGACATTTCCCCATGGTCGAGAACCCGCAACGCCTCCTGGACTATCTGCGGCCCGAGTTGGACCGCCTGCGCACTCACGGAGCCATCGCATGATGCTGCCCAATTACGAGGTCTATGCCCTGCGCTACGCCACCGTGGCGCGCCAGCGCAGCCAGAACTTCATCACGCCGCCGGACCCGCATGACGGCCCGATGCCGATGGACTATTTCGTCTGGGTCATCCGCGACGGCGCGCGCGCCTACCTGGTCGACACGGGATTCAATGAAGAGGCGGCGCGCGCCCGCGGCCGCGAGTTCCTGCGCTGCCCGATAGAGGCCCTCGCAAAGCTGGGCATCGCGCCCGCCGACGTCCGCGACGTCATCGTCACGCATCTGCACTACGACCACGCCGGCAACATACGCAAGCTGCCGCAAGCCCGCCTGCACCTGCAGGAAAGCGAGCTGCACTACGCCTGCGGCTGCAATATGCGCTTCGACATGCTACGCCATGCCTATGCGGTGGAAGACGTGGTGGACGTGGTGCGGGGCGTATACGACAAGCGCGTGGCCTTCTACCAGGGCCATGACGAGATCGCGCCGGGCCTGCAGCTGCTGCACATTGGCGGCCACACCCGCGGGCTGCAGGCGGTGCGCGTGCACACCGCGCGCGGCTGGATGGTGCTGGCCTCCGACGCCAGCCACTACTACGACAACATGGGCCGCGATGCGCCCTTTCCCATCGTCGACAACGTGGCCGACATGCTGGCGGGCTACGAGATCCTGCTGAAATTCGCGGAATCGCCCGACCACATCGTGCCGGGACACGATCCCCTGGTCAGGACGCGGTATCCGGGCCTGGCCGGCGGCGATACCGAAGTGGTGGCGCTGCACCTGGGCAACGGCGCGCGCAGCTGAGCGCGGCAACGCCCCCGCTGCCCGGAGGTGTGCGGCCTCACAGCCCCAGCGGCCGCAACGCCTCGTCCACTTCCTCCGCCGACATGTCCTGCACGATCAGGACCAGCGCGCCCGCCGGCAAGACGCCTTGCGGCGCCGCCACGGGTTCGGGCGTGGCGAAGACATGCCGCACGCCATGCACGGCGCGCAGCGTTCCATCCGTCCAGCGCAAGAGCCCCTTGGCGCGCAGCAGGCGGTCGCCGACCTGACGCTGCATGTGCCGGGTCCAGCGCGCATAGTCCTCCCAGCCCACCGGCCGGCTCTGCGTAAAGGAATGGGACACGATGCCGTAGCGCAGCACGTGCGCCAGCGGCCCCGCGGCCGGCGCAGCCGTCAGCGCCGCCACGTCCAGATGTTCCGCGCGCAGGCCGTCGAACAGGGCGGGAGCGTCCTCGTCCACGGTGTCCGGCGATACCGCGCGGATGGGCGCGCTGGCGTTGTAGCCGCGCAGCGCGGCGCGCATCGCGTCTATCGCGGCCGCGTCGGCCAAGTCGGCCTTGGTCAGCGCGATGCGGTCGGCGATGGCGATCTGGGTGCTGGCTTCGCGGTACGCGTCCAACGTGGACAGGCCATGCAGCGCGTCCGCCGTCGCCACCACGCCGCCAAAGCGGTAGTGGCGGGCGATGAGCGGATCCGCCGCCAGCGTATTGATGACCGGGCAGGGATCGGCCAGCCCGGAGGTCTCCACCACCACCCGCGTGAACGCGGGAATCTCGCCGCGCTGGCGCCGGTAATACAGCGACTCCAGCGTGTCCTGCAGCGAACTGGTGGCCGCACAGCACAGGCAGCCGGAATCCAGCAGCACCACGTCGGTATCATCGGCCTTGCCCACCAGCATGTGGTCCAGGCCGATCTCGCCGAACTCGTTGATGACCACCGCCGTGTCGGCAAAGCGCGGACTGCGCACCAGGCGCGACAGCAGCGTGGTCTTGCCGCTGCCCAGGAAACCCGTCAGCAGGTAGACCGGCAACGGTCCGGCGGCAGTCGCCGACATGGGCGCCTCAGGCCTGTTCCGCGGCGGGCGCGGGCAGGTTGCGCAGGTAATCCTGCACTTCGCGCGAGGGGATCACGTCGGCGTACTTGCAGTTCAGGTCGAACAGGCTCATCGCATGGCTGGCCTGGAAACGGTCGAACGCGGCCTCTTCGGGAATGATGACCTTGAAGTTGTACGAGTAGGCATCCACCGTGGTGGCGCGCAGGCATCCCGAAGACGTGCAGCCCACCAGGATCAGCGTGTCCACGTCCAGGAAGTTCAGGTGGCTCATGAAGATGGTGCCGAAGAAGCAGGACGGCTTCTGCTTGGTGATGCGGATATCCTGCGGCCGCGGCGCCAGCGGCTCCACGGTCTGCGTGGCGTGGGTATTGGCCAGCACGGTCTTTTCACCGCCGCGGTGGTTCTTGCCCACCTGCACGCCGCTGTCCAGCAGGTCGGCGCGGCGGCCGCTCTCGGTGTAGAAGACCGGGATGTTCTTGTCGCGCGCCAGCTCCAGCAGCGGCACGATATGCGCCACCGCGTCCCAGGCCTCGCGGCCGCAATGGGTGCGGTACTGCTTCAGGCCTTCGAGGATGTCCTGGGGCGTGTCGCCGCAGAAGTTGTACTGCACGTCGATGATGAACAGGGCCGGACGCTTGCCGAAGCCGCCGCGCTTGCCGTAGCCGGCCTGCGCCAGCACCTGCTTGTCGCGTTCGGTCAGAAAGTCGTCCCAGATTCGCTTGGTTTCGCTCATGGTAGTGCCTGCCAGATAAAGAGTAGGTTCAGTTCAAAGACGCTTGAGATAACGGCCGCCCGGATTGCTGCGCGCGGCATCGGTGATGCGGCCGTCCAGCGCCACGGTGCGCCCGCGCACCAGGGTGCGCACGGGCCAGCCCTTCAGGGTCATGCCCTCGTAGGGCGAGTAATCGGAATTGGATTCGAGCGTGGCGGGATCGACGGTGCGCTCCAGGTCCGGGTCCACCAGCACCAGGTCGGCATCCTTGCCGATCTCGATGCTGCCCTTGCCCGGCATGCGGTAGATGCGGGCGGAGTTTTCCGTGCAGACCTTCATCAGCGTTTCCAGCGGCACGCCGCGGCGGTGGTAGCCCTCGTGCAGCAGGATGGGCAGCATCAGGCCGGTTCCGGGGAAACCGTTGCTGGCGGCCCAGATGTCGGTGTCCTTGGTGGCGCGCTTGCGCGGCACGTGGTCGGTGCCGATGGTGGTGATGGAGCCGTCCAGCACGCCTTCCCACATGGCGTCCACGTCGCCCTGTCCGCGCACCGGCGGGTTGACCTTGGCATAGGTCCCGGCGGGCGATTCGTCATTCAGGAACAGGTAGTGCGGGCAGGTCTCGACGTAGATGGGCGGCGCGTCGGGCGTGCGGCGGTGGCGCCGCGCCTCGTCCAGCGCCTCGCGGCTGCTCAGGTGCACGATATTGACCGCGGCGCCGGTCTTGGACGCGAAGTAGCAGACGCGGTGCACATTCTCCGCTTCCAGGAAGTCCGGGCTCTGTTCGTTCCAGGCCTTCAGGTCGTCGCGGCCGGCGGAGCGCAGCGGATCCCGCAGGACCGGAATCACCTCGACGTTTTCGCAATGCACGCCCATGATCGCGCCCGGAATCGCCGCGGTGGCGCGCAGCGCCGAATACAGCAGGCCGTCGTCGATGTCGGTAAAGCCCTTGGACAGGCCCGCCGCGCCCTTGTACATCATGTAGAGCTTGTAGGAATTCACGTTGAAGCGGCGCGAGATTTCCTCCAGCGTCTCCACGTGCAGATTGCTGGTGATGCCGAAATGGAAGCCGAAGTCCACGCAGCTCTGCGACAGGGCGCGGTCGCGCACCTTGTCGAAGGACTCGCGGATGTCCGCCGAGCGGTGGAACGACAGCACGGAGGTGGTGCCGCCCAGGGCGGCGAAGCGCGATTCGGTTTCGAAGTCGGTTTCCGGCGAACCGAAGCCGAAGTGCACGTGCGGATCGATCAGGCCCGGCAACACCCACAGGCCCTGGCAGTCTATGGTCTCGCGCGCTTCCAGCGGCGCGCCCGGCTCGGCAATGATGGCGATGCGGCCGTCGATGACGCCAAGCACGCCTTCGGTCAGCCCCTGCTGCGGCAGATACAGTCTTGCATTGGTAAGTAGGAGATCCAGCATGATGTCGTGTTTCCCGGGAAATGCGCGTTGTCAGCAATGGGCCGCTTGCGCGGCCGCCGTGTCGTTCAAGAAGCCGTTGAGGACGCTGGCGGGGATGCCGCCCTCCGCCATGAGTTTGCGTTCGGCGTGCGTGAGCACCTGGGCCTGGGCCTGGAAGACGATGCGGCGCTCGCCGTCCTCGGCGATGACGGTAATGGGCTCGCCCTGCAGCACGCCGCGGGCCACGTTCTCGAACCGCAGCGTTTCCGCGCCGGTCAGGCCCAGCTGGCGCCAGCCCTCGCCCGGCGCGAACGCCAGCGGCAGCACGCCCATGCCCACCAGATTGGCGCGGTGGATGCGTTCGAAGGATTCCGCGATCACGGCGCGCACGCCCAGCAGCGCCGAGCCCTTGGCGGCCCAGTCGCGGCTGCTGCCCATGCCGTAGTCCTTGCCGCCCAGGATCACGCTGGCCACGCCCTCTGCGCGGTAGGCCTCGGCCGCGTCGACCACCGCCATGTCCTGGCCGTCAGGGAAATGGCGGGTCACGCCGCCTTCGACGCCCGGCACCAGGGCATTCTTGATGCGGATGTTGGCAAAGGTGGCGCGCGTCATCACATGGTGATTGCAGCGTCGCGCCACATAGGTATTGAAATCGCGCGGCGCCACGCCCTTGGCGATCAGGTACGCGCCGGCCGGCGTGTCCGCCGGGATCTCGCCGCTGGGCGAGATGTGGTCGGTGGTCAGCGAATCGCCAAAGGCGGCCAGCACGCGGCCGCGCGCCAGGCTGGCTTCCAGATCGGCCAGCGCATCGCGGCCGGGCTCGGTCTTGAAGAACGGCGGCTCGACCAGGTATTGCGATTCCGGATCCCAGGGAAAGCGCAGGCCCGAGGGCGCCGGCAGGTCGCGCCAGATCGCGCTGTCCAGGCTCGCCGGGTCATAGACCTCGGCGAACAAGGCCGGGTCCGCCGCCAGCGGCAGCAGGGCCGCGATCTCTTCCTGGCTGGGCCAGACATCGCGCAGATAGACGGGCGCGCCATCGGCTCCGGTTCCCAGCGGCTCGCGCTCGAAGTCCACGTCGATCCTGCCCGCCAGCGCGTACAGCACCACCATCGCGGGCGAGCCGATGTAGTTGGCGCGCAGCAGCTTGTGGATGCGGCCCTCGAAATTGCGGTTGCCGGACAGCACCGCGGCCGCCACCAGACCGCCTTCGGTGATGGCGTCGGCCGCCGCCGTATCCAGGGGACCGGATTTGCCGCCGCAAGTGGTGCAGCCGTAGCCGATCACGTGGAAGCCTTGCGCCTGCAAGGCCTGCAGCAGGCCGGCGGATTCCAGGTAGCGAGTCACCGCGCGCGAACCCGGCGCCAGCGAACGCTTGACCCAGGCTGGCGGCGTCAGGCCCAGCGCCAGCGCCTTTTGCGCGACCAGGCCAGCGGCCAGCATCACGCCGGGATTTGAAGTATTGGTGCAGGAGGTGATGGCCGCCAGCGCCACGGAACCGTGGCCCAGGGACTCGCGGTTGGGCGGGTGCGCGGCCATGGCAGCGGCGTCCAGGCCGAATCCGCCCTCGGCCAGCGGCTGGCCCAGGCGGCGACGGAAGTCCGCCGCGACCTCGCCCACGTCCATGCGGTCCTGCGGCCGGCGCGGACCCGCCACGCTGGGACGCGCCGCCGACAGGTCGATCTCTATCACGCGGCTATAGGCGGGCGCGGGCTCGCCGGCATCGCGCCACAGGCTGTTGGCGCGCGCATAGGCTTCGATCAGCGCCAGTTGCTCGTCGTCGCGCCCGGTCATGCGGGCATAGTCCAGCGTGCGGGCGTCTATCGGGAAAAAGCCGCAGGTGGCGCCGTACTCGGGCGCCATGTTGGCGATGGTGGCGCGCTCGGGCACGCCCAGCGCCTCGGCCGCAGGGCCGAAGAATTCCACCATGCAGCCGACCACGCCCGCCGCGCGCAACTGCTGCGTGATCAGCAGGGCCGCGTCGGTGGTGAGCGCCGGCGCCTCGATGGCGCCAAGCAGCCGCACCCCCACGACCTCCGGAATCGGAAACGTATAGGCATGGCCCAGCAGGGCCGCCTCGGCGTCGATGCCGCCCACGCCCCAGCCCAGCACGCCCAGGGCGTTGACCATGGGGGTATGGGAATCGCCGCCTATGACGAAGTCGGGATAGGCCCAGTCGCCATCCGGCCGCGGCTGGCGCACGACCACCGGCGCCAGGTACTCCAGGTTGACCTGATGGATGATGCCGATGCCCGGCGTGATGACCCGCAGCCCCTTGTAGGCCTGCTGCGCCCATTTCAGGAAGCGGTAGCGCTCGTCGTTGCGCTCGAACTCGCGGCGCAGGTTGCGCTGCACCGCGCCCTCGTCGCCCCAATGATCGACCTGCAACGAATGGTCCACGATCAGGTCCACGGGAATCCGGGTGTCCACCCGCGCCGCGTCCCCGCCCGCCAGGGCCACCGCGTCGCGCAGCGCCGCCAGGTCCTGCAGCACCGGCAGGCCGCTGGAATCCGGCAGGATCACCCGCGCCACGTGCAGCGGCAGGTCGGCGCCGGCATGCTCGCGCCAGTCCCACAGCCTGCCGATCTCTTCGTCGGACACGGCGGCGCCCCAGGCGCGGTGGCGCAGCAGGTTCTCCAGCAGCACGCGGATGACGTAGGGATAGGCGTGGATGTCGCGCCCCGCGGCGCCGGCGGCGGCGGACAGGTCCGCGTAGCGCAGCGTCCTGCCGCAACAGGGGAAAGACTGGATCATGGCAGCGGTAATCGGGAAAATCTCAACTGGGGTCATCTTACGGCTTACGAAAGAATAGTGTCAACACTATTGCTCAAGCCGAAATGGATAAAGGATTCTTCAAATACAGTTTTGTGTGGCTCTGATGAAAGTGTAGATAGATGAAGCACCACCACAGAGCTAGGGATAACCCCGAAATTTCTATGTAAAATAGGCGAAATATCCATAGCAGCACCCCCGATCCGGCATCGGCCACACAATCAAGCCAACTCCAAAAGAGTTGACACTTTTTAAATTCCTTTGATAGGCTGTCAACACTATGAACACCGCCACGACCTCCATCGCCATCAAGGAAGACGCCTCCGGCCCGCTGGCCGACGTGGTGTTCGACCAAGTGCTGGACGCGATCTACCAGGGCCGGCTGGCCCCGGGCAGCGTCATCAATGAAGTCGCGCTGGCGCAGGAATTCGGCGTCAGCCGCGGTCCGGTGCGGGAGGCGGTGCGCCGCCTGCAAGGGATCCAGCTGATCACGCGCGAGCCCTACATCAAGGCGCGCGTGGTGACGCTGTCGGCGGAATCCGCGCTTGAACTGTTCCAGATGCGCATGGCGCTGGAAGGCGTGGCCTGCAACCTGGCCACGCGCCGCATGAGCGACGAGGAAATCGCGCAACTGCTGGCCGAGCTGGAACAGGACCGCCAGCGGCGTTTGGCAGCGGCCAATGGCGGCGCCCCCGCGCCGCGCGTCTTCGACTTCCATGAGCGCATCGTGCGGGCCAGCGGCAACAACCGCATCATCAACGCCCTTTGCGGCGACCTCTATCACCTGCTGCGCGTCTACCGCCGGCACTCCGGCACGGTGCTGGAGCGCAAGGACGACGCCTACGCCGAACACTGGCAGATCCTGCGCGCGATCCGCGCGCGCGACGCCGAGCTGGCGGAATCGCTCATGCGCTCGCATATCGAGCGCGCGGCGCAACACCTTTTTGAACATCTGGCCGAAGGGGCGTCCGGCATCGCCGGGCACCCCGTCTCGGCTGCCTGACATTCTTTGGAGCAGTACGACATGAACAACCCGCGCCACCAGTTCCGGCAATTGCTGAAGAACGAACCCTTCATCGTCTCCCCCGGTGTTTACGATGGATACAGCATCCGCCTGGTCGAGGCCGCGGGCTTCAAGACCGCCTGCACCAGCGGTGCGGCCGTGTCGAACGCGCTGCTGGGCATCGCCGACATCGGCGTCATGGGCTTGTCTGAAAACGTCACCCACTGCCGCCACCTGGCGCGCTCCGTCTCCATCCCCCTCACCGCCGACGCCGACACGGGCTACGGCAACCCGGTGAACGTCTACCACACGGTGCAGATGTTCGAGGAAGCCGGCGTCGCCGGCATCAACCTCGAAGACCAGGTCAGCCCCAAGCGCTGCGGCCACATGCCCGGCAAGGACGTGGTGAGCGAAGCGGAAATGGTCAAGAAGATCGAGGCCGCCTGCCTGGCGCGGCGCGACGATGACTTCGTCATCATCGCCCGCACCGACTCGCTCGCGATCGAAGGCATCGAAGGCGCGGTCAAGCGCGCCCGCGCCTACGCCAAGGCCGGCGCCGACATGCTGTTCCCCGACGCCGTGCGCACCGAGGACGACATCAAGCGCCTGGTGGACGCCGCCGGCATTCCGGTCAGCATCAACATGGGATTCGGCATCCGCAACCGCCCCACCACGCCGCTGATTCCGCTGCCGCGCCTGAAGGAAATCGGCGTCAAGCGCATCAGCCTGCCGCGCATGCTGCCCGCCGCCGCCATTTACGGCATGCGCCAGGCGCTGCAAGTCATGCAGGGCGTAATCGCCAGCGGCGAGCCCGCCGACCGTCCCGACCTGCTGGTGGGCATCGAAGACATCATGCAATTGATGGGCTACGAAGAGATGCGCGCCATGGAAAAACGCCTGACGACCCTGGCCGACTGAGCGCATCGCCATGAATGAGCGGAATCCGCAGGCGCATTGCGTCCTGACGGGCGCGTCGTCCGGCATCGGCCTGGCATTGGCCGAACTGCTGCTGGCGTCGGGCTGGCAGGTGACGGGCGTGGACATCGCGCCCGCGTCCATCCAGGGCCATGGGCAGTATCGCCATCTGGTGTGCGACCTGGCCGACGCCACCGCCTTGCGCGGCCTGTGCGTCCTGCTGGACGGCTGCGCTCCGACGGCGCTGGCGCATTGCGCCGGCGCGGTGCGCACCGGCGGCGCGCTGGACACGCGCCCGGAAGACGCGGACTGGCTCTGGCAACTGCACGGCGCCGCGCCGATGGCGCTGGTCCGCGCCCTGGCGCCGCAACTGCCGGACGGCCGCGGCCGCATCGTGCTGGTGTCCAGCCGCGCCGTGCTGGGCCGTGCGCAGCGCCTGGCCTATGCCGCAACCAAATCCGCTCAGATCGGTCTGGCGCGCAGCCTGGCCGCCGAACTCATCCCGCGCGGCATCACCGTCAATGTCGTCGCGCCCGGCGCGGTCGATACGCCCATGCTGCGCGATCCCAAGCGCGGCGCGCCGCCGCAGGTGGAGTTGCCGCTGGGCCGGCTGATCGAAGCGCCCGAAGTCGCCGCCGCCGTCGCTTTCTTCCTGGGCGCGCAGGCAGGCGCCATCACCGGACAGACGCTCTATGTTTGCGGCGGCGCCTCGCTGGGAGCGATGCCGCTATGACGCAGACGAACGCGCCCGCGCTGGAAGGCAAGGTCGTGATCCTGACCGGCGCGGCCGGCGGGCTGGGTCAGGCCATCGCTGCGCAGTGCCTGCTGGCCGGCGCCCGCGTGGCCTTGCTGGACCGCGACCCGGCGCTGCTGGCGCAATGCCGCCAGTCCCTGCCCGCCGCGGACGCCCAGGTGCTGGCGCTGGCCTGCGACGTGAGCGACCCGGACGCCACGCGCGAGGCCGTCGAACGAACCGCCGGACATTGGGGCGCGATCCACGCCCTGGTGAACAACGCCGCCGTCGTCACGCCCGGCAGCAAGGTCGCGGACCTGACGCTGGAGCAATGGCGTCAGGCGCTGGACGTGAACCTGACGGGCGCGTGGCTGATGAGCAGGCACGCCATCCCCCACATGACGCGGGCAGGCGGCGGCGTGGTCTTGAACATCGCGTCGCAGCTGGGCAGCGTGGCCGCGCCAGGCCGAGGCGCCTATGGCGCCAGCAAGGCCGGCCTGATCGCGCTGGCGCGCGCCATCGCCGTGGACCACGCGGCCGACGGCATCCGCGCCTTGAGCCTGTCGCCCGGCGCTGTCCTGACCAGCAGGCTCGTCGCGCGCTACGGCAGCGCGCAAGCCGCCAGCGCCGCATTGGCGGGCAAGTATCCGGCCGGACGCCTCGGCACGGCCGAGGAGATCGCGCAGACCACGGTTTTCCTCATCAGCGATTCCGCCTCGTTCATCACGGGCACGGATATACGCGCGGACGGGGGCTACACCGCGCTATAGCGCGGCCCGCCGCCATCGACTTCACGCAAGGCTTACATCACACAGCAAGGGGCTTGAACCATGAAGTACACCACTACCTCCGCAACGCACGGACGCCCGGCGCGCCCGGCCCTCCGCCGCAGCATGCTGGCGCTGCTTGCCGGCGCCATCGGCCTGGCCGCCGCTCCCGTCTTCGCCCAGGGCGCGGACAACTACCCGAACCGCGCGGTCACCATCGTCGTGCCCTTCCCGGCCGGCGGCGCCACGGACATCACGGCGCGCCTGGTCGCCGAAGGCCTGTCCAAGAAGTGGGGACAACCGGTAGTGGTGGAAAACAAGCCCGGCGCGGGCGGCAACGTGGGCTCGGAATACGTGGCGCGCGCCGCGCCCGACGGCTACACCCTGGTGCTGGGCGTGACGGGTTCGCACGGCATCAACACGTCGCTCTACAAGAACATGCGCTATGACCCGGTCAAGGATTTCGAGGCCATCACGCAGGCCACGCTGTATCCCAACGCCATCGTCGTCAACAACAATGTGCCCGCCAGCAATCTGCAGGAACTCATCGCCCTGCTGAAAAAGCCCGACGCGCACTATTCGTATGGCTCGGACGGCAACGGCACCGCGTCGCACCTGGGCATGGAGCTGATCAAGAACCAGGGCAAGTTCGAGATCTCGCACATTCCCTACCGCGGCAGCGCGCCGATGGTGACCGACCTGCTGGGCGGCCAGATCCAGGTGGGCATCACCGGCCTGCCCGCCGTGCAGGCCTATGCCAAGAGCGGCAAGCTGAAGATCGTGGCGTTGACCACGGCGGAACGCTTCGCCAGCGCGCCTGAGTACCCCACGGTGGCCGAGCAGGGCTTCCCCGGCTACGCCGCCCCGCCCTGGTCGGGCTTCTTCGCCCCCAAGGGCACGCCCAAGCCGCTGGTGGAGAAGATCTCGGCGGACATGCGCGAAGTCATGTCCGATCCCAAGACCAAGGAAAAGCTGGCCGCGTCCGGCAGCGAATTCACGCCGTCCACGCCTGAGCAGTTCCAGGCCTTCGTGCAGAAGGAAATCGCGAAGTGGGCCGAGGCCGTGAAGATCTCGGGCGCGCGCATCGACTAAGCCGGAAAGCAACGCGCCAGCGCCGCGGATGCGGGGCTGGCGCGTTGCGCACTGCGCGTCAGTTGTAGCGGAACGTGGCGGTCAGCATCGCCGAACGGCCCGGCGCCACGTAGCTGAACAGACCCACGTGCGAGGCTTCGTAGATGGTCTCGTTGGTCAGATTGTTCAGGTTCAGCTGCAGGCCGAAGTTCTTGTTGAACTGGTAGGCGGCCATCGCGTCGTAGCGCCAGTAGGACGGCAGCTGGTAGACGTTGGCATCGTCCACGTAGCGCTTGCCCGTGTAGGTGGCGCCGGCGCCCACCGTCAGCTCGGGCAGGAACTTGTAGGTGGTCCACAGGCTCGCGCTCTGGCGGGCAATGAACTTCATCTGATTGCCGCTGAAGTCGGTGCCGCCGCTCTGGTAGCTGGTGACCTTCGGATCCATGTAGCTGTAGCCGCCCCAGACCTGCCACTTGGGCGTAATGGAACCCGCCACGCCCAGTTCGATGCCGCGCACACGGTTGCTGCCGGACAGCGTCACGTCGCCAGTGATCGGATCGGCGCTGCGGGCGTCGGTCTTGCGGGTTTCGAAGACCGCCGCCGTCAGCGACAGGCGCTCGTCGAACACGTCCCACTTGGTGCCCAGCTCGATGCTGCGGCTCTTTTCGGGCGCCAGCGCCGCGGTGCCCGCGGTCAGGCGGCCGCCCGCCGCGCCGTCGGCGCCGCCGGATTGGCCCGCCGTTTCGCCGGAAGGATTGGACGAGGTGCCGTAGGACACGTAGATGCTGCCGTTGGGCGCGGGCTTGTAGACCAGGCCCAGCTGGTAGTTCCACATGTTGTCGGTGCGCTCGACGTTGCCGCTGGTCACGCGGTAGTTGTCGTAGCGCAGGCCTGCGTTGGCTTCCCACTGCTCGCTGAACTTGACCGTGTCGAACACGTAGGCCGCGCGCGTGAGGGTCTTGGCGGCGTCGTAGCGCGGGCCCCAGCGCAGGCTGCCGGTATAGGGCTGGCGCGGATTCGGGTTGTACAGGTCGTCCATCAGGGTCTTGTCGAAGCCGCCGGACGGCACGCCGTCGCGCTTGCTGATGGTCTCGGTGCTGAACTCCAGGCCGGCCACATAGCTGTGGCGCAGCCCGCCGGCGGTGAACTCGCCGAACATGTCGGTCTGGTTGATGAAGGACCGGTTGGTCTGGTTCAGGGTGCGCAGCGCCTTGCTCATCTGCACGCCCGGCGCCTCGGTCGAGCACGGCGCCACGCCATAGGCGGGGTTGGGCCGGTTGCTCACGCGCGCCGCGCAATTATCGAAGGACGGGCGCGTCATCACGTATTCGTTGGTGGACTCGCTGTAGCGCGTGCCGTTGCGCAGCTTCAGCTTGTCGCTGAACTTGTGCTCGACCATCAGGGTGGTCATGTCGGCCTGGTTCTTGCGGTAGTCGCGTCCGATCAGGCCGTAGTAGTTGTTGCGGTCCACCTTGGGCGGCGTGACGCGCCCCGGGCGCGACTCGTTCTTGAACGGGATGCCCAGGTCAGGCGTGTCGTCGTTCTGCAGGTGGTAATAGCTGAGCGTCACCTGCGTCGGCGTGCCCAGGCCCCAGGCGAACGAAGGCGCAACGCCCCAGCGATCGGTCTCGACGTGGTCGCGGCCCGGAATGTCGCCGCCCTGCTTCATGAAATTCAGGCGGAACGCCGAGCTTTCGCCCAGGGCCCAGTTGCCGTCGCCCGTCAGACGCCAGTTGTCGTCCGTGCCCACGCCTACCGTGCCTTCGGCGAAGTTCTCCAGCTTGGGGCTCTTGCTGACCAGGTTGATGCTGCCGCCGGTCGAACCGCGGCCGGAATAGGCCGAGCTCGGCCCCTTCAGGATTTCGACCGATTCCAGGTTGAAGGTCTCGTGCGAAAAGCGGCCCAGGTCGCGCATGCCGTCGACCATCATGTCGGTGCTGGCCTCGTAGCCGCGCACGAAGGGCCGGTCGCCGGTGGGCGTGCCGCCTTCGCCCGCGCCGAAGGTAATGCCCGGCGCGGTGCGCAGGACGTCCATCAGCGAGGTGGCCGCGCGGTCGCGCATCAGCTGCTCGGTGATCACCGTGACCGAGCGCGGCGTGTCCAGCAGGGGCGCCGTCATCTTGGGCAAGGAGGCGATGTTGGCCTCGTAGCCATCGCTTACCGCCTGCCCCTGTACGTGTACAGGCGACAGTTCGTGCACGGCGCCTGGCGCCAGGCTGCCTTGCGCCAGGGCCAGGCCCGGCGATACCAGCGCTCCGCATACCGCTGCGTAAATGGAGGCCGAAGTGTTGCCACCGGCCTTGGCGTCGGCCGTCGATCTATCTGCTTTTCTCATTGGACTCTTTCAGGAACCGCCCCGCGGCGGGTGCGCTATGCGCGCGCTCTTGGTTTTATAAGAGTGCCAATGATATTCATTCCTATTTTTACATTCAACAAATAGTCAGCTTTTATTCAGAATTCTGTCAATTTCAGAGAATTTGCCAGCCGAGACAGCCGCCGAAGCAGCGTAATAACAACACTCCGCTCCCACAAACTGCTTTCAGTGCGCAGTCATCGCCGCGCATCCGCTGGCTTCAGACGGCAAAAAGCCCCTTGTTCCGATGGCTGCCCATCGGAACAAGGGGCCGGGCGGCCAGACGGGAAGTCTGGCTACAGCGAGTACCGATATTCGCAGTTAAGCGTGGCCTTCAGCGGGGTGTCCGCCTGCACGCCGGTTGCCGAGCGCGGCCGCGCGGAGGTCAGTTTGGCCTGGAACTTGCCGGCGACGTCGCCGTTCTCGCGCTTTTGCACGGTGATACTGGACGGCAGGGCATACATCGTCAGCGGCACCGCATCCCGGACCGCCACCACCAGGGTGAACACCGACTTCGGGAAGTCCTCCACCACGTAGCTGTCGTTCTTGTTCGAATTGAACGACAGGCTGCCGTCGGCGTACCGCAGCTTCAGCTCCAGCTCCTCCGAGGACGGCGACGGAATCGCGCCTTCCACCGCGACCTTGCCGCTGTCCGACACGCAGCGCAGTTCCGCCGGCGCCGATCCCGCATGGGCGACGCCAGTCAGCAACAAGCCAGATAACAACCAGGTTCCGCGCACTGCCATGAAGCTCTCCTTGGTGGGCTCCCCTCTGGAGCCAAGGCGCAATAGTAGACCGAGGACCGCGCGGCCGGGCGCTGACGCGACATGGGCTAGGATGGAGGGGCTGTCCATCAGAAGGAGCTTGCCATGCCGTCCATGAGACAACTCGCCCGCGCGGCCGTCCTCGCCGCCCTGCTGCCTTGCGCGGCCTACGCCGAAACCGTCGTGCTGCACGCGCAGAGCGCCACCGCTGGCGCCGACCCCCAGACCGCCGCAAGAACGGTGGACGTGGTGCTGAAGCCGGAAAGCCGCCAGGCCCTGGCCGACTTCACCCGCGACCGGGTCGGCAAGCGCATCCAGCTGCGTTCGGGCGGCGTGCTGCTGTCTTCCGCCACGCTCAGAAGCCCGCTGGAAGGCGACAGCTTCACCATCACCGCGGGCGAACACGGCTTCGGCGGCAAGTCCGCCGAAGAAATCGCCCAGAGCATCATGAAGAATGGCGGCTTGACCGTGGACGACGAGAACAAGGCGAAGTAGCCGGACCTCAGGCCTGCTGCGGCTGACGCAATACCAGCGTGGCCGTCAGCACGGTCTGCCCGGGCCGCGACGCCACCTCCAGCGCCCCGCCAACCCGGGCAATGCGCGTATGCATGCTGCGCATGCCCACGCTGATCCCCGCCCGCAGCACCGCCGCCACGTCGAAGCCGACGCCATCGTCCTCGATGCGCAGTTCCAGGCTGTCGGCCTCGGGTTGGCGCAGCTCCAGCTCCACGCGCCGGGCGCGGCTGTGCTTGAGCACGTTGACCAGCGACTCCTCCACCAGCCGCGTCAACGCCATGCACTGCAGGGCGCTGGGCGGCGTGCGCCACTGCTCGGGAACCCGCCAGCTGGCGCTGATGTCCAGCTCGTCGAACAGCTGCATGAAGCGGTGGCGCAAGGGCGCGATCCATTCGCGCGGCGTGGCCGGCACCGTGATGCCGGCGCTGGAGCCGCTGTCTATGGTCTGGCGCAGGTCGTCGCGCAACAGCTTGAGCATGGACAGAAACTGCTGGCTTTGCAGCGGCGCGCTGGCCTGCTCAACCATGGCCATCATGCGCACCAGCGAACCGCCCAGCCCATCGTGCAGGTCATGCGAAATCTGCAACCGGTCCTGCAGCCGCGCGTTCGTCAGCGCCAGCGCATGTTCGCGTTCCAGGGTCGTGGCCAGTTCGGTGCGCGCCTGCTCGATGCCATCGGCCAATTCCTGGTTGAAGCGCTCGATGCGGCGCACATTGCGCGCATGGCGCAGCCCCAGCACGGCAGACATGCATAGCGTGACCACGACGCTGGTGAAGGGCGTGTAGGTGGTCTCGCCGGGGATGAGCTTCAGCACCCGCAGCAGGTCGTGGGCGCAGGCGGCAACAAAGACCAGCAGGCAAACCGCCAGCATGCCGTGTTCGGGCTGGCGGGTGCGCAGCGCATGCAGCGGAAACTGCAGGCAATTGACGAAGAAGATCGCGGACACGATCAGCACCACGCCCAGCTGCACCTGCGCCAGATGGATCGGCGGCACGAGCGCCATCGCCGCCAGCAGCGCGGCCGCAAGCAGCCACAGCGCCTTTTCGGTGCGCGGCAGGGATTGCCCGCCGAAACGCCACGTGAACATGCAGAAGCAGGCCACGTACAGCACCAGCGCCATGATGTTGGCGCGGGCCGCCGTCAGGCTGTCCGGAAACGGCCAGGGACTGGTCATCAGCACGTTGGCGATGAACAGCACCCAGAACAGCGCCGTCAGCGCATACCAGCCGAAGGCGCGCTGCTCACGGCGCATCAGCCAGATGAAGAAGCACAACCCGCCCAGGACCGCCGAGACGATCAGGTTGAGCGTGAACAGGGTGCGGTGGCGCCACCACAGGTCTTCATACTGCTCCAATACCGCGGCCTGTGCGCCAAGGTGGACCGGCCCCAGGCCGGGCGACTGCCCCGCCACGCCAACTACTCGGATCCACAGCGTGTTCTCGCCCGGACGCACCAGAGCCTCGGGAATCAGCCAGTAGCGCGGCATGTTCCAGCTGCGCGACAGCGGTTCGGTCAGTTGCGGGTCGCGCCAGATGCGCTGATCGTTGAGATACACCTCGCCCGCCATGATGACCGACTCGAGCGCCAGCGCCACCTGCCCGGCCGCCCCATCGGCGCAATCGCGCTTCCAGCCGATCCGGTACCAGGCCGTGCCGCTGTACCCGGACCAGCGGGCGCTCCAGTCGTCGGGCAGTTCGACCGTTTGCCATTGCGCCGACTCAGGCCGCCGGCCGTCCTCGCCGCCCTTGGCCACCTGTATGGACAACACCTGCGCCGTGCACGCGGCGGCGGGCTCCTGGGCCCATGTCGGCGCCAGCCACAGCGCCAACCACAGGAAGGCCAGCCACCTCAATCGAGCAAGCCGCGCGTGCGCGCCGCGTGTATCGCCCGCGTCCGCGAGGAAACGGCGAGCTTGCGGTAGATGTGCTTGACGTGGCATTCGACGGTGTAGCGCGACAGGTGCAGCTCCTCGGCGATCTCGCGATTGCCCAGCCCCTCGGAGACCAGGCGCAGGATCTGGCTTTCACGCGGGCTCAGGGATTCGCCGGGATCGGCGGTCTCGCCGGCAGCAGCGGCTCCGGCCGCTTCGGTCCGCCTGGGACGCAGCTCTTCGATGATGCGCCGCGCCACGAAGGGATCGATGGGCGCCCCGCCCCGCAGCACGCTGCGGATGGACAGGGACACTTCCAGGTCGTCGCGCTCCTTCAGCACATAGCCCGTGGCGCCAGCGCGCAACGCGGCGAGAATCGCGTCCTCGGTGCTCCAGGCCGAAATCACCAGGATCGCCAGGCCGGGATCCTCGGCATGCATCTCGGCGATCAGGTCCGTGCCGTTGCCGTCGGGCAGGCCCAGGTCGACCAGCGCCAGCGCGAACGGGTGGCTGGCCAGCCGCTCCCGCGCCTGCGCCAGCGTGGCGGCGAATACCAGCGCCTCGGGCGCATACCCGAGCTGCAGCAGCAGGCTTTCCAGCCGGCGGCAGATCAGGGGCTCGTCCTCCACCAGCAGTACCGGGGCTGGCAGGGTCGACTCGGGAGCAAGCATGTTGGCGGTCATCGGAAGAGAGCGGGCGGAATTGCCCAGGCTGCACTGTGTCTCAGCCGGGCAAAACCGCATATCCCTGGAAGTTGGTATTTTCACAGGAATTGGAGGATTTCGACCAGAATCCCCCGGCGCTGCCGGAAAACCGCCTAGCAGCCCTTGAACACCGGCGCCCGTTTTTCCAGAAAGGCCTGCCGCGCTTCCTTCGCATCCTCGCTCTTGGCCACCTGCGCCGTCATGTCCTGCTCGTAGCGGTAGCCGTCGCGCAGACTCATATCCTCGATCGCATTGGCGGTCTGGATCATCAATTGCACCGAGGTCGGGCTCTTGGCGGCGATCTGGCGCGCGATCGCGCCAGCCTCGCCCAGCAACTGGTCCCCTGGCACGCAGGCTTCCACCACGCCCAGGCGGTAGAGTTCTTCGGCGGGCACCCTCAAGCCTGTCAGCATCATGCGCCGCAGACGCGAATGGCCAAACAGGCGCTGCGCATGCTTGACCCCGCCCAACAGGCCGACATCCACCTCCGGCAGGCCCAGGCACGCTCCTTCGGCCGCCAGCAGGATATCGCAGGAAGCCGCAATGCCCAGGCCCGCGCCCAGCGCGGGCCCGTTCAGCGCGCCGATGACCGGTTTGGGACACTCGCGGATCGCGTGGAACAGCTCGCGAGTGCGGCGCGAGTGCTGCGGCAGGCCGGCGGGGTGGCCCAGCATTTCCGCGCGGCCCTTCAGGTCGGCGCCAGCGCAGAAGACCCGCCCCTGGCCGGTCAGGATGACGCAGCGCACTTCCGGATCCTCGCCAAGCATGTCCATGGCCAGCGTCAGTTCTTGCAGCAACTGGGTATGGACGGCATTGACCGGGGGATGATCAAGCCAAACGGTGGCGACGTGGTCTTCAAGCTCGACGCGCAGGCTTTCGAATTGGTAGCGGGACATGATGTTCCTCGGTTGATTTCAGATGGCTTGCTCATTACGGAGTTCGGCGATGTCCGCAGGCGTGAACCCCAGCTCGGCCAGGACCTCTTCCGTGTGCTGGCCCAGGGTCGGCGGCCCGTCCTGCAGGCGCAGCGCGGTATTGCGGAATCGGAACGGACTGCGCACCTGCGGCATCTCCATGCCGTCCGGGTGAGGCACCGAGAAACACATGCCGCGATGCACGACTTGCGGGTCCTCCAGCGCCTCTCCAATCGTATTGATCGGTGCGGACGGCACACCCTCGCGTTCCAGCGCGGCCAGCAGCGTCGCCTTGTCATGCCGGATCAACTGCTCGTCCAGCCAGGGATCCAGCACCGGCAGGTTGACCACGCGCGCCGCATTGGTGCGGAAGCGCTCGTCGACAGCCATGTCCGGGTGTCCAAGCACGCGGCAGAGCTTGGCGAACTGCGAATCCGAACCGACCGCCATGATGATGCGCCCGTCGCGGCACTCATAGACGCGCTGCGGCTGGATGTTGGGATGGCGATTGCCGCGGCGCGGCGGCACCTTGTTGGTCAACAGATAATTCATGGCCTGATTGGCCAGCAGGGTCACGCCGACATCGAGCATGGCCATGTCGATATGTTCACCCTCGCCGCTCACTTCGCGGCGCGCCAGCGCCGCCAGAATGGCGTTGCTGGCGTACAGGCCGGTAATGAGATCGACCATGGGCACGCCGATTTTCATCGGACCGCCGCCAGGGCGGTCGTCCGACTCTCCGGTGATGCTCATCAGGCCGCTCATGGCCTGAATCATGAAGTCGTAGGCCGGCTGCTGCGCGCGCGGCCCGGTCTGGCCGAATCCTGTAACGGAGCAATAGACCAGCCGCGGATTCTCCGCGCGCAACTGCTCATAGCCCAGGCCCAGCCGGTCCAGCGTACCGACCTTGAAGTTCTCCAGCACCACATCGGCGTCGCGCGCCATCCTTCGGATCAATGCCTGCCCGCGCGCCGATTTCAGATTGACCGTGACCGAGCGCTTGCCGCGGTTGCAGATCAGGTAATAGCCAGACTCGCCGGAACGCGAACCGTCCTCGCGCTCGAGGAACGGTGGTCCCCAGGCGCGGGTATCGTCACCGATGCCGGGCTGCTCGATCTTGACGACGGATGCCCCCAGGTCGGCCAGGGTCTGGCTGGCCCACGGACCAGCCAGTACACGGCTCAAATCGAGCACGCGGATGTGGGAAAGCGGATGAGACTGCTGCGATGCCATGATGCTGAAGACTCCAGAGACTATTTTTCTGCGATGCCGGCTTTGTTGATGACCTCACGCCACCGCGCCTGCTCCTTGCGCAGCAGCTCCGCCATTTCCTCGGGTGTGTTGGAGATCGCCAGGATGCCCTGCTCCAGCATCTTTTCCTTGACCCCGGGTTCGGCGATGGTGTCGCGCAGCGCCACGGCCAGCTGCTGCACGATGGCCTCGGGCGTCGCCTTGGGCACCGAGATGTAGTTCACCGGCGACGCGTCGTAGCCGGGCAGCGTCCGGGACAGCGGCGGCACGCCAGGCAGGATCGAAACCTCCTCGGGTGTGGTAACGCCCAGCGGTATCAAGCGCTTGTCCTTGATGAAGCCGGTATAGATGCCCACGGTGTCGATGGCCAAGTCGCCATTGCCGCCGACCAGGTCCCTGACCGCCTCGCCGGTGCCCTTGTAGGGCACGTGCTGCAGGCGGATGCCGGCCAGGATCTGCAACAGCTCGCCATTCAGATGGCTGCTGGCCCCGATGCCGGCGCTGACGTAATTCAGTTCGCCCGGCCGCTTCTTGGCCAGCGCGATGAGCTCCTCCATGGTCTTCACGCCGAGCTTGGTATTGACCACCAGCACGCTGGGTGCCAGCGACACCTGCGACACAGGACGCAATTCATCGGGATCGTAAGGCATGTTCTTGACCAGATACGGCAGCGTCATCTGCTGGCCCGGCGTGGTGTATAGCAGCGTATAGCCGTCCGGATCTGCGCGGGCCACCATTGCCGCGCCAATGAGGCCGCCCGCGCCGGCCTTGTTCTCGACGATGACCTGCTGCTTCAGGCGCTTGGACAGGCTGTCGGCGATCACGCGCGCGGTCAGGTCCGCCCCTCCGCCCGGCGCAAAAGGCACGACCATGCGGATAGGCTTGTCGGGATATGCCGCCTGCGCCGAGCAGGCCAGCAGCGCGAGCGCGCAAGCGCGTTTGAGGAATCGGATCATGGTTGGTCTCCTAGTGGCCCGCCGATGGCGGTGGGCGCGTCTGTTGTTGTCACGTCGCCTCGGGGGGCAACGCGTCCAGCTGTGCCAGCGATTCGCTGACGATCTCCCGCAGCAGCGCGGTCACCACCTTCACCGCCTGCGTAGGCCGGTCGGTCAGCATCAGCGACACAATGCGCACGACGGACGGCTCGACGATCTCGGCCGCCTGCAGTTCGCCGCGTTCCACTTCCGCGGCCACGAAATGCCAAGGCAGCAAGGTGTAGCCGGAGCGCTTGACCACCATCTGCTTCTGGATGAAGCCGGAATCGGCCTCGACCGTCACGCGGATGTCGACACCGTTGCGCCGGCCCATTTCGTCCAGCATCATGCGTACCGAAGAAGGCTTGCGCGACAGCACCAGCGGCAGTCCGTCCAGCTTGGCGAAGGGCACCTGGCGCGCCGCGGTGATACGGTCGCCGGGCGGTCCGATCAGGTAAGACGGCAGCCGCAGCAGCACATCCTCATCGCTGCCCAACGCATCGTGGCTGCGGTAAGGCAGGCCGATATCGATCTCGCGGCGCTGGAGCCAGCTTTCTATCTGGCCGGCCGCGCTTTCGACGATCTGCACATGGATGCCCGGATACTCGCGCTGCAGCCGCAGCAGCAAAGGCACGATCAGCGCATTGCTCAACGAAGGCAGCGTGCCGATGCGCACGGTGCCCGTCACCCGGCCATGGGCGGCCGCGATGACATCGTTCAGGTCATTGGCGCTGGCCAGCACCTGTTCGGCCACAGGCTGCACCTGCTTGCCCAGCTCGGTCAGGCCGACGCCGCGGCCGTTGCGCGTGAAGAGATAACCGCCGCACTGCTTTTCCAGCATCGACAGGTAGCGGCTTATGGCCGGCTGGCTCACGCCCAGATCGATGGCCACCTTCGTAATGCTGCCGCTGCGCGCCACCAGGGAGAAGATCCTCAGGGCGCGCAGGTCCCAGTCCGGGACGTCGTTCGGTTTTGCCATGGGTCTACTGCGCAGAGAGTTTTTCGGCCGCGATGATGGCGCTCCAGCGCGTCACTTCGCTGTCGAAGAAGCGCTGGAAAGCCGGCTGGTCGCGGAACACGGCGATGGCGCCCATTTCCCGCGCGCGCTGCTGCACGATCGGCTCCTCGACTACCGTGCGCAGCCGCGCCTGCAGCGCCTGCACGCTCTCCGGCGGCGTGCCGGACGGCACGAAAATGCCCCACCAGCTCGACGCGTACACGTCACGCACGCCCAGCTCGTCCAGCGTGGGAAGATCGGGCGCCAGCTCCAGGCGCTCCGGCGCGGCCACCGCCAGCGCGCGGATGCGGCCCGCCTTGACGTGCGTCATCGCCTGCAGCGTGTCGAAGTAGGCATCGACCTGCCCGCCCAGCAGATCGTTGATCGCGGCCGAGGTGCCGCGATAGCTGACGTGGGTCACCTGCAGGCCCAACTCGCGCGCAAACAGCGCCGCGGCCAGATTGGGACTGGACCCTACCCCCGAGTTCGCGAAGGACAGCCCGCGCGGTGATTTTCGCGCGTAGTCGATCAATTGCCGCACGTCCGTCGCCAGGTCGGCGCGCACGTAAAGAATGAGCGGACTGACCGCCACCTGTGCCACCGGCACGATGTCGCGCGGATCATAGGGCAAGGACTTGATCATCGCGGGATTGGTGGCCGTGCCCACGCTGCCCAGAAGCAGCGTGCGGCCGTCGGGCGGACTCTTGGCCACATAGGAAGTGCCGATGGCGGCGCCGCCGCCCGGACGGTTGTCGACGAGGATGGGCGCGGCCTGTGTCCCCGCCAGTCTCTCGGCCAGCACGCGTCCATACAGATCCGTCACGCCGCCCACCGCATAGGGCACGACGATGCGCTCCACCACTGCACCTGCCGCCACAGCCGTGGCGGCCGCGCTTGCGGCTGCCATGCACAGCGCCACCTGGGCTATTACTGCACGCATTTCCTGTCTCCTCGCCGTTCAGGCTTGTCTGCTTTGATACGGAATTCTAGGAAGGATCGCGCTGCACCATCACACGGCTTTTGTAATAGCTGCTCTCAACGCTGCCTTATGAATCAGTCCGTATCCCGAACCTAGAATCTGGCATTCCCATTCCGGGCCACGACGCCATACAGAAGGACCATGATGACGGCACTCGATTCTTTTTCGCTCTTCGGCCCCTTGCCCCGGCACGCCGAATTCATGGAGGCGGCCTCCGGCATCCTGGCCCAGGTTTCGCCTTTGGCGCGTTTGCGCGCGCTGCGCGGTGCCAGCCCCGGCTGGGAAGATGCAGTCTGGCGCACGCTGGCCGAAGCCGGCTGGACTTCGGTGACGATCCCTGAAGCCCAGGGCGGCCTCGGCCTGGATATCGAGGTGCTGGGCGCCATCGCCACCGCGGCCGGCGAATCGCCGTTGCCGGAACCCTATCTGGGCGCGGGCGCCATGGCCGCACTAGTATTGCCCGCCTTCTCCGCGCATCCGCTGGCGGCCGAACTGCTGCGCGGCGCCATCGCCGGAACGACAGCGCTGGGCCTGGCGTGGCAGGAAAACCCCGGTGAACTGATTCCGACGTCGGTCTCCACGTCGGTCGACCTGGAAGGCGACCGCATCCGCTTGGTGGGCGTCAAGCGCTGGGTGTCGCCCGCCGGCGCCACCGGCTGGCTGGTGCATGCGCGCCTGGGCGAATCGCCCACCCTGGTCTGGGTGCAGCCCGGTGATCCCGGCGTCGCCGTGGAAACGGAAGCGCGAGTCGACGGCAGCATGCTGTGCTCCCTGCAGCTTGACGCGCTCCTGCCGGTCTCGCGCATGATCGCGCAAGGCAATGAAGTGGACGAGGTCTGCCAGCAGGCCCTGGAACTCACGCGGCTGCTTCAATGCAGCGAACTTTATGGCATCGCCCGGCGCGTCTACAGCCTGACACTCGATTACCTCAAGACCCGCGTGCAATTCGGCCGCCCCATAGGCGCAAACCAGGCCCTGCAGCACCGCATGGTGGACGCCTACGTTGGCGTCATGGTCTGCGGCGCGTTGCTGGCCGACAGCTACCGCGAAGTGCGCGACGAACCCCGCTCGCTGGCTCGCGTGGCCGCGCTGGCCAAGGCCAGGATCGCGGAACGCGTCATCGCGCTATGCCGCGAGGCCGTGCAGCTGCACGGCGCCATCGGCTATACCGACGAGTACGACGTCGGCCTGTACCTGAAGCGCGCCCTGCATCTGGCCGCCTGGCTGGGCAGCCCCCGCAATCTGCAGGCCCGCTACCTGACCCTGCGCCAGCAGAGCAGCCTGGCAGCCCAGGCCGACGGCCAGGCCGCCACGGGCGATGACTACAACGCCATGAGCGACGAAGGCTTCCGCATGATGGTGCGCGGCTTCCTGCGCGCCCACTACCCGCAACACCTGCGCCACGTGCCGCGGCGGCTACGGTTGCATGAAGTGCGCGAGTGGTACCAGATCCTGTCACGCAAAGGCTGGCTCGCGCCCGCCTGGCCGCGCGAGCATGGCGGAATGGCCCTGTCTCCTTCCAAGCTGCTGGTGTTCTTCGAGGAGATGGAAGGCTGGGGCGCGGCCCGCCTGCCCGACCAGGGCATCATCAACCTGGGTCCCGTGCTGATCCAGCACGGCACGCCACAACAGAAGGCGCTCTACCTGCCGCGCATCCTCTCGGGCGAGGACATCTGGTGCCAGGGCTACTCCGAACCCAACGCCGGTTCGGACCTCGCCTCGCTGCGCACCGAGGCCCGCCTGGAAGGCGACCGCTACATCGTCAACGGCCAGAAGATATGGACCACGCTGGCGCATGACGCCAACCACATCTTCGCGCTGGTGCGCACCGACAAAACCGTCAAGCCGCAAGCTGGCATCAGTTTCCTGCTAATCGACCTGAAGACCCCGGGCGTGACCATCCGCCCCATAACCAATATCGTCGACGAACAGGAGTTCTGCGAAGTCTTCTTCGAGGATGTCAGCGTGCCGGCCGGCAACCTGGTCGGCGAGCTGAACATGGGCTGGACCATCGCCAAGGACCTGCTGGGCTACGAACGCATCTTCGCCGGCAGTCCGCAGCAATCGCGCCAGGCGCTGCACCATCTGGAGCAACTGGCTGAAAGCCAGTCGCTGTTCGAACAGCCGGAGTTCTGCCAGACCTACGCGCAGCTGCTGGGCGCGGTGCGTGAACTGGAAGCCTTCTACGGGCTGTACGCCGACATCGTACGGCGCGGAGACCTGCTGCCGCCCTCGGTGTCCGGTCTGAAGATCCTGGCGACGGAAACGTATGTGCGCATCGCGCGCGAAATCGTGCGCTGGGCCGATGAGGCGGGCGGCACCTGGAGCGGGATTCCCATGACGGACGGCACCGCGCTAGTGCCCTGCGCGCCCTTCCTGCAATCGCTGGTCACTACCATTTATGGCGGCTCCAACGAGATCCAGCGCAATATCGTGGCCAAGGCCGTGCTGGGCCTGCCCAGCCGCTAGATGCCGGCCAGGCCAATGACGCCCATGCCCGGCCGACCCATCCGGCTTGTGATGAACTCGGACAGCATGATGGGCGGGGACAGCACATAGCCCTGCCCATGGTTGCAGCCCAGGGATTGAAGCAGTGCGATGTCCGGCGCGCTTTCAATGCCCTCGGCGATCACGCGCAAGCCCAGCCGTTCCCCCAACAGCACCGACAGGCGCGTGATTTCCCGGGCTTTCCGGTCGCGGCGAATGCGGCGCACGAAGCGTCCGTCTATTTTCAGTTCGGAAATGGGCAACGCGTTCAGCAGCTGCAAGGACGCGTAGCCGGTGCCGAAATCGTCCATGCTGACCTGGCAGCCCGCGTTGGCGAATTTCTTCAGCGACCTGCGCAGTGATTCCAGGCGTGTGACGGGCTGGTCTTCGGTCAGTTCGATCCGGAATCGCGTAAGCGGGATATTCGCCGCGCCGGCGTGGCGCGCCAGGATGCCGATCGCATCATGGCTGGAGAGGGTCGAGGCCGACGCGTTGATCGCCAAGGGCACGTAGATACCCTTTTGGGCCGACGCTTCTGCGGCGGCGACCGCCAGGCGGCAGATCTGCTCAAAAAAGGGAAGATCCATGCCCAGGCGATGAACGGCGGGTATGAAATCGGCCGGGCCGATCTCGCCCAGCATGGGATGTCTCCAGCGGGCCAGGCATTCCGCCGCGACCATCTCGCCACTCTGCAGATTGAACTGCGGCTGCAGCGCGACGCTCAGGCCTTCGCCTTGCCGCGCCATCGACATGACTTCATCGTCGCCTAGCGGCGGGTATTGCGCTGTCGCGCGTTTCATACTTCATTCCTGATAGGCTGGGGACGAAATTCTCGATCCGCCACTCTATGGCGCTTTGGGAAAGCAAAATGTAGGACGATTCAGAATGTGCGGCTCACTCGCGCCAGAACTGCGCTCAAGTTTTCGACGACCGGGACATAGCCGGCCAACAGTTCCGCGCACGCCGGACCACCGTCCCTGACAAGTTTCTCCTCAACGCGCAGGCTAAGCTCGACCAATGCGCCGCAGCCCAGCAATTGCGCGGTGTTCAGGATCCTGTGCGCATAGCGCCCGACCCCCGGCCAACATTCCTGCTGCATCGCCAGCCTCAAGGCATCGACGTCTTCCTTGTGATGGGTATGCAGACTATGGGCAAGCTCCGCCGCGATATCCAGGTCGTTGCCGACCTTGAAAAGCAGTTCGCCGCGCAGTGCCGCCACCACCTGCTCCTGCGGGCTTTCCTGTTCGGAATGAAGGGACAAAGTCACAGGGTTCCTCTGGCGGAGATATGCCGCATCAAGTCCGTCACATCGATATTTTTGATTTTCTGGCGAAGTCGACCAATTCAACCAGCGAACCAATCTGCAACTTGTTCATGATCCTGGTCTTGTGCGTACTGACCGTTTTATTGCTGATGAACAGGGCCTCGCCGATTTCCTTGTTGCTCAAGCCTTGTGCCAGCATCTGGGTCACGACCATCTCCTTGTTGGAAAGCAGGTCCAGCTTCTTCTGATAAGCGTCCGCCACATCCGTGTGGCTGGCCGTCTTGGCTGCATTCGGAAACACGCTATAGCCCGCCAGCACCGACTCGATACAGCGGACCAGCTCCTTGATTTCCAGGCGCTTGCTGGCATAGCCGCAGGCGCCCAGTTCGGCCACCCGCGCGGCGAAAACCGAAGGATCATGCGCCGACACCACCAAGATGCGCAAGCCCGGGTTAACGGCAAGAATCCTGGAAATGGCCTCCAGGCCGCCCATTTTGGGCATGTCCAGATCCAGCACGATCAAATCCGGGCGCTCGCTCTTTGCCAGCGCCAGCGTGTCGACCCCATTGTCCGCCTCGAGTATCCGGCTTGCGCTGGGCAACAAGGCAATCTGCGTCCTCAGTACCAGACGAAACGCCGGATGATCATCAACAATCAGGACAGTTGGCATGTCGTCCTCCTTCAATGGAAGGTAGTCCCGCCAGCAGGCGGCCGCCTGCCATGCGCGAGGATGAAGGATTGCAGCGTCTGCAAATCCACAGGCTTGATCAGCACGGCGTTCATGCTGGCTCGCGCGCCGGAGGCCAGATCGAGTTCGAGTTCGCTCGCGGTATAGCCCAATACCGGCGTCGCCGCATTCACCCCGCCGCCAGTTCTCAGGGCGGCGGTAAACGCGGCTCCGTCCATGACGGGCATGACGCAATCGCAGATGATCAGATCGAACTCGAGCCTGTCCGCCAACGCCAGGCCCGCCGCGCCATTCTGCGCAAATTGGGCGGAATGCTTCAACATCCGCAATTGATGCTTGAGCAGCAGGCGGTTGGCCTCATGGTCGTCGATCACCAGGATGCGCAGGCCGCCGGCATCCGCCGCCGCGGGCGCTGGCGCCGCCACGGCCGCTTGTTCCGAGGGCGGCAGCGCCAGCGGCAATTGCACCGAGATCCTGGCGCCCTGCCCCGGCTTGCTGGAAATCTCCAGGGAACCGCCCATCAGGCGTGTCAGCTCACTGCAAATGGACAATCCTAATCCGATGCCCGCGCCCTGCGCCGTGAGCTCAGGTTCGAAATACCGCGCAGCCAGCCGGGCCTGAACATCCCCTGCAATCCCCGGGCCGGTGTCCGCCACGCATAGCGTGATCCACTGCATCTCTTCCGTGGCGCGCGAGGCGCTCAATGCGACCTCGATGCGGCCATGGTCCGTGTAGCGGACCGCATTGGAGACCAGGTTGTCCAGCAGTTGCTTGAGCCGGATGGGATCCGAAAAGTGGCGTTCCGCGAGGCCGTTCGCGACGTCCAGCGACAGCTGCAATCCCTTCGCCTGCGCAGCCGCCCGGAACGGCGCCAGCGTCTCGGCCGCCAGCGCGCGCAGGTCGACGCTCTTGCGCCGCAGCTGGAAATGGCCGACTTCCAGCTTGGAGATGTCGATCAGGCCGCTGATCAGGGACAGCAGCGATTGAGCCGACTGGCGCGACACGGAGAGTTTTTCGCGCGTATCGCCGGACAGGCCGCCACGCTCCAGCATCAGTTCAAGCATGCCGATGATCGCATTGAGAGGGGTACGGATTTCATGGCTGATGAACGCAAGATACGTCGACTTCATCAGATTGGCCCGTTCCTTGGCCAGCCGGGTGTCGGACACTTCCCGCAGCATGGCGGGAAATCCGCGAAAGCGCGCGCTGCCGCCGATCAAGCCGATAAGGGCGCCATCCGCCCCCCGCAACGGCGCGGCCCATGCCGCCACGCCGGAGTTGGAATCATGTTCGAAAGGATGCTCGCGGACCAGCGTTTCGCCGCTGGCCAGCACCTGGCGGTAATTGCGGATGATTTCGTCCAGATCGGCCTGCTGCTCGCTGCCCGCGGCAGGCGCGGAAAGGGACGGCAGCGCAACATGCAAGGGACGGTTCCAGCCCTCGCGGCGGCACGTGGCGGCATACTCCTTGAGCGAATCGTTGCGCGTCACCAGGTTCAAATCCAGATCCCGAATGAATAGCCCGGCGGGCAAGGTATCCGCCAGGCGAGCCAGCTCGGCCAGCTCGGCGCGCGGCGACCGGGCGGCGCGGACACGCAGCGCGATCCAGGTCAACGCGACGACCAAGGCCGCCGCCAGCGCCATGTTCAGGAACACGGAAAACGTAAACATGGCGCCAGCATCGCGATGCACCACTATGCCGCTCCGTCCCGCGCGAGCCCGCTTGCGGCCGGAATACAGGAGGCAACCGCCAATTCCAGTTCCCGCAGGCTGGCGGGTTTCACCAATACTCCATTCATGCCGGCCGGCAGGCCCGCCTCGCGATCTTCCGCCCGCGCTTCGGGCGTGTACCCCAGCACGGGAACGGCGCCATGCCCTCCCGCATCCTCGCGCAGCGCGCGCACAAATCCGGCCCCATCCATGTCCGGCAAGGCGTCGTCGCAGACGATCAGGTCGAACCGGCGTGCCCTGGCCAGCTCCAAGCCCTGCGCGCCGTCTTCCGCCATCTGGACCTCGTGGCCGAGGAACTGCAACTGGCTCTTCAACAGCAGGCGGTTGTCTGGCTGGCCTTCGACGACGAGCGTCTGGAATCCGGTGGCGGGCCGGGGCGCGGCATCGGGCGCTGCCTGCTGCGCCGCGTCGCGCAATTCGGCGGGGCCTAGCGTCAATGGCACGCGGACATGGACATGCGTGCCCTGGCCGACAGTGCTGGAGATGTGGATGGTTCCCCCCATGCGCAGCACCATTTGCTGGCAATAGTGCAAACCCAGGCCGGCGCCATCGGGAGAGGCGCTCAGCCCCGCTTCGTAGCGGGATTCCGACAGCTTCTGCTGTATGTAGGGTTCGATGCCGCTGCCGGTATCGACGATGGATAGCGTGACCCATTGCCGGCCATCCGCCACCGGGGCGCCATCCAGATGTATGCGAACCCCGCCGCGCTCCGTATGGCGTATGGCGTTGGACAGGAAATTGTTGAGCAGCTGGTTCACCCCCTGGGCGTCAATCAAGTGGTTGACGGCAACCCCTGGTGCAACCTCCAGCGTCAAGCTTATACCCTTCTCGTAAGCGCTGGGTGCGAACAGCGCGACCACGTCCCCCGCGACGTCACGCAACGAAACCGATGCGCGCGCGCACAGGAGATCGCCCGTCTCCATCCGGCGGGTATCGACGATGGCGGGCAGCAACTGAAGCAGCGACCTTGCGGAAGATCGCAGGGTCTGCAGCAATTCCTTCGAATGGCGGGGCATCGTGGAATCGAACGCAGCCATCTCCAGCAACCCGGCCATGGCGTTCAAGGGATTGCGCACGTCGCGGCTGACCGCAGCGAGGAATCGGGTCTTCATGTTGTTGATGCGTTCCGCCTTGCTATGCGCGCTGGCCGAATCGTCCAGCGTCTGGCCATGGCCCGTGAAATACATGCCGACGGACAACATGCCGATGACTTGATCGCCTGCGCCTCGCAAGGGGAAAGCCGATGCCTGATGTTGCACCTTGATGCCGACGGTCGTCAGTTCATGGCTGAAGTCATAGACTCGCGGTTCGCCGCTGGCCATTGCGGCCTCGAACTCGCGGATCGTGGCGGCAATTTCCGGTATCAGCGATCTCCGGTCTTTCTCGTTACCGGGCAGGGACGCCATATCGTAGTGGCCCTGCTCGATCCACCCATTTCTTATGACGATGTCGGCAAAACGCTGCAAGCCCACGCTGGGCCCGACCAGGCGCAGCGACTTTTCCCGCACTCCCATGTCCACAGGCGCCGCAGCGATCAAGCGGGCGACCTGCTTCAGGCGACGCAACGGATCGCGATCTTTAATTGTGGCGTTTCGCAATACCAGCGCCGTCGGCAACAGGGCCATGAACAAAACGCCGTTCAATATCCAGGACAGCGCTTCCGCCGAGGCAGCCTGCCGCTGCACGAACGCGGCAGCCATCGGCGCGGCCAGCGCGCAAAGGACTATCAAAATCGCGGCCGCCCCAACCGCCATCCGGCTGCGGCCGACGCCGCTGCGCTGCATAGCGCTCGCAAGAGCTTCCGGCTTCATTCTGGAAATTATGGTGGTCGTGCCTGTGGCTGGATTCGGTATGCGCTGCGCAGCGTCGATTTTATCGCAGAAGGCATGGCGCCAGCCTGATATGCGCACCTGCACCCCGGCAAATTCAGCGAAACGTTGCTTTCAAATCACGGAGAAAAGGAGCGCCAAAACCATCAAACAAATCGCTTTATTGCGACAACATTGGCAATTATTAGCAAGAATTGCCAATCATCTTTTTCATACGAAATTTCATACAACAAGAAGAGAGGATTCCTACATTGTGGAAATCCCGGCTCCTTTAATTTTCAGCCACCGACGAAATGCAGGATTCGGGATTCTGGGAAGCAGACGGATTGATTATCTTGCCGTGCCTCTTCAGCATTATTCGGATTGAATTTCGATAACACCAGAGTCGCGTGGAAGTTAATTCCTGAAAATCCATCGAAAGCACTTCAAAGTCGGTCGCCATCAGTTTTCAGTAGTCCCAGACGGCGTTTTTGATTATTAATCGACTATCAGGATATTTATTTCCATGAACAAGAACACTCTTGCCAAGTTTGCCCTGCTCGCCACGGCCGCCGCGGTTTCCCAAGCCGCACTGGCCGAAGACGGGCGTGTCCAGTTCAACGGCGAAATCGTCGACGCGCCGTGCTCCGTCTCCCCTGGCGCGACCAATCTGGTCGTCCCGCTCGGCAAAGTGTCGCGCGCCAGCATGGACGGCGCCGCGGGCAAGCATTCGACTCCCGCCCAGTTCGAGATCCAGCTGACCGATTGCAGCGCCTCGGCCAAGGGCGCAAGCATTACGTTCAGCGGCACGCCGGACAGCGTCAGCTCCGATGTGCTGGCCATTGCAAACTCGGGCGGCCTGACCGCCAGCGCCTCCGGCGTAGCCGTCGAACTGCGCGATGCGACGCGCGCCAAGATCGCGCTGGGTTCGCCCTCCCCGAAATACGTCCTGGGCGTCGGCACCAACAACCTGAAGTTCGAAGCCGCCTACGTTTCGACCGGCGCCACCGTTACCCCCGGCCCGGCCAACGCCACCGCGCAGTTCACGGTGAACTACAACTGACGCCGCTTTGCCGGACAGCCGGTCCCGCAGCAGCGGGGCTGGCCGCAAGCCTCCACGCCACGGGCGGTTCCAACGGAACCGCGGCCTGAATCGCCGCCATCGCCCTCCACGCTGGCCTGCGTGGCAGAACATCGAGATCCTCATGCTGAAAGACATCGCGCAACGGTTCGTGCTCAAGGCACGGCCCTTCATGATTTTCGCCCTGGCGGCCGCGCTCGCCTGCGCTGCCGACGCCGAAGCAGGCGTGCTGGTCGGCGGCACCCGCGTCATTTTCAACGAAAAGGAACGCGAGTCCTCCATCCCGGTCAAGAACACGGGTGCGGCCCCCTATGTCGTGCAAGCCTGGATCGATGCCGGCGAAGGCAATACCAAGACGCCGTTCGTGGCCAGCCCGCCGCTGTCGCGGTTGGATCCGGGCCAGGAAAACGTGCTGCGCATACTGCGCCTGTCCGGCAGCCTGCCGCAGGACCGCGAATCGGTGTTCTGGCTGAACGTCAAAGAGATTCCGGAGAAGAGCCAGGACGAGAACGTGCTGCAGATCGCGGTGCGTACCCGCATCAAGTTGTTCTATCGGCCGTCGGGCCTGGCAGGCAAGCCGGGCGAACAGCGCCAGCAGCTGCAATGGGCCGTTGCCGCCGGAGACAAGGGCGCGGTGCTGAAGATCGCCAATCCGTCGGCCTATCACGTCACCTTTGCGACGCTGAACATCAACCAGGGCCAGCAGCAAATCAATGGCGGGATGGTGCCTCCGGGCGGCGCACTGGAGTACCCACTGTCCGGGCAGTCCGCGCCCAAAGACATGGACGTAGTGTTCACCACCATCAATGACTACGGCGCCGAGACCCCCGAAGAGAAAGTCAGGGTGCCCAGCGCGAACACCCCGGTTCACGTCAAGGCCGAGCCCGTCGTCCCCGCCGCAGGCCGCTGACGCCCGGAGTGCATCGAATGAATGGCGTATCGCAGCAGGTCCGCATTCCTGCATACACGGCCTTGGCGTCGCTGGCGCTGGGCTTGGTTTCCTTGGCGGCCCAGGCGGCCGAGCCGCAGGGAGCCGTCTTCAACCAGGACTTCCTGGGCACCGGCGGAGACCAGCCGCAGGCCGACCTGTCCATCTTCAGTTTCGGCAATAGCGTCCTGCCAGGAGAGTACCTGGCCGACGTGATCGTCAACGACCAGTCGGCGGGCAAGAGCAGGATCATCATCGAGGCCCGGGAAGGCCAGAAGCAGCCCTCGGTCTGCCTGACCCGCGGCCAGCTGGAGGCCTGGGGCGTCAACATGGCCGCGCTGCCCGAATCGGCCGGCGCCGACGGCGCTTGCGTGGACCTGGCGGCCCTGGTGCAGGACGCCTCCGTCACATTCGATGGCGGCAAGCAGCGTCTGCTGCTGAGCATTCCGCAGGCCGCGATCAAGCGCGCCGCGCGGGATTCGGTCGACCCGTCGCGCTGGGACAAAGGCATCACCGCGGCCCTGCTGGACTATCAACTGAACATGTCGCGCCAGGGCGGAGGAGAATCCTCCAGCCGCGGCGCGGAATCGCCCTACATGGGGTTCGCGGGCCTGCGCGGCGGCTTCAACTTCGGCGACTGGCGCGTGCGCCACAGTTCCAACTACAACCGCGGCTCCGACGGACGCGGCAGCTGGCAGGCGGTGGAAACCAATCTGCAGCGCGACCTGCGTTCCATCAATGGCCAACTGCTGATCGGCGACGGCAATACGCCAGGCAACTTCTTCGACAGCGTGCCGTTCCGCGGCGTGCAAGTCTCCTCGGACGACTCCATGCTGCCGGACAGCATGCAAGGCTACGCGCCGACCATACGCGGCATCGCCCGGACCAATGCGCTCGTCACCGTCAGGCAGAACGGCTACATCGTGTACAGCACCTATGTCGCGCCCGGCGCCTTCGTGTTGGACGATCTGTACCCGTCTTCCTCCGGCGGCGACCTGGAAGTCACAATCATGGAATCGGATGGCCGGCAGAACCGCTACGTGCAGGCCTATGCCTCCGTGCCCACGCTGCTGCGCGAAGGCACCTGGCGCTACAGCGCCACCGCCGGCCGCTATCGCAGCGCCTATGGTTCCAACGAACGCGAACCCACCTTTGTGCAAGGGACGGTCGCGCGCGGCCTGGGCCAGGAATTCTCGCTATATGGTGGCGTCACCGCCGCCAGCATCTATCAGTCCGGCCTGGTGGGCGTGGGCAAGAACCTGCGCAATTTCGGCGCGATCTCGCTGGACCTGTCGCATGCGCGCACCTCCACCGAGCGCTTGAAATCCCAGGGGCAATCCGTGCGCTTCCTGTATGCCAAGTCCTTCGATGACGCGGGCACCAACTTCCGCATCGCCGGCTACCGCTACTCCACCAGCGGCTACCGGACCTTTCAGGAAGCGACCGGCGTCGACGATTTCGAACTGGGCTACAGGATGCCCAACCGCCGCAACGAACTGCGGCTCGACGTGGCCCAGTCGCTTGGCGCCTGGGGATCGGTCTACGCGTCTGCGCGCCAACAGACGTACTGGCAGACGAACGGGAAGGAGCGGCTGATCCAGGTCGGCTATTCAGGCTTCTACCGGCAGGTCAGCTACAACGTCTTCGTCAACATGAACACCGGCCGCACTGGTCCGACCGACCGCCAGGTCATGCTGTCGCTGTCGATTCCGCTGGGCGCCTCGCGCAGCAGCGCCCAGTACTCCATGGTCACCGGCAACAACGGCCAGACCAGCCACCAGGCCAGCGTCTTCGGCTCCGCGCTCGAAGATGACCGGCTGACCTACAACCTGACCGCCGCAACCTCCAATCAGAACGGCGTCAGCAGCACGGGCAACGCCAGCTACCTGTCCCGGATCGGGCGCGTCGACCTGGGCGCGTCCCAGGGGCGCGGCTACAACCAGGTCAGCGCGGGGCTGTCGGGCGGCATCGTGGTCCATGCCGGCGGCGTGACGCTGGGCCAGCCGCTGGGTGAAACCGTGGCCCTGGTGCAAGCGCCGGCGGCCGAGGACGTCAGGTTCGAATCGCATCCCGGCATCAGCACGGACGGCGCCGGCTACGCCATCGTCCCCAGCCTGAGCCCATACCGCTCCAATCGCCTGGCCATGCGCACCGCCGACCTGGGCGACACCGTCGAAGTCAGGAACGCGGCGCTGAACCTGGTGCCCACCCGCGGCGCGGTGATACAGGCGGGATTCGAGACGGTGGTGGGCTACCGCCTGATGATGACGCTGACCCGCGAGGATCACAGCGTGGTGCCGTTCGGCGCACGCATCGACAACGAGGCGGGCCAGGAGATCGGCATCGTGGGGCCGGACGGCCAGGCCTTCGTGACGGGGGCTCAGCAATCCGGAACGATGCGCATCGTCTGGGGCCGCGGCGCCGGCGACAGCTGCGGCGTGTCCTACAGCCTGCCGCAAGAGGACCGCCCAGCGCCCATACGCGAAGTCAGCTACGTGTGCCAGTGATGCGCATATTGAAGATCGCAAGACATATGAACGGACATGAGATGAAAGTACATCACGGCATCAAGGGAAAACGAACGGGCGGCATGCTGGCATGGGCATGCCTGGCGCTGATGCTGTGCGGGTATGCGCCGCAAAGTCTTGCAGCATGCGCGCTGGGAGAGGGGCTGGACAAGAACGTGATCAATATCGCGCTCGGCTCCGTACTCGTGCCAACGAATGCTCCCGTCAACACCCTGCTCGTTGAACGAAGATTCCCCATCTCCCATAAGGGCATCGTGATTATTCAGTGCGATAAGAACGGCGGCGGCTCGTGGGTCGGCTCCATCCACATGGGAGAACTCTCGGGCAACACCAACCGGATCTACCGGACCAACATTCCCGGCATCGGAATTCGAATCGGCTTCCGGGACTGGGATAGCGTTCCACCCGTTCATTTTCCGTTTTCACTACCGACCACCACTTCCAGGACCAGCACCAGCAAAAACTGGAACATCACAGTCGAACTCTTCAAGATCGACAGAGACACGGGTAATGGCTCCCTGCAGGACGGGCTGTACGCCACCATGTATGCGTCGAACGAACCACAAAAAGCCCTGCAAGTACAGATCAGCGGACGCGCCACGACCATCGTCACCCCTTCCTGCACCGCCGCCCCCACGCCGCCCGTGCAACTTGGCAAGGTCTGGAAGAACCTGTTCAGCTCAGTCGGCAGCACTGCCGCCGAACAACGCTTCGACATCAAGCTGAACTGCCGCGAGGCCAAGCCGGAGCTGAACGCCGTGTACCTGCGGATGGACGCCAAGCCCGACACGTCGGGCACCCCGGGCGTGATCGCCTTGAGCCCGGACGCCAACGCCGCAACGGGCGTCGGCATCCAGATCCTGGACAAGGACCGTCAGCCGGTCGTCTATGGCCAGGGCGCCCTGGTGGGCATGTCCAGGGACGGCGTCTACACCGTGCCGTTCCACGCCCGCTACTACCAGACGGCGAACCAGGTGACTGCTGGCGTGGCGAACGGCACGGCCACATTCACGCTTGAATACAAATGAGCCCTTTTGATTCCACGACCCACCGACCACCGACCATGAAAAAGACCGCGTTCAATCACACCGTCCATGTCTGCGTCGAAGCCATAGAACCGGCGGCAGCGCTGGTGCAAGGGCTGGGCGATCGTACCCAGATGATATGCCTGACCCACTCTGCCGCCAGATTGCAGGACCAGCTTTCCGAGCCAGGCCTGCACTACGTCGTCATGCAGGGCAGCGCGGATTGGCTGACCGCCGCCATGTCGGCGCGGCGCGGCCCCTATGTCGCGGGACTGGTGCTGATGATCACCGCCAACGACTCCTCCCATGCCAGGGCCGAACTGATATGCGCCGGCGCGGATGCCTGCCTGTCCTCGGACGCGGGTATCGACGAATTGCTGGCGGCTCTGGGCAGCCTGGAACGCCTTTCCTCGGCGTTGCTCAGCCGCCTGCAGCGCGAAGCGACGCCTGCCAGGCAAGCGCTGGCGCGGCAGCGGCGAGCCCTGACGGCGACCGTCGCGACCGTCCGCGTCACGCCGGTCCGCGAGTGGGCGCTGATCGAGGCCGAGAAGACGCTGCGCGCGCCCGACAGCGCCGGCAAGCTGGTGTTGAGCAACAAGGAGTACGCGCTGCTATCGTGCTTGAGCGGCCATGACTTCCAGTACTGCAGCATCGCCGACCTGCACAAGGAAGTCTGGCCGGATGCCGCCAGCCGCCCCGTGCACTTGCAGCGCGCCATAGTTTCCAGCGTCGTCGGCCGCCTGCGGCGCCGCGCGCGGATGGCCGGAATCGAGCTTCCGCTGCGCACGAGCTACGGCCAGGGCTATACCTTCGTTCATCCCATCAGCAACGCCAACTAGCAGTTTCCTCTGGCGAGCAGGGCCCTGGCTCAGTCTGCGTTCAAGCTATGCCGGATGCCGCGACGCGCGCCGACAACTGATCGGCCGGCCGGCTTGCAAGCATGTCGGTCAGCTCCCGCCGTTTGGCGGCATGGCCGGGGTCGTCGAAAAGATTGTCCATCTCGTCTGGATCGTCGGCCAGGCAATACATCTCGCCCGCGCCGCTGCCCAGTTCCAGGGTCAGCTTCCAGTCGCGCGTGCGCACCGTGCGCAGCTTCAGCTCCACACCGCAACGCGATGCCGCCACGTCCCATTCGCTGAGCGCGAACTCGCGGCTGGCGTCGCGGCCTTCGAGCAGCGGACGCAGGCTGCGGCCGTGCACGGGCGCGAGGCCCGAGGCGCCGCCGTAATCGTAAAAGGTCGCGGCCAGATCCAGCGTCGAAACCGGGTCTTCCACCCGCTGTCCCGCGACGATGCCGGGACCGCTGGCCACCATGGCCACGCGCAGCAGGCCCTCGTACGGCATGGGGCCTTTCAGCATCAGTCCATGGTCGCCCAGCCATTCCCCATGGTCGGACGTGAAGATCACGATGGTGTCCTGATCCAGGCCGTACTCGCTCAGCGCCTTCATGATGCGCCCCACCTGATGGTCCACCAGCGAGATCATGCCGTAGTAGTTGGCGATGATCCGGCGCAGCGCCTCGTCGGACTGGGTCGGCATGCGCGAGAAGTTCTGGCGCACCGCCTGCACCTCGGCGTTGCCCATGGGCTTGCTTTCCATGCTGGCCCGGTGCCACCAGGGCCGGCGCTCGTAGTCGGTGACGCGGTGGCGCGGCAGGTCGACCTCGTCGGGATGATGCAGGCGCGACCAGGGCTCGGGGCAGTCGAAGGGATGGTGCGGATCGGGGAATGAGGCCCACAGGCAGAACGGCCGGTCGCGATGCTCACGCAGGTAATCGACGCTGCGGTCGCCGATCCAGGCCGAGTTGTGCCAGGCCGCCGGCAAGGCCGAATTGAAGGTCTGCGGCGCGCTGCTGGCCGGGCCCAGGTCGGTCTGGTACAGCTGGTTGCGCAGCTCTCCCAGCCCGTCGCCGTAGTGCCAGCGCGAATGGTTCAGGCCGCCGGGCAAGGGCGTGGGCAGCCAGTAGTTGTGACCCTCCACCACCAGCTCCACGTGCTCGAAACCCATGTAGGGCCCGGCCCAGGCCGGCCCCATGCCGGCCTCGCTGTATTGGCATTCGGGCCGGCCGGTGGCCTGGAACGTATGGTGCGTGGAGAAGTGCGCCTTGCCGATAAAGCCCGTGTCGTAGCCCGCGGCGGCCAGGCTGCCGGCGAAGCCCGCCTCGCCCGCGCGCAGGTCCAGGTCTATGCCGTTGTCGCGGACGCCGTGCGTCAAAGGCAGCAGGCCGGTGAGCATGGACGCGCGCGAGGGCTGGCAGACGACGTTGGGCGTGATGCAGGCCGTGAAGTGCGTGCCGGTGCGCGCCAGGTGGTCGATGTGCGGCGTCTTGACGCGCCGCCCGGCAAAGCCCAGGCAATCGCCGCGATGCTGGTCGGTCGTGATGAGGAGGATGTTGGGACGTTTCATTGCTGCTTGCTGGTGGCGGTCTTGATGTCGGCGATGACGGGCGCCAGGACCTGGACGTCGCGGGCGATGCGCTCGCTCAAGCCCAGTCCGTCCTGGTCGCCCACGATCATGCCCTGGGCCTGCATCTTGTCGCGGACCTCCGGGCTTTGCAGGACCGCGGCCACGGAGTTCTGCAATTCGGCCAGCACCGGCGCCGGCGTCCGCGCCGGCGCGAACAGGCCGAACCAGCTGTAGAAGGTGAAGTCCTTCACCGTGTCCTTCACCATGGGCAGCTCGGGCGCGCCGGCGATGGGCGCGGCGCCGGCGTTGGCCAGGCCTTGCACCTTGCCCGCCTTGATCTGCGGCACGGCGGTGCTGGCGACGATGAACATCAGATCGACCTGATCACCCATGACGCCGACGAAGCCCTGGGGCGCGGCCTTGTAGGGCACGTGCTTGAGCGAAATGCCGGCGGCGCGCTCGAACAGCGCCATCGCCAGATGATGGGTCGAGCCGGGGCCGCCGCTGGCGTAGGTAAAGGCGTCCGGCCGGGCGCGCGCCTGGTCCAGCAATTCCCGCAGCGATTTGAATGGCGCGCCGGGCGCCCCCACCAGCACATATTGCAAGGTGGCCAAGGTGGCGATGGGCGCGAAGTCCTTGGACTGGTACTGGACGTCCGGCAGCAGGTAGGGCACCGCAGTAAAGGAAGCATCCGGCCCCAGCAGCAAGGTATAGCCGTCGGGCTTGGCCCGGGCCACCGCCTGGGTGCCGATGATGCTGGCGCCGCCAGCGCGGTTCTCCACGATGACGGGCACATTCCAGCGCTTGGCCAGTTCCGTGGCGACCAGGCGGCCCACCACGTCGGCCGCGCCGCCCGGGACCGAGGGCACGACGAGCGTGACGGGATGGTCCGGATAGGCCGCGGCGGCCGCCAGGGGAACGGCCAGACTCCATGCGGCCAGCGCGCCGCATATCAGTTTCAGCATGATTGTCTCCTTCCTGCGGCTCGCCTCGTCGGTGGGCTGCTCGCTATGGAAGGATCATCGGACACCGCCACATTCCAGTCCAATGATATATTTTTCACTTTCCATATCAGAGTTGATATGTAGCATGACCGCTTCCGTCCCGCCCCTGCAGCCCGGCTAGTACCTGCGCGGCCGGCTGCGCCTGCGCCACCTCCAGCTCATGCTGCTGCTGGACGAAGTCCACAACGTCGGCGTGGCGGCGCAACGCATGGCCACCACCCAGCCCGCCGTGTCGCGCATGCTTGCGGAGCTGGAGGACATGCTGGGCGCGCGGCTGTTCGAGCGCACCGCCAAGGGCACCTTTCCAACGCCGCACGGCGACTCCCTGATCCGCCATGCGCGCTGGGTGCTGGGCGATCTGGAACGCATGAGCGGCGAATGGTCCGGCGCGCCCGACCTGGACGTGGAAACCATCCATCTCGGCGTCAACTCCGCGGCGGCCGCCTACCTGGTGCCGCGCGCGCTGCTGCGCTTCGAGCAGCAGGCCGCGAACGTCAATGTGCTGGTGCGCGAGGGTTCGCTCGAAGCGCTGGTGCCGGACCTGCACACCCGCAAGCTGGATCTGCTGGTCGCCAGAATGGGCGAAGCCGTGCGCGCGCCCGATACCGTGGCGCAAGTGCTGTACGAGGAGCCGATGTGCATCTGCGCGCGCAGCGAACATCCGCTGGCGGGCCAGGCCCGGGTTTCCTGGCAGCAGCTGGCCGCCTACCCCTGGATCATGCCGCCGCGCGGCAGTCCGGCGCGCATCGGCCTGGACATGCTGCTGCAACGTCATGGCCTGTATCCGGCCTCGCGCATCGAATCGGCCTCGGCCCTGAACAACATGATGCTGATGGCCAGCAGCGACCTGCTGTCGCTGCTGCCCCGCTGCGTCGCCCGCAATCCCGCCAGCGGCCGCGAGATTGCCATCCTGGATATCGAATTGCCGCCCGTGTTCGGCCCGCTGGGCATCGTACGGCACCATAGCCTGGACCTGTCGCCGCGCATGCAGCGGCTGATCGAATGCCTGCGCGCCGAGGCTGCCGAAGCAGCGGCGCTGGACTGACGCGGGACGCGCCGCGCGCGTCCCGCATGCCCGTTTATGCGCCGCGGCGCGCGGTCAGCCACTGCGCAGGCTTGAGCGCCTTGTCGACGATGCGGATCTCACCGATGCTGCCGAAGAAGCCGTCGGCCCGTTCACCGTCCCACGAGCCCGCACCGATGACCCAGGGCATGTCGGCGGCCAGCGTCGCCAGGCCCGGCGCGTTGCTGACGTTGCGCAAGACCGGCGCGCCCTCGATGTACAAAATGGTCTCGTGCGTGTCCGGGTCGTTGACCACCGCGACGTGGAACCATTTGTCCGCGATGATCTCGCCCGACCAGTTGGTCTTGCCGCCGCGCTCGCCCGTCACGGCCGGCACGATTTCCCACTGGATCTCGCGCAGGCTGGACACCGCGAAGATCAGGGGCGGGGATTCGGGATCGCCGCCCTTGAATCCCGCCAGGTCGCCGCGCTTGCCGTCGCGCGTCATTACGTTCATCCAGGCGTGCTTCTGCGCGCTCCAGTCCTTGTCGATCTTGAGGAACGCCTCGACCGTATAGCCCTTGGGCACGGTGGCGCCATTGATCGCCGCGGCGGCATCGGTGGTGAAGTAGCTCATGCGCGCCGTGTTCTTGTCCGTGTTCAGGAAGCGCACCGAGCCGGGCGCGGCGGACAGGTAGTGGTGATCGTCCGACCAGAGCAGATCGCCTTCCTGGGCGCCGGCCACGCCGTCGATGTTGAGCGCCGCGCGGCGGATCGGGTTCAGGCCGGCCAGGTCCGCGACGGTCTCGCCCACCTTGACGGGCTGCCCGGCCTTGCCGCCGAAGAAGCGCCAGTGCGCCAGCGTCCCGGCCACCAGCGGATAGTCGTCGGCATTGGCCGCCGGCTTCTGCTCCACGGTCGCGGGATCCGTATAGTTGGCCAGGATCAGCGCCGTGGCCTGCTCCACCAGCGAGGTATGCGAGGGCGTCGCGGCCTTGAAGGTCTTGTTGAAGCCCGAGAACCGGCTCGCGAAATCCATCTTGATCGTGAACTGCTCGTTGGGCGCGGTCAGCACGGCCTGGTCGAACGCATTGAGCGTGTCCTTGGGCTTCTGCGGCACCCACGGCGAGAACGAGATCACCCGGATCTCGTTGTTGCCGAGATCGAATTCGTACAGGCGCATCAGGCCGTTGCCGCCCTGGTAGGCCATTTGATAATCCACCACCATTTCCTCGACCGCGTGGCCGTAGGCATTGGTCTTGGTCAGGCGGGTGGCGCCGTGATAGTGGCCGTTGAGCGTCATGAAGATCTGATCGTTGTCGCGGATCAGCTTCTCCCACAGCATCTTGCCGTAGGGCACTTCCAGCGGGCTGACGCCGTCCTTGTCGATGTTCAGCAACTGGTGGTTGACGAGGATGGCGGGCAGCGTGGGATTGGCGCGCAGGACCTGGTTGGCCCAGGCCAGCGCGTCGTTCGACGCGCGCCAGGACAGCGACAGCACCAGGAACTTCTGCCCTTCGGCCTCGAACACGTGGTACTCGTGGAAGCCGCTGGCGTCGCGGCCGCCGAAGGTGGCCTGCTGCTTCGCGCGCGTGACGCCGAAGTGCTGCAGATAGGGTTCCTTGGCCAGGTCGCGCTGCGCGTCCGTGTTGGCCGACTGGCTGCTCTCGTCCACATAGTCGCGGTCGACGATCACGTCGTGGTTGCCCGCCAGGATCGAATACGGCACCTTGGCGTCCTCCAGCACCTTCATCGCGGCGCTGGCCACCTTCCATTGGTCGGGCTTGCCTTGCTGGTCGACCACGTCGCCCAGGTGCATCAGGAACGGAATGTTGAGCGCCTTCGCGTGCTCGGCCACCCAGCGCGTCTGCGCCTGATAGGGCTCGCTGCCGTACTTGCGCATGAACTGCTGGTTCTCGGCGTCGGTGGCATAGCGCGAATAGAACTGCGTATCCGGCAACACCGCGAGCGCAAAGCTCGACACCAGGGCCGGCTGGGGCTTGCCCGTGCCGCCATCGTCCTCGTCGTCATCACCGCCGCCGCCGTTGCAGCCGCTGAGCAGGAAACTGCCGCCCATGGGCAACAACGTCACGCCCAAGCCGGCGCGCAACAGGCTGCGCCGCCGGCTGTCCGGCGCCAGCGGCAATCCGTCCGCCGCCTGCTCCACGATCTGCGTATCACCCTGGCCGTACTTGCTGTCCTTCGTCATCTCTGCTGCCTGTTCGAAAAAGGCGGGAGTCTAGAGACGCGGAATGACGGTGGAATGACGATGTCAGACACGCAAATGCAAAAAAGCCGGCAACGCTTGCGCGATACCGGCTTTCAGCCAAAGGTGTCGGGAAACACCTTCATGAATTCGACCACATGAGTGGTCGGGGCGAGAGGATTCGAACCTCCGACTCCTGCGTCCCGAACGCAGTACTCTACCAGGCTGAGCTACGCCCCGAGTCTTACTACACTACTACTGACTTCGCTGCGCTCAGTGCAACCAAATCGTCTTTCGCTTCCACTATCAACCGCCACGTTTCAGGCTGCTGGGTTACCCCAGCTTTTTCGCCTAATTCGCTTAGCGATCTCTGTTCACCGCGAAAGCGCAGAATTCTAACAGAGATTTTTGAAAAGGGGAAATGGGATAAGCAGAAAGTGCTTTTCGGGCCAGATCGGCTTCGGCCACGGCGGCCTGGCGGGCATGCTCCAGGGCATCCGTAGCCTGAATGGCGGCGGCCACGGCGGCGAAGTCTGCGTCGCCCGTCTTGATGGCATCGCGGATCAGTTGCTGCTGTTCCGGGGTGCCCACTTCCATCACGCGGATCAGCGGCAGCGTGGGCTTGCCCTCGCGCAGGTCGTCACCCACGTTCTTGCCCAGGGCGGCGGCGTCGCCGCTGTAGTCCAGCACGTCGTCCACCAGCTGGAAGGCGGTGCCCACGTGGCGGCCGTAGGCGGCCGCGGCGGCTTCCTGCTCGGGCGTGGCGCCCGCCAGCACGGCGCCCACCTGGGCGGCGGCCTCGAACAGCTTGGCGGTCTTGTAGCGCACGACCTGCAGGTAGCGTTCCTGCGAGACGTCGGGGTCGTGCACGTTCAGCAGCTGCAGCACCTCGCCTTCGGCGATCACCGTGGTGGCCTCGGACAGGATGCTCATGACGCGCATCGAATCGGCTTCGACCATCATCTCGAACGAGCGCGAATACAGGTAGTCGCCCACCAGCACGCTGGCGGCGTTGCCGAAGACCGCGTTGGCGGTTTCGCGGCCGCGGCGCAGGTCGGACTCGTCCACCACGTCGTCGTGCAGCAGCGTGGCCGTGTGGATGAATTCCACCACGGCGGCCAGCAGCTGATGATGCGTGCCTTCATAGCCCAGGGCGCGCGCCACCATCAGCACCATGGCCGGGCGCATGCGCTTGCCGCCCGCGCCAATGATGTAGTCGCCGATCGTGCGGATCAGGACCACGTCGGAATTCAGCCGCTCGCGGATGACCGCGTCGACGGCTTTCATATCGTCAGCAATGGGGGCAACAAGCTCGGGGAGATTCAAGACGTATCCGGGAGAGTGAAACGAGCCGTGGCGCGGACGCGGACCGGCTCTTACCGCTGGGCCCGCCGGAGGCGGCGGGAGGATTCGACCAAGGATTATACGGGGAGTGACGAACCTGAGCCGTCATCCTGGCAGAATCGCCGGGCAGGGGCGGCGCCCGGCGCGCCTTCCTTGCCCGGCGTCATCCAGCAGCGGGTCAGGCCCCTTGCCGCAACAGGCCGCGCCCGGCCAGATTGGCGTAGAGCGCGCGCACGCCGAAGGTCCAGGGTTCGATCTCGGTGGCCAGCCGCACTTCGTTGATCAGCGCGCCCAGGCGCTCGGACGCGATCACGACGCGGTCGCCCATCTTGTGGGTGAAACCGGTGCCAGGCCCCATGCGGTCCTGGGTGGGCGAGAACATGGTGCCCAGGAACAGCATGAAGCCGTCCGGATACTGGTGGTGCCTGCCGCAGGCCTGGCGCACCAGGTCCAGCGGGTCGCGGCTGATCTCGCGCATGTGGCTCACGCCGTCCAGCTCGAAGCCGTCCAGGCCCTCGATGCGCAGGGACACGTCGGCCTGGCGCACGCTGTTCATGGAGAAATTGCCGTCGAACAGACGAATGAAGGGGCCGATGGCGCAGGACCCGTTGTTGTCCTTGGCCTTGGTCAGCAGCAAGGCGCTGCGGCCTTCGATGTCGCGCAGGTTGACGTCGTTGCCCAGGGCGGCGCCCACGACCTCGCCGCGGCTGTCCACCGCCAGCACGATCTCGGGTTCGGGGTTGTTCCAGCGGGATTCGGGCAGCACGCCGATCTGCGCGCCCGTCCCCACCGAGGCCATGGGCGGCGCCTTGGAAAAGACCTCGGCGTCCGGGCCTATGCCCACCTCCAGGTATTGCGACCACTGGCCGCGCTCGGTCAGTTCGGCCTTCAGCCTGGCGGCCTCGGGCGACCCCGGACGCAGGCGCGACAGGTCGGAGCCGATCAACGCCTGCATGCGGACGCGGATTTCCTCGGCGCGGCTGGCATCGCCGCCCGCCTCTTCCTCGATCATCCGCTCCAGCAGACTGATGGCGAAAGTGACGCCCGCCGCCTTGACCGGCTGCAGGTCGCAGGGCGCCAGCAGCCTGGGGCCGTCCTCTCCCGCCAGGTTCGCGGCCATCAGGGCGCGCACGTCGCCCAGCGATTCCCCTGCGGCGCTGGCGGCCAACGCCACGCGGTCAGGCCGGTCCAGCAGGTCCGCCATGGTGGGCGCAACCGCGGTGATGTCGATCACCTCGCCCTTGCGGACCGCCACCACGCTGGGGCCGTCCACCGGCCCCGGCCGCCATAGCCGCCCCACCAGCAGCGCTTGTTCCAGATCGGCTGGCAGCGCCTTGGCCTCGTTCATGTGACTCCTCGCTTTCTTTGTTTGATGTGCGGGAAAGTCTAGGAGAGCTGCATTATCATGTCCAATATCCTGAATTATTGTCCAATATGTTGGACAATAGCGTATGACCTCCGAATACGACGTCCCCGCCATCCGGCGCACGCACGACATCCTGCGTCTGCTCGCCAGCCGCAACGCACCCGTCAAGGCTTCGGAACTGGCCGAAGCCTGCCAGCTCGCCCGCAGCACGCTCTACCTGCTGCTGGATTGCCTGGAACAGCGCCGCTGGATCGAGCGCCGCGACGGCGGCTACGTCATCGGCATTGAGCTGATGGCGCTGGGCTATGCCTATCTGCGCCAAGATGGCCTGCAGACGGCCTTCCAGGCGGCGGCCGGCGCCTTCGTGGCGCGGCACAACGAAGTGGTGCAACTGGCGACGCTGGACGGCTTCGACGTGGTCTACCTGGCCCGCGAGGACGCCCGCCGCCCGGTGCGGCTGGTGTCGGACCTGGGCCTGCGCCTGCCCGCGCACGCCTGCGCGCTGGGCAAGGCCTTGCTGGCGAGCCTGCCGCCAGAGGACCTGGCCGCCCGCGTGCCCGACGCGCTGCCGCGCGTCACCGAGCGCAGCCTCGCGACCCGCGCCGCGCTGGACCAGGAGCTGGAACAGGTGCGCCGCAGCGGCCTGGCGCAGGATCTGGAGGAAGTAGCCACCGGCCTGGTCTGCTATGCCGCCTACGTAGGCGTGACGCCGCTGGGCAAGCGGGTGGCCGTCAGCACTTCCATCCCCACCGACCGCCTCGACCCCGAGCACCGCCGCGACGTCATGGAAGGAATACGCATCGTGGCCCGGGACGTGGCCCTGCGCGTGATCCCCGGCGCCTGAAGCCTGCACGCGACACCTAAGCCCTTAGCCTGCAAGCGCTTTTTGACTTTCCGAAAGTCCCGGGCTAATATTCCAGATTCGGTCAGCAATGCCCGAATTACGTCGGTTGCATTTGCGCCACCCACTCTGGGTGCCGGAGCAGGCTTAGACCCGGTTCTAAATCCGGTTTTGAACCTTCCAGGCATCAAGGCCTTTCCCCTCTTGCCAGACCCTGGCGCCAGGAAAAGAAAGCGTCCCGCCAGAGCGGCAACCCGCCCAGCAGGGCAGGCAGCGCGGATGAACCCATTTACCTATTTAAGGAACACCCCATGTACGCGGTCGTAAAAACCGGTGGCAAGCAGTATCGCGTTGCCGCTGGCGAAAAACTCAAGATAGAACAGATACCGGCTGACATTGGGCAAGAAATCACCCTGGACCAAGTGCTGTCCGTGGGCGAAGGCGACCAACTGAAAGTTGGCACGCCCCTCGTCTCCGGCGCCGTGGTCAAGGCAACGGTTCTTGCGCAAGGCCGCCACGACAAGGTCAAGATCTTCAAGATGCGCCGTCGCAAGCACTACCAGAAGCGTCAGGGCCACCGTCAGAACTACACCGAAATCCGCATCGAAGCCATCACGGCTTAAGAAGCGACTCGGTACCACTTAGCAGGAGCTAAACATGGCACAGAAAAAGGGCGGCGGCTCTACGCGGAACGGACGCGACTCAGAATCGAAGCGTCTGGGCGTCAAGGCATTCGGCGGCGAATTGATTCCCGCTGGTTCGATCATCGTGCGTCAGCGCGGTACTCGCTTCCACGCTGGCGTGAACGTCGGCATGGGCAAGGACCACACCCTGTTCGCGCTGATCGACGGCAAGGTTCAATTCGGCTTCAAGGGCGCGTTGAACAAGCAGACCGTTTCGATCGTCGCTGCCGAGTAATCGACTAGCACGGTCAGCAACGCGGTTCGCCGCGTTCCAGAACGGCAAAAGCCCTGTCGCATGCGGCAGGGCTTTTTTGTTTTAAGCTTTTCCTGTTTTCACGCAGCCGCCGGACGATTCCGGCCCCTGCCTCCCGGCGGCGTCCGATGACGGGCCCCGCCCCACTACCCACTACACGCCCGGACATCATGAAATTCGTAGACGAAGCCACCATCGAAGTCGTCGCCGGCAAAGGCGGCAATGGCGTGGCGAGCTTTCGCCGCGAAAAATTCATCCCCAAGGGCGGCCCGGACGGCGGCGACGGCGGCCGCGGCGGCACCATCTTCGCGGTGGCCGACCGCAACATCAACACGCTGATCGACTACCGCTACGCGCGCCTGCACCGCGCCAAGAACGGCGAAAACGGCCGCGGCTCGGACCAGTACGGCGCGGCCGCGCCGGACATCACGCTGCGCGTGCCGGTCGGCACCATCATCCATGACGCCGACACCGGCGAAGTCCTGTTCGACCTGAACCAGCACGACCAGAAGGTGGTGCTGGCCGCCGGCGGCCAGGGCGGCATGGGCAACATCCATTTCAAATCCAGCGTCAACCGCGCGCCCCGCCAGTGGACGCCCGGCAAGGAAGGCGAACACCGCTACCTGCGCATGGAACTGAAGGTGCTGGCGGACGTGGGCCTGCTGGGCCTGCCCAACGCCGGCAAGTCCACGCTGATCACGCGCATTTCCAATGCCAAGCCGAAGATCGCGGACTACCCCTTCACCACGCTGCACCCCAACCTGGGCGTGGTGCGCACCTCGCCGTCGCGCAGCTTCGTCGTGGCCGACATTCCCGGCCTGATCGAAGGCGCCTCCGAAGGTGCCGGCCTGGGCCACCTGTTCCTGCGCCACCTGGCGCGCACCCGCGTGCTGCTGCACCTGGTGGACGTGTCCACGCCCGACCCGGACGCCGATCCCGTCGAGCAGGCCGTGGCTGACGCGCGCGCCATCGTCGAGGAACTGCGCCGCTACGATCCGGAACTGGCCGCCAAGCCGCGCTGGCTGGTCCTGAACAAGCTGGACATGGTGCCCGATCCCGAGGACACCCAGCGCCGCTTCCTTGAGCTCTACGACTGGAAGGGTCCGGTGTTCGGCATCTCCGGCCTGTCGGGCGAAGGCACGCAGGACCTGATCTACGCGCTGCAGGACTACCTGGACGCCGAACGCGACAAGGAATACCTGTCGCAAGACAAGGCGAACGATACCTACGTCGCGCCGGACCCGCGCTTCGACGACAAGCGCTCCGACGCCGACCAGCCCTCCGCGCCGCGCGGCGGTGACGAATAAGCCATAATCGCAGTCCTCTCGATTACGTCTTTTTTCTCGCCGCAGCCGGCCGCCATCATGTCCGCTGAAACACCCGCCGTTTCCGTCGTCACCAACGCCCAGCGCCTCGTCGCCAAAGTCGGCTCGTCGCTGGTCACCAACGAAGGCCGAGGCCTGGACCGCGCCGCCGTGGCGCACTGGGCCGCGCAGATCGCCGCCCTGCACAAGCAGGGCAAGCAGGTCGTGCTGGTTTCCAGCGGCGCCATCGCGGAAGGCATGGCGCGCCTGGGCTGGCGCAAGCGCCCGTCCGTGATGCACGAATTGCAGGCCGCCGCGGCCGTGGGCCAGATGGGCCTGTGCCAGGCCTATGAAGCCGCGTTCGCCGAGTACGGCCTGCGCACCGCCCAGATCCTGCTGACGCACGAAGACCTGGCGGACCGGCACCGCTACCTGAACGCGCGCAGCACGCTGTTCGCGCTGCTGCGCCTGGGCGTGGTGCCCATCGTGAATGAAAACGACACGGTCGTGACCGACGAAATCCGGCTGGGCGACAACGACACGCTGGGTGCGCTGGTCACCAACCTGATCGAAGCCGACACGCTGATCATCCTGACGGACCAGCGCGGCCTGTACGACTCGGATCCCCGCAAGAATCCCGACGCCAAGTTCATGTCGCACGCCCAGGCCGGCGACCCCGCGCTGGAAGCCATGGCTGGCGGCGCCGGCAGCGGCATCGGCACCGGCGGCATGCTGACCAAAGTGCTGGCGGCCAAGCGCGCGGCGCATAGCGGCGCGCACACCGTCATCGCCTCTGGCCGCGAACGCAACGTGCTCACGCGCCTGGCCCAGGGCGAATGCATAGGCAGCGAATTGCGCGCCGTGCTGCCGGTCTGGTCCGCGCGCAAGCAGTGGCTGGCCGATCACCTGCGGCTGCGCGGACGCGTAATGCTGGACGACGGCGCCGTGCAGGCGCTGCTGCGCGAAGGCAAGAGCCTGCTGCCCATCGGGGTGACCGAGGTCGAGGGCGAGTTCGGCCGCGGCGACGTGGTCGCTTGCGTCGACGGCCAAGGGCGCGAGTGCGCCCGCGGCCTGATCAACTACTCATCGGCCGACACCCGCCGCATCCTGCGCCAACCTTCGTCGCAGATCGCGCGCATCCTGGGCAGCATGACCGAACCCGAGCTCATGCATCGGGATAATCTGGTCGTTCTCTGAACCCCTGCCCGCCCTCGGTCATCAGGATGTAGCCCCAGCCGCGCACCGCGAGCACGGGCAATTCGATGTTGAGGCGGCGCGCCTTGCTGCGCAGCCGCGACAACAGCACATCCACGCGCCGCGCTCCCTCGCGCGAGTCGTGCCCGCCGGCAGGGAAAAAGCTCTCGCGCCGCAGGCAGTAGCCCGGCGCGTTCAATAAGCGGACAAAAAAAGCGCGCTCCGTCGCCGTCAGTGGCAAATATTCCCCCGCCGGCCCCGCCAACGCGCCGGCATGCGGATCGACTCGCCAGGGCAAGGCGGCGGCGGGCGCGCGCCGGCACAGATTGCGCAGCAAGGCATCCCATTCCAGCGCCTCCATGCCGTCAGGCATGCAGACATCCGCGCCAGCGTCCAGCGCGGCTATGCGTTCGGACGCGCCGACGCCAGGCGACTGCCAGACCACCGTCGCGGCCGGCGCCAAGCGGCGCAGCATGGCGATGAGGTCCGGCACGCCCCGGCTGGCGCCACACAGCGCCAGGACATCCGCGCGCTCGGTCTGCAGGTGTTCCAGCAACTGCGCGGACGAATCGAATAGACGGACTTGCCAACGCAACAGGCGCAAGGCGCCGGCGAAATCCTCGCCCGCCGCTTCGGCAAGCTGTACGACGAAGACGCTGCCCCGTTGCTCCATATTGTCATCCTTGATAAATATCACTTAAGTAATATTTATAACTACCAAAGAGCATGATCAGCAAGCTTCAATCGCCGTGTGAAAACATTCTCAGACCGACTGAAGCATGCGCGCCTCTTGCGTGGCCACACGCAGAAAGCGCTCGCCCGTCTGGGGCGCATCTCGCAAAGCGCCATCGGCAGCTATGAAAGCGGGCTGCGGCACTCCAGCCGCTCGGCCCGCAAGCTGGCGCAGGTCCTGAAGGTCGAGGTCGAATGGCTGGAGACCGGCAAAGGCCCCATGGAACTGCCCGTGGAAGGCTACGACCTCAGCAACACCTTGCCTACCCCCGGCGTGGCGGAACCCGTGCCGCGCCCCGGCGCCCGGCCGCGCCCGCTGGCGCCCTGGCCCTTCCCCAATATCTCGCCTTCGCAGTTCGAATCGCTCACGGCCGACGACCGCCTGGTACTCGAATCGATCACCCTGGCCTACATCGAAAAAACCGTCCAGGTCCGCCGCGGCGCCAAGACGCGCGGCCGCAAGCCGGGCTGAGCGTGGCACTTTTCGCGTAGGCGCAACGTCTCGCTGAAGAAGCGCAGCCACAGGCCTGCGCTTCTACCTGTCCTGGCCCGACACTTCCGGCATTTCGCGACGCCAAGTCGTCGTGGCTGCAATCCGCGCGCCTCCCTCGCAACCCTGTCCCGACGCGCCAGTCTGTGACGAAAACCGCACGGTGGGCCACATCGCCCCCAGCAGGGCGCGTACATTCATCAACGCCCTCGCAGCGCTACTCTCAGCGGCTGCTTCATGTTAATTATGACTACGCCACTGGCGTATAATCCGATCATGGTTTTCGTAGAAACCAGCGTCTTTACCAGGCAAATCACTTCCCTGCTGACGGATGACGGCTATCGAGACTTGCAGCAAATGCTGCTGGAAGATCCAGCGTGCGGCAATGTGATCCCTGGTGGCGGAGGAATACGGAAGGTGCGCTACGCACGTCCAGGAACAGGCAAAAGTGGCGGGCTGCGGGTGATCTACTACTAGATCACGGATGACGACCAGCTCTTGATGCTGTTGGCCTATGCCAAGAGCGTGCGAGACGATTTGACTCAGGCAGAACTTGCGCAGTTGCGGGCGTTGGTAAAGGATCTATGACATGGACGAGCAATTGTTTGCCGATCTGAAGACGAGCCTCAAGGAGGCAGCGGCAATTCGCAAAGGCCGGGCGTCTCCATCACGAGTGACGACGCTTGATCCCTTGGACGTGAAGCGGGTGCGAGAGCAGACCAAGCTGTCCCAGGCGGAGTTCGCAGCTGCCTTGCACGTCAGCGTCCGCACGCTGCAAAACTGGGAACAGAAACGACGGGTACCTACGGGGCCCGCTGCCGCTTTGCTGAAAGTCGTCGCCAATGCGCCTGAAATGGCGCTGCGTGCACTGCATCGCTAGGCCTGTTGCGAGTCGAGGTTACGGTCCGCTCGCCCAAGAAAAAAAGCCCGGCATCGCCGGGCTTTTTGATTGCCTGAGCGGATCAGGGCTTGGCAGCAGGAGCCGGAGCAGCTCCGCCCGCGGGCGGCACGCCGGCGTCGCCGCGGATCTTGGCGGCGATCTCCGAGGCGGCCTGGGCCGACTGCACGCCGAAGGCCAGCACGCCGCGGTTCAGCGGTTCGGCGATGAGCGGAGCGGCAACCAGTTCCTGGTCGATCACCAGCGCCAGCATGTTGCCGACGTTCTTGGTGCTGACGTCATTCAGCTTGCGGGCGCCGGCTTCCGAGAAACGCAGGCCCACGAAGTTTTTGCCCTGGCGGTCCACCAGCGCGGCGGCGTCGGTCAGGTCGGCGCGGGTCAGGACCGGCATGGTCTGCATGTAGAGCTTGCCGTCAGGCAGGCCGATTTCGCGCAGGCCAGGAGCGGGCTGCTTTTGCGCCAGGTAGAAGTCCACCGACGCGGCAGCGGCGGGCGTCGTGGCGGCCGGCTGGCCGGTCTGCGGCGTGGTGGTGTCGCCGGACGTCTTGGTCGGGGCGGTCTTGCAACCCGCTAGCGCCAACGTCACAACAACCAGGGCGGGCGCCAATTTGCGTATGGTCAGTTGCATGCTCGATTCCTTCTCAAGTGGACTAAGACCAGGCCATGTGTCTCCATGCCCGGCACTGGGAAAAGTGTACCGAAGCTGAATGACGGTGTCGCCCCAGTCTGAATCCAAATGTAATCCAGTAATACCAGCTTGCGTCTGCACCGGCTGACGCGGCGCAGCAGCCGGGCGATTCGTCGGAACGCGCGCCAGCCTCTATACTTCGCTTTCGCGCAGGGGTACTCGTCCCGCCTTTCCGGCCGGACGTGTTGAGAGAGTCCCTTCGTACCAGTACGGATAATGCCGATGCTGGGAGCCGTATTTCCGCCAGGTGCGTTCGCGCGCGCGGCGGAGATTCCTTCCCGATCGGCTCCAACCACTCGCTTGGAGCTTTCCATGAACGCAAATCCCAAATTCCTGGCCGCCACCGCAGAAGTGGACTCGGCCGCCGTCGCGCCGTTGCCCAAATCGCGCAAGGTGTACCAGACCGGCTCGCGGCCCGACATCCGCGTGCCGTTCCGCGAAATCGAGCAGGCCGACACGCCCACCATGTTCGGCGGCGAGAAGAACCCGCCGCTCACGGTCTACGACTGCAGCGGCCCCTACACCGATCCCGACGCCAGGATCGACATCCGCCGCGGCCTGCCCGAACTGCGCCGCGCCTGGATCGAAGAGCGCGGCGACACCGAACTGCTGGCCGGCCCGACCAGCGACTACGGCAAGGAACGCCTGACTGATCCCAAGCTGACGGCCATGCGCTTCGACCTGCAGCGGCCGCCGCGCCGCGCCAAGTCGGGCGCCAACGTGTCCCAGATGCACTACGCCCGCCGCGGCATCATCACGCCGGAAATGGAATTCGTGGCGATCCGCGAAAACCTGCGCCGCGAGCAGTACCTGGAGACGCTGCGCGCCAGCGGACCCGACGGCGAAAAAATGGTCAAGCGCCTGCTGCGCCAGCATCCGGGCCAGTCCTTCGGCGCCGCCATCCCCTCTTCCATCACGCCGGAATTCGTGCGCGACGAGATCGCCCGCGGCCGCGCCATCATCCCCGCCAACATCAACCACCCGGAAGTGGAACCGATGGCCATCGGCCGCAATTTCCTGGTGAAGATCAACGCCAATATCGGCAACTCGGCGGTCAGCTCCGGCATCGGCGAGGAAGTGGAAAAGATGACCTGGGCGATCCGCTGGGGCGGCGACACGGTCATGGACCTGTCCACCGGCAAGCACATCCACGAAACGCGCGAATGGATCATCCGCAATTCGCCCGTGCCCATCGGCACCGTGCCGATCTACCAGGCCCTGGAGAAGGTAGACGGCAAGGCCGAGGAACTGACCTGGGAGATCTTCCGCGACACGCTGATCGAGCAGGCCGAACAAGGCGTGGACTACTTCACGATCCACGCGGGCGTGCGCCTGCCGTTCATCCCGATGACGGCCGACCGCATGACCGGCATCGTCTCGCGCGGCGGCTCGATCATGGCGAAGTGGTGTCTGGCGCATCACAAGGAGAGCTTCCTGTACGAGCGCTTCGAGGAAATCTGCGAAATCATGAAGGCCTACGACGTCAGCTTCTCGCTGGGCGACGGCCTGCGCCCGGGTTCGGGCTATGACGCCAACGACGAGGCGCAATTCGCCGAACTGAAGACGCTGGGCGAACTGACGCAAGTGGCGTGGAAGCATGACGTGCAGGTGATGATCGAAGGCCCGGGCCATGTGCCGATGCAGATGATCAAGGAAAACATGGAGCTGCAGCTGGAACACTGCCACGAGGCGCCGTTCTACACGCTGGGCCCCCTGACCACCGACATCGCCCCCGGCTACGACCACATCACCTCGGGCATCGGCGCCGCGCTGATCGGCTGGTACGGCACGGCGATGCTCTGTTATGTGACGCCCAAGGAACACCTGGGACTGCCGAACAAGAAGGACGTGAAGGACGGCATCATCACGTACAAGATCGCGGCCCACGCGGCGGACCTGGCCAAGGGCCACCCGGGCGCGGCGATCCGCGACAACGCGCTGTCGAAGGCACGCTTCGAGTTCCGCTGGGATGATCAGTTCAACCTGGGGCTGGATCCCGATACCGCCAAGGAATTCCACGACGAGACGCTGCCGAAGGATTCGATGAAGGTGGCGCACTTCTGCTCGATGTGCGGGCCGCATTTCTGCTCGATGAAGATCACGCAGGACGTGCGGGATTATGCGGCGGCGCAGGGGGTTAGCGAGAAGGATGCGTTGCAGAAGGGGATGGAGGAGAAGTCTGTGGAGTTCGTTAAGAAAGGGGCCGAGGTTTATCATCGGCAGTGATTTTTTTTCTTGCTTGTGACGGGTTTGAGTTCTTAAGACGCCCGTCACGTCGGGGGCCCGCGAGGCGCGGGTCAACGATTGCGGCCCGGAGCCTTCGCTCCGGGCTTCCCCTTCGTCATCCTCGTCACCGCCTTCGGCGGTTCCTTCGGATTCCCTCGGGCTTATCGACTCCCCGCGCCTCGCGGGCCCCCGACGCGACGGACTCGGTTGATTGAATCTTCGCGGATGCCGGGACGAACTGTGTGCTTGGCGTTCTTGCCACCGGTGGGGGTGGGCGAGGATCTTGCGGGGCCCGCCCCCGGCCGGCCGCGCGGGCGGCCTTTGGGGGCTTACGCGGTGTCTGGCGTCGACCGATGCCGCTGCGCGCTGGTGACGAACGCGTCGGATGGGTTAAGTGCGTACAGTGCTGCCCCTAAGCTACGGCGCATATCGCACGCGACCCACCATCAAAGCGTTCGCACCATGATGGGAAGCTGAAAATTTGTCATTTCAACTCCGCTGCCGGATGGGCGGCGCGCGCGAGAGGATCAGCACGCGCAAGCGTCTGTCCATCGCGCGCCGCCCATCACCGCCCCCCAAAAAACGAGGCGACAACCACTAGCAAACCACCCGCCGCATTCGCGCAAGCGCACGCGTCACGACGCACGCAACGACGTATGCTCATTACGGCCGCCCGGGCGGCCGCAATGAGCGGGCCCCGCAAGACTCGCCACTGAACACGGTCCTAGCAACGCAACAGACCAAGACGCAAGTAGCACGTCGGCGCAGGCGGCATGGCGGCGAGCAACCTCGATGCGCCCGAGGGAATCTGAAGGAACCGCCGAAGGCGGTGACGAAGATGACGACGGGGGAGTCCGGAGCGAAGGCTCCGGACCGCAATCGTGGGCGCTCGCCGCCATGCCGCCTGCGCCGACGTGCGGCCTACGAAGCTTCGCTCATACACCGAAGAGCAAACCACGACGCTCCGCTCAAAGCCGCCCAAAAGAAACTACAGCAACTTCCCAGGATTCATAATCCCCGCCGGATCCAACACACCCTTGATTTCCCGCATCAACCGCAACTCCAGCGCATCCTTGCTATGCAGGAAATGATCCCGCTTCAGCTGCCCGATCCCATGCTCGGCAGAAATGCTTCCGCCATAACGGTTCACCTCGTCCAGCACCGCATCCGTGATCGCCGCCCCATGCACCGCCACCCAGTCGCGGTCCGCGCCGGCCGGGCGGGACAGGTTGTAGTGCAGGTTGCCGTCGCCGAAGTGGCCGAAGATGAAGGGGCGGATGTCCGGGTACAGCGCGCGCACGCGGGCCTCGGCCGATTCCATGAAGTCGGGGATGCGTTCGATCGGCAGCGACACGTCGTGCTTCAGGTGCGGGCCGTCGGCGCGCTGCGCTTCGGAGATTTCCTCGCGCAGTTTCCACAGCGCCTGCAACTGCGCCAGCGACGCCGACACTGCCGCGTCCAGGCACAGGCCGCGTTCCAGCGCCGCGCCGATCACGTTTTCCACCAGGCCGTTCAGCGCGGCCTCGTCTGCGGTGTCCGCCAGTTCCACCAGCACATAGGCCGGATAGCGCTGGTCGAAGGGTTCCTGCACGCCCGCGGCGTGCGCCAGCACCAGGTCCAGGCAATCGCCCGAGAAGTATTCGAAGGCCTGCAGGCGCGCGCCGCACTGTTCGAACAGGATCTCGAACAGTTGCAGGGCCTGCGCCGGCGACTCGACCGCGGCCAGCACCACCGAACGCACGTCGGTGCGGGGGAACAGGCGCAGCGCGACAGCGGTGATGACGCCGAGCGTGCCTTCGGAGCCAATCAGCAATTGCTTGAGGTCGTAGCCGGTGTTGTCTTTGCGCAGGGTGCGCAGGCCGTGGAAGATCTCGCCCGTGGGCAGCACCGCCTCCAGGCCCAGCACCAGCTCGCGCGCCATGCCGTAGCGCACCACGTTCACGCCGCCGGCGTTGGTGGCGACGTTGCCGCCGATCTGGCTGGAATCTTCCGCCGCCAGGCTCAGCGGCAGCAGACGGCCGGCGTCCTGCGCGGCGCGGCGCAGATTGCCCAGGATCGCGCCCGCTTCGGCCACCATGGTGTTGGCGATGGTGTCGATGGAGCGCACGGCGTTCATGCGGTCCAGGCTCAGCACCACGTTGCCAGCGGCGCCGTCAGGCGTGGCGCCGCCGCACAGGCCGGTATTGCCGCCTCGCGGCACCACCGGCACGCCAGCCTCCTGGCATAGCGCCAGGCAGGTGGCGACCTCGGCGGTCGTGCGCGGGCGCACCACGGCTTGCGCGTTGCCCTTGTACAGGCCGCGCCAGTCGGAGAGCCAGGGCGCGATGTCCGCCTCGGCGGTGATGACGGTGTCGGGGCCCAGGGCCTGGACCAGGCGTTGCGTGAAGTCGGATGCGCTCATGATGTCTGCCTTGCGGCGGTGGAGAGTAGATCGAGTTGCAGGCGGCTGGCCGCCTGCTGCAAATGGCGGGTGGCGGCCAGCCTGGCCGCGGCGGGATCGCGCGCGCGGATGGCCTCGAACACGGCTACGTGTTCCTGGTGCACGACTGCCGTCAGGCCTTCCTGGAGGCGGCTGTTGCTGCGCGCGGTGCTGACGGCCAGCCTGAGTTGCAGGTTCAGGTACTGCAGCAGGTCCTGGTAGCAGCTGTTGTGCGTGGCTGCGGCAATGGCGCGATGGAACGCGATGTCGTGCTCGACGCCCTGCTCCGGGTCTTCCAGGTGCGATTCCAGTTCGGCCAGCGCGCGGGCCATGGCGGCCAGGTCAGCCTCGTCGCGCCGTTGCGCGGCCAGCGCCGCCGCGCCGCCTTCCAGTTCCATGCGCAATTCATACACGCCGGCCAACTGCTTGCGGTCCACGGCGATGCCGGCCGACAGCTGGAAGCCCTGCGCGCCCGTGCGCGACAGCACGGTGCTGCCGGAACCCTGGCGGCTCTGAATCAGGCCCTGGGCCCGCAGGCGCTCGGTGGCTTCGCGGATGACCGCGGCGCTGACGCCGTACTGCTCGGCCAGGACGCGGCCTGCGGGCAGTTTGGCGCCCACGGGATAGGCGCCGCCAGCGATGTCGGCGGCGATCTGGCGGGCGACCTGTTCGGTCAGGGTGAGGCTCTTGGTCAGCATGGCGCGATTATAGACAGACTTCTCAGGTTATCTGATAACTTTTTAGGAGGGAATCCTCAAAATCGGTCTACCTGCTCAGGTGGCCTCGGTCTGCCCTGATCCGCTTCAATCAGCTTCAGTTAAGCGCAGCGGATTTCACTCCACCCGCGCGCCAGCCACCTGCCCGCCTCAAGCCACCGCGGGCTCGCCGTCAGGCACTTCTTTCTCGATGCTCTCCATCCCCGCCACGGCGCAGCAGCGGCCGCCTTGCGCCTTGGCGCGGTACAGGGCGGCGTCGGCGGAATGCAGCGCCGCATCCGGGCTGCGATTGGCGCCCGACACGATGGAGATGCCGATGGACAGGCCGACGCTGACGCGCGTGCCGTCGGCCAGCGTGATCGGTTGCGAGGCGTCGTGCAGCAGATGCTCACCCAGCCGCAAGGCGGCCGTGGCGTCGATACCCGTAACCAGGACGATGAATTCGTCGCCGCCGATGCGCGCCGCCACGTCGTCCACCCGCAGCATGGAGCGCATGCGCTGGGCGGTGGTGATGAGCACTTTGTCGCCCGCAGCGTGGCCGTAGGTGTCGTTGATGAGCTTGAAGCCATCCATGTCCATGTATAGCAGCGCGGCGGAACTGTCCTGGCCGCGCGCGCTGGCGCACACGCGCTCCAGCGCGGCTTGCAGGCCGGCCCGATTGGCCAGGCCAGTCAGCGCGTCTTCGCTGGCACGGCGTTCGCTGTCGCGCTCCGCCAGCATGGTGGACACCAGGATGCGGTTGAGCCGGTGCGAGGCGATGCTCATGCTGACCAGGTAGAACGGGATCTGGATGAATACGATGGCCGTGACGTATTCGCCGGTGAAGGCCGCGCCCAGGCACATGGGCCCCAGGCTCAGGAAGATCATGGCGCCAACCAGCCGCGGCGCGCCGTAGTTGCGGAAGCAGATGCCGCCCGCCATGGCGCCGCAGGACACGCCGGCCAGCGTCGCCGCCAGCCAGTCGCCGTTGATGAAGGTGACGAAGACACCGTAGCCCACGCTGAACGCCCACAGCAGCGCCAGCAGGATATAGATGTCGGTATGGGTGTTGCCGCCCTTGGGCGCGGCGCGCAACGCGGACCGCAGGATCAGGACGCGCACGACCGCCAGCAGCACTTCCATCGCCAGCCACGACAGATACAGCGGTTCCGGCCGGCGCCAGGCCACCACGCCGGCGATCATGAGGGTATTGATGACCCCGCCGGCAAAAATGGGGAGCGTGCCGAACAGGCTGGCGATCAGGGCCGAACGGATGTCCGCCGGTGTATCGTGCCCGGAATGCGTCAGCCAGCGCGTGAGGCGCCATTTGGGTAAGCTGAACTTTAGTGCTGTATCCACGCGGTCACGTCCCAGGCCATCTACCTGATTTCAGGTAGGCTGGCTGGCGTTATAGCAGGTATTTCAGGCCTTATATATTGGCCGCGGGGCCAATCGGACGGGCCGGATCAGTGGCCGCGGTGGCCGCAAACCGCGCATTCGGGGTCGCGCTGGACGTTGACGCTGCGCCATTGCATGGTGCGCACGTCCAGCCACAACAGGCGACCTGACAGGCTTTCGCCCACGCCGGAAAGCAGCTTGAGCGCTTCGGCGGCCTGCATGCTGCCGATGATGCCGACGACCGGCGCGAACACGCCCATCGTGGCGCAATTGGCTTGCTCCACGTCGTCGGCTTCCGGAAACAGGCAGTGGTAGCAGGGCGCGTTGTCGTCGCGCAGGTCGTAGACGCTGACCTGGCCATCGAAGCGGATCGCGGCGCCCGACACCAGCGGCTTGCGGTGCTGCACGCAAGCGCGGTTGATGGCATGGCGGGTGGCAAAGTTGTCGGTGCAGTCCAGCACCAGGTCCGCCTGCACGACCGCGTCGGACAGGGCCTGGCCTTCCAGCCGTTCGACGCGGGCATGGACCCGGGTCTGCGGATTGAAGGCCGCCAGCATGTCGCGTCCAGACTCGGCCTTGTGGCGGCCGACGCTGGCGGTGGTGTGCAAGATCTGGCGTTGGAGGTTACTCAGCTCGACGACGTCGTCGTCGGCCAGGGTGATGTCGCCCACGCCGGCGGTGGCCAGGTAGAGCGCGGCGGGGGAACCCAGTCCGCCCGCCCCCACGATGAGCACACGCGCCGCCAGCAGTTTTTCCTGCCCTTCTATTCCAAGCTCGTCGAGCAGGATGTGGCGGGCGTAGCGCAGCAGTTGCTCGTCGTTCATTTGTCCTTGCTGGGCTCGACTCCGGTCGGCGTGATCTTCATGCGCTGGGGCGTGCCGCCGCCGGCCTTGGAGTCAGCCTTGGCCTGGGCGCGGGCCGAGCCCTTCTGCACCGGCTTGCCGGCCAGCACGTTCAGGGCCTGTTGCAGCTGGAAGTCGTCCTTGCCGCCGAACTCGAAGACCTTGGCCGGCAGCTCGGCGTTATCGTCGCCGGCGCTGGACTTCACTTCGTTGGCGGTCTGCTGGTTGGACAGGTGACGCTGCAGATCGGCTTCGCGCGGCAGGCGGAACAGGTCGCCGTCGGCCGTGTCGGCAACGACGTAGTCAGGTTCGATGCCGGTGGCCTGGATGGAGCGGCCGCTGGGCGTGAAGTAGCGCGACGTGGTGAGCTTGACCGCGGTGGTTTCGGACAGCGGCAGGATCACCTGCACCGAGCCCTTGCCGAAGGTGCGGTTACCCAGGACCTTGGCGCGCTTGTGGTCCTGCAGCGCGCCGGCCACGATCTCGGAAGCCGAAGCGGAACCGACGTTCACCAGCACGACCATCGGCACCGTCTTGGTCCAGGCAGGCAGGCCGGCCAGGTAGTTGCTTTCGCCGCGGGCGTATTCCGACGGCGTGGCCAGGTACTTGTGGCGGGCGTCGGGCGTGCGGCCGTCGGTGGTCACCACCACGGAGTCGGCAGGCAGGAACGCGCCGGACACGCCGATGGCGCTGGTCAGCAGGCCGCCCGGGTCATTGCGCAGGTCCAGCACCAGGCCCTTGGGAGCTTCCTTGGCGCCCAGGTCCTTCAGTTGCTTGGCCAGGTCCGAACCGGTCTTTTCCTGGAACTGGGCGACGCGCACGTAGCCGATGCCGTTGTCCAGCATCTTGCTGCGCACACTGCGCACCTTGATGATGTCGCGCACGATCTTCAGCACGATGGGCTGCGGGCGATCAGCGCGCATGATGGTCAGCGTGATCGGCGACTTGGGCGCGCCGCGCATGAGCTTGACCGCGTCGTTGAGCGTCATGCCCTTGGTGGGCGTGTCGTCGATCTTGATGATGAGGTCGCCGGCCATCACCCCAGCGCGCGCGGCGGGCGTGTCTTCGATCGGCGAGATCACCTTCACGAAGCCGTCTTCCGCGCCGACCTCGATGCCCAGGCCGCCGAACTCGCCCTGCGTGGCCGTCTGCATTTCGCGGAAGGCGTCGGCGTCCAGGTAGGCGGAGTGGGGATCCAGGTTCGACACCATGCCGGAGATGGCATTGTCGATCAGGGTCTTGTCGTCGACGGCTTCGACGTAGTTGTTCTTGATGGCGGCGAACACGTTGCTCAGCTGCCTGAGCTCGTCCAGTGGCAAGGGACTGCCGCGCTGCGCGACCGCGGTCACGCCTACGCTGAGCAACACACCAGCCACCGCACCGATGGCAATCAGACCGAAACCGCGAAACTTACGAGTGCCCATGCACACTTCCCGAATTTTGTTTTCGCCGATGGGTTTGGTAATTACCAACGACATCAATCTACTGCGCCAGCCATTGTGCCGGATCCACAGGAGCGCCACGATGGCGAATTTCAAAGTATAGGCCGGATTCCACTTGGCCGCCGGTTGCCCCTACGGTGGCAATAGTATCGCCACCCGTCACCGAATCTCCCACCCGTTTGAGCAGACTTTGGTTGTAAGCATAGACGGTCAGGTATTGCTGCCCATGATCCACAATGATGAGGTTGCCAAAACCACGCAGCCAATCGGCGTAGACCACCGTACCGGGGGCCACCACCTTGACCGGCGTGCCTTCGGGCGCGCGCAGCACCACGCCGCGCCAGACGCCGCCGTCCGGGCGGTCGACCCCGAAACGACCCTGCACCTGGCCGCGCACCGGCATGGTCAGTCCGTGGCGCAGGCCGTTGCCGCCGCCGACCGGCGCGGCGCGCGCGGTCTGGGTCTGCGTCTGCTGGGCAGGCTCGATACGTGTTGGAGCGGGATTTTCCTGGACAGGTTCCGCCTTTTTGGGCGGTTCCGGGGGTTTAACCTGAGGCGGCGGCTCGGCCGTGGCCACCCGGGACGGTTTCTGGTCGACCGGGCGCAATCCGGCGGCGTCCGGATCGGCCACCGCGACGGGACCGCGCCCCTGGCGCGAAGCGGCTTCGACCTGCTCGCGCGCCTGGGCCGCCTCGCGCGCTTCACGGGCGTCGCGGTCGCGCTTGGCGTTGTCGGCGGCCAGTTTGCGATCGGCATCGGCCTGCTTGCGGTCGGCCTCGGCCTTCTTGCGGGCGTCCTCCGTGGCGCGGCGCTCGGCGTCGGCGCGCTTCTTGGCTTCCTCGGCGGCGCGGCGCGCCTCTTCCGCTCGGCGGACTTCCTCGGCCCGCTTGCGCGCTTCCTCGGCGCGGCGGGCGTCCTCGATCTGCTTGGCGATGGCCGCGTCCAGATCGGTGATCAGCCGCGACAGGCGCTGATCGTCGCGTCCCAGCTTGTTGGCTTCTGCGCGCTGGGCGGCGATCTGCCCTTCCAGCTGCGCCAGCAGCGTGGAACGCTCCTTCTGCTGACCGACCAGCGCGGTCTTCTGTTCGGAGGTTTCGGCCACGACCTTTTCGATCTCGGCGCGGCGGGCGTCGGCGCGCCCCTGCAGGGCGGCCAGGCGGTCGATGTCCTCGCGCAGGGCCTGCACGGCCTTGGCGCGGGCCTGCGAGACGTAATCCAGATAGCCCAGGTTGCGGCCCAGCACCTGGGGGTCGTCCCCAGACAGCAAGGCCGTCCAGGGTGACAGGCCGCTGGTGTACTGGGTGCGCAGCTGTTCGGCCAATTCCGTGCGGCGCTTGGCCAGCACCAGCTGTTGGGCGCCGATCTGCTTTTCCAGGCTGGTCAGGTCGGTCTGCGCCTGGCGGTTGGCCTCGGCCAACTCCCGCAGGCGCAGGTTGATCTTGGAAATGGCCGATTCCGACTGCTTGAGGGCGTCGGCCGCTTCCTTGCGGGCGGCCTCGCGGTCATCGATGTCCTTTTGCAGGTTCTCGATGCGGTCCCGCAAGGCGGCCTGCTGCTTTTCCGCGTCGGACTGGCGGCCGGCGAGGTCGTTGGGCGCGGCGCGAGCCGACAGCGCCCCACCGGTCAACATGACCGCCAACAACAACCCTGCCGCGCGACGCATAGGAATATCAGTCCTTCTTAGCCTTGCCCTGGGCTGCCACCGCAGCCATGGCCGCCTCGATCTCGGCGGCATCGCCCAGATAATAGTGGCGGATCGGGCGCAGGTCATCATCCAATTCGTAGACCAGGGGCTGGCCGGTAGGAATGTTCAGGTTGACGATGTCTTCGTCCGAGACGTTGTCCAGGTGCTTGATCAGGGCGCGCAGGCTGTTGCCGTGGGCGGCGATCAGCACATTGCGACCCGAGCGGATGGCCGGGGCGATGGATTCGTTCCAGAACGGCAGCACGCGGGCCACGGTGTCCTTCAGGCATTCGGTGGCGGGCAGCTGGTCGGCAGGCACCTTGGCGTAGCGCTTGTCGAAACGGGGATGGCGTTCGTCGTCCAGGGCCAGCGGCTCCGGGGCAATGGCGTAGGCGCGACGCCAGATCAGCACCTGCTCGTCGCCGTACTTGGCGGCGGTTTCGGCCTTGTTCAGGCCTTGCAGCGCGCCGTAGTGGCGTTCGTTCAGGCGCCAGGTCACGCCCACCGGCGTATACATGGCGTCCATGGCGTCCAGGGCGATCCACAGGGTGCGGATGGCGCGCTTGAGCAGCGAGGAGTAGGCCAGGTCGAAGGTAAAGCCTTCTTTCTTGAGCAGCTCGCCGGCCTTGCGGGCCTGTTCGCGGCCGGTGTCGGTGAGGTCGACGTCGGTCCAACCGGTGAAGCGGTTTTCCAGGTTCCACTGGCTTTCGCCGTGGCGCATCAGAACGAGTTTGTGCATGATTTGGGACGCTTGTAACGCGGGTTAAAGTGAAGGAATGCGCTCATTTTATAATTGAGCGATTTTGCCCTTGATTTTGCCCCGGCGCACCCGCCCATTTCCGTGGCGCGGCGCTTCAGGGTTCGCCTATACCAGGCTAGTCGCCGCACTTCAGGATGCCCCGTGGACCTTTTGCAATTCTTGATCGATAAAAACAACGTCTTCATCGTCGCCGTTGCCGTCATCTCCGGCGTCATGCTGGCCATCCCCGCCCTGCGCAAAGGCCGCACCGGCTCGGCCGTGAGCACGACCGAGGCCATCCAGATGGTCAACCAGCGCCAGGCCGTATGGGTCGACGTGCGTGCCGCCGAGCAGTTCCAGGCCGGCCACATCGCCCAGGCCCGCAACGTGCCGGCCGCCGACCTCGAACAGAAGGCCGCCTCGCTGCCCAAGAACAAGCCGCTGATCGTGGTTTGCGACAATGGCCGCGATTCGGCCCGCGCCGCCGCCAAGCTGCGCACCCAGGGCTTTGCCGACGTGGTGCCGCTGGATGGCGGCATGCGCGCCTGGTCGGCCGCCAGCCTGCCGGTGACCCAGAAGGGTTGAAGCCAGGGGCCGCGCCCCCATCTACCTATTCTTGTACCCACAGGAGCGCCCATGAATAAAGTCGTCATGTACAGCAAGGACTATTGTCCTTATTGCGCCCGCGCCAAGGCCTTGCTGGAACAACGCGGCGTGACGGACCTGGAAATCATCCAGATCGACCGGGACCCGTCCCAGCGCGAAGTCATGATCGAACGCACCGGCCGGCGCACCGTGCCGCAGATTTTCATCGGCGATACCCACGTCGGCGGTTGCGACGACCTGATGGCGCTGGACCGCTCCGGCGGCCTGACGCCCATGCTGAACGGCCAGGCGTCCCCGGCCAACTAATCGCCTCCCTTTTTGCCCCTCCCACCAACGGAAACACTCATGGCTGATCAAGACCAAAACTCCCAGCAAGAAGGCGGCAACGACGCGCCCTCGTTCAATCTGCAGCGCGTCTACCTGAAAGACCTTTCGCTGGAAATGCCGAACGCGCCCCACGTCTTCCTGGAGCAGGAAGCGCCCCAGGTCGAGGTGAGCATCACCGTGGGCGGTCAGCGCCTGGCCGAAACCGTGTTCGAAACCACGGTCACGGTCACCGTCACCACCCGCATCAATGAAAAGGTCGTGTACCTGGTCGAAGGCACGCAAGCCGGCATCTTCGAGGCCGCCAACATCCCGGCGGAACAGCTCGACCCGCTGCTGGGCATCGTCTGCCCGACCATGCTGTACCCCTACCTGCGCGCCAACATCGCCGACGCGATCACCCGCACCTCGATGCCGCCGCTGCACCTGACCGAAGTGAACTTCCAGGCCCTGTACGAGCAGCGCCTGGCCGAACTGCAACAGCAGCAAGGCGCCGCCAACGGCAACGGCAGCGACTCGGGCATCATCCTGCCCCCTGGCGCCACCCGCCAGTAAGGCAAGCTGCGGCGCCCCATGAAAAACGCCCCGTCGCTACGCGTCGCCGTCCTGGGTGCGGGAAGCTGGGGCACCGCGCTGGCGGCGGCCGCCAGCCGTCGCCACAGCACCGTACTCTGGGCGCGCGACGCCGCGCAGGCGGCCGACATGGCCGCCTCGCACGAAAACGCGCGCTACCTGCCGGGCATTTCCCTGCCCCAGGCACTGAACATCTCCTCCGATCTCGACGCCACGCTGCGCAGCCTGCAGGACGACGGCGCCCAGCGCCTGATCGTGCTGGGCGTGCCCGTGGCCGGCCTGACCGCCATCTGCGGCGAACTGTCCCGCCGGCTGCCCGCGCTGGGATTGCAGGACACCCCCATCGTCTGGACGTGCAAGGGCTTTGAAGCCGACACGGCCAGGCTGCCCCACGAAATCATGCGCGAGGCCCTGCCGGGCGCCACCGGCGGCGCGCTGTCGGGCCCCTCGTTCGCGCGCGAAGTCGCGCAGGGCCTGCCCGTGGCGCTGACCGTCGCCAGCGACAACGCCGCCTTGCGCGCCGCCACCACCGCCGCCTTCCACGGCGCGGCGCTGCGCGTCTACGCCAGCACCGACCTGGTCGGCGTGGAAGTGGGCGGCGCGCTGAAGAACGTGATCGCCGTTGCCTGCGGCATCGGCGACGGCCTGGCCCTGGGCACCAACGCCCGCGCCGCGCTGATCACCCGCGGCCTGGCCGAGATGACCCGCTTCGGCGTGGCGCTGGGCGCGCAGGCCGAGACCTTCGCCGGGCTGACCGGCCTGGGCGACCTGGTCCTGACCGCGACCGGCGAACTGTCGCGCAACCGCCGCGTTGGCCTGGAGATCGGCGCCGGCCGCAAGCTGGCCGACATCCTGGCCAGCGGCATCACCGCCGAAGGCGTGCGCTGCGCGCGCGCGGCCCTGGATCGCGCCCGCGCCATCGGCGTCGAACTGCCCATCACCGAAGCCGTCTGCGCCGTGCTGTTCGACGGCGTGGCGCCCATGACGGCCGTGTCCGCCCTGCTGGCGCGCGACGCCCGCTACGAAAACGCGGACGGCAGCGGCCAGCCGGACGCCGCGCCCCACTGATCCGCCCATAAGAACACCACGCACAACACCCAGGAGACATCCTTCATGACGCAAGCCCGCAAGTTCCGGGTCGGCCCGCTGCTACGCGGCCTTTGCCTGAGCCTGGCCGCCATCCTGCCGGCCGCCGCCCACGCCGACTGGCCCGACCGTCCGATCCATATGGTCGTGCCCTATCCGCCCGGCTCGTCGCCCGACATCCTGGCGCGCACGATCTCGGAACCGCTGTCCCAGGCCCTGGGCCAGCCCATCGTGATCGACAACAAGCCGGGCGCTGGCGGCAACATCGGCACCCGCATCGTGGCGCAGGCCAAGCCTGACGGCTACACGCTGCTCTACACAATCAACGGTCCGCTGGTCACCGCGCCCACGCTCTACAAGAAGTCGCTGGGCTACGATCCGCTGCGCGACCTGCAACCGGTGTCGCTGGTGGGCACCAGCCCCAACGTGCTCGTGGTGCCGAACAGCCTGAAGGTCGACAACGTCAAGGATTTCGTCGCGCTGGCCAAGGGCCGCGGCAATTCGCTGAACTACGGATCCGTCGGCCCGGGCAGCTCGGCCCACCTGGCCATGGAAATGTTCAAGGAAAGCGCCGGCATAGACCTGGCGCACATCCCCTACTCGGGCTTTCCGCAGGTGATCTCCGCCATCATCGGCGGCGATATCCAGGCCGGCTTCATGGTGCCTGCCATCGCCGTGCCCCAGGCGCGCGACGGCAAGGTCAAGCTGCTGGCCGTGACCAGCCTGCAGCCCAGCGACGCGCTGCCGGGCGTGCCGACCATGGCCTCGCAAGGCTATCCGGACTTCGAAGCCATTTCCTGGAACGCCGTGCTGGTTCCGGCCGGCACCCCGACGCCCGTGGTCGAGCGCCTCAACAGCGAGCTGGCGCGCATCATCGACAGCGACGCGGTGCGCAAACAGATGGCGCTGCAATACTTCACGCCCGCGCCGTCCACCCCGGAAGCCCTGACCGCGCGCATCAAGAACGAAAAGGCGCGCTGGGACCAGGTGATCGAAAAGCTGAATCTGTCTCTGGATTGATCGTCCAGGCGCGCTGACGGGTCACGCGCGCTGAGTGCCCGGCTGTTTTGCCGGGGCTCTCGCGCCCACCCGTCACACTCCCCCTTCATATCCCTGCTGGCGCCAGGCCTCGAACACCGTCACCGCGACGGCATTGGACAGGTTCAGGCTGCGCTGGCCGGCCCGCATCGGCAAACGCAGGCGCTGCTGCGGCGGGAACATCGCCTGATGTTCCTCCGACAAGCCGGCCGTTTCGCGGCCGAACACAAACACATCCCCCGGCTTGAAGCCGATGTCCGCCACGCTGCGCTGCGCATGCGTGGTCAGGGCATAGATGCTGGACGGCGTGGCGCCGGTATCGGCCAGGGCTTCCTCCAGGGAATCGTGCACCCGGACCGGCTGCCATTCGTGGTAATCCAGCCCGGCGCGGCGCATGCGGGCGTCGTCGAGCTCGAAGCCCAGGGGACGCACCAGATGCAATTGCGCGCCGGTATTGGCGCACAGGCGGATGGCGTTGCCCGTGTTGGGCGGGATCTCGGGGCAGACGAGGATGACGTGAAACATGGTGCTGGGGCCTGTGGACACTGAACGGAGCCCCGCGCAGGCCTGCCATCGGCTGCCTGGCCAGGAACTCGAAACGGGTGGCGGCTGAAGGCGCCGCCGCATGCCTGGAATTGTCGCCGATTTGCCTCTCGGCCGGCTCAGGGCGTGCGGGCGGCGACCAGTACCGTGACGCCCGCCGCCCCCGCCGCCAACAGCGCGGCTGCGGCCGCATCGGCCGTGCTGCCCGTGGTCATGACGTCGTCCACCACGACCATCTGCCGCCCATGTACTCCGCCCGTGCAATGGAACAGGCCTTGCGCCGCCAGCCGGCGCGCGCGGCGCCCCTGCGCGGTTTGCCTGGGCGTTTCCCGGAGCCGCCGCAGCAGCCCGTGCGCCAAGGGCAGCTCCAGTTCGGCCGCCAGGCTGCGGGCGATCTCCGCGGCCGGGTTCATGCCGCGCTGGCGCAGCGAGGCGCTGCTGGCCGGAATGGCGACCAGCAGGGCGTCGTCGGGCAAGGGGCCGTCGCGCCTGACGGCGGCCGCGATAAGCCGGGCCAGCACGGGCGCCATGCTGAGCCGCAGCCGGGTCTTGAGCATCAACACCAGCGTATCGGCCGGCGGCGCGTAGTCGAACGCAGCCACGGTGCGCGAGAAGGCCCTGGGAGCGCCCAGGCAGGCGGCGCAATGCGGCGAGCCCGGACGCAGCCGCAGGGCGCAGCGGCGGCAGCGCGGCGGGACTTCCGCACGGGCCGCAATGCCCGGCATGATGGCCTCGCGGCTATCCGCGCTGCTGACGCTGCTGGCCCCGATGGCTCCATTCCCGCTGGATCTGCCCCTACCGGCCATGCCCTCGCCGGCCCTGCCTCCGCTGGCACCATCCTGGCCGAAGCCGCCCCCGCAGATATCCGCCTCGCAGCCCGCGCACAACCGCGCGCCCGCCACCCGGGCCCCGCACAGCGGGCAATCGCAGCCAGCCCGGGACAGCAGCCACCGCCCCATGCGCCGTAGGGTCAATCGGAAGCCGCGGCCGGGATGCGCAATAATGGATGCCATCCCTCATGAAATCATGATCCGCCCGCCGCGAAGACGCGGGCGCGACCGAAATGTCCCTGCCAGAATCCGCAACGCCCCCTTCCCTGCCCATCGTCAGCGCCGACGTGCCCCGGCAATTCGCCCGCCGCGGCGACCTGTCCGATGCCCAGTTCCTGTACGGAGAAGTCGCCCAGCGCATGCTGGGCCGCCTGCAATACATCCGCGTCAAGCCCGAGGCGATGCTGGACGCCGGCTGCGGCGCGGGCGACAACCTGCCGCTGCTGCGCGAACGTTATCCGGATGCCGCCTATACCGGCCTGGACAACTGCGAGCCGCTGCTGGAGCAGGCCCGCAAGCGCCATGCGCCGGCCGGCCTGTCGGCCTGGATCGGCAAGCTGGCCCGCCGCGGCCCGGCGGCGCCGGCCTTCGTCAACGCCGACCTGGCGCAAACCGGCCTGGCGCCGGAATCCCTGGAACTGGTGTGGTCCAACCTGGCCATGCATTGGCACCGCGCCCCGCACGCCGTGCTGGCGGAATGGCGCCGCGTCCTGAAAGTGGGCGGGCTGGCGATGTTCTCCTGTCTGGGCCCGGCCACGCTGCGCGAACTGCGCCAAGCCCTGGAAGACGCCGGCCTGCGCACGGCCACACCGTCCTTCGTGGACATGCACGACTTCGGCGACCTGCTGGTGGAAAACGGCTTCGCGGACCCGGTCATGGACCAGGAAATCCTGACCCTGACCTACCGCAGTCCGGAAAAGCTGCTGCAGGACGTGCGCGCGCTGGGCGGCAACCCCGCCGAAGGCCGGCGCGGCGGGCTGGTGGGCCGCGACTGGCGCGACCGCCTTTGCGCCGCGCTGGAAGCGCAGCGCCGGCCCGACGGCCTGATCGTCCTGAGCATCGAGGTGGCCTACGGCCATGCCTGGCGCGCCGCGGCGCATCGCAACACGGCCGGCGAAACCCGGTTGTCGGTCAGCGCGATCGGCGGCCGCCACCGCGCCGCCCCCTGAGACGGAGCCCGGCCTCGGCCGGGACTCCTGGCGGACGCCCTGCCTAGTGCAGGCGGTCCGGCAGCGGCACGCTGACCCCCGGCTCGGAAGCCGGCAGCGCCTGCATGGGCTCGGAGGTCGCGCGAATGCGGCGCCTCAGGACCGCAGTGGGTTCGGCCGGCCCTACCCCGGGCGCGGCCGCGCCGCGCCATGCGTTCGACATCGCTTCCACCACCAGCGGCAGATCGCGCAGGCGATGGAACTGGCTGCGCAGCCAGCGCGAATCGTTGCCGCTGCGCATGGACTCGTCACGCAGGGCGGCGATCATGTCGCCCGTGCCCAACTCTTCAGCCACCGGCATCAGGCGCTGGAACAGGTTGCGCAGGTGATCCATCAGCCGCAGGCGCTGGCCGTCCGGCGTGACGTAGCTGCCCTGCAGGCCGAAGCGGCAGGCCTGGAAGTGGTTGCTGCGGTAGGACAGCCAGGCGCCGTCGCCCGGATCGCCCTCGCGCATCAGCAGCACGGCCAGGGCTTGAGCAAAGGCCGCCAGCTGGCAAGCCCGCTCCACCGTCAGCGGCGTGTCGCAGACGCGGATTTCCACCGTGCCGAATTCGGGCTTGGGGCGGATGTCCCAATACAGGTCCTTGATGCTTTCCGCCAGGCCGTAGGCCCGCAGTTGGGCCAGATGGGCCTCGAACTGGTACCAGTCCTTCACCTCGGGCGGCATATGGCCGGCCAGCGGGAAGCTGTTGACCGCGTTCAGGCGCGAGCACGAGAACAGCGTATCCACGCCCTCGCAATACGGCGAGGAGGCCGACAGCGCGATGAAGTGCGGCACGTAGGGCGACAGGCGGCGCAACAGTTTGATGGAATCGTCACCGCTCTTGACGCCCAGGTGGATGTGCTGGCCGAAGACCGTAAATTGACGCGCCAGGTAACCGTACATTTCGGCCAGGTACTGGAAGCGCGGGGTGTCCGAAATGGAGCGTTCCTGCCAGCGCATGAAGGGGTGAGCGCCGCCGCCCGCGACCGACACGCCCACGGCATCGGCCGCTTCGATCAGCGCGTCGCGCATTTCGCGCATCTCGGCCAAGAGGCCCATGGGGTGCTCGTGCACAGAGGAATTCAGTTCAATCATGGACCGCGTGATTTCCGGTTTAACGCGGTCGGCGATGGGGTGGTTGGCCATTTGGGCCAGCAGCTCGTCCGAAGCTGCGGTCAGGTCAAAACTGCGGGGGTCGATCAGTTGCAGCTCGAGCTCGATGCCCAGGGTGTTGGGGGCCGACGAAATGAACGGGATCTGTTCCATCTCGGACTCCTATCTGAATGTTTGATGAGGGTGTGCGCCGTTCGACCTTGAAGCCCGGCAACTTCCCGGGGGGCACTAGACGGCAGCTTGTGCACGCATGATAGCCGCTGTTTTGTGGCAAGAAGATGGAAAATCGTGACATTTATGTGCAACATCACGAAGCAATCGGTTTTTCCCTGTGAAGAAAAGTGAGCGAGCGCTCACGGCATAGAAACGGCGCGGCCTGCCGGCCCATGCCGCCCGCATAGCCAGTCTGGAAGGGGCTTGCGAAGGGGGGTGGGACAACCCTTATTAGGGTTATTACCTATCAAATCACGGCCTGAAAGACCCTGATGAGCCGCCCCACCACCGGGCCGTCCCAAGGCGGGACATCTCCCCCGGGGAGCTGCAAGCGCACGGGGCGTGGGGCCCTTACTTGCGCCAGAAAATGGGGGTGAAAAGAACCAGCACGGTCAGCAACTCCAGGCGCCCGATCAGCATCGCGAAGGTGCAGACCCAGATCTGGAAGTCGGACAGCACCGCGAAGTTGCCCATGGGGCCGACCGGGCCCAGGCCGGGTCCGGTGTTGTTGACGCTGGCGAAAACGGCCGAGAAGGCCGTGATGGGGTCCAGGCCGGACAGCAGCAGCAGGCTGGTGAAAACAGCGATGGAGAGGCCGTAGAACAGCATGAAGGCCAGCACCGACGACATGGTGCGGGCCTCGACCGCGCGGCCGTTGATGCGTACCGGACTGACCGCGTGCGGGTGCAGCATGGTGACCAGCTCGTTGCGGGCCTGCTTGACCAGCAGGATCGCCCGGATCATCTTGATGCCGCCCCCGGTCGACCCGGCCGAGGTGGCGAAGCCGGACAGCAGCAGCATGGTCAGCGGCGCGAACAGCGGCCACTGCGCGAAGTCGGTGTTGGCGTAGCCCGTGGTGGTCGCCATGGAAATCGTGTTGAACATGCCGTAGCGCAGCGCCTGCAGCGGGTCGGTGTAGACCCCTTTCAGGAACAGGAACACGGAAATGACCAGGCCCACGCCCAGCACCACGACCAGGTAGGGAATCGCCTCCGGACAGCGCACATAGGCGCGCGCGCTGCGCTGGCGGAAGGCGTTGAAATGGGTGGCGAAGTTGATGCCGGCGATCAGCATGAACACCATCGCCACCATTTCCACGGCCACCGAATCGAAATGGGCGAAGCCGTCGTCCCAGGTGGAAAAACCGCCCAGGCCCATGGTGGTCGCCATGTGGCACCAGGCCTCGAACCACGACAGCCCGACCGCCCGGTAGGACAGGAAGCACAGGATGGAAAACACGAAATAGACCGCGTACAGCGCCTTGGCGGTGCTGGCGATGCGGGGCGTGAGGCGCTCGTCCTTCATCGGCCCGGGCGTTTCGGCCCGCACCACCTGGTGCCCGCCGACCCCGAGTAGGGGCAGGATCGCCACGGCCAGCACCAGGATGCCCATGCCGCCGATCCAGATCAGCGTGGCCCGCCACAGGTTGATCGACGCGGGCAAGGTGTCCAGGTTGGTCAGGACCGTGGCGCCGGTGGTGGTCAGGCCGGACATGGCCTCGAAGTACGCGCCCGTGAACGACAGCGGCAGCCCGGCGCCATGGAAATAGAGCAGCAGCGGTATGGCCGCCAGCAGGGGCAGCCCGGCCCACACGGCCGACACCAGCACGAAACCGTCGCGCGCCCGCAGCTCGCAGCGGGCGCGGCGCGTGATCACGGCCAGGCCACCGCCGATGCCCACCGAGATCAGGAATCCGTCCAGGAAGGCATCGCGCGCCGCATCGCCGCCCACATAGGCGACGACCAGGGGGATCAGCATGGTGAGCGCGAACATCACCATCGTCAGGCCCAGGATATAGAGGGTGCCCAGGACGCGCTTCATGGAGCTATCCGGCCGCGCGCGGCCCGCGGAAAAGGGGGGAGGCGGCGCCCATCAGAAGAACGACGCCGAGACTTGGAACAGCTTTTCCACGCGCGGCATCTGCCGGCGCGAGGGCACGAAGACGATGACGTGGTCGTCGGATTCGATCACGGTATCCGCGTCGGGCAGGATGATTTCGTCTTCGCGCACGAGCGCGCCGATGCTGGCGCCCTTGGGCAGGCTGATCTGCCCGACCGCGCGTCCCACCACCTTGGAGTTGGAGCGGTCGCCGTGGGCGATGGCCTCCAGCGCCTCGGCCACGCCCTGGCGCAGCCGGTGCACGGCGGCCACGTCACCGCGGCGCACGTGCCGCAGCAGTTCGCTCATGGTGGCCTGGGACGGCGACACGGCGATGTCGATATGGCTGCCCTGCATCAATTCGCCATAGGCCTGGCGGTTGATCAGCGCAATCACCTTGCGGGCGCCCAGGCGCTTGGCCAGCAGCGAGGACATGATGTTGTCCTCGTCGTCGCTGGTCAGCGCCAGCCACGTGTCCATGTCTTCGATGTTTTCGCGTTCCAGCAGGGCCTCGTCGGTGCCGCTGCCGTGCAGCACCAGCACGCTGTCTGGCAGCTGGGTCGCCAGGTATTCGCAGCGCTTCTGGTCGCGCTCGATGATGCGCACGCTGTATTTCTCTTCGGCCAGCTGGCGCGCCAGGCGCAGGCCGATGTTGCCGCCGCCCGCGATCATGACGCGGCGCACGGCGCGCTCGGCCTCGCGCAACTGCCGCACGGCGCGGCGCGCATCGCGCGAGTCCACCACCAGCACCACTTCGTCGCCCGGGGCGATGACGGTGCCGCTGCCGGCGCGCAGCGGCCGGCCGCCGCGCAGCACGTCGATCACGCGCGCCTTCACGTCGGGCCAGACGTCGCGCAGCTTGTCGACCGGGGAATGGGCCATCGGACTGCCAGCCCCGACCCGCACGGTCACGACGCTGACGCGGCCTTCGGCGAACTCCACCACCTGCAGGGCTTCTGGGAATTCGATCAGGCTGTGCAGATAGGTTGTGACGCTACGCTCGGGGCTGATGAGCGCGTCGATGCAGAAGCCCTCTTCGCTCATGAGTTCCGGGTGTTCCGCGAACTCCGCGGAGCGGATGCGGGCGATGCGGCGGGGGATATTGAACAGCTGGCGCGCGATCTTGCAGGCCACCATATTGGCCGAATCGGAGGCCGCACAGGCAATCAGAAGATCGGTATCGGCGGCGCCGGCGGCTTCCAGCACCGATACCTGCGAGCCGTCGCCATGGACGACGCGCAGGTCGAAGTGCTCTTGCAGGTATTGCAGCTGGACGGGATCCGAGTCGATCACCGTGATGTCGTTCTCTTCGGACACCAGGTTCTCGGCCACGCTGGTGCCTACGCGACCAGCGCCCATGATCAGGATCTTCATGAGCTCCGCTTGCGGGCGGACTCGATGCCCAATTGCTTGAGCTTGCGGTACAGGTGGGTGCGTTCCAGCCCCGTGCGTTCCGACACCCGGGTCATGCTGTGGCTTTCGCGGACCAGGTGGTATTCGAAATAGATGCGTTCGAATTCGTCGCGGGCCTCGCGCAGCGGCTGATCCAGCGAGATGCTGCCGAGCTGGCCGTTGGACGTAACCGGGACTTCGTTGGCGGGCGCGGCCGCCAGGGTCGGCGGATCGAGCTCGTCTTCCAGCGCCACGGCGGCGCTGACGGCGGCAGGATGCGCGGCGGCAGGCGCCGGATGCGGCGCGCGGCCGCGGGCAAGGCCAGCGGCAACGGTCTTCAGCAGGCGTTGCAGCGTGATCGGCTTTTCGAGGAAATCCATGGCGCCGATGCGCGTGGCCTCGACCGCCGTATCGATGGTGGCGTGGCCGCTCATCATGATCACGGGCATGTCGAGCAGGCCTTGCGAGCCCCACTCCTTGAGCAGGCTGACGCCGTCGGTGTCCGGCATCCAGATGTCCAGCAGCACCAGATCGGGGCGCATGCGCAAACGTGCGGCGCGCGCTTGCGCCGCGTTTTCAGCCAGCTCGACCGTGTGTCCTTCGTCGTAAAGGATTTCCGACAAAAGCTCGCGTATACCGACTTCGTCGTCAACCACCAGAATTCTGGCCATAAAGCATCCACCTATTGCGTAGCCGCATTATCCTTTTCTTGCGCGGTCGCGTCCATAGTATCGGCCTCGGAAGCAAGCCGGGTCAACAATATGGAGATCCGCGCGCCTCCTTCCTTGCGGTTGGCAAGGTCTATACGTCCGCCGTGCTCTTCCACAATCTTGCGGACGATTGCCAATCCTAACCCAGTCCCGTGGGACTTGGTGGTTACGTAGGGCTCGAAGGCGCGCTGCATGACCTGGGGCGGAAAGCCCGGTCCGGTATCGGCTACGGTGAACCGGACGGTCCGATGGTCGGCTCGGTCCGGCAGTTCGCTACGCATGAGCTGCGTCGTCACGCTGACCCGCCCCTGCCCGCCCTGCTCGGCAATCGCGTCGCGGGCATTCGACATCAGGTTGTGAATCACTTGGCGCAACTGGGTCGGGTCGCCCTCGATGACCGGCAGGTCCGGCGCCAGCGTCACGTCCAGGTTAAGCGCCTTTCCGGTCTGGCGCGGCGCGGCGCCTTCGGGCTCCCAGCCATACAGCGACAGCACGTCCGCCACCAGGGCGTTGAAGTCGATACGCTGCATCACGGCCGGCGGCGTGCGGGCGTATTCGCGGAAGTCGTCCACCATCTGCTTGAGCGACGCCACCTGGTTGACGATGGTATTGGTGGAACGTTCGACGATCTGGGCCTCGGCGGGCGGCAGCTTGCCTTCCAGCTTCATGGCCAGCCGTTCGGCCGATAGCTGGATCGGCGTCAGCGGGTTCTTGATTTCATGCGCCAGGCGGCGGGCGACCTCGCCCCAGGCCACGGTCCGGTTGGCCGAGATCACTTCGGTGATGTCGTCGAACACCACCAGGTAGCCGTTGCCGCGGCCGTCGACCCGCAGGTGGGTGCCGCGCGCCAGCAAGGTGAGCGGCTGCGCCGCGGCGGGCGCGGCATTGCCCTGGGCCGGGCCAATCTCGAACTGCTGCTGCCAGTGCTGGCGTTCGGAGCCGACCGCGGCATGGGCGGAAAAGGCTTGCCGGACGATGTTGGCGAATTCCAGCATGCCGTCCACCGTCTCCAGCGGGCGGCCGATGACCGAGCGCAGGTCCGCGCCCAGAATGGTCTGGGCGCCCTGGTTGACGGTGGTGACGCGGAACGATTCGTCGAACACCAGCACCCCGGAAGACAGGTTCGACAGCACGCTTTCCAGATAGACGTTGGAGCGTTCCAGCTGCTGCCGGTTGCTCTCGACCATGCGGCGGGCCTCGTCGAGCTGGCGCGTCATGGCGTTGAAGGAGCGCGTCAGCTGGCCAACTTCGTCGCGTTCCGGCGGCTCGGGCAGGGGCCGGTAATCGCCCACGCCCACTGCCTGGGTGCCCCCCGCCAGGCTCAGCAGCGGCCGCACCAGCCGCTTGGACAAGGACAGCGCCACGGCGATCGCGCCGAAGGCCGCCAGCAGCAGGGCCAGGGTCAGGGTGATGCCGTAGAGCTTGCGCAGGCCCAGCCGTGACAGGGCCAGTTCCTGGTAGTCGCGGAAACCCTGCTGCACCAGGTTGGCGTTGTGGGCGATCTGCTCGGGCACCGGCTGCAGCAGCTGCAGCCAGCGGGGTTCGGACGCCGCCCCAAGCAGGTTGTCGTAGCGGTCCGGCCCGGTCAGCGGGATCACCACCCGCAGGTGCAGTCCGCCCTCGGCGCCGGGCGTGACGGGGTCGTCGGCTTCGGCGGCGGAATAGCCGCGCGCCAGCCTCAGCTGGTTCATGACCGTGGACGGCGGCATCGCCGGCAGCAACTGGCCGTATTGGCTGGTGGAGAACGCGATCATGCGCCCGCTGCCGGTGAACACCATGGCTTCCTGCACGCCGTTGGTCTCGCGCAGCCGTGTCAGGGCCAGCGTGATGCCGCTGTCGGTGCTGCGGTTCAGCTCCGCGGCCATGGAGCGCCCGCGCGCGTCCAGGTCGGCCAGCAGCGAATCCAGCGCGGCGCGGCCCAGGTTCAGGCCGGCTTCCAGCGCAGTGTCCACGCGCACGTTGAACCAGGATTCGATGGAGCGCGACATGAACTGCACCGACACGGTGTAGATCAGGGCGCCGGGCACCACGCCGATCAGGGCGAAAGCCAGGGAAAAGCGGGCCGTGAGCCGCGCGCCGAACTGGCGCCGCCGGATCTGCCGGGCCAGCCTCACGGTCAGCGCCACCACCCAGATGAACAGCGCCAGCGCGAAAATGCCGTTCAGCACCAGCAGCGTGTCGTAGTAGCGCGCAAAGCGCGAGGCATTGCCGGTGGACCAGGCCAGCAGGCCCAGCAACGCCAGGCCGCTCGCGGCGCCTACCATCAGGGCCAGCCGAAGCAGTAGCCTCATGATGGGTCTTTCTCCTTGTCGCTCAGCACGAACGAGAAGTCGGTCCGCGGGGTCGATTGGACCCAGGAGCTGCTGTTCAGGGCATTGACCTGGAAGGGCCGCGGCAGCAGCGAGGTATCCAGGCGCAGGCGCAGATGGCCGCCGTAGAGCACGCCGGCGTCGAACTCGTCGGCGTCCTCGACCGCCCAGTTGCGGATATGGCGGATGACGCTCATCGCGTCATCCAGCGAGGCGACCGGGAAGGTCAGTTCGCCCACGCCGACGCGCCATTGACGCGTCAGGGCGTTGTAGATGATGCGCCAGGTCCGGGAGGTATCGACCAGGGACTTGTCGAACCACCACCAGCGTTCGCGCGTGATGGTGAGATCGGCCGTGAAGTACAGCGGAACCCCGCGCTGGGCCGCGTCCCGCAATTGCTGGTTCAGTTCGAACTCGATGTCCGCGTCGATTTCCAGCTTGCCGTCGCGCACGGCCGGCCGCACTTCCGTGACCTTGGGTTCGGCCCCATGCGCCTCGCCGCCCGGCACGAAGGAAAGCAAGGCAAATGCGAGCAACAACCCGAGAAATAAGCGCGGAATAATGGACATACGGCACCGGAACTACGTCATGCCCCCTATTCTTGGCGATTCAGGACTGCTTGGCAAACAAGGCGTAGAAAAACCCGTCATGCTGTGCCGCCGGTGTTGCATCGACCGCAACTGGCAGCAACTGGCCCGGCGCGTCCAGCCGCGTCGCCTCGGGATGGCGCTGCAGGAACTCCAGCGCCTGGCGCGTGCCCTCGATCGGGAAGATCGAGCAGGTCACATACAGCAGCCGGCCGCCCGGCGCCACGGTGCGCCAGAGCGCGTCCAGGATTTTGGCCTGCAGCGTGGCCGTGCGCCGCACGTCGTTCTCGCGGCGCAGCCAGCGGATGTCGGGATGGCGGCGCACGATGCCCGAGGCCGTGCAGGGCACGTCGGCCAGCACCGCGTCGAACGGCTTGCCGTCCCACCAGGCGTCCAGGTCGGCGGCATCGGCCGCTTTCAACTCGACACGCTTGCTTGCCAATCCCAGCCGGTCCAGATTCTGGCCGACCCGCGCCAGCCGGTCGGCGTCGGCGTCCAGGGCCAGCAGGTCGATGTCGGCCAGTTCCAGCAGATGCGCGGTCTTGCCGCCGGGCGCCGAGCAGGCGTCCAGCACCCGCATGCCATCGGCGGGCGCCAGCAATTCAGCGGCCAATTGCGCGCCGGCATCCTGCACCGACCACCAGCCCTCGGCAAAGCCGGGCAATTGCGTCACGGGCTTGGGCGTGCCCAGCACCAGGCCGGACTGGCCCACGGGCTCGGCCGCCAGGCCGGCGGCCTGGAAGGCGGCCAGCACCTGCTCGCGGCTGGCACGGCGGCGGTTGACGCGCAAGGTCAGCGGCGCGGGCAGATTGGCCGACGCCAGGATCTCGCGCCATTGCTGCGGATAGGCCACGCTCAGCTGCTTGACCCACCAGCCGGGGTGGTTCCATTGGGCTTCCGGACTGTCCGCGACCGCCGCTTCAAGCGCCGCCCGCTCGCGCAGGAAACGGCGCAGGCAGGCGTTGAGCATGCCTTTAAAGGAAGCCAGGCTGCGGCTGCGGGAGGCGCCCGTCACCGCCTGGTCCACCACCGTGTGGGCCGCGTAGACCGGCATGCCCGGCAGGGCCGCGGCGGCATCGCCCTCTTCCTTCAGCAGGGTCAGCGAGACCAGCAGCAGGGATTCGAACAGCACGCTGGGATAGCGCTGCACCATTTCGCGGCCCACGGCGTCGGCCCAGCCCAGGTAGCGCATGGCATGGAACGACACGGCCTGCGTGGCCGGCCGCAGGGACGACTCGACGTCGGCCAGCGCGTCCGTCAGAGAACGGCCTTCCAGCACGCCCTCGACCACCTCCGCGCTGGAAAGCAGGACGGAAGACAGCGGAGGGGCCAGATTGGGGGAGTCGGAACGCGTGGACATGGTGCAAATTCAGGAGATAAGACCGCTATGGTAGCCGGACCTGGACGAACGGCGCCGGCCACGGCACACTGGCCCCTGCCACGGAGCCCCCTCATGACCCTTGCCACGCTGCTGCTCTTCGTCCTGGCCTCGGCCGTCACCATCGTCACGCCGGGCCCCACCGTCCTGCTCGCCATGAGCAACGGTTCGCGCCACGGCGTGCGCGCGGCCTGCTGGGGCATGGGCGGCGCGGTGCTGGCCGACCTGATCCTGATCGGCGCGGTGGCCTCGGGCCTGGGCGTGGTGCTGGCGGCCTCCGAAATCGCCTTCCAGCTCATCAAATGGGTGGGCGCGGCCTATCTGGCCTATCTGGGCTGGAAGATGCTGCGCTCGGACGCGGCGCTGGTCATGCCGTCCGCCCAGCCGGACGCCCCGCGCCCCGCCGGCCTGGCGCTGGGCCTGCGCAGCTTCGCCGTGGCGCTGACCAATCCCAAGGCGCTGCTGTTCATGTCCGCCTTCCTGCCCCAGTTCATCAACCCGGCCGCGCCCCTGTTCGCCCAGTACGCCGTGCTGGCCGGCGTGATGGCGCTGATGAACATCGCCGTGATGCTGGCCTACGCGGCGCTGGGCGCGCAGATGGTGCGCGCCTTCCAGGGCGCCGGCCTGCGCTGGCTGAACCGCGTCTGCGGCGGCCTGCTGATCGGGCTGGCGGCGCCCCTGGCGCTCTACCGCCGCAGCGCGCCCTGAGCCCCGCTCTGCGCATCCACTGAGCCCCGCCGCGGGCATCAATTAAGGGACACATAACCCCGCCGGCGTCCGCCGCCCGGCGGATCCCCGCCGCGCGCGGCAAATACAGCTCGGTCATTTCCGCGTCAGCAAAGCGTCAGCCCTGGGACAGGGTGGGTTCTTTAGAGTGCCCTCATCAAGCCGCCGAGCGCGGCGCAGCGCCCGCCACGCGCCGCGCCGCGACCGGCCGCGCCAGCGTTCCACCTTTGCTACCAGGGCCACACGACCATGATGTCCCCCACCCAGCTCTACACCCGCCCACGGGTGATGGCGACCACGGCCTTGCTTGCCGCCGCGGCCGCATTCGCCGCCTATTTATGGTGGCCGGACGACACCGGCGCGGCGGCGCTGGCCGAAAGGCCGCTGATTCCGGTGCGGACCGCAACCGTCGAACAGCGCGCCGAGGTGCCGATGCTGCACCGGGCGCCCGGCGATGTCCGCTCTCTGCGCAGCGTCGACGTGCGCAGCCAGGTCGACGGCGTGCTGGACGAGGTCGTGGCCCGCGAGGGCATGACCGTCGGCACCGGCGACGTGCTGGCCCGCATCGACGACCGGCTGATCGTCTCCGCGCTGGCGCAGGCGCGGGCGCAGCACGCCATGGCCGTGGCGCAATTGCGGGTCGCGCGGCTGGACCTGGCGCGTTATCGCAGCCTGCGCAAGGAAGAGGCCGTGTCCACGCAGGTGCTGGAACAGCAGGCGGCAAGGGTGAGCGAACTGGACGCGTCGGCGCGCAACCTGGAGGCCGCCGTGCAGACCCAGCAGGTCCTGCTGTCGCATACCGAGATCCGCTCGCCGCTGAACGGCCGTGTCGGCATCCAGCGGCTGCATGCGGGCAACGTGCTGCGCACGGCCGAGGCGCAGGTACTGTTCACCGTCGTCCAGATGGACCCGATCTCGGTGGAGATCTCCCTGCCCCAATCCCTGCTCCCGCGCATCCGCGAGGCGCTGGCCGGGACCGCCCCGGTGCCGGTGCAGGCCTATGCCAGCGACGGCGGCGACCTGCTGGCGCAGGGACGCCTGAGCCTGATCGACAACCAGGTTTCCGCGGCCAGCGGCACCGTGCGCCTGAAGGCGCTGTTCGACAATCCGCAAGGCCGGCTCTGGCCCGGGCAATCTGTGGTGGCGACGGTGGCGCTGCAAGTCATGAACGACGTGCTGGTGGTCCCGGCCAAGGCCGTGCAGCGCGGCGAGAACGGCCGGTTCGTCTGGCGCGTGGACGACGCCACGACGCAGCCCGTGCCGGTACAGCTGCGGTACGCCACCGACGAATGGGCGGTGGTGGACGGCCTGGCGCAAGACGCATCCGTCGTGGTGGACGGCGCCTCGCGGCTGTATCCCGGCGCGCGCGTGCGCGCGGAAGCCGCGGAAGACGCATCCGGGCAATCCCGGCTGGCTGCCGCAGGCGCGGCAAAGGCGGGCGACGATGCAGCGCCCTAGCCTCTACGCCTGGTGCATCGCGCACCCCGTGGGCACGGTGCTGCTGACGCTGGCCACCGTGCTGCTGGGCGTGCTCGCCTACTTCCGCCTGCCCGTGGCGCCGCTGCCCGAGGTGGACTTCCCCACGATCCAGGTCGAGGCGCGGCTGCCCGGGGCCAGCGCCCAGACCATGGCCTCATCGGTCGCCACGCCGCTGGAGGTGCAGTTCAGCGCGATTCCCGGTGTGACCGAAATGACCTCGTCCAGCTCCATCGGGACCACCACGCTGACGCTGCAGTTCTCCCTGGAAAAGAACATCGACGTGGCGGCCCAGGAAATCCAGGCCGCCATCAACACGGCGGCGGGCCGGCTGCCCGCCGACCTGCCCAACCTGCCGACCTGGCGCAAGGTGAATCCCGCCGACAGCCCCATCCTGATCCTCAGCGTCACGTCGGAGACGCTGTCCCTGACCGAACTGAGCGACCAGGTGGAAACCGTGCTGTCGCGCCAGCTGAGCCAGGTGGAAGGCGTGGGCCAGATATCCCTGACCGGGCTGCGCCGGCCGGCGATACGGATACGCGCCAATCCGGAGGCCCTGGCCGCCACCCGCAGCACCCTGCAGGACGTGCGCGAAGCGATCCAGCGCAACAGCGTGAACCTGCCCAAGGGCGCCTTGTTCAGCGCGGACCGCGTCGCCACGCTGGCGGTGAACGACCAGCTGTTCGACCCCGCGGAGTACGGCGAGCTGATCATCGGCTACCGCGAAGGCGAACCCGTGCTGCTGCGCGACGTGGCCTCGGTGGAACATGGCGCCGAAGACGACTACACCGGCGTCTGGCCGGGCGGCAAGCCGGGCGTGGTGCTGATCATCCGGCGCCAGCCCGGCGCCAACATCATCGCCACCGTGGACCGCATCACCCAGGCGCTGCCCGCGCTGCAGGCGGCGCTGCCGGCGGACGTGGCGGTGGAAATCTACAACGACCGCACCCGCACCATCCGCTCCTCCCTGCACGAGGTACAGCTGACCCTGGCCATCGCCATCGTCCTGGTGATCGCCGTCATGGCGGCGTTCCTGCGGCAGACGTCGGCGACGCTGATCGTGGCCTCGGTGCTGGGCGTGTCGCTGGTGGCGACGTTCGCGCTGATGTCGCTGGCCGGGTTCAGCCTGAACAACCTGACGCTGGTGGCGATCGTGGTGGCGGTGGGCTTCATCGTCGACGACGCCATCGTGGTCATCGAAAACATCCACCGCCACCTAGAAGCCGGCGCCGGCATGCGCGAGGCGGCCTTGCGCGGCACGCGGGAAATCGGCTTCACCGTCATGTCCATCAGCGTGTCGCTCGTGGCCGCCTTCATCCCGCTGCTGTTCATGGAGGGCATCGTCGGCCGGCTGTTCAGCGAATTCGCGCTGACCACCACGGCGGCCATCATGATTTCCCTGATCGTCTGCCTGACGCTCGCGCCCACGCTGGCCAGCCTGTTCATGAAGCCGCAGCATCACGGCGCCGCGACGCCTGCGCCGGGCCGCCTGTTGCGGCTCTACACGCGCGCGCTGGACTGGGTGCTGGCGCACCAGCGCATCACGCTGCTGTCCTTCCTGCTGACCGTGCTTGCCAGCATCGCCAGCTTCGTGGCGATCCCCAAGGGCTTCTTCCCGCTGCAGGACACGGGCTTCATCATCGGCGTGACGCGCGCAGCCTCCGATATTTCGTACGAGGACATGGAGGCCAAGCACAAGCAGATCGAGGCCATCGTCCAGGCCGACCCGGACATCGTGGGCGTGAACCATGCCGTGGGCGGCTCGGCCACGCTGGGCAACGGCCGCATCTGGCTGGTACTGAGCGACCCGGGCGACCGCGATGCCAGCGCCAGCCAGATCATCGACCGGCTGAGGCCCAAGTTCGCGCAGATACCCGGCATCCAGGTGTTCCTGCGCGCCGCGCAGGACATCAACATCGGCGCCGGCCAGCCGCGCGCCCAATACCTCTACGTGATGCGCGCCCAGGACAGCGGGCAACTGGCCGAGTGGGCGGAAAAGCTGACCGCGGCCATGCAGCGCGACCCGCTGTTCCGCGATGCCTCGCACGATCTGCAATGGGACGCCCAGATCACAAGACTGACGGTGGATCGCGCGACCGCGGCGCGCTACGGATTCAGCGCCAGCGACGTGGACAATGCCTTGTACGACGCGTTCGGCCAGCGCCAGGTCAATCAGATCCAGACCGAAGCCAACCAGTACTACGTGGTGCTGGAGATCGACCGCCACCAGCGCGGCACGGCCGACAGCCTCGCGTACTTCCAGCTGCGCTCGCCCCTGACCGGAGAGATGGTGCCGCTGCTGAGCTTCGCGCGGCTCGAAGAGCCGGTGCGCGGGCCCGCGGTCATCGTGCACGATTCGCTGCTGCCCGCCGCCAACCTGTCCTTCAACCTGCCGCCCGGCGTGGCGCTGGGCGCGGCGGTGCAGCGCCTGGAACAGCTGCGCGAAACGCTGGCCATGCCGGCGAACGTGACCGGCACGTTCCAGGGCGCGGCGCAAGCCTTCCAGGACTCTCTCGCCAGCCAGCCCTGGCTGATCCTGGCGGCGCTGCTGGCCGTGTACATCATCCTGGGTGTGCTCTACGAGAGCTTCGTGCATCCGCTGGCGATCCTGTCCACGCTGCCGTCGGCCGGGCTCGGCGCCATCCTGTTCCTCTGGCTTTGGGGTCTGGATTTCTCGGTCATGGCGCTGATCGGCCTGATCCTGCTGATCGGTATCGTCAAGAAGAACGGCATCCTGCTGGTGGACTTCGCCTTGCAGGCACAGCGCGAACGCGGCCTCTCGCCGCAACAGGCCATGCGCGAAGCCTGCCTGGTGCGGTTCCGTCCGATCATGATGACCACCCTGGCGGCGGCGCTAGGCGCCGTGCCGCTGATGCTGGCGTTCGGCACCGGCGCGGAACTGCGCGAACCGCTGGGCGTCGCCATCGTGGGCGGACTGGCCATCAGCCAGCTGCTGACCTTGTTGACCACCCCGGTGGTGTTCCTGGCGTTGAACCGCCTGTTCCTGCGCGACAGGACGCCGGCCCCGCAAGCATTGACCAAGAGTCCGCAGGCATGAAGAAGAAACGCTTGAAAACAGCTGCGGCCATCATCGCGGCGGCCCTGCTGGCCGGCTGCTCCGCCGTGCCGCCGGAACCCTCCGCGCAAGACCTGGGCCCGTCCGCCGACGCGCTGCTGGCCCATGCCGGCATGCCCTTGCGCTGGTGGGAAGGATTCGAAGACCCGGCGCTGGACCGCCTGCTCGAACAGGTGCTGGCATCGAACCTGGACCTGGCCATGGCTGCCGAACGCATCCGGGAACAGCGTGCGCAGCGCCGCCTGGCCGGCGCCGCGCTCTATCCGACCTTGAACGCGGGAGCCAACGCGCAGCGCGCCTCGGGCGTCGAACCCGCTTCCTGGTACGGATTGGACCTGGCCTGGGAGATCGACCTGTTCGGCCGGCTGCGGGCCCAGCGCGACGCCGTCGGCGCCCAGGTGCAGGCCGCCGTGCATGACTACGAGGCGCTGCGGCTGAGCCTGATGGCGGAAGTGGCCGTGGCCTACCTGCAATTGCGCCTGGCGCAGCAGCAGGCGCAACTGGCGCAGCAAACCGGCGAGGTGATCGGACGCACCCTGCAACTGGTCGAAGCCCGGCGGCGGCTGGGCATGGCCAACCGGCTGGACGCCGAACGCATGCTGGCCGAGCATGAATCCACCCTGGCCGAAATCCCGGTGGCGCAGCAGCAAATCGCCAGTGCCCGCTACGCGCTCGCCTACCTGCTGGCCACCGACGCCGCGGTCATCGACCGCTTGCTGGAACTGGGACCGGAACGGCCGCGGGTGCCGCGGCAGGATGCCGCCCGCGCCCTGCTCGCCATGCCGGCCGAAACCTTGCGCTGGCGGCCGGACGTGCGCGCCGCCGAAAGGCGCATGGCTGCCGCCGGCGGCGAACTGGCGGCGGAACGGGCCGCGCGCTATCCCCAACTGACGCTGGGCGGCCTCGGCGGCTTCGACAGCGGCGTCAGCAGCCCATCCTGGTCCCTCGGCATGCAGCTGCTGCAACCCCTGTTCGATTTCGGCGCCATCCGGGCCCGCATCGAAAGCGCCGACGCCAGGCTGGCGCAGAGCCGCCTGGCCTACGAGTCGGCCCTGCGCGCCGCCTTTCGCGAAAGCCAGACCAGCATCCACGCCTACGGCCAGTCCATGCAGCGCCAGACGCGGCTGAACGCCGCCGCGGCCGCCGCGCAAACAGCGGCGGACCTGGCGCGCAGGCAGTACGAAGCCGGCATGGTGTCGCTGCTGGAAGTGCTGGACGCGCAGCGCAGCGCCTATGACATCGAACGCACCCTATCCAGCGCGACCACCGACGTGGCGCTGCGCTGGGTGGACATCTACCGCACGCTGGGCGCGGGTAGAGAGTTGCGCGGCGCCGGCGCCAGTTGAAAAAAAAAGCCGGCGTTGCGCATGCGTGCACGCAACGCCGGCCAACGGCGACAAACGGCGACAAACGGTCATGTCCATCAATCAGGGAGAGGCCAGCAGATCCTCATACACGGCCAGCGTCTGCGCGACGAAGGTGTCGACGCCGAACTTGGCCACGCTCTTGGCGCGCGCGTCCTGGCCCATGGCTGCGAGCCTGTGACGTTGCGGGATGATGCGCTCGAGGCATTGCGCGATGCTGCGGGGCGAAGAAGGCTCGACCACCCAGCCGTCCACGCCGTCGTCGATGTTCTCGGGCAGCCCCGCGTAGCGGCTCACCATGACGGGCTTGCCCATCGCCATCATTTCCCGGCACGCGAACGAGATGGTCTCGATACGGGTGGACAGCACAAACCCCAGATCGAAGGCCGCCACGAAGGGCCGCACGTCGGACAGCAGGCCGGCGTAATAGACCTGGCTTTCCATGCCCAGCTCCAGGATGCGGGCCTGCTGCTCGATGCTTGGCGGTTGGCCGGCAACGGCCACAAGCACCTGGCGGCGCAGCGCTTCCGGCAGCAGCGCGACGCCTTCAACCATGTTCAACCAGTTCTTGTAGCTGGCGGTGCCGGCGTTGCTACCGATGACCAGGCGGCCCGCGGTATCGACCGGCCAGGCGGCGCGCAAGGCCGCGCACTCCGAGGGCGGGCGCGGCTGGTAGCGGACCGTGTCCACGCCGTTCTTGACCGTGCTGATGGGGCACCGGGCATAGGACGACTCCAACAACTTGCGCGTGGAGTCGTCGCAGACCGCGATGACATGATCGGTCGCCATGCTGGCGCGCAGGAACGGCCCCAGCCCGGATATCTCATGGTTGTCGTGCTTGGTGTAGACCACCCGCGGTCGGCGTCCGCGCAGGCGCATCCTGGCCAGCATCACGCTGCGATGGTCCAGGGAGCCGTTGACGTGCACGATGTCGAATTTTTCGGCCTCCATGACTTCCGCCAATCGCGCGACCACCGCCGGCGTATGCCAGACGCGGCTGGAGAACTCCACCGCCACGTTGCGGCTGAAGTCCGCCAGCCCTGATTCGCTGTACAGCCGGCTGGAGGACGGCACGGCCAGCGTCACGCTATGCTGTCTTCCCAGGTGCCGGATGAGCGTGACAAGATAAGTGGTGTGCCCGCCGCCATCGCCCTTGTGATAGTTGGTGTAGAGGATCTTCATGAGTGCCCCACGCCGCGCGTGTGACGCGGCCGCCGCAAAATGTCCATGCGGCAACTCTAGACAGGAGCACCTGTCCAAAGCGTGACCCGCTTCTGACACGAACATGTCTTCCGGCTGACAAGAGCGCTTCCTGACAATTTCGTCAGTTTCGGGTCATGTTGAAGACGGTGGCGGCGCTCTATAGTGAGGCGGCCGCGCACAATTGCAGAAAGACAGCGAGGGGAACGAATGCGCCTGCTGGTAGTGGAAGACGAGCCCAAGACGGCGTCGTACATCAAGCGCGGGCTGACCGGCCTGGGCTACACCGTGGATGTTTCCGGCGACGGGACGGAAGGCCTGTTCCTGGCCCTGGAGCACGACTACGACGGCATCATCCTGGACGTCATGCTGCCCGGCCAGGACGGCTACGCGCTGCTGGGGCTGCTGCGCGCGCGCAAGCAGACGCCGGTGCTGATGCTCTCGGCCCGCGGCTCGGTCGACGAACGGGTCAAGGGCCTGCGCCATGGCGCGGACGACTATCTGCCCAAGCCGTTCTCCTTCACCGAACTGGTGGCGCGGATCCAGGCGCTGTTGCGCCGCCGCGGCGGCGCGGGCGCCGATATGGCCATGCTGCAGGTGGACGACCTGCAGGTCGACATGATGGCGCGCCGCGCCACCCGCGCCGGCCAGCGGCTGGACCTGACCGCCAAGGAATTCGCCCTGCTCAGCCTGCTGCTGCGGCATCAGGGCGAGATCCTGTCCAAACTGATGATTGCCGAGCAGGTCTGGGACATGAACTTCGACAGCGACGCCAACGTGGTCGAAGTCGCGATGCGGCGGCTGCGCCTGAAGGTGGACGCGCCCTACGAGAAAAAGCTGCTGCACACCGTCAGGGGCATGGGCTATCTGCTCGAAAGCCGCAGCGACGCCATCGACCCGCCATGAACTCCTCCATCTCGACGCGCCTGGCGTTGATGTTCGCCCTGTCGGTGGCGCTGATCGTCTCGGTCTGCGCCGTGCTGCTGCAAGGGTCCCTGAAGCAGTCCCTGCAGCAACAGATGCAGGACGAACTGGAACTGCGCCACTCGTTCCTGGATCCGCTGGTGATGTCGCGCAGCGACCCCGTGTCCTGGCACAAGGTCGTGTCCAAGCTCGATGCCCTGGCGCCCGACGACAAGCCGGACGCGCAGCACTGGATCGTGAGCGCGGACCCGCTCTACCGCTATGGCGGCCCCTCCCCCGAGGGGGTGGCGTGGAACAAGGTGCCGGACGGCTTTTCAGTGCTGCCCGGGGCCCGGGGCTGCTGCCCGCTGAACGCGCTCGTCACTACCTTTCCCCCCAACGGCAACCGCCCCGAAGTGCGGCTGGTCGTCGCGCTGGATTCCACGCCCTACATGAAGACGCTGGGCGACTTCACCAACGTGCTGATCGCGATCTCGGTCGCCGGCGCCTTGCTGGTGGCGTTCCTGGGCTATGGCATCGCGCGGCTGGGGCTCTGGCCCGTCAGGCGCCTGGGCGGCCAGGCGCACGGGCTGGCGCCCGGAAACACGGGCCAGCGGCTGGACACCCGGCACCTGCCTACCGAGATCAAGGATCTCGCGGTTTCGTTCAACGGCGTGCTGGAACGGCAGGAAGTGGCCTGGCGCCAGCTTGAGAGCTTCAACGCCGACGTGGCGCACGAACTGCGCACGCCACTGACCAACCTCATCGGCCAGACGCAGCTCGGCCTGGCCGTATGCCGCGACGAGCAGGAATTCAAGGAGCTGCTCCAGTCCAACCTGGAAGAACTGGAGCGCATGGCTTCCATCGTCAACGACATGCTGTTCCTGTCGCATGCCCAGGTCGGCCGCATGGCCATGGACCTCGGCGACGTGTCGCTACGGGAGGAAGCCGCCAAGACCGCCGAATACCTTGAGCCGCTGTTCGTGGAAAAGGAATTGACGGTGGACATGGAAGGCGACGCCCACGCCCGCGTGGACCGCCGGCTGTTCCACCGGGCGCTGGCCAACCTGCTTGAAAACGCCGCCTGCTATGCCACTGCCCAGACCGGGATCAAGGTGGAGCTGGAAGAACAGGATGGGTATGCCTATGTCCGCGTCGCCAATCGCGGCACCCCCATCGACCCTCAAGTCCTGCCGCGCCTGTTCGAACGCTTTTTCCGCGCGGAATCGGCGCGCAGCGGCAGCAACAAGCACCACGGCCTGGGCCTGGCCATCGTCAAGGCCATCGCCTCCATCCACCAGGGCGACGTGTTCGTGCGCAGCGAGAATGGCGTCAACACCTTCGGATTCACGATGGCGAGCCGGCCGGATACGATGCCTGTTGGGCAGGGGCGGTAGGTAGCCAACCGGGCGGCTTTTGCCAAGCGGGAGGAAAACCCAACGCCTGCTCGATGGGGTTATCTGGAAACCTATCGACCAAGGAGGCGCGGGTTGGAAAACCGGTCCGGCTGGCGATTGGATGACCGCCCCCGATTGACCTACGGCAATGCCGTATAATCCACGGTTCGCCTACGCCGTCATCATGGCCAGCCCCTTCCGGGACGCCATGCACAGGCGCCACCCGACTTTTGAAGAGCTATGAAGAATGCTGCCCCGACAGCGCGCAGCGCAGGATGGCACGCGTCGCATATCAGCGAAGCGCGCAGCCGCGTGGGCTTGCCGCAGACGGATTTCGCTGAACTGCTGGGCGTGAGCGTACGCACTCTGCAAGATTGGGAACAAGGTCGCCGCACTCCCTCGGGCGCGGCGAAGACCCTGCTGCAGGTGGCGATGCTGCACCCCGAGACCCTGCGGGAACTGCCCCCGTGGCGCGCCGACGGGCACGCTGAATCCTGAAGCCTGCCGCCCCGGCTGCTCCCGACACGAACAACACATCCGCCGCGCAAACCGCTCCCCGCGCGATTTTTTGGTGAACTACATTGGAAATCCTCGAAACCTCCCGGCCTGGCAAAGGCCCCGGCAAGGCCAACAACGCTGACGCGAACGCGTCCGCCGCCTCAACCCTGGCCGACACCATCGCCGCCGCCAACGCTGCCGGCCGGACCCCGCGCGTGGGCTTCGTTTCCCTGGGCTGCCCCAAGGCCCTGGTCGACTCCGAACGCATCCTGACCCAACTGCGCACCGAAGGGTATGAAGTCACGCCCGAGTACAACGATGCGGACGTGGTCGTCGTCAATACCTGCGGCTTCATCGACAGCGCCAAGGCGGAATCGCTGGACGCCATCGGCGAAGCCATCGCCGAGAACGGCAAGGTCATCGTGACCGGCTGCATGGGCGTCGAGGAATCGGTGATCCGCGACGTGCACCCGAGCGTGCTGGCCGTGACCGGTCCGCAGCAATATGAAGAGGTGGTGCGCGCGGTGCACGAGGCCGCGCCGCCCAAGAAGGACCACAATCCCTACCTGGACCTGGTGCCGCCGCAAGGCATCAAGCTCACGCCGCGCCACTACGCCTACCTGAAGATCTCGGAAGGCTGTAATCACCGCTGCAGCTTCTGCATCATCCCGTCGATGCGCGGCAACCTGGTCAGCCGGCCGGTGGGCGACGTGCTGAGCGAGGCCGAGCGCCTGGTCAAGGCCGGCGTCAAGGAACTGCTGGTGATCTCGCAGGACACCAGCGCCTATGGCGTGGATGTGAAGTACCGCAGCGGCTTCTGGAACGGCCGTCCGGTGAAGACCCGCATGACCGAGCTCTGTATGGCCTTGTCCGAAATGGGCGTTTGGACGCGCCTGCACTACGTGTATCCGTACCCGCACGTGGATGAAGTGATTCCGCTGATGGCCGAAGGCAAGATCCTGCCGTACCTGGACATCCCGTTCCAGCACGCCAGCCCGCGCATCCTGAAGGCCATGAAGCGTCCTGCCTTCGAGGACAAGACCTTGGCCCGCATCAAGCGCTGGCGCGAAATCTGCCCGGACCTGACGATACGCTCGACCTTCATCGTCGGCTTCCCCGGCGAAACCGAGGAAGACTTCCAGTACCTGCTGGACTGGATGCAGGAAGCGCAGCTGGACCGCGTGGGCTGTTTCCAATATTCGCCGGTGGAAGGCGCGCCGGCGAACCTGCTGGACAATCCGGTGCCGGACGAGGTCAAGCAGGAACGCTGGGAACGCTTCATGGAGCTGCAGCAATCGATCTCCGCCGCCCGCCTGGCCAGGAAGGTGGGCCGCGAGATCGACGTGCTGATCGACGAAGTGGACGAGGACGGCGCCGTGGGTCGCAGCAGCGCCGACGCGCCCGAGATCGACGGCTGCGTCTACGTCAGCTCGGACAAGCCCCTGAAGGCGGGCGACCTGGTGCGCGTCCGCGTCACCGATTCCGACGAATACGACCTCTGGGCCGACGCGATCTGAACGCGGTCCCGCGCGCGGCGCCCGCCGCGCGCGCCCTTCAGGCTTCCAGCAGCTTCAGCCCCGCCACTCCGCCCACGATCATCGCGATGCACAACAGGCGGGCGGCGGACGGCGAATCCCCGAACAGCATGATGCCCAGCACGGTAATGCCCACGGACCCGATGCCGGTCCAGATGGCGTAGGCCGTGCCCGCGGGCAGGTGCTTCATGGCCAGCGTCAGCAGGAACACGCTGCCCAGCGCGGCGGCGATGCCGATCACGCTGGGCCAGAAACGCGTCCAGCCGTCCGCGTACTTCAGGGCCAGCGCCATCACGATTTCCACCGCGCTCGCGGCGACCAGAATCAACCAGGCCATCTCGGCCTCCTGCCAGGGCTAGGGAACGGCTAGCTTAGAGACTATAGTTACCTAAGGACAAGTACGCACCTTTTGGTAACCATGAAAAAGCCATCCTCCGCCCAGCCCTCGGGCGACGTGTTCGACGCCGCGTGTCCATCGCGCCGCGCCCTGGAACTGATTGCCGGCAAGTGGGTGCCGCTGATCCTGCCCGCGCTCGAACACGGCCCCTTGCGCAACAACGAGCTGCTGCGCAAGCTGGACGGGATTTCGCAGAAGGTCATGACACAGACGCTGCGGGAACTGGAGCGCCAAGGCCTGGTGCTGCGCGAGGACCTGGGCACCGTGCCACCGCACGTCAGCTATCGCCTGAGCGAATTGGGGGCATCCCTGAACGTGGCGTTGATTGCCCTGGACCGCTGGGCCGAAACGCACCACGCGGCGCTGGACGCGGCAGCGCGCCGCCATGACGCCCAGGCGGCGCGCCGCGCGCGCTAGCGCTTGGCCAGGAAGTCCGACATGTCGTCGGCGTGCTCTTCTTCCACGGCCAGGATCTCTTCCAGCAGGCGGCGCGTGGTGGTGTCCTGTTCGCCGATGTATTCGATCATCTGGCGATAGCTGTCGATGGCGATGCGCTCGGCGATCAGGTTCTCCTTGATCATGTCCATCAGCGACGAGCCTTCAACGTACTCGGAATGGCTGCGTTCCAGCAGGGTCTTGGGCGACAGATCGGGTTCGCCGCCAAGCTGCACGATGCGCTCCGACAGCCGGTCCGCGTGATCCTGCTCCTGCGTGGCGTGTTCGGCGAATTCCGCGGCCACCGGCTCCGCATTCAGCCCGCGCGCCATGAAGTAGTGGCGCTTGTAGCGCAGCACACAGACGATCTCGGTGGCCAGCGCTTCGTTCAGCAGCTTCAGGACCGTCTGCCGGTCGGCGCGATAGGTATCGGTCACGGCGCCGGACTCGATGTCCTTGCGCGCCTTGGCGCGTATGGCTTTCACGTCCATGTCGAACGGACGGCTGGCCTGCTTGGGGGTACGGGTTGCTTGTTCCATATCGTGGCTCCTCTTGGTTAAGTGAAAGCACTGCGACACTGGGCTTCCAGTCTCTCCGAACAACCCAGTCTACCGATCGTGGCGGAACATGCTGTGTCCAAACATTGCCCCTGCCCCCGAAAACCGCCGCGGCCGGAGCCGATTTCCAACCTTGCGTAAACTATGGGCTTCCCAAAAGCCCGTGACGCAATCTGTAACGGGACAGGCATCACCCGAATCTCTATGACTCTGAAGAACATTTGCGTGTATTGCGGCTCGAACCCGGGCGCCCGGCCGGATTACATCGAACAGGCCCGCGTGCTGGCCCGCGAACTGGTGCGGCGCGATCTGGGACTGGTGTATGGCGGTTCGGTCGTGGGCATCATGGGCGTGGTGGCCAATGAAGTGCTGGCCGGCGGCGGCCGCGTGATCGGCGTGATTCCCGAACTGCTGATGAAGAAGGAGCAGGCGCACCGCGGCCTGACCGAGCTGCATCTGGTGCAGAGCATGCACGAACGCAAAGCCATGATGATGGAAAAGGCGGACGGCTTCATCGCACTGCCGGGCGGCGCGGGCACGCTGGAAGAATTCTTCGAGGTCTGGACCTGGGCGCAACTGAACATGCACCAGAAGCCCTGCGGCCTGCTGAACATCGCCGGCTACTACGACGCGCTGGTCCAGTTCGTGGACCATGCGGTCGAGGAAGAATTCATCCGCCCCCAGCATCGCGACATGCTGGTGGTGGAAGAAGACCCGGCCCTGCTGCTGGACCGCTACGCCATGTACGAGCCGCCCAATGTCTCGAAGTGGTTCGAACAGATCAAGGCCTGACGCCACCCACCTCCACGGAAGCCCTGCAATGCCCACCGACGCATTGACTCCCGCCAGCACCGAATCCGTCCTGCGCGACTACTTTCACGCCAAGGACGAGAACCGCCCGCACTACATGGCGCGCGCGTTCGCGCCGGACGCGGTGCTGAAGATGGCCTTGCGCACGCAGGCCATCGCCTTCCCGCCCGAATCGCACGGCCTGGCCGCCATCACCGACACTCTGGTGCGCAAGTTCGGCCAGACCTACGACAACGTCTACACGTTCTACCTGGCGCGGCCCGAGGCCGGGGCGCGCCTGCCCGGCTACCAATGCGACTGGATCGTGGGCATGACGGAAAAGGCCAGCGGCAATGTCCGCGTGGGCTGTGGCCGCTACGACTGGGAATTCCAGGCCGAACCCTATCGCGCCAGCCATCTCGTCATCACCATCGAAACCATGGTGACCCTGCCCGCGCACGACGCCGAGGCGGTGTTCGGCTGGCTGCTGGCGCTGGAGTATCCCTGGACCAGCGCCGCCCGCGTCGTGGCCGGCGCGCCGCCGCTCGAAGGCCTGGCGCCCGTCGTGCACTACCTGCTGCATCCCCACGGCGTCTAGGGCCGGGACCAGACTGCTTTCAGTATCAACCGGCTGTAGAGATCCGCGACTTGAAATACGACATCGCCGCTTTCGACTTCGATGGAACCCTGGCGGACACCATGCCCTGGTTCAATTCCATCCTGAACACGGTGGCCGACAAGTACGGCTTCCGCAAGATCGATGCCTCCGAACGCGACCAGCTGCGGCACCGCGACGCCTTCGAAATCCTCAAGTACCTGGGCATACCGCTATGGAAGCTGCCTGCGATCATGGCGCACGTGCGCACGCTGATGCAGGAGATCGATCCCAGCGTGCACCTGTTCGACGGCATCCCCGAGGCGCTGGCGCGCCTGAAAGCAGGCGGGCTGCGCCTGGCGGTGGTCAGCTCGAACTCCATCGAGAACGTGCAGCGCGTGCTGGGCGCGGAAAACGCTGCCCTGTTCGACGACTATGAATGCGGCACCGACCTGTTCGGCAAGTCCGCCAAGATCGACCGCCTGCTCAAGCAGCACGGCACCGCCCCCGAGCGCTTCCTGCTGGTGGGCGACGAAATGCGCGACATCGACGCCGCCCGCAAGGCCGGCGTGCGCGTCGGCTCCGTCGCCTGGGGCTATAACCATGTCGAGGCCCTGCGCGAGCGCAGTCCCGACGAGCTGTTCCTGACCGTTGCCGACCTGCCAGCGACGCTGGCCTGAACCCGAGCCCCACCGCCATGCATACCGATCCCGCCCACCTGATCTCCGACCCGGACGCCTTGCAGGCGTTGTATGGCCAGCCCGGCGAAGCCTCCATCAAGAAGGAGGTGGACCACGTGCACCCGCACTACCGCGCCTTCATCGAGGCCGCGCCGTTCGCGATGCTGGCGACCGCCGGCCCCGACGGGCTGGACGCCTCGCCGCGCGGCGATCCCGCCGGCTTCGTGGTGGTGGAGGACGAGAAGACGCTGCTGCTGCCGGACCGCCGCGGCAACAACCGCATCGACAGCCTGCGCAACATCCTGGCGGATCCGCGGGTCGCGCTGCTGTTCCTGGTGCCCGGCGTGGGCGAGACCCTGCGCGTCAACGGCGCGGCGCGCATCAGCGTGGACCCTGCCCTGCTGGCCCGCTTCGAAATGGACGGCAAGCTGCCGCGCTCGGTGCTGGTCGTCGACGTGCACACCGTGTATTTCCAGTGCTCGCGCGCCCTGCTGCGCTCCAGGCTGTGGGATCCCGCGACCCAGGTGCCGCGCAGCGCCTTGCCCAGCGCCGGGCGCATCCTGTCGGACCTGACGGCGGGCACCTTCGACGGCGTCACCTACGACCGCGACCTGCCCGCCCGCGTGGCCAGCACCCTGTATTGAAAGAGAATCCGGGGCCGTCCGAGGCCACTTGGCCCCGGCAGGTTCAGGCCGGCTGCCAGCCGCGCGCGAACACGTCCACCGGCTGGCGCTTGCCGCCCGCCTTCTGCAATTCCAGCAGGCGCAGCACGCCATTGCCGGTCGCGATGTCGATGCCCGCGGCATCGGCGCGCAGCACGCTGCCGGGCGCGGCCGTCGTGGCCTGGTCCAACGCCTGCGCGCGCCAGACCTTCACCGGATCCGCCAGTCCAGGCAGGCGGATGCTGGCGCCCGGCACCGGATTGAAGGCGCGCACGCGCCGCGCCAGCAGTTCGGCCGGCTGGGTGCAGTCCAGCGCGCCCTCGGCCTTGTCGAGCTTGGCGGCATAGGTCACGCCGGCCTCGGGCTGCTTGCGCGGGGTCAGGCCGCCCTGGGCCAGGGCCTCCAGCGCCGCGACGATGGCCTCGCCGCCCGCCAGCGCCAGCGCATCGTGCAGTTCCGCCGCCGTGGTGCCGCCGCCGATGGGCACGACGCGTTCCAGCAGCATGTCGCCCGTGTCCAGGCCCTGGTCCATCTGCATGATGGTCACCCCGGTCTGCGCGTCGCCGGCTTCGATGGCGCGCTGGATGGGCGCCGCGCCGCGCCAGCGCGGCAGCAGGCTGGCGTGGATGTTCAGGCAGCCCAGGCGCGGCAGTTCCAGCACCCATTGCGGCAGGATCAGGCCATAGGCCGCCACCACCATCACGTCGGGGGCCACGCGCTGCAACAGCGCCTGGGCCTCCGCGGCCTCTTCGGGATAACGGCCGTCCAGGCGCAGGCTGCGCGGCTGGGCGACTTCGATGCCGGCCTCCAGCGCCGCCTGCTTGACGGGGCTGGGCGTCAGCTTCAGCCCGCGCCCGGCCGGGCGGTCGGGCTGGGTCATGACCAGAGGAATCTCATGGCCGGCGGCGCGCAGAGCGTCAAAAGCGATACGGGCGAATTCCGGCGTGCCGGCAAAGACTAGGCGCATGGGAGGATGAATAAAGAATGGAACGGAGGCTCAGGGAATTGCATTCGCACCGCAGCCAGAAACGCCAGTCAATCCGGGGCGCAGCGGATCCGGCTCCGCCGGTCCGCCAGCGCCGCCCCCCTTGAGGGGGCCCGCGTCAGCGGGTAGGGGGTGGGTTTCCCTCTATGCCTTCAGCGCTTCGCGCTCGGCCTTTTTCAGCTTGGTCTTGATGCGGTTCTGCTTCAGGTTGGACAGGTATTCCACGAACACCTTGCCTTCCAGGTGGTCCAGCTCGTGCTGCACGCACACGGCCAGCAGGCCGTCGGCCTCGAATTCGAAGGGTTTGCCGTCAATGTCCAGCGCCTTGCAGCGGATACGGGACGCGCGCTCGACATCGTCGTAGATGCCAGGCACGGACAGGCAGCCTTCTTCGTAGATTTTGTAGTCGTCGCTGTGCCAGGTGATCTCGGGATTGATCAGCACCAGCAGCTGATTGCTTTCCTCGGACACGTCGATCACGACGACGCGCTCGTGCACGTCGACCTGGGTCGCGGCCAGGCCCACGCCGGGCGCGTCGTACATGGTTTCGGCCATGTCGCGCACCAGTTGGCGGATACGGTCGTCGACCTCGGCGACCGGCTTGGCCTTTTTATGCAGGCGCGGGTCGGGGTAACGAAGGATAGGAAGTAAAGCCATTGCGGGGGAATTGCCAGTAGTCAGGTTTACATAAGAGTTTAATTCATTAGACTCTTGATTTCTAATAGTTTTCGGCTAATTCCAGGATTGGCGGGATTGCCACGTCTCCCTGTTTCCGCCAGGCGCGGCGCCGCAAATCGGTCCGCCCCAAAACTCGCGTCCGCGCCCCCGCATGCGACACTCTCGCACCATCGACGCCCCTTACGCGCCCGCTCCATGCCGCTCACGCAATCCCCCTCCGAACTGGCCGCCTGGCTGCGCCTGTCCCTGGAACCGAACATAGGCTCGGCCACCGCCTGCACCCTGCTGGGCGCGCTCGGCCTGCCGGAACAGATCTACGCCCAGCGCGCCGCCGCGCTGGCGCGCCATCTGCCCGAGGCGCTGGCGCGGCAACTGGCCGCCCCCATGCCGGCCGAGATGGCGGCCCAGGTCGACAGCGCGCTGGAATGGGTCGATGCGCCCGGCCGCCATATCCTGACGCTGGCCGACCCGACCTATCCGCAAAGCCTGCTCACCATCGCCGACCCGCCCATCCTGCTCTACGTCGCCGGCGATCCTGCCTTTCTGCAGGGGCCGTCGCTGGCGGTGGTGGGCGCGCGCAACGCCACGCCCGGCGGCCAGGAGAATGCCCGCGCCTTCGCCCGCCACCTGGCCGCGCACGGCTGGCGCGTGATCAGCGGGCTGGCCCTGGGCATCGACGGCGCGGCCCACGAGGGCGCGCTGGACGCGGGCCCCGAGGGCGCGGGCACCGTGGCCGTCATGGGCACCGGCATCGACCGCATCTACCCCGCGCGGCACCGCGACCTGGCGCACCGCATCGCGGCGCATGGCGCGCTGGTGTCGGAGCTGCCGCTGGGCACGGGCGCGCTGCCCCAGCACTTTCCCAAACGCAACCGCATCGTGGCGGGCCTGGCGCGCGGCGTGCTGGTGGTCGAAGCCGCCAAGCAAAGCGGATCGCTGATCACGGCCCGGCTGGCTGGCGAGGCCGGGCGCGAGGTCTTCGCCATCCCCGGATCCATCCATTCGCCGCTTTCGCGCGGCTGCCACGCACTGATCCGCCAGGGCGCCAAGCTGGTGGAAACGGCCATGGACATCACCGACGAACTGGGCGGCGGCCCCATGCCGGACGCGCGCGCCCGGCCGGCCGCCCCTCCCGCCTTGCCGGACCATCCGGTGCTGGACGCGCTGGGCTACGATCCCCTGCACCTGGACGCGATCCAGGCGCGCTGCGGCCTGGACACCGCCGACCTGCAAACGCAACTGGTCGAACTGGAGCTGCAAGGCCGCATCGCGCGGCTGGACGACGGCCGCTACCAACGTCTGAATTAGGGTTGCGTCCCCACGCAAAAGCGCGGCGCCCGATGGCGCTAATATTGTGCAGATAGCGCCGCGCCCTGCCGCGCCCGCCCCCATCCCGAGACAGGAAAAGACATGGCTTTGCCCTCCCGCGTGAAGATCGTCGAGGTGTCGCCCCGCGACGGTCTGCAGAACGAAAAGGAATTCGTGCCCACCGACATCAAGGTGGAACTGGTCAACCGCCTGGCCGCCGCAGGTTTCCCCAACGTGGAAGCCGCCTCGTTCGTATCGCCCAAATGGGTACCGCAGATGGCCGACGGCGCGGAAGTCATGGCCCGCATCGAGCGCCGCCCCGGCACGATCTATTCCGTGCTGACGCCCAACATGAAGGGCTTCGAGGGCGCGCTGGCCGCAGGCGCCGATGAAATCGTGATCTTCGGCGCCGCCAGCGAGGCCTTCTCGCAAAAGAACATCAACTGTTCCATCGCCGAGTCGATCGCGCGCTTCGAACCCGTGGTGGAAGCGGCGCGCGCCGCCGGCATCCGCGTGCGGGGCAGCATCAGCTGCGCGCTGGGCTGCCCGTACCAGGGTGAAGTGCCGGTGGAATCGGTGGTGGACGTGGCGCAGCGCTACCTGGCGATGCAGGTCGACGAGATCGACGTGGCCGACACCATCGGCGTGGGCACGCCCAAGCGGGTGCGCGAAGTGATGACGGCGGTGACGCGCATCGTCGATCCGGCGCGCATCTCCGGCCACTTCCACGACACCTATGGGCAGGCCCTGGCCAATATCCTGGCGGCGCTGGAAACCGGCATCTCCATCTTCCACACCTCGGTGGCCGGCCTGGGCGGCTGCCCGTACGCCAAGGGCGCCACCGGCAACGTCGCCACCGAAGACGTGCTGTACATGCTGCGCGGCCTGGACATCGACACCGGCGTGGACTTCGACGCCGTGGTCGACATCGGCCAGTGGATGTCGGCCCACCTGAACCGCAAGGGCTCCAGCCGCGCCGGCAACGCCATTGCCGCCAAGCGAGCGGCATGACGGACCGCATGAACGCTCCGGCCAGCACGCCCGCTCCCGAGGACCACGCGGCCCTGCTGCGGGCCATCGGTCCGCTGCCCTTGTCGGGCCAGGCCTGGCCCGACTGGGTCCGCATCCTGACCTGGGTGATCCTGGCGGTGCTGGGCGTGCAGGTGGTCACCACCGCCATCGGCGCGCCGTCGCAACCCTTCGATACCTTGCTAGCCGTGGTGGTGGCGCTGTGCTTCCTGGGACTGTTGTTCGTGTCCTGGCACATGCAGACGTCCATCACCACCATCGACGAGCGCGGCCTGCGCCAGAGCTGGTTCATGCGCCGCGAAGTCGCCTGGGAAGACGTGCGCTACGCGCGCTTCGTTCCCATGCTGTTTTCCAAGCGATTGGTGGTGTTCACGCACCGCGGCCGGCCCATGATCTTCCAGGGCGGCACGCGGGAATTGCGCGCGGCATTCGTGAAAATCGCGGAGCTTTACCGGCGCGGTTGACGGGTTGCGCGCGATGGGCAGGGGCGCGACTTGCGCAGGGGGTGCCGCGCCACCCCCCATCCTACGATCTCACCGTATCGGCAACGCGTACATCAGGCCGCCCTGCGTCCATTGCGCATTCAGGCCGCGCTTGATCTTCAAGGGGCTGCCCTGCCCCACGTTGCGCTCGAAGCTTTCGCCGTAATTGCCGACCTGCTTGACGATGTTGTAGGCCCACTTCTCGTCCAGCCCCAGATTGGCGCCGCCGCCGGGCGTAACGCCCAGGATGCGCTTGATATTGGGGTTGGCGCTCTTGGTTTGCTCGTCCACGTTGGCGGACGACACGCCGTACTCTTCGGCCTCGATCATGGCCGACAGCGACCAGCGCACGATATTCAGCCAGGCATCGTCGCCCTGGCGCACGAACGGACCCAGCGGTTCCTTGGAGATGATCTCGGGCAGCACCACGTAGTCGTCGGGGTTCTGCAACTTGGAGATGCGGATCGAGGCCAGGCCCGAGGCATCGGTGCTGAAAACGTCGCAACGGCCGGCGGCGAACGCATTGACGACTTCGTTGAAGGTTTCGATCACGACCGGCTTGTAGCTGACGTGGTTGGCGCGCGCCCAGTCGGCCAGCGTGTTTTCATTGGACGTGCCGGTCTGCAGGCAGATGGTGGCGCCGTTGATTTCCTTGGCGCTCTTCACGCCCAGGGACTTCGGCACCAGGAAGCCCTGACCGTCATAGAAGTTGATGCCGGCGTGGATGATGCCCAGCGCGGTGTCGCGCTGCTGCGTCACGGTGGTGTTGCGCGTCAGCACGTCCACCTCGCCGGATTGCAGGGCGGTGAAGCGCTGCTGCGAATTCAGCGGCACCACCTTGATCTTGTCGGCGTCGCCGAAGACCGCCGCGGCGATGGCGCGGCACAGGTCCACGTCCAGCCCCTGCCACTTGCCTTGCGCGTCGGGCGCGGAGAAACCCGCGAAGCCCGTGGTCGTGCCGCAGGCCACCGCGCCGCGCTGACGCACCACGTCCAGCGTCGCCGCTTGCGCGCCTTGCGCCGCAGCCGCCAACAGCGCCGCGCCGATCAACCCTTTTGCAATGTTCATGACCTTGTTTCCTGTTCTGCTTTGCGGGCGCGGGGACGCGCCGAGGCAAGAAGCTTATAGACATGAAGCGCCCGAGCCAAATAACAAGCGCTTATTTAGGTATGCGCGCCCCGGCGCGCAAGCGCCGGAGCGGACAGGCAAAAAAGCATAGCAACAAGCAAGACGGCGGCGGATGCGCGCCGTCAATCCGGCATCAGGCGGCCAGCGAGATCGAGACTGGCTGGTTGGCCTCGCAGGCGTCCAGCGCGCGGCCCAGGCGCACCATGCCCTGCGCGATCTGGCTTTCGTTCATGGTGGCGAACGACATGCGCATGGCGTGCAGGTCGGCCTGCGCCGCGTCGGCATAGAAGGCTTTGCCCGGCACGTAGACGACTTCATGCTCGATGGCATAGGGCAGGAGGCGCGTGGCATCGACCTCGCCGGTCAGGCGGGCCCAGAAGAACATGCCGCCCTCGGGCTTGCTGAACGTGACGCGGCCATTGAGCTCGCGGGCCAGCGATTCGGCCATGGCGTCGCAGCGCAGGCCATAGGCCGCGCGGATGCGCGGCACGTGTTCGCCATAGCGGCCGTTGGCCAGGTACTGGGCCACCACTTCCTGGATCCAGGCCGACGACGCCATGTCGTCGGCCGCCTTGGCGCTGACGCAGCGGCGACGGATTTCGGGCGGCGCCACCAGCCAGCCGATGCGCAGCGCGGGCGCCATGGTCTTGGACATGCTGGCCAGGTACACGGCCCAGTGGCGGGCTTCGCCTTCGGCCAGCGCCGCGATGGGCGGCACGGCCTCGCCGGCGAAGCGCAGTTCACTGTAGGGATCGTCCTCGACGATCAGGAAGCGGTGCTTGACCGCCAGTTCCAGCAGCCGCAGGCGGCGCTCGCGCGTCAGCGTCGCGCCGCAGGGATTGGAGAACGATGCCACCACGCAGACCATCTTGGGCTTGATGCGGCCGGCCAGTTCATCCAGCGCGTCGATGTCGATGCCTTCGGGGCCCGACTGCACCGTATGCACCGTTGCGCCCGTGTAACGCAGCGCCTGCACGGAATTGGGGAATGCGGGCGATTCGATGATGGCGTGGTCGCCCGGCTGCAGCATGACGCGGGTCAGCAGCGCCAGCGCCTGCTGCGAACCGCCGGTCACGACCAGCTCGGTATCGGCGTTGCAATGCAGGCCGCGTTCGGCCGACAGGCGCGCCAGTTCGTGGCGCAGGCTGGCCTGACCGTCGATGTTCGAATATTGCAGGCAGGCGCCCAGGCGGGCCAGCACCTGGGTCGAGGCGACCGACAGGCCTTCCACGTCGAACAGTTCCTGCGCGGGGTAGCCGCCGGCCAGCGAAATGGTGCCGGGCCGCAAGGCATACGGCATGAGCGATCGGATCGGGGAAGCGGGGGGATTGAGGAAGGGCGTGGCGAAAGCGTATTCGGGCGCTGCGGTGGACATGGCGGGAGACTGGAAAGGTGGGAAACCGTGTCGCCCGCTGGGGCGGCGCCGGATGGCATAGAACATTGAAATATAAACAAATATCTTCAAATTCTAAGCCTGCCGATTACGCAGGGTCAACGACGCGCGCGGGTCGTGTGGCGAAACGATCCCGCGCAGTCCTACACTATGGGACATCCTGTTCCAGCAAGAGAGCTGAATGACCGCCGTAGACACCATGGCCGGGCGCCTTGCCCAGATCCAGCAACGCATCGCCGACGCCTGCGCGCGCGCAGGCCGCAGCCCGGACAGCGTCGCGCTGCTGCCCGTCAGCAAGACCTTTGGCCTGGACGCCATCCGCGAGGCCATGGCGCTGGGGCTGACCCGCTACGGCGAAAACAAGACACAGGAGATCCGCCAGAAGTCGGCGGCCCTGGCGGGCCTGGGCCTGCAATGGGTGCTGATCGGCCATCTGCAGACCAACAAGGCCCGCGATGCCGCGCGCGACGCTGCGGAAGTGCAGTCGCTGGACCGGCTGGACCTGGCCGAGGCCCTGCATCGCCGCCTGGTCAACGAGGGCCGCACGCTTGACGTGCTGGTGCAGGTCAAGACCTCGCCGGAGCCGAGCAAGTACGGCATGGCGCCCGCCGACGTGCCCGAGTTCCTGCGCCGGATCGCGGCCGACTACCCCACCCTGCGCGTGCAGGGCCTGATGACGCTGGCCATCAATTCGCCGGATCCCGATGAGGTGCGCGCCTGCTTCCGCGCCTTGCGCGAGCTGCGCGACCGGCTGCGCCAGGACAATCTGCCGGGCGTGTCGCTGGACCGGCTGTCCATGGGCATGAGCGGGGACTTCGAGCTTGCCATCGAGGAAGGCTCCACCGAAGTGCGCATCGGCTCGGCGATCTTCGGCGCCCGCAGCTACCCCGATCCGCAATAAGCCGCTGAAAACAGGACGCAAAACATCCGCTTATTGCCAGGCGTGCGGGGCATAATAGCGGCGCATAACAGGCCTTCCGCACACCCTGCGGCGCCGGCCCATATCAATCCCGCACGAGGAGACACCCCATGCACAAGCATGCGACGCGCCTGCTGGCGCTAGCCGCCCTGTCCCTGGCCGCCACCGCGGCCTCCGCCCAATCCTGGCCCTCCCAGCCGATCCGCTGGATCGTGCCCTACCCGGCCGGCGGCGGCGCCGATGTCGTGGCGCGCACGGTCGCGGGCGGCATGGAAAAGCCGCTGGGCCAGACCATCGTGGTCGAAAACCGTCCTGGCGCCGCCACCATCATCGGCGCCACCGCCGTCTCGCAGGCCGAACCCTCGGGCTACATGATCGGCACGGCCGACTCGGGCACGCTGGCGTTCAACCCGTCGCTGTACGCCAAGCTGTCCTACGATCCGTCCAAGTTCACCTACATCGGCGGCATCGCCAAGTTCCCGCTGCTCCTAGCCGTGAACGTCAACTCGCCGTTCAAGACGGTCGACGACGTGATCCAGGCCGCCAAGAAAGAGCCGGGCAAGCTGACCGCGGCGTCCGCCGGCGCGGGCTCGCCGCACCATCTGGCGCTGGAACTGTTCAAGCAGCGCACCAGCGCCGACCTGCTGCACGTGCCCTACAAGGGCGCCGCGCCCGCCATCCAGGACCTGCTGGGCGGACAAGTGGACGTGATGTTCATCGACCTGGCCGCGGGCCTGCCCAACGTCAAGGCCGGCAAGTTGCGCGTGCTGGCCGCGGCCACGCCGGAACGCGTCGCCGCGCTGCCGGACGCGCCCACCATGGCCGAACAAGGCGTGCCCAACTTCACCGCCTACGCCTGGCAAGGCCTGATCGGTCCGGCCGGCCTGCCGGAACCGGTCGTCAAGAAGCTGGCGGCTGAACTGGACGCGACCTTGAAGTCGCCCGCCGTGTCGCAGAAGATGCTGGACATGGGCGTCATCCCCATGCCGCTGTCGTCGCAGGACTTCAAGGCCTACTCCGACCAGGAGCGCGCCGCCTGGGCCGACGTGATCAAGAAGGCCGGCATCAAGCTGGAATAAGCGGCCCGGCGCAAACGCCACCGCCAAAAAAAACCGCGGCCAGCAATGGCCGCGGTTTTTTTCATGCCCGCGCGCGGCGGGCGCATCAGGACCTCAGACCAGCACCCGCTCGATGCCGCCCGCGTTGGCGCGGCGCACGTACTCTTCCATCCAGCCTTCGCCCAGGATGTGACGCGCCATCTCGACCACGATGTAGTCCGCGTCCATGCCGGTGTCGCCTTCATAGCGCGACAGGCCTTGCAGGCACGACGGGCACGAAGTCAGCACCTTCACGTCGCCGGTGAAGCCGTCGCTGCGCAGCGCGGCATCGCCCTTGAGCAGCTCTTCCTGCTTGCGGAAGCGCACCTGCGTGGAGATGTCGGGACGGCTGACGGCCAGCGTGCCCGACTCTCCGCAGCAGCGGTCGCTCTTGATCGCGTCATCGCCAACCAGCGCGCGCACGGTCTTCATGGGCTCCTGCAGCTTCATCGGCGTGTGGCAGGGGTCGTGGTACATGTAGCGCACGCCCTTGGCCCCTTCCAGCTTGATGCCCTTTTCCAGCAGGTACTCGTGGATGTCGATCAGGCGGCAGCCCGGGAAGATCTTCTCGAACTCGTAGCCCGCCAGCTGGTCGTAGCAGGTGCCGCAGCTGACCACCACCGTCTTGATGTCCAGGTAGTTCAGCGTGTTGGCGACGCGGTGGAACAGCACCCGGTTGTCGGTGATGATCTGCTCGGCCTTGTCCGTCATGCCGTTGCCGCGCTGGGGATAGCCGCAGCACAGATAGCCCGGCGGCAGCACGGTCTGCACGCCCGCGTGCCACAGCATGGCTTGCGTGGCCAGGCCGACCTGCGAGAACAGGCGCTCCGAGCCGCAACCCGGGAAGTAGAACACCGCTTCCGTGTCGGCCGTGGTGGCCTTGGGGTCGCGGATGATGGGCACGTAGTTCGCGTCCTCGATGTCCAGCAGCTTGCGCGCCGCCTGCTTGGGCAGCCCGCCGGGCATCTTCTTGTTCACGAAATGCACCACCTGCTCGCGCAGCGGCGGCTTGCCCACCGTCGCCGGGGGTGCTGCGGTCTGCTTCTTCACCAGGCCGGACAGCAGGTCGTGCGCGGCGCGCTGGACCTTGTAGCCCACGCCCACCATCGCCTTGCGGGTGGCGTTGATGGTGGCCGGATCCTTGGCGTTCAGGAAGAACATGGCGCTGGCCGTGCCCGGATTGAACGACTTGCGGCCCATGCGGCGCAGCACGGCGCGCATGTTCATGGACACGTCGCCGAAGTCGATGTCGACCGGACAGGGGTTGTAGCACTTGTGGCAGACCGTGCAATGGTCGGCCACGTCCTCGAACTCTTCCCAGTGCTTGAGGCTGACGCCGCGGCGGGTCTGCTCTTCATACAGGAAGGCTTCCACCAGCAGCGAGGTGGCCAGAATCTTGTTGCGCGGCGAATACAGCAGGTTGGCGCGCGGCACGTGGGTCGCGCACACCGGCTTGCACTTGCCGCAGCGCAGGCAGTCCTTGATGGATTCGGAGATGGCGCCGATGTCGCTCTGCTGCATGATCAGCGACTCGTGGCCCATCAGGTTGAAGCTGGGCGTCCAGGCGTGGCGCAGGTCCGCGCCCGGCATCAGCTTGCCGGCATTGAAGTGGCCGTTGGGGTCCACGCGGCGCTTGTAGTCCTGGAACGGCGCCAGTTCGGCATCGGTCAGGAACTCGTACTTGGTCAGGCCGATGCCGTGCTCGCCCGAGATCACGCCGTCCAGGTCGCGGGCGATCTGCATGATGCGCTCGACGGCCTGGTGGGCCTCCTGCAGCATGCCGTAGTCGTCCGAGTTGACCGGAATGTTGGTGTGCACGTTGCCGTCGCCGGCGTGCATGTGCAGCGCCACGAACACGCGGCTCTTCAGCACGCGGCCGTGGATGGCGATGATTTCGTCGACGATCTTCTTGTAGGCCGCGCCCGAGAAGGTGCGCTGCAGGCCCGCCAGCACTTCGGTCTTCCAGGACAGGCGGATGGTGCGATCCTGCACCACGTCGAAGACCCGCGCGCCGGGCTGTGCCGCCAGGCGGTCCGACAGCGCCGGCTGCAGTTCGCCCAGGCCCAGGCCGTGCAGCTCGGGCAGCGCCTGCATCAAAGGCAGGTCCAGGTTGTCCAGCAGCCACTGCCAGCGCTGCCTGACGGCGGCCACCAGCTCCAGGGCCTGGCGCGTGCGTTCGGCCAGCATTTCGGCGCGGGTGGTCTCGACGTCCGTGTCGTCGATCTTGCCGACCGGCAGCGGGGCGCACAGATAGGCGTCCAGCTCGCCCAGCAGCTTGAGCTTGTTGCTGGTCGAGAGTTCGATGTTGATGCGCTCGATGTGATCCGTGTATTCGCCCATGCGCGGCAGCGGGATCACCACGTCTTCGTTGATCTTGAAGGCGTTGGTGTGGCGCGCGATGGCGGCGGTGCGCGAGCGGTCCAGCCAGAACTTCTTGCGCGCCTCGGGGCTGACGGCCACGAAGCCTTCGCCATGGCGGGTATTGGCCAGGCGCACCACTTCGCTGGAGGCGGCGGCCACGGCGTCCTCGTCGTCGCCGACGATGTCGCCGATCAGGACCATCTTGGGCAGCACGCCGCGCTTGCTCTTGGTGGCGTAGCCCACCGCGCGCAGATAGCGTTCGTCCAGGTGCTCAAGACCGGCCAGGATGGCGCCGCGGGCGCGGCCTTCGCCGTCCAGGTAGCCCTTGACCTCGACGATCGACGGAATCGCGTCGCGCGCCTGGCCGAAGAACTCCATACAGACGGTGCGCGTATGGCGCGGCATGCGGTGCAGCACCCAGCGCGCCGACGTGATCAGGCCGTCGCAGCCTTCCTTCTGGATGCCAGGCAGGCCGGCCAGGAATTTGTCGGTGACGTCCTTGCCCAGGCCTTCCTTGCGGAACACGCGGCCCTGGATCTCCAGCGTCTCGGTCTTCAGCAGGCGTTCGCCCGGCTTGCCCCGGCCGTCGAACCACTTGAGCTCGAAGCGCGCCACTTCCACGTCATGGATCTTGCCCATGTTGTGGTCCAGGCGGCTGACTTCCAGCCAGTTGCCGTTCGGGTCGACCATGCGCCACCAGGCCAGGTTGTCCAGCGCGGTGCCCCACAGCACGGCCTTCTTGCCGCCCGCGTTCATGGCGATGTTGCCGCCCACACAGGAAGCTTCGGCCGAGGTCGGATCGACCGCGAAGACGAAACCGGCGGCCTCGGCGGCCTCGGAGACGCGCTTGGTCACCACGCCGGCGCCGGCATGGATGACGGCCACGGGCTCGGTCAGCCCGGGCAGCAGACAGGACTCGACCTTGCCCAGCTTGTCGAACTTTTCGGTGTTGATGACCGCCGACTTCCAGGTCAGCGGAATCGCGCCGCCGGTATAGCCGGTGCCGCCGCCTCGCGGAATGATGGTCAGGCCCAATTCAATACAGGCGGTGACCAGCGCCGCGATCTCGTCTTCCGAGTCCGGCGTCAGCACCACGAAGGGGTACTCGACGCGCCAGTCGGTGGCGTCGGTCACGTGCGAAACGCGCGACAGGCCGTCGAACTTGATGTTGTCGCGGGCGGTGATGCGGCCCAGCACCTTCTGCGCCTGCTTGCGCATCATGGCGGTCTGGTCGAATTCGCCCTCGAATGCGGCGATGGCGGAGCGCGCCCGCGCCAGCAGGCCGACGACCTTCTCGTCGCGGTGCGGATCGTGGCCGGCCTCGGCGGGCACGTCTGGCTCGCGGCGGCGGTCGATCTCGCCCAGGCGGTGATGCAGCGCTTCGATCAGCAGCTTGCGGCGCTTGGGGTTGTCGAGCAGGTCGTCCTGCAGATAGGGGTTGCGGCGCACCACCCAGATGTCGCCCAGCACCTCGTACAGCATCCGGGCGGAACGGCCGGTGCGGCGTTCGCCGCGCAGGTCGCTCAGCAGGCTCCAGGCGTCATCGCCCAACAGCCGGCCGACAATCTCGCGGTCGGAAAACGACGTGTAGTTGTACGGAATTTCGCGCAAGCGCGCGGGTGCTGCGGGCGGCATCGCCCCGTTCAAGATGTGGCTAGCGAGTGGGGCGTTCATGGCTGCAAGAGGGGGCCCTTAAAAAAACATTTTATGCGATTGGCTGAGCCTGCCCCCTAATAACCCCAAGGAAGCGCTCAAGACGGAGGAAAACCGGAGTCTATGCGTCCCCTATTAATCGGAATGTCAGCGCTAAACCTGCCCCGGGAAAAACCACAGCAAGCCGGCGGTCATGGCCAGGTAGCGCAGGAATTTGCCGATGGCCATGTAAAGCATGCAGGGCCAGAACGGCAGCCGCAGCCACCCCGCCACCGCACACAGCGGGTCGCCTACGGCGGGCAGCCACGACAACAGCAGGGCCGGAGGCCCCATGCGGTGGATCCAGTCGTGAGCCCGTTCGTTCCAGCGCCCGCGCATGCGCCCGCCCGCGGTTGCGTCGGGATGCGGATGGGGATGATGCTCCTTCCACCGCTGCACCGCGCGCTCGGCGCCCAGGCCCATCGCGTAGGTAATGGCCCCGCCCGCGGTGTTGCCCAGGGTCGCAACCAGAATTGCCGGCCAGAACATGTCCGGCGCAAGCTTGACGTAGCCAAACACGACGGGCTCGGAGCCCATGGGCAACAAGGTCGCGGAAATCAGCGAAATCGTGAAAATCGCGGACAAACCGACCGAGGGCAGCGCCAGCACCCCCAACATCCAATGCACGGCGGATAGCAAACTTTCTTCCATAGTGGGGCGAGTGTAGCCGCGCGCGGGTGCAATAATCTGACCCACTTTCCCACTCTTGCCGCCAGCCGCAGTCCATGTCCACTGATTACCTGAAACGCATCCTGACTTCCAAGGTTTATGACGTCGCGGTCGAATCGCCGCTGGAAATGGCGCCGCTGCTGTCCCAGCGCATTTCGAACACGGTGCTGCTCAAGCGCGAGGATACCCAGGCGGTGTTCAGCTTCAAGCTGCGCGGCGCGTACAACAAGATGGCCAACCTGAGCCCGGCCGCGCGCAACCGTGGCGTCATCGCGGCCTCGGCCGGCAACCATGCCCAGGGCGTCGCGCTGGCGGCCAGCCGGCTGGGCTGCCGCGCCGTCATCGTCATGCCCACCACCAGCCCGCAAGTGAAGATCGACGCGGTGCGCCGGCTGGGCGGCGAAGTGGTGCTGGCCGGCGAGAGCTTCTCCGACGCCTATGCGCATGCGCAGGTGCTGGAAAAGAAGGAAAAGCTGACTTTCGTCCATCCCTTCGACGACCCTGACGTCATCGCCGGCCAAGGCACCGTGGGCATGGAAATCCTGCGCCAGCATCCCGGCCCGATCGACGCCATCTTCGTCGCCATCGGCGGCGGCGGGCTGATCGCGGGCGTGGCCGCCTACATCAAGCAGCTGCGCCCGGAAATCAAGATCATCGGCGTGCAGACGGAAGACTCCGACGCCATGCTGCGCAGCGTACGCGCGGGCCGCCGCGTGCAGTTGAACGACGTGGGGCTGTTCTCGGACGGCACGGCGGTCAAGATGGTGGGCGCGGAAACCTTCAAGCTAACGCGCCAGTACGTGGACGACTTCGTGGTAGTCAACACCGATGCGATCTGCGCGGCCATCAAGGACGTATTCCAGGACACCCGCAGCGTGCTGGAGCCGGCCGGCGCGATGGCGGTCGCGGGCGCCAAGCAATACGCGGCCGAACACAATCTGAAGGGCAAGACGCTGGTGGCCATCGCCTGTGGCGCCAACATGAACTTCGACCGCCTGCGCTTCGTGTCCGAACGCGCGGAGGTCGGCGAAATGCGCGAAGCCGTGTTCGCCGTCACCATGCCGGAACAACGCGGCAGCTTCCGCCGCTTCTGTGAACTGGTGGGCGAACGCAGCGTCACCGAGTTCAACTACCGCATCTCGGATGCGGACCGCGCCCATGTCTTTGTCGGCATCCAGGTGTCTTCGGCTTCCGAGCCGGACAAGATCGCCGCGAACTTCCGCCGTCACGGCTTCGACACGCTGGACCTGACCCACGACGAAATGGCCAAGACCCACTTGCGCCACATGGTGGGCGGGCGTTCGTCGCTGGCGCGCAACGAACTTCTGTACCGCTTCGAATTTCCGGAACGTCCGGGCGCGCTGATGCGCTTCCTGAACGCCATGAATCCGGACTGGAACATCAGCCTGTTCCACTACCGCAACCAGGGCGCCGACTACGGCCGCATCCTGATCGGCATCCAGGTGCCGCCTGCCGACAAAAAGCAATTCCGCAGCTTCGTGGCCGAGCTGGGCTATCCCCACTGGAACGAGACCGAGAATCCGGCCTACAAGCTGTTCCTGTAAAAGGTAAGCGCCGCTGCGCGGGCTCGCGGCCAGGCGGCAAAAGATCGCACCACACAGGGCACGAAAACGAGAGGGCCTCCTTGCGGAGGCCCTTCCCTTCCCTGCTCTAGACACGTCCAGCGGCAACCAGTTTGGGGGGGTTCGCTGTCACTCGGCGGCCCACGGAGATGAGCCGCGCATTCAGCAAGGTCTTGCCGGACGTCCTATCGCTTAGAAACGGTGGCGCACGCCGATGGCAACGGCGGTGTCGGTCGCATCGCGCTGGAACGCGTAGTTGTCGCCGTAGGAGGCGTACGCGTACAGGTTGGTGCGCTTGGTGAAGTCGTAGGTGTAGCCCAAGCTGTACACGTTGAACGTCGCGTCGTCGCCGGTCAGCTTGTCGTTGCTGGCGGTGGCGCGCTGCCACGAACCGAAGACCGCATGGCGGCCCAGCGGCACGGTGGCGCCGATCATGTACGAATTGGCGCGGAAGCCGTCGGCCAGCTTGAACGAGCCCAGGTTCTGCATGCCGTCCGGCGTGGTGCCCATGTTCTGGCCGATGAACCAGCCGTCGCGGGTCTGGCCGAAGGCCGCCGCCACCTTCACGACTTCGAAGTCATAGGAACCGCCCAGGATGTATTCCTGGATGCGGGCCTCGGACTTGCCGCCGGTCTGGTTGTTGGACGGGTTGAAGCGGTCGTACGCGGCAGCCAGGTTCAGGGGGCCGTTGACGTACTGCACGCCCGCGGTCAGCACGCGGTTGTTGTTGCCGGTCTGGAAGCCGGTCTGCGAGGTGTCGCTGACCGTGTCATCGGCGCTGAACGAGTAGCCCACGCCCACCTTGAAGCCGCCCATGCTGGGGGTCTGGTACAGGACCATGTTGTCCAGGCGCATCGTGTTGGCGCTGCCGAACGTGGTACCCATGTTGGCGGTGTTGTAGCTGATCGAGAACGGATCGATCGAACCGAAGTACTTGGAAGCCAGGTTCGTCTGGCGGCCGAATTCCAGGCGGCCCCAGGAATCGCTGTCCAGGCCCACGGTGGCCTGGCGTCCGAACAGGCGGCCGCTTTGCAGCGACTTGCCGTTCATCGGACCGAAACCGCCTTCCAGGGTGAACACGGCGCGCAGGCCGTCGCCCAGGTCTTCAGTGCCGCGCAGGCCGAAGCGCGAACCGCTGCTCACGCCCTGCACGCCGCCGAAGCGGCTTTGCGAATTGCCGTCGAACTTCACTTTCTCGTAGCCAATACCGGCGTCGATCAAACCGTACAGCGTCACGGAGTCTGCGGCTTGCGCAGCGCCGGCAAAGCCGGTCAGCAACGCGACGGCCAATAGCGTCTTCTTCATATAAGTCCCCAAAATGGCGAGATGAAAGGCAAACCGCAAAGCCGCCAAGCCCAGGGCCGGCGATCTGCGTGCCGCTGCAAACAAGCTAGCGGCGCATGCACTGGAGTTAGTGTCCGGCCTGCGCCAATTCGAAGTAACCCGGATTTCGAAGAACTACTTTCCATGGTTGGGACAATGACTAACTTCTTACCAGCAACTCTCTTTGGAAACCTGCGTTAACGCGTTGATATCAAATGTGAATTAAGGCTCGCAAACGATTTTGCGGGCTGAGGACATTCTCCTGCCGAGCCTGGAAGACTCACAACAGTTGTCGCGGCGCGCGCACAATTCTGATGCGAAAACGCGACATCGCGTGGCCGGCGGTTCTGGTCTCGCCGATAAAAAAGCCCCTCGACATCGGGAGGGGCCTGCTTTGGACCAAACCGCCAAAAAGCGGCTCAGCGGCCTTGGGGCGGGTAATCCAGTTCGCCGAAGGTGTACTCGCCGCGCGCCTTGGCTTCGGCCAGTTCCTGGCGGACTTGTTCGCGGGTCTTGCCGGCGGTTTGCGACACGGCGGCCTTGGGCGGGTAATCCAGCTCGGCCGAGGTCACCTGGCCAGCAGCCTTGGCGCTTTGCAGTTCCTGCTGGACCTGTTCGCGCGACAGGCTGGTGTTCTGCGGGGTGACGGGCGGGTAATCCAGTTCACCGAACGTGACCTGGCCTGCGGCCTTGGCGGCCTGCAGCTCCTGTTGGACTTGTTCACGCGTCTTGCCATCGGCGTGAGCGGCGGACATACCCACCAGCGTTGCGGTAACCATGAGTGCGGTAGCTAGGGCTTTCATTTGAGACGACTCCATCCTAAACCTTGCACAGCGGCTTCTGCCAGGCTGGCAGGAGCGATGTGACAATTTCATTGCTGGGACGAAGCATCTGGCGATTAGGCCCTAGTAAAAACCCTTATTTTGGTGAACATATTTGCATGAATGGGACAATTGCACGTTCCAACCCGTGCAATTCGCGCATATTCCCTATGTGGCAAGGCCAGATCAAGCAGTCACAAGCCTTGCCAGCATTCAGCAACGAGCAAGCTGGGTAACGGAGAATGCGGCCGCCGCCTGATGGATGGAACGTTCAGCGTTGGGAAATAGACATTTCTGCTGGCGGGACAATAATTCCATTTATCATACAAATCCCCCAGAAATGGAATTTTGAACTTCGAGGGCCCCATGGATATCCAGCTTAACGACATCGCTCTGTTTGTCGAAGTCGCCAAGCGCAAGAACTTCAGCCACGCCGCCGAAGCCTTGAATATTCCGACATCCACGCTCTCGCGCCGCGTCAGTGAACTGGAACGCAGCATCGGCATGCGGCTGCTCAACCGCAGCACGCGCAAGATCGACCTGACCGAAGCCGGCGCCATCTATTTCGAGCGCTGCCGGCATATCGTGGAAGAGGCGCGCATCGCGCACGACCAATTGCTGGACATGGCGGTGCAGCCCAAGGGACGCCTGCGCATCTCCCTGCCCACCAGCCTGGCGCAGCTGTTCCTGCCCGCCGTCATCAGCGAGTTCCGCGAACAGCATCCGGAAATCGAGTGCGACTTCGACCTGAGCATGCGGCCGATCGACCCCATCAGCAATCCGTTCGACCTGATCCTGCGCTTCGGCCAGCAGCCGGATTCCAGCCTGATCTCGCGCAAGATCGTGCTGATGGCCCATCAGCTGTACGCCTCGCCCGAATACCTGGCGCGCCACGGTGAACCGAGGGTGCCCGCGGATCTCAGCCACCATGAATGCCTGCGCCCCACCATGCGCGAGGAGTCATCCTTCTGGATGCTGCATTCGGGCGACAAGGTGGAACGCGTGCAGGTATCGGGACGCCTGTCCGCCAACAATGTCGGCATGCTCGGACGGCTGGCCGGACAAGGCCTGGGCATCACGCCGCTGCTGGTCTTCGACGCGATGGAACGCGCCATCAAGCAGTCCGGCCTGGTGCGGGTACTGCCGGATTGGAGCCTCACGCCGCTGCCGCTCTTCGCCCTGCTGCCGTCGCGCATGCTGCCGGCGAAGACCAAGGCTTTCCTGGACTTCATCCAGCCGCGGCTGTCGGATGCGTGATGATTACGGGGCCGAGTCGGCGCCGTATTGACAGACGGTATAAAGCGGAGTGCCGGTAGCGGAAACGCGGGCGGAACCGCCCAGGTCGGGCAGGTCGATGATGGCCGCGGCCTCGACCACGTTGGCGCCCAGGCGTTGCAGCAATTTGATGGCGGCCAGCATGGTGCCGCCCGTGGCGATCAGATCGTCCACCAGCAGGACGCGCTGGCCGGTGCGCACGGAATCCGTGTGCATTTCGACCGCCGCGTTGCCATATTCGAGCGAGTATTCCTCGGCCACCGTGCGGAACGGCAGCTTGCCTTTCTTGCGCACGGGCACGAACCCCAGGTTGAGTTCGTAGGCCAGCACGCTGCCCACGATGAAGCCGCGCGCATCCACGCCGGCTACCAGGTCCAGGCGCTGGCGCATGTAGCGGTAGACGAAAAGATCGATGAGTACCCGGAACGCGCGCGGATCCTGCAACACTGGCGTGATGTCGCGAAAAATGACACCGGGTTGGGGCCAGTCTGGAACGCTGCGGATGGTGCGCCGGATGTACTCGGCGTAGTCGGTCTGCATGGAAGACGGCCCTGGAGAATTGAAGCAAGGCGAACTATAACCTCGCAACCGCGCTTAAGCCAGGATTGACTCCCCGGATGACAATTCATGTAGCCGGCCGCCCCGCAACACATGGCAACGATGGACCGCGCCAGGGGGCAACGCCGCATGCGTGGCCAACACCACGGCGCGTCCCTGCAGCGCGTTTTCCAGGTCGTTGAAGAAAGCCGCCTCGGCCGCGGCGTCCAGCCCCGCGGTCGGTTCGTCCAGCACGATGACCGTCGCTGGCGACAGCAACGCCCGCGCCAGACACAGGCGGCGCGCCTGCCCGACCGACAGTTGCGAACCCGTTTCGCCCGCCCAGGTATCCAGGCCATCGGGCAGACCGCGCACGAAATCGCCCAGCCGCGCCGCGTCCAGCGCGCGCCACAAAGCGGCATCGTCCGCCTCGGGGTCGCCAATGAGCAGATTGGTGCGCAATGTGCCCAGGAACACCGGCGCGTCCTGCGACAACAACGCGATACGCCGGTGCCAATCGCCTTGCGCGCAGGCGCGCGCATCGCAGCCGCCGTAGCGCACCTGGCCTGCCTGCGGATCCTCCAGGCGCAACAGCAGATGCAACAGCGTCGACTTGCCCGCGCCGCTGGGTCCCAGGATGGCGATCCGCTCGCCGGGCTCCACGCGCAGGCTGACATCCTCCAGCACCCGCGGGCTCACGCCCGCCGCCCTGCCCGGATAGGCGAAACTCACGCGCTCCAGCTCCAGCGCGCCGCGCTCGGGCAAGGCGCGCGGCGCGGGCGGATCCTGCATGTCGGGCTGGCATTGCGTCACCTCGCGGATCCGCGTCGCGGCCGACGTCGCCGAGCCCATGCGAGATGCGCCGCGCATGATCGGACCCGCGACCTCGAAAATGCCGATGACCGCCAACAACAGGCCCGCCAGCGTCGGCCCTTCGATCCCTCCCGACTCCAGCGTGTCCAGGCCGAACCAGAGCAAGGCCAGCACCGATGCGCCGGCCGCGACCTGCAGGAAGAACTGCCCGCGGGCGGCCACGCGCGCCTGGCTGCCGCGCGCACGCGCGCTGGCCTCGCATAGGCGCTCGAAATGCGCGGCGGTCTGCGCCTGCGCGTGCAAGGCCACCATGTCGGCATGCCCGTCCACCGCGTCCAGCGTCGCGGCGCGCAATCCAGCCGCGCTTTCCTGCGCGGCCGCGCCCGGCTTGCGCGCCGCGCGCAGCAGCCACAGCGGCACCAGCACGCAGGCGATCAGCAAGGCCAGCGCGAACGCCAGCGCCGCCGCGGGCACCCACATGCCCAGCACCGCGGTCAGCACCGCGCCGCCGAGAATGGCGGTGGCAAGCGGCGCCAGCACGAACAGGAACACCGTATCGAGCGCATCGACGTCGCCCGTCATGCGCGCAACCAGGTCGCCATCGCGATAGCGCGCCAGCTGCCTCGGCGTCAGCCTGATCAGCGCGGCGAATACCGTGGCGCGCAGGTCCGCCAGGAGGCGCAGGGTGGCGGAGTGCCCAACCACGCGGTCGGCGTAGCGCGCCACGATGCGCAGGAACGACAGGCCGCGCACCAGTGCCGAAGGCGCGAACAGATTGAAGGCCCCGCCCGCCCCGGCCAGGGCCGCGCCGGTCAGGAACCAGCCTGACACGCCCAGCAGACCCACGCCGGCGGCCACGGTGGCCAGCGCGCAGAACAATGCGAGCAAAAACCCGCTTTTGCGGCGCGCATACAGGGGCAGGAGCAGCAACAGATTCTTCATGCCTCTTCCACTTTTCCATCCGCCACGCACAGGGTCCGGCCCAGCCGGGCCGCCACTGCGGGCGAGTGCGTCGCAAGCAGCAGGCTGCGGCCGGCGGCGAATGCCAGGATCTCGTCCAACACACGCGTTTGCGTGGCCTCGTCCAGATGCGCCGTAGGTTCGTCCAGCAGGATCAACGCCGGGTCGCGCAGGAACAGGCGCGCCAGCGCCACGCGCTGCGCCTGACCGCCAGACAGACCGTGCCCGCGGCCGCCCAGCGGCGTGTCCAGTCCTTGCGGCAAGGCATCGGCGAACTCCAGCACGCAGGCGCGGCCGGCGGCGGCGCGCACCTCGGCATCCGAAGCATCGGGCCGGCCCAGGCGGATGTTGTCGGCAATGGAGCCGGCCAGCAATTGCGGCTTCTGGCCGATCAACGCCACCCGTTCGCGCAACGCCGCCTCGTCCCATTCTTGCAGGGGCAGGCCGTCCAAGCGTATGTCTCCCTGGAAGGGGCGCAGGCGCGCAATCGCCTCGATCAGCGTGGACTTGCCTATGCCGCTGGGGCCCATCAGCGCGACGTGCTCGCCCGGCGGCAGCGTCAAGGCCGCGTCGGACAGCACCGCCTGGCTGCGGCCCGGCGCGTCCAGGTTGAGGCCGGTGATGGCGACGGCCGCGCCCACGCCAGAGCGTGCGGGAACACGTCCAGGTCCCGCGACGCAGCCTCCCGAACTGTCTTGCGCCGGCGCTCCCGTTTGCTGTGGGCGTGCACCCGAAGCGTTCCCGGCGCGAGCCTCCTCCTCCGGCAAACCGTCGAACAACACGGCGATCTGCGAGACCGCCGCCAGCGCGGCGGCGCGGTCGTGATAGTGGGCGGCGAACTGGCGCAGCGGCGCATAGACTTCCGGCGCCATCAGCAGGCAAAACAAGCCCGCCTGCAAGGTCAGCGGCGACCAGCGCAGGTCCAGAAAGCCCAGATAGGTAAGACCGATATAGACCGCCACCCCCGCCACGCCCAGCGCGGCGAAGAACTCCAGCACGGCGGATGAGAGAAAGGCAATGCGCAAGACTGACATGGTGCGCTGGCGCAGCGCGTCGCTGGCCGCCACCACCGACGCGGCCTCGGCCTCGGCGCGGCCATAAAGCTTCAGCGTGGACAGCCCGCGCAGCCGGTCCGCGAAGAATCCCGACAAGCGGGCAAAGGCGCGCAGGTGCCGGCGGCTGGCGCCTTGGGCGCCCCAGCCCACCAGGGCCATGAACAGCGGAATCAGGGGCGCGGTGATCAGCAGGACCAGGCCGGCGATCACGTCCATCGGCAGCAGCACCACGGAAAAAGCGACGGGCAGCAAAGCCGCCGCGGCCATGGCGGGCAGGTACTTGGCGAAGAAGCCGTCCAGGGCCTCGACCTGATCCACCACCGCGCTGGCGAGTTCGCCGGATGCCTGGCCCCGGCTCCAGTACGGCCCCTTCTGCACCAGGCGCCTGAACAGCGACTGGCGCACGTGGCGCTTGATGCGTTCGGCCGCGTCCGCACCGGCGCGCTCGCCCGCCCAGGTAATGCAGGCGCGCAGCAACATGAGTCCGGCAATGCCCAGGATGTCGCCCAGCAACTCCTGCCGGGGCACCTGCCTGACGATGGCCGCGTCGAGCACGCTGGCCAGCAACCAGGCCTGCACGACCAACAGGGCGCCGCTCACCAGGGGGGCTGCGCCCGCCAGGATCAGCGGCAGCCTTGCCGCCTTGGCGAGCGCCATCAACCACCGCGACTGTGCGCGCGGCGGTTTGTTCAGGGTTGCCGAGGGGTCGTGCTCGAGGCTGCTAGTACCGCCGCTCACTCGTCGTCGCGGCTGGCGCGCGGGTCATGCGTATGCCCCTCGCGCAGCTCGAACCACATTGCATTGAGGATGGCGAAGGCGCACGCCAGGCCCAGACCGAGTATCCACGAGAAATACCACATGGTGGAGGCTCCTAATTCAGTATGAGTTGGGCGTGTCGCCCACCGATTCCTGGGTGACCTTGCCGCGCATGACGCGGTAGACCCAGGCGGTGTAGACGGTCACGATGGGCAGGAAGATCGCGACCGCGATCACCATGATCCACAGCGTCAGGTGGCTGGACGAGCCATCCCAGATGGTCAGGCCGGCCTGCGGCTTGGTCGACGAAGGCATGATGAACGGAAAGAGCGAAAAGCCCACCGTCAGGATCACCCCGGCGATCGACACCGACGACGCCAGGAACGCCAGCACATTGGCGCGCACGCTAAGCAGCAGCGCCACCAACACGGCGCCGCCCACGCCCAGCGCAGGCGCGATCCACATCAGCGGCCATTTCGCGTAGTTGGCCATCCAGGCGCCGTTCTGCACCGCCACGGTCTTGAGCATCGGATCCGACGGGCCGGCCATGTCCACCGCGCTGGTGATGACGTGGCCAGGCAAGCCGCCTGCCACCCAGAAGCCGCCCGCCGCGAACAGCGCCGCGGTCAGCAAGGCGCACAGCCTGCCCCAGTTGCGGGCCCGCGACGAGATCGGGTCTTCCGTGCGCCAGGCCAGCAGCACGGCGCCGTGCATGGCCAGCATCACCACGCTGAGCACGCCGGCCAACAGCGCGAACGGCATGAACAGCTGGTAGAAATGGCCTTCATAGATCGGACGCAAGGTCACCGGATCGAAGGTGAACGGCACGCCCAGGATGATGTTGCCCATGGCCACGCCGAACACCAGCGAGGCCACCACGCCCGAAAAACAGAGCACGCCGTCCCAGCGGTTGCGCCAGCTGGTGCCTTCCATCTTGCTGCGGTACTTGAAGCCGACCGGCCGCAGGATCAGCGCGATCAGCACCAGCATCATCGCCAGATAGAACCCGGAGAACGACGCGGCGTACAGCAAGGGCCAGGCCGCGAAGATGGCGCCGCCCGCGGTGATGAGCCAGACCTGGTTGCCTTCCCAGACAGGCCCCACCACGTTGATCACCACACGGCGCTCGGCGTCGGTCTTGGCGACCACCGGCAGCAGCGCGGCCACGCCCAGGTCGAAGCCGTCCATGACGGCGAAGCCGATGAGCAAGGCGCCCAGCAGCACCCACCAGACCACGCGCAGGGTGCCGTAGTCGAAAGGAATAAGAGTATCCATCGCTGTCTCTCCCTCAGGCCCGCACGGCGGCGTGCACAGGATCGGCGGCGGCAGCGCCGGGCGCCGGCCCATCGGATTTCGGTCCCTTCCTCACGGCGTGCAGCATCACCTTCACGCCGATGATCAGCAGCACCGTGTACAGCACCAGGAAGATCGTCAGGCTGATGGCCAGGTCGACGATGGTCAGGCCGGAAGCCGCGTAGTAGGTCGGCAGCACGCCTTCGATCACCCAGGGCTGGCGGCCGTATTCGGCCACGAACCAGCCGCTTTCGATCGCGACCCAGGGCAGCGGCAGGCTCCACAGCGCCACCTTGAGCAGGCCGCGCCGGCTGTCCAGCCGCCCGCGCGACGCCAGCCAGAAGGCCACGCCGAAGAACAGGATCAGGTACATGCCCACCGCCACCATGATGCGGAAGGCCCAGAACAGCGGCGCCACGTTGGGCACGGTGTCCACCGCGGCCTTCTTGATGTCGTCCTCGGTGACCTTGCTCATGTCGGGCTGATAACGCTTGACCAGCAGCGCGTAGCCCAGGTCGGGCCAGGTCTTGTCGAAGACCATGCGCGCATCCACGTCCTTGGGGTTGGCGCGGATCTTCTGCAAGGCTTCATACGCCACCATGCCGTCGCGGATGCGGTTTTCGGCGCGGCGGATCAGGTCGTCGATGCCCAGCAACGGCGTGGTGAGCGAGCGCGTGCCGATGATGCCCATGACGTAGGGAATCTCGATCGCGAAGTCGTTCTTGCGTTCCGCCTGGTTGGGAATGGCGATCAGGTTGAAGGACGCGGGGGCCGGCTCGGTGTGCCACATGGACTCGATGGCCGCGATCTTCATTTTCTGGTGTTCGGTGGTGAGGTAGCCGCTTTCATCGCCGAGCACCACGACCGACAGCGCCGACGCCAGGCCGAAGCTGGCGGCGACCGCCATCGAGCGCTTGGCCAGGTCGATGTGGCGGCCCTTCAGCAGGTACCAGGCGCTGATCGACATGACGAACATGGCGCCCGCGACGTAGCCCGCGCTGACCGTGTGCACGAACTTGGCCTGGGCCACCGGGTTGAAGATCACCGCCGCGAAGTCGGTCATCTCCATGCGCATGGTGTCGGGATTGAAGATCGAACCGACCGGATTCTGCATCCAGCCGTTGGCGATCAGGATCCACAGCGCCGAGAAGTTGGTGCCGAACGCTACCAGCCAAGTCACCACCAGGTGGCTGACCTTGGACATGCGGTTCCAGCCGAAGAAGAACAGGCCGACGAAGGTGGCTTCCAGGAAGAAGGCCATCAGTCCTTCGAGCGCCAGCGGCGCGCCGAAGATGTCGCCCACGTAATGGCTGTAGTAGGACCAGTTCATGCCGAACTGGAACTCCATCACGACGCCGGTGGCGACGCCCAATGCGAAGTTGATGCCGAAGAGCGTGCCCCAGAACATGGTCATCCGCTTCCAGATGGCGCGGCCGGTCATGACGTACACGCTTTCCATGATGGCCAGGATGAACGACAGGCCGAGCGTGAGGGGGACGAAGAGGAAGTGGTAGAGCGCGGTCGCGGCAAACTGGAATCGCGACAGATTTACGACGTCGAGATCAATCATTGGGTCGCTCCCAAGCAGTTGAGGTGCCGCGGCAACCGGCATGGTTCCCAGGCCGTCTCTCGCGCCATGTTACGAGCGTTGCATACAACTTCATAGAGGTTTCCTGAAAAATCGGGGCGGATCAAGGTCAGCCCTTGCCCCGCAATTTGCCGGCGAAACCCAGCACCTTCTGCACTTTCGAACCGAGCTTCATCAGGTTCTGCAGGGTTTCTGGCGGCAGTCGTTGAACCTCATCGAACCATCCGGTGGACAGTTCGATGAGCTCCAGCATTTCGTTCATGCGTTGTTGCGCGTAAGCCTCATCAGGACCCGAGGGCGGCTCCAGCAAGGTGTCCCGCAGCAGGGTGAGCGTGGGATCGATTTCGCGCTTGCGCTTTTCTTCCATCAGGATGCGGAAGATCTCCCAGACGTCCTTGGGAGTTTCGAAGTAGTCGCGGCGGTCGCCGACTTGATGCATGAGCTTGACCAGGCGCCAGGATTGCAGCTCCTTCAGCCCCAGGCTGACGTTGGAGCGCGAGAAGCCCAGCGTCTCGGCGATGTCGTCCGCGTTCAGCGGCTTGGGCGCCAGGAACAGCAGCGCGTAGATCTGGCCGACGGTGCGATTCACGCCCCAGCGGCTGCCCATTTCGCCGAAATGCAGGACGAAGCGTTCGTTTTGTGGGGACAGAGCCATGATTGGAGGCGACACCGGCAAGGTCATAACCGCGGCGCTGATCAAAAAATTCAGTTACACCGCTTTCAGAAATTTCTGAAATTATCGAACAAACCATGCGAAAGCGCAAACCACACAGGCAGCAGGGGTATGGCCGCAAGGCCTGGCGCCCCAGAAGAGACAAAGCTCCCGGACCGTCGCGGGCAAACGCAAGCGGCCGCCAACCCGGAGGCTGGCGGCCGCTTGCGTTTGCTAAGAGGAAGAAAGGTCAGCCGGCCTTGACCGACACCGCCGCCGACACCCGCTTGGCCTTGGCCCGGGCGGCCGCGACGTCCTCGGCCACCGCCAGGCCCACGCCCATGCGGCGCTTGACGAAGGACTCGGGTTTGCCGAAGAGGCGGATATCGGTGCCGGGCTCGGCCAGGGCCTCGGCCACGTTGTGGAACGAGACCGCAGCGGCCTCCACGCCGCCGTAGATGACGCTGCTGGCGCCCGGCTGGCGCAGGCTGGTGTCCACCGGCAGCCCGAGCAGCGCGCGGGCGTGCAGTTCGAATTCGTTCTGGACCTGGGTGATCATGGTAACCATGCCCGTATCGTGCGGGCGCGGGCTGACTTCCGAGAACCAGACCTGGTCGCCTGCCACGAACAGCTCCACGCCGAAGATGCCAAGGCCGCCCAGATTGGACGTGACGGCCAGCGCGATTTCCCGGGAGCGCTCCAGCGCGGCGGGCGACATCGGGTGCGGCTGCCAGCTTTCCACGTAGTCGCCGTCGACCTGCTTGTGGCCGATGGGCTCGCAGTAGCGGGTCTCGACCTGGCCGTCGGCGCCACGGGCGCGGACAGTCAGCAGGGTGATTTCGTAATCGAAGCGGATGAAGCCTTCGACGATCGCGCGGCCGCCGCCCACCCGGCCGCCCTCCTGGGCGTAGCGCCAGGCGGATTCGACGTCGTCGGCGCTCTTGATGACGGATTGGCCCTTGCCCGAGGAGGACATGACCGGCTTGATGACGCAGGGATAGCCGATGCCGCCATCGATGGCTTGGCGCAGTTCTTCTTCCGTGTCGACGAAGCGGTAGGGCGAGGTGGGCAGCCCCAGGGTCTCCGCCGCCAGGCGGCGGATGCCCTCGCGGTTCATGGTCAATTGGGCCGCGCGCGCGGTCGGGGTGACCCGGGCCACGCCCGCAGCTTCCAGTTCCACCAGCAAATTGGTGGCAATGGCTTCGATTTCGGGGACAATAACGTGGGGCCGTTCCTGTTCGATGACTTTGCGCAGCGCCTGCGGGTCCGTCATCGAGACCACATGCGCCCGGTGCGCCACCTGGTGGCCCGGGGCATCGGCATACCGATCCACGGCAATGACTTCCACGCCCAGCCGCTGCAGGGCAATGATGACCTCTTTGCCCAATTCGCCGGATCCGAGCAGCATGACTCGGGTGGCCAAGGGGGACAGGGGCGTGCCAAGGACGGGGCTGGAAATGCTGGACATGGAGCGGGCCTGGAAAGAAAGTTGGAAAGCCGTTGAAATGAGCCGCCAGCATGCCATACGCCCTTTCTGGGGGCAAACCCGCATACTGCTATTAAAATCCACGTATGACTGACCATCCCACAACATCGTCCGAGACCGCGCTGGCATCTGCGCGCAGAACGTTGCAGATTGAAAGCCAGGGCCTGCTGGACCTGTCGGCCCGGCTGGACGACAGCTTCACGCAGACCGTCGCGATGCTGCTGGCCTGCCGCGGCCGGGTGGTCGTCAGCGGCATCGGCAAGACCGGCCACGTCGCCCGCAAGATCGCCGCGACGCTGGCGTCCACCGGCACGCCGGCCTTTTTCGTGCACGCCGCCGAGGCCGTCCACGGCGATCTCGGCATGATCACCCAGGACGACGTCCTCATCGCCATTTCGTATTCGGGCTCCGGCCAGGAATTGCTGACCATCCTGCCCGTCGCCCGCCGCATGGGCGCCAAGCTGATCGCCATCACTGGCAATCCGCAGTCGGAACTCGCCAAGCTGGCGGATATCCACCTCGACGCCAGCGTGGCCCAGGAAGCCTGCCCGATGAACCTGGCACCCACGACCAGCACCACCGCGGCGCTGGCCCTGGGCGATGCGCTGGCCGTTGCCTGCTTGGAAGCCCGCGGCTTCGGCCCCCAGGATTTCGCGCGCTCGCACCCAGGCGGCGCGCTCGGCCGCCGCCTGCTGACCCACGTCCGCGACGTGATGCGCCAGGGCGACGCCCTGCCCATCGTCATGGCCGGCACGCCGGTGTCGCAGGCGCTGGAAGTCATGTCCGCCAAGGGCATGGGCATGACGGTCGTGACCGACCCGCAGCACCACCCCGTGGGCATCTTCACCGACGGCGACCTGCGCCGCCTGATCGCCCGGCACGGCGACATCCGCAGCCTGACGGTCGAGGCCGGCATGACGCGGTCGCCGCGCAGCATTTCCCCTGACGCGCTGGCCGTCGAAGCGGCTCAGCAAATGGACCAACAACGGCTCAACCAGATGCTGGTGCTGGATGGCGACGGCATCTTGCTCGGCGCCCTGCACATGCACGACCTGATGGCCGCCAAAGTGGTATGACTATGACTCTTTCCGTTCCCGTGACTCATCCGGCCGAAGCGCTGGTCCTGGCCCGCATCCCGGCGGGCGTGCGCGAACGCGCTGCCGCCGTGCGCCTGATGGTGTTCGACGTGGACGGCGTGCTGACCGACGGCAGCCTCTACTACGGCGAAAACGGCGAACTGCAGAAGCGCTTCAACGCGCTGGACGGCCATGGGCTGCGCCTGCTGATGGAAGGCGGCCTCAAGGTCGCCCTGATGACCGGCCGCTCGGGCCCGATCGTGGCGCGCCGCGCCGCCGAGCTGGGCATCGCCGAGGTCATGCAGGGCGTCCGCGACAAGGGCGCCGCCCTGGCAGAACTTGCGCAGCGCTCCAATGTCCAACTGAACCAGACCGGCTACATGGGCGATGACGTCATCGACCTGCCGGCCCTGCAACGCGCCGGCTTCGCCGCCAGCGTGCCGAACGCGCCGGGCTACGTCAGCCAGGCCGCGCACTGGGTGGCGACGCACACCGGCGGCAACGGCGCGGTGCGCGAATGTTGCGACCTGCTGCTGGCGTCCCAGGGACGCCTCGGCGCCTTCCTAGCGGCGCCGGGCCTGCTCGGCCCGGGCGCAATCCAATGACCGCCGCGACAACCCATACGCCCTTGCGGCTGACCCGATGAAAGAACGTTTTCCCACCCTGATCGCGCTGTTCCTGCTGCTGGTGCTGGTCGCCAGCTCGTGGTGGGCGGCCGATTACGCGCAACGGGCCATCCAGACGGACCCGCCACGCCGTGTCACCCACGAAATGGACGCCTGGTCGCGCGACTTCGTCATGCTGCGCACCGACGCCAGCGGCAAGCCCATCAACCGGCTGGAAGGCGTATACGCGGAACATTTCCCGGACGACGACTCGTACCACGTGACCACGCCGCGCGCGGTGGGCCAGCGCGAGGACAACCCCATCACCGTGGCCGTGTCCAAGACGGCCGTGATGGAACAAGGCGGCAAGCGCATCGTCATGAACGGCGACGCCCACGTGCGCCGCCAGCCGGACGCCAATAACGACTTGCTGGACGTGCGCAGCCAGCAGTTGATCATCCTGCCCGACGACGACGTGGTCTACACCGACCTGCCGGCGGAAGTCATCAAGGGCCGTTCGCGCATGAACGGCACGGGCATGCATTACAACAACAAGACGCGCCAACTGCAGGTTTCGGCATCGACCGATGTGGAAATTGCCGGTTCCGAAGGCAAGCAGCAACGCCGGACCGAAATTCCCGCCAACAACACTGACCAGAAAAAACCATGACCGACCTTCGGATTCTCCTTGCCCCGACGACTCGCTTGCTCGGCGCCATCCTGCTGACGGCTTCGGCGCTGGCGCCGGCCCATGCCGCCGACCCGGCGCCCAAGGCGGCCACGCCGGCCGAGGAGCCCAGCACGCTGATCCTGTCGGACACCCTGCACTACGACGACGTGAAGAAGAAAAGCGTCTTCACGGGCAACGTCAACATGACGCGCGGCCTCATGACCCTGACGTCCGACGTGCTGGAAATGAATGAAGACGCACAAGGCAATCAGTTCGGCACGGCCACCGCCAACAAGGGCAAGATCGTGACCATCCGCCAGGAACGCCCGGAAACCTTCGAGCTCATCGAAGGCACGGGCCTGCGCGCCGAATACGACGGCTCCAAGAGCACGTTCGACCTTATCGGCCAGGCCGTCGTGATCCGCTACGTCTGTGGAAAACCGTTCGACACCATTCGCGGCGAACGGGTACGCTACAACGAGAAGACCGGCACCTACGAAGCCCATGGCGGCCCCAATTCCGCAGCGGCAGGCGGCCGGGTCCGCTCCGTGGCTGAACCGCGCGCCAAGTCGGATGCAGCCATCGCCGAATGCCGCAAGCAGCAGGCCGCCAAGAAGGGGCGTTGAACGCCTCCCATGCAACACCACTCGCAGCCACGATGAACCAACCTTCAGTGCCGACTCCGGTAACCTCCGCCCCCTCGGGCGTCAAGCAGGGCAGCCTGCGCGCAACCGGCTTGCGCAAGACCTATAACGGCCGGACCGTGGTGCAGGACGTGTCCCTGTCCGTGGTCAGCGGCGAAGTCGTGGGCCTGCTCGGCCCCAACGGCGCCGGCAAGACCACCAGCTTCTACATGATCGTGGGCCTGGTGCCGGCGGATGCGGGCCGCATCGAGATCGACGGTTCCGTCATCACCTCGATGCCGATCCACAAGCGCGCGCACATGGGCCTGTCATACCTGCCCCAGGACGCCTCGGTGTTCCGCCGCCTGACGGTGGAACAGAACATCCGCGCCGTGCTCGAACTGCAATTGGGGCCGGATGGACGACCGCTGTCCACGCCCAAGATCAACGAGCAGATGGAAGCCCTGCTGGAAGAACTGCAGATCGGCCATATCCGCAGCAATGCGGCCATCTCCCTTTCCGGCGGCGAACGCCGCCGCGTCGAAATCGCGCGCGCGCTGGCCACCAGCCCGCGCTTCATCCTGCTGGACGAACCCTTCGCCGGCGTGGACCCCATCGCGGTCATCGAGATCCAGCGCATCGTGCGTTTCCTGAAGGGCCGCGGCATCGGCGTGCTGATCACCGACCACAACGTGCGCGAAACCCTGGGCATCTGCGACCGCGCCTACATCATCAGCGAAGGCAAGGTGCTGACCGACGGCCACCCCGACGAAATCGTGGGCGATCCGGCCGTGCGCCGCGTCTATCTGGGCGAACACTTTCGCATGTAGGACGGCCCTGGGGAAGACCCCTAGGCGCCGTGGCGCAAGCCATCCACGCGCCCCGGGGGTCAGCCATAAAAATGCCATGTTCTTGCGCTAGGTCAGCTTGTTTTATCGGCCCGAGTCTATACACTAGTACTAAACGAACCCGCTCAATCAAGGAGAACGCCTAACGAATCAGCCGCGCTACACGCGCACCCTTTTTTCCTCTTTTAGAAGGAGAGCACACTATGAACCTGAGCATCTGCGGTCGTCACCTCGACGTCACCCCGGCCATCCGGGAATATGTCATGAACAAACTGGCGCGAGTGCTGCGGCATTTCGATCACGTCATCGATACCCAGGTCATGCTCTCGGTAGAGCCCCTGCGGCATAGAGCCGAAATCACCATGCGTCTTAGCGGTAAGGACATTCATTGTGAAGCAACCGATGAAAACCTCTATGCAGCCATAGACCTTCTTGCTGACAAAGTCGACCGTCAGGTCATCAAGCACAAGGACAAGGTACGAAGTCACACAGCGGAGTCCGTGAAGCGGCAAGCGGCGAATCTCACGCCAACCCAGCAGTAACGCGCTTCATGACCACTCGCACTGCGAGACTAGCTAAACAGCGATTCTAGAAATCCTGCCTGAGTCCCGGTGTCCCGCTAGACGCAACGTCCAGTTGGGGCATCGGCAAACTGCCTCCTGTAGCCCCCCTCCCTTCTTTGTCCCCCATTCCCGGCCTTGCCGGCGATCCTGTTTTCCCCAGATTTCCGACGTTTCCCCTGAGCTCAGTCCGTCGCCCGGCGCAAGAATGCCCACAATCCCCCGCTATCGGTCTATGCTGTCGCTCTTGCCGCCCCATGATGCGACCGTGCCGAGGCACGCATCCCAGAGGCCGATTATTGCAGTGCGTCATATAACCATATAATGATCCGATGAATCATTTGTCGCGCATCCTACCCGCCGGCAACGTCGTGCTCGATATGCTCGCAACGAGCAAGAAACGTGCGTTCGAACAGGCCGGCCTTCTATTCGAAAACAACCATGGTCTGGCGCGCGCGCTCGTCTTCGACAGCCTGTTCGCGCGGGAACGCCTGGGCTCGACCGCGCTCGGACAAGGCGTGGCCGTTCCGCACGGCCGCGTGAAGGGTCTGGAGCAAGCGCTGGCCGCGTTCATCCGCCTGGCCCAGCCCATCACCTTCGATGCGCCGGACGGACAGCCGGTGTCCATGCTGTTGTGCCTGCTGGTGCCGGAGACGGCCACGCAGCAGCACCTGGACATCCTGGCCGAACTCGCGCAGCTCATGTCGAACAAGGCATTGCGCGAAGCCCTGGCCACGGAGCCTGATCCGGCCGTCGTCCACAAGATGCTCACGACCGGCCAACTCTGAATACCTCGCGGAAACGCTGCCATGCTCACGGTGCAGGAACTCGTCGACGACAACGCCGACAAAATCCCCTTTAACTGGATTTCCGGCCAGGGCGCCGCGGACCGCGCGATTCCCGACGACGGCATGTCGGCCGCGGACCTCGTCGGCCACTTGAACCTGATCCACCCGTCCCGCATCCAGGTGTTCGGACAGGAAGAGCTGGCGTACTACACCCGCTTCGACCTGCGCCGCCGCATGCACCACATGGACGAGCTGCTGATCGGCGGCGTGCCGGCCATCCTGCTGGCCGACGGCCTGACTCCGCCGCAAGACCTCATCGACCAATGCGACCAGCATCAGGTGCCGCTGCTGTCCACGCCGGTCGCGGCCGCGCAGCTGATCGACCTGCTGCGCATCTACCTGGGCAAGAAGCTGGCGCCCACCACCACCGTGCACGGCGTGTTCCTGGACGTGCTGGGACTGGGCGTGTTGATCACCGGCGAATCCGGCCTGGGCAAGAGCGAGCTGGCGCTGGAACTGATCTCGCGCGGCCACGGCCTGGTGGCCGACGACGCCGTGGAGTTCTCGCGCACGGCGCCCAACATGATCGAAGGCCACTGTCCGCAGCTGCTGCAAAACCTGCTGGAAGTGCGCGGCCTGGGCTTGCTCGATATCCGCACCATCTTCGGCGAGACCTCCGTGCGCCGCAAGATGCGCCTCAAGCTCATCGTGCACCTGGTGCGCGCCACCGCGCAGGACAAGTTCGAGCGCCTGCCGCTGCAGGACATCACGCAGGACATGCTGGGCCTGCCGGTGCGCAAGGTCATGCTGCAAGTGGCCGCGGGCCGCAATCTGGCAGTGCTGGTGGAAGCCGCGGTGCGCAACACGATACTGAAGCTGCGCGGCATCGACACGCTGGGCGAATTCATGGAACGCCAGGCCATGGCGATCCTGCAAAGCAGCAAGTAGACGCGCCTCGCCGGCGGCACCTTGAGCCTGTACGAAAACCTGGCCGCCGAGATCGCCAAGTCGATCCGCGATGGCGTGCTGCGCGCCGGCGACAAACTGCCCTCGGTGCGGGAAGCCTGCGCGGCGCGCGGCCTCAGCCCGTCGACCGTATTCCAGGCCTATTACCTGCTGGAAGCGCGCGGCCTGATCCGGGCCCAGCCGCGCTCTGGCTATTACGTCAGCGCGCCCGCCGCCTCCCTGCCGCCGGAACCCGGCGCCTCCCACCCCGACGGCGAATCGACGGAGCTCGCGATCAGCGAGCGCATCTTCGACATCCTCGGTTCGGTGCGCAACCGCGACGTGACGCCGCTGGGCTCCGCCTTCCCTTCCCCGCTGCTGTTTCCGCTGCCTCGCCTGGCCCAGGCGATGGCCGCGCACCTCAAGCGCCAGGATCCGCTGGACACGGTGGAAGACCTGGCGCCGGGCAATCCCGGCCTGCGCCGCCAGATCGCGCTGCGCTACCTGATCGGCGGCATCAATGTGCCGGCCAGCGATATCGTCGTCACCAATGGCGCGCTGGAAGCGCTGAACCTGTGCCTGCAGGCGGTCACGCAACCGGGCGACACAGTCATCGTCGAAGCCCCCACGTTCTATGGCGCCCTGCAGGCGCTCGAACGCCAGGGCCTGAAGGCGCTGGAAGTGCCCACCCATCCGCGCACCGGCATCGACCTGGACGCAATGGAGGCCGCCATCCGGCGCCATGCGCCCAAGGCCTGCTGGCTGATGACGCAATTCCAGAACCCGTTGGGCAGCCTGATGCCGGACGAAAAGAAGCGGCAATTGGTGCAGCTGCTTGCGCGCCACGGCATTCCCCTGATCGAGGACGACGTCTACGGCGAGCTGTACTTCGGACCGGCGCGGCCGGTGCCCGCCAAGGCTTATGACACCCAGGGACTGGTGCTGCATTGCTCGTCGTTTTCGAAATGCCTGGCGCCGGGCTACCGCATCGGCTGGGCCTCTGCCGGCCGCTATACGCAGCAGGTGCAGCGCCTGAAGCTGTCGTCGACGCTGTCGGCGTCCGGCCCCGCCCAGGGCGCCATTGCCGAATACCTGGAACAAGGCGGCTATGACCGCCATCTGCGCCGTCTGCGCGAGACGCTGCAGACTCAACAGCAACGCATGGCGGAAGCCATCGCCCAGGAATTCCCCGCCGGCACGCGCGTGACGCGGCCGCAAGGCGGATTCTTCCTGTGGCTGGAACTGCCCGCCGCCGTGGATGCGCTGACGCTGCACAGGCAGGCGCTGGCGCGCGGCATCAGCGTGGCGCCGGGACCGATCTTTTCGGCCAGCGGCCAGTTCGGCAGCGCGCTGCGCCTGAACTATGGTCATCCCTGGAACGCCGCCACGCAAGCCGCCATCCGCGTGTTGGGCGAACTGGCGCGCGAGGCCTGCGCCCAGCCCGTGAAAGCGCGCCCGGACCCATCACGCTAAGGCACGGGCCTTAGTTCAGCGTCGACGCCGCGCGCGCCCGCTTGACCTCCAGCGCCGTCACGCCGCCGGCTTCGTTGCCCCAGCTATTGCGGATGTAGGACACCAGCATGGCGATGTCATTGTCATTGAGCAATTGCCCAAACGGCGGCATGCCATGCGGCCGCGGATTCGCCGCCGTGGCCGGCGCGTAGCCGCCGTCCAGCACCATGCGGATGGCGTTGACTGGCGATGGCGCCGTCACGGTCGGATTGCCCGCCAGCGCCGGCCATGCCGTGCCGCTGCCTTCGCCCGCGGCCTGGTGGCATTGAACGCATTGCTGCTTGTAGATCTTGCCGCCCAGCTCCATGGCCGCCGGCGCGACGGCCGCGCGCGTGCGCTCGGTCGAAGCCGGCGTGGCGGGCAGGGACTTGAGGTAGACGCCTATGGCCAGCGCGTCCGCATCGGTCAGGTGCTGCGTGCTGCCCAGCACCACTTCCGCCATCGGTCCGCTAGCGCTGGAATGCTTGGCGATGCCGGTCTTGAGCAAGGCGGCGATGTCCTCGGCCGACCAGCGCCCCATGCCGGTCTCCATGTCGTTGGTAAGCGGCGGCGCATACCAGTCCAGCACCGGAATCACACCGCCCGCCAAGGCGTCGGCCGAACGCAGCGCCCCCAGGCTGTTGCGCGGCGTATGGCATGCGGCGCAATGCCCCAGGCCTTCGACCAGATAGCGGCCGCGGTTCCATTGCACCGATTGCCCCGCGTCGGCCTCCTGCACGCCTGGCTTGAAATACAGGGCGCGCCAGGCGGCCAGCAGGGCGCGCTGGTCGTAGGGGAAGTCGAGTTCGGGCGGCCGGTTGGGTTGGCTCACGGGCGCGACGCTGCGCAGATAGGCGTACAGCGCATCGGAATCGGCGCGGGTGACGCGCGTGTACTCCGTGTAGGGAAAGGCGGGATACAGCAGCGTGCCGTCGCGCGACTTGCCGTTGTGCAGCGCCTGCCAGAAGTCGTCGGCCGTCCAGGCGCCGATGCCGGTCTGCTCGTCGGGGGTGATGTTCGGACCGTACACGGTGCCGAAGGGCGTGGGGATGGGCGTGCCGCCCGCCAGCGCCTTGCCGCCCCGGCTGGTGTGGCAGGCCATGCAATTGCCCGCCAGGGCTAGATAGCGCCCGCGTTCGACCAGCGTGGCGGTATCGGCCGCGGCTGCGGCAGGACCCGTGCTGACATCGTCGCGCGTGCCCAACCAATAGAGACTGCCCACGGCTGCAACCACGACCAGCAGCAGGACCCACAGAACTTTCTTCACGATCGACATCCGGCCTCTCCCTTACCGTTGCGCCTGGCTGCCGCATTCCGCGGGCAGGCGTATCGAACCCGCGGCTTCTGGCGCATAGGGTTCGACGACGGGTTGCGACGACAGCCATGCGGCCAGCGCGCCGATGTCGTGGGGAGTGAGCTTGTTGGAGATGTCGGCCATGCAGTCCGGCTCCGCCGCGCGGCGCAGGCCGTTCTTCCAGCTGCCGATCTGCGCGCCGATGTAGTCGCGCGGCAGCCCCAGCAGGCCGGGGATGGCGGGCAGCACGCCGCCCAGGGCGGCGCCATGACAGGCGGCACAGGCGGGCAGGCCGCGCGCAGGGTCGCCGTTCAAGGCCAGCGTGCGCCCGGCTTCCAGCGTCGCGGCGGAGACATCGGCGCGCGTCGGCGCCGGATACGGCACGTGCTGCGCGGAGAAGTACGCCGCGATCTCGCGCAGATAGTCGTCGGGCAGTCCGGTCAGCAGATGCGTCATGGGCCGGTACTGCCGCCGGTCGTCGCGGAAATTCAGCAGCTGGTGATAGAGGTATTCCTGCGGCTTGCCGGCCAGGCGCGGATAGTAGCCATCGGCGCCGGCCCGGCCCTGTTCGCCATGACAGGCCGTACAGGCCGCGACGCGGGCCGCCATGGTGTCGGGCCGCAGGCTTTCCTGGGACGCCTGCTGGGCTTGCGCGGGCGCGGCCATGAAGGCGGCAGCAGCGGCCCCTAGTAGGGAAATTGCCCAAAAACGCGGCAGTGAAACACTACGAAAGGAAATGAAGGCTAACATCTAGGTCGAATTCCATTCCCCCGAAACGCATGACGGCGGGGCGCGTATGTGAATCTGTCGAGTATCCGGCCCTCAGCTTACGTCATGGGAACCGAACCGGTACAGGCGCAGATTGGCAGTTTACGGCCATATCAGATGTCATCCCGCCGGCATCGTCCTGGAAAAGCGTGCCACAATCATGTCCATGTTGAAAGTCGTCCTCGTCACCGGCATCTCAGGCTCAGGCAAGTCCGTCGCCCTGCGCATGCTTGAGGACGCCAGCTATACCTGCGTCGACAACCTCCCCGTGCGGTTCCTGACCGAGTTCATCGCCAATGCCCGCGACGACGGCATGGAACGCGTGGCGGTCGCCATCGACGTCCGCTCCCCCGGCGAACTGGCCGAACTGCCCGACGTGGTCACCGCGCTGCGCGCCATGGGCACCAGCCTGCGCGTGGTCTTCCTGGACGCCAGCACCGCGACGCTGGTGCAGCGCTACTCCGAATCGCGCCGCCGCCACCCCCTGACCGACCGCCTGCAGCGCGGCGGCAAGACTCCGACGCTGGGCGAATGCATCGCACTGGAGCGCGAGCTGCTGGCGCCGCTGCGCGAACAGGAACACGTCATCGACACCTCGGACCTGACGCCCGGGCAGTTGCGCGTCTGGATCCGCGACCTGATCAAGGCCGACCGCGCGCCGTTGGTGCTGACCTTCGAGTCCTTCGCCTACAAGCGCGGCGTGCCGCGAGACGCCGACCTGGTGTTCGACGTGCGCTGCCTGCCCAACCCCTACTACGACCGCAACCTGCGGCCGCTGACCGGGCGCGACGAACCCGTGGCCGCCTGGCTGTCCGGCTTCGATCTGGTGAAGCAGATGATCGACGACATCGCCGGCTTCCTGAACCGCTGGCTGCCGCAATACACGCAAGACACCCGCAATTACCTGACGGTCGCCATCGGCTGCACCGGCGGCCAGCACCGTTCGGTGTATGTGGTCGAACAGCTGGCGCTGCGCTTTGCCGACCATGACCCGCTGCTGGTGCGCCATCGCACCCAACTGCCCGACGAATCCGCATGACCCTGTCCCGCCCGATCCGCCTGTTCATGATGCTGCTGCTGGCCATTGCCGTGGCGGGATGCTCCTCCACCGGCGGACGCAAAAAGGGCGGCGGCTACTACAAGGACGACGGGCCGGACGCGAATCCGCCTTCGAACCTGGACCAGGTGCCCGACGCGGTGCCGCGCGTGGAACCCTACGCCAGCGGCGCAAACCGCCCGTACGTGGTGTTCGGACAGCGCTATGTGCCCGACACCAGCGGCCAGCCCTATAAAAAACGCGGCACCGCCTCCTGGTACGGCAAGAAGTTCCACGGCAATTCCACGTCCATCGGCGAGTCCTACGACATGTACGCCATGACGGCCGCCCACACCACGCTGCCGCTGCCCAGCTACGCCCGCGTCACCAGCCTGGTCAACGGCAAGACGATCGTGGTGCGCGTGAACGACCGCGGGCCGTTCCATAGCGACCGCATCATGGACCTGTCCTATGTCGCGGCCTACAAGCTGGGCCTCATCGGGCCCGGCAGCGGCCAGGTGATCGTGGAAGCGATTCCGCAAGACGAGATCCGGCGGCTGGCCTCGCAAGGCGCGCCCGCCGCTGCCACGCCCGAACCCGCCTCGGCCATAGGCTCCTCGCCCGTGGCAGCGCCCATCGCCGCGGTGCCCGTGGCGCTTGCGGCCGAACCCCTGTCGGCTGGGCCCGCCCCCGGCTCGGCGCCCGTCCGCCAACCGGCCGCGGGCGGCATCGGCAACGTCTATCTGCAGGTGGGCGCGTTCAGCCAGCCGGCCAACGCGCAATCGCTGGTCAGCCGCATCAACACGCAGCTGGGCGCCGAAGGCGCGCCGCCCGCGTCGGTGGAACAGTCGAACAACCTGTACCGGGTCAAGATCGGCCCCTACCCCGACCGCCAGAGCGCCTTGAACGCCGTGCCGCTGGTGTCGGACCGCATCGGCATCCTGCCCAGCATCGCTTCGCAATAATCCGGCCCGCTACGGAGCCGGCCCCTGGCGGCTTACCAGGGCAGCTCGGCCTGCCCGTCGCACACGCGGCGCGCGCGTGCGCTGCGGCTGCGGTAAAGATTGCCTTCGTGCGCCAGCAAAGCCTGCTTGCGCGGCAGGCCGCCGCCGAAGCCGGTGAGCGATGTGTCCGCGCCGATCACGCGGTGGCAGGGGATGATGATGCTGATCGGATTGCGCCCGACCGCGCCGCCGACCGCCTGGGCGCCCTTGGGCCGCCCCACCGTTCGCGCCAGGTCGCCGTAGCTCGCCAGCACGCCGAAATCCAGGTCGCACAAGGCATGCCAGACCTCGTGCTGGAACGTGGTGCCCACGGGGTCCAGCGGCACCTCGAATACGCGGCGCTGGCCGGCGAACCATTCATCCAGTTCGCGGCGCGCCTGCTCCAGGATGGGATCCGAATCCGCAAGGGTCCAGCCTTCGGCCGACGGCAGCAGATCCTGATCGGTGAACCACGCGCCGCGCAGGCCCTTGGGGCTGGCAACCAGGCGCATGTCGCCCAACGACGTGGGCATGTCGCGGTAGACCAGGCGTTCGTCCGGATCCGCGGGCTTGTTCGACACGATGGTGGAATACGTCATGGCTTACTCCACCGATTTCTTGCGGGCCAGGGCCCGGTTGTACAGCACGTCACGCGGCAGGCCCGAGACCTTGGCGGCCACGCGCGCGGCATCGCGCACGGACAGCGACTCCAGCAAGGCGTCCAGCAGCGCGTCGGTGCGCGGGTCGGCTTCCTCGTCCGATTCCTGTTCCACCGGCGCATGCGCGATCAGCACGAACTCGCCCTGTTCGCGGTGGGCATCGGCGGCCAGCCAGGCCGCGCCCTCGCCCATCGGGAACGTGGCGATCTCTTCGAAGCGCTTGGTCAGTTCACGCGCCACGGTCAGCAGGCGGTCCGGACCGCACACTTCCAGCAGGTCGGCCAAGGTGGCCGCCAACCGGTGGGGCGACTCGAACATCACCACGGGCGCGGGCAAGGCGCACCAGGTGCGCAGCCAGCGCTGGCGGGCCACGGCCTTGGGCGGCGGAAAGCCGGCGAAGGCATAGCCCGGGTTTTCATCGGTAGTGACCCCACTGCCCATCAGCGCCGCGATCACGGCGCTGGGACCGGGCACCGGCACCACGCCGAATCCGGCCTCGCGCACGGCGCGCACGATGCGCGCGCCGGGATCGCTGACGGCGGGCGCGCCGGCGTCGGACACCAGCGCCACGCGCTGACCCTGCGCCAGGCGTTCGCAGATGGCCTGGGCCGCGGCGGCCTCGTTGTGGCGGTGGGCAGCCATCAGCGGCGTACCGACGCCCCAGGCGTCCATCAGCGCGCGGCTGGCCCGCGTGTCTTCCGCGGCGATCACGTCGGCGCGTTGCAGGGCGTGCCAGGCACGCAGCCCCAGGTCGCCCAGGTTGCCGATCGGCGTGGCCACGACGTACAGCGTCGCGGCAGGCCAATGCTGCCCCGCCACGCGTTCGGCAACGCGGGACCAGGCATCTCCGGCAGACGGGGGTGAGACATTTTGATTCATTGCAGCCTACAGACACGGGAAACCATGTCAGTGTAGCCGCCTATGCCCGCCGCTTCCTGGAGCCTTGATGACGGATGACACTTTGCGCCTGGCCTGCGAACTCGCCCTGGCCGCGCGCCGCCGCGCCGCCAAACGGCGGCGCCGTTCCGTCCGCGCAGCCGCCGCGGACCGTACCGCGCCGGAGCGTCCGCCGCCGCGGCGTTCGCCCGCCCAGCGCCAGGGCGATCGCCACGAGGACGCCGCCCTGAACCTGCTGCAGGCGCGCGGCCTCGTGCTGCTGGCGCGCAATCTGCACACCCGCGCCGGCGAGATCGACCTCGCCATGCGCGACGGCGACACCCTGGTGTTCGTCGAGGTCCGCGCCCGCGCCGCGACCCGCTATGGCGGCGCCGCCGCCAGCATCGGCCCCGAGAAGCAGGCCCGGCTGGCCCGCGCCGCGGCCTTGTGGCTGCCCGAGCTGGCTCGGCGCCATTGGCAAGGCAGGCTGCCGGCGGCCCGCTACGACGCGGTCGTCTTCGAGGCTGGACGCGTCCAGTGGCTGCGCGGCGCCTTCTGGCAGGCCTGAGGCCCCAGGACCCCGGTAACGACATGCCGCATAGTCGTTACGCCTGGACAGAACCGGGTGACGGCCCCGTGAGATAATCGCGGCCATGGATATGACCTCTCGTATGACGTCGCACTTTCGCGACGCCATGGCGGCCTGCGAACAAAGCATGAACGTCCTGGCCGAACCGTTGGCGGTGGCGGTGGACGTGCTGTTCGGCGCCCTGGCAAACAACGGCAAGATTCTGGCTTGCGGCAATGGCGGCTCGGCCGCCGACGCGCAGCATTTCATCGCCGAACTGGTGGGCCGCTTCGAACGCGAACGCCTGCCCCTGGCCGGCATCGCCCTCAATACCGATACCTCGATACTCACCGCGGTGGGCAACGACTACGGTTTCGACGAAATCTACGAGCGCCAGGTCAACGCCTTCGGTCAAGCTGGTGACGTGCTTGTGGCGATTTCCACCAGCGGCAATTCCCCCAACGTGGTGCGCGCCATGGAAGCCGCCAGCGCCCGCGAAATGCACGTGCTTGCCCTGACCGGCAAGGGCGGCGGCGTCATGGGGGAACTCATTACGCCGATGGACGTCCATCTATGTGTTCCCAGCGATCGCACGATGCGCATCCAGGAAGTCCATATTCTGCTGCTGCACGCGCTGTGCGACGGCATAGACGCTCTTCTGCTTGGAGACACCGAATGATTTCTGACGTCCGTACCGCTGTCCGCCCGTTGATGCTCGCCGCGGCGCTGTCCACCGCCGCGCTCTCGCTGTCGGCCTGCGCGCCGCTGATCGTGGGCGGGGCGGCCGCCACCACCGCGGTCGTCGTGACGGACCGCCGCACCTCCGGCATCCAGCTCGAAGACCAGAACATGGCGTTCAAGGCGCAGAGCCAGATCTCGCAGAAGCTGGGCGAAACCGCCCGCGTCAACGCCATGGCCTACGGCGGCCATCTGCTGCTGACCGGCGACGTACCCACCGAGGAAGCCAAGAACCAGGCCACCGCCATCGCCCAGGGCGTGGAAAACGTCAAGCAGGTCATCAACCAGCTGACCGTCGGCCCGATCGCCTCGTTCAGCGTGCGCTCCAACGACACCTGGCTGACCTCCAAGGTCAAGACCGCCCTGCTCAACACCAAGTACGTGCCCTCGGGCACCATCGCGGTCACGACCGACCATAGCGTCGTCTACCTGATGGGCAAGGTGACCCAGGCCGAAGGCGAATACGCCGCCAATGCCACCGCGGACGTCGGCGGCGTGGCCAAGGTGGTTAAACTGTTCGAGACGATCAGCCGCGACGAAGCGATCCGGCTGTCGAACAGCGGCACCAAGTCCAACCCTTCCTCGGAGGCCAAAGCGCCCATCGAAAGCGGAACCGGCGCAGCCAGCGACAACGCGGCCGGCACCAGCAACGGCGTAGAGGCCATGCCCATCAAATGAAGAAAGCCATTCTCGCTCTGGCCGTCCTGGTGGCGGTCGGCATCGGCGCCTGGTTCGTCATGCGCCCCGCCCAGACCGCGCCCGACGTGACCTTCACCACGCTGGAAGGCAAGTCCTTCTCGATGCAGGACCTGCGCGGCAAGGTCGTGCTGGTCAAGTTCTGGGCAACCAGCTGCGTGACCTGTGTGAAGCAGATGCCCGAGACCATCTCGGCCTACAACGAGTACGCCGCCAAGGGCTACGAGGCGGTCGCGGTCGCCATGAACTACGACCCGCCCAACTTCGTGCTGAACTTCGCCGAAACGCGCAAGCTGCCGTTCCCGGTGGCCCTGGACACCAAGGGCGACATCGCCCGCGCCTTCGGCGACATCCGCCTGACGCCCACGGCCTTCCTGATCGACAAGCAGGGCCGCATCATCAAGCGCTACCTGGGCGAATACGACGTGGCGGAATTCCACGCCACCGTGGAAAAGGCCCTGGCGGCAGGCTGAGCCCCGCCCGCGCCCTCCACAACGGACCGCCCCGCCAGGGCGGTCTTTTTTTTTGCCTGTCCGCGCCGGCGCGCCAAAGAAAAACCGCCCTTGCAGGCGGTTTCCAGATCAGGCCGCGGCGGGCCGGAATCAGAACGCCGGAACCACGGCGCCCTTGTACTTTTCCAGGATGAACTTCTTCACTTCAGGCGTATGCAGGGCCTGGACCAGTTTCTTGATGCCGGGCGCGTCCTTGTTGTCCTCGCGGGTCACCAGGATGTTGGCGTAAGGCGAATCGGCGCCTTCGATGAACAGGGCGTCCTTGGTCGGGACCAGGCCGGCTTCCAGCGCGTAGTTGGTGTTGATCAGCGCCAGGTCCACGTCGTCGAGCGACCGCGGCAGCATCGCGGCTTCCAGTTCGCGGAACTTCAGCTTCTTGGGGTTCTCGACCACGTCCGCGGCCGTGGCCAGGATGTTGGACGGGTCCTTCAGCTTGATCACGCCCTGCTTCTGCAGCAGGACCAGGGCGCGGCCGCCGTTGGAGGGATCGTTCGGGATCGCCACCGTCGCGCCGTCCTTGAGTTCGGACAGGCTCTTGATCTTCTTGGAATAGCCGCCGAAGGGTTCGACGTGCACCAGGGCCACCGGCACCAGCGTGGCCTGCGGTCCTTGTTGAAGGAATCCAGGTAGGGCTTGTGCTGGAAGAAATTCGCGTCCAGCTGCTTGTCGGCGAGCTGCAGGTTGGGCTGCACGTAGTCGCTGAAGACCTTGATGTCGAGTTCCACGCCTTCCTTGGCCAGTTGCGGCTTCACCACTTCCAGGATCTCGGCATGGGGAACCTGGGTCGCGCCCACCACCACTTTTTCGGCATGGGCGGCGTTCGCCGCCACCAGGAACACCGACGCCGCCAGGGCGGACCGGACAAAGTTCAAACGCATGTGTTGCCTCTTTTATGGGTAAAAAAATTAGGGGCTGATGCCCTGCCGGTGCGGACCAGCCCCCTTTTGCGGGGCTCGCCGTTGTGAAAACGCCCCCAATTTACCTGAATGCCGGTTATTTGTCGGGCATATGAACATGGGTTTAAAGCATAAGAAACCTGTGGGTACTACAATCCGTCGTATGCTTGCGCTACCGCGTTCCGAACGCGTTTTTGTGCAGGCATTTTTTCTAACCACACATACGTATATTTGCCGACTTAGCTGCCATGACCGACACCCCCGACCCTGCTGCCGTCTCGTCTCCTGCTGTCAAAGCTGCTGTGCTGTCTGAAGCACTGCCGTATATCCGACGATTTCACGGCAAGACCATCGTGGTCAAGTACGGCGGCAACGCCATGACGGAAGAGCGTCTGCAGCGCAGCTTCGCGCACGATGTCGTGCTGCTGAAGCTGGTGGGTCTGAACCCGGTGGTGGTCCACGGCGGCGGTCCGCAGATCGACGACGCGCTTCGCCGCATCGGCAAGCAGGGCACCTTCATCCAGGGCATGCGCGTCACCGACGCCGAGACCATGGAAGTGGTCGAATGGGTACTGGGCGGCCAGGTCCAGCAGGACATCGTCATGATGATCAACGAGGTCGGCGGCAAGGCCGTGGGCCTGACCGGCAAGGACGGCGGCCTGATCCAGGCCCAGAAGAAGCTGATGGCCAACAAGGACAATCCGTCCGAGCCCATCGACATCGGCTTCGTCGGCGACATCACCATGGTCGAACCGGCCGTGGTGAAGGCGCTGCAGGACGACCAGTTCATCCCCGTGATCTCGCCCATCGGCTATGGCGAGGACGGCACGGCCTACAACATCAACGCCGACGTGGTCGCCGGCAAGATGGCGGAAGTGCTGGGCGCCGAAAAACTGCTGATGCTGACCAACACCCCGGGCGTGCTGGACAAGGCCGGCAAGCTGCTGCGCAGCCTGTCGGCGCAGACCATCGACGAACTGTTCGCCGACGGCACGATCTCCGGCGGCATGCTGCCCAAGATCTCGTCCGCGCTGGACGCCGCCAAGAACGGCGTGAACTCGGTGCACATCGTGGACGGCCGCGTGCCGCACTGCCTGCTGCTGGAAATCCTGACCGACCAGGGCGTGGGCACGATGATCAGCTCGCACTGATGCGGGCACAGCGTTACCTGCTGCGGCCGGCGGTGCGTGTGCGCCGCTCGCGCCGCGCAGCCACGGGCGTTTCCGAACGCCTGTGGCTGTTCGATCTGGACAACACGCTCCACGACACCTCGCACGCCATCTTCCCCAAGATCGACCACGGCATGACCATGGCCGTGGCCGAGGCGTTGAATGTCGACGTCGACACCGCCAACCGCATGCGCTCGCTGTACTGGAAGCGCTATGGCGCCACCATGATAGGCATGGTCCGGCATCACGGCGTGGATCCGCATGAATTCCTGCACCGCAGCCACGATTTCGACGTTGGCCCCCTGGTGCGCTCGGAAAAGGCGCTGGCCTACAAGCTGAGCCGGCTGCCGGGACGCAAGGTGCTGCTGACCAACGCGCCGATGCACTACGCCCGCGCCGTGCTGGCGCGCCTGGGCATCCTGCGCCAGTTCGACAGCCTGTGGGCCATCGAGCACATGCGGCTGCACGGCGAATTCCGGCCCAAGCCCTCTCCCGCGCTGCTGCGCCACGTGCTGGCGCGCGAAGGCGTGCAGGCGCGCAATGCCGTGCTGGTCGAGGACACCCTGGCCAATCTGCGCGGCGCGCGCCGCGCGGGCCTGCGCACCGTGCACGTGTATCACCCCGGCACGCCGTTCGCCCGCGGCCGTTCGCAGCGGCCGGCCTATGTCGACTTGCGGGTAAACTCCGTCAGTGATTTGCTGTTACGCCGACGCCCCCTGCGGGGATAGCGGCGCGCTCCTCCCCCCATTCACCGTCAAGCCTGCGCGAGAGCAGACCCCTCCATGGCGAGCAAACCCGGCGAGCGCAAGACCCAGATTCTGCAAACCCTGGCCGAGATGCTGGAGCAGCCTCACGCCTCCCGCATCACCACCGCGGCCCTGGCCGCGCGCCTGGAAGTGTCCGAGGCCGCGCTGTACCGGCACTTCGCCAGCAAGGCGCAGATGTTCGAAGGGCTGATCGAATTCATCGAGACCAGCATCTTCACGCTGGTGAACCAGATCGCCATCGCCGAACCTCAGGGCCTGACCCAGGCCCACAAGACTGTCTCCATGCTGCTGACCTTCTCGGAGCGCAACAAAGGCATGACGCGGGTGCTGACCGGCGACGCGCTGGTCACGGAAGACAACCGCCTGCAAGAACGCATCAACCACATCAACGACCGCATCGAAGCCTCGTTGAAGCAGTCGCTGCGCATCGCGGTGACCGACGGCGGCCTGCCGCCGCAGGCCAATGTGGCCGCGCATGCCAGCCTGTTGACGCACCTGGTGCTGGGCCGCTGGCTGCGCTACGCCCAGAGCGGCTGGCGCGTCGCGCCCACCCTGCACCTGGACGAGCAGCTGCGCCTGGCGCTGGGCTGATCCGCCTGTCCGGCCGCCCGGCCTGGGCCGTCAATTAGGTCGCAATACGAACGAATTCGCCGGCGGTTTCTGCCTTTTCATATTGATTTGCGTGCAATTTCGCAACAATCCAGGCTTGCCGGCGGCGCGGGGCGACGAGCATAATGCCCGTCAAAGGTTTTCCACAAGCCCAAATCTCCACTGGCTTGATCCGCATCAATACGGGTTTTCCGCAATGCCGTCACGATCATGCTGTAGCGTCGACACACCGGTTTGACCTATCCCGTGCTCGCGGGGCGGTGTGTCGGCAGTTTGACCTCAACTGGAGATGGATATGACCGCGCAAGCCGCCGTCCCTGCCTCGCAAGCCCCAAAGAAAACCAAAATTCCAATCGGACTCGTCGCCGGCATCCTGGTGATGATCGGCGTGCTGATGATGCCCCTGCCCGCCGACCTGCCCGTCGCGGGCCACCGGATGCTCGCCATCCTGGCGTTCGCGGTGGTGGTCTGGATTACCGAAGCCGTGTCCTACGAAGCCAGCGCGATCATGATCACGACGCTGATGGCCTTCCTGCTGGGTACGGCTCCGACAATCAAAGACCCGCAAGTGATCTATGGCACCTCGGCCGCGATCAGCATGGCGCTGGCGGGCTTCTCGAACTCGGCGCTGGCGCTCGTCACCGGCGCCTTGTTCATTGCCGCAGCCATGACCTTCACCGGGCTCGACCGGCGCATCGCTCTGGTGACTCTGTCCAAGGTGGGCACCAGCACCCGCCGCATCCTGATCGGATGTATCGCCGTGACCATCGTGCTGAGCCTGGTCGTGCCCAGCGCCACCGCGCGCAGCGCGGCCGTGGTGCCCATCATGATGGGCGTCATCGCGGCCTTCGGCGTGGACAAGCGCTCCAACATCGCCGCCGGCATCATGATCATCGTGGCGCAGGCCACCAGCATCTGGAACGTCGGCATCCAGACCGCCGCCGCGCAGAACCTGCTGACCGTCGGCTTCATGGAAAAGATGCTGGGCCAGCGCGTGGCGTGGTCGGACTGGCTGATCGCCGGCGCCCCCTGGTCGCTGATCATGTCGGCCGTGCTGATCATCATCGTGCTCAAGCTGCTGCCGCCGGAAAGCGACAGCATCGCGGGAGGCAAGGAAGCTGTCGAGAAGTCGCTGCTTGAACTGGGCCCCATGACCGGCGCGCAAAAACGCCTGATGGCCGTGTCGCTCATGCTGCTGCTGTTCTGGTCGACCGAAGGCAAGCTGCACAAGTTCGACACCACGTCGACCACCTACTTCGGCCTGGTCCTGCTGCTGCTGCCGCGCTTTGGCGTGATGACCTGGAAAGACGTGCAATCGCGCATCCCATGGGGCACCGTGATCGTGTTCGGCGTCGGCATCAGCCTGGGCACCGCCCTGCTGACGACCCAGGCCGGCCAATGGCTGGGCAACCAGGTCGTGGCGCATACCGGACTGGACCATCTCGGACCGCTGGCGATCTTCGCGATCCTGGCCGCCTTCCTCATCGTCATCCACCTGGGCTTCGCCAGCGCCACCGCGCTGACCTCGGCCATGCTGCCCATCCTGATTTCGGTGCTGGCCACGCTGCCGGGCGAATTCAGCCGCCTGGGCATGACCATGCTGCTGGGCTTCGTGGTCAGCTACGGCTTCATCCTGCCCATCAACGCGCCGCAGAACATGGTGTGCCTGGGTACCGAGACCTTCAACGCCAAGCAGTTCGCCAAGGTCGGCATCATCGTCACCATCGTCGGCTACCTGCTGATGCTGCTGATGGGCATGACCTACTGGCGCTGGCTGGGCTGGCTGTAAGGAGGGCGCATCATGAAGATTTCGATCGCCCAAGCCAACGAATACGGCCGCCGCGTGCTGATGGCACAAGGCGTGCCCGAGGACATCGCCCGCGACGTGGCCGAGCACCTGGTCGAGTCCGACCGGGTCGGCTACACCAGCCACGGCCTGTCGATCCTGACCAACTACCGGCGCGTGCTGTCCGAAGGCCTGGCCCAGGCCGACGGCCGGCCCGAGCTGGTCAACGACCGCGGCGCGATGCTGGCCTACGACGGCCATCACGGACTGGGCCAATATGTCGGCAAGGTCGTCATCGAGAAGGCCATCGAGCGCACGCAGGAGCACGGCCAGTGCATCCTGACCCTGCGCCACAGCCACCACCTGGGCCGCATGGGCCACTACGGGGAAATGGTGGCTGCCCAAGGCCTGATCCTGCTGGCCTTCACCAACGTGATCAACCGCTCGCCGACCGTGGCGCCCTTCGGCGGCGCGCAGGCCTGCCTGACCACCAATCCGCTGTGCTTCGCGGGCCCGCTGCCCGGCGGCCGTCCGCCGTTCATCGTGGACATGGCCACCAGCTCCATCGCCGTCAACAAAGCGCGGGTGCTGGCCGCCAAGGGCGAACAGGCGCCCCCGGGCTCGCTGATCGACGCCCAGGGCAATCCGACCACGGATCCCAACGCGCTGTTCACCGACCCGCCCGGCGCCCTGCTGCCGTTCGGCGGCCACAAGGGTTACGCGCTGGGCCTGGTGGCCGAGCTGCTGGCCGGCGTGCTGTCGGGCGGCGGCACGATCCAGCCGGAACATCCGCGCACGGGCGTAGCGACGAACAATATGTTCGCGCTGCTGCTGGATCCGCAGGTGGACTTCAATACGGACTGGCGGTCGATGGAGGTGGGCGCGTTCATCGACTATCTGCACGCCTGCAAGCCGCAACCTGGCGTTGAAGCGGTGCAGTATCCGGGCGAGTACGAAGCGCGCAACCGGGCACTCAACGAGGACGCGCTGACTTTCGACAGTCGGATCTGGGATGGTCTTACCAAGCTGGCCGTTGACCTTGGGGTGCCTGAGGCGTTGCCTGCTTGAGGTTGTACTTGCTTGCGGGCGTTCTATGAGTTCTTAAGACGCCCGTCGCGTCGGCGGCCCGCGATGCGCGGGGCAACGATTGCGGTCCGGAGCCTTCGCTCCGGACTTCCCCATCCTCATCCTCGTCACCGCCTACGGCGGTTCCTTCGGATTCCGTCGGGCTTATCGACGCCCCGCGCATCGCGGGCCGCCGACGCGACGGGCTCGTTCAGTTGCAATTTCACGGCAGCTGGGCCGGATGGTGTGCTTGGCATTCTGGCAACGGGCGGGGTATGGCGGAATGTCTTGCGGGGCTCGCCTCGGGCCGGCCGCGCAGGCGGCCTTCCGAGGCTTCCGTTGTGTCTTGCGATTTAGGATGGCGCTGCGCGGGCATGGGGCACCTGTCACCGTTGAGTGCCTTGAGCGGCTGTACACCACTGAACGGCGCCAGGCCAATCAATTGTCGCCAGCCGCTAAGCCACACTGCCGGATGGGTGGCGCGCGCGAGAGAGTCTCCAAGCGCAAACCACTGCCTGCCGCGCGCCACCCATCACCGCCCCACCCCCAATGATGAGGGGCCATTAGCAAGCCCCCTCCGTAAGCGCGCAAGCGACCACCGCCACGACGCCCACAATCACGTATGTTGCCTACGGCCGCCCGCGCGGCCGTAGGCAACGGGCAACGCAAGACTCGCAACTGACCACGGCTCTAGCAGCGCGACAAGCCAAGACGGCGGCAGCCCGTCGGCGCGGGCGGCGTGGCGGCTCGCAACCTCGATGCGCCCGAGGGAATCTGAAGGAAAGGCCGCAGGCCTTGACGAAGATGACGAAGGGGCAGTCCGGAGCGAACGCTCCGGACCGCAATCGTGGGCGCGAGCCGCCACGCCGCTCGCGACGACGGGCGACCTACGAAGACCTCGCAGCCGCCATCAGCAAAAGATCAAGTCTTGACCGACCGATGCCGGCTAATACTCATCATGATCCCGAACGCAATCCCCATGGTGAACAAAGCCGTCCCCCCATAGCTCATGAACGGCAACGGCACCCCCACCACAGGCAGGATCCCCGTCACCATCCCCACGTTCACGAATACATAGATGAACAGCATCATCGTCAACGACCCCACCAGCAGCCTGCCGAACTGCGACGAAGCCCGCGACGCGATCGTCAGCCCGCGCGCCATCATCAGCCCGTACAGCACCAGGATCGCGATGCCGCCATACAACCCGAATTCCTCGGCGTACACCGCGAAGATGAAGTCGGTGGTGCGCTCGGGTATGAAGTCCAGGTGCGTCTGGGTGCCCTTCATATAGCCCTTGCCGTACACGCCCCCCGAACCCACCGCGATCATCGACTGGATGGTGTGGAAGCCCTTGCCCAACGGGTCGGAACTGGGATTGAGCAGCGTGCACACGCGATGCTTCTGGTAGTCGTGCAGCACCACCCAGTTCACGTCAGGCTCGCATAGCTGGTCTTCGTAGTAGACCAGCGTGCCGATGGCGATGATGCCGGCCAGCATGACCGGCACCAGCAGCTTGAACGACAGGCCCGCGAAATAGATCACGAAGAAGCCCGCGCCGAACACCAGCAGCGCCGTGCCCAGGTCGGGCTGCAGCACGATCAGGCCGAAAGGCGCGGCCAGCATGGCGGCGGCGGCCAGAAAGTCGCGGATTCGGACCGCGCCCTCGTGGCGCTGGAAGTACCAGGCCAGCATCATCGGCACGGCGATCTTCATCATTTCGGACGGCTGGATGCGGGTCACGCCCAGGTTCAACCAGCGGGTCGCGCCCTTGCTGGTTTCGCCGAAGAACTCCACGCCCAGCAGCAGCACCACGCCCACGATGTAGAAAGGCAACGCCAGCTTCATCAGCCACTTCGGCGGAATCAGCGCCATGGTCCACATCGCAAAGAAGGCGATGATGAAATTGCGCGACTGTTCGGCGAAGCGCCAGTCGGTGCCGCCCACCGCGGAGTGCATGACCGTCATGCCCAGCGCGGCGAACATGAGCAGGATCGCCAGCAGCGGCCAGTCGAAGGCCGTGAACACGCGCAGCAGAATGAGGCCCAGGCGTTTCATTGGCGCACCACGTCGGAAGCAATGGTTTCAACCGAGGCCAGGGGATCGGTGCGTTCGGGCCGCACGATCTTGTCCTGGCGGTCCTTGGCCAGCCAATAGTCGAACACCTTGCGCGCGACCGGCGCGGCGACGCTGGCGCCCCAGCCGGCGTTCTCGACGATCAGCGCGACGGCGATGCGCGGGTGTTCCAGCGGCGCAAAGCCCATGAACAAGGCGTGGTCGCGCAGGCGCTCGTCGATGGCGCTGGCGCGGTAATGGCCGCCGCGCAGGCTGAACACCTGCGCGGTGCCGGTCTTGCCGGCCGCCTGGTAGGGAGCATTGGCGAACGCGCGCCGCGCCGTGCCGGCGCGCACCACGTCCGCCATGGCGTTCTTGATCACGTCCACGTTGGCCTGCTTGAGGGGAATGCGGTAGTCAGGCGCGGATTCGGTGGCCTTGGCCTCGCCGCTGCGCGGATCGCGCACCGCGTGCACCAGGTGGGGACGGCGGAAGAGGCCGTTGTTGGCCAGCGTGGACGTGCCCTGCGCCAGTTGCAGCAGCGTGAAGGCGTTGTAGCCCTGCCCCACCGCCACGGAAATCGTCTCGCCCGCGTACCAGCGCTGGCGCTCCTTGTCCTTATACGCCGAGCGCTTCCAGTCGGTCGACGGCAGCACGCCACGCTTTTCGCCTTCCAGGTCGATGCCGGTGATCTGGCCGAAACCGAACTGCTTGGAAAAGTCGTGCAGCGCGTTCACGCCGATCTCGGGGCCGAGCGAATAGAAGTAGGTGTCGGAAGACACCACGATGGCCTTGTGCATGTCCGTCATGCCGTAGGCCGCGCCGCCGGCGTTGCGGAATTTCTGCCCGCCGAACTCGTAATAGCCGGGGTCCGAGATGCGGTCGGTGGCGCGGCGCTTGCCCAGTTCCAGGGCGGCCAGGCCGACAAAAGGCTTGTAGGTGGAACCAATGGGATAGGTGCCGTACAGCGGCCGGTTGATCAGCGGGTGGTCGGGCGATTCGTTCAGCATGCGCCAGTTGTCGACGTCGATGCCGTCCACGAACAGGTTGGGGTCGAACGAGGGTTGCGAGACGAAGGCCAGCACCTCGCCGGTGTCCGGATCGATGGCGACCAGCGCGCCGCGCTGTCCCTCGAAGGCCGCCTCGGCCACCTTCTGCAGGCCCAGGTCGATGGACAGCATGATGTCGGAGCCCGGCACTGGATCGATGCGGCGCAGCGTGCGCATGGGGCGCCCGCCCGCGGTCACCTCGACTTCTTCCAGGCCGGTGCGGCCGTGCAGTTGCTCTTCCCAGGTTTTCTCGATGCCCTTCTTGCCGATGACATCGGTGCCGCGGTAGTTGCCCAGCTGGCCGACGCGGTCCAGGTCTTCGATGTCGCCCTCGGCGATACGGCCGATATAGCCCACCACGTGGGCGGCCGACACGCCTTGCGGATATTCGCGCACCCAGCGCGCGCGCAGCTCCACTCCGGGGAACTGGAAGGAATGCGCGGCGAACCAGGCGGCTTCGGTTTCGTTGAGGTTGTTGCGCAACTGCAGGCTGGCGTAGCGGCTGGATTCGGCGGCGCGGCGCTTGAAGCGGCGCTGGTCGGCCGGGCTGATGTACACGACCTCGGTCAGGCGCTCGAACAGCTGGCTCAGGTTGCCGGCCTGGGCCGGCACGACTTCGAGCGTATAGGTGCGGTAGTTGCGCGCCAGCACTTCGCCGTTGCGGTCCAGGATCTCGCCGCGCCGCGGTGGAATCGGCACGACCGCGATGCGGTTGCGGTCGGCGCGTTCGGACAAGCCTTCATAGCGGTCGACCTGCAGGTACCAGAAGCGGCCGACCAGCACGCCGAAGCAGGCCAGGGCGAACAAACCGCCCACCCAGGCGCGCAGGCGGAAACGCTGCTTCTGCTGGAGGCCGGTTTTCTTGAATTCGAACATGACGCGGCGCCGCCGTCAGGCGGAGGACGATTCGGCGTCGTCGACGCCGCGCTGCGGCAAATGCAGGACCCAGCCCGCCAGCGGCCACAGGGCGGCAGTCAGGAGCACGCCGAGGCCCCATTCCCAGCCCGGCCACTTGCCGGCCAGCCAGGCATGAATGATCTGGGTCACGAAGCGGGCGATGAAGAACACAGGCAGCATGTGCATGGCCTGGCTCCAGAGGTCGAAGCGCTGCAGCCGGCGGTGCAGCACCACGGCGCCGTAGGCCACCAGCGTGTACGACAGCGCGTGCTCGCCCAGCAGGCCGGCGTCGTGCACGTCCATCAGCAGGCCGAAGAAGAAGGCGGTGAACAGGCCGACGCGGCGCGGCTCGTGCACGCACCAGAAGGCGATGATCAGCAACAGGATGTCGGGCGCGCCCTGCCACAGGCGCCAGGGCAGCAGGGACACCAGCCACGCCACCAGCACCGTGCCCCAGACGAACACGCCATGCGCCGGGCCGGACAGGCGGTCGGGCTGCACATTGCTGGGGGTGCCAAGGCGGCGCGCGCCCCGGCCCGAGGATTGATTAGTCCGATCCACCGGAATCGACCTCCTGACGGTTGGATTCGGCGCGTTCCACATCGACCTGCAACACCAGGAAGTGGCGATAGCGTTCGGGGTGGGCCAGCGGTTCGCACACGGCGCGGGCGAAGCCGGACGCGGTATCGCGTTCGACCGAGGTCACCTTGGCCACGGGCAGGCCGGCCGGGAACAGCCCGCCGACGCCGCTGGTGACGATGGTGTCGCCTTCCTTGATGTCGGCATTGGCGGCCAGGTAGCGGACTTCCATCTTGCCCGGCGAATTGCCGCCGAAAGCGATCAGACGCAGGCCGTTGCGCAGCAACTGCACGGGGATGGAGACCTGTTCGTCGGTGACCAGAGCCGCCTCGGCGGTCATGGGTGTGACACGCACGATCTGCCCGACCACGCCGCCTTCGTCGATCACTGGCATGCCCGGAGCCAGGCCGGCCTTGCTGCCCTTGTTGAACACCAGGCGCTGCGTGAACGCGTTGGCGGGTTCGTACATGACTTCGACCACCACGGCGGACTGGGCCACCGTGTCGGTCACGCCCAGCAGGCGGCGCAATTGGGAGTTTTCGGCGGCGAGCTGGGCCGCGTGCGTGGTCACCTGCGCCAGCTCGATGCGCTGGCGCTGCAAGGCTTCGTTTTCGCTACGGATGAGATTGGCCGCGTTGACCCATTCGTTCACTTGCTGGACGAGGTCGCGCGGCGCCATGACGGCGCGCTGGAAGGGGTAAAGCGCCGCGGACATCGCCCGGCGCGCCGGTTCCAGCATGCGCCATTGCGAATCCATGACGATCAGGGCCAAAGCAAGGACGACCAGAACGACCAGCCGCACCTCCGCAGGTGGGCCGCGCCTGAATAGGGGAGGAGTCCCTTGTCGTTGCATGAATCTCAGCCCGGACGCCCGCGTCCGTCGCTCCGGCAGCGGCCGGAGCCGTGAACTAGCGGGGCTCCGGGCTGGCGGGCAAAATTAGTCGTTGATGAAGATGGCGCCCAGTTTCTCAAGGTGTTCCAGCGCCTCGCCGCAACCGCGCACGACGCAGGTCAGCGGATCGTCCGCCACCACGACGGGCAGGCCGGTCTCTTCCTGCAACAGGCGATCCAGGTCGCGCAGCAGCGCGCCGCCGCCGGTCAGGGCGATGCCCTTGTCGGTGATGTCGGCGCCCAGCTCGGGCGGGGTCTGTTCCAGCGCGATCTTCACGGCCGAGACGATCTGGTTCAGCGGGTCGGTCAGCGATTCCAGGATCTCGTTGGACGAGACCGTGAAGCTGCGCGGCACGCCTTCGGCCAGGTTGCGGCCCTTGACCTCGATCTCGCGGACTTCGGATCCCGGGAACGCGGAGCCGATTTCCTTCTTAATGAGTTCGGCGGTGGGCTCGCCGATCAGCATGCCGTAGTTGCGGCGGATGTAGTTGACGATGGCTTCGTCGAACTTGTCGCCACCAACGCGCACGGAACCCTTGTAGACCATGCCGCCCAGCGAGATGACCGCCACCTCGGTGGTGCCGCCGCCGATGTCGACCACCATGGAGCCGCTGGCGTCGGACACGGCCAGGCCGGCGCCGATGGCCGCGGCCATGGGTTCTTCGATCAGGAAGACGTGGGACGCGCCCGCGCCCAGGGCCGATTCGCGGATGGCGCGGCGTTCAACCTGGGTGGAGCCGCAGGGCACGCAGACAATGATGCGCGGGCTGGGCGCCAGCATGTTGCGGGGGTGCACCATGCGGATGAACTGCTTGAGCATCTGCTCGGTGACCGTGAAGTCGGCAATGACGCCGTCCTTCATGGGCCGGATGGCCTCTATGTTGCCGGGCACGCGGCCAAGCATCTGCTTGGCTTCTTGACCGACGGCCTGAATGATCTTCTTGCCGTGGGGACCGCCTTCATGACGGATTGCGACCACGGACGGTTCATCGAGCACGATGCCCTTGCCGCGGACGTAGATCAGCGTATTGGCGGTACCGAGGTCGATCGCCATATCGCTGGAAAAATAACTGCGCAGGAATCCGAACATGGGAGCTCAGCTAAATTCTGGGGGGAATTGGGTTCATGCCGCGGGGCGTAGGGCCCGTGAAACAACGGGTCCGCCTGTCATCACGGCGATTAAACCGTGAATCATAACTTATAATTTCCCCGGAAATAGCGCATAAATGCAGGCTATTCAAGCTTTGTAACGGGTTTGGCATATGCATACTGCCCTGTCCCGCCCTTCGGCCTTCGCTTATCGATTTTGCACTCCCCCATGGCGCTCAATGACACAGATGTGGCCCGCATTGCCCGGCTGGCCAGAATCGAACTGACCCCCGACCAGCGCACCCTCGCGCAGGCCGAACTCAACGGCATCCTCCACCTGATCGAACGGCTCCAGTCCGTCGACACGCAGGGGGTCGAACCCCTGGCCCACCCGCTGTCCGCCCACGAGGACATCGTGCTGCGCCTGCGTGAAGATGTCGTGACCGAACCCAGCTCGGAAGCCCGCCGGCAGGAGTTGCTGGCCAACGCCCCCGACGCCCAGGAAGGCCTGTTCCTGGTTCCCAAGGTCCTGGATTAAGTCATGACGAAACCCGCTCTGCATACCCAATTCGAGGGGATCGCCGCCCTGCGCGCGGCCCTCGCGCAACGCCAGGTCAGCGCCGTCGAGCTCGCCCAAAGCGGCCTGGCGGCCGCCGAAGCGGCCAGCGGCCTGAATTGCTTTTTACATATTGACGCCGAATTGACGCTGGCCCAGGCCCGCGCCGCCGACGCCGCGCTGGCCGCCGGCTCGGCCGGCCCCCTGGCCGGCATCCCGATCGCCCACAAGGACGCCTTCGTCACCCGCGGCTGGCGCACCACCGCCGGCAGCAAGATGCTGGAAGGCTACGTCAGCCCGTTCGACGCCACCGTCGTCGAACGCCTGGAACAGGCCGGCGCCGTGTCGCTCGGCAAGCTGAACTGCGACGAATTCGCCATGGGTTCCGGCAACGAGAACTCCGCCTACGGCGCCGTGAAGAACCCCTGGGACCACGCCGCCGTACCCGGCGGCTCCTCGGGCGGTTCGGCCGCCGCCGTGGCCGCCCGCCTGGTGGCCGCCGCCACCGGCACCGACACCGGCGGCTCGGTGCGCCAGCCCGCCGCCCTGTGCGGCGTCAGCGGCATCAAGCCCACCTACGGCACCGTCTCCCGCTACGGCATGGTGGCCTTCGGCTCCAGCCTGGACCAGGCCGGTCCGCTGGCCGAAAGCGCCCGCGACCTGCTCGAACTGCTGGACGTCATCAGCGGCTTCGATCCGCGCGACGCCACCAGCCTGGAAAAATGCGATGCCGCCGTCAACGAGCCGGGCCGTGTCCGGCGCGACTTCGACGCCGCCCAGAGCCGCTACGACGCCGCCGGCAGCCAGCCCCTGAAGGGCCTGCGCATCGGCGTGCCCGCCGAATACTTCGGCGCCGGCCTGGCGCCCGACGTGGCCGCCGCTGTCGAAGCCGCGCTGGCCCAGTTCGAGGCGCTGGGCGCCGTGCGCGTGCCGGTGTCGCTGCCGCGTACCGAGCTCGCCATTCCCGCCTACTACGTCATCGCCCCCGCCGAAGCCTCCAGCAACCTGGCGCGCTACGACGGCGTGCGCTACGGCCACCGCGCCGCCCAGTATGGCGACCTGAACGAAATGATCAGCCGCTCGCGCGCCGAAGGCTTCGGCGACGAGGTCAAGCGCCGCATCCTGATCGGCACCTACGTGCTGTCCCACGGCTATTACGACGCCTACTACCTGCAGGCGCAGCGCCTGCGCCGCATGATCGCGCAGGACTTCCAGCGCGCCTATGCCGACCAGTGCGACGTGATCATGGGCCCGGTGACGCCCACCGTGGCCAAGAACATCGGCGACAACCGCGACGATCCCACCGCCGACTGGCTGGCCGACGTCTACACACTGGGCGTCAGCCTGGCCGGCCTGCCCGCCATGTCGATCCCCTGCGGCTTCGGCGGCGCTGGCAACGGACGCCCCGTCGGTCTCCAGATCATCGGCAACTACTTCGACGAAGGCCGCCTGCTGGCCATCGCCGACCGCTACCAACAAGTGACGGACTGGCACAAGCGTGCCCCGGTCCAGCAAGGCTGAGAACATGAACTGGGAAATCGTCATCGGCCTGGAAACGCATACGCAGCTTTCCACGGACTCCAAGATTTTTTCGGGTAGCAGCACCGAATTCGGCGCCGCGCCCAACACCCACGCCAACGTGGTCGACCTGGCGCTGCCGGGCAGCCTGCCGGTCATGAACCGCGGCGCCGCCGAACGCGCCATCCGCTTCGGCCTGGCCGTGGGCGCCACGATCGCGCCGCGCTCGGTGTTCGCGCGCAAGAACTACTTCTACCCCGATCTGCCCAAGGGCTACCAGATCAGCCAGTACGAGCTGCCGGTGGTCGTGGGCGGCTCCTTGTCCTTCTTCGTGGGCGAGGAAGAGAAAACCGTCAACCTGACGCGCGCCCACCTGGAAGAAGACGCGGGCAAGTCCCTGCACGACGACTTCAGCCTGGCCAACGGCGCCCCCGGCAGCGGCATCGACCTGAACCGCGCCGGCACGCCGCTCCTGGAAATCGTGACGGAACCCGAAATGCGCTCCGCCGCCGAGGCCGTGGCCTACGCCCGCGCCCTGCACAGCCTGGTCGTGTGGCTGGGCATCTGCGACGGCAACATGCAGGAAGGCTCGTTCCGCTGCGACGCCAACGTCTCGGTCCGCCCCGTGGGCCAGAAAGAATTCGGCACCCGCACCGAGATCAAGAACGTCAACTCGTTCCGCTTCCTGGAACGCGCCATCATCTATGAGGCGCGGCGCCAGATCGAGCTGATCGAGGACGGCGGCACGGTGGTCCAGGAAACCCGCCTGTACGACGCCGACCGTGACGAAACGCGCAGCATGCGCAGCAAGGAAGACGCGCACGACTACCGCTACTTCCCCGACCCCGACCTGCCCACGCTGGTGATCTCCAGCGCCTGGGTCGACGAGGTCCGCGCCGCCATGCCCGAACTGCCGGCCGCCCAGCGCGCCCGCTTCGAATCCGAGTACGGCCTGCCCGCCTACGACGCCGCACAGCTCACCGTCAGCCGCGACCTCGCCGCCTATTTCCAGGCGGTGGCGGACGCGCTGCCGGCCGGCCAGGCCAAGCTGGCCGCCAACTGGGTCATGGGCGAAGTTTCCGCCGCCCTGAACAAGGACGAAAAGAGCATCGCCGACTCCCCGGTGCAGGCGCCGGCGCTGGCAGCCCTGATCGGCCGCATCATCGACGGCACGATCTCCAACAAAATCGCCCGCGAAGTCTTTGGCGCCATGTGGGCCGGCGAAAACGGCGGCCAACCCGACGCCATCATCGAGGCGCGCGGCCTCAAGCAGATCAGCGACACGGGCGCCATCGGCGCCATGATCGACGAGGTGCTGGCCGCCAACCTGGCCATCGTCGAAGAGTACCGGGCCGGCAAGCAGAAGGCGTTCAATTCGCTGGTGGGCCAGATCATGAAGGCCGCCCGCGGTAAGGCGAATCCGCAGCAGGTGAATGATCTGTTGAAGCAGAAGCTGGATAGCTGACCGAGCAGGACGCCCCGGCAACGGGAGCACTCCTGACGTATCAGACGAAACGAAGGGCCGCGGCATATTGCCGCGGCCCTTCGTTTATCCAAGAATGATCTGGTCGACTTTTGCCCGGAGGCTTGGACATGAACTACCTGGAAATCAGCACCAGCGAACTGCTGCATAGCTTTTCCGATCACCTGCTGGCGGTCCGCGAAGGCCAGCATTTCATCATTTCACTGGACGGCGTGTTCTGCGCCAGGTTGACGCCGGTCCTGCCCGGCACGTCGCTGGATGCCCATGATGCGCTTGAGGCAATGAAAAGCTTCAAGCCTGCGCCGGCCGTCCCCCACGAAGTCATCCGTTCCTGGATCGAAGAGGGCCGGGAATGAATCCGGTCCGCTTGATACCGGACGCCTCGCTTGCCCTGGCGTGGCTGGTCGACCGCGCGGACGCCCACGAAGCGCTGATGGCCCGGCATCTGCTGGAAACGGCCCACGAGTCTGAAAACACGGTGCCCCCCCATCTGGCATACGGAAGTCGCGAACGGCATGTTGCGCGCCGAACGTAGCCAACGGGCATCGGCGGGTCAACTGTTCTCGTTCAGGCAGCTACTCGAACGCCTGCCCATACTTCCGGATCCGGCCGCCCCATCTTCCAGCGCGGCCCGCAGCTACCTGCTGGCTCGAACCCACGGCTTGACCGTCTACGATGCCAGTTATCTCGAACTGGCCCAAAGAACCAACGGCTATCTGGCCACCTTTGACCGCAAGCTGGCGGATGCCGCCCGAGCGAGCGGCGTCGCCGTCTTTGGCCAACCCCACGGCGTCGCCGAACCAGCGGCAAGCTACGGATAAAAAAAGGACGGCACCTGGCCGCCCCTTTCTACTCGCCAAGTACGAGGTTTACTTCACCCCGTACTTCGTCCGATAAGCCAGCACCGCCTCGCGGTGCTCGGCGAACGACGCGTCGTCCTGCAGCAGGGCCAAGATGTCCGACAGCGAAGCAATCGACACCACCGGCATGCCGTAAGTCTTGGCCACGTCCTGCACGGCGGAATGGGCCGACAGGGCGTCGTCCGGGCCCGCGCGCTCCATGCGGTCCATGGCGATGAGCACGGCGGCCGGCTCGGCGCCCGCCGCGCGGATGATTTCCACCGATTCGCGCACGGACGTGCCCGCGGTAATCACATCGTCAATGATGACGACCTTGCCCTTGAGCGGCGCGCCCACCAGGGTGCCGCCCTCGCCGTGGTCCTTGGCTTCCTTGCGGTTGTAGGCGAAAGGCACGTCGCCGCCCTTCATGTCCGGGTGGCCGGCCAGCGCGACGGCGGTCGCCGTCGACAGGGGGATGCCCTTGTAGGCCGGGCCGAACAGCATGTCGAACTGCACGCCCGAATCCAGCAGCGCCTGGGCATAGAATTGCGCCAACTTGCCGACCGAGCGTCCGCTGTTGAACAGTCCAGCATTGAAGAAATAGGGACTGATACGGCCCGATTTGACCTTGAAGCTGCCGAAGCGCAGCACGCCCTCGTTCAAGGCGAAGCGGACGAAATCCAGGGCGGTGGCGGAAGAATGGGCGGCGGGCATGCGTAGAGGTCCGGTAGATGGCAAACGCAGGCATTTTATCCGCTGTCGGGGCTATTCCCGGCCTGCCGCTTCGAGTCGGTTAAATTGCTGGCATTGCCCCGGCCCTCGCGGCCGCTCAACAGGAGTCACGCTTTGCTGCGCATCACGTCGATCAATCTCAACGGCATCCGGTCCGCCTTCCGCAAGGGCCTGCAACCCTGGATGGAAAAACATTCCGCCGACGTGCTGTGCCTGCAGGAAATCAAGATATCCGAAGACGATCTGACCGACGATCTGCGCAATCCTCCCGGCTATACCGGCCACTTCCATCACGCCGTGAAGAAGGGCTATAGCGGCGTGGGCATCTACCTGCGCGACGCGGCCGAACGGGTGAACGCCGGCCTGGATTGCGAGGAATTCGACCCCGAAGGCCGCATCATCCGCGCCGACTGGAAGAACCTGTCGGTGATCAGCGCCTACCTGCCCTCGGGCTCCAGCGGCGACGAACGCCAGCAGGCCAAGTACCGCTTCCTGGACCGCTTCGGCCCCTGGATCGACGCGCTGATGCACGAGCACAAGACCACCGGCCGCGAGTTCATCATCTGCGGCGACTGGAACATCGCCCACAAGGAAATCGACCTGAAGAACTGGAAGGGCAACCTGAAGAATTCAGGCTTCCTGCCCGAAGAGCGCGCCTGGCTGACCGACGTGTTCGACAAGCGCGGCTTCGTGGACGTGTTCCGCACCATCGACGAGCGCCCCGACCAATACACCTGGTGGAGCAACCGCGGCCAGGCCTGGGCCAAGAACGTCGGGTGGCGCATCGACTACCAGATCGCGACGCCGGGCATCGCCGCCCGCGCCCGCAACGTGGCCATCTACAAGGACGAACGCTTCTCCGACCACGCGCCCCTGACGATCGACTACGACGCCACGCTTTAAGCCTCGCCCGGCGTCCCGCCGGCGGCCACCGCCCGCAACGAGGCGGCTGCCTCCCGGCGCAACCATTGCAGAAACGCCTGCGCCCGCGCGTCTTCCGTGCAGGACCGGGGCGACAGCAGCACATAGGCCGAACCGTCGCGGACAAAGCCGCAAGGCGCCTCCAGCCGGCGGTCGCGCACGGCATCGCAGGCCATCAGCGCGGAGCCTATCGCCACCCCCAGCCCGGCGGTCGCTGCCTGCAAGCTCAAATAGAAGTGTTCATAAGTCGGCCCGGCCACGCGCGGCGGCTTCAGGCCCGCCGCCCGCGACCAGTCCTTCCAGGCTTGCGGACGTGTCGCGCTGCCTAGCGCCGGCGCGCCGAGCCAATCGTCCGTGGCCGCCCCCCCTCCTGACAGGCCCGGCCGGCGCACCGGCCCCGTCCATTCCTCGCACACGCGTTCGGCATGCAAAGCCGTATCCCACTCGAAGTCATTGCGGCGCAGCGCCACGTCTACGCCCTGGGCGGTGAAATCCACCGGTCCGCCCGCCGCGTACAGATGCACCTGCACCGCGGGATGCTCGCGCTGGAAATCGGGCAGCCGCGGGATCAGCCACATCATGGCGATGGTGGGCTCGCAGGACAGCACCAGCGGCGCGTCCGCGGCGGGCTGGCGCAGCTTGGCCAGGCCCGCCGACAACTGCTCGAACAGCGTCCGGGTCACGTCGAACAGTTGCCTGCCCGCATCGGTCAGGAAAACAGCCCGGTTGCGACGCTCGAACAGCGTCATGCCCAGGGCTTCCTCCAGCAGCCGGATCTGCCGGCTGACGGCGCCGTGCGTCACGTGCAGCTCTTCCGCCGCCTTGCCGAAGGCCTGATGGCGGGCAGCGGCGTCGAAGACGCGCAAGGTGTTGAGCGGCGGCAGCTTCATGAAAATAGGTGATTTTTTCTCACAGATACGCGGCATTAGAAATCGTTTTTCGGCCACGCGCCAGCGTCCCACAATGCCGGCTTCCTTCCGCAACCCGCCGCTGCCGCCATGACCGAACTGATCGCCGTCGCCCTCATCACCATTCTTGCCGTCATCAGCCCGGGGCCGGACTTCGCCATGGTCACGCGCAACAGCTACCTGTTCGGCCGCCGCACCGGCCTGCAGTGCGCGCTGGGCATCGCCCTGGGCGTGCAGGTGCACGTGTTCTATACGATGTTCGGCGTCAGCCTGCTGGCGCACTACGCGCAGCCCGTGTTGCAGGGCATCAAGCTGGCGGGCGCCTGCTACCTGGTCTACATGGGCTGGAAGACCTTCTTCAACCGCGCGCAGGTTGATCGCGACCTGTCCGCGCGCCCGCCGATCACAGGCTGGCAGGCGCTCTACAGCGGCTTCCTGACCAATGCCCTCAATCCCAAGACCACCTTGTTCGTGGTCAGCACGTACACGCAACTGGTCTCGCCTGGCACGCCCCTATCCTGGCAATTCGGCTATGGCCTGTTCATGTCGTTCGCGCATTGGGTCTGGTTCGGCGCCGTGGCTTGGTCGGTGTCCTCGCCGTTCCTGCGCCGGGTGCTGCTGGACCACCAGCTTGCGGCCGATCGGGTGGTCGGCGCGGTCCTGATGGCCTTGGGCGCGGCGCTGGCGGCGGCGCAGTTGTAATACTGCCGCCCGGACCTGATCTTGCTCAAATAAATAATGGGGACATATAAAAGCAAAAGCGCCCCCCAAACCTGCCCAAGCCTCCCCTGCCATGCCCTCCATGGCCTCGGAAGACTTCAGGGAAACACCTTTTCTCCTATGGTATAAAAATAGGGACATATTAATTTCCCTAGGCAATTCAAACATCTTCTTCAGAAAACCGCTTTTCCGACAGGCTTTCCTATATCTTGCGCTTTTAATATGTCCCTAATAAATTAAAAGAAAAAATGCTTTGATATCAAGGCGATGGCACTATTTTTCGGCTTTGCGCAGGGCAACATTTTGCCCCTACAATTCCGCACCATACAGGTGCAGCCGTGCACCAAAAAGAATTTTTCGCGCCCCAATCCGGCGCAGTCCGCACCTATTCGAAGCACCCCCAAGGAGATCATGTTGAAAGTGCAGAGTCTGGACGACTTCCTGCGTGGCGTCGCCGCGCGCGACCCGCAGCAACCTGAATTCATGCAAGCCGTCCAGGAGGTGATGCTGAGTCTCTGGCCTTTCATCGAAAAGCACCCCCACTACGCCGAGCACGCCGTGCTCGAGCGCCTGGTGGAGCCGGAACGCGTGATCCAGTTCCGCGTGTGCTGGACCGATGACCGCGGCCAGGCCCAGGTCAACCGCGCTTTCCGCATCCAGCACAGCTCGGCCATCGGCCCCTTCAAGGGCGGCATGCGCTTCCACCCCTCGGTGAACCTGTCCATCCTCAAGTTCCTGGCCTTCGAACAGACCCTGAAGAACTCGCTGACCACGCTGCCCATGGGCGGCGGCAAGGGCGGTTCCGACTTCGATCCCAAGGGCAAGTCCGACGCCGAAGTCATGCGCTTCTGCCAGGCCCTGATGATCGAGCTGTACCGCCACCTGGGTCCGGACACCGACGTGCCGGCCGGCGACATCGGCGTGGGCGCGCGTGAAGTCGGCTTCATGGCCGGCATGATGAAGAAGCTGTCGAACTCGACGGCCAGCGTGTTCACCGGCAAGGGCCTGACGTTCGGCGGCAGCCTGATCCGCCCCGAAGCCACCGGCTACGGCACCGTGTACTTCGCTGAAGAAATGCTCAAGCGCGTGGGCCGCTCCTTCGACGGCCTGCGCGTGTCGGTCTCGGGTTCGGGCAACGTCGCCCAGTACGCGATCGAAAAAGCCATGGCGCTGGGCGCCAAGGTCGTGACGGTGTCCGACTCGAACGGCACCGTGGTGGACGAAGCCGGCTTCACGCACGAGAAGCTGGTCGCCCTGATGCACATCAAGAACGACCTGCGCGGCCGCCTGGACACCTACGCCCGCCAATTCGGCCTGACCTATGAATCGGGCAAGCGTCCGTGGCACGTGCCGGTGGACGTGGCCCTGCCCTGCGCCACCCAGAACGAGCTGGAACTGGCCGATGCGCAAACGCTGATCAAGAACGGCGTGCTGTGCGTCGCCGAAGGCGCCAACATGCCGGCCACGCTGGAAGCCGCCAAGGCCTTCATCGCCGCCCGCGTGCTCTACGCGCCCGGCAAGGCCAGCAACGCCGGCGGCGTGGCCGTGTCCGGCCTGGAAATGGCGCAGAACTCGGCCCGCCTGTCGTGGACGCGCGAGGAAGTCGACGCGCGCCTGCACGCCATCATGCGCGACATCCACGAGAACTGCGTGCGCCACGGCCACAGCGAGCGCGAGTACGTGAACTACCTGGACGGCGCCAACATCGCCGGCTTCGTGAAGGTGGCTGACGCGATGCGTCAGCAAGGGCTGTATTAGATCCCCCCCGAAGCGCTGCGCGCTTCCCCCCCAGGGGGGCGCCGCTGCGGACCGGCGGAGCCCGGCTCCGCGCGGCCCTGATTGGGGCGGGCCAGCGTGATTGGGGCTGATCCTGCCTTATTGGGATGATCCTGCCGCATTGGAGCCGAGCTGGCTGACTGGGACCGATCTATCTACTTGAGATGGACCTGTCGAATAGCAGCTTCTGGTTGGGCGAGCGCCACATCGAAACCGCTCCGCCTCACTGGCAGCGATCTACCTGAACCAGCGGGGCTGGCTGCCCGGCTCTATCCATGCACCACACTCGCATACCCGCGCCGTCAGGCGCGGGTAGCTCGTGCCGTTTAGTGCTTCATCGTCCCGTGGTCCATGCCGCCGTGGCTCATGCCGGGGTTGTGCGAGGCCGGCTTGACCTTGAATTGCACGGCCACTTCGCCGGCTTTTTCGAACTTCAGCGTGGCCGGGATCGTGGCGCCTTCGGCGAACGGGGCCTTCAGCTTGATGAACATGACGTGGTAGCCGCCGGGGCTGAGCTTGACCTCGGTGTCGGCGGGCAGCGCGATGCCGCCTTCGACCTGGCGCATCTTCGAGACGCCGTTTTCGGTTTGCACGGTGTGCAGCTCGACCCGCTCCGCCGCGTCGGACGAGACCGACAGCAGGCGATCCGCCGCCTTGGCGTCGTTGTCGATGTCCATGTAGCCGGCGCCGTTGGACTGGCCGGGCGCTGACGCGCGGACCCAGAGGTCGTCGACCTCGATCTGACCAACCTTGTAGTCCTTCGCCCATGCCGAGCCGGCCGTGCACAGGCCCAGGGCGGCGACGATAGCGAGCTTGCGGATGTTCATGGGTGGTTCTCCTAGAGGGTTAACGCCGCCTGACCAGGCTGCGGGCGGCTGACAGGACCGAATCCGTCAGGGCTTCCATCGCTTCGGAGTTTACCCGCCAATGCTGCCAATACAGCGGCACATCCTCCCAGGCGCGCCCCCGAAGCAGCATCAGCTGACCTGCGTCAAGGTGCTCCTGCACCAAGGGCAGCGGATTCATGGTCCAGCCCAGGCCGCCCAGCGTGGCCTGCACGAACGCGCGCGTGGACGGCACCCACCAGACCGGCGGCTGCCAGGGCGCGGGATCCGCGATCTTGTGGGCGAAGCGGGCCTGCAGCGCGTCCTTGCGGTTGAAAACCAGCACCGGCGCCTGCGCCAGCGTCTGCGCATTGACGCCCTGCGAGAAATAGCGCTTGTGGAATTCCGGCGTGCAGGTGGCGACGTAGCGCATGCTGCCCAGCGCGTGGATGCGGCAACCCTGGACCGGCTCGGCCAGGGCGGTCACTGCGCCCAGCACCGAGCCATTGCGCAGCAGGGTGGCGGTGTGGTCCTGGTCTTCCGACTGCATGTCCAGCGTGGCCCGGGTGCGCGCCGCGAACTGCACGGCGGCGTCGACGAACCAGGTCTCCAGGCTGTCGTGGTTCACCGCGACGGGGATGCTGGCATAGGGCACATCGTCGTCCGCCACGCCCAGGCGGTCGAGCGCGTCGTGTTCAAGCAGCGCCGTCTGCTCGGCCAGCCGCACCAGCACCTGGCCGTCCGCCGTGGCCACCGCCGGCACGGTGCGCTGGACCAGCAGCCGGCCCATGCGGTCCTCCAGCGCCTTGATCCGCTGCGACACCGCGGATGGCGTGACGCTCAGCGACAGCGCCGCCCGTTCGAAGCTGCCTTCCCGCACCACCGCGGCCAGGGCTCGCAGGTTGCCGTGATCGATTTTCATGACATTAGTTTTGCTTAAGATAGTGAAGGAAAATTAGCTTTATTTCACATCCACCGCAAGCGAAAATGCCTTATTGCCGGAGCGCCCCGAGCGCCCGGCGTTGTCATCCAAGCGCCGCCACAGGCGTAGCAGCACAGGTGCAGGTCATGTTCGCCACGTTGTCATCCCCCCTCTTCTTCACTGCCTGGGCCAGCGGTACGGCCACCGGGCTGGGCCTGTTCGCCGTCGTGGGCGCGCAAAGCGCATTCATCCTGCGACAAGGGCTGATGCGCGCCCACCTCTTGAGCGTGGTCGCCATCTGCGCGCTGATCGACGCCATCTTCATCTTCGCCAGCGTCTCCGGCCTGCAGGCCCTCACGGCCTGGTTTCCCTGGCTGACGACCGCCGTGCTGTGGTTCGGCGTGGCCTTCCTGTCCTGGTACGCGCTGCAATCGGCGCGCCGCGCCTGGAGCGCCACCGGCGGACTGGCCGCCGCGCGCGACGTGGTCCCTTCGCGCCGCGCCGCCATGCTGGGCGCGCTGGGCTTCTCGCTGCTGAACCCGCACTTCTGGCTGGACATGGTGGTGGTCGGCTCGCTGGCGCACGGCTTCGAGGATGCCCGCATGGCGTTCGCCGCCGGCGCCCTCACGGCCAGCCTGCTGTGGCTCGCCGTGCTCGGCATCGGCTCGCGCCTGTTCGCCCCGTTCTTCGCCAGCGCCTCCGCCTGGCGCGTGCTGGACGGCATCATCGCCGTGGTCATGGCGGCGCTGGCGGTCAGCCTGGCGCTGAAGGGCGTATAAAGAGGCTACAAGGGCGTCAAGCTACGCCTCCAGCAATTCCCCAGAACGGCCGCCCGGACTTCCCGGCGGCCGGTTTTCTTGCGGCTCCCGCCGCATCCGGAGTCCCGCCATGTACAGCTCCACCTTCATCTTCGCCAAGAAGCAGTTCGACGATGACTTCCATCGCCTGGACCAGGCCATCGCCGCCGCTGCCCGTGCCATTCCCGGCTATCTGGGCGAAGAGAGCTGGGAAGACGCCGCGCGCGGCCTGATCTCCAACGTCTATTACTGGGACTCGCTGGAAGCGCTGGAGCATCTGATCCGGCATCCCGCGCACCAGCAGGCCAAGGCGGCGCAATCGCGCTGGCTGGACGGCTACCGCGTCGAGATCTCCCAGGTGCTCAGGCGCTACGGCGAGGGGCTGGCGCCGCCGTCCTTATAATCGGCCAGTTGCCATTCTTTCGTCGGGCGCAACACCGGCCCGCCAGACGATCATGCGCGGTCCCTCCCCCTCCAAAGATGTGCGCCTGCCGCCGCTGGCCGCCATCCAGGCCTTCGAAGCAGCCGCCCGCCTGGGTTCCTTCGAACGCGCCAGCGAGGAACTCTTCGTCACCGCCAGCGCCATCGGCAAGCGTATCGCCGCGCTGGAGGCCATGCTGGATGTCACCCTCTTCATCCGCAGCAGCCGCGGCGCCACCCTCAGCTCGGCCGGGCGCGAGTACCTGGAGCAGGTGCGCACCGCGCTGGACCTGCTGTCCGACGCCTCCCTGCACAAGCGGGGCGAACCCAAGCTGGAACCGCTGCGGGTCGTCTCCACCCCCACCTTCGCCCGCCAGGTGCTGATCCCCGCCCTGCCCGGCTTCACCTCCGCGCATCCCGAGGTCGAACTGGAAATCATGCTGTCCATCCCCTACCTGGACATCATGCCGCCCAACGCCGACGTCTGGATACGCTTTGGCAGCGGCAAGTACCCCGGCCTGCATACGCACCAACTGACCGCGGATCCTGTATTCGCCGTCTGCGCGCCGGGCTACCGCGACCGGCACGGCCCGTTCGAACGGCCCGCCGACCTGGCCCGGGCGCATCTGCTGCGCTGCCCGATGGAACCCTGGCGCCCCTGGCTGGCCGCCGCCGGCCTGGACTGGCCCGAGCCCGCCCGCGGCGTCTGGCTGGTGGACCTGGGCATCATGCTGGCAGCCGCGCGCGCCGGCCAGGGCCTGGCGCTCACGCGGCGCGCGCTGGCCGCGGAGTGGCTGGACGAGGGCAAGCTGGTGCGCGTCCTGGACATCGAGATCCCCGGCGAATCGCAGTACTACCTGTGCACCGAAACCTCGCGCCCGCCTGGCAACGCCGTCCAAGCGTTTTCCCTATGGCTGGACGGCGTATGCAAACAGGTATCCCAATGGCCATGCGGCCCGCGAGGCGGTCAGGAATAAATTTCCAGGCCGGGGCGGAACGAAATTCCGCGCGCCCCTGCCCCGCGCTGGCTAGGATGCGGCCAATGCAACGGTCCCACCCATGTCTGCCTCGACATGCAGCCTCCCGTCCCTTTCTCAGCCCCAAGGCTGCGCCATGGCGCATGACGGGAATCCCTGTACGCCCGTACTAGGTATTTACGCGGAAAAACCCCGCCGGGTCAGTTTCGCGTAAGTCATTAGGCAGACAGTCACGACACGCAACACAGGAGAGCGCCGCAGCACTTGATTTCCGCCGCCTGGCGCCGGCATACGGTTTTCCACGCAGTTCTACCAATTACAACGGAGACATCCATGGATTTTCGTTTGAAGCTGCTAGCAGGAACCCTTGCATTTGCCGCAACGGCCGCGACCTACGCCGCCGACCCCATCAAGATCGGCGTGGCCGGCCCCTATACCGGCGGCTCGTCCTCCATGGGCGTCAGCATGCGCGACGGCGTGCGCCTGGCCATTGAAGAAATCAACAAGAACGGCGGCGTCATGGGACGCCAGCTGGTCGCCGTCGAGCGCGACGACGAAGCCAAGAACGAGCGCGGCGTGCAGATCGCGCAGGAACTGATCAACAAGGAACAGGTGGCGGCCACCGTCGGCTACATCAATACCGGCGTGGCGCTGGCCTCCCAGCGCTTCTACCAGGATGCCAAGATCCCGGTGTTCAACAACGTCGCCACGGGCAGCGTGATCACGCACCAGTTCAAGGCGCCGGAATTCCCCGACAACTACGTGTTCCGCAACGCCGCGCACGACAGCATCCAGGCCCCGATGATCGTCGAGGAAGCCGTCACCCGCCGCGGCTTCAAGAAGGTCGCGATCCTGGCCGACTCCACCAACTACGGCCAGCTCGGCCGCGAAGACCTGGAAAAAGCCCTGGATTCCAAGGGCATCAAGCCCGTGGCCGTGGAAAAGTTCAACATCAAGGACGTCGACATGACGGCCCAGCTGCTGAAGGCCAAGGCCGCCGGCGCCGAAGCCGTGCTGACCTACGGTATCGGCCCCGAACTGGCGCAGATCGCCAACGGCATGACCAAGCTGGGCTGGAAGGTGCCGATCATCGGCAGCTGGACCCTGTCCATGGCCAACTACATCGACAACTCCGGCGCCAACGGCGAAGGTGCGCGCATGCCGCAGACCTTCATCCAGGACCCGGACACGCCCAAGCGCAAGGCCTTCATCGACGCCTACCTGGCCAAGTTCAAGCCCAAGAACAACCGCATCGATTCGCCGGTGTCGGCGGCCCAGGGCTATGACTCCATCTATCTGCTGGCCGCGGCCTTCAAGCAGGCCAACTCCACCGACGGCCCGAAGGTCCGCGAGGCCCTCGAAAACCTGCAGACGCCCGTCGAGGGCGTGGTGATGACCTACAACAAGCCGTTCACCCACGACAACCACGACGCGATCACCGCGAAGGAAGTGGTCATCGGCGAGGTCAAGGGCGGCCGCGTGGTCAAGGCCAACTAGGTTCCCGCAGCGCATCGCGGCGGCGGCTGCCCGGCCGCCGCCATCCGCGCCCTGCACGCCAGGGCGCGGGTCTGCCGCCGCCTGAAAAACGCGTTCTGCCCAAGGGGGTTGGGACGGAACCACAGCGCTACACGACACACACCATGATTCTTCTACAGCTCATCTATAGCGGTATCGCGCTGGGCATGATCTATGCCGTCATCGCGTTCGGATACCAGCTCACGTTCGCCACGTCGGGCACCCTGAACTTCGGCCAGGGCGAAGCCCTGATGCTGGGCGCGCTCGTCGGCCTCACGCTGGTCGGCCTGGGCGTGAACTACTGGGTAATGATTCCCATCGTCTGCATCTTCGGTTTCGCGCAAGGCGCGCTGGTCGAGCGCGTCGGCGTCAGGCCGGCCATCAAGACCCGCTCGGAGTTCGGCTGGATCATGGCCACCATCGCGCTGGGCATCATCTTCAAGAACGTGGCCGAGAACATCTGGGGCCGCGACGACCTGCGCTTCCCCTCGCCGCTGCCCGAGGCGCCGATCCAGGTGCTGGGCGCCAACGTGCTGCCCATGGAACTGCTGGTGGTGTTCGGCGCGCTGGCAATGATGCTGCTGGTGGAGCTGTTCAACCGCAAGTCCATCTACGGCAAGGCCTTCGTCGCGACTTCCAACGACCGCGACGCCGCCGGCCTGATGGGCATCAACACCGGCATGGTGATCACGTTTTCCTATGCGCTGTCCTCGCTGACGGCCGCGTTCGCCGGCGTGCTGGTCGCGCCCTTGACCCTGACCGGCGCCACCATGGGCGCGGTGCTGGGCCTGAAGGCCTTCGCCGTCGCGATCATCGGCGGCCTGTCCAGCGGCATGGGCGTGGTGGTGGGCGGGCTGATCCTGGGGATCGCCGAGACGACCACCGGTTTCTATCTTTCGACGGGGTACAAAGACGTGCCGGGATTGGTGTTGCTGCTGCTCGTACTGACCTTCAAGCCCGCCGGCCTGTTCGGCAAGACCGCGATCAAGAAGGTGTAAGCGATGAAACCCTTGCACCTGCTTCTATCCATCGTGGCCGTGGCCTGCCTGGCCGCCGTGCCGCTGGGCGTGACCAACACCTACTACCTGCACCTCATCGAAACCATCATGATCTATTCGATCCTGCTGTTCGGGCTCGATATCGTGGTGGGCTATACCGGCCAGGTGTCGCTGGGCCACGCCGGCCTGTTCGGCATCGGCTCCTACGTCGCCGGCGTGCTGTTCTTCCATCTGCAGATGCCCATCTGGGTGATCCTGCCCGCCGCCATCCTGATCGCGGCGGCCTTCGGCGCGGTGCTGGCGCTGCCGGCGCTGCGGGTCACGGGACCATACCTGGCCATGGTGACGCTGGCCTTCGGCACCATCATCCAGATCCTGATCAACGAGATGACCTTCATGACCGAAGGGCCCTTGGGCATCAAGATCCCCAAACCGTCCATCGCCGGACACGTGCTGACCAAGAGCGAATACTTCTGGCTGGTTGCCGCGCTGCTGGTGCTGTCGCTGATCGTGGTGCACCGCATCCTCAAGTCGCACCTGGGCCGCTCGTTCGAGGCCCTGCGCGACAGCCCGATCGCGTCCGACTGCATGGGCGTGTCGGTCTACCGGCACAAGGTGTTCGCCTTCGTCATCAGCGCCGGCTTCGCCGGCCTGGCCGGCGCGCTGTATTCGTACTCGGAACAGTACATCTCGCCCAACACCTACAACTTCGAACTGACCATCCTGTTCCTGCTGGCCATCATCATGGGCGGCCGCAAGAGCCGCACGGGCGCGCTGCTGGGCGCCTCCATCATCGTGCTGCTGCCCAAGATGCTGGACGACATCTCGACCTTCAGGCTGATCGCCCTGGGCGTGGCCATCGTGGTCACGGTCGGCAGCGCCATCGCCATCTCCAAGGGCCGCACCGAACCGCGCCGCGTCGCGGTGCCGGTCATCGGCACCATCCTGCTGGCGGTGTTCTCGTACTGGCTGGAAGCGGTCACCGACTGGCGCCTGACGATCTTCGGCGCCATGATCCTGTTCGTCGTGTACTACCTGCCCGACGGCATCGTGGGCTTCGTGCGCAACCTGTTCTTCTCCAACCGCCGCGCCGCGCTGTCGGTCAAGTCGGACCTGGTGAAGGCGCAGGAGGCCGTACCCGATGCCGAAAAGGGCAAGGGCGACACGCTGCTGGCAGCCAAGGGCGTGCTGATGCAGTTCGGCGGCCTGAAGGCGCTGAACCAGGTCGACCTGACCGTCAAGCGCGGCACCATCCACGGCCTGATCGGACCCAACGGCTCGGGCAAGAGCACCATGATGAACGTGCTCACCGGCATTTACGTGCCGACCGCCGGCGCGGTGGAGTTCTCGGGCAAGTCGCTGGTCGGCATGACGCCGGCTGACATCGCCGAGACCGGCATCGCCCGCACCTTCCAGAACGTGCAGCTGTTCGGCGAAATGACGGCGCTGGAGAACGTCCTGGTGGGCCTGCACCACACCTTCACCACGGGCCTGGCCGGCATCGCGCTGCGCACCTCCAAATGGAAGGGCGAGGAACAGGGCGCCCGCGCCCGCGCCATGGCGCTGCTTGAATTCGTGGGTCTTGAATCGCTGGCCAGCGAAGAGGCGCGCAACCTGCCCTACGGCAAGCAGCGCCTCCTGGAAATCGCCCGCGCCCTGGCGCTGGACCCGCAACTGCTGCTGCTGGACGAACCCGCCGCCGGCCTGACCGCGCCCGACATCGTCGAACTGCTGGCCATCATCCGCAAGGTGCGCGACCACGGCATCACGCTGATCCTCATCGAACACCACATGGACGTGGTGATGGGGGTATGCGACACCGTGTCGGTGCTGGACTTCGGCCAGAAGATCGCCGAAGGCCTGCCCAACGAAGTGCAAAGCAACGCCAAGGTCATCGAGGCGTATCTGGGCGGCGCGCCCGCCTGACGCCAAGGGGACAACGAGATGCTATCGATCAAGAATCTGGAAGCAGGCTACGGCAAGGTGAAGGTGCTGCACGGCATCAGCATGGAGGTGCCGAAAGCCAAGGTGGTGACGCTGATCGGCTCGAACGGCGCCGGCAAGACCACGACGATGCGGGCGCTGTCCGGCATGATCCGTCCGACCGCGGGCGAGGTCACGCTGAGCGGCAAGCGCATCGACGGCCTGGAATCCCACCGCATCGCGCGGCTGGGCCTGGCGCATTCACCCGAGGGCCGGCGCGTCTTCCCGACGCTGTCGGTCACCGACAACCTGCTGCTGGGCGCTTTCCCGCGCCTGACGGGCAGCCGTCCGAAGGGCGACGTGCAGTCCGACCTGGGCCGCGCCATGGACCTGTTCCCGCGCCTGAAGGAGCGGCGCGACCAGTTGGCCGGCACCTTGTCGGGCGGCGAACAGCAGATGCTGGCCATGGCGCGCGCGGTGATGCTGAATCCCGAGCTGGTGCTGCTGGACGAGCCTTCGATGGGGCTGGCGCCGATCCTGGTGGAAGAGGTGTTCCGGATCATTGCGCGGCTCAAGGACGAGGGGGTGACGATGCTGCTGGTGGAGCAGTTTGCGGCGGCGGCTTTGAATGTGGCGGATTATGGGTATGTGTTGGAGAACGGGCGGATTTCTGTGCATGGGAGTGCGGAGAAGTTGAAGCATGATCCGGCTGTGGTGGCGGCTTATCTTGGTGGGTCGCATTGAGGGACTTTTGTTTTGCGTTCTTTGGCTGGCCTTCTTGACACGCCCGCCACGTCGGGGACTCGCGCTGCGCGGGGCAACGATTGCGGTCCGGAGCCTTCGCTCCGGACTTCCCCCTTGTCATCCTCGTCACCGCCTGCGGCGGTTCCTTCGGATTCCCTCGGGCTTATCGACGCCCCGCGCAGCGCGAGTCCCCGACGCGGCAGGCTGCGTTGTCTGAATCTTCACGGGCGCTGGGGCGGGTGGTGTGCTTGGCGTTTTTGCGCGAATCGGGGTGTGGCGGCGAGTCTTGCGGGGCCCGCCTCGGGCCGGCCGCGCGGGCGGCCTTCCGAGGCTTACGCTGTGTCTTGCGTCGCGTGGTGACGCTGCGCGCAGTGGCCGTGCCTGTGGCGTGTTCATGTACGCTCAACCTTTGCATTTCAAAGCCGGTGCCGGATGGGTGGCGCGCGCGTGACGGTCTTCACGCGCAAACCACTGCCGGCCGCGCGCCACCCATCACCGCCCACACACTTGATGGCGATGCCATTAGCAAGCCACACGCCGCATTCGCGCAAGCGCGCTCCGCCCCAACACCCAGGAACACGTATGTTGGCGACGGCCGCCCGGGCGGCCGTCGCCAACGGGCCCCACAAGACTCGCCACTGACCACGGATATAGCAGCACGGCAGGCCAAGACACACGTAGCCCGTCGGCGCGTGCGGCGTGGCGGCTCGCAACCTCGATGCGCCCGAGGGAATCTGAAGGAAAGGCCGCAGGCCTTGACGAAGATGACGAAGGGGCAGTCCGGAGCGAACGCTCCGGACCGCAATCGTGGGCGCGAGCCGCCACGCCGCACGCGACGACGGGCGGCCTATGAAACAGACCGCCCGCCAATAGAACTACCAAAAAACCATCAACGATCAAACAATCGTCAACGTCACATCAATATTCCCCCGCGTAGCATTCGAATAAGGACAAACGATATGCGCCGCAGCCACCAGCTTCTCAGCCTGAGCCCGCTCCATCCCCGGCAACGAAATCTTCAGCTCGACTTCGATCCCGAACCCCGTAGGAATCGGCCCGATCCCGACAGCGCCGTCGATCGTCGCATTCGACGGCATCGCGATCTTGTCGCGGCCGGCGACGAACTTCATGGCGCCCATGAAGCAGGCCGAATAGCCCACGGCGAACAGCTGTTCCGGATTGGTGCCGGCCGCGCCCGCGCCGCCCAGTTCCTTGGGGGTCGTCAGCTTGACGTTCAGGTTGCCGTCGTCCGAAGCGCCCGTGCCTTCACGGCCGCCGGTAACGTGCGCATGTGCGCGGTACAGCACTTTTTCGATAGACATGATGCGTTTCCTTTCATGGAAAGTGGGGGTTGACTGCCGGGCCTGGCGGGAACATCCCGCTTGTGCCCTTACTAATTAAATAGTGCAATATTAAATTGCGCACTACTTATTTGACCGGACAATGACAGACATTGCCCGCGACTTCAAAGACTTGCGGTCAGCTTCTCCCGCAGCGCATGCAGCGTTTTCATCATACCTTGCGCCTCTTCCAGCGAACACTGTGCGGCGCCCGCAATGGATTGCGGCACGGCTTCCGCCTGCGCGCGCAGTTCACGGCCCTGGCGGGTCAGGCCGACGATCACCTGGCGCTCGTCTTCCACCGCCCGCTTGCGCGTCACCAGGCCCGCCGCTTCCAGCCGCTTGAGCAACGGCGTGAGCGTGGCGGAATCCAGGAACAGGCGTTCGCCGATATCCGTCACCGTAATCTCGTCGCCTTCCCACAGCACCAGCATCACCAGGTACTGCGGATAGGTCAGATCCAGGCCGCGCAGCAGCTTGCGGTACACCTTGTTCATCGCCAGCGAGGTCGAGTACAGGGCGAAGCACAGCTGGCTGTCCAGCAGCAGCGGATTGAACGCCGCCTTGGGTTTGGATCGTGATTTCATTGCGCAATATTAAATAGCGCACTATTTATCGTCAAGAGTTTTTTTGTTGAAGCGCCGGCTCGAAGAAACCTGCCTGCGCCAACGTCCGAAGACGCCTTGCCCGGCCTCTACGCCGGCTCTCCTTCGACCGCGTTGCGATCCGCCCCGTACAGCTTCAGGCCGTCCAGGTCCAACACCCGCACCGCGCCGTACTCCACGTTGAGCAGGCCGGCCTCTTCCAGCTTGCGCAACGCCTGGTTCGCGCGTTGCCGCGACACCCGCGCCAGATAGCCCACTTCTTCCTGGGTAATCGCCAGACGCATGCCCATGCCGGGGTACAGCAAAGGGTTGAAGAGCTCCGCCAGGCAGCGGGCCACGCGCGCGTCCGGGTCCAGCAGGCGGTCGTATTCCGCCTTGCCGATGAACTGCGCCACGCGCTCGTTCAATTGATGCAGCAAATAGCGGTTGAACGGGATGCTGGTGTCCAGCAGCCAGTCGAACGTGGCGGCGGGCAGGCGCGCCACCACCGAATCCCGCAGCGCAACGATGTCGTATTTGCGGATCTCGCGCTTGAGCAGCGAACCCTCGCCGATCCAGCCGCCGGCCGGCACGCCGGTCAGCGACGCCACCTTGCCTTCCGCATTGCCCACCGACACCTTCACCAACCCCGCCAACACGCCTATCCAAGCCTGGGCGAGTTCACCTTTGCGCTCTATGATCGACCCGGCAACCACCTGCTGCACGGTAAGGTCCCTTTCGACGCGTTCCTGCTGATCGCGGCTGAGCACGCGAAACCAGGCGGCGGCGAGTTGCAGGGAGTCGGATAGCTGCATCGGGAATACCCTAAAAGTTCCTTGAATGTCGCGATGGTGACAGTTGGTAGCAACCCAACCTTATACCTTAAGTCCTGCCGTAAATCTAAAACCAACTGGTCAAGCGCTCCATCGCCAGCGCCGCTCTTGCGGACTCCCGGCCCGATGCGCCCAAACCGGAGGAGACATCGTGGCACATACACCGCCCGCATCTGCACGGATGCCGGCGGCGCTGGATACCTTTCCGGCGCTGCTGTTCACGCATGCCAGCGTTCGCGGGTCGCGGCCCGCCATACGCGAAAAAGATCTGGGGATCTGGCAAACCCTTACGTGGTCCGAGGTCGCGGAGCATGTCCGACACGTCGCGCACGGCCTGGCCGCGCTCGGCATCAAGCCCGGCATGCACGTGGCCGTGATCGGCGAAAACCGCCCTCGCCTGTACATGGCCATGATGGCCGCGCAGTCGCTGGGCGCGATTCCCGTGCCGCTCTACCAGGACGCCGTGGCCCAGGAAATGGTCTACGTGCTGCAGGACGCCGAGATCAGCGTGGCCATCGTCGAAGACCAGGAACAGGTCGACAAGATGCTCGAAGTCCACGAGCAATGCCCCGCGCTCAAGCACGTGGTGTACGACGACCCGCGCGGCCTGCGCCACTACACCGATCCCATGCTGCGCTCGTATGAACAGCTGGAAGAGCTGGGCCGCGAATACGCCGGCCAGCACCCGGGCTTCTTCGACAGCGCGGTCGCCGCCGTGCAGCCGCAGGATCCGGCCGCCATGTTCTATACGTCAGGCACGACCGGCAAGCCCAAGGGCGTGGTGCTCACGCACCATGCGCTGATCGACCGCGCGCGCGCCGTGTCGGACATGGAAAAGCTGACCGACCAGGAAGACGTGCTGGCCTATCTGCCGCCCGCCTGGATCGGCCAGAACATGTTCTCGTACACGCAGCTGCTGGTCACGGGCTTCACCGTGAACCATCCCGAGTCGCCCGATACCGTGTCAATCGACATGCGCGACATCGGCCCCACCTACTACTTCGCGCCGCCGCGCGTGCTGGAAGGCCTGCTGACGCATGTGATGATCCGCATGGAGGACGCCGGGCTGATCAAGCGCAAGCTGTTCGGCGCCTGCATGAAGCTCGCGCGCCGCGTGGGCGCGAAGATCCTGGACGGCGAGCAAGTTGGCGCCTGGGACCGCCTGCGCTATGCGCTGGGCAACGTGATGATCTACGGCCCGCTGCGCAACGCGCTGGGCATGAGCCGCGTGCGTGTGGCCTATACCGCGGGCGAGGCCATCGGCCCCGACCTGTTCGTGTTCTACCGCTCCATCGGCATCAATCTCAAGCAGCTGTACGGCTCCACCGAGACCTCGGTCTTCGTCTGCGTGCAGCCCGACGGCCAGGTGCGCGACGATACCGTGGGCCCGCCCGTCGCAGGCGTGGAGATCCGCGTGGCCGACAACGGCGAGATCCTGGTCAAGAGCCCCGGCCTCTTCAAGGAGTACTACCGCAACCCCGAGGCGACCGCCGAAGCGCGCAGCGCCGACGGCTGGTTCCATACGGGCGATGCGGGTTACCTGGACACCGATGGCCAGTTGAAGATCATCGACCGCGCCAAGGACGTGGGCAAGCTCGCCAACGGTAGCCTGTTCGCGCCGAAGTACATCGAGAACAAGCTCAAGTTCTTCCAGCACATCAAGGAAGCGGTCGCCTTCGGCGCCAACCGCGAGGACGTGTGCGCCTTCATCAACATCGATCTGGAAGCCGTGGGCAACTGGGCCGAGCGCCGCGGCATGCCCTATGCCGGCTACACCGACCTGGCGTCCAAGGACGAGGTCTACCAGCTGATCGCGGAATGCGTGGAACAGGTCAACGCCGACCTGGCCACCGATCCCAAGCTGTCGGCCTCGCAGATCAGCCGCTTCCTGATCCTGCATAAGGAACTGGACCCGGATGACGACGAACTGACCCGCACGCGCAAGGTGCGCCGCGCCTTCATCGCGCAGAAGTACGGCGTGCTGATCGATGCGCTCTTTGGCGGCAAACAGTCGCAGTTCATCGAGACCGAAGTGAAATTCGAAGACGGACGCACCGGCAAGATCTCGGCAGACCTGAAGATCCGCCCGGTCAAGACCTTCCCCGCCATCACCGCCCGAGCCGCGTAGAGATCATGAGCAACAACGACCGCGACCAGCGCATCGGCGACGTCATGCTGGACATGCAGAACATCTCGCTGTCCTTCGGCGGCGTGAAGGCGCTGACGGACATTTCCTTCAACGTGCGCGAACACGAGATACGCGCCATCATCGGCCCCAACGGCGCCGGCAAGAGCTCGATGCTCAACGTCATCAACGGCGTCTATACGCCGCAGCAAGGCGGCATCGAATTCCGCGGCCAGAGCTTCGCGCGCATGAACCCGCGCCGCGCGGCCGAAATGGGCATCGCGCGCACGTTCCAGAACCTGGCCCTGTTCAAGGGCATGAGCGTGCTGGACAACATCATGACCGGCCGCAACCTGCGCATGAAATGCGGGTTGCTGGCCCAGGCCTTCCGCCTGGGCCCGGCAGAGCGCGAAGAGATCAAGCACCGCGAATTCGTCGAGAACATCATCGACTTCCTGGAGATCCAGGCCTACCGCAAGACGCCCGTCGGCCGGCTGCCCTACGGCCTGCAAAAGCGCGTGGACCTGGGCCGCGCGCTGGCGATGGAGCCGCGCCTGCTGCTGCTGGACGAGCCGATGGCCGGCATGAACATCGAGGAGAAGCAGGACATGAGCCGCTTCATCCTGGACGTGAATGACGAATTCGGGACCACCATCGTGCTGATCGAGCACGACATGGGCGTGGTCATGGACATCTCGGACCGCGTGGTGGTGCTGGACTACGGCAAGAAGATCGGCGACGGCAAGCCGGACGAAGTTCGCGCCAACGAAGACGTGATTCGCGCTTACCTTGGCGTCGGCGGCGAAGCCGCCGTCGCCAAGGACGCGCCTGCGCAGGAGAGAGCCCCCTCCCCTAACCCTCCCCCCAAGGGGGAGGGAGAAAGCAAGCCGGCAACGCTGAACTAGGAAGCGGACATGGGATTTTTTCTAGAGACCTTATTCGGCGGCCTGATGAGCGGCATGCTGTACGCGCTGATCGGCCTGGGCTTCGTGCTGATCTTCAAGGCGTCGGGCGTCTTCAACTTCGCGCAGGGCGCGATGGTGCTGGTGGCCGCGCTGTCCATGGCGCGCTTCTCGGAATGGCTGCCGCGCTGGTTCGGCTTCGACAACATGATCCTGGCCAACGTGCTGGCCTTCATCGTCAGCGCCATCGTGATGTTCCTGCTGGCGGTCGCCATCGAGCGCTTCGTGCTGCGCCACCTGGTCAACCAGGAGGCCACCACCCTGCTGATGGCCACGCTGGGCATCAGCTACTTCCTCGACGGCCTGGGCCAGATCACCTTCGGCAGCTCGGTGTATTCGATCAATGTGGGCATGCCCAAGGATCCGCTGATGATCCTGGATTCCGTCTTCGAGGGCGGACTGCTGATCAACCTGGAAGACCTGACGGCGGCGGTGATCGCGGCCCTGCTGGTGGCGGCGCTGGCGCTCTTCTTCCAGTACACCTCGACCGGCCGCGCCCTGCGCGCGGTGGCCGACGACCACCAGGCCGCGCAGTCCATCGGCATTCCGCTGAACCGCATCTGGGTGATCGTCTGGAGCGTGGCGGGGCTGGTGGCATTGGTGGCGGGGATCATCTGGGGCTCGAAGTTCGGCGTGCAGTTCACGCTGTCCACCGCGGCGCTGCGGGCGCTGCCGGTGGTGATCCTGGGCGGACTGACCTCGGTGCCGGGCGCCATCCTGGGCGGCCTGATCATCGGCGTCGGGGAAAAGCTGTCCGAGGTCTATCTGGGGTCGCTGGTGGGCGGCGGTATCGAAATCTGGTTCGCCTATGTGCTGGCGCTGGTGTTCCTGCTGTTCCGTCCGCAAGGACTGTTCGGCGAGAAGATCATCGACCGCGTCTGAGCAGACAGGCCCTCTAGGATAAAAACATGTTCTATCGCGAAAACGGCCAATTCAAGACCAGCTATCGCGCTGACCAGCAGATCTTCCCGATCCGCCAGGACCGCATCTTCATCTGGCTGCTGCTTGCGGTGGCGTTCGTCGCCATCCCGGCCATGGCCAGCGACTATCTGCTGCGCGCCATCCTGATTCCGTTCCTGATCCTGGCGCTGGCCGCCGTGGGCCTGAACATTCTGGTGGGCTATTGCGGCCAGATCTCGCTGGGCACGGGCGCCTTCATGGCGGTGGGCGCCTATGCGGCCTGGAACTTCGGCGTGCGCTTTCCCGGCATGCCGCTGATCATCCAGATCCTGCTGGGCGGATTCTTCGCCACCATCGTGGGCGTGATCTTCGGCATTCCCAGCCTGCGCATCCGCGGCCTGTACCTGGCGGTGGCGACCTTGGCCGCGCAGTTCTTCGTGGACTGGGCGTTCCTGCGCATCCCCTTCTTCACCAACTATTCGTCGTCCGGCAACGTGTCCGTGCCGCCGCTGACCGCCTTCGGCCTGCCGGTGCAGAGCGCCCTGGAAAAGTACCTGTTCGTGCTGATCCTGGTTGTCATCTTCAGCCTGCTGGCCAAGAACCTGGTGCGCGGCGCCATCGGCCGGCAGTGGATGGCAATCCGCGACATGGACGTGGCGGCTTCCGTCATCGGCATCCGGCCCATGTACGCCAAGCTCACGGCCTTCGCGGTCAGCTCCTTCATCGTCGGCGTGGCCGGGGCCTTGTGGGGCTATATCCACCTGGGTTCCTGGGAACCGCTGGCCTTCGACCTGACGCGTTCGTTCCAGCTGCTGTTCATGGTCATCATCGGCGGCCTGGGTTCGATCATCGGCAGCTTCTTCGGCGCAGCCTTCATCGTGCTGGTGCCGGTGGCGCTATCCAATATTCCGCACATGCTGGGCATCCCGCTGTCGGTGGACACCGCGGCGCATATCGAACACATGGTGTTCGGCGCGCTGATCGTGTTCTTCCTGATCGCCGAGCCGCATGGGCTGGCCAGGCTGTGGAGCATCGGCAAGGAGAAGCTTCGCATCTGGCCCTTCCCCCACTGATTTCGCATTGATTTCCGCGGTCCGCGGCGGCACAAGCGCGGCGGACCCGCCCTGAATACCCGGCTCAAGACCGGGCCAATCCCGGTGTCCCAGGGTTTACTGACCCAAGCACCACGCAGGAGGTAAATGGAGATGAAGCGTCTTAACCTGAAGTTGGCGGCAGCTTTGATGGCCGCAGCCGGCGCCGCAGGCGCCGTGGCCACGCCGGCAATGGCGGCGGAAGAGCAGTTCGTTCCGTTGCTGGTGTATCGCACCGGGTCCTTCGCGCCCCTGGGCATTCCCTGGGCCGACGGCAAGCTGGATTACCTGAAGCTGGTCAACGAACGCGATGGCGGCGTCAACGGCGTCAAGATCACGTACGAAGAGTGCGAAACCGCCTACGCCACCGACCGCGGCGTGGAATGCTACGAGCGCCTGAAGGGCAAGGGCACCGGAGCATCGGGCTTCGACACCCAGTCCACCGGCATCACCTTCGCCGTCAGCGACAAGGCCATGGTCGACAAGGTGCCGGTCGAGACGATGGGCTACGGCCTGTCGCAATCGGTCGACGGCAGCGTGTTCGAATGGAACTTCCCGCTGCTGGGCACGTACTGGACCGCGGCCGACGTGATGATCCAGGACATCGCCAAGAAAGAAGGCGGCATGGACAAGCTCAAGGGCAAGAAGATCGCCCTGGTCTACCACGACTCGCCGTATGGCAAGGAGCCGATCCCGCTGCTGCAGAAGCGCGCGGCCAAGGAAGGCTTCGAGCTGGTGCTGTATCCCGTGACCGCCCCCGGCGTGGAGCAGAAGTCCACCTGGCTGCAGATCCGTCAGGCGCGCCCCAACTACGTGCTGCTTTGGAGCGCCGGCATCATGACGCCGACCGCGATCCGCGAGGCCCAGGCCAGCGGCTATCCGCGGGACAAGATGTACGCGGTCTGGTGGGCCGGCTCGGAAGGCGACGTGAAGGACCTGGGCGATGTCGCCAAGGGCTACAACGCCATCACCATCCACAACAGCGGCGCCGAGCACGACAAGGTCTATGACGATCTGAAAAAGTACGTCTACGACAAGGGCGAAGGCGCGGACAAGACTGGCAAGAACACGCTGGGCACCATCGCCCACACCCGCGGCATGATGATTTCGATGCTGCAGGTGGAAGCGATCCGCACCGCGCAGGAGAAGTTCGGCAAGGGCAAGGCGTTGACGCCGGACCAGGTGCGCTGGGGCTTCGAGAACCTGAACCTGACGCAAGAGAAGCTGGACAAGCTGGGCTTCGGCCAGATCATGCGTCCGGTCAAGACCTCTTGCAGCAACCACAAGGGCGACGACTGGGCCCGCATCGTGCAGTGGGACGGCGCGAAGTTCAAGGTCGTCTCCGACTGGTATCAGGCCGACAAGACCATCCTCGATCCGATGGTGAAGGAAGCCGCGGCGAAGTACGCCAAAGAGAAGAACATCACGCCCCGCAAGTGTGAGTAGTCCCCCCGAAGCACCTGCGGTGCCTCCCCCCAAGGGGCGCCGCACGCGGACCGGCAAAGCCGGCTCCGCGGCGGCCCCGCTCAAACCGCGCCGGCGGCATGCGGCGCGGGTATCGCAGATGCACAGGATGTTGATACGAACCGGCTGCCGTCCCTTGGGACTGGCAGCCGCCACACCGCAGGAACCTTTATGAACGACGCCAATATTGTCGCCACCATAGGCACCCCAAAGGTGCTGCTAGACGTGAACGGCATCGAGGTGATCTACAACCACGTGATCCTGGTGCTCAAGGGCGTTTCGCTGCAAGTGCCCGAAGGCAAGATCGTGGCCCTGCTGGGTGCCAACGGCGCGGGCAAGACCACCACGCTGCGCGCCATCTCGAACCTGCTCAAGGGCGAGCGCGGCGACGTCACCAAGGGCCACATCCAGTACCGCGACCAGCGCATCGAGAAGCTGTCGCCGGCGGAGCTGGTCAAGCGCGGCGTCGTGCAGGTGATGGAAGGCCGGCATTGCTTTGCCCACCTGACCATCGAGGAAAACCTCCTGACCGGCGCCTACACGCGCAGCATGAGCCGGGGCGATACCGCGGCGGCGCTGGATCGCGTCTACCAGTATTTCCCGCGCCTGAAGCAGCGCCGCGCCAGCCAGTCCGGCTACACCTCGGGCGGCGAGCAGCAGATGACCGCCATCGGCCGCGCGCTGATGGCCAACCCCAACATGATCCTGCTGGACGAACCCTCCATGGGCCTGGCGCCGCAGATCGTCGAAGAAATCTTCGAGATCGTGCGCGACCTGAACCAGCGCGAACGCGTCAGCTTCCTGCTGGCGGAGCAGAACACCAACATCGCGCTGCGCTACGCCGATTACGGCTACATCCTGGAAAACGGCCGCGTGATGATGGACGGCGCCGCCGCCGACCTGGCGCAGAACGAAGACGTGAAGGAGTTCTACCTGGGCATATCCAGCGGCGAACGCAAGAGTTTCCGCGACAACAAGTTCTACCGCCGGCGCAAGCGCTGGCTGGCGTGATTCCTGGAAGGTGCGAATCCATGTCCCAGTTTTTCGATGTTCTGGAAACCAGAGCGCCCGAGCAGCGCGAGCGCGAATTGATGGCCGCCCTGCCCGGCGCGATCGCCCGGGCCATTGCGCGCGCGCCGGCCATCGCCGAGCAGCTGCGCGGTATTGACCCCGCCACCATCACGTCGCGCGCCGCCTTGGCGGGCCTGCCGGTGCTGCGCAAGCATGAATTGCTGGAACGCCAGCAGCACAGCCGCGCCGATGCCACCGCGCCGGCCGGGCCGCAGAAGGCTTTCGGCGGCTTCTCCGCCATCGGCTGGGGCGAGGCGATGCGCGTGTTCGCGTCCCCCGGCCCCATCTACGAGCCGGAAAGCGCGCGTGGCGATTACTGGCGCTTTGCCCGCGCCCTGCACGCAGCGGGATTCCGCGCCGGCGAGCTGGCCTACAACTGCTTTTCCTACCACTTCACGCCGGCCGGCTCCATGATGGAAACGGCGGCCCATGCCGTGGGCTGCACCGTATTTCCCGGCGGCACGGGCCAGACCGAACAGCAGGTGCGCGCGATCCAGGACCTGGCGCCCACCGGCTACACCGGCACGCCCAGCTTCCTCAAGATCATTCTGGAAAAGGCCGACGAGCTGGGCGTGAAGCTGGACTCGCTGCGCCGGGCGCTGGTGTCCGGCGAAGCCTTTCCGCCGTCGCTGCGCGACTGGCTGGCCGCGCGCGGCATCGACGGCTACCAGGCCTACGGCAGCGCCGATCTGGGCATGGTCGCCTTTGAAACCCCGGCGCGCGAAGGACTGGTGCTGGGCGAGGACATCATCGTCGAGATCGTCCGTCCCGGCACCGGCGAACGCGTGCCCGATGGCGAAGTCGGCGAGGTCGTGGTCACCACCCTGAATCCGGACTATCCGCTGGTGCGCTTCGGCACCGGCGACCTTTCCGCCGTCATGCCCGGCATCTCGCCTTGCGGACGCACCAACACCCGCATCAAGGGCTGGATGGGCCGCGCGGACCAGACCACCAAGGTGCGCGGCATGTTCGTGCACCCGTCGCAGGTGGCCGACGTGGCGCGCCGCCATCCCGAGATCGTGCACGCGCGGCTGGTGATCAGCGGCAGCACCGGGTCGGACCGCATGGTGCTGAAGGTGGAAGCGCGGACTCGCAGCGAAGAGCTGGGCAAGCGCATCGCGGAATCGGTGCGCGACGTGACCAAGCTGCGCAGCGACGTGGAATGGGTGGATGCGGACGGACTGCCGAACGACGGCAAGGTCATCGACGATATCCGGACCTACGAGTAAACCGCGTTGACCGCGCTGCTTGCGGCCTCAAGCCGCCGCGAGCAGCGCCAGCAAACCCTTTACCAGCATCGCGACGGCCACCACGCCCGCGAACAGCGCAAAGCTCTGCTGCAGGCGCCGCGGCGGAAAACGGTCGGCCACCCTGCGGCCGGCCAGCATGCCCAACACCGCGGCCGCCGTGAATGGCGCCGCGATGTGCCAGTCCAAATGCCCGCCCGCCGCCGCGGCCACGACGCCGCTGGCGGACACCAGCGCGATCACCGCCAGCGAGGTGCCGACGATGGCCTGCATGCTCAGGTCGGTGGCGCGCCGCAACGCAGGCACGATGACGAAGCCGCCGCCCACGCCCAGCAGGCCGGACAGGAAACCCGCGATCAGGCCCGCGCCCGTCAAGGCGCGCGCGCAAGGCGCCGTCCAGCGCAACCGGCCGGTGCTGGCGTTGAGCTGGCAAGGAGGCGTGCGCGGCGCGGCCTGCGCCGCCGTCGCCGGTTTCGCGCCCTGGTTCCACATGCGCCACGCCACCATGCCCAGCACGCCGGCGAAGATGATGGCGAGCGGCGCATTCGGCAGGCGCCGCGCGGCCCACAAGCCGAGCGGCGACACGACGATGCCAGTGACGGCCATGAAGCCCGCCGCGCGGTAACGCACCTGTCCCTTGCGCAGCCCCAGGGCCGCGCCCAGCGCGGCGGACAGGCCCACCGCCAGCAGGGCGATGGGCGCGGCCTGCGAGACCTGCAGATGCAGGCCGAATACCAGCAGGGGCACGGCCATGATGGCGCCGCCCGCGCCGGTCAATCCGAGGATCAAGCCGACGCACGCCCCCAGCGCCGCGCTGGCGGCCAATACCGTATCGATCATGGCTGCCGCTCAGTTGCCCAAGGGGCGAGCCAGCCATTCGCGGCCCTTGAGCATGCCGTTCCAGTAGACCCACGGCAGCAGCGTGGCCTTGAGGAACCAGGCGCTCTTGCGCGGCACGGTCGGGTCCAGCGGGAAGGTCGGCAGCAGCTTGCCGCCATAGCCGAATTCGGCCAGCACGATACGGCCGCGCTCCACCGTCAACGGGCAGGAGCCATAGCCGTCGTACTTGACCGGCATGGCATGGCCTTCGCGCAGCGCCAGCAGGTTCTCGGCCACCGTGACGATCTGCTTGCGCGCGGCGGCGGCGGTCTTGGCATTGCTGGTGCTGATGCCGTCGCCCAGCCCGAACACGTTGCCGTGGCGCACGTGCAGCAGCGTGGCGGGGTCGACTTCGCACCAGCCGACGGCGTCCGCCAGCGGGCTGTTCTTCAGGAAATCATGCGGCACCTGCGGAGGCACCGCGTGCAGCATGTCGAAGGATTTTTCCACGCGCGCCACCGCGCCGTCGGCGTTCTTGATGTCGAACCAGGCCTTGCGCGCCGCGCCGTCCACCGCCACCAGCGTCGAATTGAAGGCCAGCGCGATGCCGTAACCTTCCACGTAGCGCATCAGCGGCGGCACGAAGGTCGGCACACCGAACAGCGCTGCGCCCGCCAGGTCGAATTCCACCTCGATGCGGTCCAGCACGCCCGTGCGCTTCCAGTGGTCGCAGGCCAGGTACATGGCCTTTTGCGGCGCGCCGGCGCATTTGATGGGCATGGCCGGCTGCGTGAAGAGCGCCTGCCCGCCCTTCAAGCCGCGCACCAGCTCCCATGTATAGGGCGCCAGGTCGTAGCGGTAATTGGAGCTGACGCCATTCTTGCCCAGCGTGTCCGCCAGGCCTTCGACCTTGTCCCACGCCAGGCGCAGGCCGGGGCAGACGATCAGCTGCTGATAAGTCACGGCGCGGCCGTCGGACAGCAGCACGCGGTTGGCATCGGGCTCGAATCCGGCCGCGGCGGCCTGCAGCCAGGTGGCGCGTGCAGGCATGACGGCGCGGGTCGGGCGCACGGTCTTGGCGATGTCGAATGCGCCCCCGCCCACCAGCGTCCAGGCGGGCTGGTAGTAGTGCTTGTCGCTGGGTTCGATGACGCCGATGCGCAGATCCGGGCGGCGGCGCAGCAGGCTGGCGGTCACGCCTATGCCCGCCGAGCCGCCGCCCACCACCACCACATCGAAATCGCGCTGCGCCTCTGCTGTCGCCATCCTTGTCTCCTCGCCGGTCTAGCGGCTTTTGAATTTTTCCAGGACTGAAAATATCGCCATGCCGGCAACCATGGCGGCCACGAAGATCAGCGCCTCGGGCACGCCAGCGGATGCCGCCACCAGCGCCGGCCCGGGGCAGAAGCCCGCCAGGCCCCAGCCTGCGCCGAAGGCCAGGCTGCCCGCGGCCAGGCGCAGGTCCACGCGCGTGGCCGTGGGCCAGCGCAGGGGTTCGCCCGACAGGCTGGCGCGGCGGCGGCGCAGGAATGCGAAGCCCACCGCCGTGACCAGCACGCCGCCACCCATGACGAAGGCCAGCGACGGGTCCCAGTCGCCGCCGATATCCAGGAAGCCCAGCACCTTGGCCGGGTTGGCCATGCCGGAAATGATCAGGCCCAGGCCGAACACCAGGCCGGACGCGAAGGCGATCAGCGCAACCATGTCAGAGTCCTCCCAGATGGCGCGTGACATAGACCACGGCAAAGCCAGCGGCCATGAACAAGGCGGTGGCGGTCAGCGAGCGGCGCGATCCGCGCGACACGCCGCAGACGCCATGGCCGCTGGTGCAGCCCGATGCGTAGCGTGTGCCGATGCCCACCAGCAGGCCGGCCACGATCAAGCGCGCCGTGCCGGCTTCGACCACGATGGGGGGCAAGGCGCTGCCCAGGCGGTACAGCCAGGGCGCGGCGAACAGACCGATCAGGAAGGCCAGGCGCCACATGCCGCCGCGCTCGGGCGGTAGCAGTCCGCCCAGGATGCCGCTGATGCCGGCGATGCGGCCCGCGCCCGCCATCAACAGCACGGCCGCGGCGCCGATGAGCAGGCCGCCCGCGCCGGCGGAAACCGGGGTGAAAACAGACCAGGCAATACTCATTTCAACGACTCCAGTGACTCCATGGTCCGGCCGCAGTACAAACTCGATAGCGTCTTCATCACCTGGCTGACCTCGAAACTGGCCATCTGGTAATAGACGTACTTGCCTTCGCGCCGCGTCGCGACCAGCCCTTCGTCGCGCAGCACGCCCAGTTGCTGGGACAGCGTGGGCTGGCGGATCCCGGTCAGCGATTCGAGCTCGCTCACATTGCGCTCGTTCTGAACCAGTTGGCACAACAGCAGCAGGCGGTCTTCGTTGGCCAGCGCCTTGAGGAGGGCGCAAGCCTGGGAGGCGGATTCGCGCAGGGCGGCGACTTCGCACTCGGTCAGGGCGTCGTTCATTTGATGCGTATCAATTGGATGGGTAAAGTTTGATCATTATATTGACTAACATAATATTTGACAATATTATTGAAAAATATATAGTGTTTCCTAATGCAGCGACTCGCTGCGCCGCGAGCATCCATGTCACCCCAGATCCAGGCTTTCTTCGATCCCGTCACCGCCACCGTCACCTACGTGGTGCATGAGCCCGCGCCGGGCGGGGCCTGCGCCATCATCGACTCGGTGCTGGACTACGACCCCAAGTCCGGCCGCAGCAGCACCGCCAGCGCCGACCGCGTGGCCGACTACGTGCGCCAGCATGGCCTGAAGACCGAATGGCTACTGGAAACCCATGCCCACGCCGACCACCTGTCAGCGGCGCCTTATCTCCAGCGCCAGCTGGGCGGGGTCATCGCCATCGGCCAGAGCATCCGGACCGTACAGGGCGTGTTCAAGAAGATATTCAACCTGGAACCGGAATTCCAGCTGGACGGCTCGCAGTTCGGCCACCTCTTCGCCGACGGCGAGACCTTCCGCATCGGCGCGCTGACGGCGCAAGCCATCCACGTGCCCGGCCACACGCCAGCCGACATGGCCTACCTGATTGGCGACGCGGCCTTCGTCGGCGACACGCTGTTCATGCCGGACGTGGGCACGGCGCGTTGCGACTTCCCGGGCGGCGACGCCCATCAGCTGTACCGCTCCATCCAGCGTCTGCTGAACCTACCGGCCGACACGCGGCTGTACATGTGCCACGACTACCCGCCCGCCGGCCGCGAGGCATCCTGGCAGACGACGGTGGCCGAACAGCGCCGCGCCAACATCCACGTGCGCGATGGCATCGATGAAGATGCGTTCGTGGACATGCGCACCCGGCGCGACGCCACGCTCTCCATGCCTACCCTCATCCTGCCCGCCATCCAGGTGAACATCCGCGCCGGCCACTTTCCCCCGGCCGAAGACAATGGCGTGCGCTACCTGAAGATCCCCGTCGACGCGCTCTGAAGCTGGCGCGCAAGCCCGCGGCCCGGGCTTGCGCGCCCGGGGCTTATCCCGCAAGATCGTCCGACCGCAGAAATGCCGATCAGACGGATCACCCATGTTCGCCGAAGCCGAAGCCGACCCCAGCCTGTCCAAGGAAGAATTCAAGCCGCTGGAGGCGCGCCTGCGTGTCGCCCTGCTGAACGCGCAGTACCAGCGGCTGCAGAAGGCCGACAAGACGCTGCTGATCGTCATCGCAGGGATCGACGGTGCCGGCAAGGGCGCCACGGTCAACCTGCTGAACGAATGGATGGACCCGCGCCACATCAAGACGCTGGCCTACGGACCGCCCGAGGGCGCCGCGCTGGAGCGCCCGCCCTTCTGGCGCTACTGGCACGACCTGCCGCCCAAGGGCAGCACCGGCATCGTCTTCGGTTCCTGGTACACGCCGCTGCTGCAGGAAGCCACGCGCAAAAAGCCCGACCAGAACAGCATCGAAGCCCAGTCCGCCGCGATCCGCCGCTTCGAGGCCATGCTCGCCGCCGAGGGCGTCCAGATCGTCAAGCTCTGGTTCCACCTGTCGGCCAAGGCCCAGAAGGCGCGCGCCGAACGGCTGCTGGCCAGCCCCGAAACGTCATGGCAGGTCAGCCCCGTGGATCTCAAGGTCTACAAGAAATACGACCGCATCCGCAATGCCGGCCAGGTGGTGCTGAACCACACAGACAGCGGCCATGCGCCGTGGGTCGTGATCCCCAGTGCCGACGGCGACATGCGCGCGGCGCGCACGGCCGAAGCGGTGCTGGCCGCCATGCGCCAACGCGGCGTGCCGCGCATTCCGCCTGCCTTCGTGGCGCACGCCAGCCCCATGCGCGTCGTCGACCGCCTGGGCGAGCTGGACTACGACGCCAAGACCGACAAGGACGACTACGAATCCGAGCTGGGCCTCTTGCAAGGCCGGCTGGCGCGCGCCGCGCGTTCCAAGAAATTCCAGGACCGCTCGCTGGTGCTGGTGTTCGAAGGCCAGGACGCGGCCGGCAAGGGCGGCGCGATCCGGCGCGTGACGCATGCGCTGGACGCGCGCCAGTTCGACATCACGCCTATATCCGCGCCCACCAGCGAAGAACTGGCCCGCCCCTACCTATGGCGCTTCTGGCGCCATGTGCCGCGCCATGGCCGCATCGCGATCTTCGACCGCTCCTGGTACGGCCGCGTGCTGGTCGAACGCGTCGAGAAACTGACCGCGCCCGTCAATTGGCGCCGGGCCTACGCCGAGATCAACGACTTCGAAGGACAGCTGGCTGCCAGCGGCGCGCTGGTGCTGAAGTTCTGGCTGGCGGTCACGCCGGACGTGCAGCTGGAACGCTTCAAGGAACGCGAGGAATCGCCGTTCAAGAATTTCAAGATCACCGCCGAGGACTGGCGCAACCGCGACAAATGGAAGGACTACGCGGCCGCCACCAACGAGATGCTGACGCGCACCGACGTCGCCCACGCGCCCTGGCATCTGGTGTCCGCCAACGACAAGCGGTACGCTCGCTTGCAAGTGCTGCGACACATCGTCGAAGCCATGGAAAACCAACTCTGAATCTGAATTCCGCCCGGAGGCAGCAAGCCATGAGTACCGCAGAAATCCGTCCCATCGTCGCCGCCGACTTCGAAGCCTGGCTGCCGCTATGGAAAGGCTATCAGGACTTCTACCGCGTCAACATCGACGACGCCGTGACGCGCAACACCTGGGCGCGCTTCCTGGATCCCGCCGAACCCATGCACGCGGCGCTGGCCTATGAAAGCGGCCGGGCCATCGGCATGGTGCACTGGATCTTCCATCGCTCCACCTGGACCGCCGGCGACTATTGCTATCTGCAGGACCTGTACGTGGACCCGGACGTGCGCGGCACGGGCGCCGGCCGCAAGCTGATCGAACACGTGTATGCGCAGGCGGCCGCCGCCAACTGTGCGCGGGTGTACTGGCTGACCCACGAAACCAACGCCACCGCCATCCAGCTCTACGACCGCATCGCCGACCGCTCGGGCTTCATCCAGTACCGCAAGGTGATGCCTTGAGCGCGCGCGATCCCAATTGCCCGCTGTGCCAGGAAGATGGCGGCGAGCTGCTGTGGCGCGGACCGCACCTGCGCATCGTCGAGGTCGCCGACGCCGACTACCCCGGCTTCACGCGGGTGATCTGGAACGGCCATCTGGCCGAGATGACCAGCCTGTCCACCCACGGTCGCGACCTGCTGATGCGGGCCGTGTATGTGGTGGAAGAAACGCAGCAGTCGGTCCTGGGACCCGACAAGATCAACCTGGCTTCGCTGGGCAACATGGTGCCGCACCTGCACTGGCACGTGATCCCGCGCTGGCGCGGCGACCGCCATTTCCCCGATCCGATCTGGGCGCCGCCGCGCATCGCCGCCGGCGCGGAGCCGCAGGAATGGAAAGACCGCCAGGCCCGCGTGCAGGCCCTGCTGCCGCGCTACCGCGACCGCCTGGTCGAAGCCATGAACGCCCTGCTCTGGCACTGAGCCGCAGCAGGCCTCAAGCGGCGCGCGCCGGTCCGCGCAATTCGGCCAGCCAGCCGGCATAAGCCTGTTCCACCAGGCCCGCCGTGCGCTCGGCGGAAAACAGGCCCTGCCCTCGGATCAATTCGCGGCCTGCGTCGCCCATCTGGCGGCGCAAGGCCGGATCGGCCAGCAGGCTTTCCAGCGCGCCCGCCAATGCGGCCGGATCGTTGGGCGGCACCAGCAGCCCGGTCACGCCGGCCTGCATGGTTTCAGGCACGCCGCCCACGTCGGTGCCGATCACCGGCACCCCCATCGCCGCGGCCTCGATGAAGACAGTGCCCAGGGCTTCGCGCAGCGTCGGCAGCGCGAACACGTCGAAGGCCGTCAGGACATTGCCGATGTCTTCGCGCCTGCCGGTGAAATGCACGCGCTGCGACAGCCCCAGTTCCTCTGCCTGCGCCCGCAACCGCCCGGACATGGGCTCGCCTTCGCCCACCAGCACCAGGTGGGCTTGCGGGAAGGTGGCGGCAATGCGGTGAAAGGCGTCGAGCAGATCGCAATGGCCCTTGTCCGCCCGCATGACGGCCACGCAGCCGATCACCAGCGCGTCCTCCGGCAAGCCCAGTTCGCGCCTGACGCAGACGCCGCTGCGCAACTGCGGCAGCACCACCGGCGAATGGATAGTGGCGACGGCCTCCGGCCGCGCCCCGCCGTCCAGCAATTGCCCGCGCACATGGCGGCTGACGGCGATCACCCGATGCGCCAGCCAGGTATAGGCGTAGAGGGAATTGATGGGCTTGGCCAGATGGCGCGTGCGCACGATCAGCGGCGTGCCCGCCAGGCGGGCCGCGATCGCGCCCAGGACGGTGTCGCGGCGGCTGTGCGTGTTGACGACGTCGAAGCGCCCGGTGCGCAGCAGGCGCCGCACGAACCTGGCGCCGCGGACGAAGTTGAGCGGACCGTCCATGGAAATGAGATGAACCATGAAGCCCGCCGCGCGCAGGCGCCTGCCCAGCTCGGCATCCGGTTGGCAGACCGCTTCCAGATGATGGCCGCGCTCGCGCATGGCTATCATCTCCTTGTAGATGCAGAACTCCTGTCCGCCGAAGGAAGTCGCGGCCTCGGTGTGCAGGATGCGCAGGGGCGCATCGGGGCCGGCCCGGCCCGGGAGCGATTGGATGGAATTCGGCATGATCAGGGATGGCCGCCGTGGGTAGCTTCCGCGTCGTTCCAGCGGCTGCCTTGCGACAGCAGGTAGGCCTCCAGGTAGGCGATGTCTTCCTGGTCCAGCGCCGCCGCGCCCGCGCTGGTGCAATCGCGCGGGCATTCGGAAGCCTGGAGCTTGCCGCCGGACCAGACGCGCGCGGCGCCGGTGCGGGACAATTCAAAGCGCGCGCCCTCGCGGGCCCAGGCCAGCAGGCGAGCGCTGGGCGCCAGCCGCAGGGTCTGGTAGACGCCGTGCGGATTCGGAGCCGCTGGCGCGGCGAGGCTGTCGCCGACATCCACCAGGCGGCTAGCGGCGCCGGGCTTGCCGGGCGTGTAGGTCAATACCGTAAGAGGACGTAATGGCATCAGCTAGCAAAAGTCGCCAGGCGGCCTTGCAAGCCACAGACTGGTCGGATATCAAGGAAAGGGGGGATTGGCCGCCGGACAACAACGCCAGAATTCAACGTTGATAGCCTGTTTTTTCGAAAAATTGAAAGACGTTCGACGAAGTAGAGGAATCCTGAAGTACCAATTCAGGTAAAATTCAGGAATGAAACGCGCATCTTATCAAAACGTAAGCAAGGGCGGTACTGCATGAATTCACAGGGTGTATCTCCCCAAAAATCCACGTCATTCCTGCAAGCATTCCTGCGCTCCGAAGCGCTGGGCGGCTACGTCCTGATGCTGGCCGCGCTGGTGGCGCTGATCGTCGCCAACAGTCCCGCCGCCCCCGCCTATTTCAGCGTGCTGGAAACCAAGCTCGGCTTCCAGGCGGGTCCGGTCATGCTGAAGGAGTCGGTGCTGCACTGGATCAACGACGGCCTGATGGCCGTGTTCTTCCTGCTGGTGGGGCTGGAAATCAAGCGCGAGGTGCTGGACGGCCAACTGCGCGGCGCCGCCCGCATCGTCCTGCCGGGCATCGCCGCCCTGGGCGGCATGGTGCTGCCGGCGCTGATCTACGTGCTCATCAATTTCGGCAGCCCCGGCACGCTGCGCGGCTGGGCCATACCCGCCGCCACCGACATCGCCTTCGCGCTGGGCATCCTGGCGCTGCTGGGCAGTCGCGTGCCGACGTCCCTGAAGATCTTCCTGACCGCGCTGGCGATCCTGGACGACCTGGGCGCCATCGTCATCATCGCCCTCTTCTATACGTCCGAACTGAACGTGTTCGCGCTGGGCATGGCAGGCGCCCTGCTGGCCTGCCTGTTCTGCCTGAACCGCGCCGGGGTGCTGCGGCTGACGCCCTACCTGCTGATCGGCGCGGTGCTGTGGTACTTCGTCCTGAAGTCCGGCGTGCACGCCACGCTGGCCGGCGTGGCGCTGGCGCTGACCATCCCGCTGCGTCCGCAGAACCAAGGGCATCCGGGCGCGCACTCGCCCCTGCATGCGCTGGAGCACGCGCTGCACAAGCCGGTCGCGCTGCTGATCGTGCCGGTGTTCGGCTTCGCCAACGCCGGCGTGTCGTTCGCCGGCATGGGTCTGGGCAGTCTGGCGCAGCCCGTGCCGCTGGGCGTGGCGCTGGGCCTGTTCCTGGGCAAGCAGCTGGGCGTGTTCGGCTTTGCCTGGCTGGCCATCAAGAGCGGCATCGCCACCCTGCCGCGCCACGCCAGCTTCAAGCAGCTGTATGGCGTGTCGCTGCTGTGCGGCATCGGCTTCACGATGAGCCTGTTCATCGGCGCCCTGGCGTTCACCGATCCGGCCGCCATCGATGCCACCAAGATCGGCGTGCTGACGGGCTCGCTGGCTTCCGCGGTGGTCGGCTTCCTGCTGCTGCGCGCCGGCGGCGCGCGCGAGGGCTCCCAGGAAAACCCTTGAGCGCGGACAAGCGGGACTGAGGATCGGCGGCTGGGGCTAAAGTATCAGGGGTCCGCCGCCACGATCCCGGGAGCCGCCATGACATCCTCCGACATCACCGTGCAACGCGTCTACGAGGGCACCGGCCCCGCGGGCAACTACCGGGTGCTGGTGGACCGCATGTGGCCGCGCGGCCTGCGCCGGGCCGACCTGGGACTGGACGAATGGAACCGGGACATCGCGCCGTCCACGGAACTGCGCAAATGGTACGGCCACGTCGTGGAACACTGGGCGGAGTTCCGCAAGCGCTACCTGGCCGAACTGGCCGCGCCGGAGCAGCAGGCCCGCATCGCGGCCTTGCTGCAAGCGGCGGGCGAGCGCCCGCTGACCCTGCTGTACGGTGCCCGCGACACCGAACACAACCAGGCCGTGGTGCTGCGCGACGTCCTGCAGGACTACCTGCGCCATCACCCTAAGCGCAAGGCCTGAGCCGCCCGCGGCGCGTTCAGCCAGCTCTAATATTGCGGCGTTACCATCAAGCCATGCTCCCCGCATCCGTGGGCGACAGGGCGCTGCCCGGCCCACCGGCAATCCAACCCGGAGGTTCCAGCATGCATAACCTGAATGGAAAAGTCGCCGTCGTCACAGGCGCTGCCAGCGGCATCGGCAAGGAAATCGCCCTCACGCTCGCGCGCGCCGGCGCGGCCGTCGCCATCGCCGACCTGAACCAGGCGGGCGCCGACGCCGTCGCCCGTGAAATCGAACAGGCCGGCGGCAAGGCCATGGGCGTCGCCATGGACGTCACCAGCGAAGAGGCCGTGAACCAGGGCGTGGACCGCGTCGCCGCCGCCTACGGCAGCATCGACATCCTGATCTCGAACGCGGGCATACAGATCGTGAATCCGATCGAGAACTTCGCATTCTCGGACTGGAAGAAGATGCAGGCCATCCACGTGGACGGCGCCTTCCTCACCACCAAGGCGGCGCTCAAGCACATGTACAAGGACAACCGCGGCGGCGTGGTCATCTACATGGGCTCGGTCCACTCGCACGAGGCCTCGCCGCTGAAATCCGCCTACGTGGCAGCCAAGCACGCCCTGCTGGGCCTGGCACGGGTGCTGGCCAAGGAAGGCGCGGCGCACAACGTGCGCTCGCACGTCATCTGCCCGGGCTTCGTGCGCACGCCCTTGGTGGAAAAGCAGATTCCCGAACAGGCCAAGGAACTGGGCATCAGCGAAGAGGACGTGGTCAAGAAGGTCATGCTGGGCGACACCGTCGACGGCGTGTTCACGACGGTCGAGGACGTGGCGCAGACCGCCCTGTTCCTGGCCACCTTCCCCAGCGCCGCGTTCACCGGCCAGTCCTTCGTGGTCAGCCACGGCTGGTACATGCAGTGAGGCGGCGGGCGGCGCCCTTGCCGCCCGCTCTTTGATATCCTGGCCCTCTTTGTAGGCCGGCGCGCGCTCGCGCGCCGGCAGCCTGCCTTGAGGAACCCCATGTCTTTCAGCTCCGACGCCTGGGCGCGCAACGCCGCGCTGTACGAAAAAACGCGCGACATGCCGTTCAACCAGGAACTGGCCAGCGGCCAGCTCGACGAGAACGCATTCAAGCACTACATGATCCAGGATGCGCACTACCTGGTGGCGTTCGGGCGCGCGCTGGCCATCGCTTCGGCCAAGGCCGACGACGCCGACGGCGTGGTCCAGTTCGCGGACGCGGCCAAGGGCGCCGTCGTCGCCGAACGCACCCTGCACGCGGGCTTCCTGAAGCAGTTCGGCATCGACGACGCCACCTTCGAAGCCTCGCCGCTCACCCCCGCCTGCCACCACTACACCAGCTTCCTGATCGCCACCGCCTGGAGCGCCCCGTACCCGGTGGCGCTGGCGGCCCTGCTGCCCTGCTTCTGGATCTATGCCGAAATCGGCCGCGAAATCCACGCGCGGACGACGCAACCCAATCCCTACTGGGCCTGGATCGAGGCCTATGCCTGCGAGGACTTCCACGCCCTGGTGCGCAAGGTCATCACGACCGTCGACCGCGTCGCCGAGCAGGCCTCGCCCGAAACGCTGGAACAGATGCACGCCGCCTACACGCGCGCCGCGCAACTGGAATGGATGTTCTGGGATTCGGCCTATCGCCAGGACGGCTGGCCGGTTTGAATGGCCCGTGGCCGGCCAGTTGGCCGGCCACGGCGCCGCAGGCATCAGAACAGGTTCTGATCCTTCTGGTACACGGGATCATAGGGACCGGCGGGCAAGCCGCGGCCCCGCACGTAGATCGCCGTGGTGTTGGCCTGGCGCGCCAGCGGCATGTAGCTGGGCGCCGCCTTCGCGATGGCCGCGTTGATCAGCGCGCCGATCAATCCCTGGTCTGAACGCGAGGAATACGCCACGCTCTGCTGGGTCTCCCAGATCGTCTCGCCGGTCTTGCCGCTCTTGAGCGTATAGGTCAGCGCCACGGTGACGGTGGTTCCAATGACGGCATAGCGCGCATCCCAGCGCTCGATGGAGATGTACAGCACGCTGTCCGCGCCGAACAGGCCCGCCAGGCGCACGGGGTCATTGGCATGGACCATGTCGGCGTCCGACATGCCTTCCTCGTTCATGACCTGCTTGACGAGGTTCACGGGGAACACGTAATAGCCGCGCTCGGCCAGCGGCATCGTGACGGTGGTCAGCAAGGAATCCGGTGCATCCACTTCGACGCTGCGGTTCACCACGGGCACGACCAGCACCGAACGCGGGTTCTCCGCGCGGAATTTGCTGTAGTCGTTCTTCTCGGCGGTGCGCGGGGCCGCGCAGCCAGCCAGCGCCGCCGCTGCGCACACCGCCAGCGCGGCCTTGATCAGTCGTTGCATCATCCTTGCACCTGTTTGGTATCGCCGGCTTGCGGCTTGGTATCCACGGCGCCGCCCGCGGTCTTGATCATTCCGTCCATGAAGCGCGCCGACTCCGGCCACGCCGCCTTTTCCTTCTGGAAGTAGGTCACGGCTTCGCCATTGCGTTGCGCCAGCATCAGCATGTAGCCGTACTCGGCATAGATTCCGGGCGCCAGGGGCCGCTTGCCCGCTTCGGCGGTCTGGATGGTCTTTTCGAGTTCGGCCATGTACTCGGCGGATTGGCCGGGCTGCTTGTAGAACGAATGCAGGGCATCGTCGTACTTGCCCCAGGTGTACTTGCCCTGGTTCTGGGCGCAGCCGGCGCTGAGCAGCAACGCCGCGGCCACGAGAGGGAGAGTAATGAGGCGCTTCATTTCACGTTTCCTTTGCCTAGATCGAGAATCTTGCGTTCGCCGCCGGACAGGTAGATCTGCTCCTGGTGGATGACCGTGCCGTTCTGTTCGACCTGTACGCGATGCACGCCTTCCTCCACGCGCACGACGGTCATCGCGCCATCGACGGTGACATTCGGGTCCAACGGCAGGCCGTCCACCTTGACGACCGTGCCGGGCGGCTGGCCGATGAAGCCCAGCGTGGGGCGCTGCGTTCCGGAAGACACGTGGCCGTGGGGCATGGCGCAGGCGGCAAGCTGCGCGGCCAGGGCCAGCGCGATGGCAATACGTATGGATTTCATGCTTTACCTCTTGCTCTGGGCCACGAACACGCCCTTGGCGCCGGGCGGAATCGCGCCGGACACCAGTTCGCAGATCGCCCCTTCGTTGGTTTCGGTGTCGCCGAAGAAATCGACCACGCGCAGGGTGCCCACCGCCGACGGCGGCAGGTCGATCGCAAAACCCGTCTGATCGTTCTTCACCTTCTCGCCGGCCTGATAGACCACCAGTTGATCGCCAACCTTCAAGCCCTGGCGCGCGCCGCCGGCAATCAGCACCTGCCGGCCGGACGCCTTGAGTACGGCGGTGCGCCAGGGGCGTTCCTCCATCTTGGTGATCAGGCGTCCGATCATGTCGGAAATGGCCGCGCCGATGGCTTGGTCGTTGAGGGTGCCGTCGTACTCGGCCTTGCTGCCCCAACCGGCGATCTGGCCGGATTCGGTGCTGGCATTGCCGCTGCCGGTCACGGAAAAGAAGACATGGCCGGTGCGCACATCCACCAGACGCGCTTCCACCTTGGCCCGCGCCGTCTGCACCTTGGTCGCACTGAGGAAGCCGGCCTTGCCTTCGGTGCTGCGGCCAAACTCGGTCAGGGAGCCGACGATGATGGTGTCCACGCCGATCAGACCGGCGTCGCCCGAGATCTTCTGCTCGGCCAGCACCTTGTTCAGGTCCGAACGCTCGAACACCAGGAAGCGCTTGGAGTCGGTCAGGCGGCTGGCAAGCATGTCGGACGTCTGCTTGCCCAGCGGATCCTGGTTCGCATCGGTCTGGAAGGTGCGGCCATAGCGGGTTTCATTGCTGAATCGCGCAATGGCGACCTTGCGCTTGAGCACGGGCGCTTCGGGTTGCGCCACGGCCGCCTGCGCCTGGACCTGTTCGTTACGGCTGGCCGGCGTTTCGGTAACGGCCAAGGGCTTGGAAACCGTGGCGCACCCAGCCAGCGCCAGCGATACCGCCAAGGCTATATAGATTCTCAACACATTCTCCTAGAAAGTCGCACCTATTTCCTATTGAAATCGCACGTATCTATTCATAACGGACGTTACCGGGTGTAATTAAGGGAAGATCGCGATTCGTGGCAAAAAATCGAAAGAAACGGGCTGTGCCAAAATCCCGCCATGCCGACCGACAACCGCCTGATACCCCACGCCCTCGCCGCCCAGACGGCGCAACTTCCCGCCGCCTGGCAAGAGGCGTTCGCCGCCAGGCCGGTGGCCGACGCGCTGGCCGCGGTGACGGCCCATGTCGAGAAACGCCTGAGCGAAGGCACGACCGTCTATCCCGCGACGCCCTTTCGCGCCCTGCACGGCCTGGCGCCGTCGGATGTGCGCGTGGTGATCCTGGGGCAGGATCCCTACCATGGCCCGGGCCAGGCGCAGGGCCTGGCCTTCTCGGTGCCGGACGACTGCAAGCGTCCACCCAGCCTGCGCAACATCTTCAATGAGATCGCCCAGGAGTTTCCGGGCAGCCGGGCGCCGGCCGGCAACGACCTGAGCGGCTGGGCCGATCAGGGCGTGCTGCTGCTGAACACCGCCCTGACAGTGGAGGACGGGCAGCCCGCCTCCCACGCCAAGCGCGGCTGGGAAACGGTGACGGATGCCTTGATCGCCCTGGTCGCCCGCGACCCCTCGCCCAAGGTTTTCATGCTCTGGGGCGCCCATGCCCAGGCCAAGCGGACGTTGCTGCCAGACAACAGTGGCCACCTGGTCCTGATGTCCAACCATCCCTCTCCGCTATCCGCCAGAAGGCCGCCTGTGCCCTTCCTGGGCTGCGGGCATTTCCTGGCGACCAATCAGTGGCTGGCCAACCAAGGGAAAAACCCTATTGATTGGGAGCTGGACAAAAAAATAATTCCCATGCAAGGCGAATTCGGGTTATGATCGCCGCACTGCACAAAACGAGTTCGGCATTTACCGCCTTGATTTAGCGGAAGTTTTCGCAGTCTGCCGGGTGACACAGCCCCGGCCCCATGCCGAACTATCATCGATTCCTGACCTCCTTTCCTTTCGCCCTGCGTTCCACTCAGTACACGAGAACGCGCCACGCGCACGGTTGATTCGGTCGGCACGATGCTCCATCAACCGTCGCCTGGATCCGGCCGCCTAATCCCCTGGCCCGACCAAGCACTGCGTCGCATTGATTGCGGCAAGGGAAAGTAATGTCTTTCGAAAACCTGGGCCTGGCGCCCGCTCTGTTGTCGGCCATTCAAGACGCTGGCTTCACCACCCCCACCCCCGTCCAAGCATCCGCCATTCCGCAGGCGCTGGCCGGCCACGACCTGATGGTGTCCTCGCAGACGGGTAGCGGCAAGACCGCGGCCTTCATGCTGCCGGCCCTGCACCGCATCGCCCAGATGCCCGCCAACAAGGGCGTCGGCGTGCAAGTGCTGGTGCTGACCCCGACCCGCGAACTGGCCCTGCAGGTCACCGACGCCACCGCCACCTACGGCCGCAAGCTGGCCGACCTGCGCACCGCCACCGTTGTCGGCGGCATGCCCTATGGCGCGCAGCTGAAGGCGCTGTCGCGCCGCGTGGACGTGCTGGTCGCCACCCCCGGCCGCCTGATCGACCACCTGAACTCCGGCCGCGTCAAACTGAACACCGTGCACACGCTGGTGCTGGACGAAGCCGACCGCATGCTGGACATGGGCTTCATCGAAGATATCGAGACCATCGTCAGCCGCCTGCCGGAAGGCCGCCAGACGCTGCTGTTCTCGGCCACGCTGGACGGCACCGTCGCCAAGCTGGCCTCGCGCATGATGCGCGAACCGCAGCGCATCGAGATCGCCGGCGCCAAGGAAAAGCACACCAACATCACGCAAAGCCTGCTGTACGCGGACGACGCCAGCCACAAGATGCAGCTGCTCGACCACGTGCTGCGCGACGCCTCGCTGGACCAAGCCATCGTCTTCACGTCGACCAAGCGCGGCGCCGACGATCTGGCCGACCGCCTGGCCGACCAGGGCTTTGCCGCCGCCGCCCTGCACGGCGACATGAACCAGCGCCAGCGCACCCGTACGCTGTCGCAACTGCAACGCGGCCAGCTGCGCATCCTGGTGGCGACCGACGTGGCCGCCCGCGGCATCGACGTGCAAGGCATCAGCCACGCCGTCAACTTCGACCTGCCGATGCAGGCCGAAGACTACGTGCACCGTATCGGCCGTACCGGCCGCGCCGGCCGCAGCGGCCTGGCCTTCACGCTGGCCACGCACTCCGAGCGCCACAAGGTCCGCCGCATCGAGCATTACATCGGCCAATCGATCACCCCTGAAGTGATCGCCGGCCTGGAACCCAAGCGCACCCCGCGTCCCTCGACCGGCGGCGCCGGTCCGCGCGGCGGCAAGCCCTCGTTCGGCAAGCGTCCGGGCGGCGGCTACCAGGGCAACCGCGAGGGTCGTTCCTTCGGCGGCCCGCGTGGCGAGTTCAAGCCGCGTGAAGGCGGCTATCAAGGCAACCGCGACGGCGCTCCGCGCGAGGGCGGCTACCAAGGCAACCGTCCGTTCGGCGACCGTCCGGCCCGTTCCTTCAGCGATCGCCCCAGCTTCGGCGACCGCCCGCAACGCGAAGGCGGCTACCAGGGCAATCGTCCCTTCGGTGACCGTCCCCAGCGCGAAGGCGGCTTCCGCGGCGGCGACCGCGATTCGCGTCCCAGCTTCGGCGACCGTCCCAGCTATGGCGACCGCCCCCAGCGCGATGCCCGCCCGTTCAGCGAGCGCGGCCCGCGTGAAGGTGGTTTCCGTGGCGGCGACCGCGATGCGCGCCCCAGCTACAACGACCGCGCCAGCTTCGGCGACCGCCCGAGCTTCAGCGACCGTCCCAGCTTCGGCGACCGTCCGCAGCGTGAAGGCGGCTTCCGCGGCGGCGACCGTCCGGAAGGCGGTTTCCGTGGCAAGCCCTCGTTCGACAAGCGTCCCGGCGGCCCCGCCAAGCGCTTCGGCAAGTCGGCCGACCGCCGCGGCTGATAGTCCCGCTTGAACCCACAGCAAACCCCGCGCCTGCCGCGGGGTTTGCTTTTTGGGAAAATGTCCGCTTGCCCACGCTCTCCCCGACCATGCAACGATCCGCCCCCGCCAACCTGCCCGCCCTGTCCCCCGCCGCCCAGCAACACAGCGACGCCGCCGCCGAGCATCTGCGCGCCGCCATCGCCGCCCACGGCGGCTGGCTGTCGTTCGACCACTGGATGGCGCAGGCGCTGTACGCGCCCGGGCTGGGCTACTACGCGGCCGGCAACGTCAAGCTGGCCGAGGCCGACGGCGAGGTCCGCGCGCCGGCGGGCGACTTTGTCACCGCGCCCCAGCTGACACCGCTGTTCTCCCGCACACTGGCCCGCCAGGCCGCCCAGGTGCTGCGCCAGACGCAGACGGACGCCGTGCTGGAATTCGGCGCCGGCACCGGCGCGCTGGCCGAAGGCGTGCTGCGCGAACTGGACGCCCTGGGCCTGGACCAGACCCGCTACCTGATCCTGGAAGTCTCGGCCGACCTGCGCGCGCGCCAGGCCGAACGGCTGGCGCCGTTCGGCGACCGCGTGCAGTGGCTGGACGCGCTGCCGCAGCGCTTTGCCGGCTGCGTGCTGGCCAACGAAGTGCTGGACGCGATGCCGGTATCGATCTTCCGCTGGAGCGACGCGGGCGAGGTGCTGGAACGCGGCGTGGCGGTGGACGCCTCGCAAGGCTTCGTCTGGGAAGACCGCCCCGCGCCGCCGGCGCTGGCGGCCGCCGTCGCCGAACGCATGCCGGCGCTGCCCGGCTACGTATCCGAGATCAATTTGCAGGGCGAAGCCTGGATCTCCGCCATGGGCGGCTGGCTGGAGCGCGGCGCGGCGCTGCTGGTGGACTATGGCTTTCCGCGCAGCGAGTACTACCATCCGCAGCGCGCCGGCGGCACGCTCATGTGCCACCTGCGCCATCACGCCCACGGCGATCCCTTCACCGCGCCGGGCCTGCAGGACATCACCGCCCACGTCGACTTCACCGCCATGGCCGACGCGGCGCTGGCCGCCGGCCTGCAGGTCCTGGGCTACACCTCGCAGGCCCGCTTCCTGATGAACGCGGGGCTGATGGACCTGTTGGCGCAGCTGGATCCTGGCGACGCGCAGCAATACGCGCAGGCCGTGGCGCCCGTGCAGAAGCTACTGTCCGAATCGGAAATGGGCGAGCTGTTCAAGGTGCTGGCGGTGGGACGCGGCATCACCGAGCCGCTGGCGGGGTTCTCGCGCGGCGACCGGCTGGGCAAGCTGTAGGAACGCGCGGCGGCCCGATGGCCCCCGCGTTCAGATCGATCGCGGGATCACTGTGCCCGCAGGCGCTCCAGGCGCGCGGCGCGCACCTGTTCCTTGATGCGCGCCGGATCTCCGGCGCAGGCCTTCGCGATGGCTCCGGCATCCACGCCGCGCACGACCGCCACGCGCGACTGCCAGGCCGCGCGGTCCACGGCACGCAGCACGGCCGCCGCATCCAGCAAATCCAGAAAACGTTCCGGCTTGCGCAGTGCATCGGCGCGCTCCATCAGCGCCAGCTGCGCATCGGCAGGGTCCGCGCCTGATCCCGAGGCCGGGTCTGCGCCCTGACTCGCGTTCTGCCCCGCGCTTTGCTCCGCGGCGTCCAACCCAGCCAGCACTTCCGGCAACAGCCGCGCGTAGTCGTTGCATTCCGTAGGCACGCGCAAGCGGCGGCCCATGGCGTCGCGCTCGGGCGTCAGCCGGCACAGCAAGGCATAGCGGCCCGGCAGCGACAGCCCTTGCGCGGCGGCCCGGTCCACCTCGGCCGCGATTTGCTCCACGCCTTGCAGTTCGGGCATCACGCGCGCCAGCGCGCCGCATTGCTGCAGGATGCCCAGCATGCGCGACGGCGCCGCCGCCATCAGGCCGCGCGACAGCTCCTTCCAAACCCGCTCGGCCACCAGGGCGTCGGCCTCACCGGCTTCGACCATGCGGCGGCACAACGCCAGGGTCTCGGGCGCCACGGAAAAATCGGCGAAGCGGGCCGCGAAGCGGGCCAGCCGCAGGATGCGCACCGGATCCTCTTCGAACGCCTCGCCGACGTGGCGGAAGATGCGGTCACGCACGTCGGCCGCGCCACCCAGGGGGTCGACCAGCGCGCCGTCCCCGGTCTGAGCGATGGCGTTGACGGTCAGGTCGCGGCGGCGCAGATCTTCTTCCAGCGTGACGTCGGCGCCGGTATAGAAGGTGAAACCCTTGTAGCCGCGCCCGGACTTGCGTTCGGTGCGCGCCAGCGCGTATTCCTCCTTGCTGCGCGGATGCAGGAATACCGGGAAATCGCCGCCGACCGGCACGAAGCCGCGGCGCGCCATGTCCTCGGGCGTGGCGCCTACCACCACCCAGTCGTGGTCCCCGGGAGGCAGGCCGAGCAGCGCATCGCGCACCGCTCCGCCCACGATATAGACCTGCAGGCCGTCGGTGGCCGGATCCCGCGTCATGGGATCGAGGTGCTTTCCGCGCCCAACGGCACGATATTGCCCAGGCGTTCCTTCAAGGACTGGGGCTGGCCGGTGAACATGGCCGCGTAATACACCGAGTTGGACATCACGTTCTTCACGTAGGTCCGCGTTTCGTTGAACGGGATGGTCTCGGCGAAGATGGCGCCTTCCACCGGATGCGTGAAGGTCGAGCGCCAGTTGTGCGGACGGCGCGGGCCGGCGTTGTAGCCCGCGCTGGCCAGCATCTGCGAACCGTTCAGGTCGCGCAGCACCATGTTCAGGTAGTTGGTGCCGAGCTCGGTATTGGTGTCGAAGTCGTTGACGCTGTCCGGCGTGAAATTGCTCATGCCGATCTTGCCCGCGACCCACTTGGCGGTGGCCGGCATCAGCTGCATCAGGCCGGATGCGCCCACGTGCGAGCGCGCATCCATGATGAAGCGCGATTCCTGGCGGATCAGGCCGTAGACCCATGCAGGATCCAGCGCAATGGCGTTGGCCTTGGCGGTGACGCGGCCTTCGAAGGGCGCGATGAAGCGCTGGCTGAAGTCGAACTCTTTCTCGGTGCGGTCGGAGGTGTTGACCACGCGGTCGTAGATGTTCTCGGCGCGGGCCAGCTCGGCGGCCGCCATCAGTTGGCGGTCGCTCATGCCGCGCAGCGAGAAATTCCATTCCGGCACGGCTTCGGCGCGCCAGCCCAGGCGGAAGAGCTGGATCGCGCGCCGCAGGCCGGGATTGGCGCGGGCCTCGGTGATTTCCTTGTCGCTGATGGGCGCCGGACGCGGCGGCACGGTGATGCGGCGGCCCAGCTCCTCGGCGGACAACTGGCCGTAGAAATCGAAGCGGTCGGCAATGCTGGCGTAGGCGGTGGCGGCCTGTTCCTTGTTGCCGCGCGCGGCCTGCCCGCGCGCCTTCCAGTAGACCCAGGAAGAATCGGCCTGCTGCGCGGGCGGCATCTGGTCGATGGATTCGATGACCCACTTCCAGTCGATCTTGGGCTGGCGCAAGGCGGCGCGCACCTTCCAGGCGGCGTTGTATTCCGTCATGCGGATGTGGCCGGCCTCGTGGTACCAATCGTCGGCGCGGCTGTCCAGATTCAGCGCGGCGACCAGCGCGTACTGGCCGCGGACCCAGGCCAGGTTCGACTTGGCCATGGCCTTGGACCAATCGCCCGACTTGCCCCATTCGCGGCGCAGGTAGGAATCGGCCACGCTCACGTCGGAACGCGCCAGGCGCGCCAATGCGATCGTCACCAGTTCCTTCTCGTTGCGGCCCACGGGCTGACGGTCCTGGCGCGTCAGCCACTTCATGGGATCCTTCATGAGCAAGTCATAGGTCTTCAGGTCGCGCGCCTCGAACATGTATTGCGCAAACTTGCGCGCGTCCGTGGTCTTGTTGGCCTCGATGGCGTCGCGCAGCTGCGGCTCCAGCTGGTCCCAGCCGATGATGCCGTCGGCGACCAGCTGGTCGTACAGCGCCCAGCACGAGGTGCCCGGCGCAAACGCGGCCGTGGCTTGCGCCGCCGTGGCGCGCTGCCCGGTCATGTGCTTGGCGTCGAGGATGGCGCACTCGATCTGCGCATTGCTGTTCTTCACGGGCGCGAGCTTGCGCACGGTTTCGAAGTCGCCGCTGCGGGCGGCGGCCAGCAGCCAGTCGGCGCGCAGGCGGTCGGCCAGATAGGCGTCGGGATTGGCGCTGATGAATTTCTGCAGGTCGGCGGTGGGCCGGCCGGTGGCGGGCGGGCTCCACAGCTGATAACGCAGCAGCCAGTATTCCGGGTACATGCCCAGCGGGTCGGACTTGGCCTGCGGCACCAGCGCGCCCAGCACGGACCATTGCTTGCGGTTCATGGCTTCGCGCGCGGCGACCACGGCGGCCAGCGCCGGCGTATCGGCCGTGGGCGGCAGGCCCGCCAGCGTGGCCGGCGGCACCGAGATGGCGGGTTGCGGCGCCTGGGCGGCGGGCTGGGGCTGGGCGTTGAGGGACGCGCTGCGCTGCTGTGCGTCCACCGGCGCACAGGCCGCAGTGAACAGCGCCAGCAACGGCAGCCAGCGGCGCAGGCCGGGAGCGGCCTGGGAGGCGGCGGCGGGCCCGGATTTCCGCGCGGATTTCTGATACCGTCCGGGTTGCAGAGTCTGTGTCATGCCCTGTCCCTCATACACCGGCTTTGCCGTGCGCCAGCATGCCGGCAACTTGCAAGTTCGTCCGCGTATTCGTCCGCGCATTCGCCATCATTTGTTCATTCCTTCACTGCCACCGCATGACTACGCAAAATACTCCAGAGGATACCGCAGTACAGCTACGCGCGCGATTGCGAAAACTGCGCGCGGAACTGCCGGAAGACCAGCGCAGCCGCGGCGGTCTGCTCATGCGCGCCCGCCTGTTCACCTGGCTGAACGTGGCGCGCGACGAAGCCGCGCGCGCGGGCCGGCCGGCCCCCGCCACGGTGGCTGCCTTCTGGCCCATGGCCGACGAGCCCGACCTGCGGCCCCTGCTCGAACAGTGGGTGGAAAACGGCGTGGCCGTGGCGCTGCCCGTGGTGCGCGAACGCAACGCCCCGCTGGCTTTCCTGCCCTGGACGCCGGACGCCGAATTGCGCGCCGGTCCCTACGGCATCCAGGAGCCGGTCGCCGGCCCCGAGCTGCTGCCCGACGTGGTGCTGGTGCCCACCCTGGGTTACACGGAACAGGGCGACCGCCTGGGCTACGGCGGCGGCTATTACGACCGCACCCTGGCCGCGCTGCGCGACCGGGGCCATCCCTTCATCGCCATCGGCATCGCCTGGAGCTGCGGCGAACTGGACGCAGACTATGAGCCCGCCGCGCACGATTTCCCGCTGGACGCGGTGCTGACCCAGGACGGCTGGGTGCCCCAGGCCCCGCTGGAACAGGGCGGATCGGGCGGCGCCACGCTGCACACCTACCGCATGCACTGACGCACCAGCCTTGCCCACCAGCTTGCACCAAAACGGTGCATGACCTAAGATAGTCTGCGCGGCCGGGACCGTCCCGGCCGCAACACGCAGCACCCCGCACACCCCGACGCGGCCCACATTCCGGCGCCGCCCCACCCGTTCCCCCTGGCCACGCTGTTCCGCGCCAGCCCGACTGAACCCGTTCCAAGCCCGCCAGCCCCGGCCCGTCCGCGCCTGGCGCCCGCGCCATCCGCTGGCCTCAACCGCCGCGGCGATGGCGCCACAACGCCCTTCGGAGGATATTCGTCCTCAGGGGCGCCCCCCGCCCGTGCCGGCCAGGCTGGCACGCGTGTTGCTTAATCCTTTGCAACCGGCCGCACATCGGCCGGGCGGCCGCCGCGCGCAAGCGCGGCCGCCAGCACCTGTACCGGAGGAGCCATGAAGGACAGACCCACCCGTCCCGCCGCCTATGACGAGATGCGCGACAGCGCCGGCGGCATACGCTCCCATTGCCAGGCTTTCGAGCGCTGGCACGTCGAGCAGTCCGCGCAGGCCATGGCCGCGCGCCGCCTGGAAGCGGACCTGAGCTTTCGCCGCGTCGGCATCACGTTCTCGGTCGCGGGCGATGCCGCGGGCACCGAACGGCTGATCCCCTTCGACCTGATTCCGCGCATCATCCCCGCCGACGAATGGCGCCTGCTGGAAGCCGGCCTGAAGCAGCGGGTGCGGGCGCTCAACATGTTCATCCACGACATCTACCACGGCCACGACATCGTGCGCGCGGACGTGGTGCCCGCCGAACAGGTCTTCCTCAATGCCCAGTACCGCCCCGAGATGCAGGACGTGGACGTGGCCGAGGACATCTATTGCCACATCGCCGGCGTGGACATCGTGCGCGCCGGCGCGGGCGAGTTCTACGTGCTGGAAGACAACCTGCGCGTGCCGTCCGGCGTGTCCTACATGCTGGAGAACCGCAAGATGTCGATGCGGCTGATGCCCGACGCCTTCAGCCGCATCAAGGTGGAACCAGTGGCGCACTACCCCGACCTGCTGCTGGACAACCTGCGCGAAGTGGCGCCGCACGGCGGCGACGACCCCACCGTGGTGGTGCTGACGCCGGGCATGTACAACTCGGCCTACTTCGAACACGCGTTCCTGGCGCAGCAGATGGGCGTGGAACTGGTGGAGGGCCAGGACCTCTTCGTCGAACAGAACACCGTCTACATGCGCACCACGCAAGGCCCGCGCAAGGTGGACGTGATCTACCGCCGCCTGGACGACGACTTCCTTGACCCGCTGTCGTTCCGCGCCGATTCCGCGCTGGGCGTGCCCGGCCTGCTGTCGGTGTACCGCGCAGGCCGCGTCACGCTGGCCAATGCCATCGGCACCGGCATCGCCGACGACAAGTCCACCTATCTGTACGTGCCCGACATGATCCGCTTCTATCTGGGCGAGGAGCCGATACTGTCCAACGTTCCGACCTGGCGCTGCAACCGGCAGGACGAGCTGTCGCACGTGCTGGCCCACATGCATGAACTGGTGGTGAAAGAGGTGCATGGCTCGGGCGGCTACGGCATGCTGGTCGGGCCTTCGGCCTCGCGCGCCGAGGTCGAGGCCTTCAAGGATCGGGTGCGCGCCAACCCGGGCAACTACATCGCGCAGCCCACGCTGGCGTTGTCCACCGTTCCGACCTATGTGGAATCGGGCGTGGCGCCGCGCCACGTGGACCTGCGCCCCTACGTGCTGTGCGGCAAGGACATACGCACCGTGCCGGGCGGCCTGTGCCGCGTGGCGCTGACCGAGGGCTCGCTGGTGGTCAACAGCAGCCAGGGCGGCGGCACCAAGGACACCTGGGTGCTGGAGGAGGACTGAACATGCTGAGCCGAACCGCAGACAATCTCTTCTGGATGTGCCGCTACACCGAGCGCGCCGAAAACACCGCCCGCATGCTCGACGTGAACCTGCAGATGTCACTGCTGCCGCAGGACGCGCAGACGCGCGAAGGCTCCTGGCTGGGCGTGCTGCGCATCTCCGAGCTGCAGGGCCTGTACCAGAGCAAGTACGCGTCCATTTCACCGCACGACGTGCTGCAGTACATGGTGCGCGATCCCGAGAACCCCTCGTCCATCTACTCCTGCATGCGCGCGGCCCGCGAAAACGCGCGCGCCGTGCGCGGCAGCCTCACCACCGAGGTCTGGGAAACCTACAACACCACCTGGCTGGAACTGCTGAAGCACCTGCACACCGGCCTCTTGGAACGCAACCCGGGCGAGTTCTTCGAGTGGGTCAAGTTCCGTTCGCACCTGGCGCGCGGCGTCACCATCGGCACCATGCTGGAGGACGAGGCCCTGTACTTCCTGCGCATCGGCATGCATCTGGAACGGGCCGACAACACCGCGCGCATGCTGGACGTGAAGTTCCACGAACGCGGCGCCAACGGCCACGACGGCCGCGCCGAACCCGCCGGCGCCGCGGCGCTGCAAAGCGAGTTCTACCGCTGGTCGGCGCTGCTCAGCTCGGTCTCGGGGCTGGAGATCTACCGCAAGGTGTACCGTGACGTCATCACCCCCGACCGCGTGGCCGAGCTGCTGATCCTGCACGGCGACATGCCGCGCTCGCTGCTGGCCTCGATGCGCGCGGTGGCCGGGGACCTGGCGCGCGTCTCCAACCAGCGCTCGACCGAAACCGAGAGGCGCGCAGGCATGCTGTGCGCGGAGCTGCAATACGGCCGCGTCGAGGACATCCTGGACAGCGGCCTGCACCAATACCTGGAACACTTCCTCGACCGCATCAACGATCTGGGCAACCGGATCAGCCAGGACTTCCTGGTACCGCTGTCGGCCTAGACGGGAGAACGGAATGAAGCAGATCATCACCCACCTCACTCACTACCGCTACACCGCGCCGGTCACCTACAGCATCCAGACCCTGCGCCTGACGCCGCGCGACGACGAGCACCAGCGCGTGCTGCGCTGGCACATCGAAGCGCCGGGCGCGCTGGACAAGCAGGTGGACGCCTACGGCAACATCACGCACACGCTGACGCTGAACCAGCCGCACACCGACATCGAACTGCGCGTGGTCGGACAGGTGCTGGTGGCGCCGCTGCAACGCGGCCTGCTGGGCAGCGAAGACAGCCGCCTGCCGGTGCACGCCTATTGCGTGCAGACCCCGCTGACCCAGGCGGACGACACCGTCATGGCCTTCGCGCGCGAAGCGCTGCCCGGCGGCCTGCGCACCCCGGACGACATCCTGGCGCTGGCCACCGCGGTCAGCGACCGCGTCGCCTACGAACCCGGCACCACCGACGTCACCACCGCCGCGAACCAGGTGCTGGCCATGGGCCATGGCGTCTGCCAGGACCACGCCCACCTCTTCCTGGCCTGCGTGCGCGGCCTGGGCGTGCCCGCGCGCTACGTCAGCGGTTACCTGTACACCACCGCCGAGCACGCGGCCAGCCACGCCTGGGCCGACGTCTGGCTGCCCGACGTGGGCTGGACCAGCGTGGACATCACCAACCGCCAGTTCGCCTCGGACTGCCATTGCCGGCTGGCGGTGGCGCGGGACTACGACTCGGCCTCGCCGGTGCGCGGCGTGCGCAGCGGCGGCGGCCAGGAATCCATGGAGGTCAGCGTGCAGGTCCAGACCAGCGCCCAGCAGTAACATCCTGGCCGGCCGCGCCGCAATACAATGCGGCGTGGTATTACCTTTTTTCGATCATGACCTACTGCGTCGCAGCCCGCCTTGATTCCGGCCTGGTGTTCCTGGCCGACTCCCGCACCAACGCCGGAGTCGACCAGATCAGCGTCTTCCGCAAAATGACCGTCTTCGAGCGGCCGGGCGACCGCGTGATGGTGCTGATGAGCTCCGGCAACCTGGCCGTCAGCCAGGCCGTGCTGAACGCGCTGGCGCGCCAGCACGACGAAGGCGGCGAAACCGTCTGGAACGCGCCCGACATGTTCGAGGCCACCCGCCGCGTCGGCGCGGCGGTGCGCGACGTCTACCACCGCGAGGCGCCGGCCCTGCGCGAACAAGGCGTGGACTTCAACGTCAACCTGATCTTCGGCGGCCAGATCGGCGCCGAGCGCTGCCGCCTGTTCCAGGTGTACTCGGCCGGCAATTTCATCGAGGCCGGCCAGGAATGCCCGTACTTCCAGATCGGCGAAGCCAAATACGGCAAGCCCATCCTGGACCGCGTGCTGCGCCCCGACACCTCGCTGGACGAGGCCGCCAAGTGCGCGCTGATCTCGATGGACTCCACGCTGCGCTCCAACATCTCCGTCGGCCTGCCGCTGGACCTGCTGGTCTACGACACGCATGCGCTGCGCGTCACGCACTTCGCCAGCATCGACGAGCACAACGAGTACTTCCGCATGATCCGCGGCACCTGGGGCGAACGCCTGCGCCAGGTCTTCGCCGAGATCCCCGACCCGCTGTGGACCAACCCCGACGCCCCCGACTCCCTGGTGCCGCCCAGCCGCGTGCACCAGCCGCTGCGCGCCGAACCGGTGGACGCCCCCATGGCGAGCTATCCCGCGCCGCAGGTGCTGGCCGAGGATCCGGGCAAGGATCAGGCGAGTTAGGGACGGTGTGGAACGCAACGGGCGCTCGAGGCGCCCCCGAGATTCGGTCCTATAACAGGCACTGCGGCGCTCATTTGCGCATTTCCGACGCCTCGCCCCCTTGCTTCGAGGCCAGCACCTGCTCTACAGTTTCCTCAACGTATATGCCCGCCATATGCCCACCTTCCGAGGCCCGCGCAAATCCTTGCTGCGGGCTTTCGTGTTTTTGCGCGGCATGAATCATCACTCGCACTACGAAGGGTGTGATATTTCCATGCACTGACGGAAAACCGGCGCGCTCCCGCCTCCTACACTGCTTCGATTCGCATGCAAACCCTGTGTCGAGCAAAGGATCGCGCCATGCATTACGTCATGTACCTGGACGAATTCGGCCACATCGGCCCGTTCGTCTCCCGTGATCACGACAAGCACAAAACCAGTCCGGTCTTCGGATTCGGCGGACTGGTCTTGCCAATAGAAGCGGTGCGTGAATTCGCGATCTACTTCTACAAGCTGAAATGCCATCTCTTGAAATTTGAACTCGAACAACAGGACCAACCGGCATACCGCTGGGAAAAGAAAGGCGCGCAGCTCTATACCGTCCGGAACGTGGAAAAGTACCGGCAACTGCGGACCGCCACAGGCCGATTGCTCAACCAGATCAAGCAGATCGGCGGACACGTAATCTACAGCGGCGAACAGAAGATGGCGGAGACGGCATCACATCAGCCAGCAGCCGTTTTCAGGCATCAGCTGCTGCGCATCGTCCGGCGCGCGGACCAGTTTTTCTCGGCCAGGCAGGCTACCTTCATGCTCTTGATCGACGAACAGCAGGCGGGCAGCCGGTGGCGCGAAATGAATGTCGAAGCCTGCACGCTGGCTATGTTCGAAGATGCCACCCATCGGTGCCGAACGCTGGTCGAGCCGCTGATACAAGGCGAGAGCCATTTGTTTCAAACGCTTCAATGCGCGGACTGGATCTGCAGCCTGGTGGGCCGGCTGTGTACCTATCAGGTAGCGTCGGGCCAGTATCGGGACTGGGAGATTTTCCACCGCTATTTTCACGACCGGCTGCAAGCCACGGCGCTCCCATGCAGCGGACTCGAACCGCGCGAAGAACCCGCAAATCCGCTTCACGGTCACACTTCCGCGTAAACCCTCCTTTCCATCAACCGAAACCCGGCTTGCGGAACCGCGAATTCTCAGCCGGGCGCTGTCGCGCCACACTGGTGTCCGGCCGTCATGCTTTGCCTTGGGGGCCTAGACAAAACCACAAGGAGCGAGACATGTCCCCTCTCTACGCGCGTGCGCTCAAGCGCGCGACCTGGCCGCTGTTGGCCCTGTCCTGCCTGGTCTCTGGCAGCGCCGGCGCGCAAGGCGCCTACCCCAATCATCCGATTTCGCTGGTCGTGCCGTTCGCGGCGGGCGGGCCCACAGACGTGGTGGCGCGCAGCCTGGGCGCGGCGATGTCCAAGACGCTGGGCCAGAGCATCATCATCGAGAACCGCACCGGCGCGGGCGGCACGCTGGCGTCCCAGCACGTGGCGCGCGCCGCGCCCGACGGCTACACCTTCCTGATCCATCACAACGGCATGGCCACCGCGCCGGCGCTGTACCGCAAGCTGTCGTTCAATCCGCTGACGGACTTCGCCTATGTGGGCCAGGTGGCGGACGTGCCCATGACCTTGCTGGGCCGCAAGGACTTGCCGGCGAACGACATGAAGGACTTCATCAAGTACGCCAAGGAAAACGGCAACAAGATCAACCTGGCCAACGCCGGCCTGGGCGCGGTGTCGCAGCTGTGCGGCATGCTGCTGCAGGAATCGCTGGGCGTGCAGTTCACCACCGTGCCCTATGCCGGCACGGCGCCAGCGATGACCGCGCTGCTCGGCGGCCAGGTGGACGTGCTGTGCGACCAGACCACGCAGACCATTCCGCAGATCAAGGCCGACCGCGTGAAGCTGTACGGCGTCACCACGCTGGACCGCATCAAGACCTTGCCCGATGCGCCGACCCTGCAGGAAAACGGGTTGAAGGGCTTCGAGGTCAAGGTGTGGCATGGCGTCTATGCGCCCAAGGGCACGCCGCCCGAGGCCATCGCCAAGTTCAACGAGGCCCTGCGCGCCGCGTTGAAGGACCCCGCCTTCACGCAGAAGATGGCGGAGCTGGGCGCCGAGATCGTGCCGGAATCCAAGCAGACGCCGCAGGGCCTGCAGACCTGGCTGCAGGCCGAGGTCGACAAATGGGGCGGCGTGATCCGCAAGGCGGGCGTGTACGCGGACTGATCGTGCGGCAGGCAGCGGCGGTTGCCGCTGCCTGTTCATGAATATATATTCCCGTGCATGAGTACGAACGACGTAAAAAGCGCCAGGCGCGTCCTGGACATCCTGCAGTTCTTCGCCGCGACGCGGGCGCCGGCCACGCTGTCGCAGATCTCGGCCGGGCTGGGCATCCCCAAGTCCAGCTGCCTGGCCTTGCTGGACACCCTGGAAGGCGACGGCTACGCGCACCAGACCGCGGGCCGCTACTACCTGACCCGCCGCTGGCTGAACGAGGCGCGCACGGTGGCTGAACATGACCAGCTGACCACCCGCATCCGCCCCACGCTGGAAGCGCTGCGCGACGAGCTGGAAGAAACCCTGATCCTGGCGCAGCGGTCCGGCGACCAGGTGGTCTACCTGGACGTGGCCGAGCCCGACCGCATCGTGCGCTTCACGGCGCGGGTCGGCCAGCAGAAGCCGCTGCACGCCTCGGCCTCCGGCCGCGCGCTGCTGGGCGCCATGCCGCCCGCCGAGCGCGAGGCGCTGGCGGCGCGCCTGACCCTGGACCGCTACACCGCCAAGACGGTCAAGACGCACAAACAGTTGCTGCAGCTGATCGAAACCGAAGCCAGCCGCGGCTGGCACGTGAACCTGGCGGAGCACCAGGCCGACACGCTGTCGGTCGCCGCGCCGCTGGTGCTGCACGGCGCGGTGTTGGCGCTGGTCGTGGGCGCTCCGCTGGACCGTTCGGCCGCCAAGGCCGACCTCATCGGCCAGACCCTGCTGGCCGCCAGCCGCGAGCTCACGCAGCGCCTGGACAGCCCGACGCCCGCCGTGCCGGCGTACTAGAACCTCAAGAGGGGGCCCGCCCCCCCGCCGGCCTCGCGCCTCACGTCGCCGCGCACAGGTCCCCGCCTGCGGCGTCCCGCCTTGACCCTACCCCGGCGTCCGTTCCCGTCCTCGAGGATGGCGCCCCCCCGCCCCCCCTTCGCCCTCATTTCTCCATTGCGTCGCGCCGTCCGCGCCCGCTGCGTGTGTCCGTTGCGTGTGTGTTCGTTGCGCGTGTCCGCTGCGTAAGCCCATTGCGTGTGCCCCCCGCATAGCCCCGCTGTGGGTGCCAACTGCGTGCCGGCTGCGCTCGTCTGCTGGGTCCGTATGCCCGCTGCGCACACCCGCCCCCAACTACCTCCGCCTCAAACGCCTACGGGTTTACGCCAAGCAAAATCGATTGCCGGCCATCGTTCATGCTTATAAACTTTTGTTCAAGAGTAAGAACGCCAGCCGAATTCCCCGGCGGCGGCCGCTCACGATCCGGGTGACCGCCCGGCGCTCTCTTCTTGAAGGAAGGAACATGGCTGGCCTTTATTACGAACAGTTTTCGCCCGAACAGACGTTCGAGCATGCCTGGACCCGCACCCTGACCGAAATGGACAACGTGCTGTTCAGTTCGCTGACGATGAACGTGCAGCCGCTGCACCTGGACGCGCATTTCGCCGCGCAGACCGAGTTCGGCAAGCCGCTGGTCAACAGCCTGTTCACCCTGGGCCTGCTGATCGGCATGACGGTCAACGACACCACGCTGGGCACCACCGTGGCCAACCTGGGCATGACCGACGTCAACTTCCCCAAGCCCGTCTTCGCGGGCGACACCCTGCACGTGCGCACCCGCGTGCTGTCGGTGCGCGAAAGCAGGTCGCGTCCCAACGCGGGCATCGTCGAGTTCGAGCACACCGCGCTGAACCATCGCGACGAGGTGGTGGCCACCTGCAAGCGCTCGGCCCTGATGCACAAGCGTCCGGCCTGAGGCCGCCGCCGGAGGATCACGATGACCCGTTCCCTGTTGTTCGTGCCCGGCGATTCCGGGCGCAAGTTCGAGCACGCGGCCGCCAGCGCCGCCGACGCCCTGATCCTGGACCTGGAAGACTCCGTCGCCCCGGACCGCAAGCCCGCGGCGCGCGCGGAAGTCCGCGCCATGCTGGAACGCGGCGCTGCGGCCAAGCAGCTGTGGGTGCGGATCAACGCGCTGGATGGCGGCGACGCCCTGGCCGACCTGGCCGCGGTGATGCCCGCCGCGCCCTACGGCATCGTGCTGCCCAAGTGCGCCGGCCGCGCCGGCCTGCTGCACCTGTCGCACTATCTGGACGCCTTCGAAGCGGCCGCCGGCACGGCGCCGGGCGCCACCCGCATCCTGGCCATCGTCACCGAAACCGCGCAGTCGCTGTTCGGACTGCATGACTACCGCGACGCCACACCCCGGCTGTGGGGCCTGTCGTGGGGCGCCGAGGACCTGGCCGCCGACGTCGGCGCGCTGCGCAACCGCGACGCGGGCCGCTACACCGAGCCCTTCCGCCTGGCGCGCTCGCTGTGCCTGATGTCGGCCGCCGCCGCCGGCGTGCGCGCCATCGACACGGTCTGCGTCGACCTGGACGCGCCCGAGGTGCTGGCCGCCGAAGCCGCAGAGGCGTTCCGTGACGGCTTCGTCGCCAAGATGGCGATCCATCCGCGCCATGTCGAAGCCGTCAACGCGGCGCTTAGCCCGGACGCGGAGCAGCTGCAATGGGCCCGCGCGGTCATCGCCGCGTTCGCCGCCAACCCGGGCGCGGGCACCTTGCGGCTGGACGGCAAGATGATCGACCGGCCGCACCTGCGGCTGGCCCGCCGACTGCTGGGGGAGGACTGACCATGCCCGGACCGCTGCACGGCATACGCGTCATCGACATGACCAGCGTCGGCATGGGGCCGATGGCCACCCAGATGCTGGGCGACATGGGCGCCGACGTGATCAAGGTGGAATCCGCGGAGGGCGACGTGTTCCGCCACGTCACGCCCCAGCGCCACGCCGCCATGAGCCATACCCATCTGAACCTGAACCGCAACAAGCGCAGCGCCGTGATCGACGCCAAGACCGCCGAGGGCCGCGCCCAGCTGGAAGCGCTGATCGGCGGCGCGGACGTCTTCATCTCCAACATGCGCGCACCCGCCATGCGCCGCCTGGGCCTGGACTACGCGACGCTGCAGGCGCGCTTTCCCGAGCTGGTGTATTGCGCCTGCTACGGCTATTCGGAACAAGGCCCCTACGCGGGCCGCGCCGCCATCGACGACACCATCCAGGCCGCGTCCGGCATGGCCTGGCTGCAAGGCGGCGCCGGCGCGGACGCGCCGCGCTACGTGAACTCCGTGGTCGCCGACAAGGTGGTGGCGCTGTACGTGGCCAACGCCGTAACCAGCGCGCTGCTGGCGCGCGAGCGCGGCGCGGGCGGCCAGGCCGTCGAAGTGCCGATGTTCGAATGCATGGTGGCCTTCCTGGCGCCCGAACACCTGGCCGGACTGACCTTCGTGCCGCCCGAAGGGCCGGCGGGCTACACGCGCCTGTTGAACGAGTACCGCCGCCCCTTCCGCACGCGCGATGGCTATATGAGCGTGGTGCCCTACACCACGCCGCAATGGCAGCGCTTCTTCGCCCTGGCTGGCAATCCCGAGATGGCAGAAGACCCGCGCTACCTGACGCTCAACAGCCGCAGCAAGCATTTCCCCGAGCTGTACCGCTACGTCGAAAGCGTGCTGGGCGAGCGCACCACCGCGCAATGGACCGAGCTGCTGGCCACCGCCGACATCCCCTATGCGCCGGTCAACGGTTTCGAGGAACTGCTGGCCGACCCGCACCTGCGCGCCACCGGCTTCTGGCATGAGTCCGAGCATCCGACAGAAGGACATCTGATCCAGGCGGGCCTGCCCGTCAGATTCAGCCGCACGCCGGCAGAGATCCGGCGGCATCCGCCCGGGCTGGGCGAACACACGGCCGAGATCCTGGCGCAAGCCCGGGCCGGCCGGACGCCCTGAACCCAGGTTTCAAGCACGAGGAGACAAACATGAAAAACAACATCGCATCCGCCCTGATCGCCGCCGCGCTGTGCTTGCCCGCCCTGGCGGGCGCCGCCTCCGCTTACCCGCAGACGGACAAGCCCATCCATTTCGTGGTCGGCTTTCCCGCCGGCAGCACCATCGACAACGTGTCGCGCGTGGTGGTCGACAGCATCCGCGCCCGCAGCGGCGCGCAGATCATCGTCGAGAACAAGCCCGGCGCGCTGGGCGTGCTGGGCGTGGACACGGTGGCGCGGGCCACGCCGGACGGCTACACCATGATGCCGAGTTCCAGCGCCACCAGTTCCTCCGGCCCCTATCTGTCCAAGGCCTTCCAGCGCTATGACGCCATGAAGGACTTCACCCAGGTCGGGCGCGTGGTCCGCTTCGACGTCGTGATCGTCACCAGCGCGGCCGGCCAGCATGGCGACGCGCGCCAACTGGTGGCGGCGGCCAAGGCCAAGCCGAACGCGGTGACCAGCGGCTACGGCTCGGGCACGGGCCAGGTCGTGGCCGCGGCCTTCAGCCGCGCCGCGGGCGCCGAGGTGCTGGGTGTGCCTTACAAAGGCCAGCCGGCGGCGGTCACCGACCTGATGGGCGGACGCATCGACTTCGTGGCCGCCGACCTGGGCGCGGTGCTGCCGCAGATCCGCGCCGGCAACCTGAACGCGGTGGCCCTGGTGTCCACCAAGCGCTCGACCATCCTGCCGTCCGTGCCCACCGCCCAGGAGCTGGGCATGGGCAGCCTGGACCTGACCGGCTGGATCGGCGTGGCCGGTCCAGCCGGGCTGGCGCCCGAGGCCGCCAAGTGGTGGTCCGAGCAATTGACGCAGACGATGCGCGACCCGGCGGTCCAGGAAAAGCTGCGCGCCATGGGCATGGAGCCCGATCTGGCCACGGGCGAACCGCTGCAGCAGTTCGTGCGGTCCCAGTACGAGTCCTGGGGCCAGCAGATCCGGCAGGCGGGCATACAGCCGGAGTAAGCGGCAACGGTACACGCCCACAACGGCGCGCGCCCAAAGAAAAGCCCACCCTCGCGGGTGGGCTCGGCCTTTATGGCGGTTGCCAGGCGCGCTGCCGTTGCTATGCCTGCAGCGACAGTTCCTTCCACACCGCCAGTGGCGCTTCCGCGTGGTTCAGGGTGTAGAAATGCAAGCCCGGCGCGCCGTTGTCCAGCAGGGTCTGGCACAGCTCGGTCACCACGTCCACGCCGAAGGCGCGGATGGAAGCCTTGTCGTCGCCGAACTCGGCCAGGCGCAGACGGATCCAGCGCGGCACTTCCGCGCCGCACATTTCGGAGAAACGCAGCAGCTGCGTGTGGTTCGTGATGGGCATGATGCCCGGCACGATGGGCACGCGGACTCCCTTGGCCTGGGCCCGATCGACGAAGTCGAAGTAGGCGTCGGCATTGAAGAAGTACTGCGTGATGGCCGCGTCGGCGCCGGCCTTCACCTTGTTCACGAAATGGTTCAGGTCGGCCGAGGGATTGGCCGCCTGGGGATGCATTTCGGGATAGGCCGCCACTTCGATGTGGAACCAGTCGCCCGTTTCCTCGCGGATGAACGACACCAGCTCGTTGGCGTAGCGCAACTCGCCCGCGTCGCCGCCCATGCCCGAGGGCAGGTCGCCGCGCAGGGCGACCACGCGCCGCACGCCCTCGTTCTTGTAGGCCTGGAGTATGTCCCGCAGATCCTGGCGCGTGGCGCCGACGCACGACAGGTGCGGCGCCGCCTCGCAGCCCAGGTTGCGCAGCGTGCGCACGGCGTCCGCCGTGCCGGCGCGGGTGGAACCGCCCGCGCCGAAGGTCACGCTGACGTACTTGGGCTGGATGGCCAGCATCTGCTTGGCCGCGCGCACCAGCCGTTCCTGGCCGGCCAGGTCGCGCGGCGGGAAAAATTCCAGACTGAAAGCAGGGGAAATCGAATCGGACATATTAGTTATCCATGGCGCAGCACATTACCCGCGATGCCTGAGGCCCCGCAGGGCCGCGCGGAGCCGGCTTTGCCGGTCCGCAGCGGCGCCCCCTTGAGGGGGAAGCGCGCAGCGCTTCGGGGGTGGGCGGCATTCAGGGGATCAGCTTGGTGAGCAGGCCGGAGATGATGCTGTAGAGAATCGCACCGCCCACGGCCCACCAGAACCCGTTGACCTGGAAGCCCTTCAGCACGGAGCCGACGAACCAGAACAACAAGGCGTTGATGACGATGAGGAAGAGACCGAGCGTGACGATCGTGATGGGCAGCGTCAGCAGCACCAGCACCGGCTTGACCAGCATGTTCACCAGACCCAGCACCAGCGCGGCGATGAGCGCCGAGCCGAAGCTGGCCACGGTGATGCCGGGCAGCAGGTAGGCCACCACCAGCAGGGCCACCGCGTTCAGGATCCAGACGAGTATCAAGGCCATGTTCGATCTCCTGTTGTGAGCCCGCTGGCCCCGCCACGGCGATACGTTCGCGACAGGGGCCCCGCAGACCGGAAAGCCCGCGCCGACATGGCGCGGCACTTTCCTATTTTGCTACAACCATCAATAGCGATAGTGCTCGGGCTTGTAGGGGCCTTGCACCGGCACGTTGATGTAGTCGGCCTGGTCCTGGCGCAGGGTCGTCAGCTTGACGCCCAGCTTCTTCAGGTGCAGGCGGGCGACCTTCTCGTCCAGGTGCTTGGGCAGCACGTAGACCTGGCCGGACGTGTAGGCTTCGTTGCGCGTGAACAGTTCGATCTGGGCGATCGTCTGGTTGGCGAACGAGGACGACATCACGAACGAGGGGTGGCCGGTGGCGCAACCCAGGTTCACCAGGCGGCCCTGGGCCAGCAGGATGATGCGCTTGCCGTCCGGGAAGATGACGTGGTCGACCTGCGGCTTGATCTCTTCCCACTTGCAGTCGGCCAGGCTGGCGACGTCGATTTCGTTGTCGAAGTGGCCGATGTTGCACACGATGGCCTGGTCCTTCATGGCGTTCATGTGCTCACGCGTGATGACGTGGTAGTTGCCGGTGGCGGTGACGAAGATGTCGCCGTGCGCGGCGGCTTCTTCCATGGTCACGACCTTGAAGCCTTCCATGGCGGCCTGCAGGGCGCAGATCGGGTCGACTTCGGTGACCCAGACCTGGGCGCGCAGCGCGACCAGCGCCTGGGCGCAGCCCTTGCCCACGTCGCCGTAGCCGGCCACGACGGCCACCTTGCCGGCGACCATCACGTCGGTGGCGCGCTTGATGCCGTCGACCAGCGATTCGCGGCAGCCGTACAGATTGTCGAACTTGGACTTGGTAACCGAGTCGTTGACGTTGATGGCGGCGAAGGCCAGCTCGCCCTTCTGCGACATCTGGTACAGGCGGTGCACGCCTGTGGTGGTTTCTTCCGTCACGCCCTTGATCAGGGCCAGGCGGGTCGAATACCACTTGGGATCGCGCTTGAGGGTTTCCTTGATGGCGGCGAACAGGATGCGCTCTTCGTCGCTGCCCGGGTTGGCCAGCACCGAGATGTCCTTCTCGGCCTTGGTGCCCAGGTGCAGCATCAGCGTGGCGTCACCGCCGTCGTCGAGGATCATGTTGGCGTTTTCGCCATTGGGCCATTCGAAGATCTTATGGGTGTACTGCCAGTACTCTTCCAGCGTCTCGCCCTTGACGGCGAAGACCGGCGTGCCCGACGCGGCGATGGCGGCGGCGGCGTGGTCCTGCGTGGAGAAGATGTTGCACGAGGCCCAGCGCACTTCGGCGCCCAGCGCCACCAGCGTTTCGATCAGCACGCCGGTCTGGATGGTCATGTGCAGGCTGCCGGCGATGCGCGCGCCCTTGAGCGGCTGCTTGGCGGCGAATTCCTCGCGGATGGCCATCAGGCCGGGCATTTCGGTTTCGGCGATGGCGAGTTCGCGGCGGCCCCAGCCGGCCAGCGACATGTCGGCGACGAGGTAGTCGGAGAAGGATTTATCGGTCACAGCATTCATGGTGTGTAGGCTCCACGTGAAATACGAACGGCGCACGATATGGCCGGACAACGCGAAGACACCACGAAGGTCGAGTGCTCGCCTTTCCCGCCATATGCGACAAAGGTGAGCGCCGTTGCTGTAGCGCCGCGCGAAGCGCGCCGCTTGAACAAGGATTCCTGAGCCTGGCGAGCCTGGCCCGCATGCCTTGCCGGCTGGCGGGTACCGCAGGGTCGTCGCAACGCTCCTCAGGATTGCCGCGCATTGTACCCGGGAACCGGCCGCCAGGGATCAAACCCCTGGTTCCCTGACGGGCATTTCGCCGCCGGGCCGCCGTCCCAGCACGGCCCCTTCGGGCACGCACGACGCCTCCGCATGTTCCGCCCCGCGGACGCTCCCGTCCAGCGGCACCAGTGCGGCCAGCAGGGTCGAGGCCACCGAATCCCAGCTGCGCGTCAGCGCGTGTTCGCGCACCGCGTGGCGGTCCAGCGTCAGCGCGGCGCGGCAGGCGTGGGCCAGGTCCTCGTCCAGGAAACCTGTGACGCCCTGGGTCACCACCGCCAGCGGCGCCTCGCTGCGGAACGCCGCCACCGGCGTGCCGCAGGCCATGGCTTCCAACATGACCAGGCCGAAGGTGTCAGTCAGGCTGGGAAACACGAAGACGTCCGCCGACCCATACAGCGCCGGCAGCGCGTCGTCGTGCCGCATGCCCAGGAAGACCGCGTCGGGAAAGCGCTTCTTCAGCCGCGCCTCGTCCGGCCCCGCGCCCACCACCACCTTGCTGCCCGGCAGGTCCAGCGACAGAAAGGCGTCCAGGTTCTTCTCGCGCGCCACGCGGCCCACGCTCAGGAATACGGGACGGGGCAGCTCCGGGAAGGCCGGGCCGGCGCCGGGCTGGAACTTGCGCGGATCCACCCCGCGCGACCAGATCTGCAGGTTGGCCAGACCGCGCCGCGCCAGCACGTCGCGCACCGTGGGCGTGGGCACCAGCACGCGCTGCGAAGGCCGGTGGAACCAGCGCAGATAGCGCCAGGGCAAGGCCGCCGGTATGCCCATGCGCGCCTGCAGGTAGTCCGGGAACATGGTGTGGAACGAGGTCGTGAAGCGCCAGCCCCGCTTCAGCGCCATGCGGCGCGCGGCCAGGCCCAGCGGGCCTTCGGTGGCGATGTGCAGGGCGTCGGGCACGATGTCGCCCAGGATGCGGCGCAATTGCCGGCGGGGCTGCAAACACAGCCGCAGGTCCGGCTCGGAAGGCGCCGGCACGGTGCGGCTGCCTTGCGGGTTCACCACGATCAGTTCGTGGCCCCATTCTCCGAGGATCTGCTGCATGGTCGTCCAGGTGCGGACGACGCCGTTGACTTGCGGATGCCAGGCATCCGTGACCAGGACGATGCGCATGATGGGGCCGGAAGTGGGCAATAGCGCGATTTAGCCCGCGCCATGTGACATGCCCAAGACGGCCCGCAGGCCCGGCGCTAATTGTTGCGGCGGGGATACCCTTGCGCCGTGATGCGCACCCAGACTTCGCGCTTTTCCTCTTCCGTCATGAAGACCCAGTTGGCGACTTCCATGGCGGTGCGGCCGCAGCCGCGGCAAATGTCGTCGAACAAGGTGGAGCAGACGGCCACGCAGGGCGAATCCGAGGCCTTGAAGGCGCGTTGCGCGTCTTCGGCATCGGGAAGTTTGGAAAGGTCGACGTGGTGCTGATTCATCGGGCGTAGGTTAACACCCGCAGTGCGTCCCCTTTTGGAAGGCCCTATGCCCCGCCCGGGCTTGGCTGCCAGCCCGCGCGCGGGGTGCTAGACGCCACAAAACGCCCCTGAATTCAGGACGCGGCCGCCTCGGAACGGCCGTCCCGGTCCCATTCGAAGAACGCCGCCGCCTGCTCCAGCAACGCGTCCGGACACTCTTCCGCCAGATAGTGCGCGCCCGGCAGCGGACCGCCGGAAACCTCGTCCGCCACCCCGCGCCACAGCGCCAGCACGTCGAAGTTCCGGCCCACCGCGCCGCGCTCGCCCCACAGCACGCGCAGCGGCAGGCGCAGGCGCTCGCCGGCTGCCCGGCCGGCGCGGTCATGCTCCAGGTCCAGCGTGGCGGACGCGCGGTAGTCCTCGCAAAGGCCGGTGGCCCAGCCGGGCAGGCGCGCCGTGCGCTCGTATTCGGCCATGGCCTCGGCGGAAAAGTGCGCCAGCCCGCCAGGCCTGCCGCCCATCACGGAACGCAGGTAGAACACCGGATCGCGCTCGATCATGGTCTCGGGCAAGGGCGCGGGCTGGATCAGCCAGAACCAGTGGAAATAGGCCTGGGCGAAGGCGCGCGTGGTGCCTTCGTACATGTCCAGCGTGGGCGCAATGTCCAGCAGCATCATGCGGCTGACGACGGCGGGATGGTCCAGCGCCAGCCGGTGCGCCACCCGCGCGCCGCGGTCGTGCGCCAGCACTTCGAAGCGTTCGTGCCCCAAGGCCCGCATCAGCCCGACCATGTCGGCCGCCATCTCGCGCTTGGAATGGGCCGAGTGGTCCGGCGACGCGGCGGGCTTGCCGCTGTCCCCGTAGCCGCGCAGGTCCGCCGCCACGCAAGTGCGGTGGCGCGTCAGTTCCGGCCAGACGCGGTGCCAGATGGCGTGGGTCTGGGGATGCCCGTGCAACAGCAGCAGCGGCGGTCCCGAACCGCCGACCCGGGCGGCGATCTCCACGCCGTTGGCGGCGATGCGGCGCACGGGCAGGTCGAAGAATGCGGTCATACGGCCTCTCGGTCCAGGCGGTCGCGCACGCGGCGCGCCAGGTCTTTCATCCACGGATGGCTCGCCCAATGGCGGGCCTCGAAACGTTCCACCTCGTCCAGCTGCTGCAATGATGCGCCCACCATGTCCTGCCCCTGGACGTACATGCGGCGATGCCGCTCCGGCAGCGTGAAGTCCGCCGTCCAGCCGTCCGCGGCCGTGACGCGCCCGGCAGCCACGTCGATCTGCACGCGGTTGCTGGCCGCAACCGACACCTGGGCCAGCAGGGCGTCGATCTCGGCCGGCGCCAGGCTGATCAGCAAGAGGCCATTATTCACCGCATTGAAGTAGAAGATCTCGCCGAAGCTGGGCGCGATCACGGCGCGGATGCCGAACTGCTGCAAGCCCCACACGGCGTGCTCGCGGCTGGAACCGCAGCCGAAATTCGGCCCCGCCACCACGATGGACGCGCCGGCATAGGCCGGCCGGTTCAGCACGAAGTCGGCCCTGGGCGCGCCATTCCCGTCAAAGCGCAGATCATGCAGCAGCCCCCGGTCCAGCCCTGCCTTGTCGATGATGCGCAGGAACTGCTTGGGCATGATCTGGTCGGTGTCCAGATTGGAAAAAGGCAGCGGCGCGGCAATGCCTTCCATCGTTGCGGTCATGCTTGTTGCTCCCAGGCGCGTACGTCGACGATGCGGCCGGCCAGCGCGGCGGCGGCAGCCATGGCGGGGCTCATCAGGTGCGTGCGGCCCGCGCGCCCCTGCCGGCCCTCGAAATTGCGGTTGGTGGTGGAGGCGCAGCGCTCGCCCGGGCTCAGCACGTCGTCGTTCATGGCCAGGCACATGGAACAGCCCGGCTGGCGCCATTCGAAGCCCGCCTCGATCAATTGCGCCGCCACGCCCTCGGCCTCGGCCTGGGCGCGCACCGCGCCCGATCCGGGCACCACCATGGCGCGCACGCCGGCGGCCACCTTGCGGCCGCGCACCACGGCCGCGGCGGCGCGCAGGTCCTCGATGCGCCCGTTGGTGCAGGAGCCGATGAACACGCGGTCTATCGGCAGGCCGGCTATCGGCATACCCGGCGCCAGGCCGATGTAGTCCATGGCCTTCTCCAGCGCCAGGCGGGCCAGCGCGTCGGGCTCGGCTTGCGGATCAGGCACCACGCCGTCCACCGGCATGGCCTGGTCCGGGCTGGTGCCCCAGGTGACGAAGGGCGCGACCGCCGCCGCGTCCATCACGTGCTCGGCATCGAACACGGCATCCGCGTCCGTGCGCAGCGTGGTCCAGTGGGCGCGCGCCTGCGCCAGCGCCTCGCCCTGCAGTTCAGGCGCATGCGCGGCGACGTAGGCGTCGGTGACCGCATCCGGCGCGATCAGCGCGGCGCGGGCGCCAGCCTCCACCGTCATGTTGCACAAGGTCATGCGGGCCTCGGCGGACAGCGCGGCGATGGCCTCGCCGCAGTACTCCACCGCATGCCCGCGCGCGCCCTGCGCGCCGATGCGATGCACCACGCAGATCACCAGGTCCTTGGCGGTGACGCCGGCCGGCAGCGCGCCGTCGATGCGGATGCGCATGTTGCGCGCCACGCGGTAGGCCAGCGTCTGCGTGGCCAGCACGTGCTCGACCTCGGAGGTGCCGATGCCGAAGCCCAGCGCCCCCAGCGCGCCGTAGGTGGTGGTGTGGCTGTCGCCGCACAGCACCACCATGCCCGGCAGGATCATGCCGTGCTCGGGCGCGATCACGTGCTCGATGCCTTGCAGCGGATCGGTCGTGTCGAACAGCGCGATGTCCTGCGCTTCGCAATTGCGCTTGAGGTTGAGCGCCTGGCGCGATGACGCGTCGTCGGCGATCACGCGCAGCGCCGCCGGTACCGGATGCGTCGGGATGATGTGGTCCACCACCGCCATCTGCTGCCTCGGGCGCAGCACGCCGCGCCCGCGCGCGGCCAGGCCGCTGAAGGCTTGCGGGCTGGTGTATTCGTTCATGATGTGCAGGTCGACGTAAAGCAGGATGTGCTCGTCGTCGATGCGGGCCACCTCATGGCTGGCCACCAGTTTGTCGTACAGCGTCATGCCGCGCATGTCTTGCGTCCTTCGATGGAATGTCAGTTGGCCTGGATGCCGGCGTCCTTGACGATGCCGGCCCAGCGCGTCATCTCGGCGGCCACCATGGCGTCGGTCTTGGCCGGCGAGGAAATCAGCGGATCGAAGCCTTCCCGGCCCATGCGCTGCGCCAGTTCCGGCGAACGCAGCGCCTGTTCGAGCTTGGCGTTCAGCGTGTCGATGACCGCTTGCGGCGTGCCCGCGGGCGCGCTGATCACGAACCAGGTATTGAACTCATAGCCGGGCAGGCCCGACTCGGCGATGGTGGGCACGTCGGGCAGCAGCGGCGAACGGGTCGTGCCGGTCACGCCCAGCGCCTTGAGCTTCTTGCCGTCCACCTGCGGCTTGGCCGCGGACAGCACCGGAAAGCTCATCTGCACCTGGCCGCTGATGGTGTCGACCATGGCCGGGCCGCCGCCCTTGTACGGCACGTGCAGGATCTGCGTCTTCGACACCGACTTGAACAACTCCGCGGCCATGTGGAAGGTGCTGCCCGTGCCCGCCGAACCGAAGCTCAGCTCGTTGGCGGGCCGCGCCCGCACGTAGGCCAGCAGCTCGGCCACGTTGGCGACCGGCAGGCTGTTGGTCACCGTCAGCACGTGCTGCGAGGTGCCTATCGTGCCGACCGAGCGCAGATCCTTCTGCGTGTCGAACGGCATGCTCTGGAACAGCGCCGGATTGATGGCCAGCGACATGGTGTTGACGGCCAGCGTGTAGCCGTTGGGCTCGGCGCGCGCCACCGCGGCCATGCCAATGTTGCCGGAGGCGCCGGCGCGGTTCTCCACGATCACGCTCTGGCCCAGCGCGCGGCCCCAGGCGTCGGAAATCAGGCGCGCGGCGATGTCCACGCTGCCGCCGGGCGCGAACGGCACGATCAGCGTCACGGCGCGCGCGGGAAAGGCGTCGGCGGCAAGCGCCGGCTGGACCCAACAGGATGCGGCGATGGCCGCGCACAAGGCGCCGGCCGCTTTCTTGATCTTCATTCCTGGTCTCCTCGTTTGGCCGCGTCAGGCGGCTCTATGTTGGCGAGTCCAGTGTATAGGCCGGTCCGGTTCTTATAATTAATGAACGCGATAAAGCTTTATTAAATTCAGTTTATAAATAAGCGCATGGACGCCCTATCGGATCTCGCCTTCTTTTCGCTGGTGGTGAAGCACGGCAACCTGTCCGCCGCCGCGCGCGAACTGGGGCTGACGCCGCCCGCCGTCAGCACCCGCCTGGCCAAGCTGGAACAGCGCCTGGGCGTGCGGCTGCTGAACCGCACCACCCGCCGCGTCAGCGTCACGCAGGAAGGCGAGCTGTACCTGGCCGAGGGCGGACGCATCCTGACGGACCTGGAGGCGCTGGAACGTTCGGTATCGAGCGCCCGCGCCCGGCCCCAGGGCCTGTTGCGGCTGAACGCGACCTTCGGCTTCGGACGCGCCCACATCGTGCCCGCGGTGTCGGACTTCGCCCGCCAATACCCGGAAGTGGAAGTGCAGATGCGCCTGACCGACAGGCCGCTGAACCTGATCGAGGAAGGCTTCGACGTGGCGGTGCGCTTCGGCGACCTGCCCGACGCGCGCCTGACCGCGCGCAAGATCGCCTCCAACCGCCGGCTGCTGTGCGCGTCGCCGCGCTATCTGGACACCTATGGCGAGCCGCGGACGCCGGGCGACCTGCAGCGCCACCGCTGCATCGTGGTGCGCGAAAACGACGTGGCCTACGGCACATGGCGCCTGGAATCGGGCCTGCGCGCGGAGACCGTGAAGGTGCGCGGACCGCTCAGTTCCAATGACGGCCAGAGCGCGCTGGAATGGGCGCTGGACGGCCACGGCATCGTGATGCGGTCGGAATGGGAAACCGCCGAGCACCTGCGCGCCGGCCGCCTGCGCGCGGTGCTGGCGGACTGGCGCACGCCGCCCGCCGACATCCATGCGCTGTATCCGGAACGCCTCAACCTGCCGGCCAAGACGCTGGCCTTCGTCGACTTCCTGTCGCAGCGCTTCGCGCGGCATCTGCGGGCTCCAGGTTCGGACGACGCGGTCTGGTGAAAGGGCGCCGGCTAGGCGCGCACGATGCCGCAGCGCTTGTGCGCCCGCATCACCACGCCGACCTCGCTGTGCAACACGCCGTCCAGCTCGCCCAGGCGGCGCGTCACCACGTCCCATAGATGCAGGCTGTCGCGGCACAGCACATGCCAGAACAGCTGCGACGCGCCGCTGGTGCCGAACAGGCAGCGCGTGTTGGGGTCCAGCGCCAGATGCGCGGCCAGTGCGTCCACCACCTGCGGCCGCACCTGCACGGAGATCACCGCCTCCACCGGAAAGCCGACCAGCGCCGGCTCCACTTCCACGCGGAAGCTCAGCGCGCGGCGTTCCACCATGTGCTGCAGCAGGCGCTGCGCCGTGGGTTCGCTGACGCCGGCCTGCTCGGCCAGTTCGGCCAGGCTGGCGCGGCCGTCTCGCATCAGGTGCGCGACCATGCGCTGTTCGGCGTCCGTCAGCGCGGCGGGCTGCTGCGGCGGGGCAGTCTCGGCGGCGCCCGATGGTTGAGCCTGGATGCGCCATTGGCCGGCGCGGCGGAAGGGCCGCAGCACCAGCCGCGCCTCCACGTGCTCGACGCCGTCGATGGACGGCAGCACGCGCGTGACCACGTGCGGCATGTCGGCCGCGTCCGCCAGCGTCAGTTCGGCCATCAGGTCGGCGGAACCGGCCAGGGTGACCACGAGCTGGCTGATGTCCAGCCGCGCCAGCTGGTCCGCCACCTCGGGCACGCGGCCCGAACGGCAGCGCACCCAGGCATGCAGCACCACGCCCCGGCCGGTGGCCAGGGGGTCGGGTTCGGCAATGACACGCAGGGCATCGGCGTCCATCAGGCGCTTGATGCGGCGCGCGACCGTGCGCTCGGCGATGCCGGTGGCCGCGCCCAGCTCGCGCCAGGAAGCGCGCGGGTCCGCCTGCAGCGCGATCAGACAGGCGAGATCGGTCTCGTCCAGGCCCGGAGCTAGGGGCTTACCCTTACTTGACGTGTCCATATTCATTAAATTAACGTTCGCGCATTGATAAAAACACAAAATTAAACGGTCTTTTTGACCAAAAATAAATTCTTATTTGAGGTTTCCATGAGCAGCACTTCAGCGCCCCTGCGCAAGCAGCAGGGGGCAGCCGCCTCGGCCGGCACCGCGCCCGTCTCCCGCTCGCGCACCATCCTGGCCGGTAGTGTAGGCAATGCGGTCGAATGGTTCGACTGGACCATCTACGCGTCCTTCGCCATCTTCTTTTCCAGCCAGTTCTTCCCCGAAGGCAACGAAACCACCGCCCTGCTGGCAACCTTCGGCATTTTCGCCGTGGGCTTCTTCATGCGTCCGGTGGGCGGCTGGCTGCTGGGCATTTTCTCCGACCGCTACGGCCGCAAGGCCGCGCTGGGCCTGACCATCCTAATGATGGCCGGCGGTTCGCTGATCATCGCCATCACCCCCACCTACGCCACCATCGGCCTGGCCGCTCCGCTACTGCTGACCGCCGCGCGCCTCTTGCAAGGCCTGTCGCTGGGCGGAGAGTATGCCTCGGCCACGACCTTCCTGGCCGAAATGGCGCCGCCCAACAAGCGCGGCTTCTATTCCAGCTTCGTGTTCTTCAGCGCCGCCGTGGGCATCCTGGCCGCATCCGCCATCGGCTGGGTGCTGACCTCGACGCTGAGCAAGGTTGAAATGGCCGCCTGGGGCTGGCGCATTCCGTTCCTGCTGGGCGCGCTGGGCGGCCTGGCCGGCATGTGGATCCGCCGCTCGATCCCGGAAACCGAGGCGTTCTCGCACGCCAAGAAGGCCGGCATCGAAAAGCAGCCGCTGCGCACCCTGCTGCGCGACCATCCGCGTGAAGTGCTGCGCATCGTGGGCTTTTCCATCCTGACCACGTTCGCGTTCTACATCTTCGTGGCCTACGTGCCCACCTACGCCATCCGCCAGGTGCATGCCGACCCCAAGACCGCGTTCGCCGCCAATACCGTCGCGCTGATCGTGTTCATGCTGGTGCAGCCGCTGTTCGGCATCCTGTCCGACCGCATCGGCCGCAAGCCGCAGCTGATCTTCTTCGCGGCCGGCTACCTGGTGTTCTTCTACCCGCTGATGACCACGCTGGGCCCCTCGTTCGGCTCGATCCTGGCGGTGGAACTGTTCGGCCTGGTGCTGTACGCCATGTACACCTCGATCGCGCCGGCCATCATGTCGGAGCAGTTCCCCACCAGCGTGCGCGCCGTCGGCATCGGCACGCCGTACAACCTGGTCGTGGCGCTGCTGGGCGGCACCACGCCCTATCTGCTGACCTGGCTGCAAAGCAAGGGCATGGAGCGCTGGTTCTTCTACTACGTGCTGGCGGGCGCCGTGATCACGCTGATCACTTTCATCCGCATGCCCGAGACCAAGGGCCAGACCCTGAAGTAATAAGCCACGATCCGCATCACGTCCGCGCGCTTTCCGGTTCACCAAGGACCGGAAAGCTTTTTCTTTTCCGATGAGACCCATGCCAGCACAAGACACCGCCCTGCACTTCCAAGACGCCCAGACCCTGGCCGGCGCCCTCCGCCGGCGCGAACTGAGTTCGCGCCAGCTCACCACCCACTTCCTGGACCGCATCGAGCGCGCCCCCGCGCTCGCCGCCTTCAGCGAAGTCACGGCCGAGCGCGCGCTGGCCCAGGCCGACGCCGCCGACCGCCTGCGCGATGCGGGCATGCTGCTGGGTCCGCTGCATGGCGTGCCGGTGGCGGTGAAGGACAGCGTGCAATGGGAAGGCGTCAGCGCGAGCCTGGGTTCGCAAGCCTTGCAGGGCCGGATCAGCGGCGAGACGGCGGCGGCGCTGCACAAGCTGGCCGCTCAAGGCATGGTGGTGCTGGGCAAGACCCGCATGACCGAATTCGCCTTCGGCCTGTCGGGCCAGAACCCGACCCAAGGCACGGCGCGCAACCCCTGGGATGCGCAGGCCGCGCGTGCGCCGGGCGGTTCGTCCAGCGGCGCAGGCGTGGCCGTGGCCGCCGGCCTGGCGCCGCTGGCGCTGGGCGGCGACACCGGCGGCTCGGT